>NZ_CM178735.1:0-3771498 GCF_058681265.1 Brevundimonas sp. FV1ps31S | reverse complement strand
GGGGAGGCGAAATCTCCAGAATCTCGATCAGGGTGTACAGGAACAGGGCGTCGCTGCCGGCCCACAGCAGGCTCTTGCCGCCATGGGTGACGCCGAAGGCCAGAAGCTGTCGTTGTTCGGGGCGCACGATCCGCCGTTACGGCCTTTCGGTGACAGGCCCGAGACAGGCCCGGCACGGGCGTGAGGACCTTGTCTTGCGTCACGCGACTGGACTAGCCGCGCATTGCGGATATGCAGGGCGGATGAACACCCAGCCGCTTTCCGCGTCGGACCGAAATTCTCCCGCCAGTGTGACGATCATCGACGCGGCGCGAACCGTCATCGCCGAGCGCGGCCTGAGCGGGATGAGCCTGCGCGTCGTCGCCGAACAGGCGGCCGCCTCGGTCGGGTCGATCAACTATCGGATCGGTGATCGCGCCGCCCTGGTCGATGCGGTGACGCAGCGCGAGATCGATCTGCTCCGCAACGAGCGCGAGGCTTGGCGCGCCCGTATGGAAGGCGCCGATCCCGTGGCCGCCGGGGTCCTGGCCGACCTGGTCTGCGAATGGCTGGATGGGGGCGCGCGCCAACGCCGGGTGTCCGCGATCGTCACGGCGGAACTGATCCTGAAGGCGAGCCGGGACATCGCCGCCGCCCCGCTGGCGGGCGCCCTGATTGCGGAACAGGCGGCGCTGTGGCGGGACATCCTGCACGCATCGCCGCACGGCGAGCGGCTGTCCGATCTGATCAGCGCCTATTGTTGGGACGAGCAGCCCTTCTCGGTCCTGTTCGCCGACATGCTGGATTATCGGCTTCTGCGGCATTCCACGGTCCGGGCCCTGCTGCGCGACCGCACCGCGCCGGCCCGGCCGGAGTGGGGCGTCTGGCATATGGGGCTGGTCGATCGTCTGGCCGAACCGGCCGCCGCCGCCCTGGACGCCGGCGACCACGCCCCCCAGGGGATGCGGGCCAGACTGGCCGAGGATATCGCCGACCTGATCATTTCGGATGGGGTGGACGCTGTGGGCCACCGCAGCGTGGCCCAGGCGGCGGGCGTGGCCGTGTCCAGCGTGGCCCATCATTATCCGACGCTGCGCGACCTGGTCTTCGGCGGAGTGGAGGCCCTGTATCGGCGCATGCGGGCGGAACTGAAACAGGCCGCCGGGGCGGCGCCCAGCGGCAGCGCGGTCATACGGCTGACCCATGAGACGGCGCTGGCGGCGTCCAGGGACGACGCCTTTTCGCCCTTCGCCATCGATATGCGCCGCCGCCGCGCCGAGAACGTCCATCAGGATGTGGCGCGCGCCCTCGGGATTGCGCCAGGCGCCGACCGCGCCCTGACCCAGGCGGTGGTGATGGCCGCCATCGGCCGCCATGTTGCAGCGATGGCGGCCGGAGAGTCGGCGGAGACGCTGGCGACCTTCGTAGAGCGAAGCTTTTCTACGGTACAATCGTTTTAATATATAGGTTCAATAGTCTCAAATGCCCGAACGACTGTCTTAAAGCCGTAACGCTTGGGCTGTAGTGGCTCTCTCGCATTCAACGCCGGGGAGCGACGGACATGATGAACCTGAACGGAAAGCGCGCGCGCTTCCTCTATTCGACGATCCTGGCAGGGGGTGTCTTCATTCTCGCCGCCGGGCCGGCCCTCGCCCAGGACGGGCACGCCGCCGCGTCCGAACAGGACAGCGCCGCCCTGCCGGACATCGTGGTCACGGCCGAGCGCCGATCAGAGCGCAGTCAGCGGGTGCCGCTGGCGATCCAGTCGGTCACCGGTCAGGCCCTGGACGAGACCGGCTACACCTCGGTCACCGACCTGCAGTATGTCGTGCCGGGTCTTCAGTATGATCCGACCCAGGGCGCCGCCTTCCAGATCCGCGGCGTGGGCAGCACCTCGTTCGACTTTTCCAACGCCAAGTCCGTCAGCGTCGTCGTCGACGACGTGGTCATGGACGGCCAGCGCGCCAACGGCCTGACCGGTCTGGTCGACATCGACCGCGTCGATGTCCTGATGGGGCCGCAGGGCACCCTGTTCGGCAAGAACGCCACCTCGGGCGTCATCGCCGTGACGACCAACAAGCCCCGGCTGGACGAGACCTCGGGCCGCGCAAGCCTCAGCTTCGGCGAGCATGAGGACCGGATCCTGAACGCGACCGTCAACCTGCCGCTGGGGCCCATCGCGGCCCTGCGGATCTCCGGTTTCGACCAGGGCCAGGAAGGCTTCGGACGCAATGTCACGCTGAACCGACGGGTCGGGACCGTCCATGAATACGGCGGTCGCGCCAAACTGTATGTCGAGCCGTCCAGCACCCTGAACCTGACCTTCTCAGGCGACTACGCTCGCCATTGGGACAGCAGCGTGCGGACCCCCGTGTCGGGTCAGCCGGCCGCCGTCACGGCCATGTTGAACGCCCTGGGCGTCTATCCCGGCCCCGAGAGCGCGGACACGGCCGATTCCTCCTTCGGCCAGATCAAGACCGAGGAGTGGGGCGGATCGGTCAAGATCAACAAGCAGTTCGGCGAGTTCGAGCTGACCTCGATCACCGCCTATCGCGAGACCGGCTATTACAACTCGACCCCGGCCAGCCTGCTGCCCGCAGATCAGTATTCCTACATCCCGTTCAACATCGGGGATCTGGCGACCGACAAGTTCAGCCAGGAAATCCACCTGGCCTCGCCCAGCGGCCGTTTCGTCGAATATCTGGTGGGCGCCTTCTACAACAATCTGCATGCGCGCCAGACCCAGTTGCAATGGGCCACCCTGGGCCAGCCGCTGTATGACGCCAACGGCACGCCGCGCGCGACGCTGTACGCCCTGACCGGCGCGATCGGGGTGGACGCCAACGCCTCGCTGTTCGACGCCCGCAACGAGACCCTGGCCGGCTTTGGCCAGGTGAAGTTCAACTTCACGCCGCGCCTCAGCCTGGCGATCGGCGGCCGCTACACCACGGACCGCAACTCCCAGAGCCTCGACTTCATCACCATTGATCCGCTCCCCGTCGCCGGCTATCGGCCGACCTTCGTCGGCTCCAGCGCGGCGCCGGCCATTTCGTATGGCAAGGTGACCGGCGAAAACTTCTCGTACCGGGTCGCGCCCCAGTTCCAGATTTCGCGCAACGTGATGGCCTATGCCAGCTATTCGACCGGCTACAAGCCGGGCGGCGTCGCCTTCGTCGGCAACAAATACGCCCCCTATCGCGAAGAGACCGTGGAGGCCTGGGAGGCCGGGGTGAAGTCCGAACTGTTCGAGCGCCGCGTGCGGCTGAACCTGGACGTCTTCCGCTCGGACTTCACCGATTTCCAGGCGACGATCCTGACCAAGATTCCGGACGGCGCGGGCGGGCTTCTGGACGCCACCGTCATCGGCAACGCCGGCGGGCTGCGGACCGAAGGGGTCGAGGGCAATCTCGCCGTCAAGATCACCCCGGATCTCTCCCTGTCCGGGGCCCTCAGCTACACCGACGCCTATTTCACCGACTACGTCTATAACGCCACGACCAACTACACCGGCTCCAAACTGACCAACGCTCCCGAATGGTCGGGCACGGCGGCGATCGACTACGAGCGCCGGCTGGGTTCGGGCCTGGGTCTGCGCGCCCACGTCGATTACGCCTACCGCAGCGAATACTGGACGGTGGTCGGACAGCCCGACTATTCCAATGTGCCCGGCTATGGGCTGGTCAACGGCCGGCTGACCTTCACTCTGCCGAACAGCGACGTCCAGTTCGGCCTTTATGGCCGCAACCTGTTCGACACCTATTTCTCGACCGGCTGGCAGAACTACGGCGCGCTGGGCCTACTGCACTACACCTCGCCGAACGCGCGCCGGACGCTGGGCGCCTTCGTCAACGTCGCCTTCTGATCGGACGATGACCATGCGCAAAACGCTCAACGTCGCGCTCGCCGCGGCCGGCCTTCTGTTGGCGGGCGCGGCGGCGGCCCAGGACGGTCCGGCGCCCCGCCCGCAGGACGAAAGCCTGCCGATCAACGCCATCCAGGTCATCGGCACCCACAACAGCTACGCCCTGCCCGTCGACCGGCGGGTCATGGCGCTGATGGCGCCGCGGCTGACGGCCCTGTTCGACGCCTTCCGCAACCGGATGTCGCCCGAGCAGACGGCGGTGATGCGCGAGGAACATCCCGGCGACATGACCGACATGGCCCAGGTGCTGGACTATGTGCAGATGCCCATCGAGGCCCAGTTGCGCAGCGGCGTGCGTAGCCTTGAGCTCGACATCCAGCCGGATCCCCAGGGCGGGGCCTATTCCAGTCCGCTGCCCTATCGTCTCTTGCGCGAGCAGGGCGTGACCGACCTCGCGCCGATCTATGAGCAGGAACTGGCCCGGCCCGGTCTGAAGGTCTTCCACCTCGCCGACCTGGACTTCCGCAGCCAGTGTCCGACCTTCCGCTCCTGCCTGACCCTGTTGCGGCAATGGTCGGATTCCGAACCTGGCCACAGCCCGGTCTTCATCCTGCTGGAGCCCAAGCTGTCGGGTCTGGACCGCGCCGCGCCGGGCGCGACCGTCGTGCCGCCCTTCGACGCCGCCGCCTTCGCCGAGGTGGACGACGCCATCGTATCGGTCCTTGGGCGCGACAAGGTCTTCACGCCTGACGATCTGCGCGGCGACCTGCCCACGCTCGAGGCGGCGGTCCTGGCCCAGCATTGGCCCAGCCTGGCGGCGGCCCGGGGCAAGTTCGTCTTCCTGTTCATCGTTCCGGGCATGAACCTGGACGCCTTCGCGCCCTATCTGAAAGACAGGCCGTCGCTGCAAGGCCGGATGGCCTTCGTCCAGGGCCGGCCCGGCATGGCCCACACCGCCTTCATGATGTTCGACAACGCCGTCGTGCGCGGCCCCGAGATCAAGGCGGCGGTCACCGCCGGCTATCTCGTCCGCACCCGCGCCGATATCGATACGGTCGAGGCGCGGAACAATGACACGGCCCGCCGCGAGGCGGCCCTGGCCAGCGGCGCCCAGGTGATCTCGACGGACTATCTGACCGCCCCCAACATCTTCGGCAACACCTACGCCGTGCCGCCGTTCGCCGGCGGCTGGCGCTGCAATCCGATCGTCGCGGCGTGCGAAGGCCCAGAATGACTGATTCGCTCCGCCTGCCCGGCGCGGCGGCAGGCGGGCGGCCGCTACAGCGGAAGTTGTCGGCACGTCGCTCAACTCGGCCTGCGGTAACCCGACAGGGCAGGCCCCCGTCGTTCAGGTCGCCGAACAGACCTGGGAGACATAGTCTGTATGTGACGGCATCAAGGCGACGCATTTGCCGATCACCGTCTCTACATCCGCCAGAAACCGCTCGATATCCGGCTCCGGCGTCACATCGACCAGCGGGTCATAGCCGACCGGGATGATCCCCTGCCCCAGCAGCACCTGGATCCAGCTTTCCTCGGCGAACAGTTCGTCGTCCTCGCGGAAAATCCGACCATTGGCGCGGAACAGGTCGATCTTCCGCTCCAGCGTCACAGGGACGTCCATGTCGCGGCAATAGCGCCAGAACGGCGTGTCGGCGCGTTCCGTAGCCTTGTAGTGCAGGATGATGAAGTCGCGGATCCGCTCGTATTCGAAATCGGTCTGACGGTTGAATTCGGCGATAGTCGCCGGATCGAAACCGGCGTCCGGCATCATGCGAACCAGTCGGATCAGCACGGACTGGATCAGGTGCAGACTGGTCGATTCCAGCGGTTCGAGAAAACCGGAGGCCAGTCCCGCCGCCACGCAGTTTCGGTTCCAGATCTGGCGGCGCTTGCCGGCGAGGAAGCGAATGCGGTTGGGCTCGGCCATCTGGGCGCCGTCCAGGTGCGACAGCAGGATCCGCTCGGCCTCGTCGTCGTCCATATGGCGGCTGGAATAGACGTGCCCGTTGCCCGTGCGGTGCTGAAGCGGAATACGCCACTGCCAGCCTGCCGGCCTGGCGGTCGAGCGGGTGTAGGGCGTAAAGGGTTCGGTCCGCGCGCAGGGCACGGCCATGGCCCGGTCGCACGGCAGCCAGTGCGACCAGTCTTCGTACCCGGTCTTCATCGCCTGTTCGATGATCAGCCCGCGGAACCCCGAGCAGTCGATGAACAGGTCGGCGGATACCACCTCTCCATCCTCAAGCGTGACAGAGTCCACAAACCCGTCCTCGGGCCTCAGTGCAACCGAAACCACCTTGCCTTCGCGGCGTCGCACGCCCGCCGCCTCGGACATGCCGCGCAGATATCGGGCGTAGAGGCCGGCGTCGAAATGGAAGGCGTGGGCGATATGGCCCAGCGGCGAGCCCGGCCGTTTCGGGTCGGCGCGCATGAAGCGGTTCTGCAGGGCCGCCGCCGTATTGATCGAATAGGCGGCGAGGTCGGACGCCTTCCCCGCCGCCCGCATCTTCAGCCAGTACTGATGGCAGCGCAGCCATTCCAGATCCCGGCCGATCACGCCGAAGCCGTGGATATAGCTCGATCCGATCCGGTCCCAGTCGACGAACTGGATGCCCAGTTTGAAGCTGGCCTGGGTGCGGCGCATGAAGTCGTTTTCGTCCAGGCCGATCAGGTCGTTGAACGTCTTGATCGCCGGGATCGTCGCCTCGCCCACCCCGATCGTGCCGATGGCCTCGGACTCGATCAGGGTGATGTCATAAAGCCCCTTGAACAGTTTGGAGAACAGGGCGGCCGCCATCCAGCCGGCGGAACCGCCGCCGACGATCAGGATTGTCTTCAGCTGCCGCACATCCGCCCCCACGAACTGTCAGTCGACAGCGTTGCAGACGCCGGGCGTGGTCGGCAAGGGGAGTTCTGCCGTCGTCGCGGGCCGGGCGTAGCTGAGGCCGAAGCCTCGCGCGAACTGCACCACGTCGCCCGCATGTTCGCCGGTGCTGCAGGCCGACCCCGGCCAGGCGAAGGACAGGCGTCCCGTGAAGTCATAGCGACCACCCGACAGGACATCGGCCAGACCGGCGCCCTCGGTGCCGGGCAGGAAGGCCGCGACGAAGGCGTCCGACAGATTGATCAGGTCGTTGGCGTAGGCGGGACGGCCTGAATACAGCACCGAGACCACCGGCACGCCCTTGCCCGAGACCGCGTGCAGAAGCGCCAGGTCGTTCGGGCGGCGATGGCTGTACTGGACCGGGGCGGGGAAGCGGACATCGCCGTGATATTCGGCATAGGGGGTCTCGCCCAGGACGACCACGACCTTGGCGAACCGGGTCACGTCCACGCCCACGGCGTCTCTGGAATAGACGATGTTGTCCGCGCCGAACTGCGCTGTGAGAGCCTGCAACAGGGTGGCGCCGGTGGCGAAGTCGCCGTTGACGTTCTCGGTACCCTGCCAGGTCAGGGACCAGCCGCCGGTCTGGTTGGACAGGCTGTCGGCGCTGTCGCCCACGACCAGGATCTTCTCGCCCTGGACCAGAGGCAGGGCGCGGTCGTTGTTCTTCAGCAGGACGACCGACTTGCGCACGGCCTCGCGCGCCAGATCGGTCGCGGCCACGGCCGAGGCCTGCCCGTTGTAGCGGCTTTCCGACGGCGCATGGTCGAACAGGCCGGAGCGCATCTTGACCCGCAGGATCCGCGTCACGGCGTCGTCGATGCGGGACATCGGGACACGCCCCGCCTCCACATCGGCGATGGTGTTGCCGATGAAGGCCTTCCAGTCCTCGGGGACCATGATCATGTCGATGCCGGCGTTGATCGCCTGGGCGCACTCGGCCTTGGTGCAGCCGGGCACCTGTTCGATCCCGTTCCAGTCGGACACGACCAGACCGTCGAAGCCGAGCCGGTCTTTCAGCACGTCGGTCAGCATCTCGCGGCTGCCGTGCATCTTGCCGTAGTCGTGGCCGGCGGCGACGTCGTTCCAGCTGCTGTAGGAGGCCATGACGGTCTGCACGCCGGCCTCGATGGTCGAATAATAGCCGGCGCCGTGGCGGTTGATCATTTCGCTGCGGGTCGCGCGGGTCTCGCCCTGGTCCTGGCCGTCGAAGGTGCCGCCGTCGCCCATATAGTGTTTGGCCGTGGCGACCACGTCGCCGTCGCCGGTCAGAGCCCCTTGCAGCCCGCGCACCAGGGCCTCGCCGTATTCGGCGACCAGCTGAGGATCGCTGGAGTAGCTCTCATAGGTGCGGCCCCAGCGGCGGTTTTCGCCCACCGCCAGGGTCGGGGCGAAGACCCAGGTGATGCCGGTGGCGCGCACCTGACGCGCCGTAGCCCGGCCGATCCGCTCGATCAGCTCGGAATCATGGGCGGCGCCCAGGCCGATGTTGTGCGGAAAGAGCGTGGCCCCGGAGACGTTGTTGTGGCCGTGAACGGCGTCCGTGCCCCAGATCAGCGGGATTTTCACGGTCATGTCGGCGGCGAGAGCGGCGTCGTGATAACGGTCGGACAGGGCGGCCCATTCGGCGACGGTCGCGTGCTTGTTCATGGCCGGCCAGGCGCCGCCGCCGTTCAGAACCGAGCCGATATAATACTGCGTCACCTCCTCCGGCGTGATGTAGCGGACGTCCGGCTGGGTCATCTGGCCCACCTTCTGCGCCAGGGTCATGCCGGCGACGATCCGGGCGATCCGGGCCTCCATCGCGGCGTCTGGGGCATAGGCCGCAGTCAGGGCCGGCCAATCCGTCCGCTCCTGCTGTGCGGCGGCGCTCATCGGCGCCAGGGCGCATCCGGCCAGCAGCAGCAGCGGGAGAAGCTTGGTCTTGCGGAAGGTCATGGCCGTCTCTCGGTTACAGGTATCAATCAAAAAAGAGGGCGAGACGGCATGGCCGCCTCGCCCCGGAGGCTAAGGGCTCGGAGAGGGACGCCCTAGAACCGGTAGTTGACGCCGAACAGGAACTGCCGGCCGTACTCTTCATAGGTTTCGGGCAGCGAACCGCCGTCCGCCGTGGTCGTGCCGCCGCTGTCCAGTCCGAGGCGGGTCCGGTAGGGCGAGTTGGTAAGGTTGTTGACCTGGAACAGCAGGCCCAGGCCTTCCAGCGGCCCCTGTTCGAAGGTGTAGCCGATCTGGGCGTCGATCTGTTCGTCGTCCAGGATTTCGGTGTAGCCACGCGTGGCGAACAACTGCACGACCTCGCCCTTGAAGGCCTCGCGGAACCGCTTGCTGATCCGGGCCTGGAAGCCCCCGCGCTCGTAATAGGCGGTCATATTGTAGACCGTGCCCGACAGGCCCGGAATCCGGACTTCTTGGCCATCCGGAGCCGGATTAAGATCCGACTCCGTGAACGAGATGCTGCCCAGCACGCCCAGACCGTCCAGCGGCTCCCACACGGTCCCGAAGTTCAGAGCGCCGCTGACTTCCAACCCCTGCACCGTGCCGCCGTCGCCGTTGGCCGGAAGACTGATCTGGCCGATAGGGCTGATAATCAGACCTTCATCGAGAAGAGCCTGTCCGTCCTTGGGCAAGGGAATTCCGGTGAAGTCGAACGTGCCGTTCTGCACGTAGATGTAGGTTTCCAGGTCCTTGTAGAAGCCTGCGATCGACAGATACGTGGTGGAATCCACATACCACTCGTAGGCTAGATCGAAGGCGTTCGCGCGCCAGGGCTCCAACTCCGGATTGCCGCCTGAGGCTGACCAAGGGTTGACCGTCGATCCCCGCGGACAAGCTTGGGTCGAACAGACCAGCGCGTTGAAGCCCGGCGTCACATTGGCCCGCATCTCGTCCATGCGCGGCCGCGCCATGGTGCGCGAGGCGGCGAAGCGAAGACGGTGGCCGCCGCCCAGGTCGTAGATCAGATTGAGGCTTGGCAGAATATCAAGATAGTCGGCGCCCTTGGTCACCGAGATCGGTTCGATGGGGGCGCCGCGCTCGGTGCCGTTAATGACGACGCCGGTCGATTCCTGATTTTGGACCACCGCCTGCATCCCGACGTTGCCGCGCCACCGGCCGCCTTCGAAGTCCAGTTTGACGAAGGCCGTGGTGACCTGTTCCTCGATGTCCCAGTTCTTGTCAAAATAGTTGGCGTCGAGGATCGGCGCGCGATCGTAATAGACGTCCAGAGCGCGGCTCAGATCGATGGCCAGAACGTCGCCGAAGCCCGCCCAGGCCAGAGACGTCGGGGTCTCCAGATACTGAGCGTCCACATAGACCTGTTGACGTCCGTTCTTCAGGAACAGGTCATAGTCTTCGACCCGCTTGGATTTTTCGCGATTGGCGTAATTCACACCGGCGGTGAAGGTGTTGAAGAAGCCGTCCATATCGCGCTCGATCTTCAGATCGGCGGAGCTGATGGTTTCCTCGACGTCGGGGAACCGAATGGAGCCATCGTGACCCCAGCCGCCCCAGGCCGCGCGGTCACCCAGGGTCACCTGAGAGGCGTCGGCATAATCCAAGCCTTCTGAGTAAGTCGGATAGCCGTCGTCATTTATGGTGAAACCGATGACGTCCAGGGTACGGCCGACGTTCGGGGTCGCCTGCGTCACGCCGCCCGTGCCCTGCCCGTAGCCGGCGTAGGTTTCCAGAATGGTCTCGCGGCGGCGATTGTTGGAATAGGACAGGTCCGCGACCAACCGCGTCCGATCATTGATCTCATATTCGGTGTTCAGGCCGATGGAGAAAATCTCGTCTTCGCGGGTGTTGTAGTCGTTCCGGATAATGGGCACGGCGTTATTGATCGTGCCGCTGCGACCGATCAGGGAGCCGCCTCGATCCTCGGTCACGACGTCCGTGAAATAGGCGTCGTCAGCCCAGGCGTTGGAGTACCACTGGGCGCCGCGCGTCGTCTCCTCCTGCTCGAACTTGGAATAATAGACGTCCAGGGTCGAATGGAGCCGATCGTTCGGGCGCCATTCCAGAATGCCGATGACGGCGTCTCGCTGATTCAAGCGCGAGGTGGCGAATACTTCCTGTCCGTTCACCAGCAGGGCGCTGTCGGCGCTGTCGGGCTGGACGGAATCGACCGTACACGTCGAGTCTGGCAGACTGGGCTCGCAGACACCGCCGAAGACCTCGTAGCCATAGGCCTTGTAATGCTTGTTCTGCGACGGTGAATCCAGGTGGGCGTAACCCAGAGCCAGCCCCAGCGTGCCATCGGCCAGTTGATCGATATAGCTGATCGAGAAACGGCCGCCGTAGTTGCGGACGTCATCGTTCAGCTTGTCGCCTTCGGTCATTTCGCCGCGCATGTTTACGGCGAGGGCGCGCTGGCCGAAGGCCAGCGGCCGCACCGTCTGCAGGTCTGCCGTACCCGACAGACCCATGCCCGACACCTCGGCGTCCGGCGTCTTGTAGATCACCACGCCGGACAGGAGCTCGGACGGATACTGGTCGAATTCTACCGCCCGGTTGTCGCCCGAGCTGGCCTGCTGGCGGCCGTTCAGCAAGGTGGTGGTGAAGTCCGGCGCCAGGCCGCGGATCGAGATGACCTGGGCCCGGCCGTTGACGCGCTGCGCCGCCAGACCCGGCAGGCGGGCGATGGACTCGGCGATCGAGACGTCCGGCAGCTTGCCGATGTCCTCGGCCGAGACCGCCTCGACGATGGAGGTCTCCCGGCGCTTGGTGGCGATGGAGTCCGCCAGGCCGCGGCGCAGCCCCGTGACGACGATCTCCTCGACCTCGGTCGCGCCATCCTCGGCCTGAGGCGCCGTCTGGGCGAGGGCGACCGCCGGCAGCGCCATGGCCAGCGCCAGGGCCGAGGCCGTCAGGTGAAGCGCGCTCGCGCGCGGACGAATTGAATGAAACCCAGCAAATGCGCTGCGCATGTGATCTCCCCTCACGTTTCCCTTGGCGCGGACCCTTTTAGCCCGACGTCCATCTTTTTGGCGCCATATTGGAAGCGCTTCCAATACAATACCGCCTTATTCGTTTTTGGCAACACAGGCTTTAGCGGGGTCCGCTCCAGACGTAGGTCGCAGCGCTTGCCGGCGGCAAGGCGACCGCGGCCCTTAGCCGGTCTTCGCCGATCTCGAACCGTGCTTCCGCGTCAGAGGCGTTGAGAACCACCAGCACCCGTCGGCCGTCGGGATTGACGAAGCCGACCGCCTCAAGTCCGTCCGTCTTGGAGACGGCGACGCGGCGGGCGCCTTGGCGCACAAACCGGCTGGCGTGCCCGAAGGCGTAATATTCCTGGTTTCTCTGAACCGCGCCCGTGCGGCTGTCGATCGTGACCACGCCCCGGCAGTCGCCGCATCCGCCGGCATGAGGGCCATGGTTCTCGTCCAGGGCGATGTTCCACATCAGCACGCCGCGCGCATGATTCTCGACCGAACCGATGATCAGGGTCTTCATCGTCCAGACGAAGCTGTCCTTGAAGCCGGGCGCCCAGTCTCCGCCCGAGCACTCAGTGAAGAAGACATCCTTGTCAGGGTGAGCGTCAAACACCCGGGACTGGGCGGCCACGTTCCCGGCGTAGCAATGCCAGGCCACGCCGGACACATAGGACCGCGCCGTGGCGTCGTTCAGCACGCCCAGGGGCTGTTCCGGCTTGTCCCAGTTGTGATCCCAGTCGAGGATCTTCGTTTCCAGACCGTGCTGTTGCAGCCGGGGTCCCAGGTCGCGTCCGATAAACCGCGCCCTCCCCTCGGCGCCCCAGCGCATGCCGGGATAGGAATCCGGCTCGAAGTCCGGCTCGTTCTGGATGCTGATATAGTCGGTCGGCACGCCCTCGGCGGCGGCCGCCGAGATATAGCGGGTCAGATAGTCGGCGTAGGTGGAATAGTATTCCGGCTTGAGCTCGCCCTGGATCATCGCCCCCGTGGACTTCATCCAGCCCGGCGCGCTCCAGGGCGTGGCCATCACCTTGAGCTCGGGATTGATCGCCAGCGCCTGGCGCACCGTCGGAAAGACCTCGGCCGCCATGGGCTCAACCGAAAAGCCGGCCAGCGACGGATCCTCGGCGTCCGCCAGACTGTAGTGGTTCAGCGAAAAGTCCGACGCCCCGATCGTCACCCGCGTGAAATCGAACCCGAGGCCGCCGTTCTCCCGTCCGAAAAGATCACGTAACAGGGCGTCACGCTGACGCGCCGTCATCCGGGTCTGGATCAGATGCGCCGTCGCATCCGTCACGGCGGCGCCGAACCCGACCATGGCTTGAAGCGGCGTAGCCGGATCAAGGAGAATCGCCGGCGCTGCAGCGCCCCGGTCTTCGGCTTTCATCACCAGCCGCTCCGGCGACAACAGCCGCGACTGATCGCCCGACGTCACCCAGGCTCCGTCCGGAGCCGACGCGCATCCGGCCGCTGAAAGCGTGGCCAAAACCAGGGCGCAGGTTGTCACCCGCAGCCGATCCCGTCGTTTCATGCCTTCCTCCCTGTGGACGTCTCGGACGCGCCCTTTAAAATTGGAAGCGCTTCCATAATGACGCCGCGAACGAGATCGTCAAGCGCCCGCCTCATTAGGTCGGCCAGGCTCCCGCAGAGTCCCGCACCACCACGGCATGGGGCAAGGTGCGGAACGCCCAGTCCCCGGCAGCCCCGGTGATCCGCCGCGAGACCAGTCGTACAGCCTCGCCGCCCATGGCCTTCAGCGGCTGATGGACAGTGGTCAGGGGCGGCCAGACGATGGCCGAGACCGGGGTGTCGTCGAAGCCGGAGATCGACAGGTCGCCCGGCACCTGCAAACCCCGGGCATGAGCGACCGACAACGCGCCGGCCGCCATATCGTCATTGGCGCAGATCAGCGCTGTGGGCCGTGGCGAAAGCGCCAGCAGGCGTGCGGCGATCAGACCTCCTGACCGGAAGGTGAAGTCCCCGCGCTCCACCCGAAGGGCGTCGTCGGGCAGCCCCACCTCCCGCATCGCCCGTCTTACCCCGTCCAGCCGGCTTTCGGCTGACAAGTGTCCGGGGATGCCGCCGAGATAGGCGATGTGGCGATGGCCGAGTTCCAGCAGATAATGCGCAATGTCGCGGCCCCCGGCCTCGTCGTCGATGCCGACGGCGTCGACCAGCCCCCGCCCGCCGCCGCCCGGCGAAATGGCGGCCAGATGCACGCCGCGCGCCCGCAGCTGCTGGATCAGGTCCGCGTTATCCGAAAAGGGCGGCGTCAGGATCACCCCCTGACATCTCTGGTTCATCGCGATGTCGATCACCTGTTGGACCGCAGCGGGATCGTCCTGCGGCACATGACGCGTAATCAGCTGGAACCCGGACTGCAGACATTCACGCACCGCCCCCAGTTCCAGCGCGGAGGCGTAGAAGGAGTTGGGTTCCGCATCCAGATCCGACGCGAGAACCAGCGCCAGCACTCTGCTGCCGCCTCCGGCCAGGGATCGAGCTTGCGGGTTTACATGGTAGTCCAGCGCCTGCACCGCCTCCAGAACCTTTCGCCGAACAGGCTCGCGGACGTTGGGCCCGCCGTTGAGAACTCTCGACACAGTCGTCCGCCCGACGCCGGACAGGCGCGCCACATCATCAATGGTGGGCTTTCTGGCCGACATACCCTGCTCCGATCTCAACATGATCTCTGGATGGCCTACGGCGTCTGTGACCGCAAGCAGCCGCAGACGCCCGCCACCCCCTATCGACAAGCGAAGCCCCGTCTATCAATCCGGTCGGGTCTGGCGGCGCCGGCCCCTTAAACCCGATCTGGCCTGAGGGGGGAGCAAGCATGTGTCTCGAGACCGCGCCCAGCCCTATGCTGCGCCGTCGCGCATATTAGTCGGCGAGCGGCATGACCAGCTCGAATACAGCGCCCTCAGTCGTCGGCAGCAGGTCGAGAGTGGCGTCGTCGGCCGCCAGCAGGGCGCGGGCGATGGACAGGCCAAGACCCGCGCCGCCCTCCCCGCGTCGCGTGGTGAAGAAGGGTTCGAAGACGCGACCGGCGTCGGCCGGCGCGACGCCTGGGCCATTGTCCGCCAAGGTGACGACCAGTCGGTCGGGCAAGGCCGCAGCGCTGATATTGACGGCTGTCGCCCCCGCCTGTCGGCTGTTTTCCAGTAGCGTCGAGACCACCATCTCAATGGTCGAAGCCGGGAGGGCGACCCTCGGCGTTTCGTCCGCGAACGTAACCGAGATCGCCAGTTGGCTTGATCTCGCATCGACCGCCTTGGCGATCGGAGGACGCACATCGACCGAAAGCCCGGCTTGAGGGCGCGCCATATCGGCTCGCGCCAGGTCAAGCAGGCGCGTCACAAGGGCTGAGAGACGGCGGGCGTCGGCGGCGATGTTGTCGAGGAACCGCCGACGCTGGGCGGGGTCCATCTCGTGGTCCTGGAGCAGTTCGACGGCGCCCTGAATCCCGGACAGGGGCGTCTTGAACTCGTGGCTGACGGCGGCGGCGAAATCGCGCAGATAGCGGGACCGGCGATCGACCGCCTGGGCCATGCGGCCGAAGTCCTCGTAGAGGGTCCGGATCTCGACGGCGGCGGTGGCCGGCGCGGGGGGAAGTACGCCGCCGCCGCTGGCGACATCGCGCGTCGCCCGACTGAGCGCCTCGATCGGACGGGCGATGCCGCGCGAGACCAGCACCGCCAGCAGGGCGATCACCCCCAGGGTTCCGACGACGCCCAGCCCGATCTTGATCCGGTCCTGGTACAGACCCTTGAACAGGGCGCGGGGTGAGCGGGACGCCACGACGACCCCCTCGACCCGGCCATTCACCATGACCGGCCGCGCATGGTGAATGCGGACGCCCGCTGCGCGACTGAGCCATTCCATGGAATAGCGCGGATGATAGGCGTCGTTGCGGCGCAAAACCGTCCGGGGCTCGCCCGCAAGCGCCGACCGCACTTCGGTCAGATCGGCAAGACCGCCGCCCTGGCCGTAGCCGTGGACGATCGTCCCGTTGCGATCCAGCAAGAGGATCGAGGCCAGGGTGGTGCGGCTGGTGCGCTCGATGACGGGACCAAGCCGGGCGGAGACTTCGACCGCCCCGGCCTCAGGCGCAGCGGCGGCGCGTGGCGAGGGGCGAGCCGGCAGGACCGGCGTGGACCCCAGGTCGATCGTCGCGGGTTCCGGCCTGTAATAGCCCGGATCCTCGCGCCGGGCGGGATCGAGCGGGACCACGACGGCGCCGGGCCAATCCGAGGCGGCGACGGCCGACAGGACGACGGCCTGGGCGACCAGTTCCGCCTCCGTCTGGCGCACGAGGGTGTTCTCGTACACCCGCAGGAAGATGGCGCTGAGCCCTGGCAGGACGCCCGCGAAGATCAGCACGGACAGCAGGATCGTCCGAAGTCTGAGCGCCGGCCAGTGACGGCGGACGAAGGCGCGCAGGCGTGCGATCACGCCTCCGACGCCCCCGGCGCGCCAAGGCAGGGGCCAAGCTGGTAGCCGATGCCCGGTCTGGTCTCGATCACGTCAGCCCCGCCCACCGCTGTAAACTTGGCCCGCAGGTTGCGGACATGGCTGTCGATCGTACGGTCGGTCATGGCGAAGCCTGGGCCATGAACCCGGTCAATGATGGCGTCTCGCGTGAAGACGCGGCGCGGCGCATCGGCCAGGGTGCGCACGATGCTGAACTCCGTCACGGTCAGCGGCACCTCGATATTGCGCCACGTCGCCCGCCATCCGTCCGCGTCCAGGCCAAGGCCGCCCAAGGCGAACTGACCCGGCGTCGGCAGGGGCGGGCTTCGCGCGATCCGGCGCAGGATGGCGGCGACCCGCGCCACCACCTCGCGCGGACTGAAGGGTTTGGTCACATAGTCGTCCGCCCCCAGCTCCATGCCGAGAATCCGGTCGATCTCATCGTCGCGCGACGACAGGAACAGGATCGGCAGGTCGCCCTGGGCGCGGATTCTACGACAGGCCTCGATCCCGTCCATGCGCGGCATGTTGATGTCCAGCACGACAAGGTTCGGCCTGTACAAGGCGATGTCGGCCAGCGCGGCTTCGCCGTCGGCGGCCTCACGCGTCGCCAGACCCGCCTTCTGGAGGGCAAAAGTCAGCAGGTCGCGGATGTGCGGGTCGTCATCGACCACCAGGACGGTGCTTTGCATGATGGCCATGTTCAGCCTTCCGTCCGCGAGGTCAACGGGACAGACGGCGGGGCGACGACGGGCGTTGGGGCTGCAGGCGGCGGCATTTGGATGAGCCGCCCGTTCCAGTGACGGGCGCCCGGCGCCGGCGCCGCCAATGCGCCGTTCGGTTGCAGAGCGGCGATACGATCCAGACGACGCTGATCGCGCCAGGTCCAGCCGCGCCATTCGCTCTGTCGCCGCCGGACGTTCAGCAAGATGTCCTGGCGGACGGCGGCGACCCGGTCGCGCAGAACGGCGTCGTCGAGGGTCGTTTCCAGTTCGACTAGCGAAACGAGAGCGGGCGCGCCCAGCGTATGGAGATAGCCGAGATCAAGGGCGACCCCGCGTCCTCCGACCTCCCTGGCATGCCGCACGTTCCAGCCGGCCACGACGGCGCCGAGGTCGACGACGCTGACGACCGCCAGCACGACCAGCGCAGCCATGGCGTTGGCGTTGATCAACCAATGCGCCGACTTGCCAGCCAGCATACGCCAGCAGATCAGTATCAGCCCGACCGCGACCAGGGTCATCCAGATCATCGCGGCGATGCGGAAACGGGTCAGGGCGTAGGCCTCGACATAGTCGGCGGTGCGCAACAGACTCGACGCGACCAGGATCATGTTCTGGGCGATCCAGACGACCACCAGACGACGAACCAGCGGCCTGCTCGCTGTGTCGGAACCCGGCTGGAGCGCTGCCAGCACAAACAGCCCGGCGAGCAGGGCGGTGACGATCAGGGGATAGGCGCCGCGATGGGCGTACTCCGCCAAGCCCATGTCGCCGGGAAGCGGCGCGCCGCTCCACAGGAAGGCGAGGTCGAGGCCGTTCTGGAGCGCGAAGACCCCATTGAAGACGATCAGGGACAGGGTGATCGTGCGAGTCAGGAAGGCGGAAGGCTTGCCGATCTTGCGTTCAGGCAGGGCGAGCAAGGGCTTGCGCCAGCGCGACCGCAAGAGGCTCATAACGCCGATGAAGACGACGGCCCAGAACAGGACGCGAAGGGCGTTCTGGGGCGATAGAGACGGCAGGGAAAGGTTGGCGAGGGCGTTCGAGATGACCGGATTCGCCGCCGAGAACAGGGCGAGGAAGACCACGCCGCCGACCACGGGCATGACGAGGAGGCCGAGCTGGCCAAGGGCGGACATTCCGCCGCGACCGCGCCGCAGCCGTGAAACCTTGAACAGGTCGACGACGGGGCCAAACAGGGCGAAAACCCAGTGAAGAGCCAGTCTTTGGGTCCAGCCCCAGGCTGTCTCCTTCGGCCCCACCCGGCTCGACAACGCCCCGAGGCTCATCGAGGCCCCGAACAGGGCCCAGGCCAGCAGACTAGGTCGATCCGCCAGGACCAGGGCGAAGGCGGCGCCGGCCAGGATGAAGCCCAGGCCGCGACGATTTCGCGGCAGGTCCTTCCGACCGAAGAGCGCGCCCCCCAGGACCGCGAAGGCGAACAGGCCGAGGCTCGTTCCGGGAGCATGAGCGAGGAACAGCAGGTCGGCGAGCCCGACAAGGACGGCGCCGACGCCGACCCTGATCCAGAATGATGATCGAGGCAGAACGGTTATGTGAAGCATCGGGGCCTCCCTTTCGGGAAGGACTTCTCTGCTATGGCCGTTCAGATCGATTGCGCCGACCGTGGATTGTCATCGCAAACGGTGTGCATGTTCGATGCAGACCAAGGCGAGGCGCTGGCTGACTTGAGACGTTGTGGTCGCTGGAAACACCGGATGCGGTCCCGAGCGTCGAGCCTCTTCGGGAGCTCCAGACTGAACCGACCGGGGCCACGTTTAGAAACCAGAGACTTGGATATGACTGCTGGGCAATGTTACGGCGAGGACCAGCGGCTGCACTCACAGCACAACCTACCCAAGCAAATAATTTATATAAGAAAATAGATGGCGCGCCGCCGTGGACGAGACTGAGAACTACTTCGCCAGCGTCACGCTGGCGGGGTGAAGTCTAGAATGCGCGAGAAGCCGCCACTGATTGCACGCCGTCAACACGACATTCGACTGCGCGGTCCCGCAGTAAAGGTATTATGAGTGACGCCCTGATCGATGAGGACGCCATGCCGTCGTCGGTCCATAGACGCGTGCGGCGCGGCCTGCTTGATTTTCGGAAGGCTTCTAATGCCCAAGACGATCCAAAACCACGCGGGCGCGTCAGCCTCATATGTCGAGCAAGGCTGGGACAGCCTAACGGATGATCAGCTTCTGTTGGTTCAGTGGTCGACCGACGACCCAATGTCCCTACCAAACGTCCACCCCTCGATCCCAGCCAACCTGGGCGAGTTTCAGATTGAACTCGCATACGATCTGGCTCCGAAGGATGCTGCTGCTCCCTGCGCTCACTGCCCGCAGCATCAGCCATATCGGCATGGGTCGTTCTTCGGGATGTCCAGCTTGGGACTGAAGTGGCGGTGCTGTCAGCCTAACGCTAACTTGTCTACACTTCAGGTCCACTTAACGCTCTGACCGGAGATCGCATTTCGGTGAAACCGTTATCGGTCGATCCTCGTAGCCGATGGGTGTTTCGCCCGTCGATTTGTCTGTGTCCTCCAGACGCGCGCGCTTTCGTAACGTTCAACGCCACGTTCAAGAATGAATCTCCTGATCTCGAGGAACGAGCCAAAAGCGTGACCGTTCACAGCTTGGCTGGACGCAAACGACGTCCGCTTAACGGTCCACCGGCCCACGTCGCTTCATGACAACCCTCTCGGGGGCTTTTCCAATCGGTGAACCGGACGAGGGAGCGAAGGTTTGATCGAAGATCGGTACGACGTCGTGATCGTCGGTTCTGGTCCCGGCGGGGCAAACGTGGCCTGGAAACTGGCACAGACGGGCCGTCGCGTGCTTCTGATCGAGCGCGGCGATTACCTGAAGCGCGAGCGACAGAATTGGGACACGCGAGAAGTGTTCGGCAAGGCGCGCTATCAGGTTGACGAGACCTGGACCTCGGCCAGCGGCGACCAGTTCAGGCCAGGCCTCCATTATTGTGTCGGCGGCAATTCCAAGGTTTACGGCGCCGCCCTGTTCCGCCTTCGCGAAACCGACTTCTCAGCCATTCGTCACGCCGACGGGGTGTCGCCGGAATGGCCCGTCAAATACGATGTCTTCGAGCCCTACTATCAGGCGGCCGAAGAGCTGTTTCAGGTTCGGGGTCAGCGCGGCGAAGATCCGACCGAACCACCTGCGGCCAGCCCCTACGCCTATCCACCGATCCGGCATGAGGCCCGGATCGAAGCGCTTTCCGAAGGCCTGAAACGTGAAGGTCTCCACCCCTTCCACCTTCCCATCGGCGGCCTACTGGATCAGGACGAGACCGGCCAGGCGACCCCGCAGTCGCGCCTGCTGCGCTGCGATCCCTTCGACGGCTATCCCAGCCTGACCAACGGCAAGGCCGACGCTCAAGTTATATGCGTCGATCCCGCCCTGGCCGCGCATCCGAACCTGACGCTTCTGACCAACGCCTATGTTGAACGCCTGAATACCAACGCGGCGGGCTCCACGATCCTCGGCGTCGAGACGATGATCGAGGGCCGCCACCACACCATTCACGGCGACATCGTGGTCGTTGCATGCGGTGCGCTTTCCTCCGCCCTGCTCTTTCTCCGCTCCAGCAATGACCGTCATCCAGACGGACTCGGAAATCGCTCAGGCCTGGTCGGCCGCAACTACATGCGCCACAACAACTCGACGGTTCTGGCCATCTCCCGGACGCCTAATCCGACGCAGTTTCAAAAGACGCTCGGCTTGAACGACTTCTACCACGGCCACGCGCTGTCGCCGTCGAACCCTCATGAATTCGCTCTCGGCCACATTCAGATGGTGGGCAAATCAGATGGCGCGCAGATCGAGATCGAAGGACTGCCTGGTCTGCTTCAGTGGCTTCCCGAAAAACCTTTTGACTGGCTGGCCGAGCATGCGATCGACTTCTGGCTGTCATCAGAAGACCTGCCGCTCGTCGATAACCGGATCCACTATAAGGCGGGCTCCGTGCACCTGGACGTCACCCCCACGAACATGAAAGCGCATGCTTTGCTGAGGGACACGCTCCGTGACATTTGCGACAAGGTGGAGATCCATCCGCACCTGTTCGACCGCTCCCTCTACCTCGGCAAGGACACGCCCATCAGCGGCACGGCCCACCAGGCTGGCACTATGCGGTTTGGCGAAGATCCCAGGACCAGCGTCCTGGACTTGAACTGCCGCGTTCATGGCATCGACAATCTCTATGTCGCCGACGCCAGTTTCTTTCCCTCTATCGGCGCCGTGAACCCGACGCTCACCATCATCGCTAATGCCCTGAGAGTGGCCGATCACATCGCCGCTCGCTTGGGGCCAACCAACCTGACGAGAGAAGTCGCGCCATCATGAGTAACCGTCCCTTGGCTTCCGAGGTCGCCCCTGCCTGCACCTTGGTCCTGTTCGGCGCGGCCGGCGATCTGGTCAAACGTCTCCTGATGCCGGCGATCTATAATCTCTCTGTCGCGGGACACATCGACCCGACCACGACGGTCATCGGCGTGGACCGCAAGGATCTGGACGACGACGGCTGGCGCGATGAGCTCGGGACCATGCTGAACCGTCTCGCCGCCGACCCAGACGCCGAGTTTCATGCTGACAGCCTTCGTCAGGACATCTGGCGCGATCTGTCGGCAAGGCTTTCCTATCTCAAGGGCGACATTCTCAAGCCCGAGACATTCGAAGTCCTGGCTGATCGCATTCAGGGACCGGCCATCTTCTATTTCGCCCTCGCAGGCCGCTTCTTCGCCACGACGGCGGAGGGGCTCGCCGCCGCAGGCTTGCTGAACGAGGACGCCGGCGCGTTTCGGCGCATCATCCTCGAAAAGCCATTCGGCCATGACTTGGCGTCCGCCAAGACTTTGAACCAACGCCTTCTTGCGATCGCCGACGAAACGCAGATTTATCGGATCGATCATTTCATGGGCAAGGACACGGTGCAGTCCATCCTGGCCCTGCGATTCGCCAACAGGCTATTCGAGCCCGTCTGGTCGTCTGAGCATATCGATCACGTCCAGATCACCGCCGCCGAAACGCTCGGCGTCGAGGGTCGGGGCGGCTTTTACGAGCAGGCGGGCGCGCTGCGCGACATGGTGCCGAACCACCTGTTTCAGATGCTGGCGATGACGGCGATGGAAGCGCCTCGCGATCTGCAGGCGCAAGCCTTCCGCGACGCCAAGGCCGACGTGTTGAAAGCCATCGCGCCCGTTCGCATCCAGGACGCTGTTCGGGGTCAGTACAGGACAGGGTCGGTCGATGGGCGCCCGGTGGATGCTTACCGGGCGGAGCCCGGCGTCGCGACCGACAGCCGCGTAGAAACCTACGTCGCGCTGAAGCTGGACATCGACACGCCGCGTTGGGCAGGTTCGCCTTTTTATCTGCGCACCGGAAAGCATTTGGCGGCGCATAAGACGGAGGTGGTCGTCGAATTCAAGCCGCCGTCCCACACGTTGTTCCAGGGTGGGGATGGCGGCCCTCCCCGTCCCGACCGCCTTGTGATCCACATCGATGGGGACGCGGGCGTCAGTACGGAATTTCAGGTCAAGGCGCCGGGGCTGGCCCTGGACACGGCTCCGGTGGTCGAGACCTTCCGTCGCAACGGCGCCTTCGCTCGCTCGCCGAACGTCGGCTACGAGACCCTGCTGCACAGCTGTATGACCGGCGATGCGACACTGTTCCAGCGCGCCGACGCCATAGAAGCGGCCTGGCAGGCGCTCGATCCCGTCATCGCAGCCTGGACCTCCGGCGATCCAGCGCCCTACGTTTCGGGCGGGGATGGCCCGGCGGCCGCAGACGCCTTGATGGCGCGCGACGGACGACAATGGGTGGCGCTGGGATCGGGCCCCGACGGGGCTCGGGGGCGCCTGACACGAACCGGTCGCACAGACGAAAGGTCTCAATGCTGATGGCGTCACGCCTCGAAGACTATGCTTTGATCGGAGATGGCCACACGGCGGCGCTAGTGAGCCGAAACGGCAACGTGGACTGGCTCTGCTGGCCGCGCTTCGATTCGCCCTCGGTGTTCACCGCGCTGCTTGGGTCGGCTCGACACGGATCGTGGACGCTCGCTCCGACGGCGGCCGAAACGCAGAGCCGTTGGTCATACCGGGACGGCAGCCTCGTTCTGGAAACGCGGCACGTCACGCCGCAGGGCGAAGTTCTGGTCATCAATTTCATGCCGGTGGGATCCGGTCGTCATCTCGTCAGAATCGTCGAGGGGATCCGTGGCGAAGTGGCGATGCGGATGACGCTGGCCATCCGCTTTGACTACGGCTCCGCCCATCCCTGGGTTTCGCGCTCCGAGCAAGGCGACCTTCGCGCCATCGCGGGGCCGCACAAGGTCGTGCTGCGATCCGACTTGGCCGTCGATGACGGCGACCCTGCCGATCTGGTCTCCGAGTTCACGATCCGCTGTGGCGACCGGCGGCATTTCACGCTGAGTTACGGTCTCTCCCACGAGGCTGACCCTGCCGCCATCGAGCCGATGGCTGAGCTGGAGGCCACGGATTTACATTGGCGGGAGTGGTCGAAGCGCTGCGAGACGGGTTCCAAGTGGGACGCCGTCATGCGGCGTTCGCTGCTGACCTTGAAGGCGCTGATCTATCATCCCACCGGTGGAATGGTCGCCGCGCCGACGACGGCGCTGCCGGAAGACCTCGGAGGCGTCCGAAACTGGGATTATCGATATTGTTGGCTCAGGGACTCGACCCTGACCCTGATCGCCCTGATGGAAAGCGGCTTCACCGAGGAAGCTCGCCGCTGGCTGTCGTGGCTGGTCAGGGCGGTGGCTGGCGATCCCGATCAGATGCAGATCCTCTACGGCATCGCCGGCGAACGCATGCTGCCCGAGGCCGAACTGGACTGGCTGCCCGGCTACGAAGGCTCCAAGCCCGTCCGTGTGGGCAATGCCGCGTCGACCCAGTTCCAGATCGACGTGTTCGGAGAGCTGTTCAACGCCCTGCATCAGGCCGAAGCGCGTGGCCTTTCCATCAGCCCAGAGGCGTTGAAGGTGGCGCGGGCCATCATCGGACATCTGGAAAAGACGTGGTCCGAACCCGACGAAGGCATATGGGAGGTGCGCGGGGGTCGCCAACACTTCGTTCATTCTAAGGTCATGGCCTGGGTCGCCTTTGATCGCGCCCTGCGCATTCAAGATAAGACTCCGACATTCGCCGAAGCGGAACAGGTCGCGAGATGGCGCGAAATCCGCGCGACGATCCACGCCGAGGTCTGTGAGAAGGGCTTCGACCTCGGGTTGAACAGCTTCGTACAGTCGTATGGATCGAAGGCGCTGGACGCCAGCCTGCTGCTGATCTCTCACACCGGCTTTCTGCCACAGGACGATCCCCGCGTCATAGGCACGGTCGAAGCGATCGGCCGCGACCTGATGCGGGACGGCTTCATTCTTCGATACCAAACATCGAACCAGACCACCGACGGTTTGTCGGGAGGCGAAGGGGCCTTTCTCCCCTGCACCTTCTGGTACGCCGACAATCTGATCGGCCTGGGACGACGGACTGAGGCTAGGGCCGTCATCGACCGGGTGCTTTTGGTCAGCAACGATCTCGGCTTGGTCAGCGAAGAGTACGACCCCGTCGCCGGGCGCCTGGTCGGCAACTTCCCCCAGGCCTTCACCCATGTCGGGATCATCAACACCCTTCGCAGTTTCGAGCGCAGAACGACTCCGGCAGCGCTTTCAGGCTAGGCCGACATGGGGTGCTGTCAGTCCAACGCGACCTTGTCTCCACTTCAGGACCGCCGAACGGTTTGATCGGAGATCGGTGGGAAGCGCATGTTCCTTTGGCACGCCGTGGATGATGAGGGCGACGCGCTGGACGTCGTCTTTCAGCCACGACGGGATAATGATGCGGCCTTGAAGCTGCTCCGGCGTCTGCTGCGAAACCAGCCGCTCGAGCCAGAGAAGATCGTGACCGATGGGCTCCCATCATACCAGGCGGCCTTGGGCCAACTTGGGCTGCGCCATCTGCATTCCCCCGGCCGACTGCGAGAGAACAATCGGGCGGAGGATTCTCACCTGCCGATCCGCCGACGACATCCGCGCGTACTATGCCGCATTCTTCGCAGCTCACGCTTTCACCAGAATCTTCGGCCGCAGTCTCTCGACTCTTGGCAGGGATGAGACGGCAGCTCTCCGTATTACGGCCCGCCAGTCCGGCATTCCCGACTTTCAAGCGCACGAGAAGTTGTACGTTTTCTCACTGTCGGCCGACGGGCGGACCATTTCGGCGCAGCCATTTGATGGCGGTCCCCACTTGGACACGTGGAAGCAACTTCGCCTATTGCTGGGCGACCTGCAGACAAGGATGGTAACGGATGCGACGCTGACCCTCACGGCCCAGGAAGTCAGCGGCTTTCTCGCGCACTTGGCCTCCCTGTTGGCCCATGACAATCCGAACGGCAGTTTTCTTTCGAAAGTTCGAAATGGGCTCAACTATCGACACGACTACGGCGCTTGGTACCCAGCGGGGGCGGCCCTCATTGGGCGGAGGTAGATCGCTGTCTGCGAGCGTTTTCGCACGATCCCTTGGGGAATGCATGAGCCGATGACAAAGCCAATCGCACGCTTGGGGCCGATGGGTTTGAAGACCATCGCCACCCGGCTGAACGAACAGAACGTTCGAACCCGCGACGGCGGGCGCTGGGGCATCAGCGCTGTCCATCAGATCCTGACCCGCTCGACCTATATGGGCGAGCACCGGTTCAACACCCGCGACCACAAAACCAAGGCGCCGAAGCCCGAGTCCGAGCACGCCATCATGGCGGTGCCAGCCATTGTGTCCAAGGCGGACTACGACGCCGTCCGGGCGCGCCTTACGTCGCGAAATCCCCAGTGGACGCCGCCGCGTGTCTCGACCGGGCCGAACCTGCTGACGGGCATCTGCTTCTGCGGCGCCTGTGGCGGGGCCATGACCTTGAGGACGGGCAAAGGCGGCGCGGGCGGCCAGTATCGCTACTACGCCTGCTCGACCAATGCCCGCATGGGCGACGCGGGCTGCAAGGGCCTCGCCGTCCCCATGCACAAGTTGGACGACGCCATCATTGATCACCTCGAAACCCGTCTACTTGATCCGGAGCGCCTCGCCGCGCTGATGGAGCAGCTTCTGGATCGTCGGGAGGAATGGGCCGACCAGCGGCGCAGCCACATCGCGGAGATGCGCAAGCGCGCCACCGAGGCCGACGCCAAGCTCAATCGGCTCTATGAAGCCATCGAGAACGGTCTGCTGTCGCCGGACGGCGCCTCGCTGAAGGATCGCGTCGCTGAACTCTCCAGCGTCCGCGATCAGGCCAGAGCGGATGCTGAGCGGATCAGCGCGTCCGTGGATCGGCTGGCTCCCACGATCACAACGGACGCCTTGGCGCGTTTCGCCACCACCGCACGGCGCAAGCTACGGGATCGCTCCAGCGGCTATCGTCGGGATCATCTGCGCGCCCTGACGCAGCGGGTGGAGGTCATCAGCAAGACCGAGGCGCGCATCATTGGCTCACGAACCGAGCTTCTGAGGGCCTTGGCGTCTAGCGATGGTGGAAGTTATGCCGCCGCTGGCGGAGTTCTCGGTTTTAAACCGAAGTGGCGCACCCGGAGCGATTCGAACGCCCGACCCCCAGATTCGTAGTCTGGTGCTCTATCCAGCTGAGCTACGGGTGCGGCTGCCTTGCGGCGAGGGCGGGTCTTTAGCGGTAGAAATCGGCGGGCGCAAGCGGGGGAGTGCAGTTTATGCGCGGCCGGCGGTTGGCGTGGGGGCCGGGACGGCCTAGGTCGGGAGGCGACGCCCTCCCTCGTCCGGACCACGCCAATGTATCTGCTAAGCCGTCGCCTCGTCGCCTTGCTCATTCCCCTCCTGGTCGCCGGGTGTCAGACCGGCGTCTTGACGACACGGACCGCAGCCGCGCCGAGCCCAGTTCAGCCGCAAGCCCAGACACAGGCTGCAACGCCCGCCCGCGGCCCCTTCGTGGCGGCGGCCAATCCGCTGGCGGTCGAGGCGGGGATGAAGGTCTTGCGGCAAGGCGGCTCGGCGGCGGATGCGGCCGTGGCCGTGCAGGCGGTTCTGGGCCTGGTGGAGCCGCAGTCGTCGGGTCTGGGCGGCGGGGCCTTCCTGATGAGCTATGAGGCGGCCACCGGGCAGGTGACGGCCTATGACGGGCGCGAGACGGCGCCGGCCTCGGCCACGCCCGAGCTGTTCTACGAGAGCGGCAAGCCGCTGAGCTTCGTCGACGCCCTGTTGTCGGGGCGTTCGACCGGCGCGCCGGGCGTCGTGGCCATGCTGGCCATGGCGCAGAAGGATCACGGCAAGCTGGCGTGGCGCGATCTGTTCGGCGAGGCCGAACGGCTGGCGCGCGACGGCTTCGTGGTCAGCCCGCGCCTGGCCGGCATGATCAACGGCCCCGTGCCCCAGGCGCGCAGCCGGTGGGCCCAGGCCTATTTCACCAAGGCGGACGGCGAGCGGTATCAGGCCGGCGACATACTGAAGAACCCTGCCTACGCCCGGACAGTCGCGGCCCTGGCCGAGGAAGGGCCAGGCTTGTTCTATGGCGGCCGCATCGGTCAGGAGATCGCGCGGACGGTGGCGGAAGGGCCGCGTCCCGGCGGTCTGACCGAGGCGGACATCGCCGCCTATCGGCCCTTGCGGCGCGACGCCCTGTGCCGGCCCTATCGGATCTATGTCGTCTGCGTGCCCCCGCCGCCGTCCAGCGGCGTGGCCCTGTTGCAGTTTCTGGAGATGGCCGAACAGACGCCGGATCTGCAGAAGGGCGCCGACAGTCAGGACGCCTGGGTCGCCTTCGGCCGGTTGCAGCGGCTGATGTACGCCGACCGCGACCGCTATGTCGGGGATGCGGACTTCGTCGGGGTGCCGATCGCCGGCCTGCTGGACCCCGACTATGTAGCCGCCCGCGCGGCCCTGGTTCCCAGCCTGAACGGTCCCGCGACGGCCGGCGCCCCCACGGGCTCGCCCCCGCGCAGCGAGGACCGGACGGCCGAGCCGGGCGGCACCTCGCACATGGTCATCATCGACGCCGAGGGGAATGCGGTCAGCATGACCACCACGGTCGAGAGCATCTTCGGCAACGGCCGGATGGTCGAAGGCTTCTTCCTCAACAACCAGCTGACCGACTTCTCCTTCACGCCGATGGAGGACGGCCACCCGGCGGCCAATGCGGTGGCGGCGGGCAAGCGGCCCCGCTCGTCGATGACGCCGGTGCTGATCCTGGATCGCCAGGGCCGTCTGGTGGGGGCCATCGGCTCGCCGGGCGGGTCCAGCATCCTGGCCTATGTGGCCAAGGCCCTGGTCGGGATCATCGACTGGGACCTGTCGGTGCAGGCGGCGATCAATCTGCCCAATCTGGTGGTGCGGGGCGAAATGGTCGGCGCGGACACCGCCCTGATCGCGCCGGACATCCGCGACGCCCTGGCGGCGGCGGGGATCAGCCTGCGGCCCAATGCGACCGAGACCTCGGGCCTGCACGGAGCGATATGGCGCGACGGCCGTTGGGACGGCGGCGCCGATCCAAGGCGAGAAGGCGTGGCGGTGTCGGAGGTCCGCTGAGGTTCGGAGACCTGTCGGCGGATCAGCGGCGCGGTTTGATCGACAGCTGGAAGGCGATCAGGCCCTCGTCCACATCGGTGTCCAGGCCGTTCATGCCGCGCAAACCCTTGCCGGCGTCGATCTCGCGATAGACCAGGCCGACCGAGGTCTGGACGTCGCCCCGACGATAGGCCACGCCGACCGAGGCGTCGCCCAGGAAACCGCCGCGATCTTGGGTATAGCCGGAGCGGGCGTAGTCGCCGTCGCGGGTGCGCGCGAAATTATAGCCGACCGCCCGGCCGGACCCGGCGGCGTAGAGATACCACCGGGGACGCTCGCCGAAGCGTGCAGTTCCGTCGGGGGCGAGACGATCCAGGCCCTCGCCGATCTTCAGGGTGGCGCCGGCCTCGGCCGATCCGCCGTCGCTGCCCAGGCCGAAACCGGCGTGGGGCGTCAGGCTGACCTCCAGACCGGAAGGGGTGCGTCCGACGGCGCCGCGGAAGCCGCGAACATAGCGCAGGTCATAAGCCTCGGCCTCCAGTTCGGCCCGGTCGATCGGCGTGACCGGCAGGGGCGAACCGTCGGCGCGACGCAGCCGCCCGGCGGTTTCCAGGGTGACCCGGTCGGTGAAGGCCTTGCGATCGATCCAGATGTCGTTCCGGCTGGTGGCGGCCAAACCTTCGGTCTCGGTCGGCCTGACTGGAGCGCTGATCTCGATTTCGGACCCGAAGCGGGCGTCGGGCGTGACCCGGAAACCACCCTGCTCATTGAGACGTGTCGTCAGACCTTGCGCCGTAGCAGGTGCGTCGTCGAAGGCGTCGGGGATCCAGGCCTGGGCGCGCGAGTCGGCAAAACCGACTGTCGCCAGGACAATTCCCACTCCAAGGCTCGACACCGCAACGCGCATTCGGTCTCCCCACCGTCCGCTGTTATCCAGCTTGCACCAGATGCAATCAGAGTCCAACAGACATTTTCACGACACTCTTTGGTCCCTTTTGAAACGACGCCGCCACGCGGCGGTTCCAGGCGTGAAAAAAGGGCCCCGCCTGCGCGGAGCCCTTTCTGGTCTTGGGCCTAACCGCCTACTGGCAGGCCAGGCACTCGTCGTAGTCGGTCTTGGGCATGGAGAAGAGGTCGGGCTGGTTCGGGTCGATGACCGCCTCGGCCTTGTCCTCGGCGCCGGCGAAGGCGGCGCGCTGCACCGACTTGGAGCGCAGATAATACAGCGACTTCACGCCGCGCTCCCAGGCCGACCAGTGCAGCATGTGCAGGTCCCATTTGTTGACGTCGCCGGGGATGAACAGGTTCAGCGACTGGGCCTGGCAGATTTCAGGCGCACGGTCGGCGGCCAGTTCCACCACCCAGCGCTGGTCCAGTTCGAAGGCGGTCTTGTAGATGCCCTTCTCGTCCTCGTTCAGGGCGTCCAGGTGCTGGACCGACCCCTCATGTTCGAGGATCGAGTTCCAGACCGCCTCGGTGTTGATCCCCTTCTCGTCGAGCAGACGCTCCAGATAGGGGTTCTTGACCGCGAACGAGCCCGACAGGGTCTTGTGGGTGTAGATATTGGCCGGGATCGGCTCGATGCCGGCCGAGGTGCCGCCGCAGATGATCGAGATCGAGGCGGTCGGGGCGATGGCCAGCTTGTGGCTGAACCGCTCCATAACGCCGCGCTCCTCGGCGTCGAGGCAGGGGCCCTTTTCTTCAGCCAGGACGCGGCTGGCCTTATCGGCCTCGCGACGCAGGTGCTTGAACAGGCGCATGTTCCACGACTTGGCCATGGCGCTTTCGAAGGCGACGCCCTGGCCCTGCAGGAAGGAGTGGAAGCCCATCAGGCCCAGGCCGACCGAACGCTCGCGCTTGGCCGAATAGACGGCGGCCTTCATTTCCGGCGGCGCGCGGCGGATGAAATCCTCCAGGACATTGTCCAGGAAGCGCATGATGTCTTCGATGAAGCGGGGCTCTTCGCGCCATTCCAGGAAGGTCTCGGCATTGACCGACGACAGGCAGCAGACGGCGGTCCGGTCCACGCCCAGGTGATCGCGGCCGGTGTGCAGCATGATCTCGGCGCACAGGTTCGACTGTTTGACCTTCAGGCCCAGGTCGCGCTGGTGCGGCGCCATCTGGCGGTTCACCGTGTCCGAGAAGATCATATAGGGCTCGCCGGTCTGCATCCGGATGTCGAGCAGCTTGGTCCACAGCGAGCGGGCGTCCACGGTCTTGATGACCGCGCCGTCCTTGGGCGACTTCAGGTCGAATGTGGCGCCGGCCTTCACCGCCTCCATGAACTCGTCGGTGACGTTGACGCCGTGGTGCAGGTTCAGGGACTTGCGATTGAAGTCGCCCGAGGGTTTGCGGATCTCGAGGAACTCCTCGATCTCGGGGTGATGGATGTCCAGATAGACGGCGGCCGAGCCGCGACGCAGCGAGCCCTGGCTGATCGCCAGGGTCAGCGAGTCCATCACGCGGATGAAGGGGATGATGCCCGAGGTCTTGCCCGCGCCCTTGACCTTCTCGCCGATGGAGCGGACCCCGCCCCAGTAGGTGCCGATGCCGCCGCCGTTCGAGGCCAGGGCGACGTTCTCGTTCCAGACGCTCTGGATACCGTCCAGGCTGTCGCCGACCGCGTTCAGGAAGCAGGAGATCGGCAGGCCGCGATCCGCGCCGCCGTTCGACAGGACCGGGGTCGCCGGCATGAACCACAGGCGGCTCATATAGTCGTACAGGCGCTGGGCGTGCTCGGCGTCGTCCGAGAATGCGGTCGAGACGCGGGCGAACATGTCCTGATAGCTCTCGCCCGCCAGCAAATAGCGGTCTTCCAGCGTCTTCTTGCCGAAGTCGGTCAGCAGGGCGTCGCGCGAACGATCCACCTGGACCGATTTCACGACAGTCAGATGCGGCTTCTCAGGGGTCGTATTCGTCACAACACCTTGGAATTCCGTCGTCTTCAAAGCCTCGCCGCCAGCCATGGTCATCTGCGTCCTGAACAATAAAGAGCCTAGAGCCACCTGCGCTGTAACCACATCATCTAGTGGCTTCAACGCTCCCCGAGCCCACATATAGGGCGCACATGCCTAATAACCCGTCAACGCCTTGACGCTCGCTTTGTCGGCGAATCGGTCGGACAAGTCGTCCACGCCTGGGGAAAATCCAGCGAGCAAGCCAGCAAACCCCTCATAGGCCTTCGCAGTTGCGATATCACGAACGCGTGATCGGAACACAAGCCGAGCTTGGCCGTTTCGACGCCCCATGGCTGTTTCAGATTTTCGTCCCTTTTTGATACGCGCCCTGACGGTCGCGCGCACCGAAATAGCGGCGATGACCGCGCTGTTCGTCGCGGCGCTGGGCGTCATGACCTTCATCGAGATCGCCGATGACATGACCGAGGCCGACGGTCAGGCGTTCGATCAGCAGGTGCTGGCCCTACTGCGCCCCTATGCCGACGATCCCGGCCGCCCCTGGGGACCGTGGTGGCTGAAGGAGGCGGCGGCCGACATCACCTCTCTGGGCGGCATATCGGTTCTGGGCCTGTTCGCCCTGATCGTCATCGTCTTCCTGATCAGCCAAAGGAAATGGCTGTCGTCCCTGCTGCTGGCCCTGGGCCTCGTCGGCGGGGTGATGCTGAGCGAAGGGCTGAAGGCGGTGTTCGAACGCGAGCGCCCGCCCCAGCTCATGCAGGCGGTCGAGACGCTCAACGCCAGCTTCCCCTCCGGCCACGCCCTGCTGGCGACGGTCTTCTATCTCAGCGTCGCCGTCATGCTGACGCGGGCCTTTCCGCGCCAGAGGTTCAAGATCTTCGTCCTGGGCGTCGGCATTCTGATGGCCCTGCTGGTGGGGCTGACCCGCATCTATCTGGGCGCCCACTGGGCGACGGACGTCTTCGCCGGCTGGGCGGTGGGTTCGGCCTGGGCGATGGTCCTGTGGCTGGTCGCCTATGGGGTCGCCCGCTGGCAGAAGGGCCATCAGGCGCCCCTGCAGGACGAGCCGACGCCGATAGAGCCGGAAACCATGGACGTTCCGACCAAAGTCTAGACCCGCTCCGCCGCCAGACGCAGGATAGTCTGCCCTACGACGCCGCCTCGATCTGAACAGGGGCGGCGCGCAGACGGGAGATACGCCATGGACCCTGCCGCCCTCTATGCCGAACGGCTGAAGACGCCGGACCAGGCTGCGGCCCTGATCCGGTCGGGGGCCAAGGTCGCCATGGGCCTGGGCGTGGCCCAGCCCCCCGCCCTGCTGAAGGCCCTGGCCGAACGGGCCGAGCGGGGCGAGGTCGAGGACGTGAACCTCTATTATCTGCTCTCCACCGCCATCGCCGGCGACACCGTGCTGCGCTACGAACTGATGGACCGGATCCGGCCCTGGAGCCTGTTCCACAGCGCCGTCGAGCGCCGGCTGGAACAGCGCGCCTTCGAGGAAGGGCGGCCCAATCCGGTCCAGTTCATCCCGACCGGCTTCCAGCAGTCGCCCCGGCTGCTGTGCGACGAAGTCGGGGTGGATACGCTGGTCTGCACCGTCTCGCCGATGGACGCCGACGGTTTCTTCTCGTTCGGGACGAACACGGACTACGCCAAGCCGGTGTCGGAGACGGCCCGGACCATCGTGGTGGAGGTCAATCCGCACATGCCGCGGGTGTTCGGCGACTGCACCGTCCATGTCTCGAGGGTGTCCGGCATTGTCGAACACGCCGCCCCGCTGCTGGTCGTGCCCAGGGCCGAGCCCCAGCAGGCCGACCGCGCCATCGGCCGGATCATCGCAGACCTGGTCGAGGACGGAGCGACGCTGCAGATGGGGATCGGCGCCCTGCCCAACGCCGTCTGCGACGCCCTGATGGACCACCGCGACCTGGGGGTTCATACCGAAATGCTGACGCCGGGCCTGGTCGAACTGATGCAGGCCGGCGTCGCCAACCACGCCCGCAAGACCCTGCACCCCGGCGTCGGGGTCTTCGCCTTCTCGATGGGCGACCAGAACACCTATGACTTCCTGGACGGCAATCGCGGCCTGGAGGCCCGTCCCGTCTCCTATGTGAACGACCCGGCGGTGATCGCCCGCAATGCGAAGATGGTCTCGGTCAACGCCACGCTTCAGATCGATCTGAGCGGCGCCTGTTGTTCGGAGTTCCTGAACGGCCGCCAGTTCACCGCCTCGGGCGGACAACTGGACTTCGTGCGCGGGGCCTATGGCTCCGAAGGGGGCAAGTCGATCATCGCCTGTCATGCGACGGCGGCCAGGGGGACCTGTTCGCGCATCGTCGCCCGGCTGGACGGCCCGGTCACCACGCCTCGGAACGACGTCCACATCATCGTCACCGAACATGGCTGGACCAACCTGAAGGGCAAGTCGACCGGCGAGCGGGCCCGCGCCCTGATCGCCCTGGCCGCGCCCCAGTTCCGCGACGACCTGACGGCGGAGGCCGGGCGACAGGGTCTGATCTGAACCAAATCTTGCGAGTCGTTATCGACTTTTCATTTCCGACAGCGCGGCCTAAACCCCGCCTCGTCATCGGGGAGTAGCCGCCCGCAGCGATCAGCGGGGCTCGCGTCAACATACTTCCTCTCCCGGAGAGGATGGCGCGGGAACGGTCCGAGGCCCTTTTGGGGGTCCGGGACTACGGCAAGACCGGCGGCTTTCGCAGGGACGTCCACGCGGGGCCCGGCTGCGAACGCCACAGGTCCGTCCGCCGAGGCTCCCGCGCATATGATTCCGTTTTGGAAGCCTTTCTGATCTCGACCGGCCTGGTCTCCATCGCGGAGATCGGGGACAAGACCATGTTGTTGTCCATCGTCATGGCGGCGACCTGGCGACGGCCGACGCCCATCATCCTGGGTATTCTGGCCGCCACCCTGCTGAACCACGCCTTTGCGGCCCTGGCCGGCACGGTTCTGGCCCACTTCATCACCGGCGAATGGATGCGCTGGATCGTCGGCGTGGCCTTCCTGGGCTTCGCCGCCTGGGCCCTGATCCCCGACACCCTGGACGAACAGAAGGGCGAGGTTCAGCGCGGCTTCTGGGCCATCTTCTGGACCACCGCCTCGGCCTTCTTCCTGATCGAGATGGGCGACAAGACCCAGGTCGCCACCGCCATGCTGGCCGCCCGGTTCGAGAACCTGCCGCTGGTCGTGGCCGGGTCCACCCTGGGCATGATGCTGGTCAACGGCCCCGCCGTCCTGCTGGGGGAAAAGGCGGCGAAGACCTTGCCGCTGAAATGGATTCGCCTGGCCGCCGCCGTCGGCTTCGCCGCCACGGGCCTGTGGATCCTGTTCGCCCCCTAGGGACTGCCCCCAAGGCTCGCAATCTATCCAGCCTGGCCTTACCAAGAGGCCATGCGCCGTCCCATCCGCACCCTGCTTACGCTCCTCGCGCTCACCCTGCTGAGCCTTCCGGCCAGCGCCCACGCCGCCTCGCGCGCCTATGCCGTGGACGGCGACTGCGGCGGGCGGCCCGCGACCACGGTGCGGATGGCGCAAGGCTATTGCCTGGGCCTCGTCTGGCAGGGCGCGGGGACTGACGGCCCCCGTATGCCGCGCGGACTGCTGCCCCTGTCCGGCGGCGACTGGCTGGTCACCGATCTGGGCGGGTGGGAACCGGGACGCGGCGCGGTCTGGCGATTGTCGTTCGATGCGGACGGCGCGGCGCGCTGGCGGCGACTGGCCCACGGACTTTCCATGCCGCACACGGTGGCGCGGGGACCGGACGGACGGATCTATGTGTCCGAGATGAACCGAATCCTGACCCTGGACCCCGACGCGGCCGATCCGGCGGCGACGGTGCGGACGGTGATCGGCGACCTGCCGGACAACCGGCTGCACGACAACCGCCATCCCCTGTCCAGTTTCGTCTTCGACGGCGACGGCGCCCTGCTGGTCAATGTCGGGGCGCCCAGCGACCGTTGCCTTGACGTTCGGGGTCGGCCGCGCACCGATGGCTCAGGCGGATGCGCCGACAGCGCCGAAACGGCCCAGGTGCGGCGCCACGCCTATCTGGGTAATGGCCGGTGGGCCGAGGACAGCACGGTCTTCGCCTCGGGCCTGCGCAACTCCATCGCCCTGGTGCGGCATGGGTCGGGGACGATCCTGCAAGGCGAGAACTCGGTCGACCTGACCACGCCGGACCATCCCTATGACGAGATCAATGTGCTGCGTCAGGGCGGCCATTACGGCTGGCCCTATTGCGTGGATCTGACGACGCCCCTGCCGGGCTGGAGCGCGGCCCGGGCCCGCTGCGACCGGCGCGACCAACCGGTCGCCCTCTTGCCGCCGCACGCCGCGCCGCTGGACCTGATCTATTACGAGGGGGCGATGTTCCCCGAACTGCGCGGCCGGTTGTTGATGAGCTGGCACGGGTATCGTCGCGCCGCCGGACGGATCGTGGCGGCCGAGACCGACGCGCAAGGCCGTCCCCTGACCGACATCGGCGGACGCTACGCCATCTACCCGCGCGGCGCCCTGCCCTATCCGGCCGGCGCGCCCAGCGTGCGCGGCAAGGTGCTGACGCCGGGCTGGGACACAGTCGCGGGTCGCCAGCCGCGTGGATCACCCGTGGTCCTGGCGGTCGCCGCCGACGGGTCGATCTGGGTCACGGACGACCGCAGCCGGGCGATCCTCAGGATCGCCCGGTCCGAGATCGCCGACTAGGCCGGAACGGCGCGCCTAGGTCCGAAGCGTCAAAGCCAGATGCTGCAACAGCAGGATGGTCTTGGCGTCGCGAATACGACCGTCGGCGATCATGGCCAGGGCCTCATCCAGGGTCAGCTCAAGCACCTCGATGTCCTCGCCCTCGTCCGGATGACCGCCGCCGTCGCCGATCCGCATGGTCGCGTCATATTCGGCGACGAAGAAGTGCAGGATTTCGGTGACGGAGCCGGGGCTCATGAAGGCCTCGAACACCTTGCGCACCGCGCCGAGCCGATAGCCCAGCTCTTCCTCGACCTCGGCGCGGATCCGCACCTCGGGCTCGGCGTCGTCCAGCAGGCCGGCCGCCGCCTCGATCAACAGGTCGTCGTAACCGTTCAGATAGGCCGGCAGCCGGAACTGCCGCACCAGCAGCACGGTGCGCGCCGCCGGATTATAGGGCAACAGCACCGCCCCATTGCCCCGGTCGTAATGTTCGCGGTTCTGGGTCTGCCAGACGCCGTCGCGCCGCTTCCAGTCGAACCGGGTCGTCTTCAGCACATACCAGTTGTCCGAGAGAAGCCGGGTCTCATGGATCCTGAGACGGTCCTTGACGGTCATCGGCTTCCTCGGGCGGTCTGGCGCTAGGCCTTGCGGGCGTCGCGTTTGGCCAGAACGCGCAGGCGCAGAGCGTTTAGCTTGATGAAGCCGGCGGCGTCCTTATGGTCATAGGCCTGAACGCCTTCCTCGAAGGTCACCAGATCCTGGTCGTACAGGCTGTTGGGGCTCTCGCGGCCGATGACCGAGACATTGCCCTTGTACAGCTTGACCTTGACCGTGCCCGAGACCTTTTCCTGGCTGAGGTCGATGGCGGCCTGCAGCATCTCGCGCTCAGGCGAGAACCAGAAGCCGTTGTAGATCAGCTCGGCGTATTTCGGCATCAGCTGGTCCTTCAGGTGCATGGAGCCGCCGTCCAGGGTGATGCTTTCGATGCCGCGGTGGGCCGCGATCAAGATGGTCCCGCCGGGAGTCTCATAGACGCCGCGCGACTTCATGCCGACGAAGCGGTTCTCGACCAGGTCCAGACGGCCGATGCCATTGTCATGGCCATACTGATTCAGGGCGGTCAGGATCGTGGCGGGGCTCATGGCCTCGCCGTTGATCGAGACGGCGTCGCCCTTCTCGAAACCGATCTCGATGACGGTCGCCACGTCCGGCGCGTCTTCCGGCGAGATGGTGCGCTGGTGGACGAACTCGGGGGCCTCGACCGCCGGGTCTTCCAGCACCTTGCCCTCGGAGGACGAGTGCAGAAGGTTGGCGTCGACCGAGAACGGCGCCTCGCCGCGCTTGTCCTTGGAGATCGGGATCTGGTTCTTCTCGGCGAAGTCCAGCAGGGCCTCGCGGCTGCGGAACTCCCACTCGCGCCAGGGGGCGATGACGCGGATGTCGGGCTCAAGCGCATAATAGCCCAGCTCGAAACGGACCTGGTCGTTGCCCTTGCCGGTGGCGCCGTGACAGACGGCGTCGGCGCCGACCTGACGGGCGATCTCGATCTGGCGCTTGGAGATCAGCGGACGGGCGATGGAGGTGCCCAGCAGATAGTCGCCCTCATATTGGGCGTTGGCGCGGAACATCGGGAAGACGAAGTCGCGCACGAACTCCTCGCGCAGGTCGTCGATGAAGATGTTCTCGGGCTTGATGCCCAGCTTCAGCGCCTTCTCGCGCGCCGGGCCAAGCTCCTCGCCCTGGCCCAGGTCGGCGGTGAAGGTCACGACCTCGGCGTTATATTCGGTCTGCAGCCACTTCAGGATGATCGAGGTGTCCAGCCCGCCGGAATAGGCGAGGACGACTTTCTTCACGGGCTTGTCGGCGGGGGCGGACATGGCGGCTCTTTCGGTAAACTCAGCATCAGGGATCGGGGAGTTGACGCGCGCATAAGACCGGGGGTCCGGGGATGCAACCTTTTCCGGGGCTCGGGCGCGCGAACATGAAGCTTTGTTCATGTTCAATGGGTCGCGTTGCCAGCGCACCGACCGTCGTTATGGTCCGATCCAACTGTAACCCAAGGATGTCTTCCATGCGCCGCACAGGTTCCCTCGTCGCTGCGGCCGCCCTTCTGGCGGTCACCACTCCGGTCTGGGCCTCGGCGCCCGCCGCACCGGTTCAGGCGTCCCCCGCTCTGGCCGCCGCGCCCGCGATCCAGGCCGCGCCGGTGTCCGAACTGGTCGCCGAAGTCGATATTCCCTACACCAAGTTCACCCTCGAGAACGGCCTGACCGTCCTGGTGCACGAGGACCACAAGGCCCCGGTCGTGGCCGTGTCGGTCTGGTACAATGTCGGGTCCAAGGATGAACCGGCCGGAAAGACCGGCTTCGCCCACCTGTTCGAACACCTGATGTTCGGCGGGTCCGAGAATGCGCCGGGCAGCTATTTCACCCCGATGCGCAACATGGGCGCGACGGACATGAACGGCACCACCTGGTTCGACCGCACCAACTATTTCGAGACCGTCCCGACCCCGGCGCTGGAACAGGCCCTGTTCATGGAAAGCGACCGCATGGGATATATGCTGGGCGCCATCACCCAGGAGACGCTCGATCTGCAGCGCGGCGTGGTCCAGAACGAGAAACGCCAGGGCGACAACCAGCCCTATGGCCTGAACCAGTACAAGCAACTGGAGGCCCTGTTCCCCGAAGGCCATCCCTATCGTCACTCGACCATCGGTTCGATGGCCGATCTGGACGCCGCGTCGATGGAGACGGTGCGCGACTGGTTCCGTTCCAACTATGGCCCGAACAACTCGGTGCTGGTCCTGGCCGGCGACATCACGCCCGCCAAGGCGCGTGAACTGACCGAGAAATATTTCGGCCCCATCCCGCGCGGTCCGGTCAACACCCCGGCCCAGGCCGCTGTCCCGACCTTGCCGGCCCCGATCAGCGAAACCACCCAGGACCGCGTCTCGAACGCCCGGGTCGAGATCAGCTGGGCTGTTCCCGGCATGCTGGACGCGGACGCCGTGCCCCTCAGCGTCGGCGCCTCGGTGCTGGGCGGCCTGGCCAGTTCACGCCTCGACAACGCCCTGGTGCGCGGCGAGCAGAGCGCCGTCTCGGTCAGCGCCTCCAACGGCGCCTATCACCGCGTCGGCATGTTCGAGATCACCATCGACGTCAAACCGGGCCAGGACCCGGCGGCTGTCGAGGCCCGCGCCCGCGAGATCCTGAATGGCCTGATCGCCGACGGTCCGACCGCCGCCGAGGTGGAGCGAGTCAAGACCCAGTATGTCTCGCGCACCGTCCAGGGGCTGGAACAGGTCGGCGGCTTCGGCGGCAAGGCCGTCGCCCTAGCCGAGGGCCAGCTCTACGCCGGCGATCCGGAACACTACAAGAAGGAGCTTCAGGCCTATGCGGCGGTCACACCCGCCCAGGTCCAGACGGCCATGCGGAAGTGGCTGACCCGTCCGGCCTATACGCTGACGACCCTGCCGGGCGAACGCGAAGCCTATGAAGAGGCGGCCGAGGCGCCGTCGGGGGCCAACCACACCCCGGCCCCACCGATCGAGCGCGTGGCCCGCATGCCCAAGCCCGAGATCGCCGCAGTCGCCAATGTCGATTTCCCGTCGGTCCAGCGCACCCGCCTGTCGAACGGCGTCGAGGTGGTCTACGCCCAGCGTGACGCCGTGCCCGCGACCAAGATCGCCATCGACTTCGACGCCGGCCTCGCCGCCGACGACGCGTCGAAACTGGGCCTGCAAAGCCTGATGCTGGACCTGATGGACGAGGGCACCCGCACCCTGAATGCGACCCAGCTGGCCGAGGCCCAGGAAACCCTGGGCGCCACCATCTCGACCGGCGCCTCGATGGACCGTTCGGTGGTCCAGCTCTCGGCCGTGACGCCGAACCTGCAGCCATCGGTGGCCCTGCTGGCCGATGTGGTCAAGAACCCGGCCTTCGCCGCGTCCGAGCTGGAGCGTCTGCGCGCCACCCGCCTGTCACGCATCGCCGCCGAACGGACCCAGCCGGCCGCCCTGGCCAGCCGCGCCCTGCCGGAACTGATCTACGGCGCGTCCAGCCCCTATGGCCGGCCCTTCAGCGGCAATGGCGATGAAGCCAGCGTCAAGTCGATCACCGAGGCCGATATCCGCGCCGACTACGCCGAGTGGATCCGACCGGACAACGCCAAGATCTTCGTGGTCTCTGACAAGCCCCTGTCGGAAATCACCCCGGTTCTGGAGGCCGAGTTCGGCCGCTGGACCGCCCCGGCCGTCGCCAAGGGCATGAAGGACTTCTCCGGTTCGATCCCCGCCACCACGTCCAGGATCGTGCTGATCGACCGGCCGCAATCGCCCCAGTCCTACATCCTGGGCGGCGAGGTTCTGGCGGCGCGGGGCACGGACGACCTGCTGGTGTTCAATGCGGCCAACAATGTGCTGGGCAACGACTTCCTGTCGCGCATCAACACCGACCTTCGTGAAACCAAGGGCTGGTCCTATGGGGTCAACGCCTCGGCCGCCGGCTTCGCCGGACGCGTCCCCTATCTGGTCACCGCCCCGGTCCAGGCCGACCAGACCGGCCCCGCCATCGCCGCGCTGAACACCCAGTTCAACGACTTCCTGAAGGGTGGCAAGGGTGTGACCCCGGCCGAGCTGGAGCGCACCGTCAACGGCAACACCCGTCGTCTGGCCGGCAGCTACGAGACCTCGTGGGCGGTTCTGGGCGCCATGCGCGGCAACGACATGCTGGGCCGTCCGGACGACTATCCCGAGACGGTCGCCGCCCGCACCAACGCCCTGACGGCGGCGCAGATGGATGCGGCGGTCAGAACCGCCCTCGACCCGTCGCGCTTCGTCTGGGTCGTCGTCGGCGACGCCTCGGTGGTCAAGCCCCAGCTCGACGCCCTGGGCCTGCCGGTCGAGGTCCGCTCGGCGGCTCCGGCCCAGTAGGGCGGGCCACAGCCTGAAACGAAGAAGGCCCGGAGAGCGATCTCCGGGCCTTTTTCGTGCGATCCTGTTTTCGTCATCCTCCGGCAAGCCGCGTCTTCGCGGCGCAGACCGGGGGACCCAGCGGCGCGCGTGAGCGCGAACCTGTCGCGGATTCGGTCTTCAAGGATCCCCCGGCGGAAACATCGCCTGCGGCGCCGCTGGGTCCTCCGGTCTCGCTACGCTCGCCGGAGGATGACGAAAGATATCAGTCGATCGTCGCGCCGGTCGTGCGCATGATCTCGGCGCGCAGTTCGGGCAGGCCCAACCCCTTCTCGGACGAGGTCAGGGCCACGACCGGGAAGGCGGCGGGGCGTTTGGAGATGGCTTTCAGCGTGGCTTCCTGAACGACCTCGCCCTCGCCCTTCTTCAGCTTGTCGGCCTTGGTCAGGACGATCTGATAGCTGACGGCGGCCAAGTCCAGGGCGTCCAGCGCCTCCTTATCCACGCTCTTCAGCCCATGACGGCTGTCGATCAGCAGATAGACCCGTTTCAGCGTCACCCGGCCGCGCAGATAGTCGCGGCCCAGATCCTGGAACTTCTTCACCGTGGTCTTGGACGCCTTGGCCCAGCCGTAGCCGGGCAGGTCGACCAGACGCATCCGTCCGTCCAGGTCAAAGAAGTTGACCTCGCGCGTCCGGCCCGGCTCGTTCGAGGCGCGGGCCAGCTTGTGCATGCCGACCAGGCCGTTGATCAGGCTGGACTTGCCGACGTTCGAGCGACCGGCGAAGGCGATCTCGGGCAGGTCAGGATCGGGCAGCTGCTCGATCTTGGCGGCGCCCATGATGAAGGTCGCTGGCCGCGCGAACAGGATCCGCGCGGCCTCGATGTCCTCAGGGGTGAACTCGGTTTCGTCGATCACGCGGCCTTCGTCTTCCGGATGCGCGCGATGAAGTCGTCGATCGGGTTCTCCGCCTTGTAGCGGTGCATGATGTAATACTGCTGCAGGATGGTCAGGATGTTCGACCAGGCCCAGTAGACCAGCAGGCCCGCCGCGAAGGGCGCCATGATGAAGGTGAAGACCAGCGGCATGAACTGGAAGATCTGGCGCTGGACCGGATCGGCCGCCGGCGGGTTCATCGCCGTCTGCAGCCACATGGTCAGCCCATAGGCCACCGCCAGCAGGCCGATGCCCAGCGGCCCAACCAGCAGGGCGCCCAGCAGGGGCAGGTTGGCCGGATCCCACGGGATCAGGCCGAACAGGTTCCACACCACGGACGGGTCGCGCGCCGACAGGTCGTTGATGAAGCCCAGGAAGGGCTGGTGACGCATTTCGATGGTGACGGTCAGCACCTTGTACAGGGCGTAGAAGACCGGGATCTGCAGCAGAAGCGGAAGACAGCCGGCGACCGGATTGATCTTCTCCTTCTGGTAAAGGGCCATCGTCTCCTGCTGCTGCTTCTGCGGATCGTCTTTGAACTTCTTCTTGATCTCCTCCATCTTGGGCTGGAGGTTCCGCATCTTGGACATGCTGGCGTAGGCGTTGTTGGCCAGCGGGAACATCACCAGCTTGACGATGACGGTCAGGGCCAGAATGGCGACGCCGAAGCTGCCGACCAGGCCATAGACGTTCTCCAGGATCCAGAAGATCGGACGCGTCAGGAACCAGAACATGCCCCAGTCGATCGCATAGACGAACCGCGGCAGGCCCAGGCTCTCTTCATAGGTCTTCAGCACCTCGGCCCGCTTGACGCCGGCGAACAGGCGCTGGGTCTCGGTCGCGGTCGCGCCCGGCTGGATGGTGCGGCTCGCGCCCAGGATATTGGCTTCCAGCTGCTGGCCGCCGTTGACGTCGCGGACGCGGAATTCGGTCTCGACCGCCTCGTTCTGTTGCGGCAGCAGGGCCGCCAGCCAGTATTTGTCGGTGATGCCCAGCCAGCCGCCGGTCGAGGCGTTCTCGATCCGCGGCTCCTTCAGCCAGTCCTTGTACTTCTTCTGCTCGGTGCGATAGGCGCCCGGCTTGCCGAAGGTGCCGATGGCGCCCTCGTGGACGATGTGGGACGAACCGGCCAGCGGCGGCACGCCCTGGCGCTGAACGCTGCCGTAGGGGGCGATGGTGATGGCCTGGGTTCCCAGGTTCTGGACCGTGTCCTTGACCGAGAAGACATAGCGGTCATCGACCGACACCAGGCGGGTGAACCGCAGGCCTTGGCCGTTGTCCCAGGTCAGGGTGATCGGGCTGGTCGGCGTCAGGGTCGAACCGGCGGTCAGGCGCCAGACGGTGTTCGGTCCCGGCACGCCGCCGACCACATTGGGGCCGGTCCAGCCGAACTGGGCGAAATAGGCGTTCTGCATCCCCTGCGGGCGGAACAGCTCGACCGGCTCGGGCTTGTCCTGCGTCTCTTTGTAGTCGGTCAGGAACAGGTCGTCGATGCGGCCGCCCTGCAGCGAAAGAGAGCCCTTCAGCGTGCCCGACTGGATCGGCACGCGTGCGGCCGTGCTCAGCGCCTGGCTGCGGTCGGTGACGAAGGTCGGTCCCTGCGGGCTCAAGGCCGTGCGGGCGGCGTTCTCGGCCGTCTGCGACTGTTCGGCCTGGGCCTGCTGCTGGACGGCGCGGCGCTCGGCCTGCGGACGCAGCACAGTGAACCAGTAAATTCCCAGGATCAGGGCCGAGCACACGATGAAGATGATCGTGTTGCGCGAGTTCTCGTTTTTCATGGATTCGGGCGGTCCTGGCCGGAGGGGGCGGGGGCGGGCGAAGGCCGGGCGGCCCCCCGATCGTTTCTCGGTGTCGCCAGCCTTGTAAGCGTCGATTTCACGTCGTCAAGCAGACGGTCCCACGCACGCTCGGTCGTGCCCATGCGGGCGATGAAGACATAGTCGCTGCCGGGCACGCCATACACGGGCAACATGGCCCGCGCAGCCTCGCGCAGCCGGCGTTTGGCGCGATTTCGCACCACGGCGCCGCCGATTTTGCGGGTGGCGGTGAAGCCCAGGCCGATGTGCGGCGAACCGTCGCCGCGCTCCAACCTCTGGATCACCACGCCGCCGCGCGCCTCGGAAACGCCTTTGGCGGCCGCCAGGAACTGGGGCCGCCGCAACAGACGTTTGATCTGTAAAGGGTCGCTCATGCGTCCTTGGCTCCGGACGCGAGAGCCGCTTACGCCGTCAGGCGCTTGCGGCCCTTGGCGCGACGGCGCGCAACAATCTTCTGGCCGTTCTTGGTGGCCATCCGGCTGCGGAAGCCGTGACGGCGCTTGCGCACGAGTCGCGACGGCTGATAGGTCCGCTTCACGGTCGGCTCCTGACGTTAAAAGGTTGGGCGACGGGGCAAGAGGCGTCCGTCGCAGGAAGGGCGGGCGTATAAGTCGCATGTCCGCGTGAGTCAACGCTCGGACGGCATTTCGGGAATGAAGCGCGTATGGCGAAACGAACGGCGAAGGAATGGGGCCTGCGATTGCTGCCGCTGGCGGTCATCGCCGGCCTGGTGGTCGCCTTCTTCGCCCTGGGCTGGAACCGCTGTCTATCGATGGATCTTATCCGCGAGCACGGGCTGAATCTCCAAGCCTACGCCCAGACCCATTGGTGGATCGCCTTGGTCGCCTTCATCGCCGTTTACGCCCTCGCCACCGCCTCCACCATCCCCGGGCCGGTCTTTCTGACCCTGCTGGGAGGGATGATGTTCGGGCCCTATGTCGGCGCCCTGGCCCAGGCCAGCGGCGCCACAATCGGCTCGGTCGTCATCTATTCTGTCTATCGCACCTCGATCGGGACCTGGCTGCGGGCCAAGTTCGAGGCCGACGCCGGCTTCATGGATCGGCTGGCCAAGGGCATCGACCGCAACGCCTTCACCACCCTGTTCACCCTGCGTGTGATCCCCAGCGTGCCCTTCGTCCTGGTCAACGCCACGGCGGGCATGATGGCGGTGCCGCTGCGGCCCTATGTGATCGCCACCTTCATCGGCCTGCTGCCCTCCACCTTTATCTACACCTGGATCGGATCGCAGCTGGGCGACCTGCTGCGGGCCGGGGTGCGGCCGGACCTGCCGATGCTGCTGCGCCAGTTCTTCTGGCCGTTGATGGGGGTGGTCTTCCTGTCGCTGCTGCTGCCCATCGGCATCAAACTGGTCCAGATGATCCGCGCCCGACGAGCGGAGGCCGCCCCGGCATGAGCCCTCTGTTCGACAAGGCGGCGGCGGCGCTGAAACTGTCGCCCGAGGCGGTGGAGACCTGGCGCGAACGCTTGCGGCCCCGCGCGCCCGACGGCCTGTCGGCCCGGCTGTTGCTGCTGACCGTGGCCTTCACCCTGGCGGTCGAGGCCCTGATCATGGGGCCCAATCTGGCCGCCTTCCACGAGCGCTGGCTGCGCGACCGGCTCCAGGCCGCCGAACTGGCCTCGGTCGGGGTCGAGGCCCTGCCCTACAGCGCGGTCGAGGACGATACGGCGGCCGAGCTTATGCGGATCGGCGGCGTCCAGGCCGTGGCCCTGACCGAACAGGGGGTGCGCAGGCTGCTGCTGCAGGCCCCCAATCTGCCGCGCGCGCCCGAGCTGATCGACCTGCGCCAGCAAAACAGCTGGGCGCGGCTGACCGATCCCTGGCGCACCCTGTTTGGCCACCCGGACCGGTCGCTACGCGTCCAGGCCAAGCCGCGCTATCGCTCGGGCGACTTCATCGAGATCGTCACCCCGGCCCAGCCGCTGAAACTGGAGCTGAAATCCTTCCTGCTCAACAGCCTGCTGGTGTCCCTGCTGGTGTCCCTGACGGCCGGGGCGTTGCTCTATGGCGGTCTGGCCTTGCTGGTGCTGCGGCCCCTGCGGCGCGTCACCCGGTCGATGGAGCGGTTCGCCGCCGACCCCGAGAGCGAGGCTGAGGCGCCCTCCGACCGGCATGACGAAATCGGCCGGGTCGAGCGCGAGCTGTCGCGGATGCAGGAGGAGGTCCGTCAATCCTTGCGTTCTCGCGCGCGGCTGGTCGCCCTGGGCGAGGCGGTGGCCAAGATCAACCACGACCTGCGCAACATGCTGACCTCGGCCCAGATGGCGTCCGAACGGCTGGCGACCTCGGCGGATCCGCAGGTGGCCAAGGCCCTGCCTCGACTGGAGCGGGCGCTGAGCCGGGCCGCAAGCCTGTCGCGCAATGTGCTGGAGTATGGCCGCAGCGAGGAGCCGGCGCCCCAGAAGACCCGCGTGGTCCTGACCAAGGCCCTGACCCTGGCGGCCGAGGATGCGGGGCTGGAGCCGGAGGGGGTGCGGCTGGTCAAGCAACTGCCCGCCCGGTTCGCGGTCGAGGCCGATCCGGATCAGCTGTATCGTATCCTGGTCAATCTGATGCGCAACGCGCGGCAGGCCATCGAGGCCGATGCGGGGCGTTCGCCCGAGCGGCGGGGCAAGGGGGCGATCACCGTCAGCGCCTTCGGGCAGGACGGCTTCTGCGTGGTCCGCATCGCCGACGACGGGCCGGGCATTCCGCCACGCCTGGCCGAGCGGCTGTTCGAGCCCTTCGTCAGCTCCAAGAGTTCCGACGGATCGGGTCTGGGCCTGACGATATCCCGCGAACTGGCGGCCCTGCACGGCGGCGAGCTGAGGCTTGTCCCCAGCGAAGGAGCCGGGGCGGTCTTCGAGCTCCGGCTGCCCGCCTAGATCTGATCCCTATTCCAGCCCGTCGTCGGAGACGACGAAGGGCCGGTTCGACGCCTTGGCCTGGGCGGCCAGTTCGTCCTGGACCAGATGCCAGCGGCGCAGGCGTTCATAGTTGATGGCGTGTTCCGGCGAGGCGTCCAGCCAGTGGCGGAAGTCCTCGATCTGCAGCTTGGCGTTGGGTGCTGCGGGATCAGGCAGGGGTGGGATGTTGGGCAGCTGGCGCGCCACTTCGGCGGGGATGGGGAAGTCTCCGGACGAGGTGCTTAGGATCATGGCTTGGGCTCGGTGGCGGGGATGACGTCAGAGAGGACCTGAACCATGACCCGAAGCCGCGCCGGGCGCCACCTTTTCGTCACGAGGACGTTGTTGCGGCGGAGCTTTGCAAAGGCCAAGCTGGGTCCGAACCCTGGAGATATCCATGATCATCCGCGCGTCCCTGATCTGCGCCCTGCTAGCGGCGGCGCCGGTGCAGGCAGGCCCTCAGGCGGCCCCCGACCCCTACCGCGACCAGCGGGCCCTGCCCGATCCCAACGACCCGGCGGCGCGCGAGGCGATGGAGCGGGCGCGGGGCGAGGCCTATCACCGGGCCGAAGACTCCAAACAGACCGAGGAAGAACTGCGGCTGACCCGGGCCCTGAACGCCGAGATCGCGGCCCAGAACAGCTTGGCCGACCGGGCCGACGCGGCGGCCCGGCTGGAATATGACGCGGCCCTGGCCCGTCACCAGCTCGAGGTCCGCCAGATCGAGGATCAGGCCCGGGCGGCGGCCCAGGCGACCCGGGCGGCCCAGGACCAGTATGACCGCGACTATGCGGCCTGGCGCGAGCAGGTGCGGCTGTGCCAGTCGGGCTTCCGCGAGGCCTGCACGGCCCGACCCGCCTGGGTCAGGCCGCAGCCATAAACGGGATTAGCCGGCGACCAGGCTCATGTCGCGGCGGGCCATCATCCGGTCGAACTCGGTCCAGACGCCGTCGGCGCCGTGCCAGTTCCCTTGCGTCGCCGCCTTGGAATATTCGGTGGCGCGGGCCTCGAAGAAGTTGGCGTGCTCGACCCCCGACAGCAGGGACTGCAGCCAGGGCAGCGGGTTTTCCTTGACCCCATAGACTTCCGGCAGCTTCAGCTGGCGCAGGCGCCAGTCGGCGATGAAGCGGATATACTGCTTGATGTCGTCCGGGGTCATGCCTTCGACCGCGCCCATTTCGAAGGCCAGGTCGATGAATTTGTCCTCCATGTTCACCACCGTCTTGCAGCAGTCGACGATGTCGTCGGCCACGGTCTTGGTGACGGCCCCCGTCTCCTGGTTGAAGGCGTGGTAGAGCTTGATGATCCCCTCGCAGTGCAGGCTTTCGTCGCGCACCGACCAGGAGACGATCTGGCCCATGCCCTTCATCTTGTTCATGCGCGGGAAGTTCATCAGCATGGCGAAGGAGGCGAACAGCTGAACCCCCTCCGAGAACCCGCCGAACATGGCCAGGGTCCGGCAGATGTCGGCGTCTGAATCCACGCCGAACTGGCCCATATAGTCGTGCTTGTCCCGCATGGCCTCATATTCCATGAAGGCGCCGAACTCGCTCTCGGGCATGCCGATGGTCTCGAGCAGCAGGGCGTAGGCGGCGATATGGATGGTCTCCATATTGCCGAAGGCGGCCAGCATCATCTTGACTTCGGTCGGTTTGAACACCCGGCCGTAGCGTTCCATGTAGTTGTCCTGAACCTCGATGTCCGCCTGGGTGAAGAAGCGGAAGATCTGGGTCAGCAGATTGCGTTCATTGTCGTTCAGGGTCGAGGCCCAGTCCTTGACGTCCTCGCCCAACGGCACCTCTTCCGGCATCCAGTGGACCTGCTGCTGCTTCTTCCACATGTCGAACGCCCACGGATAGCGGAACGGCTTGTAGGCGGCGGACGGGGTCAGAAGACCGGCGCGGTCGGGGCGGATGATCGGGGTGATGGCGTTCATCGAACTGGACCTGAAAGAGCGATTCCGGAGAGGGGTTCACCATGCGACTCGACGCGCCCGGCGCCAAGTCGGAAATCACCTATTTGGTGATCACAAATTGTCCTACCCGCTACATCTTGTGGTTTGGATTGAGGAAACTGGGGACGGGCCTGGGGATGGTCCGCCGACCGTTCCTGCCGGCGAATGCAGCGGCGTGTCGTAAAAACAGGGTGACAAACCGCCAAACCGCCAAATCCATGCAGTCTCATGGCGCGTCGTCCGGAGGCCCTGAGACGCCGGACGCCCTTTCGGCCGTCGCGGCCACCAGGGCGTCTACCGCCTCCACCGCCTTGGTCGCTTCCAGGAAGGCGGCGAGGATATGGTCGGTGTCGCGGAACGGCCCGGCCTCCTGCTCCAGGGTCCGGCCGGTGCGCTGGCTGAGCACGACCAGCCGCATCCAGCTCGCCGCCTCGGCCGGTCGCCGCATGGCCGCCGCCTCGCAGGCCTGTTTGAAGGCGTAGCGGCGCAGTTCGGCGGGCTGGGGGTCCACCAGCAGGGTGAAGAGGTCCTTCTCATGCGCCAGCCGGGCCTTTTCCAGCTCCGTGTCGCCCGGCGGAAGGGAGAAGTCCGGCACGACGCCGCGGCGGACCAGGCGTTCGCGCGCCGGGTCGCGCCTCTGGTCCTGGCGTCGCCATCCCCCGGCGGCGGCGTGGCGTTGCACGGAGCGCTCCGACACCCCGTAACGTTCGGCACGACGGCGGCGGCTTCACCGGATTGAAAGTCGTGGCGGATGCGGAGCCAGAGATCGGATTGGGTATCGGGTTCATCGGTCATGGGCGCGAGTGTAAGCCCGGTTCCGAACGCGGATATTCAGAGGGTGGTTTTTGAGGTTAAGGCACTGAAATTTGAGAAGCTGGACCGTCGGGCAAAATTGTTTCGATGACCATTGTCGGGGGATGCTGAGAGATCGAGTCCGCGACAGTTCCGCGCTCTCGCTCACCTCCCCGTCGGCGAAGGCCGGCGGGGAGGACAGGCGGGAGCGTCAGCTATAAAATCATGCCCGACATTCAGGAGGATCGGATGAGTTTCACCGTCTATGGCGCCGCCGGGTCCGGATCGGTTCCGGTCGAGGCGGCCCTGACCCTGCTGGGGCTGGATTACACTGTGGTCGAGGCGCCGACCTGGGAGGGGGAGGCCGAGCGGGACAAGGTGGCGCCGGTCAATCCGATGCGGCAGTTGCCGGTTCTGGTCACGCCCGAGGGCGAAATCCTGACCGAGAGCGCCGCCATACTGATCTGGCTGGCGGACCGTCATCACCCTGCTCGACGGGCCGGGGCGGGGCTGGCCCCCGCGCCGGACGACGCCCGGCGCGGGCAGTTCCTGCGCTGGATGAGCTTCGTGCCGGCCGCCATCTATTCGATGTACTGGGTGCGGGACGTGCCCGAACGGCTGGCGGGCGACGATCCCGAGGATCAGGCGCGCATCCTGCAACGCACCGAGGACCGGATCGCGGAGTGCTGGGGGATGATGGACAGCCAGATCGAACCGGGGCGGTTCCTGCTGGGCGAGAGCCTGACGGTGCTGGACCTCTATGTGGCCGTGGCCAGCCGGTGGACGCCGAAACGCGCGCGGTTTTATGAGGTCGCGCCGAAGATGGCGGCGGTGGTGAAGCGGGTGGACGAACTGCCGGAGCTCAGGGGGTTCTGGGCGGAGCGGTTTCCGTTTGAGGCGGGGTGAGCGGATCCGGTCAAGCCCATCGTCGGAGCCGCACCAAGACCCTCCCCCGCCTGCGGGGGAGGTGGCCCGGCGTCCGCGCAGCGGACCAGGGTCGGAGGGGGAAGTGTCTCTCAACAAGAAGACTTCCCCCATCGTCAGCCGTCTCGCTTCGCTCGACGAGCTGACACTTCCCCCGCAAGCGGAGGAAGGTCTGTTGAGAGGCGACGCCGACCTGCAGATTTTCTATTCCATCCCCCCAGCAAACATGGCCGCTCCCGCGCATTGACCCGCCGCATCTCCGCCCTGATATGGCCATGACCGCGAGGCGCTCCCCCTGACCGCGCGGTCGGAGACGACGATGTCCAAAGTCCTGACACAGGCCGGCCCTTATCGGCGCGGCGGACGATGTAGCGGCTGAAGCCGCCCGATCCGTCACATCCAACCCCCTAGGCCGGACGTCGAAGACGCCGGTTCAGCGCGCCCGTGCGCGCCAAGAAACAATCATCAGGAAATCTCTCAATGCGCACCGCCTTCCGAGCCGCCTCGCCGGCGCTTCTCGCCACCGTCTCCGCCGTCGCCCTGCTGAGCGCCGCGCCCGCCTTCGCTCAAGACGCCGCCGTCGATGACGCCGCGACCGTCGACGAGATCGTCGTCACCGGCACCCGCGTCCCCAATCGCTCGCGCCTCGACACCCTGGCGCCGGTCGATGTGGTCACGGCCCAGAGCCTGCAGAACCGGGGCACGACCGAGTTCGCGACGGCCCTGGCCCAGTCCGTGCCGTCCCTGACCTTCCCGCGCCCCTCGGCCAATGACGGCAGCGACTCGATCCGTCCGGCGACCCTGCGCGGCCTGTCGCCCGACCAGACCCTGGTCCTGGTCAACGGCACGCGCCGCCACGCCTCGGCCCTGGTCAACACCAACGGCGTCGTCGGACGCGGCTCGGCCGCCGTGGATCTGAACGCCATTCCGACCGCGGCCCTGGACCGGGTCGAGGTGCTGCGCGACGGGGCCTCGGCCCAGTACGGTTCGGACGCCATCGCCGGGGTGGTGAACCTGCGGCTGAAGGCGGCCTCCAGCGGCGGCGGCGCCAGCGTCACCTATGGCCAGTATCTGACCACGGTGAAGACCGCGCGCGGCGAGCGCGACGAGGAGGACGGCGCCACGACGACCGCCTCGGCCTGGCAGGGTTTCGCCCTGGGCGACGACGGCTTCCTGACCCTGTCGGCCGAATATCTGAACCGCGAATCGACCAACCGCTCGGACTATGATCCCCGCGCCGCCGCCAACGGCGCCGTCACCGCCCGGTTCGGCGATCCGGACGTCGAGCAGTGGACCGTCTTCGCCAACGCCGGCAAGGGGCTGGGGAACGGTTGGGAGGCCTATGGCTGGGCTGGCTACCAGGACCGCGACAGTTCAGGCGCCGCCTTCCCGCGCCTGTCGGACAACGTCAACAATGTCACGGCCGTCTATCCGAACGGCTTCCTGCCCAAGGTCGCCGTCAATTCACAGGACGCGTCGCTGGCCGGCGGCCTCCGCGGCGTCATCGCCGGATGGGACGCCGACGTCAGCCTGGTCTATGGCCGCAACGCCCTGGATTTCCGCACCGAGGACACGCTGAACTCGACCTATGGGGCGGCGTCGCTGACCAGTTTCGATTCCGGCAGCCTGATCTATGACCAGCTGGTGCTGGGCGCCGACTTCAGCCGTCCGTTCGAGGCCGGCCTGGCGGGCGGGCCGCTGAACCTGGCCTGGGGTCTGGAGCAGCGCTGGGAGAGCTATCAGATCGAGGCGGGGCAGCCGGAAAGCTATAATCGCGGCCCGCTGAACTTCAGCCCCGTGACCCCGGCCGTCGTACTGGCCAGCGGGGCCCAGGGCTTCCCCGGCTTCCAGCCGTCGAACGAAGTGGACGTGGATCGCGACAATTTCGCCGCCTATGCCGATATCGAACTGCCGATCACCGACAAGCTGACGGTCGCCGGAGCCGTGCGGTTCGAGGACTATTCCGACTTCGGCGACACCCAGACGGGCAAGCTGTCGGGCCGGTATGACTTCTCGCCCAACTTCGCCCTGCGCGGCTCGGTCTCGACCGGCTTCCGCGCCCCGTCGCTGCAACAATCCTATTTCACCTCGACCTCGTCGGTGATCCAGGACGGGGCGGTGGTGGAGACCGGCACCTTCCCGTCGGTCAGCGCGGTGGGGACGGCCCTGGGCGGACGGCCGCTGAAGCCCGAGACCTCGACCAACTACTCGCTGGGCGCCGTGGTGCGGCTGGGGGCCTTCGACCTGACGGTGGACGCCTATAAGATCGACATCGAGGACCAGATCGTCCTGTCCGAGCTGATCCGCGATCCCGCCCTGCTGACCCCGCTGGGGGTTCAGGCGGCGCGTTTCTTCCTGAACGGGGTCTCGACCTCGACCGAAGGGGTGGACGTGGTCGGCCGTTATCGCCTGCCGACCGAGGGCGCGGGCGATTTCGACTTCACCGTGGCCGCCAACTTCAACGACGTCTCGCTGGACACCGACCTGGCGCCCCGCCTGTTCGGCCGGCAGCGGATCCTGACCATCGAAGAGGGCACGCCGGACGTGAAGGTCTCGGCCGGCGCCGACTGGGATCTGGACAAGTGGGGCGCGACCCTGCGGGCCACCTATTACGGCGACGTGCTGCAACCGGGGTCGGTGGCGGCGAACGACTATCATACCGGCGAGAAGACGGTGATCGATCTGGAGGGCCGGTATCAGCTGACCGACCGGGTCGGGCTGGCGGTCGGGGCGGACAATCTGTTCGACGAATATCCGGACGCGACGCCAGCGTCGCTGAACTCGAACGGGGTGCTGGGCTATCCCTACAACTCGCCGTTCGGCTTCAACGGGCGGTTCGTCTATGCGCGGGTCAACCTGACCTGGTGAGGCGTCAGGCCGCCCGGACGTCGTCGACCCTGTGTTCGGCGGCGTCCATGGCCTGGTCCATGGCGGCGTAGAGCTTGGCCTGGGTGATGGGCTTGGCCAGATGGGCGTCCATGCCGGCGGTCAGGCAACGGGCCACGTCCTCGGGCATGGCCTCGGCGGTGACGGCCAGGACGGCGATCTCGGCCGCCGGCCCGTCCAGGGCGCGGATGGCGCGGGTGGCGGCGACCCCGTCCATCACCGGCATGCGCACATCCATCAGCACCAGGTCGAAGGCGCCGGCTCGCACGGCCTCGACCGCCGCGCGGCCGTCGCAGGCCTCGGCCGTCTCGCAGTCGGCGGCCTCCAGCATGATCCGCATCAGGTCGCGGTTGGACGGATGGTCGTCGACGATCAGGACCCGCATGCGCCGATCCTGAACCGGCAGGGCGTCGAGGGTCGCGGCGACCTCGACGGCGGGGGCGGGAATCTCGATGGTGAAGGTCGTGCCCATCGCCGGGGCGCTCTCCACCCAGACGGCGCCGCCCAGACGGTCGATATGGGTCTTGGCCAGGGCCAGGCCCACGCCGGCGCCCTCGTGGGTGCGGCGGGTGGTGGCGTCGGCCTGTTCGAACAGGCTGAAGATCCCGGTCAGGACATCCTGGGTCATGCCGCAACCGGTGTCATGAACCTCGAACCGCAGCCGATCCTCGCGCCGCTCCACCAGAATGCGCACCCCGCCCTGGCCGGTGAACTTGACCGCATTGCTCCCCAGATGATGCAGGATCTGGCGCAGGCGGCGACCGTCGGTCAGGGCCGGGCCGTCGGCGCCGGGCGCGAAGGTCACGACGAAGTCCAGACCGCGCACGGCAGCCCATTCGCGCGCCGAACCCAGGGCTTCGTCCAGCAGGGCGCGCATGTCCACGGGCTTTGACGTCACTTCGACGCCGCCGCTCGACACCTCCAGCAGATCCTCGATCAGCCGCAACATGGTTTCGCCGGATTGGTGGACGGCCTCCACCTGACGCCGGCCTTCGGCGTCCAGTTCGGGATGGCGCGACAGCAGGTCGGCATAGCCGGTGATCCCCGTCAGGGGGGTGCGCATCTCGTGGCTCATCATGGCCAGGAAGCGGGACTTGGCGGCGTCGGCCTTCTCGGCGCGCTGAAGGGCGGCGAGCGCCGTCTCTGTCCGGTCATGCAGCCGGGCGAACAGACGTCGGCGCTCGGTCGACAGGGTGGTGATCGGCAGGGCCGTCGCCACGACCGTCAGCAGGAAGAGGTGAAGCACATTCATCTGGCGCATCACCGTCGGGATGGAGGCGAGGGCAGTATCCTGGCTCAGCCGGGTCAGCACCACGGGGCCGCTGCCGACCAGGGTCGCCCCTACGGCGATGACGGAGATGAGGCCGACCGCGCCGGCGGTCCACGGCGGGGACAGGCGGAAGGCCAGCAGGATCAGGGGCGGGAAGATGATGAACAGGATCGGCGCCGTCGTCTGGCCGAAGGCCCACAGGGCGGCGGCGCACATCAGCCCCATCAGCACCCCCACCTCGACGCGAGAGGCCTGGGCGTCATGATGGAACCGGTGCCGACGCGCCACCAGCAGCAGGGCCGGGGTGACGATCATCATCGCCAGCAGTTCCATGTCGAACAGATGGTGCAGGCGGAAATTGATCACCTCCAGCGGCAGCCGCCGGGTGATCAGGAGGATGACGCCCGCCAGCAAGGTGGACAGGGCAACGGCCGGGATGGCGGCGCCGACGGCGAAACGAAACAGGCGTTTGGGCCGCCTCATGTCCAGGGCCGCGCCGCACAGACGCCGGGCCAGCAGGGTCGCAACCACCACCTGCAACAGGTTCAAGGCGACATTGGCGACCGCGAAGACCGTCGGATCGCCCCGGACGATGTTGTTGGCCAGATTGATCAGGACGCCGCCGATCAGGACGCCCCGGGCCTTGTCGCGGGGCAGTTGCAGCACGGCGGCCAGCAGGACGGCGTTGGCAGGCCACATGACGGTGACGTGCAGCGTCGCCACGCTCCATTGGCCCAGGGCCAGGGCGGTGACGAACAGCAGGACATACAGCCAGGGCGGCGGCCCCGCCTCGCGGCCGGCGTCATGCCGGAAGAATCGCCAACGCCCCCATCTCAAGGTCTTTCTGCTCCCGTCCATACCGCTCAATTGACGGAGATTGCGTAAGAATCCCGTTCTTTCAGAACTAGGTAGAAACACGCATAGGCGGTTCGTCTTGCTCAAGCCGGCCGACCAACCTTACGATGAGCTACGGATTCTGCGGCGACCGGCCGCTCTTTTGGAGTGTCCGCCCATGCGTCTTCTCTCCTGCGCCGCCGCCGCGGCCCTGATCCTGGGCGCCACGCCTGGCCTCGTCTCGGCCCAGACCGCACCCGCCGCTCCGGCGGCGCCGTCTGCCGAGACCCCCGACGAAACCGCCTTCGAGGCGCGCGCCGAGGCCTTCGGCAAGTCGATCGAGACCATGTCGACCGAGATGCAGGCCGCCGCCGCCCAGCCGGACACGGCCAAGGCCAAGACCGACCTCGACGCTCTCCAGGCCAGGTATCAACCGGAAGTCGACGCCTTCGCCGCCGAGCTCCAGACCTTCGCGGCCGACCAGGGCGCGGCCGAGGAAGAGATTTCCGCGGCGGTCGCGCAGATCAAGGCGATCCCCGCCATGGTGCGCGCCCAGATCGAGGCCGCCGCCGCAGCGCCGGCGCCCGCCACGCCCCAATAGTCTTACCGCGATTTCACTTGAGGCGGGGCGGCCTTGGGCGGAGTTTGCACGGGTCATCAACGGGGAGGTTCCCATGATCCGCGCACTCAGCCTGACCGCCGCCCTGGCCCTCCTGCCCCTGTCCTCCGCCCTGGCGCAGGATGGAACGGCCTCCCCGCCCGCCCCGCAGCCCGGCTCCGCCGAGGCCCGGCTGGAATCCGCCGCCGACGCCTTCGAGAAGCGGATGGAGACCTTCGGCGAACGGGCCGAGGCCATTTCCGAAGACGAGAGCCTGAGCGAGAGCGAGCGCGGTCAGCGGATCGCCGCCCTGTGGTCCGACTATGCCCCCGACGTCGCCGCCTTCACCGCCGAGGCCACCAGACACGCCTCCGAACTGGTCGCCGAGGCCCTGAAGGACATCGACGTCGACGCCCTGGTCGAACAGGCCCTGAACGACCCCGAGGTCAAACAGGCGATGGAGCAGGGTCTGGCCGCCGGCACCGGCATCGTCCGCAACAGCGCCTGGACCAATCCCGACGCCGAACAGCTCGAGACCTACGGCCTGATCGCCCAGTACGCCCTGGATCAGGCGAGCGACTCCCTCGAGTCCGAAGACGAGGCGCCCGAAGCACCGGAAGCGCCCGAAGCCCCTGAGCCGCCCGAGACGCCGACCGCCTGACGCTGCGCCCTAAATGACGAAAGGGGGATGGCGTCACCTCTCCGCGCGCGAAGGCGCGGGGGGAGGACAGGTCGCGCTTGCGACCAGGAGGGGGCGACTCTGACGGCGGTGACGACCTCAAGAGCATCTGACACCGGCTCGCCCCCGCCTGGCGCTCGCTGACGCTCTCGCCAGTCCTCCCCGTTCGCCTTCGCGAACGGGGAGGTGAGAGACCTCTTCTTGACCGCGCGCGCGATCACGGCGACACGACGCCGCATGGCCGCCCTCCCCGTCGATCCGCACCTCTATTCGACCTTCCTGGGGGTGATGGTGGTCATGGCCATAACCCCGGGCCCCGCCAATCTGTTCGCGGTCGCGACCGGGGTGGAAAAGGGTCGCGCCTCGGCCCTGGTCGGGGTGGTCGGCATGAACTGCGCCACCCTGGTCTGGTTCGCCGCCGCCGCCCTGGGCCTGGGCGCCCTGGTCAAGGCCTTCCCCGACGCCTTCCACCTGATCGCGATCCTGGGCGCCCTCTATGTCGCCTGGCTGGGGATCAAGGCCCTGCGCGGCGCCAGGCGCAACGCCGCCCCGACCGACCCCCAGCAGCCCGACCACGCCGTCGCGGTGCGTAAAGGCCGCAGCGCCTTCGTCGACGGTTTCGCGGTCCAGATCGCCAATCCCAAGGCCATATTGTTCTTCACCGCCGTCCTGCCGCCCTTCCTGGACGTCGAGCGGCCCGTGGCGCCGCAGCTGGCCCTGTTCGCCCTGGCCGTGATCGGCATGGATATGATGTCGATGAGCGCCTACGCCCTGTCCGGCGCCGCCCTGTCTCAGCGGATGCAGCAGCCCCGGTTCCGGCGCGGCTTCGGCCTGTTCGTGGGGATCCTTTTGCTGACGGCGGCCGTACTGATTGTATTAAGGCTCTAGACGCAGTCGAGCTTCCTCCTAGATTGACGGGGAACATGGCCGTTCATGCGCCGTTCAGCCGCCAGCGCGCCCGAATGGGCGATCAAGGAGTTGATTTCATGAAAGCCCTACCCAGAAACAGAACGACGCTCCGGGCCCTGGCCCTGACCGCCGTCGCGGGCCTGACCCTGGCCGCCTGCGCCACCGCCACCCCCTATCAGCCCGCCGGCTTCAACGGCCAGCGCGGCGGCTATGCCGAACAGCGGGTCGAGTCGAACCGCTTCCGCGTCAGCTTCGCCGGAAACTCGGTGACCTCGCGCGAACAGGTCGAAACGGGCCTGCTGCTGCGCTCGGCCGAACTGACGGTCGAAAGCGGCTATGACTGGTTCGCCACCGTCAACCGCGCCACCGACCGCGACACCCGCTACGTGACCACCCCGGACCCCTTCTACAGCCGTTACAACAGCTTCTATGGCCCCTACTGGGGTCCGTCATGGCGCTATTACCGCGGCGGATTCTGGAGCCCGTGGGACCGCTGGGGCGCCGACGACTTCGACACCCGCCAGATCGACCGTTACGAAGCCAATGCCGAGATCATCATGGGCCGCGGTCCCAAGCCCGCCGGCGACCCCAACGCCTTCGACGCCCGCGAAGTGATCCAGAACCTGTCCACACGCGTCACCCGCCCGGTGCGCTGAGGCCCGGAACCATAGGGCGCGAGAAATGACGGACGGTGGCTACGCCTGTTGGTTCTGCGACCGGCCGATAGAGCGCGCTGATCCCGGCGCCGTGCTGGTCCATGTTCGCGGTTTATGGGCTTGGCACGACGGATCGAATGCTGACGACGACCCGGCGCAGGACGTTTACGCTCACTCCACCTGTGCAAAGGACCGGCTGAAGGGGGCGACGATGACCTTGGAGCCTTCCGTTTTCCTAGAGGATGACGCGTGACCTAGAGGCGGGTTTGTGAAAAACGCAAAGCCAAAGAAAAGGCCCGGAACTGCGGTTCCGGGCCTTTGTCGTTTCAGGGCGCGCCCGCCTATTTCATGGCCGCTAGGGCGTGGCCGGCGATTAGGGCGTCCGCCAGACCGTGCGGATTGCGGACATTGTAGTTCTCGGTCGTCACCACTACGACCGTGTCCAGGTCCGGAACAATCACCACCTTGTTGCCGCCGGTCCCCGCCATCGCCCAGGCCGGGTGGGCCACGCCGTTGACCTGATAGGTCGGCAGCCAGATCAGATAGCCGTAGTCGCCCCGTTCGGGATCGACCGTGGAATGGGGGGCGGTCATGGCCTTCGCGAACGCCTCCGGCAGGACTTGGCGCCCGTCCCAGCGGCCCTGGTTCAGCAACAGCTGGCCCAGGGTCAGCAGATCGCGGCTGCGCAGCCCCAGTCCGCCGCCGCCCTGCGCCAGACCCAGGGGCGAGATCTGCCACTGCTCACCCTCGATCCCCAGAGGGCCGAACAGGGCCTCGCGCGCAAAGGCCTGAAGCGGTTCGCCCGTCGCCGACTGGACCACGGCGCCCAGGGTGGTCACGCCTGCGGTGCAGTAGCTGAAGGCCCGGCCATAGGGCTGGTCCGCCGGTTTGGGGATCCAGGCCGGAAAGCCCCGGATCGGCAGGTCCAGGGCGAACTTGACCCAGTCCTCGATCAGATACATCCGCTCCTCGTTGCCGCGCGAGAAGGAATTGTCGTCGTCGCATTCCAGCAGCGAACTCATGGTCAGCAGATCCTCGACCGTGATCGCGGCCTTGCGCGGGTCGGGATTGTCGAACGGCCCGTGGTCGGCGACGAAGGGCAGGATCGGGGCGTCGACGCTGGCGATGTCGCCGCGCGCGACGGCGGCGCCGACCAGCATGGCGGTGACGGTCTTGGTCACGGAGCGGGTGTTGCGTCGGCTTTCACGACCCGCGTCATCGAAATAAACCTCGTGCACCAGCCGGCCGTGGCGGGCGATCAGGACGCTGGTGATCTTCTGGAAGGTCCCGGCGCGGACGGCGGCGTCCATGGCCGCCAGCCCTTCGGCGGAGACGTCCTGGCTTTCAGGCGCAGCGACGGGCCAGGCCGGTTCGGCCGCGACGGGGGACGAGACGAGAGCGAGCCCGAGGGCCGCGACAAGCAGAGAACGCATGACAATCCTTGAGAGAGGCGAGACCCGACGTGTCGCAGACGGCGCGCGCCGGGTCTTGAACAGGTGAAACCGGCTCAGGCGAAGAGGGCGCGGTAGCGGCCGGGCGTCAGGCCGTAGATATGACCGAACTCGCGGGTCAGATGGCTCTGGTCGGCATAGCCGCCGAGCGCGGCCAGTTCGGCCAGGTCCACGCCCCGGGCCAGACGTCCGGCGGCGCGATCGGCCCGCGCCTGGCGAATGGCGGCCGCCGGCGAACGGCCGAAATGACGACGATAGCGGCGCGCCAGCGAGACCGCATGGACCCCGACGAGGCGGGCCACGGTCGCCACCTCCAGCCCCGGCTGGTCGGCCAGGTCGTGCAGAACCTCATGGGCCCGCAGCAGCCACTCCGGCGCCGGGTCCTCGTTCAGGTCGCCGGGGGTCAGCACCGCCGCCGCCAGATCCAGGGTCAGCCCCTCCATGGCCACGGCGTCGCCCGTCGCGAACCGGCCGGCCACCCCGATCAGACGTCGCGCCGCGCCTTCGGCCAGGGCGCCGCGCAACCGCATAGGGTCGCCGCGCCCGGCGCTCTTGGGGGGATCGAAACTGATGGACAGGAAGCGGCCGCCGGCCTCGGTGAAACAGTCGCGGTGTTCGACGCCCGGCGGATTCCACACCAGGGCGCCGGGGCCGAAGGCGGCGCCCGTGGGCGTCAGGGGATCGTGCGCCAGGCTGCAATAGCCGTCGTCGAGCGCCAGGATGAAATGGGCGTCGTCATGGGCGTGAAACACGACGCTCTCGGGCGGCCGGTCGGCGATCCACAGGCCGACGCGAAACCCGCCGGCCTCGACCGTCCGCGAGGCGGCGCCGAAGAAGTCGCCGGACGACAGATGTGGCCTGGCCATGAACCGATCCCCGCGCGGCGTCTCCCGCCACGCTTGGCATCATGCGCGGGACCGACGCAAAGAAAAAGGCCCGGAACCTGGGTTCCGGGCCTGTCTCTGTCGGTGCTGACGACCCCGGACCTAGTCCAGGGTGCGCTTGATCTCTTCGACCGTGAAGCACTCGATGTAGTCGCCTTCCTTGATGTCCTGGAAGCCCTGGAACTGCATGCCGCATTCCTGGCCGGCCGTGACTTCGTTGACCTCGTCCTTGAAGCGTTTGAGCGTGTTGAGCGTGCCCAGTTCGAGCACGACCACGTCGTCGCGGACGATACGGACGCGGGCGCCCTTGCGGACCACGCCTTCCGACACCCGGCAACCGGCGATCTTGCCGATCTTGGAGATGTCGAACACCTGCAGCACGGCGGCGTTGCCCAGGAAGGTTTCCCGTTGCAGCGGCGCCAGCATGCCGGACAGCACGCCCTTAATATCGTCGAGCAGGTCGTAGATGATCGAATAGTAGCGGATCTCGACACCCTCGCGCTCGGCCAGGTCGCGCGCCTGTTTCGAGGCGCGGACGTTGAAGCCGAGGATCGGGGCCCCGGCCGACTTGGCCAGGTTGACGTCGCTCTCGGTGATGCCGCCGGCGCCGGAATAGACCGTGCGGGCGCGCACCTCGTCGGTGCTCATCTTGTCCAGCGAACCCATGATGGCTTCGGCGGAGCCCTGGACGTCGGCCTTGATGATGACCGGCAGTTCCGAGGCCTTCTTGGAGCCCAGCTTGGCCATCATGTCGACCAGCGAGACCGAGCCGCCCGAAACCTGGGCCTTTTCGCGCTTCACCCGCTGACGGTATTCGGTCAGCTCGCGGGCGCGGGCTTCGGATTCCACCACGGCGAAGACGTCGCCCGGAGACGGGGCCTCGTCCAGACCCAGGATCTCGACCGGGACGGACGGACCGGCTTCGGTCAGCTGCTCGTTGCGTTCGTTCAGCAGGGCGCGAACCTTGCCCCACGATCCGCCGGCCACGACGATGTCGCCGCGCTTCAGCGTGCCGCGCTTGACCAGCACGGTGCCGACCGGGCCGCGGCCCTTGTCCAGCTTGGCCTCGATGACCACGCCCTCGGCCGAGCGATCGGCGTTGGCGCGCAGGTCCATGACCTCGGCCTGGACCAGGATGGCTTCCAGCAGGCCGTCGAGGTTCATCCGCTCCTTGGCGGAGACTTCGATGATCTGGGTGTCGCCGCCCAGGTTTTCGGCGATGACTTCGTGCTGCAGCAGTTCGTTGACGACCTTCTGAGACGTGGCCCCCGGCTTGTCCATCTTGTTGACCGCCACGATCAGGGGCGCATTGGCCGCCTTGGCGTGCTGGATGGCCTCGATCGTCTGGGGCATGACGCCGTCGTCGGCGGCCACGACCAGAACCACGATGTCGGTCACATTGGCGCCGCGCGCCCGCATGGCCGAGAAGGCGGCGTGGCCCGGGGTGTCCAGGAAGGTGACCTTCTGGTCGTCTTCCAGGCGCACCTGATAGGCGCCGATATGCTGGGTGATGCCGCCGGCTTCGCCGCCGGCCACGTCGGTGGTGCGCAGGGCGTCCAGCAGCGAGGTCTTGCCGTGGTCGACGTGGCCCATGATGGCCACGACGGGGGCGCGGACGTCGGCCGCCTCGGCGTCGTCGGCGTCGCCCAGGAAGCCGAACTCGATGTCGGATTCAGAGACGCGCTTCACCGCCATGCCGAACTCCTCGGCCACCAGTTCGGCGGTGTCGGAGTCGATCACGTCGTTGATCTTCATCATCAGGCCCTGTTTCATCAGGAATTTGATGATGTCGACGCCGCGCACGGCCATCCGGTTGGACAGCTCCTGCACGGTGATGACGTCGGGGATGACCACTTCGCGCGGGCGGTTGGGCGCGTCGGTCGAGCCGCCCTTGCGCTTTTCCTTTTCGCGTTCGCGGGCGCGGCGGACCGAGGCCAGCGAGCGCATGCGCTCGGCGGCGTCGCCGTCGCCGACCACGGACTGGATGGTCATCCGGCCTTCGCGGCGCTTCGGCTCGCCGCGCGTGCGGCTGACCGCCTTGCCGGCGTCGGAGAAACGCTTCTCGCGATCGTCGTCGCGGCCGACCGGACGGCCGAAGCCGGCGCCGGGCGCTCGGGCCGGACGCAGAACATTGGCCTCGGCCGGGGGTGCGTTCGGGGTCGGACGGCCGCCAGGGCCGTTGCGCGGACCGCCGGGACGGGCGGCGCCGGGAGCCGGACGCGGGTTCAGGGCCGAGTAACGGACGGGTTCAGCAGGCTTGGCGCCTTGCGGACGGCCGGCGCCGCCGGGGCCCGGACGGGCGCCCTGGGGACGGTCGGCTTGCGGACGATCCGTCTGCGGACGATCCGTATAGGACCGTTCGCCGCCGCCCATGGCCTGTTCACGGGCCGAACGGCCGCCGAAGGCGGGACGCTCGGGCGCCGCGCGTTGGGGATTGCCGGGCTTGGGCACGCGCTGGCCGAAGTTGACGACCGGACGGGCCGGAGCCGCCGGGCGCGCCGGAGCGGCGGGCGCGGCAGGCGTCGGGGCCGGCGTGGGGGCGACCGGAGCCGGAGCCGGCGTCGGCGCGGCGGCGACGGGCGCGGCCGGCTTGGGCGCGGGCTTGGCCGGAACGGCGGGCGCGGCGGCGGTCAGCTTGGCGGCCTCGGCGCGGGCGGCTTCGGCTGCGGCCTTGGCGGCGGCGGCCTCGTCACGGGCGGCCTGGGCGGCGCGTTCGGTGGCGGCGGCCTGTTCGCGCGCAGCGGCTTCAGCCGCAGCCTTGGCGGCGGCGTCGGCTGCAGCCTTGGCGGCGTTGGCCTGGGTGGCCATGGCGATGGCGCGGCGACGCGCTTCCTGCTCTTCAGGCGACAGGGCGCCGCCGGCAGGTTGCGACGAACGCTGGCCCTGGGGCCGGTTCTGCGAAGCGGCCTGTTGCGGGCGCGCGACGTCGAAGCCCTGCGGGCGTTGCGGCCCGCCGGCGCCGGGTCGGCGCTTGGTCTCGACCACCACCGTCTTGGACCGCCCGTGGCTGAAGCTCTGCTTCACGGTTCCGGTAGGAACCGATCCCACAACGCGCGGCTTCAGGCTCAGCGGCGCGCGCGGCCCCGTCTGGGACGGCGTGCCGCCCGAATTGCCCTGGCCCGAACCCTGGCCTTGGTTGGTCTTGTCGTTTTCGTCGCTCATACGGTCGCTTTAATAGGGCGGAAAATCCCGCCGTCGTCTCAATGCACATGAACGACCGTGAGCCCGTCTCCGCCCTTGGAGACAGGCCCTCGGCCGCCAAAATCCTTAGCTCGCCCCACCTTTATCAAGGTCAGTCGGGGGTGCTCCCGCCGATCCGTCCCCGTCCCTGGGAATATCCCAGTGAGAGGGGCGAAGCGGCCGAAATCCAGCCAATCGTTCGACCTCCATGGTCCACCGATCGGCCCGTCCGCCCGCAAGCAGGACGGCGTGTATCGCATTTTCCAGCCCAAGGGCCAAACTCAAATCGTCCACAGTGAACGCGCCGCAGACTTTCGCGGTCTGATGACGGGCCAGGGCGAGGATTTTGCCACGCCCGTCGGCCGAGCCGTCGGCGGCCTCGATCACCCAGGCGACCTTGCCGGCCCGCAGATTGGCGGCGGATTTTTCGAAGCCAGAGATAAGCACGCCTTCGCGCCGGGCAAGACCCAGCTGGTCGAGACAGCGCCGGAACAGCAGCCGTTCGACGACATCGGCCAGATCGGCCGGGGCGGTCAGCTTGGTTTTCGCGGCGCGGGTGAAGCCGTTCTTCTTGACCGCCGTCTCGACCGAGGCGCGGCTGGCTTCGACCCACAGGCCGCGTCCGGGCAGTTTCCTGCCCAGGTCGGGAACCACCTGGCCATCGGGCCCGGCGACGAAACGGATCAGGCGAGATTCGTCCATGACCTCGTGAGAGACGAGGTCCCGGCGTTCCCGATCAATCGTTGCGTCGCGCAAGCTCATATGTGGCCAGGTCTCCCATCACGCGTTCGACGGTTCGGAGTCGTCCTCGGCGAGGACCTCCGTATCGTCGGAAGTTGCGTCTTCGGAACCGTCGGCGTCGGCTTCGGTTTCAGCCGGCGCGTCGCCGAACACCTGGTCCGGGTCGTATTCGCCGTCGGCGAACTCTTCCTCGGCCTCTTCCGGCGCAGGCTGCGGCAGTTCCGAGGCGTCGATCCAGCCGGCGGCGACACGGGCCTGGAGGATCAGCATTTCGGCGTCTTCCTGGGCCAGGTTGAAGCTTTCCAGCACGCCCGGGACCTTGACCCGTTCGCCGTTCTTCACTTCGTAGCCGCCGCGGATCTCGTCGGTGGCCAGGTCGGCCAGGTCCTCGACGGTCTTGACCCCGCCTTCGCCCAGGGCGACGGCCATGGCCAGGGTCACGCCCGGCACCTGCAACACGCCGTCCTCGACGCCCAGTTCGACGCGCTTGGCGTCCAGCTCGGCGGCCTTGCGGTCTAGGAAGTCGCGGGCGCGGGCTTGCAGTTCCTCGGCGGTCTCCTCGTCGAAGCCTTCGATTTCCGAGACTTCATAGGGGTCGACATAGGCCAGGTCTTCGATCGTGGCGAAGCCTTCGGTGACCAGCAGCTGGGCGATGACCTCGTCCACGTCCAGGGCTTCCTGGAACAGGCCGGTGCGCTCGCTGAACTCGCGCTGACGGCGCTCGGAGTCCTGGGACTCGGTGATGATGTCGATCTGCCAGCCGGTCAGCTGGCTGGCCAGGCGCACGTTCTGGCCGCGACGGCCGATGGCCAGCGACAGCTGTTCGTCGGGCACGACCACTTCCACGCGACCGGCTTCTTCGTCCAGCACGACCTTGGAGACTTCGGCCGGGGCCAGGGCGTTGACGATGAAGGTCGGCTCGTCCGGGTTCCACTGGATGATGTCGATCTTCTCGCCCTGCAGTTCGGCGACGACCGCCTGAACGCGCGAGCCGCGCATGCCGACGCAGGCGCCGACGGGATCGATCGAGCTGTCGTTCGACAGGACGGCCATCTTGGCGCGCGAGCCCGAGTCCCGCGCGGCGGCGCGGATCTCGATCACGCCGTCATAGACTTCCGGCACTTCCTGGGCGAACAGCTTGGCCATGAAGCCGGGGTGCGCGCGCGACAGCATGACCTGCGGGCCCTTGGCCTCGGGCCGGACGTCGTAGATGTAGGTGCGGATCCGGTCGCCGATGTTGAACACTTCGCGCGGGATGGACTGGTCGCGGCGCATGACGCCCTCGCCCCGGCCCAGGTCGACGATGGTGTTGCCGTATTCAACGCGCTTGACCGTGCCGTTGACGATCTCGCCGACGCGATCCTTGAACTCTTCGTACTGGTTGGCGCGCTCGGCCTCGCGGACCTTGCCGGTCACGACCTGGCGGGCCATCTGAGTCTGGACGCGGCCGAACTCGAACGGCGGCAGGGTCTCGACATATTCCTTGCCGACGACGGCTTCCGGATCGCGCTTGGAGGCGTCGGTCAGGCGCACCATGGCGCTGTCGTTGAACTCTTCCAGCTCGTCTTCCGGCATCCAATCGTCCTCGACGATGGTGACGTGACGGGTCAGGGCCAACTCGCCGGTCTTGTGGTCGATCTTGGCGCGGATGTCGTGATGGGCGCCGTAACGCGACTTGGCGCCCTTCTGGATCGCTTCTTCAATCGCCTCGATGACGACTTCGCGCTCGATGTTCTTTTCGCGGGCCACGGCCTCGGCGATCTGCAGCAGTTCGAGGCGGTTGGCGGAAATACCGGTGACGGCCATCAGGCGTTGTCCTCAGAAGGGGTCGTGGTGTCGGTTGTGTCTTCGGCGGCCTCACCTTCGGGCAGGCCGTCGTCTTCAGGTTCGCCGCGCGCGGCGCGGATGGCGGCACCCCGTTTCATCAGGGCGTCGGTCAGGACCAGTTTCGCATCGCTCAACCAGTCGAAGGGGATCAGGGCGGTCTCTTCCTCGCCGTCCAGATCGACCAGGACATTGCCGTCCTCATAGCCGGCCAGAACGCCCTTGAAGCGCTTGCGCCCCTCGATCATCCGGTCCGTCTCCAGCCGCGCCTCCTCGCCCTCGAACAGGTCGAAGTCGATGGGACGGGTCAGGGGCCGGTCAATGCCGGGCGACGAGACTTCCAGCATATATTCGCCGGCGATGGGGTCGGCGGCGTCGAACACCTCCGACACGGCGCGGCTCAGCTTGGCGCATTGTTCGACCGAGATGTCGCGGTCGGACGGGCGTTCGGCCATGATCTGCAGACGCTGGCGTTTGGAGCCGGTCATCAGGCGGACGCGCACGACCTCGAGGCCCAGCGACTCCGCAATGGGGTCGATCAGCTCGAGCAGTTGGCGGTCCTGGGCGGTTCTTGCGCGCAAGCGGCGATTATCCAAAACAAAAGCGGCGGTCCGTCCGGGCCGCCGCTTGGAACGACGCCGTTGGACGCCGGTCTAACGATGTGGAGGGCCATATAGGCGGTTCAGGATCGCTTGTCAGCCCCTTTAAGCGACAGCGGCTTCGTCGCCGCGCGATACAGGCTCGCCGCGACGGCTCCGGCAATGACAATGCTGAACACTATGGAGCCCGACGCCACGACTGGAGCAGGCGGCCTGGAGCTCGTTCCGATAAAGGGCCCGATCCATAAGGTCAGCTCCTGGATGCTGAACACAAGACCCATCACCAGGAACACCAACACATACGCCAGGGCCGAGCCTGCACCAGCGAGGCTCCAAAGCCACGCGGACGACTGTGACAGAAAAGCCGTCGCGGCCATGCACCCAAGCGAACCGAATACGAAAGCCGGGATCACGCCGTAGGCGACCGCCAACACGACAGCCATTGGATTAAACAACAGGGCAGGCTCGGGAATCGCGGGACTCGTCAGATGAAACTCGAAAACCGCAGACAAGGCCGCGAAAAGCATCAACGACAACGCTGGCGCAAACAGCGCCAGCAGGATCAGAAGCAGGAAATTTATCCGCCCATCTCGCTTGTCGGCCTGTTTCACGATCGCCCCCTATGCCAGCGCCAGCCGCCCCAGATAATCCATCTTGCTCAGCGGCACGCCCTCCTTGCGCAGGATGGCGTAGGCGGTCGTGACGTGGAAATGGAAGTTCGGCAGCACGAAGCTGGTCAGATAGCCCAGGCCGTCGAAATTCATCTCGCGGCTGGGCGTCTTCAGCGTCACCGGCCGGGTCTCGGCCCCGGCGAAGGCGGTCGGGTCCACGCTGTCGATGAAGGCGAGGGTGCGGGCGATCCGGTCCTTCAGTTCGGCGAAACTCGTCTCATCATCGGCCATGGCCGGATTGTCGACGCCGGCCAGCCGCGCCACGGCGCCCTTGGCCGAGTCCGACGCCAGCTGAACCTGGGCGGACAAGGGGCGCATGTCCTCGTGAAGCCGGGCCTGGATCAGGACGGCTTCGTCAAACCCCTCCGCCACGGCCTTGTCCAGAAAGCCGGACAGGTTGGTCAGGCCGCGCACGAGGACGGGGGCGGCGACGTCGTAGATCGAGAGGGTCATTCCAGGGTTCCGGCCAGGGCTTCGGTGAGAAGGCCATAGCTGGGCGGTTCATCGCCGCCGCGCCAGTCCCGCCGCCGCCGAATCTAGAATTCTTCCCAACCGTCGGCCGCAGGTCCGGGCTGAACGGCAGCCTGGGACACGGGCGCAGCGCCGCCGCGACCGACGGTCTTCAACGCGGCGACCATATGGCTCGAGCGGGCCGGCGCCTTGGCGGCGGGGCGCGGTTCGGCGCGGTGCGAGGCCGCCGGCGCAGCCGCGCGGGCTGTGTCCCCGACCTTGAACTGGGCGACCGAGGCCTGCAGCGATTGGGCTTCCTGCGACAGCGAATGGCTGGCGGCGGTCGATTGCTCGACCATGGCCGCATTCTGCTGCGTCACCTGATCCATCTGGTTCACGGCCGTATTGACCTGGGCCAGGCCCACGGCCTGTTCCTGGGCCGAGGCCGCGATTTCCGAGACCAGACCGTCGATCTCGGCCACTCGTTCCACGATCCGCTGCAGGGCCTCGCCGGTCTGACCGACCAGTTTGACGCCCGAGCCGACCTGGGCCGTCGAGGTCGAGATCAGGGTCTTGATCTCCCTGGCGGCTTCGGCCGAACGCTGGGCCAGGGCCCGGACCTCCGAGGCCACCACCGCAAAGCCGCGACCGGCCTCGCCTGCGCGGGCGGCTTCAACGCCCGCGTTCAGGGCCAGCAGATTGGTCTGGAAGGCGATCTCGTCGATGACGCCGATGATCTGGCTGATCTGATCCGAAGAGCCCTCGATGGCCTGCATGGCCTGGACCGCGTCGCGGACGATGACGCCCGAGGTCTCGGCGTCGCCCTTGGCCGCCTGAACCACGTCCGAGGCCTGGCGGGCGCCCGAAGCGGTCTTGTTGACCGTGGCGGTGATCTCGTCCAGCGCGGCGGCCGTCTCCTCCAGGCCCGCCGCCTGCTGTTCGGTGCGGCGAGACAGGTCGTCGGCGGCCTGCGAGATCTCGCCGGCGCCCGAGCGGATGCCGGCGATATTGGCCACCACCACGGCCACGGCCTGCTGCAGCTGGGCGATGGCGGCGTTGAAGTCGGTCTTCAGCTGGGCCGCCTTGGGCGCGAACTCGGCCTCGATCCGATAGGTCAGGTCGCCGTCGGCCATGGCCGACAGGCCCTGGCCCAGGGCTGCGATGGTGACGCGGTCGGCTTCGGCCTCGGCGGCCTTCTCGGCCTCGCGCGCGGCCCGTTCCTGTTCGCTCATCGAGCGTTGCGACAGGGTCTCGGCCTCCAGCCGGTCCTTTTCGATGGCGGCGTCGCGGAAGACGGCCAGGGCGGCGGCCATCTTGCCGATCTCGTCGCCGCGTTTGACGCCGGGAATCTCGGAGGTCTTGTCGCCCTCGGCTAGGCCGCGCATCCGCCGTTCCAGCGCCACAACCGGGGCCGACACCGACCGGCCGATGAACCAGCCCGTCGCCCCGACCGCCAGCAGCACCAGCAGGGCCATCGAGCCCAGGACCAGGGCCGCCTTGCCCACGGCCGCCGCGATCTGGTCGGTATAGACGCCCGAGCCGATCACCCAGCCCCAGGGCGCGAAACCCTTCACATAGGAAATCTTAGGCGAGGCCCCGTCCTGGTTCGGCTTGGCCCACTGATAGGTGACGAAGCCCTCGCCGTCCTTCTGAACCACGGCGACGAATTCCTTGAACATCAGCACGCCGTCGGCGTCCTTGTTCTCGCTCAGATCCGTGCCGTTCAGCGCCGGCTTCATCGGGTGCATCACCATGCTGGGGTGCATGTCGTTGATCCAGAAATAGTCGTCCGCGCCGTAACGCATGGCGCCGACGGCGGCCTTGGCGGCGGTCTGGGCCTGGTCTTGCGTCAACCGGCCGGCCGCCTGTTCGCCCTGATAATAGGCGACGACACTATGGGCGATCTCGACGGACTTCTTGGTGCGGTCGGCGATGTCGTCGCGCATCACGGCGTCCAGCCGCATCAGGGACAGGCCGGTGATCACCAACAGACCCGCCATGGTCACAAGGGCCAGCAGATTGATCCTGCCGCCGATCGTCAACGCCTTCATGGTCCGTCCCCGAGATTATACTTAGGGGCCATTACTAATGAAGTTCGTTAAACACCCGTCTATGCGGAAACTACGTAAAATTCCGTATCCGCCAATTCAGGCCGTGCGCCGGTATTCCAGGAAGATCGGAGCCGTGTCGCCCAGCTTCTTCTCCTCATAGCGGGTGACCACATGGTCCGCCGGCGGAACGAACCAGTCCTGATCCGCCGCCCCGATCCGCTCCAGCCCCGGCGTCCGCTCCAGCCGTTCCAGCGTCCATTCGGCATAGTCGCGCCAGTCGGTGACGAACCGCAGGGTTCCGCCCGGCTTCAGGATGCGGGCGAAGGCCTGGGCCGTCTCGTCCTGCAACAGGCGGCGCTTGTTGTGCCGGGCCTTGTGCCAGGGGTCGGGGAAGAGGATCAGCACCCGGTCGACCGAGGCGTCGGGCAGGGCGTCGACCAGGTCGCGCGCGTCGTCGGCGTGGATGCGGACATTCTTCAGCCCGCCTTCCTCGACATGGCGCAGGGCCGAGGCGACGCCGTTCAGGAAGGGTTCGCAGCCGATCACCAGGGCGTCGGGCCGCGTCGCCGCCTGGGCCGCCATATGTTCCCCGCCGCCGAACCCGATCTCCAGCCACACCTCGGCGGCCTCGGGCATCATCGCCTTGGGGTCCAGCGGACCGGCCTTGGGATCGGGCACGGCGATCTGGGGCAGCAGGCTGTCCATCAGCGCCGCCTGCCGCGGCTTGATCGGCCGCGCCTTGATCCGGCCGAACGACCGCAGCGGCCGGTCGAGATGGGGGTTTTCGTCGTCGTTCATGCGCGTGCCGTTAGCGGTCAGGAACAGGCGCGTCCAGACCATCCGCTCTCACCTCCCCATTCGCGAAGGCGAATGGGGAGGACCGGTCGCGCCAGCGACCAGGAGGGGGCGACTCCGCCCTATCCCGCGTCTCGTCGCGCCGTCACCCGCCCCGGGCCATCCACCGCATGAAGCTCCCGTCAGCCACCGTGTCGCCCCCTCCTGACCGCTTCGCGGTCTGTCCTCCCCATTCGCCTTCGCGAACGGGGAGGTGCACAACCCAAAGAACATCGAAATCTTTTGACGCCTCCGGCAGATGCCCCTCCTATGACTGTCGCAAGACACGTCGGGCTGGCGTGTCGTCGGGAAAAGGGGATCTGATGATCGGACATCATCTGCGGGGCGTCAGCCTCGCGGCCATAGGCTGCGCTATGCTGGGCCTGGCGGCCTGCGCCACCACGGATACGGACTCGGAGGCCGCCGCGCCGTCCAAGGACAAGACCCTGGCCGCCGGCCTGGATCCGGCGACCACCCTGAACCCCTATCCGTCCACCTATCAACCGTTGCCGCGCGAGAATTTCGCCGTGGTCGGCGCCACCGTCCTGACCGGGACGGACCGCAAGATCGACAATGGCGTGGTCGTGGTCACGGACGGCAGGATCGCCGCCGTCGGCGACGCCTCGACCCCCGTCCCCGCCGGCTATCGCGTCATCGAGGCGCGCGGCCGTTATGTCACCCCCGGCGTCATCGACGTCCACAGCCACCTAGGCGTCTATCCGTCGCCCGGCGTGCAGGGCATGAGCGACGGCAACGAGGCCACCAGCCCGAACACCGCCCAGGTCTGGGCCGAACATTCGCTGTGGCCCCAGGATCCGGGCTTCAACACCGCCCGCGCCGGCGGCGTCACCACGCTTCACATCCTGCCCGGCTCGGCCAATCTGTTCGGCGGCCGGGGCGTGACCATCCGCAATACGCCCTCGATCACCATGCAGGGCATGAAGTTCCCGGACGCCCCCTATACGGTCAAGATGGCCTGCGGCGAGAACCCCTCGCGCGTCTATGGCTCGCGGAACCAGAGCCCGGCGACCGGCATGGGCAATATGGCCGGCTACCGCGCCGCCTTCATCGCCGCCCGCGACTACAAGGCCAAATGGGACAAGTGGCGCGAGACCGGCGAGGGCGCAGCCCCGACCCGCAATCTTCAGAGCGAGACCCTGGTCGGGGTGCTGGACGGGTCCATCCTGATCCAGAACCACTGCTACCGCGCCGACGAAATGGCCATGATGATCGATATGGCCAAGGAATTCGGCTACCGGATCACCACCTTCCACCACGCCACCGAGGCCTACAAGCTGGCGCCGCAACTGGCCCAGAACGGCATCTGCGCGGCCATGTGGACCGGCTGGTGGGGCTTCAAGATGGAGGCCCTGGACGCCATCGAGGAGAACGCCGCCCTGGTGGACGCCCAGCAGGGCTCGTGCGCCGTCATCCACTCGGACGACGCCGAACTGACTCAACGGTTGAATCAGGAGGCCGCCGCCGCCCTGTCGGCCGGTCGTCGCGCCGGGCTGAACATCTCGGAAGAACACGCCATCGGCTGGATCACCTCCAACGCCGCCAAGGCCATCGGCATCGCCGACCAGACCGGCTCGCTGGAGGCCGGCAAGCGCGCCGATGTGGTGATCTGGAGCGCCGATCCCTTCTCGATCTACGCCCGCGCCGACCAGGTCTTCATCGACGGCGCCCTGACCTTCGACCGGACCAACCCCGCCTATCAGCCGACCAGCGACTTCGAGCTGGGCCAGCCGGGCTATGGCCTGACCGCCGCCAACGTCGCCGAAGGAGCCCGCTGATGCGTCTGTCCCATATCCTCGCGGGCGCCGTGGCCGCCCTGTCCCTCGCCGCCCCTGCTCTGGCTCAGGACACCGTGGCCATCGTCGGCGGCCGCGTCCTGACCGGAACCTCGGTCATCGAGCGCGGCACGGTCGTGATCCGTGACGGCAAGATCGTCTCGGTCGGCGCCGGCGCAGCGCCCTCCGGCGCCCGCGTCATCGACGCGACCGGCAAGGTGGTCGCCCCCGGCTTCGTCGCCGTCGATTCCGGCCTCGCCGGGACCGAGGTCGGCGCCGTCGGCGGCACCAACGAGCTGCGCAACAGCGCCAACACCCTCAGCGCCGCCTTCGACATCTCCTACGGCCTGGACCCCTGGTCCTTCACCCTGCCGGTGGCGCGCCTGGGCGGCATCACCCGCGCCGTGGTCGTGCCCCAGCACCCCGGCTCGTCCGGCGGTCATGTGCATGAGGACGAAACGGCCGGCGCCGGCGAGGGCGGCTATCAGACGCCGGGCCTGTTCGCGGGCCAGGCGGCCATCATCGACCTGGGTCAGGACGCCAACATCCTGGTCAAGCCGCGCGTGGCCATGGTCGCCCCGTTCGGCGAGGCCGGGGCCGACATCGCCGGCGGCGCCCGCGGGGCCCAGTTCGTCCTGTTCAAGGAGACCATGGCCGAGGTCCGCCTCTACGCCCGCAACAAGTCGGCCTATGAGCGGGCGGGCCTGCGCGACCTCAGCCTGTCGCGCGCGGATCTGGAGGCCCTGATCCCCGTCGCCAACGGCTCCATGCCCCTGATCGTCAGCGTCCACCGGGCGTCCGACATCCAGCAGGTGCTGCGTCTGGCGCGCGAGGAAGGGATCAAGCTGATCCTGGACGGCGCCGAGGAAGGCTGGCTGGTCGCCGGCGAGATCGCTGCGGCCGGCGTGCCCGTCCTGCTGAACCCCATCTCCAACCTACCCAGCGATTTCGAGATGCGGGCGGCGCGGATGGAGAATGCGGCGGCCCTGAACGCGGCCGGCGTCGTCATCGCCATCAAGGGCAATGAGGGGTCGACCCACCGCGCCCGTGAGGCCCGCTACAACGCCGGCAACGCCGTCTCGCACGGCCTGCCCTATAGCGCCGCCATCGCCGCCCTGACGGTCAATCCGGCCAAGATCTTCGGCATGGGCGGACAGTTCGGCCAGATCGCGCCGGGCGCCGCCGCCGACGTCGTGGTCTGGTCCGGCGACCCGCTGGAGCCCCTCAGCCAGCCCTCGGCCGTCTTCATCGACGGCGTCGAACAACCCCTGACCAGCCGCGCCCTGCTGCTGCGCGACCGTTATCGGCAACAGACGCCGATGCCGCCGGCCTATCGCAACTGACGGCCGTCTAGAGCCTGAACGACCAGGGCGGGACCGCAAGGCCCCGCCCTTTTTTCATCTCCTCCCCCCTGGGGGAGGCGACTCCACCCTTCTTTCGTCATTCCGGGCGGAGCGTAGCGGAGACCCGGAACCCAGCGGCGCCGAAGACGAAATCTATCCGCCGCAGGATGCCGAAAGACCGAATCCGCGACAGGTTCGCGCTCCGCGCGCCGCTGGGTTCCGGGTCTCCGGGCCAAGAGGCCCTTCGCCCGGAATGACGAAAGAGAAGAGGCCAGCGGCCCAAGGTCCATCAACCCGGTCTCCTCCCCCTCTGGGGGAGGTGGCGCGGCGCGTCTTCGCGCCGTGACGGAGGGGGCGCGTCCGCACGACCGGCGCCGGAAGATCCCTACCTTTACCGTCATCCTGGGGCTTGTCCCCGGGATCCATACTCCCGGTATAAGGCTGTGGCGCACTCGATTGAGACAAGTTCCATAGATATCGCAAGCGACTCATTTCGTCCCTATCGGCAGCATCCAACGATGCGTCTGAAGGCCCGGAGACATCCCATTTTTAGTTTAGCGAGCCCGCGTTATGGTGGGCCATGTCCGAACCACCAATGATCTCGATGACGGAAGCGGATGCTATCGCTTCCATAAAGGTGGATGGGATGCTGGCCCCCGTCATCGACGAGTTTCGTCCGCACCACATCGTTGAAAACGCCGAATGGTTTGACTTTGCTCGGCGCTTCAACCGCCTCGGCATGAGGTTGATGAACGATCACGTTCCAAGCCTAAACGGCAAAGAAATCCGACACCCGGTTGCGCTGATAATGCGACTGACGGCACGTGTCGCTCATTCGTTCGGCGGAGCAATCGTGCTTGCTGAACGTGGTCAGACTATCGAAGCGCAGACCGTCGTGCGCTCCATTTACGAAACCGGCTTCTGGGTAGCCTACATTGCAAAATCCCCGCTGGCCGGTTCGGAAGACTTCATCAGCGAAGAGATGAAAAGTCAGCTTGGTCGTGACAAAGCGGCAAAAAAGCTTATGGCCGATCATCCCGACGTTGTTCGGCAGATCGATAAGCAGATCGCCCAAACAATCCAGGCCCGTCGTGGGCGCCGCGAAGTCCCCGGCATTGAGCAGTTGGCGACCCTCGGCGATTTCCCAGATCATTTCGCCTACTACAAATGGCTATGCGGCGCTGCAGCCCACCCGACCTTACTATCCACCACCAACTACCTCTCGGCTGACGATGAGGAAGGCTTTTATGGCTTCGCCTTCGGCCCGGATTCGGCAAGGATTGGGCAGACGGTAGGTTTCGCCTGTCACGCCTTCTCGATCACCCTCCTCGGCATGTGCCGTCTGCTAGGCTTCCTGGGAGCGCAGGACGAGATGCTGACATGCATCGCCGAACTCAACGCCTTGATGGCGAGCAGCGAGCCGCCAAAACGTAGCGCCGGTTAGCCGTCCAGGCCACGCTCTCGTTTCCAGCTGACCTTCCAAATCCAATGCCGTCAGAGTCCGCCACGGACACACCGGGCGTATGGATCCTCGGCACAAGGCCGAGGATGACGAATGAAAGGGAGGGCACCCCCGGCCCCTCCGACCGCACCGGGTATCGACGCCCTACCCCCGTCCGCGCTAGGTCAGGCCCATGCCGACCGCCCTCTACATCGACGCCGACGCCTGCCCGGTGAAGGAGGAGGTCTATCGCGTGGCGCGGCGCTATGGGCTGAAGACCTATGTGGTCTCCAACGGCTGGATGCAGGTCCCGCGCGAGGCCCTGATCGAACAGGTGGTGGTGGACGCCGGGCCTGACGTGGCCGACGACTGGATCGCCGAACGGGCGGGCGTGGGCGATGTGGTCATCACCGCCGACATTCCATTGGCGGACCGCTGCCTGAAGGCCGGAGCCCAGGCGCTGAAGTCCAACGGCCAGCCCTTCACCCCGGACTCCATCGGCTCGGCCCTGGCCGGGCGGATGGTGGGCGAGCATCTGCGGTCGATGGGAGTGGCCACCTCGGGTCCGCCGCCGTTTTCGGCCGCCGACCGCTCGCGCTTCCTCCAGGCCCTGGACCAGGCCGTGGTCAAGGCCCGCCGGGTCGCGACATGACGACCATCCCCGAGGACGAGCTGGAGTTCCACTTCTACCGCGCCGGCGGACCGGGCGGCCAGAACGTCAACAAGGTCTCGACCGCCGTCCAGATGCGGTTCGACGTCAGGAACTCCCCCAGCCTGACCGAGCCGGTCAAGGCGCGGCTGATGAAGCTGGCCGGCAGCCGGCTGACGCTGGAGGGGGTGATCCTGATCACCGCCGTCCGCCACCGCACCCAGGAGCGCAACCGCGCCGACGCGATCGAACGGTTGCAGGCCCTGGTGGACGAGGCCTCGATCCGGCCGGTCTTCCGCGTCCCGACCCGACCCACCAAGGCCTCCAAGGAGCGCCGGCTGAAGGCCAAGACCAGCCGCGCCTCGATCAAGTCGGGACGCGGCCGCCCGAACCTGGATTAGCAGCCCTGGATTAGCGAGGCTGGTTCAACGTCGTGGGGGACGTCCGCCACGCCCTTGACCCGGCCCGCCCTGCACCGCCGTCTTCGGCAGGCTTTCCAGCGTCAGGATCCCGTCGTGATCCTGGTCCAGCAGGACGAACCAGCGCTCGCCCGCCGCCGTCCATTCGTCGGGCGTGATCTTCTGGTCGGCGTTGCGGTCGGCCGCCCGCACCGGCTGGGGCACGGACAGTAGTCCGGCGCGCGCCAGACGTTCGGTCCCGCCGCGATAGGGCTGGGCGCGCGGCTTGGACGGCGCGGCGCCGCCTTCCTGACCGCCCATTCCGCCGATGCCGCCCATCGGGTCTTGCTGGTCGCCGTTCAGGTTCATCTGGCCGCCGCCGGGCGGCCCGCCCCGACCCGAGCCCCGACCCGAGCCCCGTCCGGAGCCTCGACCGCCGCCCATTCCCCCGCCCATTCCCCCGCCCAGGGCGGTGAAGGTGGCGTCGACCAGCCGCTCATAGGCGAAGATCTCCGACGGGCCGACCACGCCGTCGCCGTCCTGGTCCAGGGTCCCGAACCAGCGCCGGCCGTCGGCGGCGAACTCCTCGGCCGTCAGGCGGCCGTCGCTGTCGGCGTCGGCGTCGGCGAACCAGGCCGCGACCGGATAGGGCTCGCCCAGCTCGGACACGAACAGCTCGCCATAGGGGCTGACGAAGATTTCGGATCGCTGCGGCGGCGGGCCGCCTTCGCCGCCCGGACCGCCGGGGCCTCCACCCGGGCCGCTCGCGCAGGCGGAGAGAAGGGCCATCATGCCGAGGCCGGCGACGGAATATTTCATGTCTGAAACCCCAGAAGACGGGAAAAGCGCCGTCATTCCAGGGCTTAGCGCATCAGCTTGGCCTTAGGATGGCCCGCCCAAGCCTTCGCATCGGCCTTCGCCTCAGGCCTCGACGGGGCGGAACCGCAGGCCGGCGATCCGGTCCTCGGGATCGAACAGGATCATCCATTCGGTCACCTTGTTGTCGAAGGTGACGCGGAACAGCTGGGCGTCGCCCTCGGCCTTCAGGAACTCGACCTTGCGAACGGCGCCGAAGCTCTTGATCAGGGGGCTGATCTCGGGCGACAGCTGCCGCATCCGGGTCGCCAGATCCGAGGTGAAGACCGAATAGTCGAAGCCCGCGCCCTGAACCGCCGCGATCACGCCGCGCAGCGCCGTCTCGGCCCGGGCGATGTCCGGCGCCTGGGCCGCAGCGGGCGCCTGGGCCTCGACCGGTGCGGGGACGGGCGCGGCTGCGGCCGGCGCGCCATCGAAGGCGTTGGGCACCGAGCCCGCAGCCGCCTGGGCCAGGGCAGGCACAGGCGCCGCAAACAGGGCTGCGGCGAGAACCGTCTTGATCAGGCTGGTCTTCATGCGAAGGCTCCGGTCAGTGCAGATAGGGCCAAACAGAGAGACCCAAGGCCGTCAGGGCCGCGACGACCGCGACCGTGACTGAAGCCGTCACCCAAGCGGGAGTTCCCGACTTTTCGATGACCACCGTCGCCGGACGCGGCGGCTCCTGCACCAGACGCGAGATGGCCCGGGCCGCCGCGATCATCTCGTTCAGGGCGTCGCGCGCCTGGGCCTGGGGTCCCAGCTCGCGGCGGATCCAGCGTTCGACCACCGGCTGGGCTGCCTTCCACAGGTCGTGGTCGGGCTGAAGCCGGCGCGCCACCCCCTCGACCGAGACCATGGTCTTCTGCAGCAGGATCAGTTCGGGCCTCAGCCGCATGTCAAACAGGGCGGTGATCTCGAACAGCTGGCCCAGCAGCCGGCCCATCGACACCTGGCTGGCGGCGCGGCCGATCACCGGCTCGCCGACCGCGCGCAGGGCCTGGGCGAAGGTCTCGACCGAATGGTGCGGCGGCACATAGCCGGCCTCGAAATGGACCCGGGCGATCCGGTCGTAGTCGCGGCTGATGAAGCCCCACAGGATCTCGGCCAGATAGCGCCGCTCGGCCGGACCCAGCCGCCCGACGATGCCGAAGTCGATGGCGGTCAGATGGGCCGGGGCGTTGGCGAACAGATTGCCCTCGTGCAGGTCGGCGTGAAACACACCGTGGTCCAGGGCCTGAACCAGGAAGGCGCGCACCACATTGTCGGCCAGCAGGTCGACATCCAGACCGGGCAGGTCGGTCAGGGCCGGATCGGTCATGGGCACGCCCCTGGCCCATTCCAGCGTCAGCACCCGCTTGCCCACCCCGTCCCAGACGACGGCGGGGGCGGACATATAGCCGTCCTTGGCCATGACATCGGCCATTTCGCTGGCGGCGGCCGCCTCCAGCCGCATGTCCAGCTCCAGATCCATCGAATTGGCGATGGTCTCGACGAAGGCCTGGGGCTCCAGGCGGCGCGACAGGGGCGCCAGCCGGTACACCAGGGCGGCGCCCAGCCGCATGGCGTCCAGCCCGTCAGCGACCCGGCGCTCGACCCCCGGCCGCAGCACCTTGACCGCCACGGCCCGACCGTCGGCCAGGGTCGCGCGGTGCGCCTGGGCCAGGGAGGCGGCGGCGACCGGCGGGCTCAGGTCGGTGAACAGGCTCTCGACCGGCCGACCCAGCGACATCTCGATCTCGCGCCGCGCCTCTTCCAGCGGAAAGGGCGGCAGGGCGTCCTTCAACCGGCCCAGGTCGCGCGCGAATTGCAGGCCGAAGATGTCGGCGCGGGTGGCCAGGACCTGACCCAGCTTGATCGCCACCGGCCCCAGATGCTCGAACGCCTTGCCCAGCCTCTGGCCCGGCCGGCCCTGACGTCCGTCGCGGCCCGCCAGCATCTGCACGGCGCGGGCGAAGGGTCGGGCCCAGACGGGCAGAAGGGGATTGGCCTCGCGCGGGATCAGGGCGTCATGGCGCGCCAGCACCCACAGCCAGCCCAGGAGACGCAGAAAGGCCGCGACCGGGTTCTGCACCGCGACCGTGGCGGGCGGCGGCGGGGCCGTGCGATAGACCCGGGTCAGATCGCCCACCCGTGGTGGATGGCGGCGATCCCGCCCGACAGATTGGTCACCGAGACGCGCTTGAAGCCGGCGTCCTCGATCAGGCCCTTGAAGGCCGCCTGGTCGGGGAAGCGGCGGATGCTCTCGACCAGATACTGATAACTGTCGCGATCCTTGGCCACCCAGCCGCCGATGCGCGGAATGGCGTGGAAGGACCAGGCATCATAGAGCTTACGCACCGGCCCGGCCGTGGGGCGCGAGAACTCCAGGCACAGGAACCGCCCGCCCGGCTTCAGCACCCGCCGCGCCTCGGCCAGGGCCTTGTCGATATGGGCCACGTTGCGGATGCCGAGACTGATCGAATAGGCGTCGACCGAGGCGTCCGGCAGGGGCAGGTTCATCGCATCCCCGACCGACCAGCTCATCTCCGGCTCGCCGCCCTTGTGGAGCCCGGCCAGGATCATCTCGGCGTTATAGTCCAGCACGATCACCGAAGCGTCTTCGCCGCCCCGCCGCTCCTGGGCCGCGCGCGCCATCTTGGCGTAGCGCCGCGCCATGTCGCCGGTGCCGCCGGCCACGTCCAGAATGGTTTCGCCGGGCCGGGGGTTCAGCTTGGCCGCCGCCGCGTCCTTCCACAGCCGATGGATGCCGACGCTCATCAGGTCGTTCATCACGTCATAGTTGGAGGCGACGGAATCAAAGACCCCGCGCACCATCTTCACCTTCTCGCGCGCGTCCACGTCGCGGAAGCCGAAGGAGGAACGGTCGCCCGACGAATGCGGGCCATGGGAGGAGGCGTCGGTCATGCGCGCGGTCTAGCGCGTCGCGGCCCTTCCGTCACCCAGAAGTCAGTCCACCAGAAGTCTGGCGGCCAGACGTCAGGCGACATCCGCCCCGGCTTCAGGCTGGGGCAGTTCCAGATCCTTCATCACCTCGCGCATCAGGCCGTAACAGCCGCACGAGGCCGCCTCCAGCCCGTCGCGGTCCAGCACCTTGACCCAGCCCCGGCCGCGCTGGATCAGCTTCTTGCCCTCCAGCACGGTCCCGACCTCGGACACGGTGGCGCGTCGCACCCCCAGCATGCCGGCGATGTCGGCCTGGGTCAGGTCGATCCGATCGTCCTCGGCCCGGTCGTGCAGGGTCAGCAGCCAGCGCGCCAACCGCTCGTCCAGCCGGTGCTGGGCGTTGCAGGCGGCGGCCTGCTGCACCTGGGCCATCAGGCCTTCGGTGAAGCGCGACAGGGCCTGGCGCAGGCTTTCGCTCGCATCCAGCGCCTCGCCGAACACGGCGGCGGAGCAACAGGCGGCGACGCCGTCGCCCTGGGAGATGGCGCGACTGGCGGCCCGGGCATTGAACGGGCCGCAGGTCACCCCGACCAGGCCCTCGCGGCCGATGGCGGCGGTCTCGACCATCTTGTCATCGGGCAGGACGGTCATCAGCGACACCACCCCCTTGATCGGGAACCAGACCTGATCGACCGCCTCGCCGGTGTCGTACAGCATCTGGCCGCGCGCGACCTCGCGTTCCTCCAGATGGGGTTCGATCCGCTTGCGGTCGGCGGGATCGAGGGCGGCGATCCACAGATTGTCCATCCTCATCTCCTTGGCGCATCCACCGCGCGTCGATCAGGCCAGGGCCCACGGTCGCGCTTAACAGGGAGATCAACGCCCAAGCTTGATCCCGCGTTCCCGACCCTTGCCGCACGCCTGCGGGCGCCTTACGCCAGGATCAATCGACACAGATCGAGCAGGAGACGCGGAATGGACGGCAACATCGGCGCAAAGGCGGCCTGCGCCGCGCTCGACGGATGGAAACCGGGCGAAGACGGGCGTGACGCCATCGTCAAGGCCATCCTGTTTCATGACTTCAGCGCCGCCTTCGCCTTCATGACGCGCGTGGCGATGCAGGCCGAGGCCATGGGCCACCATCCGGAATGGTTCAACGTCTACAACCGCGTGGAAATCCTGCTGACGACGCACGACGCCGACGGGGTCACCGACCACGATGTGCAGATGGCCCAGTTCATCGACTCCATCACCGGCGACCTGACGCCCGGAAACGGACACGACTGATGGCCGCCTCCCACAACCGTCCCGGCCGCGTCGCCGGCAAGACCGCCCTGATCACCGGCGCCGCCGGCGGCCTGGGCGAGGCCATGGCCTTGATGATGGCCCGCGAGGGCGCCCGCCTGGCCCTGACCGACATCGACGGCGACCGCGTCGCCGCCCTGGCCGCCCGGATCAACGCCGAAATCCCCGACGCCGCTTTCGCCTACGCCCACGACGTGGCCGGCGAGTCCGACTGGGAGCGAGTGATCGCCGCCGCCGTCGCCGACCTGGGCGGCCTGTCGGTCCTGGTCAACAACGCCGGCGTCGGCGGCCCCCTGGCCTTCGTCGAACAGGACACGGTCGAGAACTGGCAGCGTCAGTACGAGATCAATCTGCGCTCGATCATGCTGGGCGCCAAATACGCCATGCCCCATCTGCGCGCCGCCGCCCCGGCCTCGATCATCAATATCTCGTCCATCGCGGGCCTGGTCGCCGCCCCCGGCATGGGCGCCTACAACGCCACCAAGGCCGCCGTCTGGATGTACACCAAGACCCTGGCGCTCGAGGCGGCCAAGGCCGACTGGAACGTGCGCTGCAACTCGGTCCACCCGGTCTTCATCAAGACCCCGATCCTCGACCCCTTCATCGCCATGGCCGGCGGCGACGAGGCCAAGGCCCACGAACGCCTGACCCGCGGCATCCCCCTGAAGCGGATCGGCGAACCCGACGACGTCGCCTACTGCGTCCTCTACCTCGCCTCCGACGAGTCCAAATTCGTCACCGGCTCCGAGTTCAAGATCGACGGCGGCATGACCGCGCAATAGGGCGCAAGCGCCCTATTGCTTTCTTAGGGGGCCTACCGCGCTTCGCGCTGCTTGAGGCCGGGAGCGCTGACCTGTCAGCCAGCGGCGATGGTTCGGGACGGTCATCCTGCCCTCATCTGCTTATTCGGGATTGAGGCCGCCCGCCGCTTGCTGTAAGCGGCCTCTTCGGCGTCTCGCCGACCACGCACCCGTAGCTCAGCTGGATAGAGTACTGCCCTCCGAAGGCAGGGGTCACAGGTTCGAATCCTGTCGGGTGCGCCACTTCGGTTTAAAGCCGAGAACTCCGCCAACGGCGGCGTACCCCCCACCATCGCTAGACGCCTAGGCCCGCAGAAGCTCGGTTCGTGAGCCGATGATGCGCGCCTCGGTCTTGCTTATGACCTCCACCCGCTGCGTCAGGGCGCGCAGGTGATCCCGACGATAGCCGCTGGTGCGATCCCGCAAACTTGCGCCGCGCGGCGCTGGCGACCCGCGTGAAAGCTGGGGAGCGAGGCGAGCCTTATCTCGACCCCACATCGCCGGAAACATAGCAAAAAGGCCGCCACCCTTTCGGATGACGGGCCTCCGTTGCGGGGCAGTCGGTCGACGCCTTGCAACTTAGCTCATGACCGAGCGATCAATCGCTTGGATTGCAGGCAATGTGCGTGCCTTGGCAGGGGTGCCAGGTAGGGACGTCGGGCACCACTGAGCCTCCGCTGCTGCCAGCGCCCCCAGTCTGCTCGATGTAGAACTGGACCGCAGCCATGTAGCACGCGTCGTAGGTCGGGTATTGCAACTCCTCCCACCAACCGTTGCCGCATTGTTCAACAGCGTAGGTAGATGGCCCCGACGCTTTCGCTGTCGTGGGAGCAACAAGCGAGGCCGCGCCAGCAAAAGCGGCGATGCTGACGATAGCCATCAGTTTTTTGATCATGACAATCCTCCGGGGGAGCCAGTCTCCCATGGGCATGACGACCTTCAAATTTAGGAACTGCAACTCAAAAGTGTTATTCACACACCTCAATATTGCGTGAATGACAAAGGCCGCCCCGGACGAACGGGAGCGGCTTCGATAGCGGAGTCCTGGGGCTCGACGCAGATGGTCTATGACAGCGCGGCGGCCCAGTGGACCGTCTTGCGCGCCTCGACCCTCGTCAGCCGACGAAATGACCGACCAGCCCTGATGGTCCCAGAACCCAGAGGTCGTATCGCCCTCCGTCAGCCGCCAGCGCCCATACGCCCTTCAGGCTCTCGCCCGCCCCGACGGTGTAGCGACGGGGGATCCGGTCCAGATGGAGCCGGTCATAGACATGGAAGACAGCGGCCAGTTCGCCCTGAACCGAGAATGTCAGCGTGGCCTCGCGCCTATCCGCGTTCAGGTCGCAGGTGGCGCCGAGCCGATAGCGGGTCGGACGGGCCGGCCTTTCGCCCGGTTCCTGATGCGGCCGGGCGCGATCGGCGGGCAGGACGGGCGTCGGCTGATGCGGGATGGCTGCGGCCCGCGTCCGGGCCTGGGTGGTGTCCGGCAGCAGGCGCGCGAAATCGGCGGCATTGGGCGTCGCGAAGTCGAAGGCCGTGGTCAGATCGCTGCAGACCGCGCGGCGCCAGGCCGAGATATTGGGCTCCATCACGCCGAACCGGCGCTCCAGGAAGCGGATGACGGAGGTGTGGTCCGCCACTTCCGAATGGACCCAGCCGCCCCGCGACCAGGGGGACAGGACATACAGGGGCACGCGTGGCCCCAGACCATAAGGCCGGCCCCGGAACTCCGCCGTGTCGCCGTCAGCGCCGGGCGCGGGCAGACGATGGTATTCGCCGGCCGTCGAGACGGTCGAGGCGCCGGCGAAGCCGCCGGGCGCCTGCGGATCGGGCGAAGGCGGCGCGGGCGGCGGCACATGATCGAAGAAGCCGTCGTTCTCGTCGAAATTGATGAACAGCACGGTCCGCGCCCAGACGGCGGGGTCGGCGGTCAGGGCGTCGATCACCCGCGCCATATAGTCCGCGCCCTGGGCCGGGCTGGACGGGCCGGGGTGTTCTGACCCCTCGGCCGTGCCGATGATCCACGACACCTGCGGCAGGCGGCCGCCCAGGACGTCGGCCTTCAGCTGGTCCAGATCGCGCGTCGACAGGGCGCGGTCCTTCAGCGCCGGATCCGAGCCGGGCTCGTCGCGCCAGGCCCGCCGGTAGGCCATGAAGTTCTGGACGGGGTTGTCGCCGAAATTGTCGGCCAGATTCTGGTAGTGGCGCCAGTCGATCCCCGCCGCCTGCAGCCGCTCGGCGTAGGTGGTCCAGTTATAGCGCGGCTGGTCGTCGTCGGGCTTGTTCAGGTCGTCGTCGACATTGTCGACCACCGGCCCGCCGGCGAGGCCGTGGGGGTCGTTGGTCCCGCTGAACAGGAACAGCCGGTTGGTGTTGGTGCCGGTCTGGACCGAGCAGTGATAGGCGTCGCAGAGGGTGAAGGCCTCGGCCATGGCGTATTGGAACGGAATGTCCTCGCGCCTGTAGAAGCCTAGGGCGCGCTGGGTCTTGGCCTCGGGCCAATGCGCCATCCGCCCCTGATCCCAGGCGGCCTGGGCGTCGGGCCAGTGGTGGGGCGTGCCCTCCATCCGCATCAGGTCGAAATTCGCCTCAGTCGACAGATGGAAGGGGCTGATGTCCGCAGGCGGCTGGACCGTGCGGTCGGTCTGGGTCCAGACGTCGCGCGGCGCGCCGTCGGAACCGGCCGCGACGGGAATGGGATGGGCGTCGCCAAAGCCCCGCACCCCCGCCATGGCGCCGAAATAATGATCGAAGCTGCGGTTCTCCTGCATCAGGATCACGACATGGGCCACATCCTCGATCGTGCCCTTGCGGACATCGGCCGGAATGGACAGGGCCCGCGCCAGAGACGCCGGAAGGCCCGCCGCCAGGGCCGCGCCCAGGCCGCCCGCCAAACCACCCGCCAGAAGAGATCGCCGATCGACAGACATGATGTGTTTTCCGAAACAGGGGCCCGCGCCGATCTTATGACCGGCGCGGGCGACAGGCTTGCGACGATTGAGGCGAGCCGCCTCAGCGACGCCAGGTCAGGCCCAGACCCAGCATGCGCGGCGCGGTCTGATAGCCGATGGTGTAGCGTTCCGACTTGCCGCGCGTGGCCCAGTAGCCGGCCTCGCCCGTCAGGTTCTCGCCATAGAGGCTGAGCACCAGCTGGTCGGTCAGTTGCAGACGCGCGCCGAAGTCGAGCGTCGCCTGGGGCTGGATATATTCGTCCAGGGCGTTGGCGCGCAGGGTCGCGATGTAGCGGCCGCGATAGCTGTAGCCCAGGTCGGCGTCGAACCGGTCGCGCTTGTAGCCGATGCCGATATTGCCCAGCACTTCGGGGGCATTGGGCAGGCCGACTTCGACGCTGTCGCGCCAGGCGATGCCCGGATCGGCCTTGCTGGGCTGGTAGGTGTAGTTGGCCCAGGCCGAGAAGCCGGCGATCAGGTCGCGACGACCGGCCAGTTCGACGCCCCAGATGCTGGCGTCCTTGCCGTTGGCCGAGGTGGTGATCGGCACCCCGTCCTCGCCGACGATGACCTGCGACCCCGCAGACACGTAGATGAAGTTGTCGATTTCCTTGCGGAACAGACCCACCGACAGGAAGCCCTGGTCGCCGGAGTACTGCACCCCCAGATCGAAGTTCAGCGCCTCAGCCGGCTTCAGATCGGGATTGCCCTTGGAGATGGAGACGATCCGGTCGCCGTTGGATTCGACGTTGATCCCCTTGGAGATGTCGGTGAAGTTCGGCCGGGCGAACGAGGTCCAGACGGCGGCGCGGACGGTCCATTCGGCGTTCGGGCGCCAATCGACGTGCAGGCTGGGCAGGAACTCGGTGTAGCTGGCTTCGGTCGTGCCGGTCTTGCCGCCGAACTCGCGTGTGACGACGCCGGTGTCGGCGTCCTCGGTCGTCACCAGCGCCTCGTTATGGATGTCCGTCTGCTCCAGGCGCGCGCCGACGGTGGCCGACCAGGCGCCCCGCTCCAGCACCGCCATGGCGTAACCGCTGTAGCTGGTCTCATGGCCCGTGGAGTCGTTCAGGTTCCAGGGATATTCTTCGTCGGTCACGCGCGGCGCGGACTGCAGCAGGGCCAGCACCCGGTTCATCTCCAGGATCGTGCCGAAACGCGTGCCGTCCCGATAATGGTCGTCGTCGAAATGGTCGATCGAACCGGCGATCAGGTCGCTGTGGCTGGACAGGGACGAGCCGCTGGCCAGGCCGGGAATGTCGCGCGTGCCGCTGTCGACGTCCTGCTGCTGGTCATAGTCACGCTGGGACCGGCGGAACCGGAACCCGCCCTTGACCGTCTTGATCAGACCCTGGCCCTCGGGCGACCAGGTCAGGTTGGTCGCGGCGAAGGCCTGGGAATCTTCCGAAATCCGGCGATACAGTTCGGCATAGTCGAACTTCAGATTGTCGGGGTTCAGCATGGCCGTCGACTGGGCCTCGCTCAACACCCAGGTCGGGTGTTTGCTGTCCGAGGCGTCGAAGCTGATCGGCGTGTTGAAGATCGGCAGGCTGTCGTCAGTGACGTATTCCATATACCACTGGTTCGGCGTCTCGGTCCGGCCGTAGGTGTAGGCGATGTCGTAATCCAGCTCGAAGGCGCTGCGAACGTGGCGGCCGCCGAAGTCGACCATGGCCAGACGGTTGTCCTCCTGCTTCACCTCGGCCCCCATCAGGGACGAGAAGCCGTCGATCTCTCCGGCCGCGTTCAGGCTGGTCTTGACGTCGATATAGTCGTGCAGCTGATCATTCTTCCACTGCGAATAGAGGCCGCGCAGATGCAGGGCGTCGTCCGCCGACGGGCGGTATTCCAGGGTGAAGTTGCCGCCGGTGCGATCGATGTCGTTCACGAACCGGTCCAGGCCGTGCGAGACCAGCCGCAGCTCGGTGCTCTCCGGCAAGACGATATTGTCGGCGGGCAGGACGCCGTCCGGACGCCAGCTGGTGTTGTAGCTGATGTTCTCGTTGCGCTCGCCGGTGATGGTCCGCTCGGTGTGGAAGACGACGCCATAAAGACCCAGGGTCTTGGCCTCGTTCAGGAAGGTCGAGAAGGCGCCGGTCAGGTCGGTCGCCGTCTTGTCGGCGATGTTCTCGCGGCTGGCGCGGGCGGACAGGGTGGCGAGGTTCTCGCCGAAGTCGAACGGACCGGGCAGGCGGAAGTCGATGGTGCCGCCGACCGCGTCGCCGTCGAGATCCGGCGTCACGCTCTTGACCACGCGCACGGTGTCCAGGCCGTCCGGCGGCAGCAGGTCCAGGGCCACGGCGCGATTGTCGCGACCCGACGTCGCCAGCCGCACCCCGTTCATCGTGTAGACGTTCAGGGCGCTGTCCAGACCGCGAATGCTGACGTAGCGGGCGTCGCCCGTGCCGCGATCATTGACGGTGCTGACGCCCGGAAGCCGTTTCAGAGCCGCGGCCACGCTGGTGGAGGGAATGGTCAGCAGTTCATCGGCGGAGATCACCTCCGACACGATGTCGGCCTGACGCTGTTCCGCCTCGGCGCGACGCGTGGCGTTGCGCGAGCCTGTGACGATGATTTCGGCGAGACTGGCGGGCTCGGCCGCCCCTTGGCCCTGCGTGGTCTGGGCCTGCGTGGTCTGGGCCAAGGCTGCGGCGGGCAGGACTGCAGCAAGCGCAACGCCGCACAGCAGGGCGCGCGCGCCGGAGCGCGTGTTTGAAAGAACCATGATGACATCCCCTGAGCTGGACGGCGCCAAGCCGTCTCAGTGGGCGATCTACGCTTCGCCTGTGACACAGGTGTGAACTATTGTGGCCTTTTGCGTTTTTATGTGGCTTTTGACGTCCGCAGGCGTCACATGTCACATAGAGGTGCGTTCCGGGAGGATCGGTTGAATCAGACGGCAAGGCTCGACGCCATTCTTTCGACCCTGTCGGATCAGGGATCGTGCACGATCGCCGACCTCGCGGCCGCCTTCGCCGTCTCGGAAGAAACCGTGCGTCGCGACATCCGGCGCCTGGAGCTGGACGGTGCGGTGCGAAAGGTGCACGGCGGCGTCCGCCTGCGCGACCGGCGCGCCGAGGCGCCCTGGCGTCAGCGGCTCAATGTCAATGCGGAGGTCAAGAAGCGGATCGCGGCCTGCGCGGCGAACCTTGTCGAGCCGGGCATGACCCTGCTGCTGGATTCCAGCACGACGGCCTTCTGGATGGCGCGCGAGATCGCATCGATGCGCAACCTGACCGTGGTCACCAACAGCCTTGAAACCGCCAGCGAACTGGCGGCGACGTCGGAGGCGCGACTGTTCCTGGCGGGCGGCGCCGTGAACGCGACCTATCGCGCGGCCTTTGGCGCCGAGGCGGCGGCATACGCCAACCGGTTCGTGCCCGATCTCGCCTTCTTCTCCATCGTCGCCATAGACGCGGCGCGGGGCTTTCTGGACCACGAGCCGGAAGAGGCCGAATTCGCCCGGGCGGTCCTGCCGAACGCCCGCCGGACGATCTGCCTCGCGGACGCCTCCAAGTTCGAGGCGCCCGGCCGGATCATTGCGGCGGAGTGGTCCCAGGTCGATCTGATCGTCGCCGACCGCCCCGCGCCCGTCGATATCGAAGCCGCCGCGCGGGAAGGCCGCACCGAGATTCGCGTCGCGGACTGACGGGTGAGGCCCCGGTCCCCGGCGGCGGCCTAGACCGCCCCCGATCTTCGATCGGGGGCGGTCCGGCGCTTCGTCTTCGGATCAGTAGGAATAGGCCAGGCGGACCAGGAAGTTCCGGCCGGGCTCCATATAGTCCTTCTGGTACGAGGGGCTCTCGCCCTTGGTGGTGTAGTAGCGATGGCCATCCAGGATGTTCTGGACGTCGAAGTCCATCGTCAGGCCGGGGCGGAAGTTGTAGCGCGAGTGGAAGTCCAGGCTCTTGTTCGGCTGGACCCATTTATCAACGGCGTTATCGCGCAGGTCTTCGATATAGGCGCCCTGATACTGATAGGACAGGCGGGCTTCGAAGCCGTACTTCTGATAGGTCAGCGACGCATTGTAGATCAGGTCCGGCGCCTGGATGAAGGAGATCGACCGGCCCTTGCGATAGTCCAGACCGGTCTCGGCCTCGCTGACCTGACGGGTCAGGTTGGCCTCGACGCCGAAGCCGTCGAAGGGCGCGCCCATGCCCTCGAACGACTTGATCAGGTTCAGTTCGACGCCGGTGATCTTGGCCGTCTCGCCGTTCTTGGGTTGGCTGATGGTGATCGTGCCTTCCTGGGTGTCGGCGTCGACCGCGCTGCCGTTGGTGAAGATGAAATGGTCGATCTTCTTGTGGAAGACGCCGATGGAGACCAGGCTGGAACGGTCCGGATAATATTCGGCCGAAACGTCCAGGTTCAGGGCCTCGGCCGGCTTCAGGTCGGGATTGCCCCGGCTGATCGAGACGATGTCGCCCAGGGTCTGACCCGGACGCGGCGCCGCTCGGCTGACGCTGACGCCGCGCGAGATATTGCTGAACTCGGGCCGGGAGAAGCTGGTCCAGATCGCGCCGCGATAGACGAAATTGTCCGACGGGCGATAGATGGCCGTCACGCTGGGCAGGACGTTCGTGTAGTGGCTGTCGGTGTCGCCGAAGCCGGTCTGGGCCTCGTCCTCGATCCAGTTGGTGTTGCTGACCTCGGTGTGTTCGACCCGCACCCCGGCGACCACGTCCAGAGCGTTGAACTGGAAGCTGGCCAGACCGTAGCCGGCGTAGATGGTCTCTTCTCCGCGCTTGTCGCTCGAATTCAGATCGGCGTAGGAATAGTCGACCGGATTGGCCTTCTGGGCGGCTTCGATCGCGGCGATCACCTTGTCCCGGTTCAGGATGGCGCCATAGTAGTAGCGACCGTCCAGAACGGAGCCGACCTCGCGGTCGATCAGGCCCGACTGACCCAGGCTCTTGCCCTCCAGGGGCGTGTTGTCGAACGAACCGCCCCAGATCGGGGTGGCGTCGTATTCGCGCTCGGACCGGAGGACCTTGACGCCGGCCTTCAGGTGACGAACCACGCCTTCCATCTCATAGACGGCGTCGAACTTGAACGCCGTGCGCGCGTCGGTCTGTTTGTCGCGGCTGCGCCCGCCGCCGTCATAGGGCAACAGGTCGGGATCGTTCTGCGCGTTGTCGGCGAAGGCCGGCAGTTGCGGCATGGGGAAGCGCGGATCATAGGACGACCACAGCAGACCCGTCTGGTTGAACGGCGCCGAACAGGCGTCGCAGTTGTAGGTGATCGAGAAACTGTCCGGGCCGCCCTTTTCGCCGGCGCTGTAGCTCAGATCATAGTCCAGGGTCAGGCGGTTCAGACGGGTTTGGCCGCCCAGGTTGATCGTGCCCAGGGTCGAGATCTGGTCCAGGGTCTGGAAGGTCCGCGCGAACTGGAAGGTCTCGGGGCTCCACACGCCCGAGCGTCCGAACAGCGACCAGTAGGACGAGCTGCTCTGACGGTCGGCGTCGGTGATCAGGCCGTCGGCGTCGAAGTCCTTCATCTGGTCGACGGTGTAGCTGTAGATGCGGCCCTTGGCCCCGAAGCCGACGACGGCGTCATCGGGCTGGATAAGGGTCGCGTTCTCCACATCGACCTGCTGCAGGCGCTTGGTCTTGCGGCTGCGGAAGTCGGTGTAGTCGTTGGTGCCGGTCCGCTCCAGGCGGCTGTACTGGCCGCGCAGATAGAAGTCGTTCGCCTGACCTTGATAATCCAGCGAGAAGTTGCCGCCGAACCGCTCCTGTTCGATGCGACGGTAGTCGAGGTCGATCCCCGGCAGATACATCGAGCGCTCGTCGATCGCCTCTTCGCTGTCCTTGCGCCAGCGATAGGGCTCCCACTCGCCGTCGTTTTCGGTCTCTTCATTCAGGCTGTTGCTCTTGCCGTAGTTGAACGAGACGAAGGCGCCGAAACGGCTGTCGGACGACAGGCGGCTGGCGAAGTCCATCTGGATCTGGCCCGAACCGTCTTCTTCGCCCTGCTCCTGCGCCCGGTCATTGACGCCGTAGCTGAGGAAGGCGCGGGCCACAGGCTTGGTGAAGTCGAAGGCCGTCGGGGTCTGGAAATTGACCGAGCCGCCGATGGCGTCCCCGTCCATGTCCGGCGTCAGGGTCTTGGAGACGGTGATGCTCTTCAGGCCGTTGGGCGGCAGGACCGTCATCGACATCTTGCGGCTGTCGGGATCGGTCAGGGCGACGCGGACGCCGTTGATCGAATAGGCGTTGAAGGTGCCGGCCAGACCCCGGACCGAGACATATTCGCCTTCACCGGTTTCCTGGTTGACGACGACATTGATGCCGGGCGCGCGCGCCAGGGCGTCGGCGACGTTGGCGTCCGGCAGCTTGCCCAGGTCGTCGGACGAGATCACGCTCGAGACCACGCCCGACCGGCGCTGGGCGTCGATGGCGTTGGCGGTGCTGAGGCGCTGACCGGTGACGACGACCTCGTCCATCTCGGCAGCTGCGGCGGCTTGAGGCTGAACCGTCTGGGCGTGGGCGGCGGATGCGACGAGGACGGCGGAACCCGCCAGAAGCGCCGCACGCAGATTGGCGCCGGCGAAGACTTGACGATGAACGGCCCGCGCGCGGGCGATGACATGAAGCGACATGACTGTCTCCATTGATCCTGATGTGTTTTCGGGTCGGCCGATCAGGGTCAGCGCAAGGCAGCCGTCAGCGATCAGCGACGCACGGACGCGCCCTGTCGATGTCGATCACCCTTGTTGGATCCCCCGGCCGATCGTGTTCGGCTGTAGCGACGCCGCTTCAGGCGACGTCGGTCATTCTCTCGCGGGCCCGGCTATCCGGACCGGCGACGATGGAAACGCTTACTCATTCAACAACCCCCATAGTTGAAATGAAAACTAGGTTTCAGCCCTGCGGTTGATCAGGTCGCAGAGAAGCTCGCGATAGGCCTCGAAGCCGGCGACCTCGACGCCCTGGGCCTTGCCCAGTTCGTCGTAGCGGCGCAGCCGAAGGGCGGCTTCGGCCGCCGGCGAGGCCATGAATTCGTTGACCTCGGCCGGGCTCATCGGTCCGCCCTGCAGGGCCAGGCTCTGAAGCGAGGCCGCGCTGAGCCGATCGACATAGCCCGGAGCCGTGGTCGCCAGACAGCGTTTGGCCGCGACGTGCAGCCGGACCGGCTCGGTCACCTCGGGGCCGAAGGCGCGCGACAGGTAGCCGGCGCTGATATGTTCATGACGGGTGTCGATGCCGCGATCGGCGGCGTCCTCGCCGGCCTTCTGCATCATATGGCCGACATCGTGCAGCAGGGCCGCCGCCACCAGGGCCGGCGGCGCCCCATCGACGCGCGCATGATGCGCGGTCTGTACGGCATGCTCCAGCTGGCTGACGTCCTCGCCGTAATGAAGCCCGCCCAACCGGGTGAACAGGTCCGACAATTCGGAGAAGAAGGCGTCGGCGTCCACGGAAGAAGTCATTGAAAGTCCGTCTTGAAACTGGGTCGAAATCGAGCTGGCGGCCAGGGCGTTCTTCATAGGCGCATGCGCCCGATGGCCGGGTCGGTGCGACTGGGACGACCGGTCTCCACGTGACCGGCCAGGCGCTGGATGAAGGTCGGATCATCGGCCAGGGTCACGGTCAGATCGTACCAATGGTCGCTGCCGCGCAGGTCCCAGGCCGTACGGGCCGCAACGCCCGGCTTGAGCGCCAGCGGGCGGCGCGCCTCGCCTTCGGACAGGGGATAGGCCGCGTCCATCTCCAGGGTCGCGAGGGGCGCCGCATCGGCCGCCCCGATCACGCCGACTGTCAGCAATCCCCTGGGATCGGTGGATAGGGTCACCTGGGGCTGAGGCCGATCAGCGTCGCCGGCGAACCGACGATAGAAGCCGTTCGGGCCGTGAACCGTCAGATCATAGACGCCCGGCCGGCCGTCGTTCCAATGTCCGGCCGCATAGGTTTCGCCTGCGCCCAGCGTAAAGCGCCACGGCCCCGCGCGGTCGGTGTTGTCGAACACCTGGAAGACCGCGCCCGTTCGGCCGCTGTTGACCAGATCGATCAGGACCGCCCCGTCGACCACCCGAACCTCGGCGGCCAGTTCATAGGGCAAGGGGCGTGCGTCCCGTTGGGGGCCGTCCTGCACGGCCGGCGTCTGGCGCTCGGGAATCCGCAGGCTGGGCGCGGCCTTGGACTGGGCCACGCGCTGCATGTAATCGGCCGTCGCCGGCAGGGACAGGGCCGCCCAGTCCCGGTTCGGACGCGCGAAATCGAAGGCCGAGGTCAGGTCGCCACAGACCGTCCGACGCCAGTCGCTGATGTTCTCCTCCTTCACCCCAAACCGCTTCTCCAGGAACTGGAGCGTGGAGGTGTGGTCGAACACTTCCGAACAGACGAAGCCGCCGCGGCTCCAGGGCGAGACCACAATGGCGGGCACGCGGATGCCCAGTCCCAGCGGATGAGCGCCGCGATGAGACGGGTCGGCGTCCGGACCATAAATCTTGGCTTCTCCGGCGACGGAGACCGTGCTGTGGCCCTGGTCCGGCGTCAGGGGCGGCATGGGCGGCTGGACATGGTCGTAGAAGCCGCCGGCCTCGTCATAGTTGACGATGAAGACGGTCTTGGAGAAGACCTCCGGATGATCGACCAGGGCCTCGATCAGCTTGGCGCAGACATGCTCGCCCTTGGACGGCTCGGCCTGGGGATGTTCGGACAGATCGGCCGCCGTCACGATCCATGACACCTTGGGCAACCGCCCGCCGGCGATGTCGGCGCGGAAGGCCTCGACCAGTTGCTCGCCGTCGGAACGGGTGCGATCCGCGCCGGTCTTGTCTTCCGACACCCACGCCCGCCCGCGCTGGTACAGGGGCGAATCCTTGGGGCAGGGCCGGAAGGGCTTGAACACCGACAGGATGTTGTCGCCGAAATTATCGTATTCCTGATAGACCTTCCAGCTGACGCCCGCCGCCTGGAGCCGTTCGGCATAGGTGGTCCAATCATAGGGACCGCGCGCCATGACCCTGTCTTCGGCCATGTCGGCGCTGGGGGTCTCGTCCTCGCCGTAGTTGCTCATCTCCGGATCGCCGCCGACCTTGCCGCCGCCGTTGCAGCCGGTCCAGAGGTGCAGACGGTTCGGATAGGTCTGGGTCAGGGTCGAGCAGTGATAGGCGTCGCAGACGGTGAAGGCGCTGGCCAGGGCGTAGTAGAAGGGCAGGTCCGAGGCCTTGTAATAGGCCATCCGCTTGTGCAGTTCGCCTGAATGGCCCCACTGGTCGTAGCGGCCGCCGTTGACGATGGTGACGGCGGCCTTGTGCCCCTGGTCTGATCCATCAACCGTATAGGCGTTGGTGGTGCGCGAATCCCCGTGGAAGGGGATGACGAAACCGTCCGGATGTTCATCGCTGGGCTGGCGCCAGACCGTGGCCCCGCCGGGCAGAGGTTGCGGGCGGGGATCGCCGAAGCCGCGCACGCCGTTCAGGGCGCCGAGATAGTGATCGAAGGCGCGGTTCTCCTGCATGAAGATGACCACGTGCTCGACGTCCATGATGGTGCCGGTGGCGTTGTTGGCCGGAATGGCCATGGCCTTGCGCACCGTCGCCGGCAGCAGGTTCAAGGCTGCGCCGGCCGCGACGCCGCCCAGCGCGCCCCGCAGGAAAGACCGCCGATCATTTGACATGGATCAAATCCCCCTCTTCGTTTTTGGTATAGACCAGATGGAGGCGAGCTTCGGCGAAATTTTCGTGAAGCTTGGGCGGCGTATCTCTGAACCCTCCGTGTCTGATCCGTTCGCTTGACCCCGAAGGCGCGACTTCTCATCTTCCCGTCGGGCGGGAATCGACCGTCGACCGAGCGATTCGATGCCCCAGCCGGACATTCTCCACTATCTCGGGGTGCGCGACGCCATCGCGGCCCGGATCTCGGGAGGGGAGTTGAAGCCCGGCGAACGCCTGCCCTCCGAACGTCAGTTGCAGATCGGCGGCGGGGTGGCGCGCGGCACGATCCGCGAAGCCCTGTTCCAGCTGGAGGCCGAGGGGGTCATCTATCGCAAGGAACGCAGCGGCTGGTACGTCTCGCCCCCGCCGGTCGTCTATGATCCGACGCGGTGGGAAGGCTTCATGTCCTATGTCGAGGCCCAGGGCCGGCGCCCGGAGACCGAGACCCTCAGCAAGACCGAGATCGCCTGCACCCCGGCCCTGGCCGCCATCTTCGGCCGCGCGGTGGGCGCCCCCATGTACCGGATTCGCCGACGCCGCTCCGTCGACGGCCGCGCCGTCCTGGTAGAGACCATCGTCGTCGATGCGGCCATGGCGCCGGACCTGCTCAGCCACCCGCTCGACGGCTCGCTGACCAGCGTCCTGAAGTCCGCCTACAATATCGCCGTGGCCCGCAACCGGGTGGACATGCAGCCGTGCGCCCTGACCAGCGGCGAGGCCGAGGCGCTTCAGGTCAAGTCCGGACTGCCCGGCCTGAACGTCGTGCGGACAAGCTATGACGCCCGGGGCCAGGTGGTCGAGTTCGACCGGGAATACTGGCGCCACGACGCCCTGAAGATCAGCGTGGATATCCGCGTCCGTTAGAGGACGGATCCGCGCGCGCCGGGTCAGCCGCGCCGCGCCGCCTCGGCCTCGAGCGCAGGTATGAGATCGGCGACCGTGTCGATCACCAGGTCGGCGCCGGCGGCCCGCAGTTTGGCGGCGGCCTCCCCGAGCCGTTCAGCGCGTTCATCGCCGCCCAGGTCCGCCAGGGCCTGGGCCGTCAGCCCGACCATGTTTCCGGAGGCGGCCACGCCGACGGTGAAACAACCCGCGTTGCGCCCCTCGGCGACGCCCGCCTCCGCGTCGTCCACCTTGACCACCCGCGACAGCGGCCAGACGCCCAGATCGGCGCAGGCCTTGTAGATCATCAGCGGCGAGGGCCGGCCCTGCGGCGTCTCGTGGGCGCAGACCACCAGGTCGGGCGCATAGGCCTGATCGGCGGCGCGCGGCAGGATCGCCTGCATCATCTCGCGCGTGTAGCCGGTGCAGGAGCCGATCTTCAGACCCAGCCCGCGCAGGGTCGCTGTGGTCTCGGCGGCGCCGGGGATCAGATCCGCGGTCTCTTCGGCCAGACGGATCATCGGAGCCTGGAGCTCGACCATGATCCGTTCGACCGCCGCCGTATCCGGCGCCTCGCCATGGGCGGCCTGCCAGGCCCGGGCGATCCGGGGCTGGTCCAGCAGGGCGCGGACGTGGTCGGCCTTGGCGCGGCCCATGTCGCGGCGCGCCTCCTCCTCGGTGATCGACGCGTCCAGGGCGGCGAAGGCCTCCATCAGCGCCAGCACCGGCGCGCGGCTGCCGAAATCCACCATGGTGCCGGCCCAGTCGAAGACAACCATGTCGAAACAGTCGCGGATGGAGGTCATGGTTCGGAAGTCTCCTCGAACAGGTTTGCGATCACCTCTTCGCCAAAGGCGAAGCCGGTGGAGGCGCCGTTGCCGGCGGTGATGAGCGCGAGACGCACGCGCGGATGCGGCGCATCGATCAGGTCGGCGTGCGGGCCGCGGGCATAGGTTCCGGTCCAGCGTTGCAGCACCGGCGGCGCCGGCCGGCCGGTCGCGGCGCGCCACTCGTCCAGGATCAGCCGGTCGACCGCCTCGCTGGCGAAGGGATCGGGGGTGGCGGCGTCATGGTGGCTGTCGCCCACGACCAGGCCGCCGTCGGCGTCCTGCACCGCAATCAGATGGACGCCGTGGGCCAGGGCCTCGCCCTGCTCCGCCTCCAGCCGCGCGCGCAGGGCGGCGGCCTCCGGCAGGTCGGCGTAGCCGCCGTAGCGGACCAGGCCGAGGTCGGACATGACCGGCGCCGGCAGGGCGAAACCGGGCGACGCCAGCCGCATCATCTGCAACTTGCAGCGGACCAGTCCTGCGGCGGCCAGCCGGTCGGGAAACAGGCTGACGAGGTCGTCTCCGGGACAGACCACCACCCGCGCGGCCTCCACGACGCCCCGGCCGGTGACGACGCGCGGCGGCTCGACCGCCTGGACGACGGTCTGACGCAGAAACGCGACCCCGAAACGCCCCTCCAGCCACGCCGCCAGTCGCGGGATGGCCGTGCGGGAGTCCACGCGCAATTCATGGGGGCTCCAGAGGGCGGCGACCGTGTCGGGCCCGGTCGTCTCCGGCGCCCGGGCCCGCGCCTCGTCCGGCGTCATCAGCCGACAGCCCTCGCCCATTTCGGTGGCCATGAAGGCTTCCAGCACGGCTACAGCCTCGGGCCGCCGCACGGGCAGCCACAGGCCGTTCTGCAGGATCGGAACGCCCGCCTCGCCCGCGACCTCGTCCCAGACGGCGCGGCTGCGATGCGCCCGGCGCCACACCCGGCCGCGCGGCTGGCCGGTGACGGTGACGAAGCCGAAGTTGCGGATCGAGGCGCCGTTCGCCTGGGCGTCACGGTCGATCACCACCACCGAAAGGCCGCGCCGTGCAGCGGCCAGGGCGCAGGCCAGGCCGACGATCCCGGCCCCGACCACGGCGACGTCGTACCGCCCCCTCATCCCATCATCCTCGTCATTCAAGCGTCGCAGCAGTGGTCTAGACCACGTCGGTGCAACAGGATGATGTCAAACGATGAACCGGATGCGGCTCTGGCTGGCGAAGGCCAACCCCGTTGTCTTTGTGGCGTTCGCCGGACTGGCGGGATTTTGCGCCTATTTCTCCATGTACGCCTTCCGCAAACCCTTCACCGCCGCGACCTTCGATGTCGTGGCCGGGTGGGACTTCGCCCTGGACTACAAGATCGCCCTCGTGATCGCTCAGGTCGCCGGCTACGCCCTGTCCAAGCTGATCGGCGTCAAGGTGATCTCGGAGATGCGGCCCGAGCGCCGCGCGATCGCGATCGTGCTGCTGATCGGCGTCTCCTGGATCGCGCTTGTCCTGTTCGCGGTCACGCCCGCGCCGTGGAATGTGGCGGCCCTGTTCCTGAACGGCCTGCCGCTCGGTCTGATCTGGGGCCTCGTGTTCGGCTTCATGGAGGGCCGGCGCACCAGCGAGGTGCTGGGGGCAATCCTGTGCGCCAGCTTCATCCTGTCCTCGGGCGTCGTGAAGTCGGTCGGGAAGATCCTGATGGACAGTTGGCAGGTCAGCGCGTTCTGGATGCCGGCGGCCGTGGGGGTGATCTTCATGCCCCTGCTGGCCGTCTCGGTCCTCGCCCTCGCCGCCCTGCCTCCGCCCAGTCCGGCGGACGAGGCCGAGCGTGTGGCCCGCCGGCCGATGATGGCCCGGGAGCGCGCCGCCTTCCTGGCCGCGCACTGGCCGATGCTGGTGCTGCTGGTCGCCGCCTATGTCATGCTGACGGCCTTCCGCGACCTGCGCGACAATTTCGCCGCCGAAATCTGGCAGGCGCTGGGGTACGGCGACGCCGCATCGGTGTTCACCGCCAGCGAGGGACCGGTGGCCGTCCTGTCTCTGGTGGCGATGGGCGTGCTGATCGCGGTGAAGAACAACGGCCGCGCCCTGCTGCTCATGCACGGCGTCATCATGGTCGGCTTCGCCGTCCTGGGGGCCTCGACCCTGGCCTTCCAGCAGGGCCTGCTGTCGCCGATCGCCTGGATGATCGCCGGCGGCGCCGGCCTGTATCTTGCCTACACCCCCTTTAACGCCATGCTGTTCGACCGGATGATCGCCTATTCCGGCACGGTCGCGACCGCCGGTTTCCTGATCTATGTGGCGGACGCCACCGGCTATCTGGGCAGCGTCGCCCTGCTGCTGTTCAAGAATTTCGGCGCCGTCGATCTGCCCTGGCTGCCCTTTTTCGTGGCCGCCGCCTACGCCGCCAGCCTGACCGGCCTCCTGCTGGTCGGCGGCGCCGCAATCCTGTTCCTGCGAAGACGCAAAGACAGCCCCCCGGCGGAGGGGACCGGCGCAGACCGCTTTTGAGCGAGGATCAAGGCCTCAATCGCCCGCGACGAGGCCGTCCAGCCGTGTCTTCAGCTCGGCCTCGCCCAGGGAGGCGATCTCGACGATCTTCAGTCGCGACTGACCGCCCCGCGCCAGCTCGACCGACGACTTCGACACCCCCAGGGCCTTGGCCAGAAACCGGATCAGGGCGGCGTTGGCCTCGCCGTCCACCGGCCGGGCGCGCAGCCGCACCTTCAGCACGGGCCGGCCTTCGGGATCCACATCCCACCCGTCGATCCGGTCGCCGGAGGCGCCGGGCTGTAGCTTGATCGGCAGTCGGGCCATTCAGGTCCTGCGCAAACGCGAAAGGGCGCGACGTCCGGCGTCGCGCCCTTCCCCTATCGGATAGTTCCGCGGAGCTTCAACCCAAGGTCTCAGCCCAAAGCCTCAACCCAGGGCGGCCATAAGCTCCGGCACGATGGTCTTGTAGTCGCCGACCAGACCATAGTCCGCGACCTGGAAGATCGGGGCGTCCGGGTCCTTGTTGATGGCGACGATGGTCTTGGAGTCCTTCATCCCCGCCAGGTGCTGGATGGCGCCCGAGATGCCGATGGCGATATACAGGGCCGGCGCCACCACCTTGCCGGTCTGGCCGACCTGATAGTCGTTCGGCGCATAGCCGGCGTCCACCGCCGCGCGCGAGGCGCCGATGGCGGCGCCCAGCTTGTCGGCGAGAGGCTCCATCACGGCGTGGAACTCCTCGGCCGAGCCCAGGGCGCGACCGCCCGAGACCACGATCTTGGCGGCGCCCAGTTCGGGCCGGTCCGACTTGACCATTTCTTCCGAGACAAAGGCCGTCTTGGGCGCATCGGCGCCGGCGACGCTCTCGACCGGAGCGGAACCGCCCTCAGCCGCGGCGGCGAAGGCCGTCGGACGCACGGTGATCACCTTCTTGCCGTCGGCCGACTGGACCGTCTCCAGGGCGTTGCCGGCGTAGATCGGCCGCACGAAGGTATCGGCCGACACCACCTCGATGATGTCCGAGATCGGGGCGACGTCCAGCTTGGCGGCGATCCGGGGCGCGAAATTCTTCCCGTCGGTCGAGGCCGGCGTCAGGATGGCGTCGTAGCCGGCGGCCAGGGGCGTGACGGTGTCGGTGACCGCTTCGGCCAGGCCGTGGCCCAGGCCGGCGCTCTCGGCCAGCAGCACCTTGCGGACGCCGGCGATCTTGGACGCCGCGTCAGCAGCGGCCTGCGCCCCCTGCCCGACGACCAGGACGTCCACGTCGGACGACAGGCCGAGCGCAGCGGTCACGGTCTTGTGGGTGGTGTCGCGAACGGTCGAACCGTCGTGATCGGCGATGACGAGGACAGCCATATTACAGCGCTCCCACGGACTTGAGTTTGGACACCAGTTCGGCCGCGTCGGCCACCTTGACCCCGGCCGAGCGCTTGGGCGGCTCGGTGACCTTCAGGACCTTCAGACGGTCGGCGACATCGACGCCGTAGTCGGCGACCGCCTTGACGGCGATCTCCTTCTTCTTGGCCTTCATGATGTTCGGCAGGGAGGCGTAGCGCGGCGTGTTCAGCCGCAGGTCCACCGTCACCACCGCCGGCAGTTCGGCGGCGATGGTCTGCAGACCGCCGTCGACCTCACGCGTCACGGTCGCCTTGCCGCCTTCGATCACCAGCTTGCCGGCGAAGGTCGCCTGGGGCCAGTCCAGCAGGGCGGCCAGCATCTGGCCCACCGCATTATTGTCGCCGTCGATCGACTGTTTGCCCATCAGCACCAGGTCGGGCTTTTCTTCCTCGACCACCGCCTTCAGCAGCTTGGCGACGGCCAGCGGCTCCAGGTCCGTATCCGACTGGATCAGCAGACCCCGGTCCGCGCCCATGGCCAGGGCGGTGCGGATGGTTTCCTGGGCCTGGGTCACGCCGATGGAGACCACGACGATCTCGGTCGCGGTGCCGGCGGCGTGATGTTCCTTGCCTTCCTTCAGACGAACCGCCTCTTCGACGGCGATCTCGTCGAAGGGATTCATGCTCATCTTTACGTTGGCCAGATCGACGCCCGACTGGTCCGCCTTGACGCGGGCCTTGACGTTATAGTCGATCACCCGTTTGACGGGGACGAGTACCTTCATGGGTCTATCCGTGAAATCGCCTGAATGTAGGGGCAGGACATGGAGCGGTCGCGAAGGCCTGTCAACGTAACGCGGGGTCAAGCTGTCGCGGCGATCCCCACCTAACGGACCATGAGATGAAGCGTTTCCTGACCTTTCCCCGCCTGTCCATGATTTTTCTCGCCCTGTTCGGCGTCGCGGTGGCGGGCATATTCGTCTTCCAGGACTATTGGGTCGCGCCGGGCGAACGCTGCGAGGCGGCGGGCAAATGGTACGACATCGAAAGCCGCATCTGCGCCCAACCGATCTCGATCGCCCAGATCACCGGCCGCCCCAACGGCGTCTCCCGCGCCCAGGCCTCGGACGAGAAGAACCGCGAACTGATCCGTATCGAGGACGAACTCGCCGCCCAGGACCGCGCCCGCGACGCCGAAATCGCCCGCCAGAAGGCCGCGTTGGCTGCGGCCAGACCAGCGACCTGACCACCCTTCACCTCCCCGTTCGCGAAGGCGAACGGGGAGGACAGGCGGGAGCGTCAGCGAACGCCAGGCGGGGGCGACCCTGCGCCAGACGCTCTTGGGGTCAACCCCACAGCCGGAGTCGCCCCCGCCTGGTCGCAAGCGCGACCTGTCCTCCCCCCGCGCCTTCGCGCGCGGAGAGGTGACGCCGCCCTCTCTTCTTTCGTCCTGTATGGACGGTGCAGCCCTACCGCCGCACCGCGTCAACTCGCCCCGCCGGGCGAGCGATCGTCTTGCCCGCCCCCTGACGCCCGCCTACTCTGGCGACCAGCCGCTCAACCCGAAGGTTGCGGCCAAAGGGGGACTTCTATGCCGTCTATGCGTCGCCTTGCGCTTGTCGCGGCGGGGGCCTTGGCCCTGTCGGCCGCAAGTTTCACCGCCGAAACCCAAGCCGCCCCCTTGCCGGCAGGATCGACGCCCCAGAACGCAGCCCCGCCACCAGCTCAACTCCCGGCCGACAGAGACTGGGGGAAAACCCTGCGCGAGGATGCGACGGCGATCCATGACGCCATCGTGGTCAACCATCCCGGCATGCTCAACCCGGACGACCCGCAGTTCGCACGCGTGAACGACGCGCAATACGCCCTGGCTCTGAACCGGGCCGAAACCGCCGACAGTTTCGCCGACTATTTCTACGCGATGCAACATTATGTTGCGGCGTTCGATGACGGCCATCTCGGCTTCGGCGTCTACGGATCGACGCCAGACAAGGCGAAGACCTGGCCCGGGTTCATCGCCCAGGATGACGGCGAAAGAGGGCTCGTCGTGACGGTCTCCGAGCCGTGGTCCGGCGTTCCTGTGGGCGCGCGAATCGTCTCATGTGACGGTCGCGACGCCTTCCAGATCGGAAATGATCGCATGGGCGCCCGTTTCGGGCGCTGGGAACTGGCGTCCCAGCGCATGGCGCTCGGCGGATGGGTCATGGTCGACACGGGCGACCCTTACGTCCAGCCCGTCGAACGCTGCGTCTTCCACACTCCGACCGGCGGCCTGGCGGTTGATCTGAACTGGCGGCCGGCAGGACCCGGCTTCTATTCCCGCTATGATGTCTTTCCAGAGCGCGAGCGGCGTCCCGTCGGGATGCGCCGTCTGGACGATGGTCGCTACTGGATCACGCTTTCCACCTTCAATGGCGACCCGCAAAGCGAAGGCGGGCGAGCCCTGGGCGCCCTCGTGGCCCAGATCGCCGAGCAGGCAGACACCCTGCGTTCAGCGCCGGCGATCGTGCTGGACCTCCGCGGAAACGGGGGCGGTTCGTCACTATGGTCGAATCAGATCGCCAATCACCTGTGGGGCGCGGAAGCGGTTCAGCATGCGCCTGAAGCCCCGACGACCGTCGTCTGGAGGGCGTCGAAAGATAATCTGGAGGCCATGCGCGCAGGGTTTGAAGCGCGAGACGCGAACGGCGCCCTCTCCGATGAAGCCAGGACCTGGCATCAGAGGACCATAGCCGGGCTGGAGCAGGCGATCGCGAGGGGCGATGATCGTTGGGTGATCGCACCCCATCCCAATGGCGGTTCGGCGACCCAGGCCGAAACGCGGGACTTCCATCCTCCGGAGGGGCCTGTGTTCGTGCTGACGGACCAGGTCTGCATGTCGGCCTGTCTTGACGCCGTGGACCTGTGGGTTCGGCTCGGCGCAAAACCCATAGGACGCGAGACCGGAGCCGATACGGTCTATATGGAAATCCGAATCATCAGTGTTCCCAGCGGCTTGGGAAGCATGTCCTTGCCGATGAAATACTATATTGGTCGCGAACGAGGCTCCAATCAGCCAGTGACGCCCCTCCATCGCTTTGACGGAGAGATGAACGACACGGCGGCGCTTGAAGCCTGGACCGCGACACTCCCGCACTGATGAAGGCGGCGACAAGGGCGCGATGGGTCGCCATATGCGCAACCAAACAACACCTCCCCGTTCGCGAAGGCGAACGGGGAGGACCGGCGGGAGCGTCAGCGAACGCCAGGAGGGGGCGACTCGATGTCTGAAACTGGCAAGGTCATCCCCACTGCCGGAGTCACCCCGCCTGGTCGCAAGCGCGACCTGTCCTCCCCACGCGCCTTCGCGCGCGGAGAGGTGACGCCGCCCTCTCTTCTTTTGTCCTGTATGGACGCTGCAGCCCCTACCGCGTCGCCCCCGGCTTCCACTTCACGTCGTTGGCGCCGTTCGCATTCGCCCGGCGCCCCGCCACGAACAGATGGTCCGACAGCCGGTTCAGATAGCGCACCGCCGCCCCATTGACCGCCTCGCCCGCCTCGACCAGCCGCACGGCCTCGCGCTCGGCGCGGCGGCAAACGGTGCGGGCCACGTGCAGATGGGTCGACAGGGGCGAGCCGCCGGGCAGGATGAAACTGTCCAGCGGCTTCAGGCTCTCGTTCATCCAGTCGATTTCCTGCTCCAGCCGCTCGACCTGGCTGTCGAGGATGCGCAGCGCCTCCCAGGCCGGGGGCGGGTCCAGCGGGGTGGCCAGGTCGGCGCCCAGGTCGAACAGCTCGTTCTGGATCCGGGCCAGCATGGCGTCGATCCGGTCGTTCTGGCCGCTGTTCAGCCGGGCCACGCCCAGGACGGCGTTCAGCTCGTCCACCGCGCCGTAGGCCTCGACCCGCGGATCGGTCTTGGACACCGGCGCCCCGGAGGCCAGCCGCGTCTGACCGTCGTCGCCGGTGCGGGTGTAGATCTTGTTCAGTGTCACCATGATCCGATTCCCGCGCCCCTCAGGACCCGCTCGCCTTCCAGATCATGCCGCCGACCAGCAGCAGCACCGCCAGGGCCTGCAGCCCGACCCTCAGCCGCATCAGCCGGTTGGAGTGGGTGCGGGCGTAAGCGCCGCCGCGAAACAGCGAATAGAGGCCGAACCCCAGGGTCGCCGTGACGGCGGCGATGGCGGCGACGATCAGCATGTCGAACATCTGCATGACGACAGTCTAGGCCCCTACGGGCTCAGGGTCGCGCGGAATTTGTCGATTTCGGTGCAAAGCTAAGCCATTGGTCACTATTGGCGCCGCATCTGTACAGCATGACTGATCGCGTCGTCCGCAACCTCGAGCACCTCAAAGGCTCGGCCTCCACCGCCCGGGTGTTGAATCTCCTGCGCGTGTGGGAAGAGAACGGCGACAGCCGTTCGGATGGCGCGATACGCAACCCCGACTGGGCCGCGCGGCCGATCTTTCGCACCTCCAGCCTGAACCGCGCCCTGATCATCAAGCACCGGCTGCGGCGCAACGAGACGGACCTCTTCACCGGCCGCCGCCAGGTGGCCACCAAGGTGGTCATCCCCATCGACGACGAGGACCTGAAGACCGGCGGCCGCTACGTCTTCGTCAACCAGATCGGCTTTGAGCGGATGATGACCGAAGCCTTCGGCGTCGCCCCGACCCATCCGGACATGGAGACCCTGCGGCTGATCGACCGGTTGCCGTCTCTGGACCCCTTCCTGCTGCGCGAACAGCTGCGGCGCGGAGGCCTGGATCCGGCCCCCTGCTATTTCTCGATCAGCGAGGGCGACCTGCAGCGGATGCTGGCCTTCGTCCACGGCGAGATCGAGCCCCTGGTCACCCTCAGCCTGGACGGAGACACCGTCGCCGTGGCCTCGGACTCGGCGGCCAGGATGGCGGCCAAGATCCTGTCCAACAGCCCGGGCGACCAGCTGGACGCCCTGCGCCTGACCCTGCGTCTCGCCCCGGAACAGTATCAGGAGGGGGTCTTCTGCTGGAAGGGCTTCCTCTACTACAAATGGACCCTGTCGATCCTGCTGGGCGAGGTCGCCGCCGTCGCCGAGGCGGTGCGCACCATCAAGCCGGTCGGCACGGTCGACCGCGGGGCGCGCGAATATCTGGACCGCAGCCGCGCCGTCCTGCGGGGTCGCATCATCCGCACCTGCGACGAGGTGTCCCGCACCCTCCAGGTCTATGACGACGCCTACGCCCGCCTGACCCAGGAGGGCCGCCCCACCGCCTTCCGCGACTTCCTGCTGGACGCCCCCTCCATGTTCGCCAAGCTGGGCGACCAGCTGGGCGCCGTCCAGCATATCGTCAGCTACTGGCGCTTCCGCTTCCGCCCCGCCGCCCATCCCGCCGGCGTCGAGGAGCTGATGGACATCTTCATGGACTTCGAGACCGGCCTGCTGGGCCGCGGCGAAAGCCCCGACGACATCGGCGTGATGGCGGCCTAGCGGGGCCGCCTAGAGCGCCCGCACCCGCGGCCCTTCGCCCCGGCCGTCCAGCATCAGGTCGGTGACGGCCCAGACCAGGGCGTCGGCCCGGTCCCAATGCCCCGCCGCCTCGCCCCCGCTCTCGGCCTCCTCATCGCCCAGCGCCATCAGCTCCTCCTCCAGCGCCGCGAACGCGCCCGCGTGCCGCACCCGCCCCTGTTCATACAGGGCCGCCACCGGCTCGGCCCGCGCCGCCTTGCCGCGCGAGGCCCGCACGGCGGTAAAGCCGATGTTCTCCCCATCCGCCCCGCACCCGGCCGCCTTCAGCACCGCCTCGACCATGTCCCCGCCCTGGTTGACCTCGCCGACAATGCATCGAGCGCCGAACAGCCGCGCCGTCTCCATCGCCCGCTCGGCCCATTTCTGCGGCGACAGCCCCCGCATCGAGCGGTCGGCCAGCACCCAGGCCGTATCCCCGCGCCGCCCCACCGCCACGATGCCGCAGGCGTCCCCGCCGCGCGAACAGGTCGGGTCCAGCCCCACCACCACCCGCTCATAGACCGGCCGCCCGTCCCCCGAGCCATTGGCCGAGACCGGAGCCTCCCCCCGCGCCGCCGCCATCATCTCGGCGGTGAACAGCCCGCCCTCGGGCTCGACCACCTGGCCCTCCAGCTCCTGGGCCGCCCGCCGCGTCCCGCCGTACAGCCGCTCCAGCCCTTCCAGAAACCCCGGCGCCAGATGATCCCCATTGTCCCGCGTCGTCGCATGGGTGAGCAAACATGACGCCTCGGCGCGGAGCGCCTTGAGCGCCCTGGTCGGGCGCGGCGTGGTCGTAACCACCAGCCGGGGGCTACCGCTCGCGACGCGGTCGCTCGCTCCTTGAGCCCCCACTCCCCCGTTTTGCGCCGCGTTCGGATCAACGGCTGGGGAGTCTGGGTCGGCCGCCATCAGTCTTAGGCGCAGCCCCATCCGCAGCAGGGCCAGCGTCTCCCCGCCGTTGCGCCAGGCGCAGAATTCGTCGGCCCAGGCGGCGGCGAACTGGGGGCCGCGCAGGCTGTCGGGGTCCTCGGCCGAGAAGACGAAGGCCTCGGCCCCGTTCGGAAACACCAGCCGCCGCCGCGACGGCTGATACTCCGGTCCCCGCCACTCCACCTCGCCATCTCCACCGACGCCCGTCCAGCGCGGCAGGCTCATCACCCCCGACGGCCCGGCGATCATCACCTCGCGCACATCGTGCAAGGTCGGCCCGATCAGCGCCAGCCGCCCGCCCGCCCCCAGCCGCTCGGCCATGTCCGCGATCCACGACGCCCCCGCCAGAGTCTTGCCCGCCCCCCGCCCGCCCAGAAACAACTAGGTCGACCACGCCCCCTCCGGCGGCTTCTGCGCCGGACGCAACACCAGGCCCCCAGCGCCCTGACCGTCCCCGTCGCCGCCTTCGAGCAAACCGGGGGTCTGGGGGCTCATGTAGCCCGCAGGGCGGTAGCCCCCAGGCATAGTGGGGGTCTGGGGGCTCATGTAGCCCGCAGGGCGGTAGCCCCCAGGCATAGTGGGGGTCTGGGGGCTCATGTAGCCCGCAGGGCGGTAGCCCCCAGGCATAGTGGGGGTCTGGGGGCTCATGTAGCCCGCAGGGCGGTAGCCCCCAGGCATAGTGGGGGTCTGGGGGCTCAAGTAGCCCGCAGGGCGGTAGCCCCCAGGAATAGAAGCGCCCGCCCTAACCCGCTCCCGGTCGAACACGCGCTCGACCTGTTCTTTCGCCATGAGGATCCGTCCCATCACGGCGAACCGACCCTCCCCGGCCGCCCGCTGGATCAATCGCCAGAAGGCGGCCCGCGTCCCCTCGGGATCGGCGGGATCGACGGTCACGCCCCAGGTCGCCCCCTCCGGATCAGGCGACCCGTTTTCAGGCGTAAGCTCGCCCTCGGCCAGAACCCTCTGCCGCTTCTGAAGGCCCAGCTTCCCCGCCATGCTCGCCACGTTTGAGGCCCGGACCGGAAACCGCGCCTCGACATCCCTATAGGTCGCCCCCCGCTCCAGCAGGGCGAAGACCTCGCGCCATTGTCCCGCCGTCAGCTTGCTGTTGGGATGGCGCCAGTCGTCCGGCCGCTCGAGGACCGGGATCGACCGCCGCGCCGGATGATCGGCCGGCAGGTCGCCGATCCGCATCCCCAGACGTTTGGCGTTCGCCCTCCAGGTATCGGGCGACACCCCCGCCTCGGCCCGCAGCGCCTTCGCCGCCTCGCCCCCATGCCACCGCCCGAACAAGACCTGCCAGGCCGCGTCATCCATCCGACTGTTGAAATGCTTCCCCATGCGGAAAAGCCTAACCCCGCCCGCACCTCAGGCGCGCAAATCGCCAACCCCGGACCTCAACCGCCTGATTTCAAAAGGGTTCGCTTTCAGAATTGCGTGCGTTCAACCCGTCCAGCGCCCGCAATTCCCATCCTTCCGGCGCCCCAGCCACAAGGACCGACCGCGTCGAAAAGCGCCGACCCGACCCACCGCCGTCCTCCCCCTGTCGTCTTCCTCGGGCTTGTCCCGAGGAAGACGGGCCTAGAGAGTCGAGGACGACGACCCTGGGGACCACGCCCCGAGCCCTACCGGCCTTCCGCCCCGCGTCGACCTCAGTCGCCCGCGTCGCAGTCGTACCGTTCGCAATATCGGCGTCTCAGTTCCGCCGTCGCCGCCTTGGCGGACTCGGACTCCGGAAAAGCCGCTTTGAACGCCTCCATATCCGGCGGCGACACATGTTCCCCGGCCAGCAGGCGACGCAGATCGCCCTCGCTCACCACGCGCGCCAGCTGCAGCGCCAGGGCCTCGCGCCGCTCGGCCTTCACCTCGACGAACAGTTCATCGATCCAGGCCTGAACGACCGCATGCCGGTCGTATTCCAGCCCGTCGAGCAGAGCCTCATCTTCGATCAACCCGGCCGCGTCGGCGCGATCCACGATCTTACGCGCCAGCTTCAGCTGGATTTCGGACGGCTCCGGCCCCGACCATCGGTCCTCCTCCGCCTCCTCTTCCACGCGGAAGCGGACGGTGGTCTGCATTTCGCTGGGCTGCGGAACCCCGGCGATCCGCCCCAGCCTCAGTTCCCCGCTGGCCACGACCACGCGCGCCGCCGCCCCGAACCCCAGACCATGAGGTCGTTCTTCGGCGACCTCGCAATCATACGGGTGGCCGTCCGTCTCCTGATAGCAGCGCACCCTGGCCCAGCCCTGTACATCCAGCCGCGCCGCAAACCCCGGCATCAGTTTGAAGGTCACCTCCGGATCGGGCGGCCGCGCCCAGCTGATGGCGGGCGCCTCCTGCTCCCACAATTTGGGCGTCCCCGGATCCGGAACCAGAACAGCGAGTGCCAGCAGCGGCGCGACGAACATGACGACCCCTCATCCCCCAAATCTCCGCCGCACTCACCACAAGGCGAGGATGTTGTCGATCCAAGCCCCCGGTTTCGTCATCCTAGGGCTTGTCCCTAGGATCCATACGCCCGGTGTCCAATGGGAGCGCGCCCTGCGGACACACCGGGCGTATGGGTCGTCGCCACTAGACCTTGCCCTCGGGCGTGCCGCGGGCACGCGACCAAGCGAGAATGACGAGCTTGGCGACCGGGCCCCCAAATGGGGGACTTTCGCAAAAAATTGTCAAACTCAACCCCAAATGCTATATGCAAGTGTAAGTTTGGATCGACCACGATGATACATGAACTGAAAATCGAAAACTTTTACTCGATCCGAGATGCGCAGGTCGTCGACCTGCTCGTAGCAGCTAACGCTCCGCATCTACCGGGACGGTTCGGGGCGCCGTGGAGGGGGTCCAAGCAAAGAACTCCCAAGGTGGTCGCCATTTTCGGCCCCAATGCCTCGGGCAAATCGACGATCTTACGCGCGATCTCCTTCATCGCGTGGTTTGCACGCGATAGTTTTAATCTGGCGCCGGGTGCACGGATGCCATTCGAAAAGTTCAACAGCAACGAGGCACGCGGCGAACCGACTCGTCTTTCACTTTCTCTGGCCGGCGTCGCAGACCCCGAGGATGTGTCCGATGACCCGGTCCAGACGCGCTACCAGTATGAGGTGGAGATCGACGCGAAGTTCGAGGTGATCTCGGAGACTATGCATTATTGGTCGCCCGAAACAGGGCGAAGGGTCGGCCTGTTCACGCGCACCTCGGAGGGCAAAGTGACCGGCTCCACCGCCTTCGGTCTCTCCGGTTACAGACAGGCGCTCGAGAAGGTTCTACGCCCGAACGCCAGCGTGATCTCGACCCTTGCCCAGCTCGGTCACCCTTTCGCGATCTCGATGCGACTTGCGGCCACCCACGTATTCTCGAACATTCTAATTGAGCGCGCCGACGGGGCCGAGGATCAGATGGTTCGCTTCTATGCCGACAATCCGATGCTGGTTGATGCGATCAACCGAGAAATCGAACGGATCGATCTAGGCATCCAGGCGATGAAGGTGGAGATGGGACCGTCAGGGCCGATCGCCATGTTCGCGCATGAAGGGCATGACGGCCTCGTACCGCTCATGCTGGAAAGTCATGGCACGCGAACTTTTCTAAAACTCTACCCTTTTCTTCTGCGTGCGCTGGAAACCGGCGGCATCGCTGTGCTGGACGAACTCGACACCTCGATCCACCCTCTTGTGCTGCCAGAGATTCTGCGCTGGTTCTACGATCCCATCCGCAATCCCGACGGGGCTCAGCTTTGGATGACGTGCCACAACGCTTCCTTGCTCGAGGATCTGGCGAAGGAAGAGGTGCTATTCTGTTCCAAGACGCATGACGGCCGGTCAGAGGTCTATTCCCTGGCGGAGATTCAGGCGGTGCGCCGGGACGATAACTACTACCGCAAGTATCTGGGCGGCAGTTACGGCGCTGTACCGCAGATCGGATGAGACGCCCTCGCCGCATCATAACTCAACGTCGCAGGTTGTTCATCGGCTGCGAGGGCGAAAGCGAGCAGAGCTATGTGGCCCTGCTTACCCGGCTCTCGAACGCGCAGGGCTTGGCCGTCTATCTCGACCCTGTTTTGCTACAACCCGGCGGTGGCGACCCGCTCGCAATTGTTGAGCGCGCCATCCTGCGTCGGCGCGAGCGCGAAGCCAAGAGAGGCGAACCCTATGAGCGTGGCTTCGTCCTTCTGGACGAAGACAAACTAGGGCAAGCCATCCAGCGCGACCAGCGCATTCCTGGGCTCGCGGCAAGTGCGCAGCTGCACCTTGTCTGGCAGCGCCCCTGCCCGAGGCATTGTTGCTGCGTCACCTCGACGGCTGCGCGGCATTGCGCCCGGCCACCACCCCGGCTGCCGGCCAGCAACTCGTCCAACGCTGGCCTGCTTACACCAAGGCGACCCCGGCAGTGAGGTTGGCAGAGCGGCTCGACCACCCATCGTTATTGCGCGCAGCCAATGTCGAGCCAGAGCTCGCAGCGTTGCTCACGGCTATCGGCTTAATAGCGGCGCCTTAGCAAGCTCGCCCCTTCAGGCGCCCCCACCCCCAACCGCTGAGCCTCGGGGCAAGTCCCCGCGGCGGGTTCGCCGCTCGGCTCAGGCAGGGCCCGACCGCGTCGGGGCCGGTAGCCGCCTCAATGCGCGGCGTCCCAGTTGGGGGCGGCGCGGGCGTCGACGACCAGGGGGACGGTCAGGGCGACGGCGGGGTCTGAGGCGGTTTCCATCACGCGTTTGATGACGGCGATGGCGCGGTCGGCCTCGGCCTCGGGGGTTTCGAAGACCAGTTCGTCGTGGACCTGGAGCAGCATGCGGGTTTTCAGCCCGGCCTCGGCCAGGGCTGTGGGCATGCGGATCATGGCGCGGCGGATGATGTCGGCGGCGGCGCCCTGGATCGGGGCGTTGATGGCGGCGCGTTCGCCGAACTGGCGTTCGGCGCCCGATTTCGAGTGGATGGCGGGGATGTGGATGCGGCGGCCGAAGACGGTGGAGACGAAGCCGGCCTGGCGGACCTCGGCCCTGGTCTTGTCCATATAGGTGCGGATGCCGGGGAAGCGGTCGAAATAGGTCTTGATATAGGCGCCGGCCTCGCCCTGATCGATGCCCAGCTGAGCGGCTAAACCAAAGGCGCTGATGCCGTAGACGATGCCGAAATTGATGGCCTTGGCGCGGCGGCGGGTTTCGGACGGCATGCCCTCGACGGGGACGCCGAACATCTCGCTGGCGGTGGCGGCGTGGATGTCGAGCCCGGCCTTGAAGGCGCGTTTCAGCTCGGGGATGTCGCCGATATGGGCCAGCAGGCGCAGTTCGATCTGGCTGTAGTCGGCGCTGATCAGCAGATGGCCGGGGGCGGCGATGAAGGCCTGGCGGATTTCGCGGCCGGTCTCGGTACGGATCGGGATGTTCTGAAGGTTGGGGTCCGAGCTGGCCAGGCGGCCGGTGGTGGCGGCGGCCAGCTGGTAGCTGGTGTGGACGCGGTCGGTGGCGGGGTCGGCGGCGGCGGTCAGGGCGTCGGTATAGGTGCCCTTCAGCTTGGACAGCTGGCGCCAGTCCAGCAGGACGCGGGGCAGGGCGTGTGTGGCGGCCAGGTCTTCCAGCACGCTGGCGTCCGTGCCCCATTGGCCGGAGGCGGTCTTTTTGCCGCCGGGCAGGTTCAGCTCGCCGAACAGGATCTCGCCGATCTGGCGGGGGGAGCCGATGTTGAAGGGGCGGCCGGCGATTTCTTGGGCCTGGGCCTCCAGCTCGGCCATGCGCAGGCCGAACTCGCTGGACAGGCGTTTCAGGCGGTCGGGGTCGATGCGGACGCCGGCGGTCTCCATCTCGGCCAGGACGGCGGGCAGGGGGCGTTCCAGGGTCTCATAGACGGTGGACAGGCCCTCGCGCGCCAGCCGGGGCTTGAGGATGCGCCACAGACGCAGGGTGACGTCGGCGTCTTCGGCGGCGTACTGGGTGGCGGGTTTCAGGGCGACGTGTTTGAACGACTTCTGGCTCTTGCCGGTCCCCGCCACGCTCTTGAACGGGATGGGGTCATGCCCCAAATGGAGCCGCGCCAGCTCGTCCATCCCATGCCCGTGCAGCCCGCCCTCGAGCACGTATGAGATCAGCATGGTGTCGTCATAGGGGGCCACACGGATCCCCCGCCGCGCCATGACGGCAAGGTCGTACTTGGAATTTTGTAGTATTTTCAATACACTAGAGTCTTCCAGCAACCCCTTCAGCTTCGCCAGGGCTGTCGCCTTGTCCAGCTGCTGAAGCGGCTCGCGTGCCTCGCCCGGCTCCCCGAACAGCCCCCCTTCGCCCGCCTGCGGCTCATGCTCATGCGTCAGCGGGATGTAACACGCCTCATTCGGCCCCACCGCCAGCGACACCCCGCACAGCCCCGCATGCGTCGCCGACAGCGACGAGGTTTCTGTATCGAAGCCCACCACCCCCGCCCCGACCGCCCTGGCGATCCAGCGATCCAGCGCCTCTTCGGTCTGCACGCATTCATAGGCCTCAAGGTCGAAGCTCTGAGCCTCGGCCGGGCCCTCCACCACCTGGCCGTAGCGGGGCGTGGCGACGGGGGCGCTCAGGTTCGGCGCGCGCTTGGGCGCGAAGGCCGAAATCTCGCTGGGCCCCGCCTTGCCGTCGCCGACCCGGCGCTGCAGCGAGCGGAACTCCATCTTGTCGAGGAAGGCCGACAGGGTCTCGGGATCGGGATCGCGCACGGCGAAGTCATCGATCAGCTCTGGCGCCGGAGCATCGCAGGTCAGGCGCACCAGCTCACGCGACAGACGAATCTGGTCGGCGAAATTGATCAGCGTCTCGCGGCGCTTGGGCTGTTTGATTTCGCCGGCGCGCGCCAACAGGGTGTCCAGATCGCCGTATTCGTCCAACAGTTGAGCCGCCGTCTTGGGGCCGATTCCGGGGGCGCCGGGGACATTGTCGACGCTGTCGCCGATCAAAGCCTGAAGATCGACCATCTTCTCAGGACCGACGCCGAACTTCTCGAACACCTCCGGCTCGGCCAGGCGCCGGTCCTTCATCGGATCCCACATGACGACGCCGCCGCCGATCAGCTGCATCAGATCCTTGTCGGAACTGACGATCACCGCCTCGCCGCCGGCGTCGCGGGCTTTGCAGGCATAGGTGGCGATCAGGTCGTCGGCCTCGTAGCCGGCCAGTTCGACGCAGTGGACACCGAAGGCCGCCGTCGCCTCGCGCACCAGCGGAAACTGCGGAACCAGGTCCTCAGGGGCCGGCGGACGATGGGCCTTGTATTGGTCGTACAGGGTGTTGCGGAACGTCTTGTCCGAATGGTCGAAGATGGCGACCAGATGGGTGGGGCCGTCGGCGCCCTTCATGTCCTTCAGCAGCTTCCACAACATGTTGCAGTAGCCTTGGACCGCCCCCACCGGCAGGCCGTCCGACTTTCTGGTAAGAGGCGGCAGGGCGTGATAGGCGCGGAAGATATAGGCCGAGGCGTCGATCATCCACAGCCGCAGGGCGGGGCCGTCCTGGGTGAGCGGGCGGTCTGGAGATACGGCGGAGTCGGAAACGGCGGCGTCGGTCATGGCCGGAACATAGGCGGCCTGAGCCGCCACGTCAGCCGTCAGAATTCGGTCCAGCTCGATCCCGGGTCGCGTTGACCGGGCTGGGCCTGCTGCTGGCCCCAGGCGACGATCATCAGAACCTTGTGGCTGCGAATTCGGTACTGGCCAATCATCGGCAGCACCGCTCCAAGGGGCGCGCCGGTCTTGGCCTCATAGAGGAAGCCCGAAAACTCGGCGACGCCGACCCGGTCGCGATTGCTGTAAACCGACAGTTCCGGGAGCGAGACCACGTTCAGGGTCTCGTTGATCGGAATCCGCATTTCCGGACTGCCGAACACTCGGCGCGTCTGCTCCAGCGACAGGGCCCCCGCGCGAATTTCGAAAACGGCGTCGGAGTCTTCCTTGTTGCGGGCCAGCCGGTAGCCGGCGTCGGACAAGGCGGCGCGGATCGCGCTGATGGCGTAGCGCGTCCCTTCGCCTTGGAAATAGGATTCATCGACGAAGATGGAGGCGGCCGTCGGCAAGGGCAGGGACAGGCCTTCGACCGCCTTGTCAGAGGCGCGGGCCAGCAACAGCTGTTCGGTGGCGGTGCGGCCGGTGTTGCTTTCGGTGGTGGAGGCGCAGGCCGTCGCCAGCAGGCTCGCCACCAGGACCGCCGCAACGCGCGGCACGGCGTGACGACGCATCACCAGGTTCCGGTGTTGGGCATGGAGGCCCAGGGTTCGGCCGGCGCCAGCGCCGGACCCTCCTGCAGCAGCTCGATCGAGATGCCGTCCGGCGAGCGCACGAAAGCCATATTGCCGTCGCGCGGGGGCCGATTGATCACCACTCCGCCGTCCATCAGCGTCTGGCAGGCGGCGTAGATGTCGTCGACCTTATAGGCCAGATGACCGAAATTACGGCCGCCCTGATAGGTTTCCGGGTCCCAGTTGTAGGTCAGCTCGACCTCGGGGCAGCGTTCCGCAGTCGACTGTTCCAGATTCTTGGGCGCGGTGAGGAAGACCAGGGTGAAACGACCGGCCTCGTTTTCCACGCGGCGGACCTCCTGCAGACCCAGCAGGTCGCAATAGAAGTGCAGGGAGGCGTCGAGGTCCTGAACCCGGACCATGGTGTGCAGATAGCGCAAGTTTGTCAGTCTCCGTCCGGGGAGTGGCGGCTCAGCGCCATTTATAGCCGCCCGACGTCCAAACCGCGACCGGGCTTGGCCGCAGGCTCAGTGGGCCTCGGGCGCGCGGGCTGCGGGGCTCAGATACTCGCTCTCGTCGTGCGGATGGGCCGACAGGACGAAACGACGGTCGCAATAACCGCACTCGATGAAGTCGTCCTCGCCCATGTCCATATAGACGAGCGGATGGCCCAGGGCTCCGCCGCCGCCGTCGCAGGCGACGCGTTTGGTCAAGACAATGACCTCTTCGGGCGGAGGAATGATCGCGTCGGGATGGCGGGGCGGCATTGTTCAACTCGTGGACTTGGCGAGGAGGCGTCGGGCGCATACCTATGCGGCCCGTCCTGCGGCGTCAAACCTCCGCCGGACCCCGATGTCTCGACCAAAGCGCCCCCATGACCGATGCGACCACCCTGCCCGACAACGCCATCGAGGTGCGGGGGCTGAAGAAGACTTACGCCGGCTCCAAGAAAGCTGCTCCCAAGACCGCCTTGCGCGGGGTCGATCTGGTCATCCGGCGCGGGTCCGTCTTCGGACTTCTCGGTCCCAACGGCGCTGGAAAATCGACCCTGATCAACATCTTGGCCGGGGTAGTCAAGAAGTCGGAAGGCACGGTGACCATCTGGGGCCGCGACATCGACAAGGAGCCGCGCGACGCCGCGGCCGCCCTGGGCGTGGTGCCCCAGGAGATCGTCGCTGATGTCTTCTTCACGCCGCGCGAGTCGCTGGAGGTCCAGGCGGGCTTCTATGGCGTGCCGAAGAATGAGCGCCGCTCGGACGAGCTGCTGGCGGCTCTGGGCCTGTCGGACAAGGCCAACGCCTATGTCCGCGCCCTCTCCGGCGGAATGAAACGCCGCCTGATGGTGGCCAAGGCCCTGGTCCACAATCCGCCGATCCTGATCCTGGACGAGCCGACGGCGGGGGTGGACGTCGAACTGCGCCGCCAGCTGTGGGCCTATGTCCGCCAGATCAACGCCGAGGGCGTGACCATCGTCCTGACCACCCACTATCTGGAAGAGGCGCAGGAGCTCTGCGACACCATCGCCATCGTCAACCGCGGCGAGGTGGTGGCCTGCGAGCCGACGCCGCAACTGCTGCGCCGACTGGACAGCCGTAATGTGGTGGTCACGCCGGAGACGCCGCTGGAGACAGCCCCAACCCTGCCGGGCTTCGTCGTCTCCTCCCGTCCCAACGGCGCTTTCGCGGTCGCCTACCGGAAGGGGCAGTCGTCGGTGGAACAGGTCATCGCTGCGGTCCGCAAGGCCGGCGTCACCATCGCCGACATCACCACCGAAGACCCGGATCTCGAGGACGTCTTCCTGGCCTTGACCTATGGAGACACGTCCAAGGTCGATCCCACCAAGGACTGATTTCGCCAGGGTCGGACGTCAATCCACCTCCGCCAGGAATTCGAAGATCGCCGCCTTGGCCTCGGGCTCGTCCAGCATCGGGGCGTGTCCGACCCCGGGAACCTCGACATAGGTCATGGACGGAGCGGCCTTTTTCATCTTTTCCGCGATGGCGGCGCTCAGCAGGTCGGACAAAGCCCCGCGCACCAGCAGCGTCGGCTTCTTGCGCGCAAGGCGGCGGAAGAAGGGCCACAGGTTCGGGACAAGGGCCTTGGCGCCGGCCGCGCGGATCGGAACCGAGATGTCGGGGTCGTAGTCGAGGCCGACCTCGCCGTCCGGCTGCTGACGGAAGATGCGACGGGCGAAGGCGTCCCAGTCGGCGTCCGAATAATGGGGAAAGGCGACCGCATTGATGCGCCGGGCGTAGGCGGCCGCATCGGACCAGGATTCGATCTCGACCGGCTGACCGCTGTAGGCGGCGATGCGCGCCAGGCCCTCGGGCGCCACCTCGGGGCCGATGTCGTTCAGTATGGCGGCGACCACCGCCCTGGGCTTCAGCGCCATCAGGGTCATGGTGATCAGTCCTCCCATCGAGGTGCCGAGGAAGATCGCATGGTCGACGCCCGCCTGATCCATCAAGGCCAGGACATCGCGGGCATAGACTTCGGGCGTATAGGTCATCGGGTCGGGGGCGCGATCCGACAGACCGCGGCCCCGCACGTCGACAGCCAGGACCCGACGGCCGCTCTGGGCCAGGAACGGAGCGATGACGTCGAAGTCGGCGCTGTTGCGGGTCAGGCCGTGAATGGCGACAACCGGCGCGCGGGCGAACCCGGCGCCCGGCGCATAGTCCCGGGCGAACAGATCAAGCCCGTCCGGCGATTTCCACCGACGTTCGACGTAGGGGGCGACGAGAGCCACGGCGATGTCCTCCAAATGAAGAGATGTCAGCCTAATTCACCGCGCAAGGAAATGCGATGGCGTCAGGCGCCGATCAGTTCCCGGACGAACACGTCCAGATCACCGCCCTCGAACAGAAACCCCGACACCCCGGCCCGTTTCGCCGCCTCGATGTCGGTCGGCTGGTCCCCGATCATGAAGGATCTGGCCGGGTCAATGTGGTGTTCGGCGATGGCCCTCAGCAACATGCCGGGATTGGGCTTGCGATCGGGATGGTCCGGATGGCGGTAGCGTTCGTCCTGCGCCTCGGCGTGGAAGGGACAGGCATAGACCGGGCCGATCACCGCCCCGTCCTGGGCAAGCCGCTTCACCAGAAGGGCGTTGAAGGCGTGCATCTGGTCTTCGCTGAACAGGCCCCGCGCCACGCCCGACTGGTTGGTGACGATGACCGTCAGATAGCCGAGCCGGTTCAACCGCCGCACCGCAGCGGCTGCGCCGCGGACCAGCGTCAGATGTTCGGGCAAATGCGGATAGCCGGAGTCCTCGATCAGGACGCCGTCACGGTCCAGAAAGACGGCGGGTAGTCCGGTCATCGGTGTCTCAACAGTTCGGAAAAGGCGGTCATCAGGTGGTAGAGACTGGAGGCTGGCGCGGCCTTGTCCTGCGACGCTCCGGTCGCGTCGTAGCTGTCGATCCACAGGCCGGGGATCGGCGTGGCCAGATGGGTGGTGAAGACCTTGTCGATCAGATCGGCCACGCCCGGGTCCCCGAACATCAGGGCCGTGCGGATCGCCTCGGTCTGGGCCCAAAGGCGACGCCCGGCGTCGAGCGGCGCGCCCGCGACGTCCATCTCGCGGATCATGGCCCCGTTTTTCAATCCCTGAGCAATGGCGCGGCGGTGCAGATCCTCGGCGGCGTCGACTGTCTCGAAACCGGCGATCTGCGCCTGGCGCAGAAGCCAGGCCCATTCCTCGAAATGGCCGGGTTCGACGATATGTCCCGTCGTCGGATCAGGCGTCCAGTCGGCGGTGAAATATTCATGGATCGCCCCGTCGATCAGAAAACGACTCCGGCACAGGTCCAGCGCCGTCCGCGCCGCCGCTTCGAAGGCCGGATGGGGGGCGATCGCCTGCCAGGCCAGCATCGCCTCCAGCAGGTGCATGTGTGGATTCTGGCGACGGGGCAGGCGCGCCGGGACGGCCTCCGCCCAGCCTCCGTGAGGCGCGGCCATCAGACGATCGATCGCCGCCAGGGTCTCCAGCGCCAGAGGGCGGGCCCGATCGTCACCAAGGGTCCGGTGCGCGGCCGCCAGGGCGAAAAGCACGAAGGCCAGGTCGTAGAGATCCGGCGTGTCGTCCAGCACGTCTCCGGCGTCGTCGGTCGCGGCGACCCACAGGCCGTCATCGCGACGGCAGGTCGCGATCATCCGATCCAGCGCGGCCTGGGCCACGGCGCGGCCGCCCCCCCAACCCAGGCGGGCAGCCTCGCAAAACACATAGATCTGACGCGCCTGGACGCGGGTGCGTCGGCGGAGGCCGGTCACTGGCCGGGCGTCAAAATCGAGCTGTTCATAGAACCGCCCGTTCGCATCGACGCCGCGTTCCGCCCACAGCGGCAGGGCGTAGTCTAACAGCCAGGTCGAGACCTTGGTCTTGGCGTCGTCGAGGATCATGTCGTCGGCTTAGGGCGCATCCCGCCCGGCGCCAAGAGGAGGCTTCTGGAGTGGTAGACCGTTGCAAAGGGCAACGCGAAGTGACACCGCTCCGTTTGGTCCTCTCGCCCGATCTTGCTAGAGGGCGGCCCTATTCGCGGTCTGACCCATCGGACCGCCGCCCCCGATTCGCCGTGGAGAGCGCCCCATGATCCCCTTCATCGACCTTCAGGCCCAGCGCCTTCGTCTCGCCGGCAAGATCGAGGCCGCTGTTCAGGAGGCCGTCGTCGGCGGCGCCTGGGTGATGGGGCCCCAGGTCCGCCAGTTCGAGGCCGACCTCGCCGCCTTCGGTCAGGCCAAGCACGCCCTGGGCTGCGCCAACGGCACGGACGCCCTGGCCCTGCCGTTGATGGCCTGGGGGATCGGGCGCGGCGACGCGGTCTTCGTGCCCAGCTTCACCTTCGCCGCCACCGCCGAGGTCGTGCCCTGGTTCGACGCCGAGCCGGTCTTCGTCGATGTGGACGCCGACACCTACAATATGGACCCCGCCGCGCTGGAGCGCGCCATTGAAGGCATCAAGGCCGAGGGCCGCCTGACCCCGCGCGTGGTCATCGCCGTGGACCTGTTCGGCCAGCCGGCCGACTATCCGGCCATCAAGGCCATCTGCGACAAGCACGGCCTGAAGCTGATCGCGGATTCGGCCCAGGGCTTCGGCTGCACCATCGGCGGCGAACATCCGCTGAAATGGGCCGACATCACCACCACCAGCTTCTTCCCGGCCAAACCCCTCGGTTGCTACGGCGACGGCGGGGCGGTGCTGACCAATGACGACGAACTGGCCCAGCTGATCGATTCCGTCCGCGTGCACGGCAAGGCCGTGGCGGTGGACCTGAAGGACCGCGTCTTCGATCACGACCCCAAATATCTGAACATGCGGATCGGCCTGAACAGCCGTCTGGACACGATCCAGGCGGCCGTGCTGATCGAGAAGCTGAAGGTCTTCGGCCAGGAGATCGAGTGGCGCAACCGGATCGCCGCCCGCTACAATGAAGGCCTGCGCCCTCACGTGGCCAAGGTTCCCGACGTCCCGGCGGGCAATATCTCCAACTGGGCGCAATATACGGTCGAACACCCGGACCGCGACGGCCTGATCGCCCATCTGAAGGCCCATGACGTGCCGACCGCCGTCTATTATCCGATCCCGCTGCACCTGCAGCCGGCCTATGAGCATTTCCCGCGCGGGGCCGGAGGCTTGCCGGTCACCGAGCGTCTGATGGACGTGGTCTTCAGCCTGCCCATGCACGCCGACCTGGACGAGGCGACCCAGGACAAGATCATCGCCGCCGTCGCCAGCTACAAGGGATAAGCCTGATGCCGAACACCCCCGTCCTCAAGTTCGGCGTCGCCGGCGTCGGCGTCATGGGCCGCAACCATGCGCGCGTCGCCTCGGAAATGCGCGAGTTCGACCTGACCACCGTCTTCGACCCCGACACGGTCGTCGCCGACGGGGTCGCCGCCGCCTATGAGACGGCCCCGGTCACGACGGCCCAGGCCTTTATCGACGCCGGGCTGGACGCCGCGGTCGTGGCGACGCCCAACCGCTTCCACGCCGACATCGGCGTCGCCCTGCTGGAAAAGGGCGTCCACGTCCTGGTCGAAAAGCCGATCGCCGCCAACGTGGCCGACGCTCAGCGGATGATCGACGCCGCCAAGGCCAATGACCGCGTCCTGATGGTCGGCCAGGTCGAGCGGTTCAATCCGGCGGTCGAGACGGTCAAGCGCGCCGTCGCCGACGACGAGATCATCTCCATCCAGGTCACCCGCGTCGGCCCCTTCCCGCCGCGCATGGGCGATGTGGGCGTGGTCATCGACCTGGCGGTCCACGATATCGACATCATCCGCCACCTGACCGGCTCGGAGATCGTCGAGGTCCAGCCGCAACTGGCCCGCACCCGCGCCGAACGCGAGGACACGGCCCTGCTGCAGTTCCGGCTGGACAACGGCGTGATCGCCCACATCACCACCAACTGGGTCACCCCCTACAAGACCCGCACCCTGCAGGTCGCAACCAAGACCAAGTTCATCGTGGCCGACCTGATCACCCGCCAGGTCACCGAATATTTCGGCCAGCAGCCCGACGGCTCCTACTCCACCCGGATGCTGAACTCCTGGCCAGCCGAACCGCTGAGGAAGGAGCTGGAGGCCTTCGCCCGCGCCATTCACACCGGCGAGACCCCGGCGGTGACGGGGGAAGACGGTCTGCGAAACCTCGAGGTCGCCCTGCGCTGCCTGGGGGAACACTGATCGGGGCGAGGCCTAAAGTCGCCGCAATGGCCGGGAAAGGAAGAGACATGCGCTCGTCCCTCGCCCCGCTTCTCGTCGTCTCTGGCCTCGTCGCCTTGCTGACCGTGTCGGCGGCCGCGCCCGCGCACGCCGACACCCGATATTTCTCCTACAACGCCACAGACCGGATCACCCAGGCCCTGACCAAGGGGATCACCCTCCAGGTCCGCCGCGGCCTGTTCGGGGCGATCAGCGTCGAGCGGCTGTTCTCGACCACCGCGCGCGGCTCGGCCGATTTCGCGCGCGGGGGGCCGGACGCGGCGCGGCGGGCTCTGCCGCAAGGCGCCAACGAGACCGACCTCTACGCCATCGAACAGACCGGCGACGGACGCGGACTGGCCCGCGCGCTCTGCCCCGGCGCGGACGAGGTCTGGCTTGTGATGAGCCGCATCCGCGCGCCCAGACCCCTGACGATGCAGGCGGTGGGTCGCTGGAGCGACGGCGCCTATCGCCACTGCGTCACCCTGAGCTACGAGTGGCGCGGCGAATGGCAGACTGCGCCGGTGTCGCCGTTCGCGGACACGGATTCCTAGATCCAGCCTCGCCGTCTGGCCCTTTCAACTGTCACGCTTGGTCGTTTATCCTCTCGGCTGGAGAGGCGTTCGGAGAGACGGCGATGCGATGGGCCCTGCCCCTGGCGGTTGTGATCGGCGTAGTCGCCGCCCTGCTGACCTGGACCCGGCCGGGCGCGCCTGTCCCGCCAGACGCCGACCCACCGGTCGCAGTCTATCTGCTCGACAACGGCTTCCACACCGACCTGGCTATACCCCGCGCGGCTCTCGAAGCGCGCGGGGGGCCGTTGGGACAGGCCGTTGCGACCCTGGCGTCGGGCGACTGGATCCTGATCGGCTGGGGCGACGCGACCTTCTACGTCGATCAAAGCCCGATCTCGGACCGCCTGCCCGACGGCGCGCGCGCCTTCTTCCGACCGGGCAATCCGTCCGTCCTGATGCTGGACCCGGAGCGCCAGGATCCCCGCGAAGGATACGTCGCCGACCGCCGCGTAAGCCTTAGCCTGACGCCCGTCGCCTTCGACCGCATGGCGGGGCGGATCGAGGATTCGCTGGACCTGTCGAGCGGCGCCCCGCGTGTCGCCGCCGCCCGCCCCGGCGATGACGCCCGCTTCTTCGCCGGCCGAGAAACCTTCTCAATCCTGCACCTTTGCAACCACTGGACAGCCGGGGTGCTGAACGCCGGCGGCGTCACGATCCGTCCCGCCCGGTCGGTCTTCTCAGCCGAAGTGATGCGGTCCGTCAGAGCGGCGGAACTGGACAGGGCGGCTCCACGCGCCTAGACCGCCCGACTTTCGCTTATCCGGCCGGGTCCGAGCCCCGGCGGGCGAACAAGAAGGAGCGGCCGATGGCCCACAAACAGCATACCCGCAACTCCTCCGGCCCGGCCGGTCCCAGCCAACGTCAGCTGCGCGCCGGCGAACTGATCCGTCACGCCCTGGTCGACATCCTGCGCGAGGAGGACATCCACGACGAGGCCCTGGTCGGGGTCTCCGTCACCGTGACCGAGGTTCGCCTGTCGCCGGACCTGAAACACGCCACCTGTTTCGTCGAACCCCTGGGCGCCGGCGTCGAGGCCGCCCCGACCACGGGCCATGAGAGCGAGATCATCAAGGCGCTGAACGTCCACGCCAAATTCCTGCGCGGCCAGCTGGGCCGCCGGCTGGACATGAAGTTCACCCCCGACCTGCGCTTCCGCCACGACGAAAGCTTCGACGCCGCCAGCCATATCGACCGCCTGTTCGAAGACCCCCGCGTCCGCGCCGACCTGGAACGCCGCGACGACGAAGAGGGCGACGCTTAATGGCTCGGCCTCAAGTAGCGCTTAGCGCGATAGGCCCAGCGTCCCGGCCTCAAGTAGCCCGAAGCGCGGTAGGCCCAGCGTCCCGGCCTCAAGTAGCGCTTAGCGCGACAGGCCCAGCATAATGGCCCGCAAGAAGAAGGGCGACGTCGTTGACGGCTGGGTCTGCCTGGACAAGCCGTTCGAGATGGGCTCGACCGAGGCGGTCAGCCGCATCCGCCGCCTGTTCAACGCCCAGAAGGCCGGTCACGCCGGGACGCTGGATCCGTTGGCCAGCGGCATCCTGCCCATTGCGCTCGGCGAGGCGACCAAGACCGTGCCGATGATGATGGAGGCGCAGAAGGTCTATCGCTTCACCATCAACTGGGGCGTCTCCACCGACAGCGTGGACCGCGAAGGCGAGATCATCGGCCGGTCCGACGTTCGCCCCCCGGTCGAGGCGGTGAAGGCCGCCCTGCCCGCCTTCATCGGCGAGATCGACCAGACGCCGCCCCGCTTCTCGGCCATCAAGGTGGACGGCGCCCGCGCCTATGACCTGGCGCGAGACGGGGTGGAGTTCGAGCTTCAGGCGCGCCGCGTCACCATTCATTCGGCCGAGGTCACGGACGCGCCGGACGCCGACCATGTCGAACTGACCATCCGCACCGGCAAGGGCGTCTATGTCCGGTCGCTGGCGCGCGATCTGGCGGCCGTCCTGGGCGCCGAGGGGCATGTTTCGGCCCTGCGGCGCGAGCGGGTGGGACCGTTTCATACCGAAAACGCCGTGACGCTGGATTTTCTCGAGGATTTGGTGCATAGGGGCGCCGCCTCGGAAGGCTTGCTTCCCGTTGCGACCGCCCTGGACGACATCCCGGAGCTGGCCGTGACGGATCAGGACGCCTTCTCGCTTCGGCAGGGACGCCCGATCGTTCTGCTCCCCCGTCAGGTGGAAACCCTCAAGACCCGTCTGTCGGACGGTTCGCGAACGGTTTCAGCCTTTCAGGGCCAGACCCTCGTCGCACTCTGTCAGTTGCGGGCCGGCCGGTTAGAACCCGACCGCGTTTTCAATCTTTCCTGATCGCCTGATCAGGGGACTCCAACCCGGCCTCAAGTAGCGCGAAAGCGCGGTAGGCCACCAAGGGAGACTACGATGTCGGTTACTGCTGAACGCAAGCACGAGATCATCGCCGATAACGCCCGCACCGCTGGCGACACCGGCTCGGCCGAGGTTCAGGTCGCGATCCTGTCGGAACGCATCTCCAACCTGACCGAACACTTCAAGACCCACAAGAAGGACAACCACTCGCGTCGTGGCCTTCTGAAGATGGTGTCGCAACGTCGCCGTCTGCTGGACCACCTGGTCAAGGTCGACGCCGCTCGCTACCAGGCGCTCATCACCAAGCTGGGCCTGCGCCGCTAAGGCGCCGGATCAGTGTAGAATACGCTTTCGAGGCGCGGGCGGTCACGTCCGCGCCTCGTTGTGCGACTAGAGACGACCTGTGCGCCGCAGGACTTACGGCGCAGTTGCGAGGGCCATGCCGGTCCTCTCCCGGTCGACCGCGATGGCGCGGCGACCTCTGGATCGAAGGACTGAACGCCGACGCATCCGCCCCCAATGATGGGACCCCGCACGGAATACGCCGTCCGGGATACGAAAGACGAAATATGTTCGATATCAAACGCAAGACGATCGAGTGGGCCGGACGCCCGCTGACCTTGGAAACGGGCCGCATCGCCCGCCAGGCCGACGGCGCCGTGCTGGCGACCTACGGCGAGACCGTGGTTCTGGCCACCGTCGTCTATGGCCGTTCGCCCAAGCCCGGTCTGGATTTCTTCCCCCTGACCGTCAACTACCAGGAAAAGACCTTCGCCGCCGGCAAGATCCCGGGCGGCTATTTCAAGCGTGAAGGCCGTCCGTCGGAGAAGGAAACCCTGGTTTCCCGCCTGATCGACCGTCCGATCCGCCCGCTGTTCGTCAAGGGCTTCAAGAACGAGACCCAGGTCGTCATCACCGTGCTGCAGCACGACATGGAAAACGATCCGGACGTGCTGGGCATGGTCGCCGCCTCGGCCGCCCTGACCATCTCGGGCGTGCCCTTCATGGGCCCCATCGGCGCCGCGCGCGTCGGCCTGATCGACGGCGAACTGGTTCTGAACCCGACGGTCGACCAGATCCCGGCCTCTGACCTGGACCTGGTGGTCGCCGGTACGCAAGACGCCCTGATGATGGTCGAATCCGAAGCCAAGGAGCTGTCGGAAGAGAAGATGCTCGAGGCGCTGATGTTCGCCCACGCCGGCATGCAGCCGGTGATCGACGCCATCATCGATCTGGCCGAACACGCCGCCAAGGAGCCCTTCGACTTCCAGGCCGAAGACCACTCCGACGTCGTCACCTCGATCAAGAAGCTGGTCGGCGAGGACATCAAGTCCGCCTACACCCACCCCGGCAAATATGACCGTCGTTCGGGCGTCGATGCGGCCAAGAAGACCGCCGCCGCCGCCCTGGTGAAAACCGACGAGAACCCCGAGGGCGTCGACAGCTCCAAGTTCGCGGCCGCCTTCAAGGAATGCGAAGCCGACGTCCTGCGTCGCGACATTATCGAGAACGCCCACCGCGTCGACGGCCGCGCCCTGGACAAGGTCCGCGCCATCGTGTCGGAAGTCGGCGTCCTGCCGCGCACCCACGGTTCGGCCCTGTTCACGCGCGGGGAAACCCAGGCCCTGGTCGTCGCCACGCTCGGCACCGGCGAGGACGAGCAATACATCGACAGCCTGCAGGGCACCTATAAGGAAAGCTTCCTGCTGCACTACAACTTCCCCCCCTATTCGGTGGGTGAAGCAGGCCGCATGGGTTCGCCCGGCCGTCGCGAAATCGGTCACGGCAAGCTGGCCTGGCGCGCGATCCGTCCGATGCTGCCGTCGAAGGAAGACTTCCCCTACACCATCCGCCTGGTCTCCGAGATCACCGAGTCGAACGGCTCGTCCTCGATGGCCACGGTCTGCGGTTCGTCGCTGGCCCTGATGGACGCCGGCGTGCCGCTGATCCGTCCGGTCTCGGGCATCGCCATGGGCCTGATCCTGGAGCCGTCGGGCGAGTTCGCCATCCTGTCGGACATCCTGGGTGACGAAGATCACCTGGGCGACATGGACTTCAAGGTCGCCGGCACTTCGGAAGGCATCACCAGCCTTCAGATGGACATCAAGGTCGCCGGCATCACCAAGGAGATCATGAAGCAGGCCCTGACCCAGGCCTCGGCCGGTCGCCTCCACATCCTGGACGAGATGTCCAAGGCCATGGACGCGCCGCGCGCCGAACTGGGCGAGCATGCGCCGAAGATCGAAACCATCAAGATCGCGGTCGACAAGATCCGTGAAGTGATCGGTTCGGGCGGCAAGGTCATCCGCGAGATCGTCGAAAAGACCGGCGCCAAGATCGACATCGGCGACGACGGCACCATCAAGGTCGCCGCCAACGACCAGGAAAAGATCGACGCCGCCAAGGCCTGGATCCAGTCCATCGCCTCGGAACCGGAAGTCGGAACCATCTATTCCGGCAAGGTCGTCAAGGTCGTCGATTTCGGCGCCTTCGTGAACTTCTTCGGCGCCAAGGACGGCCTGGTCCACGTGTCCCAGATCGCTCTGGAACGCGTCGCCAACCCGGCCGACGTCCTGTCGGAAGGCCAAGAGGTCAAGGTCAAGTTCCTGGGCTTCGACGATCGCGGCAAGACCAAGCTGTCGATGAAGGTCGTCGATCAAACCACGGGTGAAGACCTGACCGACAAGATCAACGCCGAACGCGCCGGGCGCGGCGAAGAGCCCCTGTCGGACGACACCGGCGGCCGTCCGAAGCGCGAAGGCGGCGGTGATCGCGGTGGCGATCGCGGTCGTCGTCGTCGCGACTAAGCCCTAGGCTCGTCCGAAAACAGAAAGGCCCCGCCGGCGACGGCGGGGCCTTTTTCTTGGCTTGAGTCAGGAGCGGCATTCCGCCGGCGCATCACCGTCCCGTTCCCACAGCTTGCAGGACCGGTCGATTTCCCCCTGGATCAGGTCACAAGGATTGGCGACGTTGCACGGCGGGCGGGTCGCGGGGCTGACCTGGATACACCGCTCGACCAGGCGTGCGGCCGCGGCCTCGCCGATCTGCGCGCGACAGGGGGTGTCGCTGGCGGGCGCCCGTTCCGGCCTCATGTCCGGTCCCTCCGGGATACCAGTCTGAGGCTCCTGAGGCGACGCCGGAGGCTGGGCTGGCGCAGGTAGGGCTGATGGAGTTGGGGCTGGCGGCTGGGCGGGCGCCGCAGCCGAGGCGGCGGGAGCGGCCGCAGGGGCCGGTTCGGCCGGTTCGGCCGGCGCCTCGGCGCGCGGCTGGCAGGCGGACAAGGCCAGGGCGGCGGCGAGCGCGGTGCAGGCGAACAGGGAGGCGCGCATAGGGTCTCCGGGACGTCGAACGGGTCACCGACACGATGACCCGTTCCCTGAACGCGCGAAACCTCTTATCGGCGCACAGCCTCCAGCGCCGCCTTTTGCAGGGCGAACAGTTCGGTGCAGCCGATCTCGGCCAGAGAGAACAGCCGGTCGAACTCGGCGCGGGAGAAGCCGCGCTTCTCGCCGGTGGCCTGGACCTCGACGATCTGGCCTGCGCCGGTCAGGACGAAGTTGGAATCGGCTTCGGCCTCGGAATCCTCTTCATAGTCCAGGTCCAGCACCGGCACGCCGTCGCAGACGCCGCAGGATACGGCGGCCACCTGGTCCAGGATCGGGTCGGACTTCAGCACGCCTTCGTCGCGCAGATAGTTGAGGGCCGAGGCCATGGCGACCCAGGCGCCGGTGATGGAGGCGGTGCGGGTGCCGCCGTCGGCCTGGATGACGTCGCAGTCCAGCACCACCTGGCGCTCGCCCAGGGCCTTCAGATCGACGACGGCGCGGAGCGAGCGGCCGATCAGGCGCTGGATCTCCTGCGTCCGGCCCGTCTGTTTGCCGGCGGCGGCTTCGCGGCGGCCGCGGGTGTGGGTGGCGCGAGGCAGCATGCCGTATTCGGCGGTGACCCAGCCCTGGCCCTTGCCGCGCATCCAGCCCGGGATGGTCTCCTCGACCGAGGCCGTCACCAGGACCTTGGTGTGACCGAAGGTGATCAGGCACGAGCCCTCGGCATAGCGGTTGACCCCGGTCTCGATGGTCACGGGACGCAGTTGGTCGTCGGTGCGTTGCGAATGGCGCATGAGATGAGTCCTTGGAAGCCGAGGCCGCGGTGCTTATCCTGAAACCGTGAGCCTGTATGCCCCCAAAACCCCGCCGTTCGACGGCGCCCAATCCCCGGGCATGGCTCTTGCCGGACTGGCGGGGCTGGATGCGCGCGCCCGCGACATCTTCCGACGCATCGTCGAATCCTATCTGGAGACCGGCGAGCCGGTCGGGTCACGCACCCTGTCGCTGGGCGGGATCGCCCTGTCGCCGGCCTCGATCCGCAATACGATGCAGGACCTGACCCTGGCCGGTCTGCTGGCCTCGCCCCATACGTCGGCGGGACGGATCCCGACCCATGCGGGCCTGCGCCTGTTCGTCGACGGCCTGCTGGAGATCGGCGACCTGACGAAGGAGGAGCGGCGAGAGATCGACGGGCGGCTGGCCGGGCGGGGGCGGAATTTCGAATCCGCCCTGGACGAGGCGTCGAACCTGTTGTCCGGCCTGGCGGGAGGCGCGGGCGTGGTGTCCAGCCCCGTGCGCGAGTCCGGCGTCAAACATGTGGAGTTCGTGGCTCTGGGCGGGGATCAGGCCCTGGCGGTCATCGTCGCCGACGACGGCACCGTCGAGAACCGGATCATGACCCTGGCGGCCGGGGTCACGCCCTCGACCCTGGTGGAAGCCTCCAACTTCCTCAACGCCCGTCTACGCGGCCGGCCCTTCGCCGACGCCAAGCGCGAGATGACCCAGGAGCTGGAGATCGCGCGGCGCGAGCTGGACCAGACCGCCGCCCGCCTGGTCGAGGACGGGTTCGCCGCCTGGTCCGGCGGGCCGGACCGCGAGCGCGCCCTGATCGTGCGGGGCCGCGCCAACCTGTTGCAGGACGGCGAGGGTCTGGCGGACCTGGAGCGGGTGCGGGTCCTGTTCGACGACCTGGAGCAGAAGGAACAGCTGATCGGCCTGCTGGACGGGGTCGATTCGGCGCAAGGCGTGCGAATTTTCATCGGCGCTGAAACGCGGTTGTTTTCACTTTCGGGTTCCGCCGTGATCGCGGCGCCCTATATGAGCGGCCGACAGCGGGTTCTGGGCGCCATCGGCGTCATAGGCCCCGCTAGGTTGAACTACGCCCGTGTCATTCCGTTGGTGGACTATACCGCCCGGGTGCTGGGCCGGATGCTGGACGGGAACGACAAGTGAGCGACAAGCCCCTTAACGACGACTTCAACGAACTGGACGCCGACATGGCGGAAACCAACGCCGAACACGGTCTGGACGCCGATCCTGCCGACAATCTGGCGCCGCTGGACGCCGTCATCGCCGAGCGTGACGAGTGGAAGGACCGCGCCCTGCGCGTCGCCGCCGAGATGGAGAACCTGAAGCGGCGCGCCGAGACGCAGCAGAACGACGCCCGCGCCTTCGCCATCCAGCGCTTCGCCAAGGATCTGCTGGGCGTGGCCGACAATCTGGAGCGCGCCCTGATGGCCGCGCCTAAGGACACCGACGGCCCGACCGTCGCCCTTGTGACAGGTCTGGAAATGACCCAGAAGGCCCTGCTTCAGGCGTTCGAGACCAATGGATTGAAGCGGGTAGCGCCCGAGGCTGGCGAGGCCTTCAACCCCCATCTGCACCAGGCCATGATCGAACAGCCGTCGGACACGGTTCCGGGCGGCGCCGTGCTCCAGACCATGCAGTCCGGCTTCGAACTGTTCGGCCGCACCATCCGTCCGGCCATGGTCGTGGTCGCGGCCAAGGGGTCCGGCGCGCAGGCGTCGAATCCCTATGGCGCCGCCTTGGCGTCCGAAGGCCAGGCCTTCGACGGCAAGGCCTGATCTTCAGGACGTGAATGGTGAGTGGTGAGCTGCGGTGTCTCCGCAAGCCGCTCACCTCTTTCTCACGACTCTCGATTCACCAGCCCCCTCAGAACTGGCGCCGCCACCCGCCGATCAGGGCGAACTCCGGCGCCGCGTCGGCGACATGGCGCGGTTCGCGGCTGGCGACGGCCTGGACCGAGAGGCTTGAGCCGTCCCACAGCCGACGCTCGCCGCCCAGGATGAAGTCGATCTGACGTCCGCTGGGCGTGGCCGAGAAGCTGCGGCGCGAATAGGTCAGCGGGTCGAAATATTCGACTGGCACGTCCGCCAGCCAGGCCGAGAAGGTCCCGCGCTCGATCCGCAGCGGCTGCGACACGGTGAAGCTGATCCGGTCGCACAGGACCGTACACCCCGTCAGCAGGGCCAGCCGCCAGTTCGAACTGATCGCCGCCTGGTCCGTCGACAGGAAGCGGCCTTCCGTCTCGGTCGCGCCCATTCCGACCTCGCCGATCAGGGTCAGGCCGGGCCGCAGGGCCCAGTCGCCGCCGACCGCATAGAAGTTGGTCCGCGACGGCAGGGCGAAGTCCGATCCGCCCGGCAGGAAGGCGCCGAGCGGGCCCAGACGCTCGTCCAAGGTGCCCAGGCTGAGCGACAGGCCGCCGTCGGCGCCGCGCCAGGCCAGGGTGGCGCGGCTGTAGGTCGAGGCCTCTTCCTCGACCCGGCGCAGGGGCATGCGGCGGTCGCCGCCGCCACTCTCGGCCGCCAGGGTCAGGGCGCCGAACCGGACGGCGCCGCGCACGGCGTGATCGACCTGGGCCAGGGCGGCGAAGCCGTCGCCGGCTGCGCCGTCGAACGGCGAGGACGCGCCGCCGCGGCCCTGCCAGGTGGCGAAGCTCAGCCGGCCCATCTCCAGGTCCAGCATGGCCTCCTGACGGGGCTCGTCGCCCAGCCAGGGGGCGTCGGTCAGGTCATGGCGCGGGGCGATGGGTTCGGGCGTCGGGAGCGGCTGGGAGGCCGTCAGGTTCAGCCGGCCGCCGTTGGGCAGGGCCAGCCGGGTGGTCGCCGTGCGGCTGGGTTCGAACGGGGCCGCCTGATAAGAGCGGCTGGGCGCCGTCGGATAGGCTGCACCTAGCTGGACCGCGAACATCCGGTCATAGCTGTCGAACAGCACCGTCCCTAAAGCGGTCTGACGAGCGAAGGCGTCGCCGAAGGCCGGGCCGACGAAACTGCCCGGCTCTGTCTCGGCGACGATAGAGGCGCCGTCGGCCATGGGAACCGAGGTGGCGCCCGCTGGCTGGAAGGCGCGGGCCATGTCCAGCAGGCCGCGCCCATAGACGATGTCGGTCCCGGCGTCGCCGGCGTCGCGCGCCGTGTCGATCAGGATGGCCAGGGCTTCGCGCGCCGACAGATTGGGGAAGGCGTCCATCAGCAGGGCCAGGGCGCCCGAGACATGGGGCGCCGAGAAGGAGGTGCCGTTGATCCGCCAGCAGCTGGTCCCGTCGCAGCCGGTGATGACGTCCTCGCCCGGCGCCGAAATATAGGCGGCGGCCGTCACCCCCGCGCGGTTCGAGAAGTCGGACATGAGGTTGGTCTCGCCGTGGGAGCCCACGGCGATGACGGCGCCGGCGAAGCGGGGATCGACCGCATACTGGGCGGGCCAGCCGGGATTGGCCTCGCCGTCATTGCCCGACGAGGCGACGATGACCGCCCCCGAACCGACCGCGCGCAGCAGGGCCGCCTCGAAGGCCGCGCCCAGCCGGTCGTCGCCGCCCAGCGACATGTTGATGATCTTGACCCCGTTGGCCACGGCGAAGTCCAGGGCCCGGACCAGGTCCGAGCTGCTGAAACAGACGTCGTCGTCCTCATCCTCGCAGTCGGAGATGTCGGCGCGAATCGACAGGATGGTCGATTCATAAGCGACGCCGACCGTGCCCGTGCCGTTGAAGTTCGAGGCGATCACGCCGGACACCAGGGTGCCATGGCTGTCGGTCGCGACATAGGGGGTGTTGCGGCCCACAACCACGTCGGTCGAGGCGCTGGAGATGCGACCGACCAGATCGGCCTGGCTGTTGCTGACGCCGGAATCGACCACGGCGACCGTGACGCCGTTCCCGGTGGCGCCAGCCTGCCAGCCGGCCTCGGCCTTCATATTGGCCACGCCATAGTTGCGCAGATATTCGCTCGACGTCACCGAGGGCGGCGGCGGCGGGGGTGGCGGTGGCGGAGGAGGAGGAGGAGGAGGGGGTGGAGGGGGCGGAACGACCGGCGTCACGGCTCCACCCCCGCCGCCGCCGCCGCCACAGGCCGCAAGGGGAAGGAACAACAGACCTGCACCCAGCAGGATCGCTCTACGCCACTGAGAATTCGCCACCTTCACCCCTCCATGACACACAGCCCGCCGCAGTGTGTCACATCAGGAACAATTCAACCTCTTAAAGATTCGTCGAAGGCGGCGAGCAGTCTGGCCCAGCCGTCCTTGGCGTCCGCCTCGGCGTAGCTGGCGCGGTAGTCGGCGTGGAAACCGTGGGGCGCATCCGGATAGACGACGATCCGGCTGTCGGTCTGGCCGGCGCGTGCCAGGGCCTCGCGCATCCGTTCGACGCTGGCGAGGGGGATTCCCTGGTCCTGGCCGCCATACAGGCCGAGGACCGGCGCCTTCAGGTCGTCGGCCAGATCCACCGGCCAGGGCTGGCCGGACGAGACCTGCACCGGGGTTGCATCGGGAGCGGGCGCCAGACGGCCGTACCAGGCCACGCCGGCGCCGATGACGGCGAACCGCGCCGCCGCCTGCCACACCACCTTGCCGCCCCAGCAGAAGCCGGTGATCCCGACCTTGCCGTCGCGCGCCCACAGCTGCTGGCTGGTCCATTCCAGGGTGGCTGACAGGTCGCCCATCACCTGTTCATAGTTGGCCGCCCCGACGATCTGCATGATCCGGCCCATGTCGGACAGGGGCGCCGGATCCTCGACCCGGTTGAAGAAGGCCGGGGCGATGGCGGCGTAGCCCTGTTTGGCCAGGCGGCGGCAGATGTCCTTGATATAGGCGTGGACGCCGAAGATCTCGGACACCACCACCACGACGGGGAAGGGGCCTTCGCCGGCGGGGCGGGCGACATAGGCGGTCAGTTCGAATCCGTCCGGCGCCGGATAGGTCACCTCGGCCGTCTCGAGCCCGGCGGCGTCAGTGGTGATCGGCTGGGCCTCCTTGGCCAGGGCCGCGACCGCATAGCCAGAGAACAGCAGCCCCCCCAAAGCGCCCACCGCCCGGCGGCTGAGCTTCAGATCATCGGCGGTCTGGCCTTCGGGACGGATCAGGGTGGTCATGGGACGGCTCCAGAAACGGGGGAGCCGCAGACCATCACGGCGCGCCGAGGGCGTCCAGTCAACTTAGGCGGAAGTCGATCCGATTGGTTTGGCGAAACAGACGGCTTCCGGCCGGCCAACATAGCAGCCGTACGGCGGGATTTCACGATAGCCGGCGCGGAGATAGAAGCCCACGGCCGCCGTGTTGACGCGGCGCGTTTCCAGACGGATCTCGTCATAGCCGAGGCTTTTCGCCTTCGCCTCCAGAGCCGCGAGCACGGCGGAACCGACGCCCTGGCCGGCGACCGCCGCATACATGCGTTTGATTTCTGCGACGCCCGGCTGGAGCGGACGCAGGGCGCCGCAGCCAATGGCCCGACCCTGCCCGTCCCGCGCCAGCAGGAAGGCGGCGCCCGGCCCCCGAACATCGTCGGCGTCGAACGAGGCTTGGCCGCTGGAGCCTGTGATCGCCGCCAGTCGCTGGGACAGGGCGGCGATCAGGACTTTGGCGTCGGCATGATCCGGGTCGGCGTCCTCGATAAGGATCATCCGGGGTGATCCTCAGTGCCGGAAGACCCGCACCCCCGTGAAGGCCATGGCGATGCCCTTCTCGTCCGCGGCGGCGATGACCTCGGCGTCGCGCATCGAGCCGCCGGGCTGGATCACCGCCGTGGCGCCGGCAGCGACCGCTTCCAGCAAGCCGTCAGCGAAGGGGAAGAAGGCTTCGGAGGCGCAGGCCGACCCCTCGGCCAGGGACTGGGTCAGACCCTTGGCCTCTCCGGCCTCCTTGGCGCGGATGGCGGCGATCCGGGCGCTGTCGCGGCGGTTCATCTGGCCGGCGCCGATGCCGGCGGTCTGGCCGTCCTTGGCGTAGACGATGGCGTTGGACTTGACGTGTTTGGCCACGGTGAAGGCGAACAGCATGTCTTGGATCTCGGTCGGCGTTGGCTGGCGCTGGGTGACGATCTTCAGATCCGACGGCTTGATCAGCGACCGGTCGCGGCTCTGGACCAGGAAGCCGCCGGCGACCGAACGGAACACCTCGCCCGGCCCGTGCGGATCCGGCAGGCCGTCGGTGATCAGCAGGCGCAGGTTCTTCTTGGCGGCGAAGACTTCCTTGGCCTCGTCGTCGGCGCCAGGGGCGATGACCACCTCAGTGAAGATGCCGGTGATGGCGCGGGCGGCGTCGCCGTTCAGAGGACGATTGACCGCGATCACGCCGCCAAAGGCCGAGACGGCGTCGCATTCGAGGGCGCGGGCATAGGCTTCCGACAGGTCCTTGCCCACGGCCACGCCGCAGGGGTTGGCGTGTTTGACGATGACCACGGCCGGGGCCTCGAACTCGGCGACCAGCTCATAGGCGGCGTCGGCGTCGGCGATATTGTTGTAGCCCAGTTCCTTGCCCTGGATCTGGGTCGCATGGGCCACGCCGGGACGCGCTTCACCGGTGCGATAGAAGGCGCCGGTCTGATGCGGGTTCTCGCCGTAGCGGAGGGTCTGGGCCAGCGAACCGGCGATGGATTTGCGCGCCGGGGCGACGTCCTCGACCTGCTGGGCGAACCAGCCGGAGACGGCGGCGTCATAGGCGGCGGTGCGGGCGAAGGCGCGGGCGGCCAGCCGCTTACGCAGGGCCAGATCGGTCGAACCCTCGGCCTTCAGCGCCGCCACGATCAGGCCGATGGACTCGCCGTCCACGGCGACGGCGACATAGCCGTGGTTCTTGGAGCCCGAGCGGATCATGGCCGGACCGCCGATGTCGATATTCTCGACCGCAGCCTCGAATGAACCCCCGGAAGCAACGGTGGATTCGAACGGATAGAGGTCGATCCAGACAATATCGATGGCGCCGATGCCGTGGTCGATCATTGACTGGGCGTGGTCGGCCGCGTCGCGCACGCCCAGCAGGCCGCCGTGGACGACGGGGTGCAGGGTCTTGACCCGGCCGTCCATCATCTCGGGGAAGCCGGTCAGATCGGCCACGTCCTTGACCGGCAGGCCCAGTTTCGCGATCGCTGCGCGGGTGCCGCCGGTCGAGACCAGTTCGACGCCCAGGTCGTGCAGGACGCGGGCGGCGTCTTCCAGTCCGGCCTTGTCGGACAGGGAGATCAGGGCGCGTTGCGGCTTGACCCGGTCGGGGGCGGGCGGAAAGTCGGGAGCGGCGGGCATGAAGCGGCGTCCGTGAAGGCTGGGGGAGGATGGCGGGGCGTCTAGCACCGGGGCGCTTGTGCGTCACCCCGTATGCGGACGGATCAGAGCAGGCCGAACCAGCGAAGCACGTTGAGGATCAGCCCAAGCGTGATCAGCGGACCGAAGACCCGAAAGGTGTGGCGGGTGCATCGCTCGGGAAAGAAGGTGTCATAGGGACCGTCCGGCCGGGCGCCGTAGCGGACGGCGACGGCGGTCAGAGGACATTTCAGGCCGCAGCCGACGAAGACCACGACCTCAATGGCCACCAGGGCCAGGGCGACGTGAAGCCAGGCGCCGCTTTGGCCCGAGATCCCCGCATAGAGGACGGCGAAACAGGCCGCCGACATGACGATATAGATGGCCGTATGCAGACCGCGCACGATCCACAGGCGGCCGGCGTCGGTCACGTCGGATCGCCGCTCGCGCCCGCCGGGCTCAGCTTCCAGCGGATCCGGCTCTCGCTGTCGGTGCGGGCCGAGCCGCGCACCACGATCTGCAGCGAGCGGCGGGTCAGGCCGGCGTCGATATGGACGCTGGGTTCGATGGCCACGTCGGGGCCGTCGGTGCGGAACCACCAGCCCCGGCCCGAGGCGCCGCGCAGCAGGATCGAGCGGCGGTCGCGCGCCAGCGAGGCCTGGACCCCCGGCTCCAGATGGAACCGGATGGCGTAGGGGGCGGCGATCTGACGGATAATGTCCTTGCGGCCCGGCGTGGGGAACAGCTTTTCCTCGGCCCGCAGCTCATCCAGCCGCTGGTCCAGATAGAGGCGACGCTGGTGGTTCAGGCCGAAAGCCTCGTTCCAGCCGTCGTGCTCCATGTCCAGCCAGACCGCGCCGTCGCCGTCGCGCTGATCGGTGGTGACATGGATCGGCGGGCCGACCAGGCGCGGACCCAGCAGTTCGCCCTTCCAGCCGCCCAGGGGTTCGTTCAGCGACCGCTCGCCCAGGGTCAGGGTCGAATGACCGGGCGTCAGCCGCAGCGCCTGGCGGTCGGTCGCGCGAGGGGTCCAGCCGGAGCCGGTCACGAGGCGGTCCTTGCCGCAGGCGATCTCCAGCGCCATCGGCTGGGCGCAGGCGGAGGCGCCCCAGCCCCCTTTGGCGGGGGCGGCGGCGTCGGCGACGATCGACAACAGCGGACTGGCGATTCTCACCAGTCCGGCGACGGCGCCGACAGGCGGATGGACGGGGTCGGACTTGCCCGAGACGGTTGACGCCTCGTCGTGGGCCCGGGCCGCAGCCACGCGTGCCGCGGTGGACGGTCCGCCGCCCTGGAAACTGGCCAGACGCCCGTCCGGAAGAGTCAGCAGGCGCAGGCCCTGGGTCAGACGCCCGATAGCGTCCGACACGGCCTCGGGCGTCGGTTCGGACAGCTGGGCCAGGGCGTCGTCCAGGATCAGCAGATCCAGCAACAGCTCCAGTCCGGCCTCCGGGCTGCGCGACGCATGGCCGCCGTCGGCCTGGACCGTGGCCCTCAGGGCGCCCGCCAGGGCGGAGAGGGCGCGGCGTCGCAGGCCCTGGCCCGGCGCCCCGGCCAGGACGCAGCCGCCGATGGCCGCCGCCGTCAGTTTCTCGGCTCGGGTGGCCAGACCGCCCGGCGGTCGAAGCAATTGGCGCGTCTGGCGCGCAAGACAGTCCGCCAGCCTCAACCGCTCGGCCTCGGTCGCGACGCCGCCCATCTTGCGAGCGGCGCAGGCCAGGTTGATCACCCTTCGCGGCAGGATTTCCGGCCCCCAGGCGAAGGGGGACCAACGGGCGAAGGCGTCGGCCCAGCCCAGAGTCAGACGAAGGGCCTCGCGCGCCCCGCGCTCGCCTTGGGCCATCAGGGCGGGCAGCCAGTTGAAGGCGTGAAGCTCGACCGCGAAGGGCCGCGACGGGCTGGGGCGGTTCCACGGATCGGCCGGCGCCTCGACCTCCATCGACGCCCCCGCCAGGATGAAACGCCCGACCAGCAGATTCTTGCCCGGCGCCGAATCGTGCGGCCGGAAGTCGCGCGGCGTAGCCGCGAAGGCCGTGACCTTTCCCCCGCCCAGCACCGGGCTCAGCGTCAGGCCATAGCCCGGCAGGCCGTACAGTTCGATCCACAGCTGACGGGTCAGTATCCGCCCGGCGATGGCCGGCCACAGGCCGGGGCCGGTCTCGGTCGCGCCCGAACGAATGGGCGTGCGGACCGGCGCGCCAGCGAGGCCAGGAATCTGGCCTGAGGCGACGTCGGGCGTCGGATCTGCGCCGCGCGGGGCGAAGGGGCTGATCGGGCTCACGCGGCTGCCGGAACGGCCTTCAGGGCGGCGATATTGGTCGCATAATCACCCTTGAACACGAAGGAGCCGGCGACCAGGGCGTCGGCCCCGGCGGCGACGCAGGCGCCGGCGTTGGCCGAGGTCACGCCGCCGTCGACCTGCAGATGGGCCGCAGATCCGGCGTGGTCCAGAATGGCGCGGGCGCCGGCGATCTTGCGCAGGGAGCTGTCGATGAATTTCTGTCCGCCGAAGCCGGGATTGACCGACATGATCAGCACCAGGTCCACCAGGTCGACCACTTCCTCCAGGATCGACAACGGCGTCGCCGGATTGAACACTACCCCGGCCTTGGCGCCCAGCTGGCGGATGCGGCCCAGGGTGCGGTGCAGGTGCGGGCCGCTTTCGGGGTGGACGGTCAGGAGATCGGCCCCGGCGTCGCGATAAGCCTCCAGCCACGGATCGACCGGCGCGACCATCAGGTGCACGTCGAACGGCAGGCTGGTGTGCGGCCGGATCGCCTTCACGATGTCCGGACCCAGGGTGATGTTCGGCACGAAATGACCGTCCATCACATCGACATGGATCCAGTCGGCGCCCGCGGCTTCGAGCGCGCGGACCTCTTCACCCAGGCGCGCGAAATCGCTGGCGAGGATGGACGGGCAGATCAGGGGAGTGAGGGCCATGGCCTTTCGGATAGGACGGCTTGCGGGCGGGAGCAAGCCGCTCCTCCTCAGGAAATCCGTTCCAGCCGGGCCGCGAAGAAGCCGTCCAAGCCGCCGTGCTCGGCCCACATCGACGGCAGGATGCGCAGCCAGCCTTCGGGCGTCAGGGCTTCCATCGGGGCGCCCAGGGCGGCGGGATCGGCGGCGACGGTGCGGAAGCCGGGGTTGCGGCGCAGGAAGGCGATCACCTGGGTCTCCCCTTCCTCGCGCTCCAGCGAACAGGTGCAATAGACCAGGCGGCCGCCCGGCTTGACCCGTTCGGCGGCGACGTCGAGCAGCCGGTGCTGGACGTCCGCCAGTTTGGCGACCTCGGCGGGCTTGGTGGCGCGCAGGACTTCCGGATTGCGGCGGAAGGTGCCGGTGGCGGTGCAGGGCGCGTCCAGCAGCACGGCGTCGAAGCTGCGGTCGTCGTCCCAGTCCTCGGCGGGGACGGCGATCACCTCGGCGGTCAGGCCGGTGCGCTCCAGGTTCTGGCTCAGGCGTTTCAGGCGCGGGGCCGAACGGTCCAGCGCGACCACCGAGGCGCCGGCGGCGGCCAGCTGCAGGGTCTTGCCGCCGGGGGCGGCGCACATGTCCAGGGCGGTCTCGCCGGGTTCGGCGTCCAGCAGACGGCCGGGAACGGCGGCGGCGGCGTCCTGGACCCACCAGTCGCCGTCGTCGAAACCGGGCCAGGTCGCCACGTCGCCGCGACGGCCGGTGCGCACGGTTCCACCCTCAAGCGCCTCGCCCTCGACGGCGGCGGCCACGGCGGCGGGATCGACGCCGGGCTTCAGGCTGAGGTCGGTGGCCGGCTCCTCGCGCGCGGCCAGGGCCAGGCCGGTCAGGGCGGCCTCGCCATAGGTCGCCCTCCAGCGGGCGGCGATCCAGTCGGGCAGATTGCTCTCGGCCGTGGTCAGGCCGGGGCCGTCGCGGCCCACGCCGCGCAGCACGGCGTTGACCAGATTCTTGTAGGGCCGGGTCTTGGGGTCGCGCTCGGCCAGTTTCACGGCGGTGGAGACGGCGGCGAAGGCGGGGGTCTCCAGCACCAGGGTCTGGGCCAGGGCGATGCGCATCAGGGTGCGGACGGCCTCGGGCGGCGACTTCTGCAGGCGGCGGTTCAGGATCTGGTCGATCTCGCCCAGACGACGCAGGGCGGCCATGGCCACGGCGCGGGCGAAGGCGCGGTCGACAGGCTCCAGCGCGCGGGCCGCAGGCTGGGACAGGGCCTCGTCCAGACCGTTGCGCTTCTCAAGCGCCGCGTTCAGCAGAATGCCGGCGACCACCCGGGCCTCGACGCCGATGTCGTCCTGCGACGGGGCGTGCGCGACCTCTGCCGCAGCCGGGCGCGGCCGGCCCTTGGTGGCCATTCGGCGGCCGCGCGCCTGTGAGCTGTGACCGCCCCGTCCATCAGAACCGCGTCCTTCGGAACTCATACGGCCACCTGCGCGCCCAGCTCGACCACGCGGCCGGGCGGGATATGGAAGAAGTCGGTCGGGTTGGCGGCGTTGCGCATCAGGAAGATGAACAGCCGGTCCTGCCACAGGGGCATGCCCTGGCGCGCCGACGGGATCAGCGAGCGACGGCCCAGGAAGAAGCTGGTCGACATGATGTCGAACTTCAGTCCCTGTTTCCGGCACAGGCCCAGGGCCCGGGGCACGTTCGGCGTCTCCATGAAGCCATAGGTGATGGTCAGCTTCTTGAAGTCGTCGTTGATCGGCTCCATCCGCACCCGGTCGGCCTCCTTGACGCGCGGCCGTTCGGAGGTGCGCACGGTCAGGATGACGTTCTTCTCGTGCAACACCTTGTTATGCTTGAGATTGTGCATCAGGGCGACGGGCGCCACGTCGGGATCGCTGGTCAGGAAGATGGCCGTGCCGGGCGCGCGGTGCGGCGGCCGGGCCTGAAGCATCTCGATCAGGTCGTTCAGCGGCAGACTGTCCTTGCGCGTCTTGGTCGTCAGGATCTGTGTGCCGCGCACCCAGGTCCACATGACCAGCACCAGCAGGGCCCCGAGCACCAGCGGCATCCAGGCGCCGTCGGGGATCTTCAGCAGGTTGGAGGTCAGGAAGACGCTGTCGATGAAGGCGAACGGAATAAGGGTTCCGGCCACGGCCCACATCGGCCATTTCCAGCCCTTGGTGATGACCGAATAGCTCATCAGCGTATTGACCAGCATGGTCCCCGTCACGGCCACCCCATAGGCGGCTGTCAGGTTATGCGAGCTCTGGAACACGACCAGCAGCACCAGGACCCCGACCATCAGGAAGGTGTTGACGGCCGGCACGAAAATCTGGCCGGCCTGGGTCTCGGAAGTGTTGCGAATGTCGATACGCGGCAGCAGGCCCAGCTGGACCGCCTGTTGCGTGACCGAGAAGGCGCCGGTGATCACGGCCTGCGAGGCGATGACGGTGGCGGCCGTGGCCAGGATCAGCATGGGCCAGTAGGCGAACTCCGGCACCATGTTCCAGAACGGATTCTCGGCGGAGCCGGGATTGTCGAGGATCAGGGCGCCCTGGCCCAGATAGTTCAGCGTCAGGCAGGGCAGGACGAAGGCCAGCCAGCCCATGCGGATCGGCGCCTTTCCGAAATGGCCCATGTCCGCATACAGGGCCTCGGCCCCCGTCACGGCCAGAAAGACGCTGCCCAGGATGACGAAACCGAGGAAGCCGTCGTTGATCAGCAGCATGACGCCATAGTGGGGCGACAGGGCGCGCATGATGCTGATGTCGTCGAAGATATGGTAGAGGCCCAGCGCCCCTAGGCACAGGAACCAGACGGCGGTGATCGGGCCGAAATATTTGGCCAGGCTGGCCGTGCCGCGCGACTGAACCATGAACAGGGCGATCAGGATCCCGGCCGAGATCGGCACGATGAAGGGGTCCAGACGCCCGGCCAGGCCCGGCGCGTCCTGCAAGCCCTCGACGGCCGAGAGCACCGAGATCGCGGGCGTGATGATGCCGTCGCCGTAGAAGAGGGCCGCGCCGCAGACGCCCAGGATGAAGATCCAGGCGCTGCGTCGACCCACGGCGAACTGGGCCAGGGCCATCAGCGACAGGGTGCCGCCCTCGCCCTTGTTGTCCGCCCGCATCAGGAAGAAGACATATTTGAAGGTCACGACGACCATCAGGGCCCAGAAGGCCAGGGAGACGACGCCGATCACGGCCAGGTCCCCGCCGACGCCGGACTGGGCGTGGGCGATGGCTTCACGCAGGGCGTAAAGCGGGCTGGTGCCGATGTCGCCGAACACCACGCCGATCGCGCCCAGGGTCAGGGCCCAGAAGCCGCCGTGCTTGGCGATCTGGCCCCCTGGGGCGTGGGACTCGGGTCCCGTGGCGTGGGTGGGTTTGTCCGGCGTGTTCGACGCGGCGGGGAGAGCGCCCGCGTCGTGGGGAGTATCCCCGGCCATGCGTATCCTCCGGGTCTCCGACAACAGGTCGAGCCCTTCAAAGCGGCGAGCCTTTAGGCCCATTCCGCGCCCGCTTCAATCGTGACGCGCGGGATTCGCCTTCACAGCGCGGGGCGGGATTTGTGATTCGGCGTGGGAACGCCTATTTTACGTGCAGGAACACGAACATGTCAGACAGCCAGCGCTTCCCCGTCGCCGCCCACGCCCTGGCCTATATGGCCCACAAGGGCGCGTTTTCACCTGCGCAGGCGGCGCCCAGCGGCGTGCTGGCCTCTTCGGTCCCGACCAATCCCGTGGTCGTGCGTCGGGTCACGGCCCTGCTGGCCAAGGCCGGGCTGATCGCCACCCGCCCCGGCGCCACCGGCGGCTCCTGGCTGCTGCGCCAGCCCGAAGACATCCGCCTGGACGAGGTGCTGAGGGCCGTCAACGGTTGCGCCCACATCGGCTCGCCCCCCGCCGGCGCCAAGGGCTGCCCGATCAGCGAACATATTCCGCGCCAGGTGGCCAAGGCCCTGACCGCCGCCGACGAGGCCGCCACCGAGGCCCTGTCCAAGATCACCATAGCCGATCTGCTGGCCGAAAATCCCGTTTCGCTGGCGGCCTTCACGCCGCACAAGTCCTGCCCCGTCGCGGCCTGAAGCTCGGATGAGCCGGACGGTTCTCGTCACTGGCGCCTCGGCCGGCATCGGCGCGGCCCTGGCCCGGACCTATGCGGCGAACGGGTGGAATCTGATCCTGACCGCGCGGCGCGAGGGCCCGCTTCAGGGTCTGGCTGACGAATTGGTCGCGGCCCACGGCGTGACCGCGACGGTCCTCCCAGAGGATCTCTCGGATCCCGCCGCCCCTGAACGGTTGATCGCGGCCGTCGCGGCGCGGGGCCTGACGGTGGACGGCCTGATCAACAATGCGGGCTTCAGCCGGGTGACCGGCTTCCTCGATACGGATCTGAGCGCCCACCGGGCCATGATCCAGGTCATGTTAACGGCGCCGGTGGAACTGTCCCGCCTGGTCCTGCCGGGCATGGTCGAACGGGGCTTCGGCCGGGTGCTGAACGTGGCGTCTCTGGCGGGTCAGATGCCGGCGACCGGGGGCGACACCCTGTACGGGCCGATCAAGAGCTTCCTGATCAAGGCGTCGCAGGGCCTGTATCTGGAGACACTGGGGACCGGGGTTCATGTCACGGTGCTGAACCCCGGCTACACCCTGACCGAGTTCCACGACGTCAATGGCTCGCGCGATCAGGTGTCCAGCGCCTATCCGGCCTGGATGTGGATGGACGCCGCCCGCGTCGCCCGCATCGGCTACAACGCCTGCGAGGCGAACCGGCCCAGCGTGACGCCGGGGATGATGAACAACATCATGGCCGGACTGGCGCGCTTCCTGCCTGACGGGCTGGCGCTGCGCATGGTGGCGAACCACGCCAGGCGGCTGGACCGGCTTTAGTCAGATGTGAATGGCGTGGCCCAGGGCCCGCAGGGACGCCTCGTGGAAGGCCTCGCCCAGGGTCGGGTGGACGTGGATCGTCCCCGCCACATCCTCCAGCACCGCCCCCATCTCCAGCATCTGGGCGAAGCTGTTGCTGAGCTCCGACACATGCTGGCCGACCGCCTGGACGCCCAGGATGCGGTGATCGGCCTTCGACGCGATGACCCGCACGAAGCCGCCGTCCTCGCCTGCCTCGATGGCCAGGGCCCGGCCGATGGCGGCGAAGGGGAAGACGGCGGTGATCACGTCGTCGCGCCCCTCGACGTCGCTGGGGCCCAGACCCGCCGAAACAATCTCCGGCTCGGTGAAACAGACGGCGGCGATGGCGACCGGATCGAACACCCGGTCATGACCCGCGATGATCTCCGCGACCACCTCGCCCTGGGCCGAGCCCTTGTGCGCCAACATCGGTTCGCCGGTCAGGTCGCCAACGGCCCAGACGTTTCTCATGCTGGTGGCGCAGCGGTTGTCGATCTTCACGAACGGCCCGGCCATGGCCACGCCCATATTCTCCAGACCCCAGCCCTGGGTGCGCGGTCGACGCCCCACCGTGACCAGCACCTTGTCGGCGTCCAGCTGCAGCGGTTCGCCGTCCTTGGTCGTGATCGACAGTTTCCCGTCCCCGAACCCGCCGGCGCGCGCGCCCAGGTGCAGCTCCACCCCGTGCGTCTCCAGCCATTTGGCGACCGGATCGGTCAAGGCCTTGTCATAGAGCGGCAGGATCCGCTCGGCCATTTCGACGATGGCCACCTCGGCCCCCAGCTTCCTGAAGGCGATGCCCAGCTCCAGGCCGATATAGCCGCCGCCGACGACGACCAGCCTCTTCGGGACTTCCGACAGGCTCAGCGCCTCGGTCGAGGAGATGACGTCGCCGCCGAACGGCAGGAAGGGTAGTTCGACCGGCTCCGATCCCGTGGCCAGGATGACGTGTTCGGCGGTGATGCGGATGTCGCCGTCTTCGGTTTTCACCACGCAGGTCTTGGCGTCCTCGAAGTTCGCCCAGCCCTTGATCACTCTGACCTTGGCCTTCTTCAGCAGGGCCGCAACGCCCGCGTTCAGCTTACGGACGATCCCGTCTTTCCACTCGACCGTCTGCTGCAGATCGATGGCCGGCTTGGCCGCCGTGATGCCCAGGGTCCCCCCGCCGGCCGCCTTGGCCACGGTCTCGAACTTGCCCGCCGCATGGATGATGGCCTTGGACGGAATACAGCCGACGTTCAGGCAGGTCCCGCCCAGGCCGTCTCCCCCGTCCACCAGCACGGTGTCGAGGCCCAGCTGGCCGCAGCGAATGCCGGCGACATAGCCGCCGGTGCCCGCGCCGATGATCAGGACTTTGGTCTTCAACTGTTGCATATAGCCCGTGAGGGTTAGAGGACGTAGGGAGCGCGGACGCCCGGCTCGTCGCTCGGGAAATCCTTGATGTTGCGGGTGATCAACAGGCGGCCTTCCACCTGCGCCGTCGCCCAGATCATGGCGTCGGGCAGTTTGATCCGATGGGCCTGCCTCAGAGCGACGGCGCGTTCCGCGATCCGATCATCGACAGCCGCGATCTGGTAGCCGCTGAGATAGCGGCGGGTAGGCTCCGCCTTATCGCCATGGGCTCCGGCCATGACTTCGATCCAGGTGACGATGCTGATGGCGCGGTCCTGGTATCGCTCGATTTCAGCCTCCGCCTCAGGATAGGCGTTCAGATGATCGATCAGGATGTTGGTGTCAAAAAGAGCCGCTACCATTCGCTACGCAGCTTCTCTTGGTACTCCAGCCCGTCCATGGCGCGATCGCCCCACAGGCCGAATCCTTCCTTGATCCGGCTTTGCTTGTGACGCGCGACATAGTCGTCAATGGCGGCGCGGATCACCGCAGCGCGAGACCGCTGCTCGCGCTTGGCCAGGTCGTCCAAGGCGGCGACCTGGGTCTCATTGGCGTCCACGAGAATACGCATCTCAAGCCTCCATGATATATGATGTGTATATCATGTCCGGCCGCTCACATCCACAGGGTCGCAGGCTGCTCCAGCAACCCCTTGATCCGCTGGACGAACACCGCCGCATCATGCCCGTCGACGATCCGGTGGTCGAACGACGACGACAGGTTCATCATCTTGCGCACCACCATCTGGCCGTCGCGGACCACGACCCGTTCGGCGATCTTGTTGGGACCGACGATGGCGACCTCGGGGTGGTTGATGATCGGGGTGTGGACCACTCCGCCCAGGGTCCCCAGCGAGGTGATGGTGATGGTCGAGCCCGACAGCTCCTCGCGCTTGGCCGAACCGTCCTTGGCCGCGCCGGAGACGCGGGCGATCTCCAGCGCCGTATCCCAGGCGTCTCGCGCCTCGGCGTGGCGGACCACCGGCACCATCAGGCCGTTCGGCGTCTGGGCGGCGATGCCCAGATGGACCGGGGCGTGCTGGGTCAGGACGCCCGCCTCGTCGTCGTAATGGGCATTGATCTGCGGCTGATCGCGCAGGGCGACCACGATGGCGCGGGCGATGAAGGGCAGAAGGTTCAGCTTGGGCTGATCCTTGGCCTTGGTGGCGTTCAGGTGGGCACGAAGCTCCTCCAGCGCCGTGACGTCGATCTCCTCCACATAGGTGATGTGGGGGATGCGGCGCACGCTTTCGGCCATCTTCTCCGCGATCTTGCGGCGCAGGCCGATGATGCGGACCTCGGTTGTTCCTTCGGCGCGGGCGAAGGGCGAGCCGCCGGCCGGAGCGGCGGACGCCGGAACCTGGCCGCCGCGCGCGATGAAGCCGTCCAGATCCTCATGGGTGATCCGACCGGCCGGGCCGGAGCCGGGCACGAAGGTCAGGTCCACGCCCAGATCCCGCGCGCGGTTGCGCACGGCGGGAGAGGCGGACGGGCGTTCGCCGGGGGCGCGGCCGGTGAGGGCGGGAGGCGCGACGGACTTGCCCCCCTCCCCCGCTGCGCGGGTACTCCCCCCAGGGGGGGGAGATTTCGGGGCGGGCGTCGGCGCTGATCCTCCTCCCTTGGGGGAGGTGTCGCCGGAGGCGACGGAGGGGGCCTGAACGGGCCTCGGGACATTCCCGGCGCCCGCCACATCGAACGCCACCAGCGGCCCGCCGACCGGGACCTGCTGTCCCGCCTCGCCGTACAGGGCGACAACGACACCGGCGACCGGCGAGGTGATCTCCACCGTCGCCTTGTCGGTCATGATGTCGGCGATGATCTGGTCTTCCTCGACCGCATCCCCGACCTTGACGTGCCAGCCGACCAGCTCGGCCTCGGCCGTGCCTTCGCCGACGTCGGGCAGTTTGAAGACGTAGTTGCCGGTGGGTGCGGCGTCAGCCCCCTCCGTCGCCTTCGGCGCCACCTCCCCCAAGGGGGGAGGATTGGATGCTGCGCGATCTCCCCCCCTTGGGGGGAGTACCGGCGAAGCCGGGGAGGGGGGCGTCGCCTCATCCGCATTTCCCGCCCCCTCGACCTCGAACTCCACCAGCGGCCCGCGCACGGGCACCATGGCGCCGGGCTCGCCGTGCAGGGCGATGACCTTGCCCGACACCGGGGCGGTGATCTCGACGGTGGCCTTGTCGGTCATGACGTCGGCGACGATCTGGTCCTCGGCGACCGTGTCGCCGACCTTGACGTGCCAGCCGACCAGTTCGGCCTCGGCGGTGCCTTCGCCCACGTCGGGCAGTTTGAAGACGAAACGACCCATCTTATCGACCTCCCGTCATGACGCTCTTCAAGGCGTCTGCGACCCGTTGCGGTCCGGGGAAATATTCCCATTCGAAAGCATGCGGATAGGGCGTGTCCCAGCCGGTGACGCGGGCGATCGGCGCCTCCAGATGATAGAAGCAACGCTCCTGAACCAGGGCCGACAGTTCGCCGCCGAAGCCCGAGGTCTTGGGCGCCTCGTGCACGATGACACAGCGGCCGGTCTTCTTCACGCTGGCCTCGATGGTCTCGATGTCCAGCGGCACGAGCGAGCGCAGGTCGATGACCTCCGCGTCCACGCCGGCGTGTTCGGCGCCGGCCAGGGCCACCCAGACCATGGTGCCATAGGCCAGGATGGTGACGTCGTTCCCCTCGCGCATCACGCGCGCCTTGCCGATGGGCTCGACATATTTTCCGGTGGGCACCTGGGCCAGGTCCTGCGCCTTCCAAGGCGAGACCGGCTTCTCGTGCCAGCCGTCGAACGGACCGTTGTACAGGCGTTTCGGCTCGAAGAAGACGACAGGGTCGTCATCCTCGATGGCGGCGATCAACAGGCCCTTAGCGTCATAGGGGTTGGATGGGATGACGACCTTCAGCCCGGCGATATGGGTGAACAGACTTTCCGGCGACTGGCTGTGGGTCTGGCCGCCGAAGATGCCGCCGCCATAGGGCGAACGCACCACGATGGGGCTGGTGAACTGGCCGCCCGAGCGATAGCGCATCTTGGCCGCCTCGGAGACGATCTGGTCATAGGCCGGATAGATGTAGTCGGCGAACTGGATCTCGACGACCGGACGCAGGCCATAGGCGCCCATGCCGATGGCGGCGGCGACGATGCCGCATTCGCTGATCGGGGCGTCGAAGCTGCGGGTCAGGCCGTGCTTCTGCTGCAGCTTGTCGGTGACGCGGAAGACCCCGCCGAAATAGCCGGCGTCCTCGCCGAACGACAGGACGTTGGAATCCTCGCTCATCTTGACGTCGATGGCCGAGTTCAGGGCCTGGATCATGTTCATCGGCTGTACGCCGGATCCCGTCGCCTCCGAGGCGGGGGCGGCGTTCTGGTCGACCATGTCCGGCTCGACGCCGTCGTTGCGATCGGCGTCGGTGAAGGTGGTTTGCTCAGCCATGGTCAGACCCCCACCTCGCGGCGCTGTTCGATCAGCCGCCAGTCTTCGGTCGCATAGACCTCCTCGAACATCGTCTTCACGCTGGGACGCGACTGGCCCAGGGTGCCGATGGCCTCGGATTCCTTGCCGGCGGCGCGGACCTGTTCGACCGCCTCGCGCAGGGCCGTGGCGTGGCGCTCGTCATCCCACTCGCCGATGACGGTCAGGTGCTGGCGCAGACGGTCCAGCGGATCGCCCAGCGGCCATTTCTCGTGCTCGTCGCCGGGGCGATAGCGGCTGGGATCGTCGGAGGTCGAGTGCGGGGCGCCGCGATAGGTAAACAGTTCGATCACCGTCGCGCCCTGGTTCGAACGGGCGCGCTCCTCGGCCCACTGAGTCGCCGCCCAGACCGCCAGGAAGTCGTTGCCGTCTACCCGAAGGGCCGGCAGGCCATAGCCGATAGCCTTGGAGGCGAAGGTGGTCTCCAGCCCGCCGGCTATGCCCTGGAAGGAACTGATGGCCCACTGGTTGTTGACGATGTTCAGGATCACCGGGGCGCGATAGACGGATGCGAAGGTCAGGGCGTTGTGGAAGTCGCCTTCCGCCGTGGCGCCGTCGCCGATCCAGCTGATGGCGATCTTGTCATCGCCCTTGTAGGCGCTGGCCATGGCCCAGCCGACAGCCTGGGGGACCTGGGTGCCCAGATTGCCGCTGATGGTGAAGAAGCCATAGTCCTTGGCGGAATACATGATCGGGAGCTGACGGCCTTTGATCGGGTCCGCCGCGTTCGAGTAGATCTGGTTCATCATGTCGACCAGCGGATAGCCGCGCGCGATCAGCAGCCCCTGCTGGCGATAGGTCGGGAAACCCATGTCCTCGCGGCTCAGCAGCATGCCCTGCGCGACCGCAATGGCCTCTTCGCCGGTGCACTTCATATAGAAGCTGGTTTTGCCCTGCCGATGGGCGCGGTGCATCCGGTCGTCGAAGGCGCGGGTCAGGATCATGGCCTTCAGGCCGCGACGTAGAGTCTCAGGGTCCAGACGCGGATTCCACGGTCCGACGGCCTGTCCCTCATCGTCCAGCACCCGGATCAGCCGGAAGGCGTGATCGCGCATCTCATAGGGCGTCGTCGCCACGTCGGGCCGTTCGACGGCCCCGGCCGGGTCCATCGACAGATGGCTGAAGTCCGGCGCATCGCCTGGTCGGCCCGTGGGCTCGGGCACACGCAGCGACAGCGGGCGGCTGTTCTTTTGGTTCAATTTGTCGTTCATGCGGGCGTCCATGTCCGTTCGGGGGTCCGTCCGTGTTTCCTCTGGACGTTTGATAACACGGCGCCTAAGCAGGTGCTCGCTCAATTTGACCTTGCGAAATCCCGATTTAGGGTATTTTATTTCGCCATACTGTTAATCGGAGAAACGCATTGGCGGACGAACTCGATCCCATCGACGCTCGGATCCTGGATATCCTGCAACAAGACGCCGGTCTGTCGGTCGCGGAAGTCGCGGATCGCGTCGGCCTGTCGGCCTCGCCCTGCTGGCGCCGGATCAAGCGGCTGGAGGATTCCGGCCTGATCACCAAGCGCGTCACCCTGTTGAACGCGCAACTGCTGGGCCTGGATTTCGAGGTCTACGCCATCGTCAAACTGATGCTGCCGTCGTCGGAGAATCTCGACATCTTCGAGAGCGCCGTCGCCAAATGGCCGGAAGTGGTCCAGTGCGCCACCATCACGGGGCGCGAGGACTATGTGCTGCGCATCATCACCTCCGACATGCACGCCTTCGACAAGTTCCTGCGCGAGAAACTGCTGGCCCTGGGCATCGTCTCCGACTGCGAGAGCCATATCGTCACGCGCGGCGTGAAGAATGTGACCGCCCTGCCTCTTGGCATAGTCACCCCTCACGTCGGATAAGACCGTTCGGCGGACCTTTCCACTGAGGGCCGTGGCCCGCCGAGGGGATGCCGAACATGATCGAACTAGTGATCGACGCGCGCCGCAAGGACCTGGGCGGGTTCGAGGTCGGGCGCGTCCTGCCCTTCCATTCGCGCCGGATGGTCGGGCCCTTCATTTTTCTGGACCAGATGGGTCCGGCCGAGTTCGCACCGGGCTCGGACGCCATCGACGTGCGGCCGCACCCGCATATCGGCCTGTCGACCCTCACCTATCTGTTCGAGGGTGAGATCATGCACCATGACAACCTCGGCTATAACCAGGTCATCCGGCCCGGCGAGGTGAACTGGATGACCGCTGGGAAGGGCATCGTCCATTCCGAGCGCACCGACCCGCTGAAGAAGAGCCGGGGCGGGCCGATGCACGGGATGCAGGCCTGGGTCGCCCTGCCGGACGAGGCCGAGGAGATCGATCCGGCCTTCCATCACCTCGATGAGGACGCCCAGCCCGCCTATGAGAACGGCGGCCTGTTCGCGCGCCTGGTGGCGGGCGAGGCCTATGGCGCCAAGGCCGGCGTGCCGGTGTCCTCGCCCCTCTTCTATGTCCACTGGGAGCTTCAGCCCGGCGTCCGCACCGCCCCCCCTCCGGGCAAGGGCGCCGGCGGCATGAGCGAACGCGCCCTGTTCGTGGCCAAGGGCTCCATCGAGGTCGGGGACCGCACCTTCCACGAAGGCCAGATGATCGTGCTGGAGCCGGCGGCCGAGCCGACCATCAAGGCCCTGGTCCAGTCCAGCGTCATGGTCCTGGGCGGCGAGCCGGTCGGCGAACGCCTGATCTGGTGGAATTTCGTCGCCTCCAGCCAGGCCCGCATCGACCAGGCCAAGGCGGACTGGAAGGCGGGACGAATGGCCCTGCCCAGCGAAGACGACCTGGAGTTCATCCCCCTGCCGGACGAACCCGCCAAGGCTCAGGCCGCGCCGGCGCCGGTGGCGCCTTTGCCCACCGATCCGGTGTAGTCTTTTCCCTCCCCTTTATGGGGAGGGGCGGCGGAGCGGAGCGTAGCCGGGGTGGGGCGGTCAGAACTCCGCTCCGCTCCAACGGCCCCACCCGGATCGCTGCGCGATCATCCCTCCCCATGAAGGGGAGGGAGAAGGAGCCGTCATTTGCCCCCGCCCCCGCAACCCGCTAACGCGTCCCGCATGAACTTCGATTTTGACGCCCAGGTCACCGCCGCCCTGTTCGACAGCGCCGGCGCCGTCTTCGCCCTCGGCGACGGCTCGGTCCGGTTCGAGGATGGAACGACGGTCCAGGCTCATGACGGCGCCGTCCTGTGCGCCGCCGTGCACCCGTCCGCTGACGGGATCGTCACCGGCGGCGACGATGGCCAGGTGGTCTGGAGCCGTCGCGGCGCCGAACCCGCCGTCCTGGCCACGGCCAGGAACCAGTGGGTCGACGCCATCGACGCCTCGCCTGCCTCGGGGCTGGTCGCCTTCTCCTGGGGCCGCACCCTGTCGGTGATCGATCCGAAGGACGCCGGCTTCCGCCGCGATTTTCAGCACGAACGCACCGTCTCCGGCGTCGCCTTCGAGCCCAAGGGCCGGCGGATCGCCGCCTCGACCTACGGCGGCGCCGCCCTCTGGTACGCTCGGATCGAGAAGCAGCAGCCGGTCAAACTGGCCTGGGCCGGCTCGCACACCGCCGTCGCCTTCTCCCCCGACGGAGCCTTTGTCGTCACCACCATGCAGGACAGCCAACTGCACGGCTGGCGGCTGAAGGACGCCAAGAACCTGCGGATGGGCGGCTATCCGTCCAAGGTCCGCTCGCTGGCCTTCCTCGCCGGCGGCCAGCTTCTGGCCACCTCCGGAGCCCAGGGCGCGGTCCTGTGGCCCTTCATCGGCTCGAACGGGCCCATGGGACGCGAGGCGACCGAGATCGGCTATGACGACACCACGCTGGTCAATCTGGTCTCGGCCCGGACCGAGCACGGCCTCCTGGCCGCCGGCCTGACCGACGGCCGGGTCTGGGTCGCCCATCCGGCCGCCCAGGGGCTGAACTTCGTCAAGGCCGAGAAGGGCCCCTCCATCGTCGCCCTGTGCCTCAGCCCGGCCGCCGACAAGGTCGCCTGGGCCGACGAGGACGGGACCGCCGGCGTGGCGATCCTGTAATGGCGCGGGGGCGCAAAAAGGCCTGGTTCCGTGCGGCCCTGATCGCCCTGGCGGTCCTGGCCCTGCTGCCCATCGGCGGGGTGTTGATCGTCGCCGTCCTGCCGCCCGCCCCGACCATATTGATGCTGCGCCAGGCCGTGCGTGGCGAGGGTCTGGACTATCAGTGGCGCGGTCTGAACGACATCTCGCCCAATCTGGTCAACGCCGCCATCGCCGCCGAGGACGCCCGTTTCTGCAGCCACCACGGCTTCGACATCGAGGCGATCCAGAAGGCGCTGGATCATAACGCCGAGGGCGGCCGCATCCGCGGCGGCTCGACCATCAGCCAGCAGACCGCCAAGAACGTCTTCCTGTGGCCAGGCCGAGACTGGATCCGCAAGGGCTTCGAGGCGGGCTACACCGTCCTGATCGAAACCGTCTGGTCCAAGCGCCGGATCATGGAGGTCTATCTGAACGTGGTCGAATGGGCGCCGGGCGTCTATGGCGCCCAGGCCGCCGCCCAGCACTGGTTCGGCAAGGACGCCGCCGACCTGACCTCGCGCGAGGCGGCGCGTCTCGCCGCCATCCTGCCCGCCCCGCGTCGCTACAAGGCCGCCTCGCCGGGGCCCTATGTCCGCCGGCGCGCCTCGCGCATCCAGGCCGCCATGGGCACGGTCCGCAACGACGGACTGAACGCCTGCATTCGGCTCAAGTAGGCCGAAGGCCGATAGCCGCTAAAAATCTCCGACAAACCGCTCCGCTTGACGGCGGATCGGGCCTGACCTCTCCTGCGCCCGCTGTTCAGGAGATCCCATCATGAAGCGTCAGATGATGACCGCCGTCGCGGTCTGCGCCCTCGCCCTTACCGCCGGCTGCGCCGCCACCACGACCTCGCACGAGACCCGACCGCTTCAGGCCGACGGCGGCGCCCAGACCTTCACCCCCGCCCCGGTGACCGCCACCGGCCTGCGCGCCGACTATCCGACCACCGTCGAGGGCGCGACCCAGTTCATCGCCGACGCCGAGGCCAAGATGCTGACCTTCGGCGAATACGCCGCCCGGGTGCAGTGGGCCCGCGCCACCAACATCACCTTCGACACCATGTGGCTGGAGTCCAAGGTCAATGCCGAGGCCACCGAACTTCAGGTCCAGTTCGCCAACCAGGCGGCCAAGTTCAATGATGTCGCGGTCGATCCCGTCGTTCGCCGCAAGCTGAACCTGCTGCGGCTCGGCATCGTCCTGCCCGCCCCCAACCGGCCCGGCGCGGCTGAGGAACTGTCGCAGATCACCACCCGGCTGGACTCGACCTATTCCACCGGCAAGTTCGACTTCAAGGGCCAGCCGATCACCCTGGACGAGGCCTCGCTGATCCTGGCCGACAGCCGCGACCCGAACGAGACCAAGGCGCTTTACGAAGGCTGGCGCACCATTTCGCCGGTGATGAAGAACGACTACGCCCGCATGGTCGAGATCGCCAACGAAGGCGCGCGCGAACTGGGCTTTACCGACACCGGCGCCCTGTGGCGGTCCGGCTACGACATGCCGGCCGACGATTTCGCCGAGGAGACCGACCGGCTGTGGGCCCAGGTCAAACCCTTCTACGAGAACCTGCACTGCTATGTCCGCGCCCGGTTGAACGCCAAATACGGCGACGCCGTCCAACCCGATCACGGCCCGATCCGCGCCGACCTGCTGGGCAATATGTGGTCGCAGCAGTGGGGCAATATCTATGATGTGGTGGCCCCGACCAGCGGCGGGGCCTCCAGCTACGACCTGACCGAACTGCTGAAGACCGCCGACTACGACCCCGTGAAAATGGTCAGGACGGGCGAGGGCTTCTACGTCTCCCTGGGCCTGGATCCCCTGCCCCAGACCTTCTGGGAACGCAGCCAGATCGTGCGTCCCCGCGACCGCGAGGTCGTCTGCCACGCCTCGGCCTGGGACCTGGACAACGCCGACGACATCCGCATCAAGATGTGCACCAACGTCAACGGCGAGGACTTCTACACCGTCCACCACGAGCTGGGTCACAACTACTACCAGCGCGCCTACAAGAACCAGCCGATGATGTTCCGCAACGGGGCCAATGACGGCTTCCACGAGGCCATTGGCGACTTCGTCGGCCTGTCGGCCCTGACCCCCACCTATCTGAACCAGATCGGCCTGTTGAAGACCACGCCGGGTGCCGAGGAGGACATTCCCTTCCTGCTGAAGATGGCGCTCGACAAGATCGCCTTCCTGCCCTTCGGCCTGATGGTCGACCGCTGGCGCTGGGGCGTCTTTTCGGGCGAGACGTCGCCGGACCAGTACAACGCCGCCTGGACCGCCGACATGCTGAAATACCAGGGCCTGGTCCCGCCGGGGCCGCGCCCGACCAACGCCTTCGACCCGGGCGCCAAATATCATGTGCCGGGCAACACCCCCTATACCCGCTACTTCCTGGCCCACATCTACCAGTTCCAGTTCCAGCGCGCGGCCTGCAAACAGGCCGGCTGGACCGGGCCGCTGCACCGTTGCTCGGTCTATGGAAACGAGGCGGTCGGCGCCCGCTTCAACGCCATGCTCGAAATGGGCCAGTCCAAGCCCTGGCCCGAGGCGATGCAGGCCTTCACCGGCGAGACCACCAACGACGCCTCGGCCGTCGCCGACTATTTCGCGCCGCTGAACCAATGGCTCACGGTCCAGAATCGCGGCCGCGACTGCGGCTGGTCCGAGGCCTGAGGCCGCCCACGGCTTATAGGTCTGCGGGGCCGTTAACCTGAGGCTTGAGGCTTCTCTTAACCGTATGACGGCATTCTGCCGTCATACGGGCCGTGTGCGCCCGGCAGGGAAGCGACGAACTTGGCCTCTCCATTGATCCGTCGGGCGGTCCGCCGCCTCTGCAGCCTCGTCTTGCGCCTGGGTCCCGACCGGCGCGGCAATGTGGCGATGATCTTCGCCTTCAGCCTGCCGATCATCGCCATGCTGGCGCTCGGCGGCATTGATCTGCACCGCGTGACGACGGCCAGGTCCCAGTTTCAGGACGCCCTGGACGCCGCCACCCTGTCTGCGGCCCGGTCGTCCTATACGGACCCGGACGACCTCAAGGCGGTCACCCTGATCACCCTGCGGGCCAATCTCGAGAATACCGAGATCGAACCGATCCAGGATTCCGACGTCACCGTCGCCCTGAATGGAACCAGCGTCGTCGTCTCGGACGCCGTGGGCCGGGTGAATACCCTGGTCGCCAATATCGTCCTGCCTCCCTATGGCCAACTGCTCGACGACACGATTCCCATCAAGGTCCATTCCGAGGTCAATCGGTCGGCCAAGAACCTCGAAGTGGCCATGGTGCTCGACATCACGGGCTCAATGAGCGGCAGCAAGATCTCCGACCTGAAAACCGCCGCGCTCAAGATGGTCGATATCGTCGTCAAGGATGTCCAGACCCCCTACACCTCGCGCATGTCCGTCGTGCCCTATTCGATGGGGGTGTACATGGGATCGAGCGCCGCCGCCGCGCGGGGCCCTGTGACGGCGGGCAAGACCATCACAGCCGCGACCAGGGCCTGCACCTCCACCAAATGCACCATCACGGTGACGGCGGCGAACCATGGGTTCGCCGTCAATGATCGCGTCGTCGTCACCGGGGTGTCCGGCATGGCGATCAACAGCGCGACGAAGATGGGCCACAGCTCGGATAACACGGCCTTCACCGTGACTGCGCGCTCCACCGACACCTTCACCTATGTGATCAACAACAAGATCTCCGGAAAATACTCGGGCGGCGGGACGGCCTATTGCACGGTCGCGGGCTGCCAGTATCTCGCCTACGCCAATGCGGCAGGCAGTACGTCCGTTCATGAGATCAGCAACTGCGTGACTGAGCGGGTCGGATCCGCCGCCTATACCGACGCCTCGCCTGCGTCGGCCTATGTAGGCCGCAACTATTCCAGCACCAACGAGAACACCTGCCTCACCGTTGGCATTCAGCCCCTGACCAGCGACCGCGACAGCCTGAAGTCCATCATAAACAGTCTGGACGACGGAGGCTCGACGGCCGGCCAAATAGGCACGGCCTGGGGCTGGTATACGTTGGCGCCCAACTTCAACAGTCTGTGGTCGTCGGACTCCGCCGCGAACGACTATGATCCGTTGAAGACGGTCAAGGCCGTGGTCTTGATGACCGACGGCGACTTCAACACGCCCTACTATAGCGGGGTCATAGCCAAGGATTCGCTGGGGGGGTCCTACTCGAATAATGATGTCCGGATAAACCAGAATGCCTCCAACGGATCGTCCGCATCCCAGGCCGAGAAGCTCTGCACCGCGATGAAGGCCAAGGGCGTCACCGTCTACACCGTCGGTTTCGCGATCACCGCCAACAGCGCGGCGGCCACCCTGCTGTCCAACTGCGCCTCCTCGTCCGACAAGGCCTATCTGGCTGACAGCGGAACGGCGCTGGTCGCGGCCTTCGAGGCCATCGGACGCGACATCACCAAGCTGCGGATCACCCGCTGACGGTCGACGGCGCCGTCAGAGCAGACGGATCTCCCGCAGCCGTTCGGTCAGATAGTCCTCGGCCGTGATGGACTTGTCGGCGTACCGGTCCGGGTTTTCCGGGGTGACCGCGCTGGGCAGGGTCTTGATCAGGAAGTCCGGATTGAAGTGCAGGAAGAAGGGCGTGGAGTAGCGGGCGAACCCGCGCCGCTCCGGGGCCGGATTGACCACCCGATGCGTCGTCGACGGCAGGACATGATTGGTCAGCCGCTGCAGCATGTCGCCGATATTGATCACCAGGGCGCCCGGCGGCGGCGCGATGTCGAGCCAGCTTCCGTCCTTCTCCTTCAGCTGCAGCCCGGCCTCTTCGGCGCCCAGCAGCAGGGTGATGACATTGATGTCCTCGTGCGCGCCGGCGCGGACGCCGGGCGCATCGGCCGGCACCGGCGGATAGTGCAGCAGCCGCAGCACGCTGTTTCCCATCTCGACCTTATCGTCGAAATAGCCGTCGTCCAGGCCCAGATAGCGGGCGATGGCCCTCAGGATCTTGCGGCCCAGGGCGTCCAGATCCTCATACATGCCATAGACATGGGCCTTGAAGCCGGGCGTCTCGGCCGGCCAGACATTGTCGCGCATGAACTGCTGATACGGATGGTCCTGCGGAAGTTCGCGGCCGACATGCCAGAACTCCTTCAGATCGACGGTGGCGGCGCCCTTGGCCGCCTCGACGCCGAACGGGGTCAGACCGCGGGCGCCGCCAGTTCCCGGCTGATGGTACTGGCGCTTCACCGGTTCGGGCAGGGCGAAGAAGGCCTTGGCGTCGTCCAACGCAGCGGCAATCCGGCCTTCGTCCAGTCCGTGATCGGCCACCACCGCGAAGCCGAAGCGCGCGAAGGACGCGCCCAGGGCGTCGCTGAAGCCCTGGAAGTCCTCATCATAACGCGTCATCGAAACCGGCGTGATCGCGCGCTCGGCGGGGAGGTGGGTTTCGGTGGAGCTCAAGGGGCGTCCTCGTTCGGCAAAAACTACGGCGGTCTCATACGCCTATTCTGCGACTCTGTCAGTCTGGGGGCGGTTGCAGGATTCGTCGATCCCCGGCGGTTGATCGTGCGGGCGCCAGTCCGTTCATTCATGGTACAGCTTGGAACCTAGACAGTAAGCGAGCGTTTTTTGCGCCAGACTGCAATTCGGAAGGAACATTCCATGCGCGCCAAGATCTTCGTCGCCAGCGTTTCCATCGCGGCCCTGCTGGGGACCGCCGCCTGCACCACGACCGATCCCTATAGCTCCACCCCGACCCGCAACAACACCGGCACGGGCGCCATCGCCGGCGCTCTGGGCGGCGCCTTGCTGGGCTACCTCACCAATACGTCGAACGGCGAACAGGGACGCAAGAACGCCTTGATCGGCGCTGGCGTCGGCGCTTTGGGGGGCGCCGCCATCGGTCAGTATATGGACCGTCAGCAACGGGCCCTCGAGGCCGAACTTTCGGGAAGCGGCGTCGGCGTCGCGCGCCAGGGCGATAATCTGGTCCTGCGGATGCCGTCGGACGTGACCTTCGCCACCAACCAATCCTCGATCGATCCGCGCTTCATGCCCGTGCTCGACGACGTCGCTCGCGTGTTGCAGGAATATGATCGCTCGACCATCGACATCATCGGCCACACCGACTCCTCCGGCGGCGACGCCATCAACCAGCCCCTGTCGGAACGTCGTGCGGCCAGTGTCGCGTCCGAGTTGGTTCGACGGGGCGTGATTCCGGAACGGCTGTACGTCGCCGGCAACAGCTCACGCAATCCGGTAGCCTCGAACGCAACCGCGGAAGGCAAGGCCCAGAATCGTCGTGTGGAAATCCTGATCCGCCCGTTCACCGGCTGATCACGGTCGCCTCACAGGGCGGCAAGGGGGGCGGCGTCATTAGACGTCGCCCCCCTTTTCGTGACCGAGCACCGATCCGTGACTTGCCTCGGTTCGCGCATCATGATGTGCGAAGGGGAGGTTTGAGGGGAAACGCGGGTGGATCCGGAAGAGCGGGAGTTCGCACAGGGTTTGAAGCTCGCGGCCGTAGCGATCGCGAGCGCCGTACTTGTCGCCGCCCTGGTGATCGGCCTGGGAGATGCGCTCCTGCGACGCCTCGAGCCGGCGCGCCTGGAATCCGCCTTGCTGATGCGCACCACCGGATAGAACGCCACCGGATCAGACAGGGCGAGCCTAGGCGAGTTCGACCTGCCTGGACGCCGTCGCCAAGCCTAGAAAAAGAAGAACGCCGCTCCCGGTCGGGCGCGGCGTTCGGTCTTTCGACACGTTCGTCGTCCTCGGGTCGACCCGGATAATCCGGGCCGACCGTCGGACAGTCTTAGAAGTTGATGTCGATGGTGGCGCGACGGTTCAAAGGTTCGCGCACGCCGTCGGCGGTGGGCTTGGCCAGGGCGGTTTCACCCTTGCCGTCGAGGGCGATGACGCCGCCGTTGACGCCTTGGGCGACCAGAGCGTCCGCGACGGTGCGCGAACGACGGTTCGACAGGCCGAGGTTATAGGCGGCCGAGCCCGATGTGTCGGTGTAACCGACGATCAGGACGCGGGTGGCTGCGCCGGTCTTGGCGTAGCTGGCGGCCTGGCTGACCACCGAGCGGGCCTCAGCCGTCAGGTCCGAACGATCCCAGTCGAAGTAGACCACGAACTGACGCGGGGTCGGCTTTTGAGCGACCGGCGGCGGCGGGGGAGGCGGCGGCGGGGGAGGCGGCGGCGGCGGCGGCGGGGGAGGCGGCGGCGGAGGCGCCATCTCTTCAGCGCCGAAGCTGTAGCGCAGACCCAGGGTCACGGTGTGCGACTGATCGTAGTCGCCGTCCCATTCGCCGAAGGCGGTCGCGCCGACGCCCGTGCCGACCGTGGAGGACTCCCAGGAGGCGTCGCCGGTCAGGTAGCGGTAGGTCAGGTCGATGTTGGTGCGGTCGCCGAGGGCCCAGGCCAGACCGGCGATCGCCTGAGCGGCGAACTCGGTCGAGTCGTCGTCGATGGCGAAGGTGGCGCCGCGGTTGGCGCGCAGGTTGCCGATCGTCTGGGTCTGGACGCGATTCAGGCCGGCGCCGAGGCCGACGAACGGACGCACGCCCCAGGCTTCGTAACCGAAGTCATAGATGACATTGGCCATCAGGGTCGTGGCTTCAATGTCGCCTTCCGGCGAATAGCAGCCGCCGGTCGCCGGGGTGAGGTTGCAGAGGCCCTGCGAGCCCGACACGGCGCGCACGGTGCCGATGTCGCCCGAGCGGTAGCCGCCTTCGAGCTCAACGCGCCAGTTGGGGTTGAAGCGATAGCCGAGACGGGCGAAAGCCGCCCAGCCGTCGTTCACTTCGTAGTTCCAGTTTGCACCGGTGGTCGACGACTCAGCGTTGATGTCGTCGATCACGTGATAGCCGGCGTCGATCGCGCCGTACCAGCCGTTCGGCTCGGCCGATGCGGCGCCAGCCGACAGGGCCAGGGCGGCCGCTGCGCTGGAGGCCAGCACAAAAGTCTTCATACGCATAGGGGTTAGCCTCCGCCTGTTGTATCTAGGGCGGGTCTACCGCCTCGGCGTGTCTTATCAGCGTTGCCGTGGAAGGTCGAGGCGAAAACTGGGCGAGTTCTGCCGGGACAATTGACACCGTGCTATTGATGCTACAGGTGAAATTTCCGAAATCGTCCCGGTTTGGACGATTTTGCGTCGTTTATAGGAAACAACGTCACGCCCGTGTCGCGTGAGCGGCGCGCCACAGCACACCCCACGTCGCGACTAGCTGACGACCTGCATTCCGAGCCATTCCGCGACCAGAGCGGGCTTGTCCCCGCCTTCGATCTCGACCGTCAGTTCGTGCTTCAGCAACCAGCGCCCATCCCCTTTGTCCTCGGCCGAGATCAGGCGGAAACGCCCCCGCACCCGAGACCCCGCCGCGACCGGCGCCAGGAAGCGGAGTTTGTCGAAGCCGTAGTTGATCCCCATCGTCACCCCGTCCAGGGGTGAGACGGCGTCATAGCTCATGGCCGAGGCCAGGCTGAGGGTCAGAAAGCCGTGAGCAATGGTCCCGCCGAACGGCGTCGTCGCGGCGGCCTCGGGATCCACATGGATGAACTGCCGGTCTTCGGTGCAGTCGGCGAAGGCGTCGATGCGCGCCTGGCTGACGTCGAACCATCTGGAAACCCCGACTTCCCGGCCGATCAGTTGCTGAAGTTCGCTCGTCCTGGTCATGGTCGTCCCTCCCTGATGTTTCGTTTCCCGAAAGGTGGCCGAGATGTGGGGCCATGAAAAGGGATCAGGCCGCGAAACGACCCTCGATGATCGCAGCATAGAGGGTCGGATCGACATTGCCCCCAGACAGGACGACGCCGGTGACGCGGCCTTCCGCAGCAACCTTCCTGGCCAGCAGCGCCGCAAGGGACACCGCCCCGCCCGGCTCGACCACCAGTTTCAGATGGCGGAAGGCGAAGCGCATGGCCTCGGCCACCTCCATGTCGGACACCGTGACCGAGCCCGCCAGACGCTGGTTGATCGGCCAGGTCAGCACGCCCGGCGTCGGCGCCATCAGAGCGTCGCAGATCGACGGCGGCCCGTCCGGATGACCGACCCGCGTTCCGGCCGCCAGGGATCGCGCCGTGTCGTCATAGGCCTCCGGCTCGACCACCAGGACCCGGGTGTCGGGGCTGCGCGCGCCCATGACCAGATTGATCCCGGCCATCAGTCCCCCGCCCGACGCGCCGCACAGGATCTGATCCATCGGCGTGTCGGCCTGGTCCAGCATCTCCAGGGCCGTGGTGCCCTGTCCCTCGATGACGAAGGGATCGTCAAACGGCGGCACCAGGACCGCGCCGCGTTCAGCGGCGATCGCCGCGCCGATCGCCTCGCGACTTTCGGTCCAGCGATCATAGAGGCGGACTTCTCCGCCGAAGCCGATGACGCCGTCGATCTTCACCCGGGGGGAATCCGTAGGCATGACGATCAGGGCCGACGTCCCCGCCAGGGCCGCGGCCGCCGCCACGCCCTGGGCGTGATTGCCCGACGAGAAGGCGACGACGCCGCGGGCCTTTTCCTCCGCGCTCAGCCGGCTGATGCGATTATAGGCTCCGCGAAACTTGAAGGCGCCGGCGCGTTGCAGGGTCTCCGCCTTCATCAGCACTCGACCGCCGACCTCCGCGTTCAACGCGGGACTTTCGATCAAAGGGGTGCGGAGGGCGACGCCGTCGATCTGGCGGGCGGCGTCAAGAACGCCTTCATAGCTGGGCAGGTGCGTCATCATATGCTCCCCTTAGACCAACCACCGCGCGCCGCGTAAGCCGCCCCAGGGAGAAACAGCTTGAGCCTGATCCTCGCCATCGACCAGGGCACCACCTCGACCCGCGCCATCGCCTTCGAGGTCCGGGATCAGGATCTGCGGCCGGTCGCCGTCAGCCAGATCGAATTGACCCAGTATTTTCCTCAGTCCGGCTGGGTCGAACATGACGCTGCGGAAATCTGGTCCGCCGTGCTCCAGACCTGTCGCGAGGTGGTGCGCAAGGCCGGGGGAATCGATCGTTTCGCCGCCGTGGGCATCACCAATCAGCGCGAAACCGCCGTGCTCTGGGACGCCCGAACCGGCGAGCCCCTGCACCGGGCGATCGTCTGGCAGGACCGCCGCACCGCCGACGTCACCGCCCGCCTGACCCATGAAGGTCACGAGCCTGCGGTCCAGGCCGCAACCGGCCTGATTCTCGATCCCTATTTCTCGGCGACGAAATTCGCCTGGCTGCTGGACGCCGTTCCCGGATCTCGCGAGCGGGCCGGTCGAGGCGAGGTCAAGCTGGGCACGATCGACGCCTGGCTGATCTGGAACCTGACAGGCGGCCGCGTCCACGCCACCGACGCCGCCAACGCCGCCCGAACCGCCCTGATGGATCTGAAGACGGGTCAGTGGCGCGAAGACCTCTGCGCCCTGTTCGACGCGCCGCGCGACGCCCTGCCCGACATCGTCCCCTGCGCCGGGATCATCGCCGAGACGGACCCCGGCTTGTTCGGCAAGCCCCTGCCCATCGCCGGGTCGGCCGGAGATCAGCAGGCCGCCCTGGTCGGACACGGCGCCCTGCGGCCCGGCGACGCCAAGATAACCTACGGAACCGGCGCCTTCCTGGTCGCCAATGTGGGGCCGGAACCCGTGTCCTCGACCCGCCGCCTGCTCAGCACCCTGGCCTATCAGGCGCAGGGCCGCACGGCCTATGCGCTGGAGGGTTCGATCTTCTCGGCGGGTTCGGCGATCCAGTGGCTGCGTGACGGCGTCGGGCTGATTTCGGAATCACGCCAGTCCGAGGCCATGGCCCTGGGTCTCTCCGACAACGGGGGCGTCTATATGGTCCCCGGATTCACCGGCCTGGGCGCGCCCTGGTGGGAGCCGGAGGCGCGGGGAACCGTGGTCGGCCTGACACGGGACGCCGGCCCCGCCCATTTCGTGCGCGCCGCCCTTGAGGCCCTGGCCTATCAGACGCGCGATCTGCTGGACGCCCTGGCCCAGGACGGCGCCCCCGCGCTGAAGACCCTGAAGGTTGACGGCGGCGTCACCGCCAACAGCTTCGCGATGCAGTTCGTCGCCGACATCTGCGAGGTCGAGGTCGAGCGGCCCGCCTTCCAGGAAATGACGGCTCTGGGGGCTGCGCGTCTGGCGGCGCTGGGCGTCGGCCTGGTCTCGGACCTCGAGGCCCGGCCCGCCGAGGCCCCCGCGCGCTGGACGCCGCGAATGTCGGATGATGAGCGTGAAGGGCTGGTTTCCGGCTGGCGTCGCGCCGTGAAGGCCGCCATCATCGCCGCCCCGGATCGCGCAAAAGACGCGGCCGGCCAGGAAGCGCCAGGACACCAAACCGAATGACCGATCCAGCCCTCGACGCCCAGTCCGCCTTTTCCGGCGTCCGCGAAGTCGATCCCCGCTACAGACTGGACGAGGCCGCGCTCGACGTCTGGATGGCGACCCATGTCGCGGGCTATGCCGGCCCCCTGACGGTGCGCCAGTTCAAGGGCGGCCAGTCAAATCCGACCTATGAGCTGACCACCCCGAACGCCGCCTATGTCCTCCGTCGCAAGCCGCCTGGCGTCCTGTTGCCCAGCGCCCACGCGGTCGACCGCGAATTCCAGGTCATTTCCGCCCTCGCCGCCCAGGGCTTCCCGGTCGCCAGGCCCCACGCCCTCTGCACGGACGAGGCGGTCATCGGTTCCATCTTCTATGTCATGGACAAGGTGGAGGGCCGGATCTTCTGGGACCTCAAACTGCCGGGCCTGCCCCCCGCCGAGCGCCGGGCCATCTATCAGGCCCAGACCGACACCCTGGCCCGGTTGCACGCCTTCGACCCCGCCGCCATCGGGCTGGCGGACTACGGCAAGGCCGGCAACTATTTCGCCCGCCAGGTCGGGCGCTGGACCAAACAGTACCGCGCGTCCGAGATCGAGCCCGTACCGGCGATGGACCGGCTGATCGCCTTCCTGCCCGAGAGTCTCCCGCCCGAGGGGCCCAGCCGCATCGTCCACGGCGACTTCCGCCTGGACAATATGATCCTGGCCCCCGACGGCCCCCAGGCCCGCGCCGTGCTCGACTGGGAGCTGTCGACCCTGGGCGATCCGATGGCCGACTTCTCCTACCTGCTGATCGCCTGGGCCATTCCAGCCTCCCTGCGCAACGGCCTGGCCGGCGCCGATCTTGAGGCCCTGGGCATCCCGTCGGTCGAGGAGACGGTCGAGCGCTACGCCGCCGCGTCAGGCATGCGGCCGGCCAATCTGGACTGGCTTTACGCCTACAACCTGTTCCGCCTCGCTGCGATCTGCCAGGGCATCGCCGGCCGGGTCCGCGACGGCACCGCCGCCAGCGCCCACGCCAAGACCATGGCCGCCCAGGTCGGCCCGCTGAGCGACGCGGCCTGGGGGTTCGCAAGAAAGGCGGGGGCCTAGGCCGATGCAGGGACGGTCCTCCGACAGCCGTCGCACAGAGCCGGGCTAGACGCCCAGCCACTCCAATCCGCCAGGCAGAGCTTCGGCGGCATAATCGAGCTGGAGGACCCGGCGGCGCGCAGGCCGCACCGCCGCCTCCGATGCGTGCAGGATCGGCGTGGCGTAAAGCCAGATGTCGCCCGCTTTGGCCAGACAGGCGTGGGCGCCGCATCGGCGAACGACTTCGTCGATGTCGCCGACCGGGACGCGACCCACAGTGTGGGAACCGGGCGCGACCAGCAGGGGGGCGTTGTCTGCCCCGACATCGTCGAGATGAATTCGCAGCGTCGCCATTCGTGACAAGATACCGAAAGGCGGCGCCACGTGCTGCATCCCCGCCTTGACTGTCCAAGGACCGAAACCGTCCGTGTCAATTCGCCGTCGAACGCAGATGGTTCTGTCCTGGTGCCAGCCCAGCGACCAGTTTGCGCTGAGGGTTTTGTCGAACAGGATGGCCCTTACAGGCTTGCTCTCGGCCTTGAGCGCCGCCGACGCTAGCGCCCCGATAGGGCCGTCCGACCCCAGCAGACGGTCGAGAGGGGCGATTCCCCGCAATCGCACGCCCGCTTGGTCCGGCGGTGTATCGGCGAGGACGGAATGCAAGGCGTCAAGATGATCGGCGGCCGCGCCCCGAATCCGCTGCGCGCCGTCCATCTCGAAAGTGAGCACATCGGCATCCATCCGCCGGACCTAGTTCCTGACCGCCGCCCCCAGGATTCGACGGTCGGTCTTGCCCTGGACCATCACCACCACGGCCTCGTCATGGGGCGTCTGCGGCAGGTCGAACAACATGGGGCTGCCGCGCCACTCGCCCAGGCGGACGACGTCGCGCACCACGTTCATGTGGCGCACGGCCTGGCCCCGGTTCTCGCCGCGGGCGACCTCGACCACCTGGGGGCCGGGCGTGTAGGTGACGGCCAGCACCTCGGCGCCCCCGGCCGGGGCGCGGCCCGAGCCGACGCCGACCTGATCGCCGGTTTCGCGGAACTCGATTTCGGGCGGCCAGACCTGACGACCGGCCTCCTCGATGATGGCGGTCTCCAGTTCCTGGCTACGGGCGCCGGACAGCTGGCGCCGGCCATCGATCACCACCTGGGGCGTCGAGACGCCGCGCTGACGCAGGGCGGCGCGATAGGCGCGCTGGCGCTGGGAAAACGCGGGCCGGGCGAAGGTGTCGGTCCAGCCCAGATAGTCCCAGTAGTCGACGCCGTAGGTCAGGGCGATCACCCCGGGCTCCGCCGCCGCCCGCTCGACCACGGCATTGGCCTCGATACAACCCCCGCAACCCTGGGCGGTGAACAGTTCGACAACGACCGGCGGTCCGGCGGTCACGGCGTGGCGGACGGGCTTGACGCGCGGCCCCGCCGGCTGGGCGACCGAGCCCACGGACAGGACGGCGCCCGCCATGACCGTCGCTGCGATGACCCCGATCCTGTGTCTCATGGCCATGTTCTTAGACGTCGCGGACGTTGCCTGGGGTCATAAGTCCGTGAGCCGCCCCCGCCCGCCCTCAATCCATCAGCTGTTGCGACAGATAGACATAGTGACGGGCCCAGCGCCGCGCGTTGGCCACCGGGTCGGCGTCGTTGGAGTGACCACCGGCCGTGTCCTCATAATAGAGGTGGTCGTGGCCCTGATCGCCCAGACGGGCGGCGAACTTGCGCGCATGGCCCGGATGGACCCGGTCGTCGCGGGTGTTGGTGGTCAGATAGATGCGCGGATAGGTCACGTCGGGCCGCAGCTGCTGATAGGCCGAATATCGGGCGATCCATTCGGCCTCTTCGGGAATGCGCGGGTCGCCGTATTCGCCGATCCACGAGGCGCCGGCCGGCAGCTCGTGATAGCGCAGCATGTCCACCAGCGGGCTCTCGATCACCGCCGCATTGAACAGCTCCGGGTGCTGGGTGATCGACACGCTGGTCAGCACCCCCCCGTTCGACCGGCCGTAGATGCCCAACCGGCGCGGGCTGGTGACGCCGCGCTGTTCCAGATCGCGCGCCACGGCGGCGAAGTCGTCGAAGGCCCGCTGGCGATTTCCGTCCAGCGCCGCCTGGTGCCAGTCGGGACCGAACTCGCCGCCGCCGCGGATATTGGCCTGGACGAAGACCCCGCCCCGCTCCAGCCACAGCTTGCCCATCTCGGGCTTGTAGGCCGGGTTCAGGCTGATCTGGAACCCGCCATAGCCCAGCATGATGGTCGGGTTCGACCCGTCCAGCTTCATGTCGCGCGGCCGGGTGATGAAATAGGGGATCTTGGTTCCGTCGGTCGAGGTGGCTTCGTATTGTTCGGTCACGTCGCGCGCGGCGTCGAACTTGGCCGGGGCCGATTTCAATGTGGTCAGGGTCGCCGCGTCCGCGTCGGCCAGGCTGAGGGTCGGCGGCACCAGGAAGCCTTGGGTCGAGACGAAGACTTCACCCCGCGACTTGGAGCTGTCGCCCAGACCGACTGCGAGGTTGTCGGGCACGGTGATGTCCTGCGCTTCCCAGCGAGCGGGACGGCCGGGGCGGTGACGATAGACCTTCAATCGCCCCGCAACATTATCTGTCGTCGCGATAACCAGACGGTCGTCCAGCACTGCAACCTGTTGCACGGCCTGACGCGCCTCCGGCATCAGCACCACAGGCGAGGGCCCCTCTCCCATGATCACAATTCGATCATCTGATTTCACCAGCTCGCCCGGATAATAGGCCAGTACGGCTCCTGCGGGGTAAGTCCCTCCGTTTAGCGTCCACGCTTCTTCGGTCGAAAAGATCAAGCGTCCCTCCAGAACGCCGTGAACCGAAACACGTGCAGGCAGGTCCAACTGAACGGGGCCGCCGTCAGCCAGCATCCACGTCTCCGACCGGAAGGTGTCCAGCGGGCGGGTGATGATCACTGCCGTCACCTTGCCGGCCTTGTCACGATAAACCGCCGGGCTGACGCCATAGCCGCCGTCGCCCTGTTCGCCGCGATAGACCTCGACCGCCTGGACCAGGGTCTGGCCGCGCTTCAGCGCCTTGACGATGAAGGGATAGCCGGACTCTGTCATGGTCCCCGCGCCGAAGTCGGTGGCGACCAGAAGCGTGTCGCGGTCCAGCCATTCGATGCGGTGCTTGCCTTCGGGCAGGCTGAACCCGGCATCAACGAACCGCTTGGTCGTCAGGTCGAACTCGCGCACGACCACCGCGTCCTTGCCGCCGTCGGACAGGTTGATCAGGCAGCGGGTCTCGTCGGGCGCCAGGCAGTCGGCGCCCTTGAAGACCCAGTCCTTGCCCTCGGTCTTCGACAGGGCGTCGATGTCGAGCAGGGTCTCCCACTGCGGCGTCGCGGTGCGGTAGCTGTCCAGCGACGTCCGGCGCCAGACCCCTTTGGGATTGGCCGCGTCCTGCCAGAAATTGCCGATCCCGTCGCCGAGGAAGGACGGGGCGGGGATCCGGTCGGTGGCGGTCAGGATCGCCTGGGCCTCGGCGCGGAAGGTTTCGTAGCGAGGATCGCCGGTCAGGACGGCCAGCGACTTTCGGTTCTCCTCGGCGACGAAGGCCATGGCCTCGGCTCCGTCCACCTGCTCCAGCGCCAGATGGTCGTCGACCGCCGCGACGCCCGCGGGGGTCAGGTCGCGGGGAAAGTGGGGCGGGCGGCTGTCGTTCGTCGAGACAATGACTTCGTCGGCGCCGCCCGCTACGACCGCACTGGCGCTGGCCCCCAGGATAAGCGCCGGAATGGCGACGGAAAGCATGATGATCGACTTCATACGATGACCTTGTTGCAGGCTTAGTTGGCAGATGAGGACAAAGCGGTCGCCATGCATTCCTCGGTTTGCAACCATTCGAGCGCGCGCGTCAAAGTCTGTTCGTCTGGCAAGAGTTCATCCGGAATCAAAGCCCCGGAAATGAATGATCCAAGACCGTCGTGAACGCCCATGGTGGTTATCAGAATCCGCGCGCCATCGGGTAGAAGATGCCCCCCGTTGGCGGTGGTGTAGCCTGCCGAAGCCTGCCCGAAACTGCGAGTGCGTTCTCGACCTCGAAAGGCGATAGCCGTCATCTCGCCCGAACTCGCTGTACCTGCGCCGAACAGAACCGCTACCGGCATTTCAGACAGTCGCCCGGAAACGTGATGAGCAGACGAAATGTCTGTCATCTCCGCGATGGTCCCGTCCTCTCGGCGAGCCCAGTATGACCGAACACGATCTGAGTCACCGAAACCTCCGAAAGGCCCAGCGCCCAACAAGGCCTCCAAACCATTTACCATCGGCCACATGTTACCGCCGCCGTCGCCACGCAAATCCACGATCCAGCGACAAGCTCCCTGACGCTCCAGTGCGGCGATCAAGTTAATCAGAGTATCCTGGTAAGCGGAGCCCACAGTGGTGCCGGCTCCGTCCGTCATCAAAGCTGGAACCAATAAGCGCGCAACCGTCGGCGCCATCATTTCACCGGTGGGCAGTCCCTGGGGCTGGGCGACGGTTTGCCCTCGCGCCGAGACACTTCGCCCCTCGGGGCCGATGAAGAGAGTGTGCTTTTCGCCCAACAGGCCGATTGCGGTCCGGATCGCTGGATAGGTCTCCGCCGTCGTTTGCGCGCTGCTAGCCATTCGTTCGGCTACGGCGCGCAGATGCGACCAGTCCGCCGATGCACGATTGATATGACGCGTCTCGAGCGCAGTCAGGGCCTCGTTCAAATAAGCGCGGACTTCTACTGGCATGGCGGCTCCGTCGTTCTTAGGAGCGATTTCCAGAACGAGGTTGTCCGCATCCAGCGTTCCTCCACCCGACTTGACCAGACCGAAGAGCAATCTTTCCGCATTGGGCGGAACATAGGCGACGACTTCGCTCTCAACCCAATCGCCCGGAGCGACCGGTCGATCCGACATGTTATCGAAGAACAGCGGCGAACCCGGTGACGAACCATCGATTCTCAACCACAATCCTGCAAGGGGCGTAGCCTCGCCCGACACCCTCAACCACGCCTTGAGGCGGACGGCACGCCCTGCGTAGGGTGCAGCCGGAACACTCTTACTGGCATGGGTTGGTCCGGCGTTCTGATCAGGATTGGCGAGGCGCGCGAACACAGCCCCTTGAGGAGCGTCCGCTTCACGCACCGGTCGAAAAGTCCAGCCGCCCGATGGACTGAACCCCAGACCGGCCCCAGCCTCAAAGTTCAATACGACTGGCGAAGGTTCGGCCATCGATTGCGCTCGAGCCGGCAAGGGAAAAATACTCCCGACCAACCCAAAGGCGGCTATCGATAGGACGAGACCTCGCGTCATTGAGGGCTACTCCTTCGCCGGCGTGTCCATCAGCCGCCGCGACAAATAGGTGTATTCCAGCGCCAGACGCCGCGCCGTCTCTTGCAGGTTCGCCCCCGCCGCATGGCCGCCGTCGGTGTTCTCGTAGAACAGGACCGGATAGCCCAGTTCCTCCAGACGCGCCGCCGCCTTGCGGGCGTGGCCCGGATGAACCCGGTCGTCCTTGGTCGAGGTGTGGATGAAGACCTCGGGATAGGGCTGGCCCGCCCGCAGGTTCTGATAGGGCGAATAGGCCTGGATCCAGGCGCGTTCTTCGGGAACGTCCGGATTGCCGTATTCCCCGATCCAAGAGGCGCCGGCCAGCAGCTTGTGGAAGCGCAGCATGTCGAACAGGGGCACCTGGATGACGGCGGCGTTGATCAGGTCCGGCCGTTGGGTCAGCATCGCCCCCATGAACAGGCCGCCCTGCGAGCCGCCCATGATCCCCAGCTTCGGCTGGCTGGTGATGTCGCGCGCGATCAGGTCGAGCGCAACGGCCTGGAAGTCTTCATGCGCCCGCTGGCGGTTCTGCTGCAGCGCCGCCTCATGCCAGCGGGGACCGAACTCGCCGCCGCCGCGCGTATTGGCGATGACATAGACCCCGCCCCTCTCCAGCCACAGCTTGCCGACCGTCGCCGAATAACCGGGCAGCAGCGAGCTTTCGAACCCGCCGTAGCCGTAGAGCAGCGTCGGATTGGAGCCGTCCAGCGGCATGTCCGCCTTATGGACCACGAAATAGGGGATCATCGTCCCGTCGGCCGAGCGGGCCTCATGCTGGTCCACCGTCATGCCGGTGGCGTCGAACTTGGCCGGCATCGACTTGACCTGATCGACCGCGCCGGTCGCCGCATCGGCCAGCCACAGGCTGGACGGGTTCAGATAGCCGGTGACGCTGACGAAGATCTTGTCGTCGGTCTCGGAGGCCGAACCCACGCCGACCGAGACGTTCTGCGGCAGGTCCAGGGTGGAATAGGTCCATTCCGTCTCGCCGGGGCGATAGACCCGCACCGAACCGCGCACATTGTCATACAGGGCGACGACCAGGGTGTTGCGCGTCGCATTGACCCCCTCGACGGCCTGACGCTCGGTCGGGCGCAGCACCAGGACGGCGGGCGTGGCCTGGTCTTCCAGCCAGGCGTCCAGCGGCCAGGCGATCAGGTCGCCGCTCTTGAAGTCCTGACCCGACGGCGCGGTCCAGTCCTGTTTCAGCGAAACCACCAGCTTGCCCGCGACCAGGCCGGTGATGTCCGACTTGGCCGGCAGGGCCAGTTTCACCACCGCCCCGTCGTCGGTCACGCGATAGGTCTCGGACGAATAGAAGTCGATCGACCGGTTGATCAGGGTCGCCTTCAGCACCCCGTCGGCGTCGCGCAGCGTATAGCCGGACACCGAGACGTCGGTCGGCTCGCCCATGAACAGGACGTCGGCCTGATCCAGCGACTGGCCGCGCGTCATCCGCTTGACCACCATCGGATAGCCCGAGTCAGTCAGGGTGCCGGCGCCGAAATCACGCGCGATGAGCAGGGTGTCGCTGTTGACCCAGGCCGCCCCGCCCTTGGACTCCGGGAGGAAGAAGCCGCCCTCGACGAAGCTGCGGGAGACGGTGTCGAACTCGCGCAGGGTCACGGCGTCCTTGCCGCCGTTCGACAGGCTGATCAGGCAGTAGCGCTCTTCGGGGGCCAGGCAGGTCGAGCCCTTGTAGACCCAGTTGGCGCTCTCGGCCTCGGCGAGGGCGTCGATGTCGAGCACCGTCTCCCATTGGGGTTCGGCGGTCTTGTAGGAGTCCAGCGTGGTGCGCCGCCAGACGCCGCGCACATGCTGGGCGTCCTGCCAGAAATTGTCGACATGGCCGTCGTGGGTGAAGCCCGGCGCGGGGATGCGGTCGCGGGCCTGGACGATCTCCAGCGCCTGCTGGTGCAGGGGCTCATAGCGGGGGTCGTTCTGCAGCACGCCCAGGGAACGGGTGTTTTGGTCCTTGACCCAGGCCATGGCCCGCTCGCCTTCGACGTCTTCGAGCCAGACATAGGGGTCGCTCGCCTCGCTGGTTGCGAAGGCGGGAGCGGAGGGGGCGGTCTGGGCCATGGATACCGACGTCATACTGGTGGAGGCGAGAAGGGCCGCAAGTACGGCGGCGGATGAGCGGATCATGGACAGTCCCCGAAATGAAGACGGGCACCTTAACGGCGACCGGCCCCGCGGCAAGGCGAGGAGGCCGACCCTTACGGTTTTGTCATGTGCGTCAGCCCTCGTCGGGGATGCAGATCAGGTTGCCACAGGCCTTGCAGTGAACCGCGTCAGGATCGTGCGTCTGAAGGCCGCAGCGGTCGCAGGGGTAGCGGACCTTGTGCGGCTTGATCAGGGCCTGGGCCAGACGCAGGAACAGGGTGATCCCGACCAGCATGATGGCGATGGACAGAAGCTTGCCCACCGGCCCCGGCAGGGTGACGTCGCCGAACCCGGTCGTCGTCAGGGTCGCCACGGTGAAATAGAGGGCGTCGATATAGCCGCTGATCCCGTCATGCCCCCGGAAGGTCGCATAGACGAACCCGGTCACGACGAAGACGAAGGTGACCAAGCCCGAAAGCGCGCGCACGATCCCCTCGACCCGGGTGTCGTCGAACCGCGCCCCGACCGTGCGCCAGAAGAAGTCCGAGTTCAGCAGGGTCCATAGCCTCAGCATCCGCAGGAAGCCGAGATTGAACAGCCAGGCCGGGAACAGCAGGGTGGCCAGGATGAACAGATCCAGCCAGACGATCGGCTTCTTCAGCCAGTCTCGAACGTCGGAATAGGCATAGGCCCGCGCCGCCAGATCGACCGCCAGCAGGGCGGCGATCAGATAGTCGAGCACATAGAAGGCCCAGCCCATATTCTTCAGGATCGGGGCCGCCAGGAAGAAGGCGATGATGGCGAAGTCGATGACGATGACCGTCAGCCGGAACTTCACCGCCGCCGGCTGGCCGCCGTGATACAGGTACCGCAGCCGCGCGCGCAGCCTCAGGCCGTCCTTGGGGTCGGTTTCGCTCTGGGACACAATGGTTTCCGGACGACAGGGATAGGCCTATATGGCCTGCATGACCCGTCCTTTCATCAAGATGAACGGCGCCGGCAATGACTTCATCGTCATCGACGCGCTGGAAACGCCGTTTCGTCCGACCGAGGACCAGATTCGCGCCCTGGCCGACCGCGCCTCGGGCGAGGGTTTCGATCAGCTGATCGCCATCGAGCCGTCCCAGACCGCCGACGCCTTCATGCGGGTGTGGAACGCCGACGGCTCCATGGTCGAGACCTGCGGCAACGCCCTGCGCTGCGTCGGCTGGCTGCTGATGGAAGCCAAGGGTTCGGATCGGGTCGTCATCGACACCGCCGCCGGCCCCACCACCGCCGCCCGCGCCGGCGATCGCCAGGTCACGGTCGACATGGGCAAGCCCCGGCTCGACTGGACCCAGGTGCCCCTGGCCGAGGAAATGGACACCCGCGGCATCGAGCTTCAGGTCGGGCCCATCGACGCCCCCCTGCTGCACACGCCCGGCGCCGTTTCGATGGGCAACCCCCACGTCGTCTTCTTCACCGACCGCCAGGATGACGGCTTCGTCACCGGCTCGGGCTCCCTGGTCGAACATCATCCCCTGTTTCCCGAGGGCGTGAACGTCGGCTTCGCCAATGTGCTGGACCGCGACCATATCCGCCTGCGCGTCTGGGAACGCGGCGCCGGCCTGACCAAGGCCTGCGGCACAGGCGCCTGCGCGGCCCAGGTGGCGGCGGCCCGGCGCGGCCTGACCGATCGCAAGGCCACGGTGGTCGTCGACGGCGGCGAACTGGTGATCGACTGGGATCCGGCGACGGACCATGTGCTGATGACCGGCCCGGTCGAAATCGAGCGCACCGGCGCCCTCGCCTTCTGAAGCCCGCGCCTCGGTTGACGCTGACGCGAACGGAAGCTTCGAAACAGGTCTGTACGCCTTACGGGGGGTCAAGGCTTGGCGCGGCCCTTCCCACACTCTAGGACACGAACGGTTACAGCCCCGCCGACGCCCTGGACGCCCCGATGCCCGATCAAACCGAAAAACAGACCTTCTCCGACCAGGAGGCGCTCGACTTCCACCTCTTCCCGACCCCGGGCAAGATCTCGATGGCTCCGACCAAGCCGATGGCGACCCAGCGCGACCTGTCGCTGGCCTATTCGCCGGGCGTGGCCGTGCCGGTCCTGGCCATCGCCGCCGATGCGGACAAGGCCTACGAATATACGTCCAAGGGCAATCTGGTCGCCGTCATCTCGAACGGCACCGCCATCCTGGGCCTGGGCAATCTGGGCCACATGGCCTCCAAGCCGGTGATGGAGGGCAAGTCGGTCCTGTTCAAACGCTTCGCCGACGTCGACAGCTTCGACGTAGAGGTCAAGACCACCGATCCGGATGAGTTCATCACCGTCGTCAAGAACATCGGCGACACCTGGGGCGGCATCAATCTGGAGGACATCAAGTCCCCCGAATGTTTCGTCATCGAGAGCGAGCTTCAGGACCTGCTCGACATCCCCGTCTTCCATGACGACCAGCACGGCACAGCCATCATCTCGACCGCCGGCCTGATCAACGCCTGCCACGTCGCCGGCAAGCGGCTGGACGAGGTCAAGGTGGTGCTGGCCGGCGCCGGAGCGGCGGGCCTGTCGTCCATCGCCCTGATGAAGGCCGCCGGCGTCAAGGCCGAGAACACCGTCATCTGCGATCGGGACGGCGTCGTCTACCAGGGCCGTGAACACGGCATGGACCAGTGGAAGGCCGCCCACGCCACCGACACCCCGCTGCGCACCCTGGCCGAGGCCATGGTCGGCGCCGACGTGGTGCTGGGCCTGTCGGCCAAGGGCGCGATCACCAAGGAGATGGTGGCCTCCATGGCTCCCAATCCGATCATCTTCGCCATGGCCAACCCTGATCCCGAGATCACGCCGGAAGACGTCAAGTCGGTGCGGTCTGACGCCATCATCGCCACCGGCCGCTCGGACTATGTGAACCAGGTCAACAACGTCCTGGCCTTCCCCTATCTGTTCCGGGGCGCCCTGGACGTGCGCGCGCGTCGCGTGAACCATGAGATGAAGGTCGCCTGCGCCCAGGCCCTGGCCGCCCTGGCCCGCGAGGACGTGCCGGACGAGGTCGCCGCCGCCTATCGCGGCCGCAAGCTGAAATTCGGCCCGGACTACATCATCCCCACCCCGTTCGACCCCCGCCTGATCTGGTACATCCCGCCCTTCGTCGCCCAGGCGGCGATGGATACCGGCGTCGCCCGCGTCCAGATCGAGGACATGGACGTCTATCGCAACGCCCTGCGCTCGCGCGTCGATCCGTCCGCCGCCCTGATGCAGAAGATCAGCTCGGCCGTGCGCGGCGGACCCAATAAACGCGTCGTCTTCGCCGAGGGTGAAGAACTGGCCGTCATCCGCGCCGCCTGGGGCTTCAAACAGGCCGATCTGGGCACGCCGATCCTGGTCGGTCGCGAGGACCTGATCCGCCAGAACGCCGCCGAGGCCGGTCTGAATTTCGACGACCTGGGCATCGAGATCACCAACGCCCGCGTCTCCGAACACAATGTCGAGGACACCGACTGGCTGTACGAAAAACTACAACGCCGGGGCTATCTGCGCCGCGACGTGGCGCGGATGATCAACCAGGACCGCAACTATTTCGCCGCCACCCTGGTCGCCAAGGGCCGGGCCGACGCCATGGTCGCCGGCGTGACCCGCAACTTCAACATGGCCCTGAAGGAGGTCCAGCGCGTGCTGGACGTCGAGGACACCCTGATCGGCCTGTCGATCCTTCTGGCCAAGGGCCGCACCCTGTTCGTCGCCGACACCTCCATCCACGAACTGCCGGATGCGGCGGAGCTGGCGGACATCGCCATCAAGGCGGCGGAGACGGTGCGCAAACTGGGGCGCAATCCGCGCGTGGCCTTCCTCAGCTATTCGACCTTCGGCAATCCGCCCGGCGACCGCGCCGAAAAGGTGCGCGAAGCCATCCGCATCCTGGACAAGAAGGGCGTCGACTTCGAATACGAGGGTGAAATGCCGCCCGAGGTCGCCCTGGATCCCAAGGGCCATCCCGCCTACGCCTTCAACCGCCTGACCAAGCCGGCCAACGTCCTGGTCATGCCCGCCATTCATTCCGCCGCCATCTCGACCAAACTGGTCCAGGCCCTGGGCGGCGCCACCGTGATCGGCCCGCTTCTGGTCGGGCTGGAGAAGCCGGTCCAGATTGTATCCCTGGGCGCCTCGGTCAGCGAGATCATCACCGCCGCCACCTTCGCCGCCTATGACGCCGGTCCTGCCTTCCAGGGGTCCGGCCTGACCTCCGCGCCCCCGCCGCCTGCAGCCACGATAAGGACGGCGAGCACTGCGGTGCCGCCGACCGCCTGATCGTGGAAGAGCCCGGCCCCTTCCCGCCCGCCGCGCCGCCGCCCAGGCGGGTGGAGGCCGGTCTCTATCTTGTGGCGACGCCGATCGGCAATCTGCGCGACATCACGCTCAGAGCCCTGGACGTGCTCGCCGCCGCCGATCTGGTCCTGGCCGAGGACACCCGCGTGACCGCCAAGCTGCTGACCGCCTATGGGCTGAAGGCGAAGCTGGAACGGTGCGACGATCATGCCTCGGCCCGCGCGGCCGAACTGGCGATCGAACGTCTGAGGAACGGCGAGGTCGTCGCCCTGGTCTCCGACGCCGGCACGCCGCTGGTGTCCGATCCCGGCTTCGTCGTCGCCCGCGCGGTGATCGCCGAAGGCCTGCCGGTGCACCCGATACCGGGTCCCTCAAGCCTGCTGGCGGCCCTGTGCATCGCCGGACTGCCGGCGGACCGGGTGCTGTTCGCGGGATTCCTGCCGCCCAGGACCGCCGGCCGCGTCGCCGCCCTCGAGGACCTGAAGGCCCAGCGCCAGACCCTGGTCTTCTTCGAAAGCGGCCCCCGGCTTCGCGACAGCCTGACCGACATGGCCGCTGTCCTGGGCCCTCGCCCCGCCGCCGTGGCCCGTGAGCTGACGAAACTCTACGAGGAGTGCGTGCGCGGGCCGCTGGACCAACTGTCCGTCGATCCGCGCCTCGACGCCCCGAAGGGCGAGATCGTGGTTGTTGTCGGTCCCGGCGAGGCTCCGGTCGCATCGGCCGCAGACGCCGACGCAGCCCTGGCCGAGGCCCTGACCCGACTGGCGCCGGGCGAGGCGGCGTCCGAGGTGTCGCGCGCGCTCGATCTGCCGCGCAAACCCCTGTATCGCCGCGCCCTGGAGCTTCAGGGTCGATGATCGACCGTCTGCCTCGCCCGACGCCCGACCGTCGCCCGAAGGCGGCCTGGCGTCAGGCGAAGGGTGGGGCGGCCTTCAAGGCCGGACACGCGGCGGAATGGATCGCGGCCCTGTGGCTGATGACCAGAGGCTATCGGATTCTCGGCTTTCGCCTGAAGACCCGATCGGGAGAGATCGACCTGCTGGCGCGCCGAGGCCGTGTCCTGGCGGTGGTCGAGGTCAAGCGCCGCACCACGCTCGACCTCGCCGTCCTGGCGTTGAAGCCCGCCCAGCATGACCGGCTGGTGGCGGCGGGCGAGGCGATCCGGCGCAATCGTCCTGGCCTGCAACCGCTTGATTTGAGAATTGATATGGTGGCGCTGGCTCCCCAGCGGTTTCCACGTCATCTTCGCGGCGTCCAGAGACACGGCGGGGGCTGAAGGGATCTTATGACGCGGGAGGAGGCCGAAGGCGTCCTGACGTCGGCCGGAGAGGCCGACGACGAAGGCTTCCCCCTGCTGGAGGCGGCGATCGCTTGCGCTCTCCACGACTATCCCTTCCGTGACTCCGAGCCGGTGCGCACCCTGGCGCGCGGGGCCTGCGAACGATTGAAGGAGCGGATCGGCGGCGAAAGCCCCGACGACGCCCTGTCCGAAACCATGGCGGCCGATCTGCAGTTGAACGGCGACCTGATCCATTACGACCACCCCTCCAACACGGACATCATTGATGTGGCGGCGCGACGGCGCGGCCTGTCGGCGGCCCTGGCGATCTTTTACCTCCATGCGGCCCGGGCGGCAGGCGTCAAGGCCGCCGGGGTCGATTTCCCTGGCCATTTCCTGGTGCGGGTCGAGACGACAGAGGGACCGGTCGCCCTGGACCCGTTCAGCCAGGGCCGTCTGGTCCTGCCCAGCGAATTGACCCGCCGCGCCCTGCGCGCCGGCCTGACGCCGCACGTCGCCGACCGTCTGGATCTGCTGATGGCCCCTGTGACCGATCGTCAGTCACTGATCAGGCTGCAGAATTTGTTGTTCAGTCGCGCCATCCGCAGCCGGGATTACGGCGCCGCCGAACGCTCCGCCCTGCGCCGCGCCCTGCTGGATCCGGACGACCACCGCCCCTGGCTGGACGTCGCCGCAGCCCGTGAGAAACAGGGGGCCCTGGCCGGCTCGCTGGACGCCCTGTCCCGCGCGCGGGGCCTGGACGGGGTAGAGGAGGCCCGGCGTTCGACGACCTTCGAGCGCGTGCGGATGCGGCTGAACTAGACCGCCTCGCCACGCAAAAGCCGCGGCAGATCGCCCGTCGCCCCGCCGGCTTCCTGCATGAAGGCGCGGCGCAGCGGCCCGATCCGGTTCACGGCCGCCATGCCCAGATCGCGCGCCAGTCGCACCGGGGCGATGTCGTTGGAGAACAGCCGCACGAAGGCGTCGAAACCCGCCGCCAGGGCCGCATTGTCGAACCGGCGCCAGCGGGCGTAGCGTTCCAGCACCGTCTCGGCGCCCAGGTCCTCGCCCAGGCGCGCGGCCTCGGCCAGCACCTCGGCCAGGGCGGCGGCGTCCTTCAGCCCCATGTTCAGCCCCTGGCCCGCCACCGGATGCACCCCATGGGCGGCGTCGCCGATCAGGGCGATACGCGGCGCGACCAGTTTTTCGGCCAGGCTGAGCGACAGCGGATAAACGAAGCGCGGCCCCTCGACGGAGACCCCCTCCAGAAACTCCCCGAACCGCCGCATCAGATGGGACTGGAAGGCCGCGTCCGAGGCGTCGCGCAAGGCTTCGGCCCGGCGTGTCGTCTCGGTCCAGACCAGGCTGGCGCGCTGATCCGTCAGGGGCAGGATGGCGAAGGGGCCGCTGGGCAGGAAATATTCATGGGCGACATTGCCGTGATCGCGCCCCAGCCGCACCGTGGCCACCACCCCGCTCTGGCCATAGCCCCAGCCCACGGTCTCGATCCCGGCGGCGCGGCGCACGGTCGAGCCGCGCCCCTCGGCGCCGACGACCAGAGGCGCCTTGAGGATCGCGCCGTCGGCCAGGGTCACGGTCGCCTGACCCGCGTCGGTCTCGACCGAAACCACCGAGGCCGGCGCCCGGACCTCGATCCCCGCCGCCGTCACCGCCTCGGCCAGGGCCGAACGGATCCGCCGGTTCTCGACCATATAGCCCAGCGGCTCGCCCCCCGTGCGCCCGCCGATTTCATCGGCGTCAAACCGCAGGAAGGCCAGCGACGCCGCCCGGCTGGCCGCGCCGGGCCGCCGCCCGTCCGTCACCAGGATGTGATCCATCCGGCAGGCGTGCGGCCGCAGCGTCTGACCAAGCCCCAGGGCGTCCAGCATGCGGAAGGTCGAAAAGGCGACGGCGGTCGAACGCCCGTCGAAGGTCGGCGCCAGCTGGGCGCTGAACGGCTGCGGATCGACCAGCACCACCTTCAGCCCGCCCTGCGCCGCCGCCAGGGCGAAGGCCGCCCCGGCCAAACCCGCGCCGGCGATGACGATGTCGTAGCGGTCAGTATCTGCCATGACAGGCTTGTCGCGCTCGATGACCTAAACGTCCAGACTGGAAATTGTCACAGCCGCAACGGGCCTTGACTGAGGTCAAGGCTTTCTCCGGTCGAGGGCCGCAGGGTTGTCGCGAGCAGGAGACTGACGGTGAACAGGCGACGGATTCTGATCGGCGCGGGCGCTACGCTCGCCTTGGGCGCGGTCGGCGGCGTCGGTTGGCGGGCCTCGACCGGATCACCCGGCGACTACGACCGTCTGACGACCGGGTTCCGCGTCCCCCTGACAGATGCGCCGCCCCTCACCGAACTGATCCGCTACGCGGCCCTGGCGGCCAGCGGTCACAACACCCAGCCGTGGCGGTTTCGCCTCTCCGACGGCACCATCGACATCCTGCCTGACCTGTCGCGCCGGACGCCGGCGGTCGATCCGGATGACCACCATCTCTTCGTCAGCCTGGGCTGCGCAGCCGAAAACCTGCGGATCGCCGCCGCCGCGACAGGCCGCCCCGGCGAACTCACCGTAGGCGCCGACGGACTCAGCCTGCGCTACAGCTTCACCTCTGGCCCCGCCCAACCGGACCCCCTGTTCGCCGCCATACCGGCCCGACGCTCCAGCCGCACCCTCTATGACGGCCGCCCCATACCCGCGAGCGCGCTGGCGAGGCTGCGTCAGGCCGCGACGGCGCCGGGGATCGCCGTCCATCTTCTGATCGACCGGCCCAGTCTGGACCGCGTCCGCGACCTGGTCGTCGCCGGCAACAGCGCCCAGATGGCCGATCCGGCCTTCATGGCCGAGCTGAAACAGTGGTTGCGGTTCAATCCGCGCGCGGCGCTTCGCCACGGCGACGGCCTGTTTTCGGCGGCCAGCGGCAGCCCCGTCCTGCCCGACGCCCTGGGCGGGTTGGCCTTCGATCAGTTCTTCACCGCCGCGAGCGAGAACGCCCGCTATCAGGCCCAGATCGCCTCCTCCTCCGCCGTGGCCGTTTTCGTGGCGGAACGGTCCGACCCGGCCCACTGGATCGCCGTCGGTCGGGCCTGTCAGAGGTTGATGCTGGCCGCGACGGGCCTGGGCCTGCGCCATGCCTTCGTCAATCAGCCGGTCGAGGTCGCGGCCCTGCGCCCCGATTTGGCCGCCCTGGTCGGGGAAGGCGGCAAGCGCCCGAATCTCGTGCTCCGGTTCGGCTACGGCGCCACCCTGCCTCTGTCCCCGCGTCGTTCCGTCGAGTCGGTGATCATCTGACATCCGGACGGGGCTGGTAAACAACCCCTTAACCCTGAAGGTGCGAAAAGGACTGCCGAACGTCAGCCGCCCGGAAGGTCCGCCTTTCATGTCCACCGCCCTCGCCGTCGGCCGCCAGGCCTGGATCAGCGCCCGCATCCTGTGGGAGGCGCCCTTCGTCGTGCGTTTCCGAGGGGTGCTGCAAGCCCTGCTGGCGACCCTGCTGCTGATCGCCCTGGTCTCCTGGAACCCGGCGGACGCCAGTCTGAACGCCGCCTCCAGCCTGCCGACCACCAACTGGCTCGGCGCGAACGGGGCCCTGTTCGCGGACCTGTTCATGCAGTCGCTGGGCCTCGCCGCCTGGCCCGCCGCCCTGTTGCTGGTCGCCTTCGGCCTGGCCCGCGCGGTCGGCGACGCCATCCAGCAGAGATTGAAGCCCAGCCCGATCAAGGCCCTGGCGGCCACCGCCGGAACCCTGTTGCTGTCCGGCGCCCTCGCCGCCCTGGCTGCGCCCGCCGCCTGGCCTCTGGCCGCCGGTCTGGGCGGCCTGTGGGGCGACGTCTTCACCGGTCTGACCGCCCAGGGCCTGGGCGCGCTACGCATCCCCGGCGGACGGATCATCGCGGGCCTGGTCTTCCTGGGAGGCGGCCTCTGGCTGACCGGTTTCGCCATCGGCCTGCGCGCCATGGACTTCGTCGATACGCTCCACTGGAGCAGGTCCTTGCGCGCGCCCGCCGCGCCGCCCCCGCCGGCTGCTCGCAAACCGCGCGCCAAGGCGGCGCCGAAGCCTAAGCCCGAGGTTCGCGCACCCGCACCCGGCATGGACGCCGCCTTCGCGCCGGATCAGGACCCCGACGGTCCCCAGACGGCCTATGACGATCTGCCGCCGTGGGAGGACGAACCCGCCCCCGCGGCCCGCGCCGCGCCCCGTTCGGTCGAACCGCGCGTCGCTGCCGTCAAGGCGCCCAAGCCCCGCAAGGAAGACGCTGATCAACAGGCCTTCGTCTTCGACCGTCCGGAAGGCGCCTTCGACCTGCCCCCCCTGGGCATACTGACCAAGCCCCCCCAGCGCGTGGGTGCGGTCGATGAGGATTCGCTGAAGCAGAACGCCAAGATGCTGGAAGGCGTCTTGCAAGAGTTCGGCGTGCGCGGCGTGATCGATCAGATCCGCCCCGGCCCCGTCGTCACCCTGTACGAACTGGTGCCGGCCCCCGGCGTGAAGCACGGCCGCGTCGTGGCCCTGGCCGACGACATCGCCCGGTCCATGTCCGCCCGCGCCTGCCGCATCTCGGTGGTCCAGGGCCGCAACGCCATCGGCATCGAACTGCCCAACGCCAAGCGCGAGACCGTCTATCTGCGCGACCTGCTGTCCAGCGCCGAATACGACAAGAAGGGCCATCTTCTGCCCCTCGCCCTGGGCGAGACCATCGGCGGCGAACCCTATGTCGCCGACCTGGCGCGCATGCCCCACCTGCTGATCGCGGGCACCACCGGCTCGGGCAAGTCGGTCGGGGTCAACGCCATGATCCTGTCGATCCTGTATCGCCACAGCCCGGCCGAGTGCCGTTTCATCATGATCGACCCCAAGATGCTGGAGCTGTCGGTCTATGACGGCATCCCGCACCTGCTGGCGCCTGTCGTCACCGATCCGAAGAAGGCCGTCGTGGCCCTGAAGTGGACGGTGCGCGAGATGGAGGACCGCTATCGCCGCATGTCCAAGCTGGGCGTGCGCAATATCGCCTCCTACAATGAGCGCGCCCGCGAAGCTCAGGCGAAAGGCGAGCATTTCGAACGCACGGTCCAGACCGGTTTCGACGACCAGGGCCGCCCGGTCTATGAGTCCGAGAAGATCCGGCCCGAGCCCCTGCCCTTCCTGGTCGTGGTCATGGACGAGATGGCCGACCTGATGCTGGTCGCCGGCAAGGACGTCGAGGGCGCCGTCCAGCGCCTGGCCCAGATGGCCCGCGCCGCCGGCATCCACCTGATCATGGCCACGCAACGCCCGTCGGTGGACGTCATCACCGGCACCATCAAGGCCAACTTCCCGACCCGCATCAGCTTCCAGGTCACCTCCAAGATCGACAGCCGCACCATCCTGGGCGAACAGGGCGGCGAACAGCTGCTGGGTCAGGGCGACATGCTCTATATGGCCGGCGGCGGGCGGATCACGCGCCTGCACGGTCCCTTCGTCGACGACAAGGAGGTCGAGGACGTCTGCAAACATCTGAAGGCCCAGGCCGAGCCCGATTATCTGGACCTGATCACCGACGAACCGGACGGCGACGCCGACGGGGCGATGGATGACGGGGGCGGCGGTTCGGGTGACGATCTGTACGACCGCGCGGTGGCCGTGGTCACCCGCGACCGCAAGGCCTCGACCTCCTACGTCCAGCGTCGTCTGCAGATCGGCTACAACCGCGCCGCCTCGCTGATCGAACGGATGGAGCAGGAAGGCGTGGTCAGCCCCGCCAACCACGCCGGCAAGCGCGATGTCCTGGCCGGTCCGCCGCCGATGGTCTGAGGCCCCCAGGCTTCAGTTTCTGGCCTTAGAGCCCCAGACGCCGCGCCCGCCCGGCGATTTCCAGCAGCAGGCGTTCGGCGATCAACTGATCCGGCATGCCGGTCGTCTTGGTGGCGACGTCGGCGGTGTTGATGCTGTCCAGCACCTCGTCCAGCGCCTCCAGACGCCAGGCGCGGGCCTGACGCAGCATTTCCGCCTCCTGTTTCCAGAAAACCCCGGCCGCCTTGGCCGCCTCCTTGGCCCCGGCGCCATTGGCTTGCAGGATATTGATCCGGCGCAGCCGTCCCAGATGCAGGGCGGCGGATCGCACGGCCAGAACCGAGGATTCACCTTCAGCAAAGGCACGCCTCAGGCCCGACTGGGCGGGACCGGGCCGGGCGCCGAAGGCCTGAAGTGCGGCGTCAGACAGGGAGGCGTCGGGTTCGACGCCCAGATGCTGTTCCAGCTCTTCGACATCAATGGTCCGGCCCGAGCCGGGGCCGATGAACAGGGCCAGGCGCTCGATCTCCTGACGCATCAGGCCCCGCTCGCGCGGCAGACGGCCGACAAACCGGTCCAGGGCATCAGCGGTCAGGCCCACCTTGTCCACGGCCAGGGCCTCGCGGGTCATGCGGGCGACGTCGCCGGTCTCGTCCTCGTAGCAGACGATGCCGACGGCCCCGTTCTCTTTCTCCGCCGTCTTGCGCAGGGCGGAGTCGCGGCCCAGCTGGTCGGCCTCGACCACCAGCATGGCGTCGGGATTATAGCCGCCCTCGGCATGGATCTTCACGGCGGCGGCGACCGCCTTGTCCACGCCGGGTTTCAGCGCCGACAGACGGATCCGCACCAGACGACGCCCGCCCATCAGGGACATGGCCGTCAGGGCCTCTTCCAGCTTGGATTCATCGCTGTCGATGTCGCTGTCGGTCAGGACGGTGACGTTGAACGGGTCGTTCAAATCCGGCGTGATGGTCCGGCACAGGACCTCGGCCCGTTCGGCGACGCCCGACCGGTCCTTGCCGTGGATCACCGCCGCCCGGATGGCCGGATCGGGCGCCTTCAGAAAGCGATCGATCTCTGGGCGTTTGGCGAGGATCACCGGTTCGACAGCGCCTGCATCAGGTCCAGCCGGATCAGGCGCGCCAGCTCCGACGCCGCCCGCTCCTCGCCGTCCTGCTGCGCAGCGATGGCGGCATAGGGCTGGTCGGCCGAGGCGTAGGTGGTGGTCACGGTCTCCGCGCCCGTGACGGCCGCGCCGCCGGCCACGGGGGTCAGGGTCCAGGTCGCCTTGACCGTCAGCTCGTAACGCGTGGCGGTGTCGTCGATCCGGCGCCCCAGCGAGCGCCGGTCCTGCTCGACCCGGGTGGTCAGGCGGTACAGGGGCGCAGCGGACCGATCCCAGCCCAGGGCGTCCTCCAGCTGTTCGCGCAGCCGATAGCCCAGTCGGTCGTCCTGGGCCGAGACCGCAATCCGGCGCAGGGGCGAGCCCACGCCCGGCTCGGCGTACATGGGGGTGAAGCCGCAGGCGGAGACCGCCAGCGCGCCCAGAACCGCCAGGACTGCTGCACCGCGCATCAGCCGGCCACCAGATTGACGATCCGGTCCTTGACCACGACGATCTTCTTCACGCTCAGACCCTCCAGACGCGCCTGCACGGTCTCGTCGGCCAGAACCAGGGCCTCGACCTCGGCGGGCTCCATGCCGCGCGGCACGCGGATTTCCGCGCGACGCTTGCCGTTGATCTGGATGGGCAGGACCACCTCGTCGTCGGCCACGAGCGCAGCGTCCCACACGGGCCACGGCGCGTCCAGAACCATCCCGTCTTCGCCCAGCTGGGTCCAGCATTCCTCGGCCAGGTGCGGGGTGAAGGGGGCGATCAGGCGCGCCAAGGCCGACAGGGCCTGGCGCTTGGCGTCGCCGCCGGCCTGGGCGCTGTCGCGGACGGTGGCGACGAAGGCGTACAGTTTGGCGATGGCGGAGTTGAAGCGGAAGCCTTCCACCCCCTCGGACACCGCCTTGATCGCCTTGTGCGTCTCGCGCAGCAGCTCGGCGTTGGCCTTGTCCTCGCCGGCGAAGCCCGCGTCATAGGCGTCGAACAGGGTCCAGGTGCGCTGCACGAACCGGCTGGCGCCCTCCACCCCGCCGGGGGTCCATTGCACGTCCCGCTCAGGCGGGCTGTCGGACAGGACGAACAGACGGCCGGCGTCCACGCCGTGCGATTCCAGGATTTCCTGGGGCGCGACGACGTTCTTCTTGGACTTGGACATCTTCTCGATGTCGCCGATCACCAGGGTCTCGCCGGTCGACAGCTGGCGGGCGGAGCGGACGCCGTCAGCATTGGTCAGCTCGACGTCGGTAGGCTCGACCCACTGGCCGTTCTCACGACGATAGGTCTCGTGGACCACCATGCCCTGCGTGAACAGGCCGGCGAAGGGCTCCTTCACCGACAGCATGCCGGCGTCGGACAGGGCGCGGGTGATGAAGCGGGCGTACAGCAGGTGCAGCACCGCGTGCTCGACCCCGCCGATATACTGATCCACAGGCAGCCAGCGGTTCGCCGCCTCGGTGTTGATCGGCTCGGCCGCCGTCGGGTCGGTGAAGCGGGCGAAATACCAGCTGGAGTCGACGAAGGTGTCCAGGGTGTCGGTCTCACGCGTCGCATCCTGACCGCAGGACGGGCATTGAACGTGTTTCCAGCTGGGATGGCGGTCCAGCGGATTGCCGGGCACGTCGAAGGTCACGTCGTCGGGCAGGACGACCGGCAGCTGATCGGCGGGAACCTCCACCGGGCCGCAGGACGGGCAGTGGATGATCGGGATCGGGCAACCCCAATAGCGCTGGCGCGACACGCCCCAGTCGCGCAGGCGATAGATGGTCGCGCCCTTGCCCGTGCCCGCCGCCTCGATGCGGCGGACCGCCTCGGCCTTGGCGGCCTCGATGTCCAGGCCGTCCAGGAAGTCGGAATGGAAGATGGCGCCGGGACCAGTATAGGCCTCGTCGCCCACGGCGAAGTCGTCGCCGGCGCCCTCGGGACGGACCACCGGGATCACCGGCAGGCCGTATTTGCGGGCGAAGTCCAGGTCGCGCTGGTCATGGGCCGGGCAGGCGAAGATGGCGCCCGTGCCATATTCCGACAGGATGAAGTTGGCGATCCAGACGGGGATTTCCGCCCCTGTAAAGGGATGGACGGCCTTCAGGCCAGTGTCCCAGCCGATCTTCTCGGCCTGGTCGATGTCGGCCTGGGACGTGCCGCCGGCACGGCATTTGGCGACGAAGTCAGCGACGGCCGGGTCGGCCTCCGCCAGGGCCTTGGCGATGGGATGGTCCGGCGCGATGCCCATGAAGGACGCGCCATACAGCGTGTCCGGGCGGGTGGTGTAGATTTCCAGACCGTCAGGCGAAGCCGCCGGCGCTTCGCCCGCCCATTTCCAGGTCATCTGCAGGCCCTTGGACCGACCGATCCAATTTTCCTGCATCAGCCGGACCTTCTCGGGCCAGCGGTCCAGGGTCTTCAGACCGTCGATCAGATCGTCGGCATAGTCGGTGATGCGCAGGAACCACTGGTTCAGCTTGCGCTTCTCGACCACCGCGCCCGAGCGCCAGCCGCGCCCGTCGATCACCTGTTCATTGGCCAGGACCGTGTTGTCGACCGGGTCCCAGTTGACCACCCCGTCCTTGCGATAGACCAGGCCGCGCCGATACAGCTCCAGGAACCAGGCCTGCTGCTTGCCGTAATATTCCGGGTCGCAGGTCGCGAACTCGCGCGACCAGTCCAGCGACAGGCCCAGCAGTTTCAGCTGGTCGCGCATCTGGGCGATATTGTCGTAGGTCCAGCCCTTGGGGTGGATGCCGCGTTCCATGGCCGCGTTCTCGGCCGGCATGCCGAAGGCGTCCCAGCCCATCGGGTGCAGGACGTCATAGCCCTGGGCGCGCTTGGACCGCGCCACCACATCGCCCATCACATAGTTGCGGGCGTGGCCCATGTGGATGTTGCCCGACGGATAGGGGAACATCTCGAGCACATAGTATTTCGGCTGGCCGGTGTCCTTCGTCACGAAGGCGGAGGCCTCGGCCCAGCGGGCCTGTTGGCGGGGTTCGGCGGTCTTGGGTTCGTAACGGGCCACGGTCGTCCTGAAGTCAAAAGGGCGCTGCCGCCCTCCCGGCTCACTAGCCCGAAGGACGACAGCGCCCAAGAAGTAATGCGTCTCGGCTGTCCGAGAACGGCGGCTGAGTCTAAGCCAAACGGTGCTCAAGCAGCCCGAAGGGCGGTGGCACCTACAAGGAAAGCTAAAGCAGGCGTTCGCCTGCTTTAGCCCGCGTTAGACAGGTTCAGCTGGCGCGCCTTGGTCAGGATGGCGTTTTCCAGATCGGCCTCGGTCTGGGCGGCGACCGGGGCGGCGGTCCACTGACCATCGGCGCCCTTCACTTCCTTGGTCACCGTGACGTTCAGCGCGTCGGCGCGCAGACGGGTGTCCAGGATGAAGACGGTCGCCTTGAAGCGCTCGTTCGGCGTCTGGGGGTTGGTGTACCAATCATAGTTGATGACCCCGCCCCACGGATCGGCGGTCAGCAGGGGCATGAAGCTGAGGGTGTCCAGCGAGGCGCGCCACAGATAGCCGTTGACGCCGATGCCCTGCTGCACGTCGGTCTTGGGCGTCTTGTCGCCGCCGCCGACGAAGGGAATGCTGGAGCAGGCGCTCAGGGCGACGCCCGAGACCAGGGCGACAGCGACGCCGCGAACCAGGGCCTTGTTGAGGCTCATCAAGGAAGTCTCCGTAAACTCAGGGACGTGGGGGCCCTCGCCCACACGCGCACGGCTTTGCGGATTCCTCCACGCCGCTGCGTGACCCTATAACACGGGCAAAAGGGGCGATGACAAGGCGAAGTGTGGGGTGAAGTGTGAGGCGAAGTGAGGGGCGAAGTGAAGGAAGGCGGCAATTCCGATTGCGCCGTTCCATGACAAGTTGCTGACAGACTTCGCCGATTTCGGGCAATTCCCGTGACGCTTGAGCCACATCGCACTGCAACAATCGCCAGGAACCTCGTTATCAGGGGCACGTTGCGTTGACCGGGCGGACCCTCGATGTCTAATCGCGGTGGTCCCGATCAGAAGGTCGGTTCAGGGTTTGCGATGTCGTCGTCGGCGACGTCCGAAGGGTTTGAAATGCGGTTCGGCGGCCTCGTGAAGGTGGTGATTGGGACGATGGCCTTAGCCGTCGCCACACCCGTGTTCGCTGCACAGGCGTCAGGATCGGCGTCTCAGAGCCGGGCGCCCACCGTGACCCTGTCCGAAGCCCAAGCGGCCCAGCGCAACGCCCCGCCGCAGCGGCGCGGCCTGCGTCTGAACGACCGCGGCCGCTGGGGTCTCGATTTCAATCTGAGCCAACCGGTCGGCCGCGAGACCGACTGGGGCGATGTCGAAGCCGGCGCCTATTACCGCCTCAACGACCGGCTGCGCGTCGGCGCCGCCGCCGCCGTGGCCTCGCCGGAAGCCGATCCCGCCCGCGCGCCCGAAACCAGCGGCCGGGCCCAGCCGCGTGTGCGGCTTGAGACCATCTTCAAGTTCTGACCCTCGACGTGCGCCAGCAACGGCGCTTCAGGCTGCAGCAAATGCGGATTGGATCGCCTCCACTCCCGCCAGGCCGCACGCGCCCGATTGTCCCAGCAATTCGGTATTGTCCGGCCTGATCCCGCCCAGGGCGTAGACAGGCAGGGCGACGGCCTTGGCCTTCTCGCCAAAACTCGCGACACCCAGCGCCGGTCGGCCGGCCGACGCGCCGCCGGCGACGAAGACCGGCGACAGAACCAGGGCGTCCAGGGCTTCGGCCCTGAACGCGCCGCCATGCCAGGCGGCGGTCAGAAGCCAGCGCGGGCGATACGCGCGGATTTCCGCCGCCCTTTCCGCCTCGCGTTCGGGCAGATGCAGGCCATCCGCCCCCACGGCCTCCGCCAACGCCATGTCCCGCCCGACCAGAAGCCTGACCCCGGCGGCTTCGGTCGCCTCGCGCAGGCGCCGGCCTGTCTCAACCGCATCGGCGGCCCCGAAGGCCCTGTAGACCACCGCCGACCCCGCCGGCAGCCGGGCCGCCGTCTCCCAGGGGCGAAGCGTGCGTTCCGGGTCGGTGAAGAACAACAGCGGCGGCAAACCCGCGGCGCTCGGGCTGACAGCAGCTGCGGCGCGGTTTAGAGCGGTCGCCGCATCCCAGAGCGCACGCGCCTCATCGCTGTAATTGGCCGACAGGATCATGACCCCTACTTCCCCCGCTTCCTCGCCCGCGTCCATCGCCGAAGACCTGGCCGAGGTTCGCGCGCGAATCGACGCCGCCTGCCGCGCCGTCGGCCGGGACCCGGCCGCCGTGACCCTGACCGCCGTGTCCAAGACCCAACCGCCCGAGGCGATCGACGCCATACTGGCCGCAGGCCAGCGGGTGTTCGGCGAAAACCGGGTGCAGGAGGCCCAGGGCCGCTGGACCGAGCGGCTCCCCGGTTTGAATGACCTGGAGCTGCGTCTGATCGGCCCCTTGCAGACCAACAAGGCCGAGGACGCCGTGGCCCTGTTCGACGTGATCGAGACCCTGGACCGCGAAAAACTGGCGCGGGCGCTGGCCGAGGCGGGACAGAAGCTCGACCGCACGCCCCGCGTCCTGGTCCAGGTCAACACCGGCGCGGAGCCCCAGAAGGCGGGCGTCCTGGCCGACGAGGCCGACGCCCTGATCCAGGTCGCGCGCGACACATACGGCCTGAAGGTCGACGGCCTGATGTGTATTCCGCCGGCGGACGAGGACGCGACGCCCCATTTCACCCTTCTGAATCAGATCGCAGGCCGCAACGGACTGTCGGTGCTCTCGATGGGGATGAGCGGCGATTACGAGACCGCCATTCGCTGCGGCGCCACCCATGTTCGCGTGGGAACGGCGTTGTTCGGGGAACGAAATCGTCCTTAAACACCCTCTAGGCCGTAACCTGACGTGAATTCGCACCCCCAAGCCTTGGCGCGGGGGCCAAGCCTCGCCATTGTCTGCACATGCCCACGCCCAAGACCATCCTGATCATCGACGACGACGACGACCTGCGCGAGGCCTTGGCCGAGCAGTTGAACCTCCATGAGGAGTTCAAGACCCAGCAGGCCGCGACCGCGACCGACGGGGTTCGGATGGGGCGCGAGATCCGCGCCGATCTGATTCTTCTGGACGTCGATCTGCCGGACATGGACGGCCGCGAGGCCTGTCGCCTGCTGCGCAAGGACGGGGTCTCGACCCCGGTCATCATGCTGACGGCCCAGTCCGCCGACGCCGACGCCATCCTGGGCCTGGACGCCGGCGCCAATGACTATGTCACCAAGCCCTTCCGGTTCGCCGTGCTTCTGGCCCGCATCCGCGCCCATCTGCGCAGCCACGAACAGTCGGAAGACGCCGTCTTCTCCATCGGACCCTACGAGTTCCGCCCGGCCGCCAAGGTCCTGATGGACGCCAAGGGCAAGAAGGTGCGGTTGACCGAGAAGGAAACCAACATCCTGAAATACCTCTACCGCGCCGGGGCCAAGCCCGTGTCGCGCGAGGAACTGCTGACCGAGGTCTGGGGCTATAACGCCGGCGTCACCACCCACACGCTGGAAACCCACATCTATCGCCTGCGGCAGAAGATCGAGCCCGAGCCGGGCCAGGCCCGCCTGCTGCTGACTGACGCCGGCGGCTATCGGTTGCAGCCCTAGGCGTCCGCGCCTCGGCCGTGAATCGTGAACATCGGCAGGAACAGGTGGACCAGCGGGCCGATGGTCACAGCGTAAAGCACAGTGCCCACGCCGACCGAGCCTCCCAGCAGCCAGCCCAAGGCGATGACGCTCAGCTCGATGGCGGTCCGAACCCATTTCACCGGCCAGCCCGTGCGCGCCACGATGCCGGTCATCAAGCCGTCGCGCGGGCCCGGGCCCAGGCCCGCGCCGATATAGGCCCCGCTGGCGACGCCGTTCAGCACGACGCCCGCGCCTAACAGGCCTGCTCGCATCGGTAGGCCCAGGTCAGACGGGATCCAGTCCAGACCGAAATTCGCGACTGTGCCGATCACCAGAACATTGGCCACAGTCCCTATCCCTGGCCGCTGGCGCAGGGGAATCCACAGCAGCAGAACGGCCATACCGATCAGATTGACCACCAGGCCGAAGCTGATTCCGGCCGGGCCGGCGAACCGCTCGAACACCCCCTGGTTCAGCACGTCCCACGGATCCAGCCCCAGATCGGCGCGAACGATGAGGGCGATGGACAGGCCGTAGAGGACGAGGCCGGCGAAGAGCTGGAAAAGGCGACGGGTCATTTCGATGATTTGGGCGATACTGGACTTACAAAAAAGCGCCAGTTCCGCCATTCTGGCCCTATGCCGCCGCGTCCGATAGGTCTCCCCTCTCTTGTCCGTCACCTGGGCGCCTGGCGCACCCCAGGCGCCGGCGCGACCTATAGACAGCTGGCGGCGGCGGTACGACTTCTGATCCTCGACGGACGCCTGCCGTTGGCGGTCCGCCTGCCGGGCGAGCGCGAAGTGGCGCGGGCCTTGGGTTTGAGCCGTACGACCGTCTCGTCCGCCTATGGACGACTGAGGGATGACGGGTTTCTGGTCGGCGGTCAGGGGGAAGGCGCACGCACCAGTCTGCCCGCCGGTCCCAACCTCCGACAATCAGATACCGCCCAGCGGCTCGTCCAGGCGGCGGGCATGATCGACCTGACGGCCGCTGTCCTCCCAGCCGACCCGAATGTCCACGCCGCCTATGTGAAGGCGTTGGAGCGGCTTCCGGCGAACCTGCCCGGCCATGGATACGAAGCGGCCGGCCTCGAGGAACTGCGCGAGGCCGTGGCCCAGGGCTACCGGCGACGCGGCCTGCCGACCTCGTCCGGCCAGATCCTGATCACCCACGGCGCACACAACGGGCTGGTCCACCTGTTGCGCCTGACCGTTCGGCCCGGCGCCCCGGTGGTTTTCGATCACCCCACCTACCCCCAGGCGATCGACGCCATCCTGGCGGCGGGCGGGCGGCCGACGCCGGTCGCCTTGCCCGACGACGACGGCGAGGACGGTTGGGATGTCGACGGCCTGATCTCGGCGTGTCGGAATAGCGGCGCGCCCATGGCCTATCTGGTGCTGGATCATAACAACCCGACGGGCCGGATGATGCGCGCCCCGGATCGCGCCCGACTTCTGGCCGGGCTGAAGGGGTCGGAGACCCTGCTGGTCTTGGACGAGACCCTGGTCGAGCTGACGCTCAGCGGCCCGCCGGCGCTCACCGCCTCGGCCGTCGACGCCCCGCGCGTCGTGCGGCTGGGCTCCATGTCCAAGAGCGTCTGGGGCGGTCTCCGCATCGGCTGGATCCGCGCCGACCGCGCGGTGATCCAGCGCCTAGCCCAAAGCCGCGCCAGCTTCGATCTGGGCGTACCCATCCTCGAACAACTGGCCGCCGTAGAACTGCTGCACGACGGCGGCGCGGCCCTTGCGGCGCGGCGTCCCCTGTTGCGGGCGCGGCGGGACCACCTTCGGGCGCAACTGGCGCAGCATCTGCCGGACTGGGTCTGCCCCCGACCTGCGGGCGGCCTGTCGCTCTGGGTGCGACTTCCAGCACCGGTCAGCTCAGCCCTGACAGCCCGGGCCGAGGTCGAAGGGCTGAGGTTGGCGGCCGGGCCACGCTTCGGGATCGACGGCGCCTTCGAACAACGCCTGCGCCTGCCCTACACCCTGCCTGAGCGCGAACTGCAACAGGCTGTGGAACGACTGGCGCGCGGGGTTAAGGCTCTGAAGCGCAAGACCAGACCGACGGCCACGACCCACAGCCGCTCGGTCCCTGTCTATTGAAGCCGTCGCGGAAGGTTTGAGGGCGGCGGCTGAACGCCGCCGCCCTCTGTCAGGTCTGCCTCGGTTCTGACGTCCGCGCCTTAGAAGGTGGCGTTGACACTGACCTGGAAGACCCGACCGGTTTCCAGGTAACCGCCCTTGCGGTCGGGCGAGACGTAGCGTTCGCCCGCGCCGACGGTCGACCAACGGGTCGGCTCGTCGGTCAGATTGCGGACCGCCGCCCCCACTTCCAGCCCCGGCGCCAGGGTCAGGGCGACGCCCAGGTTCAACTCCTTGGACGGCTGGATATAGATGTCCGGCTGGCTGTCCTGAACCGTGTCCAGACGCCGACCGGTGTGGTTGTACCAGAGGCTGGCGCGCAACGGCCCATGCTCATAGCCGGCTTCCAGATTGTACATCAGCTCGGGCGCCTGAGGCAGGTCGCTCTCGCGCGTCACCGTCGAGGACAGGCGGTATTCGGCGCGGGTCTGCTGATAGGTCAGGTTTCCGCCAAACGACACGCCTTCCAGCCAGCCATCAACCGGAAGCGCGTAATGGCCGCCCAGTTCGACGCCGGTGGCCGAGCCGCCCAAACCGTTGAACGGCTTGATCATGATCACCCCGTCGCTGGTCTCGTTCGTCCCATTCCGCAGGGCGGTCGGCACGACGATATTGTCCAGATCCTTGTGGTAGACGGCCAGCTGCAGATTGGTGCCGACGGCGTACCATTCCAGGCCCAGGTCATAGCTCCAGCCCTCGACCGGTTTCAGGTCCGGGTTCGGTTGGCTGATGCTGATGACGTCGTTGGTGACGGGATCGCGACTGACGATGGTGGGCCCCGCCAGTTGGCTGCCCGAGGGGCGGCTGTAGCTGGACCGGGCGGCCGCGCGAACCACGAGGGCGTCATTGGGACGCCAGGCGGCGACGACGCTGGGATCGACATGGTCATAATCCCGGTCGGCCGTGGCGAAACGAGCGCCATCCGCATCCTTGACGAAGAAGCGGGCTTCGAAGTGATTGTCTTCGTAGCGAACGCCGGGGGTGATCTCCAGATCGCCGCCCGCCAACTTCAGCGTGGCGGCGGCGAAGGCGGCCGAACGGTCTTCCTTACTGTCCGACAGGCCCTGGTTCAGCTTTTCTTGAGAGACCGTGACCGTCGAGCCGTACAGATCCAGCTCATGCTCCACAAAGCGACGATCCACCAGTTTGACCGGGCGCACCGTGCCGTGCCCCATGAAGTCGGTGATCAGTTGGCCGGGCGTCGCGCCAATCGAGGGGCCGTCCACAGTGCCGGCCTGAAGGGAGGTGCGGAATTTGTAGCGGGTGTCGTCCGGCGTCAGGCTGCGGCCGTCCTGGTCCGCCGTTTCATAAAGTCCGCCGATCGAGGCGCTGGCCAGCAGGCCCGAGCCCGTCCAGGTCAGATCGCCCTTCACCGTCTTCTTGACCTCCGACAGATAGCTGTAGCCGCGTTGCACATAGATCTGGCTGGGGCGGTCCTGGCTGGCGACATAGGCGGTCGCGCCCGACGACAGCACCGGCATCGGCCAGCGGGCGTCTGACAAGTCAATCTTCAACCCCTCGGACGAGGCGCCGGTATTGCCGGGCGCGCCGTTGTAGGCGACGCCGCGCCAGGCGGCTTCGATCGTGTTGGGCGAGTCCAGCCGACCGTCGGCATAGGCGGCTTCCAGCGAGGCGGTGAAATCGCCGAAACGCAACTTGCCCCCGGTCTGCACCGACAGCAGTTCCTGCTCGACATCCTCGACGCGGAAATAGTTAGCGGGGTTGATGCCGTAGGGCGTGTAGTCGCCAGCGGCGTTGTAGTTGGCGCCCCCCGGATTGGAAGCGGCATTGGGATTGGTCTGACCCGAGGTCCGCTCGCTGCGCAGACCCGCCTGGTTCATCGTATTGGTATTGGTGTAGGTCGCATAATTGACCCGCGCGAACAAATCCAAGGGCTGGGTGCGATAGTCCAGAGCCGCCGTCGCGCCATAGCGTTCGACGGTGGAGTTGAAGAAGTTCCACTGCAGACCGTCCGCCGACAAGGCGTTTTCATTGTCGCGCGCCGAACCGACATCGCCCTTTGAGGTCTTGTAGTCGTTCTGAACCGCGACACTCTCGGCGGCGCTGTCTTTTTGCTCATAGTAGGCAGCGACATAGACGCCCAGACGACCGTCAGCAAAGCGACGCGCCATGTCCAGGCCGACCGCGCCGCCCAGGCCGTCCTGACCGCGATCCTCAGCCAGTTCGGCCATCTGTCCGACCGCGCGCAGGCGCAGCATCTGGTCGCCGAAGTCGAAGGCGGAGGGGGTGACCAGATTGACGATGCCGGCGATGGCGTCGGCGTCGAGCGCCGCGTTCGGCGTCTTGTCGATTCCGATCGCCTGGATCGCGAACGGGCTGAAGAGGTTCAGCGAAATCGAACGACCGCCGGCCGTCTGGGGCAGACGCAGGCCGTCCAGCGTATAGGCGTTAAAACTGGTGTCGAAACCGCGAATGGCGACGTACTGGGCCTCGCCCGTCGCCGACTGGTTACGGCCTTGATCCTGGCTGACCGAGACGCCTGGCAGCCGCTTGGCCAGATCGGCGATATTGGTCTGGGGGTTCAGGCTGATGTCGCCGACAGCGACGGCGTCGACAACCCCGACAGCTTCGCGCTCCTGTTCAAGCACTGTCTGGGCGCGTCGGGCGCCGGTCACCACGATTTCCTGCAGCGTGGCGTCTTCAGACCTGTCAGGCGTCGATACTTTAACGCCGGATTGGGCGAGCGCCGAACCCGCGCTCAAGGCGATGAGGCTGGTGGCGGCGCACAGAAGGGCGCGCCGGGCGAGCGAACCGGAAATGGTCATGGATCATCCAAATGAAAAGCACCGTCCCCCTCGGGCGGCGCGGTCCATCTAGAGCGGCCCCATGACCAAGGGGTACCGATCCTGTTTCAGTACGGTAAAGCTTGTATGATAGTTGAAATGTCGGGGTTAAGAGCTTCTCCTTCCCCGTCGCGGCCTTCACAATTCCAGATCAACCGTCACCGGCGCATGGTCCGACGGCCGGTCCCATTCGCGAACATCGTCGTGGATCCGGGCTGTGTCCTTGACCACCGCCTGCGTCAGGCCCGGCGAGGTCCAGATATGGTCGAGGCGCAGGCCGCGGTTGGACTTGCGGAAGTCCGCGGCGCGATAGCTCCACCAGCTGGCCAGTTTCTGCGGCTCCGGAAAACGGTCACGCAGCACGTCGGCGAAGCCGCCGGTTTCCTGCAGCCGGTTCAGGGTCTCCACCTCGATCGGGGTGTGGCTGACGATCTTCGACATGTAGCGATGGTTGAACACGTCCCCCTCGCCCGGAGCGATGTTGAAGTCCCCGGCCATGACCCTGAGGCGAGCCTGGTCCTCGCCCGCCACAATGCCGGTGAGCCGCTCGTAGAAGTCCATCTTGTGATCGAATTTCGGGTTCAGCGCCCGATCGGGGATATCGCCCCCGGCGGGGATGTAGAAATTCTGCACGTCGATCCCCGCAACCCGGGCCGATACGCAGCGGGCATGGCCGAGTTTGCAGACTTCGAACGTGTCGCTGTCGTCCAGCGGCAGCCGCGAGGCGATGGCGACCCCGTGCCAGCCCTTCTGCCCCGCCACCCGCAGATGCGGCAGGCCCATGGCTTCAAAGGCGGCGCGGGGAAATTGGTCCGTCGTACATTTGATCTCCTGCAACAGCAGGACGTCGGGCGCGCGTTCAGCGACGAACCGGGCGACCTGGTCGATGCGCAGGCGGACGGAGTTGATGTTCCAGGTGGCGAGGCGAAGGGTCATGGTCCCGCTTTAGCAGGCCCTGCCCCATAAAAAAGGCCCGGCCGCTACGGGCCGGGCCATATGGAGTTTGATCGTCTCTCTCGCCGCCGGGAGGGGGATAAATCCGAGCGGTTAGAACGGCCGCCGCCGCTCTGTGTTTTAGATGTCACGGCCGACGCAAAAGGTCAAACTGTCATATTTGCCGCTTGAGCGTGATCATCCGGCAACGGATGGATAACGGTGATTCGTGACCCCGTTCTAGTTGCGGCCAGGGCGTCGCGTCGGATCGCGGAGCTGAAACAGGCTGGCCGAAAGACCCGAAGCCGGTCGAAGACTGGTCAATTGGGTCCGCGTCCGTGCGCCCTGGGCGTCAGTGATCGTCCATTCGTGCAGCCGCAACGGCTCGCCTGCAAAGGCCAGGACCACTGTTCCGTCGTTGGGGCGGCCGGCGTCGCGAGCCGTTATGGCGAAGGCGCCGGAACTCATCCGCGTGACCCGATCGATGCGGACGCCCTGGTCCAGGCGGACATTGCGCGCCAGGAAGGTCGAAAGGGGGGTGCGCCCCAGCGGAACCTGCTGAAAATTCTTCAGCCGCGGATCATAGCGTTTGACGTTGTAGCCGTCCGACACCACCAGAAGTCCAGCCGGATTGGTGTATTCGAACCGCATCTTGCCCGGCCGCTGCAGATAGAAGCGGCCTTCACGCCGTTGTCCGCCGCGGCCCGTTTCGACAAAGGTTCCCTGCGCCGAGACAAGGGCCTGGAGATAGGCCTGGGCTTGCTGGACTGCGGCGCGGTCTTCAGCCGACAGGTTCGCCTGGGCGTGAGCGACATCAAAGACGCCGAGCGCCGTAAAGCCCGCCGCCAGACCCGCGCCCAGCAACAGCTGCCGGCGTTGGAGTTCGATGGGGGCGAGGGACAGAGCTATGGGTTTGGCGCGTTCGGTCATGAGTTCGGTCTCGGGATAGTCAGCGATCCTGCCGTCTTGCCCCAGCGGCTTGGCGTCGGAATGACGTGAGCCAGACCATATTCCGGCGCTTCGATGAAGCCCTGTTCATCGTGACGCCGAGGCTATGGGGACAGCGGTTTCAACAACGGACGCAAGGGGACGCCGTTCCCTCATGCCCGCCTGACGGGTTCACCCCCGTTTGGACGCCTTGCGGAAGGCCGGCTGGGCCATGGCGACATTGCGCGCGGAGACGGTTTTTTCCTCGGCTCGGGCTCCGACCTGGGCGTTGAAGCCATGGCCGGGGATCCCGGCCTTGGCCTTCTTGGCGGCGAGCGCCTGTTTCAACTTGTCGGCTGCGCTGGGCGTTGTTTCGTCGGTCATGGGATCACCCTAGCACGCGCGCCTCAACGAGTCTGGCGCCTTAGCCCCGCATCAGGCGACGGCACAACTCGTCCAGCTGTTCCAGCGAGCCGTAGCGGATCGTCAGGTCGCCCTTGCCGTTCCTGTCGTTCAACTGGACGCTCAGGCCCAGGGCGTCAGCGAGATCCTGTTGAAGGGCGGCGACGTCGGCGGCGCCCTCCCCGCCGCCGGCCGGCTTGGCCTTGACGGGTTTGGGCCCTTCGGCCGCGCGGCGCGCCAGCGCCTCGACCTGGCGGACGTTCAAGCCCTCGTTGAAAGCCTGTTCCGCCAGCGCCGCTGCGTTGGGCGCGGTCACCAGAGCCCGGGCGTGGCCGGCCGTCAGCTTGCCGTTGCGGACGTACCAGAGGACCTCCTCCGGCAGCTGCAGCAGGCGCAGGGTATTAGCCACATGGCTGCGGCTCTTGCCGACGACGCCGGCGACCTGATCCTGGGTGCGGCCGAACCGTTCCATCAGAACCCGATAGGCGTCGGCTTCTTCAAGCGGGTTCAGATCGGCGCGCTGAACATTCTCGATGACGGCGACTTCGAACACCTCGACGTCGTCCATCTCGCGCACGACAATCGGCACATCAGTCAGACGGGCGGCCTGGGCGGCGCGCCAGCGACGTTCGCCGGCGATGATCTGCCAGACCCCGTCCTCGCCGGGCTGCGACCGCACCAGGATGGGCTGAAGCACGCCCTTGTCGCGGATCGACGCCGTCAGCTCTTCCAGATGCTCCTGGGTGAAGACCTTGCGCGGCTGGTCCGGGTTGGGTTTGAGGCTCTCGATCGGCGCCGTCTGCACGCCGGTTGGAAGGGGGGCGCCGGCAGCGGTGGCCGCTTCCACATTCTCGCCCATCAGAGCCGCAAGGCCGCGACCCAGGCCTCTTTGTCGTTCAGCCAAGATACTGTTCCGTTTCTTCTTCTAGGGGTCGATCACCCGGAGTGACCGTCGTCAGGCCGCCAGCTTGAGCCGTTGGCGCTCGCGCTTCACCACTTCCTTCGCCAGCCGGAGATAAGCCTGGCTGCCGGCGCATTTGAGATCATAAATCAGCGCCGGCTTGCCGAAGGACGGGGCCTCGGCCACGCGAACATTGCGGGGTATGACGCTCTCATAGACCTTCTCGCCGAAATGAGCGCGGACGTCATTGGCCACCTGACCCGAGAGGGCGCTGCGGCGGTCGAACATGGTCAGGACCAGACCCTGAATTTCCAACGCCGGATTAAGGCTCTGCTTGACCATCTCGATGGTCCGCATCAGCTGGCTCAGTCCCTCCAGGGCGAAGAACTCGCACTGAAGCGGGACCAGCACCGCGTCTGCAGCGGCCATCGCGTTGAGCGTCAAGAGGTTCAACGAGGGCGGACAATCGATCAGAACATAGTCATACGCGGTAGGGCCCTGGTCATGCGTCCGAAGAGCGTCGCGCAAACGATAGGATCGGCGATCGGCTTGGCTCAACTCGATCTCCACGCCCGACATGTCGGCGTCGGCAGGCACGATCCACAGCCCGGGAACCGTGGTCTGCACGGCGGCGTCATCGATCGAGCGTTGATCGACCACCACATCATAGATCGTCACCCGCCGTGTTTCACGTGGAACACCCAGACCGGTGGACGCATTGCCCTGCGGATCCATGTCGACGATCAGGACCCGCTTCCCGATCGCGGCGAGCGCCGTGCCCAGGTTGATCGCGGTCGTGGTCTTGCCCACGCCGCCCTTCTGGTTCGACACCGCGAGAACGCGGGCAGGCAGTTTGCTAGTGCTGGTGGCGGGCACGTCGAACACTCCGGACTGTCACGATACGGCCGCGCGGGTCGCTTTGCGACGGGGCCAGTTCAGCTTCGAAATGCCAGGATTTCCGCGCCTCAATCAACTCGGATTCGGCCTTCTCCCCCTTCAGAAACAGACCTTGTGCACCCCTTTGGAAGTAGGGCTGTGCATAACCCAGCAACTTCTCCATCGGCGCCACAGCCCGGGCGGTCACAACATCAACCGTGATCGCCTGGGCTTCGGCTCTGCCGTTGATCACGGTCGCCGGCAGATCGAGGGCGTCCACCACCTCTTGCAGAAACCGGCAGCGTTTTCCGAGACTGTCGATCAGCCAAACCTGGGCGTCCGCCCTGCCCTTCAGCAGGATCGACAGGACGACTCCGGGAAATCCGGCGCCGGCTCCGAGATCGGCCCAGGTCAAGGCGGTCGGCGCCAAGGCCAGGAGCTGGGCGCTGTCCCAGGCATGGCGGTTCCAGAAGTCGGGCAGACTCTCGGGTCCCACGAGATTCATCACCGCGTTGGTCTCGGTCAAACGTCGCCGGAACTGATCCAGATCCGCCATATGCGTCGCTGTGGCGCCCGTCCGGTCCTGAAACTGCGCCCGCAACCGGTCCTGAAGCCCGTCCTGTTCTGCGTCCAGCATCAGGCTGCCACGCCGCTTTGCGAACGCGGCTGGCCAGGCGACCGCTTCACATGGGCCAGAAGAGCCGTCAGCGCGCCGGGCGTCATGCCCTCGATCCGTCCGGCCTGGCCGAGGGTCCGAGGCTGAACCCGGATCAGCTTCTCCTTCACCTCGTTCGAGAGGCTGCCGATGGCGGCATAATCAAGGTCGGCCGGCAGCAGCATGGCGTCCTCGACGCGCAGGGCTTCGGCGTCGATCGCCTGCCGATCCAGGTAATTGGCGTAGACGGCGTCGATTTCGACCTGCTCGCGGATATCCTGATCCCATTCGGAGATCTGGGGCAAGGCGGCGACGAAATTGTCCAACGTCACGCCCGGAAAGGCCAGAAGCTCCCGGATCGATCGCCGCCGGCCGTCGGCGTTTACCGGCACGCCCAGGGCGTTCGCTTCCTTGGGGGTGAACAGGGTTTCACGTGAAACAGCGCTGGCGCGCGCCAACTTGTCAGCCTTGGTCTGGAACAGGCCGCCACGGACGGCCCCGACAATCCCCATCGCCAGACCCGGAGGCGTCAGCCGCTGATCGGCGTTATCCGCGCGCAGGCTGAGACGATACTCGGCCCGGCTGGTGAACATGCGATAAGGCTCGGTCACGCCGCGCGTGACCAGGTCGTCGATCATCACCCCGATATAGGCCTGGTCCCGCCCCAGGATCACCGGCGCCTGCCCAGCCGCTGCCCGCGCCGCGTTCCATCCCGCCATCAGACCCTGGGCCGCCGCCTCCTCATATCCCGTCGTGCCATTGATCTGGCCCGCCAGATAGAGGCCCGGCCGTTTCTTCACTTCCAGGGCCGGGGTCAGTTCGCGCGGGTCGACATAATCGTATTCGATCGCATAGCCGTACCGGAACACCTCGACCGCCTCCAGACCGGGGATGGTGCGCAGAAAGGCGAGCTGCGTGGCCTCGGAGACCGAGGTGGAGATTCCATTCGGATAGACGGTCGGGTCGTCCAGCCCCTCCGGCTCGAGGAAGATCTGATGGCTGGTCTTGTCGGCGAACCGGACCACCTTGTCTTCGATCGAAGGGCAGTAGCGGGGTCCGCGTCCCGACAACCGGCCCCCATAGACGGCGCTCTCGCCGAGGTTCTCAGCGATAATCCGGTGCGTTTCCTCGGTCGTGTGGGTCACGCCGCAGGCGATCTGAGGCACGGTGATCCGCTCGGTCAGGAAGGAGAAGGCCTCAGGCGTCTCGTCCGCCTCCTGCATCTCCAGCCGATCCCAGGCGATGGTCCGACCATCCAGACGGGCGGGCGTGCCGGTCTTGAGCCGCCCCATCAGCAGATCGGCGGCGTGCAGGTCGGCCGCAAGTCCGGTCGACGGCGGCTCGCCATGCCGCCCTGCCGCGATCCGTTCGTCGCCCCGGTGAATGACACCGTTCAGGAAGGTTCCGGTCGTCAGCACCACGGCGCCCGCGTGCAGCACGTCTCCCGCGTCCGTGACCACGCCCGTGACGCGGTCACCGTCCAGGATCAGCCGTTCCGCTGTTCCCGCCCTCAGGGTCAGACCGGGGGTGCGCGCCAGCTCCGCCTGCATGGCTTCACGGTACAGGCGCCGGTCGATCTGACTGCGGGGACCGCGTACGGCCGCCCCTTTCGAGCGGTTCAGAAGGCGGAACTGGATGCCTGAGACATCGGCCAGCCTCCCCATGAGCCCGTCAAGGGCGTCGATCTCACGCACCAGATGCCCCTTGCCGAGGCCGCCTATGGCCGGGTTACAGGACATCTCCCCTATGGTTTCGAGCTTCTGGGTCAGCAGAAGCGTGCGGGCGCCGGCCCGCGCTGCAGCCGCAGCGGCGTCACAGCCGGCATGGCCGCCGCCGATGACGACGACGTCGAAACAGGTGTCTTGAGGGTCTTTCATCCGCGCCACATAGGCCAGATCCGGTGATTTCGCTAGGGGCTGACCGGGCGTCAGCTCGCGTGAACGGGACCACGCCGGGCAGGTTTCACGTGAAACATCGGCGTTATTTGCCGATGCAGAAATTGGAGAAGACCTCGCCGAGGACCTCCTCCACGCCCACCTCTCCGGTGACGCGCGACAAGGCGGCCGCGGCGCGGCGCAAATCATCTCCGGCCATTTCGGGCGCGACCTCGAGCGCGCCCCGCCCAGCCTCCACAGCTTTCAGCGCCTCCAGCAAACGCAGGCGATGTCGTTCGCGAGTCACAGCCGGGAAGTCCGCCCCCGACAGATCCCGGGACAATCGAGCAGCGAGCCACGTCTGAAGCTCCGACAAGCCCGCGCCGGTCCGGCTGCTGAGGCTCAGGACCTCCAGGCCACATCCCGGGACCTCTCCGCCGCCGACATCAGACTTGTTGGCCACGACCAGATCGCTCGGTCGGACATAGTCGGCCGCAACCCCTTCCGGGTCGCCGGGCGCGCGGACCCATATCCTCAGATCCGCCTGTTCCGCCCTGGCCCGCGCCCGTCGCACGCCCTCGGCCTCAATCGGATCGTCGCTCTCTCGAAGACCGGCGGTATCCGACAGGGTGACGGCATAGCCGCCGATGATCAGATCGACGTCCAGGACATCGCGCGTGGTCCCGGCGATCGGCGTAACGATGGCCGCCTCCCGCGCCACCAGGGCGTTGAACAGCGACGATTTGCCGGCATTGGTCTCGCCGATCAGCACGATGCGATAACCGTCACGGACCCGCTCTCCTCGCCGTCCTGTCTCCACCGCCCTGCGCAGATCATCCGCCAACCGGTCCAGCACAGGTCCAGCCGTGCGGGCCAGATTGTCCGGAACCTCCTCGTCAGGGAAATCGATTTCAGCCTCGATCAAGGCGAAAGCCTGCAGGAGGTCCCGACGGAAGCCCGCGTAGGTTTCGCTCAGCCGGCCGTCCAGCTGGCCCAGGGCCTGACGCGCCTGGGCCGCTGTCTCGGCGTCGACGAGGTCGGCGACCGCCTCGGCCTGGGCCAGGTCCATCCGGCCGTTCTGAAAGGCGCGGCGGGTGAATTCTCCCGGTTCGGCGGGTCGCACGCCAAGGGCGATCAGCGCCTGACTGGCCGCTTCAACCACCGCCCGGCCGCCGTGAAGATGCAGTTCGGCCGCGTCCTCGCCCGTGTAGGAATGGGGGGCGGCAAACCGTATCACCAGGGCCTGGTCTATGGGGGCCCCGCCGTAGGTCAGGTCTCGCAGGGAGGCCATGCGCGGCTTGAGCCGTTTTGCGCCCAGGGCGATCAGGGTCTGTTCGACGGCCGGTCCGGACAGGCGCAACACGGCGATCGCACCCCGTCCGGGCGGGGACGCCAGGGCGAAGATCGTGTCGGTCATTTCAGCCCCCTATATCGCGGGGAACGGATGCGGCCGGCTCACTTCACCGCCGCTTCCATCAGTCTGCGGAACTGGTCCTGAGCCTGTAAGCCAAAGCTCGTCCAAGTCTTCATCAGTTCGTCGGGTTGCATGGCGGCGACATTCGCCGCCATCCGCTTCTGCATCTCGGCCACCATGGCGTCATTCAGGGGCGCAACGTCAGGCAAACCGAGAAAGGCGCGCGCCTCGGCAGGGGTGCAATCGATCTCAACCTGAACCTTCATGCCTGTCGCCCTCCTGTTTCACGTGAAACCGCCAAGCGGCGGATCAGGTGTTCATGGACTGGAAGAAGTCCGAATTGTTCTTTGACTGACGCAGCTTGTCCAGCAGGAACTCGATCGCGTCCTGCGGCCCCATGGGGTTCAGGATGCGACGCAGGACATAGGTCTTGGCCAGCTGATCCTTAGGCGTGATCAGGTCTTCCTTGCGGGTGCCGGACTTCAGCACGTCGATCGCCGGGAAGATGCGCTTGTCGGCGACCTTGCGGTCCAGCACGATTTCCGAGTTGCCGGTGCCCTTGAACTCTTCGAAGATCACCTCGTCCATCCGGCTGCCGGTGTCGATCAGGGCCGTGGCGATAATGGTCAGCGACCCGCCCTGTTCCACATTCCGCGCGGCGCCGAAGAAGCGCTTCGGCCGTTGCAGGGCGTTGGCGTCCACACCGCCGGTCAGCACCTTGCCCGACGACGGCACAGTGGCGTTATAGGCGCGGCCCAGGCGGGTGATGGAGTCCAGCAGGATCACCACGTCCTTCTTGTGCTCGACTAGACGCTTGGCCTTTTCGATCACCATCTCGGCAACGGCGACGTGGCGCGTGGCCGGTTCATCGAAGGTCGAGGCCACGACCTCCCCCTTGACCGTCCGTTGCATGTCGGTGACCTCTTCCGGCCGTTCGTCGATCAGCAGGACGATCAGGATGACTTCCGGATGGTTCTTCTCGATCGACTTGGCGATGTTCTGCAGCATCACCGTCTTTCCGACGCGCGGCGGCGCCACGATCAGGCAGCGCTGGCCCTTGCCCAGGGGCGCGACGATGTCGATAACCCGGCCGGAACGATCCTTCAGGGTTGGATCCTGGATTTCCATGTGCAGCCGCTCTTCGGGATAGAGGGGCGTCAGGTTGTCGAACAGGACCTTGGTCTTGACCATCTCGGGGTCTTCGAGATTGATCGTGTCGACCTTCAGCAGGGCGAAATAGCGCTCGCCTTCGCGCGGCGCCCGCACCGCGCCGTGGACCGTATCGCCCGAGCGCAGGCCGAAGCGGCGGATCTGCGACGGCGACACATAGACGTCGTCGGGACCGGGCAGATAGTTGGCGTCCGAGCTGCGCAGGAAGCCGAAGCCGTCGGGCAGGATTTCCAGCACGCCGTCGGCGATGATCTCGACTTCCTCGTCGGCCAGGGCCTTCAGGATGGCGAACAGCAGATCCTGTTTGCGCAGGTTCGAGGCGTTCTCGACTTCCAGCTGTTCGGCGAAGGCGACCAGGTCGGCCGGCGTCTTCTCGTTCAGCTCGGCCAGAGTGATCCGGCCGTTCGGCACCACGGACTCGCCGTCGTCGTCTTCGTCCGCCGTGGTGTCCACGCCGGAATCGGCGCCCGCCGCCTCGCCGGCCTCATGCTCGATGCCGTGATGGGTCGAAGCTTCGGCCTCGGTATTCTCGGTCTCGGGGGTATCGTTGTTGGTGACGTCGGTCATGATACAGGCTCGCGGACGCGCGCACGGAACCGCACGGCGTCAGGTCTCTGGAAATGTCTGGCCGTGAGGCCGAAGGGGAGCACGACGGGCTCCCGCTGGTCGAACCGGCGGGCGTCGCTAAAAGAGAGGGACCGCCGGAAGGACCGAACGGTTCATCGCCAGCGGAACCACAGGCGGAAGGTCAGGTCAAGCGGAGGCGTTCCTCAACCTATCACTTCCCAAACTCTGACAGCGAAAGCCTAGCGATGAATCCTTGTCCTGTTGGGGTCTAGCGCAGACATCGGCCCTTCAGTCCCATCTGGATTCAATATGGAAGAAAAGACCACGCCAACCTCATCGGCATAGAGAAAGCGGCACTGCTCGTGCCCATAGAATCTCACACACAGTTTTCCGCCATCGATTCCGTAGCTTCCCCGGCGAGGGATTCGTCCCCCACCATAAGCCATTCCATCGGGGCCAAACGCCTCTCCGACTTCTCCCATGATCCCGGCCGGATAGACGCCGTGATTGACGACATAGGTCGCCACCTCGCTGTCAACGAGGCGTCGCACCTCTCCTTGTGGTCGAGTCGCATCTTCTGAGAGGGGCCTCACAGCCTCCTCCGACTGAAAGGACGCCAACATCAGCAGAGCCAGAAGTTCGCATGTCATGGGCGAAACCTCTCACGGCCGAGGTTAGGCTTCAATCAACGCCCGAGGACGACCGTCACCCGAACGTCCACTCCGTCGTCACCGACAGCACCATGATGATGGCCAGAACGAACGGGACCTCGTTCGTCATCCGCCAGAACTTGCCGGAATATTTCGAGGTTCCCGCCGCGATCTTCTTCCTCTGCCCGGCCAGGAAGCCGTGCCAGCCGGCCAACAGGAAGACTCCAACGAGCTTGGTCACCATCCATGGCTGATGCGCGAAGCTCCAGTCGGCTCCCTCGCCGCTACGCAGCCACAGCAACCAACCGCCGAAAACGAAAGCCAGGATCATGGCCGGGTTGACGATGATCCGCAGCAGCCGGGTTTGCCACAGGCGTAACAGCCCTTGCATCTCGCTGCGCAACGGCTCGGGCTTGGCGTTCTGTTCCGCGTCATAGGCATAGAGGCGCGGCAGGAACAGCAGCCCCGCCATCCAAGCGATCACCGCCAGGATATGCAGGCCGCGCGCCAGGTCATAGGGGTTCATGCCGCGTGTTTTCCTTTGCGATACGGACAGGCCTTCCAGTCCGTCTTGCAGCCCTGACCGAAGGGGGCGACGCCCGTTCGATCCAGGGCGCCGACGGCCGCATCGGCCAGGGCGTCGATGAACAGAGGGGTGATGCCGACGGCCGGCGCCCGCAGATACGAACTTACCCCTTTTTCATGGGCCAGTTCGCCGTATTCTATATCCAGCTCGACCAAGGTCTCGATGTGTTCGGAGACGAAGGCGATGGGGGTGATGACCACCCCGACCCCATCGCGACCGGCCTGCTCGATAGCCTCGGGCGTGGACGGACCCAGCCATTTCATCGGCCCGACGCGGCTCTGGTAACAGAGGGCGTGGTCTATGGGGCCTCGGTCGCGTTCGATGACAGCGACCACGGCGGCCACCGTCGTCTCGACCTGTTCCTGATAGGGATCGCCCTTGCCGCTGACCAGTTTCTCAGGAATGCCGTGGGCCGAGAACAGCACGAGCACAGGCCCCTCGCCCGCCTCGTCCAGCTTCGACCCGATGGCCTGGGCCTGGGCCTCGACCCAGCCGTCGGCGCTGGGATAGCAGCAGACCGCGCGACTGACGCCGGACCCGGCATAGGTCTCGTTCCAGATCTTCAGCGAGGACTGGGTCGTGGTGGTCGAGAACTGCGGATAGAGGGGCAGCAGCACCACCTCGTCAGGACCGAAGGCCGCCACATCCACTGCCGTCTCTTCCGTCAGCGGATGCCAGTAGCGCATGGCGATGAAGACGCGAACCTCGTCTCCGGCCAGGCGCGCGTTCAGCACCGCCTCCAAGGCCTCGGCCTGACGCCGGGTGCCTGGCAACAGCGGCGATCCGCCCCCCATCAGGGCGTAGTTGGCTTGGGCGCTGGTCTCGCGCCGGCTGGAGATCAGTTTGGCCAGGGGCGTCCGTACAATCCCCGGCAAGCCGATGATGGCCGGATCATTGAACAGATTGAACAGAAAGGGCTTCACCGAGGCCTGATCATCCGGCCCGCCCAGATTGAACAGCACCACCGCGATCCGGCGGCCTTTCAGGGTTTCCGTCATTGGGCGCCGATCCTTTTCAGAACCCGTTCGACATGGTCGATGGGCACGTCCGGCAATATGCCATGGCCGAGGTTGAACACCCATGGCCCCTGGCCCCAGGCCTCCATCAGCTGATCCACCCGGCGATCCAGCAGCTCGCCCCCGGCGCGCAGCAACAGGGGGTCCAGCGCGCCCTGGATCGGCTTGATCTGCTGCACCCGTTTGCCGACTTCCAGCGGGCAGGCAGTGTCCAGGGCTACGGCGTCGACCTCAACCTCCTGCGCATACCGCTCTGCAAGCGCCGCAGAGCCCCGTGGGAAGCCGATCAGGGGCACGGTGACACCCAGATCCCGCGTACGCGTCACAAGCGCCTGGTGGGGCTTCAGGACCAATCTTTCGAACAGGTCGTCCGGCAGCCCCTCGGCCCAGCTCTCGAAGATCTTCAGCACCTGGGCGCCGGCGTCGGCCTGCATCTTCAGATATCGGGCCGTCGCCTCGACCAGAACCTCCAGCGTCTCGTCGACACGACGGGGGTCGGCATAGGCGTAGGTCCGGGCCTGGGCGCGTTCGCCCTTGCCGATGGTCCGGTGTTCGCCGTCCAGCATATAGGTGGCCACCGTCCAGGGCGCGCCGGCGAACCCGATCAGGGCGCGTTCCGGCTCCAGGGCCTTACGCACGATCGACAGGGTCTCGCCCACGGCCGACAGACGCGCGCCCGCCTCGGGCGCAAGTTCCGCCATCCGGCCGGGAATAGGCATTTCGCCGAGCCGAGGCCCCTCGCCTGTCTCGAACCAGACGTCCTGGCCCAGGGCGCGCGGGATCAACAGGATGTCCGCAAACACGATGGCCGCGTCGAAGCCGAACCGACGCATCGGCTGAAGCGTCGCCTCGGACGCCATCTCCGGGTTCAGACAAAAGGCGATGAAGTCCGGCGCTTCGGCCCGGAGCCGTCGGTACTCGGGCAGATACCGTCCCGCCTGGCGCATGAACCAGACCGGCGGACGATCCAACGTCTCCCCTCGGAGAGCCCGGATCATCATGGGCGTCGGAACATCGTTCTGGGTCGGATCGGTCATGCCGGACGATTAAGGTCACAGCCCCCCGCTCTCAATCCCTAATCAGATTTAGAATTAAAAGATTCGAAGTGGCAGATAGGGGGGGGGAACGGCGGGGACGAATGCGACGGCGGCGGCGGAACAAAAGCGGATATCCACGCATGGTCGGCGCTGATCGGGGATCTGGAACAGGACTATCCAACCGGTGGACAATCCCTAACGAAACCTTAACGCCAAAGGTTTTGCGGGGGCCTGAGGCTGTGAACGGGGTAAACCGGCGTTAACCTCTCGTTAGGATTTTCCACAGCCAAGCCGAAACCGGTTTTCCGCCTTGGGATGAACCGGGATCGGACGGTCTTGGTCATCCACCCTCATCCCCGCTCGCAGGCGGATCGATCAGGCGTTAAGGAGAACGGCGCCCCGACGGTCCCCCGCCGTCCCCAGGGCGCACCGTGTCTTTCAACAGGGAGTCGAACATCGCATGAGCCCCGCTCGCCCCGGTCCTACGCGTCTGGCGACCTATTTCCACGTCCATCTGGTGTCGGACTCGACGGGCGAGACCCTGAACGCCATGGCCAAGGCGGTCACGGCCCGGTTCGACGGGGTCATTCCGATCGAGCACATCTACGCCCTGGTCCGGTCGGAGAAACAGATGGACCGGGTGCTGCAAGAGGTCGAGGCCGCGCCGGGCGTGGTCCTGCACACGCTCGTTGACCGGGATTTGCGCGAACAGTTGGAAGAGGGCTGCCGAAACCTGGACATCCCCCAGATCGGCGCGCTTGATCCTCTCGTCGGGGCCATGTCCCGCTATCTGGGCGCGGCGCTCTCGACGCGCGTCGGCGCCCAGCACGCGCTGGACCACGACTATTTCAACCGCATCGCCGCCCTGGACTTCGCCATGGCCTATGACGACGGCCAGGGCTCGCTGGACCAGCTGGAGGGGGCTGACGTCGTCCTGTGCGGCGTCAGCCGGACCTCGAAGACCCCGACCTGCATCTATCTGGCCCACCGCGGCATCCGCGCCGCCAACGTGCCCCTGGTGCCGGGCCAGGAGGATGGCGAGCGTTTGACGCAGCTGAAGAACCCCCTGGTGATCGGCCTGACCGTCTCCCCCGACCGCCTGGTCCAGATCCGCCGCAACCGTATCGAAAATCTGAACGCCAGCCAGGCGTCCGCCTATACGGACCAGGACGCCGTCCGCGAGGAGACGATCAAGGCCAAACGCGCCTTCGCCCGGAGAGGCTGGCCCACCATCGACGTCACCCGCCGCTCGGTAGAGGAAACGGCCGCCGCCATCACCAACCTGCTCAGCGAGCACCGCAACCACAAGATCGGGACAACCTGGTAAATGGCTAATTCCGCCGCGCCATCGTCCTCAGGCCTATTTGAGCGCGAACTGCTCATTCTGGCGTCCAAGAGCGCCGCCCGGCGCGCCATGCTGGAAAACGCCGGCGTCCCGTTCGAGGTCCGCGTCGCCGATGTGGACGAGGACGCGATCAAGGCCGTCTCGACCGATCTCGACCCCGTCGCCCTCGCGGTGCGCCTCGCCGAAGCCAAGGCCCTGGCCGTTTCGCGCGATGACGAAGCCGCCTGGGTGCTGGGCTCGGACCAGACCCTGGCCTTCGACGGCGGCCTGATTTCCAAGGCGAAGTCGCTCGACGCCGCCCGCGAGCGGCTGAAATCCATGCGCGGGCGGACCCACCACCTCCACTCCGGCGCCGCCCTGGCGGTAAAGGGCCAGATCGTCTGGTCCGGCGTGGACACGGTCGAGATGCGGATGCGCGACTTTTCCGACGCCTTCCTCGACGCCTATCTGCACGCCGAGGGCGAGGCCCTGCTGGCGTGCGTCGGCTCCTATCGGCTCGAGGGCATGGGCTCGCAGCTGTTCGCGGCGATCGACGGCGACTATTTCACCGTCCTGGGCCTGCCGCTTTGGCCGGTCCTGGCCGAGCTGCGCCGCGCCGGGGTGCTGCCGGCATGAGCCGTCATCGCATCACGGGCGCCGCTCTGGTCGCCGGGATCGCCGGCAATCCGGTGGCCCATTCCCTCAGCCCCGTCATCCATAACGCCTGGCTGGCGGCCGGCGACATCGACGGCGCCTATGTCCCCTTCGCCCCTGTCGACCCCGCAGGTTTCGAGGCTTTGGTGGCGGCGGGCCGCGCTGGATTGCTCACCGGCCTGAACGTCACCGCGCCGTTCAAGGAACAGGCCTTCGCCCTGGCGGATCAGGCGACCCCTGCGGCCCGGCGGACCTCTTCCGCCAATATCCTGACCTTCGACGCCGGCCGGGTCTCGGCCGACAGTTCGGACGGCCTTGGCCTGATGCTGGGGCTGAAGGAACAGGCGCCGGACCTGAACCTCTCTGGCCGCCCGGTCGTCATGCTGGGCGCGGGCGGTGCGGCGCGCGCCGGGGCCGGCGCCCTGGTCGAGGCGGGGGCTCAGGTTCGGATCGTCAATCGTTCGCCTGACCGGGCCCTGGTCTTGGCCGCCGATCTGGGCCCTTCGGTCCGCGTCATGTCCGCGTCTGAGGCGTTGGACGGCGCTGTCCTGGTGATCAACGCCCTCAGCGTCCAGCCGGATCTGGATTTCGACGCCGTCGCCCCCGGCACGGTGATGATGGACATGACCTACAAGCCTCTGGCCACCGCCTTCCTGACGGCGGCGCGGGCGCGGAACCTGCCGACCGTGGACGGTCTGGCCATGCTGATCGGTCAGGCGGCGCCCTCGTTCCAGGCCCTGTTCCGCCGCCCGCCTCCGCCGCTGGACCTGCGCGCCCTGCTGACGGCGCATCTGGGCGAAGTGACATGATCCTGCTGGGTTTGACCGGCTCGATCGGCATGGGCAAGTCGACCACGGCGGCCATGTTCGCCGATCTGGGCGCGGTGGTCTGGAACGCCGACGACGCCGTACACAGGCTCTATGCGCCCGGCGGCGCTGCGGTCGAACCGGTCGGCGCCGCCTTTCCGGGCGTGGTCGTGGAGGGGGCCGTGGACCGCACCCGTCTGGCCGAGGCCCTGGGTCGGGACGAGACCGCCTTCCGCCGACTGGAGTCTATCGTCCATCCTCTGGTGACGCGAGGCCGAGCGGCTGATCTGGCGGCGGCGCGGGCCATGGGGGTGAAACTGGCCGTGCTGGACATCCCCCTGCTGTTCGAAACCGGTGGCGACGCCCATGTGGATGCGGTGGTCGTGGTCACCGCCGATCCGGAGATTCAGGCCGAACGCGTCCTGGCCCGCCCCGGCATGACCCGCGAGCGGCTCGAAGCCATCCTGGCCCGCCAGATGCCTGATGCGGAAAAGCGCGCCCGCGCCGATTTTGTCATTGATACGGGGCACGGACTCGAACCAGCCCGCGCCGAAGTCGCCGCCATAGTCGAGACGGTGCTGGATCCGGCGTGGATATCTCCTCGCCACGGTAAAGCCGGTCTTCCGAAAAGCGACGAACGACTCCATTAAGAGCCAATGGCGCGCGAGATCGTTCTGGACACCGAGACCACCGGGTTCGACCCCAAGACGGGCGACCGGCTGATCGAGGTCGGCTGTATCGAGATTCAGGACCTGCTGCCGACCGGCCGCACCTTCCATCGGTTCGTCAACCCGGAGCGCCTGATCCCGCCCGACGCGATCCGGGTCCACGGCATCACCGACGACAAGGTCAAGGACGCTCCGAAATTCCACGAGATCGCTGACGATCTGATCGAATTCATCGGCGATGCGCCGATGATCGCCCACAACGCCGCCTTCGACCGCAACTTCATCGACTATGAGTACAAGCTGTGCGGCCGCCCGATTACCGGCGAGGCGCGCTGGATCGATACGCTGAAACTGGCCCAGAGCCGGTTTCCCGGCATGCCCAATTCGCTGGACGCCCTGTGCAAGCGGTTCAAGGTGTCGCTGGTTGAACGGACCTTGCACGGCGCCTTGATCGACGCCCGTCTGCTGGCCGAGGTCTATCTGGAGCTTCGTGGCGGCAAGGAGCGGGTTCTGGACTTGTCGTCGGCCCCGGTCGCGGGCCGGGATGGGTCCGGCCTCATCCAGGCCGCCGCCTATGGAGCCCGCCCTCGCCCGCTAGCGCCGCGCTCAACGCCGGACGAACAGGCCGCTCATCTCGCCTTCTTGGCCGAGGTGCTCAAGGACCGGTCCCTGTGGGACGCCTACGGGGTCAAGGTCGAGGAAGAGGCGGCCTAGGGTTCTTTCTCCCTCCCCCTGCGGGGGAGGGGCGTCGCGTAGCGACGGGGTGGGGGCGGCCAGGCGGTAGCGCACGGATCCAAATCAGGTCGGTGAGGCCTTGCTCGGCCCGGCCCACCCGGCTTCGGCTACGCCTTCGCCCCCCTCCCCCGCAGGGGGAGGGAGGTTTTCGTTCGTTCTTACGCCTGGCCCGTCTCGACCGGCTGCTGGGCGATCTGCTGCTGGCGCGCGATATAGATGGCGGCGAAGTCGATCGGATCCAGCATGAAGGGCGGATAGAAGCCGCCGTCCGCCGTGGCGCGCGAGATGATCTCGCGGGCGAACGGGAACAGATAGCGCGGGCATTCGATCAGCAACAGCGGCTCGATGTCCTGCTCCTGAACATTGGCCAGCTGGAACAGGCCGCCATAGACCAGCTCCACGTGGAAGACCGCCTGGTTCTCGTGGGTCGCCTTGATCGACAGCTTCAGATCAAGTTCGAACAGGCCGTCGGGACGTCCCTGGGCCGACATCTCGACGCCCAGATCGATCGCGGGCTTCCCGTCGATCCGCAGCGACTCCGGCGCGCGCGGGTTCTCGAACGAGAAGTCGCGGACATACTGAGCCAATATGCGGAAACCAGGTCCGGCCGGCTGGCCTTGCTGCGGTTGTGCCTCGCCCTGAGCGGGGTTGGTTTCGGCGGGCGGAACGGCGTCGGTCATGGGCGTCTTCGATGGGAAAAAGGGCCGATTGGGCCGGAATAAGGCGCCGCGACTACCACGGCGAGACGCTTGGCCGCAACGTCGCTCACGTCCAGGGGGCGCGCGCCGCCTTGCTTCGTCCTATATGAGCCCCTAATCGTCTCCCTGGCGCATCCTGCTTTCGCGCCGCCAATCAGGAAATCCGCCTTGCCCGCCTTTCCGGTCCAATTCCAGATCGTGATCTTCGCCGTCATCGCGGCGTTCGTTCTGTTCCAGCTTTACAATGTCCTGGGCAAGAGGGTCGGTCGTCAGCCGCAGGAGGACGCCAAGACCCCAGCGGTTTCCGCGTCGGCTGCGCCTGAAGCGCCCAAAGCCCCGGTGCTGGACGCCGCGACCCAGGCCTCGATTGCGGGACTGAAAGCCCGCGATCCGGCCTTCGATCCGAACCGTTTCGTCGAAGGCGCGCGTCAAGCCTATGAGACGATCGTGCGTGGTTATGCTGCGGGCGACCGGGCGGCGCTCAAGCCGCTTCTGACGCCGACCGTCATGGCGTCGTTCGACGCGGGCATCGCGGCCCGGGAGACCCGCGGCGAAACCGAGACTGTCGAGTTCCTTTTCCCGCCTCGCGCCGATCTGGAAGGCGCCACCGCCCAGGGTGACAAGGCGGTGGCCAAGGTTCGCTTCCTTGCGGAAATTCGCAGTCGCGTGACCAAGATTTCGGGTGAGGACGCCGACCCCGCCCATGGCGAGCCGGTGGTCGAGGAACGTCGTACGGCCGAACACTGGACCTTCGAACGCACTCTGGGCGCGGCCGACCCCAACTGGGTTCTGGCGCGGGTCGAGCCGGCCAACGCCTGATGTCTTCGGCCGGGAAGGTCGCCCGCTGGGCGCCGATTCTCGCGTCGGTTCTGACGGCCGCCGCCTGTTCGACCGGTCCCATGACACCCTCCGCTCCGGCGACGCCGGGAACGGGGGGGCCTAAACCCTATGTCCCCTCGCCGTCGCCGGAAGCCCCACCACCCCGGCCCTCTGCGTCCGACGCTCTCAGTCCCGCTGTCCTGCCGGGCTGGAACGACGAGGATCACCTCGCCGCCTTCCAGGCCTATGTCGAGGGTTGCGGCGCGGCGCGCGATGTGGCCGGCCGGGCGGTCTGCGCCCGCGCCCAGACGATGACCTCAGGCCCCGCCCTGACGCCAAGCGACGCCCGCGCCTTCTTCGAAGCCAATTTCAGCGCCGAGCCCGCCCGTACCCACGACGGAGCGCCGGGCCTGCTGACCTCCTATTTCGCGCCGGAATATCCGGCCCGCCGGGTCCCGGACGCCGAGTTTTCGGCCCCCGTCCTGCCCAAGCCCGCCGATCCGCGCAGCGCCGGAGACCGGGCGGCCATTGAGGCCGACGCCCGCCCCGACCAGGCCCTGGCCTGGATGCGAGCTGAAGACCTGTTCTTCCTGCAGATCCAGGGCTCCGGCTATCTGACGTTTGAGGACGGCGCGCGCGGCCGCGCCGCCTATGCCGGCGACAACGGCCGGCCCTTCGTCGGCATCGCCCGACCAATGGCTCGCCAGGGTCTGCTGCCGGAAAACGGCACGTCCGGCGACGCCATCCGGGAGTGGCTGGCCGATCACCGGGGAGATGAGGCCCGGGCGGTGATGGCCCTGAACCCGCGCTATATCTTCTTCCGCCTGGATCCCGACGACAACGGCCACCCGCCGGGCGCGGCGGGCATCCCCCTGACCGAGCGCCGGGCCATTGCGGTCGATCCGTCCCACTGGCGCTATGGCGAACTGGTCTGGCTGGAGGCCGACGGCGGGAACCTGCGCGGCGCCACGGCCTCCTACCGCGGTCTGGCCATGGCGCTGGACACCGGCTCGGCCATTCGCGGCCCGGTCCGCGCCGACCTCTATATGGGCCGGGGCGACGCCGCCGGCGCCGAGGCCGGAACCGTTCGCCATCCCCTCCACATGTGGCGGCTGGTCCCCAAGGGCTGACGCCCCCAAGGCCCTTTGTCGCCGAAAAGGGGACCTCCCGACATTTCCCCGATCAAGCGGCTGGAGACCGCCGGCCGGGGCTAGAGCCCTCGTGGCCGCTGCGAGACGCTCCTCCAGACAGGGCGCCCTTCTATGGCCTTTAGGCCAGATCCTCGATTTCGGCCTCGGTCAGTTCGCCGGGTACGATGGTGACCGGCAGCTTGCGTCCGCCCAGCTGAGCGCCCTGTTTTATGATGGCCGAGACCAGCGGGCCCGGTCCCCGCGACCCGGTCCCGGCCGCCAGGACCAGGATCTTGATGTCGGGATCTTCGCCGACGACCTTCTTGATCGCGCCCTGGGCCTCGCCCTTCTCGATCAGGAAGACGGGCGGGGCGCCGGATCGCTCCAGCGCCTCCTCGCCCAGACGGTTCAGCAGGGCCTCGGCCTCTTCACGCTGCTGGCGTTCGATCTCTTCTTGTGCGCCGGACCAGTGGGCGTCGCTGTTCGACGGCAGAACGCGCAGCATCACCACCCGCCCCCCGGTCGATCTGGCGCGGCGGCAGGCGAAGCGCAGCGCCGCCTCGAACTCCGGGCTGTCGTCGACGACGACGAGGAATTTTCTCGGCATGACGGCCCCCTTGGTTCGCTCTAACGGTCGAAGAGGCCGCGAGACGCGGCCTTCGTCAAGCCGCGCCCCCGTGATCGGGTCTCCACCTGCGCAACGCCCGGAGCGGATCTCAAGAAGCGACCGCCGCGCTGGCCAGGTCGCGGATCGTCGCATTGGCTATGGTCAGTTTGGCGAACGTCCATCCGGCGCCGGACTGTTCGATCTCGTCCACCGAAGCGCGCACGCCCTCGACCACCTTCTGTTTGGATCCGATCCACCGATCGACGGCGGTCTCCGCCGCGTCTTCGCTGACACCGGCCGAGGCGTCCGAGGCGCGGGCCACGGCGCGGGTCAAGGTGGCCTGTTCGTTCATCAGGTCCTCGATCAGCCGGCGCACCGCCAGTCGGTCGAAATGGTCCACCGAGGGAATCGAGCCGGCGGCGGCGCGCAGCCGATCGAAGTCGAAGGCGGCCCCGACCTGATGGTACAGACGCGCCATGGCGGCCACCGGCCATCCGGTCTCCGCCGCCAGGTCGCCCACATCGGACGCGGCCACCAGGGGGCGCATGATGGCGATGCGGCGGGTCAGGTCCTGCGGCGCGCCGTGATCGGCGAACTTCTTGATTCTGGCGTCCAGACACGCCTGTTCAAAGCGCGACAGCACCGGGGCGCCTTCGTCCTGCAGGGCGTCGGCGACCGGGCGATAGCGGTCGATCAGGGCCCGGACGGACAGGCCGGCCTTGGCGCGGCGAGCCAGCCAGAAGGTCTGGCGCCGCAGCACCACGGCGATTTCACGATAGAGGGCGGTCTGGGCCTCGGCCGAGATCTTCAGGTCCAGGGCGGATACGGCGTCCCAGGCCTCGTCCAGTCGGAAGACGCGCCGCGCCGCCTCGAAGGCGATGATCAGGGCCGTGGTGTCGCACTCGGCCGAGCCGCGCAGCCGGTCCGGGAAGGTCGGGCCGCACATGTTGACGACCTCATTGGCCATGACCGTGGCGATGATCTCGCGCCGCAGCCGGTGGCTCTTCATCTGGGGTTCGAACCGGGCCAGTTCGTGCGGGAAATAGCGCACCAGGACCTGTTCGAAGAAGGGGTCCTCCGGCGCCTGGGAGGCGACGATCTCTTCAGACAGCTCCAGCTTGGCGTAGGCGGTCAGGACCGCCAGTTCAGGCCGGGCCATCGGAACGCCGGCCGCCATCATCTCCTTGACGCGGGCGTCGTTGGGCAGGCCCTCGACCTTCCGGTCCAGCTTGCCGCGCGCCGAAAGGCTCTGCATGAACCGTTGCTGGGCGTCGAGGGCGCCGACACCCTCCGCCTGCTGCAGGGTCAGGGCCAGGGTCTGGTCGTAGTTGTGCGCCAGGACCTTCAGCCCGACCTCGTCGGTCATGGAGGCCAGAAGCGCGGTCCGCTCCTCGACCGGCAGGACGCCATTGGTCACGGCCGAGCCGACCAGGATCTTGATATTGACCTCATGGTCGGAGGTGTCGACCCCGGCCGAATTGTCGATGGCGTCCGTGTTGATCCGTCCGCCGCCCTGACCGAAAACGATCCGCCCGGCCTGGGTGAAGCCCAGATTGGCGCCCTCGCCCACCACCTTGACTCGCAGCTCGTCGGCATTGATCCGCAGGGCGTCCGTGCCCTTGTCCCCGACCTGGGCGTCGGTCTCGGCCCCCGATTTCACATAGGTGCCGATCCCGCCCAGATACAGCAGTTCCGCCGGTGCCTTCAGTATGGCGCGGATCAGGCTGACGGGGTCCAGCTCGTCCTCGGCTATGTCCAGGGCCGCCTTGATCTGGGGCGTCAGCTGGATCGATTTGGCCGACCGCGAGAAGACGCCGCCGCCCTTTGAGATCAAGCCCTTGTCATAGTCCTGCCAGGACGAGCGCGGCAGGTCGAACAGTCGCTTGCGCTCCTTCCAGCTGATGGCCGGGAAGGGATCCGGGTCGATGAAGATGTCACGGTGGTCGAAGGCGGCGATCAGCTTGGTCGCCTCTGACAGCAGGGCGCCGTTGCCGAAGACATCGCCGGACATGTCCCCGACGCCGATCATGGTGAAGGGTTCGGTCTGGATGTCCTTGCCCATCTCGCGGAAGTGGCGTTTGACCGCTTCCCAGGCGCCGCGCGCCGTGATGCCCATGGCCTTGTGATCGTAGCCCACCGATCCGCCCGAGGCGAAGGCGTCGCCCAGCCAGAAGCCGTAGGCGGCCGACACCCCGTTGGCGATGTCGGAGAAGGTCGCGGTCCCCTTGTCGGCGGCGACGACCAGATAGGGGTCGTCCTGCTCCCAGGCCACAACCTGGGCCGGGCGCGTCACCGATCCGTCGGCGGCGATATTGTCGGTGATGTCCAGCAGGCCCGACAGGAAGGTGCGATAGGCGCGAATGGCCTCGCCCTGGATGGCCTCGCGGTCCGTCGTGCGGGGCAGTTGCTTCGGATAGAAGCCGCCCTTCGAGCCCACCGGCACGATGACGGCGTTCTTGACCTGTTGCGCCTTGACCAGGCCCAGGACCTCGGTGCGGAAATCGTCGCGACGGTCCGACCAGCGCAGGCCGCCCCGTGCGACGGGACCGAAGCGCAGGTGAACCCCCTCGACGTGGGGCGCCCAGACGAAGATCTCGCGATACGGCTTGGGCAGCGGCAGATCTTCCAGCTCTCTGGAAGCGATCTTGATGGAGATGTGGGCCTTGGGCAGGCCGTCGGCGTCCAGCTGGAAATAGTTGGTCCGCTTGATCGCCCCGATCAGGGCCGCGATCCGGCGCAGGGCCCGGTCGTGATCCAGGCTCTTCACGTCCTGCAGCAGGCGGTTGATCTTGGCGTCCAGTTCGGCGACGGCCGCTTCGCGCGCCTCGACGGCGCCGCCGGCCGCGTCGAACTTGGCCATGAAGAGCGACAGCAGGGCTCGCGACACCTCGGGATATTCGCGCAGGGCCTCTTCCTGCACCGCCTGGGACGGATCAAGGCCGGTCTGCTGGCGGTAACGGGCCAGGGTGCGGATCAGGGCGGCTTCGCGCCATTCCATCCCGAGTTCGACGACCAGCCGGTTGAAGCCGTCGCTCTCGGTGCGACCGTTCCATACGGCGGCGAAGGCGCGCTCGAACGGTTCCTTGACGTCGGCGAAGACCAGATCCTCGCCCCGCGGGTCCTCCATCAGGAATTCGTGGACGTGGATCTCCTCCTCGCCCATGGGCCGGATCGGATAGCCGTATTCCTCCAGCGTCTTCAGACCCATGTCGGCCATGATCGGCAGGACGTCGGACAGCGGAACCGAGGGACCGCGACGGTAGAGCTTGAAGCGGAACTGCAGGCGGCTGTCGTCCGGATTGCGGAAGGCGCGCACCACGACCGATTCGCCGGCGCCGACCTGCCCGCCGGCGTTCAGCCGGTTCATTTCGCTAAGGTCGATCGCGGCTTCGTCGGCGGAGTAACGGTCGCGATAGGCGGCGCCGAAGGCGCGGGCCCAGCGCGTGCTCAGCGGGCCGACCTCGACATCCGCCACGTCGGCGCGGCGAAGCGCCCCTTCGAACCGCTCGACCCAGCTGCGGCCGGCCTCGGCCACATCATGCTCCAGCTGGGCCGCGTTCGGGATCGGGTGATCGCCCGGCGTCACCCCGATGATGAAGTGGACCCGCACCAGGGGCGCATCGGACAGCTGGGGATACCAGGCCGAGATCCGGCCGCCCCAGGCGCGGGCGACGATCTGGCCGATCCGCTCGCGCACCGAGGCGTCGAACTTCTCGCGGGGAATGAAGCACAGGACCGAGACGAAACGGTCGAACGGGTCCTGGCGGGTGAACAGACGGATCCGCGGCCGGTCGTACAGGTGCAGAATGCCCAGGGCGATCGAGAGCAGCTCATCCTCGCTGATCTGGAACAGCTCGTCGCGCGGATAATTCTCCAGAATGTTGCGCAGACGCTTCTCGTTATGGCTGCCGGGCGCCTTGTTCGCGCGGGTCAGCACATTGGCCACCTTGCGACGGATCAGCGGCGTCTCGGTCGCCAGCTGGTCGTAGGCGTCCGAGGTGAACAGGCCGACGAACCGCGTCTCGCCCGTGGCCTTGCCATCCGGCCCGTAACGCTTGACCCCGACATAATCCATATAGGCGCGGCGATGGACGCGCGACCGGGCATTGGCCTTGGCCACCGTGACCGGCTCGCTCTGATCCAGCTGTCGACGCATCTGCCGGGTCAGCACAGCGGGTTCGGACGCACGGCGCAGCACGGTGCGATCGGGATCGGCGAGGATGCCCAGACCGGCGCTGGACTGGCTGAGCGGAGCCTCGGCCTGATAGTCGCCGTCGGCGGCGCGCGGATAGTCGTAGTCGCGCGCGCCCAGGAAGACGAAGTGATCGCTCTTCAGCCATTTCAGGAAGGCGATGTTCTCGGCCAGGATTTCCGGATCGACGCCCGGCGGGGTCGTTTCCAGCCGTTGCACCGCCTGGCGCATAAGATTGGCCATCGCCTCGTGGCCGGCGACGGCGGCGTGGACGTCGGCGAGGCATTCGGCCAGGCCTTCGCCCAAGGCGTCACGACGTTCCTGCGGCGCGCCGTCGATGACGAGCATGATCACCGACAGTCTCCGGTCGTCAAGTTCGACCACCGGATGGAACAGCGCGCGGACCGAAACCCCCGCCTCGGCCAGGGCGCCCATGACGCTGTCGACCAGGAAGGGCGCGTCGGCCTGGATAATGCGGACCAGGTCATAGTCCAGCGCCTGCCCGTCGGCGCCGGCCAGGGGCCCGACGGTGATCAGGGGCGCCGAACTCGGCGGATAGTCCATCGCCGCCCGCCAGGACGCCGCCAGAAGCGCGGCGAGGTCCTCGCCGTCCAGTTCGGGCGTCTCGTCGGCGGCGTAGTCCTCATGCGCCTGAGCCAGAAAGGACTTTTCAGCCGGGCCGGGGCCAGACCCCAGAATCCGCGCGAACGAAGCCTCTAGAGCCGCCGGAGAAATCGGCTGAACGGCGACGGAGCGCGGGTCGAGGGCGGTCATGGACTACAGTCTCGGGCGACGCGGCCTTGGCCGCTGGGGCGAGGCGCGCGACGGTGCGCCACATCGCTGACTAGGCCAGGTCCGGTCGCTCGGGAAGCCCCTCACGACCGAAGATTCTCATGAACGGTGTTCAGGATGGAAAAATTGTGCGGCGCCACAAACGAGAAGGCCGCCGAGCGGGGGAACTCGGCGGCCTGCGCGATCCGACGCTCGGGGAGGGGAGGGTGCGTCGGTCTCGCTCGCCGCGGTTCGGAGGGGGGTGTCCCGCAGCGTTGACGATCAGATGGGAAGCCGGTTACGCGGTTCAAGGGAGAAAGGCGCAGCTTTTGGCGCGACGCGGCGACGCAGGGGTTCACGCCTCGTTTTCGCCGGGTCCAGCCTCACCGAGGCGCTTGTTCGACCGGCGTTTCGCCCTCTCCTCGTCTGCATAGGGTTCGCCATCGCCCGACAGCAGGATCGCCATCCATCGGGACCCGTGAAATTCGGCCAGGATCGCCATCGCCATGACTGCCAGCGGGGTGGACAGGAACATGCCCACCACCCCCCACAGCTTGCCCCAGAAGGCCAGGGACAGCAGCACGACGATCGGGTCTATGTTCTGGTTGTCCCCCTGCATCCGAGGCTGGACCAGATTGCCGACGATGAACAGGATCGTCTGCAACCCCACGAGAAGGATAAGGGCCGGCCAATAGCTGGGAAACTGCACAAGAGCGAACAGCGGCGGCGCCAGGCCGGCCACCGCGCCCCCCAGCACCGGAATGAAGCCGACAATGAAGATCACGAAGGTCCAGAACTCGGCGTTCTGCAGGCCCACTGCCCGCATCAGGATCCAGGCGGCGATGCAGATCATGACGCCGGTGACGGTCTGGACCCAGATATAGCCTTCAACCCCGCCCCGGACCCGATTGACGACGGCGGCGGCCTCGTCACGCTGACTCTTGTGGGGAAACATGGCGACGATCTTGCGGCGAAAACCGATCTGTGACGCCAGCAGGAAGCCGAGATAAACCATGACGAAGAAGGCGCCCGAAGCTATGCCCTGGGCCTGGACGGCCATTCCGGTCAGATAACCCCGAAAGTCGATGCCGTTTATAAGGTCTTGCGCTGTCGGCGGGTGGTCCAGCCGGACCAGGCCATAGGCGTCGCGGATGATTTGGTCGATGCGCGGGCCGATGTTCTGCGACACGCCCGAAGCCTCGCCGAAGAAGCCCGCCGCCCCGTTTACGATGATCGCGATCGAGGCGAAGAAGGCCAGGACCACCAGGATCAGGGCGGCGATCCCGGCCCAGCGGTCGTTCAGCGGCGTCCGCGCGGCCACCGACCGCTTCACCCCGTCGATCATGATCAGCAGAAAGATCGCCATGGCGAGGGGCGTCAGTATGTCCCTCAGCCAGTAGATTGCGGCCCCCGCCGCCACCGTGGCGAGCAGGGCGGTGGCGTTCCGCGTTACGGCCGAGGGCTGCACGGTGACAGGACTTTTCATCCTGCCCTTGTCGAGGCGTCCAGCGGCCGCGTCAATCGCGGTTCCGGCCTTGCGTCGAAAGCGCTAGATCTGGCGCACATCCAATCGGAGCCCCCCATGTCCGACGCGCTTCCCGGCCTGTTCCTCGGCCAGTCCGACGCCGCCCTGCCGGAAACCTTGCTGTTCCACCGCGCCAACCGGCACGGCGTCGTCGCCGGGGCGACCGGCACAGGCAAGACGGTGACCCTGCAGATCATGGCCCAGGGCTTTTCGGATGCGGGGGTGCCGGTCTTCTGCGCCGACGTGAAGGGCGACCTGTCGGGCATTTCCCAGGCGGGCGCTCCGAACGAGAAACTGCTCGCCCGCGCCGCCGACATGGGCCTGACCCTCACGCCGCGCGCCGCGCCCACGGTGTTCTGGGATCTTTACGGGCAGAAGGGTCATCCCGTCCGCACCACGGTTTCCGAGATCGGTCCGGTGCTGATGGCGCGAATGCTGGACCTGAACGAGGTGCAGGAAGGCGTTCTGACGGTGGTCTTCCACGTCGCCGACAAGGAAGGCCTGCTGTTGCTGGACCTGGCGGACCTGCGCAGTCTTCTGGTCCATGTGGGAGAAAACGCCGATCGGATCGGGCGAGAGGTCGGCAATGTCGCCCCGGCCTCGATCGCCGCCATCCAGCGCGCGCTGCTGCAGATCGAGCAGCAAGGCGGCGGCGCCTTCTTCGGCGAACCCGCCCTGAAGCTGGAGGACATGATCCGCGTCGGCCTGGATGGCCGGGGACAGGTCAATGTGCTGGATTCGACCCGGCTGATGAACAGTCCGCGCCTGTATGGAGCCTTCCTGCTTTGGCTGCTGTCGGAATTGTTCGAACAGCTGCCGGAGGTGGGCGATCCTGAAAAGCCCCGTCTGGTCTTCTTCTTCGACGAGGCGCACCTGCTGTTCAACGACGCGCCGCGCGCCCTGCTGGAGAAGGTCGAGCAGGTGGTGCGATTGATCCGATCCAAGGGGGTGGGGGTCTATTTCGTCACCCAGAATCCGGCCGACATCCCCGACAGCGTTCTGGCCCAGCTGGGCAACCGCATCCAGCACGCCCTGCGCGCCTATACGCCGTCGGAGCAGAAGGGCCTGAAGGCCGCCTCGCAGAGTTTCCGCGCCAATCCGGCCTTCGATACGGCCGAGGCGATCCAGGGTCTGGGCGTCGGCGAAGCCCTGGTCTCGGTGCTCGACGAAAAGGGGGCCCCGACGGTCGTGGCGCGGACCCGGATTCGTCCTCCGGCTTCGCGACTGGGCCCCGCGACTGAAGCTGAACGGATGGCCGTCATGGCCGCCAGCCCCGTGCGCGGCCTCTATGATCAGGCTTTGAACCGCGAGTCCGCCGAAGAAATCCTGGCGGCGCGCCATGCCGCGTCGGATCGCGCTGCGGCGGCCGAAGCTCAGGCGAAATCAGACGAGAACGGCGAGGAACAGATCAGGGAAAAGGCCCGATCCGCTCCCCGTGGCGCGACACGTCCCGCGCCGCGCGCCCGGGTCTCCACCCGCCAGACCCCGATGGAGGCCTTGACCAAGTCCGTGCTGCGGACGGCGGGATCGACCCTCACTCGCGAACTTCTCCGCGGCCTTCTCGGTGGGCTGAAGCGGCGCTAGGTCTTGCAACCGGGAAGGACCGAGCGCATCTCCCGGCCATGTTCATCCAGACCGAACCCACGCCCAATCCCAATGCGCTGAAGTTCCTGCCCGGTCGCGACGTCTCGCCTGCCCGCGCCGTCGAGTATCGCACCATAGACGAGGCGACGGCCTCGCCGCAGGGGTCCGCCTTGGCTGAAGCCCTGTTCGAGCTCGAAGGCGTCGACGGCGTCTTCTTCGGCGCGGACTATGTATCGGTGACCCGGCAGCCGGCGGGCCCGGACTGGTCGGAGATGAAGGCGCCGATCCTGGGCGTCATCATGGATCATTTCGTCTCGGGCCGTCCCCTGATGCGGGGCGCCGACGCCGGGGACGAGACCCACGCCGAGGACGACAGCGAGATCGTCGCCGAGATCAAGGCGCTGCTGGACAGCCGGATCCGGCCGGCCGTGGCCCAGGACGGCGGCGACATCCTTTTCGACTCGTTCGATGAAGCGACCGGGGTGTTGAGCCTGCGGATGCGCGGCGCCTGTTCGGGCTGCCCCTCCTCATCGGCGACCTTGAAGGCGGGGGTGGAGCAGATGATGCGCCACTATGTGCCCGAAGTGACGCGGGTCGAGCAGACAATCTGACGCCAGGCCGCGCTTTCCGTCTCGTCAGACGAGTGACGGGGCGCCATCCTCCCGCGCTCATGCCGCGTTTCATACCCGATCCCGAGGTTCTTCGTCTGGGCGAGGCTCTCGCCGCCCTGAGGCGGGAACGCGGCCTGTCCCAGGCCGAGGCGGGCGCGCGCCTGGATATGACCAGTCAGGGCTGGGGGCTTTACGAATCCGGTCGAAGACCCGGTCTGTTCCGTCCGGACGTGCAGCGGCGCCTGACCGGCGCCCTGGACTCGACGCCCGAGGCGCTGGCCCTGCGTCTGGCGGGGTCGATCGAACCGACACTGTCACAGTTGGCCGCTCCCGAGGTGCAAATGCGGGGGCGTCGCTTCGAACCTCCGCCGCCCCCCGACGCGATGCGACTTCGGCTCTCCGACGACTCCCTTTCGCCCTGGGCGGCTGCAGGCGTGATTCTGGAGTGGCGGCCGGGCCTCCCGCCCAGCTCCGGCCAGGGGTGTATCGTCGAAATGAAGAATGGCGACCTCCTGGCCCGGCTGTTCGACGGGGAGGCGGCCGACGCAGTCCATGTGCGCGGCGCCGGGTCTCTCGATGGGGTCGAAGTCCTCGATCGCGCCGAGGTCGCCCGCATATCGGCTGTCATCGCGCGACTGGAGCCATGAAACGAAAAGGTTGTATGCTCGGAAGGGTTGTGCTATGGTCCCGTCATGGACAGGACGGACGTCACTCCCCGCAAGACCCCCCGCGCAGCTGAGCCGCTGGACGCGGCGGTCGGTGCGCGTATCGCGGCTCGGCGGATGGCTCTGGGCCTGTCCCAGACCGCGCTCGGCGAACTGATCGGCGTCAGTTGCCAGCAGGTTCAGAAATACGAGGGCGGCCAGAACCGGATCTCGGCCTCCCGCCTGCATCATCTGGCCCTGGCGCTGGGCCTGCCGGTCGAAGCCTTCTTCCCGGAACGACCGGGAGAGACCGAAAACCCAGAACTTTCCCTGATGCGGTCCATGGCGGCGACGCCCGAGGGGCGGGCGATGGCGGACGGTTTTTCCCGCATCGGGGATCGTGCCGTGCGACAGGCCCTGACGCGACTGGTGGAGGTTCTCGCGCGAGCCGCCTAGAAGGCGGGATATGAGACTTCTGGTGATTGATACGGCGCTCGGCGCCTGCACGGCGGCGGTGTTCCAGGACGGCCGATCCCTGGCTGAGCGATTCGAGCCCATGGCCAAGGGCCATCAGGAGCGACTGGCCGGTCTGGCGCGCGACGTCATGACCGAGGCGGCCGGCGGATTCGACGCCCTGGATCGCATCGGCGTTACGGTCGGTCCGGGGTCGTTCACCGGTCTGCGGGTCGGCCTGGCCTTCGCCCAGGGTCTCGGCGCAGCTCTGGACCGGCCCGTTGTCGGAATCTCGGCGCTCGACGCCCTGGCGGCCTCGCTGGACGAGGGCGGGGACGAGGGCGGTGATGGGGACGGCGCGCCGATCGCGGCCCTCATCGATGCGCGGCGGGGCCAGGTCTACGCCAAATTCTTCGTCGGCGGCGTCGCCGTCGGTCCGGACGAAGCCCTGACGCTGGAGGAGGCTGCGCGCCTTACCGCCGCCCTGGGGCCGGGGGTCCGTCTGGTCGGCGGCGGGGCCGCCGTCCTGAACCAGGCCTTCCCCTATCTGACGGTGGCGATGTCCGATGTCCGCGTGGCGCCCTCGCCCCGGGCCCTGGCCCGGCTGGCCGCCGCCGCCGATCCGACCGATCATCCTCCCCGGCCTCTCTATCTTCGGGCGCCCGACGCCACCCCGCCCAGCCGTCTGCCGGGCCAGCCTCGCCAGCCGCTTTCATGATCGAGGCCAATCCCCGTCTGCTGGCCGACATCCACGCCCAGGCCTTCGCCATGCCCTGGAGCGAGGTCGAGTTCGCCGACCTGCTGACTCAACCGGGGGTCTTCGCCGTCGTGGAGGCGGAGGGCTTTATCCTGATCCGGGTCGTGCTGGACGAGGCCGAAATCCTGACTCTGGCGGTGCGGCCCGACGCGCGCCGGGCGGGTCTGGGCGGCCGTTTGACCGGGCGGGGCGCGGTCGAGGCCGCCCGTGCAGGCGCGTCTCGGTTCTTCCTGGAAGTGGCCGAAGACAATGAGGCTGCGCGCGCCCTCTATGAGCGCGCGGGGTTCCGCCAGATCGGCCGTCGCAAGGCCTATTACGCCGCGCCGGACGGCGGCCGGACCGACGCCCTCGTCCTGAGTCTCGACCTTGCTGCGATTCCGCGCAAGGCGACGCTTCCCTGATGCGATCCGAATGCCTATTCTAGTCGCCATGGACCGGATCGAAAAACTCTGCGCCGACCGCGGCATGCGTATGACCGAACAACGCCGGGTTATCGCCCGCGTCTTGTCTTCGGCCGAGGATCATCCGGATGTCGAGGAGCTGTACCGCCGCGCCTCGTCGATCGATCCTCATATCTCGATCGCCACCGTCTATCGCACCGTCCGCCTGTTCGAGGAGGCGGGCGTGGTCGAGAAGCACGATTTCGGCGACGGCCGCAGCCGCTATGAAGAGGCGGGCGACGACCATCACGACCATCTGATCGACACCAAGACGGGCGAGGTGATCGAATTCTTCGACGCCGAGATCGAAAAGCTGAAGACCGAGATCGCCGAACGGCTTGGTTTCGAGCTGATCGGGCACAAGCTGGAGCTTTATGGCGTTCCGATCGAGGGCGCTGAACCGTCCAAGCGAGAGGGCCTGATCTTCCAGCGCCACGCCGCCCGGGTGAACCCCGCCGATGTGGATGCGGGCTGAGCCTCGCTCTTGTCGTCCTTCGCGCGGGCGATCATAAGCCCGGCATGACCGAGACCCTGGTTCCGCAAGCCGAGGCCCTGCCGGACACGCCCTCGAAGCGGCTGTTCATCAAGACCTACGGCTGCCAGATGAACGTCTATGACAGCGAGCGCATGGCCGATGTCCTGCGCCCGTTGGGCTATGGCCTGACCGAAGACGTCAGGGCGGCGGACTTTGTCATCCTGAACACCTGCCATATCCGCGAAAAAGCGGCCGAGAAGATCTATTCCGAGCTGGGCAAGATGCGCGAGCTGCGCGACCTCAAGCGCGAAGCAGGCGGCGACATGACCATCGCCGTCGCCGGCTGCGTGGCCCAGGCCGAGGGCGAGGAGATCATGCGTCGCCAGCCGGCGGTCGACATCGTCGTCGGCCCCCAAGCCTATCACCAGCTGCCCGAGCTTCTGACCCGGACGGCGCGGGCGCGGGGCGAACGGATCGGCGCCGACTTCGCCCCCGACGACAAGTTCGACGCCCTGCCGGCCGCCCGTTTCACCGAGGGGCCGACCGCCTTTCTGACCGTCCAGGAAGGCTGCGACAAGTTCTGCACCTTCTGCGTCGTGCCCTATACGCGCGGCGCGGAGTGGTCGCGTCCCCTGGCCTCGGTGCTGGAAGAAGCGCGGGCCCTGGCCGGGCGCGGCGTGCGCGAAGTCACCCTGCTGGGCCAGAACGTCAACGCCTATGACGGCGAACGGCCGGACGGCCGCAAGTCCAGCCTGGTCGAACTGGCCTATGCTTTGGCAGAAATAACCGGGCTGGACCGGATTCGATACACCACCAGCCACCCGAACGACATGTCGGACGACCTGATCGCGGCCCACGGCGACTTGGACGCCCTGATGCCCTATCTGCACCTGCCGGTGCAGGCCGGCTCGGACCGGATCCTGCGGCTGATGAACCGCAAGCACGGCCGCGAGAAATATTTCGACCTGATCGCCCGCATCCGCGAGGCCCGGCCCGACATGGCCCTGGCCGGCGACTTCATCGTCGGCTTCCCCGGCGAGACGGACAGGGAGTTCGAGGACACGCTGGATCTGGTGCGTCGCGTCAATTACGCAGGAGCCTTCGCCTTCATGTATTCGCCCCGTCCCGGCACCCCCGCCGCCGGCATGGGCAAACAGGTCGAGCCCGAGGTCGCCAAGGAACGGCTGCACCGGCTGATCGAACTGCTGACCGAACAGCAGACCGCCTTCAACGTCGCCCAGGCCGGCAAGACCCTGAATGTGCTGTTCGACAAGCCGGGGCGCCACGGCCACCGTCGCCAGGCGATCGGCCGATCCCCCTATCTGCAATCGGTTCACGTCGATGACGCGGATCATCTGATCGGCCAGATCGTTCCGGTCGAGATCATTGCAGGCCAGCAGAACAGTCTGACCGGCCGACTCATTTCCCAGCAAAAGGCGGCCTAGTGGCGCGAGAATCCGAATTCGTCCCGTTGAACGACGCAGAACTGCGCGCGGTGGTCGGGCCGAACAGTCGCCACGTCGCCCTGATTGAAGACGCGTTCAAGGTCCTGATCGAGGCGCCGGGCGGCGGGGTCTCCGTCAACGGCGGCACGCGCGACCGGTCCGACGCCCGCCATGTGATCGAGGATCTGGCCAAGCGCGCGGCCCTGGGCGCCGAGGTGACCGAGGCCGACGTGCGCGCGGCCCTGGGCCAGACGCGGGGCGGCAAGGGCACGCCGGGCATGGCGGCGGCGGGCGTGTCGCTTCCGGGCGGCAAACGTGGGGCCATCGTGCCCAAAACCAAGGCCCAGGCCGCCTATCTGGACATGCTGGGCCGCTGCGAGCTCAGCTTCGGCGTCGGCCCGGCCGGCACGGGCAAGACCTTCCTGGCGGCGGCTTACGGTGCCTCCCTGCTGCGGCGCGGGCAGGTCGACCGGCTGGTCATCACCCGGCCGGCGGTCGAGGCCGGCGAGAAGCTGGGCTTCCTGCCCGGCGACCTGAACGAGAAGGTCGATCCCTATCTGGCCCCGATCTGGGAGGCGTTGAACGACATCCTCGGCGCCGAGGACGTGCAGCGTCGTCGCGACAAGGGCGAGATCGAGGCCGCCCCCATCGCCTTCATGCGCGGCCGCACCCTCAGCCACGCCTTCGTCATCGTCGACGAGGCCCAGAACACCTCGCGCCTGCAGATGAAGATGGTCCTGACCCGGTTGGGCGAGGGCGCGCGCATGGTGGTGACCGGCGACCCGTCGCAGATCGACCTGCTCAACCCGCGCGATTCCGGCCTGGCCCACGCCCTGCGCATCCTGGACGGCGTCACGGGCGTCGGCATCCTCAAGTTCGAGGCCTCGGATGTGGTGCGTCACGCCATGGTCGAGCGGATCGTGCGCGCCTATGACGCCGACGCCGCCAAGGGTCGTCCGGCGCCGGACCTCGAAGACCCGGCATGATCGAGGTCGAAGTCGAGGCCGAGGCCTGGACCGGCGCCCTGCCGGAAACCGAAGCCGTGGTGGAACGGGCGGCCGAGGCGGCCCTGGGCGCCGTCGAGGGCGATGTCGTCGTTCTGCTGACCGACGACGCAGCCGTGCGCGACTTGAACGCCCGTTTCCGCGACAAGGACAAGCCGACGAACGTCCTGTCGTTTCCGGCGCCAGAGAGCGCCGCCCCGCATCTGGGCGACATCGTCCTGGCCTATGGCGTCTGCGCGACCGAGGCCGAGGCGCAGGGCAAGACCCTGGCCGATCATCTGAGCCATCTGGTCGTCCATGGGGTGCTGCACCTCCTTGGACGCGACCATGAGGATGACGCCGAGGCCGAAGAGATGGAGGCCGAGGAGCGCGAGATCCTGGCCGAGCTCGGCGTCGCCGACCCTTACGCCGCCGATTCCTCGGTAGATGGGCAGGACTGACCGATGTTTCCCGACGCCGCGCTCGACCGTTTCGCCGCCCGCGTTCGCGCCCTTCCCGAGAAGCGACGCGCCCTGACCTGGCGGCTGATCCGCATCGGCCTGGCGCTTCTGGCCGGGGCCGGGACAGCCCTTGCCCATCCGCCGTTCGGGCTTCTGGTCGGCTTGCTGGGCTATCCGCTGCTTATGATCCTGTCCGAGCGATCGGACACGACGCGCGGCGCCTTCTGGATGGGCTGGCTGGCGGGGTTCGCCTATTTCTTCATCGGCTGCTGGTGGGTGGCGGAGGCCTTCTTCGTCAATCCGGAACAGGCCTGGATGGCGCCCTTCGCGGCCAGCCTGCTGCCCGCCGGCATCGGCCTGTTCTGGGGCGCGGCCTGCGCCCTCTATCGCCGGTTCGCCCCGATCGGCGTGGTGCGGGTTCTGCTGTTCGCCGCCCTGTTTTGCGCCGCCGAATGGCTGCGCGGCCACGTGCTGACCGGCTTTCCCTGGAATCCTGCCGGCGCGACCTGGCGGGCAGGCGGCGGCATGTCCCAATTCGCGTCGGTGGGCGGGGTCTACGGGCTCAGCCTGGTCACGGTCGCCGCGACCGCCGCCCTGGCGCCCCTGATCGGACCGGGCGCGCGGCGCAGCCGTCTGATCTCGGCCGGACTGGGTCTTCTGGCCATGACCGCCATCGGCGTCTTCGGCGCGGTGCGGCTGGCCCAGGCCGAATTGCAGTTCACCGATACGGTGGTCCGCCTGGTCCAGGCCGATGTGAAACAGGAGACCAAATGGTCGCCCGAGGCCTATCGTTCGATCGTGGACCGCTATGTCGCCCTGACCGGACAGCCGGGCGCGAAGACGCCGGACGTCGTCGTCTGGCCCGAAGGCGCCCTGCCGGCGTCGGCCAATGATGTGTTCGCCTCGGCGGACGCCACCTCGATCGCGGGGGCTCTCCGGCCCGGCCAAACCCTGCTGATGGGCCTGGCGCGCGGCGAGGCCGATCCCTCGGCGCCCGACGGCGCGCGCTATTACAACAGCCTGTTCGCCCTGGCCGACGAGGGCGGGCCGGGTCTGCGGATCGCCGCCGTCTATGACAAGCACCGCCTGGTGCCGTTCGGCGAATATCTGCCGCTGGGGTCCCTAATGACGTCCATCGGCCTACGCAGCCTGGTGCATATGCCGAGCGACTTCTCGGCCGGCCCGGTTCCGGCGCCGATCCGGATTCCGGGCGCTCCCCCGGTCCAGGTGCTGATCTGCTATGAAAGCCTCTATCCCGGCTTCACCCCTGGGGCGGCCGGTCGCCCCGACTGGATCGTCAACGCCTCCAACGACGCCTGGTTCGGCGCCACCTCGGGCCCGCGCCAGCACCTGAACCTGGCCAGCTATCGCGCCATCGAGACCGGACTGCCCATCGCAAGGGCCACGCCGACTGGAATTTCGGCCATGATCGATCCCTGGGGACGGATCGTGGAGGGGCAACGACTGGAGCCGGGCGTGATGGGGGTGATCGACGCCCGCCTGCCGCGTCCGATCAGCGTGACCTTCTACGGGCGGATGGGCGACTGGCCCTTCCTCATCGGTCTGATGGCCGCCGCCTTCGCCGGCTTGTGGCCGTTGATTCGAAGAACTAGGCTTCGTGCGAATCGAACAGTGATCTGAGGCGGAAACGGCATGACGCGTGACAAGATCGAGGAGCCGCATCCTGTCGATCGTCACGTCGGGCGGCGCGTCCAGGAAAAGCGTCTCGGCCTCGGCCTGACCCAGACCGAACTGGCCCGCGCCGTCGGCGTCAGCTTCCAGCAGGTTCAGAAATACGAGAAGGGCGCCAACCGCGTCTCGGCGTCCAAACTGTTCGAGATGGCCGAGTTCATGAAGGTCGACATCCCGTTCTTTTTCCAGGGATTCGGCGAACAACGGGGCGACGCCTTCAGTGTGGGGGAAGGTGACGGGCCCGGCTTCGAGCACGCGCCGCCGTCTCCGAACAGGCCGTTGGACAGGCCGACGAAACACAGTGTCGAGATCGCGCGGCTGGCGTCGCGTTTGCCGGCCAGGAACCAGAAACTGATCCTGGACATGATCCGCGAAATGCTGGGCGAAGGCGCCGACCCGCGCTGACGGGATCAGTCGAGGCCGACGATCTCCACCGACTGGCCGGCCACGATCGCCTCGTCTCCCACTCGCCGCCCCAGAAGGGCGCGCGCCAGCGGCGAGACGTGGCTGACGGAACCCTTGGCCGGGTCGGCCTCATCCTCTCCGACGATACGCCAGGTCTGGGCGCGGCCGTCATCGCGCTCGATGGAGACCTGTCCGCCGAATCGCACCCGGCCGTCGTTCTCGCCCGCCTCGACCAGTTGGGCCGAGGCCCGCCGGGCCGACCAGTAACGCAGATCCCTCGTCGCCCGGGCCATGGCGGTGCGGTCGCTCTCGATCGAACCCTGGACCTGGGCGGCGGCGTAGGCCGCGCGAGCCGAGGCCAGTTCGGCCTCGATCAGGGTCAGGCCCTCGGGCGTGACCAGATTCGGGTGGGGGGAGATCGGGCGGTCCACCAGGTCGGCGGCCGTGGCTTCCAGATCTTCTTCTCGGGTGAAGGCGACGCTCATGGTGCGGAACATAAGGGTTCAGCCGGCTATAGCCAGCGTCGCCGCGAGCGGGCAAAGCGGGGCGATGACCCAGTCCGCCCGTCAGGTGCATGTGATCGGCGCCGGCCCCGCCGGCCTCATGGCGGCCGAAACCCTGGCCCGGGCCGGGGCCAGGGTGGTGGTCCATGAACGGATGCCGTCGCCGGCGCGCAAGCTTCTGATGGCCGGTCGAGGCGGTCTCAACCTGACCCATTCGGAGTCGATGGAGCGATTTCGGGGCCGTTATGGGCCGGCCGCAGCGACGGTCGGCGCCTGGATGGACGTCTTTTCACCCGCCGACCTCACGGCCTGGGTCGAGGCTCTGGGTCAGCCGACCTTCATCGGCTCCAGCGGCCGGGTGTTTCCCCGCGCCATGAAGGCTTCGCCCCTGCTGCGGGCCTGGCTGGCGCGGCTCGAAAGCCTGGGGGTGGAGATTCGCACCCGGTCACGCTGGGTCGGGTGGCGGGACGGGGCGCCGGCCTTCGAGACCGCCGACGGCGAGCGCCTGGAACGGCCGGACGCCCTGGTCCTGGCCCTGGGCGGCGCCAGCTGGCCGCGTCTGGGTTCGGACGGCGCCTGGATGGGCTGGCTGGAGGCGCCGACGACGCCGTTTCGACCGGCCAACGCCGGTTTCGACATCGGCTGGTCCCCGGTGTTTCGCGACCGGTTCGCCGGTCAACCGTTGAAGGGCGTCGCCCTGACCCATGACGGCCGCACCGTGCGCGGCGAGGCCATGATCGCCGGATACGGGCTCGAGGGCGGAACCGTCTACGCCTTGTCGGCCCAGCTGCGGACGGCGGTGGAGGCGCAGGAACAGACGCTGATCGAGATCGACCTGAAGCCGGATCTGACGACCGAACGACTGACCGAGCGCCTGTCCCGTCCGCGCGGAAAGGCCAGTTGGTCCAACCATCTGCGCAAGACGGCGGGCCTGGAGCCGGTCGCTGCGGCCCTGCTGCGCGAAGCCGGCCCCCTGCCGGAAACGCCCGCCGCCATGGCGCGACGGATCAAGGCCCTGCCCCTGATGCTGACAGGGCTCCAGGGGCTGGAGCGGGCCATTTCCTCGGCCGGCGGCGTGGCCCTCGACGCCGTCGACGCACGGCTGATGCTGCGGGGCAGACCGGGGGTCTTCGTCGCCGGTGAGATGCTGGACTGGGAGGCCCCGACCGGCGGCTATCTGCTCCAGGCCAGTTTCGCGTCCGGCGTCGTCGCGGCGCGCGGCGCCCTCGACTGGGTCGACATCCGGGACTGAGGCGGGCAGGTTCGGGTCTCGCCTCAAGGAGTATCCCGATGCGCAAGGCCCTTTCCGCCGTTTCCGCCCTGGCCCTGATGATGAGCCTGTCGACGCCGGCCTCGGCTCAGCAGGCTGCGCCGGACATCGACGCCGCGCGCATGAACCAGGCGGTGCGAATCCTGGCGTCGGACGCTTTCGAGGGCCGCGCGCCCGTTTCGCCGGGCGAGGAGAAGACCGTCGCCTGGCTGGTCGACCAGTTTCGGGCCGCCGGCGCCGAGGGCGGCGGGCCGGATGGATCCTTCGTCCAGGTCGCCCATCTGTCGCGCACCCGCCAGGACGGCCCGGCCACGATCGCCGCCCATGTCGGCGACCGCACGATAAGCCTGGAGCGCGGACCCGACGTGCTGGTCTCCAGCGATCGGCCCGTTGATCATATCAAGGTGACGGATGCGCCCGTGGTCTTCGTCGGCTATGGCGCCACGGCGCCGGAGCGCGAGTGGGACGATTTCAAGGATGTGGACGTCCGGGGCAAGGTCATCGTCGTCCTGGTCAATGATCCCGATTTCGAGGCGCCGGCAGGCGATCCGGTGGCGAACCTGTTCGACGGCGAGGCCATGACCTTCTACGGCCGCTGGACCTACAAGTTCCTGGAGGCCGGCCGGCGCGGGGCGGCGGGGGTGCTGGTGGTGCACGAGACGGCCGGCGCCGGCTACGGCTGGTCGGTGCTGCAGAACTCGTCGGCTGCGCCCAAGTTCGACATCGTCCGCGCCGATCCCGAGGCCGAGCGCGCGCCGTTCCAGGGCTGGATTCAGCGGGCTCGGGCGGAAGAGCTGTTCGCCGCCGCCGGCCTGGACTTCGCCGCCCTGAAGGCCGGCGCCCGCAGCGCCGGCTTCCGCCCCGTGGTCTTGCCGGGCGTGACGATGAGCGTCGATTTCGGCCAGGTCGCGGACCAGGTCGAAACTCGGAACGTCATCGCCCGCATCCCTGGCGCCGAACGGCCGGACGAGACCGTCATGTACGGCGCTCACTGGGACGGGTACGGCGTCGGCACGCCGGACGCCTCGGGCGACAAGATCTATAACGCCGCCGTCGACAATGCGACCGGGGTCGCGGCCCTGCTGGAACTGGCTCACGCCTTCGCCGGGGCGCCGCGTCCGGAACGGTCGGTGGTCTTCGCCGCCTGGTCCGGCGAGGAGGCGGGCCTCCTGGGCTCGACCTATTACGCCGCCAATCCGGTCTGGCCGCTGGAAACCACCGTCGCCAACATCAATGTCGACAGCCTGCTGCCCGGCACAGAGATCGACCCGAACGTCGTTGTTATCGGCAAGGGCAAGAACCAGTTGGACGCGGTCCTGGCCCGCCACGCGGCCCAGGTCGACCGCACCCTGATCGCCGATCCCGCGCCCCAGGCCGGGGCCTTCTATCGCTCCGACCATTTCCCCCTGGCGCTGAAGGGCGTCCCGGCCCTCTTCCCCGCCGCCGGCTTCACCGGGGCCAGCGCGGCCAGCCGCGACTATGTCCAGAACCGCTATCACCAGCCGTCGGATGAATGGGACTCGACCTGGCGAATGGACGCCGCCGCGGCCGACGTGGCCCTGATCTACGCCGTCGGTCGCGATCTGGCGGATTCGGACCAGTGGCCGGAGTGGAACGCGGGCGCAGAGTTCGGCCCGGCGCGGGACGCCTCCAAAGCGTCAAGAAAGTAGGCTCCAATGCCGCGACGCGGGTTTGAGGTTCTTTTTGCACTGACCTTCGGGTTTGGCGTCGTGGCCTCGTCGGCTCAAGCCTGCCGCGTCTACCGACCACCTGAAGCTCGCATGAATCTGGCCTATCACGCCGTGGCGATCGGAATAGTGGTTTCAGCAGAACAGGATGGGGCGGGCGCGCCGGGAAGGGGACTGCCGGCGTGGACGGCTGTGGTCGAGGTGACGTCGAGGATCGAGGGGCCGGCGTCCGCCACCTCCTATGTGATTGGTCGAAGCGGCTCATCCGCCGCGTGCGATGACGGGCAACCAGCCCCTGAAGTGGGCGAGCTATGGGTCCTCTATCTGAGGCTGAAAGCTCCTGATCGGATGGTCGCCGACTATTCCTACCCCTATCGCCATGCTCGGGAGTTGGATCGCCGTTTCCTAGACCGACCCGCCCTCTAGCTGCAGCTCGGGCGCGGCGGCGGTGGTCGCGGCGCCCAGCGGCAGATGCAGGATGAAGGCGGCGCCCTTGCCAGGCTCGCTCTCGACCTCGGCCCAGCCGCCGTGCAGTTCGATCAGGGCCTTGACCAGGGCCAGGCCGACGCCGGGACCGCCGCGTTCGCGCCGCACGAAACGATCGAACACATGGGCCTGCAGATGATAGGGGATGCCGCGTCCCGTGTCCGACACCGTCAGCCGAACTTCCGAGGCGCCGCTCTCGGCGGACAGGGTGACCTCGCCGCCTTCGGAAACCGAGCGGGCGGCGTTTTCCAGCAGATGGTTCAAGGCCTGGCCGATCCGGTGGTCGTCGGCGCGGATCGGCTTCAGGCCGGGCTCGCACAGCAGGGTCAGGGTCGCGCCCCGTCCCTCGACCTTGGGGCGGATACTCTCGGCCGCCTGAGCGAGAAGATCGGAGACCCGGACATCCCCGAGCGACAGCTCCATTTCGCCGGCGTCGATCTGGGCCATGTCCAGCACGTCGTCGATGGACCGGGCCAGCTGGCTGGCGGCGACCCGGATGGCGCCGGCGTGCTGGCGGCTGCGTTCGGGCAGGTCGCCCATCGTCTCCAGAAGTTCCGAATAGCCGACGATGGTGGTCAGCGGCGTCCTCAGTTCATAGGAGACGCTGCCGACGAACTCGCGTTTCAGGGCCTGGCTCTCGGCCAGGGCCTGTTCGCGCTGGACCAGGGCCTGTTCCAGCCCGCGCCGGGCCGTGACGTCCGAGAAGGCCACCAGGGTTGCGCCGTCGGGCAGGGGTCGGGTCTGCCAGGCGGCGATCCGTCCGTCGTTGGTGCGGCCCTCGCCGGAAATGGCCACCCGGCTCTCGGGGTCCGGATCGGCGACCCGCGCCTTCAGGCCCAGCCACAGGGCCGGGTCGGGCAGGGTGGCCTTGCACAGCTCGGCTATGGCGTCGAAGTCGTTCGACGCGGCGATCCGTTCGCCCGTCAGGTTCCAGAAGTCCTCGAACGCCTCATTGTGCAGGCGCAGTCGCCCGTCCGAGCCGAACACGGCGACCGCGTCGTTCAGCTTGTCCAGGGTCGCGGTCTGGACCTGGATCTGGGCGTTGAATCGGCTGCGCAGATTCAGCTCGTCGGTGATGTCCGAGAAGATCAGCAATATGCCGCCCAGCGGATGGGGCTGGCGCACCACGCGCAGCGTCCGCCCGTCGGGCAGGGACCAGCTGTCGTCCGGCGAGGCCTGGGACGCGCCGTAGAATTCCAGCTCGCGCGCCTTCCAGCCGGCGTAGTCGACCACTTCGGGCAGGCGGCGACGTTGACGCAGCCGATCCAGCAACTCCGCGTGGGTCGGCCGCTCGTCCAGCCAGGCCGGATCGATGTCGAACAGGGTCTGGAAGGCGGTGTTGTGGAAGGCCAGCCGCTTGGACGGGCCGAAGATGGCGACGGCGTCGGCCAGATGGTTCAGGGTCTCGTCATGGGCGTCGACATGACGGCGCAGGGTGTCGCGCGTCTCCTCGGCCTCGGTCACCTCGATGGCGAAGGCGGTCACGGCGCCGCCGGCCGCCGGCTCGGCGACGATCCGCCAGGCGCGACGATGGCCGCCGCCGGTGGTCCAGCGGAAGCCTTCCTGCCGCACGCCCAGCCGTCCCGCCTCGGCCACAAGGGCGTCGGCGCCCCGGTCGAAGGAAAGGCCCATTTCCCGCGCCTGAACGACGGTCTCGGCGCCGATTTCGTGCAGCCAGATCCGGTTGGCCCAGGCCAGTTTCCCGGCGCCGTCCACCACCCATGTCGGTATAGGCGAGGCGTCGCCCAACAGGGCCAGACCGCTCTCGGTCGCGTCGGCGCCGGTCAACATGACGCTGGACGCCGGCGACAGACGCAGCCAGGCGCCGCCGCCCGCGACGCGGCCTTCGATCCGCCAGGGCTCGGTCCCGCCCAGATCGACCAGACCCTCGAAGGTCTTGCCGGTCTCGACCAGGGCGTCGATCTGGCCGGCATGGCTCTGTTTCAGCCGGGTCAGCACGGCGCTTCCCGCATCGCCGCCGATCTCGCCGGTCGCGCCGCACAGTCGGGCGACCAGTTCAGCGGGCCCGATCGGCGCGCCGCTGGACTCGCCCGCCGCCGTCAGGGCCAGGCTGACGTCGTCGAAGGCGCGCAACATGCTGTCGTGGCGGCTCAGGTCGCTCAGGGCCGCATCCCGCGCCCGTTCGGCGGCGGCCGACGTGGCGGTCAGCCGGGCGCGCAGTCGCAGGGCCCAGGCGCTGACAGCCAGGGCCAGTCCAGCTGCGCCTGTGGTGGCGACATAGGCGATGTCGGCCTCGGCCATTCTCGTCCTTGGATTCCAGCGACCTGATTCGCCTTTACCATACCCCAAGCGCGCGAGAAAAACCGGGGCGGCGGTTGCGTCGTCGCGCCCGGTTGCGCCGGGCCGTCCGGACGGCGATAGCGAAGGCATGACCGACGCCGACGACGACCTGTTCGCCCCCTCTCTAGACGACTTCGCCCGTCTGGCCCGCGCGGCCTTCGACGGCCTGCCCGACGCCTTCAGGGCCGCTGCGGGCGAGGTCGTGTTCCGTATCGACGATTTCGCCGACGAACAGACCCTGACCGACCTGGAGATCGAGGATCCGTTCGAATTGACCGGCCTGTATCATGGGGTGGACATCGGCCGGCGCGACAGTCTGGGTCCGGCGGCGGAGCCGTCCAGGATTTTCCTCTATCGGCGGCCGGTCCTGGACGAATGGTGCGAACGCGGCGACGTGGGCCTGGCCGAACTGATCGCCCACGTCCTGGTCCACGAGATCGGCCACCATTTTGGCCTCTCCGACGACGACATCCACGCCATAGAGGAGGCGGCGGACTGAAGCCTCAGCGGGTGGTCGGATAGGGGGTGGTCACCGCGCCCGAGATCATGCCCGGAATGGCCTCGCCCAGACCCAGCAGGATGAACTGGATCGCCAGGGCGCACAGGATCAGGCCCAGGACGCGGACGATGATGGCCATGCCGACCTCGCCCAGCACCCGGCTGAGAGACCCGGTCAGGGCGAAACAGACGAAGGAGACGGCGCAGGCGGCGACGATGGCGACCAGGGAGCCCATGGTTCCGGCGTAACCCAGCTTGGCCGCCTCGCCCGCCTGGATGATTACAGCCGATATGGCGCCCGGGCCGATCATCAGCGGGATGGCGAAGGGCACGACCAGACGCTGGAACCGGCGACGGGCATAGCCGCGCACGTCCTGGCTGTCGGCGATGGCGTCCTTGTCGGCGAAGATGGCCAGGAAGTCCCCCCGCGCCATGTCCAGGCCGAGGAACAGCAGCAGTATCCCGCCCGCGATGCGGAAGGCCGCCAGCGAAATGCCGAAGAACTGCAGCAGGCCCAGGCCGGTGAACAGGAAGAAGGCCAGGAAGACGGCCGCGAAGGCGCACACCAGGGCCGAGACCGAAATCCGCTGGCGCAGGGTCGCCCCCGCCGTGGCGGCGGCGAAGATCGGCAGATTGCCGATCGGGTCCAGCAGGGCGAAGAGGGTCACGAACAGGTTGACACCCAGATCGACCGCGTTCATCGCCTCACCTCGCTCTTGAAATTCAACACGCCGGCCGCGCCGACGCACCCCTTGCGTCCCCGCATAGCCGCTCAGCGCGAGTCCGTCGATGACCCAGACCCAAACCGTCGCCCCCAATCGCGGTCCCGACGAACGGATCATCTGCGCCCTGGACGTGCCGACGGTCGCAGAGGCGTCGGCGCTTGTGGCGCGGGTGCAGGACGCCGTGGGTTTCTACAAGATCGGGCTGCAGCTGTTTGCAGCGGGCGGCATGGACTTGGCGCGCGATCTGAAGGCCGAGGGCCGCAAGGTGTTTCTGGACTGGAAGCTGCATGACATCGGCGCGACGGTCGAGAAGGCGGCGGGAAATCTGGCGGCCGCGGGCTGCGATCTGCTGACCGTTCACGCGCGGCCCCAGGTGATGGCGGCGGCGGCGCGGGGCGTGGCGGGCTCGGGGCTGAAGGTCCTGGGCGTGACAGTGCTGACCAGTCTGACCGCCGAGGATCTGGCCGCTGACGACCATAGGCTGTCGCCGGCCGATCTGGTGGAGCTGCGTGTGCGTCAGGCGCTGGAGGCCGGGATCGACGGCGTTGTCTCCAGTCCTCACGAGGCGGCGCGGGTGCGGGAGATCGCCGTCGCGGCCGGCCGTCCGGACTTCCTGATCGTGACGCCGGGCGTAAGACCGGCGGGTTCCGCCCAGGACGACCAAGCGCGGGCGGCGACGCCCGAAGCCGCGCTTCAGGCCGGCGCCACCCATCTGGTGATCGGCCGCCCGATCACGGCGGCGACCGACCCCCGGGCCGCAGCCCTGGCCGTCGCCGAAAGCATCGCCCTGATCTAGCGATCAGCCGCGCTCGCCCGGCTCCTGGGCGTAGTGTTGGCGCGGCGGAGCTTGCGGCGCGACATAGTCAGGGGGCGGCAGGTCGCCGTAGTAGTCCTGAGCCGGCGGTGGAGCGTGGACCTCGGGCGGCGCAACATAAATCTGGGCCGGGGCGACCTCGACCGGGGCGGGCTGAACATGGAGCGGCGACTGGTCGATATAGACGGGGCCGGCCGTCTCGATCTGGGGCGGCGCCAGATTGACCTGGCTGGGTGCGACATGGATGCGCTGCGGCCCGATATTGACCGGCGGCGCCTGCACATAGACGGGCGGTTGTTCGATATAGACGGGGGGACCGGTCACGATCTCGGGCGGCGCGATATTCACCTGGGACGGGGCGACATAGATCCGTTGCGGCGCGACATAGACGGGCGGACCCTGAACCTGGACCGGCGGAGCCTGCACATAAGCGCGCTGCTCGTAATAGCCGCGTTCCTCGTAGCCGCGCTGCTGATAGGTCTGTTCGTACCGTTCCTGATAACGGCCTTCGTACCGGTCTTCGCGATAGGTCGGGCGCGGGGCGGGGCGGCAGTCGCAGTCGGCCGGTCTTTGCGGTTGATAGGGACGCCAGCCGATATAGTCGCGTCCGAAGCCATAGACGGGATAGCCCACCGGGGCGCTGACCGGGGCCGGGCCGACGAAGTCCACGGGCGGGCCGGGAATATAGCCGCCCGAGTATCCGCCGTCGGCGTAACCACCGCCCCCGACATAGGTCACGCCGCCGCCGCCGCCGCGGCGGCTGAAGCTCGACGAATGGGAATAGGCGCGGGCGTTGATCGCAGAATAGGCGGACGCGCCGGCGTAGGCCGAGGCGTTGGCCGCCGCATTCACGTTCACATTGACGTTGCTGTTGTAGCCCCCGCCGTGATGACCGCCGCCCTGATGGCCGCCCCCTCCGCCGCAGCTTCCACAGCCGCCGCCCAAGCCGCCGCCCAAGCCGCCGCCATGGCCACCCGACGGCCCCCCGGCCAGGGCGGGCGCGGCGGAAAGCAGAAGGGCCGCCGACGCGGCGGCGATCATGGACTGTATCGTCACGGGACAGACTCCTTTGAGTTGTCCCTGTTCAGGCAAGTGCGGCGCCCGGCCGGCGGCGCCGTCGTCGGTCAGAAATCGACAGCCAGGCCCTTTTTCTCCCAGTCGCCATAGCGGGTCGGTTCGGGGCCGGTCGGACCGCCGTATTCGCTGGCGCTTTCCGTGGTCTGCTCCTTCGCGCGACGATCAGCCGCTTCCAGCAAGGCGCGGCGCGCGACCTCGCTCAGGAGCTTCTCAGGCGTCGCATGCGGGATGTCAGCGTTGAAAACAGGCGTGTTTTCGCTGTCGGCGGTCGTACCGACCGGATCGGGGGTGGGATGTTCGGTCACAGGGCGGCTCCCTTGAGGGCGGCGTCTCACGGCCTCAAATAGTCGATTGAACCCGCGACGCCAGAAAAACCGGCTGATCGCGGACGGAACGACGATGAACCATCTGAAGACCTTCATCCTGCTGGCCGCCCTGACCGCCCTGTTCGGGGGCGTGGGCTATCTGATCGGCGGCGCGACGGGCATGGCCATCGCTCTTGTGTTCGCCGGCGGCATGAACCTGTTCAGCTACTGGAACGCCGACAAGATCGTGCTGAAGATGTACCGGGCCCAGCCGGTTGACGAGCAGCATCCCAATGCGGTGGTGCGCAACTATGTCGCCGACGTGCGCCAGATGGCGCACGACGCCGGTCTTCCCCAGCCGCAGGTCGCCATCATTCCCAACGATCAGCCGAACGCCTTCGCCACCGGCCGCAATCCCGAACGGGCGGCCGTCTGCGCCACCACCGGCCTGCTGGACATGCTGACGCGCGAGGAGGTGCGCGGCGTGATGGCGCACGAGCTGGCCCATGTGAAGAACCGCGACACCCTGATCATGACGGTGACGGCCACCATCGCCGGCGCCATCGCCGCCCTGGCCAATTTCGCCCTCTTCTTCGGCGGCGGCGACGACCGCGAACGGCCGGGAGGGATCATCGGGACCCTGGCCCTGATGATCCTGGCGCCCATGGCGGCCGGTCTGGTGCAGATGGCCATCAGCCGGGGCCGTGAATACGAGGCCGACCGCGTCGGTGCCGAGATCGCCGGCGACCCCCAGGCCCTGGCCTCGGCCCTGCAGAAGATCGACGCCTACGCCAAGCGGATCCACAATCCGACGGCCGAGCGCAATCCCGCCTCAGGCCAGATGTTCATCATCAACCCCCTGGCCGGGCGCGGCGCCGACAACCTGTTCTCCACCCACCCGGCGACGGTGAACCGCGTGAAGGCCTTGATGGCGCTCGGCGCGAAGATGGGGGCGCGGCCCGCCTATGTGAAATCGGCGGCCGCCTTGATCGTGCCCGTCACGCCCGTCCGCACGACCACCGGCGTGCCTCCCACTCCGGTCAGGCCGAACGGTCCCTGGGGCTGATCGCCGCAGCCACACGCCTGGCTTTGCGGTTTGCACTTGGCCTCCGGATCACTTCAGATACGCCCTGTTCAGCTTCAGGGGATCTCATGTCGCGTCTGCTCGCCTTATGTTTCCGCCGCCGCTCTTCTGGCCACGTCTGTCGCCGCCCAGTCGGTGGATCGGGTCGCCGTCAACGGCATCATCGATCAGGGGCTGAACCACAGCCAGGTGATGCAGACCGCCGCCTATCTGACCGACCGGATCGGCGGCCGGATGACCAACTCGCCGCAAATGCGCGAGGCCGAGCAATGGACCCAGCAGCAGTTCCGCGACTGGGGCCTGTCCAATGTCCGCGCCGAGGGGTTCGAGTTCGGCCGGGGTTGGTCCATCGTCCGCTCCAGCGCCCGGATGACGGCGCCGCGTCCGCTTGATCTTCGCGCCATTCCGGTGGCCTGGACCCCGTCGACCAATGGGACGATCAGCGGCGGCGTGATCGTCGCCCCGATCTCCAAGGTCGAGGATTTTGACAAATGGCGCGGCAAGCTGTCCGGCAAGATCGTCATGCTGTCCCAGCCGGGCACAGGCTCCGAGCCGAGCGAGCCGGCCTTCCGCCGCTGGACCAGCGCTGAGCTGGCTGAGCGCAACACCTATTCCCAGCCGCAATATTCTCCGATCGCCATCCAGAAGCAGCTCGAGACTGCTGACTTCACCGCCAAGTTGGACGATTTCCTGGCCGAACAGGGCGCCCTGGCCTGGGTTAAGATCTCCCAGCGCGACGGCGGCCTGCTGCACGGCACGGGTTACACCTATCAGGTCGGGGCCACGCCCAAGCTGGCCGGTATGGAGCTGGCGGCTGAAGACTATCGCCGCCTGGCGCGCCTGGCCCTGACCGATGCGCCGCCGACCCTGGAGCTGAACAGCGAGGTCCGGTTCCACGACGACGACGTCAACGCCTACAACATCCTGGCCGAGATTCCCGGCACGGGGCGCGGGACCGAATATGTCATGGCCGGCGCCCACCTGGACTCCTGGGTCGCTTCGGACGGCGCCCAGGACAATGCGGCGGGCAGCGCGGTGGTCATGGAGGCGGCGCGCATCCTCAAACAGCTGGGCGTCAAACCCAAACGCACCATCCGCTTCGCCCTGTGGAACGGCGAGGAACAGGGACTTCTGGGCTCCCTGGCCTATGTCGATCGCTATCTGGCGACCCGTGCCCCGGCGACCGATCCGACCTGGGCTGAGCTGCCCAACAACCGCACCTGGCGGAACCGCTGGCCGGTCGAGCCGCGCGCGGGCCACAGCGATCTGGTCGCCTATTTCAACATCGACAACGGCTCGGGCAAGATCCGGGGCGTCAACGCCGAGGGCAATGTCGCCGTCGCCCCGATCTTTCAGGAATGGCTGGCGCCCTTCGCCAGCATGGGGGCGACCACCGTCTCCCTGCGTCCCTCAGGCGGCACCGACCATGTCTATATGCAAGCCGTCGGCATCAACGGGTACCAGTTCATCCAGGATCCGCTCGATTATTCGGCGCGCATTCACCACACCAGCATCGACTCCTATGACCACCTGAAGCCCGAAGACATGCGTCAGGCGGCCATCATCCTGGCCAGCTTCCTGCTGAACGCCGCCAACCGCGACGAGCCCCTGCCGCGCATGCCCCTGCCGACCCAGCCCACGCCGAGCGACCCGTTCGAGTATCCGGCGTACTGATATCGACGCCGGGCCTGATATCTGTTGTCAGGCCCGGTCCAGTCGCTTTCCAAATTTTTGAAGGCGAAAGTCCAAACCGCACCGGCTGCAGTGTTTTGGATTGGGGGAGTGATACAAAGGGCTTCGCCATTCGTATTTCTTCCAACGCCATATCCGCGCGCTGGTCGTCAGGCCGCAGCGGGGGCATCGGAAAAAGATCGGCCCAGCCAGGGCATAGGCGAAAAAGGCGACAAAAGCCGCGACCCAGGAAAACTGGGTCAGATAGATGAAGATCAAGAACGCTGGCAGGATGCCGCAGACATAGAGGGTGGCGGCGAGTCTGATCGATGGCAATCTTGCCTCCCGGAATTTGTCACCTTGGTCTCTGGTATCGCCAGCTTTGCTGGATCGGGTGTTTCGTCAATCGCGCTCCACGCACATCGCCACGCCCATTCCGCCGCCGATGCACAGGGTCGCGAGGCCCTTCTTGGCCCCCGACCGCTTCATCTCGAACAGAAGCGTGGTCAGGATGCGGGCGCCTGAGGCGCCGATGGGGTGGCCGATGGCGATGGCGCCGCCGTTGACGTTGACCTTGGCCGGGTCGAGGCCCAGTTCCTTGACCACGCACAGGCTCTGGGCGGCGAAGGCTTCGTTGGATTCGACCAGGTCCAGGTCTGCAACGGTCCAGCCGGCCTTCTCCAGCGCCTTTTTCGAGGCGGGGATCGGGCCCGTGCCCATGATCGACGGATCGACCCCGGCCGTGGCGTAGGCGGCGATACGGGCCAGGGGCTCAAGGCCCCGCGCCTTGGCCTCTTCGGCGCTCATCAGCACCAGGGCGGCGGCGCCGTCGTTCAGGCCCGAGGCGTTGGCGGCGGTGACGCTGCCGTCCTTGGCGAAGGCCGGACGCAGTTTCTGCATCAGATCGAGGGTCGCGCCGTGGCGGATATATTCGTCCGTGTCGACGACGACGTCGCCCTTCTTGCCGGGGATGACGACTGGAACGATCTCGGCGTCGAACCGTCCCGCCCTCTGCGCCGCCTCGGCCTTGTGCTGGCTGGCCAGGGCGAATTCATCCTGGGCCTCGCGGGTGATGGCCCATTTGTCGGCGATGTTCTCGGCGGTCTGGCCCATGTGATAGCCGTTGAAGGCGTCCCACAGCCCGTCCTTGACCATGGTGTCGACCAGGGCGACGTCGCCCATCTTGTGCCCGGCCCGCAGCTGCTGGGCATGGGGCGCCTGGCTCATGCTTTCCTGCCCGCCGGCGACGACGATCTTGGCGTCGCCCAGGGCGATCTGCTGGGCGGCGATGGCGACCGCGCGCAGGCCCGAGCCGCAGATCTGGTTCAGGCTCCAGGCGGCGGCCTCCTTGCGCACCCCGGCGCCGACGGCGGCCTGGCGCGCCGGACCCTGGCCGGCGGCGGCCTGAAGCACGTGGCCCAGGATCACCTCGTCCACCTCATCGCCCGACACGCTCGCGCGTTCGAGGGCCGCCGTGATGGCGATCTCGCCCAGCTTCGACGCCGGCAGGGCCGAAAGGGCGCCGAGGAAAGACCCGACAGGCGTGCGGGCGGCGGAGACGATGACGACGTCGGTCATGGATTTCACTCTCTGCAGAATATTTCGTTGCCGTTTTGCCGCATCCCTGCGGCTTCGTCACCTGCGGACGAAAAACATCGGCGGGGATTCAGTCATTCGTCACCCTGATGGCCCATTCTGGCGGAACGATACGGACGATCCTGGATTTGATTGGCCATGCTGCGAACGCTGAACCGCCTTGTCACCCACGTCTGCACGCCGGACGAGCTGGACATGATCGAGCATTACCAGACGCGCGCCGAGCGACTGGCCGACCTCTGGGTCCATGTCGTCGGCCTGATGCTGGCGGCGGTCGGGGGCGTTATTCTGGCGGGGCTGGCCGGTGTCTACACGGGGATCGGCGGGGTGCTGGCCACGGCCATCTACGCCCTGTGCCTGGTCGGCATGCTGACCGCCTCGACAATCTACAACTGGACCAGGCCCTGCGCCGCGCGGCCCGTGCTGCGCCGGCTCGACGAGGCCGCCATCTTCCTGATGATCGCCGGCAGCTATACGCCCTTCACGACCCAGAGGTTCGAAGGCGGCTGGTCGGTCGGCTTCACCGCCCTGATCTGGACCCTGGCCTTCGTCGGCGCAGGCGTGAAGCTGTTCGCTCCGCGCATTTCCGACAAGTTCTGGAGCGGCGTCTATGTGGTGTTCGGCTGGCTGGCGGTCGCCGCGCTGAAGCCGATGGTGGAGACGGTCCACCCCATCGCCCTGGGCCTGCTGGTGCTGGGCGGCCTGATCTATACGGCCGGGGTCTTCGTCTTCATCAGCCCCAAGGTCCGCTTCCGTCGCGCCATCTGGCACGGTTTCGTCGTCACCGGCGCCACGGTTCACTGGATGGCGGTGCTGGTCGGCGTGGTTCTGGCGCCTGCGATGAGCCACTGAGGTCGTCCGGAGCCTGCGCTTTTACGGCCTCTAGCGCTTCGCGTCGCAACGGAGGATAGTGACGCGTTGCAACATCGCGAGAACAAGCGTGGCTGACGAAAAGATCAAGGGCGGAAAGAACGGCGACGGCGCACAGGTCGTCATCAAGAAGTACGCGAACCGCAGGCTCTACAACACCCGGACCAGCGCCTATGTGACGCTCGAGGACCTCGCCGCCATGGTGCGCGAGGGGATCGAGTTCGTCGTCTATGACGCCAAGACCAACGACGACCTGACCCGCCAGATCCTGACCCAGATCATCTTTGAGGAAGAGAGCCGCGGCGAGGCCCTGCTGCCGGTGCAGTTCCTGCGTCAGCTGATCGGCTTCTACGGCGGCGCCATGCAGGGCGTCCTTCCCTCTTATCTGGAGATGTCTCTGGCCAATTTCGGACGCCAGCAGGAACAGCTGGCCGGCCAGATGAGCCGCGCCTTCAGCGCAGGTTCGGGCGCGAGCCTGATGGAAGAGGCGGCGAAGGCGAATATGGCCATGTTCGAACGGGCCATGCAGATCTTCCCCGCCTTCGGCTATTCCCGCGCCGAGCCGGCGCAGGCCGAGCCGGCGGATGCGAAGGACGAGCCGGTTCCCGTCGACGCGTCCGACGCCCTGACCGAGATGCGCCGCCAGATGGACGAGATGCGCGCCCAGATCGAGCGTCTGGCGGGCGGGTCGAAGACCAAATGACCGATCGGATTCCCGCCGTCGGCAGCGTCGACCCCGTGGATCGCCGCGAGGGCGAGCGCCGCGAGCGGGAACGCCGGGCTGCGGAAAAGGCCGCCTCCCGCAGCCTGGTCGCCCTCGATTCCGACGACGCCGGGTTCAAGCCGGACTCCGGCCCGGCAAGACCTGCCGTCCACGTCACGGCCGAGTCCGGCGCGGCGGCCTTTGTCGCCCAGCAGATGGGTCAGCGCGGCCAGAAGCGCGGCCTGAAGGGCGGCCCGCCCGTGTTGGACGCCGCCCGGACCGCCTATCTGGAAACCGAATATTCCGGCCAGGCCGAGCGACGCCCGGTCATCGGCACGGCCAGAAAGACCGAGGTCTGATCGTTCGGAACGCCGGCGGCGGCGTGTTTTCCAAAGCGGCACGAGGCTTGCTGGGGGCGGGGCTGCACGTCGCCATTCGGACCAGCCCATGCCCGCCGCCCTCTCTGTCGTCGCCAAACTGTTCGACGTCGCCGTCGTCGCCCTGATCTTCACGGCCTTCTCCTAGGCCGACCAGTCCCTCAGTCGCCGAGCTCGAAATCCCGGCGCGAGGCGATGATGGTGACGATGAAGCCGGCCAGGACGTCCAGCAGGATCATGACCACGATCAGGAAGAAGGTCGAGGTGGCGAAGCCGCGGATCAGCAGGAACTCGACCAGCACCACGATGAACAGGATCATCGACAGGGCGTGATTGACGATGGCGACCTTCTGGCTGGACGTCGACTTGATCAGCTCGAAAAAGAGCAGGATCAGGCCCAGGAACAGGATCAGGTCGCCCCAGCCGATGCTCCACTGGGCGCCCGAGGCCATCGGCAGCGAGAACAGCGGATCGCGCAGGACGGCGTCGGCCTGGGCCATGCCCGCATTGCCCGAGGCGCCGAACAGCACCACGATATTGTACAGGACGACGGGGATCAGCAGCAGCGGAATGGCGGTCAGCATGGCGGTCCTCTCCGGCGCAACGGCGGCGCTTGTTAAGCTTGATTAACGCCATTTCGCGCCTTTCGCCACGACAGAGGCGCGACGCCATGCCCTAGGGTCGCGGAAAGCCCCCGGCGCGGCTGAGGGCGGAGGGCGCCGGACGGCCCAGGGCCTCGCCGATCCAGTGGGCCGCGGCGATCAGCCGGTCCAGGTCGTAGCCGGTCTGGAACCCGCCGCGCTCCAGCATATAGACGAGATCCTCGGTGGCGATATTGCCGGTGGCGCCGGGCGCGAAGGGGCAGCCGCCTATGCCTCCGACCGAGGCGTCCAGCACGTCGATCCCGGCCTCGACCCCGGCATGGGCGTTTGCCAGGCCCGTATTGCGGGTGTCGTGGAAATGCAGGCGCAGGCGCGCCTCGGGCGCGGCCTTGCGGGCGGCCTCGACCTTGCGGGTCACGGCCCAGGGGTCCCCGGCGCCGATGGTGTCGGCCAGGCCGATCTCGCCCACGCCCAGTTCGGCGATCGCCCCGACCATGTCGGCGACCTGACCGACCGAGACCTCGCCGTCGAACGGACAGCCCCAGACGCAGGAAATCATCGCCGACAGCGCCGGGGCGCCTTCGGAGGCCTCGGCGTTGTGGCGACGGCCCACGATGTCGCCCAGCATGGCCAGTTGATCCCGCACTGACAGGCCCTGGTTCTTCAGGCCGAAACCGTCGGTCGCCGCCACCGAGACATTGACCTCGTCCACTCCGGTCGCCAGGGCCCGGTCATAACCCTTGCCGTTCAGCACCAGGCCGATGCGGCTGCGGCCCGGCTCGGACGGCAGGGCCGCCATCACCTCTTCGGCGCCCGCCATCTGGGGCACATATCGGGGATGGACGAAGGAGACGGCCTCGATCCGTCGCGCGCCGGCGGTCTCCAGCCGTCGCGTCAATTCGGCGCGGACGGCCGGCGCCAGCACGGTCTTCTCGTTCTGCAGCCCGTCGCGAGGACCGACCTCGACGATCTGGATGACACGGCTCATCGCGTCGCCGCCGCGCCGCCGGCCGGAGGGGGCGCATAGACGGTCAGGTTCATCTCGTCCCCGCCGGAATAGTTGTAGCCCCGCACCACGCCGACCGCCCGGGCCGATACGCCCAGCCGCCCGGCGGCGTCGCGGAAGGCGTCGGCGTCGCGGGCCTCGACGATGGCGGGCCGGCCCTCGCTCAGGGCGCGGGCGGCGCCCCGGGGGTCGGTCAATTCGGTGTCGCGTCCGGTCAGGAAGACGAAACTGGGTTCATGGAAGCCCGTGATGGCGACTGGGCCCGGCGTGCGACCCTGACGCGGATGCAGGTCGGCGGCCTCCAGCGTCTTCTCCAGCCGGGGGGCGATGGCCAGGGGCCGCAGCTGGCGGATGGTCCCGGCCAGGGCGCCATGGGCCACGATCCCGAAGGCCAGCGAGGCGACGAGCGCCGCCACGGGCGCCCGGTTGATCAGGAGGAAGGCGCCGATGGCCGCCGCAGCCAGGGTCGAGACCACGGTCACGGCCGCCCAGGTCTGGGCCGTCGAGGTGCCATAGACCGTCAGTCCATAGACGGTGATGGCGATCACCAGCAGGCCGGCGAACAGGGCCAGGACGGCGCCGGCGAGGCGCGAGACCTTGCCGATCGGCCGCGCCAGGGCGGCGGCGGCCAGCAGGGCCAGGGCCCCGAAGGTCGGCAGGGTGTAGTGCCACAGCTTGGTCGGGGCCAGTTCGAACATCAGCCAGGCCGGAACCAGCCAGCAGACCAGGAAACGGACGGCAGGCTCGGCGCGGCGGCTCCATCCGGCGGCGACGGCGGCGGGCAGCAGCAGGGTCGCGGGGAAGAAGAGCAGGGGCGCCAGCAGCAGGTACATGCCGGGGAAGCCGGCGTGGCTTTCGTGGGCGCCGGCGATCTTGGGCGCCAGGTCGCCGCCGATGGCCTCGCGCCAGAAGCCGCCGTCGGTGGCGATGGTGATGGCGATGGCCCAGGGCCCGACCATCAGGGCCACCAGCGGCAGGCCCCAGCCCCAGCCCAGTCGGCCCAGCCATTTCACGTCGCGGTCCCAGATCGACAGGGCGAGGATCGCCAGGGCGACGACCAGCAGGCCGATCGGTCCCTTGATCAGGATGGACAGGCCCAGTCCCAGCCAGAACAGCAGCTTGTGCGGCCGGATCGGCCGCTCGCCGGCCCGGGTCGCCATATAGATCCGCGCCAGGGCGGCCATGGCCAGGGTCGTGGCCCCGCACAGCATGGCGTCGGTCTTGGCGATGCCCGCCTCGGTCGACAGGAGGAAGGTTGCGCCCAGGATGGCCCCGCCCATCAGGCCGACCCGGTTGCCGAACAGGGCCGCCCCGGCCCAGGCGGCGGCCCAGGCGGCGAGCATGGCCCCCAGCAGCGAGGGAATACGGTAGGGGGCGATCTCGCGGTCCTCGACGTCCGAGGTCAGCGACACGGCGGCCGCCTGCAGCCAGTAGATGCCGACCGGCTTCTTCCAGCGCGGTTCGTCCTGATAGCGGATGTCGACATAATCGCCGGTTTCCAGCATCTGCGACGTGGCCTGGGCGAACCGGCTCTCGTCGCGGTCCAGCGGCGGCAGCAGCAGCAGGCCGGGCAGGCCCGCGACCAGCGTCAGCAGGGCGGCGAACAGCGGCCCCCTCCAGCCGGCGATGCGGCGATCCAGATCGAAAGTCTTCATGCGGCGATCCTTACACGCGGACCGGCCCGTCGTCAGCCGTCTCCCATAAGCCGTCCATCTCGGCTATGGAGCGGCGATGACCGTCGCAACTCCCGAACTCATCCCCGCCGTCTCTGTCGTCGTGCCCGTCCACAACGAGGCGGGCGCCGCCGTGCCCCTGGCGCGCGAGATCGCCGCCGCCTTCGCGGGCCGATCCTATGAGATGATCTTCGTCGACGACGCCTCGCGGGACGCCACCCTGGCCGAGCTGAAGGCCGCCATGACCGAGCTTCCGGCGCTGCGGGTGCTGGCCCACGCCAGCAATGCGGGCCAGAGCCGGGCCGTGCGCACCGGCGTCCTGGCGGCGCGCGCCCCGGTCGTGGTGACGATGGACGGCGACGGCCAGAACCCGCCGGCCGACGCCCCGCGCCTGGTCGAGGCCCTGCTGGCCGCCCCCGCCGACGTGGGCCTTGTCGGCGGCCGTCGCGCCAAACGCCAGGACAGCGAGGCCAAGCGCCAGGCCTCGATCTGGGCCAACCGCATCCGCCGCCGCCTGCTGGGCGATGACGCCGACGACACCGGCTGCGGGCTGAAGGCCTTCCGTCGCGACGTCTTCCTGCGCCTGCCCTATTTCGATCATATCCATCGCTATCTGCCGGCCCTGATGATCCGCGAAGGCTTCCGCAACCAGTATCTCGACGTCGACCACCGCCACCGCGAGACGGGCCAGTCGAAATACACCAACTGGGGCCGGCTGCGGGCCTCCTTTTCGGACCTGCTGGGCGTCATGTGGCTGAAGACCCGCTCGCGCCAGCCGGGCGCGATCTCGGAATTCTGACATTGGCGCAGGCGGCGTTCGGGCCCCCTCCGTCTCGCCGCTGTGCGGCGATCCACCTCCCCCAAGGGGGAGGATTTCGGTCATCGCATTCCTCCCCCCTTGGGCGAGACAGAGGGGGTGCGTCGTCGGGCGCCGGCGCCAAACAAAAAGGGCGGGACCTCTCGGTCCCGCCCTTCTGCATTTCAGCCTGAGCTGGAGTGGACTTAGAAGTCCATTCCACCCATGCCGCCCATGCCGCCCATGTCAGGCGACGAGGCGCCGCCCAACTTCTTGGGGGCGTCGGCGACGGCGGCTTCTGTGGTGATCAGGATGCCGGCCACCGAAGCAGCGTCTTGCAGGGCCGTGCGGACCACCTTGGCGGGGTCGATGACGCCCATCTTGACCAGGTCGCCGTATTCTTCGGTCTGGGCGTTGAAGCCGAACGAGGCGTCTTCGTTTTCCAGAACCTTGCCGACCACGATCGAGCCTTCGACGCCGGAGTTTTCGGCGATCTGACGGATCGGAGCCTGCAGGGCGCGACGGATGATGGCGATGCCGGCGTTCTGGTCGGCGTTGTCGCCCTTGACGTCGGCCAGGATCTTGGAGGCCTTCAGCAGAGCGATGCCGCCGCCCGGAACGATGCCTTCGTCAGCCGCGGCGCGCGTGGCGTTGAGGGCGTCGTCGACGCGGTCCTTCTTTTCCTTCACTTCGACTTCGGTCGAACCGCCGACGCGGAGAACCGCGACGCCGCCGGCCAGCTTGGCCAGACGTTCCTGCAGCTTTTCCTTGTCGTAGTCGGAGGTGGTGTCTTCGATCTGGCGCTTGATCTGGGCCACGCGGGCTTCGATGGCTTCCTTCTCGCCGACGCCTTCGACGATGGTGGTGTCGTCCTTGGTGATCGAGACCTTCTTGGCCTTGCCGAGCATGTCGAGGGTGACGGTCTCGAGCTTGATGCCCAGGTCTTCCGAGATGACCTGGCCGCCCGTCAGGATGGCGATGTCTTCCAGCATGGCCTTGCGGCGATCGCCGAAGCCCGGCGCCTTGACGGCGGCGACGCGCAGGCCGCCGCGCAGCTTGTTGACCACCAGGGTGGCCAGGGCTTCGCCTTCGATGTCCTCGGCGATGATCAGCAGCGGACGGCCCGACTGCACCACGGCTTCCAGGATCGGCAGCATGGCTTGCAGCGAGGTCAGCTTCTTCTCGAACAGCAGGATGAGGGGCTCTTCGAGAACAGCCTCCATCTTGTCGGCGTTGGTGATGAAGTAGGGCGACAGGTAGCCGCGGTCGAACTGCATGCCCTCGACGACGTCGACGGTGGTGTCGGCGGTCTTGGCTTCTTCGACGGTGATCACGCCTTCGTTGCCGACCTTGGCCATGGCCTGGGCGATCAGTTCACCGATTTCCGAGTCGCCGTTGGCCGAGATGGTGCCGACCTGGGCGATTTCCGAGTTGTTCGAGACCGGCTTGGACTTGGACTTGATCTCTTCCAGGACCAGGGTCACGGCCTTGTCGATGCCGCGCTTCAGGTCCATCGGGTTCATGCCGGCGGCGACGGCCTTGAGGCCCTCTTGCACGATGGCCTGAGCCAGAACGGTCGCGGTGGTGGTGCCGTCGCCCGCCTTGTCGTTCGTCTTCGAAGCGACTTCGCGGATCATCTGGGCGCCCATGTTCTCGAAGGCGTCTTCCAGCTCGATCTCTTTGGCGACCGAGACGCCGTCCTTGGTCGAGCGCGGTGCGCCGAAGGACTTCTGGATCACGACGTTGCGGCCCTTGGGACCGAGCGTCACCTTGACGGCGTTGGCGAGGACGTTGACGCCGCGCAGCATCTTGTCGCGCGCGTCGGTGTTGAAATGTACGATTTTAGCGGCCATGCGGGCTGCTCCTATCTAGATGGATTGATTGAAGAAACGCGAACGGGTGCTTAGGACAGCACGCCCAGGACGTCGGATTCCTTCATGATGATCAGGTCTTCGCCGTCGATCTTCACTTCCGTGCCCGACCACTTGCCGAACAGGATGCGGTCGCCGGCCTTCAGTTCCAGAGCATTGACCTTGCCGGTCTCATCGCGAGCGCCGGGGCCGACGGAGACGACTTCGCCTTCCTGCGGCTTTTCCTTGGCGGTGTCGGGGATGATGATCCCGCCCTTGGTCTTGGATTCTTCTTCAACGCGCTTGACCAGCACGCGGTCGCCGAGCGGACGAAACGCCATCGGTTCTCTCCTTGTGTTCCCCCGGACGGGGGCGACTTGAAAACGGTGGGCCAGCCTCCCTTCGATCACCGTTTTGGCAGCCGACCGACGAGAGTGCTAACGCGAGCGGGAGTTAGTCAGAGCCGGGGCCAGCGTCAAGGCGAGCCGCCACTCCGGGCGTGCGAAACTTCCGCGACAGGTGAACCCCAAATGAACGGCCGGCTCCGGGCCTGTTCAAGCGGGGACTGGCAGAACCGTCTCAACGCTGGAGCCCGTCCAAACCCGGACGCGCGAAACCCGGCCCGAAAATAAAAGGAGACGACCATGTCCAAGATGCTGAAGATCACCGCCGTCGTCGCCGCTCCGGTCGTGGCCATGACCCTGATGGCCGCCCCGGCCTCGGCCCAATCCTACCGCGACCGTGATCGCGGGGACGACAACACCGGCCGCAACGCCTTGATCGGCGCCGCGGTGGGCGGCCTGGCCGGCGCCCTCTACGGCAACGGCGACGGCAGCTATATCGCCGGCGGGGCTCTGGCCGGCGCGGCCCTGGGCGCCGCGGCGTCCAATCGCGGCTCGGGCTGCGAATATTATCGCGGCGGCCGCTGCTACCGGAACCAGGGCCACTGGGAACGCGAGCACGGCATCAACAGCCGCGACCCGCGCTGGGAGCAGCGCCGCGACTATCGCGACTATCGCCGGGACCAGCGCTATGACCGCCGGGATGACCGCCGCGACTACCGCCATGACCGCCGCTGGTAAAAGGCGGGTCGGATGAAGAAGGGGCGTCCTGCGGGGCGCCCCTTTTTTGTTACGCCGCGTCCTGGCGGGGTCCCCAGTGTGGGAAGGGATCCTCCAGTTTGGCCCAGCCCTTCGGGCCGCGCTCCATATCGAACCTGGTCAGCAGGGCGGCGTCGAACAGGGAGGTCAGCAGGTCGCGGTTCATGTCCTTGCCGATCAGGACGATCTCCTGACGGCGGTCGCCGTAGGGCTGACGCCAGACCGCCTCGATCGCCTTCAGCCATTCGGGATTGTCGTCAGGCCAGCGCTCGCGCGGGGCCGAGGCCCACCACAGACCGCCCCACTCATGCTCCGTCACCGCCCCAGCCTGGCTCCAGGATCCGACATAGTCCATACGGTTGGCCAGCCAGAAGAAGCCCTTGGAGCGCCAGACGCCGGGCCATTCGCGGTTCAAAAGATCGTAGAGACGCTGGGGGTGGAACGGCCTGCGCGCCCGATAGACGAAGGTCGAGACGCCGTATTCCTCGGTCTCGGGCGTCACCTCGCCGCGCAGGGCCTGGGACCAGCCGGCGGCCTGTTCCGCTCGGTCCATGTCGAACAGGCCCGTGCCGATCACCTCATCCAGAGGCACGGCGCCCCGCACCGCCTCGATGATCCGGGCGCGGGGATTGAACTGGGTCATCATCGCCTTCAGCGTCCCGAGCTGGGTCGCATCGAGCAGATCGCACTTGTTCAACACGATGACGTCGGCGAACTCGATCTGGTCGATCAGCAGATTGGCGACCGTGCGCTCGTCGTCCTCGCCCAGATGTTCGCCGCGGGTCTTCAGCCGGTCGGTCGAGGGATAGTCGCGGTGGAAGTTGAAGGCGTCCACCACCGTGACCATGGTGTCGATCCGGGCCAGGTCCGACAGGCTGAAACCGTCCTCGTCGCGGAAGTCGAAGGTGGCGGCGACCGGCATGGGTTCGGAGATCCCGGTGGATTCGATCAGCAGACAGTCGAACCGACCCTCGCGCGCCAGCTTGCCGACCTCGATCAGCAGATCCTCGCGCAGGGTGCAGCAGATACAGCCGTTGGACATCTCCACCAGCCGTTCCTCGGTCCGCGACAGGTCCGCGCCGCCGCCGTCGCGCACCAGGGCGGCGTCGATGTTCACCTCGCTCATGTCATTGACGATCACCGCGACCCGCAGCCCGTCGCGGTTCGACAGGATGTGGTTCAGCAGGGTCGTCTTGCCGGCCCCGAGGAAGCCGGACAGGACGGTGACGGGCAGTGTCTTGAACTCGGACACGAAGGCGCTCCACGGCTGCTGCGCCGAGCTTGACCACAGCCGGGCGACTATGAGAGTTACGTTATAGTATAACACGCATAGTCAGCAAGGTTTTCCATGGCGGTCGGCTCAGTCGTCCAGGGGCAGGCGCCCACGGTCTTCACCACCCTGTTCGAGCCGCAGGTGCGGATGGCGATCTGGTCGAGACCCAGCCCCATGCCGCCCGACACCCCGCCTCCGGCCGACTTCACCGCCGACTGCGACGGGCGCTGGATCGCCCCATCGGGTCCAGCGCCCGAGTGGTTGCTGCAGGATATTCAGGGACTGGGGGAGATCGTGGCGGCGATCAGCGGATGCGAGACCTGGCGGGCGCGATGCGAGACCGTGACCCGGCGCGCCTGCCCGCGTTTCCACCAGGACGCCGTTCCGGTGCGCTTAATCGTCGCCTATGAGGGGCCGGGGCCGGAATGGGCCTTCGCCGGCGAGATCGGCGAGGATCTGGACGGGCGCAAGACCGGCACGCGTCGTCGGGTCCGCACCCTTCACCCCGGCGACATCGCCATCATCAAGGGCACGGCGCCGGGCTGGGCGGCCTGGCCGGAGTTTCCGGTGGTTCTGCACCGCTCGCCGCCGGCCGGAAGACGCGCGCCCCGGCGCGTCCTGACGATCGACGCCACGCCGGACTGCGAGGAACGGGTTTGATCAGGGTCGCGAACGGGCGCGTCCGATCAGGCCGAGATGAGTCACGCCAAAGGCTTCAGGCGATTTCAGACCATATCCCAGGGCGCGGTCCAGGCCGATATGGACCAGCCAGATCAGCGCCACGGACGTCGCTGACGGAATGGACGCTGCGACCCCCACGCCGCCCAGCAGGAGAGGTCCGATCAGGCTGTGCGCCAGATTATAGACCAGGGCGCCGAAACGCGGCCCCGCCAGATAGGCCGCGAAACTGACGTCGGGAACGAGAAACAGGACGGCGAACAGTATCCAGCCTGCGTCCATATGGGCGTAGGCGACGAGGCCGGCGCCGAACAGCGCCACGCCCTCAAGCCTTTGCCAGGCTGCTGCGACGACGCTCACTGAGACAGACGCCTCATCAGGCCGGCCGTCGAGGGGTCCAGATCGGCGGACGGTCCGCCGGCGGCCACGTCCTTCAGGATCGCCTTGGCCAGGACCTTGCCCAGTTCGACGCCCCACTGGTCGAAGCTGTTGATGTCCCAGATCACGCCCTCGACGAAGGTCTTGTGCTCATAGAGGGCCAGCAGGGCGCCCAGGGTCTCGGGCGTCAGACGGTCCATCAGGATGGCGGTCGAGGGGCGGTTTCCGGTGAAGGTCCGGTGGGGCGCCAGACGGGTCGCCTCTTCCTCCGACAGGCCCTGGGCCAGGCCTTCCGCCTTGGCGGCCTCGGTGGTCTTGCCCAGCATCAGGGCCTGGCCCTGGGCCAGGGCGTTGGACCAGAGGGGAGATTCCGGCGCGTCCGCATGGGTCTTGGCCACGATCACGAACTCGGCCGGGACGATCTGCGGCCCCTGGTGGATCTGTTGGAAGAAGGCGTGCTGGCCGTTGGTGCCGGGCTCGCCGAAGACGACGGGGCAGGTCTGGCGCGTGACGGGGGTTCCGTCGCGATGCACGCGCTTGCCGTTCGACTCCATCTCCAGCTGTTGCAGGAAGGACGGCAGGCGACGCAGGGCGTGGGCGTAGGGGGCGACGGTGCGGGCGGGCCGGTTCAAACCGTCGACGTTGAACACCTGGGCCAGGCCCAGAAGGATCGGGGCGTTCTGCTCCAGCGGAGCCGACACGAAATGGTGATCCATGGCGGCGGCGCCCGCCAGCATGGCTTCGAACGCGTCCCAGCCCAGGGCGATGCCGCACGACAGGCTGACCGCCGACCACAGCGAATAGCGGCCGCCGACCCAGTCCCGGAAGGCGAAGGTGCGGCCGCAGCCGAACTGGGCCGCCTTTTCCGGCGCCGCCGTCACCCCGATGAAGTGTTTCGTCATCCCTTCGGCCGGCAGGGACGCGGCCAGCCAGGCCTTGGCCGCCTCGGCGTTGGCCAGGGTTTCCTGGGTGGTGAAGGTCTTGGACACGACCACGACCAGGGTGGTTTCAGGATCCAGGCCGGTCAGGGCCTCGGCCATGTCGCGCGGGTCGATATTGGCGACGAAGCGCAGGTCGATGGCGGGGTCCAGAGGGCGCAAGGCGTCCCAGACCACGCGCGGCCCCAGGTCCGACCCGCCGATGCCGACGTGGACGATGGCCTCGAACTTTTTGCCTGTAGCCCCCGCCTCTGCGCCCGAGCGCACGGCGTCGGCATAGGTCTTCATGTCCGCCCGCACGGCGTCCACCTCGGCCGAGACCGGCTCGCCCAGGGCCTTGAAGTCGGCGCCGGCGGGGGCGCGCAGGGCGGGGTGCAGCACGGCCCGGCCCTCGGTCAGATTGACGGCCTCGCCGGCGAACAGGGCAGCGCGGCGGCCTTCGACGTCGCTGGCGCGGGCCAGATCAAGGCAGGCCTCGAAGGCGGCGTGGGTCCAGCTCTGTTTCGACAGGTCCAGATACAGGCCCGCCGCCTCGACCGACATCCGCGCCAGACGGCCGGGATCGGCGGCGAACTGGTCCACGATACGGGTCTTGCCGGCCGTTTCTGCGGCGGCGTCGAAGGCGGTCCAGGCGTCGTTGCGGGTCATCGGTCGTCCTCGGGAGGAGAAGTCTGGGGAGTGAAGGAAGGTAAACACTCGTTTACGGGTCGGGCGTATGCCGGTTCAACGTCCTAGCCGACGCTGAAACAGGAAGTCACCCCATGTCCTGCGGCCTTGCTCTCACGATCGCCCTGACCCTGTCCAATCCCGCCGTGGCCCTGGCGGCCGATCAGCCCCCTGCGGCGGCCGGCGCCCCCGTCTCCGTGGCGGCCGAGCCCCTGTTCGCCGACATCGTGGCCCGGTCCGGGAGGCTGAAGGCGATGGTCGACGGCTGGGCGGCGGCCAGGGCCGTCGACGACGCCGGCTTCTTCACCAGTCAGGCCTTCGCCGGCTTCAAGGCCCAGGCCGAACAGCTGGCGGCCCTGGACCTGCAGGGCCATCTGATCCTGAAGGAACGCGGCACGGACGGGGACCTGAAATGCATCCTGCGCGGCATTTCCGAGGACATGCCGAAAAAGGTCGAGGCGGTCCAGGCCGCGGCCACGCCCGCCGAACGCGCCGAAGCCCTGTCGGACCTGTCCTATCTGCTGAACGACAACGTCGAGGTCATCACCGCCCCGCCGCAGCCGGAAGTCTAGGGGCGAAACCCCGACTCCCGTGGGTTGCGGGGGCGACGGCGCGGGTGCAGGCTGGGGAAAACCGTTTCCGGAGTCCCCATGACTGGTCCTGCGACCCTGATCGCCGTTGCCGCATCAATGGCCGCGTCAATGGTTGAACCCGCGACCGTTCCGCTCGGCGCGGTGCGCGGGGCCGAGCCGGTCGCCCTGGCGCAGCGGATCCTGCCGCCGGAGACGGCGGCGCGGATCGAGGGCGGCCTGGTTGGGCGACAGTGGGTTCCCGGTCAGAGCTATTTCATCCGCTTCGACGAGCGCCCGAGCGTCCATTCGGACGGCCTGTGCCGCCGCACCTCCCACGTCGGCTCGGCCGGGGCGCCGCGCGTGGGCGAGGAGGCGGCCGACGACACGCCGCTGGCGCTGACGCCCTTTCAGACCGTCGTCTTCTACGCCCCGACCTATCCGAACCGCGCCTCAGACGCGGGGTGTCTGTCCGAGGGCGGCTGGATCGGCGCCCCGGAGCGCGAGCTTGAACCCACCCTGCGGATGCTCGACCGGCTGACGCGGGCGATGGCGCGGGCCGCCGGCCGCGACGAACTGGGGTTCGCGCTGTCGTGTCGTTCGGACAAGCCGGAAGATTGCGCCGATCCGCGCCGCGCCCTGGCCGACCTGCCGCTGGACCGGCTGCTGGGCGTTCGGCTGAAGAACACCGTCTACCATGAGGAGCCGAGCGAGGGCCGGGTGCGGGTTCGAAAGATGCAGCCGGTCGTCGACGACCGCTGGCCCGAGGCCGAGGTCCATTTTGACAGCACGCCGCCGGACGGCCAGTCCTGGAGCGTGGTGCTGAAGGGGATCGACCGCCTGGAGGCGGTCGAGATTCAACGGACGCTGGTCATCCGCCACTGAGCCGGCGCATCCGACGCTCGCCGCGTCTTCACCGTCCCGTCAGCGCTTCGACCACCACTCCCTCGGTCAACAGTTGCGGCAGGATGCGGGGCTCGCCGCCGCCTGCGGGATAGAACAGATAAAGGGGCACGCCCGAGCGGCCGTGACGCTCCAGTTCGCGGCTGATGGCGTCGTCGCGGCGGGTCCAGTCGCCGACCAGATAGAGGGTGTTCGACGCCTTCAGGGCCTCTGCGACGCGGGGCGAGGACAGGGCCGCCCGCTCGTTGATCTTGCAGGTGACGCACCAGTCGGCGGTGAAATTCACCAGGACGGGACGGCCGGCGGCCTGGGCGGCGCGAACGGTCTCGACCGACCAGGGGGCGGCGGCGAGGGGGCCGGGCTCGGCCGCCGACGTTGAACGTGGCTGGGTGGCGGCGAGACCGGTGAAACCGATGGCGAAGACCAGGGCCAGGGTGGCGGCGACGGCGCTGACCACGGCGGTCCCGCCCTCGGCCCGGCGCGCTTGGTTCACGCCGGACAGCCACAGGCCGAAGGCCAGCATCAGGCCCGCAGCCAGGACCAGGGCCAGGGCCTCGGGCCCCGTCTGGCGCGAAAAGACCCAGACCAGCCACAGGGCCGCGCCGTACATGGGGAAGGCCAGCAGGGCCTTCAGCCGCTCCATCCACGGCCCCGGCCGGGGGAAGCGCCGCAACAGGCCGGGCGACAGGCTGATCGCCACATAGGGCAGGGCCAGGCCCAGGCCCAGCATCAGGAAGATCGCCAGGGCCGCCGGCCAGGGCGCCAGCAGGGCCGCGCCGAGGGCGGCGGCCATGAAGGGGGCGGTGCAGGGGGCGGCGACGACCACGGCCAGCACCCCGGTGAAGAAGGCCCCGACGCCGCCGGGCAGCCGCGACAGGGGACCGGCGCCGGCCCCCTGCAGCCCCGCCCCGACGTGGAAGACGCCCGACAGGTTCAGGCCGACGCCCAGCATCAGCAGGGCCAGGCCCGCGATCACCGCCGGCGACTGAAGCTGGAAGCCCCAGCCTATGGCCTCGCCGCCCGCGCGCAGGATCAGCAGCACCCCCGCCAGGACCAGGAAGCTGGACAGGACCCCGGCCAGGAACAGCAGGCCGTCGCGCCGCGCCTCGCCGGCCTGATGGGCCGAGGCGGCCAGGGCGGCGGCCTTCATCGCCAGTATGGGGAAGACGCAGGGCATCAGGTTCAGGATCAGGCCGCCGATGAAGGCGAACAGGATCGACTGCAGGATCAGGCCCGCGCCGGCCCCTTCGGCGGGGGGGACGACCTCGCCGCTGAGGGCCGCGCCGCCGGCCGTTCCGGGCAGGGGGGGACCGGGCCGGGCCGTGATCTCCCAGGCGCCGGCGTCGGTGGCCAGGACGCCGGACACCGGCCGGGTCAGGCCCTGGGCCTTCAGACCGGCGCCGGGGGTCAGGGTCAGGCTCAGCCCCCGGGGGCCGGCCTGGCCCGACTGGGCCGCCGCATGGTCGATCACGCCGCCGTCGTAGGGATAGAAATAGGCCTGGGTCACGCCCGGCTTTCCAGCCATGATCTCCGCCAGCGGTCCGCCCGTCGCCGACAGGGCCAGGACGCCGTTCTCGAGCGCGGCGCGGGCCTCGATCCCGGCGGGGCGGGGCGCGGCCTCGAGCACGGCCTGGAGCGCCCGGCCGTGATCCGGGTCCAGCGGCGGCGCGCCCTCGCGGATCGGCAGGTCCAGCCTCAGGCTCATCTGCACCGGCACGCACATCTGGTCGCTGCACACCAGGAACAGGGCGTCGGCGATCAGGGGCAGGGTGGTCCCGGGCCGGGCCGAGGCCGGGATCTCGATCGGCACGGGCAGATAGACCTCGCCCGAATAGCCGTAGTTGACCAGGCTCATCAGCCGCTGGCGGGTCGGCAGGGGCCAGACGATCTCGCCGGCCTCGACCCCCGGCGGCAGGCGCCAGTCGAGCGTCGTCGGCCCGCCGGAATCGCCCGGATTGCGCCAATAGGTATGCCAGCCGGGCGCGATGGTCTGGCGTACGCCCACCACCATCGTCGAGCCGGGGGCGGCCCAGCGCGTCAGCGGGACCAGTTCGGCCTCGAGGGTCTCGCTCCTCTGCGGACCAGTCGCCGTGGCGCTCTGGGCGGGCCGGCTGACCGGCTGGGCCTTGACCGGAGACGCGACCGTCAGGACCGACAGGCCGAGGGCGAACAGAAGGGCGGTCATGAAGACGGGCATCGGGGCGATCGGGCGCATGGCCTCGCTTCTAGGCCTTGCGGCCGCCCCTGTCAGCGTTTCGTGTCAGCCCTGGGGGCGGACGTCCGGATCAGCGAGGCCGGGCGTCGACGACCACCTCGGCGCGTCGGCGCATCGGTTCGTCCGCGCCGTCCTCGGTGGTCGCGCCCGCGTCGCCGGCGGCCGCCACCTCGAACACAGGGGCGGGAAGGCCTGCGGCGGTCAGGGCCTGGGCCACGGTGCGGGCGCGTCGCTGCGACAGGCTCAGGTTCGCCTCGCTGGCGCCGGTCGCGTCCGCCAGGCCCAGCACCTGGACCCGCCGCACCGCGCAGGGCCGCAGCACCCCGGCCGCCGCCTCGATCGCCTGGCCCGCCGCATCGGTCAGCCGCGCCTCATTCTCGCGGAAATAGATGTCGAACCGCACCGGGGCGCACATCGACTCGCCCGTCACCACCGCGTCGCGCCGCATCGGCGTCGCACACGCCCCCACCGCCCCGACCGCCACGACAGCAGTCAGCGCCAAAATCGCCCGATATCCCATGCCCGTCTCCCGTTGTCCTGAACACGAAAAGGGCGGCCCGCCTCACGAACCGCCCTTCCAAAACTCACACTGTAGCGCCCAAGCCTAGGCCCGATGCGCAGTCCGGTCAGTACCGACGCTGACCGTTATCCCAGTAGCACTCGTCCTGGCGGTTGTCGTAGCAATAGTAGTAACGACCCTGGCTGTCGCGGTAGCGCTGCTGGTTATTGCGGTCCTGGTTCGAACCCCGGATCGCGCCGGCTGCGCCGCCGAGGGCGCCGCCGATCAGGGCGCCGGTGGCGGCGTTGCCGCCGCCGACATTGTTGCCGATGACGGCGCCGGCGACGGCGCCGAGGCCGGCGCCGATGGCGCCCTGGCGAACCGTCTGGTTCGAGTTGCCGTAAGGGTCGCTGGCGCAGGCCGAGGCCAGCAGTCCGGCGCCGGCGATCGCGATGATGGCCTTGTTCATGGTGAAATCCTCTGTCCTGGGTTCGCCCCGTGCGTGATAACGCTGGCTTAGCGTTGCGGTTCCCACATCTATCCCTGTTCTGTCGGAGCAGCTAAGATGGTTAATGCGGGCCCGGCCCGCGTATAATGTGTGGGGGGAAGACATGCGTTTTTCAGAGACGATGCGCGCTGCGGTCGGCGCCGAAGGCCCGATCTGGGCGCGAAACAAGAAGCGCAAGGCGTCGGCCGCGCCTCTGGTCAATGTGCTGGTGACCCTGTTGGCGCTGATCGGCGCCTTGACCCTGGTCCTGTCGATCAAGGAACGGTCGGTCGAGAGCGCCGGCCGGATGATGGACGGCTGGATCGCCGCCGGATGGACAGGGGCGCAGAAGCTGGTCGGCCGAGCGCCCGAGGCCGCCGATGTCGCGGCGGACAAGACCGGTCAGGCGGCGAGCAAGGCCGGCGACGCCCTGGAAGCCGGGGCCGCCGCAGCCCGCGACGAACTGAAACAATAGTCACGCTTCGGGAACGGGCGGGCCTCCGGTACGTTCGGCGGGCATGACCGACACCCTGAGTTCAGAACCCGAAGCCGGCGCCGACCAGCCGCGCGACGCGGCCGCGCGCATCCTGACGCCGCATACGGCGCTGAAACGCGGAGTGATGCTGGTCAATCCCCTGTCCGGCGGCGTGGGCCCGCGCGCGGTCGAGGAAGCCGCCGCCATTCTGGCCGAATATGAGTTGGACACCCAGATCCTGGTGTTGGAGGGCGGTAATTTCGACGCCGCCATCGCCGAGGCCTTCGCCGCTGCGCCGGATGTCGTCTTTGTCCTGGCCGGCGACGGAACGGCGCGATCGGTCGCCTCCAAGGCGCGGCCTGACAGGGCGATGATCGCCCCCCTGCCCGGCGGCACGATGAACATGCTGCCCAAGGCCCTGTACGGCACGGGCGACTGGAAATTGGCCCTGCGCCGCGCCCTCGAGGAGGGCGAGCCCCAGATCGTGTCCGGCGGCGAGGTCGGCGGCGAATATTTCTACTGCGCCGCGATCCTGGGATCGCCGGCCCTGTGGGCCCCGGCGCGCGAAGCCATGCGGGCGGGCAAGCTGAAACTGGCCTGGGCCTATGGCCGGCGCGCCCTGAAACGCGCCTTCACCGGCCGGCTGAGGTTCAGCCTGGACGGCGGAGACCGGCGCCGGGCCGAGGCCCTGGTCCTGATCAGTCCGATGATCTCCAAGGCGATGGAGGAGCCCGACGGCCTGGAGGCGGCGGCGATGGATCCGTCGGACGCGGCCCAGGCCTTCCGACTGGCGGCCACGGCCCTGTTCAGCGACTGGCGTCATGATCCGGCGGTGTCCACCCGCCCGGCCAGGCGGATCGATGTGCGCGCCCGCTCGAAGATTCCGGCGGTCATCGACGGCGAGCCGATCCTGCTGGCCTCGGAAGCCCGGGTGAGGTTCGTGCCCAAGGCCTTCAGGGCGCTGGCGCCCCGACCGCCCGCGGCCGAGGACAGCCTGTAATGGGGCGTATCCTCCAGTTTTCGGACGTTCATTTCGGGTGCGAGCACAAGGACGCCGTCGCGGCGGCGCTGGACTACGCCCACGCCACGCCCAACGACCTGGTCCTGATCACGGGCGACATCACCCAGAAGGGGTTTCCGGCCGAGTTCAGAGCCGCCGGCGAATGGATGCGGGCCATGCCCGAGCCCCGGTTCGTCATCGTCGGCAATCACGATGTTCCCTATTGGGACGCCTTTGCGCGCGTCTTCCAGCCCTGGAAGGCGTTCGAGACCGCCACCGGCTTTCCGGCCCACGACGGACAATTCTGCAACGACAAGGTGATGGTGCGCGGCGTCGTCACCGCCCGCGGCTGGCAGGCGCGGCCGAACTGGTCCAAGGGCGTCATCGACCTGGATCAGACGCGGCGCGCCGCCGAGGCCCTGCGTCAGGCGCCGATCGGCGCCCTCAGGATCCTGGCCTGCCACCATCCCCTGGTCGAGATGATCGGCACGCCGATGACCGGCGATGTCAAACGCGGCGAGGCGGCGGCGCTGATCTTCGCCGAGGCCGGGGTGGACCTGATCATGACCGGCCATGTCCATGTGCCCTTCGCCCTGCCGATCGACCTGGCGGACCGTTGTTCCTATGCGGTCGGCTGCGGAACCCTGTCGCACCGCGAACGGGGCTCGCCCCCCGGGTTCAACCAGGTGGACTGGGACGCGCGGACCATCACGGTCACGGCCCTGGCCTGGGACGGGCGGGAATATAGTTCGCATCAGGTCTGGCGGCTGCCGCGCCGGCAAGACACGCGGGCGGCGGCCACCGCCCCTCGCCCGAACCAGCCCGGCGCCCTGGAGAAGGCGGCCCTCTGAGCCGGTCGCCTTCGGCCACGAAAAAGGGCCGGAACAGAGGTTCCGGCCCTTTCCTGATCTTCGATGCGACCGCCCTAAAGTCGGGGCGCGCCGCGTCCACGCAGTCCGCCGGCCACGAGGGCGATGACGAACAGGATAATGGCGACCACGGCGATGAATTTGGCGATCTCGAACGAGAAGTTCGCGATGCCGCCGAAGCCGAGAACGGCTGCGATCAAGGCCACGACCAGGAAGATAATTGCCCAGCGAATCATGGGTTTAGTCTCCTGCGTTGATGTTTCCGACGGCGGCCTTGCAGCCGTTCGTCCCGTCGGATGATCAACGTTCCCGGTCCCGGTGCGTTCCGTGACGCTCCGGGAAATCCGTCAGCGGCGACGCCGTTTGCGATAGCCGCCGGCCTCCATCTTCCGCTCCGCGACCATACTGGCCACAATGGCCGCCAGCGCCGGGTTGCGCAGCAGCAGGAAGGCCGCGCCGAGGCCGCCGACCGCGCCGATGATCGGACGTTCGCGGATGATGTGCACGATCTTGCCGACCAGGCCCTCGGGCTCCTCGTCCTCGTCCTCGTCGTCATGACCCTCGCCCCGCAGGAAGACGAGGGCGACGACCAGGGCGACCAGGGCCGACAGGCCGAAGGTGATGGCCGCCGCGCCCAGCGGAGTCATGACCAGGCTGAGCGCGTAGAAGACGGTCAGGCCCAGGAAGATCACGGCCAGAAACACGCTCGCGGCGACGACACAGGCCGATACGATGCGTTTGACTATGCCCTTGAACATCAGCGACGGCGGCCGGCGAGCAGCAGACCCAGGACCACGCCGACCCCGAGGGCGACGGCGGTCGATTGCAGCGGACGCTCCTGCACGCGCTCGACGATATAGCGCTGGGCCTCGTCCAGGCGTTCGGCGGCCTCGTCGTAATATTCGCGGCCGTGAACCCGCGCCGTGTCGTAATAGCCGCGCGCCTGATCGCGCACCTCTTCGCTCTTGGCGCGAAGTTTGGCTTCGGCCTCGCCGGCCTTTTCGCGCAGACGTTGGGTTTCTTCGCGGGCGCCGGTCTTCAGATCCTCCTTGAGGGTCTTCAGATCGGCCTTGATGTCTTCTCGAGCCTTGGTGGTGGCCATGATGCGCGCTCCGGTTTCAAGCTTGGCTATAGAATAGGGGACCCCGTTTGCGAACGCCACACCGGGGGCGAAGTTCCCGACGCCTGCGTGACGCCCGGCCCTCGTCAGGCGCGGTTCGTCGCATTAGATTGGGTCCATGACCTCGATGTTGTTCGCCCCCCGCCCTGTTCCGACCCTGCCGATCACGGGCGGCGACCAGCGTTTCCCGGTCCGTCGCATCCTGTGTGTCGGCCAGAACTACGCCGCCCATGCGCGCGAGATGGGCGGGGATCCGGACAGGCAGACGCCGTTCTTCTTTTCCAAGCCGGGCGACGCCCTGGTCTCGGACGGCGCGAACCCGGCCTATCCGTCGGCGACGTCGAACCTGCATTTCGAGGCCGAACTGGTGGCGGCCATCGGCGAAGGCGGGCGGATCGTCGGCTGGGCGGCCGGCTGCGACCTGACCCGGCGCGATCTCCAGGCCGAGGCCAAGGCGGCCGGCCGGCCATGGGACGCGGCCAAGGGGTTCGACCAGTCGGCGCCCTGCGGCGCCCTGACTCTGGGCGCGCTGCCGGCGCCGGCCGGGGTCATCGCCCTGACGGTCAACGGCGAGACGAAACAGTCCAGCGCCCTGGACGACATGATCCTGAACCCCGACCGGATCGTCGAGGCGGCGGGCAGGCTGTGGACGCTCGAGGCCGGCGACCTGATCTTCACCGGCACGCCGTCGGGCGTCGGCCCGCTGGTTCGCGGCGACAAGGTGGTGGTGACGATCGACGGCCTGGCGCCCCTGTCGTTCGAGATGGTCTGATGATCCTGCACGGCTACTGGCGTTCCGGCGCCAGCTATCGCGTCCGCATCGCCCTGGGCCTGAAGGGGGCGGCGTACGAGACCGCGGCGCACGACCTGCGCCAGAACGCCCAGAAGGCCGCCGACTATCTGGCCCTGAACCCCCAGGGCATGGTTCCGGCCCTGCAGGACGGCGACCGGGTCATCACCCAGAGCCCGGCCATCCTGGAGTGGCTGGAGGAGACCCGGCCCGAGCCGGCCCTGCTGCCGGCCGATCCGACCGACCGGGCCCATGCGCGGGCGATGGCGGCCCTGATCGGTTGCGACATCCATCCGCTGAACAATCTTCGGGTGCTGAAATCCCTGCGCGCGGATTTCCAGGCGGACCAGCAGGCCGTCGACGCCTGGGCCGCACGCTGGATCGCGCCGGGGTTCGACGCCCTGGAGGCCCAGGTGGCGCGCCACGGCGCGGGCTGGAGCTTCGGCGACCGGCCCGGGATGGTCGACTGCTACCTGATCCCGCAACTCTATTCGGCGCGGCGGTTCAACATGGATCTGGCCGCTTGGCCGCGTCTGCTGAACGTCGAGGACCGGGCCCTGGACCATCCGGCCTTTCAGGCGGCCCACCCGGATCGCCAGCCCGACGCCGACGCCTGATCCGAAAACCGGCGGTGGATAAGTAAGACTCGCGTAACGTCTCGCTCAATATCCCTTAAGTATTGCGCGTCATTCTTGACCGGTGACGCAATCGCCCGCCCGCCCCTCGGCGCCCTCGCCCGTAGACCGCCTGGCCCTGGCCGTGGCGACCGAGCCCCGGCGCGCCGCAAATTCCTTCATGTCCGCCCCGTCCGGCGCGCGCGAGGAGGCGATGCGTTTCCTGTTGCAGACCGGAGCCGAGGCCGGGGTCCGGATGATCGCGACCAGGCCCGGCGGCGATGGCGAACGTCTTCTGGGTCAGGCCTGGCCCTTTCCTTCGCCGTTCCGCGTGACGGTCCGGACCGTGGCCCTGAGCGAGGGGCTGGACCGGGTCGAGGCGCGGGCGCGCCGGTCGCTGGAACGTCTGGGCCTGCCGCGCGGCGAGGCCCTGCTGGTCGACAACGCCGCCGATCTGGCCGGGGCCGAGGGGCGCGCCCTGTGGGACCGTCTCCAGTCCCTGAAGGCCCGCGGCCTGTTTCGCAGCATCGGCTTCTGCGCCGCCATCGAGGACGGCCCGGCGCTTCTGGCGCGACGGCTCGAGGCCGACGTGGTCCAGATCCCCTGCAATCTGCTGGATCAACGCGCGGCCGCCGAGGGCGTGCTGGACGAAATCAAGTCCGCCGGGGCCGAGGTGCATCTGGCCTCGGTCTTCGCCGGGGGGCTGTTGTTCGCCGGCGGCGACGATCTGCCGTCGCATCTGGCCGACCATGCCCAGGCCCTGTCGCGGACCCGCCGGCGTCTGGCCGAGCGGCGCTGCGATCCGATGCAGGCGGCCCTGGGTTACGCCTTTTCGCTGGCGTCGGTCGATCGCGTGGTGACCAGCGTCGCCTCGGCGGCGGAGATGCGCGCCATTCTGGCGGCCGCCCATGCGCCCTGTCCCGCCCTGAACTGGTCAGAACTGGCGCTGGAGGCGCCGGCGGCCTTCACCGCCGACGCCCGTCAGCGGATCAGTAGCGCAGCCTGACCCCGACATAGGCCGACCGGCCCGGCTCGCCGTAGCCCAGCACCTGCTGATACCGCTCGTCGGCCAGGTTCTCGACCCGGGCCGTCACGGCGACCTGGTCCGTCAGCTGATAGGCCGCGTTCAGGTTGGCGGTGACGAAGCCGTCGCGGGCCACGGTCGAGAAGCCGCCGGCGTCGTCCTGGTCGCCTTCCGCCCGCACCGTCAGGGCGCCGGACAGCCGATCGCCGGTCCAGCCCAGGGTCGCCGATCCCGCATGTTCGGGCACGCGCAGCAGGCGCAGGCCCGTCGAGCGGTCCTCGGCGTCGGTCCAGGCATACGCCAGGGTCAGGTCGAAGCCGGCGCCCAGCAGGGCGTGGCCTTCCAGCTCGAACCCGTCCGAACGGGTCCGGGCGACATTGATATACTCGCCGGCCGTATAGGTGATCTGGTCTTCCACATTCAGGCGATACAGGGTCGCCCGCCCGTCGAACCGCCCGTCGGCCGAGCCCCAGCCCAGGGCGACCTCGACGCTGTCGGCCGTCTCCGGCCTCAGCTCGGCCCAGGGCAGGGGGGCATAGCAGTAGTCGCAGACCGCCTGGCTGACGGTCGGCGCCTTGAAGCCCGTGCCATAGGCCCCCGACAGGATGAAGCCGCCGGCCAGATCATAGGCCGCCGAGATGCGGCCCGTCGTCTCCGAGCCGAAATCGTCGGTGTCGTCGTAGCGCAGGCCGCCGGTCAGGTTCAGCGGCCCGACATCGTACTGGGCCACGCCGAACACCGAGGTGATGGCCAGGTCGCGCGACAGGCCCGACGACAGCGCCGCCGAGGCCTCGTTGCGTTCGACGCCGAAGGCGTAGGTCACGTCCCGGGTCTCGCCGTCCGCCTGCCAGCGATAGGCCTGGCGGTCGCCGGTGAAGGTCGAGCCGAAACCGCCGCTGTAGGAGGTGCGGTCGATGTCCGAGGCCGAGACGCTGAACTGATGGTTCAGGCCCAGGGCGACGGCGCTCAGCCGGGCGAAGCCGGACCACTGTTCGCTGTCCTGGGTGTCGTCGGTGTCGGCCAGGGCGTAGTCGGGCGCAGGGAAGCCGTCCAGGTCGGCGTGGCTCTCGTTCCAGCGCACCGAGCCGTCGATCCTGACCGTGTCGGAGAAGGCGTAGCGGCCCTTGCCGCCCAGGGTGGTGCTGCGGAATCCGTCGGCCTCGGGGTTGCCGTCCGCCTCGTCCGCCGCCGAAATCCCGTCGGTCTGGAAGCGCGAGACATAGGCGCTGAAGGCATAGGTCTCATTGGCCAAGCCCGCCGACAGACGGCCGCGCACGGTGTCGAAACTGCCGGCCTCGGCCTCGGCGCGGAGGCCTTCGATCTCGCGGGTGGTGAAGGAAATCACGCCGCCGATGGCGTCGGAGCCCCACAGCGACGACTGCGGGCCGCTGAGCACTTCGATCCGCGCGATGTCCGCCAGTTCGAAACTGGAGAAATCATAGGCGCCATTGGGCTCGGCCGCGTCATTGACGGGGGCGCCGTCGACCAGGACCAGGGTCTTGCCCGGCGTGGCGCCGCGCATGCGGACCTGGGCCACGCCGCCGAACGCGCCGGTGCGGGTCACCGACAGGCCGGGCACGTCGGCCAGGATGTCGGCGGCGAAGACGGCGCCCCGCTGTTCGATGGTCGCGCCGTCGATGACGCGGGCGCCGGGCGTGTCTTCGACGATGGCCGGGATGCGGGTGGCGGTGACGACCACCTCGTCCAGCGGGGCGGCGTCATCGGCCGCCCGGGCCGGTGCGGCGAAGGCGGCGGCGCCGATCGTTGCAGAAAGAGCCGCCGTAGACAGAAGAATGGAACGCTTCATTGAGCGAGATCCCCGTTTCGGCCCCGCGAATGCGCGCGAGAGACCGTATGAGCGAGCCGATCCGCCGGGCCTGAACGGTCCGGACGGCGCAAGATCGGGTCGCTGCGACGAGAAGTCCCCGCGCCTCTGTCTGGTCCCGGACAGCGGACGAGCGACGTTAGGCGGCCAGGTTTCCTGGCTTGCGGGTCATAAACCGCCGTCCTCGCCTTCCCAGTTTCCCAGTGGCGCCGGGGTGAAGAACCCCGGACGGACGACGCTCTCGCCGCCTACAGTTGCGGGCACAGCCACGGTGTCTCACCGTGTTCCCTTAACCGCCTGACGCGGCCTATCGCAGGGGCGACAAGCCTGTGCAAGAGCCGGTTAACGGGCTTGAGCGGTCGGTCGCGATCCGTCACCCTGACGGCACATGAACGCGCCCCTCCCTCACCCGCCTGAAATCGCCGCCTCGCTGGAGGGCGCGACGCCCTTCATGACCCAGTATCTGACGGCCAAGGCCGGCCAGCCGGACGCCATCCTGTTCTTCCGCATGGGCGATTTCTACGAGCTGTTCTTCACGGACGCCGAGGTGGCGGCGGCGGCCCTGGGCATCACCCTGACCAAGCGGGGCAAGCACCAGGGCGAGGACATCCCCATGGCCGGCGTGCCGGTTCACGCCATGGAAGGCTATCTGGCCCGGCTGATCCGCCTGGGCCACAAGGTCGCCATCTGCGAACAACTGGAAGACCCGGCCGAGGCCAAGAAGCGCGGCGGCAAGGCCGTGGTCCATCGCGGCGTGGTGCGGGTGGTGACGCCCGGCACCCTGACCGAGGACAGTCTGCTGGACGCGCGCGGCGCCAACCGGCTGGCGGCGGTCGCGGTGCGCAAGGGCCGGGCGGCCGTGGCGGTGGTGGAGCTGTCGTCGGGCGCCGTGGACAGCGTGGCCTGTGCGCTGGAAGACCTGGGCGCGGCCCTGGCCGCGTTTCGGCCGTCCGAGGTTCTGGTCACGGACCGGATGTATTCGGACCCGACGACGCGGGACGCCCTGGACGGGTCCGGCGGCGTGGTTCAGGCCCTGGCCAGCGCTATCGCCGAGCCCCAGGCGGCCCAGGCGCGGGTCGAGCGGCTGTACGGCGTTGCGGCGCTTGACGGTTTCGGCGCCTTTGAAGAGGCGGAGATTTCGGCGCTCGGTCTGATCGCCGCCTATCTGGAGACGACCCAGGCCGGCAAGGTCCCGGCCCTGGCCCCGCCGCGCCGGCTGGGCGAGAGCGGCTTCCTGGCCATTGACCCCGCCACCCGGACCAGTCTGGAGATCGACCGGACGCAGCGGGGCGAGCGCGAAGGCTCGCTGCTGGCCTGTATCGACCGGACCGTCACCTCCGGCGGGGCGCGGGCCCTGGCGGAGCGGATCGCCCGGCCGTTGCGCGATCCGCTGGCGATCAATGAACAACTCGACGCGGTCGAATGGCTGCTGGAGCGGCGCGATCTGCGGCGCGATCTGCGCGACGGGCTGAAGGCCTCGTCGGACGTGGCGCGGGCGGTCGGGCGGCTGGCGCTGGGGCGCGGGGGACCGCGCGACCTGGCGGCGGTGCGCGTGGGCCTGTCGATCGCCGAGGGGATCGCCGGCCTGTTCATTGGCCAGGTGGATCCGATCACGGGTCAGCCCCGCCGCATCGCCCTGGCTTTGGATCGGCTGAGCCTGTCGCCGGACGTGTCGCGGCTGATGGTGGACCTCGCCGAGGGCCTGGTGGACGAGCCGTCGCATCTGGCGCGCGACGGCGGCTTCGTGCGGCCCGACTATCGCCCCGAACTGGACGCCGCCCGCACCCTGCGAGACGACAGCCGTCGGGTGGTGGCCGACCTGGAGGCGCGCGCCATCGCCGAGTCCGGCGTGGCCTTCAAGGTCAAGCACAACGCCGTCCTGGGCTATTTCCTGGAAACCTCGGCCAAGGCGGCGGAAGGCCTGCTGCGGGCCGGGCCGGACAGCCCCTTCATCCACCGCCAGACCCTGGCCAGCCAGGTGCGGTTCACCACGGTCGAACTGTCGGAGCTGGACGCCAAGATCAGCCAGGCCGGCCATCGCGCCCTGGCGATTGAGGCTGAGACCTTCGAGACCTGGCGCCGCGAGGTCGCCCGTCTGGCCCAGCCGCTGCAGGCGGTCGCCGAGGCCCTGGCCGAGCTCGACGCCCACGCGGCCCTGGCGGAATGGGCGCAGGAGGTCGGGGCGACCCGGCCGGTGGTGGACGACAGTCTGGCCTTCTGCGTTGAGGCCGGGCGGCATCCGGTGGTCGAGGCGGCGGTCAAGGCGGCGGGCGATCCCTATACCCCCAACAACGCGCGCCTGGACGGCTCCGGATCGGATTGCGCGCGCCTGGCCATCGTCACCGGCCCGAACATGGCGGGTAAGTCGACCTTCCTGCGCCAGAACGCGCTTCTGGTGATCCTGGCCCAGGCCGGGGCCTTCGTGCCCGCGCGGTCTATGCGGCTGGGCGTGGTCGACCGGCTGTTCAGCCGGGTCGGCGCCGGCGACGACCTGGCGAGGGGCCGCTCCACCTTCATGATGGAAATGGTCGAGACCGCCGCCATCCTGACCCAGGCCACGCCGCGCAGCTTCGTGGTCCTGGACGAGATCGGACGCGGCACGGCGACCTATGACGGCCTGGCCATCGCCTGGGCCACGGCCGAGGCCCTGCACGAGACCAACCGGGCGCGCACCCTGTTCGCGACCCACTATCACGAGCTGGCCCAGCTGGAGGCGCGGCTGGACCATGTCTGCAACCTGTCCATGGTGGCCAAGGAGTGGAACGGCGACCTGGTCTTCCTGCACGAGGCGGCGCCGGGGGCGGCCGACCGGTCCTATGGGGTGCAGGTGGCGAAACTGGCAGGCGTGCCGGGGGCCGTGGTGGCGCGCGCAAGATCCGTTCTCGAACGGCTGGAAGGCGAGAAGGCGGCCACCGCCCGTCTCGACGACCTGCCTCTTTTCGCCCTGGCGGAACCGGCCCCGGTCTTTGCCCCCTCGCCGGTCGAGACGGCGCTTGGGGCTGTGGACCCTGACGCCCTGACCCCGCGCGAGGCGCTGGAGGCCCTCTACAGGCTCAAGGGAATGCTCACACTGAAATGAGAGATAATACTTACGGTGGGGAAACTTCTTAACCTTACTCCTGTCACAGAAGCTTGACTGAAGACTCCAAGCCTCCACTGGATACGGCGATGAAACCCAGCGCGCTTTCCCTCTCGGCCAAAATCGCCTTCATGGTGATCGCGGCCTTGGCCGCCTTGACCGTGACCCTGCTGGCGGTGGCTGTGGTGCTTCTGACCCGCGATGCAGAGGCCAGCGCCGCCGAACGTCAGGAAGCCAATATGCGCGTCGCCTGGGACGTGCTGGCCGATTACGGCGACGGGTTTTCGGCGCGTGACGGCAAACTCTATGTCGGGTCCACGCCGATGAACGACTTCGTCGAGCCGGTGGACCGGATCAAGGCCCTGGTCGGGGGCACGGCGACGGTCTTCATGAACGACTTGCGAGTCACGACCAATGTCGTGAAGGACGACGGGTCGCGCGCCGTCGGCACCAAGCTCAAGCCCGGCCCCGTCTATGACGCCGTGCTGAAGTCCGGCCAGCCCTATCGCGGCCAGGCGGACATCCTGGGCAAGCCCTATTTCGTCGCCTACGATCCGATCAAGAACGCCGCCGGCCAGACCATAGGCGTGCTGTATGTCGGGATTCCCAAGGCCGACTTCATGGCCTCGGTGAACCATATGATGGTCGGCCTGCTGATCTGCGGCGTCGTCGTCACCCTGCTGATGGTGGGCGGCTGTCTGATCGCCTCGCGCCGGATGTTCTCGCCGCTGAAAGCACTGTGCGAGCGGATGGAGGCCCTGCGTCAGGGGCGAACCGATTTCGACGCGCCCTGGGTCTCGCGCGGCGACGACATCGGCCAGATCGCGCGGGCTGTCATCGCCTTCCGCGACGCCGCCGTGCGTCAGAAGGAGACCGAGAGCGAAGCCGAGGCCATGCGCGAAACCGCCCGCGCCACCCGCGCCGCCGGCGAGGCTGAGCGCGAGCGTCTGGCCGAAGAGGACGCTGTGGTGGTCGAGGCTCTGGGCGACGGCCTGGCGGCCCTGGCGCGCGGCGATCTGAGCCACCGCATCACCGCCACCTTCGCCGAACGCAGCCGCAAGCTGAAAGAAGACTATAACGCCGCCGCCGACACACTGGCGGAAACCATGGGCGACATCATCGAGCTGGTCGGCGCCATGCGGGCGGGAACCACGGAGGTGTCCGGCGCCACCGACGACCTGTCGCGCCGCACCGAACGCCAGGCCGCCGCCCTGGAACAGACCGCCGCCGCCCTGGATCAGATCACCGTCACCGTCCGCAGGACGGCCGAGGGCGCACAATCCGCCGCCGAGATCACCGCCCAGGCGCGCGGCGGGGCCGGAACGCGCGAACGGATCATCGCCGACACCACCGCCGCCATGGGCGAGATCGAGGCGACGTCGGGCCGGATCAGCGAAATCATCGGCGTGATCGACGAGATCGCCTTCCAGACCAATCTGCTGGCCCTGAACGCCGGCGTCGAGGCGGCGCGCGCGGGCGAGGCCGGTCGCGGGTTCGCCGTCGTGGCCTCGGAAGTCCGCGCTCTGGCCCAGCGGTCGGCCGAGGCCGCGCGCGAGATCAAGACCCTGATCGCCGCCTCCAGCGCCAGCGTCGGCGAAGGCGCCCGGCTGGTGTCCCAGACCGGCGGCGCCCTGACCGCCCTGATCACCCAGGTCGCCGAAATCAACCAGCTGGCGAGCGAAATCGCCGCCTCGGCCAAGGAACAGGCCGTGGGCCTGGCCGAGATCAATACGGCGGTGAACCAGATGGACCAGACGACCCAGCAGAACGCCGCCATGGTCGAACAGACCACCGCCGCCAACCAGGCTCTGAGCCAGGAGGCGGAAAAACTGGCCGAACTGGTGTCGCGCTTCCGCATCGGCGAGACCGGCGCGGACAGTTATTCGCAGGACGACCGGACCGTCTGGGCCGCCTGAGCCCAAGCCGGACAAGATCAAAAAAGGCCCGCTCGGCGATCGCCGAGCGGGCCTTTTCATATCAGACGCCGGTCAGGGCGCGGTGGATCAGGCCTGCATCATCCAGCCTTCGACATCCATGGCCGCCTGACGGACGGCTTCGGACCGGGTTGGGTGGGCGTGGCAGGTGCGGGCGATGTCTTCCGAGGCGCCGCCGAAGCTCATGGTGATGGCGGCCTCGTGGATCATTTCGCCGGCCTGGGGGCCCATGATGTGGACGCCCAGAACCTTGTCGGTGGCGGCGTCGGCCAGCACCTTGGCGAAGCCGTCGGTCTCATGGTTGATCTTGGCGCGGCTGTTGGCGGTGAAGGGGAATTTGCCCTTCTTGTAGGCGACGCCGGCGGCCTTCAGCTGCTCCTCGGTCTGACCGACCCAGGCCACTTCGGGGAAGGTGTAGACCACGCTGGGGACCAGGGCGTAGTCGACGTGGCCGTATTTGCCGGCGATGGTGTCGATCACGGCCACCGCGTCTTCTTCCGCCTTGTGCGCCAGCATCGGGCCATGGGTCACGTCGCCGATCACCCAGACGCCGCCCTCGTTGACTTGGCCGGCGACCTTGAAGTGGTCGTGGTCGATGAAGCCGCGCTTGTCCGGCGTGACGCCGACGCTCTCCAGACCCAGGCCGTCCGTATAGGGACGGCGGCCGATGGCGACCAGGACGACGTCGCCCTTGATGGTTTCGGCGGCGCCGCCGGCCGACGGCTCGACCGTCAGCTCGACCCCGTCCTTGACCGACTTGGCGGCCGTGACCTTGGCGCCCAGTTTGAACGTCATGCCCTGTTTGGTCAGGGTGCGCTGGAAGGCGGTGGCGACCTCGTTGTCCATGCCGGGGGTGATCCGGTCCAGGAATTCGACCACCGTCACCTCGGCGCCCAGACGGCGCCAGACCGAACCCAGCTCCAGGCCGATGATGCCGGCGCCGATGACGATCAGCTTCTTCGGCACCGCCGGCAGGGACAGGGCGCCGGTGGAATCGATCACCTTGCCGTCCTCGAAGGCGACGCCCGGCAGGGGGGTGGGCTCCGAGCCGGTGGCGATGACGATATTCTTGGCGTCCAGGGTCTGGACCGAACCGTCGGCGGCGGTCACCTCGACCTTGCCTTTTCCAACGATCTTGCCGCGACCCTTGATCCAGTCGGCCTTGTTCTTCTTGAACAGGAACTCGATCCCCTTGGTCAGGGCGGTGACGCTGTCGTCCTTGGCCTTGTGCATCTGGTCCAGGTTCAGCTTGGGTTGGACCTCGATGCCGATCTTGGCGAATTCGCTGTTGGCGGCGTTCCACATTTCCGAGGCGTGGAGCAGAGCCTTGGACGGCATGCAGCCGACGTTCAGGCAGGTGCCGCCCAGGGTGGCGCGCATCTCGACGCAGGCGACCTTCAGGCCCAGCTGGCCGGCGCGGATCGCGGCGTTATAGCCGCCGGGGCCCCCGCCGATGATGACGACGTCGTAGGGAGCGGGGGCTTCGGCCATGATATCCTCTGGTCTTCTGGCGCGCGGGGGCAGGCGGGCGGACACTAGCGCCGACCCCGCAGGGGTCAACCGCCGGGTGGCATATGGGGACGCGGAATCGACCTTTGCAGGGGGATGAAGCCGTCAGGACGCGTTTTCGGCCGCCGCGTCCTCGGGCAGGTCGGCGGGATCGACCGGCTGAGTGTCGGTTTCGGCGGGCAGGGTGACAGAGACCTCAGCGCCCTCGCCCGGCGTGCTGTCGATGGACAGGACGCCGGAGGACTGGCGCGCGAAGGCGAAGACCTGCGAAAGACCCAGGCCGGCGGCGTCCGGGCGGGTGGTGAAGAAGGGTTCCTGCGCGCGACGCAGGGTGTCGACGTCCATGCCGGGACCGGAGTCCCGCACGCTCAGCTTCAGCTGCTGATCCGGCTGGATTTCCAGGCGGACGGCGACCGAGCCGGCGCCGTTCGAGGCTTCGACCGCATTTCGGGCCAGGGCCAGGACCGCCGCTTCGAAGGCGGAGGGATCGATGCGGGCGAAGGCGGGCCGGCCGGGGGTTTCGATCATCAGGTCGATGCCGGATCCCGACAGCAGGCGCAGCTTGGTCTCCAGTCCGGCCAGAAGGACCCCGGCGTCGAGTCGCTGCAGATTGAAGCGATCCTCGTCCTGGGAAAAGGCGCTGAGGCGGCGCGTCAGGCGTTCGCCGCGCTGACCCGCGGCCAGGGCGGCCTGGCCCAGACGGCGGACCCGTTCCGGCTCGTCGGCATGGCGCAGCATCATGTCCAGGGCCGAGGTCATGACCCCCAGAAGGGCGTTGAAATCCTGGGTCACGCCGCCGGTCAGCCGGCCGACATGGGCCATGCGGCGCTCGGCCTCGAGTTCGTTGCGCGCCTCGAGTTGGTTGCGGGCCGCCTCTGCCAGCATGTCCTGCAAGGCGCGGTCGTGGGCGGCCAGGATCTCGCTTTCGCGACGGGCGAAGTCGGCCTTGGCCGCCTGAAGGGCTTCGGCGACAGGGTCGGGCGCGTTCTCCGCCGTCGTCTCGCTCGGGTCCGCCTCGGCCGGTTCGGGCGTCGTCTCGACGGGCGTCTCGACGGGCGTCTCGGCTAACGCCTCGACGGGGAGGCTTTCGGGCGCCGCGGCGCCGGCCAGCAGGACGGCGTCGATGCGGTCCATCTCGTCGGTCAGCGGCAGCAGGGTCCAGCGGATGGCCGCGCCGTCCGCGTCCACGGTCTCGATCATCCCGCCCTGGTCATCGGCGCCTTCGGTCAAGGTGATCGCCGCGCGCAAAGCCTGGCGGCCTTCGCTGCGCCGGTCGAGGGGCAGGAACAGGTCGGCGAAATCGGATCCGGTCACCCCTTCCCCCCGGCCCAGCATGATCAGGGCGGTGCGGTTGGCCTGGCGGATGCGGCCGTCGGGATCGACCACGACCAGGGCGCTGGAGGCGGCGTCGAAGACCCGATCGGCCAGGCTTGGGCGGGTCAGAGGGGGCGGCGGCGGCGGAGCGGGCTCGATCGCCGGGGTGGTCAGGACGTCGGTCTCGACAATGGCGGCGATGGAGCCGGTGATCTGACCCCGGTCATTCTCGATCGGCATGGCGGTCACCGACACCAGCATCTTCTTGCGGGTCGCGGCGTTCATCATCAGGTGCTGGAAGCCGCGGACGGTCTGGCCGCGCAGGGCGCGCGCGCTGGGCAGCAGGTCGGCGGGGATGGGCTTGCCGTCGGGAAAGGTGATGCCCCAGGTCGCCGAGTGGAAGCGCAGCCCCAGCAGTTCGGCGTCGCGGCGGCCCAGCAGCTGGTGCGCCGCGCGGTTGGCGAAGACGAACTTGCCGGCGCTGTCGGTCTCGACCATGGCCACGGGCACGGCGTTCATCGTCTCGAACAGCCGCCGATCCGAGGATTCGGCCACCTTCTGAACCAGGTCCAGCTGGTCCGTCGCGCTGGCGTGGCGCACGCGATGGGCGACGGCGAACCAGATGGCGACGGCCGCGACCAGATTGCCCACAACGGCCATGACGCCAAAGACCAGCGTCCAGTCGACCTCGCCTTCGAGGAACATCAATCGATCCGTTTCAATTTGGGGCGTCGATCGCCCGCTTGGAGTTCGGCCCTGCAAAGGCTGAACCAGCGACGAAAGGGACGCCCTGCCGCCGACAGACAGATGTCATCGGGGCGGGCGCCGTCAAGGTCGCTGACACCGTCGACGAAAAAAGGGCCGGACGTCGCCGTCCGGCCCCTTCATCGTCAACGTCGTACGCGTCAGAGCTTGAAGCGAAGCCCGACAAAGATGTTGTAGCCGAACTTTTCGTACTCATAGGTCCGCTCGCGCGAGCCGTAGTAGCGAACGCCGGCCGAGTCGGTCAGGTTCTTGGCTTCGCCGAACAGTTCGACGCCGTTGCCGAAATCATAGCTGCTGGTGAAGTCCAACTGCTCGCGGCCCTCGACGTAAAGGTCCAGATCGGCGTCGTCGGCGTTGATCTCTTCCAGATAGTCGCTGCGCTTGGTGTAGGACAGGCGGGCGCTGAATCCGGCCATCTCGTAGAAGATCGCGGCGTTGTAGTTGGTGTCCGACTGGCCCGGCAGGGCGAAGGTGTCGCGACCGCCGTAAGACTGGGCCGTTTTGATCTCGGCGTCCGTGACCGTGTAGTTGGCGAAGACGCCGAAGCCCGAGAGCAGACCCGGCAGGAAGCCGAACTTCTGCTGCCAGTTCAGCTCCAGACCAGCGATATGGCCGTCGGGGGCATTGATCGGGGTCTCAAAGTCGGCCTCATAGAGCGTGCCGTCGATCGTGACCTCATCCTCGTATTTCAGCGTGTACCGGTAGTCGGTCAGGTCCTTGTAGAAGGCATTTGCCGACACCACGCCCAGCGAGGTGAAGTAGTATTCCAAGCCCAGATCGATGTTGTTCGACAGAGCCGGCTGCAAATCCGGATTGCCGATCTCGTAGGATATTTTATTGCTGACGGTATCTGTCTCATTGCTTTCCCGTGGCACAATCTCGCTGAACTCGGGGCGGGATATCGACCGTGTAAGGGCGAAACGGCCGATCAGGTTGTCAGAGAAGTTGTGGCGGACTGTCAGGTTGGGGAAGAACTCCGTGTCGTCGCGGCTGACGTTCACCGGGGTGTAGGTTTCCACCTCCTCCTCGTCACCGTCTTCGTTCTCGATGATCTTTTTCACATACTGCGTGGCGTCGCCGTCGAACTTAGTGTTCTCAACGCGCAGACCGATGATGACGTTCGTCGCGCCGACGTCGAAACGAGCCTGGGCGTAGCCGGCGAGAATGTCTTCCTGCGCCGTGTAATCCGCAGTGATGGAGTCGGGCTGGCGGATCGGGGACGCGGCGCGGGCGCTGGCGAAATAGTCGTCGACAATGTCAGCGTCGAACTTGACGCCGAGGTCATAGTCGTAGTTGCGCGACTCGCGATCGCTCAGCACCGACGCCAGCGTGCCCGGGCTCGCCGAAGAGGCGCGGTTACGGTAGCGCTGCTCGTCCGCATTGATCTCGCGGCTGTTGAACTTGGCGCCGAGCTTCCACGTCACGTCGCGTCCGGCGAACTGGCTGGGCAGCTCGAAGTTGGTCTTGAAGGCGACGTCTTCCTGCTGGGTCGTGTTCTCGCGGAAGGTGTTCTCGCGGAATTTGAACTTGGTGGGGTCCCGATAGAGGCCGGTCGGATCGCTGAACACCGAATAGGTCGGCATATAGTGATCGGCCGTGTTGTAACTCAATTCGGGGGCGTCGGCGCGATACAGCAGCTCGTTCCGGTTGGGATAGGACTGTTCGCTATCGGCCCAGGACAGGCTGGCGTCCCAGACGGCGCCGTTGTCGAAGGTCTTTTCGCCGCCGGCCACCAGGGTGGTGATGTCGTTCTTCTGGGTGCGGTGACGTAGCTGACGGGTGATGCGCGCGCCGGTATAGGTGGCGCTCGTGTCGGTAGCGCCGGCTTTCAGCTTACCGTCCGAGTAGATCAGGCCCAGGGTGTTGCGGTATTCGTCGTCTTCGAACTGGGCGAACGATCCGCGCAGATAGGCGCGGAAGTCGTCGGTCGGGCGCCATTCGAGGGCGCCGGTCACGGCCTGGCGGGTGCGCTTGGTCTCGTAGTCCTTGAACAGGCTTTCTTCGAGCACGAAGACGTCGGCGCCGTTTTGCTCTTCCTTGACCCAGGCGTTCTCGACGTTGTCGGGGCGGCGGTTGGTTTCGGAATAGCTGACCGACAGCAGGGCGCCGAAGGTCTCATTGGCGAAGACGTTGGACGCCGTGGCGGCGGCGCGGGTGTCGGAACCGCCGTAGTCGTTATAGCTGCCGCCGGCGTAGCCGCTCACAGCCAGGCGACGACGGTCGAAGGGTGAACGGGTCTTGATGTTGACGGCGCCGGCGATGGAATCGGCTTCCTGGCTGGGCAGGAGCGTCTTGGAGACCTCAATGTTGGCGACGATGTCGCTGGGCAGGGTGTCCAGATCCACCGCGCGGGTGCCCGGATCGACGGCGGGAACCTGGACCCCGTCCACCGAGACGGCGGTGAAGGCCGAGGGCGCGCCGCGGACGTTGATGTAGCGGCCTTCGCCCTGGTCGCGCTGGATGGCGATACCGGCGACCCGCTGCAGGGATTCCGCGACGTTCGGGTCGGGATAGCGGCCGATCGCGTCGGCCGACAGGACGTTCAGGGTGCCGTCGGCGTTCTTCTGCTGGTTCAACGAGCGAGCGACGCCGTCGGTGATGACGCCAGTGACGATGATTTCGCCGAGGTTCGTCGAATCCTGACCGCCCAGGACGATGGCGACGTCGGCGCCACCGGGCGCGACCGCAACCGTCTGGGTGGCCGAGGGCAGGCCGATGTAGCGGACGTCGAGCGCGGCCTGACCGGTCGGCAGGACCAGGTCGAATTCGCCTTGGGTATTGGTGACGGCACGCAGGCCGGAACCGCGGACCACGACCTCAGCGCCCGGCAGGGGGTCGCCGGCGGCGTTGGTGACGCGGCCGTGGACGACCTCGCCGGCGACGGCGGCCGCTGCGGCGACAGAGGCGACGGCCCCGTCGGCATGCGCGGGCATGGCGGCTGACACGGCGGCGATCGACGCGAGCGACGCGCTCGCGAGGAGGTGCAATTTCATCACAAAGTTCCCCATGCCGGGTTCAATCCCGACGAATACAGTGGCGCTTAGCGGCAGGGGGCGAAGCGTTCACGACGGTTCAGCGACGAAACCCTCTCTGTTTTCGGACGCAAGAACGACGATTGAGCTGTAAACAGAACAATAGTCGCTAAACCGCCGTGAAAACGTCACGGCAACGCCGTTGACCCTCGATGCGGTCTTATCGATCAGGTCCGGAACAATCTCGCCTAGGGTGCGCCATGAATTCTCTGTCTCGTATCGCCGCCTTCGGGGTCAAGGCTTTCGCTATGCTGTTGCTGACGGCCTGCGCGACGCACGAAGTCGATTTCCAGGGCGAGGGCGAAGGCTTCGTCGGGCCCGGCGTCGAAGTCCAGGCCGTGCTGGAAACCCCCTCGGTCGGCACGGCCGGCCAGGACGCGGCTGACGATCCCGCCGTCTGGGCCTCGGCCTCGCCGGTGACGGTGATGGGCAAGACCACGCCTGGCTTCGTCGCCGGAACGGACAAGAAGTCCGGTCTCTATATCTACGGTTTCGACGGTCAGATCCTGCAGTTCATGCCGGAAGGCCTGCTGAACAATGTCGATCTGACCGAGGGACTGAGCGTCGGGGGGCGGCCGCAAGTCGTCCTGGGCGCCAGCGACCGGACGCCGGGCAAGACCGGGATTTCGCTCTATCTGTTCGATCCGGCGGGAACCGGTGAGAACGGCGTACGGCCCTGGGGCGCGATCGCCACCGACGTGATCGAGCCCTATGGCTTCTGTTTCGCGCGGCGCGGCGCCGAGATCCACGCGATCCTGGTGGGCCATGAGGGCGAACTGCGTCAGTTCGTGCTGAGCGTCGACGCCGCGGGTCAGCCGGTCTCGCGCGAGGTGCGTCGCGCCGAGATCGGGACCATTTCGGAAGGCTGCGCCGCCGACGAGGCGACCGACGCCCTCTATATCAACGAAGAAAACGTCGGCCTGTGGCGCTATGGCCTCGATCCGGCGTCCGGCGCGGCGCGCACCCTGGTGCAGCCGATCGCCAAGGACATACTGGTCGCCGACGCCGAAGGCCTGACGACCCTGACCGATGGCGACAAACGCTATCTGATCGGCTCCAGCCAGGGCGATTCGACCTTCCCCGTCTGGCGCATCGATGGGGCAGCGCCCGAGTACAAGGGCCGGTTCAAGATCGTCGACGGCGTCGTCGACGGGGTCACCGGCACGGACGGCCTGGCCGCGGCCAGCGGCGTGGTCGGGCCCTTCCCCGAGGGCCTGGTGGTGATCCAGGACGACGTCAATGACGTCGGCACCCAGAACTTCAAATATGTGGACTGGCGCGACATCCGCCGCGCCCTGGGGCTGTAGCCCTACTGATCCTCGTCGAACTTGCGGGCGACGAGGTCCGTCAGGGCCTCGATCGCCTCTTCGGCGTCTGACCCCTCGGCCTTGACGTCGATGCTGCAGCCGATGCCGGCGCCCAGCATCAGCAGGCCCATGATCGAGCGGGCGTCGACGGTGACGCCGTCACGGGTGACGTGAATCTCGCTGTCGAAGCTGGAGGCCAGTTTGACGAACTTGGCCGAGGCGCGGGCGTGCAGGCCCCGCGTGTTGCAGATGTCCAGGGTGGCCGTGACGCTCATTTTTCGCCTGCGAGCACCCACGAGGCGACCGAGATGTATTTGCGCCCCGCCTCCTGGGCGTGGGCCACGCAGGATTCGAGGGTTTCGCGGCCGCGCACGCTGGCCAGTTTGATCAGCATCGGCAGGTTCAGGCCGGCGATCACCTCGGCGTGGGTCTGCTCCATTACCGAGATCGCCAGATTCGAGGGGGTGCCGCCGAACATGTCGGTCAGCAGGATCACGCCGTCGCCGTCGTCGACGGCGCCGGCCGCGTCGACGATGTCACGACGGCGACGTTCCATGTCGTCTTCCGGCCCGATGCAGATGGCCGCAACGCCGCGCTGCGGGCCGACCACATGCTCCATCGCCGAAAGAAATTCCGAGGCCAGCCCCCCATGGGTGACGATAACCAGGCCAATCATAAGGACTTCACTCGCATCCCATCCCGAACATCCCCTGGACTTCCCCGTGCCCGGCAGGGAGACCGGACGCATCCGCCTGGGACCGCAAGTGGCGTGTCATAGACCTGTTGTGCGCGGGTTCAAAGCGTCTGAAGGGCGGCTGCGACCATGTCGACGGCCGAGGGGGGGCGGGGATCAAGCGCCAGAAGCGGCAGGTCTATGCCCGAGAAACGCCGAGTCTGCGGCTCCGGAAGCCGTTCGACGGCCTCCGGCACGCAGGCCACGGCCAGGACGAGTCTGGCGACCAGCCGTGTTCTGAAGGACACGATTCCGACCCCGCGCGCCTCGATCTGGCCCGCTATGGCGGTCGGAGCGGTCGCATGGAGCGCGCCGCCGGACGCCCAGACCAGGGTGTAGTCGTCGCTGACCAGCCGCCATCCGATCCCGATCAGCCGCAGGGCGAGATCGCTCTTTCCGGCGCCCGAGGGCCCCAGGATCATCACCGCCTTCCATTGCCCCTGGTGGCGGATGGCGACCGTGGTGGCGTGGAGCGGCGGCTGCGGCTTCATGAGCGTCGGCCGGCGACCGGCGGGGCGGGGAGGCGGATCTCGAAACGGGCGCCCTGGCCGCCCTCGGCGGTGTCGGCCAGGTTCGCCGCCGTCACGCGGCCGCCATGGGCTTCGACGATCTGGCGGACGATGGACAGGCCCAGACCCGAGTTGGAGCCGAAGGCCGCGCCCTTGGGCCGCGACGTGTAGAAACGTTCGAACACCGTCTCGAGGTTTTCAGGCGGAATGCCGGGGCCCTGGTCCTCGACCCGGATGCGGATGGGCAGATCGCCCTCGACCTCCTGCAGCACGACCCGGACCTCGCCGTCGGGAGGGCTGAAGGATCGCGCATTGTCGATCAGGTTGCGGAACACCTGGCCCAGAGGACCATCGCGGCCCACGACCCTCAGTCCGTGGTCCGGACGTTCGAGCCGGACCGGGACCTCGCCGGGTCTCAGCGTGGTTTCGTAGACGCCGACGACGTCGGTCAGCAGTCGGTTGAGGTCGATGGCGCGGGGACGGTCTCGCGACAGTTCGGCGTCCAGCCGCGAGGCGTTGGAGATGTCGGTGATCAGCCGGTCCAGACGGCGTACGTCCTGCTGCAGCAGACTGGTCAACTTCTCCCTGTGGGCGTCGGTCCTGACCAGGGGCAGGGTTTCCAGCGCCGAACGGATCGAGGTCAGGGGGTTCTTGATCTCGTGCGACACGTCGGCCGCGAACCGTTCGATCGCGTCCATCCGCGTGGACAGGGTGTCGGTCATCGATTCCAGCGAGCGGGCCAGGTCGCCGATCTCGTCCTTGCGCGCCTCCAGGTCGGGCAGGGAGATGGCCCGCGCGCGCTGAAGCTTGACCTGATCCGCCGCCGCCGACAGTCGCATGATGGGCCGGGCCACGAACAGGTGCAGCAGAAGGGACGCCAGCAGATTGACGGCCAGCGCCACCAGGGCGAAGGGGACAAGGGCGCGTCTCTGGTCGTCGAGGATTTCATCGACGTTTCCGGCCTCCAGCGTCAGGACGCCCAGAACCTGACGGACATGGCGGATCGGGATGGAGACCGATACCACCCGATCGCCGGATTCGTTGCGTCGGACGGTGGTCTGGGGCTCTCCGGCCAGGGCCCGTTCGACCTCCGCCGCCACCTCGGCCTCGACCTGTCGCCTGTGTTCGGCGTCGCGGCCCAGCTTTTGAGCCTGATCGGCCGGAAGCGGAGAGCCGGCGGGGCGGGCCGGCGGCAACACCCGACCGGGAATGTTCTCGGTCACCTCATAGGAGTCGATGACGGGCAGGCCGTTGATGTCGTACAGGCGGACCCGCTGGCCGGCGGGCACGAAATTGTCGCGCAGCCATTTGGCCGCCTCGCCCACGTCCAGCTCGGGCGTTGGGACGCCGCGGCTGATGCCCAGCTCCCCCAGGACGTTGCCGAGCAGTTCGGCCTGGACCGTCAGCGATTCCTGGCGCGCCTCGATCAGCCCCTGACGCCATTCGTTCAGGGCCAGGGCGCCGCCGAACAGGATCAGCAGGCTGAGCAGGTTGAGGGCGAGGATGAAGCCGCCGAGCCGCGAGCCCCCGAAGCGGATCCGCGACGGACGCGACGTCGTGGGCTCCTGCTCCTGAGCGCCGGCTCGATCAGCTTTCGCGGTAGCGGTAACCGACGCCATACAGGGTCTCGATCGCGTCGAACTCGTTGTCCACGGCGCGGAACTTCTTGCGCATCCGCTTCACGTGGCTGTCGATGGTGCGGTCGTCGACATAGACCTGATCGTCATAGGCGGCGTCCATCAGGTTGTCGCGGCTCTTCACGAAGCCGGGGCGCTGGGCCAGGGCCTGAAGCAGCAGGAATTCGGTGACGGTCAGCTTGACCGGCTTGCCGTCCCAGGTCGATTCGTGGCGGGCCGGATCCATGCTCAGCTTGCCGCGCTTGATCGCCTTGCCGGAGACCTCGGCCGACGGCTCGGGCTCGATGCCGTCGGCGCCGGTGCGCCGCAGCAGGGCCTTGACCCGTTCGATCAGCAGGCGCTGGCTGAACGGCTTGTGGATATAGTCGTCGGCGCCCAGGTTGAAGCCGAGGATCTCGTCGATCTCCTCGTCCTTGGACGTCAGCATGATGACCGGGATCTGCGAGGTCTGACGCAGGCGGCGCAGCACCTCCATCCCGTCCATGCGCGGCATTTTCACGTCGAGGATGACCAGATCGGGCGGACTGGCCTCCAGGGCGGCGAGACCCGAGGCGCCGTCGTGATAGGCCGTGATCCTGTGGCCGTGGCTTTCCAGCGCCAGCGAGACGGACGCCACGATGTTCTCGTCGTCATCGACCAGGGTGATATTGGCCAAGGTTGTCTTCTCCTGAACTTCCCGTTCCCGCAGACGAGAACGCACGGCAAGCGTAACCGTTCGATCACGGTCACATTAGGGCTAAGGCAGATGGGCCGCCAAGCCGCCCGTTTCAACGATAGACGGGTTCGCTTCCGTCGGCGCAATGAAAAATCGCCGTGAAAACCCCACTTTAACAGCTTCGCCATTAGAGGGCGGGGATGGCCGGTCCGATCCATTACGAAGTCTATGTCCGCAAGACCGTTCCCTCGGCCTGGACGCTCCTCATCGCCACCGAGGATCGCAAGCGCGCCCTTGAGACGGCCCAGGATCAGCTGAAGGACGGTGTCGTCGCCGCAGCCCGCGTCACCAAGGAGACGCTGGACCCGGACACCATGGAATTCAACAGCCTGGCCATCCTGACGATCGGAGCGCCGGAGGAGAAGAAGAAGCCGAAGCCACAGGCGGCGGCCCGCCCGGCGTGCAGCTCGCCTCCTGAACTCTACACCGTCCACGCCCGGGCCCTGATCAGCCGGGTGCTGGAGGACTGGCTGAAACGCCAGGGGGTCACGGCGTTCGAACTGTTGCACCGGCCGGACCTGGCGGAACGGCTCGATGCGTCCGGGGTGGAGTTGCAGCACGCCGTTCAGAAGGTCGCGGTGCCGGAAAGCCAAGCCAGTGGTCAGGATCTGCACAGCGTCGTGCGCCATTACCAGCGTCTTTCGGAGGATGCGGTCGCGCGGCTGCTGAAGGCGGGTCGTGCGGGGATGTTCCCCTCGCTGAACGACCATTCGATCGCCGACCTCGCCCATCAGCTGAGCGGACAGGCGGACCGGGCCTTCGTCATGGGGGGCGTCGTCGCCCAGGCCCTGATGGATCGAAAGGGCGCGCGCCAACGGCTGGACGGCCTGATGGATCTGATCGAGGCGGCGCCGGCCGAGGGCCCCGCACGCGCCCTGGTCCTGGCGACCGTCGAACAGATCACCGCTGATATGCTGGCCCTGCGGTCGAACCTGAACGAAATTCTGGGCCCGTCGCTGGACCCGGGCGCCAGCCTGGCCGCCGTGGTGCGGATGGTGGCGCCCCGCGAGGTCGGCCAGCTCATCGCCATGGACCCGCGCATGGGCCTGATGACGCCCGCCGTCGAAGGCCCCGCAGCCCGCCTGGGTTGCCACCTGTCGGCCGGCGCCTTTCCGATGCTTTCGACCTCACTCGCGCGAATGGTCACACGCGAACTGGCGGTTCCCCGGCGGCTGCGGCCCACCGATCCCGTCGGTGAGATCGACATATTGCGGACCCTCGCCATGGCCCTGACGGCGGCGGCGGGACGGCTGCTGACCCTCGAAGAGGTTCAGAACGCCTTCGTGGAGCGATCCAAGAGCCTGGTGACGCCCGACTTCGTCGCCAATTATGTCCAGCATTGCCCGACGGTGCTTGCCGAGGCCGAACATCTGACCCGGCTGTGCGAGAACGTGACCGGCGGCGCCAACAAGCGGGCGGCGGCGCGCTGGCTCAGCGCCTGCGTCACGTCGCTCAGGCTGGAAAACGAGATGCGCCAGACGCAGTCGGGCGGACCCAGCGCCTCGCAGAAACTGCTCGTCCTGGCCCGGTTGCAGCGCTCGGTCCGCGCCGTTCAGCTGGGCGAACTGGACGAACGGCAAATCTCCACGGCGATCGGGGCCCTGGGGGGAACCCTGGAAGCCGACGCCGGCCTGCTGAACCAGATCGGCCGGGCCCAGGCCACGCCGGTGCAGAAACTGATGGCCCTGGTGAAGATGGTCAATGGGGACACCGCGCCCCTCGGGCCCGCCGCCGATCGCGCCCGCAGCGAGGCCGTCAGGATGCTGCGTATTCCCGACATCCGCGAGGCGGTCAACGCCGATCCAGCGGCGGCGACGGCGCTTCAGGGACTGCTGAAGGCGACCGAGCCGAAGGCCTGACGTCAGTCGAAGATGTCGAAAATACTGTCGCGCTTCTTCTTCTTGTAGCGGTGGTCGTCGTCATCGTCGCGATACCGGTCGCCGCGATGACCCCGGTCGTCGCCATGGCTCCGCCGCGCGTCCCAAGGCTGGGGTGGGGGCTGAGGGGCGGCGACGGGCGGGGCCGAGGCGCGCCCGTCCGCGGCGGCCGAGTCCATCAGTTTTTCGAGCTCGCCGCGATCCAGCCAGACGCCGCGGCAGGCGGGGCACATGTCGAACTGAACCCCGTCGCGATCCAGGGTCTGCATGGCGGCGTTGTCGTTCGGGCACATAAGAAGGGGCATGACGGGCTCCATGGTGTTTCGGCGAATGCGCGTCGACGAGACACGTCCGGAGGGGGACCGGACCTGCCGCGTCAACGCACATGCGGTCCGACATCGCGCCGATCGGCCTGACGGAGGGGACGGTCAGGCCGAACGCCGCCAGAGGGGCCCGTTCCGCCTAGACAAGCTAGAGACGCTCGATGCTCCCCGCCATGCGTCGCGGCGCCACAGGCCTCCGCTCAGCTAGCAGACCTGACCCGCAGCCCAGCCCGACGACCAGGCCCACTGGAAATTATAGCCGCCCAGCCAGCCGGTGACATCGACCGCCTCGCCGATGAAATACAGACCGGGAACCGTTCTGGCCTCCAGGGTCTGCTGATCCAGGGCGGCCGTGTCGATCCCGCCCAGGGTCACTTCGGCGGTGCGATAGCCTTCGGACCCGACCGGCTTCACGCTCCAGCCGTTGACCGCCTGGTCCAGCCGCCGCAGCGTCGCGTCGGACAGATCGGCCAGATTGCCCGCTGCGCCTTCGCGCGCGCACAGGCTTTCCGCCAGTCGTCGGGGTACGATGTGGCCCAGGGCCGTATGCACGGCCTGGCGGCCGTTCGCGGTCTTGGCGGCCTTCAGCTCGGCGAAGACGTCGCGGCCGGGGGCCATGGACGCGACGATGGCCTCGCCCTCGCGCCAGTAGGAACTGATCTGCAATATGGCCGGGCCGCTGAGGCCGCGGTGGGTGAACAGCATGGCCTCGTTGAAGGCCGCCTTGCGCGCTTTCGCGTCGGGTGCCGAGGCGACGCGGGCGTCCACGGCCACGCCGGCCAGCGGCGTCAGGGTCTCTAGGAGACCCGCCTCGAAGGTCAGGGGGACCAGGGCCGGGCGGGTGTCGGTGACGCGGATGTCGAACTGGCGCGCGACCTCATAGGCCCAGCCGGTGGCGCCCATCTTGGCGATCGACTTGCCGCCAGTCGCCACGACCAGGGCTGTCGCCGTGATCTGGCTTCCGTCCGACAGATTGATGGTCCAGCCCTCGCCCGTCTTCGCCAGGCGCTCGACGCCGGTCTTCATCTTCAGGGTCACGCCCGCCGCCGCCATGTCGTCGGTCAGCATGCGGACAATCTGTTTGGCGCTGTCGTCGCAGAACAACTGGCCCAGGGTCTTCTCGTGCCAGGCGATGCCCGCCCGGTCCACGCGCTTGATGAAGTCGTGCTGGGTGAAGCGGCGCAGGGCCGAGGTGGCGAACCGGGGGTTCTCGCCCAGGAAGTTCGCCGGCCCGCAGCCCAGATTGGTGAAATTGCACCGGCCGCCGCCGGAGATGCGGATCTTCTCGCCGGGACTGGCCGCATGATCGACGACCAGCACCCGACGACCGCGCCGCCCGGCCTCGGCGGCGCACATCATCCCGGCGGCGCCGGCCCCGACCACCAGGACGTCGAAGGACGCCCGGCTCACGAGACCGGCTCCGGGACTTGGGTCTTAGTAGCGATAGTGCTCGGGCTTGAACGGGCCTTCCTGCGGCACGGAGATGTAATCGGCCTGTTCCTTGTTCAGCACGGTCAGCTTGGCGCCCAGCTTGCCGAGGTGCAGCGCGGCGACCTTCTCGTCCAGATGCTTGGGCAGGGTGTAGACCTTGGTCTCATAGGCCGACTTGTTGGTCCAGAGCTCCAGCTGCGCCAGGGTCTGGTTGGTGAAGGAGGCGCTCATCACGAAGGACGGGTGGCCCGTGGCGTTGCCCAGGTTCACCAGACGGCCTTCCGACAGCAGGATGATCTTGTTGCCGCCGGGGAATTCGATGTGGTGGACCTGAGGCTTGATCTCGTCCCACTTGAAGTTCTTCAGGCCGGCCACCTGAATCTCGGAGTCGAAGTGGCCGATGTTGCAGACGATGGCGTTGTGACGCATCCGGCGCATGTGATCGACGGTGATCACATCCTTGTTGCCGGTGGCGGTGACGAAGATGTCGGCCTTGTCGGCGACGTCGTCCAGGGTCTGGACGTCATAGCCCTCCATGGCCGCCTGCAGGGCGCAGATCGGGTCGATCTCGGTCACGATAACGCGGGCGCCGCCCTGGCGCAGCGAGGCGGCCGAGCCCTTGCCCACGTCGCCGTAGCCGCAGACCACGGCGACCTTGCCCGACAGCATGACGTCGGTGCCGCGACGGATGGCGTCGACCAGGGATTCACGGCAGCCGTACAGATTGTCGAACTTCGACTTGGTGACGCTGTCGTTGACGTTGATGGCGGGGAAGGGCAGCTCGCCGCGTTCCGACATCTGGTACAGGCGGTGGACGCCCGTGGTGGTTTCTTCCGACACGCCGCCGATGGCGTCGCGAATGGCCGAATAGAAGCCGGGCTTTTCGGCGATGTAGCGCTTCATCACCTTGAACAGGGCTTCTTCTTCCTCGTTCTGGGGATTGGCTAGAACCGAGATGTCCTTTTCAGCCTTGGGGCCGAGCACGCACAGCAGGGTGGCGTCGCCGCCGTCGTCCAGGATCAGATTCGGATAGCCGCCGTCGGCCCATTCGAAGATCTTGTGGGCGTAGTCCCAGTATTCTTCCAGGGTCTCGCCCTTGACGGCGAAGACCGGGGTGCCCGAGGCGGCGATGGCGGCCGCGGCGTGATCCTGGGTCGAGAAGATGTTGCACGAGGCCCAGCGCACTTCGGCGCCCAGGGCTTCCAGCGTCTGGATCAGAACGGCCGTCTGGATGGTCATGTGCAGGCTGCCGGCGATCCGGGCGCCCTTCAGCGGCTGGTCCTTGCCGAACTCGGCGCGCAGGGCCATCAGGCCCGGCATTTCCGTCTCGGCGATGTCGATTTCCTTCTTGCCCCAGTCGGCCAGGGAAATGTCGCGGATGATGTAGTCGGTCATGGGGGCTCCTGGCCGCAGGGGATTTTCAGCCCTCATAGCCCGAGGAGGCTGAAGGAGCAATAAACACATAAGGATATCCTTATATGCACTATGCCCGATGTCGGGCGCAGCAGTTTCTTAAGCCCGATCGGTTAGGACGAGGGCATGGAACGCCGCGCCCTTCTCGGTCTCGCCGTCGTCGCGACGGCCGCCGCCTCGACCCCTGCTCGCGCCTCGTCGAGCGCCCCCGCCGCCTCACCCGACAGCTATTTCCGCCTGCCGGTGATCACCGCCTCGATCCTGTATCCCGATGGTCGACGCGGCGTCTTTTCCGTCGAGGCCGGGGTGGATGTCCCCGACGCCGCGCTTCGCACCCGCGCCCAGCAGTCGGCGCCCCGGCTGCGCGCCGCCTACGCCACGGCCGCACAGCGGTTCGCCAACGGCCTGCGCCCCGGAGCCGTGCCGAACATCGACCAGCTGGTCGCCGCCCTGCAGGCCGCGACCAACGCCACCCTCGGCCGGGCCGGGGCGCAGGTTCTGCTCGGCACGGTGATGGCTCTGTAGAACACGGGCGAGGCCGTCGAACCCAGGCGGGACGTCAGCCGACGCGGGGCGACTTCAGCCGGCGCTTGTTCGAATGGGTGGGCGGCGCCGCCCCCAGGTCCTCGGGCACCTCGCCCTTGAAATAATACCGCTGCCACGCCTCCTTGGCCGCATCCGGATCGCCGCCGGCCAGCCGCTGGTTGAAGTCGGTGCGGGCGCGGTTCCAGGCCTCGAACTGACCCTTCATCACCGGATTGGATTCCAGGGTCCGGATCACCGGCTGGAACTGTTCGACCTTCCTGTGCTCGATCAGATTGATGAAGCAGAAGGGCTCGCCCTTCTCGAACGTGATCCGGCCCGGCCGGGTGAAGATCCAGTTCATCGTGAAGGGGAAGGGCAGCCAGTCGGTCTCGATCAGGCCGACAAGCGGCTGGATTCCGTCCTTCAGGTGATTGGGCGAGCCCGAACACATCATCCCCCAGCCCGGCGGCGTGCGGAACAGGTACTGCGGGTGCATGGTCAGCACCCCGCGCGAAAAGTGCGAGGTGACGAAATGGGCCAGGTCGTGCTGCGGCCGGTCGGGCGTGATGACGATGTCTTCCTGGCGCGGCCCGCCGTTCCATTCGGCCGAGAAGCCGAACGGGCACAGGATCTCCCACCCCGTGGTGTTGGCCATGTTCAGCGGCAGGCAGCGATAGGGGTGGCGGCTGATGAAGGCGTCCATCCAGTTGCGCGACTGGCGGCCGGGCACCAGATCCGGCGGCCGGGCCGTCATCGGATAGCATTCCAGTTCCAGCGGGCGCGTCTGCACGGTATCGACCATGGAACCGTTCCTAACGCCGCAAACGCGACTGCTCAACCATGACGCCACACCCCGCTTTCGACCGTGACGCCCTGACCGCCTGGCTGGCCGAGAACGGCGTGGCCCACACCACCCACGACCACCCGGCCGTCTTCCGCGTCGAGGAAGGCCTGGACCTCAAGGCCGACCTGCCCGGCGCCCACACCAAGAACCTGTTCCTGAAGGACCACAAAGGCCGCCTCTGGCTGATCTCGGCCCGCCAGGACACGGTCATCGACCTGAAACGCGCCGCCGCCGCGATGGGCTCGGGCCGGCTGTCGTTCGGAAACGAGGCCCTGATGTTCGAAACCCTGGGCGTCCGCCCCGGCTCGGTCACCGCCCTGGGCCTGATCAATGATGCGGACCGCCGCGTGACCTTCGTTCTGGACCGTCGCCTGTGGAAGGCCGAAATCGTCAACTTCCACCCCCTGACCAATACGGCGACGACGGCCCTGGACCAGACGGCGTTCCGGCGGGTTCTGGCGCTGCTGGGGCGGGAGCCGGTGGTGGTGGATTTCGGGGCGCTGGATTGAGCGGTCGGGCTCAGGCCGACATCCCCCGCCCGGCGGTCTCGGCTTCGGCCGCGTCGGCGTCCGGGTCGCGACCCTGGCTTCGGTCGAACCATCGCATGACGGGCGTGACCGTGATCCCGTGCAGCAGGATCGACATCAGGCAGATCAGGCCCACGATGGCCCACAGACGGTCGCCGCTCCCGAACGGCGCCGCGTTCAGCCCATAGGCCAGGTAGTAGAACGACCCGACACCGCGGATGCCGAAGAAGGCCAGGATCAGCTTCTCCCGCAGAGGCCGCCTGTAGCCGATGAAACCGATCATCCCGGCCACAGGCCGTACCACCAGCACGATGACCACCGCCGCCGCCACGTCCAGCGGCCCCAGCGGCGACAGCAGGCCCGATACCAGGGCCCCGCCGAACAGGACCAGCACCACCATCATCGCCATCCGCTCGATCTGCTCAATGAAGTCGTGCATCTCGACGTGGAAATCATGGTCCCGGTCCGCGTGCCGGAAGGCCAGGGCTGTGATGAAGACGGCCAGAAACCCGTAGCAGTGCAGCATCTCGGTCACCGAATAGGAGATGAAGGTCGCCGCCAGCACGATGAACCCGTCCCGCGTCGCCGCCAGCCGCGAACTAACCGGAATGGTGAAGGTCAGCCAGCCGAACAGCCAGCCGACGGCCCAGCCGACGGCTAGCCCGGCGCCGATCTCCCATACGACATTGACGGTCAGCCAGTCCATGAACCAGTCGGTCTTCTGGCCGGACGCCGCCAGGGCCAGGGCGATGGCAAGGTTGACGAATGGAAAGGCCAGGCCGTCGTTCAGCCCCGCCTCGGACGTCAGGCCGAACCGCACCTCGTCCTCGCCCCCCTCGCGCGGCGCCCCCACCTGGACGTCCGACGCCAGCACCGGATCGGTCGGCGCCAGGGTCCCGGCCAGCAGGACCGCCCCGGCCAGTCCCAGCCCCAGCACCGTCCAGCCCAGGATCACGATCGCCGCGATCGATAGCATCATGGTCACGCCCAGCAGCCGCCAGGTCACGCCCCATCGCTTCAGATTGAAGATCCGGTCGATCTTCAGCCCCGCCCCCATAAGGGCGACGATGACGACGAACTCGGTCAGACGCTCGGTGATGTCGGGAAAGGTCTGGGGCAGGGGGTCGAACCCCACCTGCGGAAGGCTGAACAGCCCCGCGCCCAGGATTACGCAGACGATCGGCAGCGACAAGGGCGCGCGGCGAAACACCAGCGGCAGCCAGGCCACCAGGGCGACCAGCGCCCCCACCACGAACAGGATCAAAATATAGGGATCGGGCATGGGGCTCCGGCAAGCTCGACGATAGGGCGCTGCCTTAATGCGGCAGGGCCGGTCTGGTTACCGACGGCGGGGATTCGGTGCGGTGGGCATGCTGGAGGCTCCTCCTAACCACGGAAGCCGCAGTCCAGCCTGTCCCGGCCATTGCAGGGCCGAAAAGCGCCAGAGGGATCCCATCCTTCCCGCTACCACAGCCTCGTCGGCGGCGCCCTGCGGCCGACGTGAACGGTGAAGGACGGCCTATGGAACTGATGGACAAGACAATCCTGATTACGGGTGCGAGCAGTGGGATCGGTGAGGCCGCGGCCGACCTGTTCGCCGCAGAGGGCGCGCGGCTGGTTCTCGGGGCGCGACGCAGCGACAATCTCGAAATCATCGTTGACCGCATCAGGGCTCGGGGCGGCCAAGCCGTCTACCTGGCGGGCGACGTGCGGGACGAAGCCTATGCACAGGAATTGGTCGATCTGGCGCTGGGCGCGTTCGACTCGCTCGACGGCGCTTTCAACAACGCTGGAACGGTGGGCGCTATGGGCCCGGTCGGCGAGATGGAACTTGCCGACTGGAATGAGGTGCTCGCCATCAATCTGACGAGCGCGTTTCTCGCAGCCAAAGCCCAGGCGCCGATGTTGGCCGCGCGGGGCGGTGGCTCGATCGTCTTCACATCCTCCTTCGTCGGTTATAGCAACGCCGGCTTGCCGGGCATGTCGGCCTACGCCGCCTCCAAAGCCGGCCTCATTGGACTGACGCAGTCCCTCGCGGCGGATCACGCCGGTGCGAACGTGCGCGTGAACGCCCTGCTTCCGGGGGGGGACGATCACCCCCATGGGTGGCGAAGGGAAACCCGATGTCCTCGCCTTCGTCGCCGGTTTGCACCCAATGAAACGCATGGCCGCTCCGGTCGAGATCGCGCAGGCCGCGCCATTCCTGCTGGGAGATCGTTCCTCCTTCATGACCGGAAGCCCCATGATTGTGGACGGCGGCGTATCGGTGCGTCTGAACTGATCGACTAGGTGGGCGGCAGGTCCATGAACCCGTCGGTCTTCTGACCGGACGCCGCCAGGGCCAGGGCGATGGCCAGGTTGACGAACGGAAAGCCAGCCCGTCGTTCAGCCCGCCTCGGACGGTCTAGGGTGAGCCAACCCGGCAAGCCCGCCCGCTAGACGCTGGGCGACCCGACGCGCTTCTTTCGTCATTCCGTGCGCAGCGTCGCGAAGACCCGGGATGACGAAAGAGAAGGGGTTGCGCGCACAATGACGCTGGCCCACCGCAGACAATTCCAGTGACTTGCAAATATCTCGCGCCTTGCGACCTACCGGTGGCCGGCGGCGTGAGATCATCCCTGCATCAGAGCCGACGTCACAGCCCCCACGGACCGCCGCCGCGCCATGTTTGGCAGGTTTGGCGCGTTTGGCGCCTTGGCACGGTGTTTTCGCGGCATTCGCGCCAGAACGTGCGTCGCGCCGAGAATGCACGAAAATAGACTCCATTTTTTCCGAGTGGATTGCCTCTATTTCGGCCCTCACAGCCCCTCCGTCGCGGCGCGGCCAATTCGCCGCTTGATGCCGAGGCATCCGGACGCCATCTGGTCCGTTACGACCTTCGAGCCTGCACGGACCCGTCATGACCCTGATCGACCCCAGCCTGTCCTCCAATCCCTCTGGCAACCGCCCCGGCGACGACCTGATCAAGGAGGGCACGGACGCCTCCTTCATGACCGACGTCATCGAGGCGTCGAAGCATCAGCCGGTCATCGTCGACTTCTGGGCCACCTGGTGCGGCCCGTGCCGGACCCTGGGCCCGGCGCTGGAGAAGGCCGTGCGCGCCGCCAAGGGGGCGGTGAAGATGGTCAAGATCGATGTGGACGCCAATCCGGCCTATGCGGGCCAGCTGCGGGTGCAGTCGATCCCCACCGTCTACGCCTTCGTCAACGGTCAGCCGGTGGACGGCTTCCAGGGCGCCATTCCCGACAGCCAGATTAAGGCTTTCATCGACAAGCTGACCGGTGGTCAGGGGGCCTCGACCGAGACGACGCAGCTGCTGGAGCTGGGCGAGGAATCGCTGGGCCTCAACGACTTCGGCGGCGCGGCCCAGGCCTTCGCCCATGTCCTGTCGATCGAGCCCGAGAACGAGAAGGCCATCGCCGGCATGGCGCGGGTCTATCTGGCGGGCGGCGATCCTGAACAGGCCGCCCAGACCATCGCCATGGCCCCCCAGGACTCCAAGGAGCCGATGGTGCAGAGCGTGCGCGCCCAGCTGGCCCTGGCCGCGAAAGCGCCTTCGGGCGCTTCGGCCGAGCTGGAGGCCAGGGTCGCCGCCGATCCGAACGACCACCAGGCCCGGTTCGACCTGGCCGAGGCCCAGAGCGCGGCCGGCGACTTCAAGGGCGCGGTCGACAATCTGCTGGCCATCATCCAGGCTGACCGCGAGTGGAACGACCAAGCAGCGCGCAAGCAGCTGCTGGTCATCTTCGACGCGGCCGGCGTCAGTTCCGACGTCTCCAAGGACGGGCGGCGTCGCCTGTCGTCAATTCTGTTCTCTTAAGCGCACCGGAGTCTTCATGCCCCAGGGCTATGTCAGGGCGCTCGACCTGCCGCAGGTGATCCCGGTCTTCCCGCTGGGCGGCGCCATCCTGCTGCCGCGCGGGCAACTGCCGCTGAACATCTTCGAGCCGCGCTATCTGAACATGGTCGACGACGCCATGGCCGGGGACCGGATCATCGGCCTGGTCCAGCCCAAGGGCGGGACGCCGGCGCAGCCGGGCCTGTCGCCGGTCGGCTGCGCCGGGCGGATCACCAGTTTCGCCGAGACTTCGGACGGGCGGTATCTGATCACCCTGACCGGGGTCTCGCGGTTCCGCATCGCCGCCGAACTGCCGTCCAAGGGGCCCTATCGCCAGGTGCGCGCGGCCTTTGACGCCTATGAGGACGATCTGGCGCCCCCGCCGGAAGAGCCGGACTTCGACCGCCACGCCTTCCTTGACGCCCTGCGCGCCTATATGGCCCACCGGCTGCTGGACATCGACTGGGAGACGGCGGAGACCGCGCCGATGGAGGCCCTGGTCAACAGCCTGTCGATGGCCCTGCCGTTCGAACCGGCCGAAAAACAGGCCCTGCTGGAGGCCATGGGCCTGATGCCCCGCGCCGAGGCCCTGACCGCCCTGCTCCGCATCGACGCCGCCGACGCCGGTGACGACGCCGCGCCGTCCATGCAATAAGCGGCCACGCTTTCAGGAATCCGCTCATGAGTGACGCCTTCAACACCCCTGTTTCGGTCGATCCACGCCTGCTTGAGGTGTTGGTCTGCCCGGTCACGCGCGGCAAGCTGACCTATGACCGCGACGCGGGCGAGCTGATCTCGGCCGGCGCCAAACTGGCCTATCCGATCCGCGAAGGCGTGCCGATCATGCTGGCCGAGGAAGCCCGTCAGCTGGACTAGAGCCCCCGTCCCTTCCGCCCGTCATCCTCGCCCTTGTGGCGAGGATCCATACTCCCGGTTTCTGCCGTGACCCCCGGTTTCGACGGAGCGTATGGATCCTCGGGACAAGCCCGAGGATGACGAGGTGGAGGGATCGCCTTCCCCCGTCCTCACCTACGCCAAGGATCCGTTCATGCTGAAAATCGCCATCCAGATGGACCCGATCGAGGCCGTCGACATCGCCGGGGACACCAGCTTCCTGATGGCCGAGACGGCCCAGGCGCGCGGGCACCGGCTGTGGGTCTATGATTTCCGCACCCTTGCCCTCGAGGAGGGCCGCCTCTACTGCCGCGCCCGGCCGATCACCGTGCGGCGCGAGGTCGGGAACCACGTTGATTTCGGCGACTGGGTCCGGCTGGATCTGGCCGAGGACGTGGACGTCATCCTGATGCGCCAGGATCCGCCGTTCGACATGGCCTATGTCACCGCCACCTATCTGCTGGAGACGGTCCATCCGAAGACCCTGGTCGTCAACGACCCGGCCCAGGTGCGTTCGGCGCCCGAGAAGCTGCTGGTCACCGCCTTCCCCGGCCTCCAGCCCCCAACCCTGATCTCGGCCGATCCGGTCGCCCTGGACGCCTTCCACAAGAAACACGGCGAGGTGGTGCTGAAACCTCTGCACGGCAATGGCGGCTCGGGCGTGGTCAAGCTGCGCGCTGACGACCCCAATCTGGACGCCCTGATCGAGATCCACGCCGCCGGCAGCCGCGACCCGCTGGTGATCCAGAAATTCATTCCCGCCGTGTCCAAGGGCGACAAGCGGATCCTCCTGATCGACGGCGAGCCGGTGGGCGCCATCAACCGCGTCCCGGCGGCGGGCGCCGTCCGCTCCAACCTGCACGTCGGCGGCACGGCCATGCCGGTCGAGCTGACGCCGCGCGACCTGGAGATCTGCGCCGCCATCGGCCCGACGCTGAAGGCGCGCGGCCTGATCTTCGTCGGCATCGACGTGATCGGCGACTATCTGACCGAGATCAACGTCACCTCTCCCACCGGCGCCCAGCAGCTGAAGACCTTCACCGGCATCGACGCCACCGCCCTGATGTGGGACGTGATCGAGAAGAAGCACGCTGCACAGGTTGCGTAAGCACCTCTTGCGCTAGAAGACAGTTCATGCTTCGTTCTCTCCAGCGGAGGGAACGCCATGGTCGCGCGGGTTGTCACGGTCGCCTTTGATGGAGTGGAGGCCCGGCGCGTGGACGTCGAGGTCCAGCTGGTCGGCCAGGATCAGCAGACGGTCTTTACCATCGTCGGCCTGCCGGACAAGGCGGTGGCCGAGAGCCGCGAACGGGTGCGCGGCGCCTTCGCCGGCATCGGCCTGGCCCTGCCGGCGCGGCGGATCATCGCCAATCTGGCCCCCGCCGACCTGCCCAAGGAGGGCAGTCATTTCGACCTGCCCATCGCCCTGGCCCTGATGGCGGCCATGGGGGTGATCGCCCCCGACGCTCTGGACGGCTGGGCCGCCATCGGCGAACTGGGGCTGGACGGTCAGATCGCACGGGTGGGCGGCGCCCTGCCGGCCGCCGTCGCCGCCGACGCCATGGGCCTGGGCCTGATCTGTCCCGAGGCCACGGGCCCCGAGGCCGCCTGGGCCGGCGGGGCGCGCATCCTGGCGCCGCGGTCCCTGATCGCCCTGGTCAACCACTTCAAGGGGACCCAGGTCCTGCGCGCGCCCGAGCCCGGCCCCCTGGCCAGCGGCAAGGCTGTGCCGGACCTGCGTGAGGTCAAGGGCCAGGAGGGCGCCAAGCGGGCGCTGGAGATCGGGGCGGCCGGCGGTCACAACCTGTTGTTCATCGGCCCGCCGGGGTCGGGAAAGTCGATGATGGCCCAACGCCTGCCCGGCCTCCTGCCGCCCCTGACCTCGCAGGAGTTGCTGGAGACCTCGATGGTCTGGTCGGTCGCCGGCCTGATCGAACGGGGGGCGCTGACCCGGGACCGCCCTTTCCGCAGCCCGCACCATTCCGCCTCGATGGCGGCTCTGACCGGCGGAGGGCTGCGGGCCAAGCCGGGCGAGGCGTCGTTGGCGCACAACGGCGTCCTGTTCCTTGATGAACTGCCCGAGTACAGCGCCCAGGCCCTGGACTCACTGCGGGCGCCTCTGGAGACGGGCGAGATCGCGGTGGCGCGGGCCAACGCCCATATCCGCTATCCGGCCCGGTTCCAGCTGGTGGCGGCGATGAACCCCTGTCGCTGCGGCATGGGCGGGGCCGGGCGGGGCGCCTGCGGCAAGGCCCCCCGCTGCCAGCGCGACTATCAGAACCGCATCTCTGGCCCGATGTTCGACCGGATCGACCTGACGGTCGAAACCCCGCCGGTCACGGCCGCCGACATGACCCTGCCGCCCCCGCCCGAGGGCACGGCCGAGGCCAGGGCCCGCGTCGCCGCCGCCCGCGCCCAGCAAGAGGAACGGGCGCGCGAGGCGGGGCTCGACCCGGCCCAGGGTCTGAACGCCCGCGCCTCCGGCGACACCCTGGACCGGTTCGCCACGCCGGACGAGGCGGGGCGGATGCTGCTGATGCGGGCGGGCGAAGCCGGGGGGCTGACGGCGCGCGGCTGGACCCGGACCTTGCGGCTGGCCCGCACCATCGCTGATCTGGACGGCTGCACGGGGGTTCTGCGCCGCCATATCGCCGAGGCCCTGATCTATCGCCGCAACACCGTCGGCGCCGAGGCCGACTTCAGTCGGCGCCAGGCCCATCGCGGCGAAGCCTCTGAGATCCGCGAGGCGGCGCCGGACCAGGCGCCCTTCCTCTATTCGTGAGGCCCTGATCCGAACCTCCCGCGCCCTCAGGAGAGAAGAACAATCCTTAACCCGGCGCGCCTATGCTCCACAGCTTGCGGAGATCCTGATGGCGCGACGGACGGCGATGAAGCAGATCGACACCGAGCCGACGCCTCCTGTCGAGGCGGCGCAGCAATTCCTGCGGTTGATGAGCCACGAGATGCGCACCCCCCTGAACGGGGTGCTGGGCATGATCAACCTGTTGCAGCGCACCCGACTGGACGGGGCCCAGCGGGCCTATGCCGAGAATGCGCGCCAGTCGGCCGAGCATCTGCTCGGCCTGGTCAATGATCTACTGGACTATGCCCGGCTTGAGGCCGGATCGCTCGAGTTCGATCTGGCTCCGGTCGATCTGGAAGGTCTGGCGCGCGGCGTCGCCGAACTGCTCAGCCCACGCGCCCACGACAAGGGACTGGAGATCGTCTGGTCGGTCGCCGCCGACGCCCCGGACATCCTGGCTGACGAGGGCCGGCTGCGGCAGGTGCTGTTCAACCTGGCCGGCAATGCGGTCAAGTTCACCGAGACCGGCGGCGTCCGCCTGTCGGTCGAACGCGCGGCTGACGAGGGACCGGCCCCCCAGGACGGGCGCATGCGTCTGGCCTTCATCATCGACGACACCGGCCCCGGCGTGCCGCTCGAGGCGCGGACCCGCATCTTTGAGGAATTCGGGCACGCGGATTCGTCCGACGCGGTGCGCCATGACGGGGCCGGTCTCGGGCTCGCCGTGGTGCGCAAACTGGCCACGGCCATGGGCGGAACGGTCGGGGTCGAGGATCGCCCCGGCGGTGGAGCCCGCTTCCGCTTCGAGGCCGGTTTCGACACCGTCGCCACACCACGCAAGACCTCGCTGCGGGGCCACAAGGTCGCCGTCCGCTCGCCCGACCCCTTTGTCCGGGCCGCCGCCGCCGCCCAGATTGAGGCCTCGGGCGGCAAGGTCGCCGCCGCCGCCGCCGCCGTATGGCTGATCGATCATGCCGCCGCCTCGCCCGGCGAACTGGTCGCCGCCCCGGACAAGGGGCGCGGCGTCGTCCTGCTGAAACCGTCGGAACGCGAGCTGATTCCTCGGTACCGGACCGCCGGCTTCCACGGCTATCTGATCAAGCCTCTGCGCCGGGCCTCCCTGGCCGAACGGGTGCTGGCGGCCGCCGGCGCCGGCGACGCCGCTGCGACGTCGAACCTGCTTCCGCCCGAGGACGACCGGGTCGCGACCGCCCGTTTTGCCGGGGTCCGCGTCCTGCTGGCGGAGGACAATCCGGTCGGGGCGCTTCTGGCCCGCACCCTGCTGCGCCGCGAGGGCTGCACCGTCGAGACCGCCGCCACCGGCGCCGAGGCCGTCGCCGCCCTGGCCCGCGCCCGCTACGACCTGGTCTTCATGGACATGCGGATGCCGGGCATGGACGGCCCCGCCGCCGCCCGCGCCATCCGCGCCACGGGCGACGCCACCCCCATTCTGGCCCTGACCGCCAACGCCTTCGCCGAAGACCGCCGCCTGTGCCTGGAGGCCGGAATGGACGACCATCTGGTCAAGCCCCTGGACGCCGCCGCCCTGCGCGCCGCCCTGGCCCGCTGGACGAAACGCGACATCCGCGCCAAGGTCGGCTGAGTTACAGGCGCCCGTTCTTCCGGCCGCCGCCGGAGCCGTGCATGACCGACAATTCGACCCCCGCCGCCGAGGTTTCCGGCCCGGCCAAACCCGTCGGACGTTTCGGCGGCCTCGCCGTTTATGGCGAGCGCCGGGTCTTCATCATGCTGATGCTGGGCTTTTCAGCCGGCCTGCCCAATCTGCTGATCTTCGACACCCTGACGGCCTGGCTGCGCGAGAGCGGCCTGACGCTGGAGGTGATCGGCTTCTTCGCCCTGGCCACCCTGTCCTATTCGCTGAAGTTCGTCTGGGCGCCCCTGATCGACCGGACCGCTGTGCCGTTGCTGACCCCGCTGCTGGGTCACCGCCGAGCCTGGATGTTGGTGACGCAAGCGGTGATCGTCTTCGGCCTGTGGTCGATCTCGACGCTGAATCCGGCCAACGCCCTGATCGCCGTCGCCGGGTTCGCCGCACTGGTCGGCTTCTTCGGCGCTACTCAGGACATCGTCATCGACGCCTGGCGGATCGAGGCGGCCGACGACAGCCGCCACGGCGCCATGGCCGCCGCCTATCAGATGGGTTACCGCGTCGCCATGATCGTGGCCGGCGCCGTGCCCCTAGTGCTGGCTGATCTCTACAACTGGAATCTCTCCTATGCGGTGATGGCGTGCCTCATGGGTTTCGGCATCGCCGGCGTCCTGTTCGCCCCGCGCGAGAAGGCGCATTCGATCCGGCCCATCCCCGTCGGCGACGTGCCGTCGCGGCCGAAGCTGGAGGTGGTGGAATGGATCGTGCGGCTGGCGGTGATCGGCGTCGCCGCCATGTTCCTGGGGACCGGCCTGACGGGCCAGTCGGCGCCCCTGAACGCCCTGTTCGGCCTGTTGGGCCTCGGCGCCGATGGCAAGGCTGCTGTGGCTTCGGCCCTGTCGGCCAAGCCAGAGGGCGTCTATCTGCAGTTCGCCTCGGTCTTCCTGGGGCTGGTGGTCATGGTGCTGGCCTGCTGGCCCCTGCCGGGCCTCAAGACACGTCCCGGCGCCTATCTGGCGGGCTCGTTCGGCCAGCCGATGGCCGACTTCTACCGGCGTTTCTCAGGCGTCGCGACGCTGATCCTGGCCCTCATCTGCGTCTATCGGCTGGCTGACTTCGTGCTGAACATCATGCCGCCCTTCTATATCGACCTCGGTTTCACCAAGACCGAGCTGGCCGAGGTGCGCAAGGTGTTCGGGGTGATCATGACGACGCTCGGCGTCTTCATCAGCGGCTGGTCGGTGGCCAGGCTGGGCTTGATCCGCACCATGGTCATCGGCGCCTTCATGAGCCCTGTCTCCAACCTGATCTTCGCTTGGCTGGCGACCCAGGGCCACAGTCTGTCGGCCCTGACCGTGGCGATCGGCGTCGACAACATCTCCGGCGGCTACGCCGGGACGGCCCTGATCGCCTATATGTCCAGCCTGACCTCGATCGGCTTCACCGCAACCCAATACGCTCTGTTCACCTCGCTGTACGCTCTGCCCGGCAAGCTGATCGCCTCGCAATCGGGCCGGATTGTCGAGGCCTCGGCCCGGGCGGCTGAGGGCAATGGGCCTTTCGCGGGTCTACGCAGTCTGTTCGCCAACATGCAGGAGGGAGTCCTGACCACGGGGGCGGCGACAAGCGGCGTCACCCCTGCCGCCCTGGGCGCGGGTTATGTCGCCTTCTTCCTCTATTCGGCGATCATTGGCGTGTTCGGCATCGTCCTGGCCTTCATCGTCGCCAGCAAACAGACCGCGCTTCAGGCGCGCCAAGCGGCCCAGGAGGAGGATCCCGCCGTGGCGGCGACTGAGGGCCAGCCGTCCTGAAACGCGAAAGGCTCGCCGATCAGGCGGGCCTTTCCGGATCGCCGCCTGACCTTAGTGTTTCGCCCTTTCGGCGCCCGAACTGACGGCCGAACCGGCGGCCGAGACGTCGCGACCCACGCCGGCGATGGTGTTGCAGGCGGATACCGCCAAGGCGGCGGCGACGAGGGAGAGGGTGATGATCCTGCGCATGGCGAAAACCCCAGGTGTTATGGTCAAGCTGTCCGCCAAACACTGCACATCGGCATAGGTTGCATCAAGCGGCGCCATATCCGGTTTCGACGAATATCCGTTGGATCGGGACACGCCGCTGCGCTGACGCTTGCATAGGCCGGACGACCCCCCGAAGGTGAACGCCTGTCTTCGAGGGGTTGTTCATGCGTCGTCTTCTGATCTCGTCCACCGCCGTCCTGGCGGTGATGTCCGGCGTTCCTGCCCTGGCCCAGACGCCAAACGTGGCGCCGCCCGCCGCGCCGTCAGCCCAAGCCCAGAGCGAGGACGCGCGGCTGAACGCCTTCTTCGAAGAGGCCTTCCAGGCGCGCATCGCCCTCAGCCCGCAACAGATGACCTCGCTGGGGATCAAGACCGATTACGACAGGCTGGACGATGTCTCAGACGCCGCCGCCGACCGCGCCCTGGCCCTGTCCGAAAGCCAGCTGGCCCGGATGAAGGCCGAGTTCGATCCGCAGAAGCTGGGACCTCAGGCGCGTTTGTCGTGGCGAATGTTCGAATACGGCGTGCAACAGGCGCGGCTGTCGAACCAGTGGCGCGACTGGGGCTTTCAGTTCGCCGCCAACGGCAATCCGACCACCAGCCTGCCGGTCTTCCTGATCAATAACCACCGCGTCTCCAGCGTTTCGGACGCCGAGGCCTATGTCGCCCGGCTGAGCGCCGCCCAGGTCCAGATGGGCCAGGTCGCCGACGAGCTGCGTCAGCGCGCGGCGGCCGGCGTGGTGTCGCCCCGTTTCGTCTTTGAACCCTCCATCGCCAATACCCGCAACGTCATCTCCGGCGCCCCGTTTGACGATGGGCCGGACAATCCGGTCTGGGCCGACTTCAACAAGAAGGTCGCGGCGCTGGAGGCCGATCAGGCGACCAAGGACCGGCTGCTGGCAGAAGGGCGCGCCGCCCTGATCGGTCCCTACAAGGCCGGGTTCGACACTGTGCTGACGGCCCTGGCCGAGGTTCAGCCCATGGCCGACAGCGACGCGGGCGTGTGGCGCCTGCCGCAGGGCGAGGCCTATTACAATGCTCGGCTCCAGCTCTCGACCACCACCGACCTGACCGCCGACCAGATCCACCAGATCGGCCTGGACGAGGTCGCCCGCATCCAGGCCGAGATGGAAGTCATCAAGGCCCAGGTCGGCTTCACCGGCACGCTGCAGGAATTCTTCGTCTTCCTGAAGACCGATCCGCGCTTCCAGTATCCGAATGCGCCGGAAGGCAAGGAACAGTATCTGACCGACGCGCGCGGCTTCATCGCCCAGGTGATGGCGGCGGCGCCCCAATGGTTCTCGACCTTGCCCAAGGCGGCGCTGGAGGTGCGGGCGGTCGAGCCGTTCCGCGAGGCGACGGCCTCGATCGCCTTCTACAACTCGCCGGCGCCGGACGGGTCGCGGCCGGGCATCTATTACGTCAACCTGTCGGACATGACCCAGGTGCTGAAGCCCCAGATCGAGGGCATCAGCTATCACGAGGGCGCGCCGGGCCACCATTTCCAGATCGCCTATGCGCAAGAGATCGAGGGCCTGCCGCGCTTCCGTCGCTTCGGCGGCTATGGGGCCTACGCCGAGGGCTGGGGACTCTATGCCGAGCAGCTGGGCAAGGAGATGGGCTTCTATCAGGACCCCTATTCCGACTTCGGCCGGCTCTCGACCGAGCTGTGGCGCGCGGTGCGTCTGGTGACCGACACGGGCCTGCACGCCAAGCGCTGGAGCCGGGAACAGGCGATGGACTATTTCCGCCAGAACTCCCTGCTGTCGGAACGCGACATCGAAAAGGAAGTCGAGCGCTACATCACCAATCCCGGCCAGGCGACCAGTTACAAGATCGGCGAGCTGAAGATCGAGGAACTGCGCGACCGGGCCAAGGCGGCGCTGGGCGACCGGTTCGACATCAAGGACTTCCACGCCGTGGTCCTGGGCTCCGGCTCGGTGCCGCTGGACGTGCTGGAAGACCAGGTCGACGGCTGGATCGCGGCGGGCGGCGGGGCGCCGACGACCTGACCCGGCTCGCCTTTCCGGTCACAGGGCGGTAAAGGGCGCGCGCCATGCCCTTCACCGCCACCGTCCTGACCATGTTTCCCGAGGCCTTTCCGGGCCCGCTCGGCGTGTCGCTGATCGGCACGGCCTGGCGCGAGAAGGGCCTTTGGAGCCTGGATACGGTTGACATTCGCGGCTTTTCCACAGATACGCGCGGCTTCCTGGACGACACCCCTGCGGGTGGCGGCCCGGGAGCTGTGCTTAAGGCGGACGTGGTGGCCCGGGCGGTGGATAGCCTGCCGGGACCGACCAACCCTTCTAGGGGGCGCCCGCTTTTGTACATGAGCGCCCGGGGTCGACCCCTGACCCAGGCGCGCGTCAAGGAATGGGCGAAAGCCGACGGGATCGTCGTGCTGTGCGGCCGTTTCGAGGGGGTGGACCAGCGGGTGCTCGACGCACGCGGGTTCGAGGAGGTCTCGGTCGGAGACGCGGTGCTCGCCGGCGGCGAGGCGGCGGCCATGGTCGTGATCGAGGCGTGCGTAAGACTGATCCCCGGAGTGCTCGGCGCGGCAGACAGCCTGTCTTCCGAGAGTTTCGAGGATGGGCTTCTGGAACACCCGCAGTACACGCGACCGCGGACGTTCGAGGGGCTTGAGATACCCGAGGTGCTGCTGTCGGGCGACCACAAGAAGGTCGCACAATGGCGCGAGGCGCAGCGGGAGAAGACCACGCGGGAGCGACGGCCGGACCTCTGGGCGGCGCATCTCGCCAACTCACAGGCAAAGAGCGCAAAGCTCGAGGAGAAATGACATGAACATCGTTCAACAGCTGGACGCCGAAGAAAAAGCCCGCGTCCTGGGCGAACGCAAGATCCCGGTCTTCCAGCCCGGCGACACCCTGCGCGTCAACGTGAAGATCAAGGAAGGCGAGCGCGAGCGCGTCCAGGCCTTCGAAGGCGTCTGCATCGCCCGTGACGGCGGCGGCATCAGCGAGACCTTCACGGTCCGCAAGATCTCGTTCGGCGAAGGCGTCGAACGCAAATTCCCCATTCTGTCGCCGAACATCGAGTCGATCGAAGTGAAGCGCCGCGGCGTCGTGCGTCGCGCCAAGCTTTATTATCTGCGTGATCGTCGCGGCAAGTCGGCCCGGATCGCCGAACGCCAGACCGTCCGCCCCGCTAAGGGCACCGTGGTTCCGGAAACGGGCGCCGCCGACAAGGGCGACGAAGCCTGATTTCAGGCGTCGATGCGAAAATGAGAGCCCCGGCGGAAACGCCGGGGCTTTTTTCATTGGGACGCGGTCAGTTGGGGAACAGCGGGTTCGAGGCGTCCCTCTGACCCTGCAGGCTGTGTTTGAGCCCCTCCATCTGGTCGTGGCCGGATTTTACGGAGACATAGGCGTCGCGGATGGTCTCGCGCGTGGCGGCTGAGACCTCGGAATCATCCAGCGCCCTTTCGAACTTAGAGGCGATGAAACCCTCGCCGCTGTCGATGGAGCCGACCACGCTGTCGTCGTCTCGCAGCAGGGCGTGTTTTATGTCCAGGAAGGCGCGGTGGGCCTTGGCCAGGATAGAGCCGTGGGATTCCGGGTCGCCGCCCAGGGCGCGCACGGCGGCGGACAGGGTCTCGACCACCCCGCGGCGCTCTTCGCTGCGGCGTTCGAACAGACCGCGATAATGAGGATCCTGGGTCTCCTCTGCGGCCTGGCGATAGCCGTCTGCGCTGTCCAGCGTGGTCTCGATCAGTCCGTTCAGAACCTTGATGTCGTGGGCGTTCGGGGTGCTCATCTCGTCGACTCCTCCGCTATGGCGGTCAGACGGCGAAATGAGCGGAAGCGGCGAAGGTTGCGAACCTGCGCGCATGGACGATCAAGACCGCGTCAGAGCGCGGTCCGCAGCGACCACAGCTCGGGGAAGCAGCGCTTGGTCAGGGTCGAGGCCAGATAGGCCGCCCCCTCGGTGCCGCCGGTGCCGCGCCGCCGGCCGATGATCCGCTCGACCGTGACCACATGCTTGTGCCGCCAGGTCAGCAGGGCGTCGTCCAGATCGACCAGTTTCTCGGCTAGCTGGTACAGGGGCCACCAGCGTTCGGTGTCGCGATAGACCTCCAGCCAGGCCGCCTCCACCGCTTCGGACGGCTCGTAGGGCTGGGTCACGTCGCGGTTCAGCACCTCGACCGGTATGGACAGACCCGCCTTGGCCATCTGGGCCAGGGCGTCGTCATACAGGCTGGGGGCGGCGATGGCGGCCTGGAGCGCGGCCAGGGCCTCGGGCCGATCCGTGTGGAACTTCAGGAAGCTGGAATCCTTGAGCCCCAGCATGGCCTCGAACCGGCGGAACTGATCGCTCTGGAAGCCCGAGGACGAGCCCAGCGAGCCCCGAAACCGCAGATAGTCGGCCGGGGTCATGGTCGACAGAATGTCCCAGCTCTGGGTCATCACCGCCTGGATGCGGCTGACGCGGGCCAGGCTCTTGTAGGCGGGCACCAGATCGCCGGCGCGCACCATGGACTGGGCCAGGGCGACCTCGTGCAGGATCTGCTTCAGCCACAGCTCCTTGGTCTGGTGGATGACGACGAACAGCATCTCGTCGTGCTGGTCCGACAGCGGATGCTGGGTGGAAAGCAGGTCGTCCAACGCCAGATAGCCGGCGTAGGTGATGTCGCTGGATTGGGTCATGCGCCGCTATCGCCCGCGGGGGGCGGATGCGCAAGCGGGCCTAGGGTTGACCCTGGGCCGCAGCGTTGGAGGCGATCTGGCGTCCGGCGTCGTAAGCGTCGCGCGCGCCTTTGTAGATGAAGCCGTAGGTCGGATAGACGGTCGTGCCCAGGTCCTTGATCGGATTGTACCAGACCTTGACCTGCGACCAGTCGTTGGAGGGGGAGACGTCGACGACGGTGACATTCTCCTCGACCTTGCCGCGGCTTCCGCCCCAGTTGGCGTGGGTCACGCGGACCACGCGGTCGGTCAGGATGTCGGAGACGACGGCGACATGGCCCCGGCTCATGCGACCCTCGGGACGGAAGACCAGGACCGATCCGGTCTCGGGCGCGTCGCCGGTGCGGAACTTCTCGGCAGCCTGACGCCACCAGGTCCAGGCGTCGCCGAAGATGTTGATGCCCGAGAACATGCGGGCGAAAGTCACGCACTGCCAGTACGGCTCATCAGCCTTTGCGGAAGAAGGGACCACGCCCAGCGCAAAAAAACCGAGGGTCGCCGCAACCGCGGCGGCTTTGAGCCGTTTCGTCATGCTGAGGCTGTATCCCGACTGCCGATGGTGTTTTTAGAACACAGGCCCTCAGGATTCGACAACCCTTTTCGGCGTACCGCCGTGCGTCGGGCGCTTGTCCGCCTGTTCGCTTGACAGGGGATTTCGACCCTGGCCCCACCCCCTCAACGCCTTGCGCGCCGGGTGTTCGACCAGGTGGTACGACAGGGCCGCGACGACGGGCAAAAGCGCCAGAATCGCCAGCCACACGAAAATGTGAACCTGCTTGTCCGGGGCGTCGGTGGCCTTGGCCGCCAGGTTCACGGCCAGCAATTTCCACGGCACGCAGACCATATAGACCGAATAGCTGATCTCCCCCAGATAGACGGCCGGCCTGGATGCGAGCCATCCCGCCCGTTCGTTCGGCAGCGACGCCAGCGACAGGATCAGGGCGCCGGCCAGCAGGACGGTGATTCCGTCCCACAGGCCGAGAGCCGCGCTCAGCACCATAAGGCCGAACGAGACAGCCGAAGCGGTCCAGGGCGCGGACAGCGGGGCCTTGCGATGGACGAGATAGAGGGCGCAGCCGAGGGCGAAACAGGGGACGATCCGCAGCGCGCCCCACCGGATAGTCGCCTCGGTCAGCGAAAAGCCCGCGATCCGTTCGAACGCCAGATAGGCCACGATCAGGAAGGCCGCAGCGCCCAGGACGGCGACCCTGGGCCTGTGGCGCAGGCGCCAGAAGACGAAGGCGAACAGGGGGAAGCAGATATAGGCGAACCATTCGGCCGAGATCGACCAGGACGGATGGTTCCAGCCGGCGACCGGCGCCAGACCCCAGGCGTGAACCATCAGCAGATTGGCCGGCAGGGACGCCCAGGACAGGACGTTTCCGTCGACGCTCATTCCGGCGAACAGGGCGGCGCCCGCCAGCAGCCCCACCCCGACCAGGGTCGCGACGTGCAGCGGATAGACTCGCGCCACCCGCGCCCACAGGAAGCCGCGATAGGAGAACCGCTTCTCGCCCGCCGCCTGCAGATAGACGTGGCTCAGGATGAAGCCCGACAGGACGAAGAACAGCTCGACCCCCAGATACCCCTTCTGGACCAAGCCGGACGACGGCGCCCCCGCCAGGTTCTCCCATAAGGTATAGACGGCCACCCAGATCGCCGCGCCGAAACGCAGGGCGGTGATGGGGCGGAGATCGGCAGGAGTCTGGACGGGGGTCATGGTCTCACCTTGGCACGTCAGGCTTGTCGAACCGTGAAGGCCCGCAAGCTTCGCGCCTCCACCCCCTATCCCGCCCAGGTCCCGTGGAAGCCCGCCGGCAGGGCCGTGTCCGCCTGCCAGGTCGCCACCGGCCCGTCTTCGACATGGGCCGCGTCGAAGACGTGCAACTCGGTGCGGCCGGCCCTCAGATTGACCGACGGTCCCACCAGCCAGGCGTCGGTCTCGGCCGTGGCGCCGGGCTTGGGCACGAAGACCGTCTCCTCGACGATCTGATGAAGGCCGAAGGTGAAGCCGTGCGACCGGCCGCTGTCCCAGTCCTGCACGGCCAGACCCGTGGGCAGGGGGCGCCCCGCCGTCTCGCCGCTGGTGTGGACGGTCAGGCTGCGCTTCAGACCCAGACGGCGCGGATCGGCCTTGGGGAATTCGCCGACGGCGTCGGTGGTCAGCATCTCGGCCTTGCCGTCGGGACGCAGGGTGATCAGCGCCAGCTTGGCCGGATCACCCGGCACGACCCCGTGTCCCTCGACCAGAACCCGCGCCCCATCGACGGCGAAGCGTGGATCGCCGCTGGCCGCCACGTCGAAGCGGATCGTCCCGTCCGCCTCGGCCCAGGCGTCGCCCAGATGGAAGTGGAAGAAGCCCGGCAGTTCATAAAGGCGCGACTGGGTCAGGTCGTCCTTGTCCAGCACCATGACCTGCGTCCCGGTCTCGGGCCGCCAGACCAGGCCGTTGATGATCGGCAGGGCCTGGCGTTCCTGGATCCAGGGCTGAAGCACCAGGATCATATGCCGGTCGGTGGCGGTGAAGTCGTGCATATAGCTGGCGCGTGGCAGGCGGATGATCTCGGCCCGGTTGAGGCCCCCGTCGGGGTTCAGCCGCCAGATCACGGCCCGGTCGCCGGCCGTGCCGACGTTCCAGATCGAGCCGTCGGGCGCGCGACGCGGATGGGCCTGGAACGGCATGCCCTTCAGATCGTCGCGCAGGGTGACGAAGCCCTGGCTCGACAGGTCGGCCGCATCCATGGCCAGGGGCGAGCCGCCTTCCCACAGGGCCCAGACCTGGTTCCCGGCCGCCATGACGGCGGTATTGGCTGCGTTGGAGTCGTCGTTCGAGCCGACGCGGGCGCGGGCGTCGCCCCTTGTGCCGAAGCCGGGGGTCACCACGGCGTCCAGTTCGGTCTCGACCCGGCGCTTGGGCGTATCGGCGAACCGGGCCTCCAGCGTGGCCTGGCCGTCCTGGATGCGGAAGGCCCGCATCAGGCCGTCGCCGTCGAACCAGTGGGTGACAGACCCGCCCGGCCGCCGGAACCGACCCGGTCCATTGCGGAACAGGGCGCCCTCCAGCCCCGCCGGCGCCCGGCCATGGATCAGCCGCATCGTCTGACGCGGCAGGTCGCCCTCGACGTCGCGGGTGGCCAGGGCCCAGTCGGCCTTGGCGGCGGCGTCGAGGGCCGCAGCGGCGCGAACCATCTCGGGCGTGGCGACGGCGGCCGACAGGGCGGCGGCGCCCATCAGGAAGGAACGGCGGGAAGGGGTCATGATCTGGCTCCTGCTGGGACGGACTATTTGAGGCGGATGGTCTGGACGACCGCCCCGGTCGCGGCGAACCTCGCGCGCTCCCATGAGGCCGGACCCATGTTGCCGACGGCGTTGTTGGAGAAGGCGAAGGGTTCGACCGGCATGCCGAACGGATTGGTCTTCATCTTCCCGTCGCCGTCGACGTCTTGGAAGACGCGCATCGCATAGTCGCCGTCCGGCAGGTCCTCGAACCGGACCTGTTTGGAAGCGGCCGCCGCGTCCACCATGGCGTAACGAACCGGCTGGCCCTCGCCGCCGTAGCTGGCCTCGCTGTTGAATAGGGCGACCATGATCCGTCCCGTCGGGGCGGCCACGTCGAAGTCGAAGGTGACGTCGGCCGCCAAGGCGGAGGTCGACGCCAGGGCGGCGGCGGCAAGAGCGGCGCAAGCGCAGAGGGTGGAGAGAGTCTTCATGGCGCGGTGTCCTGTTGGTCCGGGCCGACGACCGGCCCTGGATGACCAGACCCTGAAGACGACGGGTCCCCGTAGCCATCGCACATGCGGGAACACCCATCCGCCCTTCGTGAATGACCACCGCAGCCGCTAACGAAGCGCCGGTCGCCACCCATTTGGTGAGTTTTCGCGCCCCATTTCGCCGCTACAGCCCGTTACATGTCGAAACGCGCATGACATCAGTCCCAGCCCGGCCTGTGGCAGTCTGCACGCGTTACGGCCTGGTGGCGGAGTGGCTACGCGGCGGGCTTGCAAGCCCGAAAACCCTCCGTTCGACTCGGAGGCCAGGCCTCCATCCTCTACCTCAGCTCAGAGGAAGGAGTAGGGATCGACATCCACTGTCAGGCGGACCGAGGCGGGGATCTTCACCCGCGCCAGCCAGGCGCGCATAAACGCCTGAAGGTTGACGTCGCGGTCGGCCCGCACCAGCAGCCGCTTGCGTCGCCGTCCCCGCACCAGGGCCAGGGGCGCGTCGGCGGGGCCATAGACCTCCAGCCGTTCCGCGTTGGGAATGGCCTGGGCCAGGTCGGCGGCGACCTTTTCCACCGCCGCCGCATTCTCGCTGGACAGGATGATCGCCGCCAACCGGCCGAACGGGGGCAGGGCGGCGGCTTCCCGTTCGGCCATTTCAGCCTCGACGAACGCGTCGCGGTCGCCCGCCGCCAGGGCCTGAAGCACCGGATGTTCGGGGGTCCAGGTCTGCAAAATGGCCCGCCCCGGTCGGTCGGCGCGACCCGCTCGCCCCGTCGCCTGCGCCAAAAGCTGATAGGTCCGCTCGGCCGCCCGCAGGTCGCCGCCCCGCAAGCCCAGGTCCGCATCCACCACCCCGACCAGGGTCAGGCGCGGGAAGTTGTGGCCCTTGGCGGCGGCCTGGGTCGCGACCAGGATGTCGATCTCGCCGTCCGTCATCCGCTGGATCAAGGCCCGCGCAGACTTGGCGTCGGGCACAGTGTCAGAGCTGAACACCGCCGCCTGCGCCTCGGGGAACAGCTGGCGCACCTCCTCCTCGACCCGTTCGACGCCGGGGCCGACCGAGACCAGGGAGTCCTCGGCCCCGCACGAGGGGCACAGTTTCGGCCGCGCCATGGAGAAGCCGGTCAGGTGACAGACCAGACGGCCGGTGTACCGGTGCTCGACCAGCCAGCTGTCGGTGTCCGGCGCAGTCAGCCGGTGCCCACAGACGCGGCACAGGACGACGGGCGCATAGCCGCGCCGGTTCAGGAATAACAGGGTCTGCTCGCCCCGCGCCAGGGTCTCGCCCACCGCCGTACGCAGGGGTTGGGACAGCCAGGTCTGGGGATCGGGGGTGTGCTGGCGCAGGTCCAGCAGTTCGATATCGGGCATCACCGCCACCCCGTGACGCGCGCCCAGCTTCAGCCAGTCATACCGCCCGGCCTGGGCGTTCCACAGGGTCTCCAGCGACGGCGTGGCCGAGGCCAGAACCACCGCCGCCCCCTCGATCCGCGCCCGCGCCACCGCCAGATCCCGCCCGTGATAGACCAGACCCTCTTCCTGTTTGAACGAACTGTCGTGCTCCTCGTCCACCACGATCAGCCGCAGATTGACGAAGGGCAGGAACAGGGCCGAGCGGGCGCCGACCACGATATTGCACCGGCCGGCGACCACCGCCTCCCACACCTGACGGCGGCGGGGCGGGGCGACGCCGGAATGCCATTCGGCGGGGGCGGCGCCGAACCGGGCCGTGATCCGTTCGATCAGGGCCTGGGTCAGGGCGATCTCGGGCAGAAGGATCAGAATCTGCGCCGCCGGATCGGCCCGCAGCACCCGCGCGATCGCCTCCAGATAGGCCTCGGTCTTGCCCGACCCCGTGACCCCGTCCAGTAGGAAGGGCCGGAAACCGCCGCCGGTCACGCCCGCCGCCAGGGCCGAAGCCGCCGCCGCCTGGTCGCCGTTCAGGGTCGCCGGCGCATGGTCGGGGTCGGGCCGGTCGAACGCCGCCTCCGCCGCGATCTCGATGATTTCCAGAACGCCCTCGTCGATCAGGCCCTTGATCACCCCCGACGACACGCCGGCGGCGCGCGCCAGATCGGCGCCCGCCATGGAGCGGTCGCCCAAGGCTTCCAGCACGCCCGTCCGGGCCGGGGTGGCGCGCGCCGGCTGGCGGTCGCCGACCCGCCGCACCCGACGTTCCGGCCGGGGACGCGGCGCGCGCAGTCCCTTCAGCGCGGTCGCCGCCATCTCGCCGGGCGGGGACAGGGTCCAACGCCCGGCCCATTCGACGAAGTCCATCACTCCGGCCGGTAGCGCAGGGTCGTCCAGTCTCGACTCGACCGATTTCAGCCGCCGGTTGGACCCGGTGGTCTCGAACACCTCGGCCACCACGCCCCGGATTAGCCGAGGCCCCAGCGGCACGGCGACCTGATCGCCGCGCGCCAGGCTCAGCGTCTCGGGAACTTCATAATCGAAGGCTTCCGGCACGGGCAGGGGAATGAGGACCGAGGCGACTTTCATGCGATCCTCCCCCATTGGGGGAGGGGGACCGCCCGAAGGGTGGTGGATGGGGCAAGGGCTGACTGGGTGTGGAGCGTGGAGCGCCTGCGCGCGGGCAGGCCCCCTCCACCGCTCCGCGGTCCCCCTCCCCCGATAGGGGAGGATTTGGCTCGCGTCTCGATCTCCACGCCGCTAAAAGCCAAACTCATGAAACTCTTTCTCGATACCGCCGACGTCGCCGTCATCAAGGACATGGTCCCCACCGGCATGGTGGACGGCGTCACCACCAATCCGTCGCTGATCGCCAAGTCGGGTCGGAACATCGCCGAGGTCATCGCCGAGATTTGCGCCCTCGTCGAGGGGCCGATTTCCGCCGAGGCCGTCTCGCTCGATTTCGAGACCATGGTCAAGGAGGGCGACAAGCTCGCCGCCATCGCCCCGAACGTGGTCGTGAAACTGCCCCTGACCTGGGACGGCCTGCGCGCCTGCCGCGTCTTCACCGACAAGGGCATCAAGACCAACGTCACCCTGTGCTTCTCGGCCGCCCAGGCGCTGCTGGCCGCCAAGGCCGGCGCCACCTTCGTCTCGCCCTTCGTCGGCCGGCTGGAAGACAATGGCGCCGACGGCATCGCCCTGCTGGAGGAAATCCGCGTCCTGTATGACGTACACGGTTTCGAGACCCAGATCCTGGCCGCCTCGCTGCGCAACGTCGCCCATGTAGCCGCCGCCGCCGTCGCCGGATCGGACGCCGCAACCTTCGGCGCTGACACATTCAAGGCTCTGGTAAAGCACCCGTTAACCGACAGAGGTCTTGATGCCTTCGTGGCGGACTGGGCCAAGACCGGTCAGTCCATCCTGTAAATCGCGCGTCACGGAGAGGTCTGTTTGAGCGGCTCATTGGACCTTTTCGAAACCTCCGAGGCGGAGCCGGTCCCCCACCTCGGCGACGGCCTGCATTGGCCCGAGGTGCGCGGCTGGCTTCAGACCCATCCCCAGACCCTGCTGGACGATCGCTCCCTGCTGGAAGAGATCGGTCTGCGTCCGCACGGTCGTAATGTGCTCGAGTTCGGCGCCGCCGCCCTGACGCGGCTCGAGGCGGTGGTCGAGCGTGAGGCCGGCGCCCGGCGCGAGGTGGAAACTATCGCCCGCGCCAATTTCGCCGCCCAGACCCAGACCCACGTCGCCGCCCTGGACCTGATGGAGGCCCGCAATCATTCCGACCTGGCCCGCCGTCTGGATGCGGCGGCCCAGGGCCGGTTCGGCCTGGCCGGCGCCGCCATCGCCATGGAAAAGCCGGGCGGCGTGCCCTTCGGCTGGCGTTCGCTGGAGACCGGCGCCGTGGACAATCTGCTAGGCGAACACGGCCTGACCTGGCTGGGGCCGGCGTTCGAGGGGCTGGACCTGTTCGGCGCGGCCGCCGATCAGGTGAAGTCCGTCGCCCTGATCCGAATGGCGCCGCATCTGACGCCGGGCGAACCGCCCCGTCCCTGCCTGTGCGCCTTCGGTTCGCCCGAACCCGAGGGCTTCACCCCCACCATGGGCTGCGAACTGGCCGCCTTCCTGGCCCGGGTGGTGGAGCGGATGGCTGAGCGATGGCCGGTGTTGAACTGACCGCCGCCGAGACCCTGCTCGCCTGGCTCGAGCATCTGGCGCACGAGCGTCGACTGTCGCCCCGCACCCTGGAGGCCTACGGCCATATCGGCCGGCTCTATGTCGCCTTCCTCGAACGCCATCGCGGCGAGGCCCTGACGTTGAAGACGTTGGGAACCGTCACCGCCGCCGAGGTCCGCGCCCATCTGGCGGACCGCCGATCCGGCGATCATCCCCTGGCGGCCCGGTCCCTCAGCCAGACCCTGTCGGCCATTCGCGGCTTTCACGCCTTTCTGGACCGGAGGCTGGACACGCCCGCGCCCCAGCTGGCCCTGGTGCGCGGGCCCCGGATCAAACCGTCCCTGCCTCGACCGGTGACGGAGGATCAGGCGCGCGGCCTGTTGGCCGAACCCGACGCCGATCCGGACGCCGAACCCTGGGAGGCCGCGCGCGACCGCGCCGTCCTGACCCTGCTCTACGGCTGCGGTCTGCGGATCTCCGAGGGCCTGTCCCTGACCCGGGCCGAAGCCCCGTTGGGCGAGACGCTGCGTGTTATCGGCAAGGGATCAAAGACCCGGATCGTCCCGGTTCTGCCGGCGGTGCGCGCGGCGGTGGATGCCTATCTGGCGCTCCAGCCCTTTCCGCTTCAACCGTCCGACGCCCTGTTCCGCGCCCGGCGCGGCGGGCCGCTCAGCCCGCGTCACGTCCAGGCCTCGGTCCAGCGACTGCGCGGGCGGCTGGGCCTGCCCGAACGCACCACCCCCCACGCCCTGCGCCACAGTTTCGCGACCCATCTGCTGGGCGCCGGCGCCGATCTGCGCTCGATCCAGGAACTGCTGGGCCACGCCAGCCTGTCGACGACCCAGAAATACACCGGCGTCGACGCTGAGCGCCTGTTGAACGCCTATGCGGCGGCCCATCCGCGCGCCTAGGCTTTCGCCCCGCCGCCGCCCGTCCTATCTTCCCGCCATGATCGACGATCTCTACAGCGCGCGCATTCTGACGCTGGCGGCCAACCTGCCTCATGCGGGGCGGCTGCCTTTGCCTGAGGGAACCGGCGAGCGGGTCGCCAAACTTTGTGGATCGCGCGCCACCGTCGATGTGACGCTGGATCATGAAGGCCGCGTCGCCGGCTTCGCCCAGGACGTCAAGGCCTGCGCCCTGGGTCAGGCGGCGGCGGGTGTTCTGGGCCAGTCCGTCATCGGCGCCTCGGGCGAGGAGATCGCCGACGCCCGCGACGCGATGGTCGCCATGCTGAAATCCGGCGGCGAAGGCCCGGTCGGCCGGTTCGAGGATCTGCGCCTCCTGCGCCAGGTCGCCGACTATCCCGCCCGCCACGCCTCGACCCTGGTGGCCGTCGAGGCGACGCTGGAGGCGGTCCATCAGGCCCTGGCCGAGCGAACTCGTCTCGCCGGCGCGGCCTGACGGGCTCTGACCGGTTGATCCCCCTGCGATGACAGGGGATAAGCGCGGCGAACCCATCCAGCCCCCGGCGAAGGGACATATGTCTCTCTATGAACGCGGCGTCCGCGCGGCCCATCGGGGCTACAAGCTGACGCTGTCCCCCCTGATCGGCCAGCAGTGCCGGTTCCTGCCGACCTGTTCGGATTACGGGCGCGACGCCCTGATCCAGCACGGACCGGTCAAGGGGGGATGGCTCACCGTGCGCCGCCTCTGTAAATGCCATCCCTTCGGCGGTTCGGGCTATGACCCGGTCCCGCCCCTGAAGACCGACGAAAAAGAACAGTCATGATCGATCTGAAATTCCCCGACGGCGCGGTGCGTCAGTATCCGGCCGGTTCGACGGCGCGCGACGTGGCGACCTCGATCTCGCCGTCCCTGGCCAAGAAGGCCGTGCTGGCCGAGCTGAACGGCGAGCAGCGCGACATGGGCCGGGTGCTGGAGACGGGCGGCGACTTCCGCCTGATCATGCGCGACGATCCTGCCGCCCTCTATACGATCCGCCACGACACGGCCCACGTCCTGGCCGAGGCGGTCCAGACCCTGTTCCCCGGCACCCAGGTCACGATCGGCCCGGCCATTGAGGACGGCTTCTATTATGACTTCTATCGGGACGAGCCCTTCTCGACGGACGATTTCGCCGCCATCGAGAAGGAGATGGGCCGGATCATTGATCGCGACGCCAAGTTCGAGCGCGAGGTCTGGGACCGTGACGAGGCCATCGTCTTCTTCGAGGCGCGCGGCGAGAAGTTCAAGGCCGAGCTGATCAAGGACCTGCCCGAGAACGAGACCATCACCCTGTACAAGCAGGGCGACTGGATCGACCTGTGCCGGGGCCCGCACTTCCCTTCGACGCGCCACGTCGGCAAGGCGTTCAAACTGACCAAGCTGGCCGGGGCCTATTGGCGCGGCGATTCCAAGCGCGAGCAGCTTCAGCGCATCTACGGCACCGCCTGGGCGACCAAGGAAGATCTGGACGCCTATCTGCAACGTCTGGAAGAGGCCGAGAAACGCGACCACCGCAAGGTCGGCAAGGCCATGGAACTCTTCCACATGCAGGAAGAGGGCCGGGGCATGGTCTTCTGGCATCCTAAGGGCTGGATCCTGTGGCGGGTGCTGGAGGCCTATATGCGCCGTCGCCTGGACGCCGCCGGCTATGTCGAGGTCAAGACGCCCCAGGTGCTGGACCGCAAATTCTGGGAACAGAGCGGCCACTGGGACAAGTACCGCCCGAACATGTTCGTCTGCGAGACGGTCGAGGGCGAGACCCTCAGCCTCAAGCCGATGAACTGCCCCGGCCACGTCCAGATCTTCGACCAGGGCCAGCGCTCGTACCGCGAACTGCCGCTGCGCATGGCCGAGTTCGGCGCCTGCCACCGCTATGAGCCGTCCGGCTCGCTGCACGGCCTGATGCGGGTGCGCGGCTTCACTCAGGACGACGCCCACATCTTCTGCCGCGAGGACCAGATCGTCGAGGAGACGGCCGAGTTCATCAAACTGGCCCGCAGCGTCCACGCCGACCTGGGCATGGAGACGGCCTATATCAGCCTGGGCACCCGGCCCGAGAACCGCGCCGGTTCGGACGAGTTCTGGGACAAGGCCGAGGCCCTGATGGCCGAAGCCGCCCGCGCCGCCGGGACCGAGCCGGTGGTGACCGAGGGCGACGGCGCCTTCTACGCGCCCAAGCTGGACTTCATCGTCAAGGACGCCATCGGCCGCGAATGGACCTGCGGCACGATCCAGCTGGACTATGTCCTGCCGGAACGGCTGAACGCGACCTATATCGCCGAGGACGGCCAGAAGCACCGGCCGGTCATGCTGCACCGGGCGATTCTGGGCAGCTTCGAGCGGTTCATCGGCATCATGATCGAGAACTACGCCGGCGCCTTCCCCCTGTGGCTGGCCCCGACCCAGGCCGTGGTGGCGACCATCACCTCGGACGCCGACGACTACGCCCGCGACGTGATGGCCAAGTTCAAGGCCGCCGGCCTGCGCACCGAGATCGATCTCCGCAACGAGAAGGTCGGCTACAAGGTCCGCGAACACTCGGTCGGCAAGGTGCCGGTCATCGCCGTGGTCGGCCGCAAGGAGGCCGAAGAGGGCATGGTCGCCATCCGCCGCCTGGGCTCCCAGGAACAGACGGTGGTCACGGTCGAGGAAGCCATCCGTATCCTGACAGACGAGGCCACGCCGCCGGATCTGAAGCGCGCGCTCCAGGCCTAAGCCCGGATTCGGACACAGGAACGGAAGCCGGTCTGATCGCTTGTGATGGGGTGCGCCCCCGCGCCCCATCACATTTTGCGAGATACGACCATGGCCGAGAAAACCCTCGACACCCTGTTCCACGACACGCTCAAGGACATCTATTACGCCGAGCGCAAGATCCTGAAATCCCTGCCCAAGATGGCCCGCGCCGCTCAGTCGCCCGAGCTGAAGGCGGCCTTCGAAAAGCACAAGGATCAGACCGAAGGCCAGATCGAACGCCTCCAGCAGGTGTTTGAGATCCTCGGCAAGGCCCCGCGCGGCAAGACCTGCGACGCCATCGAAGGCATCCTGGCCGAGGGCGACGAGATCATGGAAGAATACAAGGACAACCCCGCCCTCGACGCCGGCCTGCTGGCTGCCGCCCAGGCCGTGGAACACTATGAGATCACCCGGTACGGCACCCTGAAGCGCTGGGCCCTGGTGCTGGGCATGAAGGACGCAGCCGCTTTGCTGGACGAAACCCTGCAGGAAGAATCCCAGACCGATGAAGACCTGACCGGCATCGCCGACGCCGCCGTCAACGCTGACGCGATGAAGAGCGCCGCCTGACCCTTGGTGGAGGCGGTCTTTCAGACCGCCTCCACCATTCTCGTCACCTCGAAAATACGGTACCGGACACAAGTCGCATATAAAGTCTAGCTTTAACAGTATCTTAGTTGACGCTCGCGGAAGTTGCTCCTCCGACCTTGGAGGGCATCGCGATGATCCAACCCCAACGCGCCTCAAACCGCTCGATTCTGCAACACGTAATCGCTGCGGGCTATATGCGTTACCTGCTGATCGCCAGTTGGGCCTTGGCCTTGGGCACGGTTACAGGCTGGCGTGGCGCCGTGGCATGGTTCTGCGTCGCGACGGTCATCGGCATGGTGCGAACCTTCGTCGAACGCCGCCTGATCCTGTCGGATAGCCGACTGCACGACCGCATCAAGCTGACGACCGCGACCCTGTCCTGCGTCGCCTGGGCGGCCGCGCCGTTGCTGGCCTTCATCCATGGCGGCGCCAGCGGGGCGCCGTTGGGCCTAGGTCTTCTGATGGCGGGTTACGTGCTGGTCTTCACCCAGATGCGCGCCGCGCCGCGAGAAGCCTTGATCGTCTCGGCCCCCTATTCCATCGTGACGATCCTGCTGCTGATCAGCCTGTGGGGCGGCTCCGGCTTCTGGGTCATACTCAGCATGGTGCCCGTCCTGGCCCTGGCCCTGGTGATCAAGGTGGTGATCACCCAGATGAAGGATGGTGACCTCGAGGCGGTGAACCGGCGTCAGGCCGAACTGATCGACGAACTGAAGACCGCGCGTGACCGGGCCGACGCAGCCAACGCCGCCAAGTCCAGCTTCCTGGGCGTTATTTCGCACGAGTTGCGCACGCCGATGAATGGGGTGCTGGGCGCCGCGCAGCTGTTGCAGATGTCAGCCCTGGACGATCGTCAAAAGGAGTTCGTCGGCGTGATCCGCAACTCGGGCGAGGGGCTGATGGTGCTGCTGAACGACATCCTCGACATCACCAAGATCGAGGCCGGCAAGATGGAGCTGGACCTTGCCGACGTCGAGACCGACACGCTGATGACCCGCCTGACCGGTCCATTCCGGGCGCAGGCCGAGGCGCGCGGTCTGACCTTCGTGACCGAGACGCGCGGGGCCCTGCCGCCAGTTCTTCGGCTGGACCCCCTGCGCCTGGCCCAGGTGACGCACAACCTTCTCGCCAATGCGATCAAGTTCACGCCCAAGGGCGAGGTCCGGCTGATCCTGGAAGGCGAGGCGCGCAACGACGGCCGCGTGGGGCTGCGCCTCTGCGTGGTCGATTCCGGCATCGGCATCGCGCCGGCGGATCTTGACCGCCTGTTCCAGCCCTTCTCACAGGTGGACGGCTCGTCAACGCGCAAGTTCGGTGGCACAGGCTTGGGGCTCAGCATCTGTCAGCGTCTGGCCGCCCTGATGGGCGGCGAGATCACGGTGACGTCGATCCCCGGCCAGGGATCGACCTTCACCCTTTGCGCCACATTCGATGCACCGCAGCTCCAGCCCGCCCGCGTCGCCGCCTGATCAGTCGCGCAGCAGTTCGTTGACGCCGGTCTTGGCCCGCGTCTGGGCGTCCACCCGCTTGACGATGACGGCGCAGTACAGGGACGGGCCCCCCTTGGGGTCCGGCAAGGCGCCCGGCACCACGACCGAATAGGCCGGCACCTCGCCCCGGAAGACCTCGCCCGTGGCGCGGTCGACAATCTTGGTCGAGCCCGACAGATAGACGCCCATGGCCAGGACCGCGCCCTCGCGCACGATCACGCCTTCAGCGACTTCGGCTCGGGCGCCGATGAAACAGCCGTCCTCGATAATGGTCGGATTGGCCTGAAGCGGCTCCAGCACCCCGCCGATGCCCGCGCCGCCCGACAGGTGCACATTCTTGCCGATCTGGGCGCAGGATCCCACGGTGGCCCAGGCGTCGACCATCGACCCCTCGTCGACGAAGGCGCCGATGTTCACGAACGAGGGCATCAGCACGACATTCTTGGCGATGTAAGCGCCCTGGCGGACGATGGCGCCGGGCACCGAGCGGAAGCCGGCGGCCTGATAGTCGGCGGCGGCCCAGTCGCCGAACTTGTTGGGCACCTTGTCCCAATAGGGGCCGACGCCCGGGGCGTGGCTGGTCGGGCCGCGGTCGCCGGCGCGCATGATCTGGTTGTCGTTCAGGCGGAAGGACAGCAGCACCGCCTTCTTCAGCCATTGATGCGTAGTCCAGACCCCGTCCTCTCCGCGCGAGGCGACACGCGCCTGGCCGGCGTCCAGCAGGGCCAGGGCGGTCTCGACCGCGTCGCGCACGTCGCCATGGGTGGCGGCCGAGACGTCCGCGCGCTCTTCCCAGGCGGCCTCGATGACGGATTCGAGATGCGACAGGTCGGTCATGCGGCTTCGTCCTTGAAGGTCAGGGCGTTGAGGAAGTCGAGAAGATCGGGGGCCACATGGTCGATATGGTCGCCGAGCGGTTTGCCATGGCCGTCGCCGATCAGGATGGTCGCCATGCCCAGAGCCTTGGCCGGCTCCAGATTCTTCGGGGTGTCCTCGAAGAAGGCGGCGCAGCGCGGCTCGAAACCGAACCGCTCGATCATGCGACGAAAGGCCGACGGCGCCGGCTTGGGCGTCAGGTCGCCGTCCTCGATGGCGAAGACGCCCTCGAAACAGTCGGCGATCCCGATCCGGTTCAGCACCCGATGCGCATAGTCCCGCGCGCCGTTGGTGAAGACGAAACAGCGCCCCGGCAGGCTCTTCAGCCGTTCGGCCAGACGCGGATTGGGCTCCACCCCGTCCAAAGGCACGTCGTGGACCACGTTCAGGAAGTCCTCCGGATCGATAGTGTAGTTGGCCATCAGCCCGGCCAGGGTGGTGCCGTGCTCGTCCAGGAACTGGCGCTGCAGCAGCCGCGCCTCCTGGGGGGCCAAGCCGACCGCCTCGACCACATAGGCGTTGATCCGCGCCTGGACCAAGGACATCAGCCCCTGCTCGCGCGGATACAGGGTGTCGTCCATGTCGAACACCCAGGCGTTGACGTGCGACAGGTCGATCAAGACGCCTTCACCAGGGTGCCGGCGCCGAACTCGGTGAACAGCTCGACCAGCATGGCGTGGGGCCGACGGCCGTCCAGAATGACCACGGCCTCGACCCCGGCGCGCACGGCCGCCATGGCCGTCTCCAGCTTGGGGATCATGCCGCCCGAGGCGACGCCGGTGTCGATCAGGCCTTGCGCCTCGTCCAGCGTCATCTGGCGAATGATCTCGCCATTCGCGCCCTTGACCCCCGGCACGTCGGTCAGCAGCAGCATCCGCTTGGCGCCCAGGGATCCAGCGATGGCCCCTGCCACGGTGTCGGCGTTGACGTTATAGGTCTGGCCGTCCTCGGCCACCCCGATCGGGGCGATGACCGGGACCCAGTCCTCGGTCTCCGACGCGATCAGCCCCTTGATCAGCTTGGGGTCGACCTTGGTCGGCTCGCCGACATAGCCCAGGTCCACTTCGTGCTCGATCATGCTGTCGGGGTCGCGCTTGGTGCGACGGGTCTTCTCGACCGTCAGCAGACCGGCGTCCTTGCCCGACAGGCCGACGCCGCGCACGTCCGCCTCCTTGCCGGCCATGGTGATCCAGTGGGCGATCTCTTTGTTCACCGCGCCCGACAGCACCATTTCGGCGACCTCCATCGTCGCCGGATCCGTGACCCGCAAGCCGTCGACGAAGCTGGACTTGACCCCCGCCTTCTCCAGCATGGCGCTGATCTGCGGCCCGCCGCCGTGCACCACGACCGGGTTCACCCCCATCAGCTTCAGCAGCACGACATCGGCCGCGAACTGACGCGCGACGGCGCTCTCGCCCATGGCGTGGCCGCCGTATTTGATGACCACGGTCTCGCGGTCGTAAACCTGGATATACGGCAGGGCTTCGGCGAGCGTCTTCGCCGTTTCCCAACTGCGTTCCTCGGACTGGCGTTCTGTTTCGTTCATCACCGGCGCGAGATAGCGGGGGATGGGGCGGGTGTCACGTGCGAAGCGCGGTCGCAGGACTGTCTCAATAACCTTTAAACACTGTCGAAGCGTCGTCGTTGGGCGTCGATCCGGTCCAGCAATACGGGCGTCTCACCCTCGCGCGCCATGGCGCTCAGGGTGGCGAAAACCTCGCGGTCCAGTGACGACGAGGCGTCATCGTCACTGTTTCGATGATGATACAGATCACGAGACAGAAATTCGGATATCCGACCGGCCATCTTGGGGTCGTTTAACGGAAGGTCTGAAGGTTCCAGCGCCTCAAGGCGGGCAAGTTGAGACCGCCAATCCTCCAAAAAGTCCGACCAGAGCATGAAAATCCGGTGCTGACCGCGGCTGAAGCGCTCCGCATCCAGGACATGACGCAGCCAAAGCTGGATTGCGTCCGCCGCAGCCATGCCGTTGCGATTGGTCAGGGACGCCTGGACTTCGGCGGGATGACGGATGGGAGAGACGAGGATGGGGGAAAAACCTGCCTGCCCAAGCACGTTCCGCCAGAACGAATAGAGCCGGCATATGCGCGGATCCTTCAGCACGATCGTTTCGGCGCCATCGAACTCGGACTGGAGCACGCGGACGCCCTCGTTCTGGAAGGGGGTCGACAGGTCTTGCGGGAAAGCCCGCCAGTCGGACCAGCTGGAATCGCCCGTCGCCAATATCCGATCGTTCAGATCGCTGACGGCGTAGCTCTCCCAAAAGCCCTTGGGGTTGTCTTCGGCAGGCCCCATCAGGTTTTTTGGCGCCGCAGCGCCCAGGAGCGCCAGCACCCCCGCCACAGAGGATGTGCCGCTGCGGTGCATTCCGAGGACGACATAAGCCTTTTTCATGGTGCGAGGTCTCCGTATCGGGGACTTCTGACCAAGAAACATCTGTCAAGCAAGGGGACGCGCGGGGTTGCGGGATTCAACGGCTTAGCCTAGCCCAACCCACTTGTGAGAACTACAGGATCCCGGCCGTGAGCGAAGGGCTGCCCCCTCCAGAGGACACCGCGACCGAAAACGACGTCGTTCAAGCTTACCGACTGCTGTTGCGCCGCGACCACGAGGATCTGGTCACCTGGCGCTCCGATCCGCCCCAGAAGGTGGTCGATCTGGTCGGCTCCATTCTACGGAGCCAAGAGTTTCGCGCCGTCAACATCGGGCCACTGAAGACCGGACACGTCCCGCTGACCAGTCTGGAGGCCCCGCCGACGGAAGCCTTGGATTGGGCCGCACGGCGGCTCGAACTCGGTGCGCGCGCCAGAAAGAAGCTGAACTCGGCCGTCAGCTATCTGCAAGCCTATGCCGTTCTGCTTGCCAAAGCCGGTTTCAAACGCGATCTGCTGGCGGAGGATGAACCCGGCGTCCGATCCAGCTACGACGCCCTGGTCGCGGCCAGTCGGCTGCAGGCCCTCACCGATGTTCCGACCGGTCACACGCTGACAGGCTGGGCGCGCTCGACGACCACCCCGAACGCGCCCCTTGATCTGGAGATTTGGGCGGATGGACGCTTCCTCGGGCGCGCGACCACGGGCCTTTATCGACACGATGCGGCCGTCCGTCTGACTTCTAGGGGGTTCGAGGGGTTTCAGTTCGAGCTGCCGCGATCACTGACGGGCCGGACCCGGATCGTGGTGCGTGACGCCGCGTCCAGGCTGATCCTGACCGACGTGTTCGCGGATCTCACCTCGCCGGACCCCGATGTCCTGGCGGCGCTGCGGCTGGAAGTCGACAGGCTTAGAAACGCCGTCGAGGGCCTGGCCGAGCGGCTGCCGCACAGCCTGCAATCCGCCAGTTGTTCCATCGGAAGATGGGGCGACTACTACGACGTCTGGATAAGGTCAGCCTCGCTCGCGCCGGACGTGACATGGGACATGCCGACGCTCGTCCTGGTGGACGCGGTCGGCAGGCCGCAGCCAGCGCTCGAAGATGCAGTCTGGAGCCTTGTGGAACAGAGCCACACGGACTTTTCAGTGGTCATCGGCGTCCTTCAACGCGACCTCGCCTTTCTCCAGGATCTTCTAGCGCGGGTGCGTTGGCGCCGGACGCTGCGGATCGACTACCGGGTCGTGGATACCGACCCCTCCTGGCGGGGGGGCGTCCCGCTTCCTCTCGACGTGAAGGTCATCCAGCTGATGGACGCCACGGGCGTGGCGCACCCGGACGCCTTGCGGTGCATGGCCGCGCCGTTCGGGCGCGAAACGCCGCCAGCGGCCGTCTACTGCGACGACGACGCCTTCGTGCAAGACGATTTGAGAGACTGGCGAAACCGCGCCCACGCCAGGCCGCGGCTGAAACCGTCGTTCGACTATGATCTCCTGTTGCAAACACCCTACCTCGGGTCATTCGTGGCGTTTTCACACGCGCAGTGGCCGGCTGTGTCGGCGACCGACGATGACGGGGCGAGCCCAGGGCTTCTTGCGCAATCGGCCGTTCTCGCCCTCGCCTGCGGCGGGGCGGCGATCGCCCATACGCCCGAAGTGCTCTACACTCATTCCCTCCCCTCGTCGGATCTGGACGTTGAAGCCTGGAGGCGGATCGTGGTGGATCGACTTGGGGGGGGCGTCACGGTTGAACCTCATAGTGATGTACTGGGGGCGGTCGTCGAGGGAGCGTGCAGGGTGCGCTGGCGCACGGCTTGCGACCCCAGCGCACGGATTATCGTGCCTACCCGCGACAGGATCGACCTGCTGCGGCCCTGCGTGGACAGCCTTCTGGCCGCCTTGCCTCACAACCGCACGCGAACGCGCATCCACATCATCGACCATGACAGTACGGAAACGGAATGCCAGGCCTATCTTGAGGCGGTCGGCAAGCATGAGGCGGTCGAGGTGGGCCGCTATTCGGGCCCCTTCAACTGGGCGCTGATGAATAACCTCGCGGCCCACGGATCGAACGATGACGTCCTGATTTTTCTCAACAATGACACCCTGGTGATCAGTCCGGACTGGATCGACGAACTGGCGTCCTTGGCGATGCGGGACGACGTCGGCGTGGTCGGATGCCGCCTGGTCTATGAGGATGGCGCCCTGCAACACACCGGCTTTCTGGGGCTGGATGAACGCCAACGCTTCCTGTCGCATGACGGATTGGGCGATCTTGGGTCCGACCCCGGCTATTTGGGCCGAAACGCGCTGGTCCACAGGACCATCGCCGTCACAGGCGCCTGTATGGCGGTTCGGCGCGACGTATTCCGCCGCATCGGCGGATTCGACGCCGCGAGATTTCAGGTAGAGGCCAATGACGTGGACCTCTGTTTCAAGGCGTCGGATCTGGGTTTGAAAGTGCTGTATTCGCCTTTCGCCACGCTTCATCATCTCGAGTCGCGGACACGAACCCTCGACAAGGCGGAGGACGTCCGCATCGCCGGCGACGCGGCGAACCGCATCTGGACGCGGTGGGGCGAAAAGGTGTGTCCCGACCCCTGGTACAATCCTCGTTTCGATAGACGAGCGCCGCATTTCTCGCGGCTGAGGCCAAGGTAAATTCGAGCCTAATCCAAGGGCTTGAAGGCGACATTGGCCATTTCATCGTCAAGGTCGACAGTCGAGGCGTCAAAGCGATCCTGCGCGCCTCGGCGTCGAGCACGTGGCAGCCATACCCCTCGGGCTCTCTCCCCCCAGAAGGCTGCGACAAGCCGCGCGTGTCAGGGCTTCTTTGGTTGTTCAAAATCTCTCGACATCGGGATACTCCCGCGGGCCCGCCTTCCGGCGGGCGGCGCCGTCGCTGGATGCCTTGAACGATCGAGGGGACAGAGGGTTTCGGAGCAGAGTTTACGCCTCGACTTCAAACCGGTCGGACGTTAATACGTAGGTAATCAAACATGATATTGATCAGTAGATACGGCCAGATATGAATGATGTTGTCCGCGCCTACTTTCTTCGACAGTCGGTGAAGAGGGCGGCTCAAAAACATAGATGGGACGACGTCGCCAAGCTTTATGACGCCTTGAGGCAGACCGGGGCGGCCCGACCGTCCGATGTCGTGCGTCACGCCAAGGCGATCGAGGTGATGGGCCGAAAGGAAGCGGCGGAACGACTTCACCGCGACAACGCCGACCTGTTTCCACTGGATTCCAACGTCCATCGCCAGGGCGGGCTCTTTCTCCTGAGGCATCAAAAAGAGTCCGAGGCGGCTCTGGCGTTCGCCAGGGCGCGCGCGCTCGCGCCTTCTGATGAGGTTTTGAAGTCGGATCTGGATCGCCTCGGGGTCGACGACCGCCGCTTCGTCGCCGTCGCGGTCGCTGCTTTTCACGCTGTGCCGCCTCCCCATCCGGCGCGCCCCGGCCCGGTGGCGAAATTGCTGGCGCGTCGAGCGGCGAAGACGGCGAAAGCGCTGCGACAGTCTGGTGATTGGACCGGCGCCCTGACCGCGCAGACCGTCGTCCTGCGGCATAACCCCCACAACGCCTCCGCCCAGATCAGGCTCGGTCATGTTCTGAAGGCGCTCGGTCGGGGCCAGGACGCCGAAACGGCCTACTGGAGAGGCGTTGCGCTCGCGCCAAAGGATGCGGAGAGCTATCTCCAGCTCGCTCACGGTCTAAAGCTGGAACGCGGCGTTCAGGACGCCGTCCCCGCCTTCCTGCTGACGCAAAAGCTTCAGCCTGGCCATGTGGAAGCCGGCGTGGCCGTGAAGGAGAGCGGCCTGTCCGAGCGGGACGGCGCCGAGATGGCAAGCCTCCTGGCGGGGGGGGACGTCCAGGCGATCCTGAGGTTTACGGCGGGGGCGAAGGGCAGTGATGCTGGATCGGCGGGAGCGCCGATCTCAGTGTTCAAGCGGCCGACGCCGCAATCAATCAATGTTCGCGCGATCGCTGTCGCCGGCGACATCGCGCGCGCCGTGGGGGCGTCTCTGTGAGAATTGTGATTGATCTGCAGGCCTGTCAGAACGGCAGCCACGGTCGCGGCATTGGGCGCTATGCGCTTTCCATGGCGCGCGCGATGGTGCGCAACGGCCGCGACCGGCACAGTTTCCGCATCCTGCTGTCCGACAGATTTCCCGCGCGTGTCGCGGCTGTTCGCGACGCTTTTGCGGGCTTGCTGAATCCGGAACACATCGTGGTCGGCTGCCTGCCAGAACGGGTGGAAAGCGCCCAGATGGATTTCGCCTGGCGCACGAGGGCGGCCGAGATCGTCTGGGCCGACTTCATCGCGGGCTTCAAGCCGGACGCCTATTTCACGCCCAGCCTGTTCGAGGGCTTCTGGGAGGACGCGGTCACGTCGATCGAGCCGGCAGCCCATCTTCGGAGCGCGACCGTCCACGACCTGATCCCGCTGGCCGACCCCGATTTCTATCTGGTGGGCGAGGGGAGCAAGCGGGCTTATGCTCGTAAGATCAATGCTTTAAACCGTTGCGATTTTCTTTTTTCGGTTTCCGAGTTCTCAAAACAGGATGTCATCGCCCGTCTTGGGATTTCGCCCGATAAGATCTTCGTCATGCCCCTGGGGGTGGAGGATGAGTTCTGTCCGGGCGAGGTGTCTGACGATCGCAAGCACGCCCTGCTGCGTCAATTCCGCCTTAAGGGTCGGTTCGTCATCAATACCAGTCCGTTCGAGGCGAGAAAGAACATACCGGGCCTGATCGCCGGTTTCGCCAGCGTGCCGCGCGACCTGCGCGCGGATGTTCAACTCGTCATCGCCGGCAAGATGAGCGAGCATGATCGCCAGGAGATCGCGGCGATCACCGCAGCAGAAGGTCTGGCCAAGCGGGACGTGATCCTGCCCGGCTTCGTGAGCGACGAAGATCTGATCGACCTCTATCGACTCTGTGAAGTCATGGTCTTCCCGCCCTTCAGCGAGGGATTCGGCTTGCCGCCGCTAGAGGCCATGGCCTGCGGCGCGGCCGTGCTGGCCTCTTCGGCGACCAGTGTGCCGGAAGTCGTGGGACGCCAGGACGTGTTGTTTGATCCCGCCGATCCGGGCGATATCGCACGGGCGATCACCCGCGTTCTCGGCGACGCGGCCTATAGGGACGAACTCCGCGCCTTTGGTCCCGAACGCGCCTCCGCCTTCTCCTGGGATCGGTCCGCTGCGGCGATCCTGGAGGTGTTTGAACGCGCCGGGGCCAGGGCGGAACCCCGTTCTCGCCCGACGTCGCCGTCTTCGGCGCCTGTCAAGTTGGCTGTGGTCGCCACGGGTGGCCTGCCGAACGGTCGAGAAAGCAACGTGGTCAATGACTATGTCCGTCGACTCTCCAGCGCCTATGATGTCACGCTCTTCCAGATCGACGGGGATCTAGGGCGCGACGTATCAATACCGCTCGAGCGTCGTTCTCTGCACGATTTTATCGTCCACGGCGGCGGTTTCGACAGGGCGATTTACATCCTCGACAGCTGCCGAGTGGCTCCCGCCCTGCCGGTCATGGCGGCGCGACCGGGCGGCCTGATCCTGTACGAGGCCGTAGCGCCCGTCGATGCGCGGGCGATGTCGGAAAGTCAGGTCGCCGATCTGCGCGCGACAGGTGGAATGCGCGCCGTGATGGAGGCTCAGGCGAACGGGGGCGCCAGTTGGAAAAAGGGCGCCGCCGCCGCCGCCCTTGCGCATGGCTTGGCCGTCGAGGCGGATTCCACACTGGCCGGCGCCGCCGGCGTTTTGACCGTCACGCCTCGGGTCAGACGGCTCCCGCGCGGGGTCTGTCTCGATTTTCGCCGAGCGCGGGGCATTCCGGTCGACGTCGAAATCTGGCTGGCGTTCGCTTCGGGCGACGAGGAGGCCGCCCTCATCCTTCACGCTTTCCGGCAGAACCGTCAGGCGTCCAAGGACGGCGTCTGGCTCCTTCTGGTCCCTGCCCAGAGCAAGTCGAAAGAGGAGGCGCTCCAGGGGCGGGTCTACAGAATGCCGAACGGCTTCGTGGGGCCCTATCTCGAGGCGCTCAGCGCCGCTTCGGCCATCCTTGTCGATGACAAATTGCCCGAGCCCATCCGCCGTCGTCTTGTCAGCGACGCGCGAGGGATCGATCTGCCGATTATGTCTCAGGACTTCGTGCTTGAAGACGCCATGCCTGTCGGGCAGACAAAGCGAGGTCCGGCGTCGGGGGGCGGCGAATGCTGGTTCCCGGAGGAAGACGCCGCGTTCCTGGCGGCCATCGGGGTGATGCTGGAGAACGCGCCGCGTCCGACCGCGGCGTCTGGGGAAGTTCTCGGCCGCATCCCCGCCGTGGCGGGGGATCGCCGTCCTGAATCCCAGGATATGCTGGACATCGGTTCAGCCCTGGCGCGGAACGCCGAACGGAACAGGCCGGGTCAATTGCTGATCGACGTCACGGCCGCCCTTCGCGAAACGGTCGCCGGCATGGCCGGCGTTACGAGGCGGTTCCTGCGGACGGTGCTGGCGTCGCGTCAAGATGTTCAGTTTGTGGCGACGGATGGTGAGGCCTATTATGTCGCGGGCGGTTTCATGGCGGCCGTAATCGGCGTTTCCACGCTCCATGACGAAGCCCTGAGCTTCCGGGCGGCGGACGTCCTTATGACGCTCGACTTGCTGGACGGCGATACGGCTCCTGACACGTCCAGCGCTACCGGGGTGCGGCGGGTTCATGCCGAGGTCGCCGAGCTGGTTTTCGAGCGCCCGGACCTTGCCCAGGAGATTGCTGACGCGCTCATGGAACGGGCGGCGAACGAATCGCCGAACGCGCCGGCAGCGCCGTCGGTCCTGATCCCGCGACGACTGGAGGGCGACGTCGTTTATCTTCGGCTTGAATCGGGCCCTCTGCTGGCCGGTTCTCGTCGCTCCGCGCCGGCTGCGGTGAAGGCTCTGGCCACGGCGGTCGCAAAGCCGGCTTCCAAGGCGGATAGCCGCCTTGACACCTCCTTCACGGTCCAAGGCCACGTCTGGGGTTCTTATAGCCTGGCGATGGTGAACCGACGGATCGCGGCGGTGCTCGACCAAGCCTATCCGGGACGGGTCGACTTCAGAGCTGTGGAAACCGTCCCAGTGACGGATATGTCGAAAGTTCCGGACGAGGAACGGCCGCAGATACAGGCGCTCTTGGCCCCCGCCCGGCGATCCCGGATTCACGCCACCATCAGCCAGCATTACCCGATCCTGCCGCCGCAAGAGCGCGGTGATCTGGGCATGGCCCTGGTGGCCTGGGAAGAGAGCCATCTGCCGCTCGCCATGACCGACACCTTGAATCGCGATTTTGACGGGGCGCTGGCCCAAGTCCAGACGGTTCAGAAGGCGCTCGTGGACTCCGGCGTCTGGATACCGTCCGCTCTTACAGGCCTTCCCGCCGACATCGCGGACTACGAAGGGGTTTGCAGACGGAAGGGCGCCGCGAAAACCTTCCTTCACGTCTCATCCTGTTTCCCCCGAAAGGGGGTGGATGTCCTTCTCGAAGCCTGGGCCAGGGCGTTCACCGCCCGGGATCGGGTCAAGCTGGTCATCAAGACCTTCCCCAATCCCCACAACACCGTGCAGGATCAGGTCTGGAGTCTGTCGCGGCTCTATCCGAACATGGCCCAGATCCAGATCGTCAGTCGGGACATGGAGCGCGACGAACTCGTCGATCTCTTCCGAGACGCCGACGTCATGGTGCTGCCGACCCGGGGCGAAGGCTATAATCTGCCGGCCTTGGAGGCCATGGCGGCAGGCCTGCCGCTGATCGTGACGGGACATGGGGGGCACCGCGACTTCTGCGGCCCGGCGGATGCACGGCTTCTGGATTACGAGTTCGCCCTGTCGGACAGCCATGTACGCGACACCGTGGCCTATTGGGCCGAACCCAGTGTCGATGACCTGGTCGACGCCCTTCGCGAACAGATCCAGGCAGACCAGCAGACGCTGATCGAAACCCGGCGTCAGCGCGCCCTCGCCAGCGCCCGGCGGGCCGTCGATCCGAAACGATGGAGCCAGACCGTCGCCGATTTTGCTCAGGCGCTGGCTGGACCGGTGGAGCGCACTCCCGTCCGCACCAACTGGGTGTCTACTTGGGCCGTTCGATGCGGCATCGCCGAATACTCTCGGTTTCTGCTGGAGCAGGCGTCGCCCGAGTGGCGGGACGTCATCGAGGTGGTCGCCGACGACCGAACGGACGTCGAGCGTGACCTGGTCGATCATCGAAAGGCATGGCGTGTAAGCTGGGATTTCTCGGAAGACCGCCTTCTTGAGGACATCGATCGATCCAATCCAGAAGCCGTGGTCATACAGCACCAGGACGGGTTGATGTTCTGGGACCGGCTGGCGCGGATGGCCAACGACCGTCGGATGATGTCGCGCGTGACCGTGGTGACCTTGCACACGGTGCGGAGTCTGGACGCGCTGGCCGAAGCCGATCGACTTCAGGTCATTGAGGCGCTCGGCCGTTTCGACCGCGTGCTCGTACATACAGTAGGCGATCTCAACGATCTGAAGCGGCTCGGCCTGATGGAGAACGTCGCGCTCTTCCCCCATGGCGCTCTTCGTCCCGGCACGGCGGAGCCTGCCGTCAGGGCGTTGGACAGTGGAGACACACCGGTGATCGGCTGTCACGGCTTCTTCTTCGACCACAAACGCATCGACAACCTCATCCGCGCGGCGGCGAAGCTGAAGGCGCGGTGGCCCAGGCTGCGGCTGCGGCTGGTGAACGCCCAGTTCCCCAGCCCGATTTCGGGCGAAGCCATTATGGCCGCCAAGGCGGTCGCGGAAGAAACCGGAATGAGCGGGTCGATCGACTGGCATACCGAGTTTCTGCCGGTCGAGGAGATTCAGGGGCTGCTGGCCGGATGCGATCTGCTGGTCCTGCCCTATGACGAAACCGGCGATTCCGTCAGCGGCGCCGTGCGCGTCGCCATGAGCAGTCAGGTTCCGACCCTGACGACTCCGGTCAAGATCTTCTCCGATCTCGGCGACGCGGTCGCCTCAGTTCCGACCAATGCGCCCGACATGCTCGCCGAGGCGATCGAAGCCCTGCTTACGTCGACGGAACGCCGCACGGAGCTTCAGCAGAGAATGAAGGCCTGGCTAGAGATTCATGACTGGAAGCGGATGTCGGCGAATCTCGAGGGGATGGTTAAGGCGCTGGCTTACGGAAAGCGGCGAGAGGCGCGCCAACACGCCGCTAGTGGATCAGTTTAGGGGTCAATCGTGTCCAGACCCCGCCCTGAGGCGTCGGTGTCGCAGGAGACAGGTATGCCGCGCCCTCGCGCTTCGACGTTAAAAGCCGACCCGCGCGCACGCGCGTCGATCTTCCTGGTAGACTCGAAACAGTTCATATGACCGCCGCACTGAGACCTTTCAGAGTCATCGCCAAGCGCGTGAAGGCCTACCGCAAGGCCCGCGCCGGCCTCGTCCAGATTGGGCCGGCGGCCTCCCAGACCGCCGCCCCACACGGCGCGCTCGTAGACTTGCCGGCCAGGGGGCGCTGGCTCCTGATTTCCAACTGTCAAACGCTCGGCCTCGCCAGAGCCCTGCAGATGCTGAACCCCGACTTCACGGTCGTCCCCATGGATTACTGGACCGCCGTCCGCGATCCCGGCGAGACCCGCCGGGAAGCGCTTGAAGGCGGATATTCCACAGTGCTGGTGTCGCCCGAGGTCGAGCAGGCCGGTGTCGATCTGTCGGGCGCGCCTAATCTGACCCGTATTCCCCGCGTCGTCTTCACAGCCTTCCACCCGGATTGCGTCTACACCCTCAGCCAGGGCAAGCAGATCAAGGGGCCGCTCGACGCCTATCATTCGATGATCCTGATCGCTGCGTACAAGCGCGGCCTGGGCGTGGAGGACGCGCGTCGCCTGTTCACCGGGGCGATGTTCGAGAAGATGGGCTACATGGACTACTGGGTGCCCCAGCGCGACCGCCTGGTCGCCGACTATGCGGCCTTCGGCCTGGACATCAGCGCGGAGGTCCGGCGCTGGGGACGGACGTCGTCCTTCATGCACACGATCGACCATCCCAAGATGATCTGCCTCTACGACATCGCCCGCGCGGTCTTCCGCTCGATGGGGGTGGAGGACTGCGGGGCCAGGGACCTCATGCCGCCCGACAACCTGTCAAACGGCGTCTCCTTCGCCGTCTATCCCGAGATCGGAGAGGCGCTGGGCGTGCCCGGCGCCTATCGGTTCAAGCGCTTCGACGACTACCGCCACATCGGGCTGGAGCAGCTGATCGCCGAGAGCTACGACGTCTACGACCGGCACCCCGACATCGAACCCGAGCCCGGCTCCCTGCTGGCCTTCAACCGAGTCCTGGAGGCCATCGGATGACCAATCCCTACAAGGGGCTTCCCGACCACCAGTTCTGGCGCCGCGGCGTCTCCGGGGTCGAACATCACCGGCTGGACCCGATCGTGGAGCCCAAGTTCCGCATCGCCCGGGGTGACCGCGTCGCCACGGCCGGCAGCTGTTTCGCCCAGCATATCTCCAATCGCCTGTCCCAGACCGGCTTCGACTATTTCGTCACCGAGGACGGGGCCGACCTCGCGCCGGACGAGCGCAAACGCCGGAATTTCGGCGTCTTCTCCGCTCGCTACGGCAATCTCTATACGACGGCCCAGCTGCGCCAGCTGTTCGACGAGGCCTTTGGCCGGCGCCGCCCCCATGACCTCGCCTTCCAGCGCCCGGACGGCCGTTTCGTCGACGCCTTCCGCCCCCAGATCGAGCCGGAGGGCCACGCCACGCCCGAGGCGGTCGCCGCCGCCCGCCGCGAACACCTAGACGCCGTGCGCCGGATGTTCGTCGACTGCGACGTCTTCATCTTCACCCTGGGCCTGACCGAAGCCTGGCGCTCGACCGCGGACCAGTCCGTCTTCCCGATCGCGCCCGGCGTAGTCGGCGGCGCCTTCGACCCGGCCGAACACGCCTTCGTCAACTTCGACCTGGCGGCGGTGGAGGGGGACCTGGAAGCCTTCCTGGCCGAGCTGAAATCGGTCAATCCCGGCGTACGGGTGCTGCTGACGGTCTCTCCGGTGCCGCTGATCGCCACCTACGAGAAGCGCCACGTCCTGGTCTCGACGACCTACAGCAAGTCGGTGCTGCGCGTCGCCGCCGAACAGGTCATGCGCCGCCACGACTGGGTCGACTACTTCCCCTCCTACGAGATCATCACCGGCAGCTACGCCGGCGGCCTGTACTACGAGGACGACTTCCGCGAGGTGAACACTCTCGGCGTCGCCCACGCCATGCGCTGCTTCCTGCGCAACTACACCGAGGGCGGCGTCCGCCAGGACGCCGACGCCCTGACCGTCGCCGCCGCCCGCACCACCGACATCGTCTGCGACGAGGAAGCGATCGCGGCGACGGTCTAGGGGGTCAGGGGCGCTCCGTCCCCACCGGCGCGCCGCGATAGCGCAGGATCAGCGGCACGGTCAGGGTCATCTCGTGGCTGACGCCGTGCTCCCACAACCCGTCCTCGCCCCAGCAGTCGCCGTGGTCGGCGCAGATCAGCACCGTGGCCTCTCCAAAGGCCTCCAGCAGCCGCCCCAGACAGCCGTCCACGAATTCGACGCAGGCGGTTTGGCGGGTGCGACATTCCGTCGCACGATCCACGGTCTGGAACGGGACGCACGGATTATCGTCCTCGGACCAGGGCGCACCCTTATAGTGATAGGGCACATGGGTCTCGCCGATGTTCATGAAGGCGAAGACCGGTCGGTCGCCGGCCTCAGCCAGTTGCGCCTCGACCCAGGCGACCTGCGCCTCCACCCCTTCACGCGCCGCGAACCAGAAGCTCTCGAACCCGTGCCGCAACGTGGCCGAGACGGGGGTCTCTGGATCGAACCATCCCATCGCCGCCGTGCCGACGGTCCGCCAGCCGGCCAGACGGAAACCGTCGACGATATTGTCGCCCGCCACGGTGAAGCCCGGCGTCGCCAGACCGGGGTGCCCCGCATAGCTGAGCCGGAAGAGACGGGCCAGTTTGGGCGTCAGGAAGGGCTGGGCCGGACCGTCCGCGCCCGGCGTGAACCCGACGAACATGGCGGCGTGGGACCCATAGGTGAAATGCGACGGCGCCTGGGCGCGGTGCAGGGGCGCGATGGACTTCATGTTCGGCGTCCGCGCCGCCTCGAACGTGTCGTATCGGCAGGAATCCAGCGAAATGAACAGGATGCTGTCAGGATTCATGCCGTCTGCGGCCCTGTGCGATACGCGTCGGCGCGGGGCGCGACGCCCTTGAAATAGGGAGAGAACAATGGCCTAAACCAGCCTCGCCATATCCCTGCCCGGCGTCGGCGGGCGGCGCAAGCGAGGGGCCTCGAAAATGAAAATCCTGTTCTGCATTCCGGCCTACGGGGGCAGCGTCCGCGCGGAGACCATGATCTCGGTCTCGACGGGCGTGATCCAGCTGTCGCAGAATTTCCCAAGCGCCGAAATCCGGCTGTTCACGATCAACATGGCCGAGATCGCGCGGGTGCGGAACATCTTCGCCTCGATGCTTCTCGACGGCTATGACGCCCTGTTCATGCTGGATTCGGACATGGGGGTTCCTGCTGACACCTTTTCGCGCCTGCTGGCCTCGGGCCACGAGGTCTGCGGTCTGACCTATCCGCGCCGCCAGATCGATCTGGCGAAGTTTCACCGGCTGGCCCAAGAGGGTCACGCTTTCGAAAAATGCCAGACCGGCGCTCTCAGCTTCATCGCGGCAGGCGGCTTCGTCCACAACGGCGGGCAGATCGATATTCGCGAGGGCTATCTCGAGATGAACGAGATCCCCGGCGGTTGCATGCTTATTCGCAAATCGGCGGTCGAACGCCTCTGGACAAAGTCGCCCAATTTGCGCCAAACTCAAAACATCAGTGATATGGAAGCTGACCTGGGATTGAAGAGGCTGATCCGTTGCTTCGACAATATCCAGGAGGGGGCGAGTAAATACAGCGAAGACATCAGCTTCTGCCGCCACTATCGTAAGGCTGGTGGCAAGATCTTCGCCCTGATCGATGTCAGTGTCGCTCATTACGGTGACATGAAATATGAAGGTCGTTACTCCGACCTGCTTATGTCGGGCGCCAAGCCTGCCTAGGTTGAGGCGTTCTGTTCTCCCAAGGACTCGCTGTTTGGGGAATTTGACGCTGGGCGGTCATGCAAATGTCAAATATTGACAAAGTGTTGACGTTGTGAGGCCTTCTTTTTTGGTTGACGACACATGTTGGTGACCGGTAACACTCCAGTGCCAGGGGAAGCAGGGTGGGCCGCACGGTCAATCTCTGTGACCATCCTACGCAGCTCCGTATGCAACCTCTAGGAACCTTTTGGGGACCCCAATGATCCGCAAGTCTCTCTATCTCGCCGCTTCGGCCGCCGTGCTTCTCACGGCCGCTCAAGCGCAAGCCGCTTCCATCACCGGCACCGGCACCTTCTCGACCGTCAGCTCGACGACCACGACCGGCGCCTATAAGCTGGCTGAAGAACTGACCTTCTTCACCGGCTATTCGTCGGCCACTGCCGCCGCCGCTTCTCAGGGCGCCGCGACCTTCAACATGGTCGCCACCGCTGGCTTCACCGTCGGCGAATCCCTGCTGCTGACCATCGACCTGACCGGCGGTGTCTTCACGACTTCGACGGGCTTCAGCGTCAGCGACGTCGTCACGGCGAGCTGCGACGTCAGCAACGTGGTTCCGGTCACGCCGATCGCTCGCGGCGCGACTTCGGCCCAATATCTGATCACTCTGGACGACACGACGGCCACCTGCGCCACCGGCTCGGCCATCGCTATCTCGGCTCCGGTGCAAGTCACCGGCTCCAACATGACGATCGGCGCTCAGCTGCAGCAAAGCTTCGGCGGCACGCTGATCAACGTCGACGGCGGCCGCACCTCGGCTCGCTTCGTCACCGTCGCTTCGGCCTTCGACGCTGAAATCGAAGCCGCTGACAACACCGTCACCGCTCTGGTCGCCGAAGGCTACCGTGAACTGAGCGGCGCGGGCTCCATCGGCAGCGTGACCGTCTCCGTTGACACCGACGTCAACGTCGACCTGGCCGGCACCAGCGCCGCTGCTGGCGACGTCGACGGCGTGGTCCTGACCGCGACCGCCCTGACCGGTTCGTTCACCGGCTACAACCTGGACTTCGACGGCGACCTGTTCACGTCGGGCACTGCTTCGGCCACCGTCTCGACCATCCGCGTCGCCGACCTGGGCGCCTTCGTCGGCAGCGACGTCATCTCCGTCGTCGACAGCACCGCCACGACCGCCGGCATCAACGCCGACGCCGTGATCCCGGCCTCGACCTTCTCGGTCACAGCCGCTGTCGATCTGGCCGCCGGCCTGACCGACTTCACCGCCACCGGTTCGCTGGACCCGATCGTCCGTGACGGCACCTCGTTCGTCGCGCCTTGGATCGCCCTGGGCGCCGCCTCGGCCAACTCGACCATCCGTCTGGCCAACAACGGTTCGACCGACACCGGCCCGGTCCAGATGACCCTGACGTCGAGCAACGGCTCCGCCGCCACCACCGAAACCGTGACCATCTCGGCCTCGGAACTGGTCGCCGGTTCGCTGACCGCTTCGGGCGGCATCCCCGCCGGTGGCGTGGTGTCCATCTCGGGCGCCGCTCTGAAGACCGCCTTCGGCACCACCGCCGCCAACGGCGACCTGGAAGTCACGATCGAAGCTCAACCGCAGTTCATCTCGGGCAAGGTCCGCGTGACTCAGGCTTCGGGCCAGATCTTCGAAACCTCGCTGGGCAACCTGCGCGGCGACAACTAAGTCCAGGCTCACGTCTGAACTGGGGAAAGGGAGGGCTTCGGCCCTCCCTTTTTCTTTTGCGCGATAGGTCGTGATCGCGCGCGGAAAACCGGCTATCACCGCCGCTGACGCCGCTAGGCGTCCCTCGACCGCCCGACCGGGAACCGCCCCTTGCCCCCCGACACCGCCCAAGACATCGCCGCCGAACCCATCGCCATCCGCTTTCCCGCCGCCCCCGTGCGCCGTCGCCTGGGCGAGGAGCTGATCGCGCGCGGCATGATCCGCGAGGCGGATCTGGCCAACGCCCTGACCCTGCAGCAGCAGAACGGCGGTCTTCTGGGCCTGAATCTGGTGCGGCTGGGCGCCGTGTCCGAGGCCCAGCTGCTGGAGGTCCTGTCCGAACAGCTGGACCTGCCGATCCTGCTGCCCGAGCACAGCCCGCGCCCCGACCAGGTTGCCGCCTTCCTCGCCGAGATCCGCTCGCCCCTGAACTGGTGGGCCGAGAACGAGGCCGTCGCCTGGCGCCAGGAGGCGACCGAGACCGCATCCGGCCGCATCGTCTGCGCCGCCGTCCAGCCCCTGGCCCCGGCCCTGGGCGAGCGCATCGGCCAGGCCAGCGCCGAGCCGGTCGTCTTCATGCTGGCCCAGCGCTCGCTGATCGAGGCCCTGACCCAGGACCTGCACGCCGACGGCCTGCCCCTGCTGGACGGGGTCATGACCGGCGGCGCCGACGCCGCCCGCCTGCGCGAACTGGCGCAGGAGGCGCCGACCATCGACTTCGTCAACGCCGTCTTCGCCGAGGCCCTGACGCGCCGGGCCTCCGACGTCCATGTCGAACCCTATGAGGATCGCTTTCTGGTGCGGATGCGCATCGACGGCGTCCTGACCACCGCCCGCGCTGCGCCGCGCGCCAATTTCGAGGCCGTGGCCTCGCGCATCAAACTGCTCAGCGGCATGGACATCGGCGAACGCCGCCTGCCCCAGGACGGCCGCCAGTCGGTGCGCGTCTCGGGCCAGGAGGTGGACCTGCGCGTCTCGACCCTGCCCTGTTCCTGGGGCGAGTCGATCGTCCTGCGCCTGCTGGGCAAGACCAGCCGCCTGCCCGAACTGTCCGAACTGGGCGTCAGCGCGCCGCAGGAAAAGACCCTGCTGGGGCTGGCGGAACATCCGAACGGCGTCTTCCTGATCACCGGCCCCACCGGCTCGGGCAAGACCACCACCATCTACCGCCTGCTCAGCCACCTGAACGACGGCGAGCGCAAGATCATCACCGTCGAGGACCCGGTCGAGCTGGACCTGCCCGGCGTCATCCAGGTGCGGGTGCGGTCCGAGATCGGCCTGACCTTCGCCGCCGGCCTGCGCTCGATCCTGCGCCAGGACCCGGACGTCATCATGGTCGGCGAAATCCGCGACCCCGAGACGGCCCGGATCGCGGTCCAGGCCGCCCTGACCGGGCACCTGGTCATCTCGACGGTCCACACCAACACCGCCCTGGCCGCCGTGCCGCGCTTGCTGGACCTGGGGATCGAGGACTATCTGCTGGCCGACGTCCTGCGCGGCGTGGCGGGACAGCGGCTGGTCCGGCGCCTGTGCGACTGCGCCCGTCCCTCGACGCCCGCCGAGGCGGCCGAGCACGAACAGTCCATCCCCGCCCACCTGCGCACGCTCGCCGACGCCGAGCCTGCGGGCTGGCGCGAACCGGTGGGCTGCCCCCGCTGCGGCCAGTCCGGCTATCGCGGCCGAGTCGGCGCCTATGAGATCGCGCCCGCCTCGCCGGCCCTGATCCAGGCCCTGCGCGCCTCGGCCGACGAGGACCGGCTGACCGCCATCGCCCGCGAGGACGGCTTCCTCAGCTTTGGCGACGACGCCTTCCTGAAGGCCCGGCGCGGCATGACCACCCTGTCCGAGGTCCACCGCATCGTCGGCGGCGGCGACTGACCATGTCGTCCCAAGCCTTCCAGTATCAGGCGATCGACCGCCAGGGCGCGATGTCGCGCGGCGTCGTCAGCGCCCCCGACGAGGCCACCGTGGTGCGCCGGCTGTCGGCCGGGGGCCTGACGGTGCTGAAGGTCTCGCCCGCCGCCGCCGCCCGCGGCGAGGGTCAGAACCGCCCGCTGAAGTCCGGCGAGCGGGTGCTGGTCCTGCGCCAGCTGGGCCTGATGCTGGAAGCCGGCGTCTCCCTGCTGGAAGCCCTTGAGACCGTCGCCCAGGGGATGCAGTCCCGCAAGGGCAAGGACCAGTTCCAGGCGGCCATCGCCGCCCTGCGTCGCGGCGACTCGCTGGGCCAGTCGCTGGAGGAACATGTTCCGGGCTTTCCCGACTACCTCTACGCCATGGCCCGGGTCGGCGAGGCCTCGGGCCGGGTCGCCGAGGTGCTGAAACAGGCGGCCGAGCAGATGGCCTACGAGGATCGGCTGCGCAAGGATTTCGGCAACGCCATGACCTATCCCGCCTTCCTGCTGACGGCGGGCCTGGGCGCGGTCGTCTTCATCTTCACCCAGGTCGTGCCCCGGTTCGGCGCCATGATCGGCGAGGATCGCAGCCGCGTGCCGACGGTCTCGCGCTGGGTGCTTTCGGCCGGCGAATACGCCAACGCCCATTTCGGCCTGATCGGGATCGGACTGGGCGCCGTCATCGCCCTCGCCGTCGTCATCGCCACCAACCCCGCCATCAAGGCCCGCGCCTACACTATGGCGCACGGCCTGCCGGTCGTGGGCGGGGTGATCCAGGCGCGCGAGATCGCCGCCTGGGCCCGCCTGACCTCCTTTGCCCTGACCAATGGCGTGCCCATCTTGTCGGCCGTCGCCCTCGCCCGCGCCGCCGTGCCGATCGGGCCCTTTCGCCAGGGGCTGAACCGGCTCGAAAGCGACCTGAAGGCGGGCCTGACCCTCGACGCTTCGCTGGCCGCCCACACCAAGCTGGAAGCGATGGACCTCAGCCTGCTGCGCGCCGGCCAGCGTTCGGGCGCCGTCGGCGCCATGTTCGGCTTCATGGCCGACAACTACGAGAACCGGCTGCGCGACAGCATGAAGCGCATGACCTCGCTGCTCGAGCCGGCGGCGATCGGGGCCATTTCGCTGATCGTGGGCTTCGTCGCCCTGTCGCTCGTCCTGGCCCTGTCCAGCGTCTACGAAGGCGTCGTGTGATGCGGCCAGGCCGCGAGGGCTTCAGCCTGATCGAGGCCCTGGTCGCCCTGGCCATCGCCGCCATGATGCTGACGGCCATTTTCGAGCTGCAGCAGCAGATGATCCGGGGCCAGCGACGCGCCGCCGACGTGCTGGAGCAGGTCGCCGCCCAGGAAAACGCCCTGGCGCTGACCCGCGACCTCAATCCGATGGAACAGCCTCAGGGTACGCTGGAACTGCCCGATGGCGACGTCGTTCGCTGGACCTCCGACCCCAGGACAGAGCCGCGCGTCAACGCCGGATTCCCTACGGGCGACGGCCGGTTCCAGGTCCAGCTCTTCACCGTCACAGTAGAGGTCGAGCGCCGCAACGGCCGCTCGCCCGCCCCGCTGGTCTTCGACCGTATGGGCTGGCGGCGGGTGGACGCTCCGTCAGATTGACGGAAAGACGGGAAGACTCGACCTCTATAGGGTCAGCCTTCGGGCGAAACCGCTTCTGACCCAGCCGGCTGATCGCCCTTAGGCTCCACGACCGTCGTGCTGGAGGGCGGCAAGGCGCTCGGCAAGCTTAGACCAATGCCTCTGAACTGCGTCCCAAGCGACCAGGGCGTCAGTGTGTAGGACCAGCCGGCGCCGGTTTTGAAGGCCGAATTCATGTCTTCCGAATAGCGACCTGCAAAGTCCGCCATGTCTTCGTCATTGCGAACGATATAGGGCGTGATCAACAGGAGAAGCTCTGTCTTGTCGCCTTCCACAGTGTTGGACTGCAGTGCCGAGCCGATAATCGGGATGTCCTTGAGGAAGGGAATTCCGGTGTTCACCTTCTTGTAGTTGTTCGCGATCAGGCCGCCGAGGACGCCGGTCCAGCCATCGCGGATCGCGATCTGCGTGGTCAGGCTGCGATTGAGGATGGTCGGGCTCGAGATTCCCTCGGGCGCGGCCCCGGCGGAGGACAATTCCTGACTGACCGTCACGTCCACCCGGTCCCCATACACGATAGGCGTGACCTCCAGGATCGTGCCGGTCTGCCGATACTGGACGCTCTGCAGGATGTCGGTGGAACCGTCAGAATCGGTGTTGGAGGCGGACTGGGATGTGATGATCGGCACGTCGGTGCCGACCTGGAACCGGGCGGTGCCTCCGCTACGCGTCACCAGTTGCGGCCGCTGAAGGATGTTGATCCTGTCGTTCGAGGCGTTGGCGACCAGCCGGGCCCTGAAGTCCGGTCCGACGAAGGTGAACACCCCCGCGCCGCTTGTGCTGGCCAAGGCTTCCGTCGATCCCGTCAGAACGCCGTCGCCCCGCGTGTCGGTCCCCCAGAGGCTGACGCCGATGCTTGTGCGGTCCGACAAGGTCACCTCGGCGATCATCACCTCGATCACCACCTGCGGCGCCGGAATATCCAAGGTGCTGAGCAGGTTTCGAAGTTGAGCGTAGTCGCCTGCGGTGCCCGTGAAAATGATCCGGTTGCCGATCGGATCCGTCAGCAGTCGTCCGCCCAGGAAGGTCCCGGACGTGCTTTGACGGCTTTGATCATTGTTGGAGGAGCCGCCGCTTCGGGATTGCGATGAGGTCGAGGCGCTGCTGGCGCTGGCCGCTGGCGTTCCCGGCACGCCCACAGGCGGCTGCGGTTGGCTTGTGGTCGGGGCCTGTCCCATGGCCAGCTGCCCCAGCGACTGGGCGTCGGTGTTGCGGACATTGTAGACGAAGGTGGTCGCCTTGTCGCCGAGCGCGGCCGGGCGGTCCAACATGCCGACCCAGTAGTTCACCCGGTCCAGAAGTTCGGGGTCCTTGGCGAACACCAGGATCTGGTTGGCCTGAGGAAAGGCCAGGATCACGATCGAGCGGCCCGCCAGCGCCTGACGGCTGACGATATAGCCCTCGGTCGTCAGGGTCTGCTCCAGCGAGGTCGCCAGCGCGTCAGCCGACCAGTACACCGGCTCGACGCGCAGGACGTCGGCGCCGGCGAAGCGCGGCTGGTCGATCTCGCGCAGGGTGCGGACTACCTGGGCCACATCCCGCGACGAGCCCGAAATGATCAGGCTGTTGGTCAGGGGATCAGGCGTGACCCGCGCGCCGCCCAGGTTGGGAAACAGGTCGCCCAGCAGTGACTGCAGGACGTTCACTTCGATGGTCTGAACATTGAAGAACTGGACGACGCGCCCGCCGGAGGTCGGCGTGGAACGGTTGCGAACAATGTCGCTGCCGATGGCGCCGGTTTGGCTGGAGCCCACGGTCACGGCGCCGCCGTCGATGTAGACATCAATGCCGTACTGTTTCAGCGCCTGTTGCGTCAGACGGAACAGGGCGCGCTTGCTGATCGTGCCGCCGGTTCCGCCGGCTATCACGTCGGCCCGGGACGCCACATCGCCGCTGAGCGAATAGGGCAGGTTCAGCACGCCGCCGAAGACGGTGGCGGCGAACTGGGGGATCGTCTGGGGAGACAGGGTCGCGTCGACGGGTTCGTCGGGAACCAGGGCCGCGATTTCAGCCTCGGTGGCGGCCGGGCGTTGCGTCGTGGGAGCCCCACTACGGGGGATCGAAAGGCGCTCAGACCCGCTCCGCTGGCCCGCCCCGGCCGCGCCGGAGCCGGTCAGGTCGGCGTCGTCTCCTCCCGCGCCAGCCTCCAGCTCGCCCTGCATACGGGGCGGGGTGGTCATCGTCGGGAAGGCGGCGCACCCTGCCAGCAGGATCGGCGTCAGGCACACGGCCGCCATGAGAGAGGCGCTTGTTAGGGGCGAGCGCCGTGCTGCATCGTGCTTGGACATCTTAAACTCCTGCGCCGCCTTAGCCGTAGAGACGGACCACGCGCGTCTCGCGGCCCTTTCGCAACGTCACGGCGTATTCTGTGATTTCTTCGATTCGCCAGTCATCCCCGAACCGGTCGCCAACAACCATAGACCGGATTTGCGGCCCCGGCGCGGCGGGATCGCGCACCAGCGCGGCGACGGATCCGGTCGCAGGGTCGCGCTCCACGCCGCGAAGCGCCTGTTTGAACACCACGGCGACATCAGGCGGCGGCGGGGGAGGCGGCGGCGGGGGTGGGGGAGGCGGCGGCGGCGGCGGGGGAGGCGGCGGCGGGTCTGAACGAAGCGTCCGCAGAAAGCGGACGGCCGCGGCGGCGCTTTCCCCTGGACGCAGGACGAGCAGATCCTGGCCCGAGCCGCCTCGACGCACGGCCGGAGGCTCCTCCGGACGTCCGGGCGCCTGCCACCCCAGGACGAAGACGCAGGCGAAGAACAGAGCCGCAAACAGGGGCGCCCACCGCATCAGTCAGCCTCCGCCGTGCTTTGGGCCGCGTCCGGCGGCAAGGTCACAGGGAAGGCGAGGTGAAGACGCACCTTGCCGCTCGGCGGCACGGGCTGCGGCTCCCCGCGCCCTCGCGTCCGCTGCACCTGAAATGGCGACGGCGGGGTCATCTCATAGTCAAAACTCACAACCCGGAAGCCTTCGGGCCAGCCGGCCACGCGATCCAGAAAGGCGAAGGTCGGGTTCCAGCGCAAATCCGCCTGGATCTCGGCGCCGATCCACTGCGTGACGCCGATTGTTTCCGGCTCACTGTCCGTGGTGATGGTGAAATTCGTCATGCCGACTTCGGTGGCGGCCTTGACCAACTGTTGCTCGATGCGGACCTGGGCGATGGCGCTGTTCGCAGCCTCGAAGCCCCAGGTCTTCATATCCTCGACTGCGGAATCATCGGCCGCCGCCGCCTCTACCCGACGCGCCGCGTCGGCCGCCAGCCGAGCGCTGGCGCGCGACGTCAGAGCGTCGACATAGCGATCTTCCTGCCGAATCCGCCAGTCAGCGGCGCTGATCGGCGCATAGACGAGAGCGGCCAGAACCATCACGCCCAGCAGCACCCGCTCTCGCGGGGTGGTGCGCTGCAGCCGGGCGATCAATGCACGGGTATGCGTCCGGGCAGACACCCTCAGTCCGGCAATGATGTCCTGCAATCCAGCCCCGCCGCATCCTCGGCGCCCGTCCGTTCACAATCGACGCGCACGCTTGGTTCCGCTATAGCAGCCCCCGAGCCGTGGTAATAGCTTCATGCTGATAGGGACGTTGCGTTTGTCCATTCTTTTCTCGCGTATAATTCACCGTTCGGCTCTTCGTCGGCCCAGGCGCCTGCAGGACGCCAGACAGGGATTCAGCCTGCTCGAGATCCTGGTGGTGCTGGCGATCATCGCCATGTTGGCTGCTGTCGTCGGCCCGCGCCTTTTCGCCCAGCTGGATCGGTCGAAGACGACCACCGGCCGGCTGCAGATCCGCTCAATCGAGGCGGCGCTGGAGACGATGCGGCTCGACATCGGCCGCCTGCCCACCCAGCAGGAAGGCCTGGCCCTGCTGATGCAGGCCGATCCGCAGCAGGTCGCCGGCTGGTCTGGCCCCTATCTGGACAAGGCTCTGCCTTCGGATCCCTGGAACCGCCCTTATATCTACATACCGCCCAGCGACGCCGCTGATGGCACGCCGGGCGCGCCCGAAAACCGCGCCAAGGTCGTCAGCTATGGCGCCGACGGCCAGGAAGGCGGCCAGGGGGCCAATGCCGACATCACCTCCGATCAGCGCTGACGTCCGCAGGGCCGGATTTTCGCTGATCGAAATCCTGGTCGTCTTGGCGATCTTCGCGCTCAGCGCGGCGATCATCATGCCCAGCACATCGCGAATGCTGGACCAGGCCACATCGCATGCGGTCTTTTTCGAGTTTCAGAAGCAGGTCTCGGACTATCGTCGCGAAGCGAACCGAACAGGCATGGCCATTCGCCTGATGGACCCGGAGGCCGCACGCACGGCCGACCTGCAGAACGCCACAGCCGGTCGAGAGACATCGGACGACAGGCTTGACCGAACGGTGACGCTTCGGTCCCCCTGGCGTTACACCATGGCCCCGTCGCTGGACATCGCCGGGGGCGGCGCCTGTTCTGCCGCCACGGCGAATCTGATCAACGGCGACCGTGTCGTCATGACTCTCCGCACCGCGAACGGCGACTGCCGGTTCATTCGCCTGCAGTCAGCGGCGGGGCCGCCTCGCGCGTCTTCATCTCGATGATCAATCGCTGATTTTGCGCGTCCGTTCGGGGGCGGACATCGTAAAAATAGCCGGACCCCTCGAAATCGGCGATCAGGGTGTCCGCCAGGGCGACCGCAGTGTAGGGCAGGGTCAGCGTCAAGCTCTCGCTTTCAGACTCGAGCGCGGTGGGCGTCAGGTCATGAAAAGCGACAATGCCGATCGCGGCGCCGGCCGCGCTGAGCGGGTTCGTCTGCGCCTCGATCTCGGCATAGGCGGCGAGCTTGCGCCGGTCGGCCTCCAGGCCGTTCATCTGAGCCGCGCGAGGCGTCGCCGCCTGGATTTGCGCCGTTTCCTTCTCGATCTCGCTCGCGTCAGACGAAAGGCGGGCGCCCTGACCGAGCAGGAACAGGCTGAGGCCGAGCGCCGTCAGGGCGATGGCGCCTGCGCCCATTCCGATCAATTGTTCCTGGCTCAGGTCCGCCGGAGAAACCGCGAAGGTGGGCGCGCTGAAGTCGACGGGCAGAACCTGTGGCGGCGGCGGCGTTTGCGGCGCATCCTGCGCGCCGCGCTGCAGACGCGTGAAGGCGTTCCACGAGGCCGGGTCAAATCGTTCGCGCCGCCAGGCCGAGGCGACAAGGCGCCGGTCTCGCCAAAGCTGCGCCTCATAGCCTTCGTCCAGGCGCACGATCCGCCAGCCTGCGCCTGGAGGTTGGGCCAGGGTCTCCGGCCGCACGATCAAGGTTCGCGCGCCATGGCGCGCGGCCACGAGCGCGTTTACGGTCTCGGCATCCCACCACCAGACGCCGAAATCCGCGCCGCTCTTCACCAGGGTGGAGCCGCTGAGCATGTAGGGTGAGCCCATGCGCGCGTGCAGACGGGCGGCCTGCCCTCGGCGGCTTCGCGGCAGGTTGGCGGTCTCGAACAGGCTGAACGCCGTCATTTCACGCGCAAGCAGCACGACGGGCGGCCGCAGGCGCCCCCCCGGGCCGCCGGGATGAACCTCGGCCCAGCGCCCGTCGGCGAACACCCGCTCAACGCGGGGCGTAAGGAAGTCGAACTGCATCGGATAAATCAGCCACGGCCCGCCCCGGGGCCTCCTTCAATTCAGTCTGGTCGATCCAGACGGGTCGCTCAACCCCGGACGGAGTCAAGGTCAGTCGCGAACGATAGACCCATGCCGACCGGCTGTCAGCGATGGTCAGAAGTATTCTACCCGAGGGGAAGGTATAGAAATTCTCCCCGCTGGTGTTCGGCAAGCCGGTCGCGGCGGAAAATTCGGGGAAAGACAAGAAGGGCTTCAGCTCCCTAGCCCGGATCGCCGCCTCGACCTGGGAGGGAGTGGCGCCGTACAGGATCTGCATCGCCTCGCCTGGCGCCGTGTTCACATTCTCGTTCGGCGAAGTCGGGTCCATGGCCAGGTAGGGCCGGAGGCGTCGCCAGGCGCCGGATCTAACAGCGTCGCGGACGCCTAGCAGCGACAGCCATTCGTCAGGCCGGCGCATGGCGCGGTTCGCCGGCCCTGCGCGGTTGTAATCCTCGGCCTCGGCGCCATTGGGCTGTTCGAGATCATCCTGGTCGATGTAGTCGCGGTAGAGGGACGTCAGTCGGCGTGTGAGACGCTCGGGAAGGCGTAGGGCTTCACCCAATCGCTGGTAGCCGGCGTCCTGCAGGTAGGCCAGGTTGATCAGGCCCGCCTGGTCCTGGGGTGTTATCAGCAGCGGCCCGTCCAGATCGACCTGATAATCGCGACCGTCGAGCCGCACGAGCTCACCGGGGCCGCCTGTGGGGTCGTAGATACCATCGTCGAACATCCTCGGCCCGCCGGTGTTTATGCCGGTGGGCGCCATGGGTTCCGTCGCGGCCATATAGGTTATCAGGGCTTCAGCCGTCATGGATCGGGCAATGAAGCGGACGCGGGCCCGGGCCGAGGCGGCCTCTGCGGTCAGGCTGCTCAAGGCCGTCATCGCCACCAGGAATATGAGCGTCACGACTCCGGTCACCGCCAGCACGGCGGGCAGGGCGAAGCCGGATCTCGAGCCTTTTCTTTCAGAGCGGATCATCGAACCGTATCCAGCTTTCCGGCCGCCCGGAGCCCGCAGCGTCCAGGACGTCGACGGCCCCGCCGCGAAAGCGCACCAACAACCGGGTCGAACGCATCTGTCCGTCGCTGGTCGCCGCGCCGCGCGTCTCCGAGGCATAGGCTGTCGACCAGGTGACGCCGTCCCGGGAAAAGGACAAACGGGCCGTAGGGTCGCTGGTGGCGATCAGGGTCACAGGCTCCCCGCCGGCCTCACAGGTCAGCACCCCCTGACCGCCCTCTGTGCGAACCGTCAAAACCATCCGTCCCGTCCAACCCTGCGGTGCGCATTGGGTCGCCCTTTCCATCACCACGTCGGCCTCCAGCCGCTCCGGCGCGCCGGTGATGGGTCGGTCGATCTGGGCGTTGAACGTCTCCGGCGGCCGCATGGCGATGCTTCTGATCAACACGCGAACATCGCTCACCGAGACATCGAGGTCGGCCGCCGTCATGGCGCGACGTCCCAGGCTGAACCCGGTATCGCCCGCCTTTATCCCGATCGAGAAGATGATGGCCAGGGCCATGCCTCCGATCGCCAGGACCACGAGGGCCTCGATCAACGAAAAGCCCGGCCTTTGTGCATGGGTCTGCATCGCGTGGTGTTAGCCGGTCCCGACGCGATCGCCAATGGATAGGCTGCTACGCTTGGCGGACATGGCGCGATGAGATATCACAACGCAATATTCGGGGATCGGGATGAAGCCGCAGACTTCGGTCATGATTGTAAGCGGACTGACGCTCGCTCTCTGGGGCGGGATCAGCAGCCGCGACCTCTTGGCTCAAGCTGAAGCGGGTCCGGCGGCTGTGGCGTCCCTGCCTCCGGCCCGGCCCGCGGTCATCGAAACGGATTCCCTGCGACGCGCGGAGCTTAACCAGCGCCTTCGGGGCATGATCGCCGAGGGGCGAGGCGGGCGCCTGGCCGATGCGCCACAGCGGGCCTCGGGGGCGACGTCCAATCAGCCCAGGCCGCGTACGGTCGCCGCCAGCGTCGGCGCGGAATCGGTCGCCCCTAGGGCGTCCCGCGTGGAGGCCCGTTCCACGATAGCGCCCCCGGTCTACGATCCGGCCAAGGTCCGACCGGCGTCGGCCCGGGGCGGCTATACGCCGGCCCGTCTTGACCTGACCACGCCCCCAAACATCCCAAGCGATCCGGTCGCCTGCCTGACGCAGGCGATCTACTACGAGGCGCGCAACGAAAGCGAAGACGGTCAGGCGGCGGTCGCGGAGGTGGTCCTGAACCGGGCGGGAAGCGGGCGCTACCCCCGCGACGTCTGTCAGGTGGTCTACCAGCGGAACTCCCGCACCTGCCAATTCACCTTCACCTGCGATGGCTCTATCGGGCGCTCGCCCGTCAATATGAACGCCTGGGCGCGGGCCGAGCGTATCGCTCGCGGCGTTTATGCGGGAGAGACCAAGGCCCTGCTGCCGCGGGCCTCCGTCAACTACCATGCAAACTATGTCAGCCCGACCTGGGCTCGGCGCATGGAACGGGTCAAGCGGATCGGCGCCCACATCTTCTATGGTGCGCCCCTGAATGGAGAGGCGACGCCCGGGGCCGACGCCCCGCCGCCGCAAAACCTGATGTTCGTCAAGAATGACGCCATAGAACGGGCCTACGCCGTGCTGACAGGCCGGAATTCGGCGTCCCCGCCTTCCTAACGCACGCGGGAAACGGTCGCTCCCAGCCAGGTGAGTTGGCCATGGAACGCCCCTTCCTCAAGCAAGAGACGCACCTCGCTCGCGGCGTGGGTCAACCATTCCTGTTCAAGCGTGATCTCGAAGATCCCGCTTCTTCCGGGAGAGAAATGATGTGAAGCGTAAGCTTCGCTGTCGCCCCACTGAATCTGGTATTGCTTTAACGCGGAGTCCACATCGAAACCCAGACGAACTGTTACGCGCCAGACTCCCTTGGTCAGAAAGATGTATGGCCCATAGACGACGAGGCGCGGGCGTCCCGTGATGTCCAGCACGCCAGGGCGTGCGGAACCGCCCGGTCCCGCTCCATACCGAAATACTTCCGGCGCCCATTCGGCGGAATCGCGCCGGACAATCGCCAAGGCGTCGAGGAAATGGGCTTCAAGCGCCGTGGGCGTGCGCCCACTTCCTGCCACTCTTTGCAGTGCTGAGAAAGGCGGCGGAAGCGTCGTGTCCGGAGAACTGACCTTACCCTCGAAGTCGCGGGCGGCGGCGATCTTTCGCGTCAGGTCGAGAATTCTGAAGGGATGATCCTCCTCCCGACAATCCGAAAGATCGATGAATGGCGACAGATCCAAAACCGTCGTGTTTTCCGAACTCGCGCCGGCCAGGCGCGCAAAATCGAGGTCGGAGGACAGAACAATGTCGCCCGTTGTAACCTGCTCGTTTCCAGTCACTACCTCGACGACGGAAAGGCCCTGCGCCTCAGCGTGATGACGCATAGCCAGACGCCAGGCCTCCAGATTTTGTGTCGGGGGCAGTACGAACCAACGTGCATCAACTTCCGTCATGCCGCCCTCAGCCAAGTGTAGACCTCCACGGCTTCATTGATGTCCGAGAACATCTTGGCTCGACCGCTTTCGATGACCAAGGCCGTATCGCAATAGCTGGCGACAAGATGGACGTCGTGAGACGCCATCAGAAACGCGCGATTGGCCCGGTGTTCGAACAGTTCTTCCTGACACTTACGCTGGAAACGGGCGTCGCCGACGGCCACGAGCTCATCGATAAGATAGCAATCGAACTCGATCGCCAGCGAAAGACCAAAAGCGAGACGCGCGCGCATGCCAGATGAATAATGTTTCACCGGCCGTAACAGCGCCGAACCCAGTTCGGCGAAATCGTCTACGCGTTCCCTCATGTCGTGGTAGTCACGCTCGTACAGGCGAGACAAGAACCGGATGTTGTCCAGACCTGAAAGACTCCCTTGGAAGCCGCCGCTGAAGCCAATCGGCCACGAGGGCGACATCATCCAGTCGATTCGCCCTTGGGAGGGCCGATCAACCCCGCCCAGCATTCGGATCAGAGACGACTTCCCTTGTCCATTACGCCCCAGAACCGCAAGACGTCCGTCCCGGTTAAGGGAGAAGGACAGGTTTGTGAACAACGGCTTGGTGGCGCCAAGAAAGGTTCGACTTAGATTTTCAACCCTTAACCCGGGGGAGGCGTCGGGCATGGTCATCAGTCTTGCCGGTGCTCGCGTACGCCGGCCCAGACCAGCCATCCGACACCATAGAAGAGCAGGGACGTGGCGAATACGACCAGTACGGAAATGAGGCGGCGGGGCTCGCTGGAACGATCGGGCAGATGGGGGTTCACAATACGCTCGAGGTACAGTTTCTGCCGTCGCGCCTCCTGCTCGGCGGCGAGCAGAGCCGTTGAGGCCTGGGTGAGCTCGCGATCGGCCAACTCACGCTGCAGCATGAGGTCTTCATAGGCGCTCAGCTTTCCGGCAAGCGAGTCGGATGACCCCGCGATCTTGGCGCGCTCCATTTCGATCTGCCGCTCATAGGCCGCGATCCGATTGTCCAGCGGGGGAAGTTGAGGACTGTCAGGCGCGCCCGTGGCCAGTTGCGCCCGTTCCGCCCGCAGGGCGGCGACGGTCGCCAGGAGGTTGCCGATCAGTTGACCGCCCTCCGTGGCGGAGCGCGTCGGATCTATAAATTGTTCCTGATTGCGGAAGGCGGTCAGTTGCTGCTGCGCATTGGCGAGGTGAAGGCGCGCTTCGTCGCGCACAGTGCGAGCGTCGCTCACGGCGTCGGCGGAGGCGCGATCGTTTAGACGGTTCACCAGCCGTTCGCCGCCCTGCAACAGGGCCTCGGCGAGAAGTTGGGAGTCCCTGGGGGCGAAACCCTGGACCCGTAGAGTGCTGATGCCGGTAGCGGAATTGTACCCTATGGTAACAAATCTTTCGAGCGCAGCCTCCAAGGACCGATCAGAGCGTTCCTCGCCCAGTCTCGGCCAGCCGGATAGCAAATCCGCTCCACGGGGCCTCAACATCGCATCGAGATCGAACTGTCTTTTGAGATCGCGGATGCCGTCCTGCGACAAGGCGTACTCATGAACCGCAAAAGCGTCGGTTGACGTCGACGACAGCCCCACGCCCTGAAGCGCGACACCCAAGGAGCTCGGCTGGGCCTGGTTGGCCGCGCGGACAATGAAGCGCGCCTCGGACACATAGCGCGGCGAGGCGATGAGAAAGAAGTAAAGCGCCGCTATTATGGTGGGCGCCGCCACGACCAATAGGAACGCAAGAGGCAGGGCGCGCCACCAAGGCGTCGGCGTTGCAGGCCCCGCGATCAGATCTGGCAATGGCCCAATATAGTTCAGCTTGGGATCGTTCATTGTTTTCAATACCGAAATTTACGCCATCATCATTCAGATTCAATGTGATCACGCGCAGTGGCGATCAGCAATAAACCGGTGACGTTAAAGAAAATCGCCCACCCAAGAGGGTAGATCAACGAGTAGTGGGTTGGAATAAATTCCCCGAATATCGCCGCACGTGTCATTTCGATGCAATGTACGAACGGGATCATCAGGTAGTATTTCTGAACCGCTGGAGGAAACCAAGCCACCATAGCGAAGGCGCCGGACAAGGGTATCATCAGGTACCCTATAAGCCCCGTAATTCGCTCAACAAACTCATACCGCATCGACAAGCCTGCAAGGATCATCGCAAATCCCGCTGACAGAAACCCCAGCAAACACCATCCGTAATAAAGGAGAAGATAGTTTTGCGGCAGATCCACCTGCCCAATTATCAGCAAAACCAAGTACACGATAAGATACGCTGTTGTCGCTCCGACAAACTCCATGAGGATGCGTGAAGATATGATGTGAAGAGGCGCCACCTGTCGATGATACAGAAGGCCGATATTTGACTGGAGCGCCACCGCCAGATAGCCGATAAAATGTCGGATCAGGATGATGGACAGATACCCCGTCATGACGAAGGGAGCCAGGCGGACGCCATGCTCATAGCTGGGCTTGGTGAGGCTCCAGAGCGCCATGACGCCGAAGGTGAAGATCAGCGGCTCTCCGATAAGCCAGGCAAAACCGAAACCCTCTCGTCCGAACCGCGTAATGACCTCGCGCATCATCAAGGCCGTGACGATACGCACATTCCTGCGCGCCCAAGCCCACAGGGCGATGAGCGGCGGCTTATCGGACCGTTGATGTCTAAGCGCTGGATGACTCATGGGCACGGAGCAGTGAGCGGAGAGTTAGCCATACGACGCCTAAGGCGCGACGCCAACGGCTGAATAGGCCTGCAGAAGTTTCGCCTGATAGGCTGCCGGACTGAATCTGGACGCTTGCTGCGGCCCTCGTTTTTCCAGGTCGACTCGTAACCCTTCATCGGCGTCGAGGGCGCGAATGCCCATTTTTATGGCCTGGACGTCATACGGATCGACGAGCACCGCAGCGTCGCCGGCGACCTCCGGCAATGCGCCGCCGGTCGAGGTCAGCACCGCCGTGGACAAGGCCATCGCTTCCAGAACCGGAAGACCGAAACCCTCGTAAAGAGACGGGAACAGCACGCTCCGCGCGCCTCGGATCAAGCTCATCAGCATGGAAAAAGACATATAGTCGTACTGGCGAATTCGGTCCGCGTTCGGCCCGCCGTCCCGTTTGACCTCCTTGAGAAGCGCAACCTCGCCCTCGTCCAGCCAGGCGCGGCCCCCTATTAGGACCAGCGGCGCCTGCACCCCCGACGCCAGATAGGCTTCCACGATCCGGCCCAGATTCTTCTTCGGCTCCACCGCGCCGAAGTGGAGAAAATAGCTCTTCCATCCCAACCCGAAGACGCCCTCCAGCTCTAGAGCGACATCCGACTGACTGCGCCGCGCCACCGACTCAGGGATCTGCACCGCTTGATAGGTATTGGTGATCCGTTCCTCGTCGACCCCCAGCAGCCGTACGACATCCTGTCGGGTCGCCTCTGACACCACGATAATATGGTCGGCGCGGGCGGCGACCTCCAGACTCATCGCCAGGTAGCGCGTCTTGTCTCCCCCGACGGTATGGGGGAGACGAAGCGGGATGAGGTCGTGGAAGGTGTAGATGTTGGGCGTGCCCGCCGCATAGAGGGGAAGCGGGGCGGTCCAGTGCGCTAGGTCGGGCGGAGGCTTTTCACCGCCTCGGAACCTCGTGGGCGTCAGTTTTCCGTATCGATGGAAGCTTCGGTTCGCTCGGGAGAAAAGATCCTGGGCCGCCCAATAGGACTGCGCGGCGGGCGGCGCGCCAGACGGCCAAATGACCTCGCCAGAAGGCTTGATGGGGTAGGCCGTTCGACCGAACCGAGACAGGAAGGTTTCCTGGAAGCGTTTGATTCGGCGTCGGTGATTGTCCTGAGGCAAGGGCTTGGGGGCGTCGACGAGAAGCGCCTCATTCATAAGGTTCCGCCCGTTTCGCATCGATGGCGGACCATATAAGACCTGCGTCTCAAACCCCGCAGCTTGGGCGGTATCGAGCAAATTCCTCCCGTAGGTCGCGATCCCGGACCCTTTTGGCATGGCCAGGTTGAAGCCGTCGATGCAGATCGATGTCATTGGCGTCCTTGCGCGACCGGCGCTCATGGACCCCAGCCGATTCCTTGCGTCAACCCCAACCTACAGATTCAACAGCGCCGGATCCCCGCCCTGCGCGGCGATATTGACGCTGATCGCCTTCTCCGCCGCATAGCGGATCAGGCTGTTCGGTCCGCCGGCCTTCGGGCCCGTGCCGGACAGACCTTCGCCGCCGAACGGCTGCACGCCCACGACGGCGCCTGTGATTGAGCGGTTGACGTAGACATTGCCGGCCGGGACCAAATCGACCACCTCGGCGGCGAAGGCTTCAATCCGGCTGTGGACGCCCAGCGTCAGGCCGTAGCCGCGCGCGGCCAACTTGCCAGCGACCGTCTTCAGCGCGGACGGCGGGTAGCGATAGATGTGAAGAATCGGACCGAACACCTCGCGTTCCAGGAAGTCGGGCGTCGGGATCTCGGCGATGGTAGGGGCGAAGAGGTCGCCCTTTTCCGAACCCAGCGGCAGGGCCGCGCGGGCGACGACCTTGGCTTCCTTCGCCAGACGTTCGACGTGGGCTTCCAGGGCGCGACGCGACTCGGGGTCGATGACTGGGCCGATGTCCGTCCGTGGGTCGGCCGGATCGCCGACCGTCTGCACCGCCAGCGCCCCCTTTAGGCCTTCGATCAGAGCATCGGCGGCCTCCGCCGGGACATAGAGGACGCGCAGGGCCGAGCAGCGCTGGCCGGCCGAACCGAAGGCCGACTGGATCACGTCGTCGATCACCTGTTCCTTCAGCGCCGTGGTGTCGATGAACATGCCGTTCAGGCCGCCGGTTTCGGCGATGAAGGGAATAATGGCGCCGGGGCGGGCGGCGATGGCGCGATTGATGGCGGCGGCCGTGTCGGTGCCGCCGGTGAAGGCGACGCCGTCGATTCCGGGATGCGTGACCAGGGCTGCGCCGACGGTCTCGCCGCGACCGGGGACCAGGGCCAGCAGATCCGGGTTCAGCCCGGCCTTGTGATACAGGCGTACGGCCTCGGCGGCGATCAGGGGCGTCTGTTCGGCGGGTTTGGCCAGGACCGCATTGCCGGCGGCCAGCGCGGCGGCGATCTGGCCGGTGAAGATGGCCAGGGGGAAGTTCCACGGGCTGATCGCCGCGAAGACGCCGCGTCCATGCAGGACCAGTTGGTTGGTTTCGCCGGTCGGCCCCTTCAGGGTCTGGGGCGCGGTGAAGTCGCGTTCGGCCAGCAGGGCGTAGTAGCGGCAGAAGTCGGCGGCCTCGCGCACCTCGGCGACGCCGTCGTTCAGGGTCTTGCCGGCCTCGCGGCTGAGCAGGGCGACCAGGCGGTCCAGATTGGCCTCCAGCGCATCCGCCATGGCCCGCAGCACGATCGCGCGCTTGGCGCCGCCCTGGCGGTCCCACTGAACCTGGCCGTTTGCGGCGGCGTCGACGGCGGCGTCGATGTCGTCCGCCTCGGCTTCGGAGACATGGCCCAGCACCTGGGACCGGTCGAAGGGATTGGTCACGGCCTGGGCGTCGATCCCGGCCCGCAGCCGGCCGCCGATGATCGGGCCCGAGGTCAGTTTCTCGCGGTCGATCCCATCCAGCGCGCGGGCATGGGCTTCGCGGTCGGCGGCTTGGGAATAGTCGCGGCCGAGGGAGTTTTGACGATCGCCGTACATGTCTTTCGGAACCGGAATCTTGGGGTGACGGTCGGGCGCCTGCTCGACCAGGGAAATTGGATCGGCCGCGACGGCCGAGGCCGGAACGCGCTCGTCAAGCAGGGCGTGGACAAAGGAGGAGTTGGCGCCGTTTTCCAGCAGGCGCCGCACGAGGTACGGCAGCAGATCCTCATGCCCGCCGACGGGGGCGTAGGCGCGGACGATGACCGTCTCATCCGACCACGCCTCGACGGCCGCGTCATAGAGGGCTTCGCCCATGCCGTGCAGCCGCTGGTGCTCGACCGTGACGCCCCGCTCGCGGGCCATGCGGCGCACGGCGGCCAGGGTGTGGGCGTTGTGGCTGGCGAACTGGGAATAGATCGCCGGCGAGGCCGCGATCATGGCCTTAGCGCAGACCAGATAGTTCAGGTCGGTCGCCGCCTTGGTGGTGAAGACCGGATAATCGGTGCGTCCGAATACCTGGGCGCGCTTGATCTCGGTGTCCCAATAGGCGCCCTTGACCAGCCGCACCATCAGTCGGCGTCCCGAGCGGCGGGCCAGATCGGCGACCCGATGGACCGTCTCCAGCCCACGCTTCTGATAGGCCTGAACCGCCAGGCCCAGGCCGCTCCAGCCGCCGAGGCTGGGTTCGTGCGCCAGTCGGTCCAGCAGTTTCAGCGACAGGGCCAGGCGGTCGGTCTCCTCGGCGTCGAGGGTGAAGTTGATGTCGTAACCGGCGGCGATGCCTGCCAGCCGCAGGATGCGAGGATAGAGAGTCTCCCAGACCCCGTCTTCGTGGGTCGCCTCGTAACGGGGCGACAGGGCCGACAGTTTGACCGACACGCCGTGACCGTGTTCGGGGCCCTGGGCCTTCGACGTCTTGCCCACCGCCTCGATCGCGTCGGCGTAGATTTTCTCATAGCGATCGGCGTCGGCCATGGTCCGGGCGCCCTCGCCCAGCATGTCGAAGCTGCACAGCCAGCCCTCACGGTTCGACCGTTTCAGCGCCGCTTCGATGGTGCGGCCGACCACGAACTGTTCGCCCATGATCTTTACGGCGGTCGCTACGGCCTGGCGGATGACCGGCTCGCCCAGACGGCCGGCGATCCGCTTCAGGAATCCGGGCAGATCGGTCCGGGCCTCGTCGTCGACGTCGACCAACTTGCCCGTCAGCATCAGGCCCCAGGTCGAGGCGTTGACGAACAGGCTGTCGGATTGGCCCAGATGGGAGGCCCAGTCGGCCGAGCCGATCTTCTCGGCGATCAGACGGTCGCGCGTCTCCTCGTCCGGCACGCGCAGCAGGGCCTCGGCCAGGCACATGAGGGCCAGACCCTCGCGGGTGCCCAGCGAGAATTGCTGCAGGAAGCTTTCCACCACCCCCTGTTTCTTCTGGCTGCGTCGGGCGTGCTCGACCAGGCGCGTCGCCTCCGCGACCACGGCGACGCGCGCGGCGGCGTCCAGCGGCATGAGGGCCAGATTGTCGGCGACGGCGGCGCGCTCGTCGCGGAATTTGCGGTGGTCCAGCCCGTCCCAGACGGCCAAGCTCGAAGGCGAAAAGGCGGCGGGCGTCATGGGCGCGTCATGTCCTGTGGATTTCCGCCGTATATTCTCCAGTTCGGAGAAGGTGCTTCGTATGATAGTGGCCGTTCCCGATGATCGTTCGGTTCCAGGGTCTGATTTCCGATGGTTGATATCGACAACGTCGATCGCCGCATCCTGAGGGTGCTCCAGACCGACGCCCGCATCTCCAACGCCGAACTGGCGCGACGCTGCAACCTGTCGCCCGCTGCCTGTTTCGAACGCGTCAAAAGGCTGCGCGAGAAGAAGATCATCACCGGCTACGCCGCCATGATCGACCCCTCACAGGTCGGGCGCGATCTGCTGATTTTCGTCGAGGTCCTGCTGGACCGCACCACCGGCGACGTCTTTGAAGCCTTTGCCGCCGCCGTCCGCAGCCAGGCCGAGGTGCTGGAATGCCACATGGTCGCCGGCGGCTTCGACTATCTGATCAAGGCCCGCGTCGGCGACATGGACGCCTATCGCGCCTTCCTGGGCGATGTCCTGGTGCGGATGCCGGGGGTTCGCGAGACCCGGACCTATGCGGTTCTGGAGGAGGTGAAATCGACGACCGTGCTTCCGCTCTAGCGAACGTCTCGCCTTCGTCATTCGAACCGTCTAGAACTTCCGCCCTTACTTAACGGCTCAGGGTCCGCCCGCCTCAATGCGCATCGTTCTGGCCACTGACGCCTGGGAACCTCAGGTCAACGGCGTCGTCCGCACCCTTACCCGCACCGTCGCGGAATGCCGCGGCATGGGCCATGAGGTCGAGGTCATCGAGCCCAGCCTGTTCAGGACGATCCCCTGTCCGACCTATCCGGAAATCCGGTTGGCGCTCGGCGCGGAGGAGGAGATTCGCGAAATGCTGCGCGCCTTCGAACCGGAGGCCGTGCATATCGCTACCGAGGGTCCAATCGGCATCGCCACGCGCCGTATCTGCGTGGAGTGGAAACTGCCTTTCACGACCAGCTACCACACCAAATTTCCCGAATATGTCTCGGCCCGGTTCCCGATCCCGGTCCAGGTCGGCTACGCCTATATGAAATGGTTTCACAAGCCGTCGGGCCGACTGATGGTGGCGACCCCGACCCTGCGCGACGAATTGGTCGAGCATGGATTCAAGAATGTCTCGCCGTGGTCGCGGGGCGTCGACACCGAGATGTTCAGTCCGGACCTGGACCGCATCTATGACGAATTGGGCGGAAAGGACTGGCCGCGGCCCTTCTTCCTCAACGTCGGTCGGGTGGCGGTGGAGAAGAACATCGAGGCCTTCCTCGAACTGGACCTGCCCGGCACCAAGATCATCGTCGGCGACGGCCCCGCCCGCGCCGAGCTTCAGGAGAAATATCCGGAGGCCAAATTCCTGGGGGCAAGGTTCGGCGACGATCTGGCCCGGTGCTTCCGTGACGCCGATGTCTTCGTCTTCCCCAGCTGGACCGACACCTTCGGCCTCGTGATCCTGGAGGCCATGGCCGCCGGCGTTCCAGTCGCCGCCTATCCGGCGCACGGACCGATCGACATCATTCCGGGCTCGAACGCCGGCGTCGTCGATCACGATCTGAAGACAGCCTGTCTCAAATGTCTCCAGCTCGACCGCAAGACGGTCCGAGCCTACGCCGAGAAATTCAGCTGGCGTGCGTCGGCCGAGCAGTTCGTCGAGAATCTGCAACCCTATCCCGAGCCGGAACGCGGTCGCTTCTGGCGCCGTTTACGCCGCATTGCCCGGATCCGGAAACGCGCCGCCGCCTGAGCGGTTGAAGCTTCATGGATCCCACCCAGACCACCCAAGGAAGAGCCATGCTCAAACCCCGTACAGATCTGAAGCCCAACACGGCGGCCTATGAGACGCAGGCCCTGGTCAAGCCGACCGGCTTTCGTGAATACGATGCGCGCTGGGTCCTGGAAAAGGAGATCAACCTCCTCGGTATTCAGGCCCTCGGCCTGGGTCTGGCCACCTATGTCCACGAGATCGGCGTCGCGCCCCGGATCGTCACCGGCCATGACTTCCGCAGCTATAGCCTCAGCGTCAAACAGGCGCTGATGCTGGGCCTGCTGGAAGGCGGGATGGAGGTTCTGGACGTCGGCCTGGCCCTGTCGCCCATGGCCTATTTCGGTCAGTTCGAACTGGACGCCCCCTGCGTGGCCATGGTCACGGCCAGCCACAACGAGAACGGCTGGACTGGGGTCAAGATGGGCGCCAACAAGCCCCTGACCTTCGGCCCGGAGGAGATGGGCCGGCTGAAAGACATCGTGCTGAACGGCGAGGGTGTGGCCCGGCCGGGCGGGAAACTGGTCCGGGTCGAGGACTTCCGCGAGACCTATGTCGCCGACGTCGCCTCCAAGGTGCAGATCAAGCGGCCGCTGAAGGTGGTCTGCGCCTGCGGCAACGGCACGGCCGGCGCCTTCGCCCCCGACGCCCTTCGCCGGATGGGAGTCGAGGTGATCGAGATGGACACCGAACTCGACTACACCTTCCCCAAATACAATCCGAACCCGGAAGATCACGCCATGCTGGTGCAGATGGCGCAGCGGGTGCGCGAAACGGGCGCCGACCTGGCCCTGGGCTTCGACGGCGACGGCGATCGCTGCGGCGTGGTGGACGACACCGGCGAGGAGATCTTCGCCGACAAGATCGGCCTGATGTTGGCCCGCGACCTGTCCAAGGTTTATCCGGACAGCACCTTCGTCGTCGATGTGAAGTCGACCGGTCTGTACAAGACCGACGAAATCCTCAAGGCCAATGGCGCCGAGGTGGTCTACTGGAAGACGGGCCATTCCTATATCAAGCGCAAGACCGCCGAACTGGGCGCCCTGGCCGGGTTCGAGAAGTCGGGCCATTTCTTCATGGCCGGCGATCTGGGTCATGGCTATGACGACGGCCTGGTCGCGGCTGGGGCGGTTCTGGCCATGCTGGATCGCAATCCGGGCAAGAAGCTCAGTGAACTGAAGGTCGCCCTGCCGGACGCCTGGACCAGCCTGACCATGTCGCCCCATTGCGACGACGAGTTGAAGTACGAGGTGCTGGAGCGGATCGTGAAGGAGTACTCGGACCTGGCTGCGGCCGGCGGCGAGATCCTGGGACGCAAGATCGTCGAGGCCATCACGGTCAACGGGGTGCGGGTGCACCTTGACGACGGTTCCTGGGTTTTGGTCCGCGCCTCGTCCAACAAGCCCGAACTGGTCGTGGTGGTCGAGAGCATGCGATCCGAGGACGACATGCGCGACCTGTTCCGCAAGGAGGTCAAGCTGCGGCTGGCCGCCTATCCGGAAATCGGCGCCTTCAACCAGGAAATCTGATTTCGGCATCTGGTCGCGTCTTCCCGGCATGACTGGAGCCGTCGGCGAGCTCGGGGGGGGCGGGCGGGCAAGGCTTAGGGGGAAATAATGGGTCTTTATCCGGTAATCATGTGCGGCGGCGCCGGCACGCGTCTCTGGCCGGCGTCGCGCCCGTCGCGGCCAAAACAGTTCATTCCGTTGTCGGGCAATCGTTCGCTGTTTCAGGAGACGGTGCTGCGCGTGGAGCCGCTTGCGGCCGGAGGCGGCCGCCTGATCGTGGTGGGCGGGGTGGCCCACCGCGAAGCCATCTTGGCTCAACTGGCCGAACTGGACGTTTCCGCCCAGATCCTCCTGGAGCCGGAAGCCCGGGATTCCGCCGCGGCCATGGCCGTCGCCGCAGCCTGGACCGCACGCCACGATCCCGACGGCGTCAATGTCTTTGTGGCGTCGGACCACCACATCCCTGATCACGAGGCCTTCCGCGCCGCGGCGGAGCAGGCGGCGGAAGCGGCCAAGGGAGGATTGATCGTCACCCTCGGCGTCACGCCGACCGAAGCCTCGGCCGCTTATGGCTATATCGCGGCGGAGGGACCTGGCCTGTCCGCCGTAAAGGCGTTCGTCGAAAAGCCCGACCGGCCGACCGCCGAGCGCTATATAGCGGACGGCTATCTGTGGAACAGCGGCAACTTCATCGTCTCGGCTGTGACCTTGCTGAGCGAGCTTCAGTCGGCCGCGCCGGCGGTGGAGACGGCCGCACGTGAATCCCTGCCGGCGGAAGACGCAGGCGAACTGGCGGTCCTGGGTGCGGCGTTCCGGAACGCGCCCAAGATATCCATCGACTATGCGGTCATGGAGAAGACCCGGCGGGCCTCTGTGCTCGCCGTGAATTTCGAATGGTCCGATCTGGGGGCCTGGGACGCAGTCGCCGCGACCGGCGAGGGCGATCTCGGCGGTTTTGTCTTCGAGGACGCCGAAGGCTGCATGGCCCGCGCGCCGGAAGGCATGGTCGTCGCCGCCATCGGCGTGCGCAACCTGGCCATCATTGCAGAACGGGACGCGGTCCTTGTCTGTGACCTCGAGCGTAGCCAGGACGTCAAGAAGGTGGTGGAGCGGCTGAGGCTGTCTTATCCGCAGCACCTCGATTTTCCGCAGTCGACGCCAGAGACCCTGCTGGAAGGCGGGACACGGTTCACGCGCTGGCTGAACATGCGGGCGCTCCCGATCTGGAGCGCTCTCGGTCAGGCGTCGGACGGTGGGTTCGCAGAACTGCTGGGGCTGGACGGACGACAGGTGGAGAGCCGACGTCGCGCGCGGGTGCAGGCTCGACAGGTCCAGGTGTTCGCCGACGCAGGGCGGCTCGGATGGAAGGGGCCCTGGCGCGAGGCGGTGCGTCGCGGTCTCGCGCGGATCGAGGCGGCTTATCTCCGACCCGACGGCCTGATGAGGACGGTTCTGGCCGCCGACGGATCGCCGCTGGACGACACGCCGATGATCTATGATCAGGCCTTCTATATGTTCGCGCTCGCCGCAGCCCTGCAGGCCGGCGTGGAGGGCGACCACCAGGCCCGCGCCGCCGGGGTCCGCGATCGCCTTCTCGCCGCCGCGCCGCCGACCGGCGGACTGGTGGAGAAGGGCGCGCATCCCTTCCAGTCCAACTGTCACATGCACCTGCTCGAAGCCGCCCTCGCCTGGGAGGCCGTCAGCGATGATACGGAATGGAGCAGGCTGAGCGACCGGATCGTCGCCTTGGCGCGCCGGCATTTCATCGACCCCGACGGCGGCTTCCTGCGGGAATTCTTTGCTGAGGACTGGTCGCCCGCGCCCGGTGAGGAGGGGCGGTTGGTCGAGCCGGGCCACCAGTTCGAATGGGCTTGGTTGCTGGCCCGTTACGGCCGGGCCCGCAACGATGCGTCGGCCGTAGAGGTTGCGCGCAAGCTCTACGCCTTTGGCCGGAAGGGCGTCGGACTGCGACGTCAGGTGGCGGTGGATGCGATGGACCAAAGCGGCGACGTCGTAAGCCGTCGCGCCCGCCTCTGGCCCCAGGCGGAATGGATGAAGGCTTCGCTCATCCTGGCCGAACTTGGCGACGATGGTGAACGAACCCTCCTGCTGGAAGAGGCGGCCCAGGCGCAGCGGGCGCTTTGGCGTTATCTGACCGACGACGGCCTCTGGAGAGACAAGCTGCTGGAAAACGGACGGTTCATCGACGAACCCGCCCCCGCCAGCTCCTTCTATCACATCATGGCGGCCTGGGCCCAACTGCGCGCAACCGCCGCCGCGACCGGGCTGGCGCAGGAAGATCTGCTCAAACTCGGGTAATCGGTGAAGTGATCCAGCGCCTGCCTTTTCCGCTGGAGCGGCGGCGTCGGTCGCAGGATGTCGCGCGTCGGCGTGAGGACATGGCCGCCCGCATGTCGTAGGTTCGCTTCCAGATCGCCGTGCGTCTTTCGTCTTCGGCGCCGGTGAAGCACGTGGGAGATCTATGCACGGCATGAATGAGCAAGCCAGGAGCGGTTTTACTTCGGACGAACATCTGCCCCGCCTGATCCTCCCCCGCCGTTTCGGCGATGCGCGCGGCTGGTTCATGGAGACCTATTCCGAGGCTTCGGCGTCGGCCCTCGGCATCACCTCGCGTTTCGTGCAGGACAACCAGTCATTCTCGGCGCTTCAGGGCACGATCCGCGGGTTGCACTACCAGCGCCCGCCGCACGCCCAGGCCAAGCTGGTCCGATGCGTGCGGGGGGCGATCATGGACTACGCCGTTGATATCCGGCGCGGGTCGCCGACCTATGGTCGGCACGTCGCCGACTTGCTGACCGCGAAGGGGGGGGAGCAGCTATTCGTGCCGATCGGCTTCGCCCACGGCTTTGTCACCCTCGAACCCGATGTGGAGGTCGCTTACAAGGTGAGCGACATCTATTCGCCGGACTGCGAGGGCGGGATCGCCTGGAACGATCCGAGCCTCGACATCGCCTGGCCGCTTCCGGCCTCGGGCGCTGTCTTGTCCGAAAAGGACAGTGGGCTGCCGACTCTTGCCGCGCTCGAGAGCCCCTTTGAATACGACGGCTGGCCGCTGGCGCCCCTGTCTGCTCCTGGGGAAATGGGCTGATGCGTATCCTGGTCACCGGCGGCGCCGGTTTCATCGGCTCGGCCCTGGTGCGGCGGCTGATCGCGCATACGGACCATGAGGTCCTGGTCTATGACAAACTGACCTATGCGGGCGTGCTGAGCTCGCTGGAGCCGGCGGCGTCCAGCAACCGCTATTCCTTCGTCCAGGCCGACATCTGCGACGCCGAGGCCGTGTCCAAGACCCTGCGCGAGTTCAAGCCGGACGTGGTCGCCCACCTGGCGGCCGAGAGCCATGTCGATCGCTCGATCGACGGGCCGGGTGAGTTCATCCAGACCAATATGGTCGGCACCTTCGTCATGCTGAACCAGGTCTTGGGCTATTGGCGCGTGCTGGATGAGGACGCCAAGGCGGCTTTCCGCTTCCACCATATCTCGACCGACGAAGTGTTCGGCTCTCTGGGCGAGGACGGCGTCTTCACCGAGACCACCCCCTATGATCCCCGTTCGCCCTATTCTGCGTCCAAGGCGGGGTCGGACCATCTGGTGCGGGCCTGGGGCCACACCTACGGCCTGCCGGTGCTGGTGACCAACTGCTCCAACAACTACGGCCCCTATCACTTCCCCGAGAAGCTGATCCCGCTGATCATCATCCGGGCCCTGAACGGCGAGCCCCTGCCGGTCTATGGCGACGGGTCGAACGTGCGCGACTGGCTGTTCGTCGATGACCACGCCCGCGCGCTCCAGGCGGTGTTCGAGACCGGCACGCCGGGCGAGACCTATAATGTCGGGGGCAATGCCGAACGGAAGAACATCGAGGTGGTCACCGCCATCTGTTCGATCCTGGACCGGCTGCGGCCCAAAGCCGAGGGCCGATATGCCGACCAGATCACCTATGTGACCGACCGGCCCGGCCACGATCACCGCTACGCCATCGACGCGTCGAAGATCCGCGCCGACCTGGACTGGACCCCGTCGGTGACCTTCGAGGAAGGGATCGAGCGGACCGTGACCTGGTATCTGGAGAACCAGTCCTGGTGGCAGGACATTCTGGACGCCCGCTATTCGACCCAGCGTCTTGGTGTCCCCAATGGCTGATCCGGTCCACATCCTGATCACGGGCGGGGCCGGTCAGGTGGGGCTGGAGCTCCAGGCCGCCGCCTGGCCTGCAGGCGTGGTGCTGCACGCGCCGACGCGGGCAGAACTGGATCTGGGCGACGCCGCCTCGGTGCGGGCCGCCTTCGCCGCCACCTCCTTCGCCGCCGTGATCAACTCGGGCGCCCATACGGCGGTGGACAAGGCCGAGACCGAGGTCGCCGCCGCCTTCGCCGCCAACGCCATGGGCCCGGCGGTCCTGGCCGACGCCACGCGCGGGGCCGGGATTCCCCTGATCCAGGTCTCGACCGACTATGTGTTCGACGGGGCCAAGGACGGCGTCTATGTCGAGACCGATCCGGTCGGGCCGCTGGGCGTCTATGGCGCCTCCAAACTGGCGGGTGAACTGGCGGTGCGGGCCGGCAATCCGCGCTCGGTCGTGCTGCGCACCGCCTGGGTGGTGAGCGTCCACCGCGCCAACTTCCTCAAGACCATGCTGCGGCTCGCCGCCGACCGGCCAACGCTGCGGGTGGTGGGCGACCAGCACGGCTGCCCGACCTCGGCGCGCGATATCGCCCAAACGCTCAGGACCATCTCCCTGACGATGATCGCCGACGCCGACGCACCGACCGGCGTCTATCAGTTCGTCAACGCCGGCGAGACCACCTGGGCCGGACTGGCCAGCGAGATTTTCGCTCTCAGCGCCGCCGCCGGCGGTCCGTCCGCCACGGTCGAGGCCATCCCCTCGTCCGAATATCCGACCCTGGCCAAGCGCCCGACCAATTCGCGCCTGTCGACCGAGAAACTGACCCGCGACTACGGGATCGCGCCCCGCCCCTGGCAGGCCGCCGTCGCCGAGATCGTCCACGAACTCCACGCCGAAAGGACCCCGTCATGAAGGGCATCATCCTGGCCGGAGGATCAGGCGCCCGCCTGCATCCGATGACCCTGGTCACCTCCAAGCAGCTGATGCCGGTCTACGACAAGCCGATGATCTATTATCCGCTGTCGACCCTGATGCTGGCCGGGATCCGCGAGGTGCTGATCATCTCCACCCCGCGCGACACGCCCAGCTTTCAGGCCCTGCTGGGCGACGGCTCGCAGTGGGGGATGGAGATCCAGTACGCGGTCCAGCCCAGCCCCGACGGCCTGGCCCAGGCCTATGTCATCGGCGCGGACTTCGTCGGCGATAATCCGTCGGCCCTGATCCTGGGCGACAACATCTACTACGGCCAGGGCATCACCGCTCTTTTCACCCGCGCCATGGCGCGGCCAGAGGGGGCGACGATATTCGCCTATCACGTCAATGATCCGGAACGGTACGGGGTGGTCGAGTTCGATGACCGGATGCGTGCGCTGTCGATCGAGGAGAAGCCCCTGAAGCCCAAATCCAACTGGGCCGTCACCGGCCTGTATTTCTATGACTCCGATGTCGTCCAGATCGCCCGGGGGCTCAGGCCGTCGGCGCGTGGCGAGCTGGAGATCACCGATGTCAATCGCGCCTATTTCGAACGCGGGATGCTGTCGGTCGAGATCATGGGCCGTGGATATGCATGGCTCGACACCGGGACGCCTGACAGTCTTCTGGAGGCCGCCGAACTGGTCCGCGTGCTCGAGAAACGCCAGGGTTTCAAGATCGCCTGCCCCGAGGAAATCGCGTACCTGCAGGGCTTCATTGACGCGGGCCGGCTGGAAGAACTCGCAACCAAATTCGGAGGCAATATCTACGGTCGCTACCTCCATGGCCTTTTGAAGGGCGGGCGCGCTGAAAGTTAGGCTTGCTGGACTTCCAAAGAAAACCTGCGGTTAGCGGACTGAACCAATCGACCCTATGACCGCTTCTCCCCTGATCTGATGCTGGAGGAGCGATTGCCGCGCTATTATTTTCACACCGAGAACGGCGGTCGAATTCGCGACGACCAGGGCGAGGACCTGGCCGATCTTGACGCTGCTCGGGAGGAGGCTGTCACTGTGCTGGGTGAAATCCTGCGCTATCGAGGGTCGGGGTTCTGGGCGACCCGCTCGTTCAGCGTCATTGTCACCGACGCCGACGGCCGGACCGTCGTCAGCGTGACGGCCCAGGCGTCCGACGCGGCGCCGAGCGGCTGGACCCTCGCCGAGGCCGGCGAATGACCGCCACGCCCCCGCCGGCCGCGAAAATCACAACCCTGGTGGAAAAGCTGTCGCTGCGTGACTCGATGTCTGCGGCGGAGATTGCCGCGCTGCAGGATGTCCTCGGCGCGCCCCGAACTGTACGCGCCGGGGTCGATATTGTGCACGAGCACACTCACCCGCAACACAGCACCCTGCTGATCGCCGGCTTCTCGGCTCGTTACTCGACACTGAGGGACGGCGGGCGCCAGATCACCGAGATCAATGTGGCGGGCGACTTCATCGACTTGCACAGCCCGTTGATGAAACAGATGGACCATGGCGTTCTCGCCCTGACCGACTGTGTCGTGGCCAATGCGTCCCACGTCAGCCTGATCCAGCTGACTGAACGCCATCCCCATCTCAGCCGGCTTCTGTGGTTGGACACGATCATCGACGCGGCGATCCATCGCCAGTGGCTGGTCGCCATGGGGCGGCGCAGCGGGCTGGGCCATCTGGCCCATCTGGTGTGCGAGCTTTACCTCAGGCTCCAAGCGGCGGGCCAGGCCGCCGGCCTGACCTTCGACCTGCCCTTGACCCAGGCCATGCTGGGAGACTCGCTCGGCCTGTCGACCGTGCACGTGAGCCGGCTGATCACGGAATTACGGGGAGAGAGCGTGGTCCAGTGGGCGGGGGGGCGTATCGAGATTCTGGACTGGCATCGCCTGGCGGAGATCGCGGAGTTCGATCCGACCTATCTTCGCCTGCAACGCGAACCGGTGTGACGACTTAACGCATGTTATAGCGTGACAGCGAGGTTCGGCGTCGAGCATCGGACATGCTCGCATCGTCCCACGCTCCATCGATTCTCTCCCAGTTCGGCGTCGGGGGGATGGAATCAGGCCAGGCCGCGCCTGCGGCCGCACGGGATGCGGTCGCATCGGACCGCAGCGGGGTTCGCATCGTCACCTTGATCGTCGAAGGCGTGGTGGCGCGCCGCCGCCCTGGGGACGGCGTCGCGCTAGGGCTGGCCGGACCAGGCGAGATGATTGGGTTCGAACCAACGGGTCGCGGCGGCGAGGCCGGGCTGTGGTTGAGCGCCGGGCAGAAGATCGAAATTCCGCAGTATAGGATGATCGAGGCGCTCGGACCTGTCGCCGTCGCCGAACTGGCGGTCGAGGACCTGCGCTCCAAGGTCAGAACCGCACACGAGGAAATCGCACGCCACGCTCGCCTGCGCGTCACAGAACGGTTGGCGGCCCTGCTCTGGGACATCCACGATCGCAGCGGCGAGACGACGATCGCTCTTCGCCAGAGCGACCTGGCAGAGCTTCTGGCCGTGAGGCGCGCGGGCGTGTCGGCGGCCTGCAGCGAACTGCGGGCCGCAGGCGCCGCACGCGTCCGTCGCGGCGCCGTCGAATTGCTCGACCTTCAGGCCCTGGGGCGCGCGGCGCGCCTCACTCCACTGTGACGGACTTGGCCAGGTTCCGGGGCTGATCGACGTCGGTGCCTTTCTGGACGGCGGTGTAATAGGCCAGCAGCTGGACGGGCACCGCATAGACCAGGGGCGCGATAAGGGGGTGGCAGTCCGGGGCGTGGATGCGGCGGATGCCGGCGCCGTGCGGATCGGGCGCCTTTTCCGGGGCGATCATGATGACCGGACCACCGCGCGCGGCGACCTCTTGCAGATTTGAGGCGGTCTTTTCGAACACGTCGTCCAGGGGGGCGAGGGCGATGGTCGGGGTTTCTTCATCGATCAGGGCGATGGGGCCGTGTTTCAGCTCGCCGGCGGCATAGCCCTCGGCGTGGATATAGCTGATTTCCTTCAGCTTCAGCGCGCCTTCCATGGCCAGGGGGAACATGGCGCCCCGACCCAGGAACAGGACGTCGTCGGCCTTGGCCAGATCCTGGACCACGGCGCGGATGCTGGTGTCCATGCGCAGGGCGTCGGCGATCAGGCGGGGGCTTTCGAACAGGGCCTTGACCAGTTCGGCCTCCTGGACCGCATCGATCCGACCGCGCGCCACGCCCGCCGCCACGGCGAGGGCCAGCAGGGCCGCGACCTGGGCGGTGAAGGCCTTGGTCGAGGCGACGCCGATTTCCGGCCCAGCATGGGTCGGCCAAAGCACTTCGGCCTCACGCGCCATGGACGAGGAGTGGACGTTGACCACGGCGGCGGTCTTCAGGCCCTGCGCCTTGCACCAGGTCAGGCTGGCCAGGGTGTCGGCCGTTTCGCCCGACTGGCTGACGGCGACCGCCAGGGTCTTTTGCGACACCGCCGGCGAGCGGTAGCGGAACTCGGACGCGATCTCGACGTCGCACGGCAGGCCCGCCAGCTTCTCGAAGGCGTAGCGGCCGATCTGGCCGGCGTAGAAGGCGGTGCCGCAGGCGACGATCTGGATTCGGTCGATGGCGGCGAAGTCGACGGCGTTGGTTTTGGCCGTGCCGGTTACCAGGTCGAGATATTCCGAAAGGGTATGCTGGACGCTGTCGGGCTGCTCGTGGATCTCCTTTTCCATGAAGTGGCGGTATTCGCCCTTCTCGACCATGGCCGAGGAGGCGGAGACCTGAACCACAGCCCGTTCGACCGGCTTGCCGGCGACGTCGAACATCCGGGCGCCGCCCTTGGTCACGGCGACATAGTCGCCCTCTTCCAGATAGGAGATCTTCTGGGTGAAGGGACCGACCGCCAGGGCGTCGGAGCCCAGGTACATTTCGTCCTCGCCCCAGCCGACGACCAGCGGACTGCCGCGACGGGCGCCCAGGATCAGATCGTCCTCGCCGTCGATCAGCACCGCCAGGGCGTAGGCGCCGGTCAGCCGATCCAGCGTGATCTTGAAGGCCTCCAGCGGCGGCCGCCCGGTGTTCAGCTCGGCGTCCAGCAGGTGGGCGATGACCTCGGTGTCGGTCTGGCTTTCAAAGATATGGCCCTCGGCGGCCAGCTCAGCCTTCAGCTCGGCGAAGTTCTCGATGATGCCATTGTGGACCAGGGTGACGCGGCCGGCCTTGTGCGGGTGGGCGTTGGCGGTGGTCGGGGCGCCATGGGTGGCCCAGCGGGTGTGGCCGATGCCGACCGTGGCCTTAAGCGGCTCTTCGACCAGGACGGCTTCAAGATTGCGGATCTTGCCCTGGGCGCGACGGCGCTCGACCGATCCGTCCACGACGGCGGCGACGCCGGCCGAGTCATAGCCCCGGTATTCCAGCCGTTTCAGACTGTCGATCAGCCGGGGAACGACGGGTCCATTGCCGGTGACGCCGATGATGCCGCACATGCGCTGGGAACTCCGAGGAAGAGGGACAGATAAGGCGCCGCTTTGCACTGGCGGCGATCCGGGGCTAAGCCACGCATCGAGCCCCACCGGCCGTCTATGCAATCTTAAGGCGGACCGCATCAAAAAAGGGGTTTCGGAACGTTACCCGAAACGAAGGACGACGCCTTGGGCGACAGGAAATATTTCGGCACCGACGGTATTCGCGGGCGCGCCAACACCTATCCGATGACGGCCGAAGTCGCGCTGCGCGTGGGCCTGGCTGCGGGGAAACTGTTCCGCACCGGCGACGACCGGCGCCATCTGGTGGTGATCGGCAAGGACACCCGGCTGTCGGGCTATACGATCGAGCCCGCCCTGGTCGCCGGTTTCGCCTCGGTGGGCATGGACGTGCGCACCTTCGGCCCGGTGCCGACACCGGGGGTGGCCATGCTGACCCGGTCGATGCGCGCCGACCTGGGGGTGATGATCTCGGCCTCGCACAACGACTATGCCGACAACGGGATCAAGCTGTTCGGGCCGGACGGCTACAAGCTGTCGGACGAAATCGAGCTGAAGATCGAGGCCCTGATGGACGACGGCCTGGACCAGGGCCTGGCGCCGTCGAACAAGCTGGGGCGGGTCAAGCGGATCGACGACGCCCAGGCCCGTTACATCGAGATCGCCAAACAGGCCTTCCCCAAGCGGCTGAGCCTGCAGGGACTGCGGATCGCCGTCGATTGCGCCAATGGCGCCGGCTACAAGGTCGCGCCCACCACCCTGTTCGAGCTGGGCGCCGAGGTCTTCCCCGTGGGGGTGACCCCGAACGGGACCAATATCAACGCCGAGTGCGGATCGACCCATCCGGCCACCCTGGTCGAGGCGGTCAAACGCTATCGCGCCGACATCGGCATCGCCCTGGACGGGGACGCCGACCGGCTGATCATCTGCGACGAAAAGGGCCAGGTGGTGGACGGCGACCAGATCATGGCCCTGGTCGGGCTGGACTGGGCGAAACGTGGACGCCTGGCCGGGGGCGGCGTGGTCGCCACCGTCATGTCCAACCTGGGGCTGGAACGGAAGCTCAAGTCGGAAGGCCTGACGCTGGAGCGGACCAAGGTCGGCGATCGCTATGTGATGGAGCGGATGCGCGAAGGCGGGTTCAATATCGGCGGCGAACAGTCGGGCCACATCATCCTGCACGACCACGCCACGACAGGCGACGGATTGATGGCGGCCCTTCAGGTGCTGGCCGTGCTTGTCGAGTCCGGCAAGCCGATGAGCGAACTGGCCCGTCAGTTCGATCCTGTGCCGCAGCGGCTGGAGAACGTCCGCTTCACCGCCGGCAAGCCGTTGGAGAGCGACACGGTCAAGGCCGCCATTGCAGAGGCCGAGGCGGCGCTGAACGGTTCGGGCCGACTGCTGGTGCGGCCCTCGGGCACGGAGAAACTGATCCGCGTCATGGCGGAGGGCGACGACGCGGCCCTGGTCAAGCGCGTGGTGTCGGACGTGTCTGCGGCGGTGAAGGCGGCGGGGTGAGGTTCACCTCTCTGCGCGCGAAGGCGCGTGGGGAGGACAGGTCGCGCTTGCGACCAGGCGGGGGCGACTCCGACGGCGGTGACGACCTCAAGAGCTTCAGACACCGAGTCGCCCCCTCCTGGCGCTCGCTGACGCTCCCGCCTGTCCTCCCCGTTCGCCTCGCGAACAGGGAGGTGAGTTTAGATCGGGCCTTTCCGCGATTTCACTTGCGGGTCCGGGTGACCGGCGCTCCATTGGCGACCAGACATATTCGCTGGGGCCTTCCATGATCGACCGTCGTCGCCTTCTTCTGTCCGCCGCCGCAGGCGCGGGTCTCGCCGCCGCCAATGGTCAGGCATGGGCGCTGAACGCGCCTGCCGGCGACGCCGGCCAGGCCAAGGCGGCGCTGGCCGCCTATATGGACCAGGCCTTCGAACAGACTCTTGATCTCAGCCCCGAGGCTGTGACCGCCTTTGGCCTGGATAATGGCGCGCGCGCCGCCGCCAAGTCCCAGTTGACCGTTCCGACCCTGGAGAACGAGGAGAAGTTCCGTGCCTTCACCAAGGCCCAGCGCGCCGCCCTGACCGCGCTGGACCGGTCGTCAATGGATGCCCAGGACGGCATCTATTACGACACCATCGCCGACAATCTGGACGGGGTGATCGCCTCCTTCGCCATACCCTATGGCCAGGGCGGATGGCCCAATCCCTATCGGGTCAGCCAGCAGGGCGGGGCCTATCAGTCGACGCCCGACTTACTGGCCAACCAGCACACGATCGAGACCGCCGCCGACGCCGACGCCTATGTGGCGCGCGTCGCCGCCTTCGCCGAGGTGCTGAGCGCCGAGACCGAGCGGCTGCGTGAAGACTACGCCCTGGGGGTGATCCCGCCGGACTTCATCCTGGCCAAGGCCATCGGCCAGCAGGAGGGCATACTGGCCACCGACGTCGCCGCCTCGCCCATGGTGGCCTCGGTGGTGGACCGGACGCAGTCCAAGGGCCTGACGGGAGATTGGGGCGCCCAGGTCGAGGCCTTGCTGAACCAGAAGGTCTATCCCGCCTTGTCGGCCCAGAACGCCCTGCTGAAGGCGGCCCTGCCGCGCGCCGGTCATGAGGCCTCGATCCGTCGCCTGCCGCAGGGCCAGCAGTATTACGCCAACAGCCTGCGTTTCATTACGACCACCCGGCTGACGGCGGACGAGATCCATCGCACGGGCCGCGCCCAGATGGCCGAACTGTCCGCCCGCGCCGACACCCTGCTGAAGGCTCAGGGCCTGACCCAGGGGACGGTGGCCGAGCGGATCCGCGCCTTGGGCAACGACCCGAAATACGTCTATCCCAACACCGACGCCGGCAAGGCCGAACTGATCGAGAAGCTGAACGACCAGATGGCCGATATGCAGGCCCGTCTGCCCAGCGCCTTCGGCCGGCTGCCCAAGGCGTCGGTCCAGATCAAGCGCGTGCCGCCCGAGGTCGAGGCCGGCGCGCCGATGGGCTACTACAACTCGCCCAGCCTGGATGGGACGCGGCCCGGCATCTACTGGATCAATCTGAAGGACACGGCGGAATGGCCGTCCTGGACCCTGCCCACCCTGACCTATCACGAGGCGACGCCAGGCCACCATCTGCAGATCAGCCTGCAGCAGGAGAGCGCGGCGGCGCCCAAGCTGATGAACCTGCTGGGCTTCTCCAGCTATGTCGAGGGCTGGGGCCTGTACGCCGAACAGCTGGCCGACGAGCTGGGCGCCTATGAGAACGACCCGGTGGGGCAGATCGGCTATATCCAGTCGCTGATGTTCCGCTCCGCCCGCCTGGTGGTGGACACCGGCATCCATTCCAAGGGCTGGAGCCGCGAACAGGGCATCCAGTATATGATGGAGGCCTATGGCGATCAGGAAGGGGCCGCCGTGTCCGAGGTCGAACGCTATTGCGGCTGGCCGGGCCAGGCCTGCGCCTACAAGGTCGGCCACAACGAGTGGGTCCGGCTGCGCGAAAAGGCCAAGACCAGCCTGGGCGGCAAGTTCGACCTGAAGAGCTTCCACGATACGGCCCTCGCCGCTGGGGGCGTGCCTCTGTCGGTGCTGGAGCGGATCGTGGACGGCTGGGTGGCGACGCAGGCCTAGGCCAGCCACGCCAATAGCCGAGGAGGCTGAGATGATCGATCGTCGCCGACTACTGCAGACGGGCGCCCTTGCGGGCGTCGCAGCATTCGCCGCGCCCGCCTTCGCGCGCGACCAGACGGCGGCGGCGGACGGCCTGGTCGCACGGATCGGCGAGCAGGCCGTCGACATCAATCCGCAGCTGGCGACCAATCTCGGCCTCGATACAGGGCCCCGCGCCGGCCTGAAGTCCGCCCTGGCGGGGCGAGGTCTTCAGGACCGGGTCAAGGCGATCGCCCTGAACGAGGCCTGGCTGGCCGAGATCCGCGCCGTCGACGCCTCGAGCCTGACCGGCCAGAGCGCCGCCAGTTTCGAAGTCGTGCGTTTCCAGGCTGAAGCGCTGGATGCGGCCAAGGGGTTCGGCTACGGCGATTTCGGCTTCGTCGATCCCAGCGTGTATCCGCTTCAGCCCTATACAGTGTCCCAGCTGACGGGCGCCTATCAGGCGACGCCGGATTTCCTCGACACCCAGCATTCGATCGAGACCGCCGCCGATGCCGAAGCCTATCTGTCTCGCCTCTCTGCGTTCGCACAGGTGCTGGATCAGGAGACCGAGGCCAGCGGGCATGACGCGGATCGCGGCGTGATCCCGCCGATCTTCATCGTCGCCAAGGCGCTGGACCAGATGCGGGCCCTGCGTGCGCCGACCGCCGCTGAGGCCGGCCTGACGCGCAGCATCGCCCGACGCACTGCGGAGAAGGGCATTGCCGGCGATTGGTCGGAGCGCGCCGCCTTCATCGTCGAGCGCGAGATTTATCCCGCGCTGGAGCGACAGATCGCCCTGCTCGAGACCTGGAGGCCTCGCGCCACGACCGACGCGGGCCTCTGGGCCCGGCCTCAGGGCGAGGCCTATTACGCCGCCAATCTGCGGCTGATGACCACCACCGACCTCGACCCCGAGACGATCCACCAGATGGGGCTGGACCAGTCGCGCGACATTCTTTCGCGCATGGACGCCCTGCTGAAGGCCGAAGGCATGACGGAGGGGACGGTGGGCCGGCGAATGGCCGCTCTTGGCCGCCAGCCGTCCCAGATCTATCCGAACACCGATGCGGGCAAGGCCCGGATTTTGGCGGATCTGAACGCCCAGATCGCCGACATGGAGGCCCGACTTCCGCAGTATTTCGGACGGCTGCCGAAGGCGAGGGTGGAGGTCCGCCGCGTGCCCGCCGCTATCGAGGCCGGGGCGCCGGGGGGCTATGCCGTGGCGCCCAGCCTGGACGGGTCGCGACCGGGCGCCTTCTACATAAATCTGCGCGACACGGCCGAGTGTCCGCGCTTCAGCCTGCCGACCCTGGCCTATCATGAGGCGCTGCCGGGGCATCATCTCCAGGGCACTCTGGCGATCGAAAATACCCGCCTGCCCTTGATCTCGAAGGCTCTGTTCTTCAGCGCCCATGGCGAAGGCTGGGCGCTGTATTCGGAGCAGCTGGCCGACGAGATGGGGGTCTACGCCGATGATCGGTTTGGCGAGCTGGGCTATCTGCAGAGCCTGTTGTTCCGCGCCTCGCGCCTGGTGGCCGACACAGGGTTGCACCACAAGCGCTGGAGCCGGGAACAGGCGATCCGCTATATGGTGGAGACGGGCGGCGACGAGGAAAGCGCCATCGCCACCGAGATTGATCGATACTGCGTCTGGCCCGGCCAGGCCTGCAGCTACAAGGTCGGACATACCGAATGGGTGCGTCTGCGTGAGAAGGCGAAGTCGCGCCTGGGCGACCGTTTCGATATCAGGGGCTTTCACGACACGACCCTGGCCGCCGGGGGCGTGCCCCTGTCGGTGCTGGAGCGGATCGTGGACGGCTGGATCGCGACCCAGGCTTAGTGGGCCTATTCGGAGACCGTCAGCCCGTCGATCCGGCGCAGGCGGTTGTGGATGTCGGTGGCGGCCACGGCCGCCTCGGCCGTGGCGACGGCGATCTGGTTGAGGCCCCGCACCACGTCGCCGGCGGCATAGAGGCCCGGCACGCTGGTCGCCTGATGCAGATCGACCTCGAGCCGGCCGTCGGGCGCTAGCCTGGCCTCGAAGCCTTGCGCCAGTTCGGCGTTCGGCGAGGTGCCCAGCGCGGAATAGACAAGGTCGAAGGCGCGGGTCCGGCCGCCCCAGCCCAGGGCCGTGACCCGGTCCTGCTCCAGCGCGACGGTTTCCAGGGGCGCCACGATCAGTTCGACGCCCAGCCGGTCCAATTCCTCGTGGCGGGTGAGGGCTTGGGGCGCACCGACATGGATCAGGGTCACCCGGTCGGAATAGGTGCGCAGGAAGGCGGCTTCGCGTGCGCCCTTGTCGTCATGGCCGATGACGGCGACGGCCTTATCCGTCGCCTCGTAGCCGTCGCAGATCGGGCAGATGCGGACCAGCGACCGCTGAACCGCGCGTTCCACGCCGGGCAGATCGGGGTGATGGTCGACGACGCCGGTCGCGAGAAGCACCGCCCGGGCGCGGATTTCGCGGCCTTGAACCTGGGCGATAAAGCCGTCGCCGTCATGGGCCAGGCGCTCGACCCAGCCGGGTTCGATGACCGCGCCGAACTCCTCCGCCTGTTCGCGCATCCGCTTCAGGATATCGGCGCCGGAAACGCCGGAGGGAAAGCCCGGCATATTATGGCTTAGCGGAATCCAGCAGGCGCGGGGCTCGCCCGCATCGATCACCAGGGTGCAGCGCCGGAACCGGCCGAGATAGGTCGCCGCCGTCAGGCCGGCCGGCCCGGCGCCGATGATCAGAACCTCGGGATCCGTCATCGGGTGCGCCAGGCGACGGGCCACAGGTCGGAGGGGACGCCGGCGCAATTCCCCATCGAACTCTCTCGGGTCAGGGCGAACCGTTCGCCGGTCCAGGCCCAGGTCTGAAGCACGCCGCAGTCGCCGACGCCCCGGCCCTTGGCGAAGGCGGAGAGGGTGCGGGTCTCGGGATCATAGGCGCCGTTGACGGTGGTGTTGTCGGCCATGACAGGGTTCGCGCCGGGTCCGCCGGTTCCGACCAAGGCGACGGGGCGGGGCTCGCGTCCATCCGGGCCGGTCAGGTACCAGTGGTGCGTCACATTGTAAGCGCCCGATCCGCAAGTCACGCCCCACAGCACGGTTCGTGCATCCAGCCGCGCGGACGTGACGGCGTCGCCTATTCCGGAAATCTCGGACTCCTTCAGGCAGTCGCCGACGTCAGACCGGGCGCGGAGGCTGGCGGGCAGGGTTTGGTCGCTGCCGCTGAAGCCGGCCTGATCGACGCGGGGCGCGACCGGAACGGTCGGCAGGGGCGGGGCGACGGGGACGGTCGAGGCGGGGCGATCGCCCCGCCGGATCAGGGCGGTGGTCGTGCCCAGCCGGCCCTGTTTCTCGTCGATCCACAAGAGGGCGGCGGCGGCGCCGTTCAGCGAGGCGGCCTGGGTCGTGGCGCCCTTGATCGTCATCGATCGACCACGAGCAATGGCGTCGATGACGGGTCCGGCATTGGCTGCGCCGATGCGGCCGACAGGGGTCTGGGCGGCTTCGTCGAGGGCGGCTGCAAAAGTCCGTCCGTCGATGTCGAGGCTGATGCGGTTCGAGGCGGGCGCATCGCCGTCGGGCCAATAGCCGAAGGCGACCTCCGGCCTGGCGTCGGGACCGGGCGGCAGGGCGATGCGGACCCAGCCCGCCGCAAAGTCGGGCGCAAAGCCGAAGGCCCAGCAGGTCCCGTCATTGCTGCAGGTGGCGCTCCAGTCCTTGAACTGACGCGTTTCGCTGCGGGTCTGCAGAACGGCGGCCGCCGCCGCTGTCGCTGTCGCTGTCGGCCCGGAGGCGGCGGGCTGGGTCGAAACGGGCGTTTGCGCCGCCTCTCGATCACCACATCCCGCGACCGCCGCGGCGGAGACCGTCAACGCCGCCAGGGCGCTCCCACGAAACAGACCCATGATCCTCATGCCTTTCTCAGCGCCGATGATTTATGCGCGGCGCGGGCGCCGGTCTTGGCGCTCTCGACGACATACTCTGGATTCTCGGGCGAGGCCGCTACCTCATGGCCTTTGATATGGGTCTTGGCGGTGACCTTGCGCACGACCTTTCCGGTGGTCGTTCCCTGGCTGTGGTCCCATTTCACGCGGTCCCCGGGCCTGAACGTCCTGTCTGTCATGGTGCGGCCTCCTTCGGCAGATGCGGTTCAGCGAGCAGCCGTCGCATCAGTTCCGCATCGATCACGGGCGGGGGCTCGCAAAAGGCGAGGATCCACCGTTCGACCAGTTCGCGCTCCTCGTCCGTCATGTCGTCGTCCGCCGTTTGATAGGTGGGCCGTCAACAAGGCCGGATCCGCGTGTTTGGTTCAGCTTGGCCACGCGGGGTTTTTTCTGGGCAGGGTTAACCGACGGCGGGGTTTGCGCGGACGCCCGGCCCCGCTATATCCCCGCCACGATATTCTTTCCCCAAAAGTCAGAGGCGGACCGCACGCATGGCCAAGATCAAGGTCGAAAACCCCATCGTCGACATCGACGGCGACGAAATGACCCGCATCATCTGGCAGATGATCAAGGACAAGCTGGTCTTCCCGTTCCTGGATCTCGAGCTGGACTATTACGACCTGGGCATGGAGCACCGCGACGCCACCGACGACCAGGTGACGATCGACGCGGCCCACGCGATCCAGAAACACGGCGTCGGCGTGAAATGCGCCACCATCACCCCGGACGAGGCCCGGGTGAAGGAATTCGGCCTGAAGAAGATGTGGAAGTCGCCCAACGGCACCATCCGCAACATCCTGGGCGGCGTTGTCTTCCGCGAGCCGATCATCTGCTCGAACGTGCCGCGCCTGGTGCCGGGCTGGACCCAGCCGATCGTCGTCGGCCGTCACGCCTTCGGCGACCAGTACAAGGCCACCGACTTCCTGATGCCCGGACCGGGCACCCTGACGATCAAGTTCGTCGGGGACGACGGCGCCGTGATCGAGCACGAAGTCTACAAGGCGCCGGGCGCCGGCGTGGCCATGGCCATGTATAACCAGGACGAGTCGATCCGCGAGTTCGCCCACGCCTCGTTCGCCTATGGCCTGCAGCGCAACTATCCGGTCTATCTGTCGACCAAGAACACGATCCTGAAAGCCTATGACGGCCGCTTCAAGGACATCTTCCAGGAGGTGTTCGACGCCCATTACGCCGCCGAGTTCAAGGCGCGCGGCCTGACCTATGAGCACCGCCTGATCGACGACATGGTCGCGGCGGCGATGAAGTGGTCCGGCGGCTTCGTCTGGGCGTGCAAGAACTATGACGGCGACGTTCAGTCGGACGTGGTGGCCCAGGGCTTCGGCTCGCTGGGCCTGATGACCTCGGTGCTGATGACGCCGGACGGCAAGGTGCTGGAGACGGAAGCCGCGCACGGCACCGTGACCCGCCACTATCGCCAGCACCAGAAGGGCGAGGCCACCTCGACCAACTCCATCGCCTCGATCTTCGCCTGGACCCGCGGCTTCAAGCACCGCGCCAAGCTGGACGACAACGCGGCCCTGGGCACCTTCGCTGACACCCTGGAGAAGATTGTCGTCGACACCGTCGAAGCCGGCTTCATGACCAAGGACCTGGCGCTGCTGGTCGGCGATCAGCAGGGCTGGCTGACCACCGAGGGCTTCCTCGACAAGGTCGCCGAGAACCTGAAGACCGCTCTGCCCGATATCGGCTGAGCCCGTCCTGAAGCGCGGTAGGACACAGAACGTCCTCAAGCAGCGCGAAGCGCGGTAGGACACAGAACGTCCTCAAGCAGCGCGAAGCGCGGTAGGACACAGAACGTCCTCAAGTAGCGCGAAGCGCGGTAGGACACAGAACGTCCTCAAGCAGCGCGAAGCGCGGTAGGACAATAACAAAGAGCCCCGTCGGATCCGTCCGGCGGGGCTTTTCGTTGCGTCCTCGGATGGGCCGTGCATGATCGGGCCGAGGGTGGGGGAAGCGACGTGAAACGACTGTTCGGCAATCTGCTGGTTCTGGGGCTCGTGGCGGCGGTCGTGGCCTTCTTCCTCGCGCCGGCGGTGGGCTTCTTCGCCATCCGGTCGGCGGCGGAGGCGGGCGACGTGCAGGGGCTGACCCGGCTGATCGACTTCCAGGCCGTGCGCCAGTCGCTGCGGCCGCAGCTGAGCGGCGGGGTCCAGGCGCCGGCGCCCTCGTTCCTAGAAGACCCCATCGGCGCCGTTCGGCGCCAGATGGAGCGGAACCCGATCCTGAACACGCCGGACGTGGACGCCTATCTGACGCCGGCCGCCCTGTCGGCCCTGACGCGGGGCGAAGGCCGCTACGCCAGCCATTGGTCTGCGGCGGCTCCGCCTGTGGCCAGCGCAGAGACGCGCAAACCCTGGCCCCGGCCGGTGTTCTGGAGCGTAAACCGGATGCGGATGGCGGTTGAGGACCAGGGCGGATCGCGCACCGTCTTCACCTTCGAGCGGCGGGGGCCGTTTGAGTGGGTTCTGGTCCAGATCGGCCTGCCCGATGGATCGGCGCCGGCGACGCCCCAGGCGGTTGCGCCCCAGACAGCCCCCTAGGCGCAACATCTGGCCCGTCTCGACGTTTCGACTGCAGGAGCACTTATGAAGAAGATCGCCGTCGGACTGGTCGCGGCCATTCTGGGCCTGGCCCTGGTCGCCTGTTTCATCTCCCCCTTCGTGGCCGCCCAGGCGCTGATCCGGGCGGCGCGGACGGGAGATGCGGCCGGTCTGGAGCGGTCCGTGGACTTCCCCGCTTTTCGGACCAGCCTGAAGGCCGAGCTGAACGCCCGCGCGGCGCTGGAGATCCGCGAGCGGACCGGCGGCGACCGGGCCATGGCCGCCCTGGGCATGTTGCTGGCGCCGTCGCTGGTCGAGGGGGCCGTGGACGGTCTGGTCACGCCTCAGGGTGTGGCCGCCATGGTCCGGTCCGGCGACAAGCCCCGGCCCGAGCGACCCGTCCCCGCGTCCGACACGCCGGCGACGCCGAAGGAGCGGATCCATCAGTCTTGGGCCTATCGCGGGATCAACACCTTCGCCGTCACCCTGACCCGCGACGACCGGCCCGACGACGCCCTGGTGCTGATTATGGAGCGGCGGGGGCCGCTGAGCTGGAAGCTGGCCGGGGTGGATCTGACGCCCGACCCGATGGGGTAGGGGCGCGGGCCAAATTGCACTGCACCCCCGAAAACGGGTGCAATATGCAAAAGAGTGCAATTTCGGCGGGCGTCAGGAAGACAGGCGTCGCCTGGTGAAAAGTCCGTAGTCGGTGGTCACGTCTCGCGATCATGCGCCCATTATACGGGCGTTCGAAGGCGTGATGGGTCGAGGGGCTTTTCGGGAAGCCAGGGGATTGAATCGCCGAAGGACTTTTTGCGGAATTGTGCGCGGAGGCGGGCGATTAGGCACTCTGACCTTCCCCCGCTTGCGGGGGAAGTGTCGCGTCGTGGCGCGAAGCGACACGCGTGACGATGGGGGAAGTCTTGTTGTTCAAGCAAGACTCCCCTCTCCGACCCTGGTCCGCTGCGCGGACGCCGGGCCACCTCTCCCGCAAGCGGGAGAGGGTCTTTGGTGGGCTCAGCCCTTCAGGGCGTTGCGGACGGCGGTGAGGCCGTCTTCGGCCTTGGAGCCGTCGGGGGCGCCGCCCTGGGCGAAGTCGGGTTTGCCGCCGGCGCCCTGGCCGCCCATGGCGATGACGGCGGCGCGGGCCAGGTCGGCGGCGTTGACGCGGTCGGTCAGGTCGGAGGTCACGGCGACGGTGACGGCGGCCTTGCCCTCGGTCACGCCGATCAGGGCGACGACGCCGGTGCCGACCTGTTTACGGAAGTCCTCGGCCACGCCGCGCAGCCCCTTGCCGTCCACCCCGTCCAGAACGCGGGCCATCAGCTTGATCCCGCCGATCTCTTCCGGTGCGGAGGCCGCGCCGGAGCCGCCGCCCAGGGCCAGTTGCTTCTTCAGCTCGGCGACCTGTTTCTCCAGCGTCTTGACGGAGCCTTGCAGGGCCTCGACCCGGCCGGGCACGTCTTGGGTCTGGATCTTGAAGTCGCGGGCCAGGCCGCGCGTGACCTTGGCCTGGGCTTCCAGATAGAGGCGGGCCGCCTCGCCCGTCAGGGCCTCGATGCGGCGCACGCCGGCGGCGATCCCGGTTTCCTGGATCACCTTGAACAGGCCGATGTCGCCGGTGCGGGCGACATGGGTGCCGCCGCACAGTTCGACCGAATAGGGGGCGTTGTCGCTGACGAGCGAACGACCGAGGGTCAGAACCCGGACCTCGTCGCCGTATTTCTCGCCGAACAGGGCGATGGCGCCGGCCTCGATGGCCTCCTGCGGGGCCATCAGCCTGGTCTCCGCCGGGACGTTCTGGCGGATGACGGCGTTGACCTCGGCCTCGATGGCCGCCAACTCGTCCTCGGTCACGGGAGCGCCGTGGCTGAAGTCGAAACGGGCGCGCTCAGAGTCGACCAACTGGCCCTTCTGGGCGACCGCCGGGCCGAGCACATTCTTCAGGGCCGTGTGCAGCAGGTGGGCGGCGGAATGGTTGGCGCGGGTGGTGGTGCGCTTGTCGGCGTCCACCAGCTGGGCGACGCGGGCGCCGATCTCAAGCGTCCCGGCCGTGATCTGGGCCGACAGGACATGCAGGTCGCCGGCGTGTTTCTTGACGTCCAGAACTTCGGCCTCGCCGCCCGGCCATTCCAGCGTGCCCTGGTCGCCGGTCTGGCCGCCGCTTTCGGCGTAGAAGGGGGTGGCGTCGAACAGGATCTCGACGATGTCGCCGGCCTCGGCCGTCTCGACCGGAGCGCCGCCGTTCATGATGGCCAGGACCTCGCCCGAACCCTCGATGGCGTCATAGCCGGTGAAGACGGTCGGACCCATGCGGTCGCGGATCGCCAGCCATTCATTGGTGTTGGCGGTCTGGCCCGAGCCCTTCCAGTGTTCGCGCGAACGCTGGCGCTGTTCGGCCATGGCGGATTCGAAGCCGTCGACATTGACCGAGAAGCCGCGACGCCGGGCCTCGTCCTGGGTCAGATCCAGCGGGAAGCCGTAGGTGTCGGACAGGGTGAAGGCGGTCTGGCCGTCCAGCATGTCGCCCGGCTTGAAGCCCTGAACCGCCGTGTCGAACAGGGCCATGCCCCGGCCCAGGGTGGTGCGGAAACGGACCTCTTCCTGTTTCAGCGTGTCCTCGATGAAGGGTTGGGCGCGGGCCAGTTCCGGATAGGCGTCGCCCATCTGGGCCACCAGGGTCGGGACCAGACGGTGCATCAGAGGGTCGGCGGCGCCCAGCAGGTGGGCGTGGCGCATGGCGCGGCGCATGATCCGGCGCAGCACATAGCCCCGGCCCTCGTTCGACGGGGTGACGCCGTCGGCGATCAGGAAGGAGGAGGAGCGCAGGTGGTCGGCGATGACCCGGTGGCTGGCGGCGCGCTCACCGTCCGACTTGGTCGAGGTGGCGTCTTCCGAGGCGGCGATCAGGGTCTTGAACAGGTCGGTCTCGAACACCGAATGCACGCCCTGGAGCACGGTGGTCATCCGCTCCAGCCCCATCCCGGTGTCCACGCTGGGCTTGGGAAGGTTGCGAACGATCTGATCGTTCTCCTTCTCGAACTGCATGAAGACGTTGTTCCAGATCTCGACGTAGCGATCACCGTCCTCGTCCGGCGAGCCGGGAGGGCCGCCGGCGATCTTGTCGCCGTGGTCCCAGAAGATCTCGGTGCAGGGGCCGCAGGGACCGCTGTCGCCCATGGCCCAGAAATTGTCGCTGCCGGCGATGCGGATGATCTTGTCGTCGCCGAAGCCGGTGACCTTCTTCCAGATCGCGGCGGCCTCGTCGTCGTCGATATAGACCGTGACCAGCAGGCGTTTGGCGTCCAGGCCGAACTCTTGCGTGACCAGTTTCCAAGCCCGGTCGATGGCGTGTTCCTTGAAATAGTCGCCGAAGGAGAAATTCCCCAGCATCTCGAAGAAGGTCAGGTGGCGGGCGGTGTAGCCGACATTGTCCAGGTCGTTGTGCTTGCCCCCGGCGCGGACGCATTTCTGCGAGCTGGTGGCGCGGGGATAGGGCGGCTTGGACGCGCCGGTGAAATAGTCCTTGAACGGCACCATGCCCGCATTGACGAACAGCAGCGACGGATCGTTCTGCGGCACCAGCGGCGCCGAGTGCACCTTCTCGTGGCCATCGGCCGCGAAGAAGTCGAGGTAGGTGGCGCGGATCTCGTTCAGGCTGGGCATTTGGGCGTGTCTTCGGCTCGGTCGTCGCAAGGAACCGGCGTCATATAGGGTTTTGTCGGGGAACGCATCATCCGCGCGGGGCAGGGAGGCGGAGCGATTTCGTGGGTTCGACCCATTTCGGCATCAATGTGCGGTGGGGCTAGGTCTGCGCCTGACTATTACGCAGACGGTGCCCAAGACCCTGGGCGCGGTCAGCATTACCTTCTGGTGCCCCTAGCGGGGTGTCCTTCCCCCCACCGCACTGCCATACATAGCATCAGCGAAAGTCAGCGTCTGCTGTGGCTACAATTAGATAAGACGCCTCACGACCCGTTGCGGACGTGTAATCAGGTCGCTAGTTCCGCCAACGGAGGGCTGCTGCGATGAAGTTGGACGAAATTCTGAGACAACAAGATTTCAGCGAGGATGAGGAGGCGACGATCTACGTTGAACGCCCTTGGTCAGCGCAAGCTGAGGCGATCCTCGTGAGCCCCGCTCCCGAAACGACTGCCCCGTTGGAACGAGACGGTCGCCAGTTCACCTACTTCATTGAGGCGTTCATTGCCCGTCAGTTCCTCGACGATCTGGCCGCTTCGGGTGACACAGTCGAGATGTCAGAGGTGCAACGTCACGAGCGGCTGATCCGATACGCAGAGACGGACTCTTAAGTCCGCTTCCCACCCCGAACAGCCCTTCGGAATGTCTGCGTTCTGCACAGCCGACGAGGCCTAAAAGCCAAAGGCCAGCCTCACACCCGCGGCGGCGGGCCGAACTTTCCGGACTGGTAGTCCTGAACCGCCTGGATGATTTCTTCGCGTGTGGTCATGACGAAGGGGCCGTGGCTGAAGACCGGCTCGTTGATCGGTTCGGCGTGGCCAAGCAGGACGACGGCGTCGGTCTTGCCTGTGCTCTGGGCCGTGATCTCGACCGCGTCGCCGTCGCCCAGGGCGGCGAGGTTCCATTCGGGCACGGGGGTTCCGGCGACGGAGACCTGGCCCCTGATCGCATAGAAGAAGACGTTGCGACCGGCGGCGACCGGGACTTCGAACCGGGCGCCGGCGGGCAGGCGGACGATGGCCAGATGGATGTCTATCAGCGACTGGATCGGCGCCTTGACGCCCAGCCATTCGCCGGAGACCGGCTCGACCGTGACGCCGCCTTCAGTGGTGAAGGTCGGGATGTCGGCGGCCTGAAGTCCCACATAGTCGGGCTTGGTCATCTTCAGCCGCGAAGGCAGGTTCACCCACAGCTGCAGGATCTCCATCGGCCCGCCGTCGCGCTTGAAATCGGCCGGCGACAGTTCGGCGTGGATCAGGCCCGAGCCGGCGGTCATCCACTGGATCCCGCCCGCCTTGATAATGCTCTCGCCGCCGCCGGAGTCGTTGTGGGCCAGTTCGCCGTCCAGGATGAAGGTGACGGTCTCGAAACCCCGGTGCGGGTGCGGGCCGAAGGGCAGGCCGGCGTTGCCCGGCGCATAGGTCTGGGGGCCGTGATGGTTCAGGAACAGGAAGGGATCCACCTGGTCCAGGCCCGGACCGGGCACCGGTCGGCGCGTCGTCAGGTCGCCGATGTCGTCGCGATGGGCGGGATGCAGGCGAAGAACGGGGCGGGGCGTGGTCTCGGTCATGGGGTCCATATAAGGGCCGGCGCGGTTTTGGCGAGCGTGGCGCGGCGCGGCGATCCAAAACCCAGGGCGCCGCGTAAAAGCTTCGTCTCAGGCGGAGCGTGGATCGATCATGCCTTGAATATCGCGATTTCGACACGGATCGGGCTAAGCGACGCTAGAATCCGCTAAGTGATCAACGGTCCGTTGACACCGTCCCTCTAGGGTCACAAAAGCCTTCGCAACCGCACACGGCGATTGAATTCATTCGCTTTTGAGAACCATTCGCATGACTCAACCCAACCCGACCCCGGGGGTTGCATCGGGCGACCGGACCGGTCGTTTCGTCGTCCAGCCCAACGGTCACAAGACGCCGCTCTCGCCCCACATGGGAATCTGGCGCTGGCACGTGACCATGGCCGCCTCGATCCTGTTCCGCGCGACCCTGATCGCCGGCACCGTCGGCCTGATCTTCGTCGTCGCCTGGCTGGGCGCCCTGGCCTTTGGACCCGAGGCCTATGAGACGGCCTTGGCCCTCGCGGGTTCGCCGTTGGGGCTGTTGGTCGGCTTCGGCCTGACGGTCGTCCTGTTCTCCTTCATCCTGAACGGCGCGCGCCACACGATCAACGACACGGGCAATGGGCTGACGATCAAGTCGGCGACTGCGCTGTCGAACGTCGCGGTCTGGGCGCCGGTCCCCCTGGCGATCCTGTTCTGGGTCGTCCTGTTCGCTGTCGGGAGGGTCTCGCTGTGAGCGGCGCCGTCAAGTTCAAGAACAACGTCAAGATTTCCGAGCGCCACGGCGGTGGCGAATGGCTGGCCGAGCGGGGGCTGCTGACGGCCCTGCTGCCGCTGGGCCTGTGGGTCGCCTCGACCGGCTTCACCCTGGCGGGCGCGGCCTATGACGCCGTGCTGGACTGGTTCGCCAATCCGCTTAACGCCGGCCTGCTGGCGGTCACGGCCGTGCTGCTGTTCGGCTATCTCAGCCTGGCCTGGAAGGTCATCCTCGAGGACTATGTGCCCCAGGCCGGCGCCCGCAAGGCGCTGACGGGTCTGTTGAACCTGGTCTTCTTCGTGCTGGCGGCCGCCAGCCTGTTCTTCATCGTGCGGTTGGCGCTGGGTTCTGCGCCCCTGCCCGCCGGTTTCGGAGCCTGATCCCCTGATGGCCGCTTACGAACTGATCGACCACGAATACGACGTCGTCGTCGTCGGCGCGGGGGGCTCCGGCCTTCGCGCCGCCCTCGGCGCCGCACAGCAGGGGCTGAAGGTCGCCTGCGTCACCAAGGTCTTCCCGACCCGCTCGCACACGGTCGCGGCGCAAGGCGGCATCTCCGCCTCGCTCGGCAATATGGGCGAGGACAGCTGGCAGTGGCACATGTACGACACCGTCAAGGGGTCGGACTGGCTGGGCGACCAGGACTCGATCGAATATCTGGTCCGCAACGCGCCTAAGGCCGTCTACGAGCTGGAACACTGGGGCGTGCCCTTCTCGCGCACCGAGGAAGGCAAGATCTACCAGCGCGCCTTCGGCGGCATGACCCGCAACTTCGGTGAAGGCCCGGTACAGCGCACCTGCGCCGCCGCCGACCGCACCGGCCACGCCATCCTGCACACCCTGTACGGCCAGTCGGTGCGTCGGGAAGTGAAGTTCTTCGTCGAATATTTCGCGCTCGACCTGATCATGCAGGACGGCGCCTGCACCGGGGTGACGGCGCTTCAACTCGATAACGGTCAGCTTCACCAGTTCCGCGCCAAGATGGTCGTGCTCGCCACCGGCGGCTACGGGCGCGCCTACTTCTCGGCCACCTCGGCCCACACCTGCACCGGCGACGGCAACGCCATGGTGCTGCGCGCCGGCCTGCCCTTGCAGGATATGGAGTTCGTCCAGTTCCACCCGACCGGCATCTATGGCGCCGGCTGCCTGATCACCGAGGGCGCGCGCGGCGAGGGCGGCTATCTGACCAACTCGGAAGGCGAGCGCTTCATGGAGCGCTATGCGCCGACCGTGAAGGACCTGGCCCCGCGCGACATGGTTTCGCGCTCCATGACCATCGAAATCCGTGAGGGCCGGGGCGTGGGTCCGAACAAGGACCACATCTTCCTGCACCTGGACCACCTGGATCCCAAGATCCTGCACCAGCGCCTGCCGGGCATTTCCGAAAGCGCCAAGATCTTCGCCGGCGTGGACGTGACCAAGGCGCCGATCCCGGTCCTGCCGACCGTTCACTACAATATGGGCGGCATCCCCACGAACTATCACGGCGAGGTGCTGACCCTGCGCGACGGCAACCCCGACAGCGTGGTGCCCGGCCTGATGGCCGTGGGCGAGGCGGCCTGCGTCTCGGTGCACGGCGCCAACCGCCTGGGCTCCAACTCCCTGACCGACCTGGTGGTGTTCGGCCGCGCCGTCGGCCTGCGCTGCGGCGAGGTGGTGGACAAGGCCTCGGCCGTGCCGTCCGCCTCCAAGGCCCAGACCGACGCCCACCTGGCCCGCCTGGACCGCTTCCGTTTCGCCGACGGTTCCACTTCTACAGCGGAGCTTCGCCTTTCTATGCAGAAAGCTATGCAAGCGGACGCGGCGGTGTTCAGGACGGGGGAGACGTTGCAGCAGGGGACGGACAAGCTGCGGGCCATTGATGCGGCGGGGGATGATATCAAGACCACCGATCGCGGCCTGATCTGGAATACGGATCTGATGGAGACGCTGGAGTACGACAACCTGATCGCCCAGGCCGTCGTCACCATCGAGAGCGGGCTGAACCGCACGGAATCGCGCGGCGCCCACGCCCGCGAGGACTATCCGGATCGGGACGACGCGAACTGGATGAAACACACCCTGGCGTGGAAGCGTCCGGGCGAGCAGGTCCAGATCGACTACCGCCCCGTGCACAATTACACGATGTCCGACGACATCGCGTACATCGAGCCCAAGGCTCGGGTTTACTGAGGTCGAACGCAGATGGTTCAACTCTCCCTCCCCCGCGGCTCCAAGCCGACCAAGGGCAAGGTCCACAAGGCCGCGCCCGGCGCCAAGAACGTCAAGACCTACAAGGTCTATCGCTACGACCCCGAGGTCGACGCCGACCCGCGCTGGGACGTCTATGAGGTCTCGACCGACGATCACGGTCCGATGCTGCTGGACGCCTTGATTCACATAAAGAATTCGATCGACCCGACCCTGGCCTTCCGCCGGTCGTGCCGCGAGGGCATCTGCGGCTCCTGCTCGATGAACATCGACGGGCGCAACACCCTGGCCTGCACCAAGGGCTGGGACGAGTGCAACTCGCACAACATCACCATCGCCCCCCTGCCGCACCAGCCGGTGATCAAGGACCTGGTGACGGATCTGAGCCTGTTCTACGCCCAGTACGACTCGATCCAGCCCTATCTCCAGTCGGACGAGCCCGACCCGGAACAGGAACGGCTCCAGACCCCGGCCGAGCGCGAAAAGCTGGACGGCCTGTACGAGTGCATCCTGTGCGCCTGCTGCTCCACCTCCTGCCCCAGCTACTGGTGGAACCAGGACGAATACCTCGGCCCGGCGGCCCTGCTGCAGTCCTATCGCTGGATCTCCGACAGCCGCGACGACGCCACGCAGAAACGTCTGGACGACCTGGAAGACCCGTTCAAACTGTACCGCTGCCACACCATCATGAACTGCGCCCAGGTCTGCCCCAAGGGCCTGAACCCGGCCAAGGCCATCGCCGAAACCAAGAAGCTGATGGTCGCCCCGAGCCGCAAGAAACAGGCGGCCTGACCGCCGGCTGCCTGACCTGGAGACTGTGCCTTCCATGACCGCCGACGTCCTGCTGTTTTCCTATGGCACCTTGCAGGACCCGGCGGTGCAGACCGCCAATTTCGGCCGTCTGCTGGAAGGGACGGCCGACAGCCTGGTCGGTTTCGCCCTGTCGGAGCTCAAGATCACGGACCCCGAAGTCATCGCCGAAAGCGGCCTGACCCACCATCCGGTCCTGACGCAAAGCGACGACCCCGCCGACGTCATCCCCGGCACGGTGTTCCGCATCACCGCCGACGAACTCGCGGCCGCCGACATCTACGAGGCCGATGAGTATCGCCGCATCCGCACGACGACGGCGGCGGGGGCGGAGGCTTGGGTGTATGTTGCGGCGGAGGGGTAAGGGAACGGGATCGCGCGTCCGTCGCTGCTGCGCCCGATGCTGACGTAGACCGGCCCGACATTGATGATCCATAACGGTGCGGCTCATCACTGCTATGCGATGATGTGGGGCTAGCCGCTTCGAGAAGGGTTTCAATGCGCGTTTTCAGGGACCTCAATGCAGAAAAGGCGCGGGTCTTCAGGATCACGCATCGCTCCAACCTGCGTTGGATCCTTCAAAACGGCCTCCACAGCGCGAATTCTGGTCACGCAGACCCGAGCTTCGTGGCGATCGGGAATCCGGACCTCATCGGCAAGCGCGCCCACCACCCTCTTCGGGCGCCGGGCACGGGCGTCTTGGGAGACTATGTCCCCTTCTATTTCACACCCTTCTCGCCCATGCTCTTCAATATCACCACCGGTTGGGGCGGTATTACGAAGCGCGCGAACGAGGACGTGATTATCCTGGCGTCCTCAATCTGGAAGCTGCAGGAGTATCAGGTTCCGTTCGTGTTCTCGGATCGGCACGCCTACTTGGCTGCGGCGGAGTTCTTCAACGATCCCGCTCGGCTTGATCGCATAGATTGGGACCTTCTCCAGCGAAGGGACTTTAAACGCGACGCCAATGATCCCGGTAAGTTCGAACGATACGAAGCGGAGGCCCTGGCGCACGGTCATGTGCCCGTTGAAGCCCTTCTCGGAGTCGCTTGCTTCAACGAGTCCACCCGTGCGAGAATCGACGCCGAGATGCAGGCGACGGGGGTGGCCATCAAGGTCATCGTCAAACCGGACTGGTACTTCTGAATGATCCGATACACCTCAGGGAACCTGTTCGAGTCCGGCGCGGAGGCGCTGGTCAACACAGTCAACACGGTAGGGGTGATGGGCAAGGGCATTGCCTTGATGTTCAAGGAGGCCTTTCCTGAGAACTTCAAAGCCTATGACCTCGCTTGCAAACGCGATGAGGTCGTTGTCGGAAAAGTCTTCGCCACCCGCCGTAGCGACATGCTGGGCCCTGAGTGGATCATCAACTTTCCGACCAAGAAACATTGGCGTCACCCTTCCAAAATCGAGTGGATTGAGGAAGGGCTGCAGGATCTCAGGCGGTTTATCGCCGAGAACAATATTCATTCCATCGCCCTGCCGCCTCTAGGCGCGGGCAACGGAGGTCTCGATTGGGGTCTCGTGAGGCCGAAGATCGAGGCGGCGTTAGCCGACCTTCAGAACGTGGAGGTCATCGTCTATGAGCCCATTGCCAAGTATCAGAACGTCGCCAAGCGCGCCGGTGTGGAGAAGCTCACCCCAGCGCGCGCCCTGATAGCGGAGATCGTCCGTCGCTACTGGGTGTTGGGAATAGAGTGCACTCTCCTTGAGGTGCAGAAGCTCGCTTGGTTCATCGAGACGGCGGCTACCGATCTGGGCCTCGAAGACCCGCTGCAGCTGAAGTTCGAAGCCAACCGTTTTGGCCCCTACGCCGATCAGCTTCGTCACCTGCTCAACAATTTGGACGGCAGTTATCTGCACTGCGACAAGCGTATCAGCGACGCCGGGCCTCTCGATGTGATCTGGTTCGATGACGCTAAGAAGAGCCGTCTGGAGGCGTATCTGACGACGCCAGAGGCCAGCGTCTACAAGCCTGTGCTTGAGGCGACATCTCGGATTATCGATGGATTTGAATCACCGCTCGGCATGGAGCTTTTGGCCACTGTGGACTGGTTGCGACGAGAAGGCGTCGAGACCAGCCTTCCCGCCATGAGAGCCGGTATCAAGGCCTGGCCTGGCGGCGAGGGCGCTGCTTCCCGAAAGGCCAAAATCTTCGACGACCGCCTGGTGACCCTCGCGCTGAGCCGACTGGCCCCCGATAATCTGGCGGCCTAATGCGATTGGAAGGCACCGTAGCGCCTTTTCGATTGCGGACCTCTTGGTAAGGGAGGCCCTTCCCTCCTGCCTCTCGGTCAGGGCCATGAATTCCGCCACGGCTCGCGCGGGCCTCAACCGCACGAAGGAAACTTCGCGCCCCTCGCCGCCCTGCGGGTTAAAGTCTTCAACCGCTGACGGCGTCGTCGTCGCAGTTCGCCGTGGGGACGACGCGGTGTAGACCTCGAACTTCCCCCAGCGCCCTTAGCGGGAGTGGACGACCGATGGCGGAGAAACTCACGGCTGACGAACTCGGAGAGGTCGGCGAAAAGCTGTTCGGCAAGCTGTGCGCCCAGGCCAAGCTGATCAGCAATCCATCGGGCCGGGACCGGACCGGCTGGGATTTCCGCGTCGAGTTCCCGATGTCGACGCAAGGGCCGACGCTCGATCAACGAGAACCGCGCGCCTGCCAGATCCAGCTCAAATGCACGGCAGGCGAGACTGGAACAGTCCGCGCGCGCCTATCCGCAATGGAGCGGCTTGCCAAGGAGAAGGGCCCGGCGGCCATCGTCGTCTTCCGCCTCCGCCCGGACGGTTCCGAGCTGACGGGCTATCTCGTCCACCTCGTGGGCAAGGAGTTGGCCAAGGTACTTCGTCGTCTCCGCGTCGCGGAACACCAGGGCCGAACAGACGTCAACAAGCTGTGGATTTCATTCGATTATCGGAAAGGTCGGAGATTCAAACTCGATGCGGACGGGTTGTGTGAGGCGCTGGCGGAAATCTGTCCGGCAGATGTCGACGCCTACGTCGCCGAAAAGCGACGCCAGTTCGAGACCTTGGGTTACGAGGATGGCCGCCGTATCGAGGGCGAGGCGCTGGTCTATATCGAAAGCGCGGACCATTTCACGCGCCTGGTTTCCGGCTTGGCCCCACTGAAACCGCTGGAACTCCGCGCCTATGACCGCCGCTTCGGCCTTCGCGTGCCTTATCGGGGCGATCTGCTGGACGGCATTCAGGAATTCCAGATCGATCTGCCACACGCCGGACCAGCGACCCTCGTCATTCGCGGCGGCGCGCTTCGCCCAGCCGCCCTGTTCCAGTGCGAAGCCTTCGTGCCACTGCCGGTTCCGGACGGGCCGTTGATGGCGTTCCGCCACCCGGCCTTGAACCTGCTGTTCTTTGACCGTGGCTTGGAGTTTGAAAGCTCTGCGACCGTTACCCTGGATCGTTATGATCTGGCCAGCTGGGTCCAGCTCCTTCGCGGACTTTCCTATTTGGCCGAAGGCACGGCGACCATCGATCTCGAGTTTCGGGGATCCCGCTTGTCGGGGATTACATTGGAGGCCGGGCTGACCGGACCCTATTTGGATGATCTCCCCACCCTGCTGACCTTCGTAGATCGGCTTCAGCGTGCCCTAGACTTGGCGGGAGTGGCTGCCCCGGCGGCGTTCTCGCTCGATGACATTTCTGCGGCGAATCTAGCGCAAATGGCGCTCGACGTCATGTTCAACCCGCAGACTGCCGCGCGTTTCGAGTTCGACGCCATCGAGGGAGTGGCCGATGACGACCGCGTCGAGGCGCTCTACTTCAACACCGTGGAATTCGCGGGCGCTGGCCTGTCGTTTGCGACCCGGGTCACGCTGGAGCGTATTACGGGATCGACAGAGTTCCGCTCAACCCGGTTAGAACTCCTCGATCTGCGGGCGGCTGTGGCGGATCGAGACGCCTACGGCGTTCAACTGGCGGTCGACCACGACATCGTCGTGGTCATCCATCCGGACAATGTGACCATGATCGATCCCGTCGCCACGGAGAGCTGACGGGCGACCGCGTTCTACAGCCATACTTAGCCTTCCTTCCATCCGCCCTTGCGCCCACGCCCCGGCTTGATATGAGCGGGCCATGGCCAGCATCACCTATATCGAGCATGACGGAACCGAGCACGTCGTTGACGTGAAACCGGGGCTGAGCGTCATGGAGGGCGCGATCCGGAACAATGTGCCGGGGATCGATGCGGATTGCGGCGGGGCCTGCGCCTGCGCCACCTGCCATGTCTATGTCGACGAGGCCTGGCGCGAGGCGGCGGGCAAACCCTCGGCCATGGAGGAGTCGATGCTGGACTTCGCCGAAGAGGTCGAGCCCAACAGCCGGCTGTCGTGCCAGATCCGGGTGTCGGAGGCGCTGGACGGCCTGGTGGTGCGGTTGCCGCAGAACCAGCACTGATCGGCGGGCTCCCCGTCTGACTTAGGATGGCCCGAATTATGATGGGTTGGGCGGTCCTGCGTTTACAATTGGACGATCGAAAGCCTTTGACTTCAGCGGCTTGAGGCGCGCGAGGGCCTATTTGCGCGCCTTAGGAGCGGGTGCGCGAATACTGGGCGCATGGGAGCCAAGAGCATATTCACGGATAAGGTGTGGGACGAGGAGATCGGCCCACGATACATGAACGAGCGGCACAAGACCGCGCGCGCGATGGCGGCCGAGCTGGGCGTCTCCAAGGGCACGCTGGAAACCCAGATGCACAAGCGCGGGTTCTTCCGGCAGACGCCGCGCGAGTCCCTGCCGGCCAACTTCCTGAAGGGGACGGCGGCGGCGGAGACGCGGACGCTGGAGGAGGCGAGAGCCGCCCTGATGGGGTTCGAATGGGACCCCGAGCGTCCGGATCTGTCGATGGAGACCCTGATCGAGCTGGGCAAGGCGGCATGCCGCCTGGGGCGGTTGCCCGAGTTTCGCGAAATCCTGCGCTGTATCGCGGCCCTGCGCGCGGCCACAGGGGCGCCCCTGCCCTATGTGGTCTGGCCCGAGGCGGCGCGGGAGGCCCTGGAAGCGGGCGGGCTGGGCGACGAGGAGGAGCCGGGGCCGGAGCTGGTGTTGAGGACGGCGCAGCAGCCGCCGGAGGCGGCCTGGTCCGCCTGGCTGTTCCTGGGCGGACGGGGGGCGGGCAAGACCCTGGCGGGGGCGTCGTGGGCGGCGGACGAGGCCGAGCGGCTGGGGCCCGGCGGGCGGCTGGCCCTGGTGGGGGCGACCCTGCACGATGTGCGCGAGGTGATGATCGGCGGGCCCAGCGGCATCAACGCCCTGCCGCGCTGGCGGGGGCGGGCGCGGCCGGTCTATGAATCGACGCGGCGGCGGCTGGTGTTCCCGAGCGGGGCCGAGGCCTGGGCCTTTTCCGCCGAGGACCCCGACAGCCTGCGCGGACCGCAGTTCGCCGGGGCCTGGGCCGATGAATTCTGCGCCTGGGCGCGGCCGGACGAGACCCTGGCCATGCTGCGCCTGGGGCTGAGGCTGGGGCGGGATCCGCGTCTGGTGGTGACGACCACGCCCCGGCCGATGGCGGCGCTGAAGGCGCTGAGGGCCGAGGCCGGGTGCGTGACCACCCATGCGCCGACGCGGGACAACGCCGAACATCTGGCGCCGGGGGTGATCGCGCGGCTGGAGGCTCTGTACGGCGGCACGCGGCGGGCGGCGCAGGAGATGGAGGGGCTGATCCTCGACGTCGAAGGGGCGCTGTTCCGGGCGGAGGATCTGGCGCGGGCGAATTTGTACGCCGGGGCGGCGCCGGAACGGTTCGACCGGGTGGTGGTGGCGATCGATCCGACCACCACGCCGGGGGGCGACGCCTGCGGCATCGTGGCGGCGGGGCGGGTGGGGACGCAGGCCTATGTCCTGGCCGACCGGTCGATGCGGGGGCTGAGCCCCGACGGCTGGGCGCGGCGGGCCCTGGCCTGCGCCGCCGAGTTCGGAGCCGGGGCCATTGTCGCCGAGGTCAACCAGGGCGGGGACATGGTGGCCCATGTGCTGAAGACGCTTGAGCCCAATGTGGTGGTGCGCGAGGTGCGGGCCACGCGCGGCAAGCGGATGCGGGCCGAGCCGGTGGCCGCCCTGTACGAACAGGGGCGGGTGACGCACCTGGGCCGGTTCCGCGACCTTGAGGAGGAGCTGATGGCTCTGGGCGGGGACGAGACGGGCAGTCTGGACCGGGCCGACGCCCTGGTCTGGGCCCTGACCGACCTGATGCTGGGGGAGGAACGGCAGGGGCCGTGGTTCAGGGTGTTGTGACCCCATGACCCCGCCATTGGCGCGTGACGGGGGGCGGCGGGCGCGCTAGAGCCATGCCATGACCGATACGCCGAAAAAGGGCTGGTTCCAGCGCCTGTCCGCGGGGCTCTCGCGCTCCTCCAAACAGATGACCGACCAGGTCGTCGCCAGCTTCGTCAAGGAACCCCTGTCCGAGGCGGCGCTGGAGCAGCTGGAGGAACATCTGCTGGAGAGCGACCTGGGGCCGGCGGCCTCGGCGCGGATCGTCGAACGGTTCCGGGCGCTGAAGTTCGGCAAGGACGCCCAGGAGCATGAGGTCAAGGAAGCCCTGGCCGAGGCGGTGGCGGCCGAACTGGCGCCGCGCCAGGCGACCTTCGATCCGCTGAACGGTCCCAAACCCTATGTGGTGCTGTTCGTCGGGGTGAACGGCTCGGGCAAGACCACCACCCTGGGCAAGATCGCCGCCGACCTGACGGGCAAGGGCGCCAAGGTGATGATCGTCGCCGGCGACACCTTCCGCGCCGCCGCCCGCGAACAGCTGAAGGTCTGGGCCGACCGGGCCGGGGCCGATTTCGAGAGCCGCCGGGACGGGGCCGACGCGGCCGGCCTGGCGTTCGACGCCTATCAGAAGGCCAAGGCCGAGGGGTTCGACGTGGTCCTGATCGACACGGCCGGGCGGTTGCAGAACAAGTCGGCCCTGATGGATGAACTGCTGAAGATCGTGCGGGTGCTGAAGAAGGTCGACCCCGAGGCGCCGCATGACACCTTGTTGGTGCTGGACGCCACGGTCGGGCGCAACGCCCTGGCCCAGGAACAGATCTTCGGCCGCACCGCCTTCGTCACGGGCGTCGTCATGACCAAGCTGGACGGGACGGCGCGGGGCGGGGTGCTGGTGCCCGTGGCCCAGGCGTCCGACGCGCCCCTGATGCTGATCGGCGTGGGCGAGGGGGTGGAGGATCTGCAAGCCTTCGACGCCCGCGCCTTCGCCCGCTCGCTGGTGGGACTGGAAGACTGAGATGACCGAGACCACCCCCGCGCCCGAGACCAAGAACCGACAGTGGATCCGCCAGCTGGTGGATTTCGGCGCCCTGGCCGCCTTCATGATCAGCTATTTCGTGACGCGGGACATGATCTTCGCGACCTGGGTGCTGGTCGGGGCCTCGGCCCTGGCGCTGGGGGTCGGCTATGCGGTCGAGCGGCGGTTCGCGCCCCTGCCGCTGATCACCGGCCTGTTCGCCCTGGTGTTCGGCCTGCTGACCGTCTTCACCCACGACGACCTGTATGTGAAGCTGAAGCTGACGGTGCAGAACGGGCTCCTGGCGGTGGTGCTGCTGGGCTCGATCCCGCTGAAGAAATATCCGTTCAAGGCCCTGCTGGGCTCGGCCATCAAGGTCAATGACGCCGCCTGGCGGACCCTGACCCTGCGCTACGGCCTGTATTTCCTGACCGTGGCCGTGCTGAACGAGGTGTTCCGCAGCCCCGCCGCCGTGACCGCGATCTGGCACGCCCTGGGCCGCGACACGCCCAATCCGAACGACGTCTGGACCGGTTTCCGCGGGGTTCTGTGGATCGCCGCCTCGGTCTTCGGCCTGTCCCAGGTGCCGCTGATCATGCGCAACATGACCAAGGACGAAGAGCCCGGCCCGGTCTCGCCGGACACGGGACTGTAGCACGACGCTTGTAGGTTGTGATGGCGCGCGCTATAGATGCATCCACTTGGATGCGGAGGGGAGCATGAAGCGCTTTATTGTCATTTTAGTTGGTGGGGTGTTACTCGCGTCACCGTCTGCACATTCAAAACAAAGCTGCATAGGTGGTGGTGATCAATGCCCGGCTCCGCAGTATGATCAATTAGAGAAGTGTCAGAATTCCTGCATGTCCGGGTACATGCTTATTGCGGGCATGTGTGCGCTTTTGCTTCCACCCGCCAATGCGATTTGCCATGCAGGAAATTCGCTGGATTTGGCTCAATGCCTGAGATCCTGTAGAGACTGAAATATGCTTATGTGGAATGTATATTGGCAAAAGGCCAATGGGGATCCTGAAACGTTTGATATTATTATTAGAAAACCAAAATTATCTAACTTGATTCCAAATACTTGGGAGTGCACAATTTCTGTGCCAATTGCATGGATAGAATTGAAAACAATATATGGGGCTACGCCTCTTCAAGCATTGTCTTTGTCAATTGGTCTAATCCATTCTGAATTGGAAGGTTTGGCCGAAAGAGGTCCCTTTTTTGATGTTCAAACCAACCAACGGATTTTTCCAGAAATGTTTACAACGGAAATGAAAAGTTTTTAGGGTGCCCGTCGCCTTTGTCGTGAAATCGTAAACTCTTCGTGTCAATCGCTGGATCCTAAGTTGAAATTAGGATGGGCAAGTCCATATGGTCAAGTCAGGCAAGGCGTTGCGGAAGGTCGGTCCTCTGGCCACCTCGCCCAGCCATCTGATGCACCGGGCGCTTCAGTTGGCGCTGGACATCTATTCCGAGGAAATGGGCGCCGACGGCCTGACCCAGCGCCAGTTCGCGGTTCTCGAGGCCGCCTCGCTGAAAGCCGGCCTGACCCAGACCGAACTGGTCCGGATGACCGGCATCGACCGTTCGACCCTGGCCGATCTGGTCACCCGGATGACCGCCAAGGGCCTGCTGGAGCGCGAACGCTCGACCCTGGACGCCCGCGCCAAGGCGGTTCGTCTGTCCACGGAAGGCGCCGCCCGTCTGGAGGCCGCCCGGCCGCTGGTCGAGGCCGCCGACAAGCGGATCATGGGCCTGCTGCCCAAGGGTCAGCGCGACACCTTCCTGGCCCAGCTGGCCGAACTGGCCGCCGCCGCCGACGCCGCCCCCGACGCCGCCAAGGCCGAGGCCAAGGCCGCCAAAAAGGCGCTGAAAATGGCCGAGAAGGAGGCCAAGAAGGCCGAAAAGGCCGCCAAGAAGGCGGTCCGCCCGGCCAAGGCCAAGCTGAAGAAGCCCAAGCTGAAGGTGGTCGAGGTCGCCTGATCTTCCCTGCCCGTCACCCTCGAGCTTGTTCCGAGGGCCTACTGTGGAGGGCGCGCAAGCGGGGACGGCGTGTCACCCGTCGGGGACCGGAGGCTGAAAAGCGGGTCCTCGGAACAAGTCCGAGGATACGGGATGCGGGAGCGGCGGGCCACAGCTTGCGCCGCCGCTCCGCGACTGCGCACAATGGGGCATGGCTGATGAGACAGATCTGCCCGGCGGCGTCGTCCATTCGCTGCCCGCCGATCTGCGGGCGGCGCTGGTCGGCGACGCCGCAGCCCTGGCGACCTGGACGGCGATCACGCCCCTGGCCCGCAATGAATGGATCTGCTGGGTCGAGTCGGCGAAGAAGGCCGAGACGCGGCTCAAGCGGATCGACTGGGGGCGCGAGAACCTGAGCGACGGCAAACGCCGCCCCTGCTGCTGGCCCGGATGCCCGCATCGGGAGAAGGGGCCGGGCGCGGGCTAGGGGGCGGCGGAAGGTCGAATCCTAGCCGGCCTCGCCCCTGGTCCTGGCCCTGGCCGACAGGCGCAGGCAGTAGAGCAGGGTGAAGGCCATGCCGCCGATCACCGCGCCGCAGCCGATGACGACCGCCGTCATGATGGTGGGGGCGAAGGCGAAGGCCAGGGCGTAGACGAGGCCGCTCAGCACCATGGACCAGGCCGAGACGCGCTGGGTTTTTCTGGCGCCCGCGCTGGCGGTGAAGGTCTTGGGGATGCGATTGCCGAAGGCCGCGATCATCAGGCCGGTGGCGCCCAGAACCAGACGAAGCGTGGTCTCGTGGTCGATATAGCCCAGCCGGCGTCCCAGGCTGGCGCACAGGGCCAGGACCAGAATCCCGCCGCCCCAGGCGAGGCTGTTGATGACGTCCTTGTTCATTTCGCAGGCTCCTGTGACGGCCCGGGCGTCTCTGCGCCGAGGCCGAACGAATTGACGAAGCCCAGCAGGGCCTCTTCCAGCACCGAGAGTTTCAGATGGTAGACGACCGACTTGCCGGCCTTCTCCGCATGAACCAGATCCGCCTCCTTCAGCACCGCGAAATGGGCCGACATGGTTGGTTTGGAGACGTCGAACCGGTCGCTGATCTCGCCGGCGGTCATCGGTCCCTGGCGCAGCAGCTGAAGCACCCGCCGGCGGGTCGGGTCGGAAAGGGCTTTGAAGACCTGGCTCATAATGTGATTGTTAGCTAAACGTCTAAATGAGTCAAGCGCGCGTTCGGCGATGGGTGTTCAAACCGCAAGATCGGGCGAGCGCGCGACAGCGTCAGGCGCCAATCTGGGGCTGACACGACGGACAAGGATGATGACGGCGGCGCTTGAACACTATCATTCCAGAATGCTCAGGGTGCTGGATCATATCGACCGGCATCTGGACGGCGATCTGGACCTGGAGACGGTCAGCCGGGTCGCGGCCTTTTCCAAATTCCATTTCCACCGGCAGTTCAAGGCGACCTTCGGGGTGTCCCTGCACCGCTATGTCCAGCTGGCGCGGATGCGACAGGCCTCCAAACGGCTGGCGGACGGGCAGGGGCCCAGCGTGACCGACATCGCCCTGGACGCCGGCTACGAGACGCCTGACGCCTTCGCCCGCGCCTTTCGCCAGAGGTTCCGGCAGTCGCCCTCCGATTTCCGGAAGTCGCCCGACTGGGCGCCGTGGCTTCAGGCCTTCGGCCCCCTCAACTCAGCCAGGAGCAGGCTCATGCCCACGCCTTTCACCCCCGATCAGGTGATCATCCGCGAGACGCCCCCGATCCGGGTGGCGATCTTCGAGCACTGGGGCGATCCCGCGACCATCGACGCCACGGTCCAGCGGTTCATCGCCTGGCGCAAGGCCGCCGGCCTGTCGCCCAAGACCAACCCGACCTTCAACATCTGGCATTCGGAACGCCACCCCGCCGACCCCGCCGATTATCGGATGGACCTGTGCGTCGGGCTGAACCCCGGCCAGCGGGTGGAGGCGGAGGACCCGTCGGTTAAGGCGGGCGAAATCCCGGGCGGGCGGTGCGCCGTGCTGCGCGTCACCGGAGACACCCATAACCTGGAGCCCGCCGCCCTGTATCTGTACCGCGAGTGGCTGCCGGCCAGCGGCGAGGAGATGCGGGATTTTCCGATCTATTGCCAGCGGCTGTTCGTGGACGAGCCGGAGAGGGGGGCGGCGGCGGAGTTGTTTTTGCCGCTGAGGTGAGGGGGGATGGTCGGGTTTCAGTGGATTGGCAGTTTTGCAGGCCTCACCTGTCGTGGGTGCTCCCACGCGCAGCACATTGGTCGCCAAACGAACCTTGACCATTTTTCCCTTCGGCGCCTGCGCGGTAGCTGTCGCCGTCAGTGCATGGTGACCCCAATGACATGGCGGTTTTGGATCGTTTCTGAGTTGCGGCGCTGGGCGATCTTTGGATAGTCGAGCGGAGTTCGGATCGATTGTGGGAGGCGCGGTTCGCCGTCGACAGCCTGCAGCGCATGACGGAGGACCGAGACGACGCGGCGACGATCAGTCTGGGTCTGTGGCTGCCTGATGTCAGGCAGCGGCCCGGTCGTGTCGCTTTACATATGGGTGGGAGTCGGCCGGGAGGGCTTCGGCCGGCTGAACGCCCCCGACGGCCTGATCCAGCGTTTGTCCGTGGTCGATGGAATGGGCCAGAACGCCGTCGCGAGGACTGACCATGAGACGGCGATAATGGTTGAGGCGGGCCATGGATCGCACGGGGTCGCGAGCTTCTGCAGCAAGGCGGATGCCGGTCCAGGCGCCGATAACCGGAGCCAGAACAGTTGCCAGTCCAATCGCCGAGTGGCGGGCGATGAACTGGGATAACCTGAGCCTATCGTCAGTGATGTGAGCCATCAGCATAGTGCTTCTTCAGGTGGTTCCAGATGCGTAGCAAAAACTTCGTAATTTGGTTGAGCTGAAACAGGCCGGCAAGGACAACGTCCAGTACCAAAAGACTGATTTTAACGTATTTGGCCAAGATTGCCAAATTATGTCCCATGCCCTCTAGGGCTACTACGTATTTGATGAAGAGGTCCAGCAGGATCGCCAGGCCGAACAGGACGACGATCACAACAAACCCGGTTAGACACTCAACGGCGATTTCCGCCAGGAGTTGGGCGTCGGCCGAGACGGCGCGCCACAGGTCATCCGGGGTCTCCATCGGATGGGGCTGGGTGGCGAAGAGGACGAGGCCTGAGACAAGGAAGGCTCCGACAATGAGGATGTCGCCGCCCACAAAGACGCCGCGCAGGATGCCGGCGAAATTAAGAAGTAGCGGGCTGATCACCCCTTGCGTCACAAGCCAACTGGTCGCGAGCTCCAGCGCGATGGCGGGCGCGAAGATGACCAGGAAGCAGATTGCGCCCAGTAGGATGTGAGCGATCGTCTGGCCTGTCGATACAGCCGTGCGAATAAACGTCTTGTCGTTCATCGCCCCCCGCGATCCACCCCTTCGCCTCCTAAAGGCGATGTCTTGGGGATACTGAGTTTGTACAGCCTTAGCAATACGGCCGAGCACGCACAGGTGTTCATGCGACCGTCACGGAGGCCCTTGTCGAGGCAGCCATGGCGTCGGTGGGGCGGAGGGAGCCTCTCCACCGCTTCGCAGTCCCCCTCTCCACGTGGGGAGGGAGACAGGTCGGTGATCTTTAGCGTTTTCTCAGCCGCTTCGCGTTAGCGACGGCGGTCTTGTGGATGGGGGTGAGGGCGTCGGTCTGGGCCTGGGTCAGTTCGGCGGTCAGGGTCTGGGCCTGGCCGGAGGCGCGGATCCACCAGCCCAGGGCGTAGCGGAGCTGGGCCTGGGCGGCTTCGGCCGGGGAGCGGGCGGCGGCGATTTCGGTGGCGGCCTGGAGGGCGCGGGCGCCCTCGTCCATGGCGTCGCGGCTCAGGCGTTCGCCGACGGCGCCGGCGCTGGCGGTCAGGGCGGCGACGGAGGCGGCCATGGCCTCGGTCTTTTCCGAGCTCATCAGCGACAGTTCGACCGGGTCCTGGCCCTTGGGGTCCGTCATGCCCTGGGCCATCAGGGTGGTGCGCGCCGCGATGACCTCGGCCGAGGCGGACAGCATTTCGGCGCCCAAAACGGCCGGCGAGCGGGCTTTGCGGGTCAGGACGCGTCTCCGGGGGTTTCTCCAGGCCGGGCCTCGGCGGCGAAGGCCGCGACGTCGGACAGCAGGGCGGGGACGGCCAGGTCGATGATGCGGCGGCCCTTTTCGGGGCTGGCCTGGGCCGGATCGGAGCCGATGCGGCCGTCGGGGAAGCGGGCGCGATAGTCGAGGGCGTCGCGGATCGGGCCGCTGGGGGCGATCTTGGGGGCGTATTCCGCCGTCTTGATCCGGTCGGGATAGGCGGCCTGGGTCACGGCGATCTCGGACGGGGTGGCGTGCATGCCGTGGCCGGTGGGGAAGATCGAGTTGCACAGGCCCTGGACGCCCGGCAGGTCCCACCAGTTCTTCAGCTTCAGGATGAAGGGCGGCTCCTCCTCCATGAAGCTCCATTCGGCGTAGATTTCCGAGAAGGTCGCCTCGATGGTGGCGACGTTGCCGCCGTGGCCGTTGAGGAAATAGATCCGCTCGAACCCGTGGCGGCTGAGCGACGAGACCCAGTCGGTGATGGCGGCCATGAAGGTGGAGGGGCGTAAGGAGATGGTGCCGGCGAAGGCCAGGTGATGCTGGGCCATGCCGATGTTGAAGGTGGGGGCGACCATCAGGGCGGCGTCCGAACGCTCGGCCTCGTGGGCGATGATCTCGGGGCACAGCCAGTCGGTGCCCAACAGGCCCGTCGGCCCGTGCTGCTCGTTGGAGCCGATCGGCACGACGACCGTCTTCGACAGGGGCCGGCCCGACGCGATCTGGGCGTCGATCTCGGGCCAGGACGACAGGTGGATCAGCATGGGCGAACTCCTCTACGCGGCGGGTCTCAACTAGCGCGATCCTGGCCAGGCGCATAGGAGGTCGGCGTATAGGCCGCGACGAAGACCCGTGCGGCCTCGCGGGCGCGGCGGAGGCGGTGGTCGGCGTCGATCTGGGGCACGTTCAGCATGGCCCGCAGATGGCCGTGGCCCAGGACCAGGCCCGAGAACATCTCGGCCGCCTCGTCGGGGTCGGGCACGTTCAGCCGGCCCGCGCGCGTCTGGTCCGCCAGCCAGGCCGACAGCAGTTTCAGGCTGCGCAGGGGCCCAGCCTCATAGACGGCCTGGGCGATCTCGGGAGCTTCGGTCGACATCAGCACCACGCCGCGCATCGAGCCGACCTTGTCCGGGTGGCAGATTCGTTCGAGCAGGAGCAGGGCCAGGGCCTCCAGCACCTCGACCGGGGCGCCGGCCGTCTTCAGCGGGGCGACGATGGCGTCGGACCTCTGGCCCGCCATGGCCCGGGCGATCTCCAGCTTGGAGGCGAAGCGGTTGTAGACCGTCTGTTTGGAGACGCCGGCGACGCGGGCGATTTCGTCCATCGACACCGCCAGGCCCTTGTCCGCGAACAGGGTCGCGGCGGCGTCGAGGATGGCCTCGCTCTTCTTCTCGTCGACCTGGCCCCGGCGGCGGGCCATCAGTGGGCGTCCGAAGGCGGGGCGCCCGGTTGGGCCTTGACCGGCTGGGCCAGCAGGGTGACGAAGGCGGCGCCGGCGCACATGATGCCCAGCAGGGCGAAGGCGTCGCCGAAGGCCATGGTCGTGGCCTGTTTCTGCAGAATCCCATAGACGGCCTTCATCGCCGAGGCGGCGGGGTCGATGGTGCCGGTGAAGCGCTGGGCCATGCCGGCCATCATATTACGCATGGCCTGGTCGCCCTGGGCGATGCCGCTGGTCAGTTCGCCGATATGGACCGCGGTATTGGTGGTCAGGCCGGTGTTCAGGATCGCCAGGCCGAAGGCCCCGCCGACGTTGCGCGACAGGTTCACCAGGCCCGAGGCGTTCTTGACCATGTGCGGCGGCAGGGTGGCCATCGTCACCTGCTGCGAGGCGATCATCGCCAGCATGACGCCGACGCCCCGGAAGGCCTGGACCGAGGCGAACTGCCAGAAGCCCCATTCGTCCGTGACCAGCCGCGCCTCCCACATGCCCCAGGCGCACATCATGAAGCCGCCGAACATCAGGATGCGGGCGTCCATCTTGCGCACCAGTCGCCCGGCGAAGGGGGCGGTGGCGAACATGGCGAGACCCGAGACGACCATGGTGGTGCCCACCTCGGCCGACGAATAATCACGCACCCGGCCCAGGAACAGCGGCAGCAGGAAGGTGCCGCCGAACAGGGCGAATCCCACTGTGAAGGTCATGATGAAGCCGACCAGGAAGTTGCGGTTGGTGAAGGCGCGCAACTCGACGATCGGCTGGCGATAGGTCAGAGAGCGCCAGACGAAGACCGGCCCCGCCACGGCCGCGACCACCGCCAGCAGCAGGATGGAGGTGTCGTCGAACCAGTCGTTCCTGGCGCCCTCCTCCAGCACATACTGCATGCTCATCAGGAAGACGGCCATGAAGCCCAGGCCCCACCAGTCGAAGCCCTTGGCCAGGGACGGGTCGCCCTTGTCGAAGTTTCCGTAACGGCCGACCAGGAAGAGGACCAGCAAGCCCGGCGCCACATTGATGAAGAAGAGCCAGCGCCAGCTGAGCCATTCGGTCAGGTGTCCGCCCAGGGTCGGGCCGACGGTCGGGGCCAGGGTGACGATCAGGCCCATGACCACGCTGGCCGTGACCCGCTTGTCCGGCGGGAAGGCGGTGAAGGCCACGGCGAAGACGGTCGGGATCATGGCCCCGCCGACGAAGCCCTGGATGGCCCGGAACAGGATCATCATGTCGATGGAGGTCGACAGGCCCGTGGCGATGCTCATCAGGACGAAGCCGGCGCACGAGGCCAGGAACAGCTTCTGGGTGCCCCATAGCCGCGACAGGAAGCCGGACAGGGGGATCATCACCACCTCGGGGATCAGATAGGCGGTCTGGATCCAGCTGATCTCGTCCGCCGAGGCGCCGACCCCGGCCTGGATCTGGGGCAGGGAGGCGGCGACGATCTGGATGTCCAGAATGGCCATGAACTGGCCCACCACCATGCCGGCGAAGCCGAGCAGCAGCATGGTCCAGTTGATCTCGGGATGGCCGGCGACGGGGCTCTGCGGCGTGACCCCGCCCCCAGCCGCAGCCGGGTTGGCGGTGGTCACGGGCGAGGCGTCCCGATGGAGGCCTCGGCGAAGCTCTGGCCGCCCTGGCTCTTCAGATCGACCTTGACGTCAACCGACAGGCCGGGACGGAGGGCCAGGCTGCGGTCGGCGCCGCTGACGACGATCCGCACGGGGACCCGCTGGGTGATCTTGGTGAAGTTGCCGGTGGCGTTCTCGACCGGAATCAGGGCGAATTCGGAGCCGGTGGCGGGGGCGAAACTGTCGATCCGGCCCTCGATCTTGCGGCCGGGGAAGGCGTCGGCGGAAATCTCGACCGTCTGGCCCAGTCGCATCCGGTCCAGCTGGGTCTCCTTGAAGTTGGCGACGATATAGGTCTGGGTCAGGGGCACGATGGACAGCAGCTGGGTCCCGGCGTTGACGTATTGGCCGGGCCGGACGCTGCGGGCGCCGACGACGCCGGCGATGGGGGCGCGGATGACGGTGCGTTCCAGGGCGATGCGGGCGGTTTCGACCACGGCGCGGGCCTGTTCGACGGCGGCGACGCTCTGTTCGCGCGTTGAGCCCAGCACCCCGGCGGTGCGCTGTTCGGCGACCAGGGCGGCCTGGGCCTGTTGCACGCTGGCGTCGGCGGTGGCGGCGCCGGCGCGTTCGGTCTGAATCCGCTGCTGCGAGACCCAGCCCTGCTGGGCCAGCTTGCCGTAACGATCCACCTCGGCGCGGGCCAGGCCGGCCTGGGCGCGGGCCTGGGTCACGGCGGCGGCGCGGGCGGCGATGGCGGCCTTCTCCTGCTCGGCCTGGGCGTCGACATTGCCGACGGCGGCGATGGCCGCCTGGAGATTGGCCTCGGCGCGGGCCAGTTCGGCGCGTTGATTGGCGTCGTCCAACCGGACCAGGATCTGACCGGCCTCGACCCGCTGGTTGTCGCCGACCAGGACCTCGGTCACCCGGCTCGCCAGCTGGGGGCTGATCAGGGTGGTGTCGGCCTGGACGAAGGCGTTGTCGGTGCTTTCCCATCTCTGGCCGTTGATCCACCAGACGATCCCGCCCGCGACCAGGGCGAGGCCGACGAGAATGGCGGCGAACAGGGGCAGGCGTTTCTTCAGTTCAGGCGACATGGGACATCCGGGGGGAGGGTGCGGCGTTTTGAAGCGGGGCTAAAATGGACGTCGCCGTCCAAAAATCAATGTCCAATCGCGAAGAGGCCGATCAAAGCCTCTTTTCGTGTATGTCCTCGGCCCATGAGCGACCGCGCCCGAGCCTCCAATCCGCTGCCGTCCCGGGTCGATGTCGTCGTGATCGGCGCGGGCGCGGCTGGGATCGCCGCCGCACGCCGGCTGATGCGGCCCGGCCTGTCGGTTCTGGTGCTGGAAGGCCGCGACCGGATCGGCGGGCGCGCCTGGACGGCGCGGGTCGAGGGCGAGGGTCTGGACATGGGCTGCGGCTGGCTGCACTCGGCCGACGACAATGTCCTGGCCGGGCGGGTCGAGGCCGAGGGGCTGACGCTGGACCAGACGCCGCCGCCGTGGCGGACCCAGGCCTTCGACCACGAGATCACGCGGGCCGATCTGGCCGAGTTCGGCGAGGCCTTCGCCGCCTTCGACCAGCGTGTGACGGAAGCGGCTGGGCGGGGCGAAGACCGGCCCGCGTCCGACTTCTTCGACCCCGACTGTCGCTGGAACGCACGGATGGACGCTATCTCGGGCGCCCTGAACGGGGCGCGGTTCGCCGAGGTGTCCAGCCTGGATTACGACGCCTATGGCGACACCGGGGTGAACTGGCGGGTGCGCGAGGGCTATGGCCGTCTGATCGCCCGTCTGGGCGAGGCGGTGGCTGACGCGGTGGTGCGCGACTGCGCCGTGCGCCGGATCGACCGGTCCGGCCCTCTGCTGCGGTTGGAGACCAGCCGGGGCGAGCTGACGGCGCGGGTGGTGATCCTGACGGTTCCCAACAGTCTGATCGCCACCGAGGCGGTGCGGATCGATCCGCCCGTTCCGGCCTGGCTGGAGGCGACGGCGGGCGTGCCTCTGGGGCTGGCGTCCAAGGTGCATATGACGGTGCGGGGCGCGGGCGATTTCCAGCCTGACACCCAGTTGTGGACCCGGATCGATACGGCCGAGACCGGCGGCTATCATCTGCGGCCGTTCGGGCGGCCGATGATCGAGGCCTATTTCGGCGCCGACCTGGCCTGGGGGCTGGAGGCGCAAGGCCCCGCCGCCCTGGTCGATTTCGCCGTGTCCGAACTGGTCGCGGCCCTGGGGTCGGGCATGCGGCGGCGGCTGGAGGCCGTGGCCGTGTCGAACTGGGGCGTCGATCCCTGGTCGCGCGGCGCCTATTCCCACGCCCTGCCGGGCCATGCGGGGGATCGGGCGAAGTTGCGGACGGCGGTCGAGGATCGGATCTTCCTGGCGGGCGAAGCCACGGCCCCGGTCTATTACGGCACGGCACACGGCGCCTGGATGGAGGGCGAACGGGCGGCGGATGCGGCCCTGACCAGCCTGGGTCTTGACCCGCGTCGCGACGACGGCGACAGCGAGGCATGACGCCGCCCAAGGCCCGAAAACCTGTCGCCAAGCCGCGCAAACCCGGTTCGAACCGCCCGGCGGTGATGACCGGCGCGTCCGTTCCGGTGCTGCGCTGGCCGCCGGACGAGGACCGGGTCGAGACGATTTTCGAGCGTCTGTCCGGCGTCATGCCCGAGCCGAAGACCGAGCTGAACTTCTCCAACCCCTTCACCCTGGTCGTCGCCGTGGCCCTGTCGGCCCAGGCGACGGACGTGTCGGTCAACAAGGCGACCGAGCGGCTGTTCCGGGTGGCGGACACGCCGCAGAAGATGCTGGCCCTGGGGGAGGAGGGGCTGATCCCCTACATCGCCTCCATCGGCCTGTATCGCGGCAAGGCCCGGAACGTCATCGCCCTGTCCCGCCTGGTGCTGGAAAAGCATGGCGGCGAGGTGCCGTTGAACAGGACCGATCTGCAGGCCCTGCCCGGCGTGGGGCGAAAGACCGCCTCGGTCGTGCTGAACGAGCTGGGGATCGAGGCCGCCATCGCCGTGGACACCCATGTGTTCCGCGTCTCGCACCGGCTGGGCCTGGCCAATGCCGGCACGCCAGACAAGGTGGAGGCCCAGCTGTTCAAGGTCGTGCCGGAGCAGTGGCTGCCCAAGGCGCACCACTGGTTGATCCTGCACGGCCGCTACACCTGCACGGCGCGCAGGCCCAAATGCCTGGCCTGCGTCATCGCCGACCTGTGCCCGTCGCGGGCGGGGCTGATGGCGCTGGGAGACGCGGGCGGTTAGGCCTCGGCCGTTTCGATTTCGGCGTTCATCTTTTGAAGCAGGGTGCGCAGCTGGGCGATCTGCCGATCCGAAAGGGGAAGGCGTTTCACCACCTCGCGGCGCACATCCAGAACCTGTTCCCGCACGCCCCACGCCGCCTCGGTCGGCTGGACCCAGACCTTGCGCTCGTCCTTGTCGTCGCGTTGGCGGGTCAACAGGCCGGACGCCTCCATCTTCTTGATCTGAGGGTTCAAGGCGCCGGTGTCCATATGGGTGCGTCGCCCGATGTCGCCCATGGTCAGCGGGCCGTCCGTCTCCCATAGCGCCAGGAGGATCAGGTACTGTGGATGTGTCAGGTTCAGCGGCTCCAACAGCCGCCGATAGATGCGGGTCACCAGACTGCTGGTCGTTTGCAGCGCGAGACACAGCTGGGCGTCGATCTCGAGATCAGGAATGCGTGTGTCGTCGGGCTTCAAGCGTGCCATGGGCTGTCGATCTGATGCGTGAGCGTACCGTAGAACGAACTTCATCACGAGGAAATATATATTTTGATAATATCATGGTTGATATAATCAATTGTTATCCAATCGCCCCTACTCCTCTGCGCAACAAGGCAGAGGAATATGGCATGTTCGGCAAGACACAGCGGCGGCGCGACGAGGCGGAACTTCACGAACTGCGTAGCGTCGTCACGGCGGTGAAGCGTTCCCAGGCGGTGATCGAGTTCGAGCTGGATGGCACGATCATCACCGCCAACGAGAATTTCCTGGCGGTCATGGGCTATAGTCTGGACGAGGTCCGGGGACGCCATCACCGCATCTTCATGGACTCCGCCGAGGCTGACGCGCCCGCCTATGCGGACTTCTGGCGACGACTGAACGCCGGTGAGTTTTTCTCCGACAAGTTCGTGCGTTACGGCAAGGGCGGCGCGCGCGCGGTGATCGAAGCCAGTTACAATCCGATCTTTGACGCCGACGGCAAACCCTACAAGGTCGTCAAGTTCGCGACCGACGTCACGGCGGTGGAAGCGGAACGCGAGCGTCGCACCGAGGCCGATCGCGTGGCGGCCGAGGTTCAGACCTCAGTGGTCCAAGCCACAGGGCGCGGCCTGTCCGCCCTGGCGGCCGGGGACCTGTCTTACCGGATCGATGAAACCTTCCCCGGCGAGTATGCGATCCTGCGCGAGGACTTCAATCGGGCTATCACGGCCCTGGACCAGGCGGTGGCGGTCATTCGCGGCAATGCGGGCTCGATACAGTCCGGCGCCAACGAGATCAGCAGTGCGGCCGAGGATCTGTCGCGGCGTACGGAACGTCAGGCGGCCGGGCTGGAAGAAACGGCCGCCGCTCTGGATCAAATCACCGCCACCGTGCGCAAGTCGGCCGAAAACGCCCAGGCCGCCGACACGGTCGTGGGCCAGACCCGGGCCCAGGCTGAGACTGGCGGGGGCGTCGTTCAACGCGCCATCTCGGCCATGGGCGAGATCGAATCGTCCTCGAAACAGATCGGCGACATCATCGGCGTGATCGACGAGATCGCCTTCCAAACCAATCTTCTGGCCCTGAATGCGGGCGTCGAGGCCGCCCGCGCCGGCGATGCCGGTCGCGGTTTCGCCGTGGTGGCGTCGGAAGTGCGGGCCCTGGCCCAGCGCTCGGCGGACTCGGCGCGCGAGATCAAGACCCTGATCTCGACCAGCAGCACCCAGGTCAAGAGCGGGGTCGTGCTGGTGCGTGAATCCGGCGAGGCGCTCACCGCGATCGCCGAGCGGGTCAATGAGATCACCCATCTGATGGGGGAAATCCGCGCCTCGACCCAGGAACAGGCCCTGGCGCTGAACGAGGTCAATACGGCCGTTAACGAGATGGACCAGGTCACCCAGCAAAACGCCGCCATGGTCGAGCAATCGACCGCCGCCAGCCTGAGCCTGAACCGCGAGGCGGCCGATATGGCGCAACTGGTCGGCCGGTTCCAGGTCAGCGAGGGCGGGGCTCCGGCGCCGATCCGCCAAGCCCAGGCCCGGATCAAGGCTTTCGCCGTCGAATCCTCCGCGCCGGTCAAGCCGCGTCTGGTCGCCGGCGGCGGGGGCGGCGGCTGGGAGAGCTTCTAGGCGCGCAATCGTACCTCAACTGACAGACGGAGGTCTTCGCGCCAGACAGATCAGGGCTTGGTCGTGACGAGGCCGGGATCTGAGTCCAGGCGGGTCGAGAGGGTGTTCAACACCCGTTGCGTGGTCTCCAAATCGGCTTCCGGAATGTCCTGGAAAAGGCGGTCGCGCATTTCGGCCGCCAGGACGTCCAGCTCCATCAGGGCCTCGCGTCCGGCGGGCTCCAGAAGGATCAGACGGACGCGACCGTCTCCGAGCACGCGGCGCCGGCTGACGAACCCGAGTTTCTCCAGCCTGTCGAGCTGACGTGTGAGGCTGGGCCCCGAGATTTCAAGACGTTGAGCCAGCTCTGTCTGTGTCAGCCCCTTGGGCGACTCATCCAGGAAGTATAGCAGGCTCGTCCGGACAGCGGCCTTTCCAGAAGCACGACGGGCCTCGGCCATGATGATGTGAAAGCGCCGGGACGACAGAGTTATAGCGAAAGCGATTCTCAGTTGCAGAGCTTGGCGGCGCGTTAATCCTGCGGATAGAAACGGCAACAGCGGCGGATCCTCAAGGCTGCATCATCTAATTGCAACGGTATCTCAGCCGTTACGGGGGTTTTGTACAAGTACGTAGCAACCGCAGACTTGGATGATTATCCGTACTAAATATATCAGCTCAATGTCGTAATGATTTGGTGGCAGACGTCGGGCAGAAAAAGAGTTGAAGACGGCCGCCATGAAATCGATCTTCCGAACCAAGCCCGCCCCGGACTCTGTCGAGACGGCGGAAATGCGCAGTGTCCTGGCGGCGGTCCATCGGTCCCAGGCGGTGATCGAATTCGAGCTTGATGGGACGATCATCACCGCCAATCCGAATTTCCTCGCCGTCCTGGGCTATCAGCTGGACGAGGTTCGGGGCCGCCCTCACCGCATGTTCATAGACCCGGCCGACGCCTCCTCGCCCGCCTATCTCGACTTTTGGCGGCGACTGAATGCGGGGGAGTTCATCGCCGACAAATTCGTGCGTTACGGCAAGGGCGGCGCGCGCGCGGTGATCGAAGCCAGTTACAATCCGATCTTCGGGGCGGACGGGAAACCCTACAAGGTGGTCAAGTTCGCCATCGACGTCACGGCGGCCGAGCTGGAACGCGAACGGCGCGCCGAGGCCGATCACGCGGCGGCCGAGACCCAGTCCGCGGTGGTCAAGGCGACGGGGCGCGGCCTTTCGGCCCTGGCGGCCGGCGACCTGTCCTATCGCATCGACGAGGCCTTCCCCGGCGATTACGCGATCCTGCGCGAAGACTTCAATCGCGCCATCGGCGCCTTGGACCAGGCCGTCGCCGTCATTCGCGGCAGTGCCGGATCGATGCAGTCGGGCGCCAACGAGATCAGCAGCGCGGCCGAGGACCTATCGCGCAGGACTGAACGTCAGGCCGCCGGACTGGAGGAGACGGCCGCCGCCCTGGACCAGATCACGGCGACGGTGCGCAAGGCCGCCGAGAACGCCCAGTCCGCCGACACGGTCGTGGCGCAGACACGCACCCAGGCCGAGACCGGCGGCGGCGTCGTCCAGCGCGCCATCACCGCCATGGGCGAGATCGAGAAATCCTCGGACCAGATCAGCCAGATCATCGGCGTGATCGACGAAATCGCCTTCCAGACCAACCTCCTGGCCCTGAACGCCGGGGTCGAGGCGGCCCGCGCGGGCGAAGCCGGGCGCGGCTTTGCGGTGGTGGCCTCCGAGGTGCGAGCCCTGGCCCAGCGGTCGGCGGACTCGGCGCGCGAGATCAAGACCCTGATCTCGACCAGCAGCACCCAGGTCAAGGGCGGGGTCGTGCTGGTGCGCGAATCCGGCGAGGCATTGGCGGTGATCGCCAAGCGCATCAATGAGATCACCCATCTGATGGGGGAAATCCGCGCCTCGACCCAGGAACAGGCCCTGGCCCTGGCCGAGGTCAATACGGCCGTCAACGAGATGGACCAGGTGACCCAACAGAATGCTGCGATGGTCGAGGAATCGACCGCCGCCAGCCTGAGCCTCAATCGCGAGGCGACCGATCTGGCGCAACTGGTCGGGCGGTTCCAGGTCAGCGAAGGCGGGGCCGGCCAGGCGCCGGCGCCGATCCGCCGGGCCCAGGCGCGGATCGAGGCCTTCGCCGCCGAGTCCGCGCCGGCCAAGCCGCGTCTGGTCGTCGGCGGGGGCGGCGGCGACTGGGAAAGCTTCTAGGCGTCCAATCTCGCCATGACGGCGCGGGCGAAGCCGGCGCCGTTGGCGGGGTCGTGGTCCAGATAGAAGTCGGGCTCGATCAATTCGGCCTCCATCAGCACCCAGGCGCCGGCGTCGTCGCGGGCCAGGTCGATGCGGGCGTAGAGCAGGGGTTCGTCGATGGCGGCCAGCACCTGTTCGGCCAGGGCCATGGCCGCCGCGTCCGGCGTCACGGCGGTGTAGAGGCCGCCGAACTGGATCTGGATGCGGAAGTCGCCGGGGACCGGCCGCTTGTTGACCGCATGGCTGAACCGGCCGCCGAAGAAGAGCAACGAGGTCTCGCCCTCGGTCTCGATCGATTTCAGATAGGGCTGGATCATGGCCGGGCCTTGCGGGGCATCGGTCAGGGCCTGGCCCGGCGTCAGGCGCAGGGTGCGAAAGGCGCCGGCGGACACCGTCGGCTTGACGATCAGCACCGGTGCGCCGGTCTCGGCGAAGGCGGCGTCCACCTGGTCCTGGGTGATCGCCTCGCTCCAGCGGGTCGGGGGAATGGGCACGCCCTTGTCCGCCAGCCGGCCCAGATAGGTCTTGTCCGAGTTCCAGCCCAGCACCGACGCCGGATTGGCGACCGGCAGGCCCGCCTCGGCCCAGGTCGTGCAGGCCTTCAGCCAGCGGGCGTGGTCGCGGTGATAGCCCCAGGCGATGACCGGCAGGATCAGGTCGTGGCCCGCAAGACCCGAGGCGTCCTCGACATGATCGGTCCAGGGCGTCGGGACGACGCTCGCGCCGCCGCTTTCCAACGTCGCCATCAGCCGTTCGAGCACCTCGGGCCAGCGACCGGCGTAGGTCTTGTCGGCGGGATCGGGGGTCAGGACGGCGATCTGGGTCATGACGCCTCCGTATCGCAACGCGCCGCCACATATAAGGGCTTCCTTATATGTTTTCGGGTGACGTCCGGGGCTTCAACCGCTAAGGCGCGACCATGACCCAGAACACCGCCCAATATGACGTCTGTGCTGTCGGCAACGCCATCGTCGACGTGCTCAGCCCCTGTGACGCCGCCTTCCTGACGGCTCAGGACCTGGCCCCCAACTCCATGCAGCTGGTCGACGCCGAACGCAGCGCCGCCCTGTATGAGGCCATGGCGCCGGGGGTTGAGGCCTCGGGCGGTTCGGCCGGCAACACCGTGGCGGGCGTCGGCTCGTTCGGCGGGCGCGCGGCCTATATCGGCAAGATCGCCGATGATGTCCTGGGCGAGGTGTTCAGCCACGACATCCGCGCGGCCGGCGTCCATTTCGATACTCCGGTCCTGACCGGCGGGGCCGACAAGGGCTTCGGCACCGGCCGCTGCCTGATCAACGTCCTGTCGGACGGGGCGCGGACCATGGCGACCTTCCTGGGCGCCGCCAACCAGCTGTACGCCGACGACATCGACGAGGCCCTGATCGGCGCCAGCCAGATCGTCTATCTGGAAGGCTATCTGTTCGACCCGGCCCCGGCCCGCGCCGCCTTCGAACGCGCCGCCGCTGCCGCGCACAAGGCCGGCCGCAAGGTGGCCATCACCCTGTCCGACACCTTCGTCGTCGCCCGCTGGCGCGCCGAACTGCTGAGCTTCATCGAACAGTCGGCTGACATCGTCCTGGCCAACGAGGCCGAACTGGGCGCCCTGTTCGAAACCGATGATTTCGACGCCGCCGCCGCGAAACTGGCCGCCATCGTCGAGATCGCCGCCGTGACGCGCGGCGAACACGGCTCGGTCGTGATCCGGGGCGAGGAGCGCGTCGTGGTCGCCGCCTATCCGGTCGCCAAGGTGATCGACACCACTGGCGCCGGCGACCAGTACGCCGCCGGCTTCCTGCTGGGCGTCGCGCGCGGCCTGACGCTGGAAGAAGCCGGCAAGCTGGGCTCGCTGGCCGCCTCTGAAGTCATCGCCCACTGGGGCCCGCGCCCGATGGTGAAGTTGGCCGATCTGGCCGGTGAGAACGGGTTGAAGTTGTAATCTCTTCTCCTTCTCCCCTTGCGGGAGAAGGTGGCCCGAAGGGCCGGATGAGGGGGCGGCGGTGGGCCAGTTCGCACCACCGTGCCCCTCACCCTTTCGCGCAAGACCGATCGCTGACGCTCTCGGGCGCTCAAGCCCTCTCCCGGCGGGAGAGGGTGCGCCGTGTCAGCTCTTCCACCGCAGAGTCGTGGGCTGGATCGGGTTGACGAACGGTCGCCCCTCGGCGCGGCTCTTCGCCCATTCGCGCTTCAGCTGCTGGTACCATTTGGCCTGTTTGTCGGCGTCGTCGATCCAGATCAGGGCGGGGTCGTAGCGCAGGCCCTCGTTCTGCAGGTTCACCATGCCGCCGTCCTGTTTCAGGAAGGCGACCACCCCCATCCGCAGGAAGGGTTTGGCCAGGTCGAAGACCCAGTGGTCGGACCAGAAGATCTGGGTGATGCGGGTCCTGGTCTCGCTGATCGGGGTCAGGCAGGTCAGGGCCAGGACCTGTTTTTCGCCCACCTGGATATGTTCCCAGCGGTAGCCGGGCAGGCGGAAGGTGATCTCCGTCGCGGGGGCGCCGCCCAGGATCTTGTAGAGCCGGCTGTTCGACGACGGGGCGTGGCGCGCCATGGCCCAGCCGAAATCGGCGGGGATGAAGGCCTTGGCCTTTTCGTGCATCGAGTGCTCGGACCGCCACCACCATTGCTGGTGGACGTAGGGGCCGTGGGCCGGGTCCATCAGGCCGACGACGGCGTGGTCGATATGGCTGTCGAAATCCATCGTCTCGACCAGTTTCGGCCCCGCCCCGACGACGCCGGGGAAGACCGGGGGCTCGTGGTCGGGCTCCATGGGGTTGCGGGCGTCCGAAGCCATCCAGACGAAGACCATCCCCTGGCTCTCGCGCACGGGGAAGGCGCGCACCTTGATGCGATTGGCCTCGAACGCCTGATCCTCGACCAGGGAGGGAATGGCGGCGCAGACCCCGTCGGGGCGGAAGCGCCAACCGTGATAGGGGCATTCGATGGTCTCGCCCTCGCCGGGCTTTTCGACCAGTTTCCCCGCCGACAGGGGCGCGGCGCGGTGGGGGCAGATGTCGCGCATCGCATAGACGGCCCCGGCGCGGGTGCGGCCGATCAGGACGGGCTCGCCCATGATCTCATAGCGTTTCAAACCGGCCGGAGCGACGTCGCGCGACAGGGCGACGAAATACCAGGCGTCGGAGACGAACCCCTTGCCGAAGGGCTGGGCGCCCGCCTTGGAGGGGGCGGCTTCGGCTTGAGGGGACTGGACGGGGGGAGCGTCTACAGGCTTCATGAGCGCCTCATAACAGAGGGAGGCAGGGTCTGTCCTCTCGCAGCTCGCAGAGAACTTTACAAAGCAAAGTGTAGGCGGCATAAGAGCCGTCTCACAGGGGAGTTTCATCATGTTTCGCGCCTTAGGTCTCGCCGCCATGCTGTTCGTCGCCTCCGCCGTCCAGGCTCAGGACGGGCATGGGGCTCATCCCGACAAGGGACATGCGCACGGCCATCATCACGCGGAGTTCGCCTCCGACCGCATCCATGTCCGCGTGGACGGCGAAGCGGGCGGTCGCGACATCATCCTGATCCCCGGCCTCAGTTCCTCGCCCGAAGTCTGGCAGGGCACGGTCGACCATCTGGGCGCCGGCTGGCGGGTGCACCGGATCCATGTCCAGGGCTTCGCGGGGGCCCCGGCTGAGGGCAACGCCCAGACGGGCGCGACGCCGACCCCGGTGGCGGCCCCGGTCGCCGAGGAGATCGCCCGCTATATCGCCGAACAGGATCTGGAGAAGCCTGCCGTGGTCGGTCATTCGATGGGCGGGACCATCGGCCTGATGCTGGCCGCGCGTCATCCCGACAGCGTCGGCAAGCTGATGGTGGTGGACATGATCCCCTTCATGGGCGCGATGTTCGCGCCGCCTGGCGCTTCGAACGAGGCGATCACCACGATGGCCGATCAGGTCTACGCCAGCATGGCCTATGTTCCTCGCGCAGAGTACGACGAGCGCGCGACGGTGTCGCTCACGGGCATGATCGCGACCGAAGGTTTGCGGGCCGGCCCTCTGGAAGACAGCCGCACGAGCGATCAGAAGGTCTCAGCCGCCGCCTTCCGCGAACTGATCGTGACAGATCTGAGGCCTGAATTGTCCCGTATCGTCGTCCCGACCGAGGTGATGTACGTCAAGTTCAACGATCCGCGCATGACGCCCGAGATTACCGATCAGATTTTCCGCAGCAGCTTCACCAACCTGCCCGGCGTGACGCTGAAGCGGATCGACGACAGCGCCCATTTCATCATGCTGGACCAGCCCCAGGCCTTTTACGGCGAGCTGGACGCCTTCCTGGCGCGATGAGTCATCCGGCGGCGGATCGGATCGTCGGTCTGTACGAGGACAGGGCGGCCGACTGGATCAGGGATCGCGGCGCGACCCTGTATTCCGGGGCGCGCGGGCTGGACGAGGCGAAGTGGCTGGATCGTTTCGTCGCCGACCTGCCGCCGGGCGCGTCCGTTCTGGACGTCGGATGCGGCTCGGGCTGGCCGATGGGCGCGGCCCTGTTGGAGCGGGGGTTCGGGGTCGTGGGGCGGGATTCCTCGCCGGCCCTGATCGCCCATGCGCGGGAAACCCTGCCGGCCGGCGTCTGGGAGACCGCCGACATGCGCGACCCGCCGCCGGACGGCGTGTTCGACGGCGTTCTGGCCTGGCACAGCCTGTTCCATCTGACGCCCGAGGATCAGGGGCGTGTCCTTCCCGCCCTGGCCCGTCTGGTGGCGGACGGCGGGCGGCTGATGTTCACCAGCGGCCCCGCCCATGGCGAGACCATCGGCGAATGGCGCGGCGAACCGCTGTATCACGGCAGTCTGGACCCCGCCGCCTATCGCGCCCTGCTGAGCGAGGCCGGGTTGTCGGTGGAAGGCGATGGGGCCGAGACCGGCGTCTGGCTGGCCCGGCGCGCCTTTCTTTCGGCGAAATAGCCGCTCACGCTGGCGTGAACTGAGCGGAGCCGTTTCGGCGGCGGTTCATACGGGGTACACATCCGTAGGGCTAATCCCGCCGATGCGCGGTTCTTGAGGATATTCGATGGCGGGTCCAGGGTTCGGGGGCGGACAGCAGGGCGGCGCAAAGCCGGCCCGCACGCGGCTGCAACAGGCGCTCTACTGGGGCGCGGTGCTGGTCGTTTGGGGGCTGATCTTCCTGGTCGTCTTCTTCGCGGTGTTTGCGCGCGGCCTGCCGGACACCTCGACCCTGTACAATGTCGATCGTCAGCCCTCGATCACCTATCTGGACCGCAACGGCGCCCTGATCGCCACCCGGGGCACCCAGATGGCGCCGCCCGCCGATCTGGACGCCCTGCCCGACTATGTGCCGGCGGCCTTCATCGCCATCGAGGACCGGCGCTTCTACCACCACCCCGGTTTCGACCCCATCGGCATGATGCGGGCGGTCGCGACCAATATGCGCGCCGGCCGGGTGGTCCAGGGCGGATCAACCCTCACCCAGCAGCTGGCCAAGAATCTGTTCCTGACCCCCGACCAGAACCTGCGCCGCAAGGTGCAGGAGCTGATGCTGGCGGTCTGGCTGGAGATGAAATTCTCCAAGAAGGAGATCCTGGCCCTGTATCTGAACCGGGTCTATTTCGGCGCCGGCGCCTATGGGATCGAGGCGGCGTCGCAGCGCTATTTCGACAAGTCGGCCAAGGATCTGACGGTCGGCGAGGCCGCGCTGCTGGCCGGGCTGCTGAAGGCGCCGTCGCGCTATTCGCCCGTGTCCGAGAGCGAGCGCGCCGCCACCCGCGCCACTGTCGTGCTGAACGAGATGGAAGAGGCCGGGGTCATCACCGCCGCCCAGCGCGAGGAGGCCGTCACCCAGCCGATCATCGTGTCGCGCACTCTGGCGACCCAGCACGCCCAGTACTTCATCGACTGGCTGGACCAGTCGATCCGCGGCCTGGTCGGCGAACCGACCGAGGACATGGTGGTCGAGACCACCCTGGACCTGACCCTGCAGACCGCCGCCGAACGTTCGGTGCGCCGCATCCTGAACCGCGATGAGGGCAAGGGCGTCGAACAGGCGGCCCTGGTCGCCCTGGACGGCGACGGCCGGGTGCGGGCCATGATCGGCGGCGGCTCCTATGCCGACAGTCAGTTCAACCGCGCCGTCGACGCCCGTCGCCAGGCGGGTTCGGCCTTCAAGCCCTTCGTCTATCTGGCGGCGGTCGAGGCCGGCTATACGCCCCAGACCCCGGTGGTCGATCAGCCGATCACCATCGGCAACTGGTCGCCCAAGAACTATTCCAACACCTTCAGCGGAAACATGACCCTGGCCCAGGCCGTGGCCCAGTCGACCAATACGGTGGCGGCCTATGTCGCCGACCAGATCGGACGCGACAGCGTGGCTCGCGCCGCCCGTCGCCTGGGTATCGAAAGCCGTATCGGTCTGGAGCCGGCCATGGCCCTGGGCGCCGTCGAGGTTTCGCCACTGGAGATGGCCACCGCCTATGACGCCTTCGCCAACGGCGGCCGCCGGGTCGACGCCTATGGCATCAGCCGCATCCGCACCCCCCAGGGCCGGGTCATATATCAGCGGGCCAGCGGCCAGAGCGGTCAGGCGATCAACAACCCGTCGCTGTACTACATGAACCAGATGTTGCGCGGGGTCATGACCTCGGGCACCGGGCGCAGCGCGGCCATCGCCGGGCGCGATCTGGCGGGCAAGTCGGGCACGACCTCGGACTATAAGGACGCCTGGTTCGTCGGCTACACCGGCGGCTTCGTCACCGCCGTCTGGGTTGGCAAGGACGACAACACCGCCATGCGCGGCGTGACCGGCGGCTCGTCGCCCGCCGCGATCTGGAAGGGCTTCATGGAGGCGGCCCTGCCGCGCCTGAACGCGCCGCGCATCCCGGACGGCCCGCCCATGCCCGAGGGCTGGACTGCGCCGGACCCGATCGGCGACCTGATGTCGGGTCTGGGCCAGGGCGGCCTGGACGAAGGTGGAGCCCCGGTCGAGCCGGTCGATCCGAGCCTGGGCGCCCCCTATGTGGAAGAGCCGGTCCAGCAACCGTCTCAACCGGCGTCGAGGCCGCCGGTCGTCCGCCCCACCTCGCCCCAGCCCGCCCCGCGCGACACGCCGGACCAACAGCTCGAAGGCCGTTTGCCGGCCGAGAAGCGAAGCGACCCATTGTTCTTCTGATCCCCCCCCGTTGGGGGAGGGGGACCGCCGCGCTCTTCGCGCGGGGGTGGAGGGGGGCGACACAGGCTCGCTGTTTGAAAGGTCGTCTCAGCCGCGCCGTTTGCCCCCTCCGTCACGGCGCTATGCGCCGCGCCACCTCCCCCAAGGGGGAGGAGTGGGTTCTACCGCCCCACGGCGTGCAGGGCCGCGCCGTAGTCCTTCAGCCATTTGCGCCAGGGCTTGTGGTCGCCGACCAAGCGTTCGACGACCGACCAGTAGGCCGGGCTGTGGTCGGCGTGGACCAGGTGGGCGACCTCGTGGGCGGCCAGATAGTCGATGACCGGGGGCGGGGCCATGATGACGCGCCAGGAGTAGCGGATGGTGCGGTTGTGCGGGCTGCACGAGCCCCAGCGGGATCGGGTGTCGGCGATGGAGACCGTGACCGGCGCCTGGCCCAGGGCGCGCAGATGATGGTCGGTGCGTTCCAACAGGGTGCTGCGCGCCTCGCGCTTCAGCAGGTTCTCGATCCGGCGGGCGTAGGCCTCGCCCTCGCCGCCCGAGCGGATGACGGTTCCGTCTTCGACCAGGCGGGCTGCGCCGGCGCCGGGCGTCGCCTCCAGCCGCACGGGCTTGCCGCGCAGGGCGATGACCTGGTCCGGCTGCAGCGGCCGGCTTTTGGGCCGCACCGCCAGACGTTCGGAGATCCAGACGGACTTTGACCGGGCGAAGGCCACGGCCTGGGCCAGGCCGCGCTCGGTCGGGGCGATCACCACCGCCTCGCCGGCCCGCGCGTCGATCCGCACCGACAGGCGCCGGGCGCGGGGATTGACCGACAGTCTCAGCGTCGGGCTCAGCGTCGGGCCGGAACCGTGTTCCGGCCGTCCTTCGTCAAGCGGCAGCCGCTGACCGTTGCGGTACGCCAAGGCGGGCCTCGTTCTGGGCGATGAAGTCGCGGACGCGGGGGTAGATCTCGTCGCGGAAACGACGACCGTTGAAGACCCCGTAATGGCCCACGCCGGGCTGGACGTACAGCACCCTCTGATCCTCGGGGATGCTGGAGCACAGGCCGTGCGCCGCCTGGGTCTGGCCGACGCCGGAGATGTCGTCCTTCTCGCCCTCGACCGTCATCAGGCCGATGTCGGTGATCTTGCTCAGATCGACCTTGCGCCCGCGATGCTCCAAGAGGCCGCGCGCCAGCAGATGCTGCTGGAAGACGATGTCGATGGTCTGGAGGTAGAATTCCTCGGTCAGGTCCAGCACCGACAGATATTCGTCGTAAAATTCCTCGTGCTTCTCGACCCCGTCGCCATCGCCGTCGATCAGGCTGTTGAAATAGTCCCAGTGGGCGTCGCGGTGGCGCGTCTCGTTCATCGACATGAAACTGTAGAGCTGGACGAAGCCCGGATAGACCCGCCGGCCGAAGCCCGCATAGGGCAGGGGCACAGTGTGGATCATGTTCGACCGGAACCAGGTGAAGGGCTTCTCCTCCGCCAGCTGGTTGGTCACGGTCGGCGACAGGCGGGCGTCGATGGGCGAGCCCATGAAGGTCATGGAGGCGGGGCGGTTGTCGTCGCCGTCCTCGGCCATCACCGCCCCGGCCGCCAGCACCGGCGGTCCCGGTTGGCAGACCCCGACCACATGGGCCCGCCCGCCGATCTCGGCCAGCATCCGCCGCACGTGGTCGATATAGTCGAAGAAGTCGAACCGGCCTTCCAGCACCGGGATCTGACGGGCGTTGATCCAGTCGGTCACATAGACGTCGTGGTCCTGAAGAAAGGCCTCCACCGTGCCGCGCAACAGGGTGGCGTAATGGCCCGACAGGGGGGCGACGATCAGCACGGCGGGACCGGACGCCGGCTTTCCGGCCCGCTTCAGGTCGCCGATATTGCGGGCGAACCGGACCAGGCGGCACCAGGGGCTCTGCCAGATCACCTGTTCGGTGGTGCGGACAGGTTTGCCGCCGACATCGACCGTCTCCAGCTTCCAGTCCGGCTTGCCATAGCGTCGCGTGACGCTCTCGAACAGCTCGGCCGAGGCATAGGCCGTGCGGCCGATCGCGGTGTCCGCCGCCGGGTTGAAGGGGGAGGTCCAGAAACGCCGGGCCATCTGGGCGCCGATCCGGAACGGCAGGGCCGACTGGTAGGCGAGTTCGTGAAACGCGTAGAGCATGACGATCCATTGCGGGTCTCGCCGTGACCGGGAACCGGGCCGGCGGGCCGTTTTGCTGCAGGGCAGCATAGCGGTTTTTCGCGTCGGGGTGCAGTTATTCGCAGTCTCGTCCAAGCGAGCCCCGCGTTCGATCTTCTCGTGGTCGCGGGAACGTGGTCTGATGCGGGCGATGTCCGGGGGGACGTCGTGGAGCATTCGATGTTGGTCTCACTGACCCTCGCAAGCCTGCTGGTTCAGCCGGCGCCGACCGTCGGCCTCGTCTCCTACGAGGAGGCGGTCCGTTGCGCCGGCCTGACGCAGGCCGCGTCCGAACTGGAAGGCGGAGAGAGCACGCAAGGCCGCCGCCTGTATGACGCCGCCCTGTTCTGGTCCCTGGCGGCGATGCAGGTCGGCGGCGCCGCCGGAAAGGCCGCGCCGGCGGCCGAGGCCGACCAGACCCGGGCCAGGATTGAAGCCGTGCGTCAACTGAGCGCTGAGGCGCCCGCCGCCAGGGCCGCCCTGGAGCGGTGTCTGCGGAAAACGCCGGACCTGAACTGAAATCATCCTTAAGGCCGAGCTGAACCGCCGGGACGGCGTCGCGTTTGCATTAAGACCTGAGGGGGACGCACCGTTCGTCCCGAAGCGGGATTGAGAGGCGTTCACCGCATGTTCGAGTTCGGCCGAGACCTTCGCAAGCTTTTCGCCAACGCCCGCGAGAGCGAGGACCTGGGCTGGATCGAGCTGATCGGCGTCGACCTTCTGGCGGTCGAGGCGCGACGCGAATCCATCGACGCCGGGCGGGTGTCCTGCACCCGGCCCTTCGAGACCGAGAGCCGCGCCGCCGCGCTGTGGCGCGAGCACGCCCGCCGGAGCGGTGAGGTCGGCAGCCTTGACCGCGCGGATCGCTGCGTCGAAAGCCTGGCGCGCGCCGCCGTGGGCGACGACCAGACGACGCGGGTCGCCGTCGAAAGGGCGCAGACCCTGATGTTGCGGTTCGACCTGTGTGGGGATCCGGTCAATCTCGATCGCGCCCTGGCGGCCTTGAGTGCGGCCGGCAGGCCTCGGCGCGCCCGTCTCACGGGGGACCTGTCCGCGGTCCATGCGCGGCTGACGGCGCGCAAGGCGCGCCTGTCCGGGGATCCCGCGGCCTTGCTGGACGCGGCAGCCCTGATGGACGCGGCGCAGCACGGCGCGGGTGCGAGCGACGCCGACCTGAGGCTGGACCGGGCGAGCCTGGCGCTGGAGGCGGGGGTCATGAAGCGCGACGCGCGCTTGCTCGACCAGGCCGGGCGGGATCTGGGCGCCCTGGTCGAGGCCGCTTCGCCCGACCAGCGCCCGCTGACGCGCGCTCGGGCGCTGGCGCTCTGCGGCGCGGGCCTGTCGGCCCTGGCCGCCATCGCCGATCACGAGGAGGCCGGCGCTCAGGGACGGGCCATGTTCGACGCCGCCGCCGACCAGTTTACGGCGGATCACAGCCCGCTGGACTGGGCTGTGATTCAGATGCTGCGCGCGGGCGATGACGCCGTGCCCCTGATGCTTCTGAACCAGGCCGAACTCCTCACCCAAGGTCAGGGCCTGATCGTCGGCGCCCTCGTTCGCGAGCGCCGCATGGCGCGCGAGATCGCCCTGGCCGAACTGGTGCGCGACCTCGCCGGTCTGGACCTGCTGGAAGTCCGTCTGCGCAAGCGAGTCGTCGAGGCGGCCCCGCTGGACTGGACGGCCGATCAGATCGGTCTGGCCGAGCTGGCCCTGGCCCGTCATCGGCTGGGCGGACCGGCGCCGAGCCATCTGCCCCTGATCCTGAACGAGGCGATTCTCACGGCCCGGGAACAGGGCGTGCCGGTTCTGGCCGAGCGGGCCGCAAGCCTGCTCTGGACGCTGGAGCTTTGACGGCGCATTGCCTTTCCAGGCGCGCTGGAAGCCGGCCGCAGACCGTCGGGATCGCGGCGCGGTCGGTCAGTCCAGGCTGCACGTTCTGAGGCCACGAGTATGTTCGGATCCAAGCCCGCGTCTTCAGCGGATCGACGGTCGCAGCCGCGTCACATCGTCAATGCGCGCGGAATCGTCTGCGCGCCCGGCGTCGAGACGGCCTGTATCATCGTCGACCTTTCGGACAACGGCCTTCGGCTGAGACTGGATCGCGGCGCGGCCCTGCCGACCGAGATTGTCGTGGTCGACGTGGCCCAGGGCGTCGCCTATCCCGCCGTCGTGGTCTGGCAGAAGGGACAGGAGGCGGGCGCCCGACAAACCGGCGCCAAGTCCCTGCGCGGCCTTGCCCCCGCCCGGCTGGTCGCGGCCCGCGACGCCTGGCTCCGGGCCGGCGGACGCTAGGTCTGTTTCAGAGGCCCGCCGGCATGGCGCCGACATTGATGGCGATTCGGCCGATCAGTCCCTTGACGATCAGGTCCAGGGCCGAGCCCTCGCGATAGTCGGCGGCGGCGACGAAATTGACCCGGTCCTCCGAGATCAGGGAATAGACCTTCTTCTGGTCCTTCTCGTTCGAGCGGGGGTCGTAGACGGCGATCGAGAAGCCGCCCTTGGTGTGCATCATCTTCATGGTCGGGACGTCGGTGTCGCCGTCGCCGATGAAGATCATCCGGTCGAACGGCACCGTCCGCTGGTCGTCGGGGATGAAATGATTGATCCGCTCGTGCTCCCAGTGGTTCTTCACCCCCTTGTTGATGCGGAACAGGTACTGGGTCTTGGTGGTGTAGTTGACGCCCACGGCGGGCCAGGCGGCCTCGCCCTTTTCGTCATAGACGTAATGGGAGGCGAAGACGTGGTTCAGGGCGGGGCGGATCGGCGTGCCGTCGATCATCTCCTCCAGGCCGGCGGAGACGATATAGTGTTCGATCTCCAGCCCGTAGCGCGCCCCGAAGGCGTTCATCCGGTCGAACCAGCTCAGATCCTTCAGCCCTTCGAACAGGGCCACCGCCTCGCCGTGCTGGCGAAGGGTCTCGCGCGTCACCGGCGCCCCGTTCTGGCGCGCGTGGTGGAGCATCAGTTGCATATACATCAGGATGCCGTCGCCGTCGGCCTCCTTGGTCAGGCGTTCGGCTTCTTCCCAGAAGGCGCCGATGCCCATGCCCACGGAGGGGATGAAGCTGACCTCCTGCATATTGCCGCGCGCCAGGGTGCCGTCGAAATCATAGATCAGCGCCGTCTTCAGCAGCGGCTTTTCGCCAGAGGGGGCGTCGGACATCGGGCGGGCTCCAGATCAGGGTCGGACCCCGCCGTCTATATCAGCCGTCGCCTTGCGTCGATTGCCGCCTCTGGCCGGAGGTCGGGGCCGCCGCCTTCTGTTCGGCCCAGTAGTCGGCGCCGGTGGTCGGCTTGAACATGGTGCGGGGCGTGCCGTCGCGCGCCGCCACGGCGAAGGTGTTGGTCGAGGCCTGATAGATCAGGGTGTCGCCATTGGGCCGTTTCACCGTCTCGGCGTCGCGCGGCGGTTTGGCGGTGAAGGCCGTGACCTTGTCCAGATAGTCCCCGGCCGAGGTGGCGCCGAAATCGGCGCCATTGCGCTGATAAAGCCGGGCGATCTTCGCGTCGACGGTCTCGCGCCGCCCGTTGGTCAGGACCGGCTTGGGCTGGGCCGCCGCCGAACCGTCCGCGGTTTCCGTCGCGGTCATGGCCAGGCCGATGGGCGCGGCCTCGGCCGTCCGGTCCCGCGTCTGCACCGCCGAGGCGTTGTCGCAGGCCGCCAGCCCCGTCACCAACAGTCCCGCCGTCGCCAGAGCTATCGCCGCGCGCTGTCGCTGGTTCGCAGTCATCCCGTCCCTCCATCAAATGCCCGCCTGACGCGATACAAGCACAACCTTTATGTTCCTGCAATGTTCTTTTCCTCCGTCTCGACGGCGTCGCGCGGGGCGGCTAGACCGAGGTCATGGACAATCGCCCCCTCTCGAACCGCAAAATCCTGCTGATCGTCGGCGGCGGCATCGCGGCCTACAAGGCGCTGGAGCTGGTGCGGCTGATCGCCAAGGCGGGCGGCCAGACGCGGGTGATCCTGACCGAATCCGGGGCCGAGTTCGTGACGCCGCTGTCGCTGGCGGCGCTGAGCGGCCATCCGGTGCGGTCGGGGCTGTTCCACCCCGACGACGAGACCAGCATGGGCCATATCGAGCTGTCGCGCTGGGCCGATCTGGTGGTGGTGGCGCCGGCGACGGCGGGTCTGATCGCCAAGGCGGCGAACGGCTTGGCCGACGATCTGGCCTCGACCACATTGATCGCGACGGACAAGCGGGTGTTGCTGGCCCCGGCCATGAATGTGCGGATGTGGGAGCATCCGGCGGTCCAGGCCAATATGGAGCGTCTGAAGGCCTTTCCCGGCTTCCATGGCGTCGCCGTGGTCGGGCCGGACGACGGCGAGATGGCCTGCGGCGAATACGGACCCGGCCGGATGGCCGAGCCGGCGGCGATCCTGGAGGCGATTCAGGGCTTGCTGGCCGGTGCGGCCGGACGGCCCCTGGCGGGAAAGAAGGCGGTGGTTACGGCCGGGCCGACCTTCGAGCCTATCGATCCAGTGCGGGGCCTGACCAATCGCTCCAGCGGCAAACAGGGCTACGCCATCGCCGCCGCCCTGGCCGAACTGGGGGCGGAGGTGACCCTGGTGTCCGGGCCCACGGCCCTGGGCGCGCCGGTGGGCGTGACGCGAGTCGACGTGGAGAGCGCGCTGGAGATGCAGGCGGCGACCCAGTCCGCCCTGCCCGCCGACATCGCCGTTCTGTCGGCCGCCGTGGCCGACTGGCGCGTGGACACCATCGCGGGCGGCAAGATCAAGAAGGGGCCGGGCGGGCCGCCGACCCTGGCCCTGATCGAGAACCCCGACATCCTGGCCGGGATCGCCGCGCCGGGCCCGAACCGACCCTCCCTGGTCATCGGTTTCGCCGCCGAGACCACGGACCTGGAGGCCAACGCCCGGGCCAAGCTGTCGCGCAAGGGCTGCGACTGGATCATCGGCAACGACGTGTCCGACGACGTCTTCGGCTCGGACGGCAACGCCGTGCTGCTGGTCACCGCCGACAAGACCGAAACCTGGCCCCGCCAATCCAAGACCGCGATCGCCCAGGCCGTCGCGGCCCGTATCGCCGACCATTTCAAGAGCGTCCAATGACCACCGAGACCGCCATCCAGATCCTGCGCCTGCCCCATGCCGAGGGCCTGCCCCTGCCGGCCTATGAGACGGCGGGATCGGCCGGGATGGATCTGCGCGCGGCCGTGCCGGAAGACCAGCCGATGACCCTGGCGCCCGGCCAGCGCGCCCTGGTGCCCACAGGGCTGAAGATCGCCCTGCCGCTGGGCTACGAGGCCCAGGTGCGGGCGCGCTCGGGTCTGGCGCTGAAGCACGGCATCATCTGCCCCAATGCGCCGGGCACCATCGACAGCGACTATCGCGGCGAGTGCGGCGTGATCCTGGCCAATATCGGCGCCGACCCCTTCGTCATCCGTCGCGGCGAACGGATCGCCCAGCTGGTGATCGCCAGGCACGAACGCGCCGACTGGGTCGAGGTCGAGACGCTGGACGAGACGGCGCGCGGGGCGGGCGGGTTTGGGTCGACGGGGCGGTAGGGACAGGAAAACGATATGGTGCGGAAGTCAGGAATCTGGTCGCTGATCGCCAGACGCACCGTCTTCTGGCTAGCCGTAATGATACCTCTGAACATGGTGGCCCATTTGATCACCGGTTCGAGCGCGCCTTGGGTGATCCTGCCTATCGCGGCCCTCTTTCTCACCCTTGGCATGATGGCGCTGACCTGACAGCAGCCCGACTACCGGCGACGCGGTCGTCTGCATCAGGCTGTCTTTGCGGCGGACGTGTTTTGCGCCAGGCGCCGATCAGGCCGTTTCGCCTGAGGGTGGCGGTGTGGACGTCGGCCGCCTAGGCTCGTCTCGTCGAAGGAGGACGGGATGAACGAGGCGCTGCAGTCCCTGAGCGAGCGGGAGAAGGAGACCCTGCGGCTTCTGGCTCGAGGGCATGACGCCAAGTCCGTCGCCCGCCAACTGGATCTGTCCGTCCATACGGTGAACGAGCGGCTGCGTTCGGCGCGCAACAAGCTGGGGCTGTCGAGCAGCCGGGCCGCAGCGAGGCGTCTTGTGGAAGCCGAGGCGGGAGGCGCGTCGGAGGCCTACATGGAGCGACCCGAATTTCTTGGAGACAAGGAATTAGGGGGAGACCCGACAGCCGAGGGTGTCAGAGTCGCCGCTTCATCGCAAAGCCGTCGGGTCATCTCCTCGACCCGATGGATTATCGGAGGACTCGCCGTCATGTTGTCGCTCGCCGTCGCCGCCCTGATCTTCACCTATGCCGCCGGACCCGCTGCCGCGCCGACGAATTCGCCGCCTAGGCCCGTCTCGTCTGTCGAAGCGGCTGAGCCCGGCGAGGGGGCCGAGGCGGCCCTGGCCTGGATCGCCCTGCTGGACCGGGAACAGTGGGTCGACAGCTGGGATGCGGCAGGGAGCCTGTTCCAGGCCCAGGTGACGCAGGCGGACTGGGCCTCGACCGTGGCTTCGGTGCGCGCGACGGTCGGGCCCGTGGTGTCTCGGACCCAGATCAGCGTGGCCCCGTCCACCACGCTTTCGGGACTGCCCGCCGGGGAATATCAGGTCATTCAGTACCGGACGGCGTTTCGCGACAAGACGGAGTCCGTCGAGACCGCAGTCCTGATGCGCGAGCGCGGGAGCTGGAAGGTGATCGGCTACTTCATTCGCTGACGGTCGCGCACTCGCCCTAAACCGGCGGGGCGGTCGTCTGCATCAGGGCGTTCTTGCGGCGGACGTGTTCGCGCCAGACGGTGTAGAGGCCGCTGGCGGCGATGAGGGCGGCGCCGGCCAGGGTGTTGGCGCTGGGCGTCGCGTGCATCAGCCACCAGCCGAAGACGACCGCGCCGACGATCTGGAGATAGTCGAAGGGGGCGACGACCGCGACCGGGGCGGCGCGCAGCGAGGCGGTCATGCACAGCTGAGCCAGACCGCCGGCGACACCCGAACCGATCAGCAGGCCGAAGGTGGCCGGGGCGTGCATCCTGCCCACGAAGATCAGCAGGATCGCCCCCACCACGGACGAGGCGGCGAAGAACCAGAAGACGATGGCGGCGACATGTTCGGTGTCGCGCAACTGGCGCAGGGTGATGGTGACACCGGCCGTCAGCAGGGCGCCGGCCAGGGCGAAGCCGATCCCGACCAGGGGAATGGCGTGGTCGCCGCCGCCTGAGATCAGCGTGGCGGGCCGCATGACGATAATCACCCCGATAAAGCCGACCGCCACGGCGGCCCAGCGGCGCGGGCCCACGGCCTCCTTCAGGATCAGGAAGGACAGCAGGGTGGCGAAGATGGGGGAGGTGAAGCTGAGCGTCGTCGCGTCGGCCAGCGGCAACAGGGTCAGGGTCTGGAACAGGCAGAGAATGGAGACGATGCCCAGGGCGCTGCGGCCGGCGAGCGCCCAGGGGCGACGGGTCGTCAGTCCCGCCAGGCCGCCCGGCTGGGTCAGCACCCAGATCACCACGACCGGCAAACCGAAGAAGGCGCGGTAGAACAGCATCTCGGCCGCCACCACTCCGTCGAACGAGGCCAGTTTCAGCGTCGCCGTCATGATCGAAAAGGCGCCCGCCGCCGCGATCCTGAGCGCGATGCCGCCGGCGATGTCTTCGACGCTGGTACGGGCCTTCATATCGTCCTGTCGATCCTGCGATCCGTCCCTCAGGCGGGGGCATATCCTTCAAGGGGAGCCTTTAAGCACGGACGGCGTTAACCGATACGAACCGTCCAAGCTTGGCCGGGACGTTTTTTCCAACTTTCTTTGCAGGAGTGACGACGTGGAAAATCTGATCGATCAGATCGGCGACTTCCTGAGCGGAATCGCGGGTCTGGCCAGCGCCGGCTTCGACGGCGTCAACCAGGTGATGGGGCTGATCATCGCCATCATCGCCGCCCTGCTGATGGTGGACTGGCGGTCGCTGGCCTCGACGGCCCTGGGCGCGACCCTGGTGCATCTTATCGTCTTGGCCATCCTGCCGGTGCTGAACGGGGGCGAGTTCGCCCTGCCGGCGATCCTGACCGTCGGTTTCTGGATGACGGCCCTGGCCCTGTTCCTGGGCTACGCCATCGTCATCGCCATCTTCTTCTTCATCAAGACCCTGCTGACGGGGACTGCGTTCGGGCGACGCCGGGTGGTGCACTGAACCAAGTGGGCCTAGCGCGGTTCGCGCGACTTGAGGCCCGTTGATCCCGTCACCCTCGGGCTTGTCCCGAGGGCCTGCGGTTCCGCCTCGCAAACGGTTGATGGGACGCTAGGTCGCCCGACGTCGAAGGCTGAAATCTGGATCCGACGCAGGCCCTCGGGACAAGCCCGAGGATGACGGATTGAATATTGGAATCGCGCTCAAGGAGCGAGCGACCGCGTCGCGAGCGTAGCGCGAAGCGCCCCCTAAGTGTCAGGCCTGCCTGAAGCCCAACACGTCCTGCATGTCGTACAGGCCGGGTCCGCGCGTGCGAACCCAGGCGGCGGCGGCGACAGCGCCCTTGGCGAACAACGCCCTGTCGATCGCCGAATGGCTGAGGGTCAGGACTTCGTCTTCGGAGGCGAACAGGACGGTGTGCTCGCCGACGATGCCGCCGGCGCGGATCGAGGAAAAGCCGATCTTGCCGCTCTCGCGCTCGCCCTGGACACCGTCATAGGGCTTGGACTGCACGTCAGACAGGTCGGTGAACCGGCCCTCGGCGGCGGCTTCGCCCAGCATCAGGGCGGTGCCGGACGGGGAATCGACCTTGCGGCGGTGGTGGGCCTCGGTGATCTCGATGTCCCAGTCCTGGGCGTCCAGGCGCTGGGCCGCGTGCTGGACCAGGCCGATCAGGATGTTCACGCCCAGGGAGAAGTTGCCGCTCTTGACGATGGCGATCTTCTCGGCGGCCTTGATCAGCTCAGCCTCCTGCTCCGGCCTGAAGCCGGTGGAGCCGATGACCAGGGCCGGGCCGCCGCGCGCGGCCGCACCCTGGGCCAGGGCCAGGGAGGCGTCGGGCGTCGAAAAATCGATGATGACGTCGCACAGCGAGATGTCGGCCGTCTCGCCCCAGTCGAAACGGGCGGCGACGACCACGTCCTCGCGCGCATCGAGAACCTGGGACACCGCGCGACCCATCCGGCCGCGATAGCCGGAAATGCCGGCGTGGAAGATTGCGCTCAAACCACGTTTTCTTTCGACCCGTCCGCATCCTGATTGCGCAGGATGTCGGCCCAGAAGCGCTTCGCCTTTCCGGCGAAGCTGGAGTTGCGGGGGTTCTGCCCCTCTCCGAACGACAGGGCAAGCTCTTGCAGCAGTTCCTTCTGACGGGGGGTCAGGTCGGTGGGGGTCTCGACGAACAGTTCGACCACCAGATCCCCGCGCGCCCGGCCGTTCAGGTGGGGCATGCCCTTGCCCTTGATCCGGACCGTCTTGCCGGTCTGGGCGCCGGCGGGCACGGCGACGGACGCCTTGCACTTGCCGTCGCAGGCGTCGGACACCAGGCAGGGGGCGTCGATCTCGCCGCCCAGGGCCGCCACCGTCATTGGCACAGGCACGGTGACCAGCAGGTCCAGGTTGTCGCGCTCGAACAGGTCGTGCGGCGTCACCGACAGGAAGACGTACAGGTCGCCGCGCGGCCCGCCGCGCTGACCGGCGTCGCCCTCGCCCGACAGGCGAATGCGCGAGCCGTCATCCACGCCGGCGGGGATCTTAAGGTTCAGGGTGCGGGTCTTGCGGACCTGGCCGTGGCCGTGACAGGTCGTGCACGGATCGGCGATCATCTGGCCGGCGCCGTGGCAGCGGGGGCAGGTGCGTTCGACCTGGAAGAAGCCGTTGGCCTGGCGCACCCGGCCTGCGCCGTTGCAGGTGGTGCAGGTGACGGGCTTGGTGCCGGGCTTGGCGCCCGAGCCCTCGCAGGTCTCGCAGGTCATGGTGGCGGGGATGTCGATCTCGACCTCGGCGCCCTTGTAGGCCTGCTCCAGGCTGATCTCGAGATCATAGCGCAGGTCCGAGCCGCGACGCGGTCCGCCCTGCTGGCCCCGGCCCGCCTGGCGGCCGCCGAAGGCGTCTCCGAAGGCGTCGCCGAACACCTGGGAGAAGATGTCGTTGATGTCGGAAAAGCCCTGCTGGCCCTGGCCGAAGCCGCCGCCTGCGCCGCCGTTGACGCCTGCGTGGCCGAACCGGTCGTAGGCCGCGCGCTTCTGATCGTCCGACAGGACCGTATAGGCCTCGGAGATTTCCTTGAACTGGGCCATCGACTCTTCCGAGCCGCCGTTGCGGTCCGGGTGATGGATCATGGCCAGCTTGCGATAGGCCGATTTCAGGCCGGGCGCGTCGATGGTCCGTTCGACGCCTAGAATCTCGTAATAGTCACGCGCCATCGGGCGTCAGTCCTCATTACTTCCCCTGCCGCTTCCCTCGGATCTCTGTGGATCCTGGAGGAAGACGGTGTCCCGGCTGACATGGGGGCCGGGACGAATGATGCAAGTTTCATGAAAAGGCCCCGCCTATCGCAAGACAAGCGGGGCCGTATCATTTCGCCGACCTGTTGCGGATCAGGCGCTCTTCTTCTCGTCGCCGTCGGCGTCCGACACGTCCTCGAACTCGGCGTCGACCACGCCGTCGTCGGCCGGGGCCGCATCGGCGTCGCCGGCGCCCTGCTGTTGGGCGTACATGGCTTCACCCAGTTTCATCGAGGCCTGGACCAGGGTGTTGGTCTTGGCGCGGATGTCCTCGGCGTCCGTACCCTCGCGGGCGGTCTTCAACTCGGTCAGGCCGGTTTCGATCGCGGTCTTGACGTCGGCCTCGACCTTGTCGCCGTGTTCGGCCAGGGCCTTCTCGGTCGAGTTGATCAGGCTGTCAGCGGCGTTCTGGGCCTCGACCAGATCCTTGCGAACCTTGTCGGCGGCGGCGTTGGCCTCGGCTTCCTTGACCATCTTGTCGATGTCGGCGTCCGACAGGCCGCCGTTGGCCTGGATGCGGATCGACTGCTCCTTGTTGGTCGCCTTGTCCTTGGCCGAGACGTTGACGATGCCGTTGGCGTCGATGTCGAAGGCGACCTCGATCTGCGGCATGCCGCGCGGCGCCGGCGGGATGCCCATCAGGTCGAACTGACCCAGCATCTTGTTGTCGGCCGCCATCGGGCGCTCGCCCTGGAAGACCCGGATCGTCACGGCCGACTGGTTGTCGTCGGCGGTCGAGAAGGTCTGGCTCTTCTTGGTCGGGATGGTGGTGTTGCGCTCGATCAGGGGCGTGAAGACGCCGCCCAGGGTCTCGATGCCCAGGGTCAGGGGCGTCACGTCCAGCAGCAGCACGTCCTTGACGTCGCCTTGCAGAACCCCGGCCTGAACCGCGGCGCCCAGGGCCACGACTTCGTCAGGGTTGACGCCCTTGTGCGGCTCCTTGCCGAAGAAGGCCTTCACGGCCTCCTGCACCTTGGGCATGCGGGTCATGCCGCCGACCAGGACGACTTCATCGATGTCCGAGGCCTTCAGGCCAGCGTCGGCCAGGGCCTTCTTGCACGGCTCGATGGTGCGGGCGACCAGGTCATCGACCAGGGCTTCCAGCTTGGCGCGCGACAGTTTGATGTTCAGGTGCAGCGGGCCCGAGGCGTTCATGGTGATGAACGGCAGATTGACCTCGTACTGGGTCGTGGAGCTCAGCTCCTTCTTGGCCTTTTCGGCTTCTTCGCGCAGGCGCTGGAGGGCCAGCTTGTCCTGGCGCAGGTCGACGCCCTGTTCCTTCTTGAACTCGTCGGCCAGATAGTCGGCCAGGCGCACGTCGAAGTCCTCGCCGCCCAGGAAGGTGTCGCCGTTGGTCGACTTCACCTCGAAGACGCCGTCGCCGATCTCCAGGATCGAGACGTCGAAGGTGCCGCCGCCCAGGTCATAGACGGCGATCTTCTGACCTTCGTTCTTTTCCAGACCATAGGCGAGCGCGGCCGCGGTCGGCTCGTTGATGATGCGCAGGACTTCAAGCCCGGCGATCTTGCCGGCGTCCTTGGTGGCCTGGCGCTGGCTGTCGTTGAAATAGGCCGGGACGGTGATGACGGCCTGCGTCACCTTCTCGCCCAGATAGGCCTCGGCGGCCTCCTTCATCTTGATCAGGGTGAAGGCCGAGATCTGTTGCGGCGAATAGTCCTTGCCGTGGGCGCGGACCCAGGCGTCGCCGTTCGGACCCTTGACGATCTCATAGGGCACCATGCCCTTGTCCTTGGCCACGACGGGGTCGTCGAAGTTGCGGCCGATCAGGCGCTTGATGGCGAAGAAGGTGTTGGCGGGGTTGGTGACGGCCTGACGCTTGGCGGGCTGACCCACCAGGGTCTCGCCGCCGTCCTGAAGGGCGACCACCGAGGGGGTGGTGCGGGCGCCTTCGGCGTTCTCGATCACCTTGGGGTTCTTGCCGTCCATGACGGCCACGCACGAGTTGGTGGTGCCGAGGTCGATGCCGATAATCTTGGCCATGGGCGTTCTGTTCTCTCCGTGTGGCGGGCGATGCGGCGGCCTTCGACGAAGCGCCGCGCGTGACCGCCCCCTGTGGGTTGGCGTGATAGATGCCGGATAGCCCCAAACTTCTCGGGGTTTCTCCGAAGCTGGCCCCGATATGGGAAAGTCCCATAGGCCTGCAAGGGCGTTCTGCGATTCAGCGGTGCGGCGGAACCGGTTTTCGCCCAGGATGAGGCCATGTCCGCGATTTCAGAGGTCAAAACCGCCGTCGAGGGCTTCCGCCTTTGGCCAGGCGCCCTGGACGCCCAGGCCCAGGCCGATCTGGTCGATGCGGTGTTCGCGCGGCTGGAAGAGGGGCCCTTTTACCGGCCGCAGACGCCGGGCGGACGGCCGTTTTCGGTGCAGATGAGCAATCTCGGGCCGTTGGGCTGGGTCTCGGACCGGGGCGGCTATCGCTATCAGTCGACGCATCCGGAGACGGGGCGGGCCTGGCCGGATATTCCACCTGTGTTGCTGGACCTTTGGGACGCCACGGTCGGCGCGGCCTGGCGGCCGGACGCCTGTCTGGTCAATCTGTACCGCGAGGGGGCGAAGATGGGCCTGCACCAGGACAAGGACGAGGCCGATCTGGGCGCGCCGGTCCTGTCGGTGTCGCTGGGCGACGCGGCCATGTTCCGCATCGGCGGCGCCGCGGGCGGGCGCACCACGACGCTGCGACTGGACAGCGGCGACGTCTGCGCCCTGACGGGACCGGCGCGACTGGCCCGGCACGGGATCGACCGCGTGCTGGCGGGCTCGTCGCGCCTGATCCCCGGCGGCGGGCGGCTGAACCTGACGCTGCGCGTGGCGGGGTAGATCCGGACCGGAAAGCGCGGCGGTCCTTAGACCAGCGCCCCGTGGCAGTGTTTGAACTTGCGGCCCGAGCCGCAGGGGCAGGGCGAGTTGCGGCCGGTCATTTCCCAGCCGGGCGGCAGGGCCTCGACCGGAAGCTTGGAGCGGTCGTCGCCGATCAACTGGCCTTCCGGATTTTGCGCGGCCGGATTAGCCATCTCGTTCTCGCCGGTGCCGGGGTTCAGGTGGATCTCCTGGAACTCGGGCATTTCCGGCGGCGGCTGGAAGCGGAACTCGACCGTCATCAGCCAGCGGGTGACGTTGTGGCGCAGGTCGTACAGCAGGTTCTCGAACAGCGAGAAGGCCTCGGTCTTGTACTCGTTCAACGGATCGCGCTGGCCGTAGCCGCGCAGGCCGATGACGCCGCGCAGATGGTCCAGATGGACCAGGTGTTCGCGCCATTGCATGTCGATCATCTGAAGCATGAATTGCTTTTCGAGACCGCGGGTCTGGGCGGCGCCGATCTGTTCCAGGCGTTCGGCGGCGCGGGCGTCGGCGGCGGCCAGCAGCCGCTCCTCGATCTCTTCGTTCGACACGCCTTCCTCGGCGGCCCAGTCGTGCAGCGGCAGCTCCAGGCCCAGGGTGGTGCGGACCCGCTCGTCCAAGCCGTCGATATCCCACTGTTCGGCATAGGCCTTGGGCGGCATGTAACGGTCGACCAGGTCGGACACCACGTCGCGGCGGAAGTCGCCGACCAGTTCCGACAGGTCTTCGGAGTCCATGAACTCCTGGCGCTGCTCGAACACGGCCTTGCGCTGGTCGTTCACGACGTCGTCGTATTTCAGCAGGTTCTTGCGGATGTCGTAGTTACGGGTCTCGACCCGCTTCTGGGCGGTCTCGATGGCGCGGTTCAGCCAGGGATGGGTGATGGCCTCGCCTTCCGCGACCCCGAACGTCTTCATGATCGAGTCCAGGCGGTCGCCGGCGAAGATGCGCAGCAGGTCGTCCTCGCAGGACAGGTAGAATTTCGAGGTGCCGGGGTCGCCCTGACGGCCGGTGCGGCCGCGCAGCTGGTTGTCGATCCGGCGGCTCTCGTGGCGTTCGGTGCCCAGGACGAACAGGCCGCCGGCGGCGAGGGCGATCTCGCGCTGGACGGCGATGTCGGCCTTGAACTGGGTCTCCTGGGCCTTCTCCATCTCGGGCGTGACCTCGACGGCCATGTTGCGCTGTTCCAGCAGCCACTTCTGCATCTTCATCTCGAGGTTGCCCCCGAGCTGGATGTCGGTGCCGCGGCCGGCCATGTTGGTGGCGATGGTCACGACGCCCGGCAGGCCGGCGTCGGCGACGATATAGGCCTCCTGCTCGTGCTGGCGTGCGTTCAGGACGGAGTGCGGAATGCCGCGCAGCCTGGTTTCGTAGGTGATGTCATAGGCGGCGTCGCCGATCTTCTCGGCCTCCTTGGCCTTGCCCTCGTACTGGGGCTTCAGCTTGCGCGAGACCTCGACCTTGTACTCATAGGTGCGGAGCAGTTCAGACAGCTGTTCCGACCGCTCGATCGAGACCGTTCCGACCAGGATAGGCTGGCCCGCCAGGTGGCATTCGGCGATCTGTTTGGCGATGGCCTGGTTCTTCTCGGCGTGGGTCCGATAGACCTCGTCGTCATAGTCCTTGCGCTGGATCGGCCGGTTGGTCGGCACCTCCAGCACGTCCATCTTGTAGATGTCGCCGAACTCTTGCGCTTCCGTCGCGGCGGTGCCGGTCATGCCCGACAGCTTTTCGTACAGGCGGAAATAGTTCTGGATCGTGACCGAGGCCAGGGTCTGGTTCTCGGGCTGGATCTTGACGTCTTCCTTGGCCTCGATGGCCTGATGGAGGCCTTCGGACAGGCGGCGGCCGGTCATCATCCGGCCGGTGAATTCATCGATCAGGACGATCTCGCCGCCCTTGATGATATAGTCCTTGTCGCGCTGGTACAGGGTGTTGGCGCGCAGGGCCTGGTTGGTGTGATGGACCAGGCTGATATTGGCGGCGTCGTACAGGCCGGTGGTGTCGGCGGCGAAATGACCGCCGCTTTCCAGCGCCTCTTCCATCCGTTCCGAGCCCAGTTCGGTCAGCAGGACCTGTTTCTGCTTCTCGTCGAGCTCGAAGGTGTCCTTGTCCTTGATCAGCTCCTTCACCAGGCCGTCGAGGATCTTGTACAGGTCCGAACGGTCCTCGGTCGGGCCCGAGATGATCAGGGGGGTGCGCGCTTCGTCGATCAGGATGGAATCGACTTCATCGACGATGGCGAAATTGTGCGGGCGCTGCACCATCTCGCGCCGGTCATAGACCAGGTTGTCGCGCAGATAGTCGAAACCGAACTCGTTGTTGGTGCCGTAGGTGACGTCGGCGGCGTAGGCAGCCTGGCGCTGCCCCTGGCTCAGGCCGTTGACGATGACGCCCACTTCCAGGCCCAGAAAGCGATAGACCCGGCCCATGGTCTCGGCGTCGCGGCGGGCCAGGTAGTCGTTGACGGTGATGACGTGGACGCCCTTGCCGGGCAGGGCGTTCAGATAGACGGGGGCCACGGCGACCAGGGTCTTGCCCTCGCCGGTCCGCATCTCGGCGATGCCGCCTTCGTGCAGGATCATGCCGCCAGCCAGCTGGACGTCATACTGACGTTGACCCAGCACCCGTTTGGACGCCTCGCGCACCACGGCGAAGGCTTCGGGCAGGATCTTGTCCAGGGTCTCGCCATTGGCCAGACGATCCCGGAAGGCGTCGGTCATCATCCGCAGCTCGTCGTCGGACAGGGCGGCGAATTTGGGCTCCAGCGCATTGATGCGCTGGGCGTGCTCCTGGAAGGCCTTGACCTTGCGGTCGTTGGAAGAGCCGAAAAATTTCTTGGCGAAGCCGAGCATGTCAGATCCGGTAAAGGTCGAGCGTCATGGAGGAGCGGCTCTGAAATCCCGTGAGGGGCGGCGATAGCAGCGCCGCGCGAGGGGCCAGGAACGACGGCGGCCCAGGTGCGCCGGTGCAGGCGCGCGCGAAGGGCCGCGCAGACGATCAAAACCCCTCGACTTGGGCGCAGGCGGGACTTAAGCACCGGCCTAACCCCTGTCAACGCGAGGGGCATTCGGCCGCCTTCGACGGAGCGCCCTCTTGACCCCCTATCGGCGATCTTCCGGCTTCATCACAACGGCCCTCATGGCCGCGGCCCTGACGCTCGCCGCCTGTTCGCGCGGCGGCGGCGACGACCATGCCCCGCAGCCGGGCGACCGGCCGGTCGCCAAGGTCCAGAACGAGACGGTCTGGGCCTCAGACGTCAAGCGCGAGGCGGTGGCCCAGGGCCTGGTCGGCGAGGGCGAGCCCCTGGACGTGACCTCCGACCTGTTCCGTCGCGTGCTGGACGAGGTGATCGACCAGAAGCTGCTGGCCCGGGAGGCCGAGCGGCGTCGGCTGGACGCCTCCCCTCTGGCGCAACGGCGGCTGGAGGCGACCCGCGAGCGAATTCTGGGCGACATGCTGGTCGAGAGCGTCGTCAATGGCGCGATTTCCGACCAGGCGGTCCAGACGTTGTATAATGAACAGCTGCGGCTGGCGAAGACCTCCGAAGAGATCCGCGTCCGCCTGATCCTGTCGCGCACCAGACCCGAGGCGGAAGCCGTCATTGGCATGTTGGGCCAGGGCGCCGGTTTCGAAGCCGTGGCCATGGAGCGGTCGATCGACGAGGCGACGCGCTTCTCGGGCGGGGATCTGGGCTATTCGACGCTCGACGTCATGCCCCAGGCCTACGCCGGCGCCCTGCGCGACCGGCCGGCCGGGTCGATCGTGGGTCCGTTCCAGACCGAGGGCGGCTGGGCCGTGCTGCGGGTCGAGGACCGGCGTAAGGAAAGCCCGCCGACGCTGGAACAGGCGCGACCCCAGATCGTCCGCTACCTGACCTACGAAGGTGTCCGGCGCCTGCTGGAGCAGTTGCGCGGCAAGGCCAAGGTCGATGTCCTGCTGCCGGGCGAAGGCGCCGGACAGAACGAGGAGCCGGCCTCCGCCGCCTCCGGGGCCGCGTCCGGCGCGCCTCCTGCTCCTGCTCCTGCTCCCGCCCCTTCCGCATCCGCACCGGCCGCCTGACATGACCAAGCCCCCCTCGACCACAGGCCAGAAGATCGAACAGGCGTTCGAAAAGGCGCTGGACCCGTTCGCCACGGCGCTGAAACGCGCCACCCGCCCGGCGGAGCCCGCCGCCGCGCCGGCCCCAACCGCCGGCAAGCCGGGCCTGGCCATCTCGCCCCTGGCCGTGCCCTTCCCGACCATTCCCCCGATCGGCGGGGTTGAGATCGCCACGGCGCGCGCCGGTTTCTACAAGCACGAGCGCGATGACCTGGTGGTGTTCCGGTTCGCGCGCGGCACCAGCTGCGCCGGGGTGTTCACCCGCCACAAGATCGGCTCCGCCCCCGTGGACTGGTGCAAGAAGCACCTGGCGGGAGCCGAGGGGGGCAAGGACGTGCGCGCCCTGGTGGTCAATGCGGGCTGCGCCAACGCCTTCACCGGCAAGGCCGGCGCCGACGCCGCCCGGCGCGCCGCCTCCGAGGTCGCCAAGAGATTCGGCTGCCGCCAGCGCGACGTCATGCTGGCCTCGACCGGGGTGATCGGGGTGGTGCTGGACGAGAAGAAGATCGTCTCCAAACTGCCCGAGATCGAGGCCGGCCTGGACGCCGACATCCATCCGTCCGAGCAGTGGGCCCGGGCCGGGCGGGGGATGATGACCACCGACACCTTCCCCAAGGGGTCGTACGCCGAGGCCGAGATCGAGGGCTACAAGGTCCGGATCGCCGGGATCGCCAAGGGCTCGGGGATGATCGCGCCGGACATGGCCACCATGCTGGCCTTCATCGTCACCGACGCCGACATCCACCCGAACGTGCTTCAGGCGCTTCTGGGCCTGCACGTCCGCACCACCTTCAACAGCGTGACCGTGGACGGCGACACCTCGACCAATGACACGGCCCTGCTGTTCGCCACCGGCGCCTCGGGCGCGCCGCGCATCGGCCGGGTCGGCGACCGGCGGCTGAAGAGCTTCTCGGCCGCCCTGGACAAGGTGATGCTGGATCTGGCGCACCAGCTGGTGCGCGACGGCGAGGGGGCGACCAAGTTCGTCAAGGTGACGGTGGACGGCGCCGCCAGCCCCGCGTCAGCCAGAAAACTGGCCAAGTCCATCGCCGACAGCCCCCTGGTCAAGACCGCCATCGCCGGCCAGGACGCCAACTGGGGCCGGGTCGTCATGGCCGTGGGCAAGACCGAGGAGCCGGTGGACCGCGACCGTCTGGCGATCAAGTTCGGCCCGCACCAGGCCGCCATCGACGGCGCCCCGTCCCCGACCTACGACGAGGCCAAGATGACCGCCTATATGAAGAACCCCGAGATCGACATCACCGTCGATGTCGGCGCGGGCCGGGCCTCGGCCACGGTTTGGACCTGCGACCTGACCAAGGACTATATCGAGATCAACGGCGATTATCGCTCGTGACGGATACGCCGCTTCCCACCGTCCTCGTCGTCGCCGTCGCCCTGATCGATGTCGACGGGCGGGTGCTGATCGCCAAACGGCCTGAGGGCAAGAAGTTGGCCGGCCTGTGGGAGTTTCCGGGCGGCAAGGTCGAGCCCGGCGAGCGGCCCGAGGCGGCCCTGATCCGCGAACTGCGCGAGGAACTGGGCATAGAGGTCAGCGAGAGCTGTCTGGCGCCCTTCGTCTTCGCCAGCCATGCTTACGATTCCTTTCACCTGTTGATGCCATTGTATCTGTGCCGACGGTGGGACGGCGTGGTCACGGCGCGTGAGCACGACGGCCTGGCCTGGGTGAGACCGGACAAGCTTTCGGACTATCCCATGCCGCCGGCGGACGAACCCCTGGTCGCCTGGTTGCGCGACCTGCTCTGATCACCGCCGACCAGGGAGGCCGGCCATGCGTTTCATCGCCCGCTTCCTGTCCGACGACGACGGCGCGACCGCCATCGAATACGGCCTGATCTGCAGCCTGATCTTCGTCGCCATCCTGGGCGGACTGAGCGCCCTGGGCGGCGCCAACGGGACGCTGTACAAGGACGTCATGCAGAAAGTCATCGACGCGCTGAAGGGGTGAAACCCCCACAGCACGGCGGGTCAGCCCGGATCGACCTCGTCGCCGGTCATTTCCTTCACGCCCAGGGCGTCCGCCAGCCGGACCTTGGCTGAGCCGCGCGCCAGCGGCTTCTGCTGGCTTTCGTGCGGTTTCCAGCCGGCCAGATGGATGATCTCGAAGGTGGCGGGGATGCGGCCGTCGGCGTCGCCATGGCGTTCGGCGTACAGGCGCGCGGCGCGGGCGATCACGGCCCGGCTCAGGGGCCGGATCGGGCCGTGCAGCACATTGGTCTCGCCCATGGCGCGCAGGTCGCGGACCAGGGCGAACAGATCGGGATAGCGGACGGTGAACCGGTCCACGTCCGACACGGGCAGGGCGAAGCCCGCCCGCTGCAACAGGGCCGCCCCGTCATAGCCGTCCGCAAAGGGCGAGACCCGCGCCTGGGCGCCGCCGCGTTCGGCCAGTTCCGCCTCGGTCAGGACCGAGCGCAGCTCCTTCAGCGTGCCCGCCCCGAACAGGGTGCCGATGAACAGGCCGTCCGGCTTCAGGGCCCGCCGGATCTGGGCCAGGGCCCCAGGCAGGTCGTTGGCCCAGTGCAGGCTGAGCAGCGAGACGATCAGATCGGTCGAGTCATCCGCCAGCGGCAGGGCGGCGGCGCCCGGCGCGGCGCGTTCGGCCAGACGGGTCGGGGTCGCGACCTCGCCCACCCGCCCGGCGGCGTCGCTGGCCGCAAGCGCTGTGGCGAACGGGCCGGAATGGGCCGAGAGATCGACGGCGACCGGAAACGCGCGCAGGATGGCCTCCAGGCTGCCCGCGGCGTTCTCGGCCGCCCGGACGTGCAGGAAGTCGGCCTGGTCCAGCTTGTCGGCGGCGCGCGCCAGGCGGGCTTCACGCCGGCGGGCGTCGAAAATGCGGGGCGGAGCTTCGGGGGAGGCGGTCATGGATGTGCAGGATGGGGGTTGGCGGCGCGCCTGGGAAGGGGCCGGGCGCCAGTTGCGCGATGTGGGGCGAGGATTGGCGGATCTGGTCCTGCCGCCCCTGGCCCACGACAGCCGCGAGGCGACGGCGGCGGCGGGACTGACCCCCGACGCCTGGAGCCGGATCAAATTTCTCGAGGCGCCGGTCTGCGACGGCTGCGGCGCGGCCTTCGAGTTCGACGGCGGCGCCTTCGCCGAGACCCGCTGCGCCGCCTGTATCGCCCAGCCCTATGGCTTCGAACGCGCGCGGGCCGCCTGCGTTTACGACGACCATTCGCGCGGCCTGATCCTGCGATTCAAGCACGGCGACCAGCAGCAGTTCGCCCCCCTGTTCGCGCGCTGGATCGGCCGGGCGGCCGCCGATCTGATCCAGGAGGCCGACGCCTTGGTTCCGGTGCCCCTGCACCCGTTCCGCCTTGTGTCGCGGCGGTTCAACCAGGCGGCCGAGATCGCCCGTCCCCTGGCTCGCCACGCCCGGCTGGACTATCTGCCGGACGCCCTGGTCCGCACAACCCATACCGACAGCCAGGGCGGTAAGAGCCGGCGGGGACGGCGGCTGAACGTCAAGAAGGCCTTCGCCGTGACCGAGGCCGGACGTCGCAGGATCAAGGGGCGACGCATCCTTCTGATCGACGACGTATTGACCACGGGCGCGACCGGCGAGGCCTGCGCCCGCGCCCTGATCGAAGCCGGCGCCCGGGCGGTGGACCTGGCCGTCATCGCACGGGTGCGAAACGCCCGTGAACTGACTATGTAGATCCAAACTGCCCCACGCCGTGCCGTGGCGCCCCTATCTGGAGTTCTGATTTGGCCGACGTCGTCATCTACACCAAGCCCGGCTGCCCCTACTGCTACAGCGCCATGGCGCTGCTGAAGAAGAAGGGCGCCGACTATACGGAGATCGTCGCTTCGAATGACCCGGCCAAGAAGGCCGAGATGGTCGAGAAGTCGGGCGGCCGCATGACCTTCCCGCAGATCTTCATCGCAGGAAACCACGTCGGCGGCTCGGATGACATCCATGCCCTGGACCGGGACGGCAAGCTCGACCCGCTTCTGGCCGCCTGACCCGATGAGCAGCGGGCTCGACATCGCCCTGATCCAGACCCGCACGCCGGCGACGGCGCAGGCGGCCCTGGCCCATGTCGAGCCCCTGATCCGCGAGGCCGCGGCGGGCGGGGCGAAATTCGTCCTGACGCCCGAGGGGACCAATGTTCTGGAACAGCGCCGCGACCGCCGCGACGCCGCCATCAGCGACGAGACGGCCGATGTCGCCGTCCTGGGCCTGCGACGGCTGGCGGCGGAACTGGGGGTCTGGCTGCTGATCGGCTCGGCCATCGTCAAGTCGGGCCTTGCTGGCGACAGCCGGGCCGCCAACCGGTCGCTGCTGGTCGATGCGTCCGGCGGGATCGTCGCCCGGTACGACAAGCTGCACGTCTTCGACGTCGATCTGCCGAACGGTGAGCGATACCGCGAGAGCGCGACGGTGCGGCCCGGCGACGGGGCGGCGGTCGCCGACACCCCCTGGGGCCGGCTAGGCCTGACCATCTGCTACGACATCCGTTTTCCCCATCTGCACCGCCAACTGGCCAAGGCTGGAGCGTCGATGATCGCCGTTCCCGCCGCCTTCACGGCGCCGACGGGCGAGGCCCACTGGGAGACCTTGCTGCGCGCCCGCGCCATCGAGACCGGCGCCTTCGTCCTGGCCCCGGCCCAGGGCGGGCTGCACGATGACGGTCGCCGCACCTGGGGCCGCTCGACCGTCGTCGGCCCCTGGGGCGAGATTCTGGCCAAGGCGGATCACGACGAGCCTTGCATCCTGACGGCGAAGCTGGACATGGAGGCGGTGGCCAGGGCGCGAACGGCGGTGCCGGCTCTGACCCACGACCGCGACTTCCTGTCTGTTCCCTGATGCCCTCATGATCCGATACGCCCTGAACTGCGACCAGGCCCACGGTTTCGAGGCCTGGTTCGGCTCGTCCTCCGACTATGACGACCAGGCGGCGCGCGGCCTGGTCGAATGCCCGTTCTGCGGCTCGCGAGCGGTCGAGAAGGCCGTGATGGCTCCTGCCGTCAGTGGTGCGCGCAAATCCGACCCCGCGTCCGACATCGCCGCCAAGATGCAGACCGTCATGATGGCGGCAGCGCAGCAGGTCCGCGCCCATGTCGAGGCGAACTTCGACTATGTGGGCGATACGTTCACCCGCGAGGCCCGCGACATCCACGAGGGCAAGTCCGAGAAGCGCGAAATCTATGGCGAGGCCACGCCCGCCGAGGTGAAGAAGCTGAAGGAGGACGGCGTGCCGGTCGCGGCCCTGCCCGCCCCGCCGCCGGACCCGTCCAAGGTCAACTGAGGTGGCCTCGGGGGAGGAACGGTATCAGGAGTTCGCGCCGCCGCCGGCGCTGCGGCCCTTCGTCCGCGTCATCTGGACCTATGCCGCCCCCGATCCGACGCCGACCATCCAGCGCATCGCCCCGGACGGCTGTCCCGAACTGGTGTTCGACCTCGGCGCCCCCTATGCCGAACAGGGCGAGGACGGCGCATTCCGCCTGCAGCCCTCGGCCCTGTTCGCAGGACAGATGACCCGGCCCCTGGCGATGAAGCCGACCGGGCCGACCGAACTGGTCTCTGTCCGGTTCGAGCCCGACGGGGCGCGGGACTTCTTGGGCCGGCCGTTGAGCGAGGCGACCGACCAACGCTTGGACATGGTCGAACGCCTGGCCGGTTTCGATCCGCTAAAGGGCGATCCGGCGGGGCAGGCGGCGGCCTTCGTCGCCTGGCTGACCCACCAGAAGCAGCACACGGACTGGATGATCGACCCGATAGTCCGGGCCGAGGTCGAGGCCGCCGCCGGAGAACGACCCGCGCCGCCTCGGTCGTCGGGCGAGCAACGGGCGCTTCAGCGGCGCTTCGCCGACCGGGTCGGGGTCTCGCCCCGCCTGCTGCGTTCGATCTTCCGGTTCCGTCGCGTGTTCGACCACGCGGGCCAGCCGGACGGGGAGACCGAGGGCTGGCTCGCGGCGGGGCTCGAGGCCGGTTATTTCGACCAGCCGCAGATGGCGCGCGACTTCCGGCGCTTTCTGGGCTGCACAGCCACCGACTGGGCGCGGGAGCAGCAGGCCCTGGCCCGGGCCATCGCGTCGCAAACCTACAAGCCGGCGGGGCCGCACGCCGTCTAGCCTGTCGCTATCGACCGGAGAGGGAAACCGACCATGCTGACCCCGCTGCTTCTCGCCGCCGCCCTTCAGACGACCCCCGACCAGCGCCCCGACCTGGGCTGGATGGCCGGCTACTGGCTGTCCTGCGAACCGGACCGCGAAGTGTCCGAGACCTGGACCGACCCGCGCCTGAACCTGATGCTTGGAACGTCGCTGACCGTGCGCAGCGGCAGGGCAGGGTGGGAGTTGTCGCGCATCGCCCCGGTCGATCCGACCCCGGCGGCGCCCCTGGCCTATTTCGCCCATCCCGAGGGACAGGCCCCGACGGTGTTTCCGGTGGTCGCCTCCGGCCCGCGCCGCGTGGTGTTCGAACAGGCGGCGGACGACGACTTTCCCAAACGCGTCGTCTATGAACGGGACGGCGATGTCCTGAACGCCCGGATCGAAGGCGTGCTGGACGGTCAGGAGAGGATCATCCGATGGCGCTTCCAGAAGGCGGAGCTGAACACGCGCTGCCCGGCTTAGACTGGCGCCCCATGCGGCCGGCCGACATCGACGCTGTGGTCGAGGTGGCCCGCCTGTCCTTTCCCGATCATTTCGAGGACCGGGCCTGTTTCCAGAACCGGCTGGCGCTGTATCCGCGCGGCTGTTTCGTGCTGGCGGACGGCGACGCCCCGGCGAAAGGCTATCTGATCGCCTATCCGTGGCGGGCCGACAGCGCGCCGCCGCTGAACACGGTGATCGAGGGCCTGCCGGCCGATCCAGAGCTGATCTATCTGCACGACCTGGCCCTGCACCCCCAGGCGCGTGGCGGCGGGGTTACGGGAGCCGTCGTCGAACGTCTGGCCGAACAGGCGGCCGGGGACGGCTGGCCCGCCATCGCCCTGGTCGCCGTCAATGACGCCGTCGGTTTCTGGTCCCGACACGGCTTCAAGGCGCGTGAAACCCCCGGCATGGGGGCGAAGCTTGCCAGCTACGGCGCCGACGCCCGCTATATGATGCGTGACCTTCAGGACGCTTAAGGCGCGCCTGATCCAAGGCGTCTGAACGCCTGCTCTGGTCTTTCCGTCCACATGCCTGTAAGAGGCGCGCGCTCCCTGCATGCCTTTTCATGACCAGCGGCCGCCTGCATCCCGGCCGCGCCTTTTCGCGATTATCAAATGAACCTGCGCAACGTCGCCATCATCGCCCACGTCGACCACGGGAAGACGACCCTGGTGGACCAACTGCTGGCCCAGTCCGGCGTCTTCCGAGCCAATGAGGCGACGACTGAGCGCGCCATGGACTCCAACGACCAGGAGAAGGAACGCGGCATCACCATCCTGGCCAAGTGCACCTCGGTGCTCTGGAACGGCAAGGCCGGCGAAACCCGCATCAACATCATCGACACCCCCGGCCACGCCGACTTCGGCGGCGAAGTCGAGCGGATCCTGGGCATGGTGGACGGCTGCGTCATCCTGGTGGACGCCGAAGAGGGCGTCATGCCCCAGACCAAGTTCGTGCTGACCAAGGCCCTGAAGATGGGCCTGCGCCCGATCCTGTGCATCAACAAGGTCGACCGCGCCCACGCCGATCCGGACCGCGTGCACAACGAGACCTTCGACCTGTTCGCCGCCATCGGCGCGACGGACGAACAGCTGGACTTCCCGCACATCTACGCCTCGGGCCGTAATGGCTGGGCGACGATGGATCTGAACCAGCCCAACGACAACCTGGCCCCGCTGTTCGACCTGATCGTCGACCACGTCCCGCCGCCCAAGGTTCAGGAAAACAAGGACAAGCCGTTCCAGATGCTGAACGTGCTGATCGAGTCCGACCCCTTCCTGGGCCGGATCCTGACCGGCCGTATCGAGAGCGGCAAGGCCGTTCCCGGCATGGCGATCCACGCCCTGGACCGTGAAGGCAAGGAAATCGAACGCGGCCGCATCACCAAGGTCCTGGCCTTCCGCGGCCTGAAGCGTCAGGCCCTGGACGAGGGTTCGGAAGCGGGCGACATCGTCGCCATCGCCGGCATGTCCAAGGCGACCGTGGCCGACACCCTGTGCGCCATGGAAGTCGTCGACGCCCTGCCCGCCCAACCGATCGATCCGCCCACCATCTCAATGACCGTCTCGGTCAATGACAGCCCGCTGGCCGGTCGCGAAGGCGACAAGGTCCAGTCGCGCGTCATCCGCGACCGTCTGCTGAAGGAAGCCGAAGCCAACGTCGCCATCCGCGTCACGACCACTGAAGGCGGCGACGCCTACGAAGTGGCCGGCCGTGGCGAACTGCAGCTGGGCGTTCTGATCGAAAACATGCGCCGCGAAGGCTTCGAGGTCTCGATCTCGCGTCCGCGCGTGGTCTTCCAGGAAGGCCCCAACGGCGAGAAGATGGAGCCCATCGAAGACGTCATGATCGACGTGGACGACGAATTCTCGGGCATCGTCATCGAGAAGCTGTCGGCCCGTAAGGCCGAAATGACCGACATGGGGCCGTCGGGCGCCGGCAAGACCCGCATCAGCCTGAAATGCCCGTCGCGCTCGCTGATCGGCTATCAGGGCGAGTTCCTGACCGACACGCGCGGTTCGGGCGTGCTGAACCGGGTCTTCAGCCACTACGAAGAATACAAGGGCGCGATCGCCGGCCGTCTGAAGGGCGTGCTGATCTCGAACTCGGACGGCGACACGGCGGCCTTCGCCCTGTGGAACCTGGAAGATCGCGGCGTCATGTTCGTCGGCGCCGGCGAGAAGACCTACCAGGGCATGATCATCGGCGAGAACGCGCGCTGGGACGACCTGGACGTCAACCCGATCAAGGGCAAGCAACTGACCAACGTCCGCGCCTCCGGCAAGGACGAGGCCGTGCGCCTGACCCCGCCGCGCCAGATGTCGCTGGAACAGGCCATCGCCTATATCGACGACGATGAGCTGGTCGAGGTGACGCCGAAGTCCATCCGCCTGCGCAAGCAGACCCTGAACCCGTCGTTCCGCAAGAAGCGCGTTCGTCCGGAGTAATCGGATCGTTCACTGACGCGAAGGGGGATGCGGCCTATAGAAGGCTGACATGACCGTTTCGCCCAGTCTGGATGACCGCCTTGACGAGGCCGCCCGCGCGGGAGATCCGCGCGCGGCGGTCGCGTCCGTTTTGCGCGAGAGTTACGACGCCGCCCGCGCCCGCGCCGAGCGCAAGCTGGACGGGGGCATGAAGGGGCGCGAGGTCGCCCGCCTGTACGCCACGGCGGCCGACGAGATGCTGGTGGGCCTGTGGCGGGTCGCGACCCAGGTGCTGTTCCCCGTCTCCGCCGTCGAGAGCGAACGTCTGTCGCTGGTGGCGGTCGGGGGCTATGGCCGGGGTGTCCTGGCCCCGTATTCCGACCTGGACCTGCTGTTCCTGCGGCCCGCCAAGGCCACATTGCGCGGCGGGACCGTGATCGAATTCGTCCTCTATGTGCTGTGGGACCTGGGCATCAAGGTCGGGCCCGCCGTGCGGTCGGTCGAGGAATGCCTGACCCTGGGGCGCACCGACATGACGGTGCGGACCACCCTGCTGGAGGCCCGTCATCTGGCGGGGGACGAGCGGCTGTCGGACCTGATGATCGGCCGATTCCGCGACATGGTGGCCAAGGCCGATCCCCGCCCCTTCATCGCCGCCAAGCTGGAAGAACGCGCCGCCCGCCACCAGAAGGCGGGCGTGACCCGCTACAAGGTCGAGCCCAACGTCAAGGACGGCAAGGGGGGGCTGCGCGACCTCAACACCCTGTACTGGATCGCCCGGTCGCTGGCGCCCGACAGCCGGCTGGGCGCGACGGTGATGGACGAACTGTTCACCCCGCGGGAGCGGCGCGCCTCCGACGACGCCTTCGACTTCCTGTGGCGGGTGCGGATCCATCTGCACCTGGTCGCCGGGCGGGCGGAGGAGAAGCTGACCTTCGACATGCAGCCCGAGGTGGCCCGGCGCATGGGCTGGCAGGGGCGCGGCGACGAACCGGCGGTGGAGCGGTTCATGCGCCGCTATTTCCTGATCGCGCGCGACGTCGGCGCCCTGACGCGGGCCATGTCGGCCAAGCTGGAGGCCCGGCACCAGAAGACGGCCCAGGGCCTGTCGCGCTTGATGATCCCGTTCCGGACCAACCGCCGCAAGCTGGAGATCGAGGGCTTCTGGGTCGATCAGGGCCGGCTGTCGGTCGAGGACGCATCGGTGTTCGAGCGCGATCCGGTCAAGCTGCTGACCCTGTTCGTCTATGCCGACCGGCACGACCTGGACCTGCACCCCGACGCCTTTTCGGCCGTGACCCGGTCCCTGTCGCTGGTGACGCCCAGGCTGAGGCGGGATCCGGAGGCGACGCGGGCCTTCCTCAGCGTCCTGGCCCATGGCCAGAGGCCGTACCGCACCCTGACCATCATGAACGAGACGGGCCTCTTGGGCCGGTTCCTGCCCGAATGGGGGCGGATCGTCGGCCAGACCCAGTTCAACATGTACCACGCCTATACGGTGGACGAGCACACGCTCCAGGCCATCGGCTTCATCAACGACATCGCGCGTGGCAAGCTGAAGTCCGATCACCCGATGGCGTCGGAAATCGTGCACCTGATCTCGGACATGGAAGCCCTGATGCTGGGCATGCTGCTGCACGACGTCGGCAAGGGCGGCGAGCGGGGACAGTTGGAGGACGGTGCCATCGCCGCGCGCCGGGCCTGCGAACGGCTGGGCGTCGATCCGCGCCGCATCGAACTGGTGGTCTGGCTGGTGCGCAGCCACCTGGCCCTGTCCGACTACGCCCAGAAGCGCGACCTGTCCGACCCGGCCACCATCCGCGCCTTCGCCGAACTGGTCGGCGATCCCGAACGGCTGCGGATGCTGCTGGTCCTGACCGTCGCCGATATCCGCGCCGTGGGGCCGGGGGTCTGGAACGGCTGGAAGGGGCAGTTGATGCGCACCCTCTATGACCAGGTCGCCGCCCTGTTCCGGGGCGAGGACGTGGCGCGCGAGGATCCGCTGGCGGCGCATCCGGCCCTGGTGGTGCGGGCGCGTCAGACCGGGGCCGCCGCCCAGGCCGCGCCCCTGACCCCGGTCGAGGGCCTGCCGGTCCAGGCCACCGAAATCTCCATCGCCGCCACCGACCGGCCGGGCCTGTTCGCCGACCTGGCCCAGACCATGGCCGCCCTGGGCGCCGACGTCACCGACGCCCGCGTGGCGACGACCAGCGAGGGCGTGGTTCTGGACGTCTTCCGGGTCCAGGACGGAGCGGGCCTGCCCTATGGCCAGGCCGAACCGCGCCGGCTCAAGGCCCTGACCGACGCGCTGGAAAAGGCTGCGCGCGGCGAAGGCCGTATCGGCAAGGCCCCCGCCCCCGCCGGCAACGCCAGGAAGGCCGCCTTCGAGGTCCGGCCCGTGGTCATGGTCGATCACCACGCCAGCGAGACCGCCACCCTGGTCGAGGTCTCGGGCGCCGACCGGCCCGGCCTGCTGGCGGCCCTGTCGCGGGTCTTCAACGACGAGGGGCTGAACATCCGCTCGGCCCATGTCGCCTCCTATGGCGAACGGGCGGTGGACAGCTTCTATGTGGTGGACGGCAAGGGCCGGAAGATCACCTCCGAACAGCGGGTCGCCGAACTGCGCGGCGCCCTGGAAGCCGTGCTGGACAGCCGCGCCCCGGCCCCCGAAGGCCGCAAGGTCGCCTCGGCCCGCGCCAGCGCGCGCGACGTCTCGGACCTGGGGCGCCGGACCCGCGCCAAGCCCGTATCGCCGCCGCCGGAAGCGCGCTAAGCCTCGGTCCTTCCCCAGCCTTCCTCCTCCCGGTCAGTATGAGCCTCGCCCGCAACACCCTGGTTCAGTCCACGCTGACGCTCGGCAGCCGCCTGCTCGGTTTCGGACGCGACCTGGCCCTGTCGGCCAACTTCGGCCAGGGGGCGCTGATGGACGTCTGGTCCACGGCCCTGATGCTGCCCAACATGTTCCGCCGCCTGTTCGCCGAGGGCGCCTTCGCCCAGGCCTTCGTGCCGGTCTATGGCGGGGTCAAGACGCGCGAGGGCGACGCGGCGGCGGCGGTGACGGCGTCGGAGGCCATGTCCTTCATGTTCGCCGTGGTCGCGGCCTTCTGCGTCCTGTTGCAGGTCGCCATGCCCTGGATCGTGCCCCTGCTGCTGTCGGCCTGGAAGGACGACGCCGAGGTGATGCGGGTCGCGGTGATCGCGACCCAGCTGGCCATGCCCTATCTGGCCTGTATGACCATCGCCTCCCTGTTGTCGGGGGTGCTGAACACTGGCGGGCGGTTCGCCCTGTCGGCGGCGGTGCCGGTGTTCCTGAACCTGTGCACCCTGGCCCCGCTGATCAGCGGCTTCCTCTTGCCGGTGTCGCCGGAGACCGTGCTGCTGGCCACCAGCGCCGCCGTCACGGTCTCGGGCGTGATCCAGGCTGGTCTGTTGTGGTGGGGCGTGCGCCGTCTGGGCGTACGACTGAAGCTGGGCCTGCCGCGCCTGACGCCGAACGTGAAGCGCGCCCTGGCCCTGGCCGTGCCCGGCGCCATGGCCGGGGGCGCCATGCAGGTCAACTCCGTCGTGTCCCAGGTCCTGGCCGGCTCGGACGCCGGCGCCCGTTCGGTGCTCTACAACGCCGACCGCCTGTATCAGCTGCCGCTGGGCCTGGTCGGGGTGGCCATCGGCCTGGCCCTGGTGCCGCGCCTGACGCGGGCCTTCGTCTCCGGCGACCACGAGGGCGGGCAGAAGACGCTGGACGACGGGATCAACCTGGCCATGGCCTTCACCCTGCCCGCCGCCGTGGCCCTGTTCGTCATTCCCTTCTTCATCATCGACGCCACGGTGACGCGCGGCGCCTTCACCAGCGCGGACGCCGCCCGCACCGCCGACGTGCTGCGCCAGTTCGCCTGGGGCGTGCCGGCCTTCGTCCTGGCCAAGGTGCTGACCCCGCCCTTCTTCGCCCGCGAGGACACGCGCCGGCCGATGTATTTTGCGGTCACGGCGGTGATCATCACCGTGGTTCTGGGCTCCGGCCTGTTCTTCTGGTTCGACGCCCAGGGCTGGGACGGGGTGCTGGGCCTGGCCATCGCCACCAGCGTCTCGGCCTGGGTCAATGTCGCCTTGCTGGCGGGGGTTCTGATCCGCGAGAACAGCTGGCGGCCGTCGCCGGCCTTCGTCTCGCGCATCGCCCGCGTCCTGGCCGCCAGCGCGGTCATGGCCGGCCTGCTGCTGCTGGCCGGGATCAACTATGAACGGCTCAGCCAGGTGCTGCTGGCCAAGGAGATCGCCGTCCTGGCGGTCTGCGGCCTGGGCGCGGGCGTCTATGGCGCCTGTCTGCTGGCCTTCCGCGCCGTCACCCTGTCCGAGCTGAAGGCGACCCTGCGCCGCGAGCCGGGCGGTTCGGCCGTGTCTGGTCTGGACTGAACCCTATCGAGGCGATAAGCGCGAGCCATGATCCTTTCGGGCCCGATCTTTGACCGGCGATGGCGCGGCTGAACCGCCGCACCCTTCGCCACGCCTGACAACGACTTTCCGAGACCCGACCGACCATGACCGATCAAACTCCCCCGGCCCTCTACACCGGCCCGCGCCGCATCCTGTCCGGCATTCAGGCCTCCGGCGCGCTTCACCTGGGCAACTATCTGGGCGCGCTGAAGCGGTTCGTCGAACTGCAGGACCAGGGCGCGCCGGTCTTCGTCTTCGTCGCCGACCTGCACGCCATCACCGTCTGGCAGGAGCCGGACAAGCTGGCCGCCCAGACGCGCGAGATCGCCGCCGCCTATCTGGCCTCGGGCCTGGACCCGGCCAAGTCGATCATCTTCCCGCAGTCCGCCGTCCGCGCCCACGCCGAACTGGCCTGGATCTTCAACTGCGTCGCCCGCCTGGGTTGGCTGGACCGGATGACCCAGTTCAAGGAGAAGACGGGCAAGCACAAGGAGCGGGCCTCGGTCGGCCTCTACACCTACCCCGTGCTCCAGGCCGCCGACATCCTGCTGTACAAGGCGACCGAGGTGCCGGTCGGCGAGGACCAGAAACAGCATCTGGAACTGACCCGCGACATCGCCGCCAAGTTCAACAACGACTTCGGCGTTCCCGGCTATTTCCCGGTGCCCGAGCCGATCATCCAGGGGCCGGCGACGCGCGTCATGTCCCTGCGCGACGGGGCGGCCAAGATGTCCAAGTCGGATCCGTCCGACAACAGCCGCATCAATCTGACCGACGACGCCGACACGATCGCGTCCAAGATCCGCAAGGCCAAGACCGATCCGGAGCCCCTGCCGGAAACCCTGGACGGGCTGAACGACCGGCCCGAGGCCAAGAACCTGGTGGCCATCTACGCCGCCCTGGCCGGCCTAACGCGTGAACAGGTGATCGAACAGTTCGGCGGCCAGGGCTTCGGCGCCTTCAAGCCGGCCCTGGCGGACCTGGCGGTGGCCTCCCTGGCCCCTGTCACGGCCGAGATGCGCCGCCTGATGGACGACCCGGCCGAGATCGACCGCGTGCTGAAGGACGGCGCCGACCGCGCCGCCGAAGTCGCCGATCCGGTGGTGGACGAGGTCAAGACGATCGTCGGCTTCTGGCGGGGGTAGGCCGCTGGCGGTTTTCGGACGCGGCGTCGCGGCGACCGGTTCCGCCGCCGCGCCGTCGGGGCTAGAAGCGCGACCATGAAACATCCCCTCGACCGCGCCGTCTGGAACGCCCTGACCACCCGTCTGTCATCCTTCACGACGCCGGAGTCCGACGCCCACGCCGTGCGCATCGACCCCGAGATCGGGGTCTTCCTGTCGGCCGCCGACGCCTCGCCCCAGAGCCGCGCCCGGCTGACCGAACTGGCCCGGCGACACCCCGGCGCGGGAATGGTCGAGCATTCCGACGGCCCGATGGCCGACGTCCTGCCGGACGGGGTCGCCGTGGATCGCCGCATCGACCTGGTGCAGATGACCTGCGCCGCCCTGACCCCGGCCAGGACCTCGGCCAGGGCGCCCGATATCGCCTTCGAGACCCTGACCCCTGCCGACGCCCCGGCCATGCTGGCCCTGGCGACCCTGACCCGGCCCGGCCCCTTCCGCTCGAGAACCCGCGAACTCGGCCCCTTCATCGGGATCAAGCACGACGGCGAACTGGTCGCCATGGCCGGGCGGCGGCTGCGGGTGGACGGTTTCACCGAACTGAGCGGGGTCTGCACCCACCCCGACCACCGGGGAAAGGGCTATGCCGCCGCCCTGTCGCGGGCAGTGGTCGGCGAAATCCACGCCTCGGGCGAGACCGCCTTCCTGCACGCCTTCGCCGATCATGAGGCGACCATCGCCTTTTACCGGTCCCTGGGCTTCGAGGTTCGAGCGCCGATGGTCTATACGATCCTGGCCGACTGACAGGGAGACGGGCCATGAGCGCGCACGGGGCGACCATCGAATGGATGCGGGGCGATCAGCCCTTCACCGACAAGCGCTACAGCCGCGCCCACAGCTGGACCTTCGACGGCGGGGCGGTGGTCCCCGGATCGTCGTCGCCCGCCGGCGTGCCTGTGCCCCTTTCGGACGCCTCGGCGGTCGATCCGGAGGAGGCGATGGTCGCCTCCCTGTCCAGCTGCCACATGCTGTGGTTCCTGGCCTTCGCGGCCAACGCCGGTCTGGTGGTCGATTCCTATCGCGACGCGGCCTCCGGCGAACTGGACAAGAACGCGGCCGGCGCCCGGTATCTCGCCCGTGTCGCCCTTCGCCCCGTGACCGCCTTCTCCGGCCGCCAGCCGGACCAGGCCGAGCTGGACGCCCTGCACCATTCCGCCCACGAACATTGCGAAATGGCCCATTCGGTGCGCGCGGAAATCACCATTGAGGCGACCATCGGCTAGTTCGGATCAGGCGGCCGAGGCTAGGCCCGCGCCGTCTCTTCCTCGATCAGCGAGCGGAACAGGCCGTGGGCGGCGATCATGCCGTCCGAGGTGGCCAGGGTGATGTTGGACGCCGCCCGCGCCAGGTCGCCGGCGGCGAACACGCCCGGCTGGGTCGTCGCCTGCATGGCGTCCACCTTGATCACCCGGCCCATCGGCGTGTCGGTCATCTCGCAGCCCAGCCGCTCGGCGAAGGGGCTGGCGACGCGGACGCTGGCGCCGACGAAGATGGCCTTCAGGTCCACGAAGCGCCCATCGGTCAGCCGCGCGCCGGTCAGGGTCGGGGCCTCGCCTTCAAGCCGGGCGATGGGCGTGGTCTCTATGGTGACGCCGCGCCGGCACAGCAGATGGGCGTCCTCGGGCGACAGGCCGACCTCCAACCCCATGAACAGGGTGACCTGGCCCCACTCCGCCACCATGGCGGCGTACTGGACCGCATGGTCGCCGCGCCCCAGCACGCCGATGGGACCGCCGCCGATCTCATAGCCGTGGCACCAGGGGCAGTGCAGCGCGGTGCGGCCCCAGCGTTCCTTGACGCCCGGAATATCGGGCAGCACATCCTCGACCCCGTGCGACAGCAGAAGGCGGCGACCCCGCGTCCGCGTGCCGTCGGCGAAGGCGACCGAGAAGCCGCCGTCGATCCGCTCGATCGTGATCGCCTCGGCCATGCGGAAGGCGGCGGTGGGATAGGCTGCAACCTGAGACCGAGCCGTCGCCGTGATCTCGGCCCCCGGTCGGCCGTCGTTGGTCAGAAAGCCGTGGGCGCGGGCGGCGAACCGGTTTCGGGGGCGTCCGTCGTCGATGACCAGCACCCTGCGCCGGGCGCGAACCAGCTGCTGGGCGGCGGACAGGCCGGCGTAGGAGCCGCCGATGATCAGGGCGTCGTGCGGCATGGGTTCACTCGGGGCGATGGGCGTTGAGACGGGCATTCAGCAGATCCCTTTTCGGATGTTCGGCCATCCGGCGCGCGAAGTCCGCCGCCAGATCGGCCAGGGTGATCTCGTTCAGCCGCGCGACCAGCAGGGCGCGGGCGGCGGCATAGGTTCCGGCGAGGGCGTCGTTGACCGCCGCCTCGACCAGACAGCCGTCGGCCTCGACCGGCGGGGCTTCGGGAAACAGGCCGGGCTCGCCCAGGGCCGTGTTGACCTGGCCCAGGGTCACCTGGTCCAGCGGCCGGGCCAGCCGCCAGCCGCCGCCATGCCCCTTTTCCGACGCCACCAGCCCCTGTTCGCGCAGGCCGGCCATCGTCCGGCGCACCACGACCGGATGAGTCGACAGGCAGACGGCCAGCTGATCCGAGGTCATGGGCGCGCCGGTTCGCGCCTCATGCTCTGCCATGTGCAGCAGGGCGTGAAGGATGTTCGAGAGGCGGGAGTCTCTTTTCATGTAACTTCAATTGTTACGTGATGAGCCCGACGTCAAGACGGGGGCTGGGATTCTTTTCAGACGTGGGGCGCGACGTCCGTCAGGAAGGCCCTGAACCGCCGCAGGGAGTCCTCGGTCAGGTCCGGATCGTGGCGCATGGGGCCGTTGTTGGTCGGTTCGTCGAAGGCGTGGGTGCCGGCGGCGACCCAGCTTTCGACCTCGGCGCCGCAGTCGCGGATCATGGCGTTGATCATTTCGGCGTTGCGCACCGTGGTCAGGTGGTCGCGCCTGCAGGTCACGGCCAGCACCTTGGGACAGCGCCGCCAGGGCTTCATCCGGTTGAAGGCGAAGGGCCCGATATAGGGATAGGCCAGCCAGACGGCCCGGACGCCCGCTAGGTCGGCCGCGCCGGGATCGGCCACGCCCAAGGTGTTGGGCGCGGGATCGGCGCTCATCATCTCCATGATCGACCAGCCGCCGTGGCTCCATCCGGCCAGGGTCAGCCGGGTCGCGTCCACGTCCGGTCGGGCCGAAATCCCCTGGATCGCCGCCAGCACGTCGCCGGCCCGTTCATACCCCCGAAAGGCCAGGCCGGTGCAGACCGCCGTCAGGGTGAAGGTCCGGCCCCAGCCGCGCGGGCCGTAGGAATCGACGATGAAGGCGCGCCAGCCCGCCGCCTTCGCCGCCTCGGCGTACCGGGGCAGGTGATCGCGCAGACCGCCGCAGCCGTGGAACAGCAGCACCGCCGGCCGGGGCCGGTCGTCGTCGGGCCCGACAACAGTCAGATGGGGTTCGAGGCGGGCCCAGCGGCGCTTCAGATCGTCCATCCGCGATCTACGCCGCAGCTTTCGCCCCAACGCCAGCCCCTCTTGCGCATTTCGTCATTCAGATATATCTAACCACTCACGAATAGATATATCTAAAAGGAATCGATCATGAGGTCCAAGGGGATTTTCCAAGGCCGCAGCAACGGATGCGGCGAAAAACACGGTCGTCCCGGCGGCTTTGGCTTCGGGCATGGGTTCGGTCACGCCTTCGGGCGCGGGATGCGCGGCGGACGCGGCGCGGACTTCGGTCCTGGCTGGGACGGCGGCGAGGCGCGCGGACGTGGTCACGGCCATGGCCGGCGCGGCGGCGGCCGCCTGTTCGACCACGGCACCTTGCGCTGGGTCCTGCTGTCGCTGATCGCGGAGAAACCCAGCCACGGCTACGAGCTGATCAAGGCGGTCGAGACCCGGCTGGGCGGCGCCTATTCGCCCAGCCCCGGCGTCATCTACCCCAGCCTGACCCTGCTTGAGGAGATGGGCGCGCTGGAGTCCCAGACCGAAGGCGGCAAGAAACTGTATTCGATCACAGAGGCCGGCCGCGCCCTGCTGGCCGAGAACGAGGCGATCCTGCGCGCCGCCGAGGCGACGATGGACAAGTTCGCCGCCCGCGCCCTGCGGCCGACCGCCATCCAGGACGCCATCGGCCGCCTGCGTCACACGATCCACGACCGTCTGACGGGCGAGACCGCCCTGACCGAGGCCCAGGTCCAGGCCATCGCCGCCATCCTGGCCGAGGCCGCCGACAAGGTGGAACAGGCATGACCGGCCTCCTGCGCATTCCCCGGCGCGTGCGGCACGAGCTGAAGTTCCGCACCCTGACCGTCGCCTCGGTCCAGGACCTGACGCCGGCCTATCGCCGTATCGTGCTTGAAGGCGCGGATCTGGACGGCTTCGTCTCCCTGGGCTTCGATGACCATGTGAAGATCTTCCCGGTCACCGAGGGCCAGGCGCCGGTCCTGCCGACCCTGGGCCCGGACGGCCCGGTCTTTCCCGAGCCCCGTCCCGTGGCGCGCGACTACACGCCTCGCGCCTATGACGCCGCCACGCGCCGCCTGACGCTGGACTTCGTCACCGGCCATGGCGGCCCAGCGACCGACTGGGCGATGGCGGCCAAGGTCGGCTCGGTCCTGGGCGTCGGGGGGCCGCGCGGCTCCTTCATCGTCCCCACGGCTTTCGCCGATCATGTGCTGATCGGCGACGAGACGGCCCTGCCCGCCATCGCCCGTCGTCTGGAAGAGCTGCCCGCCGGCGTCCGCGCCCATGTGGTGGTTGAGGTCGCGGACCTCGATTCGACATGGACCTTTGACGCCGCCGCCGAGGTCGCCGTGACCTGGGCTGTCCGCGACGGCGCCCCGCGCGGGCGCGCCGAGGCGCTGCTGGCGGCGGTCGACACGGCCCTGACCGGGGTGGATCGCAAGGACGCCTATGTCTGGATCGCCGCCGAATCCGCTGTGGCCAAGGCCCTGCGGTCGCGCGTGCTGGCGCTCGGTTTTTCGGCCAAGTCCATGAAGGCCGCCGGCTATTGGCGCCTCGGCGGCGCGGGGGCCCACGAGGTCATCGAGGACTGAAGCTCCGACATCCGCCACCCTTTGCCTTCTCCCAAGGGTGGCGAGCAGGGGAAAGGGGAAGGGCCGGGAGCGGCTAGGTCAGCAACGCCTTCAACACTCCGTCCAGCACCGGCCGCCCGCGCGGCGTGGCGATCAGCCGTCCGTTCGTGATCTGCAGAAAACCGTCGGCGATCAGGTCCGCCGCCGTCCCCGCTCCGGCGTCCAGCCCCAGATCCTTCAGCAGATGCCACGGCGCGCCCTCGACAGTGCGCAGGCCCAGCAGCAGCCGCTCTTCGGCCGTCCCGGCGGCGTCCAGCTGCTCCGTCTCCACCCAGGGCGGCGCTGCCCCGACCCCGGCGATATAGTCGGCGATGCGGCGATGGGCGACGGTGGCGGTGCGCGTCCCGCCCAGGGTCAGCCGCCCATGCGCGCCCGGCCCCAGGCCCAGATAGTCGCCGCCGCGCCAGACATGCAGATTGTGCGCCGACCGCGCCGCCACGCCCCGCGCATGGTTGGACACCTCGTAGGCGTCGAAACCGGCGGCCTCCAACACGGTCTGGGTGGTCTCGTACAGGGCGGCGGCCTGGTCCTCGTCCGGCGGGATCAGGGTTCCGCGCGCCAGAGCCCGCCCGAAGGCGGTCGTCGGCTCCAGGGTCAGCTGATAGGGCGAGACGTGCTCGAACCCCAGGTCCAGGGCCGCGCCCAGCTCCGTCGCCCAGTCGGCCGGGGTCTGGTCCGGCCGGGCGTAGATCAGGTCGATGGAGAGGCGCGAAAACGCCCGCCCGGCTAGAGCGACCGCGCGCCGCGCCTCGGCCGCCGAATGATCACGCCCCAGGAACCGCAGCGAGGCGTCGTCCAGCGCCTGCACCCCCATGGACAGCCGGTTGACCCCGGCCTCCGCCAGGGCGGCGAACCGGGCCGCCTCGGCGTCGGTCGGATTGGCCTCCAGCGAAATCTCGATCGGTCCAGACGGCGGGAACAGGTCGCGCGCCTGGGCGATGATCCGCGCCACGGCCTCAGGCGCCATCAGCGAAGGCGTGCCCCCGCCGAAGAAGATTGACGTCAGCCGGCGCGGCCCCGTAAGCGCCCGCTGGGCCGCCATGTCGGCCAGGATCGCCTCGACCAGTCCCGCCTGTTCCTCGACCCGCCCCCGGTCGCGGACGACGTTGAAGTCGCAATAGGGGCAGATGCGCGAACAATAGGGCCAGTGGACATACAGGCCTACGTCCGTTCCCGGGTCGAGGAAGTCAGTCAATCAACGCGGCCCGCAGCTTGGCGAAGGCGCGGGTGCGGTGGCTGATCGCCTCCTTGGCCGCCGGCTCCATCTCGCCGAAGGTCAGGTCGCCGCCTTCAGGAATGAAGATGGGATCATAGCCGAAGCCCCGGTCGCCGCGCGGCGGGAAGGTCAGCCGGCCGTGGACCACCCCCTCGACCACCACGCACGGCCCGCTCGGCCAGGCCACGGCCAGGGCCGAGGTGAACCAGGCGGCGCGGTCCGTCGCCCCGATCTCTTCCAGCCGCTCCTCGACCTTCTTCATCGCCACGGCGAAATCCTTGCCGGGCCCCGCCCAGCGCGCGGAGAAGATGCCCGGCGCCCCGTCCAGGGCCGCGACCGACATCCCCGAATCGTCGGCCAGGGCCACCTCGCCCGACCGTTCGGCGGCGTGGCGCGCCTTCAGCATGGCGTTGCCAGCGAAAGTGGTCTCGGTCTCGTCCGGTTCGGGCAGGTTCAACTGTCCGGCGGTGAGGATCTCGTAATCTTCACCAAGAAGGGCGGCGATCTCGGGAACCTTGCCGGGGTTGTGGGTGGCGGCGACGATCCGCATCCCCTTGATAAGCTTGAGATTCATCGATGATCACGCCCCTGAAACAGTCTATTGCCAAAGTTTAATATCGTTAAACGATATGTAACGTGCTTTTCCGTACCGCACGGCCTATCTATTGATCGTCAGGAACGGGGGCCGCAACGTTCTGACCTTCCGGAAAAACCGGAATGATCGTGCGGAAAACAAAACCAACGGGCGATAATCGCCTAACAGCAAATGACGGAGAACCACAATGCATACGATGAACCTCTCGCTCTTCCTGGACAAGGTCGGCGCCGCTTTCGTCAACACGGTCCTGATCGCCGCCCTGCCGACCGCCCTGGTCGCCATCCTGGTTCAAGCCTTCTGATCGGGCTCAAGTCCACCCTTGTTTCGATCACGAGAGCTTTGACGACCTTGAAGAAGACCGCGATGTATAGAGCTGCGCGTGGGTTCGCCGGACCCCGCGCGGCCGCCTCGCCCCTCCTTCCGACCTGAGACCTGTCGATCATGCGCCTGCTCCCGCTGCGAAATCCGCTCAAGCGAGGCGAGGCGCGCACCCCTCAATGGCTCAGTGCAGTCGGACTGCGCCTGAACGCCATGGGACCCGGCTCGGTCGCCAGCGTGCTGAAGGTGGCGCTGGACGTCGCCTATGTCCTGCTGTGGCTGATCACCGGCCTGCTGCTGCTTCTGCTGATCGCCGCGGTCTTCATCCCGCTCGACAATGTAGACATCACGGTGAGCGGGGATTCGGGCGGGCGCCAGCTGCCCTTGACCCGGATGCTGCTGCTGTTCGGCCTGGGGGCTGCGACGGCCTATTTCGGCGGCTTCATGCTGATCCTGCGCAGCCTGCGTCGAATTTTTCGCACCCTGACCATGGGCGACCCCTTCCATCCCGCCAATGTCCGGCGTCTGCGCCAGATCGGCCTGATTCTGGCGGTCGTGACCGGCGGCGTCTGGCTGGCCCAGGGCGTCGTCGCGGCCCGGCTGGCGCCGGGGGTGATGGACCCCCAGGGCCTCGGCGAACTGCTGACCCCCGTTTTCTCGGTCCTGATCGTCTTCGTCCTGGCGGAGGTGTTCCGCGAGGGCGCGCGCCTGCGCCGCGAATCCGAACTGACGATCTGAACCGTTTCCAGTAGGACCTCTTCATGGCCATCCGCGTCCAGCTCGATCGCGTCCTCGTCGAACGCCGCATGTCGCTGACCGAACTCGCCGACCGGGTCGGGGTGACGGTGGCCAATCTGTCGATCCTGAAGACGGGCAAGGCGCGCGCGGTGCGTTTCTCGACCCTGGACGCCCTGTGCCGCGAGCTTCAGTGCCAGCCGGGAGACCTGCTGGCCTATGAGCCCGGGCCGGGCGGCGGCTTCGAGGACGCTGCGGAGGCATGAAACGCAAGGGCCCCGGTCGCGACGAGAACGGGCTGACGCCCGAAGACCGCCGCATCTGGAGTCGAATCACCGGCACGGTCGTCGCCCCCCGCAGCCGCAAGCCCGCCCGGGTCACGCCGGGCGCCGAGGCGCCGGCCCATCTGGTCGTCACCCCGACCGAGCGTCCACGTCCCCTGGCCAAGCCTTCGCCCGCCCGGACCACGGCTGTCGCCAAACCGATCGAGCCTCGTCCCATCGGCAGCCGTCCCAAGCCCGCGCCCGAGGGTCTGGAGCCCCGCCGCAAACAGCGGCTGTCGCGCGAGCGGGACCCGATTGAGGCGCGCATCGACCTGCACGGCTTCGGCCGGTTCGAGGCCGAGGATCAGCTGCAGGCCTTCCTGACATCCTGCCAGGCGCGCGGCATGCGGGCCGTTCTGGTCATTACTGGCCAGGGGCGGCTGGGCGGCGGGGTGATCCGCGCCTCGTTCGGGGAATGGATGCAGGCCCCGGCCCTGCGCGGCGTCGTGTCCGGCTTCACTGTCGCCCACCAGAGGCACGGCGGCAATGGCGCTTTCTACGTCACGCTGAAGCGTAGGGCCTGAACGCGGTAAGCCGGTCAAGAAGCCGGTCATGAAAAAGGCCGGGACCGCGCGGCGGCCCCGGCCTTTTCGAGCGCTTCGGTCGGATTATTTGGCGGACAGCGCGCCGGCCAGGATGACGTCGATCTGCTTGCCCATATGGTCGGACAGGGCGTTGGCGTCCCACTCATCGTAGGCGGCGCGGCGATAGTTCGACAGATAGGCGTCCCAGATCAGCTCGACCAACAGTCGGATGTCGGCGTCCTTGTTCAGTTCGCCCTTGGCGACGGCTTCCTGCAGGATGCCGCCGATGGCCAGAAGCAGGTTCTTGGTCGCGGCGCGGGCCCGCATTTCGGCGGCCAGGGGCTGGAACCAGGAGCGGGCGACGATGGCCTGGAACAGGGGCAACTGGTCCAGTGACGAGTGATAGCCCGCGCTCAGGGCTCCCAGCAGGCGCTGGCGCACCGGCTCGCCCTCGGGCGCCCCGGCCTCGACCACCTCGGCCAGACGCGACATGTCTTCGGTCAGGACGGCCTCGAACAATTCGGCCTTGTCCTGGAAGTTGGCGAAGACGGCGCCGGTCGACATTCCGGCGCCCTTGGCGATGTCGCGGATGGTGGCGGGCTCATAGCCACGCTCGGCGAACAGCGAGCGGGCGGCGTCGAGAACCTTTTGGCGGGTCCGGACCTTGGCGGCCTGACGACGGTTCAGGCGGGGGGCAGCTTCGGTCGAGAGAACGGAATCGGTCATGAAATCAGGCTTTTACTCTACGCAGTTTCGGAAGCCCCGACGGAGCCCGAAGGGGGCGAATGGTGAGTTGCGTTATCGGAGGGAGGGACGGGTCAAACGTGCAGCGCCGCCGGGCAATGATGAAGAGAGGGCTTCCACCATCAAACCATGACGAAAATGGGTCGTACTCAAAGTCATCGACACAGGCCGACAAGATCTAAGCTTAACAGTTCTAGTTACCTGTACTGAAATGGGACGCTCTCAACGCTCGGGTGGCTCTGTCGCGTCCCCCTGCGGGTATCGCCTCCTGAAACCTCTTGCGGAACTGATCCCGCTTTTCATGGATCGAGACCAGGACCCGTCCCATGGGCACGCCCAGGTCGACCAGGGTGTTCTCCGCCAACTGCAGGCTGGCCTCCGTCGTCTCGGGCACCGCATCGGTGACGCCCAGCCCGTAAAGCCGCGCCGCGTGCTGGTCGTCCCGGGCGCGGGCGATTAGGATCAGGTCCTCGCGCAGGGCGCGGGCGGTAGTGACTACTTCGTCGACCTTGGCCGGGGCGTCCATGGTCACGATCAGGGCGCGCGTCGAACGCACCCCGCAGTGAACCAGCATCTCGCTGCGGCCGGCGTCGCCGTAGAAGACGTCGAATCCGTCGCGGCGCCCAGCGGCGACGGCGGCGGCGTCGGTGTCCAGGGCGATGAAGGCCTGGTCATGCTCCCTGAGCAATTCGCCGATCAGCCGCCCGACCCGGCCGAAGCCGACGATGATGACCGCCCCGTCCGCCTGCTCCGGCGGGGCCGTTCCTTCGGGCGTGGTGGGCAGGCCGGACGTCTTGGGGCGCGACAGTCTCTGTCCCAGCGCGGCCAGCAGGGGAATGGAGAAGATGCTCAAGGTCGCCGACAGGGCCACGGTGCTGGTCAGGCCCGGGGGAGCGATCCCCTCGACCATGCCGGTGGCGAAGACGACGAAGGCGAATTCGCCCGCCGGCGCCAGCACCAGCGCCGTCTCCAGCGCCGGCTTGGGCGCCAGGCCCCACAACCGCGCCAGACCGAAGATGACGCCGGTCTTCACCACCGTAATGGCCAGGGCCAGGCCGAACAGCAGGACCGGATTGGCGGCGACCGCCCCGAGGTCCAGCCCCAGGCCGACCCCGACGAAGAAGACCCCCAGCAGCAGCCCCTTGAACGGCTCGATCGACACCTCGACCTCGCGTCGGAACTCGGTCTCGGCCAGAAGCACGCCGGCGACCAGGGCGCCGATGCTCATGGACAGGCCGCTGGCCTGGGCCGCCAGACCGGCGACGACCACCACCAGCAGGCTGGCGGCGACGAACAGCTCGCCGCCCTGCGCCGATTTGCGCGCCTGGGCGACGGATCGGAACATCGGTCGCAGCACCACTCGGCCCAGCAGGACCAACAGGCCCAAGCCTATCGCGGCCGGCACCAGGGTGAACAAGGAGCGTCCCAAAACCGCCGGGTCCAGCGACCCGCCCGCCTGGGCGACGGCGGCCAGGACGCTGACGGTGATCAGGATCGGCGCGACCGACAGATCCTGGGCCAGGAGTATGGCGAAGGTCGAACGCCCCACCGTCCCCTTCAACCTTCCGCTTTCGGCCAAGACCGGCATGACGACGGCCGTCGACGACAAGGCCAGGCCCATGCCCAGGACCGTGGCGCTGACCAGGGTTTGTCCCATCAGAACGAACAGGCCCGCCAGCACCAGGGTGCAGACCACGACCTGCATCAGCCCCAGGCCGAAGACCAGCCGCCGCATGGCGCGCAGCCGCTCCCACGACAGCTCCAGCCCGATCATGAACAGCAGGAAGGCGACCCCCAGTTCCGACAGCTGCGCCAGCTGAACCGGATCGCTGATGGTGAAATAGGAGAGCCAGGGAAGCGTGTCCGAAAACCGCGCCAACCCGCTTGGCCCCAGCACCACCCCGGCCGCCAGAAAGCCGAGAACCGGGCTGATCTTCAGTCGGTTGACCAGGGGCACGATCACCCCGGCGGCGGCCAGGAAGACCACCAGATCCTTATAGTCCCCGCCGTGCCCCTGCATCCGACCTCCGTATCTGCGGCATCTGACCCCGAACCACTGCCCGTGGCGAGAGGTCGCGCCCCTTTCATGAACTTTTTTTAAGGCGACAGCCCCGGACTCGGGTCTAGGGTCCGCTCCAACCTGCCCGTTTCGGGGGTGGAGCCTAGGATACAGTGATGAAAAGACTGCTTATCGGCGCGGCCGTCGGCGCCCTTCTGCTGCCTGCCAGCGCCGCTTTCGCCCAGAACGTCGATCACGACCACGCCTGTATCGACGAGACCTGTTCCATCGTGTCGCTGTTCTCCGGCGAAGAAAGCGCCGGCGGCTGGAAGGGCGTCGAGGCGCCCCGTTACGGAACCTGGGGCTTTGACATGGCTGGCCGCGACACCTCGGTCAAGCCCGGCGACGATTTCTTCCGCTACGCCAACGGCGCGGCCTTCGATAAACTGGTCATCCCGTCGGACCGCACCAGCTACGGCTCGTTCGCCCTGCTGCGCGAACTGTCCGACAACCGCATGAAGGAACTGGTTCTGGGACTCGCCGCCCGCGACGACCTGACGCCCGGCTCGGACGAGGCCAAGGTGGCGGACGCCTACCGCTCCTACATCGACCAGGCCCGCGTCGACCAGCTCGACGCCCAGCCGCTGCAACCCTATCTCGCCGCCATCCGCGCCGCCGACAGCCATGAGAAGATGGCGGTCTATATGGGGCAGACGGTCGGCCGCTTCGGCGGCTCCTTCTTCGGCACCGGCATCACCATCGACGCCAAACAACCGACCCGTTACGTCGTCTCCACCGGCCAGTCGGGCATCGGCCTGCCGAACCGCGACTATTATCTTGACGCCCGCTACGCCGACAAGAAAGAGAAGTATCAGGCCTATGTCGGCCGGATGCTGGAGATGATCGGCTGGGCGAACCCGGCCGAGACTGCCGCCCGGATCGTGGCCCTGGAGACCAAGATCGCCGAGGCGCACTGGACCCCGGTCGAGAACCGCAACCGCGACAAGACCTATAACGAGTTCACCATCGCCAAACTGGCCGAGGACGCGCCGGGCTTCGCCTGGCAGTCCTATTTCGACGCGGCCGAACTGGGCGGCGTGCCGCGCCTGATCGTGCGTCAGGACACGGCCCTGCCCAAGATCGCCGCCATCTACGCCGAGACCCCGGTCGAACTGCTGCAGGCGTGGGAAGCCTTCCACACCGCCGACGATATGGCGCCCCTGCTGTCCCAGCGGTTCTCCGACGCCCAGTGGGAGTTCCGTTCGCGCGACCTGTCCGGCCAGCCCGAGCAGCGCACCCGTGAGAAGCGCGCCATCTCCTTCGCTGAGGGTTCGCTGGGCGAGGCGACGGGCCGGCTCTATGTCGCGCAGTATTTCCCGGCCGAATCCAAGGCCAAGATGGAAGAACTGGTCGCCAACCTGCGCACCGCCCTGTCGCACCGGATCGATAATCTGACCTGGATGGGCGACGAGACCAAGGCGGCGGCGCAGGAGAAGCTGCGCAAATTCACCGTCAAGATCGGCTATCCGGACAAGTGGCGCGACTATTCGGGTCTTGAGGTTCGCGCCGACGACCTGGTCGGCAACGCCGTGCGTCGCGGCCTGTTCGAATGGAACTACGACCTCGCCCGCCTGGACGAGCCGGTCGACAAGTCCGAGTGGGGCATGACGCCTCAGACGGTCAACGCCTATTATAACTCGGCCAATAACGAGATCGTCTTCCCGGCGGCCATCCTGCAGCCGCCCTTCTTCGATCCGAACGGCGATCCGGCGGTCAACTATGGCGGCATCGGCGGCGTGATCGGCCACGAGATCGGCCACGGCTTCGACGACCAGGGCTCCAAGTCCGACGGCGACGGCGTGCTGCGCAACTGGTGGACCCCGACCGACAAGGCCAATTTCGAGGCCCTGACCGCCCGCCTGGGCGCGCAATACGCCACCTACGAGCCGATCGCCGGCTATCACATCAATCCCGGCCTGACGATGGGCGAGAACATCGGCGACGCCTCGGGCGTGGCTGTGGGTCTGGAGGCCTATCACCTGTCGCTGGCCGGCAAGCCTGCCCCGGTGCTGGACGGAACGACCGGCGACCAGCGCTTCTTCTACGGCTGGGCCCAGGTCTGGCAGTCCAAGTACCGCGACGAAGCCCTGAAGCAGCAGGTCGCCACCGACCCGCACTCGGCGGCCCAGTTCCGGGTCATCGGCCCGCTGCGCAACGTCGACGCCTGGTATGACGCCTTCGACGTAGAGCCGGGGACCAAATACTATCTGACGCCGGAACAACGCGTCCGCATCTGGTAGGCGGCGCGTCTTCGAAAGCGGAAAAGGCCGGGGTTCGCCCCGGCCTTTTTCATATGGAGACAGGGTGAAAAATCGGGCCCTAAATCTGTAGATCCCATCGAAAACTTCTACAGGTCGTGCATTTTTGCGAGACTCCAGGCGCGAAAAAGCCCGCTGCGGGGGATACATCGCAGCGGGCTTTCGCGCTCTTTGAAGAGCGGACGTTTCCTCCCCGAAACGCCTTCGAGTGCTGCGCGCTTGAGCAACGCTTGCCCTCGAGTGAGTTCATTTGACGCAACCGGGCCGGGGACGTCAACGGGCTTGTGGCGGTGAATCGAACTTTCTTCGACTTATCGGCGATAACTGTTACCAGACAGACTTATTTATCGAAACTTATTCGATAATGGCTCGGATGGCGGAAACCATGTCCGCGCGGGCAATCTTCATCTGGCCCGGACGCTCGGCCTTCCAGGCGTCGTTGTCGGCGATGGCGGCGGCGGCGGCCCGGCCGGCGTCCAGATCCTTGATGGTGACCTCGCCGGCAGCGATCTCGTCGCCGCCCAGGATGACGACGGCGGGCGATCCGCGACGGTCGGCGTATTTCATCTGGGCCTTCATGCCCGCCCGGCCCAGATAGAGTTCGGCCGCAATTCCGGCGGCCCGCAGCTCGGCGACTGCGGCCAGATAGTGGCTCATGTCGTCCTCAGAGAAGACGATGACCACCACCGGACCGCGCACGGCGTCCTGGCCGCCGCGGCCGGCCGCGCGCAGGGCTGAGGCCAGGCGGGAGACGCCGAAGGAGAAGCCGGTGGCCGGCACGCTCTGGCCGGTGAAGCGCGCCACCAGGTCGTCATAGCGGCCGCCGCCGCCGATGGAGCCGAACCGCACCGGCCGCCCCTTGTCATCCACCGTGTCCAGCAGCAGCTCGGCCTCGAACACGGCGCCGGTATAGTATTCCAGCCCGCGCACGATGGTGGGGTCGAACTTCACCGCCTCCTGGCCGACCTTCATGGCCCCCAAGGCCCGGTCGATGGCCGCCAGCTCGTTCAGCGCCGCCTCGCCCGCCGCGCCCAGGTCGCCGGACCGCGCCACGGCCTCCAGCGTCTCGGCGCGCGACAGACCGGGGGTGTTGGCCGAGGCCAGGAAGGCCTCGATGGAGCCGGTCACCTTGGCCGGCAGGTTCGCGCCCTTGGTATAGTCGCCGGACTCGTCCAGACGCCCTTCGCCCAGCAGCTGGACCACGCCCTCCCAGCCCAGGCGGTCGAACTTGTCGATGGCGCGAAGGGCGGTCAGCCGCTGTCCGGCCTCGGTCACGCCGCCGGCGTCGAACAGGCCGTCGAACAGTTTGCGGTTCGAGACGCGGATCTGGGCCTGGCCCGCGTCCAGACCGGCGGCGCCCAGGCCTTCGCAGGCCATGGCGATGATCTCGGCGTCGGCCTCGGAACGGTCAGAGCCGACCGTGTCGGCGTCGCACTGCCAGAACTCGCGGAACCGGCCCGGGCCCGGCTTCTCGTTGCGCCAGACCGGACCATAGGCATAGCGGCGGAACGGCTTGGGCAGGGTTTCCCAGGTCTGGGCCGCGAACCGGGCCAGGGGCGCCGTGTGGTCGTAACGCAGGGCCATCCACTCGCCCGGCTCGTCCGAGCCCGCATCGTCCTGAAGCGCGAACACCCCTTCATTGGGCCGGTCGGCGTCAGGCAGGAATTTGCCCAGGGCGTCGGCGTATTCGAAGGCCGGCGTCTCCAGCGGCTCAAAGCCCCAGCGCTCATAGACCTCGGACACGCGCGCCACGATGCGGCGTTCAGCGGTCAGGTCGCGGCCCCGCTTGTCGGCGAAACCGCGTGGATTGCGGGCGAGGGGGCGGATCGGGGCGTCTTCGGTCATGGCGGGGCCTTAAGCCAAAGGGGCCCCGCTCGCAACGCAGCCGGGCGTCTCACCCCTCAAGCGCCTCCACCGTCAGGTTGCCGTTCGTATAGACGCAGATCTCTGCGGCGATCTTCATGGCCTTTCGGGCGACGGCCTCCGCGTCCAGGTCGGTCTCCTCGATCAGGGCGCGGGCGGCCGAAAGGGCGTAGTTGCCGCCCGAGCCGACGGCGGCGACGCCGTGTTCCGGCTCCAGCACGTCGCCGACCCCGGTGACGGTGAAGATCGACGACTTGTCCGCCACCAGAAGCATGGCCTCAAGCCGACGCAGATAGCGGTCGGTGCGCCAGTCCTTGGCCAGATCGACGCAGGCGCGCGCCAACTGGTCCGGATATTGTTCCAGCTTGGCCTCCAGCCGTTCGATCAGGGTGAAGGCGTCGGCGGTGGCGCCGGCGAAACCGGCCAGCACCTTGCCGCCGGCCAGGGTCCGGACCTTGCGCGCGGCCCCTTTGACGATGGTCGGCCCCATCGAGACCTGGCCGTCGCCGGCGATCACGGTGCGGCCGTTCTTGCGGACCGCCAGGATGGTGGTGCCGTGCCAGTCGGGGAAGTTGGATTGGGTCATGAGGTGCAGATGGCGTGAGGCTGTTGCGGGATCAAGCCTGCCGCCATGTCGGATACCGGTGTCATATTTTAACCCTACTTGCCCGCCATATGGACAATCGAAAACTCATAAACTTCATTTTTGGGGGTATAGACTTGCTCTATCGGGTCCTGCTTGTGAGCGAAACTGTCGGGATGATCGGGCGGTCGGTGATGACCGTGGTTGATATTCTCGGCGCGTCTGAACGGAACAATCGTCGCGACGCGATCAGTAGCGCGATGATGTTTCACGAGGGCCAAGCCGCCCTGATGCTGGAGGGAATGCGGGTTGACGTCGATCGGCTGATCGCGCGCCTGTCGACCGATGACCGCCATCGAAATCTGCGAGTCGTGGCGGATCGCCCCGTCGTCCATCGTCGCGTGACGGAGCCGGTTCGACTCTGCGCTCTGTCGGTGTCCCAGGCCGCTGAATACCTGCGCGGTCGCCGGCTGGACGAGATCGCCGCCGACGGTCTGGAAAGGCTGCTGTCATGCGACAAGTTGCGGGTGGGGACGACAGCCGCCTGACTGCTTCTGGGTGTTTCGTTAACCCCTATGGCCGTATTGCGTTTAAGGTCGGCCAGTGACCTTAAGCGTATGAGTAATCAATGAGTTTGTTCCGTATCGTCTATGTCAGCGACGCCGTCGGCGACGCCAGCGACGGCCTTCTGCCCCTGATCGACATCATCGGCGCCTCTGACCGGAACAACCGCAGGGACCATCTGACCGGCGTTCTGATGCGGCACGAGGGCCGGTTCTTTCAGGCCGTCGAGGGGGCCCGTGTTGATCTGGACCGGTTGATGGGGCGGCTGCGGGCCGACCGGCGGCACGCCAATATCCATATCTTGGCTGAAGTCCCGATTGTGGAACGCCTCTTCCCCGGTTGGGCCATGGCTCAGGCCGATGCGCCGCCGGCGCTGGGCCGGTTGCTGAAGGGATCGTTGGTCGATCCGTCGGTTCCGGATCAGGCAGACCGCATCCTGGTCGACACCAGCCGCGCGATGGCCGCGACCGCCTAGGTTTTGTTGCAGCCGCGGGCCTCGCGTGAAGGGCTCCGCGTCGCTAGATGGAGCCATGGTTTTCTCCGAAGACGAAGTCGAACGCTATGCTCGGCATCTGGTCCTGTCCGAGATCGGCGGGCCGGGTCAGCAGGCGCTGAAACGCGCGCGGGTCCTGATCGTCGGCGTCGGGGGCGTGGGGGCGCCGGCCGCCCTCTATCTGGCGGCGGCGGGGGTAGGGACCTTGGGGTTGATCGACGACGACGTCGTCGGCCTGTCGAACCTCCAGCGCCAGATCATCTTTGCCACGTCGGAGACCGGTCGGCCCAAGGTCGAGGCCGCCGCCGCCCGCCTGGGTCAGCTGAATCCACACGTCACGATCCAGACCTTCCCCGAACGGCTGACGCCGGCCAATGCGGCCGAGCGCATCGACGGCTTCGACATCGTGCTGGACGGGACCGACGATTTCGAAACCCGGCTGGTCGTCAACGCCGCCTGCGTCGCGGCCGCCAAGCCGCTGGTGTCGGGCGCGCTCGGGCGGTGGAGTGGCCAAGTCGGGGTGTTCGCCGGCCGGCCCTGTTATCAATGCCTGGTCCCTGAGATCCCGCCGGACGCCGAGACCTGCGCCCGTGTCGGGGTGGTCGGCGCCCTGGCGGGCGTGGTCGGCTCTATGGCGGCGCTGGAGACCATCAAGCTGATCACCGGGGCGGGCGAGGCCCTGGCCGGGCGGCTGATGCTGTATGACGGTCTGGCGGGAACGGCGCGGACAGTGCGGGTGACGGCCGACCCCCATTGCCCGGTTTGCGGCGGCTGAGCCTCAGGCGGCCGTGGCGAAACGGACGTCGGCCAGATCCAGATCCGGGATGTGCGGGGCGAAGCCCAGGGCCGGGTTGCTGAGCACCGTCACCAGCCGTTCGCCGCAATACAGATAGAGGGTCTCGAACCCGACCCAGGTCCGGGCGAGCTCGGCCAGAGCCTGATTCGCCGCCGAGTCGTCGGTCGCGCCCAGAACACAGATGTCACGCACCGGAACGCCCGGCAGGTTGACGATACAATAGTAGGAGTCCAACGCACGCTTCCTCAGACAGGTCGCCGGAAACGAAGCTCGCTCGCGGCGGTTCCTCCCCTGCCCGTGGTTTTCGACAGCCGTGTGAGTCCGGTCCGACAGACTTGTGAAAAAGGAGACCCGATGGCCCGACGCCCTGCCTCGCCCAAACGTCTGAACGCCGCCAGCCTGGCGTCCCTGGGGGCGGATCGGCTGGGCGACCTGTTGATGCAGGCGGCGGACGGCGACGCCCTGCTGAAACGGCGTCTGCGGCTGGTGCTGGCGGCCGAGGCGGGGGAGGAGCCTCTGACGGTCGAGTTGGACAAGCGGCTGACGGCCCTGGCGTCCGCGCGGGCGCGGGTGTCCTGGCGCAAACGGCCGGACCTGCTGCGCGATCTCGACATGCTGCGCCGTGCGGTGGTGGAGGATCTGGCCCCAATCGCGCCTGTGGCCGCGCTGGATCGGTTGATCGACTGGTTCGATCTGTTTCGTGGGCTGACGTTGCGGGTCAAGGATCCGCGCGGCGAGATGACGGCCGCCTTCGAGGCGGCGGCGCCCGATCTCTGGACGGTCGCCCAGACGGCCCTCATGGATCAGGCCGCGATGGAGCGTCTGGCCGCCGCGATCGAACGCCATCCGCTCGACTACGCCCGCTGGATCGGCGCGGCGGGCGAGGCTCTGACCCCGGAGCTGGCGCGGGCTATGCTGGCCGTGCTGGACACCAGTTCGGGCGTCCGCGGCGCTCGAACGGCGATCCGGCGACTGGCGGACCGGGCCGAGGATCTGGATTTATGGCTGTCCATGGTCACGCCTGACGAACAGGGATCGCCGGATTTCGCGGCTGCCGCGGCGCGGCGGTTGCTCGCCGCCGGTCGGATCGCCGAGGCGCGCCAGGCCCTGGAGGCGGCGCTTAAGCCGTCGGCCGCGAACCGGCGTTTCACCTTCGGCCGTTCGCCTGCGGCGGGCCCGCCGACCCTGCCCCCCGCCTGGGAGGCGGCCTCCATCGACCTGCTCGACGCCGAGGGGCGCAAGGCCGAGGCCCAGGATCTGCGCTGGGCGATGTTCGAACGCGACCTGTCGGCGCCGGCCTTGCGGGCCTATCTCGCCCGCCTGCCCGATTTCGACGATGTCGAGGCCCTGGACCGCGCCCTGGCCCATGCCGCGACCTACGCCGATTTCGAGACCGCCCTCGGCTTCCTGATGGACTGGCCTGCCCACCGCGAGGCCGCCGCCCTGGTCGAGCGCCGTATCGCTCAGGCCCGCACCCATTTGCCGATGAAGGCCGACTGGGCCGCGCGGCTGGCGCAGAAATATCCTGACGCGGCCGAACGGCTGCTGGCTAGCTAGAACCAGATTTCCATACGCAAGCCGTTCGCGTCTGTATCGGGAACCTCAGGAACTCGGCGGGCCAAGCCTGCCACACGCCGCTGGGCCGTCCACGCCGCGACCGCAGCGTCGATGATGTCGTCGGTCGAAGCCCCTAATACCTTCGCTTGAGCTAGCAGAGGTGTGATCGAAATCTCGGCATCTTTGAGAAGCCCTACTCTCTGGCTTGCGCCCAAGAAGGACTTTTTGCCGCCATCAATTGTCTTCCCGTTCAGACGCGCGAGCTCCGTGAAGGACACTTCCGGATGGACTTCAAATACCCGATCTTGAAGCGATGGATACATCACTTCGTCGATCTCTCGCATCTTCGGAAATAGGGCGTGAGACTGTTTGGAAAGCCCTCGGCGATCAGGTGAGCTGTCTCGGTTTACTGCCGAAGCCGCTGGGTAATCTGCAGCTTCGAGCGCGGCACGGCATGGGCTGCTGAAGACGGAGGACGTGCGCCCACGTCCCAGCATTGCGCGCGCGGACTTCTCACACCGTCGCCCGCCAGCTTCTGCCGCTATTGCGAAACCGATTGGCATATCGATTGCGACGGCCCTGGCGTCTGCCAGGCGATCGAGTGCTTCAGTGATCGTCTTGACGCCAAAAGCCTCGACGCGATCTGCTTCTAATAAGACCGCGACCCAACCACGTTTCGTTCCGTCGATACCCGCAACCCGCACAGCCGGCGCCCCCTAAAGCATCGCCGGAATGACCCGATCCGGCGGGCGGTGGCCGTTCTGGTAGGTCATGACATTGGCGATGACCCGGTCGCCCATGTCCTGGCGCGCCTCCAGGGTGGCCGAGCCGAGATGGGGCAGAAGCACGACATTGGGCTGGCCCAGCAGGCCGGGGTGGATGGCCGGCTCGTTCTCGAACACGTCCAGGCCGACGCCGGACAAAGACCGCGTCGCCACGGCTTGAGACAGGGCCGCCTCGTCGATCAGATCGCCGCGCGCCGTGTTGATCAGGATGGCGTGGGGCTGAAGCTTCGCCAGCCGTTCCGCCGATAGCAGGTGGTGGGTGTCCTTGGTCGCCGGGCAGTTCAGCGAGACCACGTCCATCCGCGCCAGCATCTGGTCCAGATCGTCCCAGTAGGTGGCGCCCAGTTCTTCCTCGATCAGGGCCGAGACGGGCTTGCGGTTGTGGTAATGGACCTGAAGCCCGAAGGCCTTGGCGCGACGGGCCAGGGCCTGGCCGATCCGGCCCATGCCGACGATCCCCAGCCGCTTGCCCCACAGTTTGCGACCGCACATCCAGGTCGGGGTCCAGCCCTCGAACCGCCCTTCGGCCACCACCTGGGCGCCTTCGACGATACGGCGGCTGACGGCCAGGATCAGGCTCATGGCCAGGTCGGCCGTGTCCTCGGTCAGGACGCCGGGGGTGTTGGTGACGATGATCCCGCGCGCCACGGCCGCATCGACGTCGATATGGTCCACCCCGGCGCCGAAGTTGGCGATCATCTTCAGCTGGTCGCCCGCCCCGTTGATCAGGTCGGCGTCGATGACGTCGGTGATGGTGGGCACCAGAACCTCGGCGCGCTGAACCGCCGCCTGAAGCGCCGCGCGGTCCATCGGCTGATCCTTCAGGTTCAGCTCGGCGTCGAAAAGCTCGCGCATTCGCGTTTCGACCGCGTCGGGCAGGCGTCTGGTTAATACGACCTTAAGCTTGCGAACGGACATTGCGGGCCTTGGTTAGCGGGCGACGGTTCAGGATCGAAGCCCGCACGACGGGTCGTTTCCTCAGTGTCTAGCAAAGCCGCCGCCATCTTCCAAAGCCTGCGACGCCGCATCGCCGTCGCCCTCGCCGTTCTGGGGCTGGGCGTCATGGCCGGCGCGGGCGCGACCATGCCCGACGGGCGTCCCACCCCGACGGGACTGGAGGTGCCGCGCTGGATCTCGCTGAAGTCGTCGCACGTCCGTGCGCGCCAGGGGCCGGGGCTGGACTATCCGATTCTGTGGGAATACCGCGCCGCCGGCCTGCCGGTGCAGGTGATCGCCGAGACGACCGAATGGCGCAAGATCTGCGATCCGGACGGGGCCGTGGCCTGGATCCACCGCACGGTGTCGTCGGGCCGCCGCTCCGTCTTCAACACCTCGCCCGAGGAAGTGATGATCCACGCCGGCAAGTCCCAGGCCTCGGCCGTGCGGGCGCGCCTGTCGCCGCGCTCCCTGGTGACGCTGGACGAATGCGAGGACGGCTGGTGTCAGGTGCGGGCGCGGCGCCTGCGCGGCTGGGTTCAGGAACGGGCGGTGTTCGGCACTCAGCAGAGGGCCTTGTGCAACGCCAACCGCCCCGCCGGGACCGGTCGGGACTGACCACGGTAACCCTTGGTGTTGAGCGAAGTCGCGCGGTCGTGTAACCCGCCAGCAACAGCAGACGTAACGGAACCGCCTTGACCCAGTCCCAATATCCCTCGTCCTTCGATCACGAGGCCCTGCTCGCCTCCGGGCGCGGCGAACTGTTCGGTCCCGGCAATGCGCAACTGCCCGCCCCGCCGATGCTGATGTTCGACCGGATCACCCAGATCTCGGCCGACGGCGGAACCCACGGCAAAGGCTATGTCGAGGCTGAACTCGACATCAATCCCGAACTCTGGTTCTTCCAGTGCCACTTCATCGGCGACCCGGTCATGCCCGGCTGCCTGGGCCTGGACGCCATGTGGCAGCTGGTCGGCTTCTATCTGGGCTGGATCGGCGGCCCCGGCCGCGGTCGCGCCCTGGGCGTCGGCGAGGTCAAGTTCACCGGCCAGGTGACGCCGGACATCAAGAAGGTGGTCTACAAGATCAATCTGAAGCGGGTCATCAACCGCAAACTGGTCATGGGCATCGCCGACGGCGTGCTGGAGGCCGACGGCGAGGTCATCTACACCTGCAACGACATGCGGGTGGGACTCTTTGGCGCCGCCAAGGACGAGGCAACCGGCGCCTAAGCGCCTATATACCGCGGACAGCGCGGAAGACCCCCGGGTCGAGAAGCTTAAGAAGGAAACACCATGCGTCGTGTCGTCGTCACCGGCCTGGGCATCGTCTCTTCCATCGGCCACGGCGCCGAAGAGGTGACCCAGTCCCTGCGCGAAGCCCGTTCGGGCGTCGTCCATGCGCCTGATCACGCCAAATACGGCTTCCGCAGCCAGGTCTGGGCCCCGCCCAAGATCGGCCCGTGGGAAGAACTGATCGACCGTCGCGCCGCCCGCTTCCTGGCCAACGGCACGGCCTGGGCGCACATCGCCTTTGAAGAGGCGCTGAAGTCGTCGGGCATGACGGCGGACGAGATCAAGGACGACCGCATCGGCCTGATCGTCGGCGAAGGCGGCCCCTCGACCCAGGTGATCCTGCAGGCGGCGGCGACCACCATCGAAAAGACCTCGCCCAAGCGGATCGGCCCGTTCGCGGTGCCGAAAGCCATGGCTTCCGGCCCCTCTGCGGTGCTGTCGACCTGGTTCCAGATGCGCGGCGTCAACTATTCGATCAGCTCGGCCTGCGCGACATCCGCCCACTGCATCGGCGCCGGGGTCGAACAGATCCAGTGGGGCAAGCAGGACGTGGTCTTCGCCGGCGGCTGCGAGGACATCGACTGGTCCATGTCCAACATGTTCGACGCCATGGGCGCCATGTCGTCCGACTTCAACGAAACCCCGTCGGTCGCCTCGCGCGCTTATGACGTCAACCGCGACGGCTTCGTCATCGCCGGCGGCGCGGGCATCGTGGTGCTGGAAGAATACGAGCGGGCCAAGGCGCGCGGCGCCACCATTCTGGCCGAAGTCACCGGCTATGGCGCCAATTCCGACGGCTACGACATGGTCGCCCCCTCGGGCGAGGGCGCCCAGCGCTGCATGAAGATCGCGCTGGAACAGGCCGGCAATCCGAAGATCGACTATCTGAACCCGCACGGCACCTCGACCCCGGTCGGCGACTCCAAGGAGATGGAGGCCGTGCGCGCCGTCTTCGGCGACCAGATGCCGATGATCTCCTCGACCAAGTCGCTGACGGGCCACTCGCTCGGCGCGGCGGGCGCGCAGGAAGCCATCTACTGCCTGTTGATGATGCAGAACGGCTTCGCCGCCGAGAGCGCCCATATCGAGACCCTGGATCCGGCCTTCGAGGGCATGCCCATCCTGCGTCAGCGCCACGAGGGCGAACTGACCCACGTCATGTCCAACAGCTTCGGCTTCGGCGGCACCAACGGCACGCTGATCCTGTCCAAGGTCTGAGGCCGTGTTCGCCCTGCGGGTGGATGATCTCAGCGGGGATGCGGTTCGCGCCCTGCTGGCCTTCCACCTGTCGGGCATGCACGCCAACTCCCCGGCCTGTCACGTCAACGCCCTGGATCTGACCGGCCTGCTGCAACCGAACATCACGGTGTGGAGCGCCTGGGACGGCGAGGCCCTGGCCGGCATCGGCGCCTTGAAACTGATCGACGCCGATCAGGCCGAGGTAAAGTCGATGCGCACCCACCCCGACCATCTGCGGCGCGGCGTGGCGGCGGTGGTGCTGGAACAGATCATCGCCGCCGCACGGGCCGCAGGCGTCAAACGCCTGAGCCTGGAAACCGGCCGCGGCGACGCCTTCGAACCGGCCCTGGCGATGTACCGCCGACGCGGCTTCGTGGATGGCGGTCCGTTCGCCGGGTACGAGGCGAATGAGTTCAGCCAGTTCCTGCATCTGGCTCTGTGAGGGCCGTCCTGTGCAAACCGCGGGAGGCGGGACCTTCGCCACAAGTCGAGAACGACGGCGGCCGGCGGATTCGATCTGAACGTCTGCTTTTCGGCCCAAGGTTTAAGTCATGCTTCGACCCGTTGCGGACCCGGTATATTCACTCAGCAAGCTTCTGCGCCAAATGGCTGAGCTCGAGAATGCGGCCGCGCGTCCCGGCCGAAAAGCCAAAACACGCTAAGCAGATCGGTCCGATCTAGGCTCGGTGGCATCTAGAGATATCGAAACGTAGACGGCGGCAGCTATCGGCCCGGAACGACGAACTATCAGTTCGTTTATGGTCGTGTTGTCGTTTGTCTCAAGCTGCTTTCCAACGTGGCATTGCAACAGCTTAGCACCCCACTCCTCCAGTCGTGAGAAGTCACCAGTGCCGGAGTTCTCGATGTCTAGGAACGTCGGTGCGTCGCCTTTTTGGCGGCCGTTTAGGAGGTCGTGCACATCACTAGCCGAATGGACCCGGCAGCCGACCTCTGGATGATCCACCGTTTTGATAGCGCGCAGCGGATACTGCACGCTCAGGGGCAACGTGTCGGGATTGTAGAACAGATAAGCGACCGCGTCCTCTAATCGGGCGTTGATCGCTTCGATCGCCTTGACCTGATCCGACCCTGCGTGAAGCGAGGAATATGTGCAGTCGGGGTTAAATTCGAAAAGACGATGGAGGGCACCAAATGAAACGGTTGGTTCGGGATCGAACCACGGGTTCATGCCGTAGAGAAATCCAGTCTCGTCCTCGTCAATGACATCGTTATTGGCGGGGAACAGGCGCTTCGATTGGAGCAGCCCGATCTTCTGCGCTGCGCGCTTGCCCTTGTCGTAAACACGAACCAAGACCGCAATGTCAGCAGTCTCCCATGAGCCCCAACGGCGAAGGCCGCCGATATTGTGAACCTGAATATGGACGATGGTCCCTGAGGGTAGTTCGACCGGCGCAGTGCGCGGATGGAGGGAGTTGATTAGCGCGTCATCAAGGGTCGTTTCCCTGATGTTTGGATTGTTGGTGATCAGCTCTGTGACTTCGCGATTTGCTACTGCCAGCACGTCGGAAAACCAGTCGATGGCGTCCTGAGGTATTTTCGGCCAATCGCCCATGTTCTTAGTCTCTCACCCATTGCAGGAGCGTAGCCGTAACGCGGATCAGCGAAAATCCTCAACCTTTTGGATCAGACGCTTGTAGATCTGGCGAGGTCCGCAAATAGTGTGCCGCTATATGCTCTGCTTGCCGCCTCGGCTGCCTAAGGTGAGGGTCCGCTTCTCACGTTGCGAAAGTTGGGTGGGTACGCGTGGGCAGCCAGCCATCCTAATTCCGAAAATATTCCGTCGGCAAAACAACCACCTGACTGAAAAATTCGGCCTCCAACCCACCACGCCTTCCAACGGGCCTATACTCCCGTCCGTCGATATCGAAGGGAGGCCCGCCTAATTGCACTCTTTTGCACATTGCACCGTTTTCGAGGGTGCAGTGCAATTTCGGGCCCCCGATGGTTTTGCCGTGGGGTGACGGATTTTTGCGCGTTGAGCGGTCGAAAACCGAGCGCCGCGCCGGTCTTGTCTCCAAAAGCCTGTTTACACGACCGATCCTTGCCCTTAGAGAGCGTCGCCGTGACCCGCACCATGACCAAAGCGATTACCTCGAAAACCACCAGCTTCGGCGGGGCGGTTTCGGGTGTGCGCACGGTCTAGCGCCAACCCCGATCCCAAGCCCCGCCGATGCGCGGGGCGGTCGATCCGGCTGAACCCCGCGCCTCCATCCTTCCAGGAGACGCCTGAATGTCCTTTTCCCCGTCCAATCCGCCGCATGTCGGCATCGTCGGCGCCACCGGCCTCGTCGGCGAGATGATGCGCGGCCTGCTGGCCGAGCGGAACTTCCCGCTGGCCTCGCTGCGCCTGTTCGCCTCGGCCCGGTCGGCGGGCAAGACGGTGCGCTTCGGCGAGACCGACATCGTGGTCGAGGATGCGGCGAGCGCCGACTACGCCGGTCTGGACATCGTATTCTTCTCGGCCGGGGGGGATACGTCCAAGGCGTTGGCGCCCAAGGTGGCGGCCGCCGGGGCGGTGGTGATCGACAACTCCTCCGCCTGGCGCTCTGATCCGCAAGTGCCGCTGGTGGTCGCCGAGGTGAACCCCCACGCCCTGGCGAACCTGCCCAAGGGGATCATCGCCAACCCCAACTGCACCACCATGGCCGCCATGCCGGTGCTGAAGCCCCTGCACGACGCGGCGGGCCTGAAGCGTCTGACGGTCTCGACCTATCAGGCCGTCTCGGGCGGCGGGATCGAGGGCATCCGGGTGCTGGAGGATCAGGCGCGCGCCACCGTGGGGCAGGGCGCGGCCCTGGCCCGCGACGGCGGGGCCGTGGACTTCGGCGCGCCCGAGAAGTGGGTCGTGCCGATCGCCGCCAATGTCGTGGCCCTGAACTACACGCTGGGCGAGGACGGCTATACCGACGAGGAGATGAAGCTGCGTGACGAGAGCCGCAAGATCCTGGAGATCCCCGGCTTGCCGGTCTCGGGCACCTGTGTGCGGGTGCCGGTCTTCACCGGCCACTCCCTGTCGATCAATGTCGAGTTCGAACGGGCCCTGTCCGTGACGCAGGCGCTGGAGCTGCTGGGCCAGGCGCCGGGCGTGCTCGTCACCGCCGTGCCGAACCCGCTGGAGGCCGCCGGCCAGGACCCGGTCTTCGTCGGCCGGGTGCGTCCCGATCCGACGGTCGAGCACGGCCTGGCCCTGTTCGTCTCGAGCGACAATCTGAGGAAGGGCGCGGCCCTGAACGCGGTGCAGATCGCCGAGGTTCTGGTTCAGCAGCGCGGCTGATCCGGCCGCAGGCGGGGTTCAGTCGTAGCGCACGCCGCTGAGATAGAGCCCCGCCGAGGGGGCGACGGGGCCGCACCGGGCGCGGTCCTTCGCCTCCAGCGCCGCCTTGACGTCATGGGCGGTCCAGCGGCCCAGCCCGACCTCGACCAGGGTCCCGGCCATCGACCGGACCTGGCGGTGCAGGAAGCTGCGGGCCTGGAAGACCAGATGGACCTCCTCGCCGAAACGCGAGACGCGGGCCACGTCCAGAGTCTTGACCGGCGACTTGGACTGGCAGGCCACGTCGCGGAAGGTGGTGAAGTCGTGCAGCCCGACCAGGACCTGGGCGGCATGGTGCATGGCCTCGGCGTCCAGGGTCTTCTTGACGTGCCAGACCCGGTCCCGCTCCAGCACCGGCTGGGGCCGCCGGTTTAGGATCCGGTACAGATAGCCCCGGCCGGTGGCGGAGAAGCGGGCGTGCCAGTCGGGATCGGGCGCGTATTCGGCCGACAGGACGCAGACGTCCTGTTTGATCAGATGGGCGTTGATGGCGTTCAGCACCGTATCCACCGGCCAGTCGCGCTCCAGATCGGCATGGATCACCTGGGCCGTCGCATGAACGCCGGTGTCGGTGCGGCCGGCGGCGGCGATCCGGATCCGCTCGCCGGAAAAGGCCAGTATGGCGGCCTCAACCGCGCCCTGGACCGTCGGCTGGTCCTCCTGGGCCTGGAAGCCGTTGTAGGCCGTGCCGTCGTATTCGAGGGTCAGCTTGTAGCGCGGCATCAGCCGAGCACGGTCCCGGCCGGCAGGGCAAAGCCGCGCAACATCTCCTCGGCCGATTGCGCCGCCTTGCCCTCGCGCTGGACCCGGATCAGCCGCACCGCGCCGGCGCCGCAGGCCACGGTCAGGGCGTCATCCAGCGTCGCGCCGGGCGCTCCGGGTCCGTCGGCCAGGACCGACAGCAGGGCCTTGACCCGAACCGGCCCCGTCTCAGACGGCGCCTCGAACCAGGCGCCGGGGAAGGGCGACAGGCCGCGGATATGGGCGTCCACCTCGGCCGCCGGACGGGTCCAGTCGATCCGGGCTTCGGCGGGGGTGATCTTACGGGCGTAGGTCGGTTCGCCGACCTGGTCCGTCGGCGTGACGCCGCCGCGATCGATGGCGGCCAGGGCGCGGGGCCACAGGCCGGCGCCGACATGGGCCATGCGTTCGGACAGGCTGGCGGCCGTGTCGTCGGGCCGGATGTCCATCACCTCGCCCAGCAGGATCGGGCCTTCGTCCAGGCCGAGGCTCATCTGCATGATCTGGACCCCGGTCTCGGCGTCGCCGGCCATGATCGCCCTCTGGATCGGCGCCGCGCCGCGCCAGCGGGGCAGCAGCGAGCCGTGCAGGTTCAGACAGCCCAGCCGGGGCGCCGCCAGCACCTCGGCGTTCAGGATCTGGCCGTAGGCGACGACACAGGCGGCGTCGAGATCCAGGCTCTGGAAGTCGGCGACGGCCTCGGGCGACTTCATGCTTTCAGGCGTGAAGACCGGCAGGCCCATGGTTTCGGCGAAGGCGTGAACCGGCGACGGCGTCAGCTTCTGGCCCCGGCCCCTTGGGCGCGGCGGTTGCGAATAGACGGCGACGATCTCGTGGCCCGAGGCGAGAAGCTCGGCCAGGGACGGCACGGCGAAGTCGGGAGTTCCCATGAAGGCAAGGCGCATGGGCACGCCTTTAGAACTTTAGGCCGCCTACTGCCAGCGGGTGAAGACGCCGCCGCCCTCGTCCCATTCGCCGCCCGCGTCCAGGGCGTCGTCGAAATCGAGCAGCCGGTCCAGCAACAGGCCCGCCACCACGCCCAGCAGGGCGACGCCGGCCAGGGTTGCGACCCCGGCGACGCCGATCTTCTGGCTGCGGGTCAGGCGGCGGCGGCCCTGGGTGTCGATGACCAGGGACTGGCCGCGGCGGATGGGGCGAGTGGGGCGTCGGGTCATCAGGCGGCGATCCTGTCGCGGGCGGCCTTCTTGACCTTGGTCACGGCGCGATCCCGCTTCAGCCGCGACAGGTGGTCGATGAAGAGCACGCCGTTAAGGTGGTCCATCTCGTGTTGGATGCAGACAGCGTAGAGGCCCGAAGCCTCTTCCTCCACCGACTGACCGTCACGGTTCAGATAGCGAATGCGGACGCGGGCCGGGCGTTCCACCTTGTCGAAATACTCGGGGATCGACAGGCAGCCCTCTTCGTAGGTGAAGAGCTCGTCCGAGGTCCACAGGATTTCCGGATTGGCGAAGAAGCGCGGATTCTTGCGCGCCTCGGCGGCTTCCGGCGTGTCTTCTTCCTCGGTTTCGCAGACGGTTCCGTCGCGGTCGCCCAGGTCCATGACGATGACCCGGTCCAGGGCGCCGACCTGTACGGCGGCCAGACCTATGCCCGGCGCCGCGTACATGGTCTCCAGCATGTCATCCATCAGGGTGCGCACCGCGTCGTCCACGGCCGCGACCGGCTTGGACACCTGTTTCAGGATCGCCAGGTCGGCGGGGATGTCGATAGTGAGGATGCGTCGGATGGCCATGGCCGGGACGTAGGCGCGCCCCGGCGTCAGGTCAAGATTTCCGCCTATTCCTTGCCCGGCAGGGGGCGGGGCTTGCGGTCCTGATCAATGGCCACATAGGTGAAGACGCCCTGGGTCACGCGGACGGAGGTGGCCAGCGGCTGGCCGCGCGAGCGTTTCCAGGCCTCGACGTGGATGCGGATCGAGGTGCGGCCTGTGCCGATGACCTCGGCGTAGATGCTGACCTCGTCGCCGACGGCGACCGGCTGGTGAAACACCATGCCGTCCAGCGCCACGGTGGCGCAGCGGCCCTGGGCCAGTTCGAAGGCCGGGGTGGCGCCCGCGACGTCCATCTGGGCCAGCAGCCAGCCACCGAAGATATCGCCCTCGGGATTGGTGTCGGCCGGCATGGCGATGATACGCCCGACCGGGCGGCTTTCGGGCGGGTGCTGGGGAAGGTCTGGCATCGGAGGCTCTGGCGTTCGGGGAGAGACCGGACTTCTAGCGGGGCTTTGCGGCCTTGTCGCGTTTGGCGCGGGGCTTCCTGACTGGCGGCGTCGGTGCTGAAGGAGGGGCCGGGGTTGCGGCCGGATGCGGCGGTTTCGTCGTTTTCGCGTCCCTGAGCGCGCGCCAGGCCCCGCCCAGCTCCATCGCGGTCAGAAGATGATCCTCGGTGAGGCGGGCGCGTCGCGCCGCGCGAAGCTCTTCGATCTCGTTCAGCAGCCGCGAGGCCGCGCGCAGGTCGGCGCGGTTCGATCGCGCGCCCAGATTCTGCAGGCGCGCGAACCGCCAGCCGGCCTCGGCAGGATGTTCGAGCGCGAGCGCGAAGCGCGCCTCGGGCTTTATCTGGACGCCGATGAAGCTCCAGTCCCCGTCCGGGGCCTTGCGGTAATGGCCTGTCCGGGTCGGCAGACCGGCTTTGGCATAGACGTCCAGCGCGCCGGCCTCGATCTCGTCCAATGCCCGATCAAGCGGTCCCGGTTCGGAGGATTCGATGTCCGGCGGGCGGTCAAACGGATCTGTGCCGGCGACCTCGGCGTTTCCGGCTCGGGGACCGGCGGGGGCGGTCAGACGCGACAGCAGGGCGCGCCAGCGCGCCACGTCAGTCGACGTTGATCGCGCTGGTCACCGACACGTCATAGACGACGCGGGTCACGCTCTGGACGAACTCGAAGAATTTGCGGGCCTCGGCGGCGCCGGCCAGCGGCACATAGATCACGTCTTCCGGCATGATCTGCATATTGGTGGCGGCGAAGACGTTGGCGGCCTCGTTGAAGTCTAGTTGATAGACCACCGGCACCCCCTTCGGAGTGGCGGGTTGGGTGATGCCCAGGGCCTCGGCGACTTCAGGCCGCTCGAAGCGGAAGACCATCACGCGGCGGGCGTTTGCGGTGTTGGTGTTCAATCCTCCGACCTTGGACATGGCGCCGGTCAGGGTCATCGGGCCGGCGGGCATGTCGACCTGGGCCACGGCGTTCAGGGCGCCGAAGGTGGAGAAGCGACGCGGCTTGTACTGGACATTGATCACGTCGCCGCGTTGCAACCGGACATTTTCGCCGAATTCGGTCGTCACCGCAGTCAGAGGCGCGGTGTAGGTCTGTCCGTCGCGCTGGATGCTGATGGTCAGGTCGTCGGTCTCGCGCGCCGAGCCGCCCGCAGCGGCGAGGATGTCCAGAATCCGGTCGCTGTTCACCCCCAGGGGGGCGCGGCCGGGCTGGCGGACGTCGCCGAAGACGTTGACCGTGTTCGAGGCGTTGTTGGAAATACCGACCAGAACCTGGGGATTGGCGACCTTGCCGACCAGGGCGCGGCGGATGGCCGCCGCCGCCTGGGGCGCGGTGAGTCCTTCCACCCGCACCTGTCCGGCGAAAGGCACGGCGACCGAACCGCTGCGGTCCACGGTCACGCCCGGCAGGGCCTGGGAGCCGCCGGATCGGGTTTGGACGGCCGAGGCCGAGCCGCTTCCCAGCGTCCCGCCGAACAGGGCGCCCGACGGGTCGAAGATGGAGACGGCCAGGGTGTCGCCCTCGCCGATGACATCGGCCGGCCGCTCGCTGGAGGCTGCGGCGAGCGTGCCGAAGAATTTCGGCGGAACCGCGTTCATCCGCTCCGTGACTTCATAGGTCAGGGGCACCAGCGCATAGCTGCCCTGGGCCTGGGCCGTGGTCGCCCCGGCGTCGACCGAGGCTCCGGAAGGCCCGTCACGCGGCAGGGTGGAGCAGCCGCCGAGAATGGCGACGATGGCGAGCGGCAGGATGGTGCGAGTCATGCGGTCGGCCCTTGTTCGCGGCTTGATTACAAGGCTTTGGTAGCCGCCGCCAGAGGCGAGACGGGCGTCAGCCCGATCGCTTCCGCGACGATGTCGAAATGCATCGACCAGGAGGGATGCGGCCGGGACGAAACCGGCGCGCGCGGCGTGAAGGTCGCCCGCTCGATCGCCGCCAACCAGCCCAGGCCGTCCAGGGGGTCGATCAACTCTGCGCCCGGCGTCAGTTCCCGATGGGGCGGGATATCGGACGCGATCAGCGAAAGCCCCATGGCCACCGCTTCCACGGCGGGCAGGTCGAAGCCTTCGACCGAAGAGGGGGCCACCACCGCCCGCGCGCCCCGCATCAGGCGGGCCAACAGGGCGTCGGACAGGTTGGAGGCCTGGTGGACCACGCCCCGCAGGTTCGGCGACCGCTGCAGGTGATCCAGAACCGCCTCGTTTTCCCAGCCGTAGCGGCCGACCAGGACGAGCGACGGCGTGCGCTCGCCCAGGCGTTCCTCCAGGCGTCGCCAAAGGGTCAGCAGAAGCGCCAGATTCTTGCGCGCCTCTATGGTGCCGATATGGATGAAATAGGGGCGCGCCGCCTCGAAGCCAGGGCCGGAGACGAAGGCGGGCTCCAGCCCCAGATGTGCGACATGGACCGGCGGCTGGGGCAGACCCTCTTGCGACGCGAAGACGCGCAGTCGGTCGCCGGTATAGGCCGAATTGACGATCACCCGACTGGCGTGACGCAGGGTGTTGGCCACGCGGGCGTGATGCTTGTCGCCGTCGCCAGGGCGGCAGAATTCGGGATGGGTGACGGGGATCAGGTCGTGGATCAGCACGACCCGCTCGATCCCGGCCGCCTCCAGTTCCCGCAGGGTGGCCGGGTCGTGAAGCGTGGTGTGGCCCACGTTCAGATAGAGGTCGGCGGCCGGCACGGCGGCGACATGGCGCGAGCGGAAGAACTGTTTCAGCACCCGTCCCTTGTCGGCGGGCTTGTCCGGGGTCGGCAAAGGGGGCGGGCTGATCACGGACTCGCTGGGGCGGATCGGGTTGGCCAGGGCGGCCAGCAGCCGCGCCTCATGCGTCGGATCGCCGGGCGCGCCGGCCGCGCCGTTCCAGCGCGCCCGCAGGTCGGCGACAAAGCGGCGGAACCACTCGGTCTCGACCGCGACCAGCCGGTTCTTGCGGCCGCGCACGGGTATGGTGACGACGTCGGGCCGCGACAGCAGCCATTCGGCATAGGCCAGACAGACCCGATCCACGCCAGTTGGGGCGGAGCGGTCGGCCCGGCTCATCAGCCGGCTGGCGTCATAGAGGATACGCATCACCGGGCGCTCAGGCGACGTAGCCGGCCTGCATCAGTTCGGCGACATGGACGATGGCGGTCGGCCGCCCTTCCTCGACCACGAACAGGTTGGAGATCTTGTTGGCGGTCAGCAGATCCACGACGTCGCTCATCCGGGCGGTGGGGTCGACTGTGATCGGATTGGCCCCCATGATGTCGGCCGCCGTCAGGCCGTTGATGTCGCGTTGGAAGGCGCGGCGCAGGTCGCCGTCGGTCACGATCCCGGCCAGGGATCCGTCCGCCTGCAGCACAGCAACCGCGCCCTTGCGGCCCTCGGTGATGGCCGAGACCACCTCGCTGAAGGAGGCGTTCAGCGGCACGCTGGCCGGGGCCGCGGCATTGTCCCCCATCCATTCCCGTACGCTCTGCAGGCTCATGCCCAGGGCGCCGCCGGGATGGTGCAGGCCGAAATCGAGCGCGCTGAACCCCCGTCGGTCCATCAGCACCATGGCCAGGGCGTCGCCGAGGGCCAGGGTCATCAGGGTCGACGTCGTGGGCGCAAGGCCGTTAGGGCATGCCTCGGCCACGCTGGGCATGGTCAGGCAGACGGCGGCGTTGCGGCCCAGGAAGCTGGCGGGACGCTGGGTGATGGCGATGACGGGAATGCCGTTGCGCTGGCAATAGATCAGCGGATCGCGCAGTTCGCGGCTCTCGCCCGAGTTGGAAATGGCCAGCACGGTGACGTCGGGCCGCAGCATCCCCAGGTCGCCGTGGCTCATCTCGGCCGGATGGACGAAGAAGGCGTTGGTGCCGGTCGAGGCCAGGGTCGCGGCGATCTTGCCGCCGATATGGCCCGACTTGCCCATGCCGGTGACGATCACATAGCCTGGCCGGCTCATGATCACATCGACCGCGCGGGCCAGGGACACGTCGATCGTCCGTTCCAGCGCCTCCAGCGCCTCGATGTTGAGCCGCATCACCTCGCGGGCGCGGTCGGTCATAGCGGCGATGTCTTCGGAGGACGAATGGACGATCTCGGTCATGGTCTGACAAGGCCCGCTTTCGGGCTCTCCTTGGTTCGAGCCGCGCGATCTGCCCCATCCCCAGGCCGCGCGCAACATGACCCTTCAGACGACTTTGTCGCTTTCGGGTCAACCTTTGCCGCACTGGTGCGTTAAGCGACCCAGGGGAAGTCAAAAAGAGTTCGTATCCATATGCCGTCTCACGCCGGAGCCGCCGCGCGGCTGTTGCCCAAGCCGCCCGTCCTCGCAGACGGGGTGGCCCTGTTCCTTGACATGGACGGGGTGCTGGCCCCGATGGCGCCGACGCCCGACGCCGTTGGGCCGGTGGCCCGTCGTACCGAGGCGCTGATGGCCGTCGAGGCGCGGCTGGCGGGTCGTGTCGCCATCGTCAGCGGACGAACCATCGTCGAGATCGACAGGATTTCCGGTCGCGCCCTGACCTCGGCCTCGGGCGTCCACGGGCTGGAGCGTCGCCTCAAGGACGGATCGATCCAGCGTGGCGAACCCGACGCCGGCGTGGTCGAGGCCCTCGCCGCCTTCCAGGCCTTCGCCGCCGACCGGCCGGGCATGATCGTCGAGGACAAGGGGGTTTCAGCCGGCCTGCACTATCGGCAGGCGCCGGACCAGGCCGCCGCCGCCGAACGGCTGGCGCAGCGTCTCCAGACCGAGACCGGCCTGACCCTGCAGCCCGGCCATATGGTGCTGGAGTTGAAGACGCCCGGAGCCGACAAGGGCACCGCCGTGACCGATTTCATGCGGGATGAACCGTTCAAGGGGGCCATGCCGGTGATGCTGGGCGACGATCTGACCGACGAACATGGGTTCAGGGCCGCCGCCGCGCTCGGCGGCTACGGCGTGCTGGTCGGGCCTGAACGCGAAACCGCCGCCCGCTATCGCCTAGACGACGTCGACGCCGTCCTGACCTGGCTCGAAGCCGTAGCAAAGGCCTGATCGATGAAACCCAATCTGGACCTGTTTCCGATCGGCAACTGCGCCATCAGCGCCCTGATCGACCGCCGTGGCCGGTTCGTCTGGGCCTGCGCGCCGCGGGTTGACGGCGACCCCGTGTTTTCGGCTCTGATGGATGGTGAGGACCCGGACCACGGCTTCTGGGCCGTCGAACTGGAAGGCCTGAAACACGTCAGCCAGGCCTATGTGCGCAACACCCCGGTGCTGCGCACCGTCCTTACGGCCGAGGACGGGGCGGCGGTCGAGGTGATCGATTTCGCGCCGCGCCATCCGAAACATTCGCGGACCTACCGGCCGCTGGCCTTCGGGCGGATCGTCCGCCCGCTGCAGGGCACGCCGCGCATCCGGATCCGGCTTCGCCCCGCCGCCGACTGGGGCGCGAAGCCGGCGCCCCACACCTCAGGCTCGAACCATATTCGCTTCCAGTGTCCGGACGTGACCTTCCGTCTTACGACCGACTGCCCGGTGTCGCATGTGCTGGAAGAGCGGGTCTTCCGCCTGGAGCGCCCGCACGCCTTCTTCTTCGGACCGGACGAAGGCTATGATCAGGACGTCGGCCCCGGCGTCCAGGCGGCGCTGGATCGGACCGTGGCCTATTGGCAGGACTGGGTGCGAAAACTCTATCTGCCGCTGGACTATCAGGAGGCCGTGATCCGCGCGGCCATCACCCTGAAGCTCTGCGCCTATGAGGAGACGGGAGCCATCGTCGCCGCCATGACCACCTCGGTGCCCGAGTTCAAGGAGAGCGGGCGCAACTGGGATTATCGCTACTGCTGGATCCGCGACGCCTATTACACCGTGCGAGCCCTGAACCGGCTGGGCGCGGTCGATATTCTGGAGAACTATCTGGGCTATCTGCGCAATCTGGTAGATGACTCGGCCGGGGGGCATGTGCAGCCGGTCTATGGCGTGGGTCTAGAGCCCGGAATCGGCGAAAGCATCGTCGATACGGTCGAGGGCTATCGCGGCATGAAACCGGTGCGGATCGGCAATCAGGCGCATGAGCATCTGCAGCATGACGTGTACGGACAGATCGTGCTTCCGCTGGTCCAGGCCTTCTACGATCAACGACTGCTGCGTCCCGGCACGATCGCGGATTTCCACGCCCTGGAGAAGGTCGGCGAGCGCGCCTTCGCCATGCACGATCAGACCGACGCCGGTCTGTGGGAGTTCCGCACTATTGCGCGCGTCCACACCTATTCGTCGGTCATGTGCTGGGCGGCGTGTGATCGCCTGGCCAAGGCAGCGGATCATCTGGGCTTGACGGGACGAGGCGAGGTCTGGCGTCAGCGGGCCGCCACCATCCGCGAGCGGATCGAAGCCGAAACCTTCCTTCCGGACGAGGGCCGGTTTGCGGCGAGCTTCGGCGGGCGTGAACTGGACGCCTCCCTGCTTCAGCTGACAGATCTTGGCTTCCTCGACGCCCTTGATCCCCGCCAGGTGGCGACCTTCGACGCCATCGAGCGCGACCTGAAAAAGGGGCCCTTCCTGTTCCGCTACGTCGAGCCGGACGATTTTGGCGAACCGGAAACCGCCTTCAACTTCTGCACCTTCTGGTTCATCGAGGCTCTGCACCAGAACGGCCGGGTCGAGGAGGCGCGTGCGATCTTTGAAGAGATGCTGGCGCGGCGCACACATGCGGGGTTGCTGAGCGAGGACATCTCGGTCGAGGATGGCGAGCTCTGGGGCAACTACCCCCAGACCTATTCCCTGGTCGGCATCATCAATTGCGCCGTGATGTTGAGCCGTTCCTGGACCGACGTGCGTTGATACGCCGAACACCTGTCTGACCCCGGGGCTGGGGTCGCTGTCGAAGTGAAGTCATGAGCCGCCTTATCGTCGTATCCAACCGGGTTTCCGCCCCTTCCGATCCTGCCGCCGGCTCGGCCGGCGGCCTGGCCATGGCCCTGTCCGCAGCCCTGCGAAAATACGACGGCCTGTGGTTCGGCTGGTCTGGCGACACCGTCGAGACCTTCACAGGCGAGATGAAGGTCGAGGATCGCGCCGGCGTCACCGTGGGCCTGGTCGATCTGGAGCCTCAGGACGTCGACGAATATTACAACGGCTACGCCAACAAGACCCTATGGCCGCTGTTCCACCACCGGATCGATCTGGCCCAGTACGAACGATCCTATGGCGAAGGCTATGAGCGGGTGAACCGCCGGTTCGCCGAGGTGCTGGCCCCGGTGATCGAACCGGACGACATCATCTGGATCCATGATTATCACATGATACCGATGGCGCGGGACCTGCGCCGCCTGGGGATCAGGAACCGGATCGGCTTCTTCCTGCACACGCCCTGGCCGGCGCGTCAGTTGCTGGTGACCCTGCCGCATCACCGGCGGCTGGTGGAGTCGATGTTCGACTTCGACCTGATCGGTTTCCACACCCAGGAATGGAGCGATCTGTTCACCGACTATGTGGTCAGCGAGGCCCAGGGGGAGCTGTTCGGCCACGGTGGCTTGGAATGTTTCGGACGGCGGGTCCAGACCGGGGTCTTCCCCATCGGCATCGACGTCGAAGGCTTCCTGGCGGCGCGCAACTCGACCCTGGGGGCCCGGACCTATGACCGGATGGCGGCCTCGGCGGCGTTCCGGTCGATGATCGTGGGCGTGGACCGGCTGGATTATTCCAAGGGGCTGGAGGAGCGGCTGCTGGGCTACGAGCAGTTCCTGCACGACAACGCCTCGATGCGGGGCGAGGTCTTCCTGCTGCAGGTGACGCCGATCTCGCGCGACGACGTGGACTCCTATCAGGATCTGCGGGCGCGGCTGGATTCTCTGGCTGGACGGGTCAACGGCGCCTTCGGCGACATGGACTGGCAGCCGATCCGGTATCTGAACCGGACCTACCGCCGCGATCAGTTGGCGGGCATCTATCGGGCGGCCAAGGTCGGCCTGGTGACGCCCTTGCGCGACGGTATGAACCTAGTGGCCAAGGAATATGTGGCCTCCCAGAACCCCGAAGATCCCGGCGTCCTGATCCTGTCGCGCTTTGCGGGGGCCGCCGAACAGATGGGCGAGGCCCTGCTGGTCAATCCCTACAGCCGCGAGGAACTGTCTGACGCCATCCAGAAGGCCCTGACCATGCCCCTGGCCGAGCGCATCCGCAAATGGGAGGCCCTGATGCAGGTGGTGCGCGACACCGACGTCGGCATCTGGCGCGACGCCTTCGTCAAGGGATTGCTGGCGGTCGAGGGCGAGCCGGAAACCGCCCAATGGGCGGGCGCGGCCTGACCTATCGGACGTCGAAGGCCAGCAGCAGGGTGCGCTGGGCCGGGTTGGCGTTGTCGTCGGACAGCAGATAGAGCCGCGTCGCCTGGCCCCGCCGCTCGGCCGCGACCCCCTCGAAGTTGTCGGTCGTGCCGGGCAGTTTCAGCTCGACCAGGATTGGACCCGGAGTCCCATCGGGCGCCAGTCGGCGAACACGTCCACGCATGTCGAACGGCGGCGCGTAGCGGCGCTCGACCCTGAACCAACCGTCGCCCGAAGGCTCGCGATCCAGGCCGGTGGAGCGATAGTCGCTGTCCTTGGGCGCTTCGGCCGGCGGCGAGACCACGACGCGGCACCGCTCGGGCGTGCAGTCCCAGACGCCCCCGCTTTCGCCCAGGACGCGCCAGCCTTCGCCTTGGCGGGGCAGGGCGGCGGCTAAACCCTCCATGCCCTCGTTATCGGGGAAGACCGCGTCGGGCGACGACACAGGCGTCGGCGACCGCAGGGCCGACAGGGGGCCGTAGTTCCAGATGCGGTGATGGCGTTCAAAGCTGATCAGCAGATCGCCAGATCGGGTCAGGGCCAGGCCCTCGGCGTCGCCGTCGATCTTGTCGGCGATCGGTCGGCCGTCCTCCAGCGTCAGTCGGCGCGACGCCAGGCGATCGACGCCTACAAGTCGTCCCCGGGTATCGAGCCGCAGGACGCCGCGCACCAGATCCCCGGCGTCGGAGACGGCTACGAAACCGCCGTCGCCGGTCAGTTTCAGGTCCGAAAGCCCGTGCAGGGGCGAGCCCAGGCCCGCCACGATCTCCACCCCGCCGGCGAAGCGGACGTCGGGGGCGAGAACCGCGCCGGGCAAGCCCAGGCCGACGGTCTTGAGTTCCGCCGGCGCGAAGGTCCAGCCGTCGCCGTGGGAAAGATCAGGCTGGGGCGGGCCGAGGGTGGCGGCGCAGGCCGTCAGCGCCAGGGCGGCCCAGGCGACGGCGAGGCGGCGCAGGCGGTTCATGCGGCCAGCTTCTTGCGCACCCGGCGGGCCGGAACAGCGGCGCTTTCGGCTTCGAACAGTTCCGCCAGTTTCTCGGTCATGGCGCCGGCCAGCTGTTCGACATCGACGATGGTGAGGGCCTTGCGGTACCAGCGGGTCACGTCGTGGCCGATGCCGATGGCCAGCAGTTCGACCGGCGACCGGTCCTCGATCTCGGCGATCACCTGGCGCAGGTGCTTGTCCAGATAGAGGGCGGCGTTGGCCGATTGGGTCGAGTCATCGACCGGGGATCCGTCCGAGATCACCATCAGGATGCGGCGCTGCTCGGTCCGGGCCAGCAGGCGATTGTGCGCCCATTGCAGGGCCTCGCCGTCGATATTCTCCTTCAGCAGGCCTTCGCGCATCATCAGGCCCAGGTTCTTCTTGGCCCGGCGCCAGGGCGCGTCGGCGGCCTTGTAGATGATGTGGCGCAGGTCGTTGAGGCGGCCGGGGTTGGCGGGTTTGCCGGCGCTGATCCAGGCCTCGCGGCTCTGTCCGCCCTTCCAGGCGCGGGTGGTGAAGCCCAGGATCTCGACCTTGACCCCGCACCGCTCCAGGGTCCGCGCCAGGATGTCGGCGCAGACCGCCGCCACCATGATCGGTCGCCCGCGCATCGAGCCGGAGTTGTCCAGCAACAGGGTCACCACCGTGTCGCGGAACGGGCTTTCGCTCTCGGCCTTGAACGACAGGGGGGCGGTGGGGTCGGTGACGATCCGGGTCAGGCGCGCCGTGTCCAGCATCCCCTCTTCCAGATCGAACATCCAGGACCGGTTCTGCTGGGCCAGCAGGCGGCGTTGCAGCTTGTTGGCCAGACGCGAGACCACGCTGGACAGGATGGTCAGCTGCTGGTCCAGCAGGTTGCGCAGCCGCTCCAGCTCCATCGGGTCGCACAGGTCGGCGGCGTCCACCACCTCGTCATAGGCGGTGGTGAAGACGCGGTAGAAATCGACGGCCCGGCCGTCGTCGGCGGTCTGCTGGCGATTGGGTTGCTGGCCCTCGTTCAGCTCCGGTCCGTCCTCGGTGCCGTCGCCGTCAGGGTCGGCGGGCGCGCCTTCGGGGCGGCTCTCGCGCTCCTGTTCCGATGACTGATCATCGGCGTCGCCCTCCATCGACTGGGAGCCCTCGCCGCCCTGCTCGTCCTCGTCCTCGTCGGGTTCGTCGCTGGCGTCGGGTTCCTGCGGATCCGGCTCCTCGTCGCCGGGATCTTCGGACGTGTCCTCGCCGCGTCCGTCGCCGGGGTCCAGGTCCAGGGCGCGCAGGACGTCGCGCATCTTTTCGGCGAAGGCTTCCTGGTCGCCGGCCGTCGCCGCCAGGGCGTCCAGCTTGGCGCCGGCCTTGGCTTCGATCGTGGTGCGGACCAGATCGAGCATGGACTTGGCGCCGTCGGGCGAAGGGCGGCCCGTCAGACGTTCACGAACCAGCAGAGCCACCGCCTCGGACACCGGCACCCGGTCCGCCTCGGCGATGCGCAGGGCGCCGGTCTTCTCGAGCCGCGTCAACAGGGCCGCGCCCAGATTGTCGCGCACCCCGGCCAGATATTCAGAGCCCACGGCCTCGACGCGCGCCTGTTCGACCGCGTCGAACACCTCGGCCGCGCGACTGTCGACGGGCCGCATCCGGGCGTTGACCGCCGTGTCATGGTTGGCCAGGCGCAGGGCCAGACGGTCGGCCTGGCCTCGCAAGGAGGCGCTCTCGGGGCCGGACGGATCACGCGGCGGATGCGGCAGGGTCAGGACCCCGCCGACCAGCTTCGGCCCGTCCGACCCGAACACCACTTCCAACTCGGGCTGTTCGGCCAGGGCGCGGGCGGCATGGCCCAGCGCGCGCTTGAAGGTTTCGGCGGGAGTATCCTGGGCGGCCATGGCCTCCAGTTAATCCCTTCGCGCCTGCGATAAAAGCGCGATCAGGCCTCTTTTCGGATCGGCACCAGCCGACCGTAGGTCAGACAGCGCCAGACCCATTCGAGCGGACCCATGCTGAACCGCGACAGCCACAGGGGCGACCAGACCAGTTGCACCGCCCATACGCCCAGAACCAGGCCCCACATGCCGACATAGTCGACCTGGCCGAACAGGCGCGGCCCCCAGGGCATGTAGAAGATCGAACTCATGATGAGGGTCTGGGTCAGATAGTTGGTGAAGGCCATCTGGCCCACAGGGCGCAGGGGGGCGACCAGCCAGGCCGGGCCGCGCGTCACCGCCAGCACGATCAGGCTGACATAGGCCAGGGTCACGAAGATCGGGAAGGCGGCGGCCGCCTCGGCCAGGCCTCGCGTCGGATGCGCCCCCCGGGCAGCCATGGCCTCGGCCCATTCCAGCACGCCCGTCAGGGCCAGCAAGGCCCCGCCCAGGACGATCAGGGCCAGATAGACCCAGGGCGGCGCCCGTCCGCTGAGGAAGCCCGCCTTAAACAGTCCCATCCCCGTCATCATCAGGGCGACCGTCGAGAAGACGAACAGGCTGAGGCTCGCGCCCTGCAGGAAGAACCAGGACCCCAGATTCTGGCTCATGGCGCCGGCCCAGCCGCTGCGGTAGGCGGTGATGGCGGCCTCGACCGCTGCCATCGTATAACCCGGCTGGCCTTGGTTCATCGCCTCGACGACCACCGGCGGGCCGGCGACCATCAGCCAGGCCAGTCCGGCCTGCATCGCTCCCAGGGCCAGGGTGACCCCCAGGCCGATCCCGATCAGGGTCCCTGCGGGCATAGACCGTATCAGCATCACGAACAGGCCGGACCAGGCGTAGAGCAGCAGGACGTCGCCGTACCAGAAGCCCAGGCCGTGGATCAGGGCGATGACCGCCAGCCAGAACAGGCGTCGGCGCAATAGCCGCCCGCGCGCCTCGTCCTCGCGTTCGCCCCCGACCAGGAAGATCGAGGCGCCGAACAGCATCGAGAACAGGGTGATGAATTTCTGGTGGAAGAAGACGTCCACCGTCCAGCGCGCCACCGCGTTGGCGCCGGTTACGGGAAACGGGCTCAGGTCCGGCTCGCCATAGACCATGAAGGGCAGGCCGAACGAGACGACATTGACCGCCAGTATGCCCAGCACCGCCAGACCCCGCATGACGTCCAGCGTGGGGATCCGGGCCTGCGCCTCGACCGGTCTCAGACGGCTCGCCCCACCCGTATCCTCGATCGACATCCGACGCTCCCCTCGCCCCACGGGCGGCCCAAGATCAACCTTTCGGCATCAGTCCAAGCCTGTCCTTGACGGCGGGCCTGGCCTCGAAGGCGATGAAGGCCGCGCACAGGCCTGCCCACAAGGCGTAGCTGACGCCGATGATCATGGCGATGGGCAGGCCGCCGACGCCGAAGATCAGCAGGGTGGTCTCGGCCGCGCCCAGGGCCTGGGCGACATCGCCCGCCTCGAACCCGCCGACGACCGCCATGCCCAGGACCCAGAGCACCTGAAGGCCGGCCGCCGCCAGGCCGCCGTACAGCATGAACCGCCAGACCACGCCCAGGCGCGAGCCCGGCCGCCCGCTGCGCCGGCGTTCGTCGATGATCCGCCACAGGCCGAGCGGCACGAGCACCAGCCCGATCAGCAGCACCATCAGCCGCCAGTCCAGATCCCGCCCCGGCCCTACCGGATTGGGCGGCCACAGCGGCAGGGTCAGCAGCAGAGGCGGCCAGGCGGCCCCGGCCAGCGAGGCCAGGATCGGATACAGGGGCGCCGGTCGAGAATGGATGGTCGCCTGACCCGGCAGGTCGGCGTAGCTGTCGAACCGGCTCATCGCGTCGGCGCCGGGACGTCGCCGGAATAGTCGTAGAAGCCGCGCCCGCTCTTGCGGCCCAGCCATCCGGCCTCGACATATTTCACCAGCAGGGGGCAGGGCCGATATTTGCTGTCAGCCAGGCCGTCGTACAGCACGTTCATGATGGCCAGGACCACGTCCAGCCCCATGAAGTCCGCCAGTTCCAGCGGCCCCATCGGATGATTGGCCCCCAGGCGCAGCGCCTTGTCGATCGAGGCGACATTGCCGACCCCCTCGTACAGGGCGAAGATCGCCTCGTTCATCATCGGCACCAGGATGCGGTTGACGATGAAGGCGGGAAAGTCCTCGGCGTCGGTGGTGGTCTTGCCCAGGCTTTCGGCGAAGTCGACCGCCGCCGAGTGGGTCTCGGCCGAGGTGGCGATGCCGCGCACGATCTCGACCAGTTTCATCACCGGGGCCGGCTTCATGAAATGCAGGCCGATGAACCGGTCGGGTCGGTCCGAGGCCGAGGCGAGGCGGGTGATGGAGATGGACGAGGTGTTGGAGGCCAGCAGGGTCCGCGGCCCCAGGTGAGGGGCGACCTGGGCGTAGACGGCCTTCTTGACCGCCTCGTCCTCCAGCGCGGCCTCGATGACAAGGTCGGCGCCGGTCACGGCCTCGGCGATCTGGTCGGTGGCGGCGATCCGGGCCAGGGCGGCGTCGGCGTCGGCCTGGGCCACAAGGCCCCGCTCGACCTGGCGGGAAAGGCTGGCGGCGATTTCGCCCTGGGCCAGCGGCAGCCGGCCGGCGGCCACGTCGTAAAGCCGGACCGAATAGCCGCCGAGGGCCACCGCATGGGCGATGCCTGCGCCCATCTGTCCGGCGCCCAGGACGGCGACTGTGGTGATCGTGCTCATGAACCGTGGTCGAAAATGGTCGGGGCCGGCACCTTTAGGAACACAGCGGATCGGCGCAAGGGCGGAATCGCGCCCACGTGTCAGAATCCTGACCGCCGTGTCACATCAGCCCAACATGCCGATCAGCACCGGGGCCGCCGAGGCGTTGAACAGAATGCGGACGAACTGGAGCAGCAACAGCACGACGATCGGCGAAATGTCGATCCCGCCCAGCGGCGGAATGATGCGGCGGAACGGCTCGAGAATGGGCGCGGTGATCCGGTCCAGGAACTCGGCGACCTGGCTGACGAACCGGTTGCGGTGGTTTATGACGTCAAAGGCGAACAGCCAGCTCAGGATCGCCTGGATGATGATGAACCAGACCATCAGGCCGATGACGGCGTTCACAAGCCAGACCAGGGCGGTGCCCATATGTATTCTCCTCGAAGTCGCGAACTTCGGCTTCTAGCCGCGACGCGGCCATCTCACAATGATCTCCGCGCGCCTGCTTCGATTGCGCGCACAAGCCCGTTGACACCAAGCCCGCCCGCCTTCTATGTCGCGCCCTCGCCTGGAGGCCTGATCCAGCACTGGAACGGGGCCGTAGCTCAGTTGGTAGAGCGCGTCGTTCGCAATGACGAGGTCAGGGGTTCGACTCCCCTCGGCTCCACCAGGCGGTCCATCTAAGACGGCTTCAACACCGCATATCCCCGCTCGACCATGCGTCGCAGGGCCTCGTAGGATTCGGCGAGTTCGTCGAAGGCGGTGCGGGCGGCGCTCAGGCGGGCGACCTGGTCGGGTGTGACCGGCGAGCCGGAGTGAGCCAGACGCAGGGCCTCGGCGGCCCATTTGGCGCGGGCGCTGGCGGTCAGGACGGCCAGCTTCTGCAGGGAGGCGGCGTCCAGCCCGGTCAGGGTGTGACCGATCAACTCCTTGTTGGCGACATAGGCGGCGTAGTCGATCTGCTCCAACTGGCCGCGCAGGCGGCGCTGCTCGTGCGGATCGGTGTCCTGCGGCTCGAAATGGTCGCTGTGGCGACGCACGCTCGAGGTCATCTTGGTCGACATGGGCCGGCCCTCCACGGCCGATTCAGACAGCTGCTGACGGCCACATGGGAAGGATGGTGCGCCGCGTCGGTTAACGTCGCGTTGCACTGACGCTGCGGAAACCCGATATCCGCAGCTCGATCGAAGCAGGGAGCCGACATGGACCTGAACCTCGCCCGCAAACGCGCCCTGATCTAGGCGACGAGCGGAGCGGCTTCGGGCGTTTGCCAGTCGATCGCGTCGCCATAGGGATGGCATTTCGCCAGAACCCTGGTCTCGCCTTGAGGCCAGGATGTCAGGCGCAACTCCACCTCGCTACGGTCGGGCGTCCATTCAAAGCTGATCCAGACCAGCGGGCGCTCGGGCGTCGCCCGTTTGCCGGCCGCATCCAGTATGGACGCAAGGTCGGCGCGATGGCGCTGGTCGAGATATTGCAGGAACATGGTGTGAACCACGGCCCGGCAGTAGCCCGCTCTTTGCGGTTCGCTTAGACGCCGCGCCAGCCACGCCGGCGCGTCGCCCAGATCGACACAGGGCGGATAGGTGCGCGCGATCTCAAGCGCCTTTTCCAGGCGATCCATGCGGACGGGTTGGTCGGCCCAGGCGAAGGCCAGAAGGCGTTCGCGATCCCGAGGGTCTGACGCGTCCAGGGGGTGCAGATCCACCCCGCGTGCGGAGGCGATCGAGATTGGGACCAGCGGCGGAGGCGCGCCGCGCCATCTGGGCTCGATCCGGACGGAGGACGCGCGATTCCCCGCTTCCGTGCCGCCCAGACGGTAGGCGTAGTGCGCGAGGTTAAGGTTCAGGCCGCAGCTCGAACCCAGCTCCAGAAGTTCGAACGGCATGTCCCATCGGCCCGCTGACTCCATCAGGGCGGCCATGGTCGCGCCCGCACGCGCCACCTCGTTCGTCTGGGTCGGGTGACGAAGCCAGTCGGCGATGAATGGGTCTTGTTCCGATAGTGTGACGGCGATGGCGCCGTCGAAGTCGTTGTGTTCTCCACGGTAGAGTTGCGCCAGCCGTTTTGGGGTTTCCCGCCGCGCAAGGGCGTGGAGCGCGCCGTTGACCCGCAGGGCGAGAGCGGCTGCCGCAGGGTCGCCCGGCCAGTTGCGAATCATGGCGGCGCTGACCGGAGCGTGCGCCAGCTGAGCGACGACGGACTCGAGAATGGAGGCGATGAAGGTCGAACCCATCGCGCGGCATCTGTCGGCTGTGAGTAAGAAGTCGGGGACGCCGTCAGTCTTCGAGGTCATTCCTGCAAGCTTCTTTGACTTCTGTTTTTAGAGAATGGCTTGTGTTTCAGGGCGCAGTTACATGCCATTCACTCATTTATAGATGTAATAGGTGCGAAAGTTATCCTGTTCCAGGAATGCTGCGATCGTCTCGAATATTTACAAAACTAGATAGATATCCATGATGTCGAGGTGCTGAATTCAGCATTGTCTAATTAACACGATCATTAAACTATAATGTGCATCTAAATATTTTTAGAAAGTTAAAATGATGCAGGCAAAAAATTGCGCATGATCACGTAAGGAAACTTACGCATGGGCGTTTATCTTTAAGTTAACATCAAAATCAATAAATGAAGTCGAGTTCATTTGGATGGTAAGGGGCCTTGCGTAGGTATTTGTACGATTCTTGCTGCTTGACTGGCGTTAAACGTCCTCGCGGAGGCGCGTGTTAAGCGTCGATGGTGGCGAAATTAGATTGGCGATGTCTATGAAAATAATCGATGCCATCGTCATGAGCAAACCTAAGTAATGTATCTCAAGCAAAACTAGTTGCGTATTCCAATATTTCTGCTGTGGGCCAAAAATCAGGGAATATGATGAAATGAAGAATACGCTTGTTGCAGGCACGGCCGTGGCGGCTGTTCTGTTCGCCGGCCCTGTTTTTGCGCAGACCGAGACTGTTGATCATGCAGAGCTTGCTGCTCTGGTTCGCGCACAGGCCGGTGAAATCGCGGCGCTTCGTGCTCGCCTGGATGCGATGGAAGCCGCCAAGTCCGGCGGAACGGCCGCTTCGTCACCTACGACCGGAGTTCGGACGCCTGGCGTCACCCGTCGAGTTAACGCCGACGGCGACAGTGCTGCGGATCTCTACGCGTCCAACATCGTACAGCCTGGTCTAGCGGACCAGACCGTCGCCCAGGCCCGCGCCGAGGCCAATAACACTGCCGGCGTGACGACAGAATGGAAGGGCGGATTGCCCGCCTTCTATTCGCCGGACGGCAAGTACCGGTTCAAGATGCGTGGCCGCATCATCGCCCACACCAGTTCCACCTTCGGTTCGGACTATGATGCGCGCAACATCACAACGACGGGAATGCGCGCTCTGCGGATCGGGATCGAAGGCTCTGCCGGGCCGAACTTCTTCTACCAGTTCGAAAACGATTTCGCGGACAACGTGTCCGACGTGGGCACCGCCTTCGTCGGTTGGCGCGACAAGGTCGGCGACCTTTCCTACGATGTTCGCTTCGGCAACATGTTCAACGACCGCAGTTTCGAGGGGTCGAGCGGCTCTGACGCTCCGCCCTTCCTGGAGCGCAACGTCGTCGCGACCGCCATCATTCCGCAGCGTGGCTTCTACGGCATCTCGTTGATGCCGCGCGTGTTCTGGAAGAGCGGGCACGCCTCGCTGACCCTCAGCGGCGACTATATCGATAACCGCCAGGTGGTCTCCGACAGCCAGACGCTGATGGGGCGGATCCACTGGAACCCGGTCAAGACCGAGCGCACCACCCTTCACCTCGGCGCCTGGGGCTTCGACGAGCAACTGGCCGAGGGCGCCGGATCTCTGACGCGCAACACGTCGATCGGCGGCCGCTTCAATGGGGCCCTGCGGGTCTCGAGCGGAACCCTGACCGGCGGCACGGGCACGCGGGGCTATGGCGTCGAAGCCGGCGGTTATGCCGGACCCTTCTGGGTCATGGGCGAGGCGGGCAAGCGCAACGCTGAACTGGATGCGGGACGGCCCGACTTCGTCAGCGAAGCCTGGAGCCTGTCGAGCGGCTACTTCCTCACCGGTGAACTGCCGCCGTACAATGCTCACCTCGGCACCTTCGCGCAGCCACGCGTTCTGCGGCCGGTCCTGGACGGCGGTCCCGGCGCGATCGAGCTGCTGGCCCGGTATGAGAACATCGACTACTCCGGCGTCCCGACGGCGGGGGAGGGCTGGGCGGCGACTGCGGGCGTCAACTGGTACCTCGACAACGTCATCCGCCTCCAGTTCAACCTGATTCACTGGAATGCCGAGAACCGTTCGGGCGCCTATCCGACCGAGGACAGCGGCCAAACCGTCAGCGCCGGCGTCGGGGTCACCTTCTAATGCAACGTCCCCGCCCTCATCCCGGCGGCGCCGGGACGAGGGCGAAATCTGTGGCGTATGTATCGTCTTTAAAAAGAGCAGTTTTGTTAAACCATTCGGTGTACCGGTGATCTTCGAATGTGTTTCTTGTGGAGCAGGCAATGATCAATGCAATGAACATTCCGCGTAAGCTGAGTTTTTCATTTGTGGCGATCTGCGTTTCCGCGGCCGTTATCATGATGATCTTCTTCGCCACGATAATGGCGATCAGATCATCGACCGAGAGCAATAACCTCGCGCAGTCCATCCATTCAAAGAGCCTGGCGTTGGAGACGGCTATTCTGCGCCAGAATAGCCAGTTTCGAGGGTTTCTCGTCACCGGCGACGAGACCTATCTCAAATCCTATTTCGAGGGCCGGGACGAATACGACAGCGTTTCAGCCGAGTTGAAGACCACGCTCACCGACCCGGTTCTGCTGGACGAGCTTGAACAGTCGCGGATCGCCACGCTGGCTTGGCGCAAGGACTGGGGCGATCGGCTGATCGGCGAGGTCCGTGAAGGGCGACGCGAAGAGGCGCAGCAGGCTGTCCGTGACGCCGGGAAGAAGGTTCTCGTCAGTGCGGCTGTCTTACCGCTACGCGAAATTCGCGACGAGCAGGTCAGGCGGATTGAGGATAACGGTGCGAGGCAAGAGGCCGCGATCATCACCGCAATGGCTGCCTTGGTCATCGGCGGTCTGGCGCTCATCGGGATCGCCGTCGGTCTGTCGGTGATGTTGAGCCGCATGATCGCCCGGCCCATCACCACCCTTACGGGCGCCATGGCCCAGCTGGCGCGCGGAAACAACGACATCGCCGTGGACGCGGATCGCGCCGACGAAGTCGGCGATATGGCGCGCGCCGTTCTGGTGTTCCGCGACACCGCCCTGGCCAAGGCTGAGGCCGACCAGGCGAAGGCTGTAGCCGACCGCGCGAAGGCGGAGGCCGACGAGGCCCGCGCCGGCGCTGACGCGGCGGCGCGCGAAGTCGTGCAGAATCTTTCGACGGCGCTGGAACAGCTGGCGCAGGGCGATCTGACGTCGCCGATCCAGAAGCGGTTCCCGGCGGACTATGAGAAGCTTCGCAGCGACTACAATACGGCGCTGAAGAGCCTCAAGGATCTGATCGCTGACATCTCCAGCGGTGTGAACAGCCTGGGTGAAGGCGCCCACGACGTCAGCGCCGCCGCCGACCAGATGGCCCAGCGCACCGAGCAGCAGGCGGCCAGCCTGGAACAGACCGCCGCCGCCCTGAACGAGATCACGGTCACGGTTCGCGCCACGTCCGCCGGCGCCGGAAAAATCAAACAGGCCGTCGACTCGGCGCATACGGATGTCGAGCGAAGCGGACAGACCATGACGGAAGCCGTGACGGCGATGGGCCTGATCGAAGCCTCGTCGCGCGAGATGGAGCTGATCATCGGCACCATCGACGAGATCGCCTTCCAGACCAATCTGCTGGCCCTGAACGCCGGGGTGGAGGCTGCACGGGCCGGCGAGTCGGGTCGTGGCTTCGCCGTCGTCGCCCAGGAAGTGCGCGCCCTGGCCCAGAGGTCGGCGGACGCCGCCAAACAGATCAAGGGCTTGATCTCCAGCTCCAACGAGCAGGTCTCGCTGGGCGCCCGGCTCGTCAACCAGACGGGCGCGGCCCTGGGCAAGGTGGTCGATCAGGTCCGCGAGATCTCGGGCCTGGTGTCGGAGATCGCCAGCGCCACGGTCGAACAGGCCAGCGGCCTGGACGAGGTCAACACCGCCGTGACCCAGATGGACCGCTTCACCCAGCAGAACGCCGCCATGGTGGAAGAGAGCACGGCCGCCAGCCACTCCATCCGCGCCGAGACCGACCGGCTCAGGAGCAAGGTGTCCGTGTTCAAGGCTGTGCCCGACGACGAGCCTTACGTATCGGCGGCGGCGTAACGCCCGCTCAGCCGGCCTGGGTCGCGAACCTCAGCCGGCCGTCGTTTTCGATTTCCAGCCGCCCGTCGGCGTAGTCCGCCAACGTCGGGTGCGGGGTCTCCAGCGGATGGGTCCAGGCGGCGGTGACGACCACGACGTCGGCGCCGGCCGCCTCGCCCGCCTTGATCCCCGCCTCGGCGTCCTCGAACACCAGACAGTCGGCGACGTCAAAGCCCAGGGTCTGGGCCGCCAACCGGTAGCCGGCAGGATCGGGCTTGCCCCGCTCCACCTGTTCGGCGGTGATCATGACGGCCGGCGGCGTCACCCCGGCGGCGGCGAGGCGGGCGCGGGCCAGGGCCGCCGTGGCCGAGGTGACGACGGCCCACCGATCGGGCGGCAGGCGGCGGACGAAATCGATCGCGCCGGGGACGGGCGCGACGCCGTCCACATCCTCGATCTCGCCAAGTTCGACCCAGGCGACCTCGGCCGCCAGATCGATTCCGGTCAGGTTCTGACGGCGAATAGTGTCGGCCGCGCGGACGCCGTGGACTGTGGGAACGAAGGTCTCGACGTCCAGGCCGTGACGTTCGGCCCAGCGGGTCCAGACTCGCTCGGCGGCGGCGGTCGAGGTGATCAGGGTGCCGTCCATGTCGAACAGGAAGGCCTGATAGGTCCTGGTTGAGGCGGGGGCTGAGACGGAATCGGGCGTGCGGAGAGAGGCGGTCATGCCCCTATCCAGCACGCGGCCGGTGGCGATGCAAAGCCTTGGCGGGGCAGCCGCCGCGGGTCATCCGCCCTGGACTGAGCTCCAGGTCCGGGCGGTGTCGGACGGGGTCGCGCCACCGGACGTGTTTCGGGCCTGCAGCCAAAGCAGGTTGCGCTCGGCCAGCTCCGGCGGCAGTTCGCGACGCAGGATCTGTTCGGCCTCGCCCATCTTGCCCTGCAACCCCAGCACCATGGCCAGATTCTGGCGCACCTTGCCCGAGGCGGCGGGTTGGGCGGCGGCGCGGCGCAACAGGGTCTCGGCGGCGGGAGCGTCGCCCTGGGTCATGGCGGCCATGGCCGCATTGGTCAGGACGTCGGGATTGTCGGGCGACAGGACCAGGGCCTGGTTCCAGGCGGCGCGGGCGTCGTCGAAGCGGCGAACCTGCTCGTAGGCCACGCCCAGCAGGGACCAGGCCCGCCAGTCGCGCGGGGCCTTGTCGCGTGCCTTCTCCAGCGGCGCGACGCCGTAGAAGGCCTGGCCCCGGGCGATATGGGCCCGGCCCAGCTCCAGAAGGGCGTCGAGATTGTCGGGCTGGACCGTCAGAGTGGCCTGGACCGCCTCGGCCGCCTGGTCGTAGCGGCCCAGTTCGCGCAGGGCCTGGGCCAGCTTGACCCCGGCGACCGGATCGGCGGGATTGGCCTGCTGCTCGCTGGCCCAGAACACCGAGCGGGACAGGGCGTCCATCCGCTCATAGACGGCGCGGGCTTCGGCCGAAGCGGGCGTGCGCGCGGGCGCTGGGTCGGCCGCGACCGCCGGGGCGGCCGACAGACACAGCAGGGCGGCGGTTGCGAGAAGGGCGGGTATGGGCGACATGGGTGGGGTCCTGACGGTCCTCGGTCGCCCCCAGAGTCGCCGGTTCGCGTCAACTGTTGGTTAAGAAGGCCCGCCATGTCCGATTCCCATCCCTTGCTGGTCGCCGCAAAAGACGGCGCGGGCGCCGTTCCGATCCGTTTCGTGGGGCCGCAGGACGGGCTGGACGACGCCGTGAAGGGCTGGGCCCGACTGAACGGGTTCGAGGGCAAGGCCGGACAGCTGTTGGTCGCACCCCGCGGCGAGGGGATAGGGGCGGTGCTGGTGGGAGCCGGCGGGGCCTTCGATCCGGCGGCGGCGCGGGGTCTGTCCGTTCGCCTGCCCGGCGGCCTGTACCGGCTGGAGCTTCAGCCTGAGCAGGCGGGCAAGGCGGCCCTGGCCTTCCTGCTGGGGGCCTATGTGTTCGATCGGTACAAGGCGCGGCCGGACAAGGCGCCGGCAAGGCTGGTGGCTCCGGAGGGTCTGGATACGGCCGAGACCGCTCGGATCGCGGCCGCCTGCGCCCTGGCGCGCGAGATGGTCGACACCCCTGCGGCCGACATGGGGCCGTTGCAGATCGAGACCATCGCCCGCGAGATCGCCGAGAGCGCCGGGGCCGTGATCACCGTGACTGAGGGCGAGGCCCTGCTGGAGGAGAACTACCCTGCCGTTCATGCGGTCGGTCGGGCGGCGGCCCCGCACCGGGCGCCGCGGCTGATCGAGATCGGCTGGAAGCTGGACCGGACCGACCTGCCGCTGGTGGCCCTGGTCGGCAAAGGGGTGGTGTTCGACACCGGGGGGCTGGACCTGAAACCGGCCGCCGGGATGCGGAACATGAAGAAGGACATGGGCGGATCGGCCCACGCCCTGGCCCTGGGGCGGCTGGTGATGCAGGCCGATCTGCCGGTGCGGCTGGTGGTGATCGTGGCGGCGGTGGAGAATGCGGTCTCGGCCGACGCCTTCCGGCCGGGCGACATCCTGAACAGCCGCAAGGGCCTGACCATCGAGATCGGCAACACCGATGCGGAGGGGCGGCTGATACTGGCCGACGCCCTGACGCGGGCGGGCGAGCACGAGCCCGACCTGACCCTGGACTTCGCCACCCTGACCGGGGCGGCGCGGGTCGCCCTGGGGCCGGACCTGCCGCCCCTCTATACGGACGACGAGGCCCTGGCGGCCGGCCTGCTGGCGGCGGGTGGCGAGGTGGGGGATCCCCTGTGGCGGATGCCGCTGTGGGCCGGCTATCGGGGGGCGCTGGATACCGAGATCGCGGACCTGAAGAACGACTCCTCGGCCTGGGCCCAGGCGGGGTCCGTGACGGCCGCCCTGTTCCTGCAAAGGTTCGCGCCGACGACCGGCGCCTGGGCCCATATGGACATCTTCGCCTGGAACCCGCGCGCCCGGCCCGGCTTTCCCGAAGGCGGCGAGGCGCAGGCCCTAAGGGCTTGTTTTCAGTATCTGAAAACAAGGTTCTGTTGATTTCTTTCAGAAAAGAGACGGCTGTTAACGGCCCCTAAGCCATCGGGGGATAAGACTGTGGGCTCAATCACGCGAGCCCACGTTTTGACCGACGTCCTCGATCTTCTTCCGCCCGGCGACCGACTGGCCCGCCCCGACCTCGCCGAACAGGCGCTGGAAGGGCTGGTGCGCGCCTCGGCCTATCGCAAGACGGAGGCCATGCACTGCCGCGTCGCCGTCGCCGATATTCTGTCGGACCAGGACGTCCGCGTCGACCAGCTGCTGCACGGCGAGGCCTTCGACGTGCTGGACCGGGCCAATGGCAACGGCGACGGTCGAGTTTGGGGCCGGGCCCGCCGCGACGGCGTGGTCGGCTGGGTGGTGCTGGACAGCCTGTCGACGGGCGCGCCTCTGGCGACGCGCCGGGTCGCCGCCGTCGACGCCGCCCTGCCGCTGAACGCCCTGGTGGTCGAGGCCGTCGAAGGGGTGGCGGAGACCGATCTGGCGCCGGTCGGCGAGTTCGAGCGCGACCTGGCGTCCGTGGCCGAACGCCTGCTGGGCCGGCCGCACGAGCTGGGCGCCCGGTCCTCGATCTCGACCGACTGCTCCGGCCTGGTGCAGCAGGCCCTGCTGGCCTGCGGCCTGCCCGGGCCGCGCCGCGCCGACGCCCAGGCTGAACTGGGCCGGGCCGCTTCCGCCGAGGCCCTGAAGCGGGGCGACGTGGTCGTCTGGCTCGCACCCGCCGGCGATCATGACTGGACCGGCCATTCGGCCCTGATGATCGACGCCGAACGGATCATCCATTCGACCGGCGAAAAGGGCGGGGTGGTGATCGAAGCCCTGGCCGAGGTCGAGGCGCGCCTGACCGTCGAAGGCTTCGCCACCGCTGTGTTCCGCCGCCTCTGAGATCCGGCGACCGGAGAGCTGCACGTCAGAAAATCCTATCGGACCAGACGCCGGATTATGTTCCAGGACGCTGAATAGACGAGGCGTTTTCTTCAGAATTAGGCGCGATCAGTCCCGCATGGTCCGCATCGCCCCCAGCCGGGCGAAGGCCAGGGTCAGGGCCTTGCGGCGGGCGGGCGCCAGGGGCGTCGCCGGGGCGTCGCGCACCACGGCCCCGCCGAAGCCGTCGGCGACGATCAGGCCCGGCGCCTCCGGCAGGACAGCTTGCGGAAACTCAGGCGCGACGGCGAAATAGAAGGCGTCGCAGAAGGGGGCGTACTCGTGCCACTTGCGATCGACGCGATAGTCGTCGATCCCCGACTTCACCTCGCAGATCACGATCTCGCCGCGCCGCCCGATCGCCATGACGTCGGCGCGCCGCCCGTTGGGCAGGCCGACCTCCAGCAGGGGCGCATAGCCCAGATCCAGCATCAGCCGCGCCGCCCCCCGCGTGACCGCCAAGGTGGTTTCCGGCCGGCTGAAGACCAGTTCGAGATGGAGGGCGGCGGCCATGCCGGGTTTATGTTCCGGATATGTTCTGAGCGCAAGCCGCCTGCCGTCAGGGACGACAGGCTTGTCTGCGGAGGGGCTTCGCGAGGAAGGCTTTGCCTCGCCTCAGGCGATCTCCTCGACCGAGCCGTCCAGAGACATCAGGGCCAGTTCGACTTCGAGGTGTTCGTGGCGCTGCTTGATGGCGTCGCGCAGGGCGTGGAGCTCCTGGGTGTGGATGGCCAGTTCCTTCTCGGGGGTGTCGACGGCGTCCTCGCCGAGAAGAACCTTGTAGGCGCCGCAGTCGCGGTGATCGATCACCATGACTTTATGAATGTGGTGGAGGTCGATGGCGACGTCCAGGTGGGTCCAGAAGGTCTCGCCCCAGCTGGGGAATTTGTCGGTCAGGGCGCCCAGAGAGGCGCCGGCCAGGACGACGTGGTCATATTTGTCGTGCAGGCCGTGGCCTTCCATATAGGCGATGGTGTCGTCGGTCAGACGATAGTCCATGCAGGTTAGCAGCAGGATTTCGGTGTGACCTCGCGCGCGGGCCACGCCCGGCGCCAGGGTGGACATCAGGCTGACGCCGGCGCCCAGGGCGATCAGGCCAAAGGCGCTCCGGCGCGACAAGGAGGGGGTGTGGTGAGCACAGCAGCCGTTCATTGGGGGTCGCTCCGTGGGTAATGGCGACACCACGGATATCTGTGTTCGACAAACTTGACTATTAAGTAGTCGTCCGGGCCAGGGCGGCAATCCGTCCTTAAGGGTGGGCGCTTTTCCCGTCCCGTTCCGCTAGCGTCCGGTGCTGACCACCCGGCTCATGTCCAGGCCTAGGGCGCGGGCGCGGGCCATCAGGCGGGTGCGTTCCGCGGCGGAGGCGTTCTGGTCGCGGTGCCAGATCCACCAGTCGGACTTGTTCGGCAGGGCCAGGATGGCCCAGTTGTATTCGGGGTCGTGGTCCCAGACCCAGTAGTTTTGGCCCGCAAGGCCGCCGAAGCTGAGCAGGCCGGGCAGGGTGAAACGGAATTTGGCGTTGGTCGTGGTGTCGGCGATGCGGGCGTTGGCGCGCAGCACCTCGTTGCGGCCGTCGGCGCGGCGGGTGCAGGTGACGGTCAGGCGATAGCGGTCGGCCCGGTCCTGGGGGGTGAAGTCGATCTGCGCCCGGCTGCAGTCCTTCTGCACGTCGTTATGGCTACGCTCGATCTCGAACCAGCGGCCGTCGAACCGGTCCAGATCGACGTCGCGCGACTGGGCCAGGGCCGTGGAGGGCAGGGCCGTGGAGGACAGGGCCAGGGCGGGCAGTACGGCGGCGATCAAGGCGGCGCGGATCATCGAGCTTATCCTCCAGCGATTTTCTGAGGATACGCCGCACGGCGATGTTTGGTTGCCTGGGCCGCCCAAGTCGTCGTGCGGGTCTGAACCCTTCGCGCGCCGCCCGCCTCGGCCAAGTTCTCGGTCTGCAGAATCTCAGCCCCTGTTCGGATTCGGCCCTGAAATTCGGCGACCTGTCGCAGTTCTGAGACAGAAGCAGTCGTTCGATTTTCCGAGTGTTAGATATACGTAAGTATAATTTTACATGTCATTAACCAGTAAAGCGCTTCGCTGTTATTGTGTGCGGTTCGTAGTTAAGAGATCTATTTTACCTATAAATACTGAAGGCGGGGATTCATTATGTCTGACATAAAAGAGAAGATCGTCACGTGGAATTCTCGTGAAAGAGAAATCGGCGAAATTGTTTACACGAGAGCCAGTAAACATCTTGAAAAGGCCCTGCTCGGCGCCTACCAGGTCATAGACCCTTCTCTCGTCTCTCTGCCGCATGATGTTTGGGAAAATGAGAAGAAGAAATTCGCATTTATCGCCAGGGGAAATTTCCCAGCGGAGTATTTTGCGCAGCAGGCGGTTATTACTGAAAATATTTCGAGTAGTTTGGATTTTGCGACCTATCTCAGCAAAACATACGCAGCCTATGCGGCAGGTCTGGCCTCAGGTCTGATGAAGGAGCAGCGTTGGAACGAGAAGAATTCCGACGAGCTGATGCTGAGTCTGATGAAATCGGTTTTCTCCGACGCCAGTGTCGTGATGTTCAACTATTTCCAGATACTGAACGCCAAGGCCGATGAAGAACGGGCGATCGTCGAAGCGGAGCGCCAGTTGGTCGCCGACGAGCAGAATGCGGTGGTCGGTGCGCTCGCCGACAGTCTGAAGCGATTGGCCCAGGGCGACCTTACGGCGCGAATTTCGGTCCCGTTCAATGGGCGCTACCAGCAGATTAAGGACGATTTCAACGCCGCCATCGACAGCCTGCGCGAGGCCATGACCGCCATTGCGGCCTCCACGAGTGGATTGCGCGCCGGCTCGGACGAGATCGCCGCCGCCTCGGACGACCTGTCGCGACGCACCGAACAACAGGCCGCTTCGCTGGAAGAAACCGCCGCCGCCCTGGACGAGATCACCGCCACGGTGAAGCGTAGCGCCGACGGCGCCAAACAGGCCTCCACCGCCGCCTCCGACGCCACGGTCGGCGCCGCCAAGTCCGGCGACGAAATGAAGGACGCGGTGGCCGCCATGGGCGAGATCGAGCAGAGCTCGAGACAGATCACCAATATCATCGGCGTGATCGATGAGATCGCCTTCCAGACCAATCTTCTGGCCCTGAACGCCGGGGTCGAGGCGGCGCGGGCCGGCGAGGCGGGGCGCGGCTTCGCCGTCGTGGCTCAGGAAGTCCGAGCCCTGGCCCAACGCTCGGCCGAAGCGGCGCGGGAGATCAAGACCCTTATCGCCAGCAGCACGGGCCAGGTGGAGCGCGGCGTCAAACTGGTCGGCGACACCGGCAAGGCCCTGAGCGGCATCGTGACCAAGATCGCCGACATCGACACCCTGGTCTCAGAGATCGCTCAGTCGTCCCAGGAACAGGCGACGGGCCTCAATGAGGTCAACACCGCCGTCAACCAGATGGACCAGGTGACCCAGCAGAACGCCGCCATGGTCGAACAGGCCACCGCCGCCGCCTCGAACCTGAGGGCGGAGGCCGGCGAACTGGAGCGGCTGGTGTCGCGCTTCCAGACCGGCGAACCGGCCCGAGTGGCCGCCGGGCCCGCGGCGACGTCGTCCAGCCGTCCCATGACGGGGCGCAGCGCCGCCCCTCACGGGCGTGACAAGGTCGTCGCCCTGGTTCGATCCGGCGGGACCCAGGGCAACGCCGCGCTTAAGGACTGGGAAGAGTTCTGACGACCCAGGACGGGGTCAAAGCCCCAGCTTCGCCCGATTGACCGCCCAGTCGGCGCGCGTCTGACCCCACAGATGGACGGGCAGTTCGGCGAAGGGTTCGGGCAGGCGGGTAGGGCCGCGCGGAGCCGAGCCCAAGCGTTCGGCCAGCCGGATCGAGGCCGTGTTGTCCAGGTCGATCGTATGCACGACCTCGTTCCAGCCCAGGACGTCGAAGGCGTAGTCGATGCTGGCGACGGCGGCTTCCAGCGCATAGCCCCGGCCCATGGCGTCCGGATGCAGGGACCAGCCGACCTCTGGCCCCGGCCAGCCGTGGGGGCGCCACGGCCCAATCCGCCCGAGCCACCGGCCGGTGGTTTTCTCAAGCACCGAGAAGAAGCTCTCGCCGGTCAGGCTCCAGGCGCCGGCGACGGTCGCCATGATCCGCCAACTCTCGGCCAGCGTCTTGGGACCGCCGATGAAGCGCGTCGCATCGGGATCGGCCTGGAACTCGGCCCAGCGAGGAAAGTCCTCCAACGTCGGGGGACGCAGGATCAACCGTGCGGTCTCGATGCGGATCTCGGTCACAGCAGATACTCCCGTTCCAGCGCATATTGGCTGCCGTCGCCCGTCAGGACGCTGGAATAGAGGCCGAACCGGTCGATGCGGATCGGGGGCGAGTGCAGCAGATTGTGGCCCGCCATCCAGGCGCCGATCCGGTCCGGGTTCGTCTGGGGCTTCAGATAAGCCAGGGTGACGTGGGGGCGATAGTCGCGCGCCTCCAGCGTCAGGCCCGCCCGCTCGGCGGCCTTCTTGCAGCGGCCCGCCAGGACGGTCAGCCGTTCGTTCGGCGTCTCGACCCCGGCCCAGAGGGTGTGGCTGCGATGGTCGTCGCCGAAGGCGCCGACGCCTTTCAGCACGATCTCGAACGGGCCGCCGGCGACGCGGGCCAGTTCGGAGGCCAGGTCGTCGGCCCGGCGCTCGTCCGTCTCGCCATAGAAGGCCAGGGTGACGTGCAGGGCGTCCAGCGACCGCCAGCGCGCGCCCGGCAGGCCCGACTGGCGGCGTTTCAAGGTCTCTGTGACGTCCGGCGGCAGGGTCAGGGCGGTGAACAGGCGCAACATGCGACTGAAGGTAGCGGCAGGAACTGGCGCCTCCAAGTCCGGTTTTCCTTGCAGTGGAGCCCGAGGCTCCCGATATTCACGGCCTGTGACCGAAGAAGTCTCTTCGGCCAATCGGAGAAAGTTCGTCGCCATGAGCGATTTCAACAACGGCTACGCCCGCCCCCTGCCGCAGACGGCCGACATGTCGGTGGACGCCGGCCTGCGCGGCTTTATGTTGGGCGTCTACAACAAGCTGGCCCTGGGCCTCGTTGTCGCGGCGGCCCTTGCCTATACGACCGGCAATGTGCCGGCGGTCCAGCAACTGCTCTACACCGTCGGTCCCGACGGTCGGATGGGCATGACCTTCCTGGGCATGGCGATCCAGTTTGCGCCGCTGGTGCTGATCTTCGGCTCGATGTTCTTCATGAAGAACCCGACGGCCGGGGCGACCAATGTCCTCTACTGGCTGGTTGTAGCGACCATGGGCGCCTCGCTGGGTTGGGTCTTCCTAATCTATACTGGCGCCAGCGTGGCCTCGACCTTCTTGGTCACGGCGGCGGCCTTCGGCGGGCTCAGCCTTTACGGCTATACGACCAAGCGCGACCTGTCGCCGATGGGGACCTTCCTGATCATGGGCGTCATCGGCCTGATCATCGCCTCGATCGTCAACATATTCTGGCCGAACGGCGTGCTGTACTGGATCATCAGCGCCGCAGGCGTGCTGCTGTTCTCGGGCCTGATCGCCTTCGACACCCAGCGCCTGAAGATGAGCTATTATGCGCTCGAGGGCGATAAGAACGCCCTGGGCGTCGCCACCAGCTTCGGTGCGCTCAGCCTGTTCATCAACTTCGTCAACCTGTTCCTCTTCCTGCTGCGCTTCATGGGCGGCAACCGGAACTGAGGGTCGTCAAAAGCCGACACATGGAAGGGGCCCTCGCGAGGGCCTCTTCTTGTTCGCCGGGCGTGGCCCGGCGTCAGCTCTCTACGGTGACGACGATCTTGCCGAGCGCTTGACGGTCGCCCAGGGCCCGGATCGCCTCGCCGGCCTTCTCCAGCGGGAAGGTCGTGGACACGCGCGGCCGGATCTTGCCGTCGGCGTACATCTGCATCAGCTCGGCCATGTTGGCGGCGTGCCCCTTCGGATCGCGCGCCACGGCCGCGCCCCAGAAGACGCCGATCACCGACACCGACTTCAGCAGGGTCAGGTTCAGCGGCAGGGACGGGATGCCCGCCGGGAAGCCGACCACCAGGTACCGCCCGTTCCAGTCCATGGCCCGCAGCGCGGGGTCGGCATAGTCGCCGCCCACCGCGTCATAGACCACGTCGGCGCCGTCGCGGCCGGTCGCCAGTCTGAACTCGCCGGACAGTTCCTTCTGCGCCGCCTTGTCCATCGGCCCCGACGGATAGATCAGGCCGTTGTCGGCCCCCAGGTCCAAGGCGAACTGGACCTTGTCGTTCGTCGAGGCGGCGGCGACGACCCGCGCTCCCATGGCCTTGCCCAGTTCGACGGCGGCGGCGCCTACGCCTCCGGCCGCCCCCAGAACCAGAAGCGTCTCGCCGGGCTTCAGCTGCGCCCGGTCCTTCAGGGCGTAATAGCTGGTGCCATAGGTCATGATCAGGGCGGCGGCCTCCTCGAAGCTCATGGCCTCGGGAATGGGGATGAGGGTCTCGGCCTTGACCGCCAGCCGTTCGACCAGCCCGCCCCAGCCGGGCACGGCGATGACCCGGTCGCCCTTGACCACGCCCTTGACGCCCTCGCCCACAGCCTCGACCACGCCCGCGACTTCCGCGCCGGGCGAGAAGGGCCGTTCGGGCCGGAACTGGTACCTGTCCTCGATGATCAGCGTGTCGGGATAGTTGATCCCTACCGCCCGTACGTCGATCACCACCTCGCCCGCCTTGGGCGTCGGATCGAGCACGTCTTCGACCACGAGAGTTTCGGGACCACCGGCGGTCTTGGACAGGACTGCGCGCATTATTCCTCCTTTGGGCCTATCGCGCTCCGCGCGACTTGAGGCCCGTTTGTGTTCGACCGACATGGCGCGGCCTTCGCGACGACGCTAAAGAGCGCCACGCCCGTTTGAAAGAGGCGAAACAACAGGCTCGGGAAGACAGATCATGACCGCCCTCATCCTCCACGGCGGCGCCGGCGCCCGGCGCGAACGCAACTATGACGCCGAGGTCGTTCACATGCGCCAGGTGGTCGAGGCCATGAAGACGCGGCTGGACGCGGGCGACAGCGCCCTGGACGTCGCGGTGGCGGCGGTGACGCTGCTCGAGGATTCGGGACTCTATGTTGCGGGCAAGGGCGCCTCGCCCAACCTGGCCGGCGCCTATGAGCTGGACGCCAGCATCATGGACGGATCGACGAAGCGGGCCGGCGCCGTCGCCGCCCTGCAGGGGTTCCGCAATCCCGTCGTCGCCGCCCGCGCGGTGATGGACCGCACCCCCCACGTCATGCTGGTCGGCGAGGGCGCGGCCCTGTTCGCCCATGACCAGGGGCTTGAGCCCATCGCCGACGAGGCCGCCTGGTACACGGGCGCCGGCCAGGGCGAGGACAATCATCCGCCCGGAACCCTCAGCCACGGCACCGTCGGCGCCTGCGTGCTGGACAGCCAGGGGCGTCTCGCCGCCGCCACCTCGACCGCGGGGGTGTTCGGCAAGATGCCTGGGCGGGTCGGCGACACCCCCATCCCCGCCGCCGGAACCTGGGCCGACGGCCATGCCGCGGCGTCCTGCACCGGCCAGGGCGAATATTTCATCCGCGTCGCCGCCGCCGCCCAGGTCGCCTGGCGCGTCGCCGCCGGCCAGACCCTGGCCGCCGCGACCCAGGCCGTCATCGACGCGATTGGCGAAATGGGCGGCGACGGCGGCCTGATCGCCCTGGACGCCGCCGGAAACATCGCCAGCCCCTTCAACAGCCAGGGCATGAAACGCGCCTGGCTGACGCCGGACGGCCAGATCGGCGTCGAGGTGTTCGGGCGCTGAAGATTACAGCTCCGTAAGGTGCGCTTCGGGCGGACGCTGGTACGGTCGCCTCCGCCCCGGCGTTCCGGGCTTGGAGACCCCTATGAAATTCCGCCTGACCGCCACCGTCGCCGCCTCGGCCCTGCTGCTGGGACTGACCGCGCCCGCCTTCGCCGCCCCGGCCCCAGCGGTCCCAGCGGCCACCGCCGCCCAGTCGCCCCAGGGCGTGGTCGTGCCGCCGCTGGGCTTCGCCAAGCGCGTGCTGCCGAACGGGCTTGAGGTCTATACGGCGCGCGACGCCGACACCTCGAACGTGACGGTCCAGGTCTGGTACAAGGTCGGGTCCAAGGACGATCCGGCCGGCCGTTCGGGCTTCGCCCACCTGTTCGAACACCTGATGTTCAAGGCGACCAAGAACCTGCCGCCCGAGACCTTCGACCGGCTGACCGAGGATGTGGGCGGGTCGAACAACGCCTTCACCGCCGACGACACCACCGCCTATTTCGAGACCGTCCCCGCCAACCACCTGCAGCGGATGCTGTTCGCCGAGGCCGAGCGGATGGGTTCTCTGGTCGTGGACGAGCCGACCTTCGTCGCCGAGCGCGACGTGGTGAAGGAGGAATACCGCCAGCGCATCCTGGCCAATCCTTACGGCCGGTTGTTCGGCCTGTTCGTGCCCGAGACCCTGTATCAGGAAAGCCCCTATCGCCGCGCCGGCATCGGCTCGATCGAGGAGCTGGAGGCCTCGTCCCTGGACGACGTGCTGCGGTTCCACGCCACCTATTACCGGCCCGACAACGCCTATCTGATCGTGGCCGGCAACTTCGATCAGGCCCAGCTGGACCGCTGGATCGACCAGTATTTCGCCCCGCTTAAGAACCCGACCACGCCGCTGCCGGCCAATCATGTCGTCGAGCCCGAGCCGACCGGCCCGCGAGACGCCACCTATTATGCGCCGAACGTCCCCCTGCCCGCCGTCGTGGTCGGCTGGCCGACGGTCAAGTACGCCGACGCCGACCGCGCCGCCCTGACCGTGCTGGACGGCATACTGTCTACCGGCGAAAGCAGCCGCCTGTATCGTTCGCTGGTCTATGATCAGCAGATCGCCGCCCAGATCGGGTCGACGCCCGACTTCGCCCAACAGGCCGGCAATCTGACCGCCCTGGCCATCATGGCCCAGGGCCACACGGCCGAAGAGGGGATCGCCGCCCTGAACGCCGAGATCGCCAAGCTGCGCGACGCCCCCGTCACCGCCGCCGAACTGACCGAGGCCAAGAACGAGATCGTCGCCAACACCCTGCGCAGCCGCGAGACCGTGGACGACCGCGCCGTGGCGCTGGGCTTCGCCCTGATCAACACCGGCGACGCCGCCGCCGCCGACCGCGAGATCGCCCAGGTCCAGGCCGTCACCGTCGCCGACGTCCAGCGGGTCGCCCGCAAATATCTGACGCCGCAGCGTCAATCGACGATCCGCTATCTGCCCGCTGACGCAGAAAACCCGCCCTCGGTCCAGAAGATGAACGTGGACGCCCCGGTCAAGGTCGCCGACCTGGCGCCGGCCGGGACTCCCGCGGTCCTGCTGCCCGAGGCTGAACGCGCGCCCCTGCCGCAGCCGGGCGCGGAAGTAGCCCCGGCCACCCCGGCCGTCGCCGACTTCCGACTGGATAACGGCCTGCGCGTCCTGGTCGCCCCGACCGACGGCCTGCCGCTGGTCTCGGCCCGTCTCAGCTTCGACGCCGGCTCGTCCGACGATCCCTCGGGCAAGGCCGGGATCGCCTCCATGACCGCCGCCCTGTTGACCCAGGGCACCAAGACCAAGTCGGCGCCGGAAATCGCGACCGAGATCGAACAACTGGGCGCCTCGATCGGCGCCGGCGCCGGCGTGGACTTCACCAATGTCTACGCCAACGCCCCGGCCAACGCCTTCCCGGCGACGGTCGCCCTGATGGCCGATCTGGTGAAGAACCCGGTCTTCGCCGCCGAAGAGCTGGAGCGTCAGCAAGCCCAGGCCCTGGACGGCCTGCGCGTCGCCCTCAGCCAGCCGGGCTCGATCGCCAGCATGACCGTGGGCCGCGTCATCTATGGCGACGCCCCCTATGGCGCGACCCTGACGCAGCAGACCGTGCCGGCCATAACCCCGGCCGACGTCGCCGCCTTCCACGCCGCCCGCTACCGCCCGTCGGACGCCACCCTGGTCTTCTCCGGCGACATCAACCCCGCCGCCGCCCGCGCCCTGGCGCAACAGGCGTTCGGCGACTGGCGCCCGGCTGGCGTGGCGCCCGCCGCCACGGCCAACCCCGCTGGTCAGGCCCTGGCTCCGCGCATCGTCGTGGTGAACCAGCCCGGCGCCGGCCAGGCCGCCGTGGTCGCCGCCATCCGCGGCGTGTCGCGCACCGACGCCGACTATTTCCCGCTGACGGTGGGCAACACCCTGCTGGGCGGCGGCTTCTCGTCGCGTCTGAACCAGGAGATCCGCATCAAGCGCGGCCTCTCCTACGGCGCCGGGTCCTCGCTGGGCGCGCGGGCCGACGCCGGGGTCTTCACCGCCTCGACCCAGACCAAGAACGAGACCGCCGACGAGGTCGCCGACCTGATCCTGGCCGAGATCGCCAAACTGGGCGCCGAGACCCCGACCCAGGCCGACCTGGCCCCGCGCCGCGCCACCCTGATCGGCGGCTTCGGCCGCTCGCTGGAGACGGTCGACGGCCTGGGCTCCCTGGTCGCCAACCTGGCCCTGTACGACCTGCCGATGAGCGATCTGGCCGACTACGCCGGCCGCATCCGCGCCGTCACACCGGAACAGGTCGAGGCCGCCTTCGCCGAACACCTGCCGGTCAATCGCGCCAGCCTGGTGATCGTCGGCGACGGCTCCCTGTTCCTCGACGCCCTGAAGGCCAAACACCCGAACCTCGAGGTCATCGAGGCCGGGGACCTGAACCTGAACAGCGGTTCGCTGAAATAAGGATAGCAAAGACCTCTCCCTCCCCCGCAGGGGGGAGGAAGAGGCGCCGTCTCAGATCCTCAAACCGACAGGCACACCACCTGCGCCACCCGCAGATCCCGCCGCAGCGCATCCGCCACCCGGCCATAGTTGTCGATGGTCACCGGCTCGCCCAGCGCCACCTCGTCCGCGCGCTGTTCACCGCGAATGGCGGGGGCGAAGGATTCCGGCGCCGTGGTGTAGATCCGGCCCCGACGCGGCGCCTCGGCGATGGTGACCCCTAGGACGCGGCCGCGCCCGTCCATCACCGGCGCACCCGACAGACCGGACAGCGTCCCCTCCAGCCCGTCGGTGCGCCCGACCTCGGCCCAGGCCAGGACCGGCTCGTCATGGGCGCCGCGCCCGGACACCTTCAGGGTCTCGCGGCCCAGCAGGCGCGAGGTCACCTCGCCGGCCCGCCCCTGGGGGAAGCCGGGATGGAAGGCGCGCTGGCCCTTGCGCAGCGGCGTCTGGGCGGCGACCGGCAGGGCGGGCGGTCCGCCGTCGGTGATCAGCAGGGCCACGTCCGCTCGCGGCGCAAGCCGCACGTCGGCGGCCACGGCCCGGCCGCCGCCGATCACCAGGGCCGGGCGACGACAGCCCTCGACCACATGGCGGGCGGTGACCCAGCGGCCGCGGCCGGCGATCGAAAAGGCAGTGCCGGACGACGGCTTGAACGGGGTGTCCGGGGCGTCCAGGGTCACGGCCGTATCGAACGGGGTGACGGGCCCCAGCAGGGCGCCCTCGATCTCGTCAGGCGGGGGCGGGGCCGGCGGGGCGTCGGCGTTCTCGCGCCGGCCCAGCGACACGGCCAGCAGCACGCCCGCCACCGCGCTGTAGATGGCCCAGTCCGGCAGGCGGGGGAATTGCATGGCGCGATCCGTTCGCCGCTCAGCCGGTCAGGGCGGCGGACAGGATCAGGGCGGTCGCCAGCTTGGCCCCGACCAGGACCACGGCCGCCGAAACCTCGCCGTCCTTGATCCGTTGCGGCAGGCCGTGCAGCATCAGGTCCACGACCCGGAAGGCCAGCAGTTGCAGCACCAGGGTCGCCACGCCCCAGATGGCGATGTCGCGCACCGAGGTCGAGACCGACAGGGACACCGCCAACGGAATGGCCAGCCCCACCAGAATTCCGGCGAAGGCCACGGCGGCGGCCGGATTGCCTTCGCGGATCAGGGCGATTTCCCGCCACGGCGTCAGCATGGCGTAGATGATCGCCCCCGCTGCGAGCAGCAGCAGGGTGACGGCCAGGTGCATGACCATGACCGGAAAGCCCGAGGCGAAAGCCTGCACCTCGGCGCTCGACAGGACGTTCGACAGTGAGGGGTCCATGTCCACACGCCTTGCCCGATTGTCGCCCTAATCCGCAAGCGCCCGGCGGACACACTGCGTGACATTATGTGTCGAACACGGGTCTCTACCTCTGTGGGAGGTGGCGCGGAGGCGGCGAGATTAGGCCGCCGCCTGCTCCGCCTTCCGGAGGGCGCTTGCGCGGACCTTCTCGCTCTCGGACTTCAGCTGGCCGCAGGCGGCCAGGATGTCGCGGCCGCGGGGGGTGCGGATAGGGCTGGCGTAACCGGCCTTGTTCAGGATGGCGGCGAAACGCTCGATCGTCTTCCAGTCCGAGCATTCGTATTCGACGCCCGGCCAGGGGTTGAACGGGATCAGGTTGATCTTGGCCGGTATGCCCTCGATCAGCTTCAGCAGGGCCCGCGCCTCTTCCGGGCTGTCGTTGACGCCCTTCAGCATGACGTATTCGAAGGTCACCCGGCGCGCGTTCGACAGGCCCGGATAGGCCCGGATGCCCGCCATCAGCTGGTCCAACGGATATTTCTTGTTCAGCGGCACCAGGACGTCGCGCAGGGCGTCGTTGGTGGCGTGCAGGCTGATGGCCAGCATGGCCGCCGTGCGCGTGCCCAGGGCGTCCAGTTGCGGCACCACGCCCGAGGTCGAGACGGTGATCCGGCGCCGCGACAGGGCGATGCCCTCATTGTCCGAGATGATGTCGATGGCGTCGGCGACGTGGTCCAGATTGTAGAGCGGCTCGCCCATGCCCATGAAGACGATGTTCGACAGGCGTCGGTCTTCCTTCGGCGACGGCCATTCCTCCAGGTCGTCGCGGGCGACCTGGACTTGGGCCACGATCTCGGCGGCGGTCAGATTGCGGACCAGCTTCTGGGTTCCGGTGTGGCAGAAGGTGCAGTTCAGGGTGCAGCCGACCTGGCTGGACACGCACAGGGCGCCGGCCCGGCCCACGTCGGGGATATAGACGGTCTCGATCTCGATGCCCGGGGCGGTGCGGATCAGCCATTTGCGGGTGCCGTCCTTGGACACCTGGCGTTCGACGATCTCGGGCCGGGCCAGGGTGAAATGTTCGGCCAGTTTCGCCTGCATGTCCTTGGCCACATTGCTCATGGCCGAAAACTCGGTGACGCCGTAGTGGTGGATCCAGCTCCACACCTGGCTGGCGCGCATCTTGGCCTTTTCGGGCGGACAGACGTTCGCGTCGATCAGGGCCTGGCGCAGGCCCGCGCGCGTCAGACCGGACAGGTTGACGGGAGTCTTGACGGCAGGCGCGTTCGAGACACGGGAAAGATCGAGCGTGATGCTCAAGGCGGCGATCCTGGATGCGGTTTAGCCGGCCTATATAGCACGAACCCCGGCAATTGCATGACCGGGTGGTTGGGGACGCGACTAGAGGCCCACGTCCCAGACACCGGCGTCGCGCATCCGGGTCAGTTTCGCCTCTTCCGCCCGGCCGCCCATCTCTTGGGCCATGCCGCGCACGGCGGTCGAGACGGTGGCCTTGTGAACGCCGGGAATCAGGGCGTGGGCGAAGGCGGCGCCGGCCAAGCGCAGCAGCCGGAAACCGAAGGCGGCCGAGGCGGCCATATGCTGGAAATAGGTCTCACCGACCTGGCGGGGGTGCTCGCGGAACAGGCGGTCGAAGGCCGTCGAGCCCGAATGGGCGCGGTCGATCGTCGTCTGGCTCATGCGGCGGCTCCGGCGGTTCGCGGACGTCGATGGTCACGCGGGAAGGGGCGCGACGCAAGTCCTCTTTGGCGAGAACCGACGCCACAGGACCATCGTCATAAGCGAGAACTCGGGCTAGGGTCGCGGCTCGATAAGGGAATCTCGATGACGCTTCGCTCAAAGGCCGCTTCTTCCATGGCCGTCGCGGCGGCCCTGCTGGCCTTCGCCGGCCCGGTCCTTGCGCAGTCCGGCCCCAGCTATCTGCCCTATGACGCGCGGCGCGGCGTGTTCAGCTTCGCCCCCGGTCTGGAAGGCTCCTTGCCCGCCGTGGTCCAGGTGACGACCCTGGGCCAGTCGCGCGGCCCCAGCTCGGACGCCGATGATCCCAAACCCTACGCCTCGGGCTCGGGCGTCATCGTCGACGCCGCCCAGGGCATATTGATCACCAACAACCACGTGGTCGAGAACGGGCGTAAATTCACCGTCGACCTGACCGACGGCCGGCTGTTCGACGCCGTCCTGGTCGGGGCGGACAAGGCCACCGACATCGCCGTGCTGAAGATCGTGCCCGACGGCCGGCCGCTGAACCTGAAACAGGTCCAGACAGTCGATTCCGACACATTGCGCACCGGCGACTTGGCCTTTGCGGTCGGCTATCCGCTGGGCCTGGACCAGACCCTGACCATGGGGGTCATCTCGGGCCTGAACCGTTCGGGCCTGGGCGACGCCGTCGAGGACTATATCCAGACCGACGCGGCCGTGAACTCGGGCAATTCGGGCGGGCCGCTGCTGGACAGTCGCGGACGGCTGATCGGCATCAACACCGCCATCCTGTCGGGCGGCATGGGCGGAGGCAATGACGGCATCGCCTTCGCTGTGCCGACCCGGATCATGCTGTATGTCGCCGACCAACTGCGGACCCAGGGCGCGGTCAAGCGCGGCGAGACCGGGGCCATCTTCGCCTCCCTGACCGCCGAGCGCGCCCGCGAGATGAGGCTGGGCATAGTGCGCGGCGCCGTGGTCGCCGACGTGGCGCCCGGCTCGCCGGCCGAGCAGGCGGGCCTGCGCGATGATGACGTGATCACCCGCATCCAAGGCCGCCCGGTGGCCAACGCCGGCTCGGTCAACGCCACGGTCGGCATAGCCGCGCCGGGGTCCAGTCTGGACGTGGTCTATCTGCGGGCCGGGCGCGAAGCCATGACCGCCCTGACGGTCGCGCCCCCGGTCGAGGGCGCGGTCCAGATCGGCGCGGATCGGGTGCTGGCCTATGGCGCGACGCTGCGCGATCTGGACGGCGAGGTTCAGGTCGTCGCCGTCGAGGGCGGCTCGGTGGCGGCCCAGGGCGAGTTGATCGCCGGCGACATCATCACTTCGGTCGGGGGGGCGCTGGTCGCCGACGCTCGCGGGGCGGCCGAGGCCCTGCGCGGATCGGCAGGCGCGGTCGCGGTCGAGGTGCGACGCAATGGCGATACGGTGACGGTGAACCTGGAAATCCTTCTCAAGGTCTGAGTCCAGAAAGGCTCCGGGGTCCAGAAAGGCTCTGGGGGCCGGAACGGGTCCGGACCGGGAGCCGACTGTGGCGCATCCGATCCGGACCTGGCTCCAGACAGCGAAACACCCGCCTTGCCTGGGAGGGGGAGGGGATCGGCAAGGCGGGCGCTCGCTTGGAGGAAGCATCGGCCGCCGGAGCCCTTTGTGGAAACATCCAGGGGGCTGGGGGGGCTGTTCAGGATCCGGACGCTTCCGAACTCCGACGAGCCGATGATCGGTATTTCGCCGCCCAAACGGGCGGGCGAAGGACCGAAACAGGGCCATTTGGTGTCGCTTACGTTTTCTTGCCCCCTCTAGCGCCCCCTCTGGCTTCTGGGGCGGCTTCGCCTAAGTTCAGATCATGAGCATGACCCCGCACGAGGCCCAGCCCCAGTCAGGTCCCGTCTTCTTCGAACGGCGCGAGCTGGACCTGATCCTGCGGGTCTATGGCCGCATGGTCGCCCAGGGGGAATGGCGCGACTACGCCATGGTCGGTCACAAGGAATTCGCCGAGTTCGCCGTCTTCCGACGCTCCGGCGACGCCCCTCTATACCGCATCGAGAAACGCCCGGCGCTCCAGGCGCGCCAGGGCCAGTGGGCGATCATCGGTGAAGGCGGCCAAATCCTCAAACGCGGCCGCGACCTGGTCCAGGCGCTACGGGTGTTCGACGGGCGGAAATTCCAGGTGATCGACTGAGAATCGTCTGTGGGGCTTGCGGGCGACCGGCGAGGGGCTGCTACTTGCCTTTCAGCCGCTCCACCGCGTCTTCCGCCTGATCCCGGTGGCGGCGTTTGATATTGGCCCCGAGGGTGGCGATGAGGGCGGCGATGACCGCCGCGTCGTCGGTGTAGCCGATGCCTGCGAAAATATCGGGAATGGCGTCGAGGGGCAGGACGAAATAGGCCAGGCCGGCGAAGATCATCCCCTTGGCCGGCAACGGTGTCGCCGGGTCGCGCGCCGCATACCAGGCCGCCAGGGCCTGGTCCGCGAACGGGATGCGCGCCGCCGTGCGCTGGATCTTGGGCCAGAAGCCCCGGGATACGCGCACCTCGTTGATCTTCACGACCGCTGGCGTCAGGGCCCTGGCGGGGTTCAGTGCGTCTTCGGGCGAGATGGGTTTGGCTTTGCCGGGCATGGCGGCTAAATCCTCAATCGAAACTCTGGTTCACTGAAACATAGGAACGAACGGGATGAAACTCGACAGCAGCATCGCCGCAGTCGTCACAGGCGGCGCCTCGGGCCTGGGCGAGGGCACGGCCCGCGCCATCGCGGCCACGGGCGCGAAGGTCGCCCTGTTCGACATGAACGCCGAGAAGGGCGAGGCGATCGCGGCCGAGATCGGCGGTGTCTTCTGTCCGGTGGACGTCACCGACGACGCCTCGGTCGCGGCCGGCTTCGAAAAGGCGCGGGCCGCCCACGGCCAGGAACGGCTGACCGTCAACTGCGCCGGCATTGCGACCGGCATGAAGACCGTCTCTCGCAAGAAGGACACCGGCGAGATCAAGGCCCACGACATGGCCCAGTTCGAACGCACCGTTCGGGTCAATCTGTTCGGCACCTTCCGCGTCCTGTCGCAGTCGGCGGCGGGGATGGTGACGCTGGAGCCCATGGCGGACGGCGAGCGCGGCCTGATCGTCAACACGGCCTCGGTGGCGGCCCAGGACGGGCAGATCGGCCAGGCGGCCTATTCGGCGTCCAAGGGCGGAGTCTACGCCATGACCCTGCCCGTCGCCCGCGACCTGGCCCAGGAAGGGGTGCGGTGCAACACCATCCTGCCCGGCATCATGTGGACGCCGATGATGGCCGGCATGGACCAGAAGATCCAGGACGCCCTGGCCGCCGCCATCCCCTTCCCCAGCCGCCTGGGCACGCCCGCCGACTATGCGTCGCTGGTGCTGGAGTTGGCGCGCAACGTCTATATCAACGGCGAGTGCATCCGGCTCGACGGGGCTATTCGCTTGGCGCCGCGCTGAGGCCCCATCCTTGTGAAGGAAGGGCGCTATGCTCGCGACGCGTTCCCGCCCTCGCGGCAATGACGAAGCTCGCTGCCTGAGCGCGAAGGCGCTCAGGCAGCGAGCGTGCAGGCGTTCCGGTAGGGGCAGTTTGCGCATGAATTCGGCTCAAGTCGCGCGAAGCGCGATAGCCGCAAAAAAGAGCTTGCAGGACCGATCAACCCTCCGCTATACGCCCCCTCCTCGACGGGGAGCGCACCTAGCTCCTACGGAGTGCGGGCGTAGCTCAGTGGTAGAGCACAACCTTGCCAAGGTTGGGGTCGAGAGTTCGAATCTCTTCGCCCGCTCCAGTCGAGACCAAGGTAGACAAGCAGTTAGCCTTCCCCTCCGGGGTCCCAAACTGCTTCCCAGTCACCCGAGCGACCCTCTGGGAAGCAAATGGGAAGCAGTGGGAAGCGCAAAATATCGCATCGTATAAAGCCACGGCGTAACTCCATTGCGTAGGGGTGATTTTGCGCGCGCGCTGACGAGCGTGCAAACAGAAAGCTCACAGGTTTGACGGCGAGGTCAGAGGCGCGTTGGCGGCCCGTCTGAAGGCGTTCGGTCGTTCTATGGTCAGGTGTCGTCGATGCCAGCCAGAGAGCGGTTCAGTAGGACCAAGGCCTCAGCGAGGTGCGCCTGCACGGCGACGGGCGACATATTCAAGTGCAGTCCAATCTCATCGTATCGCAGGCCCGCCATGCGATGGAGAAGAAATACATCTCGCGCCTCGGGTGGAAGTTCGGCGATGGCCTGAATTAGGGCCTGCCGTTCACCGGATGCCGGGCCGCGCCGTTTCCGTCGGACCTTCAGAGCGATCATCGACCGTTCCTTCCGTGGTGATGGACGATAGTCTCCAACCCGTCGAGAAGATCGCCAATGGCCTCGTCGGCCTCACGAGGCGGTATGGGCCAGGAGGGCTCTCCAAGGCCCCTGGAAAGCGCCCCTGAGGCGTAGAGTGGGGAAAGAACCTCAGCCATCTGTGCGATGCCTTCTGGGATGTCCTTCAAGCCAGCCATGCGGGCGCACCGGAGCGCCTTGGTGAGATCGTGTCTGAGGTGGATGCGGTTCCACTGGTCGGTGATGCCGCGATGAAGGAGGTAGGCCTTCAGGCCGAGTTCGATGGCGATGGCTACGTAGTAGGCGGATGACGACCCTTCCCGGCCCTTAGCCGCCTGCCCCATCTCGTGGAAGGCTCGCGCATTCCTGACGAAGGCGCGAGCGAGCGCCCTATCTGGCTCGCGGCGCCGCCGATTTCTCATGACGCCCTTCGGATCGCATCGAGGTCGCGAACCGCTCGCCTCAGTATCCCGTGGACCACCGCGTTCTCTTCGGGAGGACTTAGCCGCTCGGCAACGCGGAGGTTCGCCAACACGGCATCGAAGTCGCGACTCGGACTGGTAGGAATCTTGCGCAATGACCGAACAAGCCGTCGATGCAGGATGCGCAGGAGCGCCTCCAATTCGGACAGGCCGCTGGCATGTTGCGCGGCGTCCTTTTCAGCGTCCGTTAGGGCGAACCACCCTGGCTGCCGCTCCAGCCTACCATTCAGGTCGCACCACGCATCGAGGTAGCGATTGTGCTGGTCATCCAGAGCCAGCCAGTTTTGGTGCCAAGACTGAATCGACATTGAGCCCATTCCGTTGGTGAACCGGAGACATGCAGCCGCACGTCCCGTCAAAGACGTGACTGCATGACTCGGCGCGCGAGGTGTGTATTAGTCCATTAGTATCATGCATCACTCTAATAGTCAATCTAAAAGCGTCTTGTGCTTTACTTTTGGTGTCACGCCATGCTGACGGCCGCCCAAATCCGTGCCGCGAGGGCGCTTGTGGATTGGAGTGGGCCTCGGCTCGCGTCGGAAACGGGTTTGTCACTGCCGACCATTAGGCGGATGGAGAGCGCGCTGGGTCCTGGCCGAAGCGCTGCTGAGAACGTCAACGCAGTTCAAGTTGCGCTCGAACGTGCGGGAGTGACCTTCGTCCCCGCCGACGCTGGTGGCGGCCCTGGAGTCAGGCTGAAAGCCTAGCCCTCACCAAAGCGCATGATGGATCTCAGCCAGGGCAGGGGAGGACTGTCAGGGGTGGTCGCGGTACGCGGCCATCGCGTTAGCGACGGCGAAGCCGCCCTTGACCGGCCGACATCGACCTGGCGCGCTTACGCATGCGCTTCTGGTCGAAATAAGGTCCAGTTTCTTCAATATTTTCAGTGATATAGACGGAATGGCAAGGTGCGAGGGTGTGGCGCGCCTTGTCTTATGTGACTGAAAATAATGGCTGTTTTCGCCCCAACCCCCGCCCGCACCTTGCGGCTTTTATCTTGCCTAGTGGCTCTCATTGCTGGATCGGCTAATCAGAACCCGACGACCCGAGTATAGGGGCGTCTGTAAACACCCAGGGTTAGGCAGTCGTAGCTGTTGCAGAAGGTTTCGAAATGAAAGATCTGCCCGTCGCCATTCCGATCAGTTAGGACAATCTCGGCGGAGCCCAGCGGTCCAGCGCGTTGGCTCCCGCAGTAGCTGCTGACCGCACGATGCAACGTCTGAGTCTCGATGCTGTCGAAGGTGGCGGCGAAAGCTGGAGACTCGATGACATATCTGAACGGTGCCGAGGCGTCGAAACCGGCGGGCAAACGCTTCGGATGGGGACCAATCAGCCCGATCATCGGCATATCGGTGTGAGCGCCCTCGATGAACCGCCAAAAGGTCGTAGTGTAGGTGTTGCCAAACCCTCCCTTCAAGGATCGCACAGAATCGAGCGTCGGTGTTGAATCGTTCGCCGCCGATAGGAACCGGTCCTGTAAAAATAAGAGCTGCCCGGCTGTGTAGTTTGCCTCAGCCTCGATCTGAGCGTGGCAGCCGGGGGTTAGGGACTGCTCGTGATCGCCTAACATAAGGTCTGCATGCCAAGGCAAGATGCTGTGGCCGATCTCGTGCGCTTCATTCCACCGTTGTTTGGGGGTGGGCTGCGACTCGTCCAACAGGATTCGGCGGCGGTCAGGAAGATAAAGCGCTCGAAGATCGAACTTGCGGACCGCGTCGAGAAGGAGGGTCGGTCGTTCTATAATTTGGGCACCAGCGACCGCCAGCCGGCTGATTTTTTCTCGCAGGAAGCTGTCGTTGTTCGTGGAGTAGTATCCGCGATCAAGGCGTAGCAGTTCTCGGACATCTTCCAGCCTTAACGGGGGCTCGGGGTTGCCGAGCCCCCGTAAGACTTTGCTCACTTGGCTCTCAATATCCGTCGCCGTCGGGCGGCTTAGAAGAATGTTCCGCACGACGTAGTTTCCTATTGTTTCGCCAAATACGCGATAAACTCCTCAAGCGCGCGCTTTTCCTCCTTTGAGAGGTTCTGCACGGACTCGCCGGATCTTGCTGCAAAGCGCATGGCGTGCTCGTGCATGCCAGAATCGTTCGCCGCCGCGTTTCCTGACAACTGCAACAGAGCTTTGTTGGGTAAACCGAACGTCGAGGCAAGCTGGAATACTGTGCGCGGTTCAGCCCGATAATGAGCGTCACGTTCTATGTTTCGGATTTCAGCCACATCGATGCTGGCTTTTTCTGCCAGTTTTTCCATGGTGAGCCCGCTCTTCCGGCGCATACATTCGACAAGAGAGCCGAACGCAAACCGCGTTTCTAGATCTGTTTCGGGAGTCGACCGCGTTGCGGCCGTCTCTGGGGATGGGTCCCTTGCTAGCATGCCGGCGGCGATCTCGAGGTCACCTTCCAGCCTGGCTTTGCGCTCGAACCATTCCCTCGTGATATCGAGTTTCATGGTTGTTCCTAACTCGAGAACGACGTGGCTTGTTCTGGCGTCATCTCGAAGTATCTGAGGTTTTCGTAAGTGCCGTCGATCCCAAGATCTGTCATCTCACAGACTTGTCTGTAAAAATCTTCGGATTGCGGCAACGAGTGAAGACCGATCCGGCCGTGGAATTCTTCTTCGCGGCTTGCTTCGATTGCCGCGCGGATCAAGGCCGTACCAACTCCGCTAAAGTGGGGTTGCTGAACGATCGATGAGCGATTCCAAGGGGCCGTTTCTAGATAATCAACGTAAGCGAGTTGCTTGCCGACTTGCCCCGGAAGGCGGCACGTGACGGCTGTGTTGATCTGCATGAGGCCTTGTGTCCGGCCCTCACACACGATCGCGAATGTTCTGTACGCCAATAATCCCTGAATCCTGGCGACCTTGTCTCGCCAAACCCAGTGTCTGTTTTCAGGCAGGGGCTGACGTTGGTCGACGAGTTCGCGCAACCGCGTCAAAAGGACGGGCATCCATTCCTTTTCGACGCTGGCCAGATGGCCAGCATTGATGGTCTCGACCAGTTCGGCGGGCACCATTTCGCCCGTTCTTTTGTCCAGCAGAAGGATCGGATGCACGGTCACGGATTACAGCACCATCAGCTCGGCTTTTTCCTTCGTGGCGTCATCCTCGAAGAATAGCTTGCCGCCATGCTGCAGGCGGACATCGACCAGTTGATACAGTTTGAGGGCCTGCCGGAGGACAGCGGTCTTCGTCAGATCCTTCTTGCCGGACAGCTGCTCCAGCGCCTGCATCTCAGCATCCGTAAGATTGAGCGTCATTGTCTTCTTCATGGGGCCTCCTGTGGGGTGTGGGCGTCACAACATAGATCGGGACTGGAAAAAGTCAACAAAAAATACAGCGGTTGTAGCTATTGCGTAGCCAAGAAATAGCTACTATTTATGCATCCAACGCCTTAGCCGCCGTGGCTGGGGCTCTTGGAGCTAAAAATATGACCGACCATACTTTCCTTGCCGCCCCCGATGTCGCCCGCCCCGGCCATGACGTTCTGATCAATGACGCCATCCACCGCTTCCGTGATCCCGTCGTCACAGGCCAGCAATTGCTAGAAGCGGCGAGGCTCTTTCCGACCGATGAACATCTGGTCTTCCAGTATCTCGAGGACGGCCAGCTGGACGAGCTGCGCCTCGACGAAACCACCGATGTGCGACGTGAAGGTCTGGAGCGGTTCGTGACCTTCAAGAGTGATCGTTCGTTCCGGATCACTCTAGACGGCCGTCGCTTCGAATGGGGCCTGCCCTTCATTACCGGCCTGCAACTCAAGAAGCTGGCCGGTGTCGAGCCAGCTGGCTATGGCGTTTGGCTAGCCCAACGCGTCGGCGACGATAGACTGATTGGCAACGCCGAGCGTGTCGATCTCGAGGCGGAGGGCGTGGAGCGGTTCTTCACCGGCATCGACACCACGACGGAGGGTTCCGGTGAGGTGGTGCTGCCGCCCGAGGACCGTGACTATCTCATCAACTGCGGGATCGCTTTTGACGAGAGATCTGAGGCGGGGGCTAGGGCTGTTATCCTGAAGGGGTGGAGTCTGCCCCAGGGCCGGTTCACCGACGGGACTGCTGACATTCTCGTCATGCTACCGCCCGCATATCCCGACTGCGCTCCAGATATGTTCTATCTGTCACCGTGGGTTAAGCTGGCGGCGAGTAACCAGTATCCGGCCGCAGCGAATGTGCCGCATACGTTCGCGGGTCAGACTTGGCAGCGCTGGTCACGGCACAACAGCGCCTGGCGCCCCGGCGTCGACGGCATCTGGACGATGGTCCGTCGCATCGAACGCGCTTTGGAAATCGCAGCATGACCCGGGCGGATCTCGCAGCTCAGGAAGCGCATTTGCGCCTTTTGAAGGCAGAGTTGCTTCGTGCGGATGGCAAGGAACATGCCGCCTATGTCATCTTCGGTGTGTCGCGCATTGCTTCAGACCCGTTCACTGGCGAGGGTCGCGTGCGCTTGCTTATCAAGGATGTCTTGCCGGTCGAACGTGACGAGATCACATCCTCGGATGATCGGCACATCAGTTGGAAGACGAACAGGTTCGTCTCCTTGTTGGCCGAGGCCAGCCGTGCCGGGCACCAGGTGGGCATCGCTCACTCTCACCCCACAGGCCCTGCTGGCTTTTCTAGCCAGGATGACCGCAACGAAGCAGAACTGGCTAGGTTGGCGCAGAACCGCAACGGAGAGGACGCCTTGATGGTCAGCCTGCTTTTGTGCGGGACGGGGGAAATCCAGGGGCGGGTATGGACCTCGCCGGACAGTGTCATCGATCTCGAGGTCATCCGGTCCGTGAGCCAGAACTGGAGGTTCCACCGTCGCGAGGATGATGCGTGCCCGGAAGATCCGGCGATGGATCGGCAAGGTCTGGCTTTAGGCGTCAGCTTCAATCGAACGATGAAATCCCTACGGATCGGCGTCGTTGGGGCCGGGGGGACGGGGAGTCCGCTGCTCCAGCAACTTGGCCGGATGGGTGTCGGCCACCTAGCAATTTTCGATCCCGATCATGTGGAGCCGTCCAATCTAAATCGCCTGTATGGCGCGACCCATGCCGACGCCGCAAAGGGCGTCATGAAGGTGGAGGTCGCCGAACGCGAGATAGGTCGTATGGGCCTGGGAACGCAGGTGGCCACTTTTAACGAGTGGATCGGCGCTCCCGCATGTCGCGACGCCCTGAAGTCGATGGATATGATCTTCGGCTGCACGGACGATCACGACGGCCGGATACTCCTCAATAGACTCGCATACTATTATCTGATTCCAGTCATCGATCTCGGCCTAGCGTTGCGGGTAGCGGATCGCGAGGGTGAACGAGTACTAGAAGGCGATGGCCGCGTCACCGTTCTGGAGCCGGGGGCGTCGTGTCTGATCTGCCGTAGGATTGTGAATCCCGCCTTGGCTGCGGAAGAGGCATTGCGCCGGAACGATCCTGCGGAGTTCGATCGACGTAAGGCGGAGGCGTACGTCAGAGGGGAAGGTAATCCTGCGCCAGCCGTGGTGTCCTTCACCACTTCGGTGGCCACGATGGGTATTGAGGAGATGATCCAGCGCCTTCAGCAGTTCCGAGGAGGTGCAGGCGCAATCGCGAACCGCGTTCGCAAATTTGGTCAGGTCGAAGACTTCCGGCCCGGCGCGGCGCGTCAGCCTTGCAGAGTGTGCAACACGCCCACGATTGTCGGCGCAGGCGATGTTGTCCCGTTTTTAGGGCGGGCGGGCTGATGATAGGACATATGCTCGGAGCCGCGCTCCGCTGGATCAAGATGCAGCCGCAGCTTGATTTCCGGACCTGCCACGCGATTGATATGCCGCCACGCGAAGACTTGCCGAATGGAGCTCTAGTAATTGTCGGCGACAGGCGCGCACCGAAATGGGTGACCATACAGTGCCCTTGCCACTGCGGCACGCCGCTCCTGTTGTCCCTGAGCAAGGCGCGTCGGCCTCAGTGGTCCGTTAGAGTCGATTGGTGGGGCCGTCCTTCTCTTGAGCCTTCCGTTCGTCGCACCGATGGATGCCGGTGTCACTTCTGGCTGCGGAAGGGAAAAGTTCAATGGTGCGCTGATACTGGTCAGCCCTAAACTTTGACGCGCTCCAGAAAATGGTTTCGCTCTTGACTCGGCTGAGTCAAAATCCTGCTGATTCGGCGGGATTGGAGCGATATCATGTTTGCGGCGATGCCGAGCGACACCGACCGTGAACTCGAGTTCTTTCGGTTAGCGTTGCTGCTGATAGAAAGTGGTGCGGCCGAGGTCCCTGCTCCTCTGAGCCTGCATTTCGACAGCGTCCTTAAGCAAGCGCGTTTGCTACTAGCCAATCCGCAATCGATCTCACCTGAGGTCATTCCTCAAGCGGTTCACTTGGCCAATGATCTCAGAATGATCCACGGTCTAGACGACTCCCTTTCCAGCGTCTGCGGAATCAAAGACGTGAGCCAGGAAATCGCGCATAATGTGCTCCTGACCCTGGAGCCCAATTTTGCACCCGCAGACTGATCTCAGTCTTCTTCTTAAAAGCCTGTCGCAGCTCTCAAGGTCGCCCTATTTCAACAAGGGCCTTGAGGAGCATACGCGGACGCTGATTGACGTCGTTGAACACGTCCTGACGGCGTCTCCTAAATATGACGACGTCATCGTTCGGATGCTGGCAGACAAGGTGTGGCTGACCCATCGTTACCTGCAAGGTTCGACGACGAAGGAGTCGCCCTACGAGATCGAATACTGCCTACGCTTTGCGCTGGCGCAGTGGTTGCCATTCAAATGCTTGGTCACAACGGCGCTAACCGATGAGAAGGATTTTCATTTACAAATGGGAGATCCTTGGGAGTTTGTTGCGAAGACCATCACTCGGTTCGACAAGCCACTACCGGAAAGTCGTTTGGTATTTATTGGCGTGCCTCGCCTTTACAAGGATATGCCGCTCTTCTGTTGCGCACTATATCACGAACTCGGTCATTTCGTTGACGTGACTGGGAAGATAACAGCGGCGACACTTCTCTTGGACCCTATTCCAGAAGCCATTCCCGACAAGTTTCACGCTAACATCATCTGTCACCGGCGCGAGCATTTCGCCGATTTGTTCGCCGCCTGTTATGTTGGTTCCGCCATCGGTGACATGCTCCACTCTATCAGTCCGGATGCTGGAATCAGTGAAACCCATCCAGCGACCGCCAAACGTCTAGATGTCATACGGTCGTTCCTGGCCGACGAAGATTCTGAGATTGTTGGGGCATTCCAAACGGCTCTAACCCAACGGGGCTTTCCCCCACTGGCCAAAAGGTTCGAGATTCCAAATATCGAATCGTCCTTTGACGACATCCGTCCTTGTGTTCTGGTCGGCGAGCAGCAGTTGCACGGAATGTTTCCTGCTGGCTGGTCATATTTGGCCAAGGCTTTAAACGGTGACGGTGCGCCTTGGACAAAAGGAGCCAAGCCCGTTGAACTGACGAAAATTATCAACGACCTCGCTGAGAAATCTATCCGCAATGCGTCCATTCGTCAGCTATGGGCGGAATCAAAATGAGGCGTGAGGAGATACTCAAGCGGTTGGATGAGCCGGGTTCAACTGGACTCTGGATCGAACCGCTTTTGGATAAGGCGCAGATCGGGGAAATAACCATCGACCTCCGCCTGGGCTACGACTTCCTGGTATCAATAGTCACTCGACGCCCCTTTATCGGGGTTGCCAGCGGGGACGCTGGTTTCAGGCCGGTAGGGTCTTATTTTCAGCCAACACGACGGGAGTTGGGGGAGCGTTTTATCCTCTATCCGGACCAGATCGTTCTCACGACGACGCTAGAGTATGTTGCCTTGCCCGTGGACGTCTACGCTGACGTGCTCACACGCAGCAGTTATACGCGCTTGGGAATCGCCGTGAACACGATGATACAACCCGGCTATCGTGGCTGCTTTTCGGTCGAGCTCTTCAACCACGGCAACAACCCGGTGGAGTTGGTGGTGGGCGCAAAGATGTTCCAGATGCGACTAACCAAGATGGACGGGCCCGCCGCTTATGGCGGTGTGGAGCGCAAATATTTTGGAAACGTTCGGCCGACGCCCTCGCGTGCAGCTGATGAGGACGAAGTCCAGCGCTTGGCCAGGCTAGCCTCAGCCGATTGACCACATCGAGCTTAGCACTCGATGCCTGATAATCGCGATTCGACCAGATTTATCGATAACCGGGTCGCTGAGCCTTGAAACCTGACGATCTGCCCTCGATGCGTGGCTGGAGATCAAGTTTCGGATCAGAGACGCGTGTCGATCTCGGCGATGCTATGCGAAGAACACCCTGCGCGCCTCATCGTCGTGTAGATCAAACTTGGCGATATGGTTATGTCGATGGGCGACGGTATCGCTGAAGAGGGTAAATGGCAGCTCGTCGATCGAGATTTCGGCGACCACTGCAGCGAAATCCTTGTCATAGCAGTCAGCCAAAACCTTCAAATTGGTCGAGGGGAAGCTTTTCTTGAAGATGGTGTTGAAGGGTGGCTGAAAATACCGGATCAGCGCGGCCTCATAGAGAGTTGTTCGCTCCGCCTCGTCGGTACCAAAAAGCTTATCTAGGCCCATACGGATTCGCTCCGAGCCCTGAGATCGATTGGCAGCACGCGGATTGATCACCGTGATCGTGCTGTTCCCCGGCTGGATCTCGAGCATTAGCAGCGTCAGTCGATAGCCGGCAGGCACGCCCTGAAGCGCAATTTTCTGAAGCGTCTCGTGCTTACGAAGGCGATCCAGTGCGTTGCGGGAGCCTTCCTCACCGAAGGCTTGGCCAATATACAGGACCTTGAAATCAACCCCGGCCTCAAGTTTTAGGCGCATCCCGATTGTCACCTCGTCCGGGAAGCAACGGCGACCTTCTTCGTCCTCGCCCCACCAGCCTTGATCTGCGTCTCCCTTGAGGACCACGTTTGGCGGAATCGCCCAACGAAGATCGTGAATCTGGCCTCGAACGGACATGCTGGTTACCATGTTCGTGCCGTCCTGCGTCACCGCCTGAGTCTGAATGACCGGCGTAAGGCCCACTAGATAAATGTGGCAATCCTTGATCGAATCTCGGAGCGGTTCGAGGGCCGGTTGATCGTAGATTCCTTCGGCTGGCATTGTCGCATAGCTCAAGGCGTACATTAGAAGCGCATTCTCGACGTCGAAGGCCTTGCCGTCGAATGGCGACGTCGGTCGCTCAATTTGTGCCTCGCCCATGCGATACATCCAATTCAGTGTCTAGCCCGTGTCGGGGCGCTGGAAAGATGGGCCTAAACGTCGGGCAATCAAACTGCGATCAATCAACTCATTCGGACAGGCACCGACCATCACGCTCCCCTGTAAAGTCTAAGCTCGTGATACGCCTGCCCTGGTGTCGGCTGAGGCGGCAGAAGGTTTTCGTTCGATTGTCCACCTAGAATGGCGGCAATCTCGACTGACACCCTCTCGGCGGCGACCACCAAGGCGTAATCGAGATGGACGTAGCCCTGCGTCACGCCTCGCGGCGAGTGGCCCAATAGCCCTTTGATCGTCAGTTCTGAGAAGTTGAGGTTGCCCGCCACGCTGGCAAAGGTGTGGCGTAGAACGTGGGGTGTGACGTCGGTGAGGCCTGCGATGGCGCAAACCCGTTCCAGAACTCTCACGATCCCGATGAAATGCCCCTCGCCCCAATCCGCCGGGAAGACATAGGGTGATCCCGGCTGACGCGGCTGCGCCTCGATCAGGGCGACGGCGGCGGAGCCGATTACTCGGACCTGTGGTCCAGTCTTGGTGTCGGGGTAGGCGATATAGCCCTCCGGCCCATAGACCCAACGATGCTGGAGCCCGAGGATCTCCATGCGTCGCAACCCCGTCAGGAGGGCCAGACGTATCGTTGCCAGCCCCGTGGGGTGCTCGCCTTCCTTTTCCGCCTTCCGTAGGGCTTCACCCAGAAGCTTCAGCTCCGCGAAACTCAGCCGCCGCATCTTCGGCGTGCTGGCGATGAGCCGCACGCCTGCGGCGGGGTTCTTCTCGATCAGGCCGACGCGCGCGGCGTGGCCGAAGATGGAGCGTAGAGTGCCGACGGCGCGCGAAGCGACGCCGGGGCCGCCTGTGGTGGCGCCGCCTCGGTTTTTGCGCTTCTTGGCCGTTCGGCCGGCGACGATTGCGGACTGCATGCCCTCGATGTCCCAGACGGTCAGTCCCTTGATGGAGCGCGAGCCCAGGAGTGGTCGGATGTGGGTGTCGATCCGACTCTGGTCCATGTCCAAGGTCGCGGGCTTGATGGGGCGCCGTCGCCGTCCAAGGATACGACCCGACCGGGCGTGTTCCAGATACCAGTCGCAAAGCTCGCCGACCGTGAGGCCGTTGCGCATGGCGCGTCTTTCCTCCGACGGGTCTTCGCCGCGCGCGACAGCGGCGAGCTTCTGGCGGGCGAGGTCGCGGGCCTGGTGGACGGTCAATGCGCCGTGTTTGCCCAGGACCAGCCTTCGCGTCCGGCCCTCGGTGTTTCGGTACTGGACGAGGTAGGTCTTGGAGCCCGTCGCCCTGGCGCGGACGCCGAAGCCCCGCAACTCGCTGTCCCATTCGAAGATGTCTGGGCCGCCTTTGGCGTCGAGCGCCTCAATGATCCGTTTGGTGAGCTTTCCCATGTCCCGCTTCTTTCAATGACTGATGTTATCCGAAGTGCTTCCCAATTTTTGAGGCGGGGCTCTGGGAAGCACATGGGAAGCAGCAGAAGGGGTATTCGCCGGATATCCGGGCGAAGGACAGGGTGGGTCGTGTTGTTGATTAGCGCAACGATATCCGCCGGTTATCGTAGAATCGGCGGTAATTAGAAACCGTAGAGAAAACGCCGTTTTTCGATTGCCAAGGTTGGGGTCGAGAGTTCGAATCTCTTCGCCCGCTCCAAGTCGAGACTGACAAAATCAGGGGCCTGTCGTTCTCGGCAGGCCCCGATTTTTTTTTCCGACATACAGTGCTCCGACGGCCTGTCGGTGACTTCGCCTCGTCCTTCGGGCGATACTCCGACTGTGGCCCTCGCCGCGACCTAGGCGGGCCGCCAGGCCGACAGAATGGCGTCGACCTCCGCCGTCTCGATCTGCTGACCGTAGCGGCGGTGATACAGGGCGATGAGGCTGTCATGATCCTCGTCCGAGGAACTGCAAAGCGCATCCGTCGCGATGACGATGCGATAGCCCAGATCCACCGCCCCCAGCACCGTGGCCAGGACGCAGACGTCGGTTTCAGCGCCTGTCACCACTAGGGTGTCGACGCCGCTGCGGCGCAGGATGGCGTCGAGATCCGTGCCGGTCCACGGCGAGTAGAGGGTCTTGTCCAGAATCCACCCTGGCGGTGCGAACCGCTGTAGCTCGCAGGCCAGATCCACCATCGGCCCCCCCAACGCCTCCAGCGTCATAGAAGGCCAGCGATCCCAGTATTTGCGCCATGTCCCCCGACCTTCGCCGGGTCGCGCGGCGGGGATGAAGCGCGTGAAGCAGGTGCGCTCGGCGCGATTCTCGCACAGGCGCACGATCGCCGGCAAAACCCGTTCAGCCCAGGGAGTTTTCCATTCGGTGTCCTCGACGAACATCCTCTGCATGTCGATGCAGAGATGGATGGCCGAACCGGGTATATCGGCGTTCAGACCCTGAGCCACGGCGTCAGGCCCCCGAATCCCGGGTCAAGTCACGCATCCCTGTCTCCCGCGTCGGCGTTGGGCGACGAGGGTTCGACCTCATCGGGGGACGGTTTGGTCTGGGTGTCGGTGTGATGTTCGATGCGGCCGCTCTCGACCTCGGCGCGGGAGAAGACCTCTTCCTGACCAGCCTCCAGCAACTGGTCTTCCGGTCCGCCCAGGCCGCCTTGGGCGAGCCCTGATCGGTTTGCCTCAGCCTCAGCCGACATAGCGTTGATACTCTTCGGTATAGCGGGCGGTCAGTCGGTCCTGGTGCTCGCCATGCGCCTTGAGGTGAAGGAACCAGCCGTTCTCCTCCTCGAACATGTGGGTCAGCACCGCGCCCTCGATATGGCCCCACTTGTCGAGCCAGGCCTCGGAGGAAGGGGCGATGTTCTCAAGTTCGGCCATCTGCATCTTGGCCGTAGTCTGCTCCGAATAGGCGGCGCCTGCCTGGAGCTTGTGACCATTCTGCGCCATGGCGGGGTACAGAACGATCTCCTCGGCCAGGGAATGACCATTCAAGACCAGGCCCAGACTCTGCATCGCCGCTTTGCGGTCCGCTGCGGTTTTCGCGGTTCGTCCTTCGGCGAAGGCGTCGCGGATCAGGTCGTGATGATCGAGCGCGAGCGACAACCAGTCGTCGGGCTGGGCGGCGGCCCTGGCCTTTTCGGTGGCCTCGCGACGGTGTTCTTCGGATGGTTGCGGGGTGATGGCGGCCAGCGCCTTGTCGATGACGGACATGAATCCTCCGGGGTTGGTTTCTCAGCGCAGAAGCCGGTCTCGCGTTCCTGTGTCTGAAAGCGAACCTGTCTCAGGTCGGCTGGCGGCCGGCTAAACGCGCGTGGAGGTGTCGCCGGCGCCGTTGTCCTGCGGCCTGCATCTTGACCGACGGCAAAAGGCCATGGCGTTTAAATGGACTAGTCGCTTGCTCCGGCAGCGCGTTTTTAACGCAGCGGTCAGCTGCTGCTTGCCGATCTGCGTGAGCTGCGACAGGCTGCGCGGTTGAGGCTGGACGAGGGCGTAGATCGATCTGGAGCGCGCCCGCCGCCCCATGACGCCGACCTCGCCCATCTGAAATCGGCGGCCTGCTTCTATCTTGTCATTCAAGCGGAATGATGAAGACGCCGTCGTAGCCCGCGAGACCGTCCGAGCGGGGCAGGGCCACGAACTCCTCACCGGCGCTGTTGAGCGCGTACCGCACCAGAGCGTCGAAGACCGCACCGTCCGCCCTGGCCGTTTTCAGTATGGCGAAACCGGCGTCGTGGGGTTCGACACGATAGTGGTCGCTGTTTTGTCTCAGCTGCCTAAGCGACAAGCGCATGGTCCCCAGCTCCGTTTCGGTCGCCGATCGATCAACGATAGGCGAGTTCCGTTCCTCCGGCTACAACATGGGTTAGGTCGTGGGTTCACAAAACGCTGAGCCACAGGCGCGATCAGGACGGCGGCGGGAATTCGCCGGCCACGCCTCTCGACTTGTCGGGCGGCGGCAGCGCCAGACAAGCCGCTACTCCGCCTCGTGCAGGGCGTATTGCGTTGTCCCCAGGTTGGTTTGAACCCTTGAAGCGTCCTTGGCGGCTGCGGCGGGACCGATCAGACCCTGATGTCGAGATAGGAGCCGGGTCGCATGATCCTGGGCTCCTCGCGCTCGGGCGCGGCCGATGAGGCTTCGACGGGCCGGGCCGGGGTTGCGGTGCGGATCGTCGACATGACGGCCGCCGCCGGCAGTGCGGCTTGAGCTTGGGCCTGGTCCAAAGCCGCACGGAAGAACGCGGCCTGGGGGCTGCGCGCGTTTGACGGAGCGACCCCTTGGGAGGACGGCGAAAGCGGCAGATCGGGGCGAATCACGCTCATGCCGTATGGTTAACATATACGGTCTAAAAAGAGTTAACGCCCGTCATCGGCCCCTCATCTGGTTGTCGGCGGCGGTCTCGGCGGGGCCTGCATAGAGGCCACCAGACGGTCGATATCCGCGTCGTTCAGCAGGAGGCCGGACTGTTTGGCGGTGATCCGGCCCATGGCGTCGACGGCGAAGGTCTCGGGCACGCCGGAGATGCCCAGGTCCAGACCGGCCCGACCCTCGCGGTCCACCAGAACCAGGGAATAGGGATCGCCCAACTCGTCCAAGAAGGCGCGGGTGGCGAACGGCTCGTCCTTATAGGCCACGCCGACGACGGCGATCCCCCGCGCCTTCAACGCCAGAAGCTTGGGATGTTCGATCCGGCACGGCGCGCACCAGGAGGCGAAGACATTGACCAGCATGGGTCGGCCCACGCCCGCCGTCTTGAGGTCCAGATTGCCGGGTCCGGCGGTGTCGCCGGTGAGCATGGGCAGCACCGTTTCGGGGATCGGCTGGCCGACCATGGCGTCGGGCTTGAAGGCGGGATCGCGTTTCAGCGACCAGCCGATGAACAGGGCGGCGAGCGCAGCCATCACGACCAGGGGCAGGAGGGCCAGCCAGCGGTTCATTCTTTTGGCCCTACCGCGCTTTGCGCTACTTGAGGGCGATTGGAGTCTGCGGCGTCTGATGTCGCGCTCTGGTCTTTTTCCAGACGCTCGAGTTCGCGCTTCCATTTGCGCGAGGCGACGACGGCGCGGGCGGTCAGGGCGATCAGCACCAGGGCGCTGACGCCCCAGGCGGGCCAGACGAAGGCGGCGTAGGGGGTCATGTCGAGGTCGAGCATCTAAGCCTCCAGCGCCTTTCGGGCGCGCAGGGTCAGGACGCGGCGACGGCGGACCTCGGTGCGGATCGCTGTCAGCCACAGGGCCGCGAACAGAACCCCATAGGCCGCCAGCATGGTCAGGAAGGGCGGCAGATAGACGGGGTCCAGGCCTGAGGACCCAGGGGTCAGGAAGCTGGCCGGCTGGTGCAGGGTGTTCCACCAGTCGACCGAGAACTTGACGATGGGCAGGTTGATCAGGCCGACCAGACCCAGGACGGCGGCGGCGCGGGCGCCCTTCTGCTCGTCGTCGATCGAGGCCCGCAGCGCCATATAGCCGAGGTAGAAGAGGAACAGGACCAGCACGCTGGTCAGGCGTGCGTCCCACACCCACCAGGTCCCCCACATGGGCTGGCCCCACAGGGAGCCGGTAAACAGGGCCAGGGCCGTGAAGGCGGCGCCGGGCAGGGCGGCGGCGCGGGCGGCGGCGTCGGCCAGGGCGTGGCGGAACACCAGGGCGAAGAAGCTTGAGACCCCCAGGGCCGAATAGGCGCCCAGGCCCCAGACGGCGGCGGGCACATGGACGAACATGATCCGCACCGTGTCGCCCTGCTGATAGTCGGCGGGGACGGTGAAGCTGAGCCAGGTTCCGACGGCCAGCAGCACGGCCGCGACCGCCCAGAGGACGGGCGTCAGCGGGCCGGTGAAGGCCATGAAACGCTGCGGGTTGGACAGGCCGAACATGGCGTCAGCGATTACGCGGCGTCGGGACGGCGGGCAAGCGGCGGATCGCGGCGGTCATCCCTGGGCGTTCCTGACCGCCGCCGCCCCGGCGAAGGCGGCGACGACGCCCGCGAACAGGACATAGGCGCCCAGGAAGGCCAGGGCCGGGGCGGGCGACTGGCCCGAGGCGGCGCGTTCCAGCGCCCCGGCGCCGAACACCACGGGGGGAATGAACAGGGGCAGGACCACGACGGCGATCAGCAGGCCGCCGCGTTTCGCCCCAAGGGCCAGGGCCGCGCCCAGGGTTCCTGTACAGGCGAAGCCCGCCCCGCCGATCAGGGCCGAAAGGGCGGTGAGCGGGATCAAAGCCGGCGGCAGGCCCAGGGCCAGGGCGGCGACCGGCGCGGTCAGGGCCAGGGGCAGGCCGACAGCGATCCACTGGGCCAGGGCCTTGATCAGCACCACCGATTCCAGCGGCAGATGGCCGAGCGCCAACAGGTCCAGCGCCCCATCCTCCAGATCCCGCTCGAACAGCCGCTCCAGCGACAGCAGCGAGGCCAGGGCCAGGGCCAGCCAGGCGATCCCGCCGGCGACGGGCGAAAGCGTGCGCGGATCGCCGCCCACCGCCAGGGGCAGGACGGCGGTCAGACAGGCGAAGAAGCCGCAGGCCAGCAAGGGGCCGCCCCCGCCGCTCCAGGCCAGGTCCAGCTCCCGCTCCAACAGCACGCGCGTCGCGCCGCGCAGGCCGGGCGGGCGGGGTTCGGCGTCTATCTGACGGCTCACGTCAGGCCTCCCAGGTCCAGAGTGCGGGCCGGGAGGGGCAGGGGGTCGTGGACGGCGGCGAGGATCAGGCCGTCGGCGTCGAGATGGCGGCGCATCTGGTCGGCGAAGACCGCGCGCCAGCGGGCGTCCAGCGGGGCCATCGGCTCGTCCAGCAGCCACAGGGCGCGCGGCGATCCGACCAGCCGGCCCATGGCCAGGCGGCGGCGTTGACCAGCGGACAGGCGGCGGACTTCAAGGTCCAGCAGGGGAGCGAGGCCGAAAGCCTGGACCGCATCGTCCATGCCGCACTGGACATGACCCAGCCAGTCGCACTGGAAGCCCAGTTCTTCGCGCGCCGTTCGGCTGGTCTTCAGTCCGTCCTGGTGGCCGAGGAAATGGGTTTCGCGGCCGCGCGCCAGACGCTCGTCCAGCGGATTGCCGTCGCCGTCGTGGAAGGCGACATCGCCGGCGTCGGGGCGCAGCAGGCCGGCGATGGTGCGCAGCAGACTGGTCTTGCCCGCGCCGTTGGCGCCCGTCAGCACCACGGCTTCTCCGGCCTGAAGGCGCAGGTCGAGGCCCTGGAACAGGAGGCGCTCGCCGCGTGAGACGGTGAGGTTGGACAGGGAGAGGGTGTGGATCATGACGGCGACACTCTCCCTCTCCGTTCCGGGGAGGGGCGTCGCGCAGCGACGGGGTGGGGGCGGCTCGGCGAGGGCGCACGATGTCTTGGAAACAAGGCGAGCGATGGGTCGCGCAGCCCGCCCCACCCGGCCTCGCTCCGCTCAGCCCCCCTCCCTGGAACGGGGAGGGAGAAAATACGCATTGTTTTGAGAACCTTTCTCAATGTCCGCGTCGAGGGTGTGGACACATGGACGGTGCGCGATGAGCGGACTATAGGCACGATTGCCGCAGCAGGCTTTCGCCGCGCGCGCAGGGGCCCTGTGAGCCGCTGCGTCTGCCGCGCGAAGGCGCAACCGGATTGTCGGGCGGCGCTGACCAGAGGAAGACTCCATGCCGTCGAACGACAGCTTCAAGACCCGCCAGGACCTTTCCGTCGGGCGTAAGAAATACGCCTATTACAGCCTTCCCGCCGCCGAGGAAGCCGGTCTGACCGGGATTTCCCGCCTGCCGCGCTCGATGAAGGTGCTTCTCGAGAACCTGCTGCGCAACGAGGACGGCGTGTCCGTCACCGAAGCCGACCTGAAGGCCGTCGCCGCCTGGGTCGAGAACAAGGGCTCGGTCGAGCACGAGATCGCCTTCCGCCCGGCCCGCGTCCTGATGCAGGACTTCACCGGCGTGCCCGCCGTGGTCGATCTGGCCGCCATGCGCGACGCCATGAGCGCCCTGGGCGCCGACGCCGCCAAGATCAATCCGCTGGTCCCGGTCGATCTGGTCATCGACCACTCGGTCATGGTCGATCACTTCGGCACGGCCAAGGCCTTCGGCCAGAACGTCGAGCGCGAATATGAGCGCAACATCGAGCGCTACAACTTCCTGCGCTGGGGTTCGTCGGCCTTCAACAACTTCCGCGTCGTGCCCCCCGGCACCGGCATCTGCCACCAGGTGAACCTGGAGAACCTGGCCCAGACCGTCTGGACCCTGGACGAAGGCAAGAAGACCGTCGCCTATCCCGACACCGTCGTCGGCACTGACTCGCACACCACCATGATCAACGGCCTGGCCGTTCTGGGTTGGGGCGTCGGCGGCATCGAGGCCGAGGCCGCCATGCTGGGCCAGCCGATCCCGATGCTGATCCCCGAGGTCATCGGCTTCAAACTGACCGGCCGCCTGCCGGAAGGCACGACCGCGACCGACCTGGTGCTGACCGTCACCCAGATGCTGCGCAAGAAGGGCGTGGTCGGCAAGTTCGTGGAATTCTTCGGCGACGCCCTGCCGAACATGACCATCGAGGACCAGGCGACCATCGCCAACATGGCCCCGGAATACGGCGCCACCTGCGGCTTCTTCCCCGTCTCGGCCGCCACCATCGGCTATCTGACCGCCACCGGCCGCGACAAGGCGCGCGTCGCCCTGGTCGAAGCCTACGCCAAGGCGCAAGGCCTGTGGATCGACGAGACCTCGGAAGACCCGGTCTTCACCGACGTTCTGGAACTAGACCTGGCCACCGTCGTGCCGTCGCTGGCTGGACCGAAGCGTCCGCAGGACCGCGTCGAACTGACCACCGCCGCCCCGGCCTTCGAAACCGCCCTGGTCGACGTCTTCGCCCGTCCGACCGACGCCCCGCGCGCGGCCGTCGAGGGTGAGAAGTTCACCGTCGGCGACGGCGACGTGGTCATCGCCGCCATCACTTCCTGCACCAACACCTCCAACCCGTCGGTCCTGATCGCCGCCGGTCTGGTGGCGCGCAAGGCCCATGCGCTGGGCCTGAAGGCCAAGCCCTGGGTCAAGACTTCGCTGGCCCCCGGTTCGCAGGTCGTCACCGACTATCTGACCGACGCCGGCCTGCAGAAGGACCTGGACGCTCTGGGCTTCAACCTGGTCGGCTACGGCTGCACCACCTGCATCGGCAACTCGGGTCCGCTGGATCCGGCGATCTCGAAGGCGATCAACGACAACGCCCTGGTCGCCACCTCGGTCCTGTCGGGCAACCGCAACTTCGAAGGCCGGGTGAACCCGGACGTCCAGGCCAACTATCTGGCCTCGCCGCCGCTGGTCGTGGCCTACGCCATCGCCGGCTCGATGCGGATCGACATCACCAAGGATCCGATCGGTCAGGACAAGAAGGGCAATGACGTCTTCCTGAAGGACATCTGGCCGACCTCGCAGGAGATCGCCGACATCCAGAAGAAGTCGGTCACCCCGGCCATGTTCGCCAAACGCTACAAGGACGTCTTCAAGGGCGACAAGCACTGGCAAGCGATCAAGGTCACGGGCGGCCAGACCTATGAGTGGGACGACGCCTCCACCTATGTCGCCAACCCGCCGTACTTCGAAGGTCTGTCGATGGACCTGACCCCGGTCCAGGACATCGTCGAGGCGCGCGTCCTGGCCATCTTCGGCGACTCGATCACCACCGACCACATTTCTCCGGCCGGTTCGATCAAGAAGACCTCGCCCGCCGGCGTCTATCTGACCCACCACGGCGTCGAGGCGGCCGAGTTCAACAGCTACGGCGCCCGTCGCGGCAACCACGAAGTCATGATGCGCGGCACCTTCGCCAATATCCGCATCAAGAACCGGATCACGCCCGAGATCGAAGGCGGCGTGACGAAGCACTTCCCGTCGGGCGACACCATGTCGATCTACGATGCTGCGATGAGATACCAGTCGGAAGGCCGGCCGCTGGTCGTCTTCGCAGGCAAGGAATACGGCACCGGTTCGTCGCGCGACTGGGCGGCCAAGGGCACGCGCCTGCTGGGCGTCCGCGCCGTCATCGCCGAAAGCTTCGAGCGCATCCACCGTTCGAACCTGGTCGGCATGGGCGTGGTGCCGCTGCAGTTCAAACAGGACGGCTGGCAGAAGCTGGGCCTGACCGGCGAGGAGATCGTCACCATCCGCGGCCTGTCCGACGCCAATGTCGGCAAGCTGCGTCCGCGTCAGGACCTGTGGGTCGAGCTGTTCCGCCCGTCGGACGGCAAGATGGCCCGCTTCCCGGTCCGCTGCCGCATCGATAACCAGACCGAGATGGACTATCTGCTGGCCGGCGGCGTCATGCCCTACGTCCTGCGCAACCTGGCCCGCGGCCCGGAAACCGAAGCGCCGATCGCGGCTGAATAGTCGGTGGTCTGCTGAAGACAAGGAAAGGGCCGGCGGAGCGATCCGCCGGCCCTTTTTCTGAGTGCGGAGTTGAACTACCTGACGGCGGTCGTAACTAAGATTTCAATCTCCGGCACAGCATGTCCAGGCATGTCGCGCATGACGCCGCGCCTTAAGTCGAACTCGGCTCCGATCTCTTGTAATGCCCTTACAAATCGAGCCTGTGGGTCGGTAAGATTCTCAGGGTTTGCTACATTTATCCCTAATCCAGAGGGTGGTGGATTGCTCGGGGCACCCACCATCGGGTTTGAGACGCTCCACCCAGCGCCCTGGAATGCTCCTGAAATATCAGCCACAAGTCCGCGCGCATCACCTGCGGCCATATCAGCAGCTATGGACACCAAAGCCGGTTGGCTAGCGACGGCTGCGCGAATAATTTCTCTTTGTGCAGCATCAAAACGGCGCGGTTGCAGCCGAGCAACTTGAGCCTCAAGATCATCAAGCCTTGCCTTGGCCTCATCAGGCGAAGCTCCGTCTAGCTTTCGTCGATAATCCGCAATCTCGTCATTTCTGAGTGTCAGGCGAGAGTTAAGATCGGCGACTTCCTGCGCTTTCAGAGACCGAATAAGCAGAAAGAGCACCCCCGCAACAACGAATAGGCACAGCACGAAGCTCCAAGGAGCTTGTGCGATCACAGCGCCTTCGGTGCGTAAAGTCTCAATAAGATTTCCCATGACGGAGATATATCAGAGGGTGCCGGCATTCGGTAGCTTGGATTGTGGATGCTAAGCGACGGTCACCCTTTACAGTTTCCGCCAGCGGGCGAGCTTAGGCAGCGCGCTCTTCCGCCGCGTCTTTCGGTTTGAGCTCCGATTCCGACCGCGTCCTACAGCGCCGCCGCGTTCAGCAGCGCCACGATCATGGCGTTGGCTGGGGTCGGCACGCCGTGGCGGGCGCCAAGGCGGACGATGACGCCGTTGCGGGCGTCCAACTCCATGGGACGGCCGGCGGCGCGGTCGGCGTGGAGCGAGTTGATCCCGTCCGGGGCGGCGGCGCGATAGCCGGCGATGACCTGGTCCGGCAGATCGTCGGGCAGGACGGCGCCTTCCGCCCGGCCCACGGCGACGCATTCCGCGACCAGGGCGCGCATCACCGAGGCGGCGCCCTCGTCTTGGGCGATCCCTGAGGGTTTGAGGATCAGGGCGTTGACGGCGCCGGCGCAGTTCAGGGCCAGCTTCTTCCAGGCCTCGGACCGGAAGTCGGGCGTGGTCTCGGCGTGGATCGGCGTATGGGTGAAAAGGGCGGCGAAGGCGGCGCCCGCTTCGCCGTCCGGCGTCTTGATCCAGCCGTCGCGCCTCTGGCGGATCCGTCCCGGCGCCAGGCGTTCTGCCGGTATGTCCACGACGGCGGGGACCAGGCGGTCGGCGGGGACGTGGTCGGCGAAGGGGGGCAGGTGCTCGACCCCGTTGCGGAGAACGGCGACCCGGGTTTCGGGTCCGACGAGAGCGTCCAGCCAAGTCAGGGTCGAGGCGGTGTCATAGGTCTTGGTGGCCACGATCACCCAATCGACGGGCGTCAGACCGTCCGGGCGGGTCGCGACCGTCGGCTTGGCGGCGATCCGCCCGCCTGGGGCTTCGATCTCCAGGTCCGCAAACGGCGTGCGGGCGCAGACCAGGACGTCGAGATCCGCCCGTTGCGCCAGCCAGGCCGCGACCGTGCCGCCGATGGCGCCGGGGCCGATCACGGCGATCCTGAGCTTGGCGTCCGTCATCCTGCGGCCCTCAATCCAGCTTCAGGGCTTCCGCCAGCAGCCGCGCCTCGGCCGCGCGGCTGGAGCCGGAGCGCCAGGCGACGACGATTTCGCGGTGGGGCGGGGCGCCGTCGGCCTGGTTTTCGAAGGCGCGGATGACGACGGAAGGGGTGTCGGCCAGGCCGGCCTGGACCGCCATCTTGGGCAGGAAGGAGACGCCCAGGCCCGAGCCGACCATCTGGATCAGGGTGTGCAGGCTGGTGGCGGCGAAGACGTCGTCGCCGCGCGGGGCCTCGATGTCCAGGGCCGCCAGGGCGTGGTCGCGCAGGCAGTGGCCGTCCTCCAGCAGGATCAGATCCTCGGCCCGCAGCGAACCGGGCCGGATGGGGCCGGGCGCGGCCAGGGCGTGGTCGTGGGGGGCGGCGGCCATGATCTCGTCGTCGCCGATGCGGGCGTGTTCGACGCCCGGCGCCTCATAGGGCAGGGCGATGACGGCGGCGTCGATCTGGCCCGCCTTCAGGGCGGCGATCAGACGGGGCGTCAGGTCCTCGCGGATGAACAGTTTCAGGTTTGGATAGGCCGTCTTCAACGACGGCAGTTTGGCGGGCAGCAGGAAGGGGGCGACGGTCGGGATGACGCCCAGGCGGAACCGGCCCGACAACAGGCGGCCGGCGTTCTTGGCAGCCTCGACCAGATCCTCGGTCCGGGCCAGGACGTCCTCGGCCCGGCGGACGGCCTCGACCCCTACAGCGGTCATGATGACGGCGCCGCGCGCGCGCTCGACCACGGGGGCGCCCAGGATACGTTCCAGCTCCTGAACCCCGGCGCTGAGGGCGGGCTGGCTGACGTGGGCGGCCTCGGCGGCGCGGGAGAAACTGCCGTGTTCGGCGAGGAGCTTCAGGTACTGGAGTTGACGCAGGGTGGGGAGCATTTCGGACGAATAGGGCGGGTCTATACAAAAATCAAAGATAATCGATTGGTCTTATGAAGTTGAGCCGTGCATGAATAGCCACGTCAGCCGAAGGGCTATCGCCAAAACGCCCGCCGCATCGCGCCATCATAGGGAAGACCGCCATGACCACCGAAGCCAAATGCCCGTTCTCAGGCGCGACGACAGAGTCGGTCGCCGGGGGCGGGGTCCAGAACCGCGACTGGTGGCCGGGGCAGCTGCGCACCGACCTGCTGAACCAGCATTCGTCGCGGTCGAACCCGCTGGGCGAGGGGTTCAACTATCGCGAGGCCTTTTCCAAGCTGGACTATGAGGCGCTGAAGAACGACCTGCGCCAGCTGATGACCGACTCGCAGGACTGGTGGCCGGCGGACTTCGGCCATTACGGACCGCAGTTCATCCGCATGGCCTGGCACAGCGCGGGCACCTATCGGGTCGGCGACGGCCGGGGCGGCGGCGGGCGCGGCCAGCAGCGGTTTGCGCCGCTGAACTCGTGGCCGGACAATGTGAATATCGACAAATCGCGCCGCCTGCTGTGGCCGATCAAGCAGAAATACGGTCAGGCCATCTCCTGGGCCGACCTGTTCATCCTGACCGGCAATGTGGCGCTGGAGACGATGGGCTTCCGCACCTTCGGCTTCGCCGGTGGTCGCCAAGACACCTGGGAGCCGGATCAGGACGTCTACTGGGGCCGGGAAAACACCTGGCTGGGCGGGGACGAGCGCTACGCGCGCGGTTCGCACGGCGTGGACAAACCGGCTGACGAGGCCGTTCTGGTCGCGGACGACACCGCCGACGGCGTCCAGCACACGCGCGATCTGGAGAACCCGCTGGCCGCGGTCCAGATGGGCCTGATCTACGTCAACCCGGAAGGTCCGGACGGCAATCCCGACCCGATCGCGGCGGCGCGCGACATTCGCGACACCTTCGCGCGGATGGCGATGAACGACGAGGAGACCGTGGCCCTGATCGCCGGCGGCCACACCTTCGGCAAGACCCACGGCGCCGGCCCGGCCGACCACGTCGGACCCGAGCCCGAGGCCGACGGCCTGGAAGCGCAAGGCCTGGGCTGGACCTCGAGCTTCGGCAGCGGAAAGGCCGGCGACGCCATCACCAGCGGCCTGGAGGTGACCTGGACCCAGACCCCGGCCCAGTGGAGCAACTTCTTCTTCGAGAACCTGTTCGCCTTCGAATGGGAGCTGGAGAAGTCGCCGGCCGGGGCGCACCAGTGGGTGGCCAAGGACGCCGGTTTCGTCATCCCCGACGCCCATGATCCGACCAAGATGCGTCGGCCGACCATGCTGACCACCGACCTGTCGCTGCGGTTCGACCCGGAATACGAGAAGATCTCGCGCCGCTTCCTGAACAATCCGCAGGCCTTCGCTGAAGCTTTTGCTCGCGCCTGGTTCAAGCTGACCCACCGCGATCTGGGGCCGCGCTCGCGCTACGTGGGCCCGGAAGTCCCCAAGGAAGAACTGGTCTGGCAGGATCCCGTGCCGGCCGTCGATCATCCGCTGATCGACGCCGCCGATGCGGCCGCGTTGAAGGCGCAGGTGCTGGCCACGGGTCTGAGCGTTTCGGAACTGGTCGGCGTGGCCTGGGCCTCGGCCTCGACCTTCCGGGGCGGGGACAAGCGGGGCGGCGCCAACGGCGCGCGCATTCGCCTGGCGCCGCAGAAGGATTGGTCGGCCAATCAGCCCGAGCAGTTGGAGCGGGTGCTGAAGACCCTGGAAGGCGTGCAGTTCGCCTTCAACCAGGCCCAGGTCGGCGGCAAGAAGGTGTCGCTGGCGGACCTGATCGTGCTGGCCGGCACCGCGGGTGTCGAACAGGCGGCCAAGGCGGCGGGGCATGAGGTCGTCGTGCCCTTCACGCCGGGCCGGACGGACGCCAGCCAGGCCCAGACGGACGTTGAGTCCTTCAGTTATCTGGAGCCGGTCGCCGACGGCTTCCGCAACTATCAAAAGGCCCGCTACGCCGTTCCCGCCGAATCCCTGCTGATCGACCAGGCCCAGCGTCTGACCCTGACCGCGCCCGAGATGACGGCGCTGATCGGGGGGCTGCGCGCCATCAACATCAATGTGGGCGGTTCGACCCACGGGGTGCTGACGGATCGGCCGGGCGCCCTGACCAACGACGTCTTCGTCAATCTGCTGGACATGGGCGTGAAATGGTCCGCGTCGTCGTCGGCCAAGGACCTGTTTGACGGGCGCGACCGCAAGACCGGCGAACTGCGCTGGACCGGCACGCGCGTCGATCTGGTGTTCGGCTCGAACGCCGTGCTGCGCGCCCTGGCCGAGGTCTACGCCGAGGCGGACGGACAGAAGAAGCTGGTCGACGACTTCGTGGCGGCCTGGGCCCGGGTCATGGAGCTGGACCGGTTCGACCTGCACGGCTGATTTCAGCCGGAGTACAGGCGGCGAGGGGGCGGACGCATGCAGGCGTCCGCCCCCTCGCTGTATTTGGGATCAGCGCAGCCTGATCTCGAACAGCTGCGGCCAGCGCTTGCCGGTGACGAACAGGCGTTTGCCGGCGGCGTCCCAGGCGATGCCGTTCAGGACGTCGTCGTTCGGGTCCAGGCCCGCATTCTGGGGGACCAGGGCGGTCAGGTCGATGAAGGCCTTAACCACCCCCGTCTCCGGGTCGATGCGGGCGATACGGTTGTCTTGCCACAGGTTGGCGAAGACCTCGCCGTCGATCCACTCCAGCTCGTTGATCTGATCCAGCGGCTTGCCGTCGGCGGTGACGGAGACGCGGCCGGTCTCGGCCAGGGTGTCGGGGTCGAGGAAGCGCAACTGGTCGGTGCCGTCGCTCATGATCAGCCGCCGCCCGTCGGTGGTCAGGGCCCAGCCCTCGCCCGGATAGGAGAAGCCGCCCAGGGGCGAGAAGTCGTCCAGCTTCCAGATGAAGCCGATGTGGTTGCGCCAGGTCAGGCTGTAGAGCTTGCCGTTCAGCGTGGTCATGCCCTCGCCGAAATAGACGGTCGGCAGGTCGCGTTGGCGCACCACCTCGCCCGTTTCCAGCCGCACCTGGCGGATGAAGGACGGGTAGAGGCCCGTGCTCTCGTATAGGGCGCCGTCTTGGAAGAAGAGACCCTCGGTGAAGGCCGTCTTGTCGTGCGGATAGGCGCGGACGACTTCATAGGGTTGGACCGGAACCTCGGCCCGGGACGGAAGGACGCCGCCTGTCGCCAGCAGCAGGCCGGAGACGAGGCCGGCGAGGCGTGACGACAGGCGGATCATCGGCTCAGGCCTTCTCGGCGGCGGCTTCCGCCTCGGCCTTCTTGGCGCGGGCCTCGGCCTGGTTGGCCTGGGCGCGAGCCGCCGTGGCCTTTTCCTTCTTCGTGGCGGAGCGACGGCCCAGCATGTTGAGGGCTTCGACCCCGGCCGAGAAGGCCATGGCGGCGTAGATATAGCCCTTGGGCACATGATAGCCGAAGCCGTCGGCGATCAGCACCATGCCGATCATCAGCAGGAAGCCGAGGGCCAGCATGACGACGCTGGGGTTGTCGTTGATGAAGTTGGCCAGGGGATCGGCGGCCAGAAGCATGACGGTGACGGCGACCAGCACCGCGACCACCATGATCGGCAGGTGTTCGGTCATGCCGACTGCGGTCAGGATCGAGTCGATCGAGAAGACCAGGTCCAGCAGGATAATCTGGAAGATCGCCGCGCCGGCGTTGTTGATCATCACATCCTTCTTGTCCATCACGTCGTGGGTCGGCGTGGGATCCACTGTGTGGTGGATCTCCTTGGTGGCCTTCCAGACCAGGAACAGGCCGCCCGCGATCAGGATCAGATCCTTCCACGAGAACTCGTTGCCCAGGACGGTGAGGACCGGCTGAACCAGGCCGACCAGCCAGGCGATGATCGACAACAGGGCCAGGCGCATGACCAGGGCCAGGCCGATGCCGATGCGCCGGACCTTCTGGCGCTGATGCTCGGGCAGTTTGTTCGACAGGATCGAGATGAAGATCAGGTTGTCGATGCCGAGCACGACCTCCATCACGATGAGCGTCACCAGCGCGGCCCAGGCGGCCGGGTCGGAGAGCAGGGGCGTAATGCTGTCGAGCATTTAGGTGTCCTAGGTGGAAAAGCGTCAGCGTTAAGCGCTAGGGCTGCCGCTGGTTCCGATCAAGCGTTCCGGGGCGGCGCAATGGTCGCACCCAGGTGCTTGATCGTGCGATCACCGCCGGTCCGGCGCAACATCGACGACCACGGGGAAATGGTCCGAGATCACCTGGCCGTCGAACGAATCGGTGGGGACGCCGTAGCGTTCGACCGACAGGCCGGGACTGACGAAGACATGGTCGATGGCGATTCCGTCATTGTCCTTGGCGATGTCGAAGTCGTTGTAGGTGCCCGCCGGGCCGAAGACGACGGGGCTGACCGCGCGGGCGTCGCGCAGACCCGAGGCGACGATACGCCGATAGGGGGCGCTGTCGGGGCCAGTGTTGAAATCACCCATCAGGACCACCGACGCGGTCACGCCGTCGATAGAGGCCGGCGCCATGTCAGCGGCCAGTGCGGCGCATTCTTCGCGGGCGATCACGCCGACATGGTCGAAATGAGCATTGCGGACATCCAGCAGGCCGCCGTCGGTCCGGTCGCGCAGGACGACGCGGGTGAGGGTGCGGGGATAGGCGGCGTCCCAGCCCCTGGACGGCCGGTCCGGCGTGGGCGAGCACCAAAGGGTCTGGGTGCTGACGGTCTCGAACCGGGCGCGCCGCCAGAACAGGGTGGTGGTCTCGCCCGTCTGGGCGCCGTCGTCGCGACCGACGCCGTAATGATCATAGGCCGGCGCCTGTTCGGCCAGATAGGCGACCATGTGCGGCAGCGCCTCCTGAACCCCCAGGACGTCGGGATCGAAGAAGGCGATCTGGCGCGCCATGTGCGGGCGACGCTGGGTCCAGTTCGGCCTGTCGTCCGGCGCGTCGTAGCGGATGTTGTAGCTCATCAGCCGGACGGAGCGGGCTGCCTCCGGGGGCTGAGTCTGGGCGGATGCGCCGCCGCAGGCCAGGGCGGCGAACACGACGGTGATCAACAGGGCGTTGGGCTTCATTTCGGGCCTCGACGACAGGAGAGTGGGGCGATGTCCCATGCCGGGATGACCGGGGTGCGACACGGGATGGGACGGGGTGCGGCCTTATCGCCCTTCACGCAATGTTGCGAGCGGCAAAACCCCGTGCTATCAGGCGCCCGGCTTGAAGGGGGCGTATTCACGAATACGGCCTCTATCGTGCTTTCCGTAAGCATTTCAGGCTTTTGACCGTTGCGAGCCTCGCAATTGGTCGCGACCCTGACACAACGACCTCGGACCCTAATCAGTGGCTGATGATTTCAGAACGACGGAAGTCGGCGATCGCTACGCACAGGCGCTGTTTGATCTGGCGCTGGAAACCGGCCGCCTGGACGCCGTCCGTGCTGATCTGGCGTCGCTGAAGGCCGCCTGGATCGAGAGCGCCGACCTGCGCCGGCTGGCGACCTCGCCGGTCATTTCGGCCGAGGATCAGGGCAAGGGTCTGGTCGCCATCGCCGCTCAGGCGAAGTTCGAACAGACGACCGCCAATTTCCTGGGCCTGCTGGCCCAGAACCATCGCGCCAAGGATCTGCCGGGCGTGATCGCCGGGTTCGAGGCGCGCTACGCCAGGCACGCCGGCATCGTCGCCGCGGACGTCGTCTCGGCCCAGCCGCTGGACGCCAAGCAGCTGGCCGCGATCAAGACCGCGCTGAACGCCAGCCTGGGCAAGGCGCCGGAACTGACCACGCGGGTCGATCCGGCTATCCTGGGCGGCCTGAAGATCAAGGTCGGCTCGAAACTGTTCGACGCCTCGCTGAAGACCAAGCTCGACCAGATGAAGTTCGCCCTCAAGCGTGCGTAAGCACGCTCCCGCCAAACGAATGAAGCGCGCCTGATCGGCGCACCCGCATAAAGACTGAAGAACAGAGAGCCCGTCATGGACATCCGCGCCGCTGAAATCTCGGCCATCCTCAAGTCGCAGATCGCCAACTTCGGCGTCGAAGCCGATGTCTCCGACGTCGGCAGCGTGCTGTCGGTCGGCGACGGCATCGCCCGCATCCACGGTCTGGACAATGTCCAGGCCGGCGAAATGGTCGAGTTCACCAAGGCCGGCGTCAAGGGCATGGCCCTGAACCTGGAACGCGACAACGTCGGCGCCGTGATCTTCGGCGCCGACGCCGCCATCGCCGAGGGCGACGACGTGCGCCGCCTGGGCGAGATCGTGGACGTGCCGGTCGGCAAGGGCCTGCTGGGCCGCGTCGTCAACCCGCTGGGCGAGCCGATCGACGGAAAGGGCCCGATCCAGTTCACCGAGCGCCGCCGCGTCGACGTCAAGGCGCCGGGCATCATCCCGCGCAAGTCGGTCCACGAGCCGATGCAGACCGGCCTGAAGGCCATCGACACCCTGATCCCCGTCGGCCGCGGCCAGCGCGAGCTGATCATCGGCGACCGTCAGGTCGGCAAGACCGCCGTCGCCGTCGACGCCATCCTGAACCAGAAGAACGTCAACAAGACCGACGACGAGAGCGCCAAGCTCTATTGCATCTACGTCGCCATCGGCCAGAAGCGTTCGACCGTCGCCCAGATCGTCAAGACTCTCGAAGAGTCGGGCGCGCTGGAATACACCATCGTCGTCGCGGCTACGGCTTCGGAACCGGCCCCGCTGCAGTTCCTGGCGCCCTTCGCCGGCACCGCCATGGGCGAGTTCTTCCGCGACAACGGCATGCACGCCCTGATCGTCTATGACGACCTGTCCAAGCAGGCCGTGGCCTATCGCCAGATGTCCCTGCTGCTGCGCCGCCCGCCCGGCCGTGAAGCCTATCCGGGCGACGTCTTCTACCTGCACAGCCGCCTGCTGGAGCGTTCGGCCAAGCTGAACGCGGACTATGGCTCGGGCTCGATGACCGCCCTGCCGATCATCGAAACCCAGGCCAACGACGTCTCGGCCTATATCCCGACCAACGTGATCTCGATCACCGACGGCCAGATCTTCCTGGAATCCGACCTGTTCTATCAGGGCATCCGCCCGGCCGTGAACGTCGGCATCTCGGTGTCGCGCGTCGGCTCGTCGGCCCAGACCAAGGCGATGAAGAAGGTCGCCGGCACCATCAAGGGCGAGCTGGCCCAGTATCGCGAAATGGCCGCCTTCGCCAAGTTCGGCTCGGACCTGGATGCCTCGACCCAGAAGCTTCTGGCCCGCGGCGCCCGCCTGACCGAGCTGCTGAAGCAGCCGCAGTATTCGCCGCTGGCGATGGAAGAACAGGTCGTCTCGGTCTACGCCGGCACGCGCGGCTATATCGACGGGATCGCCGTGGGCGACGTCGGCCGGTTCGAGAAGGAACTGCTGGCCCGCATCCACGCGAACCACGCCTCGCTGCTGGAAGGCATCCGCACCAAGAAGGACCTGACCGCCGACCTCGAGGCCGAGCTGAAGGACATCCTGGCCGCCTTCGTCAAGACGTTCGCCTGAACCCCGCCGGTTAGTTAGAGGAAGAGCAAAGCCGGATGGCCAGCCTCAAGGAAATGCGCAATCGGATCGGAAGCGTGAAAGCCACGCAGAAGATCACGAAGGCCATGCAGATGGTCGCCGCGGCCAAGCTGAAACGCGCCCAGGACCAGGCCGAGAGCGCCCGGCCCTATGCGCGCAAGATGGCCTCGGTCATCGCCAACCTCGCCGCCGGCGTCTCGGGCGCCGACGCGCCCAAGCTGCTGGCCGGCACGGGTCAGGACCAGCGTCACCTGATCGTGGTGGCGACGGCGGATAAGGGTCTGGCGGGCGGTTTCTCGACCAATGTCATCCGCGCCGCGCGCGAGCGGATCAACAGCCTGATCGCCAGCGGCAAGGACGTGAAGATCATCGCCGTCGGCCGCAAGTCGCGCGATCAGCTGACCCGTCTGTACGGCGAGAAGGTGGTCCACACCTTCGAGCTCAGCGCCCAGAAGACCATCGGCCTGCCCCTGGCCCAGCCGGTCGCCGAAATGATCGCCACGGCGTTCGAGGACGGTCAGGCCGACGTGGTCACGCTGTTCTACAGCCAGTTCAAGTCGGTCATCCAGCAGGTCCCGACCGGCAAGCAGCTGATCCCGGCCGTGGTGGAAGGCGACGCCCAGCCCATCGACCTGAACGGCGCGGTCTATGACTATGAGCCCTCGGAAGAGGAAATCCTCGAGACCCTGCTGCCGCGCAACCTGACGACCCAGATCCTGGCCGCCCTGTACGAGAACCAGGCCGGCTTCTTCGGGTCGCAGATGGCGGCGATGGACAACGCCACGCGCAACGCCGGCGACCTCATCAACGCCCTGACGCTGCAATACAACCGCAAGCGCCAAGCCCAGATCACCACCGAGCTGATCGAGATCATCGCTGGCGCCGAAGCCCTCTGATCTCGACCGAACAGACATTCCGATACGGACCCCAGCCATGACCGACACCGTCGCCAAGAAACCCGCCGCCCGCAAACCCGCCGTCAAGAAGGCGCCCGCCGCCTCGACTGCGCCGGGCTCCGTCGTCGCCACCGGCAAGATCGCCCAGGTCATCGGCGCCGTCGTGGACGTCGAGTTCACCGGCCACCTGCCGGCGATCCTGAACGCCCTGCACACCCAGAACATCGACCAGAAGACGGGCGAGCCCTTCACCCTGGTTCTGGAAGTCGCCCAGCACCTGGGTGAGAACATGGTCCGCACCATCTCGATGGACACGACCGAAGGCCTGACGCGCGGTCAGCCCGTCACCGACACCGGATCCTCGATCCAGGCGCCGGTCGGCCCCGGCACCCTGGGCCGCATCATGAACGTCGTCGGCCAGCCGATCGACGAGCAGGGCCCGATCAAGACCGCCGAATACCGCCCGATCCACAAGGAGGCGCCCTCGTTCGAGGAGCAGTCCACCTCGGCGGAAATCCTGGTCACGGGCATCAAGGTCATCGACCTGATGTGCCCCTACACCAAGGGCGGCAAGATCGGCCTGTTCGGCGGTGCCGGCGTGGGCAAGACCGTGACCATGCAGGAACTGATCAACAATATCGCCAAGGCTTACGGCGGTTATTCGGTCCTGGCCGGCGTGGGCGAGCGCACCCGCGAAGGCAACGACCTGTATCACGAGATGATCGAGTCCAACGTGAACGTGGACCCGGCCAAGAACGGCGGTTCGACCGAGGGCTCCAAGTGCGCCCTGGTTTACGGCCAGATGAACGAACCCCCCGGCGCCCGCGCCCGCGTCGCCCTGACCGGCCTGTCCATCGCCGAGTATTTCCGCGACGAGGAAGGCAAGGACGTGCTGCTGTTCGTCGACAACATCTTCCGCTTCACCCAGGCCGGTTCCGAAGTGTCGGCTCTGCTGGGCCGCATCCCCTCGGCCGTGGGCTATCAGCCGACGCTGGCGACCGAGATGGGCAACCTGCAAGAGCGGATCACCTCGACCAAGAAGGGTTCGATCACCTCGGTCCAGGCCATCTATGTGCCCGCCGACGACCTGACCGACCCGGCGCCCGCCGCCTCCTTCGCCCACCTGGACGCGACCACGGTTCTGAACCGCGACATCGCCGCCCAGGCCATCTTCCCCGCCGTCGACCCGCTGGACTCGACCTCGCGGATCATGGACCCGCTGGTCATCGGCGAGGAGCACTACAACGTGGCCCGTTCGGTCCAGGAAGTGCTGCAGCAGTACAAGGGCCTGAAGGACATCATCGCCATCCTGGGCATGGACGAGCTGTCGGAAGAGGACAAGCTGGTCGTCTCGCGCGCCCGCAAGATCCAGCGCTTCCTGTCGCAGCCCTTCTTCGTGGCCGAACAGTTCACCAACTCGCCCGGGAAGTTCGTCGAGCTGGCCGACACGATCCGCTCGTTCAAGGGCATCGTCGCCGGTGAGTACGACCACCTGCCGGAAGCCGCCTTCTACATGGTCGGCGCCATCGAAGAGGCCGTCGCCAAGGCCGAGAAGATGGCGTCGGAAGCCTGATCATGGCCGGCAAGCTGAACTTCTCCCTCGTCTCGCCGGAACGCGAGGTCTTCTCCGGCCTCGTGGACCAGGTGGACGCGCCGGGCGTCGAGGGCGACTTCGGCGTCCTGCCGGACCACGCCCCCTTCATGACCGCCCTGCGCGAGGGTCTGGTGACCGTCTATGTCGGCGGGACCAGGACCCAGTACGACGTCAAGGGCGGCTTCGCCGACGTCAACGGCGAAGGCCTGACCATCCTGGCCGAACAGGCGACCCAGGTCGTCGCGGCCTGATCCTGTCCAAGGGTCGTAAAAATTGAGGCCCCGCATCTCGGTGCGGGGCCCTTTTTGTCATGCGACCGTGATGGAACTTCGGTAGCGCGGAGACAACCTTCGCGCTTGTCGGGATGAATGGAATGGGTTCGGTAGTCTGGTTCAAGGCCCTGGTGGCGATGGCTGCGGCGGTGACGCCGGGCGCTCAGACAGGGGCCCCCATAGCCGTCGACCGGACGCAACTCGCCGCCGCCGTGGACTATTGTGTCGCCGTGGCGGAGGCCGACATGACTGATGCCCCTCCGATTGTAGAAGGCCCCAGGGATTTTCAGAGACTCGACGGCCGATACGGCGCGCAAAGATGGGTCACAGGCGCGCCGACCAGTCCAGGCGGGATCATGGTTGAGCCGAGCGATGGCCGGTGTTCGGTCTATGCGTCCAAGGCCTCGGAATCTGATGTCGCGGCTCTGTTCGAAGCGCGAGAGGGCTATGAGCCAGATAACCAGGAGGGTACGGCCTATCTCCGTCTGTTCGACGGCGGGGGTGTTCGCGCCTACTCAAGGCCGGTCGGCGGCGACGGCGGCATGATTCTATCTGTCGCCTCCAGAAAGAACGAGCCCACGCAGGTCAGCGACATGTCCGTTGAGAGCGCGCCGATAGAGGCCTTGGCCACAGGGCTGGCCTTCTGCCTTGCGGCCGGAGAGGCGGAGCTTCTGGACTTGCCGCCGGTGGACGGCCCAGCGCACTTCGCCGAAGAGGTCGGACAATACGGCCAAAAGTCGTGGGCGGCGGGGACGCCGCGCGCCCCGCGCTCGGTCGCCATATCCATGAACGAGGCCCAGTGTTTCATCCTGGCCCATGGCTTTGCTTCGGACCAAGTCGCGGCGTGGATGGCGGACAAGACTGACTATGCCGTGATCGAGGATCGTCACCATGCACGTCAGGTCCGCGATGGCTGGGTCCAGATCGTATGGGGGGATTTCAAAGACGATGCGACCCTTATCCTTGTGACGACGAGGAAGGGTGAGGACAGGCCGGATATCCTTTGACCCTTTCCCCGGACGGAGGTCCGGGGCTATGACCGCGCCATGACCGACCCCATCGACATCCAAGGTTCATGCGACCCGCGTTTCGCGGCGGTGAAGGACGTTTTCGCCGCCAACTTCACTGATGCGCCCGAGGGGCTGAACGAGGTGGGGGCGCGGTTCTGTGTGATGATCGACGGGGCGCCCGTCGTCGATCTGTGGGCCGGGCATGCCGATACGGCGAAGATGACGTCCTTCGCCGAGGACACCCTGACCCCGGTGTTTTCGACCGGCAAGGCGGTGATGGCCCTGTTGATGGCCACGGCGGTTGAGGCGGGCAAGCTGGCCTATGACGAGAAGGTCTCGCAGATCTGGCCCGCCTTCGGCCAGGCGGGGAAGGACAAGGTCACGGTCGCCCAGCTGATGAGCCACCAGGCGGGTCTACCCGGCTTCTCGGAAGCCGTGGAGCCGTCGCTGTGGTTCGATCCGGCGGCGGTCAACGCCCGGCTGGCGGCCCAGGCGCCGATGTGGGCGCCGGGCACGGCCTCGGGCTATCACCCGGTCACGGTCGGCTATCTGGCCAATGAGGTGTTCCGCCTGACGACGGGGCGGACCATGGGCCAGGCCCTGCGCGCCGACTTCGCCGACCTGGACCTGTGGATCGGCCTGCCGGAAGACCAGCACGGGCGGGTGGCCCAGATGCGCAAACCCTCGGCGGCGCCAAGCCTGGGGACCATAGACCCGATCAAACAGGCGGCCTTCCTGGATCGCGGATCGGCGCCGGGCGGACGCGGCTCGGCCGAATGGCGCAAGATGGAGATCCCCTCGGCCAATATGCACGCCACGGCGGCGGGTCTGGCGCGGATGCTGGGCGTCGTGGCCAATGACGGGATGCTGGACGGGCGTCGGGTGCTGTCCAAGGGGGTGCTGCGCGACCTGACGCGCGAGCGGATCCACGGCCAGGACAAGGTGCTGCCCTATGTGATCAGCTGGGCGGCAGGCCTGATGCGTAACGACGGGCTGAACGTCTTCGGGCCGGGCGAGTCCCTGGGCCACTACGGTTGGGGCGGGTCGATGGCCATGGCCGATCCGTCGCGCCGTCTGTCGGCCGCCTATGTGATGACGCGCCAGTCGCCGCACCTGATCGGCGACCCGCGCCCCCGGCGGCTGCTGGAAGCGCTGTACGGGGCGCTCTAGACCGTTTCGGACAGAGCCACGGCGCGGCGTGCGGCGCGCGACCGCGAGGCGGCGCCCAGTGCAAATACGCCGGCCCCGGCCCAGATGAAGCCGAAGGAGACGATCCGCAGCGGGGTCAGGGCCTCGCCCGCCCAGACGCCGCAGGCGAACTGGAGCGTGGGCGCCAGGAACTGGATGAAGCCGATGGTGGACAGAGGCAGACGTCGCGCCGACCAGGCGAACATCACCAGCGGAATGACCGTCGCCGGGCCGTTGACCAGGGCCCAGGCCAGGCCGGCGGGGGAGGCGAAGCCCGTCGCCTGGCCGTGCGTCGCCAGCCAGGCCAGGAAGACCGCGCCGATGGGCAGCAGCACCAGACATTCGACGAACAACCCGGTCTGGGCCGAGGCGGGCACGCGTTTGCGGATCACCGCATAGGCGCAGAAGGTGACGGCCAGGGTCAGGCCAATGATCGGCACATGGCCTAGCGCTATGGTCTGGATCACGACGCCGACGGCGGCCAGGCCGATGGCGACGGCGCTCCAGCGGTCGATCCGTTCACGGAACAACACCGCCCCCGCCGCCATGTTCAGCAGCGGATTGATATAATAGCCGAGGCTGGCCTCCAGCGTCGCATGATGGGTGGTGGCGAAGACGTAGAGGCTCCAGTTCGTCGCGATCATCGCCGCCGACAGGGCTAGCCAGCCCAGGGTGCGCGGCGTCGCCAGCACCTGTTTCGCCTCGCCCCACTGACCTGCGAGCAGCAGGAACAGGCCCGCCACGAAGACCGACCAGACCGCCCGGTGGGCCAGGATCTCGGGCGCGCCGAAGCCGTGGGCGGCCAGGGCCATGAACAGCAGCGGCAGCAGGCCCCACAGGCTGTAGCATGCGATGGCGGTGACGACCGCGCGGGGATCGTTGGGGGTGGCGGCGGTCATGGGGAGCGCACCTGATTTTACTTTCGTCATCCTCCGGGCCGCGAAGCGGAACCGGGGGACCCAGCGGCGCGCGCGAGCGCGAACCTGTCACAGAAGAGGTCTTTCGTACCCAGCGGCGATGGATTTCGCCTTCGGCGCCGCTGGGTCCCCCGGTGTGCGCCGCGAAGACGCGGCTTGCCGGAGGATGACGAAAGCTAAGAGGAGCGGTTCACACCGTGATCGAACGATACCCCGACGACGAGGTGATCACGCCCGTCTCGTCCAGCAGTTGGGCGATCTGGACGGCGTTCAGGGCGGCGCCCTTGCGCAGGTTGTCGGACACGATCCACAGGTTCAGGCCGTTCTCGACGGTCGGATCCTTGCGGATGCGCGACACATAGACGGCATGTTCGCCGGCGGCGTCGACGGGGGTGATATAGCCGTCGTGCTCCTGCTTATCGATCACCAGCACGCCCGGCGCCTCGCGCAGGATGGCGCGGGCCTCGTCCGGGGCGATGGGGCGGTCGAACTCGATGTTCACGGCTTCGGAATGGCCGACGAAGACCGGCACCCGCACGCAGGTGACCGTGACCTTGATGTCGGGGTCCAGCATCTTGTGCGTCTCGTCCGACATCTTCTGCTCCTCGTCGGTCGAGCCGTCCTCGAGGAAGGAACCGATATAGGGGATGACGTTGAAGGCGATCTGTTTGGGGAACTTCTTCGGACGCGCGTCGCCCAGGCCGTAGATGGCCTTGGTCTGGTTCCACAGCTCGTCCATGCCTTCCTTGCCGGCGCCGGACACCGACTGATAGGTCGAGACCACCACCCGCTTGATCTTGGCCGCGTCGTGCAGGGGCTTCAGCGCCGTGACCAGTTGGATGGTCGAGCAGTTGGGGTTGGCGATGATGTTCTTCTTCTTGGCGTCCTTGACCGCGTCGGGGTTCACCTCGGGCACGATCAGGGGCACGTCGGCGTCCTTGCGGAAGGCCGAGGAGTTGTCGATCACGATGGGGCCGGCCTTGCCGATCTTTTCGGACCAGGCGCGCGAGACCTCGCCGCCGGCCGACATCAGGACGAGGTCGACGGTCGAGAAGTCGAACTGTTCGATGTCCTGGCATTTGATGGTCTTGTCGCCGAACGAGACCTCGACGCCCTTGGACTTGCGCGAGGCGATGGCGTGGATTCCATCGACGGGGAATTCCAGCTCCTCGAGGATGTTCAGCATTTCGCGGCCCACATTGCCCGTGGCCCCGACGATCGCGACGCGATAACCCATGTTTCTTGTCCTTCGGACGCGCTGTCGCCTGGCCTGCGGGCCGAGCGGCTTGAGCGCATTGTAGTGATGGCCCTGCAAATAGGCGTTCGCAGCCGCGAAGCAATCGCTTTTCGGCGGCGGGGACTTTAAGCAGGGCCTCATGACCTCCCGCATCCGAAACGCCTACGACATCCGCGTGGAAGAGGGCGTGCTGACGCCCGATCCGGCCCAGGCCGAAGTCCTCGTCGCCCTGGAGCGGCTTGAGCGCGATCTGGCCAAGCGCGGCCTGTTCGGACGGGCGCCCGAGGTGAAGGGGATCTACCTGTGGGGACCGCCGGGACGAGGCAAGTCCATGCTGATGGACCTGTTCTATTCCGCCACGCCCGAGCCCCGGAAAACCCGCGCCCATTTCCACGCCTTCATGGCCCGGGTCCATGATCTGGTGAAACAGTGGCGCGAGGGGGACGCCAAGACCCGCAAGGCCGTGTTCGGGACGCATAAGGGCGACGATCCCATTCCGCCCATAGCCAGGCTGATCGCGTCCGAAGCCCGGCTGCTGTGTTTCGACGAGCTGCAGGTGACGGACATCGCCGACGCCATGATCCTGGGCCGGCTGTTCGAGGCCCTGTTCGAGGACAAGGTGGTACTGGCCATCACATCGAACCGGGCGCCCGAGGACCTGTACAAGAACGGCATCAACCGCCAGCTGTTCGTCCCCTTCATCGACATCATCCGCGACCGCTGCGCCGTGGTGCAGACGGCGGGCGCGCGGGACTGGCGGCTGGATCGGCTGAGTTCGGCCGAGATCTGGCACACGCCGGAGGACCGCGCCGGGTTCGAGGAACTGTGGCGTGAGCTGAAGGGGGGCGAGCCGGAAGAGCCGGCGCATCTGACCGTGCTGGGCCGTGACGTGACGGTGGAGCGGACCGTGGGGTCGATGGCGCGGGCCAGCTTTGCCGACCTGTGCGGCCGACCGCTGGGGCCGCAGGATTATCTGGCCATCGCCGAGCGGTTCCACACCCTGTTCCTCGAGGATGTGCCGATCCTGAGTTCGGCCAACCATCACGAGGCGCGCCGCCTGGTGACCCTGGTGGACGCCCTTTACGAGGCCAAGACCAAGCTGATCGTCCTGGCCGCCGCCCGGCCCGAGGCCCTCTATACCGAAGGGGTGGGGGCGTTCGAGTTCGAACGGACGGTGTCGCGCTTCAACGAGATGCAGAGCAAGGACTGGCTGGCCCACGTGCGGGAGTAACCGCAGACCCTCTCCCGCTTGCGGGAGAGGTGGGCCGTCGTCCGCGCAGCGGACCAGGCTCGGAGAGGGGAGTCTTGCTTGGCTGGAAGAAGACTTCCCCCATCGTCAGCCGTCTCGCTGCGCTCGACGAGCTGACACTTCCCCCGCAAGCGGGGGAAGGTCTGTGAGTACAAAGAAAAAGGGCCTGCGGATTGCTCCGCAGGCCCTTCGTCATTCGATCTCTAGAACCGCTTAAACCAGCGAGGCGTCGATGTCCTTGCAGGCCTGCAGCAGGCCCTGGACCGAGGCGACGGACTTTTCGAACATCGCCTTTTCTTCGTCGTTGGTGGTGAACTCGATCACCTTCTCGACGCCGGCGGCGCCGATCAGGGCCGGGACGCCGACATAGAGGTCGGACAGGCCGTATTCGCCCGACAGCCAGACGGCGCAGGGCAGGACGCGCTTCTGGTCCAGCAGATAGGACTTGGCCATGGCGATGGCCGATTCAGCGGGCGCGTAGAAGGCCGAGCCGGTCTTCAGCAGGGCCACGATCTCGCCGCCGCCCTTGCGGGTGCGGTCGACGATGGCGTCCAGCTCGTCCTGCGACAGGAAGCCGGCCTTGACCGCGTCGGGCAGGGGCAGGCCGCCGACGGTCGAATGGCGCACCATCGGCACCATGTCGTCGCCGTGACCGCCCAGGGTCCAGGCATGTATGTCCTGAACCGACACGCCGGTCTTTTCAGCCAGGAAGTAGGCGAAGCGCGCCGAGTCGAGCACGCCGGCCATGCCGACGACCTTCTCCTTGGGCAGGCCCGAGAATTTCTGCAGCGCCCAGACCATAGCGTCGAGCGGGTTGGTGATGCAGATGACGAAGGCGTTCGGGGCGTGGGCCTTGATGCCTTCACCCACGGCCTTCATGACCTTCAGGTTGATGCCGATCAGGTCGTCGCGGCTCATGCCAGGCTTGCGCGGCACGCCGGCGGTGACGATGCAGACGTCGGCGCCCGCGATGTCGGCGTAGTCGTTGGCGCCCTTCAGGGCCACGTCCGAGCCGAAGACGGCGGTGGCCTCGGCGATGTCCAGCGCCTTGCCCTGGGGGGTGCCTTCAGCGATGTCGAACAGGATCACGTCGCCCAGCGCTTCGCGCGCGGCCACATGGGCCAGGGTGCCGCCGATCATGCCGGCGCCGATGAGGGCGATCTTCGCGCGAGCCATGGATGTCTCCGTTTATTGCGTGTGCGAAAGGGGATTAATCGTGCGGGCGGTCTAGACCCCTCTCGCGGCTGTCGCAAGAACCTCGCTTTACGGCCTTGGTCTGGCTTGCGAAGGTTGCGGTCCAACCGGAGGATTTTGATGCGCTCTTCCCTCGCTCTCGCCCTGCTGCTGGGCGCCGCCGCCACACCCGCCCTGGCTCAGACCCCGCCGGCGACCATCGGCGACCGCTATATCCCCGCCCCCTGGTGGATGCGCGACCCGGTCATCGCCTCGGTCGGCGAAGTGCGGGTCGAACTCCAGGCCAATCGCGCCTTCGTCTCCGCCTCCTTCCAGTCGGTGGACCGCAGCGTCGCCGAGGCCTCACGCGCCGCCGCAGACCAGGTGCGGGCCCTCAGCCAGGCCCTGTCGGCCTATGGCGCGGACAAGGTGCGGGTCGAGACCAGCGTCACCACCCGCCCCCTCTATGACCAGTATCGCGACGAGAACGGGGTGATGCGCGACAACACCCGCGCCGACCGGGTGGCCCGCTATCAGGCCGACGCCTCGGTCAATGTGACGGTGCGCGACGTCAGCCTTATCGAGCGGGTATATGCGACTCTGGTGGCCGCACGACCCACGTCGATCGGTCAGGTGAATTTCCAGTTGGATCCGGAGAACAGCTGGAAGGCCAATCTGCAGGCCGAGGCGATGAAGGACGCGCGGCGCCGGGCCGAGGCGGCGGCGACCAGCGCCGGCGCGACCCTGGGCCGGGTCAAGATCATCGATCCGTCGGGCCGCGTCTGCCAGACCGACGTCCTGGCGGGCTGGCCCGCCTATGCCGCCGGAGAGCAGGCGACGACCGTGGACGAGGTGGTGGTGACGGGATCGCGGATGCAGGCGCGCGCGTCCTTTGCACCGCCTCCGCCACCTGCGCCGGCCGCCGGCGCTGCGCCCAGCGAGGCGCAGATCGAGGCGGCGCGGCTGGCGCTTCAGCCGCCGTTGCAGGTCATGACCGACAGCGCCTGCGTCATCTACGGACTGAACTGAGCATGGGGTTTGTCGTCGCGCCCGCCTTCGAGGCGGGCTCCATCGCCGCCGCCGAATGGCCGTTGTGTCATGTGCGGCTTCAGGACGATGCCCGCTTTCCCTGGCTGATCCTGATCCCGCGCCTCGAGGGGGCGGTGGAGCTGGAAGACCTGAGCGTCGAACAGCGGGCCGCGCTGATGGAAGAGACCGTGCGGGCCGGGGTCTTGGTGCGGCGGCTGGCCGGGACTTCGGGCGCCGTCGAGAAGCTGAACGTGGGCGCCATCGGCAATGTGACGGCCCAGTTGCACGTCCACGTGGTCGGTCGCCGTCGCGACGACGGCCTTTGGCCCGATCCGGTCTGGGGGCGGGGGCAGGCGGTCCCCTATGCGGGGGAGGTGCGGGGGCGGCTGTTGGCAGTCGTAGCCGGCGGGTGATTTCTGGTTTTCGCCTTAGCAGGCCTTCCTTGACCCTCGCCATAGGGACGAGAATCCATACTTCCGGTGTTTGACAGGGGAGCGTGCTGAGGCGGGCCGCACGTATGGCCCCCGGGTGTTGCGTGCCAGGCTTTGTGGATCAACAGCCCGGACAATCCGGCAGGGCCTCGTTTTCCAGCTGAAGCGTCGTGTGGCGGATCGAATGGCGTTTCGCCACAGCCTGGGCCTCCATAAGCAAGGCCGCACCATCCGCGCGGTCATGGACCAGGTGGGCCGTCAGGGCCGTTTCGGTGGTGGACAGGCCCCAGACGTGCAGGTCATGGACCTCGCGAACCCCGTCCAGACCCGCCAGCGCCTGCTCCAGCCCGATCATGTCCACGTCGCCGGGCGCCCCGTCCATGGCCAGGTTGACCGAATCCTTCAGCAGGCCCCAGGTGGACCACAGGATTACGGCGACGATGACCAGGCTGACCAAGGGATCGACCAGGGACCAGCCGGTCAGCAGGATCAGCCCGCCGGCCGCCACCACCCCAAGAGACACCCCGGCGTCGGCCATCATATGCAGATAAGCGCCCCGGGCGTTCAGGTCGTGCTGGGACTTCATGAACAGCAGGGCGGTGCCCAGGTTGATGACGAAGCCGATGGCCGCCACCGTCATGATCACGCCCGAGCCGACCGGCGCCGGCTCGGCGAAGCGCCGCACGGCCTCGAAGGCGATGGCCCCGCAGGCGAAGATCAGCAGCAGGGCGTTGCCCAGGGCCGCCAGCACCGTCGCCTTGCCGAAGCCGTAGGTGCGCCGACCGCCCGCCGCCCCGTGCGCCCCGCGTCGCGCCAGCCAGGCCGCGCCGCCCGCCATGGCCAGGCCAAGGACGTCCGACAGATTATGCCCGGCGTCGGCCATCAAGGCGGTGGAATCCGCGATCAGTCCGGCGCCGAACTCGCAGACGACGAAAGCCAGATTGACCACCAGGCCGACGGCGTAGCGCCAGTCGCCGGTGTCCACCGGCCCGTGAGCGTGGCCGTGTCCGTGGTGATGCCCATGGCCATGGTGATGGCCGTGCGCGTGACCATGATCATGGTCGTGACCGGCGTGATCGTGTCCGTGCTGGGCGCTCATCCGTCCGCCTATACGCTCTTTCGAACAAAGGCCAAGCTGGTACATGATAACGCATTGAATGTTATCATGTAATGCCTTTTCAGTGCTGGTGCAGGGCGACCATCAGCCCCAGGGCGATCAAGGCCACGCCCAGCACCGCGCCTTCATAGCGCGCCCACCGCTCCAGCCGCAGGATGGAAGCGCCCGCGCTGGCCAGGGCCGTGAACACGGCCATGCCGGCGATGGTGCCGACCGCAAAGACCAGGGTCAGCAGGGCCAGGGCGGCGAAGCCTTCCGAGGCCGAGGATAGATAGATGGGCAGCAGCACCTCGCCCGGCGACACCGCCATCATGGCGACCAGGCCCAGGAAGGCCGCCTTGTCGGAGACAGCGGGCGGGGCGGCGTCCATCTGCGGACCGCCGGCCGTCGCCGGACGCAACAGGGTCGCCCGCGCCAGGTAGAAGGCGCCGAACAGGAAAAGCAGCACCGCCGCGAGATGAGGCAGAAGCCCCTCGACCCACTGGTCCAGCGCCAGGCCCGCCGCCACGATCAGGCCGCCGACCACCGCCGTCGATGCGATATGGGCCAGCCCTGCCACAGTCACCGCCAGCAGCACCCGCGACGCGCGCCAGCCCTGGGCCCGCCCCACCAGGGTGAAGGGCAGCCAGTGGGTCGGCAGGGCCGCGTGCAGGAAGGCCGCGACAAAGCCGCCCCCGAGCAGGGACAGCAGCACGGAAGGTTCGGCGGCGGGCGACATGACCGGCCCTATAGCTCGTTACTTTATAACAGTCGAGACCAATTCCGCCTCACAGCCAGTCGGCGAAGGGCTCCCGATCCAGCATGTCCTCATAGGTGGGGCGCGGCCGGATGACGGCCCATTGGTCGCCGTCGACCAGAACCTCGGGCACGAGGGGGCGGCTGTTGTATTCGCTGGACATCACCGCCCCATAGGCGCCGGCCCCTGTGAAGACGACCAGATCCTCGGTCTCCAGCGGCGGCAGGCTCCGGTCGCGGGCGAAGGTGTCGCCGGTCTCGCAGACCGGGCCGACGACGTCATGGGCGCGGGCGGCTCCGGGGCGCGGATTGACCGGCTTTATGTCGTGAAAGGCGTCGTACAGGGCCGGGCGCATCAGGTCGTTCATCGCCGCGTCCAGCACCAGGAAACGCCGCCCGTCCGAGCGTTCGTTGACCTGGATCACCTGGCTGAGCAGCACCCCGGCGTTTGCGGCCAGCAGACGCCCCGGCTCGAACGCCGCCTCGACGTCCAGCCCGGACAGGACCCGCGCGGCCATGGCCACATAGTCGGCCGGCGACGGCGGTTCGACCCCGCCCGAATAGGGCACGCCCAGGCCGCCGCCCAGGTCCAGCCGCGTCACCGCATGCCCCTGGGCCCGCAGGTCGCGCGTCATCTGGGCCAGGACCGTAAAGGCGGCCTCCAGCGGGGCCAGGTCGGTGATCTGGCTGCCGATGTGACAGGCCAGGCCGACGGGCGTGACATGGGGCGAGGCCGAGGCGCGGGCGTACAGGGCCATCGCCTCCTCGACCGGCACGCCGAACTTGTCGCCCTTGCCGCCGGTGGTGATCTTGGCGTGACCGCCGGCGCCGACATTGGGATTGACCCGCACGGCCACGGCCGGCGCGGCCTGCATCAGGGCGGCGACCGCGATCAGCCGGTCCAGCTCGGCGCCGGATTCGATATTGATCTGGCGCACGCCGACGCCGATGGCGAAGACCATCTCGACATCAGTCTTGCCGACGCCGGAGAAGATGATCCGATCGGCGGGAATCCCCGCCGCCAGGGCCCGACGGATCTCGCCCTCGGACACGGTGTCGGCGCCCGAGCCCAACTTGGCCAGGGTCGCCAGCACCGACAGGTTGGAGTTGGCCTTGACCGCAAAGGCGATCAGGGCCTCGCCCAGGGCCTCACGATGCGCATCCGCCGCGGCCCGCAGCAGGCCGTAGTGCCGTTTCAGCGTCGCGGTGGAATAGACATAGACGGGCGTCCCCACCTCGTCGGCGATGATTTCCAGCGGCACGCCCTCGGCATGGAGGGCGCCGTCCTTCAGGTCGAAATGATGCAAGGCGGCCTAGCGGGGATCGTTCTGGGCGGCGCCGGCGCCGATGGGGTTATTGGGACCGCCATCGATCGGCACGCTGCTGGACGGACGGTTGATCGTGGCCGGCTCAGGCAGGCCGGGGGCGCGACTGCTGCGCGGCGCGCGCTCGGTCTCGCGCACCGGCGATTCCAGATCGGCCATGCGGCCGCAGGCGGCGGTCAGAAGGGCGAGCGCGCCCGCGAGGATCAGGGTCTTCTTCACAGGCGGGTTCTCCAGTCGGCGATGCGCGCACGGACCTGTTCCGGCGCGGTGCCGCCATAGCTCTGACGGCTCTGGCACGAAGCCTCGGCGGTCAGCACCTTGTAAACCGCTTCCGTGATCCCCGGCTCCAGTTTCTGCATTTCTTCCAAAGGCAGTTGCGACAGGTCCACGCCCATGGCCTCGGCCTGTTTCACCGCCGCGCCCGTCACATGGTGCGCCTTGCGGAAGGGCAGGTTCAATTCACGCACCAGCCAGTCGGCCAGGTCGGTCGCAGTCGAGAAGCCGGCGCCGGCCGCAGCCGCCATCCGTTCGGTGTTGGGCCGCAGGGCCGAGACCATGGCGGTCATGGCGACCAGGGCCAGATCCAGGGCGTCAAAGGCCTCGAACACCGGCGGTTTGTCCTCTTGCATATCCTTGGAATAGGCGAGCGGCAGGCCCTTCATCACGGTCGACAAGGCGACCAGCGAACCCAGGATCCTGCCCGTCTTGGCCCGGACCAGTTCGGCGGCGTCAGGATTGCGCTTCTGTGGCATGATCGAGGACCCGGTGGTCAGGTCGTCCGGCAGGCTGGCGAAGCCGAACATCGGCGTCATCCAGACCACGATCTCCTCGGCCAGGCGCGACAGGTGGCCCGCCGTGATCGAGGCGGCGGCCAGGCTTTCCAAAGCGAAATCGCGGTCGGACACGGCGTCCAGCGAGTTGGCCATCGGCCGGTCGAAGCCCAGTTCGGTCGCCGTCATGTGGCGGTCGATCGGGAAGGGCGATCCGGCCAGGGCGGCGGCGCCTAGCGGGCTTTCGTTCATCCGCGTCCGGGCGTCGGCGAACCGGCCGGCGTCGCGGCCGAACATCTCGACATAGGCCATCAGATGGTGGCCCAGGGTCACCGGCTGGGCCGTCTGCAGATGGGTAAAGCCCGGCATCAGGTCGCCGGCGTGCTGTTCAGCCCGGTCCAGCAGGGCGGCCTGAAGCGCTTTCAGCTGGGCGATGGTGCGGTCGGCGGCGTCGCGGACCCACAGGCGGAAATCGACCGCCACCTGGTCGTTACGGCTGCGCGCCGTGTGCAGCCGGCCCGAGGGTTCGCCGATCAGTTCCGACAGTCGGGCCTCCACATTCATGTGGATGTCCTCGAACTGGTCGCGGAAGGGGAAGGTCCCGTTCAGGATCTCGGCCTCGACGGCGTCCAGCCCGCCCAGAATGGCCTCGGCGTCGGCGGGCTGGATCACGCCTTGCTTGGCCAGCATGCGGCAATGGGCGCGCGATCCGGCCAGATCCTGACGCCACAGACGCTGGTCCACGCCGATGGAGACGTTGATTGCCTGCATGATCTCGGCGGGGCGCGACGAAAAGCGACCGCCCCACATGTCTTGACCTGCGGGCTTTGCCGGGGCCTTAGAAACACTGGCTTGGGCGGTATCGGAGGCGGCGTCTGTCATGAGTGGCTCGAGAAAGGCGATCTGGGCGGTCGTCGGCGCGCTCGTGCTGTTCAGCACGCTTGCCGGCGCCGGCGGCTTGGCGATGTCGCTATACGCCAATCATAGGCAGAAGGCGCAACCCCAGACGACGCCCGTCGCAAAAAGCGATCTGGCCCGGTTCGCCGTCGGCCCGCTGGCGGCGCTGGAGACGCCGACCGATCTGAAGATCGCGCCGGAATACATGTTCCGCGACCGCAACGGCACGGCGGTGCGGTTCTCGACCTTCGAGGGCAAGGTGGTGGTGGTCAATCTGTGGGCCATGTGGTGCGCCCCGTGCCGCACCGAAATGCCGACCCTGGCGGCCCTGGCCAAGTCCTATCAGACGAACGAGGACCTGATCGTCCTGCCGATCAACGTCGACGCCTCGGCCGACGCCCTGGCCGACGCCAGGAGCTTCATCGACGTTCACGAGCCCCTGCCGCTGTACAGCGACATCAAGTTCCAGCTGCCGTTCGAGTTTCCAGGCAAGGGCAAGATGCCCCAGACCATCTTCCTGGATCGCGAGGGCCGGATCCGCGCCACCTTCTCGGGCGAGGCCGACTGGAACAGCCCCGAAGCCCGCGCCCTGATCGACGCCCTGCTGGCGGAAGGCGCGCCCGCAGCCGGGGCGACGCCGCCCGCCTGATCGGGGCTCAGTCGTTCGCCGGCACGCGCCGGTCGGTCTCGGGGTTTACCGCGCCGGGCCTGCCCTCGGCAGCGGCCTCGGCCTGGTTTTCCTCCAGCTCGTCGGCGACCTTGCCGGCGCCAGTCTCGACCGCCTGGGCCGCCTTCATGGCGCCGGACTCGATGACTTCGCCTGCTTGGGCCGCAGCCTCAGCGGTATTGTCGGCGGCCGCCTCGGCATGGGCCTCGGTGTTTTCCTGCTCGGCCTCGGTGCAGGCGGCGGCGCCCAGGGACAGAACGGCGGCGGCGGCCAGCAGGGCCTTCGTACGGATGGTCATTGGGTCTCTCCGGTCGAGTTTGTCCGCCGCAGAACGCGGTAAGGCCAGGCCGGTTGCCGGCCATGCCCGCGTCAGGACGCCGCGTTCAACAGGTGCGGTCAACGCGGGCGCGACCCAACTTGGTCAGGCCGCAGGAGGTCGACCCCAAACACAACCTCAGGGGCGAATTGATGTCCATTTTCGATTGCCAATATCTGCGCAAGCTGCGTTCATCAGGTATGGGAGATTGGCTCCCTTGGAGGATGTGATGAATATCTCAATGCGTCTTGCCGTGATCGCTGCTGGCGCTGTCGCTGCCGCCAGCTTGGCTGCGACTGCTCCCTCGGCTCAAACTTCCCCGGGAGGACAGGTTCACCTCTACGACATCGTCTATTATAGTGACTCCACCAAGACGGTCGAGGTCGGCAGGAACTTAGGAGTCTGTTACGGCGGATGGGGGCAACCGATCTGGGCCGGGTCTAGCGAATACACGGACGGTCAAACCACTCCTTATGCGAACAACGAACACGTTGGATGGTGCACAGATGACGGCCCCGTCTACTTCTAATTCTTGAACCTCGGCGCTTTTGATTTGGTTTTGGCAAGTCCGGCTTATACCGACGGCAAGGTCACGACCGATTCGAGAACCGAGAAATCTACATTTAGCTTGCCCATCGTTGGGCCAGTCGAACCCGCCTTCTTCGGAAGGCGGGCCTTTCGCGGTATTCGGCAACAGTCCTCGGGGAGAATGGTGACTGGAGGCGGGATCGAACCGCCGACCTGTGGGTTATGAATCCACCGCTCTAACCATCTGAGCTACCCAGTCGCATCCCGTCTCCGGGCGTTCGCGAGGCCTGGGGCCAGCGCGAAAGAGGCGTGCCTATATCGCCGTCGGGCGCACGGTTCAAGTCGTCTCGACGCAGATCGTGCGGCGATGCGGCGCATGACAGGGTTTCGCGGGAACGCTAACCCTGACGCTTCTGTTCAGACGGAACGCCCCGCCGCACGCCCAGACCCGACCGGAGTCATCCCCCATGCGCCTGATCGTCCTCGCCGCCTCGACCTCCCTCCTCGTCCTCGCCGCCGCCTGCGGCGCCAGCGGTGAGAGCGCCCCGGCCTCGGGCCAAACAGGAGGCCAGGCCGGCGCGCCGCTGGAGACCCGGCCAGCCAACAACCCGGACCAACAGCCCGCCTTCGCCGGCCAGACCCGGGCGCCGGGCGTGAAGACCGACCAGGCGCTGAGCCACAGCGCCGTCGCCTCCGGCCTGTCGCACCCCTGGGGACTGGCGCTGATGCCCGACGGGCGCTGGCTGGTGACGGAAAAGCCCGGCCGGTTGCGGATCATCACAGCCCAGGGACAGATCGGCGAACCGGTTCAGGGCCTGCCCCGCGTCGATGCGCGAGGCCAGGGCGGCCTGCTGGACGTCGTCGTCAGCCCCGGCTTCGCCCAGGACCGTCTGATCTGCTGGAGCTATTCGGAACCTCGGGACGGCGGCAACGCCACCTCGGTCGCACGCGGCCGCCTGTCCGACGACGGGTCGCGCGTGGAGAATGTTCAGGTCATCTTCCGCGCCCTGCCCGTCTATGACGGCGACAAGCATTTCGGCTCGTCCCTGGCCTTTGCACCGGACGGCAAGCTGTTCATCACCCTGGGCGAACGCTCGGACCGGCCGATGCGGCCCCAGGCCCAGGATCTGAGCTCGCACATGGGCAAGACGATCCGCATCAATGCCGACGGTTCCGTGCCCCAGGACAATCCCTTCGTCGGCCGTGAGGGCGCCCTGCCCGAGATCTGGAGCCTGGGCCATCGCAACGTCCAGGGGGTCGCCGTCCAGCCCGGCACGGGCGCAGTCTGGACCATTGAGCACGGCACGCGCGGCGGCGACGAGGTCAACCTGGAAAAGCCGGGCCTGAACTATGGCTGGCCTGACGCGGCCTATGGCGTGGAATACGCGGGCGGACAGATTACAGGCGGCAATACGCAAGCGCAGGGCACGGAGCAGCCGGTCTATTACTGGGATCCGGTCATCGCGCCGGGCGGGGCGACCTTCTATCAGGGCGCCATGTTCCCCGGCTGGGACGGCGATCTGCTGGTCGCCGGTCTTAAGGAGAAACACATCGCCCGGCTGGTGATCGAGAATGATCGCGTCGTCGGCGAGGAGCGGCTGCTCACCGACCTGGGCGAACGCGTCCGCGACGTGGCCGTGGGGCCGGACGGCGCCGTCTGGGCGATTACCGATGAAACGGATGGCAAGCTGGTCAGGCTGGCGGTTGCGCAGTAGTCTAATGACGCCGGGGGGCAGGACCGGAACGCCGAGGCGTTTCGGAAACAGGAGACACCATGCGCACCCTCTTCGTCGCCATCCTGATGACTGCGCCGCTGATGACCGGCTGCGCCTCGACCGGTCAAACGAACACCTATCAGGAAGACCTCAAGCGGCTTGAAGCCAGCTGCACCGAGCGTCAGGGCATTCTGACCCCGACCGGTCTGCAAAGCGGCCGGCCCGAGACCGAATACGCCTGCCGCATCACGGGCGGCGCCAGCCGCATTCCGCCGCGCTGACGCACGACCTGGGCCGGCCCGACTGTGACGGTCGGAGCCGGCGTCTTGCGCGCCTTTATGGCTGGCGCGACCCCCGACCTACCCCATCTGGACCTGTGCGGCCCGGTCGCCGCAGCCGTTCACGCGGCTTATTACTTGACGTTGACGTAAACGTAGGGTTCTTGACGTCCGAGCTTAGACCCGTCCTTCCCCCAGGTCGCGAGACGCCCGCCCAGCCGGCGGACCTTGAGCGCCGGGATCAAAATGGAGACACACGCCCATGGCTGACGCCTATATCTACGACGCCGTCCGCACCCCGCGCGGCAAGGGCAAGAAGGACGGCTCGCTGCACGAGATCACCGGCCTCAGCCTGGCGACCCAGGTTCTGGAGGCCCTGCGCGACCGCAACGACCTGGACACGTCCAAGGTCGATGACGTCATCCTGGGCTGCGTCACCCCCGTGGGCGAACTCGGCGCCGACATCGCCCGCACCGCGGTCCTCTCGGCCGGCTGGTCGCAATATACGGCGGGCGTTCAGGTCAACCGCTTCTGCGCCTCGGGCCTGGAAGCCGTGAACATGGCCACCGCCAAGGTGAAGTCCGGCGAGGCCGACTTCGCCGTCGGCGGCGGGGTCGAGGCCATGAGCCGCGTGCCCATGGGCTCGGACATGGGCGCCTGGCCCACCGACCCGTCCTCGGCCTTCCCCACCTATTTCGTGCCGCAAGGCGTGTCGGCGGACATGATCGCCACCAAATACGGCTTCAGCCGCGACGACGTGGACGCCTATTCGGTCGAGAGCCACAAGCGCGCCGCCAAGGCCTGGGCCGAGGGCCGGTTCAAGAAGTCGGTTCTGGCGGTCAAGGACCAACTGGGCCTGACCATTCTGGATCTTGACGAGACCATCCGTCCGAACACGGACATGCAGACCCTGGGTGGCCTGAACCCCTCCTTCGCCATGATGGGCGAGATGGCCTTCGACAGCGTGATCAACCAGCGCTACCCCGAGGTCGAGCGCGTCAACCACGTCCACACCCCCGGCAACTCGTCCGGCATCGTCGACGGTTCGGCCGGCGTGCTGATCGGTTCGCTGGAAGCCGGCCAGGCCCTGGGCCTGAAGCCGCGCGCCAAGATCCTGGGCGGCGCCTCGATCGGCTCGGAGCCGTCGATCATGCTGACCGGCCCGGAATATGTGACCCGCAAACTGCTGGGCAAGCTGGGCATGACGCCCGACGACATCGACGTGTGGGAGCTGAACGAAGCCTTCGCCGCCGTCGTGCTCCGCTACATGCAGGCCCTGAACATCGACCACGCCAAGATGAATGTGAACGGCGGCGGCATCTCGATGGGCCACCCCCTGGGCGCCACCGGCGCCATGATCACCGGCATCGCCCTGGATGAGCTGGAACGCTCGAACAAGTCGACGGCCCTGATCACCCTGTGCATCGGCGGCGGCATGGGCACCGCCACCGTCATCGAACGCGTCTGATCCGGAGCGAATGACTATGGAAAACTTCAAGATCGACATCGACGCCGACGGCATCGCCGTCATCGCCTTCGACGTCCCCGGCCGTTCGATGAACACCCTGACCAGCGCGGTCATGGCCGAGATCCCGGAATTGGTCGAACGGATCAAGACGGACGAGACCATCAAGGGCGCCGTCATCACATCTGGCAAGGCCTCGGGCTTCTGCGCCGGCGCCGACCTGGGCGACATGGCCGGCGGCGTGCTGTCGGGCGGCGGCGACCTGCAGAAGGCGTTCGACGCCGGCTGGAAGCTGAACGGCGCCTTCCGCGCGCTGGAGACCTGCGGCAAGCCGGTGGCGGCGGCGATCAACGGCCTGGCCCTCGGCGGCGGGCTTGAGTTCACCCTGGCCTGCCACTATCGCGTGGTCGAGAACGACAACAAGATTCAGCTGGGCCTGCCCGAGATCAAGGTCGGCCTCTTCCCCGGCGGCGGCGGCACCCAGCGCCTGACCCGTCTGGTTGGGGTTCAGAACGCCATGATGGCGATGAGCGAAGGCAAGTCCTTCCGTCCCAATGACGCCAAGGGCGCCGGCATCGTCCATGAGGTGGTCGAGAAGGGTCAGTCGGTCGAGGCCGCCAAGACCTGGATCAAGAACGGCGGCAAGGCCGTGCAGCCGTGGGACGACAAGTCGTTCAAACTGCCCGGCGGCGGCCCCTATCACCCGGCCGGCATCCAGAACTTCATGGTCGGCAACGCCATGCTGCGCAAACAGTCCTACGGCAACTATCCGGCCGTGGTGAACCTGATGAAGGCCGTCTACGAGGGAACCCAGGTTCCGATGGACGCGGCCCTGCGGATCGAGACGCGCTATTTCATCAAGACCCTGATGACGCCGCAGGCCCAGGCCATGATCCGCAGCCTGTTCCTGTCCAAGCAGGAGCTGGACAAGGGCGCCGTGCGTCCCGTGGGCGTGCCCAAGTCGGACCCGAAAAAGGTCTCGGTCCTGGGCGCCGGTATGATGGGCGCGGGCATCGCCTATGTTCAGGTCATGGCCGGGATCGAGACCGTGCTGATCGACCAGACCCAGGAAGCCGCCGACAAGGGCAAGGCCCATGTCGAGGAACTGCTGAAGAAGCGTCTGTCGCGCGGTCAGATGACGCAAGACAAGTATGACGCCACCCTGGCCCTGGTCACGGCGACGACCGACTATGACCACATCAAGGGGTCGGACCTGGTGGTCGAGGCCGTGTTCGAAAGCCGCGAGATCAAGGCCGACGTCACCAAGCGCGCCGAGGCCCAACTGGCTGAAGGCGCCGTCTTCGGCTCCAACACCTCGACCCTGCCGATCACCGGCCTGGCCGAGGCCTCGGTCCGGCCCGAGGACTTCATCGGCATCCACTTCTTCTCGCCCGTCGACAAGATGATGCTGGTCGAGATCATCCTGGGCGAAAAGACGGGTCAGGCCGCCATCGCCAAGGCGCTGGACTATGTGCTGAAGATCAAGAAGACCCCGATCGTCGTCAACGACAGCCGCGGCTTCTACACCTCGCGCTGCTTCTCCACCTTCCTGATGGAAGGCATGGCGATGCTGGAAGAGGGTTACGGCCCGGCCCTGATCGACAATGTCGGGCGGATGACCGGCATGCCGCGCGGCCCGCTGGAGATGCACGACGACGTCGCCCTGGACCTTTCCTACAAGATCGCCAAACAGACGGCGCTGGACCTGGGCGACAAATATGTCCCGTCGGAAGGCGCCGACATCGTCGCCAAGATGGTCGAGGACGGACGCTTCGGCCGCAAGAACGGCAGGGGCTTCTATGACTATGACCAAAAGCCCAAGACCATCTGGAAGGGGCTGAGCGAATTGGCGCCGACCACCAAGGGCATCGACAAGCCCGAGGAGGCGACCGCCTTCGCCCAGATCGACGAGCTGAAGACTCGCCTGCTGTATCGCCAGGCGGTCGAGGTCGCCCGCTGCTGGGAAGAGGGCGTCATCGACGACCCGCGCGAGGCCGACCTGGGCGCGATCCTGGGCTGGGGCTTTGCGCCCTGGACCGGCGGCCCGATCAGCATGATCGACGGCATCGGCCTGGTCAGGTTCGTCGAGACGGCCGACCGTCTGGTGGCGACCTATGGCGACCGGTTCAAGGTGCCGCAGTTGCTGCGCGACATGGCTGCGAAGAACGAGACCTTCTACGGCAAGTTCGCCCCGGAGAAGGCCGCCGCCTGATCGGTTGCGGACATCGTTGAACGACGGAACGGGCGGCCTTCGGGCCGCCCGTTTTGGTTTGGCCGCACCCTTCTTTCGTCATTCCGGGCGAAGGGCCGCTTGGCCCTGAGACCCGGAACCCAGCGGCGCGCGAGAGCGCGAACCTGTCGCGGACTCGGTGTCCAGCAAGGGTGAGGCGGATGGATTTCGCCTTCGGCGCCGCTGGGTTCCGGGTCTCCGCTGCGCTTCGCCCGGAATGACGAAAGAAAAAAGACCCGCCCGACGCGAGGTCAGGCGGGTCGCTCCGCCGCCCCTCGCGGGGTCGGTGGCGGGTCGCTTGGGGCGACGGAGTGTCTGTGAAAGGCGAAGCGGTCGGACGCGACGGGGCAGATGCCCGCCCGGCCGACCGCCTTGGCGTCAGCCTTCGAGATCCTGGCCTTCGTCCGGCTCGGGCGTGCCCAGCAGTTCGTCGGCGATCTTGCTGGTCGAGGCGCGCACGGCCTTTTCGATCGAGGCGGCGATGTCCGGGTTCTGTTTCAGGAACTCGCGCACATTCTCGCGGCCCTGACCGATCCGGGTCGAATCATAGCTGAACCAGCTGCCCGACTTCTCGATCACCCCGGCCTTGACGCCCAGGTCGATGATCTCGCCCAGTTTGGAGATGCCTTCGCCGTACATGATGTCGAAGATGACCTCGCGGAACGGCGGGGCGACCTTGTTCTTGACCACCTTGACCCGGGTGGTGTTGCCGACCACCTCGTCGCGATTCTTGATCGCGCCGGTGCGGCGAATGTCCAGGCGCACCGAGGCGTAGAATTTCAGCGCATTGCCGCCCGTCGTCGTCTCGGGCGAGCCGTACATGACGCCGATCTTGTGACGGATCTGGTTGATGAACAGGACGATACAGTTCGACTTGGAAATGGAGGCGGTCAGCTTGCGCAGCGCCTGACTCATCAGACGCGCCTGAAGGCCCGGCAGGCTGTCGCCCATTTCGCCCTCGATCTCGGCGCGCGGCGTCAGGGCGGCGACGGAGTCGACGACCACAATGTCCACGGCGCCGGAGCGCACCAGGGTGTCAACGATCTCGAGCGCCTGTTCGCCGGTGTCCGGCTGGGACACCAGCAGGTCGTCCAGGTTCACGCCCAGCTTCTGGGCGTAGCCGGGGTCCAGCGCGTGTTCGGCGTCGACGAAGGCGGCGGTGCCGCCGGCCTTCTGAACCTCGGCCACGGTGTGCAGGGCCAGGGTCGTCTTGCCCGAGGATTCAGGACCGAACACCTCGATCACCCGTCCGCGCGGCAGGCCGCCGATGCCCAGCGCCATATCCAGACCCAGGGATCCGGTGGACACCGAGGGGATCACGTCGGCGACCCCGCCCTTGCCCAGTTTCATCACCGAACCCTTGCCGAAGGCGCGATCGATCTGAGCGATCGCCGCCTCCAGGGCCCGTTGCTTGTCGCCGTCTTCCTTGCCCACCAGTTTCAAAGCCGCCTGTGCCATTGCCTTCGTCTCCCTTGCCATGATTCCCGTCAGAAGCTTGGGAGAGACCCGCCATGGACCCGCCCCCGTTTGTGAGACCGACTATGTGCACGGTTTGTTCTGGTTCACAAGATGTTCTCATCGAGAACAGATGAGAACATCCAATACTACGTCCGATTTTGACGTATCAGGGCGCGGTCACATCGACCGCTGACGGCGGCTCGGCGTGGCGGGCCGCCATGGACAGGCCGCAGCCGAGGATCAACACAGCCGCCGCCAGGCCGGCGAGCGTATGGACGGCGGGATTGGCCGCTCCGGTCGCGTCCAGCCTCGTCGGGGCTAAGGGTCTGGCCAGGACGAGGATCAGCAGGGCGATCAGGCCCAGAGCCCCCGGCTGGTCCATCCCGACGCCCAGGAAGACGAAATGGCCCAGTCCCGCCAGCCAGCCGCCGACAACCACAGTGGCCACAGCCGCCGGCGCCAGGGCCGCCCATCGCTCCAGCCGCGCGCCGATGACCGCCGCCAGGGCGGCTGCGAAGGCGGCCGCCAAACCGGTCCAGACGAACAGCAGGGCCGCTTCGGGCGCGACGGCCTGGACCAGCACGCCCAGGATCAGCACCAGGACGATCGCGCCCAACCAGCCGCCCCAGACCATCTCATCCTCACCGTCCGGCCACAGGCTCAACACCACGGCGATCCCCGCCGCGCCCAGGACCACGGGGTTGAGCCCGCCCATCACCGTCGCTAGCACGGCCGCCGCTGCGATGACGCCGGCCAGCAGCCGGCGTCCAACCAGGGCTCGCCCCGCCATCAGGGCCAGCATCCCCCCCAGCACGGCCAGTCCCACGCCCGCCTCCATCCAGGGCAGGCGGCGAAGCATCATGTAATAGATCTCGGACGTATCGATCCGCTGGCCGACCGGCCCGGCCAGAACCCGCGCCGCCTGGGCCAGGACGACGCCCGCGCTCAGCAGCCACAGCCCGCCGGTGAAGCCCTTCACCCCCTGTCGCCAGGTCAGGCCCGTGGCGTGGCGCGCGCCCCAGGCCGCGAAGCCGGTCAACACAAAGGCCAGGCCCAGCAGTCCCCAGCCCGCGTCCGGTCCGTGCCGCAGCACCCCCAGGCCGAAGACATCGGCATAGACGGCGTTCCGCGTCGCCTGAGGCAGGGCGGGCGCCCGCAACAGGGCGTCGGCGGCCTCCAACGCCTGGGCGCCGATATGCTGCAGACTGCCCTGATCCAGGGCGTCCGGGGTCGAGCTGGGCGAATGATACTGGGCCGGGCGGCCGATGAAGGCCAGATTGACCCCCGCCAGACCCCGGTCGGCGGCAATGGTGAAATCGGTGCCATTGGGCATCAGCCGATACACGAAGATGGCCAGGGCGTTGCTGGACGGCCCGCCCTGCGCCCGGCGCGCCGCTTCGGCGTACAGGTCGATGGTCTCGGCGTTGCCGGGACCGGTTTCGAACATCATGGCCCGGCCGCCGCCGCCGCGCGCCTCCAGGTTCACCACCGCCCCAACCCGGTGACGCAGCGGATGCTCGCTGAAGAAGGCGCGCGCCCCGTCCAGGTTCAGTTCCTCCCCATCGGTTAGCAACACCAACAGCCCCCGCTCGGCCGGCCCCCGCGCCTTGATCGCCCGCACCGCCTCCAGCACGGCGGCCACGCCGCTGGCGTCGTCGGCGGCGCCCGGCGAGCCGGGCACGCTGTCGTAATGGGCCATCAGCACCACCAACGGCAGGCTGGGGTTCCGACCCGGCAGGACGCCGACCAGATTGACCACCGACAGGCCTTCGACCGTTTCGCCCCGGTCCTCGATCCGCCGCACCGCTGCGGGCGACAGGACGCCGGCCTGAAGCATCGGCGACAGGCCCAACTGCGCCATCCGGCCGTACAGATAGGCCTGCACCAGGGCGTGATCGGTCGAACCAACCGGGCGGGGCGACCGCGCCATGACCCGCACATCGGCCATGGCGCGTTCAGCCGAAAACTCTGCGGCCGCGGTACTCGCCGGCGCCGGCCTGGGGGTTTGAGTCGTGATCGCGGCTAGGCCCAGCGCCGCCGCCAAGGCCGTCAACAACAAGGCCAGCCGCATTAGATGCATCCCCCGAGGCGTCATCACGCCAATAGGGCCGAGACTGCGCCGTTCCGCAAGGGCGAGCCTTAGGGTCTCGTGCGGTTGCGCTCGACCCGGTTGCCGGTCGCGCCGTCACCGTCGTCCGCGCTGGACCCGAACGGATAGCCGGCGTCGTCGCCGCAATAGCGTCGATTCCCTTCTCGCGCGCCGATCACCACTGTTCGTGGCCGCAGCCAGCTCGCGCCGGAGAAGACATTGTCCGTAATCTGATTGTAGGACGGCGTCTGATGCCGGATCACCCCGTCCTCGCCGCAGTTGCGGTAAAGGAAGATCCCGCCCCGGCCGCCCAGGGCGAACCGGTTGCCGACGATCCGGTTGGCGGCTGAACCATCCACGGCGATCTGTTCGCGTCCGGTGCGGATGGAGAAGTCGTTGTCCTGGATCACCGCGCCGGCGCTCTCGGCGTCCAGATAGACGGCGGTCGAGACCGATCGCCCCGAAAATCTCGATCGCGCGACCGTGGTCCGCGTCACCCCGGGTCCGACATAGAGGGGGATGGTTCCCGTCGCCTCGAACCTGACCCGCTCCAGCCGGGTCCCGACGGGCGCCGCTTCCTGGGCCGCCGCCGTATGGCCGGCCGTCCGCGACGAGGCGGCGAGGTCCCGCATCGAACCGCCCGCCCCCATGCCCCAGATCCGCACATTGCCGAACACGGTGCAGTTCCGCACATAGGCGCCGACCGGTCGGCTCCAGCCGTCCGGGTCCCGTCGCGACCAGACCGCCACCGTCGGCGTCTGAGAGGTCGCCTCGCCCGGGGGCCGGATCACCCCGCCGCCGCAGTCGATCCCCGCGCCGGAGGCCTCGGCCCCCTCAATCAGGATCGGTCGGGCCACCGTCGCGCCGGAAAGATCGGCGCGGCATCTCAGCCTGTAGGCCCGGTCCGACGGCGTGGTCAGGTCGCGCATCTCCTGCGGCGTACAGGATCGGGCCGCCCCCAGATCGACCGCGGACGCCAGGACCAGGGCCGCCCACATGATCAGGGCCGCGACGTCGAAAGGGCCGAAGGCGCGGTCTGGGCCAAGGCCGCCCTTTCCGCCGCGCAGCCGGGATTGGTCCGCCCCGTCGCCCGCGCCGCCTCCAGTTCGCGCCGCGCTTCGGTCGCCTCGGCGCGGAACTCCGGCGTGGCGGCGATCTCGGCCATGACGGCCCGGCCGAGGCTTTCGCCCGCCGCGACGCCGCTTGGATAGTTCATCGCGCAGACCAGACGGCTGACGCCGATCTCATTGCCGATGCGGCGCACCGCTGCGGCGCGGTCGGGCTGGATCATGACCAGGAGTTCGGCATAGGCCGCCCCCGTCGCCGCGGCTGCCGACGGATACGAAACGCTGCGGGGCGCCGCAGGCGTCAGCACCTGGCACGCCCGTCGGCCGGGATCAGCCGCCGGAAGGGCGCGCGCGGCTCCGGCGGCGGCCTGTCGCATCGCCGCCAATTGGACCACAGCCTGGACGTCATGAAAGGCCTTGGCCGCTATCCGGTCCAGCGCCGGGGTTTGCGCCGAACCCAGCCGCACCCCCAGGGCGCAGTCGAAATGCTGCAAGGCCAGGGGAGGGCGAAGTTCCGCATGGGCGGTGGCCAGCAGCCAGCGGTCGGAGTCCTCCAGCGCTGTGAACCGGGCCGATTCGGCCCTGTCAGCGCGATCCTGGGAAGAGCCTGCCAGGGGGGATGGCGGCGCGGCCTTGGCGAGGCGCTCCAGAGCCCCAGCGGTCAGATAACCGGCTTCGGCGGCGATGAAGATCGGTTGGGTCGACGGTCGTTCGGCGGGGGCGCAGCCTGCCAGGCCGGAGAACGTCAGGGCCAGGGGCGTCACCAGGGCCGCCGCAAGCCGGGCGGCGGCCGGCGTCACTGACCCGCGCTCCAGCTCAGTTGAACCGAAGTCCGGTCGCCTTCGCCCGGCGCCGCCACCACCTGTATATTGGTCGCCCCGTTCGAGCCGCCCGCCGCCCCATAGGCCCGAGCGTCGCCCTGGTTCATCCCCATGACGGAGGTCAGGCCGGCTTCCTCGGCGCGGGCGCGATAAAAGGCCACCACCTCGTCCGGTGTGGCCTCGGTGTGGAAGGTCACCAGACCGCCGTCGCCGTCAGGACCCGACGCGGTGGTCGCGGGCTGGTCCACGGCCGCGCCCGGATAAAGGGCGGCGAAGGTCGGCGCGCCGGGCGCTGCGGGAACCATGGCGGTCGTCGGCAAGGCGGCTTCCGGCGTTGGCGCGGCCTCAACCGGTTCGGGGGCGGCCTTCCGATGAGGAGCGGCCAGTGCGCCCGCGGGCTTGGCTTCTTCGGTCCCCGACCGGTCCTCGCAACCCGCCAGGCAGAAAAAGACTAGGGCGGCCGAGGCCGCCAGACGGCGTATCATATTGGGTTCGTCCCTTGGACCCATGGTCGAGACGCCACCGTGGCGCATGGATGCGGCAGCGGCAAGGCGTGTTCAGTCGTCACGCGCGCCTTCGGCCGGATCGCCGCCCGCGTCGTTGAACCGCCGACCGTCCCCGACGGGGTCCGGGCCCGCGTCCGAAGGCGAATCGGGATCGGCCGAGGCCCGTCCCTCCTCAGCCAGCCGCGCGTTGATCGCCTGCGAATCGGGATCGTCGTCCGACCCGCTCGCCGATCCACCGCGCAGCGACCCCGCGCGGGTGTCGGAGCCGGAGTCGGTTCCGTCCAGAGCCTCGATCAGGGCGTCGGCCCTGTGGCCCAGGTCGGGCTTTTCGCCCATGTCCGCCGCCTCGCGTGCGTCGCCGCCTTCTCTGTCCTGCTCGGTATCATGTTCGGGATTGGCGTCCGTCATGGCCCAGGTCTCCTGTTCACCGAGTGAAAGCGTCCGACCCGCATCGGGTTCCCGCTCGCCTCCAGCCACCGCCCCTTGAACCGCAGACCGCCGCCTCCGATCTAGGGCCCATGATCCCGTTCTCAGTGCTCGATTTGTCCCCTATCGTCGAAGGCGGCGACGCCCGCCGCGCCCTCGACGAGACCCTGGCCCTGGCCCTGGCCGCCGACCGTCTGGGCTATCAGCGGTTCTGGCTAGCCGAGCACCACAACATGCCCGGCATCGCGAGTGCGGCGACCGCTATCGTCATCGGCCATGTGGCCGGGGGCACCCAGCGGATTCGCGTCGGCTCGGGCGGCGTCATGCTGCCCAACCACGCGCCCCTGGTCGTCGCCGAACAGTTCGGCACCCTGGAGACCCTGTTCCCCGGCCGGATCGACGTTGGCCTGGGCCGCGCGCCCGGCACGGACGGCGCCACCGCCCGCGCCCTGCGTCGCTATTTCGAGGGCGCGGATCAGTTCCCCCGCGACGTGGTCGAACTGATCCAATGGTTCGAGCCGGCCGCCGAAAACCAGCCTGTCCGCGCCGTCCCCGGCGCCGGCCTGCGCGTGCCGATCTGGCTGCTGGGCTCCAGCCTGTTCAGCGCCCAGCTGGCCGGCCAACTGGGCCTGCCCTACGCCTTCGCCAGCCATTTCGCGCCTGAACTGCTGCTGGAGGCCCTAGCGCTTTATCGCCGCAGCTTCACTCCGTCTGACCGGCTGGCCCAGCCCTACGCCATGGCCGCGATCAACGTCTTCGCCGCCGACACCGATGAGGAAGGCGTGCGCCTGTCCAGCTCGATGCAACAGAGTTTCGCCCGTCTCTCGACCGGCAAGCCGGGCAAGTTGCCCCCGCCCGTCGACGACATCACCGCCATCCTGACCCCACAACAGATCGAGGGGGCGCGCAGCCGTCTGCTCTATTCCGCCGTCGGCGGGCCCGAGACGGTGCGCAAACAACTGACCGATTTCATCGCCCTGACCGGCGTCGACGAACTGATGGTCACCGGCATGGCCTTCGACAACGCCGCCCGCATTCGCAGCCTGGAGATCGTGGCGGAGGCTCGCGGGAGAATGGAGACGGCGGAGGCGGCGTGAGCGGTTTACTTCTCCCGTTGGGAGAAGGTGGCCCGAAGGGCCGGACGAGGGTCCGCCGGCGGGCCAACTCGCACAACCGTCCCCTCACCCTTTGGCTGCTTCGCGCCGCCCTTCGGGTCGCGCAAGACAGATCGCTGACGCTCTCGGCGCTCAAGCCCTCTCCCCACGGGAGAGGGGCGCAAGAAAAGCTAGCAGCAGCCCATTCACCTCATCCGGCCGCTCCTGCTGAATCCAGTGGCCGGCGCCGGGCAGGACCACCGAACGCGTCAGGTTCGGAACCCAGTCCTTCAGCCCCGCCTCGGCCGAACCGGCGTAGTGTCGGACCGGGTCGTCCTCGCCGACGATGAACAGGGCTGACTGGAGAATCTGCTTATCCTGCACGAAGACGGTCAGCGACCAGTTCAGGTCGATCGCCCGGTACCAGTTCAGCGGTGCGTCGAAGCCGCCGGCCGTAAAGGCCTCGACATATTCGGCGAAATGGGCGGCGCTCATCCACGGCGGCAGGTCCGCGCCGTCGTCTACACTGTCCAGCAGGCCGACGCCGGGCGCCATGAAGCCGGTGGCCCGTTTCGACGCCGGGGTGGCGCCGTCATAGGCCCAGAACAGTTTCGTCAGCGTCGTCGCCGGATCAGCCTCCAGCGCCAGATGGGCGTCCGACGCCTGGAAGCGGTTGATATAGAGGTCGCCCATACCGGCCCGCTCGGACAGGATGGCCATGACGGTCGTCGGCGGTCCCTGGGGTCTACGCGGCTGGAACGGCACGGACAGGCCGGCGACCGCCGTGAACAGATCGGGCCGCAACAGGGCGCAATGCCAGGCGACCGGCGCACCCCAGTCGTGGCCCACGACGACGGCGCCCCGTTTGCCCAGCGCCCGCACCAGATCGACCATGTCCCCGACCAGATGCAGGATCGAACAGGCGTCGGCACCTTTCGGCTTGTCCGTGCCGCCGTATCCACGCATGTCCGGAGCCGCGACATGATATCCCGCCGCCGAAAGGGCTTCGACCTGGGCCCGCCAGCTGATCCCCAGTTCCGGAAAGCCGTGGATCAGCAGGACCAATGGCGCGTTGGGGTCCTCGAACCCCGCCTCCAGCACCTGTTGGACAAGGCCGTCGGTCTTGATAAGCCGGGTGCGCATCTCAACCTCGCAGGCGGCTCTTCCGCCGCGAATGGACAGGACCGACATGACCCGCCTCGTCACCTTTGCAGACGGTACGACCGTTCCCGCCCTGGGCCAAGGCACGTGGGAACTGGGTGACGACCCCGCCTGGCGCGACGAGGAGCAGCAGGCCCTGGCGCGCGGCATCGACCTGGGCCTGACCCTGATCGACACGGCCGAGCTCTACGGCGACGGCCGCTCCGAACGGCTGGTGGGCGAGGTCATCGCCGGCCGCCGCGACGAGGTCTTTCTGGTCTCCAAGGTCCGGCCCGACAACGCCTCGGAAATGAAGATGATGCTGGCCTGCGAGAAATCTCTGGAACGGCTGGGGACCGACCGGCTGGACCTCTATCTCTTGCACTGGGAAGGCAATGTGCCCCTGGAAGAGACCATCGCCGCCTTCCAGGAATTGGTCGACGAGGGGATGATCGCCCGCTGGGGCGTGTCCAATCTGGATATGCGCGCCATGGAGCGGCTGATGGAGATCGAGGGGGCCGAGGACTGCGCCGTCAACCAGTTGCTCTATAATCTGGGCTCGCGCGGGGTGGAGTTCGATCTCCTGCCCTGGATGCAGGCCCGCGACATGCCGATGATGGCCTATTCGCCCCTGGGGCGCGGCGAGTTGCTGGAACAGCCCCTGATCCGCGACATCGCCAACCGCCACAGCGCCGATCCGGCTCAGGTGGCGCTCGCCGCCATCCTGCGCCACGACGGCGTCATCGCGATTCCCAAGGCTGGTTCGGTCGAGCATGTCGAGGCCAACGCCGACGCCCTGGAGATCCAGTTCGACCTCGAGGACATCGAACGCCTCGACGCCGCCTTTCCCCCGCCCACACGCGAGACGCCGTTGGATATTATCTGAGGCGAACAGCGGCTCCGTTCGCGCTCGGTTTCAACCTCCGTCGTCCTCGCCCTGTGGCCTGCCAGCCGATCTGGTTTGTGGACGGAGTGTATGGCGTTATCACTTGCCGCAGAGGGAGCCTCGCTTGCGGCGAACTCTCCTACGCCCGCGCGAACGCCAGCGGCGCACCCCAGAACTGCGACACCATCTCCGACTGCGGGCCCGCCTGGCCTGTCGTCAGGAAGTCGCGTCGGCCGCTGTCGCCCAGCTCGAACTCGGGATGCCGTGCGAAATACCGCTGCAGCGCATCGGCTACGGCGGTCGGCTGGTTAATCAGCACCGTCCCCGCCGGAAGAGCGTCGGCGAACAGTTCGGCGATGATCTCGTAATGGGTGCAGCCCAGTATGGCCTTGTCCGGATGGCGGCTGATGCGGCGGCGCAGGGCGTCGACGTGATCATCGACCACCACCTTCAGCTCCTCGCGCGGGGCGCCCAGTTCGATCAGGCCGGCCAGGCCGGGGCAGGGCTCGGAGAAGACGGCGATGTCCTCGCGCCGCTTGTCGATCTCGATCTCGAACACGCGGCTGATGGCGGTGGCGGCGGTGCAGAAGACGCCGGTGATGTCGATGGCCTGAACCTTTTCGCCTTCTTGGGGTCGCTCCGCCTCGAAGCTCCAGGGCTTGCCGGTGGCCGCCTCGATGGTCGGCACGATGATGCCCAGCACATTGACCGGCCGGCCCAGCCGCTCGCGAAGGCCGGGGATCCAGGTCTGTTGCAGGCGGCGCAGGGCGATGGCGCTGGCGGTATTGCAGGCCAGGACCACGACCGAGGCGCCGGCCTCGAACAGTCGCTCGCAGCCCGCCTTGGTCAGTTCGACGATATCCTCGCCGCCGCGCCCGCCATACGGAGCATGGGCCTGATCGGCCAGATAGACGAAGTCGCGCTGCGGAAACCGCCGCGTCAGTTCACGATGGACGGTCAGGCCGCCCACGCCGGAGTCGAATACGCCAATAGCCATGACGGCGCTTTAGAACAGTGCGACGATCGATCCAACAAGATTACGGGCCTTTAACGGGTCGGGCAGGTGACGATCCGCCCTTGCGCGCCTAAGTGTAGCCCCGACATGATTTTCCTACGGAGCATTCCATGCACAGACGCCAGCTTCTCATCGCGGGCGGCAGCCTGATGGCCCTCTCGGCCTGCGCCTCCACCGGATCCGGCGGCGCCTCCGCCGCACCCACCGCCATGGATCTGGCCGAAGAGGCCCGCATCGCCCGCGCCGTCCTGCCGGCCGCGACGCCCCGGGCCGAACTGCTCCAGCCCTGGACCGGCTCCTATGACGGCCTGCCGCCGTTCGACAAGGTGACGCCGGCCAAGCTGCGCGAAGCCATGCTGGAAGGCATCGAGCTGCAACGCGCCGACATCGCCGCCATCGCCAACAATCCGGAAGCCCCCACCTTCGCCAACACCATGGCGGCGCTGGAGCTGGCCGGCGAGCCGCTGGACCGGGCGTCCAACCTCTATGGGGTCATGACCTCCAACATCGGCGGCGAGGCCTATGACGCCGTCGACACCGAACTGTCGCCGATCCTGTCGGCCGCCTCTGACGAGATCACCTTCAACGAAAAACTGTTCCAGCGCATCAAGACGGTCGCCGACAACGCCGACGCAATGGGTCTCAGCGCCCAGCAGAAGCGTCTGGCCGAGCGTCGCCGCGACGCCTTCATCCGTTCGGGCGCCAATCTGGACGCGGCCGGCAAGGCCGAGCTGGGCCGGATCAACACCGCCCTGTCCAACGCCTTCACCCGTTTCGGCCAGAAGGTCGTCGCCGACGAGAACGCCTGGACCCTGATCACCAACGAAGCCGGTCTGGCCGGCCTGCCCGCCTCGAACAAGGCCGCCGCCGCCTCGGCCGCACGCAGCCGCAATCTGCAGGGCTGGGCCATTCTGAACACCCGTTCGGCCGTCGATCCCTTCCTGACCTTCGCCGACGACCGGGCTCTGCGCGAGCAGGTCTGGAAGAAGTTTGTCAATCGCGGCGACAACGGCGACGCCAACGACACCAATGCGACGATCGCCGAGATCGTGAAGCTGCGCGATCAGCGGGCCAAGCTGCTGGGCTATCGCAACCATGCCGAACTGCGGATGCAGGACACCATGGCCAAGACCCCGGCCAATGCGCAGAACCTGATGGACCGCGTCTGGGCTCCCGCCAAGGCCCGCGTGGCCGAAGAGGTCGCCGATATGAAGGCGATCGCCGGTTTCGACATCGAGCCCTGGGACTACCTCTATTTCGCCGAGAAGGTGCGCAAGGCCAAGTACGACCTGGATCAGAACCAGCTGAAGCCGTACTTCGAACTGAACGCCGTCCGCGCCGGCTCCTTCGCCATGGCCGAACGCCTGTACGGCTTCAAATTCACCAAACTGCCCAAGGGTTCGGTCCCGACCTTCGAACCGGACGTCGAGGTCTATGAGCTGCACGACAAGGCCACCGGCAAGCTGATCGGCCTGTATTACACCGACGACTACGCCCGTCCGGGCAAGCGTTCGGGCGCCTGGATGACCACCTACCGGTCCTTCTCGACCCTGGACGGATCGAAGGTGATCCTGGGCTCGAACAACAACAACTTCACCAAGCCCGAGCCCGGCGAGCCGGTCCTGATCTCGCTGGATGACGCCGAGACCCTGTTCCACGAATTCGGCCACACCCTGCACTACTTCTCGTCGAACGTGACCTATCCGTCGTTCGGCAATACGCCGCGCGACTTCGTCGAATATCCGTCGCAGGTGCACGAGCACTGGGTGCTGAGCCGGCCGATCCTGGACGGCTATCTGAAACACTATCAGACCGGCGAGGCCATGCCCCAGGCCCTGGTCGACAAGATCCAGGCCTCGTCGACCTTCAACCAGGGCTATGCGACCGTCAGCTACCTGTCCTCGGCCATCGTCGACATGGATCTGCACACGCAAGCCACGCCGCCGACCGACATCGACGCCTTCGAGAAGGCCAGCCTGGCCCGCATTGGCATGCCCAGGGAGATCGTGATGCGGCACCGCCTGCCGCAGTTCAATCACCTGTTCACCTCCGACGCCTATTCGGCCGGCTACTACAGCTACCTGTGGTCCGAGACGATGGACGCCGACACCTGGGCCTATTTCGAGGAGTCGGGCGACGTCTTCAATCCGGACATCGCCGGCCGCTTCAAGTCGATCATGCTGGCGCCGGGCAACACCACCGACCGGGCCGAGGCCTACCGCGCCTTCCGCGGTCGCGACCCGGACGTGGCGGCCCTGCTGAAGGTCCGGGGCTTCCCGGTCTCCTGAGGCCGGAAGGGCGAATTCTCCGCCTCTGACCCGGTACGAATACAGCCGCCGATCAGTTCGCTGATCGGCGGCTTTTCATTGGAGGGCGTGCGCGGGAGGGCAGGCTTTCGCCGGAAAGGCCGAGCGCCGCGCCCTCCCGCCAATCCTAGTCGCAGCGATCGGGATTCGGGCCGGCTTATAATCGTCCCAATTCATCTAGAGCTGTTTGAGCGGCGATCCTTATTTGTGTCCAGTTTGATAAGATTCTTGCAAAGAAAATTCAGTCACGAAACGTTTGGATATTTAAGTATCAATGGCGATATATACATCGCGACAATTTCGCGACACTTAAGTCCGGAAACGAGGACGGTGGCGAAATCGAGTATCGATAATAGAAACGTATCTCGTAACTGTGGCTCATCCTTGGCCTCTTGGCGCAGGGTGACGGCGCAGGGCGACCTTCGGGAGGGTCACGCACTGCGCCGTCGGGATTAATTTTCTTGGGGCACAACAAATGCGCACGATCAGATATCGCCTGCTAGCGACGACCATATTCGCTGGACTGATGACTTTTTCGCCAGGCTTGGCCCTGGCCCAGTCCCAGGATTCGAAGACGACGTCCGGCAATGACGAGGAAAGTGCGGGACAGATCGAGGAAGTCGTCGTCACCGGCTCCCGTATCCGCCGCAACGAGTTCACGAGCTCGCAGCCCATTCAAGTCATCACCGCAGAGCAGGCGGCGCTCGAAGGCACGGTCGACACCGCCGAATTGCTGCAATCTTCGACGGTCGCGAACACGGCGACGCAGATCAATAACTTCTTCACGGGCTATGTCGTCACGGGTGGCGCGGGCGTCAACACGGTGTCGCTCCGCGGCCTTGGCGCCAACCGCACCCTGGTGCTCGTCAATGGCCGTCGCGCAGGTCCTGCGGGCGTGGGCGGCACGGTCGGCCCGGCGGACCTCAATACGATTCCCAGCTCGCAGATCGAACGGGTCGAGATCCTGACGGACGGCGCCTCGTCCATCTACGGGTCGGACGCCGTCGCCGGCGTGGTGAACATCATCACCAAGACCAATCAGGACGGCGGCACCTTCGAGGTGTTCGCGAGTCAGCCCTTCGAGTCGGGCGGCGAGGAGTATCGGATCAATGGGAGCAAAGGCTGGTCTTATGATCGTGGATATCTGACGATCGGCGCCGACTATTATGAACGCAAGGAGTTGACCTTCGGCGATCGAGAAGAATTTTCCTGCCCGCAGGATCAGGTCTATTACGACGAAAACCTGACCATCCGTGCTGATATCGTCGATCCCGCCACGGGCGACTACAAGTGCATCTCGAGCGTCAACGGCATCATTCGCAACTACTTCGTCCAGAATGGCGCCTATCGCACGATCGACTATTCGCCGAACACGTCTGCGACGCAGGGTGGCGGCGTTTTGGGATGCGACCTGGACGGCTACCAGCATGTGAACGGCGGTTATGCGTCGACTCCCATCGCGGGCGTGACGACGAACTGCGCTGTCGCTTCGCAATCGGCAGATGTCCGGCGCGCCTATTATGAGAATTACAATCTCCACAGCGACCGATACGACTCTCGCACCGCCATTTCGCCTGTCACGAGAGCCAGCTTCTCGGCCTTCGGCGGCTTCGACCTGACGCCGAACATCGAGATCTTCGGCGAGTTTCAGTACAATCAGCGGAAGTCCGAACAGCACAGCTGGCGCCAGCTGTTCCCGACCGTCTACAATGCTCACCCTGATTTCCCGCTCGGCTTCGGCACCTACTCTCTGCCGATCATCCTGCTGAACACCGACTACGATCAGACGGTTGACTATTACCGGGGCGTCGGGGGCGCTCGGGGGCGTCTCGACATCGGCCGCGGCTATGATTGGGAAATCACGGCCCAGTACAGCCGCTCGGAAGGCACCTACGGCAACAACTTCTTCTATGCGGATCGCGTCTACGCCACGTCGGGCTATTCCCCGACCTATGGTTTCGCCAGCGGCTCAAACCTGACCGAGTTCCAGAACACGGGCTGCGTTTCCGCCTGGCTGACGACTGCGACGGCGTGCCCGACCGGCGGCGTCAACTACTTCAGCACGGCTGCCCTGGTGGACGGCCAGCTGACGGCGGAAGAGGCCGAGTTCATCATCGGATATGAACAAGGCACGACGCTGTATGAGCACCAGTATGTCGAAGGCGTGATCTCGGGCGATCTGTTCGACCTGCCGGCCGGTCCCCTCGGCGCCGCCCTGGGCTTCCAGCTGCGTAAGGAATCGATTGACGATCAGCCGGGCGAGCAGGCTCAGGCCCAGAATCTCTGGGGCCAGACGGCGTCGGGCCGGACCAAGGGAGACGACACGATCAAGGAAGTGTTCGGCGAGCTGGAAATCCCGGTTCTGCGCAATATTCCGCTGATCGACAGCCTCAGCTTCAACGTGTCGGGCCGCTATTCCGACTATGACAGCTACGGCGAGAACTCGACCTACAAGCTGGGGCTCAACTGGGCGATCACTCCGGAATACCGGATCCGCGCGTCGAAGGGCACGTCGTTCCGGGCTCCGGCGCTTTATGAACTGTATCTGGCCAACCAGACCAGCTTCCTCGGCCAGACGTCGATCGACCCCTGCATTAACTGGGGTGAGTCGACCAATGTCGATCTGCGGGCAAACTGCGCTGCAGACGGCATTCCGGAAGACTATAACGCGGGCGGCTCCTCCTCGGCGACCATCATCGCCGGCGGCGGCAAGGGCATTCTGGAACCTGAAACCGCGGACTCGCTCTCGGTCGGCTTCATCTGGACGCCCCAATTTGCAGACGTCAGCGTCGCGCTCGACTATTACAAGATCGAAGTCCACAATCAGGTTCAGCAGTTCGGCGCGGCTAACATCCTGTCATCCTGCTATTACTCGAACAACTTCGAGAATGAGGCGCTCTGCTCGCTGTTCACGCGCGGCGAAGCTGGATCGACGCGCGAGTATCAGGTGCTCACCGTCCAGAACTCCTATGTGAACGTCGCCGAGCAAATGAGCGAGGGTCTGGATCTGAACGCCCGCTATCGCAGGGAGTTCGCCGTTGGCGATCTGACCCTGCAGGCCAAGGCCAGCTATATCCTGGATTGGACGTCGCAGCTGCGTGGCGAAGATGAGCCCGAGTCCCTGTTGGAGGAGATCGGCTATCCCGACTGGACCGCAAACGTCTCGGCTCGCTTCGATAAGGGCGACTGGACGATCTACTGGAACGCCGACATCGTCCCGGAAGTCGACAACGATCGCTTCTACACGTCGAACTCCGCCCTCTATCTCGGTGAAACGGTCTATTATGACCGCACGGCTGAGTTCTACATGACGCACTCGATCTCTGTTCGGAAGCGTCTTGACGATGTGACGATCCAGGTCGGGATCAACAACATCTTCGACGAGAACGCCCCCCTGGTTTCGACGGGCGCTTCGCGGGTCGGCAACGTCCCTCTGACGTCCCAGTACGACTACGTCGGCCGGCGCGCCTTCGTCAGCTTCAGCAAGACCTGGTGACGGCCTAGACGTCAAATCGGCAGTATGTCGGATCGGCCGGCGGAGACATCCGCCGGCCGTTTCGTTTTTGCCGTGCCTGGCTTAGACCTGCCGGACAAGCCGCTTGAAAGAACTGTCTGCATGTCCGTCGTCGCCTCCTACATCTACAAGGACGGCCAGCGCGTGCGGGCGGCGGCCCTGACGCCGAAGGGGCTGGCGCTGAAGCCGGGCGAGTTCGTCTGGATCGGGTTGCACGAGCCGACCGACGCCGAGTTCGACGTTCTGGTGAGGCGGTTCCATCTTCACCCCCTCGCGGTCGAGGACGCCCTTTCAGCCCACCAGATGCCCAAGGTCGAGGTCTATGGCCGCGAACTGTTCGTGGTCACGCGAACCGCAGAGAAGGTGGACGACACCATCAGCTATGGCGAGACCCACGTCTTCGTCGGAACCGACCATGTCATTACGATCCGCCACGGCTCGGATCGGTCGCACACGGCCCTGCGCGCCCAGCTGGAGGCCGCGCCAGACCAACTGCGGGCCGGACCGGATTTCGTCCTGCACGGGGTGCTGGACTTCATCGCCGACGCCTATGTGCCGATCGTCGATGGGGCCGAGGACAGTGTGCTGGAGCTGGAGCAGAGGGCGCTGGACACCTTTCTGTCCCGCTCGGAAATCCGCCGCCTGTTCACCCTGCGCCGCGAACTGCTGAAGTTCCGGCGCATCCTCGGGCCGATGGAAGAAGTGGCGGGCAAGCTTCAGTCGCTGGATCTGCCCTGTATCGACCCGGACATCCGCCCCTATTTCCGCGACATCGCCGATCATGTGCGGCGGGTGAACAGCCGGCTGAACGGCCTGACCGACATCCTGGCTTCCGTGTTCGAGGTCGCCAATCTACTGGAGCAGCAGCGGCAGGGCGTCATCACCCGCAAGCTGGCGTCGTGGGCGGCGCTGCTGGCCGTGCCGACGGCCATCGCGGGCATCTATGGGATGAATTTCGAGTTCATGCCGGAACTGCACTGGCGTTACGGCTACGCTGCGGTGATGGGCCTGATCGTCGCGGTCTGCGTCGGGCTCTACATGACCTTCAAACGCATCAGATGGCTTTAACCGGACCGTCGCGGCGAAGGGCGGCGTGCGCCCTTCGCCGGTCTGAGGATCAGCTGTTGGCGAACAGGCCGACGACCTGGGCGACCTGACGGGCGTCGCGCGGGGCGCGGGCGTAGTCGATCTGGCGCGAACGCGGCAGTTGACGCATCGCCTCGGCGCGAACGGCCGAACGGCAGGCCTGGGTGCGCGCGATGCGGCTGCCGGTGACGGTGAAGTCGCGGCACAGGCTGCCGGCGACCTGCTCGACACGGGCGTCGAAGGCGGCGGCGCCGGCCGCCGACGATAGGTCGAGATCGCCGAAGGCGATGCGGGCGTCGTTGTTCTGAGCCAGGGCGGGGGACACGGACAGGACGGCGACGGCGAAGAGAACGGGGGAGAGAACCTTCATCGCTTTGCTCCTAAAGAGAAAGATAATCGCTCGAAACGGCGACGAAGGCGCAATACGCGTGTTGTGTAACAGCTCAATGAGGGTTCAGCCGCCGATCCAAGACAGGCGGGTTAAATCGGCGTCATGGTTGTGGCTTCAATCAGCCGCTGTTGCGCAGGCCCGCCGCTACGCCGTTGATGGCCAGCAATATGCCTTCTCGCACACGCGGATCCTCGTCGCCGGCGCGGCGGCGGCGGATCAGTTCGATCTGCACGTGGTTCAGCGGCTCTACATAGGGCATCCGCAGCCGGATCAGACGGTCCAGCTCCGGCTGGCCGCCCAGCAGCTTGTCATGGCCGGTGATGGCCAGGATGGCGTCGTGGGTTCTCTGCCATTCGTCGCGGATCTCGCCGTAGATACGCGCCGCCAGCGAGGCGTCAGGCACCAGGGTGGCGTAGCGACGGGCTATGGTCATGTCCGACTTGGCCATGACCATCTCCATGTTCTGGACCAGCGTCTTGAAGAAGGGCCAGGCCTCGGCCATGGCCTTCAGCTCGCCCATGTCCCGCCCCTCGACCGCCGAGCCGAAGCCGAACCAGCCGGGCAGCATGACCCGGCTCTGGGACCAGCTGAACACCCAGGGAATGGCGCGCAGATCCTCGATCCGGGGCGAAGCGGTGCGCGACGACGGGCGCGAACCGATCTTCAGGTCGGCGATCTCGGCGATGGGGGTAGCGGCGCGGTAATAGTCGACGAAGCCGTCGGTCTCATAGACCAGCTTGCGATAGGCGGCCATCGACCGGGCCGACAGGTCCGACAGGGTGGCCCCGTGTTCGGCGGTGAAGACATGATCCTTGCCCTGGCCCAATGAGGCCAGCACCGCGCCGCAGGTCAGGGCGTCCAGATTGCGCAGGGCGATCTCCGGCTCGCCGTATTTGTTGGCGATGACCTCGCCCTGTTCGGTGGTGCGGATCCGGCCCTGGACCGTGCCCTCCGGCTGGGCCAGGACCCCGGCGAAGGACGAGCCCCCGCCGCGTCCGACCGTGCCGCCGCGCCCGTGGAACAGCTGCAGCTTCAGGCCGGCGGCCTGCGTCACCTCGACCAGGGCGCGCGAGGCCTCGTGCAGCTCCCAGCCCGAGGTCAGATAGGAACCGTCCTTGTTGGAGTCCGAATAGCCGATCATGACCTCCTGCACGCCCCGCGCCTTGGCCACGGCCAGGGCGGACGGTTCCTTCAGCAGCCGTTCGAGGGTGGGGCGCGAGGCGCGCAGGTCCTCGATGGTCTCGAACAGGGGGGCGGCCTGGATCGGGCAGGCGGCGGGATCATCATGACGATAGAGGCCGACCTCCTTGAGCAGCAGATAGACCTCCAGCAGGTCCGAGGCCGCATCGGTCTTGGACACGATATGGGTGCGGATGGCCTGGGGTCCGAAGGCGGCCAGGGCGGCGGCGGCGGCCTGGAGGATGCCGCGCTCCTTCAGGGTCTCGGCGGCATAGTCGGCATAGGGGCTGAACAACTGGCGCGGCGAGGCCAGTTCGGCCGCCAGCACCGCCAGCCGCCCCTCTTCGTCCAGGGCCGAATAGTCGGCGCACACCCCGGCCGTCTTCAGCAGATCGGCGACGACCCGTTCGTGGACGTCGGAGTTCTGGCGCAGGTCCAGGGTCGCCATATGGAAGCCGAAGATCTCGACAGCCGTGATCAGATCGCTCAGCCGGTCATTGGCGAAGACGCCCCCGTGGTGGTTCACCAGGCTATCGTGCAGGATCCGCAGATCGGCCTCGAAGGCGTCCGGGCCGGGATAGGGATCAGCCGCGACGACGGCGCGGCGCGGCGGCGGGGTTCCGCCTCGCGCCTCATAGGTGGCGGCCAGACGCGCGTAGACCCCGGTCAGGGCCCGGCGATAGGGCTCGTCGGCGCGCTGGGGCGAGGGGTCGTGGGCGGCGTCGGCCAAGGCGGCCAGTTCGGGCGAGACCTGGGCCAGTTCGGCGGCCAGGCTGAGTTCCGCCCCCAGGGCGTGCGCCTCTTCCAGATAGAAGCCCAGCACCGCGCGCGACTGGGTGCGGAAGGCGGCGGCCAGCACCGTTCCATCGACGTTCGGATTGCCGTCGCGGTCGCCGCCGACCCAGGTGCCGACCCGCATGAAGGGCTGAAGCGTCGGCGCCTCCAGCAGGCGACGCCAGGCCGACAGCTGCTTCGGCGCGACCCGCAGGAAGATGCGATCCAGGAAGGAGACGACCGTGTCGATCTCGTCCTGCACCACCAGTCCCTGGGTGCGGACCAGGCGGGTGGCCCACAGGATGACGATCTGGCGGCGCAGCGGCTCGTTGATCAGGGCCGGCGAACAGGCGTCTCCGGCCTTGTCGCAGGCGTCCAGCATGTCGGAAATGGCGGCGATCCGGTCGATGACGCTCTTGCGCCGCACCTCGGACGGGTGGGCGGTCAGCACCGGCGAGACCAGGGCTTCCTCCAGCAGGGCGCGCACCGCCGCCTTGTCCACCTTCTGCTCGGCCAGCCGCTGCAGGGCGCCTTCGGGCGTGTCGGGGCGGGCGCCGGCGACGGCCTGGCCCTGGGCGCGACGGCGGGTGGCCCGGTCCTCGGCGATATTGGCCAGAAGGGAGAACAGGGCGAAGCCGTGCGCCAGGCCGGCGGCCTGGTCGACCGACATGGTCGTCAACAGCTTCTCCAGCCGCTTGGCCGGGTGGGAGGCCGGGTCCCGGTGATAGGCCACCGAGGCCTGACGCACGGCCTCGACATGATCGAACAGGGCCTCGCCGCCCTCCTGACGAATGACGTCGCCCAGTATGCCGCCCAGCAGTCGAACTTCTTCGCGCAGGGTGTCGTCGGCGGCGGGCGTCATCATGGGCTTGTCCTAGGCGGGAGCGGGGAGACGGCCATGTGAAAGCGCCGAAACGCCGCCGTCAACGCACGATCCATGACAACGGCCGATAGGCGCATTCATGGTGAACGGCCGTTAGGCTTTCTTAACCGGCGCAGTGCGAGGATGGGATCGAAGGATTCCGCCCAGTGTCCATGTTCGCCAAACGCCAGTCCGCTCTCGCCGCCGCCGCCGGCTCCCCACCCGCGGCGCGTGGAAAACCGAGCCTGAAGCCCGTCGTCGCCGTGCTGAAGAAGCCGCCGGTGATCGCCGGCCTGGCCGGCCTGTTCCTGCTCTCCACCGGCGCCCTGTTCCTGACCGTGCTGGGCGATCCGCATGCGGGCACGCCCTCGGCCCGTATCGCCCTGCACCGCGAAGAGGCGGCGGCCGCGCCGGCGCCGACCGGGTTCGAGGCCTTCTCCATGGGCGCCATGGGCCTTTATCAGGATCTGACCGGAACAGGCGATCCCTCCGGCGCAGCAGGCGGCGAAGCCGTGATCACCCTGCCTGACGGCGCCACTGTCGCGGGCGGGGCCAGCTATAGCGCGCCCGTCCAGGCGGCGTCTCCGCTGGCCAAGGCGCCGATCGCCGGCCTGTCCCAGCCCGGCCCCAGCGGCCCTCTGCCGATCATCGCGCCCGACGGCCGCGTCCCGGCCCAGGCCTATGCCCGGCCGTTCCGCTCAAACGGCAAGCCGCGCGTGGCCCTGATTGTCGGCGGCCTGGGGCTGAACGCCGTCACCACCCGCGCGGCCATCGAACGCCTGCCGCCCGAGGTGACCCTCAGCTTCGTCCCCTATGCCGACAATCTCCAGTCCTGGATCGACCAGGCCCGCGCCCAGGGCCACGAGGTCATGCTGGAAATGCCGATGGAGCCCAGCGGCTATCCGGACAACGACCCCGGCCCCTTCACCCTTCTGGCCAGCGGCGGCCCCGACGACGTCCAGGCCAAGATGGACTGGCTGCTGGGCCGCGCTGTCGGCTATTTCGGCGTGACCAACTATCTGGGCGACCGGTTCGCGACCTCGGACACGGGGATGAACGCCTTCCTCTCGACCCTGCGCCAGCGGGGGATCGCCTTCCTCGACGACGGCTCGTTCCAGCGCCGTCCCGGCGCCTGGGCCCGCGCCAGCGCCGACAAGGTCATCGACCAGACCCAGTCCCCCGCCGCCATCATCGCCGCCCTCAACAGTCTGGAAGCCCAGGCCAAGCTGCGCGGCTCGGCCCTGGGGACCGGCTTCTCCTATCCGGTGACGGTCGAGGCCGCCGCCCGCTGGACCGCCGGTCTGGAACAGCGCGGTCTGCAACTGGCTCCGGCGTCCGCCATGACCCTGCGGCCCGGCCGGTAATGACCGACCTCAGTCTGTACCGCCCCAATGTCGGGGTCGTGCTGTTCAACGCCGACGGCCTAGTCTGGTACGGCCGCCGCCACGCCACGCCCGGCCCGCATAACTGGCAGTTTCCGCAAGGCGGGGTGGACGAGGGCGAGGATCTGACGGCCGCCGCCTTGCGCGAACTGAAGGAAGAGACCGGCGTGACCTCGGTCGAATTCCTGGCGCGGACCGACGACTGGATTCTGTACGACTTCCCGCCCGAGGCGATGAACAACGCTAAGGCCTGGCGCGGCTTCGTCGGCCAGCGCCAGCAATGGTTCGCCTTCCGCTTCACCGGTCAGGACGGCGAGATCGACCTGCAAGCCGACGACGAGATCGAGTTCGACGCCTGGCGATGGGGCGCCCTGTCCGAGGCCTGCGACCTGATCGTGCCGTTCAAACGCCCGGCCTATGAACAGGTGGTCGCCGCCTTCGCGCATCTGGCGGCCCAAAAGTCGGCATAAAAAAGGGCGGCGCGAACGCCGCCCTTTCCAGTTCGGATGGACCGATCAGGCCGCTTTGGCCTTGTCCGTCTTGGTCTTGTCGGCTTGGCCTTCGATCAGCGGCTGGGCGCCGCCGATCTCGATGCGGCGGGGCTTCAGCGCCTCGGGCAGTTCGCGCTTCAGCGAAATCGACAGCAGGCCGTTGACCAGATTGGCCTCAGTCACGACCACATAGTCGGCCAGCTGGAAGCGGCGCTCGAAATCGCGCTCGGCCAGGCCGCGGTGCAGATAGGTCTTCTGCGCCTCGGCGTCGTCATTGGCGGTCTTGCGGCCGGTGACGGTCAGCAGGTTTTCCTTCACCTCGATATTCAGCTCGTCGGGAGAGAAACCGGCGACGGCGATCTCGATGCGATAGGCGTTCTCGCCCGTGGTCTCGATGTTGTAGGGCGGATAGCCGCCGTCCTGGCTGGTCCGCGCGGCGGTTTCCAGCAGATTGGCCAGTCGGTCGAAACCGACGGCCGAACGGTACAGCGGGGTGAAATCATAGGTACGCATCAGCATCCTCCTGAGGATCAGCAAGGTTGAGCCGCCCGGCGGTTTGCCCGGACGGTTGGGGTTCAGCCCGGCGACCCGAAATCGGCGCCGTCGGTCTGGAGAGCCCGGAACCGGCGCTCTCGAGAGATGAAATGGGATGCGCCGAACGGGCGTCAAGGGGGCGGCCATGCGCGACCAATCCCCGCGTCTCACGATCGTCATTTGCGCCGGCCGCTGCACCCCGTATTGAAGATCACCCCGGATGAAGGAACCCCCCATGCGTCTCGCCGCACTCGGCCTCGCCGCCCTGCTGTCGACCGTCGCCGTAACGACGGCCGCAGCCCAGTCCTCGACCGCCCCTGCGAACGGCGCCTGGACGCCGCCGCGCTCGGCCCTGTCCAGCGCCATCCCGACGCTCGCCGAGGACACGGCGCTGCAAGCCGCTGTCGCCGCCGAGACCCGTCCCGCCGCCGACCGCGCCCGCGACGCCGCCCGCCATCCGTACGAGGCCCTGACCTTCTGGGGCCTGACGCCGGGCATGACGGTGGTCGAGATCGAGCCGGGCGGCGCCAGCTGGTGGCGGCATATCCTGGAGCCCTATGCGGCGGCGACCGGCGGCCGCTATGTCGGCGTCAACCGTCCGCTGGAGAGCATGGGGGTCGAGCCCGGCTCGGCCGACTTCATCCTGGTGGCCCGGGCCTTCCACAACTGGTCGCGCGACGGCCGCACCGAACCCTATATGAAGGCCTTCTTCGCCGCCCTGAAGCCCGGCGGGATCCTGGCCGTGGAACAACACCGCAGCGCCGAGGGCCTGAACGTCGCCGACGTCGCCTCGACCGGCTATGTGCCCGAAAGCTATGTGATCCACGAAGCCCAGGACGCCGGCTTCGTGCTCGAGGCCCGCAGCGAGTTGAACGCCAACCCCAGGGACGACCACGACCACCCGTTCGGCGTCTGGACCCTGCCGCCGGTGCGTCAGTCCCAGGCCCGCGACGGCAGCGGCGCCCTTACGCCGGACCAGCGCGCGGCCTTCGACGCCATCGGCGAGAGCGACCGCATGACCCTGCGGTTCCGCAAGCCGGAATAGTCCGGTTTTGACCCGAGCGGCGAACCTGCTTATGCCCGTTCGACCAAGGTTTGCCGGACGCGGGGCCCGGCGTTCCTAGGGGGTGTTTTGATGGCTGAACTTTCTGCGAAATCCAGCGGCCTGTCGCGCCGGTTTCTGCTGTCCGGCGCGACCGGACTGGCCCTGACCGGGGCCCTGACCGGGATGGCGGCCTGCGGACGCAAGAAGGACGCCGCCCCCGAGGCCCCGCCCGCGCCCGCCGGCCCGCCCGAGGGCTCGCTGGAGTGGGCTGTCGCCGGCCCCTGGCGCGCCCAGGACCGGCCGCGCGACGCCTTCCGCCATCCGATGGAGACCCTGCGCTTCTTCGGCCTGCAACCGGCGATGACGGTGGTGGAGTTCTGGCCGGGCAGCGGCTGGTACACGGAAATACTCGCCCCCTATCTGGCGCGCGGCAAGGGCGTCTATGTCGCGGCCCTGTTCCCCGAAGGCCCGATGGCGGATCCGGCCCAGGCGGCCCTGAACGCCGCCTTCCAGACCCGGTTCAGCGCCGACAAGAAACTGTACGGCGAGCCCCAGTTCACCACCTTCGGCGCCGCATCCGGCCCGGTGACGCCGGCGGGGACGGCCGACCTGTGCCTGTTCCTGCGCACCCTGCATGGCTGGATGGCCGCCGGGATCGCGGAAAAGGCCTTCTCCGACGCCTTCGCCGCCCTGAAGCCCGGCGGGGTCCTGGGAATCGAACAGCACCGGCTGGCCCCGGAAGAGGATCAGGATCCGGTCGCCGCCAACGGCTATGTCCAGGAGGCCTTCGTCAAACAGCTGGCGGCCGAGGCCGGCTTCGTCTTCGTCGCCGCCTCCGAGATCAACGCCAACGACAAGGACACCAAGGACCATCCGTTCGGGGTCGACACCCTGCCGCCGATGCGTCTGACCGCCCCCCGGGGCGAGCCCGCCGACCCCACGTTCGACCGATCCAAGTTCGAAGAGATCGGCGAAAGCGACCGCATGACCTTGAAGTTCAGGAAGCCCGAGTGAACCGCGCCCAAGCCTTCGCCGCCAATGCGCCCTTGATGGGAGTCCCCGGCGCCTCTTCGCCTCCGGGCGGAAAGGGCGACTGGTATCGCGGCGCCGGCGGCATGCGCCTGCGCGCCGCCCTCTGGACGCCGTCGCACCTGACCGCCGAACAGCCGCGCGGCACGGTGGTGCTCAGCCCCGGCCGCACCGAGCCGATCGAGAAATATTTCGAGGTCATCGGCAATTTCCTGGCGCGCGGCTGGTGCGTCCTGGCCCACGACTGGCGCGGCCAGGGCCTGTCGGCCCGCCTCCTGCCCGACCGGCTCAAGGGCCACGCCCGCGCGGTCGAGGAATTCCTCGATGACTACGGCCGCCTGCTGGACGCCTTCGAAAGCCAGTGCCCCAAGCCCTGGGTCATGGTCGGCCATTCGATGGGCGCCTGCCTGAACCTGCTGACGCTGGAAGCCGGCGAGACCCGGTTCGCCGGCGCGATCCTGTCCAGCCCCATGCTGCGGATCAAGACCGGCAAACGCTCGATGTGGTCCGTCAAGCTGGCGGTGCGCTGGAACATCCGTCACGGCCACGCCGGCGACTATATCCTGGGCGACCCGGACGACCCGTTCGACCACACCTTCGCCGAGGACGCCCTGACCTCGGACGAGACCCGTTACGAGATGTGGCGCCAGCAGCTGTACGCCTGCCCCCACCTGGCCATCGGCGGCCCCACCTACGGCTGGCTGGCCTTCGCCCTCGACGCCGGCGAGCGCGCGCTGAAGCCCAAGGCCCTGAAGGCGGTCAAGATTCCTGTCGCCTTCGTCCAGGCCGACGCCGACGACGTAGTGTGGAAACAGACCAGCCGCTGGGCCGCCAAACGCCTGGGCCGCGGCCGCTATGTCGAGGTCCCCGGCGCCAAGCACGAAGTCATCATGGAAGCCGACCCCATGCGCGCCGTCTTCCTCGACGAGTTCGACGCCATGGCCGACTACGTCTCGCCGCTGAAGGGCGCGACGGCCGTCGATCCGTCGGCGAGGATTGAGGACGTGACGGAAGCGGCGCCGTCGGTCGCCTAGGCGCTCGCGGCGACAGAGCCGAGGGGCAGGCGTTCAGAACGCCCGAGTAAAGCCGATCTCCATGGCCAGGCGGCTGTAGTCGTAAATCCCCACCGTCGAGCTATTCTCCTCGAAGGTGGCTCGGACGATGGGCGCCAGTTCGGCGACGGTCAGGCTTCTAAACGTTACGCCGGCCTTCGCCGTGACCAGCCACTCTTCCCGGCGCTCGGGGAAGAGGAACAGGCGGTCGTCGCCGACCGTCCGCCGAAGGCCGGTCGAGACGAAGACGGCGCCCCAGCGCATGTCTTTCCAGGCGCCCACGGTGAAGCCGCCGCCCCAGGTCGCATAGCCGGGATCTTCTGCGGTCTGGCGGGTCGTCGAGGCGTTGAGCGTCAGTCCCGAGGTGGCGCTGACAGCTCGTTCATAGGATATCGAGACATCGTACAGCTCTCCGTCCTGAAGAGAATTCTGGTCGTAGGTGGCGGCCCCAGCACTGGCCGAGGTCACGATCTGGGACCTGGCGTCGATCATATGAACCCAGTCGACGGCGAGGGTCCGGGTTCGGGCATAGGCTTCGCCGCCGAACCAGCGTCGGGTCTGTCCGATTGAAGGACTGAACCGATCCTTTCGGCCGCGCCACTCGACTCCGATCAAGGCTGAGGCCGACACGTCGTTGAAGCGATCGTCGCCATAGAGGTTGGCCAGTCCCGCGACGCGCGGAAGCAAGGAGAGGCTGGGGCTCAGAGGCAGTTTGGCGAACCCCTGGCCGGCGGCTCTTGCTCCGAGGCCTGACTGCGCGCGCGCATCGTCCGACAGGATGAGCGGGGCGATGATGGTGTCCAGGGTGCGGGCCTGGGTCGCCCGATTGATGTTGCTGTCCGGCGCGAGGCTCAGTTCCAACGAACCGCCGAATCTTTGCGGAGACCGCAAGGCGGCGGCGAATTGCTCGACCATCGGCGCGGCGTCCGCCGGAATCCCGGCCGCCTGAGCCTGCCTCAGCTCTCTGCGCGCGTCGTTCTCGAGGCCCAGGGCCGCAAGCATCCGCGCCAGTTCGAGCCGAGCGGCGAGCGCGTCGGGCTTTTCGTTCAGCAAGGCTCGGAAAGCCTGGGCGGCTTCCGCAAGGCGGCCCAGGTCCGCCAGCATCAGGCCCTTGCGGTAGCGCGCCTCCGCGCGGACGTCGGCGTCGGCGTCCTGAGCCAAGGCGTCATAGGCGGCGACAGCGTCGGCTACGGCTCCGGCCTGGCGTCGCGTCTCCGCAAGTTGGAACACCTGAGCGGCTGAAAGCCCTTCGACGACGTCCTGGGCGCGAAGCGGCGTCGCGACCAGCAGTGCGCTGATCGCGAAGAGCATGCCTCTGCGCCAGGCGCGTGGAATACGGAGCGGAATCACCGCCGACGTGCGATCGTCGCTCCGCCGATCTGAGTACGCCCTGCCTGAACGCTCTCCGGTACGAAGATATTGAAATCACCGCCGATCTCTTCGCCGGTTGGCCCATAGAAGCGTGTGACGAGTTCTCCGGCCGCTGCGCCCCCCTGAGTTAGGCCGACGGTGGTCCCCGTGGTTGTGCTGCTTAGCCGGCCCGCAAAATCGTACCGTCCGAAGTCGACCGTGCCGCTGCTGCTACGACCGTTCAGCGTCAGGTCGCCTGAATAGGTTTGCCCGCTGAAATCGACGTTGAAAACCGAAGTTCCGCGGACATCGTACTCCACGCCGCTGGCGGCGTTCGCCCCTGCGCCATAGACGACGCCCTCGTACCGCGCCGTTCCGGTTCGCGTCGTCAGCAGACCCACCGGCGTTTCAAGTCCATACACGAAGTGATGGTGCTGGCTGGTGGTCGCTATACCGGAGCGAACTGTGCTGCTCCAACGTCCCAGTGTCGAGTATGTCAGCGCCAGCTGGCTGTTGGAGGAGCCGACCTTGAACAGTTCCAAGCGTACCCCGGTGTCTCCAAAGGTTTTTTCGTAGACGGTAAAATTGGGGTCATCGGAGGCGACAATCGAGTTCACGGTGAAGTCGCCGCCAGCCATGTTGGATAGACCGGGACCAAAGGAGAAGTTGCCGCTTGTGCGGTCCTGAAGCTGCCCGATCATGCGGTAGGTCCAGAGTTGGTTCTCTGCGCGACCATCCACCTTATCAAGGAACAAGCCGGTCCCCTGCACATAGAACAATTGCGGCGTCACCATATCGGTCAGGGTCAGGTTGACGGCCGGGCCTGTGCCACGCTGTCCGGTGAAGCTGCCCGTGAACGACGCCCCGTCGCTGTTCGTCGCGCTGAAACTGGCGCCGATTTCCTCGGCGCCCGGTCCGTAGAACAGTCCCGATAGAGACCCGGTCAGCTTGGCGTTACGGCTGCCGGCCGTCACATTGCCCGAAAATTTTGGCTCGGTGCTGGACAGAGTCCCGGCGCCGATCAGCTCTATGCCGCCGCCGCTCACGCCAGAGCCCGTTATAAGCCCCGTCTCGGTCAGATAGGTCTGGGTCGAGAAGACGCCCGCCATGAAGTCCACGTCGAAATTGCCGCGGCCCTGAAGGACGCTGGGCTCAAATCCAGGCACAGACGACATGCCGAAGACGTCGATGGCGAAGTTTGCCCGTCCCGCCCGCGGCATGGCGGCGGCTGGCGTATTCAGGCCGTAGACGAAGGTTGCGAACTGATCGTTCTGCCGGTCGCCGACCGTGTTGGAACGTTGCCAGATCCCCATACCCACATATCGATTGCTGGTCTGGCTCGAATACGGCGTCGTCACCAGCGTAAGCCGGTCCTTGCCGGCGGAGCCTTCCTTCTGAAAGCGGGTTTCGCCAGTTGCGGTAGCGGTCACGTCGCCCGGCGCAAAAGTCTGGGTTCGGCCGGCGACTGAGACCGTGTAGCTCTTGGCGGAGGCGTCATATGAGACCGACAGGGTGTCGGCTGCGCCGCTGCTGTTTACCGTGGTGCCCGAGGTCAGATTGAACTCGTTATTGGCCGTTGCGGCCGGTCCGGTGAAGGTCTGATTGACCGTCAAGGCGGCGATGTTGCTGTTTGTGGGGGCGACAGGGGGAGTGACCACTCCTCCGCCGCTGCCGCCGCCTCCGCCGCCACAGGCTGTCAAAGTCGTCGCCGCCAAGGCGATCAACCCGGTTCGAATAAGACGCATACAATCCCCCATACGCTGCCCGGCATGTAGCGGGGGGCGTCTCGCCGGGTCAATCCACAACTGCGGGTAGACGGCAGGTTTTCATAATGGGCGGGGGCACGCGCCTTCGCCAGATTGGCTTCCGCTGCTATCCCGCCGCCCGCTTCAGCGTCACCAGCGCCTGATCGATCAGCCGCTCATCCCCGACGGCCAGAATCTGCCCGCTGCCGTCCGGCGCCTCCCCGCGCCAGTTGACCACCCGGCCCCCGGCGGCCTCGATCACCGGGACCAGGGCGGACCAGTCCCAGGACTTCAGGCTGGTCTCGGCCACCAGGTCCATCTTGCCGGCCGCCACCATCGCATAGGCATAGGCGTCGCAGCCCAGGCGGGCCAGGCGGGCGGCGGCGCGGACCTGGGTCCAGGCGCCCCGTTCGGCGCCGTTGAAGATGTCGGGATCGGTGGTCGAGATGACGGCGTCGGTCAGGTGCTCGCACGACCGCACCGCCAGCGGCGTCTCGGTCTCTCCGCGCATCAGCCGGGCTCCGGACGGGCCGCCGATGAAAATCTCGTCCAGATAGGGCTGGGCTATCACGCCCACGGTCGGCTTGCCGCCCGTGCGCAGGGCGATCAGGGTGGTCCACAGCGGCAGGCCCGAGATGAAGGCTCGCGTGCCGTCGATGGGGTCCAGCACCCAGACGTGTTCGGCGTCCGGCCGGTCTTCGCCATATTCCTCGCCGATCACTCCATGATCGGGATAGCGGTCGGCGATCAGGCGACGGATCGCCGCCTCGGCCTGTTTGTCGGCCTCGGTCACCGGGTCGAAACCCGCCGCCCCGCCCTTGTCCTCATGCCCGATGTCCGAGCGGAAGAAGGGCAGGGTGACGCGCGCGGCTTCGTGCGCCAACTCCACCGCGAAGGATTCGAATTCGGTCATGGAGGGCTCTTAGCGCGGATCACCGCGCCGCGAGAACCCCAGGCGGCGACCTGATGTCAGGCCGCGACCTCATTGGCGTCGTGCAGGGACTTGGCCAGGTCCAGCAGGCGGCGGCGGGGCCGTTCGCCGAGCTGGTAATAGGCCTGGATCAGGTCGAGCGTCTCCTTGCGCGAGAACATCTCGCCAGGGGCCTGGCCCGCGTCCTTGCGCTCCAACGCCTCGTTCAACCCGTCGTAGAAATAACTGACCGGCGTCTCCAGGGCTTCGGCCAGCTGCCACAGGCGGGCGGCCGAGATGCGGTTGGCGCCGCATTCGTATTTCTGGATCTGCTGGAAGCGGATGCCGACCTGGACGGCCAGCTGCTGCTGGGTCAGGCCTAGCAGGCGACGACGGCGACGTAGGCGGCGACCCAGGTGAAGATCAATGTCGGTGGCCATGGCCTCCCAGCTCCTCATCTTAGGCCGTCCCGATGTGGGACGGCTCGCCTGCCAAGCCGCAAACCACGTGCCGAAGGTCGCGCGCGAGGGGAGTTACGCGGTTATTCGAACTCCGCTGACGCCGGTCGCAACCCAATTCCACTGGACGCATTTAGTCGACAGCTTGGCTTCTATTGGAAGGAATTTAGAATGGGCATTATCGCCTGGATCATCATCGGCATCGTCGCGGGCTGGCTCGCGGAACAAATCATGGGCCGCAATCACGGCCTGATCACCAATCTGATCGTCGGCGTCATCGGCGCCCTGATCGGCGGTTTCATCGCCAATGCACTGGGCTTCGCCTGGGGCGGCTGGATCGGTTCGACCATCGTGGCGACCATCGGCGCCATCATCCTCCTGTTCCTGCTGGGTCTGGTCAAGCGTCGCGCCTGATCGTCCAGCCGGACTGAAACGACGAAGGGGCGGCTCGCAAGAGCCGCCCCTTTTCGTATGGGACTCCGATCTTATCCATCGGTCCCAACCACGGGATCACAAGGCTTTCAGCCCCGTTCGCCCCCTTCAATCTCGCACGTCTTCGGGCGGGGCTACAATGACCCAGGGCGCGGACCCCCAGGGCGTGTTCGAGGCAGGCGGATCATGCAGCAGGCTGGCGGTTTGGCGGTTTGTCACCCTGTTTTTACGACAGGATGCAGCCGGACACGGAAAAGGCGGCCGGGACGGGTCCCGACCGCCTTGTCTCTATCGATCAGCGGGCCAGGCCCGCGAGGCGTCAGCCCTGCGGCTGGTCGCCGGTGGGCGGAGCCATGGGATCGCTGCTGCCCGAGGGATCGACCGGCTCGGCGTCCGGGCTGGTGGTCGGTTCGCCGCCGGGCGTCGCCGTCGGATCGGAGGCCGGGGGAGGCGTCGTCGACGGGGCAGGGGCGGGCGGAGCGCCGGCGATGGGTGCGGCGGCGTCGTATTCCGCCTTGGTGTACGCCACCACGACATTGGCGCCGTCCTGGCGGATGCCGTTTAGCGGAACGGCCCGCACCTGGCCGTCGGCGCCGCGAACTGTGAGTTCCTGCGCGCCCGAAGCATTGTTCTGGACTCCCTCCAGCGTGCCCAGCTCACCGTCCGGGCCGCGCACGGAGGCGCCCGGATTCAAGGACAGGCTCGGCTGGGCCGGGGCGGAGGCCGCTGGATCCTGGGTCGTCGGAGCGGTCGTCGTGGCGTCTTGCGCCAGGGCGGGCGAGGCGATCAGGAAGGCGGCGGCGGCGCTGGTCAGAATGGCGGTCTTGAAGCTCATTGGGGCTGTCCCGAGTTGCGCGAGCTCAGCGCCCGCACCAGCAAAACCCGCCATGTTACGGATTGTTTCTTGCGCCCCCAAATGACCTTGGATCTGCCCCGGTTGGACGATTCCTGGTCTATGATACGGCTATCGGGCCGAATCGGCAGGAGACGACTTGAACCGCCGCAACACCTATGTTCCCGGCCTTGTGCGCCGGCTCCTGGGCCTCGCCTACGAGCTGACGCCGCAGATTTTCGCCGTCCTCGCCTTCGGCGCGGGCGGCTTGATGCTGATGTCTGCGGTCACGCCGGAGTTCGACGGACGGCTGCGCCAGCTGACAGGCGTGGTCTCGCCGATCCTGATCGACCTGTCCCACTTTGTCGCCAGCATCGCCGGCTTCATGCTGATCCTTCTGTCGGCCGGCTTGTGGCGCCGCCGCCGCGGCGCCTACTGGGCCGCTCTGGCGGTCCTTGCGGTCGGCGCCGTCTTCTCGTTGCTGAAGGGGCTGGATTGGGAGGAGTCGATCGATCTGATGGTCGTCGCCGCCCTGCTGGCGCCGTGCCGCACCGCCTTCAACAGGCGATCCCGCCTCAGCGAACCCCTGCGGCCGGGGTGGCTGCTGCTGCTGATCGCCGTGGTGGCGTCGATGTTGTGGCTGGGGTTCTTCGCCTATCGCGACGTCGACTATTCGGACGAGCTCTGGTGGCGGTTCCTCGTAGACCGCCAGGCGTCGGGCTTCCTGCGGGCGGGTCTGGTCCTGTCGCTCTTGACCCTGCTGGTGGCGGGCCGGTCGTTGCTGAGCTCGCCCGGCGCCGACAGCCACGGCCCCGCCACGCCGGACGAGATCGAGCGTGCGCGCCTCGCCCTGGAAACGGCCGAACATGCGACGCCGGAAGCCTGGCTGGCCATGCTGGGCGACAAGGCCCTGCTGTTCAGCCCGTCGGGCCGCAGCTTCCTCGCCTACAGGGTCAGGGGCCGGCGATGGATCGCCATGGGCGAACCGGCAGGCCCGCCGGAAGAACGACAGGAACTGCTATGGAGCTTCGCCGAACTGGCCGACAGCTACGGCGGGGCGGCGGTCTTCTATTCCGTCGGGGAGCATATCCTCAGCGAACTGGCGACCATGGGCCTGGCCATGCGCAAGGTCGGCGAGACGGCGGTGATCCGCACCGGGTCCTTCACGACCGAGGGCAAGGGCAAGCAGAATCTTCGCACCGCCCTGAACCGGGCCGAGCGCGAGGGCGCCCGGTTCGAAGTCCTGCCCGCCGGCGCCGCCCAGGCGCTGGAGCCCGAGTTGAAGGGGGTTTCAGACGCCTGGATGGCCCTGCACAATGGCGCCGAGAAGGCGTTCTCCCTGGGCCGGTTCGATATTCACTATCTGAACCTGACCCCGCTGGCCGTCGTGCGACAGGGCGAACAGATCGTGGCCTTCGCCAATCTGCTGGTCACGCCGGGCGAGGCGGCGGTGGACCTGATGCGCTACACGCCCGACGCGCCGCATGGGGTCATGGACTATCTGTTTATCCGCTGCGTCCAGTGGGCCAAGGCCGAGCAGATCGCGACCTTCGACCTGGGCATGGCGCCCCTGGCCGGGCTGGAGGACCGTCGCGTCGCCCCCGTCTTCGCCCGTGTCGGCGCGCTGGTGTTCGAAGAAGGGGGGGCCTTGTACGGCTTCCAGGGCCTGCGCAGCTACAAGGCCAAGTTCGCGCCGGACTGGAAGGCCCGTTTCATCGCCGCCCCGGTCTCCACCCCCCTGCCTCTGGCCCTGCTGGACGTCGCCCTTCTGACCAGCGGCGGCTGGCTGGGGATGCTGGGGCTGCGAAAGGGGCGCTGATATCGACGCGCCTCCTCAAACCGGTATGCTGCGACCATGTCCTTCAAACCCCTCTTCTCACGCGCCCTGGCCGCCGCGCCCGACCGTCTGCACTTCGCCGCCCACAGCCATCATCTGTGGCCCGACGTCAGTTTCGAGGCCCAGCAGCAGGCCTGGCTGGACGCCAATCTGCACGCCGACCGCAAATGGGATCTGATCTTCGGCGAGGTCATTCCCCGCGCCCAGGCGGAGGTGGCGGCGGAGTTGGGCCTGCCCGATCCGAACAGCCTGATTTTCTCGTCCAACACCCACGACCTGCTGCTGCGGGTGTTTTCGGCCTTCGAGACCCGGCCGGTCCGAATCCTGTCGACGGACGGCGAATTCCATTCGTTCCGACGTCAGGCCGGCCGCTGGGAGGAGGCGGGTCAGGCCGTGGTCACCCGCGTGCCCCTGGCGCCCTTCGACACCTTTACGGAACGGTTCATGGCGGCGGCCCAGGCCGGCGGGCACGACTGGATCGTCGTCAGCCAGGTCTTCTTCCGCACCGGCGGGCTGTTCGACGCGATCGAGCCCCTGGCGGCCCTGGCCCGGCCCGAGGGGCCCTGGGTGCTGGTCGACGGCTATCACGGCTTCATGGCCACCCCGACCGACCTGTCGACCGTGGCGGACCGGATCTTCTATGTTGGCGGAGGCTACAAGTACGCCATGGCGGGCGAGGGCGCCTGTTTTCTCCACGCGCCGGACGGATTTGCGCCTCGGCCGGTCGTCACCGGCTGGTTCGCCGAGTTCGGGGATCTGTCGGGCCCGCCGGGCGGGGTTCAGTACCGGTCGGACGGCGGCCGGTTCTGGGGCGCGACCTTCGACAGCTCGGCCCTCTACCGGTTCAACGCTGCGCGCGCGATGCTGACCCAGGCCGGGCTGACGACCGCCGATGTCGCCGATCACAGTCGGGGGCTGGCCCAGCGCCTTCAGGACGCGGTCCAGGCGGGCAGGGCGGGGCTGCTCGGCGAAGCGGACATCCTCAATCCTGTCGCCGGCGAAGGCCCCCGCGCGCGCTTTCTGGCCCTGCGCCACGACGACGCCCCGACCTGGCGTGCAGCGCTGCTCGCGGCCGGGATCGTGACGGATGTCCGAGACGACGTGATCCGCTTCGGCTTCGGACTGTATCAGGACGCCGGGGACGTGGACCGGCTGATCGCCGCCTGCTGCAGTATCGGACGCCCCTAGAAGAAGGTGCTGTCTTCCTGCTTCTTGGCCACCGGCGCCGCGCGCGGCGCGGCGGGCGCGCTCTGGCCCGCAGGATTGGAGGAGGGCGCCGCCCCGGGAGCCGCTCCGGGCGCTTGGCCGTCCGCCGGCGCGACGCCAGGCAGGGCGGGATAGGGCAGGGGTGAAGGGGCCCCGCCGTCCGCCGTGGTCCCGTCGCCGGGAAGGGCTTCCATCGCCGGCCCATCGGCCCCTGCTTCCGCCTGACCGACCCGTTCCGGTGCGTTCAGATCGTCGCGGATGAAGGCCCAGGACCGGCTGTCGGCGCAGCCGCAGGCCTTCAGGAAACCGTCTCGGTCGCGCCAGAGGATCAACGGATAGGTGATCTGAACGCCCGCATCCCCGAGCAGGGCGGTCAGGCGAGCATCGAACTGGCGGCTGGCTTCGACCACGGCGGCGCGGGCCAGATTGCCGTCCGCCGGAGGAATGCCGGCCGCCGTCCACTGATGCGCCGGCGTCGCCGTCCAGCGCTGATACAGCGACCAGTCGCGCGTCAGCCACAGCTCCGCGATCGTGGCTCGTTCGGCGGCGGTGGACTGGGCCAGACCTTCCCGGTCAGGGCGGGCGAACACGATGATGCGCGGCTCGACCCCGGCGGCGCGAAGCTTTTCAACCTCTTCACGCTCATAACGCTGGGCGGAGGCGCTGTCGCGATAAGCGACGATATAGAGGGGCTGACCGCCGCCGCCGCCGGACACCCACGAGGCCTCGTCCAGCAGCTGCTGAATTTGCGCCTGATTGCGGCTGATCACGACCGGCTGGAACCGCGAGTAGAAGTTCCAGTAGGCCCAGTAGGCGACGCCTGCGAGCACCAGCCCGACGAGGGCAGCCAGGCCGGTCCATATCAACAGGCGACGCATCAGGCGTGGCTCCAGCTACACTATTGGGGCAGGGGAACGCATAGCACCGAAAATCGTCGTGCGCTTGATCGCCGGGCGACTTCGAAAGCGAAATCCGCCGGTGCGGTCCGCGCGTCACACCCCGCGCTTCGACGCTACGGCTGCCAACCCGAGGTCTGGTCCGTGTCACTGTCGCCGGCCAGGGCGCCTCGGGTCTTCTTCACCTCTGCCCAGGCGGCGCGCAGCAGGGCGGGCACGCCCTCGCCGGAGACGCCGGACACCAGCATGGGCCGGCGACCCGCGACGGCCTCCAGTTCAGCGGCCTTCTCCTCGCGGGCTTCAGGCGTCAGGGCGTCGATCTTGTTCAGGGCCAGAATCTCGGCCTTGTCGGCCAGGCCCTCGCCATAGGCCTCAAGCTCGCCCCGGATGATCCGATAGGCTTCAACCACATCGTCCTGGGTGCCGTCGATCAGATGGATCAGACTGGCCGAGCGTTCGACGTGACCCAGGAAGCGAGTGCCCAGGCCCGCGCCTTCGCTGGCGCCCTCGATCAGGCCGGGGATGTCGGCGATGACGAACCGCTCGGACGGCGACAGGTCCACCATCCCCAGGTTCGGCGCCAGGGTGGTGAAGGGATAGTCGGCGATCTTGGGCTTGGCGGCGCTGGCGGCCGCCAGGAAGGTGGACTTGCCCGCGTTCGGCAGACCCGCCAGACCGATATCGGCGATCAGCTTCAGCCGCAGCCAGATCCAGCGTTCCTGCCCGTCCTGGCCTGGGTTGGCGTAGGTCGGCGCCTGGTTGGTCGGGCCCTTGAAGCGGACATTGCCCCAACCGCCGTTGCCGCCCTTCAGCAGCAGTTCGATCTTGCCGGGCGTGTCCATGTCCAGGAGCACGGTCTCCTTGTCCTCGTCCAGCACCTGGGTGCCGACCGGCACCTTCAGATGCACGTCTTCGCCCTTGCCGCCGTGCATCTGGCGACCCTGGCCGTGGTGGCCGGTCTGGGCCTTGAAATGCTGCTGGTAGCGATAGTCGATCAGGGTGTTCAGCCCATCGACCGCCTCGATCCAGACATCGCCGCCCTTGCCGCCGTCGCCGCCGTCGGGGCCGCCGTTGGGAATGAATTTCTCGCGTCGAAACGACACGGAGCCCGCGCCGCCGTTGCCGGAGCGGATATAGATCTTGGCCTGGTCGAGGAACTTCATCGCGGGCTTATGCCGCAAGACGACGGCGAATTACAGGCGTGACCTTCGGTTCAGCGTGTCTCGAACGTCAGGGTGATTTCGCGCATCCCTGGCGGGCCGGATTGAGCCCTGCCTGTTCTGACCCCGCGCAGGGCCTCGCGGCCGAAACCCTGGCCGACCGGTGTCTCGGACACGATCAGGCAGTTGGTGGGGAGACCATTGGCCGTGAAGTCGCACCGGAGAACCACGACGCCGGATTTTACGCCGGTCTCAAGCGACTTGGCGGGCATTTCAATGCGGGGCGGGGTTTCCCAGACCACAGGCGGCGCCGAAGGCGTGGCCTGGGCGGTTGTCAGGGCGGCGAGAAGAGCGAACAGGATCATGCTTCAGAGCTAGATGACCGCTCCTGTCGTCGCAACCTGTCGTTTGCTGTCTGGCTTCCTTCCCGCGCCGTGGTGTTCATGGAGCATTAAGCGGTGCAGACGAGATTCTCGGTCATGAATGTGTCCGGCTCGACATCCATGACCACTGTCCTGGCCGAGGGCCGGGCCCAGCGCGAAAAACAGGCGCAGGAGCGCGCTGAGGCCAAGCTGCGCGATGCGCGCTCTGCTGTTGAAAGCTTGAAGCGGCGCAACAGCGCCGCCGCCAACGAGAGCCAGGAACGGCGCAAGGCGGCCGCCAAGCAGAAGATCGACCAGATCAAGGCTCGCATCCGCATGCTGCAGATGAGCGGCTCGGTCGATCCCAAGCTGCTGGCCCAGTTGGCGAAGGAGCTGAAGTCAGCGGTCAAGATGTACGGCGGGTCGAGTGGCGCGCCGGCGGAGACAGGCGCCAACGTCGGTTCTTCGGCGACTGCCGCCAATGCGGAGGCGGCGCCGTCGGCAGGCTCCGGCGTCGGCGCGGCCGAGACCGCGCCGACGGATACGCCCGTCGTGGCGGAGCCTCCCGCCCCGTCCGGGAACGAGGATGCGGAGGCGTCAGGGAGCGAGGGCGACGGCGAAAACGATCCTGAAACCACGAAGTCTGAAGACAATCCGTATCAGCGCATGGCTGCCCAAGCCCAGGCGCGCGCCGCTGAGCAGTCAAGACGCGGGGCGGCGCAGCAGGAAGATCGCGACTTCCTGTCGGACGTCCGCAATCTGGCGAACCAGATCAAGACCATGGCGAAACGGGCGCAGCACCAGGCCGAGACCGACCCCGCCCTGCGCCAGGACGCCGACGAGGCTGCGCACGCTGCAACCGAGGCCGTGCGGGCGGTCGAGAGCGCCGGCCGCGATCTGGGCGCGGCCGGGGTCTCCCTGACGGTCTAGATCAGCCGCGCGCCCAGACGCCGAACGGATCGCTCCATTCCAGGCCAAGGGCCTGGGCCACGGCCGGATAGGTGATCTCGCCCTTCAGCACGTTCAGGCCACGCGCCAGGTGGGGATCGGTCTTCAGGGCGTCCAGACCCTTGTCGGCCAAGGCCAGGCCGAAGGGCAGGGTGGCGTTGTTCAGCGCCTCGGAGCTGGTGCGCGGGGCGGCGCCCGGCATGTTGGCGACGCAATAGTGAACCACGCCGTCGATGACATAGGTCGGGTCCTCGTGGGTCGTCGCGTGCGAAGTCTCGAAACAACCGCCCTGGTCGATGGCCACGTCGATCAGCACCGATCCGGGCTTCATCGTCTTCAGATGTTCGCGCTTGACCAGTTTGGGAGCCGAGGCGCCCGGCACCAGGACGGCGCCGATCACCACGTCCGCCTTGACCAGCTCTTCCTCGATCGCGCCGATGGAGGAATAGCGGGTGATGACCCGGCCGCCGGTGATCTCGTCGATATAGGCCATGCGCGGGATCGACCGCTCCAGCACCACCACCTCGGCGCCCAGGCCCATGGCCATGCGGGCCGCGTTCAGCCCGACGACGCCGCCGCCCAGCACCAGCACCCGCGCCGGTGCCACGCCCGGCACGCCGCAGAACAGCAGACCCATGCCGCCGTTGTGCTTCAGCAGGGTCTCGGCGGCCGAGAAGACGGCGATCCGCCCCGCCACTTCCGACATGGGGGCCAGCAGCGGCAGGCCGCCGCGCGCGTCGGTGACGGTCTCATAGGCGATGGCGGCGCATTTCGACGCCAGCAGTCCCTTGGTTTGTTCCGGGTCGGGGGCCAGGTGCAGATAGGTGTAGAGGATCTGGTCCTCGCGAAGCATCTCCCACTCGACCTTCTGCGGCTCCTTGACCTTCACGATCATGTCGTTGTTCGCAAAGATCGTTGCGGCGTCGGCGACCAGGGTCGCGCCGGCCTTTTCATAGTCCGCGTCGGTGAAGCCGGCGCCCAGGCCTGCCCCGGCCTGGACCGAGACCTGATGGCCGTGGGCCACATATTCGCGCACCGCCGTCGGCGTCAGGCCCACCCGGTGTTCATTCTTCTTGATTTCGCTGGGAACGCCGACACGCATAGGGAGCCTCTCCGGAAATGGTGGGAGCGTCCGTCCCTGCGGGCGGATCGCCGTTCCTTCACATATAGCGCCGAGCCGGACGCAGAATCCTGTTCATTTCGTCACCTAATCGCCATAAATGCGCAGTCTCTGCGATGGAGTGAGCTAATGAAGACTGTTTCTGCCGTCGAAATTGACGGAACCGACAGGAAAATGCTCCGGCTGCTGCAGCAGGACGGCCGAATGACCAACGCCGATCTGGCGCGTCAGGTGGCCCTGTCCGAAAGCGCCTGTCTGCGTCGTTTGCGGGCGTTGGAGGCGGCGGGGGTGGTCGATCACTATGCCGCCGTGATCAGCGAACGCGCCGTGGGCCTCCCCATCAGCGTCTTCGTCACCGTCACCCTGTCGTCCCAGTCCGAGGCGGCTTTGAGCGCCTTCGAACAGGCGGTCGCCGCCGCGCCGGAGGTGATGGAATGCTATCTGATGACCGGGGGCGCAGACTATTTGCTGCGGCTGGTGGTGCGCGACGTCGATGATCTGGAACGGGTCCACGCCAAGACACTGACGCGGCTGCCCGGCGTCCACCGTGTCTCCTCCAGCGTGGCCATGCGGTCGGTAGTCAAGCGCGGGGTCTTGCCGGTCTGACCGGTGGTTCCCAGATCGAACGGCGACGCTTCGTTCGAGGATGACATGGATCGCGACGGTTTCATCTGGTTGGGTTTGACCCTGGGCCTTGCCATGATCGCTGCGCCGGGCGTCCTGGCGGGCGGAACGCCGCTTCTTCCGCTGTTTCTCGCCTGCGTCGGCCTGGCAAGCGCCCTTCATGCAGGCAGTCGTGGTCTGGTCGTGAACACGACCCTTCGGGTGATGTCGCGCGGCGCCCTGCGCACCGCGATCATCGTGATCGGTGCGGTGATGCTGTTTCAGCTTCTGCCGCTGGAGATGGCGCTGTTCATGGCTGGCGATGTGCTGGCCTATGTCGAGGTGCTGGCGGCCGTCGGCCTGATCGCGGCGAACGCCCGCGTCCGGGTCATTCGCGGGATGGTCGGCTCGAAGGCGGATCAATGGCGCGCCTCAGTCCGGCGTCGGATACGCTATCGCACGACACGCCCCCCGCGTCCTTCGGCCCGGCGCCGCCCGGCGTCGTCGGATGACGACCCGGCGGCCGGTTGGGCCCTTGCCTGACCCTACCTCAACGCCAGGGTCACCGTCTTCACGTCCACATACTCATCTATGCCGTGGATCGAGCCTTCGCGGCCATAGCCGGACTGTTTGACCCCGCCGAACGGGGCGACGGCGGTTGAGATCAGGCCGGTGTTGACCCCGCACATGCCCGCCTCGATGCGGCGGCTGAACCGCATCGCCCGGTCCAGGTCGCGGGTGAACAGATACGACGCCAGGCCGAACTCGCTGGCGTTGGCCTTCTCCAGAACCTCGTCCTCGCTGTCGAAGGGGAAGACCGGGATCATCGGGCCGAAGGTCTCTTCCTCGCGAAACAGTTCATCGTTTCCGCCCAGGGTCACGGTCGGCTGGAAGAAACGGCCGCCCAGTTCATGACGTGACCCGCCGGTCAGCACTCGGCCGGCGTCGGCCTTCACCGCCGCGACATGCTTCTCGACCTTGTCGATGGCCTTGTCCTCGATCAGCGGGCCGACCTTGACGCCATCGTCGAAGGCCGGGCCGACCTTGATCTTCGCCACCTGGGCCGCGAGCTTCTCGGCATAGGCCTCAGACACCGACCGTTCGACATAGACCCGGTTCGGACAGACGCAGGTCTGGCCCGAGTTGCGGAACTTGCCCTTGATGGTCTCAGCCACCGCCAGATCCAGATCCGCGTCGGCGAAGACGATCAGGGGCGCGGCGCCGCCCAGCTCCATCGACACCCGCTTCAGCGTTGGAGCGCACTGTTCGGCCAGCTTCCGACCCACCCCGGTCGACCCCGTGAAGGACAGTTTGCGGATCAGGGGGCTTTCCGTCAGCACCTTGCCGATCACCGAGGCCTCGCCCGTCACGATCGACAGAGCCCCGACCGGCAGGCCCGCCTGATAGGCCAGCTCGGCCAGGGCGATGGCCGTGAAGGGGGTCTGGCTGGCCGGCTTGACCACGGCGGTGCAGCCGGCCGCGAAGGCCGGTCCCAGTTTGCGGGTCAGCATGGCGGCCGGGAAGTTCCACGGCGTAATCAGCGCGCACGGCCCCACCGCCTCGCGATAGGTCAGCAGCAGATGGCCCAGCGGGCTGTCCTGGGTCTCGCCGATCAGCCGCTCGGCTTCTCCGGCGAACCATTTGATGAAGCCGTTGGCATAGACAACCTCGCCCTTGGCCTCCTCGAACGGCTTGCCGTTCTCCAGCGCCATCAGGGCGCCGAGGCCCTCGACATTCTCTTCGATCAGCTCGGCCCATTTTCTCAGGAAGGCGGCGCGTTTGTGCGGATCCGAGCGGGACCAGTCAGGGAAGGCGTCGGCTGCGGCCTGGATGGCGCGTTCGGTCTCGGCGGCGCCCAAGTTGGGAACATGGCCGATGATCTCTCCCGTCGCAGGATCGTCAACCGCGATCCCTCCGCCGTTGGCCGGCGCCGGCTCGCCGGCGATCAGCGCGTGCTGGCGAAGCAGGGCAAGGCCGGCGTTCCGGGCGGTCTGGTTCACGGAAATCTCCTGATGAGGTCCTGAAACGAACAAGGCCCCGACGATGCGGGGCCTTGCAAGTGTCGATCATGCGGCCATAGCCGCAAACGATCAGTTCTTGGCGTCTTGAGCAGCGCTCGAAACGGCCGAGCCGGCAGCCTGGGTGTCACGACCCACGCCTTCGACCGTGTTGCAGGCGGCAGTGGTCAGGGCGGCGGCGGCGGCGACCAGTACGAAAATCTTGCGCATGAGAAAGCTCCGGTTGAGCCGACATGGGAGTCTGTCGGTCTTGCCCTATCAACGCGGCGACACGGCTCCGGTTCCGTTTGCGCCCTTAGCGGCGTCTGCGGCGTCTGCGGGCGACAGGGCTTCGGGTGTGGCGAAGGTCATACGAGCAACGCCTCCGCCGCCCTCCGCCTCGACGAACTCGGCCCCGCCGCGCAGCTGTTTGGCGAAGGCGCCCATCAAGGTTCGGCCGACCCCGGCCTCCGCACCGATCAATCCGCCCTGACCGTCATCCTCGACTTCCAGGATGGAGGTTTCACCCTGGACCCTGAACCGGACCTTCAGCACGCCGCCGCGTCCGGCGAAGGCGTGTTTCTGGGCGTTGGTGACGGCCTCGACCAGCCACAGAGCCAGGGGCGCCAGTTTGTCAGGATCGACCAGCAGGGAATCCGCGTCCACGGAACTGACCACGATCGGTCCGCGACCGGCCTCGCTGGCGATCAGCTGCCCAACCAGTTCGGTCAGGAAGTCGCGAGCGTCGGCATGGCGGATATCTTCGCTCTGATAGAGGGTGCGGTAGATCAGAGCCAGGGCCGAGATCCGTTGGCGCGTGTCTCCAAGGGCGGCCTTCGCCGGGGCGTCCGTGAGCGCCCGCTGCTGCATCGACAACAGGGATGAGATGATCTGGAGATTGTTCTTCACCCGATGATGGATCTCGCGCATCAGCGCGTCCTTCTCGTGAATGGAGTTCATCAGCTCGCGGTCACGGATCGTGATGGCCTCGGCCATCTCGTCGAGGGTCCTGGCCATGGTGCGGATCTCGGAAGGGGCGTTCATCGCCTGAAGCGGACGCACGGAGAACCGTCCCTTGGCATACAGACCCGCGATCCTCTCCAGGTAATCGAGCCAGCGGATGAAGATACGCTCCGACAACAGCATCACCGCTGCGAAGGCGGTCAGCCAGGCGCCCAGCGGCAGCAGCAAGGTTCCGATTGGATTGAGCCTCGCCCAGGACAGCAGTCCGGGCGCCGGCGCTGACAACAGTGCGTAGAGGTCGCCGCCCGCCAGTACGGCGCCGGCGTAGTCGCGGCGCTGGCGCCTGCTGTCGGTGGCCGCGAAGACGGCGGAACCCTCGTCTCGCGCGCGGGCGACCCAGCCCGACATGTCTTCGCCGTTCGCCAGCTGGAAGGCGGAGGGGTCGCTGGCGACCAGAAGACGCCCGGCGCTGTCTGTCAGAGCGGCCTCTGACGCCGAAGGCAGTGCAGGGTCGCGGATGTCCGGCTGAAGAACGGACAGGGGTATGACGGCGGCCATGGCGCCGTCGAACCGTCCCATCGGGCGCTCGGCGCGGATGGCGATGATCAGGGCCGCAGGATAGCCTGCGCCTGCAGGAGCCCGAACCACAACCATGTCCTCGCCCTGTCTCAGACGCCTGAACCAGTCCGACTGTCCCGCAGGAGCGACTCCGGAGCGAAAGCCGTCCGGTCGCCCGGACGAACAGACGGCCTCGCCGGTCTGGTTCAGGCGATAAAGACCCTCATACCCTTCAAGTCGTTCAACCAGAGCCGAGAGGCGTGGAGCGCAATAGGGGCCAAGCGCGTCCGGACTGAGCGCGCGAAGCAGCACCTGGGCGCCGTCCAACCGCGCCTTGGCGTCGCCGGCGCTCCGCTCGGCGGCGAGTTGCAGGTCGATCTTGCGATTCTCCGCCTGGCGCCCGAAGTCAGCTTGGGTCTGAATCAGGATCAGGATGAAGAACGGCAGCAGAGCCAGGGCCATGGCCGTGCCAAGACGGAAGCGGATTCCCTGGAATCGAGCCCTGTTCCAGTTCCGGCTTGGGCGAGGCCGTGCGCCGGCTTCGCCAGATCTGGACCACACGGTCACCGACGATCAGGACCTGGCGCCGGCCAGTCTGTCGGCCTCACCCAGAATGGAGCGCATGGCGTCTCCCGCAGCCTTCCCGTCACGGCCGTACCCACCCTTTTCGAGCGTCGCCTGAAGCGCTCTGCGCGCGCGGCTGACCCGGCTCTTGACCGTTCCCACAGCGCAACCGCAAATTTCGGCCGCTTCCTCGTAGGCGAAGCCCCCCGCGCCGACCAGGATCAGGGCTTCCCGCTGTTCTTCGGGAAGGGTCTTCAGCGCCTGACGCAACTCGTCGAGAGCGACCGGCGCCTCCGGATCGTCAACCGCCACCAAGGTTCGTTCGGCCGCTTCCTGATCCAGCTGCGACTGCCGCCAGGATCGACGCTTTTCGGAGTAGAATTGGTTGCGAAGGATCATGAAGGTCCAGGCCTTCATGTTGGTGCCCATCTGGTAGCTGGCCCGCGCGTCCCAAGCCTTCATCATCGCGTCCTGCGCGAGATCGTCGGCTGCCGTCGGATCGCCCGTGAGGGTGCGTGCAAAGGCGCGCAGATGGGGAATCAGCTGGACCAACTCGCGCTTGAAGCCCTCATCGTCCGCAGAGGCGGGCTTCGGCGCGGCGCCCAGGCGTGCGGAGCTCATGAACCACCGCCCGGTGACTTGGCGTCAGCGCGCTTCAGAATGTCCAGGAATTCATCTGGCACGGGTTCGTTAACGACCTCATCGAACATGTGGCGTAGCTTGACGCCGATGGCTTGTTGGCGAAGCCGAGCTTCCTCGAGCCCCGCCTCCCCCGCTTTTTCGACGCCTTTGCGCCGCGAGGAGTCGGAAGAATTGATCATAGACAGAACACCGCCCACCCAACTGCAGTGCAGAAATGCAGATGCCATAACGCCGCCCCCGCCGCCCGGTTCCTCACTTTACCGGAATAAATGGCCAAGCTTGTCGCGAGGCTGGAACCCAGGCTGGGTTGGAACGTTTCGCTTCCTCGTAAGGCTGCGTCCAGCGGGACGGTTCAGCAAATTTTGTCGGGGACTACCTATATGAGCCTTTTGGCTAGACTCGCGCCGCACCTGCCCTATGTCCGTCGTTATGCGCGGGCCTTGACCGGCGATCAGGCGACTGGTGACAATTACGTTCGGGTCGCCCTTGAGGCTCTGGCGGCCGGCGAGCAGCAGCTCTCTCCGGAAATGACCCCCCGGGTCGCCCTTTATCACGTCTTCCACGCCATCTGGTCCTCGACCGGGGCGCAGTTGGAGGACGGAGGCGCGGCCGAGATGGGCAGCGATGCTTCGAGCCGACTGCTTCGCATCGCGCCCCGGTCCCGACAGGCCTTCCTCCTGACGGCGCTGGAGGGCTTCACGCCGTCCGAAGCGGCTCAGATCCTCTCGGCCGACGCACGCGATGTCGAGCGTCTCATTGCGGACGCCCAGTCTGATATTGACGCCGAACTGGCGACCGACGTCCTGGTGATCGAGGACGAGGCCATCATTTCCGCCGATATTCAAAGCCTCGTTAAGGAACTGGGGCACCGGGTGACCGGAGCCGCCACCACGCACGAGGAAGCCGTCGACGCCGTCGCCCGTCACAAGCCGGGACTGGTCCTTGCCGACATCCAGCTGGCCGACGGCTCGTCGGGCATCGATGCGGTGAAGGAAATCCTGAAGAATATCGACGTCCCGGTCATCTTCATCACCGCCTTCCCCGAGCGGCTGCTGACCGGGGAGCGGCCGGAGCCCACCTTCCTGATCACCAAGCCCTTCCAGCCGGAAACGGTGAAGGCTGCGATCAGCCAAGCGCTCTTCTTCCATCCGTCACGCCACAAGGAAGCAGCCTGATTATTCTCGCCGCTTGGCGAGAGGGGCCCCGTCGTAGTGTGCGACGGGGCCTTTTTCGCGTCAGTTTGACGGTGCGGTCGGCGCGTTGACGTTGGGCGTTTGACCGGTGGGCGCGGGGCGGGCCTCGCCGCCCGGACCCGTCGGCGCATCGGCAGCGGGCGGCGTCGCGGCGTCGTCCTGGAAGGCTCGGACATCAACCGGCTGGTCGCCGTCATTGGCGTTGGTGGCGGAAAGTCCGCCCTGGCTGAAGAACCAGATCGCCATAAGTAGGAGGGCTGCCGCCCCGGCCGAGACGCCGAGCACCCACAGAATCCGCGTCCCCGACCGGCCCTGACGGGTCGATTTGGCGTCCATTGGTCGCAGAGTATGGACTTCCGGCGTGTTGGAGTGGGGATCTTGCTGGGTCATCTTTGCGCTTTCCGCCTGTGTTTCTGTTCTGGTTGCGTTCAACGCGGGGTGACAGGGGACGTTCCACCGAGCGGTGTTGTGCGTGCCGGCTCGCGTGAAGCGCGAAAAAACCCACGGGCCGGGAACCACTGCATCGGCTCGCCGTTATCGGCGTGCGGAGGCGGCAACGCCCCCCCGACTTGAGATTGGCGAAAGCCAATCGGCCGCCTCCGCGCCTCATTCTCGATGATGCCACTTCAAGGGCGGCCCGGACGGGTCGCCCTTTTTCTTTGGATCACGCGGCCAGAGGGCCGCTTTTTTTCTTTGGAATTTGATCTCGACCGCAGAGAGCGACCGGGTCAGGATGGTTCATAAAGAAAACGCGCGGAGAAAGCCCATGACTTCGAACGGCAAAACCAATCGCCAGTGGGTGTTGCGCCAACGCCCCCGGGGACTGATCCGACCGGGAGACCTCGAACTGGTCGAAAGCCCGATCCCGGCGCTGAACGACTCGGAGGTCCTGGTCCGCACCGTCTATCTGTCGCTGGACCCGACGAACCGCACGTGGATGAACGATTCCGAGGGCTATCTGCCGCCGGTGGGCCTGGGCGAGGTCATGCGCGGCCTCACGCTCGGCGTGGTCGAACACAGTCGGTCCGATCGGTTCAAGGTGGGAGACGTGGTGATGCCGACCTCGGGCGGATGGGCCGATTACGCGGTGGTCACGGACACCGGCCTGCGTCCCGTCCACCGCGCGCCGGGCCTGCCCCTGACGGCGAACATGTCCGTACTCGGCATGACCGGTCTGACCGCCTATTTCGGCGTCACCGACGTCCTCAAGGCCCAGGCGGGCGAGACGCTGGTCATTTCGGCGGCGGCGGGGGCGGTGGGCTCCATCGCAGGCCAGATCGCCAAACAGCGCGGCTGTCGCGTCATCGGCATCGCCGGCGGCCCGGAGAAATGCGCCTGGCTGACCGACGAACTCGGTTTTGACGCTGCGGTCGACTACAAGAATGAGGATGTCGGCGCGGCGCTGGATCGTCTGGCGCCGGCCGGGATCGACCTGAACTTCGAAAACGTCGGCGGCGACATCATGATCGCCGTTTTCAACCGGTTGAAGGTCCATGGCCGAATGGCCGTGTGCGGCCTAGTGTCTTCCTATAATGCAACCAAGGCGCCGCCGTCCCCGAACTTTGCGCGCCTCATCACCCACCGCCTGAACGTCCGGGGTTTCCTGGTGCTCGACTATGCCCACCGCGCCCGGGAGATGGTCGCCGAAATGGGTCCGTGGCTGGCCGAAGGCAAGGTGAAGTGGAAGGTCCACGTCGATGACGGGCTGGAGGGGGCGGTGGAGTCGCTGAACCGCTTGTTCACCGGCGATCACGACGGCAAGCTGCTGGTCCGCGTTTCCGAAGAACCCGCCTGAAGGATTGCCATGAGCGACCCCCTGCTCGTCCACTATGAGGATCTGGAGACAGGGCAGGTGGTGCCTTTGGGCGCCTGCGCCGTCGATGCTGCGGCGCTGGACGTCTTCGTCGAACGTTTCGCGCCCGGTTGGGACACCGCCTACGGCGCGCCGGACGCCATGGTCTATGTGCTGTGGAGCCGTCTGGCCGCCGAGAAGTCCGGGGGGTGGGCCCAGACCAAGGTCTTGGCGGTGGACGGCCTTCGTTTCATGCGTAATCCGCCGCCGGGCGAGTTGCTGCGCGGCCGGATGACGGTGATGGGCAAGGATCCGGTCGGCGATGAAAAGGGGATCGTGATCGCATCGCACGACCTGCTGGACGAGGCGGGGCGACTGGTCTTCTCCTGCCTGACCCGGGCCCTGTTCGCACGACGCTGAAACGAAAAACGCCCCGCCGGCGGACCGGCGGGGCGCCTGTTCTCGACGTCGGGGGTCTTAGTTGACCGTGGAGGGCGCCTGGCGAAGGAAGGCCAGGGCGATCAGACGGTCCCAGCCCAGCAGCGACACCAGGTGAGCGTAGATCTGGCCCAGGGCGCCGTTGTCGCGCAGCTCGGCCAGCTTCTCAGCCGGCAGGGCCTTCAGCTTGTCTTCCGAGACGGCGTAATATTCAGCCAGCTTCTGCGGCGCGCCGGGCGTGCCGTCCGGGTTGCGCGGCGTGAAGACGGATTCACGGACGTCCAGCAGGTCCAGGTCCTGGATCAGCTTGACGAAGGCTTCGGTGCGCTGGCGCTCTTGTTCGAAGTTGTTGCAGAACTCCATCGCCATGGTCGTGTAGTCGCTGGCCTGGCCGTTGACGAACAGCGGGTTCTGGCCGCCTTCGGCGACAATCGGGGCACCGCGGTCGATGCACAGGATCAGGCGCTGGTTCTGCTTGTCGTCGGCGAAGACGAACGGATAGCGGCGCACATAGGCCGGGATATAGGCGTCGGGACGGAACTCGCCATCAGCCGCCACGAACAGGTTCTCACCCTGGCGCAGGCCCATCACCACGACCGGCTGGCGATTGTCGCCGGTGAAGATGACTGGATAGGACAGGGCGGCGGCGGCGAACTCGGTCACTGTCAGCGGCACGACGTTTGTCTGGCCGACGAAGGCGTAGGGCTTCTCGGCCGGATTGACGCCCAGCGTGGCGTGCAGGGCCGGATCCAACGGCTCGGGGTTGGTGTAGAAGAGGACATTGCCTTCGAGCGGCGAGTTGGTCGTGTCGGTCATGAGAAGCCAGGCACTCTGGAATGGAATGAGGCGGGCCTTCTAGCCCAAGCCCGCTCCAGCGGCAAACGCCTGCACGCCCCAGGCGTCGATCGTGTCCTGTTGCGGCGGAGGCGGCCAGCGACTAGCTGTGGCGCATGAGCTCCAACTGCGATCATGATCACGATCATTCGGGCCTGCACGGCGCGGCGCTGACCCGCGCGCTGGAGGCGGCGGAATCGCGGATTGGGCTGGCCGGTGAGCGGATGACGCCGCCGCGCCGGCGCGTCCTGTCGCTTCTGCTTCAGACCGGAGAGCCGGTTAAGGCCTATGATCTGATCGCTCGGTTCGGCGAGGACGGCCAGGCCGCCAAGCCGCCCACCGTCTATCGCGCCCTCGAATTTCTGGAACGCCAGGGCATGGCGCACCGGATCGCTTCGATCAGCGCCTATGTCGCCTGCGCCGGTCATGTGGGCGTGGGGCACGACGGAGGGGCTGGCCATGCCGCGGCCTTCCTGATCTGCGACTGCTGTGGCTCTACCCGTGAAATCAGCGGGCCGGACCAGGGCGTCATCGACGCCGCCGCAGCCGCTGCAGGCTATGCGATCGCCCGCACCACGATCGAGGCGCACGGCCTGTGCGCCGCCTGCCGCGACGCGGGCTGATCATGGACGTCGCCCGGATGTCAGCCCCGCGCCGGCTCAGCGTCCCCATTGAAAATCATTGGGGCGGCGGCCTGATGTCGGTACTGGATTTCGGCGATCCCGAACGGCCGGTCGATCTGGTCTTTTCCCACGCCAACGGCTTCAACGCCGCCACCTATCGCACCATGCTGTCGCCCCTGTCCGCCTCACTGCGCATCTGGGCGCCGGATCTTCGCGGCCACGGGGGCTCCAGCCTGCCGATCTTCGCCCGGCCCAAGGCCAGCTGGCTGGATCATCGCGACGACCTCCTGTCCTTGCTGGACGCCCTGGACGGCCCTCCGGTCGTCCTCGCCGGCCATTCGATGGGCGGCACGGCCTCGCTGTTGGCGGCCGCGGAACGCCCCGACCGGGTCTCCAGCCTGGTCCTGTTCGATCCGGTGATCTGGAAACGCTCGACCTTCCTGATCTTCAACCTGCCTTTTGCCCATCGCCTGCTGGCGGGCATACCCATAGCCAAGGCCACGCGCCGCCGTCGGGCCCTGTTCGACAGCCGCGAGCAGGCCCTGGCCGCCTATCGCGGGCGCGGCGCCTTCCAGGGTTGGCCGGACATGGTCCTGGCTGACTATCTGTCGGAAGGCTTGGTCGAGACGGACGAGGGTTACAGGCTCGCCGCCGATCCCGCTTGGGAGGCCGCCAACTATGCGGCCCAGGCGCACGATCCCTGGCGCGCCCTGCGCCGCTATCCCGGGCCCATGCGAATTCTGAAGGCCGAACGCGGCGCCCTGACCTTCGTCCCCACGTCGCCCCGAGGTCTGGATCATGTGAAGGTCGAGGTCGTGACCGGCGCCGGCCACCTCTTCCCCATGACCCACGCCGCCGTCGCCCGCGACGCCCTGTTCGAGGCCGCCGTCTAGATCGGGGCGGCGTCCGTTCGCGGGGGAGAAATCGGTATGCGGACCATCGCCCGCCATGATAAGGGCGCCGCTGAGCATAACTCCCCCGAGACGCCCCGCTTGTCCTTCTTTCACGCCGGTCCCGCGCCCAAAGGCGCCGGTCCCCGAACCGGGGGCTTGCGAGACGGTCTGATCCTGACGCCGGGGATGAAGGTCGGCCTGTTCGGCGGCTCCTTCAATCCGGCCCACGACGGTCACGCCCATGTGGCCGAGACGGCGATGCGTCGCCTGGGCCTGGACCGGGTCGTCTGGCTGGTCTCGCCGCAGAATCCGCTGAAGGACGCCCGCCATAGCGCCCCGTTGTCCGACCGCATGGCTTCTGCGCGCGAACATGCCCACGGCCCGTCGATGATCGTCTCGGACTTCGAGAGCCGCGCCGGGACAGCCTGGACCGTCGATACGCTGCGCCTGCTGGCGGCCCGGCATCCCGGCGTCCACTTCGTCTGGCTGATGGGGTCGGACAATCTGGCCAGTTTCCACCGCTGGAGAGGCTGGACCGACATCATGCGGCTGATGCCCGTGGCGGTGATCGCCCGGCCCGGCTCGCTGCTGGACAGCCGCACGGCGCCGGCGGCCGCGCGCTTCGCCGGTTTCCGTATTCCAGCCCCGCAGGCGGGCCTGTTGCCGACTCTCGCGGCGCCGGCCTGGACCTATCTGACGGCGCCGTTGAATCCCCTGTCCTCGACGGCGATCCGAACGGCGAAAGGGCGACGCGCAGGCTCGTGATCGGGGCGGCGGTTCACGTTCCGGCCCATTCGTGCTAGAGGACTGCTTTAGTCAACGCTCCCGGAGCCCTCCGCTGACCCCCTCGCCCGCGTATGATACGCAAGACGCCGCCGTTTCGAACACGGCGCACGAGATGGATGCTATCGAACCTCTCCATTCCGAAGACGGATCTGAATCCCCTCTGGCGTTCGGCGATTCCGCCCCGCGCCCGATCGGATCGACCCCGCTTGAAGAAGCCCTGCTGAGCCGCCTCGACGAGGACAAGGCCCAGGACATGGTCCTGATCGACCTCAAGGGCAAAAGCGCCATGGCCGACACCATGATCGTCGCTTCCGGCCGTTCGCACCGTCACGTGGGCGCCATCGCCGACCACCTGCTGCGCACCCTGAAGGAACAGGGTCTGGGCAAGGCCAAGGTCGAGGGCCTGCCGCACTGCGACTGGGTCCTGATCGACGCCGGCGACGTGATCGTGCACCTGTTCCGCCCGGAAGTGCGCACCTTCTACAATATCGAGAAGATCTGGGCGGTCGATTCCGCCCACCGCATGGTCCGCGACTAGGACCGTGAAGCTGAGCATCGTCGCCATCGGCCGACCGGGCCGGGGGCCTGAGGCGACGCTCGCCGACGACTACGCCCGGCGCGCCACCCTTGCGGGACGCGCGCTGGGCCTCGGTCCCCTCGAACTGATAGACCTCGAGGCCCGCAAGCCGGGCAAGGCGCCGGAGGCCGAGCTGATCCTCGCCGCCGCCGAAGGCGCGCACCTGATCGCCTGCGACGAGCGCGGCAAGACCTATTCCTCGCGCGCCTTCGCCGACCATGTCGCCAAACTGCGCGATCAGGGCGAACGCCGGCTGGTCTTCGCCATCGGCGGAGCCGATGGGCTGGACGAGAGCGTGCGCGCCGCCGCGTCCTCGACCCTGGCCTTCGGTCCCCAGACCTGGCCCCACGCCTTGGCGCGCGCCATGTTGGCCGAACAACTGTATCGGGCGGTTACCATCCTGGCCGGATCACCCTATCATCGCGACTGACATGGGTCGCGCCGCCACACTTTCCCTCGCCCTGCTGACGGGTCTCGTCCTCGCCGCCCCTGCCGCGGGCCGGCAGGCGCCCGAGAGCGAACTGGCGCGCATCCAGGCCGAATATCGAGACGAGGCCGTGCGGGCCCGCCGCCTGCGCGCCGACGCCGAGGCCGCCAAGGACGAACTGGCCCAGCTCGAGCGGCGCCTGGCCGCGCTGCGCGCTGACGAACAGACCGACGACCGCCAGATCGAGGATCAGCGCGCCCGCCTTCAGCAGCTCAGCGCGCGCGAGGCTGAACTGGTCGCCGATCTGGCCCGCGAGCGCGGCGCCCAGGGCCGGCTGCTCAGCGCCCTGCAGATGATGAGCCGTCGCCCGCCGCCGCCCCTTCTGGTTCCTGCGGATAAGGCGGTCGACACCGTGCGCGCCTCCATCCTGCTGAAGGCCATGACGCCTGACCTGGAAAAACGCGCCCGGGCCCTGGCGGACCGCCAGGCCGAGATCATGCGCATCCGACGCCTTGCGGTCCTGTCGTCCGAGCGGCTGCTGACCACCGAAAGCGCCCAGGGCGACCGCCGCGCCGAGATCGAGGGCCTGACCGCACGCAAGACCGCTCTGACCGCCGTCCTGAACGCGGAGGCCCGCGCCGCCGAGCGGGCCGCCGGCGTGCTGGAAAACCGGATCCGCGACCTGGGAGGCGCCGTACCCGCCGCCGAGCCGGCAGAAGCCGCCCCCGCCCGTCTTCCCGCAGGGCGTAGCCGTCTCAGTTCGCCGGTCCAGGGCGCGCCCAGTCAGACCTGGGGAGCCGGAACCTCGGGCTGGCGCTGGCGCGCGGACCGGGCCGCCGTCACCGCCCCTGCCGACGCCAAGGTCGCCTATGCCGGACCTCTGACCGGCTGGGGCCAGGTGGTTATCCTGGACCTCGGCCCCGGCTGGCGGGCGGTGATCGCAGGGCTGGAAAGCGTGGAGGTGACGCCGGACGCTCGCGTCGCCGACGGCCAGACCCTGGGCCGTAGCGGCCCCGACGGCGACGTCTATTTCGAGCTGCGACGCGAGGAACGCCCCATCGACCCCGGTCCCTGGCTGCGATGACCCGCAATAGAGCTTTGCAATCCGCCCTGACGCTGATTTTATCCCCATGACGCCGCGCCGCCACGATTCCGTCGTGTCTGCGAGGCCTTACCCTCCCAACGGGCGCCCTTCATGATCGGCCCGACCGAAAGAGACCGAATGCGTAAACTGCTCCTCGTCGGCTGCGCCGCCCTGGTTCTCGGCGGCTCGGCCGCCGTCGCCACCAGCCAGACGCCCCGCAACGAAACCTTCCGTATGCTGGAACTGTTCGGCGACGTGGTCGGCATCGTCGAGCAGGCCTACGTGGTTCCTGTCGACAACAAGAAGCTGATCGAGGCCGCCCTGGCCGGCATGATGACGGCGCTTGATCCCCATTCCAACTATCTGCCGCCGTCCAACTATGACGAGCTGCGTGAGCGGACCGAGGGTCAATATTCGGGCGTCGGCCTGACCATCACCTCCGAAGGCGGCATGGTGAAGGTCATCTCGCCCATGGACGAAAGCCCCGCCGCCAAGGCCGGGGTTCAGGCAGGCGACGTCATTTCCTCCATTGAGGGCCAGAACGCGGCCGGCCTGACCGTCACCCAGGTGTCCGAGAAGCTCCGCGGCGCGGCCGGCACCAGCGTTCGCGTCACCTTCCTGCGCGACGGCGAGGAGCCGCGCGAGGTCGTCCTGACCCGCGAGATCATCAAGGTCCAGTCGGTCACCGGCCGGGTCGAGGGCGATTTCGGCTATCTGCGCGTCTCGACCTTCAACGAGAACACCGGCCGTGAACTGACCGAGGCCATCGCTAAGATCAAGGCCGAGAAGCCGGGCGTGAAGGGCTATGTGCTGGACCTGCGCAACAATGGCGGCGGTCTGCTGAACGCCGCCATCGACGTGTCCGACGCCTTCTTGGAGCGCGGCGAGATCGTCAGCCAGCGCGGCCGCAAGCCTGAGCAGATCCAGCGCTATTCGGCCAAGCCCGGCGACCTGACCGGCGGCCTGCCGGTGGTGGTCCTGGTCAACTACGGCTCGGCCTCGGCGTCCGAAATCGTCGCCGGCGCCCTGAAGGACCATGAGCGGGCGACCATCGTCGGCCTGACCAGCTTCGGCAAGGGATCGGTCCAGACGGTGATCCCGCTGCGCCAGGGTCGCGACGGCGCCCTGTCGATCACCACGGCTCGCTACTACACCCCGTCCGGCGCCTCGATCCAGAAGATCGGCATCGAGCCGGATCTGGAGGTCGCCCGCAATGAGGCCGAGGCCCGGATCGTCTCGCGCTCCAGCTTCATCTACTCCGAAGCCGCCTACGCCACCGCCCTGGACGCCTCCATCGGCGCCGAACGCAAGGGGCCGCACACCCCCTATGAGGCGCCGGGCAAGGACTTCGACAAGGAGAAGGACTACCAGCTGCAACGCGCCCTGGACGTCCTGCGCGCCGGCGGCGACCTGTCGAAACTATCCGCCCCGCCGGAGACCATCGTCGTGACCGAGCCGGGTTCGGAACCGAAGACGGACGAAGCCCCGGCCGAGACGCCCAAGGACTGATCTCGGCATATAGGTTGCAGTCCTTTCCCGCAGGGGTCGCTTAGGCGGTCCGTGCGGGAGGAGATTGTCATGTCGATTTCATCGGTTAGCGGTTTCCTCGGCGCCATGGGCACGGCGGGAACACCCTATCTGGCCCGGCAGGAAAAGCCTGCCTCCACTCTGGATCGCGATCTGGACAAGATCCGCGAGAAGGGATTGCAGGTCTGGGCGCAGGAGGAACGGCTCGAAAAGCTGAAGGACAAGATCCGTCAGGAGCTTCTCAAGGACAAGAAGCTGACCGAGGACGATCTGGCGGCCTTGCCCGAGGAGCAGCGCGCGTCGGTTGAGTCCGAGATCGAGGAGATCATCGCCAAGATGATCGAGGAAGCCATAAGAACCGCTGTCGAAGAGGCGAGCAAAAAGGGCAAGACCCAAGGCGTGGTGCTCGATATTTCAGTCTGAGGCTCTCGCTTCCAGCGAGTTGCTCTTCGCGGGCTGACCGGGCGATTCGGCGGCGCGCCACATCCCGGAGAATGACGATGACGGAGGGCGGCGGGCGAGGGCGTTACCCCCGCATCGCCTCAACCGCCGCTGACAGTCGGTCGAGGTCTGCAGGCGTCGAAAGTCTGTGGTCGCCGCCCTCGATCAGGTCCAGGCGGACATCGCCGCCCTTAAGCCGCTCGATCAGCTCGACCTGGTGGCGCCAGGGCACCACGTCGTCGGCGCGGCCTTGAAGGATGTGGACCGGCGCGGCGATGTCGATGACCCCGTCCAGCAGCAGCCAGTCGCGCGCCTCTTCGAACATGTGCCGGGTCAGGACGTATTCGCCCAGACCGTCCTCGACGATCTGGGTCTCGCCCTCGCGCAGGATAGCCTGGCGCTCGTGGTCGGCCAGACCGGGCCACATCAGCCGTTCGGTGAAGTCCTGGGCGGGATTGACCAGCACCAGACCCTTGATCCGTTCAGGGCGGGCTGCGGCGGCCAACAGCGAGATCCAGCCGCCCATAGACGAGCCGACGGGGATGACCGGTCCCGACAGGCTGTCAATCAGGGCGATCGCATCCTCGCGCCAGCGGCCGATCGTGGCCCGGCGCCAGTCGCCCGACGACTGGCCGTGGGCGAAATGATCGTAGCGGACGAAGTTCCAGCCGCGGTCGCGCGCCGTTGCGTCCAGGGCCAGGGCCTTGGTCCCCTCCATGTCCGAGCGGAAGCCGCCGACCCAGATGACGGTCGGGCCGTGGCCCTCGACGCGTTTGAAGGCCAGGGTTTCGCCGTCGGGGCGGGACAGGTGCTGGGTCTCGGTCATGGGGATGTTCTGCCCCGACTTTCCTTCGCCGTCACCCTTGACCGCGCCGCGCGATGGCGGAACACAGGCCCATGTCCGCACCCCAGGTCCTGTTCGTCACCTCCAACCGCATCGGCGACTGCGTCATCTCGTCGGGCGTGATCCGCGAGATCGCGCGCCAGATTCCGGGGGCGCAGATCACCGTCGCCTGCGGCCGCCCGCCGGCGCCCTTCTTCCGTTCGGCGCCCGGCGTGGTGCGCACCATCGTGCTCGATAAGAAGAAGATGGCCGGACACTGGCTCGATCTGTGGAAACAGGCGGTCGGCACACGGTGGGACCTGGTGATCGACATCCGGGGGTCGGCGCTGAGCTATCTGGTCCCGGCCAAGCGGCGCGTCGTCTATAACCGCTCGTGGGAGACGGGCCTGCGCAAGGTCGAGATGGTGTCGCGGCTGATGGGATCGCCGACGCCGCTGGACCCTGAGATTTTTCTGGATGATCAGGCGCGGGCCGAAGCCGCCGCCGTCATCGATCCGCAGCTGGCGGGCGGCGCCGGTCCAGGCCGCATCATCGCCCTGGCCCCCATCGCCCACCAGCCGGGCAAGAGCTGGCCCGCCGACCGGTGGGGCGCCCTGGTCGAGAAGCTGAAGGCCGAGCCGCGTTTCGACGGCTGGCGGTTCATGCCGGTGGGCGGGCCGGCCGACCGGCCGCCGGCGACCCCGGCGCTGGAGGCTGCTGGCCATGCCGAGCAAGGGGGGCGCGGCATCGACTTCGTCGGCAAGGGCGACATCCTGGCCTCGGCCGCCGCCATCGACCGGGCCGACCTGTTCGTCGGCAATGACTCCGGCCTGATGCACGTGTCGGCGGCCCTGGGTCGGCCGACGCTGGGCCTGTTCGGCCCGACCGAGTGGTGGCTGTACGGTCCCTGGGGGCCGAAGACGCGCACCGCCGCCTCGAACGAGACGCGGGGGCAGTTCGCCCCCATTGAGGATCTGAGCGTCGATCATGTCTTCGACGCGGTGCTGGCGCTTCATGACGCCTATATCGCCGGACCGCCCGCCAAGCCTTGAAAAACCGGGCTTCTGGGCGCATATTGCGGGCTTGAGGGGAACGTGGCGGCAGCCGCGGGCATTCGCTCATCACGACACACGCCTTCTTTGACCACATAAGGAAACGACGCCCATTCGCCGTCCCATGCAAGCGCCACCCGTGAAAGACGGGCCGCGTATGAACCAGGATATCCGCGCCCCTCGCGTTCTGCTCATCGATCAGAATGGCGAGAAACAGGGCGTCATGCCCACCTCCGCCGCTCTGGAAGCCGCCGAGGAAGCCGGGATGGACCTGGTCGAGATCGTCTCCACCTCCGAACCGCCGGTGGCCAAGATCCTCGATTACGGCAAGCACCGTTTCCAGGAGCAGAAGAAGAAGGCCGAGCAGCGCAAGCGCCAGAAGGTCGTCGAGCTGAAGGAGATCAAGCTCCGTCCGAACATCGACACCCACGACTATGAGGTGAAGGCCAAGGCCATGCACCGCTTCTTCGACGAGGGCGACAAGGTGAAGGTCACCCTGCGCTTCCGCGGTCGTGAAATGGCGCACCCGGAACTGGGCATGAAGCTGCTGAACAAGGTCCAGGCCGACTTCGACGAAGTCGCCAAGGTCGAGTTCTCGCCCAAGATGGAAGGCCGCCAGATGATCATGATCCTGGCCCCGCGCTGATCGACACGATCCATCGCTGATCTGAAAAGCCCCGACCGGACCCGGTCGGGGCTTTTCTTTTTCGCGCGTTGGGGGCGGATCTCTTGCAACTTGCGCGCGGGGCGTCTGAAAGTAGGGCTCGGCTCGGGGGAGGACATGCGTGGTGTTGAGTTCGGGGGGTAAGGCGGTCGCTATAGCGATCGCGATGGTTCTGTGCGCAGGCAGTGCAGCGGCGCGGGTTCAGCCGGAGGCTGCTGAATCCTCGCCGCCGCCGCCCCTGGAGGCTTACAGCGCCACGCCGGCGGTTGAATATCTGGAGGTTTCGCCGAGCGGCGATCTTATCGCCCGGATCACGGTCGTGGGCGAAATCCGCGCCATCGCGGTGACGCGGATGACCACGGGGGAGCATCTGTTCGCGGCGGCCATCGGCGACGCCAAGGTTCGCGATCTGCGCTGGATCGGCGAGGGGCATGTGCTGGTCGTGACCTCGCAGACGCAAGGCATACCCTTGCTGGGCGTGTCGCGCCGGGAGTTGTTCTTCGGTCAGGTGCTGGACCTCGAGAAGAAGAAGCTGGTTCAGGTGCTGGATCGTACGCCGGACGTCCTGGCCGTTCTGATCGGCCCGGCTTCGATCCGACGGACCGAAGAGGGGCCGACCCTGTTCGCGCGGGGGTTCAATATCAACACCGGACAGATCGACCTGCACCGGATCAACCTGACCACCGGCCGCGGGCGGTCGGTGGAATCCATGGATCGCGAGATCGAGGACTATGTGCTGGACGGCGACAGCGAGGTGATCGCCATGGCTCGGTACGTCGAGCGCGGCGGGCGGTGGTCTCTGCGATTGCCCAAGGGGCATGGGTTCAGCGAGTCCTGGGCGGTGGACGCGCCGGTGGATACGCCCAGCCTGATGGGCATGGGCCGGACGCCGCGTACGATCGTCGTCGGCGCGGACCGGCCGGATCTGGCCGCCGAGGACGAGGACTCGGAGACGTCCGACGTCTTGTTCGAGGTCAATGTGGACACCGGCGAATGGAGCCGGCTGCCGTTCGAGCACCATCCCGATTTTCTGGTCCACCATCCGCGTACGCGCCTGTTGATCGGCGGCGGTCGCATGGAGGAGGACGGCACGCACTATGAGTTCATCGATCCGGCTGCGGCGCGGCGGTGGGGCGCCATCGAGCGGGCCTTCGCTGGCAAGAGGCCGGTGCTGACATCCTGGAATGACGCGCAGAATCTGATCGTCGTGTTCAACGACATCGGGGAGCCGGGGCTGTACCAACTGGTAGATTTCACGCGTGGCAAGGCCGATGTTCTGGCTGAGGCCTATCCCGCCATACCGACCGACCTGGTCGGCGAGATGCGTCCGATTCACTATGCGGCGGCCGACGGGCTGGACATTCCCGGCTATCTGACCCTGCCGCCGGGGGGGGAGGCGCCGTCCGGCCTGCCCTTGATCGTGCTGGCGCACGGCGGGCCGGCGTCGCAGGACGAGGCGGGCTTCGACTGGTGGGCCCAGGCCCTGGCGTCGCGCGGCTATGCGGTGCTTCAGGCCAATTTCCGCGGCTCCACCGGCTATGGCCTGGCCTTTATGGAGGCGGGCTACGGCGAGTGGGGGCGCAAGATGCAGACCGATCTGTCGGACGGGGTGCGCTGGCTGGCGGCCGAGGGGATCATCGATCCCGAACGGGTCTGTATCGTCGGCGCCAGCTACGGCGGCTATGCGGCCATGGCGGGCCTGACGCTGGACGTCGGCGTCTATCGCTGCGGCGTCGCCGTCGCCGGGGTGTCGGACCTGCGCCGGATGGTCAACTGGGAGGCGCGGCAGGAGGGACGGAACGACAGCCAGACTGTGCGCTACTGGAATCGGTTCATGGGGGCGGCGCGACTGAACGACCGGGCGCTGGACGCCCTGTCGCCGGCCCGGCTGGCCGAGACGGTCGACCGGCCCCTGCTGCTGATTCACGGCAAGGACGATACGGTGGTGCCCATCGAACAGAGCCGGGTCATGGCCGAGGCCATGCGCCGAGCGGGCAAGCCGGTGGAGTTCATCGAACTGCAGGGCGAGGACCACTGGCTGTCGCGCGCCGACACCCGCCAGCAGATGCTGCGCGAGACGGTGCGTTTCCTGGAAACGAACAATCCCGTCGGGCCGAACTGAGCCATTGAAGGGAGGCGGCGCCACGGCGCTTCTCGCGGACCAAGCGTCGCGCTAAGCCAGGGGCATGAACCAGACGCCCCCGCCTCCCGCCGTTCGCGCGCCCGCCCTGGCGGTCCTGTTCTCGGTGGTCTTCATCAATCTGGTCGGGTTCGGGCTGGTGGTGCCGCTGCTGCCCTTCTTCGCCCAGAGCCTGAAGGCCGAGGCGTGGCAGATCACACTGATGTTCTCGGCCTATTCGCTGGGCCAGTTCTTCGCGGAACCCTTCTGGGGGCGGCTGTCGGACCGGATTGGGAGAAAGCCCGTGTTGCTGGCAACGCTTGTGGCCAATGCGGTCGGCTATCTGATGCTGGCCTTCGTGCCCAACATCTGGCTGGCCGTCGCGGTGCGCCTGTTCACCGGACTGGGGGCGGGCAATATCTCGACCGTTCAAGGCTATGTGGCCGACGTCACCCCGCCGGAGCAGAGGGCGGGGCGGATGGGGCTGATCGGCGCCGCCTTCGGCCTAGGCTTCATCGTCGGGCCGGGGCTGGGCGGATTGCTGACCCAGCCGCAGCTGGGGCGGCTGGGCTATCAGTTGCCGATCTTTCTGGCCGCGGCGCTGGCGGCGCTGGCGGCGGTCGGGGTGACGGTCTTCCTGCGCGAGAGCCGGGCCAAGGCCGATCCGTCGGCGGCGCGTCCGCCCTTCCTGGCGGGGCTGAAGGACGCCCGGGCCAATCCGGTGGTGTCGCGCGTCCTGATCGTGACCCTGATCTATATGGCCGGCTTCTCAGCCATGGAGGCGGTGTTCGGCCTGTGGTCCGAGAGCCGCTACGCTTGGGGTGCGCGCGAGGTGGGGCTCAGCTTCATGATCGTGGGGGCGATCTCGACCCTGAACCAGGGCTTCTTCGCCGGACGGCTGGCACGTCGGTTCGGCGAGGCGCGGGTGCTGGCGACGGGGATGCTGCTGTTCGGCGCATCGCTGGTGCTGCAGGTGCTGGCGCCGGTCGCCTGGTTCCCGGCGACCCGGCTGGATCTGGGCGGCCTGTCCCTGCCGGTGGTCGAGGGGTGGGCCATACCGATCGTCATGGCCCTAGGCGCCTGCGGCATGTCCCTGGCCATGCCCAACATCTCGGCCATGATCAGCCGCGCCTCGCCGCCCGATCAGCAGGGGGCGATGCTGGGGTTGAACATGGCTTCCAGTTCGGTGGCGCGCATCTTCGGGCCCATGGTGGCTGGGGCGCTGTTCTCGGGCCTGGGGCATGATTGGCCGTTCCTGATCGGCGCGCTTCTGACCATCCCGGCGGCGGTGATGGCTTTGAACGCCGGGCGGGCGATCCGGCGAGGTCAGGGCGCAGCGAATGCGTCCGCCAAGTCCTTGTCCTGACTCATCTTGCGTCGCGGGGCGTCTTCGCTTACAAGCCGCGCCTTCGCGTACCGAACCGCCGGGCGAACAGGCATGCCTAGGCGGTTCTTAAACTCTGGAAGGTCAAGTCATCGGGCTCAAGTAGTCCGAAGGACGGTAGCCCTCCAAAAAGGAGACTGAAATGCCGAAACTGAAGACGAAGTCGGGCGCCAAGAAGCGCTTCAAATTCACGGCCACTGGCAAGGTGAAGGCCGGGGTTGCGGGCAAGCGTCACCGCTTGATCAGCCACAACTCGAAATACATCCGCCAGAACCGCGGCACCTCGGTCATGGCCGACGCCGACGCCAAGAAGATCAAGTCCTACATGCCGTACGCCTGATCGGCGCGCGCTGTACGACGGATCTCAACCCAAAGAATTTGAAGGAATAGCGACATGGCTCGCGTTAAACGTGGCGTAACTTCGCACGCCAAGCACAAGAAGGTTCTGGAGCAGGCCAAGGGCTTCTCCGGCCGCCGCAAGAATACGATCCGTACGGCCAAGGCCGCCGTCGACCGCGCCGGGCAATACGCCTATCGCGACCGTCGCGCCAAGAAGCGCAACTTCCGCGCCCTGTGGATCCAGCGCATCAACGCCGCTGCGCGTATCGAAGGCTTCACCTACAGCCAGTTCATCAACGGCCTGAACAAGGCCGGCATCGAACTGGACCGCAAGGTTCTGGCCTCGATCGCCGCTGACTCGACCGGCTTCAAGGCCGTGGCCGACAAGGTCCGCGCCGCTCTCGCTTAAGTCGAGGTCGGTACGGCAAGGATCAACGCCCGCTCCGGTTCGCCGGGGCGGGCGTTCTTCGTTTTAAGATCAGGCGGCTGCAATTTCGGCCCTGGGTTCCGCCGGGCGGTCGATCTCGGCGTCCGCGAGAACCAGCCGCATGGCGTTCAGCAGGGCGTCGGGCTGGATCGGCTTCTGGGCCACCCCGTTCATGCCGGCAGCGATATAGTCCAACTCGTCGCGCTCGTCGGCGTTGGCGGTCAGGGCCAGGATGGGCAGACGGGCGGCGGGGCCGGGTAGGGCGCGGATGGCGCGGGTGGCGGCGACCCCGTCCATGACCGGCATCTTGATGTCCATCAGCACCAGATCGAAGCGCCGGGCCTGAACCGCCTCCAGGGCTTCCTGACCGTTCTCGGCCATCTCGGCGGTGCAATCGAACATTTCCAGCAGCTTGGCGGCGACGAAACGGTTGGTGGGATTGTCGTCGACCACCAGCACATGAAGCGTGTCGTGCGGCGTCGGCTCGGCCATGGCCGGGGCGGCCCCCGCCTCGTCGGCCGCGCAGGCGCTCAACGGCAGAAGGACATGGAACCGCGCCCCGCCCAGCGGCGATACGCTGAGACCGATGGTCCCGTCCATCCGTTCGGCGATCTGGCGGCAGATGGCCAGGCCCAGGCCGGCGCCGGCGCCCTCGCGCCCCGCCTTGCCGATATTGAACGGGTCGAAGATGGTCGCGGCCGCCGCCTCGGGCACGCCGGGGCCGCTGTCGTCCACGGTCAGTTCGACCCGGAGCCCGTCGCGGGTCGTATGGCTGGCCAGGGTGACGATGACGCCGCCGGTCTGGGTGAACTTCAGGGCGTTGCCGACCAGATTGTTCAGCAGCTGCTTGATCCGCATCCCGTCCGCCCGGACCCAGGGGCTGGATTCGAAGTCGGTGCGGACGGTCAGGCTCAGCGATTTTTCTTCGGCGCGCGCCCGCCACAGGGCGTCGATGTCGAAGGCGACGGCCGACAGGTTCAGCGGCTCTTCCTCCAGGGTCAGCATCCCGGCCGAGGCGCGCGACATGTCCAGGGCGTCGGTCAGCAGCCGCAGCAGGCTCTGGCCGGAATCGATGACCGTGCGGACATAGGGGCGCAGTTCCTCCTGTACGAGCTTCTTCTCCATCAGGGCGGCGACGCCCAGCACGCCGTTCAGCGGGGTGCGGATCTCGTGGCTCATCACGGCCAGGAATTCGGACTTGGCGCGGCTGGAGGCGACGGCCTCGGCCTCGGCGTAGGCCAGGTCGCGGGCCAGGGCGCCCATTTCCTCGGCGCGCTGGCGGTGCAGGGCGGCCCCGGCCTGGACGACCTGCAGGGCGGTGCCCACGCCCAGATAGCGGCCGTCGGCCACGACGATGAAGCCGCTGAGCAGGGCGCCCAGCTCGGCCGCGCCATAGGCCTGAAAGAAGGTCTCGGCGCTTGTGGCCGCCTCGGCGATGGGGGCGTTGCGATCCATCAGGCTTTCGGCCGGTTTCTTGGCGTATAGAGCGCGCCCGAACTCGGCCGCCATCCGCAGGGTGAAGGCGTTGCGCTCGATGATCCCGACGGGGCGGCCGTCGTCCGCCACCACGGCCAGGGCCAGGGTGTTGGGTTCGGTCTGGAACCGTTCGAACACCTCGGCGCACGGGGTGGACGGCGCCACCGGCGCGATCAAGTCAACGAAATCACCAATCAGCGGCATTCGGCCCCCCAATGTCCACAGGGCGGGCTTAGCGGGTGATATTTAACATCGGCTTTGCCCTTCATGAACCTTTCGCGGCGCGTTTCGGACAAATAATCTGTATAAAGATCGATCAGGGTTGCGCTGCCGGCGCCGACCCTCATGCCAATAACGCCTAGGGCGCCGGATCGACCCACTGGGTGAACAGCGGCCGAAGATCCACCGGGGTCGCTTTTTGCATGGCCGCCTCAAAATCTCGCGATGTCACCGACCGGCCGAGGTTGGCGGTCGTGTAGGCGTCGATCCCGCCCCAGAATGCCGCGTCGCCCATGAGGACGCGTAGTTCGTGAAGGAAGACGGCAGCCTTTGAATACTGAATACACCGGCGAGCCGAGAGCGACGGGTAGGCCTCCCGGAAGGCCAAGGGGACGTCTCGCCATTCCTGGCTGCACCTTTGCCACCGCCGCCGCGCCAATTCGATCTCGTGTGTGTAGGCGTCGGTCCCCCAGCGGTGCTCCTTCCAACTGGCGACCATAAATGTTGTGACGCCCTCGTTCAGCCAGAACTCCGACAGGCTCGAAGCCGTCACGCGGTTGCCCCACCATTGATGGGCAAGCTCATGGGCTACGGCCCAGTCTTCCTGCGGATCAGTGATCATCGCCTTGACGGCGCCCCCGCCAAGCACGCTGTGGGAGATTGCCTCCTGCGCCTCCCAGCGTAAGGGGTCGTAAAGCTGGCTGTAGCGTGCGGCGGAATAGGGGACGCCGGACCGTTGCTCGAAGTACTTCAGCATCGCGCAAGTCGGCTCCAAGATCGCGTTCACCTCCTCTTCTCGCGCCACGGAAAGCACCTCGAGGCGGGTGTCACACCCCGTTGAGGGTTCGATCCGGATTAGTCTGCCGATGGCGAAGGCATGGACATAGGCCGGGTAACTGTCTTGCGTGCGCCAGTGGTGCAGTTCGTCGTCGTGGTCGAGCGCTGTCACCTCCACCAACTCGCCGGGCCCGAGGCTGGTCAGGCCGCGGGGCGCGCGGATGGATAGGTCGAATGTGAAACGGTCTGCGAAATCTTCCTGGCTGCACACCATCCAATCGCACGAGAAATAGCCTGTGTAAGCAAGGTCATCAGAGACATGGACGCCCCTACCCGGCAGCGCTTCGTATTCGATGTACATAGAGTGACCGGAGCCGGGCCTGAGGGGGCGGCCAACGGCGATATCAAGGGCGCCTTCCGACATTCGCCAGTCCTTGATCGGACGTCCGTCTATACTAAGGGTGGTGATTTTGAGAGGACCGCCCCTGAAACTGAGACGATCCCCGCCAGTCGTCGTGCGGAAAGTGAAGCTTTGCGCGCCTCTCAAACCGGGGCTTCCGAAGAAGGGTTCGATCTCGACGTCCTGATGTAGAATGTCGATGCCGATGGGGCCGGTCGCGCCGATGGGGTCGAGCGCCGGCATGTTCGGAGCGCACGCCGCTAAGCCCAAGACACAGCCCAGCACAGAGGCTGATCGCGACCAACGATACATCTGGATCTCCCGCCTTGGAGAGACAGCTCTATCGAGCGGGGACGGCGCCCTCAACACCTCACCGGGTTCGCTGCGAGGCCCGGCGCGCGCCTTCAAGGGTGACGAACGCGCCCCGGCCCGCTAATGCACGGGCCAAATGACCGATCTCGCCACACTCGAACTCGAACTGATCAACGCCATCGGCGGCGCGGAAACCGTCGCAGCCCTCGAAGAGGTGCGCGTCGCCGCCCTGGGCAAGTCCGGCTCCATCTCCGGCTTGCTGAAGGGGATGGGGGCGATGAGCCCCGACGAACGCCGCGAACAGGGGCCGATGATCAACGGCCTGCGCGACCGCGTCGCCGCCGCCATCACGACCAAGAAGGCCGAGCTGGAGGCCGCCGAGCTGGACGCCCGGCTTCAGGCCGAGCGCGTCGACCTGACCCTGCCGGCCCGACCGCGTCGCAAGGGCGTGGTTCACCCCACCATGCAGGTGATGGACGAGATGATCGCCCTGTTCGCCGAGATGGGCTTTGCGGTCGCGGAAGGCCCGGACATCGAGGACGACTTCCACAATTTCACCGCCCTGAACTTCCCGCCCAAACATCCGGCGCGGGAGATGCACGACACCTTCTTCCTGAAGCCCGACCCCGAGACGGGCGAGCGCAAGGTGCTGCGCACCCACACCAGCCCGGTGCAGGTCCGCACGATGATGAGCCAGACGCCGCCGATCCGCATCGTCGCGCCGGGCCGCACCTTCCGTAAGGATTCGGACGCCACCCACACGCCGATGTTCCACCAGATCGAAGGCCTGGTGATCGACCGCGACATCCATATGGGCCACCTGAAGACGACGCTTCAGACCTTCATCGCCCGCTTCTTCGAGCTGGACGAGGTCCAGGCGCGGTTCCGGCCGCATCACTTCCCCTTCACCGAGCCCTCGGCGGAGATGGATATTCGCTGTGACCGGTCAGGCGGGAAACTGGTGTTCAACACCGGCGACGACTGGCTGGAGATCCTGGGCTGCGGGATGGTGCATCCCAATGTGCTGAAGAACTGCGGCATCGACCCGGATGAGTATCAGGGCTTCGCCTTCGGCATGGGGGTGGATCGCCTGGCCATGCTGAAATACGGCGTGCCCGACCTGCGCCCCATGTTCGACGCCGACACGCGCTGGCTGGCGCACTACGGCTTCTCGGCCTTCGCGGCCCCCAATCCGGCCTCGGGCCTGAGCTGAATCATGAAGATCGAAGACGATATGCTGAAACTGCCCCTGATCGGGGTTGGCCCTGCCTATGAGGGCGTCCAGATCTGGCTGCCCCAGCTGATCCTAGAGGCGGCCCAGCGCGGCGAGGCTGTGATCACCGGCAAGACTTTCCGCAATTGTTTCCTGGAAGGGCCCGCAGTGCTGCTGGCCGTGGGCGGATGCCGGTTCGACAACTGCAACATGGGCGACGCCATGGGCGATACCCGCAATCTGCTGCTGGCGCCGGTGGGGCCCCAGAAGGTGACGGGGACAGTGACCTTCTCCGACTGCAGCTTCGTCGACTGCCGCTTCCTGCGCGTCGGCTTCACCGGGGCGCCGGAGTTCCTGGCCAACATCCAGCAGGTGCTGGGCGGGGCCGCAGCATGAAGTTCACCCTGTCCTGGCTGAAGGATCACCTCGAGACCGAGGCCGATGTCCATCAGATCGCCGAGGCCATGACCATGGCCGGGCTGGAGGTCGAGGAGGTGCTCGACCCCGCCGCCAAACTGGCGCCCTTCACCGTGGCCAGGATCATCTCGGCCGAACGTCACCCGAACGCCGACCGGCTGCAGGTTTGCCAGGTCGAGACCGTCGACGGGCTGAAGGAGATCGTCTGCGGCGCGCCGAACGCGCGGGCGGGCCTGACCACCATCTACGCCCCTATCGGCGCCTATGTCCCCGGCCTGGGCGTGACCCTGGTCGAGAAGCCGGTGCGCGGCGTGGTGTCGAACGGCATGCTGTGCTCGGCCTCGGAGCTTGAGCTGGCGGATGAGAGCGACGGCATCCAGGAGCTGCCGCCCGAGATCCCGGTGGGAACCCCGGTCGCCGGCCTGTTCGGCGCCGAGCCCGTCATCGATTTCGAAGTCACGCCGAACCGGCCCGACTGGCTGGGCGTCGCCGGCATTGCGCGGGATCTGGCCGCCGCCAGCGTCGGCAAGCTGAAGCATTTCGACATCGCCGTGGTGCGGGGGGGCTTCCCGTCGCCGATCACCGTGCGGCTGGACGCGCCCGAGATGTGTCCGGTCTTCGCCGGCCGCGTCATTCGCGGCGTGCGCAACGGCCCGTCGCCGGCCTGGCTGCAGAAACGCCTGACCGCCATCGGCCTGCGCTCGATCAACCGTCTGGTCGATGTGACCAATCTGATCGCCTACGACCGCGCCCGGCCGCTGCACGTCTATGACGTGGCCAAGCTGGTCGGGACCGAGATCGTGGTGCGCGGCGGACAGGTCTCGGCCGGGACCGCCCATATCGAGGGCGGCGAGCCCGAGCATCTGATCGCCCTGGACGGCAAGACCTATGCGGCTGCGCCGACCGACTGCGTCATCGCCGACGCCGGGGGCGAGCGCCCTATCGGCCTGGGCGGCGTCATGGGCGGCGAAAGCACCGGCTGCGACGAGACCACGACCGACGTCTTCATCGAAAGCGCCTGGTTCGACCCGCTGGTGATCGCCCAGACGGGCCGGGCGCTGGGCATCCATTCCGACGCCCAGTACCGGTTCGCGCGCGGCGTCGATCCGGTCTCTGTCACGCCGGGGCTGGAGCTGGCCACCCGCCTGATTCTGGACCTGTGCGGCGGCGAGCCGTCCGAGATCGTCTTCGTCGGCGAGCCCCCGGCTGGGCCGGCGCCCTTCGCCTTCGACCCCGCCTATGTGAAGCGGCTGACGGGCATGGACCTGGACGACGACCGGATCGGCACCATCCTGGGCCAGCTCGGCTTCCTGGTCACGGCCGCGCCAGCCGGTCAGGCTGAGCCCTGGACCGTGACCCCGCCGTCGTGGCGGCGCGACGTGGAAGGCCGGGCGGATCTGGTGGAAGAGGTGGCGCGGATCGAGGGCTTCGACAGCCTGCCCGACACGCCCCTGCCCGAGGTCGCCCGCCCCGCCGGCGGGGTGCTGAGCCCGCGCCAGGCCCGCGTCCGCACGGCGCGCCGCGCGCTTGCCGCCCTGGGCTATGCCGAGGCCGTCACCTGGTCCTTCACCAAACAATCCACGGCGACCCTGTTCGGCGGCGGCGATGACCGTCTGGTGCTGGAGAACCCCATTGCGGCCGATCTGGACTGCATGCGGCCCTCGGCCCTGCCGAACCTGATCCAGGCGGCGGCGCGCAACGCCGCGCGCGGTTTCGCCGACGCCGCCCTGTTCGAGATCGGCCCCATCTATCTGGGCGACGGTCCCAAGGATCAGCGCACGGTCATCGCCGCCCTGGTCGCCCCTCACGCCGCCCGTCACTGGGCCGGCGCCGGTGAGGACGCCCTGTTCGCCCTGAAGGCCGACCTGACCACCCTGCTGGAAGAGATCGGCGCCCCGGTCGCCTCCCTGCAACTGGTGCAAGGGTCGAACCGCGACTGGTGGCACCCCGGCCGTTCGGCCCGGCTGCAGCTGGGCCCCAAGAACATCATGGTCGAGTTCGGCGAACTGCACCCGCGCGTGCTGAAGGCGCTGGACGCCGATGCGCCCATGCTGGCCTTCGAGATCGTGCTGGACAATGTCCCGGAGCCGCGCGGCAAGTCGGGCAAGGCGCGGGGATCGGCGGACCTGTCGGCCTTCATGCCCCTGACCCGGGACTTCGCCTTCGTGGTCGAGGACGCCAAGCCGGTCGGCGATCTGGTCCGGGCTGCGGCCGGCGCCGACAAGGCGCTGATCGCCGACGTGCGGGTGTTCGACGTCTATCGTGGCAAGGGCGTGGACGAGGGCTTCAAGTCCGTCGCCCTGGAAGTCGTGATCCAACCCCGCGAGGCGACTTTGGCCGAGGCCGAGATCGAGGCCCTGACCGCCAAGATCGTGGCGGCGGTGGAGAAGCAGGGCGGCAGGCTGCGGGCGTGATATTTCGCCAAGAGCCGTCGCTTGAATAGTCAGTTCGAATTGGAGAAGGAGCTCGCCGCTGGATCGGCGAGCCCCTTCCTAACCAAAGAACGGCTCAAGGCTTGGGAGCAAGCCAAGCATCCGTCATCTCGTATTCCACGTTGGAAGTGCCCACATAGACCTGAAAACGGAATGTGTAGGTGTCCGGGTGCCGCGTGAAACTTCCTTCGAAGAAGCGATAGTTCTTCTGAGCATTCACATTGACGGCGTGCGAGGCAAGTTGAGCGCCGGAAGCACTTATCTCGAAAACATAGAGGTACAAGGGGTAGGTCGGGCCAGTTGTCAGGGGGGCTCTCAGGGCTGCACCGAAAGTATAATCTTGATAAGACTTATCTATCGGCGCTGTATCTTGGTATATTGACTGAGCGCTGGGCGCGGAGGGAATGGAAAAGAGGAGCGAGCAATTGGAACTTTCTCTCGGAGCCTGAGGGTTTTGGTTGAAGGTCCAATTCAGATCTCCATATCGCTGCCACGGCGGCATCGTCTGACACCAGTTATTTGAAGTGCCGCACGTCCGCGCCCGTCCATTGGCGTTGGTGCATTGCATGTGCGTGTTCCGGAGTAGGTTCACGCTGTTGTAAAGCGGATCAATGTGGAACTGGGAGGGGTCCCACGCGCCGTTTTCAGCCGGGAAGATGAATGTCCAGTCATGACAGGCAGCGAGGAAGTACGTTGTTTGGCCAAATGTGTTCACGCCGTTATTCGTGCCAATTCCGCAGCGTTCAAGCGATACCGGATCAGGCGCGGATCTGTATTCCGACGATTGCCAGGCTTCCCAGCGAGCCTTGCCATACTCCTTGGTGAGATAAAAAACCTCTATGGCGTTTGAATCGACCGTCGGGCCGCCGAAGTGCCACGACTTGACCGTGTTAAGTGTTTTGCCGCTCTGGTACGGCACGTTGGGGTAGTAGTTCCACACGGTAAGGGACTGTGAGAATCCATCCACCGTCGGACATTGAGGGAAGCCTCCAGTAAGCGTCGTGACCGCCTGGCCTTGGGTAAATGGAATGGACAGGTTCTTTGGAGCAAGGATCCATGAATCCGCCGTGCTGCATTGCGCGTTGCGGAAGAATGGCTGCCATCCGCCGCCACTGTCATAGGTGCCTGCGGCAGAGGCGTAGGTTCCGTCGGTGACAAGGAGATCATATGCGGAAATGCCGGTCTCGGGATTTCCGGGCCAGAAGGTTGGAACCGCGTTTTCGCGCGTGAAGTAGAAGGTCTGCGCGATGCGATTGCGGCCCAACAGGTCGGGGATGGGGTAGCTGTCGCTGATTTGGGCGAGGTTGGATTGCGTGGGCATATCCCACTTATGGTATCGAAGATGCTCGCCAATTTGAAGTTTTCTCGCTCGTTCAGGGCAGGTGATGGGATCCTCCGCCGTCGCCGCGCCGGTTGCTGGATCGATACAGACTTGCTGAACAAGATAGTCTGAGACCGTGTCCGCTCGACCGGCCTCAGGAAAAGTCAGGGACGCTGCCAGAATCAAGGCTGCGCCCATTGCGCCTAATCGCTCGCCAATCATCGCAATTTCCATCAGATATTCAATCTGCACAATGCAGGATTGTGGCTGGCAAGTTGAGGCAGGATGGTCTTTGCGTCCAGTGATTGTTTTTTAACACACTTCAGGCTGTGCCTCAGCCAGGCCAATATGAACTGGCGGTCGATCCTGTCCCCGCGCGTCCGTAAGTCCCCGTTAACCTTGAAGCCGCAAGGCTGCCGCAAAGGTCGGGGACTCTGTCACAAAGCCCGGCGTCCCCGCTGGCTGTCCCTCGCCGCCTCTAGGAGCGCCCCATGCATCGCCGCCAACTGATCCTCTCCGGCCTGGCCACCGCCGCTGGCGCCTCGTCCGTCGGCGCCTGCGCCACTGCGCCGGCCAACCCCAACTATCCGATCCAGTCGGACAACCAGGCCCAGTCCTACAGCTTCGACGAACTGGTCGCGGCCGGGTCCAAGGAGCTGGGCATCGCGGCCGAGGCCGTCGGCGGCGCCATTGAACGCGTCTTCGCCGACCAGGGCGACCGCCCCACCGCCTACATCGCCGGCGAAGAGGGCTCTGGAGCCGTGGTCGTCGGCGCTCGGTACGGCCGGGGCGCCCTGCACATGAAGGACCTGTCGGCCTCGCAGGAGGTGTTCTGGCAGGGGGCTTCGGTGGGCTGGGACTGGGGCGGCAACGCCAGCCGGGTCTTCACCCTGGTCTATGGCCTGTACCACCCCGACATGATCTATCGCCGTTACCCCGGCGTCGAGGGCACCGCCTATCTGATCGCCGGCCTGGGCGTGAATTATCAGCAGGCCGACGGCATCGTCCTTGCGCCGATCCGCACCGGCGTCGGCCTGCGCCTGGGCGCCAATGTCGGCACCATGAGCTACAGCCGTCAGCGCAATCTGCTGCCGTTCTGATCCGCTCTTTCGTCATCCTCCGATCTCGCTGCGCGCCGGAGGATGACGAAAGTCAGCTTACAAGTCTCAACGGCGGAGGCGCCTCCAGCAGCGTCGCCAACCCCTCGCGCCAGGTCGGATATTGCGGCCGCCAGCCCAGTTCGGCCTTGGCCAGGGCGTTCGAGACCCGCTTGGAATCCAGATAGAAGCGCCGCATCGCCTCGCTGACGCTGTCGTCGGTCCAGTCGACCTCGGGCGGGCGGGGCAGGCCCATCCGCTCGGCGGCCCATTCGACCACCACATCGGCCGGCGACGGTCCGTCGTCGGTCAGATTGTAGGCGGCGCCCGGACGCGGCCGGGCCATCGAGGCGAACAGGCCCGAGACCACGTCGTCGACATGGATGCGGTTGAACACCTGGCCGGGCTTCCTGACCAGTTTGGCCGTCCCCTCGCGTAGCCGCTCGACCACGCTGCGTCCCGGCCCATAGAAGCCGGGCAGGCGGAAGATCTGCACCGTCAGCCCCATGCCCTGCGCCCCGTCGCGCCAGTCGCGCTCGGCCCGCACCCTTCGCGCGCCCTCCAGATTGGCGGCGTTCAACGGCCCGTCCTCGAACACCCACCCGCCGGCCCGGTCGCCATAGACCGAGGTGGAGGAGACATAGCCGATCCAGTCGGGCCAGGCGTCGCCCGCCACCGGCCCCAGGGCGCGCAGGGCGGGGCAGCCGTGGGCGTCGGGCGCGGCGGTGATCAGCACGGCTGTGGCGGCGTCCAGCGCGGTCTTCAGCGCCTCGGCGTCCGCTGGATCGACGGCGGTGATCCCCTCGGCTTCCAACGACCGGCGCCGTTCGGGATCGCGCGATGTGGCCACGGCCCGGCCGCCGCGCCTCAGGGCCTCGCGCGCCGCCGCGCGACCCAGATATCCCCCGCCGAAGACCAGCAGGTCGGGGGCGGTGGCGCGGTCGGGGGCGGCGTCGGGCATCAAGACAGGTCTCAGGCGGACAGGGCTGTGGGGGCCGTCGTCGGGGCCGGCGGCGCCGCTTCGTTTTCCAGCGCCTCCGCCCGGCGTTGGTTCCAGGCGGACACGCAGGGCACGCGGCACAGGTCGGCCCGGTCGGCGTAACGGCGGGCGATGTCGGTCACATCCTGCATCAGCCCCTCGGCCAGGGTGATCGGCTTCAGCCCCAGTTCGCGAAACTGATCATTGGCCACGACCAGATCGTTCTCGTCCGCTTCCTGGCGCGGATTGGGCACATTGTGGATCTCGGCGCCGGTCATGTCGGCGACCATCCGGGCCAGGTCGCGCACGCGCCGGCTCTCGGTCATCTGGTTCAGGATCTTGACACGCTCGCCGCGCTTGGGCGGATTCTTCAGCGCCAGTTCGACGCAGCGCACCGTGTCTTGGATATGGATGAAGGCTCGCGTCTGGCCCCCCGATCCGTGCACCGTCAGCGGATAGCCGACCGCCGCCTGCATCAGGAACCGGTTCAGCACCGTGCCGTAATCGCCGTCATAGTCGAAACGGTTGATCAGCCGCTCGTCCCTGCGGGTCTCCTCGGTCTGGGCGCCCCAGACGATGCCCTGGTGCAGGTCGGTGATCCTGAGCGCGTCGTTCCTGGCGTAGAACTGGAACAGCAGGGCGTCCTGCGTCTTGGTCATGTGATAGATGCTGCCCGGATTGGGCGGGAACAGGATTTCCTGCTCGGCGGGGCCGTTGTCGGTCTGGACCGTGACCTTCAGATAGCCCTCGGGGATGCGCAGGCCGGCGGTGCCGTAGCCATAGACCCCCATGGTCCCCAGGTGGGCCAGATGCACGTCCAGCCCGCTCTCGACGATGGCGGCCAGCAGATGGTTGGTGGCGTTGATATTGTTGTCGACCGTGTACAGCTTGTGCCGCGCCGACTTCATCGAATAGGGGGCGGCCCGCTGTTCCGCGAAATGCACCACGCTGTCGGGCGCCAGCTCGCGGATCAGGGCGACCAGACGGTCGAACTCCTTGCCCACCGTCATGTTGACGAAGCCGATATCGCGGCCCGACACCTCTTTCCACGCCTTGATCCGCTCGCCCATGGTGCGGATCGGCGTCAGCGACTGGATCTCCAGCTCGTTGTCGATGTTGCGCCGGCTCAGATTGTCGACGACGGTCACGTCCCAGCCGTTGGCCGACAGATGCAGGGCTGTCGGCCAGCCGCAGAAACCATCGCCGCCAAGAACCAGAACGCGCATGGGAAAGCCTCGTAGTCGCCTCAAAGGTCTTGCCTAGCCCACTGAGCCCCCATCGGCAAAGCGGCGCCGTGGCCATAGGTGCGAGGGTTTGACGAAAACCCCTTGGAAAGGGTCGTCGCACAGGCTAAGTCTCCCTCGTCTCCCACTCAAACGCAGCCTTCCGGATCCCAATCCGGCTGTTCGCGGCTTGAGCCGGCCATGACGGTCGGTCCCGCAAGGACCGGCGCACCATGCGGGCGGCAAGGCATTCCGACAGTTCGACAATCGGGGATCGGCCCCGAGCGAAACGGAACCACGAAACGGACGGAACCGGCCGATGGCCTGGGTCCATCCCTGCACACGGTAGCGCGAATGAGAGATTTCAAGGGCATGAAGCGTCAGCGCGGACGCAATCGGAACAAGGCGGGCGCCAATAACGCCAACAACGCCAATCCGAATCGTTCGTGGGACTCGCAAGGCCCCGAAAACATCAAGGTCCGCGGCAACGCCCAGACCGTTTACGAACGCTATCAGCAGCTGGCCCGCGACGCGGCGTCCGGCGGCGATCGGGTGCTGGCCGAGAACTACCAGCAGCACGCCGAACACTATTACCGAGTCCTGCGCGCGCTTCAGCCGCAACGGTCCTTCTCCGACATCGCCGCGCGCGAACTGTCGAACCAGGGCTTCGACATCGATTTCGAGGACGAGTCCGGCGCCCAGGCCGCCGCCTTCGTCGCCGCCCAGCAGGCCGCTGATCGCCAGGCCCAGGAGGCGTCCGACCGCGCCGACCAGGGCCAGAATCGCGACCGCGATCGCGATCAGAATCAGAACCGCGATCAGAGCCAGAACCCCAGTCGCGACCGCGACCGCGACCGCGACTACAACCGCGACCGTGATCAGAATCAGAACCGCGACCGCGACCAGAACCGCGACAATCAGCAACCGCGCGAACCCCGTGAAGACGGCGAAGTCCGCGCCGACGGCGAAGGCGGCGGCCGCCGCGAGACCCGCCGCGAACGCTGGGAGCGTCGCCGCGAGGAACGCAACCGCCGCTTCGAAGGCCAGGAGATCGTCGGATCGGAAGAGGCCGCCGACGCCGAATCCGTCGCGCCTCCGGCCGAATCTGCGGTTGAAACCCCCGCCGTCGAGGTTTCGAGCGCGGAAGAACGCCCCGCCCGTCGCAGCCGCCGTCCGGCCGTCGCCGTCGAGGCCGACGACGACGCCCCCACCGCCCTGCCGGGCTTTCTGACCCGTTCCTCGACCCCCGCGCCGACGGCCGAACCGACCGAGGAGGGCGAGACCCCCGCGCCGCGCCGCCGCGCGCCGCGTCGCAAGGCCGAGGTCGCCGCCGACAGCGAAGGCTGATCGGCGCCCTCGTCGGGCGTGCGGCCTTGACGACGGCGGCCCATACGGGTCCTAAAGGGACGACTTCGCCGCAAGGCCCGCCCCCAAGGGAAGCGATGATGCGTCCGTTCGCCCAGTTCCGTCCGTTCCAGTCTGGTTCGTCGACCCGCAGTCTGACGCGCAGCCTCGCCGTCGCCGCGCTCTTCGTCGTCGCCGCCTGCGCTTCCACTCCGCCGCCCCCGCCTCCGCCTCCCGCTCCGCCTTCGGGAGGGAGCGGCGGGGTTCTGATGGACTGGCGCGGCGTCATCACCTCTGTCGATCGTGATCGCTACCAGCGGCGCGACGCCGCCTGGAACCTGGCTCTGCAACAGGCGCGTCGCCAGCGCGGTTCGGGCGATCTGGACAGTCTCGGCGATCTGATCGATCCCGGCGCCGCCCGCCCCGGCGTCGCCCCGCCGCCCGGCGACTATCGCTGCCGAACCGTCAAACTGGGCTCCCAGGGCGGCGAGGACGGCCTGGGCTATGTGGTCTACGGCTGGTTCGCCTGCCGCATCGAACAGACGCCTCGCGGACTGAAGTTCTCGAAACTGACTGGCTCGCAACGTCCCTCGGGCCTGCTGTTCCCGGAAAACGACCGCCACATGCTGATGCTCGGCTCCATGGCCCTGGCCCAGGAGCCGGCCGCCAACTCCTATGGCCGCAATCCTGATCGCGACCTGGTCGCTGTGGTGGAGCGGATCGGCGACGCGCGCTGGCGGCTTGTCCTGCCCTGGCCGCAGTACGAGTCCAACCTCGACCTGATCGAACTGGTCCCCAAGGCCGGCTGAACCTCGCGGCGGCTGGACCGTTCGACTCCCAACCGATGGAGACGCCCATGCGCCGTAGCCCGATCCTCTTCGCCCTGTCCGCCGCCGCAGCGGCGTTCGCCGCCTGTGGCGACAACCGCCCCAATGGTCCGGCCGAGATGTCTCCAGCCGTGACCGAACCGGCCGCCGGCGTGCCGCCCCAGGCCGCGCCCCAGGCCGTAGCCCAGGTTACGGCCGCACCGGCGCAACAGGCCGCCCCCGGCGGCCTGCAGGATGGGACCGACGACTGGCGCCGGGTTGCGACCGCCTCGGACGCCAGTCGGCTGGGCCGCCTCGACCAGGCCTGGCGCATGGCGCGGGCCGAGGCCGAGGACGCCGGCTTCGCCCGTCAGGTCGAGGCGCTCGGTCCCCTTGTGGATCCGAATGCGGCCCAGGCCGACCGTCTCCAGCCGACGCCCGGAACCTACCGCTGCCGCACCATCAAATTGGGACGACGGGTGGAAGGCCAGGGCCTGGCCTATGTCGACTATCCCTGGTTCGCCTGTGCGGTCGAACTGACCCCCGGCGGCGACCTGATCCTGACCAAGACCACCGGCTCGCAACGCTTGCGCGGCCTGCTGTATCCCGACACCGACCGTCGTCTGGTCTATGTCGGAACCCAGGCCTGGGGGCAGGAAACCAGCTTCCCGGCCTATGACGAAAATCCCGAGCGGGATCAGGTCGGGGTGCTGGAGCGGATCGGCCAGAACCGCTGGCGGCTGGTCCTGCCCTGGCCCAGGCAGGAAGCCAAGCTGGAACTGCTGGAGATCACCCGCTGACGGGCTGGACCCGTGTCAGCTTCAGATCCTGATAGTCGTATGAGAAGTCGATGTCGGGCGACACGCCCTTCATCGTCGCCGTGGCCGGCTTGGCGGTCTGGATGGCGAAGGTGACGAAGGCGTCCTCCTCGCGCTTGTCGGGGAAACGGGTGCGGAAGGTCTCGCCGTCATAGGGCTCCAGCCAGCCCTTCAGCGCCGGCGTGTGGGTGAAGCTGAGCCACAGCCCGGTCTTGCGATTGCGTCCTCGTCCCTCGGTCCTCGGTTCGATGAGGATGTCGCCGTACCAGGGATCGCGCCAGGTCCCGGCATAGGCCTCCAGCGGCATCGACGGCGGGGCGCCGGCGGCCTGTTTGGCGTCGATCTCGACGGCGGCGGCCAGCGACTTCACATTGCCCTCGGCCTCCAGCCGCTTGGAATCGGCGATCCAGTCCACATCGGTCTTGCCCATGCACAGGTCGGTGATGCCCGAGCGCAGCGCGCGCAGCAGGAAGCTCTCCTCGGCGTTGGAGAAGACGCAGAAGCCGGTCTTGCGGCCGGGGATCAGCACGGTCGCCGAGATGCCGCCGGGCGACCCGCCGCCGTGACTGGCGATCCGCTCGCCGCGATAGTCCTGGACCTGCAGCCCCATGGCGTAGGTCGAGGCGATGGACCGGTTGGGCAGTTCCGCCGTGGGGCCGGCCGAGGCGCCGGCGATGATATTGGGCCGGTACATCTCGCGCGCCGCATCCTCGGAGAACAGTCGCGTTCCGTCCGCCAGCTTGCCGTCGTTCAGCCGCACGGCGATCCATTTGGCCCAGTCCGTCGGCGTGGTGCAGATCCCTCCCGCCGCCGCCGCTGAATCCCAGTTCCAGACCTCGACGATCGAGGCCGCGATCGGCGTCATCGCCCCCTGGTAACGCAGCGGCGGCCCGACCCGGCCGTGCGGCAGGGCGGATTTCGCCGGATCGGCCAGGCGCGCCAGGGGCACGGTCTCGGTCATGCCGACCCGGTCCAGGATGCGGGTCTGGATGAAGTCCTCCCACATCATGCCCGACACGGCCTCGATCACCGCCCCCGCGACGACGAACATCAGGTTGCAATAGTGATAGCGGGCCCGGAACCCGTCCTCGATCGGCACGAAGGCGGCCTGGGCCAGGACCTCGGCGCGGGTCCGGTCGCTGTTGGGCCAGAACAGCAGGTCGCCGGCGCCCAGGCCGAACCCGGCCCGGTGGCTCAGGGTGTCGCGGACGGTGATGTGGTTGCTGATGTACGGATCGGACAGCCGGAAGTCAGGCAGATAGGTCTTGATGGGCGCGTCCCACGCCACCTTGCCCTCGTCCACCAGGATGGCCAGGGCGGCGGCGGTGACGTTCTTGGTGTTCGAGGCGATGGCGAACAGGGTGTGTTCGTCCGCCCGGCTCGGCCTGCCCTGAACCTTGACCCCATAGCCGCGCGCCAGGACCGTCTCGCCGTCCTTGACCACCGCCACCCCCAGGGCCGGCTGCTCGGGCCAGGCGGCCATGGCCTTCTTCACATAGGCGTCGACCGCTTCGGCCAGGGCTGCGTCGTCGTTGGCGACGGCCGGCGCCGGCGCCTGGGTCTGGCTCTGGGCCCACGACGGCCCCGCGACCAGCGCCGCCGCGCCTCCGGAAGCGAACAGGGAACGGCGCGACAGGCGAAGGGACATGCGGGAACTCCGGCTAGGACTATGGCGACGCTAGCGCCCCCGCGGCTCCGGGCCAAGGTCCCTAGCCCAGCCGCCAGGCCTGCAGATGCTCCAGCACGTCGGCGACGATCTGTTGTCGCGTGAAGCCGGTCACGTCGCGCGGGCGACCGCCGTCGCCCGTCTGGGCCGTCAGCCGCCACTCGACGGCGCGTCGCCCTTCCGGCGCGTCCAGCGGCGTGATGGCCGGCAGCGGCCGGGATCGCGCGCCCAGCCGGTACAGGAAGTCCGCGCCGCCGGCGTGCGGGACGGTCAGCCATACGGCGGCGGCGTCCGTCTCGATCCGGCTCTGGTCCAGCCCCTCGACCGCCAGCGCCTCCCGCACCTCGTTCAGGGCGGGGACGCCGTGGCGCTCGATCTGGCGGTCGATGTCGCGGCGGCTGGCGGGGGCGAACATCCGCTTCAGCCGCTCGCCCAGCGGCGGCGTCTCGGTCTCGACCGCCTCGCCCCTGAGGTCCGCGTTCATCTGCCGGATCAGGCCGACGCATAGCAGGATCATGATGACCGTGAAGGGCAGGGCCGCCACCAGGGTCGCGGCCTGAAGCGCGCCCAGCCCCCCGGCCAGCAGCAGGGCCGCCGCCGCCAGTCCCTCCAGCGCGCACCAGTAGACCCGCTGCCAGCGCGGCGTGTCGTCCGCCCCGCCCGAGGCGATGGTGTCGATCACCAGCGAGCCGCTGTCGGCCGAGGTGACGAAGAAGACCGCCACCAGCAGCACCGCCAGGGTCGAGGTGATCGCCGCCCCCGGCAGGTTCTCCAGGAAGTGGAAGATGGCCGTCGACAGATCCGCCTGCACCGCCTGGGAGATGGCCCCCGCCGCCTGGCCCATGTCCAGGCTGATGGCTGTATTGCCGAACACCGTCATCCACAGGAAGGTAAAGGCGGTGGGGACCAGCAGTACTCCGCCGATGAACTCGCGCACCGTCCGCCCGCGCGAGATACGGGCGATGAACATGCCCACGAACGGGGACCAGGCGATCCACCAGGCCCAGTAGAACAGGGTCCAGTTCGCCATCCAGCCGCGCGGCTCATAGGCGTAGAGGGTGAAGGTCCGCACGAAGAAATGGTCGAGGTACAGGCCGAAATTCTGCACCAGCGCCTTCAGCAGGAAACCGGTCGGCCCGACCACCAGCACGAACAGCATCAGCAGCACCGCCAGCGCCAGGTTCAGTTCCGACAGCCGCCGTACCCCCTTGTCCAGCCCGGTCAGGACCGAGACGGTCGCCGCCGTCATCACCACGGCGATCAACCCCACCTGCACCCACGGCCCGCTGGGCAGACCGGTCAGATAGTTCAACCCGCTGTTGATCTGGGCCACGCCCAGCCCCAGCGAGGTGGCGATCCCGAACAGGGTGCCGCAGATGGCGAAAATATCGATCGCGTCGCCGATCGGTCCGTGGATCCGCCGGCCCAGCAACGGCGACAGCCCGGACCGCAGCGTCAGCGGCAGCCCTTTCCGGTGCGCGAAATAGGCCAGGCTCAGTCCCACCACCGCATAGACGGCCCAGGCGTGCACGCCCCAGTGGGTGAAGGTGATGACCATCGCCTCGCGCGCCGCGTTCAGGGTTCCGGGCATGGCCTCGGGCGGGGCGGCGTAGTGCTGGATCGGCTCGGCGACGGCGAAATACATCAGGCCGATGCCCATGCCGGCGGCGAACAGCATGGCCAGCCAGGACACATAGGGAAAGTCAGGCTCAGCGTCGTCCGGCCCCAGCCTCAGCCGCCCGGTCGGTCCGAACGCCAGGAAGGCGACCACCCCCAGAAACCCCGCGACCGAGGCGATGTAGAACCAGCCGAAGGTGTCGATCACCCAGGTCTGCGCCCGGCCGAAGATCAGGTCCGACGTGTTCGGCGCGACCAGGGCGACCAGCAGCAGGGCCCCGGCTATGCCGCTCGCGCCCCAGAAGACGCGCGGATTCATCTTGGATCTCAGCATCGATGGAGAGCGTATGGCGAAGCTGGAGGTTCCCCGCCCCGCCGCGCGGAAGTCGACCGGCGGCGAACGCCCCGCGATTGGACCCGCCCCCCGGCGCGGCCTAGAGATCGCACTGGAGGCTTGAATGGAATTTCTGACGCACGGGCCGGTCGATCCGGGGGTGGTGTTGCCGTTTCTGGCGGCGGTCGTCCTGATCGAGCTGACGCCCGGTCCGAACATGGGCTGGCTGGCGCTGGTGTCCCTGTCGCAGGGCCGCACGGCGGGGCTGGCGGCCGTGGCGGGCATCACCCTGGGGCTGACGCTGTGGATGCTGGCCGCCGCCTTCGGACTGACCGAGATCGTGCTGGCCTGGCCGGCCCTGTATCAGGCCATTCGCTGGGCAGGCGTGGGGTTTCTGCTCTGGCTCGCCTGGGAAGCCTGGAAGGGCGAGGGCGATCCGGCCCGCCCGGCGCCCGAGACGCGTGATCGTTATCGTGCGCTTTTCCTGCGGGGCCTGACCGCCAATCTGCTGAATCCGAAGGCGGCGCTGTTCTATATCGCCCTGCTGCCGGGATTCATGCGCCCGGACTACGGCCCGGCCCTGCCGCAGGCCCTGACCCTGGGCGGATTCCATGTGGCCGTCAGTGTGGCGATTCACGCTCTCATCGTCGTCACAGCCGCCCGGGTGAGCCGTTTGGGCGGCGGGAGCCAGGGCGCAAGCGTGCGCGCACTGATGGCGGCCGGGCTGGTGCTGATTGCGGGCTGGACGGCCTGGGAGACGCGACTCTAGGCCGGGCCGCATCGGCGGCCCGGCCCTCGACAGAGATCAGAGATTACAGGCGGCAGATCGCCGTCTGGCCGGCGCGCGGGACATAGCGGTCGGTGCGCGGGTTATAGGACCGGTAGCGCTGTTGGCAGGCGCGCACGTGCGCGTACCAGTCGCCGCGACGGCTGAAGTGCGCGGGCGGCGCCGGCGGACGGGAGCCCCAGCTCGACGACCAGGACCCGTAGGAATCGCGGTGTTCGCCACGCGAATCGTTCTTCTGGCCGCCGTTCTGACCCTGATCCCGGCCCTGGTTCTGGTGCTGCTCCTGGCGCTCCGGCGCAGGGCGGTTCTGGTCCAGGGCGGCGGCCTGGGCCGAGACGGTGCTCAGGGCCATCAGGCCGGCGGCGATTGCGATGATAGACTTGCGCATGGGACAGCGCCTTTCCGTAGGTGAATAGATGTCTGCTAAACGTTTCGTCCCGGCTAATCCGTTGCATTCATTAAAATATTTCGTTTCCGACACCAACCGGACCGCTGTTCGCCGCAATTGACCCCGGTCAAGGCGCGCACACCCCCGCTCGGGCTCTTGTGTGGCCGGTTCAACACACCCACTTCTTCCTGCGAACAGACGCGTCGCTTGCTCCAGAGGGCGTGTCGGACCATTTCCGCCTCACGAGGGGACACGTATGAATCTCGATCTCTATTCCGACCGCGCCAAACAGGCGGTTCAGTCCGCCCAGTCTCTGGCCCTGGCCCGCCGCCACCAGCAGTTCGCCCCCGAACACCTGCTGAAAATCCTGCTTGAAGAACGCGACGGCCTGGCCCGCAATCTGATCACCGCCGCCGGCGGCGACGCCAAGCGCGCCGAGGCCGACACCGAGACCGCGCTGAAGAAGCGCGCCCAGGTCACCGGCGGCTCGGGCCAGCTCTATCTGGACGGCGACACCGCCCGCGTCTTCGCCGCCGCCGAGGAAGCCTCCAAATCCGCCGGCGACGCCTTCGTCACCACCGAACGCCTGCTGGCCGCCCTGGCGCGCGAGGGCGGGGTCGCCGCCGAGGTGCTGAAAGCCTCGGGCGCCAGCGCCGAAAAACTGGACGCCGCCATCGCCGAGGTGCGCAAGGGCAAGACCGCCGACAGCGCCGGCGCCGAGGACGGCTATGACGCCCTGAAACGCTACGCCCGCGACCTGACCCTGGCCGCCCGCGACGGCAAGATCGACCCGGTCATCGGCCGCGACGAAGAGATCCGCCGCACCATCCAGGTCCTGGCGCGCCGCACCAAGAACAATCCCGTCCTGATCGGCGAGCCCGGCGTCGGCAAGACCGCCATCGTCGAGGGCCTGGCCCTGCGTATCGTCAACGGCGACGTGCCGGAATCCTTGCGCGACAAGACCGTCATGGCGCTGGACATGGGCTCCCTGATCGCCGGCGCCAAATACCGCGGCGAGTTCGAGGAACGGCTGAAGGCCGTCCTGTCCGAGGTCTCGGCGGCCGAGGGCGGCATCGTCCTGTTCATCGACGAGATGCACACCCTGGTCGGCGCCGGAAAGGGCGACGGCGCCATGGACGCCTCCAACCTGCTGAAACCGGCCCTGGCGCGCGGCGAACTCCACTGCGTCGGCGCCACCACGCTGGATGAATACCGCAAACACGTCGAGAAGGACGCCGCCCTGGCCCGCCGCTTCCAGCCGGTCTTCGTCGCCGAACCGACGGTCGAGGACACGGTCTCCATCCTGCGCGGCCTGAAGGAGAAGTACGAGGTCCACCACGGGGTCCGGATCTCCGACAGCGCCATCGTGGCCGCCGCCACCCTGTCGAACCGCTACATCACCGACCGCTTCCTGCCGGACAAGGCCATCGACCTGATCGACGAGGCCGCCAGCCGCGTGCGCATGGCCGTGGACTCCAAGCCCGAGTCCCTGGACGAGATCGACCGCCGCCTGGTCCAGCTGAAGATCGAACGCGAGGCCCTGAAGAAGGAGACCGACCAGTCCTCCCGCCACCGGCTGGAAAAGCTGGAGGACGAGATCGCCGATCTGGAGGGCCAGTCCGACGACCTGACCACCCAGTGGAAGGCCGAAAAGGACAAGGTCGGCCAGGGCGCGCAACTGCGTGAAACCCTGGACCGCCTGCGCCTGGAACTGACCAACGCCCAGCGCGCCGGCGACCTGGGCCGCGCCTCCGAAATCGCCTACGGCCAGATCCCCCAGATCGAGAAACAACTGGCGGAGGCCGAGGCCGCCGAGACGGGGGGCGGGGGGCCTCTAACGCCAGAAGTCGTCGACGCCGAACAGATCGCCGCCGTCGTCAGCCGCTGGACCGGCGTCCCCGTCGACAAGATGCTGGAGGGCGAGCGCGAAAAACTGCTCCAGATGGAGACCGCCCTGGGCGGCCGCGTCGTGGGTCAGGACGAGGCCCTGGCCGCCGTCTCCGACGCCGTGCGCCGCGCCCGCGCCGGCCTGAACGACCCTAACCGTCCCCTGGGCAGTTTCCTCTTCCTGGGCCCGACCGGCGTGGGCAAGACCGAACTGACCAAGGCCCTGGCCGAGTTCCTGTTCGACGACGAGGCCGCCATCACCCGGCTCGACATGTCCGAATATATGGAGAAACACAGCGTCTCCCGCCTGATCGGCGCCCCTCCCGGCTATGTCGGCTATGACGAGGGCGGCGCCCTGACCGAGGCCGTGCGCCGTCGCCCCTATCAGGTCGTCCTGTTCGACGAGGTCGAAAAGGCCCACCCCGACGTCTTCAACGTGCTGTTGCAGGTGCTGGACGACGGCCGCCTGACCGACGGCCAGGGCCGCACCATCGACTTCCGCAACACCCTGATCATCATGACCTCCAACCTGGGCAGCCAGTATCTGGCCGAACAGGGCGAGGGCGATGATGTGGAAGCCGTCCGCCCCTATGTCATGGACGCCGTCCGCGCCCACTTCCGGCCCGAGTTCCTGAACCGGATCGACGAGATCATCCTGTTCCACCGCCTGGGCCGCGAACAGATGGGCGGCATCGTGCGGATCCAGCTGTCACGGTTCGAAAAACTGCTGGCCGACCGCCGGTTGAACCTGTCGCTGGACGACGCCGCCCTGGCCTGGCTCGCCGACCGCGGCTACGACCCCGCCTATGGCGCGCGGCCGCTGAAGCGGGTGATCCAGAAGGAACTGGTGGACCCGATTGCGCGGAAGCTGCTGGCCGGCGAGATCGAGGACGGCGGGGTGATTGCCGTCACCGCCGGTGAAGGCGGGTTGGAGATCGGGAAGGCGCGGGTGCATTAGGGGCTTTAATGATGTCCCGCCTGCTTCTGTACGATCTCCAGAGCGTTTTTAATCCAAGTCGCCTCTGCAATCCGCCCGGTGACGCCAGTCATCTGAGATGCACCGGCTATAGCCGCAGCGACAAGGATTCCTGCCGACGCTTTCGCGATAGCAGACGAAAGTTCGCCACTCGTCTTATCTGCCGTCTTGCCGATGAAGTTAGTTCCATACGAAAACACGGTCGAAACAAAATTCTCTACGGTTCGAAGTAGTGCGAATGCTGCTTTTCGAGCAGTAGTCGAGGGATCGCTCGTTAACGCCCGTATTGCCTTGATTGTTTGTGGCACGTCTTTGTCTGCAACTTCGGGGTTGTTTTCTATTTGAGCTATGATTTGGCTCGCCGCGCGATTTATTTCCTCAACGTCGGCTACAGTTAGTTCAACGGCGGCGGCGTTCTCAGCAAATTTTTGCCACTCGGGAAATTGGGCAACAAACATTCCTATTGCAGCTGTGTGGCCCTTGATCATTCCGCACACTGCGTCTGGTAACTCCTCCTTTGCTGCACCGCAGATTGCTTCACAGCTGAGATTAGTAAGGCCTAGCTCGATTACATTTTTCGGTTCAGCTAGCGCCGCTTGCAGTTGTTCCACCGCCTCAATCAGCCGACGATCACAGTTCGAAGCGCTCAGGGAATCAATGATCCGCTGTCCGGAGTTGTGTAGATGTAGTCGGGCGGCATCTGCCGCTTCCCGGTCGGCTTCGGGCACCACATGGCGTTGAGGAATGACTATGATTCGATTTTGCTGGATTCCGAATTTGGCAGGAGCGATCTTCTGGTCCGGAACGATATTACGGAGGCGTTCGGCACCAGCTATACTGCCCAGATCGAGCGCTTGTTGCTTCGGACCAGCTGTAATTCCTACTGACAAGTCCAGCGCAGCATAGAGCGCCTCACCAATAGGTCTCCCCCTAAATGTTTCCATTAGCTCGATTTCGCGCGGCATGGCAAGCAAGCGCAATGGAATCGAGCCAATGATGTCCATTAGCGCTGTATTGGATGCAATCTGTATAAGTTTTCCGTGCGCTTCATTAATTAAATCCAGATCTAGATCTTCCCTTGCTCTTCGGCTAGCCTGTCGAAGTATTACCCTGACTTCTTCAAAAGCGAAAATGGCCTCACGCCACTGCTCGACAGAAATCCTGCCGACGCGGTGAGGTGGTCGATCTTCGATAGACCGCTTTATACCCTGTACAAGCAGCGTCAGCTCGCGAAAGCGCTCATATTCGTTGGCCAAAGCTGCTCCGATGCGTGGCTAGAGGGTTAACCGCTGATGACTAGTACACTAGCGGTTGTTTATCGCACCCAAACAATAACGCTGGCCAAGGTAAATACGGGTCTCACTAGGTCGCGTCCCTCCGTGCCCTGTGTTCTTGGTTGGGAGAAGGTGGCCGCGAAGCGGACGGATGAGGGTCGGGTGTCCAAGTCGGCGCAAGCCGTCGCACCGGTCTGGCCGCAGCGGGGCGCCGGACGACCCTCATCCTTTGGCTGCTTCGCGCCGCCCTCCGGGTCGCGCAAGAACGATGGCTGCGCCGCCGTGCGCTCAAGCCCTCTCCCAACGGGAGAGGGAAGGTGGTCAGAGATCTAGCGTCTTCCCCCGCAAGCGGGGGAAGGTCCGCCTCGCCGTCGAACGAGCACAATTCGAACCGCGAATCCCCGCCTTATCAAGGCGCTGACCCCGTCAAACCGCCTTCTCCTAACCACCCCCGAAAACCATGCCATCCTGTCGCCCGCGAAGGTTCAGGACCAGGGGAGACATGGCGCATGTTCGGAGGAAATGCAGATCGGGATTTGGCGCTTTGGCGCTTTGTCACCCTGTTTTTACGACAGGCTCATGCGCCAACCCCGACCCGATGCGACGCTCCAGACCCTGGTCTTCCGCCCAGGGTCTGAAACCGGCGTCAGGGGCTGATCACCAGCTTGATGCAGCCGTCCGCCTTCTCCTGGAAGGTCTTGTACGCGTCCGGCCCGTCTTCCAGCCCGATCTTGTGAGTGATCAGGACGCTGGGGTCGATCTGACCGTTTCGATCTTGCGCATCAGGGGAGGAAGGCCGAGCGGGCGGATTTCCGACAAGGCCGTGACCCATTTCAGACCCTGTTTCTTTGGGCCGCAGGGTCTGGAATCGAGGGGCTCAGTCGCCGACGCCCAGGGAGCGGACCAGGTCGACGATCTCCTCGCGGGTGATGAAGCCGTCGCGGTTGCGGTCGGCGGCGGCGAAACGGTCGGCGTTGGTGGCGCGGAACTCGTTCAGGTCGACGGCGCGGTCGTTGTTGCGGTCGATGGCGCGCAGCTTCTGGATCTGCTCGCGGCTGGGACGACGCTGGGGCGAGGCGGCGCCCTCGGGGCGCAGGGCGCGCAGTTCGGACATGGTCAGCCGGCCATTGCGGTCGGTGTCGGCGCCGGCGAACCGGGCCTCGCGTGCGGCGTCGAACTCGACGCGGGACAGGCGGCCGTCATTGTTGACGTCGGCCTGCTGAAACAGGGCGCGGCCCGCGTCGGCCGGGGGCCGGGTCTGGGCGGGTGCGGAACTGGCTGCTGCGACGATGGCGGCGGCGACCAGGGCGGAGAAGAAGAGGGTTTTCATCGGGACCTCGATCAGGGGGAAAGGGGCCCCGGCCGCCCGGGGGGGGGGGGTGTGCGGCCGGGGCGACGGGCGGGGAGCTGGATGAGGACCCCCGCCCGAACCGGGAAACGGGGACGGGTCAGTAAGGGCGCGTGACCGTGGAGCTGCGCGTGGCGCCGCTGTTGGTGACGGCCGAGCGGTTCACCGTGGATCCGTCCTCGTCGCTCGAGGCGTCGACCTGGCGGCTGTAGCCATTGCCGTTCGAGGTCTGGACCGAGGCGTCGCGGCTGTAGCCGTTCTCGTCGTACGAGACCGAGCTGGTCCGGGTCTGGGTGTTGCCGGCCGGGCCGGTATGGACGGCGGTGGTGGCGTAGCCGTCGCCGGTGTCCACCGTGGTGCGCGCCCGCGCGCTGGACCAGCTCTGACCGTCGACCGTGCCCGAGCGGGACACCGTCGCCGAACCGGGGCTGCGATAGATGTCGGCGTTGCGCGTGGCGCTGTGGTTGGCGCCGGTGACGGTGGTTGAACGCTGACGCGAGCGGGACTGGGCGTTGGCGCTGTCGGCGACCGCCACCACGCCGGCGACGGTCAGAACGCCGGCAAGGGCGGCGATGGCGAAGGGACGGTGGGAGCGCATGGGCGGGGTCCTTTGCAAGGTCCGGCCTGTTCCGGACGACCACAGACTGACAGACCCGGCCGCCAGGGGTGTGTCGCCGCGGCGCCCGTGCGTAACAGCATGTATCCCCTACTGGCGGGGCGGCGGCGGTTGCGCCAAAGCTTGGTCCATGACGACGGTTCTGATCCATCTGGTCGAGGACGACCCCGAAATCCGCGACCTGGTCTGCGCGCTTCTGGCGCGCGAGGGGCTGGAGTGCGCGGCCTTTCCCGACGCCGCGGCCTTCTGGGCGGCCTGGGCGGTTCGCCGTCCGGATCTGGTGATCCTGGACCTGATGATGCCCGGCGAGGACGGGCTGTCGATCTGTCGCCGCCTGCAAGGGGCGGTTCCCGTGTTGATCGCCTCGGCGCGGGGCGAGCCGATGGACCGGGTCGTGGGCCTCGAGGTCGGGGCGGACGACTATGTCGCCAAGCCGTTCGAGCCGCGCGAACTGGTCGCCCGGATCAAGGCCCTGTTGCGCCGTCGTGACCGCTCCGAGCCGCCTCAAACCCCGACCCGCCGCGTGGTGTTCGACGGATGGCGGCTGGATCTGGCCTCGCGCGCCCTGACCGACGCCGAAGGACGAGCGGTGGAACTGACCGGAGGAGAGTTCGACCTCCTGGCCGCCTTCGTGAAACGGCCGCAGCAGATCTTGTCGCGCGACGACATCATGGATGTGCTGAAGGGCCGCCAGGCCGACGTGTTCGATCGTTCGATCGACATTCAGGTCTCGCGCCTGCGGCGCAAGTTAGGGGACGATCCCCGCGAGCCTCGCCTGATCCGTACAGTGCGCAACGCCGGCTATCTGTTCTCCGCTGACGTAGAGGCGGGGTCGTGAGGCGGCTCGGCCTCGTCAACCGCCTGACCCTGACATTGGTCCTGGTCGTCGTGGCGCTTCAGGCAATCAGCGTCCTGGGTCTGATGAGTCTGCAGCACAGGGATCAGGACGATTGGCGCCTGCCCGTTCCGGTGCGGATCGCCGCCGCCGCCGCCGCTGTCGATCGCACGCCGTCGGCCCGCCGCGACGATCTTCTGGTGGCCCTGAACGGGGATGCGACCCGATTCTTCATTACCGATGGCGTTCCCTCCGGCTATCGCCAGCGCGGGGGCGCCTTGCCGGTCCTGCTGCGCAGCTATGGGACGGCGCTGGAAGGGCGTGACGTGCGTCTGCTGGTTCCTGAGGAAAGGCGCCGGTTCCGCCCCCGTTTGCAGGGCCGCCGAACGGCCGTCTATGCTGTCTCCGTCGCCCTGGCGGACGGACAGCGGCTGGTGGTCGCACCGGGCCTGGGACAGCGTCGCCGCGGCATCGCCGTGGCGGCCCTGGTGTTCAATCTGCTGGTGGGACTGGTCGCTGCCTTTCTGGTATGGCGGACGGTGCAGCGCGCGACGCGCGACCTGCAGGTCATCGCCGAAGCGTCCGACCGGTTCGCGGTCGATCTCGGCGCCCCGCCGATGGATGAGACGGGCCATGCCGAGGCGCGACGCGTGGCCTCGGCCTTCAACCGCATGCGCGCCCGCATCCAGGCCTTGATGACAGAGCGAATGCGGATGCTGGCGGCGGCGGCGCACGATCTGAAAACCCTGATGACCCGACTGAGGCTTCGGGTCGCCCTGATCGAGGATGCGGAGCAGAGAGCCCGCGCCGATCGGGACGTGGCCCTGATGGCGACCTTGATCGAGGATGTCCTGCTGGTCGCGCGCGGGGAGGAAAGACCGGCCGTTCTTACTCCCGTCGATGTGGCTGAGTTGTTGACCGACCTGGCCTCCGAACGCGCAGCCCTAGGCCAAGCGGTCAGTCTGGGCCGGTTGGACGCGGGGCGGGTCCGGGCTGATCTGGTCGCCCTGCGCCGGATCGTCGAGAACCTGGTGGAGAATGCGGTGGTGTACGGTGGATCCGCCGAGGTCAGCTTCGAGCGCGATGACGATCGCTGGCGGCTGGCTGTGGTCGATCATGGCCCGGGTCTGGCTCCGGCCTTCGCGGGCCAGGCTTTCGAACCCTTCGCGCGCGGCGAAGCCTCCCGTAGTCGCGAGACCGGCGGTTCCGGCCTCGGCCTGTCAATCGCCCGTTCTTTGGCTCAGCAAATGAGCGCAGAGATCCGCCTAGAGACCACGCCGGGCGGCGGTGTCACAGCCCTGGTCCTGTTCAGGGTCGATTGAGGCGCGTCACTCCTGCGGGATCGGATTGGTCCTCGGGTCCGGGCCGTTGGTGACGACGCGGTCGCGTTCGCCCAGGTCCTTGATCACCTTGACGTCGGCGAAGCCCTGGGCCTCGAACAGGGCCTTGACCTGGGGCCCCTGGTCCCAGCCGATCTCGACCGCGAAGACGCCGCCGGGCTTGAGGATCCGCTTCACCTCGGGGGCCAGGTCGCGATAGGCCTGAAGCCCGTCGGGGCCGCCGTCCAGGGCCAGGTGCGGGTCGTGGTCGCGGACCTCGGGGTCCAGGGTCGGGATGTGGTCGGTGGGGATATAGGGGGGGTTGGACACCACCAGGTCGAAGCTCGCGTCGCCGAAGCCCGCGGCCCATTCGGTGCGCAGGAAGGCGGCGCGTTCGTTCAGGTCCAGGTTGGCGGCATTCTCCTTGGCCACGGCCAGGGCCTCTGTCGAGATGTCGGTGCCGACGCCCTGGGCCGCCGGCCGCTCGGCCAGCAGGGCCAGCAGGATGGCGCCCGAGCCGGTGCCCAGGTCGGCGATGCTGAAGGCCTGGGTCTTGGCGAAGGCCAGCAGGGCGATGTCGAGGATGGTCTCGGTGTCGGGGCGGGGGCTGAGGACGTCGGGGGTGACGTTCAGCATGATCTTCCAGAAGCCCTTCTTGCCGACGATCCGCGACACGGGCTCTCGGCGCAGGCGGCGTTCGACCATGGCCTCGTACTCGGCCTGCTGCTCGGGCGTGACGACGCGATAGGGATCGGTCAGAATGTCCATGCGGCTGGCGCCGACGGCGGCTTCCAGCAGCAGGCGGGCGTCGATGGCCGGGCTGTCGATGCGTCCGCCCTTCAGGCGGGCCTGGGCGGCCTTCCAGACGGTCAGCAGGGTCGCGGCGCCGTCGGACGGCTTGGGGGAGAGGGGCTCGGTGGTCATTTCGGGTGATTGGCCCTTCGCGGCCGGGATTTCAAGCACGGCCGGTCGCGCGCCGGGCGGGAACGTCGCAGCCGCTGCGCCGTTCGCCTGCTGATGTCCAGGTTCAAGTCTCCCGCCCCTCCGCCCCGCCGCCCGCTGTGGAAGTTCGTCGCGGCGGCCCTGGGCGGGCTGAGCGCCGGCGCCGGCGCGGCCCATCTGCTCTACACCCAGGGCCACAAGGTCGGGCTGGAGCTGCGCCCCGAACGCCCCGAGCCCCTGCCGCCCAAACCCCCGACGCCGGAGGACTACGAAACGAAGGAGCCGGGGCGCGGCCGTCTCGCCGCCCGGCCCGAACACATCCCGCACAAGGGCTGGACCGACATCCTGTGGCGCACCGGGGGCTCCTATTTCGGCGACCGGGTCGGCTTCGTCGCCGGGGGCGTGACCTTCTTCACCCTGCTGTCCCTGTTCCCGCTTCTGGGGACGTTCGTGACCCTGTACGGCCTGTTCGCCGATCCGGCCGACGCCTGGAGCCGGCTTCAGTTCCTGTACGGCGTCATGCCCAGCAGTATCGCCGCCTTCCTGGGCGGCGAGATGGAGCGGCTGGCCGCGAACTCGAACGGCCAGCTGACCTTCACCCTGATCTGGACCCTGGCCCTGTCGCTGTGGACCGCCAACGGGGCGGTCAAGGTGCTCTTCTACGGGCTGAACATCGCCTATCACGAGGTCGAGCGCCGCAACATCGTCCGCTACAACCTGCTGTGCATGGGCTTCACCGTCGGGGCCATTGCTGCCGTGCTGGTGAGTTCGCTGCTGGTAGTGGGGGTGCCGGTGGTGGTGCGGCTGTTCGGCCTGGAGGAGGAGTGGGGCCTGATGGCCCTGTTCCGCTGGCCCCTGCTGCTGGTCGGCTATGTGACGGCCCTGACCCTGATCTACCGGTTCGGACCGTGCCGGCAGAAGGCGCGCTGGCGCTGGCTGACGCCGGGGGCGATCTTCGCGGCCGTGGTCAGCCTGACGGTCTCCTTCGTCTTCAGCTGGTACCTGACCAACTTCGTCCGCACCGACTCCTATGGCCCGCTGGCGGCCATGATGGGCTTCCTGCTGTGGACCTGGCTGTCGGTGCAGGTGATCCTGATGGGGGCCGAGCTGAACGCCGAGATCGAGCATCAAACGGCGATAGACACCACCACCGGCAAGTCCCAGCCCATCGGCGAACGGGGCGCCAAGGTGGCCGACAGCGTCGGCGCCAAGCGCGGCAATCCCGCCGCCCTGGCCTTCACCCAGCGCCACGCCGAGGCGGTCGCCGACCGGCTGATGCGCCGCCGGAACCGCCGGGAAAGCGAGGCCGTCTCTAGAGAATGAACCGGCTCAGATCGACGTCCTTGGTCAGCAGGCTCAGCTTGTCGCGCACCGCCTCGCCGTCGAAGGATACGGTCTGGCCCGCCAGGTCCGAGGCCTTGAAACTGGTCTCCTCCAGCACCCGCTCCAGCACGGTCTGAAGCCGCCGGGCGCCGATGTTTTCGACGGCGGAGTTGGCCGCCACCGCCGCATCGGCCAGGGCCTCGACCGCGTCCTCGGTGAAGGTCAGGGTCACGTCCTCGGTCGCCAGAAGGGCCTGGTTCTGACGGATCAGATTGGCCTCGGGCTCGGTCAGGATCCGCTTGAAGTCGTCCCGCGTCAGGGCCTTCAGCTCGACCCGGATCGGCAGCCGTCCCTGAAGCTCCGGCAACAGGTCCGACGGCTTGGCCACATGGAAGGCGCCCGAGGCGATGAACAGCACATGGTCGGTCTTCACCGGCCCGTATTTGGTCGAGACGGTGGTCCCCTCGATCAGGGGCAGCAGGTCGCGCTGCACCCCCTCGCGCGACACGTCGGCGCCCGACGCCCCCTGCCGGGCCGCCACCTTGTCGATCTCGTCCAAGAAGACGATGCCCTCGTTCTCGGCCAGGATCAGGGCCTCCTTGGTCAGGCTGTCCTGATCCAGCAGCTTGTCGCCCTCCTCGGCGATCAGAGGGGCGGTGGCGTCGCGGACCGTCAGCTTGACCGTCTTGGTCCGCCCGCCGCCCATCTTGCCCAGCATCTCCGACAGGTTCAGCAGGCCCACGGCCCCGCCGCCGGGAATATCCAGCCCCTGGATCGGCGAGGCGGTGTCGGCTAGGGCGATCTCGATCTCCTTGTCGTCCAGTTCGCCGGCCCGCAGCTTCTTCCTGAAGCTGTCGCGCGTCGCCGGCCCGGCGCCGGGGCCGACCAGGGCGTCCAGGATCCGGTCCTCGGCCGCCCCTTCCGCCCGCGCCCGCACCTCGCCGCGCCGGCGGTCGCGCACCATGACCAGGGCGCTCTCGACCAAGTCGCGCATGATCTGATCGACGTCGCGGCCGACATAGCCGACCTCGGTGAACTTGGTCGCCTCGACCTTGAGGAAGGGCGATCCGGCCAGCCGGGCCAGCCGCCGGGCGATCTCGGTCTTGCCGACGCCGGTGGGGCCGATCATCAGGATGTTCTTGGGCGTGACCTCGTCACGCAGATCCTCGGGCACGCGCTTGCGACGCCAGCGATTGCGCAGAGCCACGGCCACGGCGCGCTTGGCGTCGTCCTGGCCGACGATATAGCGATCAAGTTCGGAGACGATTTCGCGGGGGGAGAGGTCAGTCATGTCGACCAGATAGGAGGGGACGAACCGTTACGGGAGAGGGGAGCGACGTCGTATCGCGTGATTGGCGTGCAAGGAGGGGTTTGACGGGGCGTCGTCGCCTCCCGTGGGCGTCGCTGCCTGTCGAGCAGGCCGAAACGGTCGCTTCCCGCCGGCGTTTCGATATCCACTGGCGGCGGATCGGCGAAACGGTGTAGGCACGCTGCCGGCCCACGATCCCGTGACGCCGACGAGGGCAGGATTGATGGACCGAGGAACGCGAACCTCATTGGGCAGGCCCGTCTTCCCGAGCGAGAGATCACGCCTTGCTTGATCGGGTTCGCACCGTATTCGGCAGCCCGGCGGGACAGTTCCTGTCGCTGTTCGGGCTCCTGGCCTTGGCGATGTTCTCGGTGTTGGCGACGCCTTGGGCGACAGCGGGATTCGTCCAGCCCTTCACTCAGGCGCTGGTCCATCTATGCCAATTGATCGTCCATCCGTTTGATAGCCGGGTCGTCGCGGACGGCGACATCCTGCGTTTCACCGACGGCGTGGGCGCGGTGAGGGTCCTGGCCGGCTGCAACGCCGTGGAAGTGTGCGCCCTTCTGGCGGCCGCCATGCTGGCCTTTCCCACGACGATATTGAGGTCTCTCGCGGGCGTGGCCTTCGCCATTCTCGCGCTGCAGACCGTCAACCTGCTTCGGATCGTCAGCCTGCTTTATCTGTCGCGGGGCGAACCCAGCCTGTTTGAGTTCTTCCACAACTATGTGTGGGACGCGATGATCGGACTGGAGGGACTGGTGCTGTTCTTCGGTTGGGTGCGCTTCCAGCCGGCGAAGGCCCCGGCGTCCCCTGAGGCAGGCCTGACATGATGGCTTTCAGATCCGATCATCGCAGGTTTGCGTTATGGGCTGGCGTCGTCCTGGTCGTCATTCTGCCGCCCTGGTGGCTGTGGGGCGCGGATCTGGCTGCGGCTGTGTTGCGGCCTTTCGTCAGTCTTCTGCTAAAGGCCACCGGCGTCCACGGCGTCGTCGCCACGGCGGACGGCTGGAATGTGCAGACGGGGTTGTCCCTGGCCAACGGCAAGGGCGAGTTCGTCCTCGGCGTGAGGCAGGACACGCTTCGCCGGTTTCTTCTCGGCTTTCCGCTGCTGTTGGCCTTCATGGCCGCACCGCCTCGGACCGACCGGCCCTGGTCGGCGGTGGCCGCCGGAGCCGTCGCGCTGACCACCGTCTTTCTGTTCAGCGTGATCACTTATGTCTGGGGCGAACTGGCGCCGATCCTCAACCCGAGCCTGTCGCCCACGGGCCAGGCGCCGGTCGTCGTGCTCGCGGCCGAACCTCTGCACCCCGCGATCGCCCAGATCGTTCTGCTGGGGCGGTATGCAGGCATGTCGGTGTTGCCGCTGCTGACCGCCGTCCTGGTCTGGGCGGCGACCAACCCGAGCGGAATGCGCGCGCTCGCCAGTGCGCCCTCTGAAGATACGCACTAGAGGAGCCGGCGTCAGACGTCGCGCAATGTGGCGCTGCTCTGGCCCTCCCGTCGCCGGCCCTTCCGTCGCCCGCAGGCGTCCTCTGACCAGAGTACGCCTCGAAGCCTGGGCAAGGCCGCCTCGATCAGGCGGCCTTGCCGGCCTTTTTGGCGGCCAGCTTGTCCAGGTGGGCCTTCATGCCGGCCTCGATCAGGGCGGCGGCCTCGCCGGCGTCGCCCCAGCCCTTGACGGTGACCGACTTGCCCTTCTCCAGGTCCTTGTAGCGGGTGAAGAAGTGTTCGATCTGCTCGATCAGGATAGCCGGCAGCTGACGATAGCTGGCGACGTCGGTGTAATAGGGGTTCAGCTTGTCGACCGGCACGGCGAGGATCTTCTCGTCGCCGCCGGCCTCGTCCACCATCAGCAGCACGCCGATGGGACGCGAGCGAATGACGCAGCCCGGCACGACCGGCGTCGGGTTCAGCACGATCACATCGCAGGGATCGCCGTCGTCCGACAGGGTGTGCGGGATGAAACCGTAGTTGCCCGGATAATACATGGCGGTGTGCAGGAAGCGGTCGACGAACAAAGCGCCGGACGCCTTGTCCATCTCGTATTTGACCGGCAAGCCGCCCTGCGGGATTTCGATGACCACATTGATGTCCCAGGGGGCGTTCGGGCCGACGGGAATGGCGTCGAGGTTCATGGCGGGATCTTTGCTGCGACTGCGAAATTCTGTGAGGCGAAGGGTGATAGGCCGCACACGTCGCCTGGGCAAGCGCGACGTGCGTCGATGGTCTTGCGCGCTACGGCGCGCTGGGGTCAGTTGGCGTCATGACCTGGGTTGATTGGGCCGCGCTGGCGCTCTTTTTCATCTGCTGGCTCGGCTATGCGCCGATCCTGAAGTTCGTGGGCCGCCATGGCGGTTCGCTGAACGACGATATGGCTCATGTCCGCAAAGTCTGGATGGCGTCGATGACGCATCGGGAGATCCGGCTGGTCGACAGCCAGCTGATGGGGCATTCGATCAACTCCGCCTCCTTCTTCGCCTCGACCAATCTGCTGCTCATCGCGGCGGTGGGGGGGATATTGTTCGGCGGCGAGAGCAAGCTGGAAGGGTTCGCGGCCGTCGGGGCGGACAATGTGCCGATCAAGATCCTAGAGGCCAAACTGGCCCTGGTGCTGATCTGCCTGACGCGCGGCTTCCTGGATTTCATCTGGGCCCTACGCCAGATGAACTACACCCTGGCCTTGATCGGCTCGGCGCCCGAACTGCATCACAAGACCGACCGGAAGGCGTTCGGAGAGGCGGCCGCCGAACTGTTGAACCCGGCGCTCAGCGCCTTCAGCCAAGGGGTTAGGGGCTATTATTTCGCCCTGGCTGCGGCCGCCTGGCTGTTCGGCCCGCTGTGGCTGGCCTTGGGCGTCGCCTCATCCTTCGGCCTGCTGATCTATCGGCAGGAAGCCTCGCCAGCCGCCCGCGCCATCCGAAACGCCCGGCGTCTGTTGGGCGAGTGAGGCTTCATCGCGCTGCGACTGTGGCGACGGATGCCGCAATTGCGAAACATCCTGTGACATGGAAACCGCGTTGAAGGCTTGACCGATTGTGCATCGCAACCTAGATTGACCTTCGACGCCTCCGGGCGTCTTGCCCTTCCTGGGCGTTTCCTCCCTATAGACTTTATATGCCGCGCCTCCGGGCGCGGCTTTTTTTTTGACTTATCGCTGATCAGTCGACGTCTCAGACGGTCCTCTCGTCCGCGCACAGGGCGGCGATGACGCGGTTTAGGGCCTTGCAAGTCCCGGCATGGCTGGCGTTCGGCGTCTGGCTCTCTTCGTCAAGATAGAGTTTGCGGCTCAGTTCGATCTGTATCGCCCCAAAGCCTTCCGAGGGCCGTCCCCAGACCTGCGTCGACCAGCCCCCCGCATAGGGATGGTTCAGAGCCACCCGCCAGCCCAGGCTCTCGAACAGGTCGCGCAGCCGGCGCGTCAGGCGCGGCGGGCAGGAGGAACCGTGCCGGTCGCCCAGTACCACCTCGGCCCCCACAGCCCGCGCCGGCATCGAATGCCAGTCGATCAGAACCGCCGTGCCACGCCGCGACCGGGTGTCTTCCATCAGCCCCGCCAGTGCGGCGTGATAGGGGGCATGGGCGTCCTGGACGCGCGCCTGGGCTTCCGCCAGCGACAGACGGCGCGCGTAAAGGGGCAAGCCGTCGCCTGACAGGCGGGGGATAACGCCGTATCCGGCGCGCGTCTTGGCGCCGACCGGCCCGTCCACATCGGCGATCAGGTCGGGGTCCAGTTCCGCAGGGTCGCGATTCAGGTCCAGATAGGCCCGGCCGATCTTGGCCTCGATCAGGGGGGCGCCGTACGCCGGACCCTCGCGCACCAGGGCGCCGACCAGGGCGTCCTCGGCGCTCTTCAGGCTGCGGCGGGCCAGACCGGCGACCGCGCCCATGTCGTCCGGATAGACGTCGCCGGAATGGGGCGAGGCGAACACCAGGGCCGTCTGCGGCGCCGCGGCGGGCGGCAGGGTTATGGCGAAACTGGCCCCATTGATGGTCATGGCCCTCGCATAACGGGTTTCCTTGTGGAAGGAAGACGTTCTGCGGGTGAATTTCATCGCCGGTTTACCGTTGCGAGCCTAGGTTCGCCGTCTGTATTCAAGGGACATTCTCGAATGGCGCGCATCCTTCTGGCCGAAGACGACAGTTCGCTGCGGGGCTTTCTGACCCGTGCGCTGGAACGGGCCGGCCATCAGGTCATCGACTGCGAGAACGGCGACGACGCCATCGACGCGCTGGAACACGGCCCCTACGATCTGCTGCTGACCGACATCGTCATGCCGGGCGCCGACGGCATAGAGGTGGCCCGCGTCGCCGCGGCTCGTCAGCCGGGCCTGCGGATCATGTTCATCACCGGCTTCGCCGCCGTCGCCCTGACCGCCGCCCAGGCCTCGCCCCAGGCCAAGGTCCTGTCCAAGCCGGTCCACCTGCGCGACCTGGTCAACGAGGTCGAGCGGATGGTGGCGGCCTGAGTTTTCTGACCGAACGGCATCGTCGAGAAATCTCGATCTTGCCGTGAAATCGTCTTGATGCCGGCAAGTCGTTTCGCTATACGACCGCCTCCCACCCCGGAACGACTTCCCGGGGCCTACGGCGGATGCGTAGCTCAGCGGGAGAGCACCTCGTTGACATCGAGGGGGTCACAGGTTCAATCCCTGTCGCGTCCACCATTTCTTCCCACGACATTCAAGGCGTTGAAGAAACCGCTTCCCGGCGGTCGAAAACGCGTGGTTGCTACAGCAGCGTCTGGAATGCTCAGAAAACAATTCTGAATCATCAGGGGACGTGAGCTTTCATCTCCGCGTAGCGTGCCCCGGTCGGTCTCGCTCGATACGGCGCCACGCCTCTCGTTGAGCCGCCTGACAATCTACTCTGATGCGTCTCTAAGGGATGCGGCCGTTGCTTGGCGACTTTCTGCTTTCCTTTCGCTGTAGCGGTCGACGAGGTAGTCCGAGGGCCCTCGGGTCAGCAGAGTGAACTTGAACAACTCCTCCATCACATCGACCAGCCGCTCGTAATAGGGCGACGCCAGCATACGGCCCTGCTCGTCGAACTCATTGAACGCCTTGGCGACCGATGATTGATTGGGAATGGTCAGCATCCGCATCCACCGGCCCAGCACGCGAAGCTGGTTGACGGTGTTGAATGATTGCGACCCGGCATTGACCTGCATGACGGCAAGGGTGCGGCCCTGCGTCGGCCGAACGCCGCCGCTCTCCAAGGGAAGCCAGTCGATCTGGGACTTGAAGACGCCGGTCATGGCTCCGTGCCGTTCGGGGCTGCACCAGACGTGACCCTCCGACCAGATCGACGCCTCACGCAACTCCTGAACCTTGGGATGGCTCGGGTCGGCGCCGTCGGGCTGCGGCAAGCCGCGCGGATCGAAGATGCGGGTTTCGGCGCCGAAGCGCCGCAGGAGACGATCGGCCTCTTCCACCAGCAACCGGCTGTAGGATCGCTCGCGTAGCGAGCCGTAGAGCAGGAGAAAGCGAGGCGGATGGTCGAAGGCGATCGGCTCCAGCCGATCCAGCGTCGGCCGATCCAGATATTCGGGGGCAAGGGCAGGAAAACCGATCATGGCTTTCCCTTGCCATATATTTCTTCAATTCGTGAAGTATGGAATCGAATTCGGCCGCCGATGCGTTGTCCGCCCTCGCCCACGACGGGCGTCAGACCGTGGGTATGGTCCCCCCGTCGATGACGAATTCGCCGCCATGGATGGCGGCGGCGCGATCCGAGGCGAGGAAGGCGATCAATTCCGCCACCTCCTCGGGCTGGGCCGGGCGGCCGATCGGAATGCCGCCCAGCGCCTGCAGGATGCTGTCGCGGGCGTCGTCCAGGGAGCCGCCAGTGCTCTCGGCGATCCGGGCCACGAGCGCGTCGGAGGCCTCGGTGTAAATCCAGCCGGGGGAGACCACGTTCACCCGCACGCCCTTTGGCCCCACCTCCTTGGACAGGGCCTTGCTGTAGGTCGTCAGGGCGGCCTTGGCGGCCGCATAGGCGGTTGTCGATTCCGGCAAGGGCAGGGTGGCCTGGATCGACGAGACATGCACCACCGCCCCGAACCCCTGGGCGATCATCTGGGGGACCAGCAGCCGGTCCAGACGCACGGCCGGCATGAGGTTGAGGTCGAGCTCGGCGCGCCAGCTGTCCTCGGTGAGGGCGGCGAAGCCGCCGCCGGGAGAGGACGATCCGCCGACGACGTGCGCCAGGATGTCGACCCCGCCCAGCCGCTCGCGCGCGGCGGCGGCCACGGTCTCGGCGCCCTGCGGCGTCGTCAGGTCGGCCTGGACGAACTCGAGGCCTGCGACCGGTTCGGGCGTCGTCCGGGCGGCGGTGATCACCCGCGCGCCGCCCGCGAGGAAGCGCTGGACCGTCGCCCGGCCCGCCCCCTTGGTGCCAGCGGTGACGAGGACGCGCCTGCCCTCGAACTCGGTGGGATCGGGACTGGCGGTCATGCGGTGATCTCGAGGGTCTTGATGGCGCCGTTCTCGAGCAGGAAGCGCTGCGTGAACCGGATGGGGCTGCCCTTGAAGTCGCCGTGGGTCGGTCCCTCGACCACCACCTGGCCGTCCTCGTGACGGACGACGTCGGGGGTGAAGACCGCCCTGGCGGCCAGGACGGCCTCTTCCAGCCAGACCCGCAGTTCGGCGCGCCCCTGATGGCGTCCGCCGTCGTCGAGAACGACGGCGTCGGCGGCGAAGGTGTTCAGCATGTCGTCGATGTCCAGCCGGGCGTTGGCCGCGACATAATCGGCGATGGGGCGGGGTAGGACGGGCGCCATGACGGTTCTCCTGGGCTTGTTGCATTGTGCGCTGGAGAAACTGGAAGTAGGCTGTGGAAATGGCAAGAACCGACAAAAAAGTCAGCGACTTACCTGAAGGTAAGCGCATCGATTACACGCCGCAGACCGCGGCCCAGAGCGCACAGAACGTAATCCGTGTGCTCGAGGGGCGCTGGAAGCTGATCATCCTGTTCCAGTTATTCGGCCCCAACGTCCGCCGCTTCTCCGAACTGGAGCGGGCCATCCCCGGCGTGTCCCAGAAGATGCTGATCCAGCAGCTGCGCCAGCTGGAGGCGGACGGCGTGGTCGGCCGCGTGGTCCATGCCGAGGTGCCGCCGCGCGTGGAGTACCATCTGACCGAATGGGGCCAGTCCCTTTGCCCCGTGCTGGACAAGCTGCTTGTCTGGGCCGAGACCGCGCCGCCCGATGTCCGCGCGCGTCTGATCGACTCCGAAACGGTTAGCTAGGCCGGGCCCGGTCGAACCCACAGGCGCCCGGCGAGTCCTCCCGCCGGCCTAACCCTTGTGGCGCAGATCCAGCACGCCGGGACCGGCGGGGGGCTTGCGGGTCAGGGGCACGCGCTTCAGCCACAGTTTCAGCGCCTCCCAATGGATGGCCGCCACCACCTTCAACGTCAGCAGCGGCATGGACAGGGCGGCGGCGGTGAGTGCGCGGTCGCTCAGCGCACGGCGTTCACCGGTCATGGTGGTGGCGATCAGCAGGCCCGCCGGATCCGATCCGTCGATCGCCAGGGCCAGGGTTTCGCCTGGCGGTCGGCCCTTGAAGTCATAGCGCATGTCCATGTCCATGAAAGGCGACACATAGAGGCTCTTTCCAGCCTGTTGGCGGAAACGACCGGCCTCTGCGTCGGCCGCAGCGACGGGCAGGACATAGGACTGGCGCTCGCCAAAGGTGCTGGTGACCTCATAGATCATGGCCGCCAGCCGCCCATCTTCGTGGTGACAGAAATAGAGGCTGATCGGGTTGAAGACGAAGCCGAGGACGCGCGGCATGGTCAGGAGTCGTACGGCGCCCCTGCCGATGTCGACGCCCACCCCGCTCAGGCGGATTTCGACCTGAGTCCGCAGTGGCGTGCCCGAAGCGTCGCCGTGGTCGCTGTCATGGAAGGACAGCAGATTGAATCGATTGCGTGAAAAGACCCTGAGCCGGTCGTTCAGAGCGTCGATCTCGGCCAGGTCCAGCATCAGCCAGAAGACGCGATAGTTGAGCCGATGCGGATGTGGGCGCAGCCGAGCGTGGAAGACGCCGCCGACGTAGAGGGCCGAGGCCTGGGTCACGCCGCCCGCTCAAGTTCCGCCACAGGACAAGACAGGTGGATGCGACCGCTCTCGTTGTCGACGGTCCAGGGACGGCGGACTCCGCCCAGCTGTTCGGCCACGGCCAGGCCCGACTGAAGCCCGTCCTCGTGGAAGCCGGCTCCGAAATGCGCGCCGCAGAACCAGACGCCGCCCTGGCCTTGCAGGCTCCACAGGTCCTTCTGCGCCCTGATGGCGGCGGGGTCGAAGATCGGATGCTCGTACAGTTCGCTGCGCAACAGGGTTCCGGCGGCGGGCGGGCGCGGCGGGTTCAGGGTGACGAACAGGTCCTGGCCCGGCAGGCCTTGAAGACGGTTCATCCAGTAGGTGACGCACAGGCCGTCGTCGGCGCCGATATAGTTCCACGAGGCCCAGGCGCGGCGGCGACGGGGCATCAGGCCGGCGTCGGTGTGCAGGATGGTCAGGTTGCGGCTGTATTTGAACGCGCCCAGCAGTTCGCGCTCGCGGGCGGTCGGCTCGGCCAGCATGGCCAGGGCCTGGTCGGCGTGGGCTCCGATGACGACGTGGTCGAACCGTTCTTCGGCGCCGGTCGTGTCCTGAACCACCACGCCGCCGTCGATGCGCCGGACCTGGTCCACCCCCCGACGCAAACGCACCCCTTCACCGATCTGGCGCGCCAATTCCTCGACATAGACCCGGCTGCCGCCGACGACGGTGCGCCACAGCGGACGCCCTACCAGTTTCAGCAGGCCGTGGTTGCCGCAGAAACGCAGGAAGGATTCGGCGGGATAGTCCATCAGGGTGTGGGCCGGCGACGACCAGATGGCGGCGGCCATGGGCAGCAGGTGATCGTCGCGGAACGCCTCGCTGAAACCCTCGCGCTTCAGATACTGCCCCAGGGTCAGGTCGCTGTCGTCCAGGGCCGCCATGCCGCCGGGCGCTGAGCGATAGAAGCGCAGGATCTCCTTCAGCATCGACCAGAAGCGGGGACGGAACAGGTTGCGGCGCTGGGCGAACAGGGCGGGCGCGGCGTATTCGAACCGCCCCTGGTCCAACGACACGGCGAAGGACATGTCGGTGGCCCGGGTCTCGAGCCCCAGATGGGCGAACAGGGCGATCAGGTTGGGATAGGTGGCGTCGTTGAAGACGATGAAGCCGGTGTCCACCGCCGTCTCTCCAGTGGCGGTGCGCACTTCGACGGTGTTGGAATGGCCCCCCAGCCGGTCGTCGCGCTCATAGATCGTCACGTCGTGGCGTTTGGACAAAAGCCAGGCGCTGGACAGGGCGGCGATCCCCGAGCCCACGACGGCGATCCGCAGCCGCGGACCGGTCTCGTTGGGGGACGACAGGGGCATGGGGACTCCGGCAAAGGACGAAAGACGCTGAAGATACGTGGCGACCCAGCGGCCGGATCACGAAATGATCCAGACTTTCACCGGAACCGTATTAGGGTCCATGCATGGACAGGTCTCAGATATTCAGCGGATTCGGCCGCCGGTGACGCCTACGGACGGCGAGTATGACCGGCTGATCGAGGCCGTGGCGCTGAGGCGGGACCGCGAGGCGTTCGCGCGCCTGTTCGAACATTTCGCCCCGCGTCTGAAGGCCTATCTGATGAAGGCCGGCGCGCCTGCAGGCGCCGCCGAAGACTTCGCTCAGGACGCCATGCTGACGGTCTGGCGCAAGGCGGAGCTGTTCGACAGCACCAAGGCCCGCGCCGCGACCTGGATCTTCACCATCGCCCGCAACCGGCGGCTGGACGTGCTGCGCCAGGACGCGCGCCGGACCCCGATGCCGGAGATCGAACTGTCTCAGGACGAACCGGAACGACCCGACCAGATCCTGTCGATGTCCCAAGACGCCGCGCGGCTGAAGACGGCGATGTCGCGGCTCTCGGCCGACCAGATCGAAGTTCTTCGCCTGGCCTTCTTCCAGGACAATCCCCATTCCGAAATCGCCCGGCGGCTGGACCTGCCGTTGGGCACGGTCAAATCCCGCATACGCAAGGCCATGATCAAACTGCGCACCCTGCTTGACGACGACGGAGGCGAAATATGAGCGCGCTCCACAGCCCTTCCGAAGAACGGCTGCTGGCCTATGCCGCCGGGACGCTCAGCCCGCCGGAGGCCGTGGTGGTCGCCGCCCATCTGGCGATGCGGCCCGAGAACGACGCCTGGGTGCGCCGGCTTCAGGCGGTAGGCGGCAGTCTGTTGGATGAGCTCGAGCCGGCGCCCATGCCGGATGATGCTCTTGCCCGCGTCCTGGCGCGGGCCGAGACCGACGCTGGAGAGGTGCTCGCCTCGACGCCGCTGAACGACATGACCGGTCTGCCCGAACCCTTGCGTCGCTATGCACTGGGGCCCTGGCGATGGCTCGGTCCCGGCATGCGCGCCCGCGACGTCCATGCCCCGCGCGACGGCGATTGCCGCGTCATCCTGCTCGAGATCGGGCCGGGCCGCGAGACGCCCAAACACACGCACGGCGGCGTTGAACTGACTTGCGTCATCCACGGCGCCTACGCCACCGAGACGGCGCGGTTCGATGTTGGAGACTTCGAGGAGGCGGATGACGAGGTCCTGCACCAGCCGCGCGTGGTGTCGCCCGATCCCTGCCTGTGCGTTGTGGCCCTGGATGGGCAAATTCAGCTGGACGGCTGGCTGGGCAAGCTGATCCAGCCGTTCATCAAGCTGTAGGCCGGGACGCGCTGCACAGACGAAAGAGCGCGGCCCTTGCGGACCGCGCTCTACGCATCTCGGGACGGAGGCCCGGCCTAGCCGCGACGGTTGTCCCAATCGTTACGCTCATGGCGGATCTGGCCCGACAGGCGGTCGAAGCGACGGTCCAGATCGGCGCGCTCCCAGGCGGTCAGGCCGCCGCGACGGTAGTTGGCCTCAAGACGCAGCAGGCCGTTGAACTCGCTGCGCAGGCGGCTCGCCTCACGACGGCTCAGCTGACCCGTGCGAACGCCCCGATCAATACGGCGGTCAAGATCGTCCTGCCGCGCATTGATCGACTGCCAGTGGCCATAGCCGGCTTGATAGACAGGCGGGCGGCCATGGTGGCCATAGGACTGGGCTGCGGCGGGCAAGGCGGCCGAGGCGGCGGCCAGGACGACGGCGGGGATGATGAACTTCCGCATGGTGTTTCTCCTCGGTGTGGACCGGTCGGGTGACCGGCGATGGGGAGATATGACGACGCGGGGGCTGAGCCCGATCTGAACAGAGCCGCTCAGGTTCGGTTCATCTAGATGAGAAATGCGTCAGGTGCGGAGTGTTCCGGCGTTCGCGCAATGGCGTTTCGGTCCGCCCTATTCTATACGGATCATTCAGGGCCTGTTCAGGAGAACGGCGCCAGATTGACGCCCATGTTCAGCAAGTCAGCCAGTTTGATCGTCGCCGTCGCGACCCTGGCCCTCGCTCCGGTCCTGACTCCGGCAGCGAGCGCACAGTCGCGCGACGAACGCCAGCAGACCCAACCGCAGCCTCAACCGCGCCAGCCGCGCGTCAGTCCGGACGAGGCGCGCCGCCGTGGCGGCGAGGCCGTCGGGGGGCGCCCCATCGACACCCGCCCGCGCGGCGACGGCAACTACTCCGTCCTGGTGGAACGCGACGGTCGCGTCCGCGAGGTCGTGGTCGACGGTCAGACCGGACGCACACGCGACAGCGGATCCTCCAACAACCAGCGTCCCAGGCCAGACTGATGCGTGTCCTTCTCGTCGAAGACGATGTCGATCTGTCACGCCAGCTAAAGGCCGCCCTATCCGACGCCGGCTATGCCGTGGACCACGCCCCCGACGGCGAGGAAGCCCATTATCTGGGCGAGAACGAGCCCTATGACGTCGTCGTCCTGGATCTGGGCCTGCCCAAGATCGACGGGGTGTCGGTGCTGGAGCGCTGGCGGCGCGAGGGCAAGACCACGCCGGTGCTGATCCTGACCGCGCGCGGCGCCTGGTCGGATAAGGTGGCGGGCTTTGACGCCGGCGCCGACGACTATCTGACCAAGCCGTTCCACACTGAGGAGCTTCTGGCGCGCCTGCGGGCCCTGCTGCGCCGCTCGGCCGGCATCGCCTCGGCGACCCTGGCGTGCGGCGGCCTGAGGCTGGACCCGCGCGCGGCCCGCGCCAGCGTCAATGGCGAGCCGCTGCGGTTGACCTCGCTGGAGTACCGGCTGCTTCACTATATGATGATGCACCAGGGCCGGGTCATCAGCCGCACCGAACTGGTCGAGCACCTGTATGATCAGGACTTCGATCGCGACTCCAACACCATCGAGGTCTTCATCGGCCGGCTGCGCAAGAAGGTCGGGCCGGACCGGATCGAGACCGTGCGCGGCCTGGGCTATCGGCTGACGCCCCTGGTCGGCGAATCCGAAGCGGCGTGAGCGAGGCGGGGGCGCCCGAGCGCCTGTCGGTCGGTCGAAGCGCCGACTGGGGCCGCTATCTGGGTCGTCCCGGCCGATCCCTGACGCGACGGCTGATCTGGCTGGCCTCGGCCTGGATCCTGGTGGCCCTGGTGATCGCGGCCATCGTCCTGACCCAGGCCTTCCAGGACTCGGCGCTGCGACGCCTCGGCGACATGCTGGACGAGACCATCGACGAGATCGTGGTGGCGGCCAGCCGCACGGGCGAGGGCGAGGTCGTGCCCCAGATCCAGGACGCCCGCACCCTGCGGCTGCTGTCGGGCAAATACTGGCAGATCCTGGAGGTCCGGCCGGACGGGACCCTGGTCAGCATCGCTCGCTCGACCTCGCTGTGGACCTATGATCTGGCCCTGCCGGCCGACCTGCCGCCCCGCCTGGATGCGGCCTTCGGGGAGGTGATCACCTACAACACCCGGGGACCCAAGAACGACCCCACCACGCGCGAGCCGCTGCGGGTCGCAGCCAGCATGAAATCCATCCCTGGGCGCGAGAACCCGGTCGTCTTCCTGGCCGCCATCGACCGGTCCGAGGTGGACGCAGACACGCGCCAGTTCGCCACCGTCACCTGGGTGGCCCTGCTGATCCTGGGCCTGGGCCTGGTGGCGGCGGTCTTCATCCAGGTCCAGGTCGGCTTGCGGCCCCTCTATGAGCTGCGCAACGAGATCGCGGCCGTGCGCCACGGCAAGGCGGCGCGGATCGGACGGTCCTATCCGCTGGAAATCCAGCCCCTGGCCGAACAGGTCAACCGGCTGCTGGACCATAACCAGGAGGTCGTGGAGCGCCAGCGCACCCATGTCGGCAACCTGGCCCATGCCCTGAAGACCCCGATCTCGGTCATGCTGGCCGAGGCCGGAACCGCCGAGGGCGCTCTGCCCGAACTGGTGCGGCGTCAGACCAAGGTCATGCAGGGCCAGGTCGACCACCATCTGCGTCGCGCCCGCGCCGCCGCCCGCGCCGCCCACGGCCTGGGCGAGACCACGCCGGTGCCCGAGGTGATGGACGAGCTGGCGGTGATGATCGAACAGGTGTTCCGCGACAAGGGCGCCGAGATCGACTGGCGCGCGCCCGACGACCTGGCCTTCCTGGGCGAACGCCAGGACCTGCAGGAGATCCTGGGCAATCTGATCGAGAACGCGGCCAAGTTCAGCAAGCGGCGAGTCCGCGTCTCGGCCGGCCCCAGCGGCCTGGGTCAGATGATCGTGGTGGTCGAGGACGACGGCCCCGGCCTGCCCGCCGACCAGCGCGAGGCGGTCATGAAGCGCGGCGCCCGGCTGGACGAAAGCGCGCCCGGTTCGGGCCTGGGCCTGTCGATCGTCGAGGACCTGACGCGGGCCTATGGCGGGCGGCTGACCCTGGGCGACAGCGAGATGGGCGGGCTGAAGGTGGTGCTGGAGCTGCCGGCGGCCCAAGCCGGTTAGGGCGGGCGGAGCCATCGGCATTCAGGCGCGTTGAACCGCTCCGCTGCTGGAGCCGTCATGTTCGCCGCCCGTCTTCGTCATGCCGCCGCCGCCCTGGGCGAGACCGTCCGCAGCCGCGTCCCCGCCACGCGCCGCGTTCCCAAGCTGACCACCCTGATCGAGGGCGCGGCGCGGGTCGGTTATGGGGCGCGGGGCTTTGTTTATCTGTCGGCGGGGGCTCTGACCCTGCTGGCGGCGATGGACCGGATCGGCGACGCCGTCGGCACGGGCGGGGCGGCGGGCTGGCTGGCCGAACAGCCGTTCGGGCGGGTCTGGCTGATCTTGCTGGGCCTCGGCCTGTGGGCCTTCGTCGGCTGGCGCGCGCTACAGGCCGTGTTCGACGCGGATCATGCGGGGACCGACGCCAAGGGCTGGGCCACGCGCGCAGGCCAGGCGGTCAGCGGCCTGTTCTACGGCCTCCTGGCGGCGGGGGTGTTCGAGTATCTGGACGAGGTCGGCGACGCCACCTCGCGGGCGGCGGACCAGGCCGAGAGCATCGCGGAGAACCAGCAGAAGGCGGCCATGATCCTGGACCTGCCGTTCGGCGGCCTGCTGCTGATCGGGGTCGGGCTGGTGGTGCTGGCGGTGGGGGTCGGCAACATCGTGCGGGCCTTCTGCGACGACTTCGACGACGCCCTGGCCTGCCCCAAGGCGGTGCGTCGGCCGGCCTCGGTGACGGCGCGGATCGGCTATGGCGCGCGGGGGTTCGCCTATCTGCCCCTGGGGGTCTTCGTGGTCCTGGCCGGGCTGCACACCCGGTCGGGCGAGGTGACCAGCACGGCCGCCGCCCTGGAGACCCTGGAGGCCCAGCCGGGCGGGTCGTGGGTCCTGGGCTTGACGGCGGCGGGGCTGATGGCCTTCGGCGCCTTCGCCTTCGTGGAGGCGCGCTGGCGGCGGATCCGGCCGCCGCGGGACCTGACGCTGGGCTGAGGCCTTGGCGTCGCGCGGGGCCTTCCCATATGCTCCGCAACACATCCTGTTCCAGAAGGCCCTCGCCATGACCCAAGCCGTGCCGATGAAGACCCTGAAGATCGACTTCGTCTCCGACGTCGTCTGTCCCTGGTGCGTCGTGGGCCTGGGCGGGCTCGAGACGGCGCTGACCAGGCTCGAGGGCGAGGGGATCGGCGCCGACATCGCCTTTCAGCCGTTCGAACTGAACCCCCAGATCGCGCCCGAGGGCGAGAACATCGTCGAGCACATCGGCCGCAAATACGGCGCCACCCCGGAACAGTCGGCCGCCAACCGCGCCATGATCCGCGAGCGGGCGGGGGAGGTTGGCTTCGACATGCGCATGACCGACGACAGCTGCATCTGGAACACCTTCGACGCCCACCGCCTGCTGCACTGGGCGCACGAGACGGCCCCCGAGAAGCAGAAGGCGCTGAAACAGGCCCTGTTCAGCGCCCACTTCACCGAGAACCGCAACCTGACCGACGCCGGCGTCCTGACCACGGCCGCCGAGGCCGCCGGGCTGGACCGGGCCGAGGCGGGCGAGGTCCTGGCCTCGGGCCGCTACGCCCAGGACGTGCGCGGGGCCGAGGAGCTGTGGCGGTCGCGGGGGATCACCTCGGTCCCGGCCGTGGTGGTCGAGGGCAAATATATGATCAGCGGCGGCCAGTCGGCCCAGGTGTTCGAAGAGGCCCTGAGGAAGATCGCGGCCGAGGTCTGACGGCCGGCGAAATAGGCTCATTCGACTCGAAAAGAGTGAGTCTATTTCCGTCTATTCTGGCGCGCGCCGGGCCCCCTCCACCCCCGCGCAAGAGGCGCGGCGGCCCCCCTCCCCCAAGGGGGGGAGGATTTCGGTCGCCCTAGAGATCCTCCCCCCCTTGGGGGAGGTGGATCGTCGCGCAGCGACGAGACGGAGGGGGCCGGCCCCTCGATCCGGCCGATCCGCAGCCGCCCCACCGTCAGCTCGTCCACATGCAGGCGCCGCACCCGCGCCCGGCCCACCGCCAGGGCGCCGACGGCCACGGCCCCGATCGCCAGCGCCCCCAGCGACAAGGCCCCGATCGCCAAGGCCCCCACGGCCAGCGCCCCCGCCGCCCCGCCGCCGGTCGCGACGGATCGGGCGGCGACGGACTTGACGGCGATGGAGGGGCGCGGGGCGGTGGTCATGGCGGCAGAAGACGCCGGGGGGACGGCGGGGTCAACCGCGCTTGACGGCGGACGCGCCGTCGCCACACCGGCCCCGTCACCCCAGCCCGCGCCACGCCGCCACCGCCGTCCCTCTCCCGTTGGGAGAGGGCTTGAGGCCCGCAGAGCGTCAGCGATGCGTCTTGGCCGAAAGGGTGAGGGTCGTGCGTCTTCGGCGAGGTCCGACCCTCACCCTTTCGCGTTTCCAATCGCTTCGCTCTCGGACGCTCAAACCCTCTCCCACCGGGAGAGGGTTAGGCCCGCTTTTTCCGGGGCGTAGCCGGAGCATCGGCGGCGGTGACCAGATGCCCCTTCCAGCCGGGCGGCGGCAGGAACTTGCCGGACTTCTCCTCGCGCGTGCCTTCGCGCGCGACCCGGGCGGCGTCGCGCCCGGCCTTCAGGACGGTTTCGGTGTCGAAGATCTTGCTCATCGCGGGCTCATTTCTAGCAGTTCCAGGCCCTCGTCGCTACTCGCATAGACCTCCCACGAGTCCACCAGCGGTTTGTAGACCGTCTCCAGATAGTCGAGGCTGAGCGCGAAACGGCGGCGCAGCGTGTCTTCAGGTATGCCGTGGCCGCCCTGGGCTACACGGCGCGCCACGCGGGCCACGGAGAAGTCCGCCGAAGGCGGGCGCAGATAGATCAGTTCGACCCGGTATCCGGCCGCCTTGAACCGGCGGATGCGCGGGGCGTGGGAGCGGGTGGCCAGGGTCGTCTCCAGCACCCCGTCCGCCCGCTCGACGAACAGGGCGTCCAGCCGGTCCAGCACCAACCGCCCGGCCGCCAGATCGCGCGCCGCGCCTTCGCCCGTCAGACCGCGCGCCACCTCGTCCGGGTTCACGAACCGAAACGCCTCCGCCCGCTGCCGCAGGAAGCGGTTGATGAAGGTGGTCTTGCCGGCGCCGTTGGGTCCGGCGAGGAGGACTAGGGTGGGCATGTTGGGAGGTTAGCGCGAAATGATTCTGTGTCACCAGATCGCGAAGATCAGGCATGCAGCCTTGACGAAAGTTGCCCGACCGGCGATATGTGGGTCGCGCTCTGAAAAGGCGCGGAACCGGGGCCGCAAGGTCTCACATTGAAACCTGGAGCAGGTTTCGGTCGAGAACTAGATAGCGCCGTGAACGGTGCTGCTCGCCGTTTTTCGAGCGACGCTTGTTCCTTTCGAAAGTCGAAAGGGACTTTTTATGTCTACATTCGTTCTGAAATTCACCCACGTCTCCGTTCAACCGAGCGGTGATGCGAGCTCCATTCGCCGCGCGGTGGGCTTCGTGAATATCGGTCAACTGCTGCCCATCCTTGACAGCAAAGCGTTGGCCCCCAATCCCCGCAGCGCCAAGCGCAATGCCATCATTGAAGGTATTCTGGGCACTATGAACGACAGCCCTGAGCTGTTGCGGTTCAAGTCCAAAGGACTGCTAATTTCCTCTCATCGGGTTGAGGAACTTCAGCGCAACCGGTTCCGCGTCACCTTTGAAAAGGAGTTCGTTGACGGAGTCTTGGACGGCGGTCATAACCTGTTCGCCATCGGCCTTTTTGTCCTGTCTCAAGTTATCGGAGAGAGGGAAGTCGCCCGGATCAAGACTTGGGAACAACTCGATCACGTTTGGGCCGAAAACCGGAAAGAAGTCGAGGGGCTGGAGTTCGACCCCGAGGATCTGGTGTCCGTCGAGCTTCTCTATCCCGGTTCCACTAGCGAAGCCGATCAGGAAGCTTTTGATCGCGCAGCCTTTGATATCTCACAGGCCAGAAACGCCAATACTGAAGTTAAGACGGAGGCGTTCCAAAACAAGCTCGGCTTTTACGACGTGTTGAAGGACGCGCTTCCGGAAGAACTCAGCCACCGGGTGGAATGGAAGCCGGGAGTGGTCGAGCAGCCTGAAGCAAAGCCCATTCCGGTCCGGGACATCGTCGCTCTGGCCTGGATCCCGCTGAACTTCGCGAACGAGCACAAACTCCTGCCCCTGGATATCTCGGTGCTTCCCCAGAACATCTATCGCAACAAGGGAGAGTGTTCCGAGAAGTTCAAAACGCTGATGGCGCACAACGAAGTCACTGAACCGATCGGTGGCCAAGCCGGCCAAACCCGGGAACTGAAGCATGCGACCGTTGAATCCTGCTTGTTCATCACGGGCGATCTGCCGCGGCTTTACGATCTTATCTACGAAAAGTTTCCCCGGTTCTACAATGATGGAACCCATCGGTTTGGGCGGCGGAGCGTCGTCAAGATGTACGATCCGGAGAAGTTGAAGGAGCTGAAAGCCGAGGGCAAAGACGCTTCCGGATATACCGGGATCCGTCCCCTGACTCCCTTCTTCCAGCGCTCGTCGAAGGACATGAAGTGGAAGTATCCTGATGCGTTGATCATCCCCTTCGTGACAGCTCTGTCGGCCCTCATGAAAATCGAGGGCGACGAAGTCGTCTGGGCCACCGATGACATCGACAAGGCGGTTATGGAGAAGCTTGAAAAGGCCGCGCCGCTATTTGACGGCCAACTCGATGCCTACGACTGGGATCCCCAGCGTCTGGCGAAGAGCCCGTCCAGCCATAAGCAGGCTGCGAGCTACTACCGGGTACTCTGATCCCCGCCCCAATCAGGGCTGGAAATCGAGGGGCGGGTCCTTAGGGCCCGCCCTTTTTCTTTTCGTCTAGACCTTCACCTCGATAGCTCCACCCCCTGCGCGGAACTTCGCGCTCATCTCCGCCATCCCGGCCTCCGCATCTACCAGCGAACCGCCCGCATCATTCTGCGCCTGCGCATCTCGCCGGATGTCCTGGCTGATCTTCATGCTGCAGAATTTCGGGCCGCACATGGAGCAGAAGTGGGCGGTCTTGTGGGCTTCCTTGGGCAGGGTGGCGTCGTGGTATTTGCGGGCGGTTTCGGGGTCGAGGCCCAGGTTGAACTGGTCCTCCCAGCGGAACTCGAACCGGGCGCGGCTCAGGGCGTCGTCGTGCAGGCGGGCGGCGGGGTGGCCCTTGGCCAGGTCGGCGGCGTGGGCGGCGATCTTGTAGGTGATGACGCCGTCCTTGACGTCCTGACGGTCCGGCAGGCCCAGATGCTCCTTGGGCGTGACGTAGCAGAGCATGGCCGTGCCGAACCAGCCGATCATGGCCGCACCAATGGCCGATGTGATGTGGTCATAGCCGGGGGCGATGTCGGTGGTCAGTGGGCCAAGCGTATAGAAGGGCGCCTCGTGGCAGTGTTTCAGCTGCTCATCCATGTTGGCCTTGATCTTGTGCATCGGCACGTGGCCGGGGCCTTCGATCATGACCTGGCAGCCCTTGGCCCAGGCGATCTTGGTCAGTTCGCCAAGGGTGCGTAGCTCAGCAAACTGCGCCTCGTCATTGGCGTCGGCGATGGAGCCGGGGCGCAGACCGTCGCCCAGGCTGAAGCTGACGTCATAGGCCCGCATGATGTCGCAGATGTCCTCGAAATGCTCGTAGAGGAAGCTCTCCTTGTGGTGGGACAGGCACCATTTGGCCATGATGGAGCCGCCGCGCGAGACGATGCCGGTGACGCGTTTGGCCGTCATCGGCACGAAGGGCAGGCGCACCCCGGCGTGGATGGTGAAATAGTCCACGCCCTGTTCCGCCTGTTCGATCAGGGTGTCGCGGAACACCTCCCACGTCAGGTCCTCGGCTATGCCGTTCACCTTCTCCAGCGCCTGATAGATGGGCACGGTGCCGATGGGGACGGACGAGTTGCGGATGATCCAGTCGCGGATGTTGTGGATGTTGCGGCCCGTCGACAGGTCCATGACATTGTCCGCGCCCCAGCGGGTGGCCCAGACCAGCTTGTCGACCTCGTCGTCCACCGACGACAGGACGGCGGAGTTGCCGATGTTGGCGTTGATCTTCACCAGGAAGTTGCGGCCGATGATCATCGGCTCGACCTCGGGGTGGTTGATGTTGTGCGGGATGATGGCGCGGCCGCGCGCGATCTCCTGGCGGACGAACTCGGGGGTGACGAAGTCGGGGATGGCGGCGCCGAAGTCTTCGCCGTCGCGGATGCAGGGGCTGTTCTGCTCGCGGCGCAGGTTCTCGCGAATGGCGACATATTCCATCTCGGGCGTGATGATGCCGGCCTGGGCGTATTCGTACTGCGTCACCGGGCGGCCCTCGACGCCCTTGAAGACGCGGTGGTGCGAGGTGTCGAACCGGGGGGCCAGGTTCTTGCCGCTGGCGTGGCCGTTGTCCTCGGGCTTGACCTCGCGCGGGTTCAGGACAGGGGCGATGTCGCCGCGATCAAGCTGCCACGACGACTTCACCGAGGGCAGGCCGCGCTTGATGTCGATGGTGACGGTCGGGTCGGTGTAGGGGCCGGAGGAGTCATAGATGGTCACCGGCGGCTCGTTGGCCGACGGGTGGACGGCGACCTCGCGGAAGGGGACGCGGATGTCGGGGTAGAGCTCGCCGGCGACATAGACCTTGCGCGATCCGGCGCGCTCGCCTGTGGGGATGGCGCCGGTCTCCTTCATCACCTGCTCGCGGGCGTCCTTCAGCGCCAGATCCACATTGGGTTCTTCGGGCAGGACGGGCGGGGTGACTTGGATGTTCATGGCGGCCTCAAACGGTTTGAGGTCCGCCGACGTCGGGCGTGCCGGTCCTTGAGCGCGAACAGGGCGCGTGGACCAAAAGCGTACTCATCCCTTCGCCGGCATGACCCGGATCAGGTTCGACGGGTCAGGCGGCTACGCCAATCTCAGCCGCTCGATCGCGACCCCCCGGAGAACAGCCTCAGGGTGACGCGGGGGGAGGGTGACGTCAAGCGGGGGCCAGCTTGGCTGGAAAAGACGCCGGATTAGCGTGGGATAAGGGACAAAACGGTCTTGCCCGTCGGGCTCGGGGTCGGCAAACGGGGCCTGTGTCTATCCAATCCCTGATCATCGACTGCGACCCCGGCGTGGACGACGCCGTGGCGCTTTTCCTGGCCTTCGCCGCCCCCGAGCTGGAGTTGCTGGCCGTCACCACTGTGGGGGGGAATGTCCCCGCCCACCTGACCCAGCGCAACGCGCGGATGATGCGCCAGATCGCCGGCCGCGAGGATGTGCCGGTGTTCGGCGGCGCTGAACGGCCGCTGAAACGCCCCCCGGCCGGGGCCGGCGACTTCCACGGGCCGGAAGGTCTGGGCGACCTGGAGCCCTTTGCGCCCACCGGCATCATCGGCGACGGCCCGGCCGCCAACGCCATCGTCGACCTGGTGATGAAACGCCCGGCCGGATCGGTCGCAGTCGCCGTCATGGGGCCGATGACCAACCTGGCCCTGGCGATGAAGCGCGAACGGAGGCTTGTCGACCATCTGGGGCCGGTCGTGGTCATGGGCGGGGCGCGGTCGGAGGGCGGCAACACCACGGCCTCGGCCGAGTTCAACATCTGGGCCGATCCGGACGCGGCGGCGGCGGTGTTCGGCTCGGGCTGCGAGGTGATCGCCTTCGGCCTGGACGCGACGCACCAGGTGCGGGCGACCGAGGAGCGTATCCGCGCCGTCGAGAAGATCCGCACAGAACCGGCGCGCACCGTCGCCGCCCTGCTGCGCTTCTCGCAACGGACCGAGCGGCAGGCGACAGGAGAGGCGGCGGCGCCGCTGCACGACCCCTGTCCCATCGCCTGGCTGATGAAGCCGGAGCTGTTCACCCTGAAGCCCTGCCGGATCGAGGTCGAAACCAACTCGGAGCTGACGCGCGGCCATACGGCGGTGGAGTTCCGCGTCGATCCCGCCACGGCGCGACACCGCTGGGCCATCGCGGCCGACGCGCAGGGAGTGTTCGACCTGCTGGCCGAGACGCTGAAGGCCAAGTGATGAGGATCACCGTCGTCGGCTCGATCAACCTGGACCTGGTCGCGGCGGCGCCCCGCCTGCCGGCGCCGGGCGAGACAGTGACGGGGGCCAGCCTGGCCCGCTATCCGGGCGGCAAGGGCGCCAACCAGGCCTATGCCGCCGAGAAACTGGGCGCCGAGGTCAGCCTGATCGGCCGGGTCGGAAACGACTCCCTGGCCGGCGAGGCCCTGGCCCTGATGTCGGACCTCGGCGTCGATCTGGCGTGGGTGGAGGTGGATGTGGCCGCCCCGACGGGCGTCGCTTTGATCGCCGTCGATCCCAGCGGCGAGAACCAGATCGTGGTGGCGGCCGGCGCCAATCATATGGTCACGCCGGAGCAGTTGCCCCAGCGGATCGAGGGCGCCCTGATCGTCCAGCTGGAGCTGCCGATCGAGACGGTCGAGGCGGCTGTGGGCCGGGCCACCGGCTTCGTCTGCGCCAACCTGGCGCCTGCCGCGCCGGTGTCGGAGATGCTGCTGCGACGCGCCGACCTGATCGTCGTCAACGAGACCGAGGCCGCCTTCTACGGCGACGTCCTGCACCGGGGCGGCGGCCGAGTAGTGGTGACCAAGGGCGCCAGGGGCGCGGCGATGTATCAGCGCGGCGTCGAAATGGCCTGGGCGACCCCGCCGGTTGTCGAGGCGGTCGATGCGACCGGCGCCGGCGACGTCTTCGTCGCCGCCATCACCGTGGCCCTGCTGGAAGGCATGGAGCCGGCTCAGGCCCTGCACTTCGCCTGCGCGGCGGGGGCGTTCGCCGCGACACGCGCGGGCGCTCAGCCGTCAGCGCCGGAACGGCAAGAGGTCGAGGCGTTGCTGGCGGGTTGACAGGGGCGCTCGCCATATTTCCGCCCCACGCAATCTGTGGGTTGGTTTTTAAATGGAGGGGGCGATGCTGACGCGACGAGGATTGGCCATGGTCGTTGCGACCGCAGGCCTGGCGACGACGCGAGCGGCTTGGGCGCAAACCGCGCTGAGCGCCGATGAACAGTTCATGGTCGAGGGGCGGTATCTTCCGCGATATCTGGAGCTGAAAGCCCAGGCGGCGGCGGGTGATCCGATGGCGCAGGCCCTGTTGCCCCAATACGCCGCCTTTGTGGGGGATGAGGCCACAGCCTTTGGCGAGGAGCGTGTGCGGTCAGACGCGACGGCCCTGCCCGACCTTGAGGGTGCGCAAAGTCGCGACGCGATCGCCGCCATTGTCGAGGCCGCGACCGACAAGCAGATCGTCATACTGAACGAGGCGCACAATGTGTCGGGGCACCGCAGTTTCGCAGCGGGAGTGATGCGGGCGTTGAGACCCCTTGGGTTCGACACCTTTGCCGCCGAGACCTTTATCCAGCCGCAAGAAGACGCCGCGCCGACGATGCGCGTGTTCAGAAAGGGCGCGCCGCTTCATGGTGGGCTGGGCTATTATATCGCCGATCCTGTCTATGCTGAGATGGTGCGCGAAGCGGCGGGGCTCGGCTATGTGTTTGCGGACTACGAATGGCGCTGGGACCAGCGCCCGCCTCAAACCGCATCGATGGATGAGCGGTCGGCGGCCCGCGAGGCGGCCCAGGCCGCCAATCTGGTCGAGAACGTACTCAAGAATCGACCCGACGCGCGCATCTTCGTGCTGTGTGGATACAGCCATGCGATGGAGGTCGAGGGGCGCGGCGGGCTGTGGTTCGCAGCGCGGCTGAAGGCGCTGAGCGGCATCGATCCCTTGACTGTAGAACAGTCTCTGAACTGGCCCGCGACGCGCCCGGAAGCGGATGCGCCCCATGTCGCGGCCGTGTTGGCGCGTTTTGCGCCGAGTTCGCCCATCGTCGTGTCGCGCGATGGCCGCGCCTTCGTTCAGCGAGATTATGATGGCCGGATGGACCTGAGCGTCTTCCATCCGCGCCTGCCCAAGGTCGCCGGGCGTCCGGGCTGGCTGGCGGCCGATCCGGTGCGCAAGGCGGTTGAGGTTTCAGTGCCGCCCTTTGAAGGGCCGGCCCTGGTGCAGGCCCTGCATATGGGCGAGGGAGCTGTGATTCCGGCCGATCATCTTTTGCTGGAGCCGGGGCAGGCGCGAGCAACCCTGTTGCTCAGGCCGGGCTCCTATTTCCTGCGCCTGGAGACGACGCGGGGGATCGAGCCGGCGTTCGGGATGGTGAATGTCTGATACTGGCGGCAATGTGACACTGTAACGTCGTAAGGTCTTGCCGCCTGGGTCAGGACGCTCTTAGTTGCCCGCCTGAGTTTTGTGGGGGATTTCCGATGATGTTGCGCGTTCGTGGGGCCGGTGTTGCGCTGGCGGCGGTGTTGATGGCGTCGACGGCCGGCGGCGCTTTGGCCCAGAGCGCCGGTCAGAGCGCGGCGCCGACGGTCTCGGTCTATCAGCAGCCGCCGTCGCCGATCGCCGACATTCTGGACGCCAAGCCGACGCCGTCGCCGATGCTGAGCCCGGATCGCAAGACCCTGGTGTTGATGGACCGGTCGAACCTGCCCAGCATCAAGGCCTTGGCCGAGCCGATGCTGCGGCTGGCGGGGGCGCGGATCAATCCGCGCAACAACGGCTTGGCGGAAAGCCGGGTGTCGTGGCTGACCGGGCTGAGCCTGCAGGCGGTGGACGGGGGCCAGCCTCGGGTGGTGGCCCTGCCGGCCGAGGCGCGGTTCACGGCGCCGCGCTTCTCGCCGGATGCGAAATCCCTGGCCCTTGTGCTGGACCGGCCGACGGGGCTGGAGCTGTGGGTCGTGGATGTAGCGACGGCGCGGGCGCGCAAGCTGACCGAGCCGGTGGTCAATATGACGGACGGGTCCGGCTATGACTGGCTGCCAAACAGTTCGGGCCTGCTGGTCGAGGCGGTTCCGGCCGGGCGCGGGCCGGCGCCAGATGTGACCATGGCGCCGACGGGGCCGAACATCGAAGAGACGGCCGGGCGGGTGGCGCCGGTGCGGACCTATCAGGACCTGCTGTCGAACCCCGGCGACGAGGCCCTGTACGATCACTATTTCACCTCGCAGCTGACCCTGGTTCCGCTGAACGGCCGTGCACGGACGATTGGCGCCCCGGCCGTTTATCTGGACAGCGCCGTGTCGCCGGACGGGAAATATATCCTGCACGAGATCGCCAAACGGCCCTACTCCTATGTGGTGCCTGCGGGCCTGTTCCCGACCGAGATCGTGGTGACGGATATGGCCGGGCGGGTGGTGCGGACCGTCGCCGATCTGCCGCTGAGGGACGACGTGCCGACCGCCTTCGACGCTGAGGCGCCGGGGCCGCGTTCGGTCGGTTGGCGCGCTGACGCCCCCGCGACCCTGACCTGGGTCGAGGCGCTGGACGGCGGCGATATTCGCAAGGACGTCGAGTTCCGGGATCGGGTCTTCATGCAGGCGGCGCCGTTCACGGCCGAGCCGGTCAAGCTGATCGACCTGAAGGAACGCTACGCCGGGATCGTCTGGGGCAAGGACGACCTGGCCATCGTCAACAGCCGCTGGTTCAACACCCGGCACGAGACGCGGTTCGTGGTCGATCCGTCGAATCCCGGCGAGGGGCGGCTGTTGCTGGAGCGGAACTATCAGGCCCGCTACGACAATCCGGGCCAGCCGGTGACCCAGCCGAATGCGGCGGGCCGGTCGGTGATCCGGTTCGATCCGCAGGGGCGGATCCTGATGTCGGGCGCCGGGGCGACGCCGCTGGGCGCCTTCCCCTTCCTGGCCGCCATGGACCCGGCGACGGGTCAGAGCGAGCGGCTGTGGACCTCGGCCGACACGGATTACGAGGCGGTGGTCGGCTTCCTGGATGCGGACGGCAGGCGGGTGGTGACGCAGCGCGAGACGCGCCTGGACCCGCCGAACCTGCAGATCCGCGACCTGACGACGGGCCAGACCACGGCCCTGACCAACTTCCCCGATCCGGCGCCGCAGCTGGCGGGGGCGACACGCGAACTGGTGACCTATCAGCGGGCGGACGGGGTCAAGCTGTCGGGGACCCTGTATCTGCCGGCGGGCTATGACAAGGATCGCGACGGGCCGCTGCCCATGCTGATGTGGGCCTATCCGGCCGAGTTCACCGATGCGGCGGTGGCGGGCCAGACGGTGGATGTGCAGAACCGCTTCGTGCGGCCGGGCGGGTCCAGCCACCTGTTCCTGCTGACCCAGGGCTATGCGATCTTCGACAATCCCTCCATGCCCATCATCGGCAAGGACGGGGCCGAGCCGAACGACACCTATGTCGAACAACTGGTCGCCGACGCCCAGGCGGCGGTCGATGCGGTGGTCGGCATGGGGGTGGCGGATCGCGACCGGATCGCCGTCGGGGGCCACAGCTACGGCGCCTTCATGACCGCCAACCTGCTGGCGCACAGCGACCTGTTCAGGACCGGGATCGCGCGGTCGGGCGCCTATAACCGCACCCTGACGCCGTTCGGCTTCCAGTCCGAGCAGCGCAACTATTGGGAGGCGACCGAGATCTATACCGAGATGTCGCCCTTCACCTATGCGAACAAGCTGAACGAGCCGATCCTGCTGATCCACGGCGAGGCGGACGACAACTCCGGCACCTTCCCGGTGCAGAGCGAGCGGTTCTATGCGGCGCTGAAGGGGCTGGGGGCGACGGCGCGTTACGTCACCCTGCCGCTGGAGGCGCACGGCTATCGCGCGCGGGAATCGGTGGGCCACACCCTGTGGGAAATGACCCGCTGGATGGACCAATATGTGAAGAACGCGCCGCCGAAGCCGGCGGAGTGATCACGGGGCTGGTGGTCAGGGCCTAACTTTCAGGGCCTGACCACCAGCCGGACCACCTCGCCGGCGTGCAGGCGGTCGAAGCCGGCGTTGATGTCGTCCAGGGGAATGACGCCGCTCATCAGACGGTCCACCGGCAAGCGACCCTGGCGGTACAGGGCGACATAGCGGGGGATGTCGCGGCTGGGGACGCAGGTTCCGATATAGGAGCCCTTCAGGGTGCGCTCCTCGCCGACCAGGGAGACGATGTTGACGGCGAGCGCCGCTTCGGGCGGGGGCAGGCCGGCGGTGACCGTGGTTCCGCCGCGCCGGGTCATCTTCCAGGCGGTGTCGAGGGCGCGGGCCGAGCCGGCCATTTCGAAAGCGAAGTCGGCGCCGCCGTGGGTCAGGGCGCGGACCTGATCGACGGCGTCCGGAGCGGCGCCGTTGACGGTCTGGACGGGGCCGAGGGTGCGGGCCAGGGCCAGCTTGTCCTCGGACAGATCGACGGCGACGACGGGCGACGCGCCGGAGGCGAGGGCGCCGAGGACGCTGGACAGGCCGACGCCGCCCAGGCCGATGACGACGACGCTCTGGCCCGCCTTGACGCCGGCGGTGTTCACCACGGCGCCGACGCCGGTCAGGACGGCGCAGCCGAACAGGGCCGCCTCCTCGAACGACAGGTCGGGGTCGATCCGGACAAGGGACCGGCGCGAGACGACGGCGTGTTCGGCGAAGGCGGAACAGCCGAGGTGGTGGTTGACCGGCTCGCCCTCGCGGAAGAGGCGGCGGGCGCCGGACAGCAGCGCGCCCTTGCCGTTGGCGGCGGCGCCCGGCTCGCACAGGGCGGGACGGCCGCCGGCGCACGGGTCGCAATGGCCGCAGGACGGCATGAAGACCATGACGACGTGGTCGCCTACGGCCAGGTCCGCGACGCCGTCGCCCAGGGCCTCGACCACGCCTGCGGCCTCATGCCCCAGGGCCATGGGCAGGGGGCGGGGACGGTCGCCGTTGATGACGCTGAGGTCCGAATGGCACAGGCCGGCGGCTTTGATGGCGACCAGGACCTCGCCGGGGCCGGGCGGGTCGAGCGTCACGGTCTCGACGGAGAGGGGCCTGCTGTCGGCATAGGGGGGCGAGGCGCCCATGGCGGACAGAACGGCGGCGCGGGTCTGGATGCTCATGGGCACGCTCTTTCTTGCGCTACCGCCGCCGACGCGGTCGTCGGCTGCTTGAGCGCGGTTCTTGCGCTACCGCCGCCGATGCGGTCATCGACGGCTTGAGCGCCTTGTGATCTGCCCGCTATCGATAGGCGCTTGACGCAAGGTCGTCCAAGCCCGAGCGTCGGGGCAAGGCGACGCGCACTGTCGCCAGGGAGGACGACTGACGATGCCCAAGAGCGATTTGGGGCCCTTGGCCGAACGCGCGACCTACAAGGCCTTTCACATGGTCTCGACGCGCTGGGCCGATAACGACCAGTACGGCCATATCAACAACGCCAAATTCTACGAGTTCGTGGACTCGGCGGTGAACGCCCATCTGCTGATCGCCAATGCGCTGGACGAGTCCATCGGCCTGGTGGTGGACAGCGGCTGCCAATACACCTCGGCGCTGAAATTCCCCGATGTGATCGAGGTCGGGATCAAGGTGGACCGGATCGGCACCTCCAGCGTCAGCTACGGCTTCGCCGTGTTCAAGCGCAGCGTCGACGTGCCGGCCGCCGTCGGCCATTTCGTCCACGTCTATGTCGACGCCGAGACGCGCCGTCCCAAGCCCCTGCCGGCCAAGCTGAGAGCGGTGGTGGAGAATCTGAGGGCGGGGTGAGGGAAGGGGCGGCGTCCTGGGGCGGGAGCGGCTTTCGGCGCAAGTGTCGATGACCGCCTTCGACCCCTAACGGACCTTGATCTTACGGCCCGGTATGCCGAGGTATTCGTCAACCGAACGGCGGCCCAACTGGTCTTCGACGGTGACGCTGAAATGCCCACCGTATCGGCTATCCGTGGCGAAACGAGCAGTCAGTGCGGCGAACGTTATCGAGCTCGTGCCGTGGCTCGCGCAGAGACGATCAAGAGCATCCCGATACAGCCTGATGACTTTGGTTAGGGTAGGAGATGTGGGGCTGCCTGAACTCGTTCCAGACAGGAAATCCACCTCGATATATCCGGCGGGCGAACCTGCTGCCTCGGCGAATATGTCGATCTCGTAGTTGCCCACGAGAAGGCATATGCCACTCACGAGCGAGTCAGCGATGTTGTGTCCAATGGATTTGAGTTCGCCGAACTTCATCCGATCACTCTAGCGAACCAACGACCGCTTTCCATCTGTGGACGCCCCCTTCAGCGCAAGAGTGAATCCGAGAGTTTCTGACACGTAGTCGGATGCTGCCATCTGTCCGGCCTGTACTGCGGCGGCGTACCGTCGCTGGCCTGTATGGGAGTTCGCGGATCCGGTCCAAATCACCCTGAGCGTGCTCGAAGCACGGTGGAAAGCCCTGGTTTTCCTGATCCCGTCTCGCCGACTGTTGCGCCATACGCTCCTTCGCTCATCCTACGCCTCGACGTCTCGCGTTCGTACTGGCTAGGCCAGCGCGCCCGGAGCCCGGTAGACATCGCCCTTGGCCAACAGCGCCCAGACGATGCGGGCGTTCTTGTTGGCCAAGGCGACGATGACCAGCATCTTCGGCTTTCGCGCCAGCATCTGGTCGAGCCACGACCCTGCTGGTGCGCTTCGGATGGCGGCCTGTTTGATGACGGCGCTGGCCCCGATGGTCAGAAGCCGTCGAAGCGTTCGCTCGCCCATCTTGGTGATCGAACCCAGCTTCTGCTGACCGCCGGTGGATCGCTGTCGTGGCGTGAGGCCCAGCCAGGCGGCGAAGTGACGTCCGCTCTTGAAGGCTTCGTGAGAGGGCGCGAGCGCGATCAGGGCCGTCGCCGTGATCGGTCCGATGCCTGGGATGGTCATCAGTCGACGCGCGACGGGATCATGCCGGGCGCGAGAAGCGATCTCTGCGTCGAGCACAGCGATCTGCTGGTCGAGCGTTCGCAAGCTCGAAACCAGGACCAGAAGAATGGTTCGGGCTGCGGGTGGAAGCCCCTCGGCCGGGTCCTCGACGCGCGCGATCAGCCGATCGACGTGCGGCACGCCCTTGGGAACGATCCAGCCGTACTCGGCGAGATGGCCGCGCAGGGCGTTGATGGTCTGGGTACGCTGACGCACCAGCAGGTCCCGGGCTCGGAAGACCACGCTGCTGGCCTGCTGCTCCTCCTGCTTCAGCGGCACGAACCTCATGCTGGGTCGCTGCGCCGCCTCGCAGATCGCCTCTGCGTCGGCCATGTCGTTCTTCTGACGCTTCACGAACGGCTTCACATAGATCGGTGGGATCAGCCGGACCGTGTGGCCCTGTCGGGTCAGCTCGCGACCCCAGTGATGGGCTCCAGCGCAGGCCTCCATCGCCACCACACAAGGTGGAAGGCCTGCGAAGAACGCCAGCAAACGCCCTCGCCCCAACTTCTTGCGAAACACCACATCGCCCGAAGCATCCGCGCCATGCGCTTGAAAGATGCTCTTGGCGAGATCCAGACCAACAGTGCTAACCTGTCCCATGGACGCCTCCTTCGAGTGTTGTTCAACACCCTCACTCTGGCACATCGATGCCGTCGGGGGGCGTCCACCCCATCACCCCCTCTCAGACATTCCCGGGTCTCCTCAAGGCGGCATCGCTCACCCTAGCCATCGCGCGCTTCTCGTGAGAACGTTATCAAAACGGAGCGTGGAGGAACGCCATGAGGACGGGATGGATCGCGGCCCTGGCCGTGACTGTGGCGCTGTGCGCGCCCTGTGGGGCCGAGGCGCAGACGGGCGGGTTCCTGAAGACCGAGGGGACGCGGATCGTCGATGAGACGGGCGAGCCGGTCATCCTGCGCGGCATGGGGCTGGGCGGCTGGGTGCTGCAGGAAGGCTATATGCTGCAGCTGGGCGCGCTGGGTCCGCAGCATGTGATCCGGGCCCGGATCGCCGACCTGATCGGCGAGGAGAAGACGGAGGCCTTCTACGCCGCCTGGCGCGCCAATCACACGACCAAGGCCGACATCGACGCCATGGGGCGGTGGGGCTTCAACTCGGTCCGTCTGCCGATGCACTACGACCGGCTGACCCTGCCGGTCGATCAGGAGCCGGTTCAGGGACAGGACACCTGGAAGGAAGAGGGCTTCGCCGAGATCGACGCCCTGCTGGCCTGGGTGAAGGCCAATGGGATGTATCTGATCCTGGACCTGCACGCCGCGCCGGGCGGGCAGGGCAGCGACCTGGCCATCTCAGACCGGGATCCGTCGAAACCCTCTCTGTGGGACAGTGCCGAGAAACGTCGCAAGACCGTGGCCCTGTGGCGGCGGCTGGCCGAACGCTACGCCGACGAGCCGGCTATCGGCGCCTATGACCTGATCAACGAACCCAACTGGGACTTCGAGAAGCCGGGCGGCGGCCACGGCTGCGAAGAGACGACCAATGCCCCGCTGCGGTCGCTGATGATGGAGATCACGGCGGCGATCCGCGAGGTCGATCCGCGGCACATGATCGTCATCGAGGGCAATTGCTGGGGCAACAACTATCGCGGCGTCACGCCCCTGTGGGACGAGAATACCGCGATCAGCTTCCATAAATACTGGAACGCGACGGACCGGGCCTCGATCGCCGACATCCTGCGGTTGAGGGACGAGACCAACGCGCCCGTGTGGCTGGGCGAATCCGGCGAGAACTCCAATACCTGGTTCACTGAGACCATCGCCCTGGTCGAGGGCGAGGGGATCGGCTGGGCCTTCTGGCCGCTGAAGAAGATCGGCTTCAACCAGCCGCTGGAGATCACGCCGAACCCTGGATGGCTCCGGTTGGTCGCCTATCTGACGGGCAAGGGGCCGCGGCCGTCGGCGCAGGAGGCGCAAGAGACGCTGATGCGGCTGGCGACGCACGACATCCGGTTCGAGAACAATTTCGAACATCGCGACGTGGTGGACGCCATGCTGCGCCAGCCCCGTTCGGACGCGGCGGTTCCGTTCGTCGCGCATCGGATCGGGGCGGCGGGCGTGACCATCCGGGCGGCCGATTATGACCTGGGCCGGTCGGGCGTGGCGTGGAAGGATGTCTATGACTCCGACACCGACGGGGCGGGCGAGCGCGTGCCCTGGTGGAACACGGGGCGGACCTGGCGCAACGACGGGGTGGACATCGGCGTGGTCGAGGGAGAGCCGGTCGTCGCCGAGTTCGAGACGGGGGAATGGCTGCGCTACACCCTGACGGCGGAGACGGCTGGTAACCGCGCCCTGACGGTGGTCGGCGCCGGCGGCCGGGTGTCGGTGCGGCTGAACGGGGGCGAGCCGGTGAGCGTGGTCCTGCCCGCAGGCGATGGATGGGGCGAGGTCGCGACGGCGCCCCTGCCGTTCATGGCCGGGACCAACACCCTGGTGCTGAAGGCCGAGGATTGCGCGGCGTGCCGGGTGAAGGCCGTCGAGGTCGGCCCGCGGCCCTGACCACATTGCCGAAGCTTCACTTGCGTGAGGTCGCGGTCCGGATAGCGTTCGCCCGCCCCTTCCGGGCGGGAGACGAACCATGCGTCGATGGATGATGACGGGCCTGGCGGTCCTGGCGGTGGCGACGCCGGCGTCGGCGGCGGCGCCCGAGACCTGGCTGGTGTCGGTTGATCGGTGGGGCAACGCCGAACATACGCTGCTGACCCTGGAGGCGACGGACGGGGCCTTGTCCGGCCGGTTCGGCGGCTGGGCGCTGGAGGGTCGCAAGGACGGCGACCATATCGCCTTTTCCGCCACCGACAGCCATGACGTGGCCTACCGGTTCGAGGGAACCGAGACGGACGGGGGCCTGACGGGGTGGGCCGACTATCCCGACACCAGCAACGCCGGACCGCGCGTGCGGCACGGGTTCAGCGCACGGCGGCTGGAGATGCCGACCGGGGCGCCGGGGCGACGGACCTATGCGCCGGACCGGTACTCGAACACCTTCACGGCCGATCTGGCGCCGGTCATGGTCATCCAGCCGGGCGATGTGGTGGCGACGCGAACTATCGATTCTGGCGGGATCGACGAGAATGGGGACGTGGTCGCCCTGTACGGCAATCCGCAGACGGGGCCCTTCTTCGTGGCGGGGGCCAAGGCGGGCGACGTGCTGGCGGTGCATATCCGGCGGTTGCGGCTGAACCGCGACTATGCCGACAGCCTGGACGGAGTGGCGGGGCGGGCGATGTCGCTGGGTCTGGCGGCGCGGTCGGCGGGGCTGGGCAAGCGGGTGCGCTGGCGGCTGGACCGGGAGGCGGGGACGGCGCGGCTGGAGGATCCGCCCGAACGTTTGAAGGATTATGTCGTGCCGGTCCGGCCGATGCTGGGCGGACTGGGGGTGGCGCCGGACTTCGGCTTTGCGGAACAGTCGGCCGGCGACACCGGGCGGTGGGGCGGCAATATGGATTTCAACCGGATCGGCGAGGGGGCGACCGTCTATCTGCCGGTGTTCCAGCCGGGCGCCATGCTGTTCCTGGGCGACGGCCATGCGCTGCAGGGCGACGGCGAGACGACGCAGTGGGCGCTGGAGACCTCGCTGGACGTGGAGTTCAGCGTCGAGATCCTGCCGTCGCGGCCCCTTGCGGCGCCGCGCGTCGAGACCGAGGACCGGCTCACGGTCCTGGGTCAGTCGTCGTCGCTGGACGAGGCGGCGCGGGCCGCTACGGGAGCCATGATCCAGTGGCTGGAGCAGGACTATGGACTGAGCGTGTCGGAGGCGTCGCTGATCCTGGGGACGGCGGCCGAATACAGGGTCGCGACGCTGGCGGGCCGCAACGCCGGACTGGCGCTGAGCCTCGAGAAGGCACGCCTGCGCGACGTGCCGCGCAAGGCGCCGGCGGTCGAGTAGGCACGCCTTCGATTACGCATTGACTTGAAGGTGGAACGCGAACCTAGAAGACGCACATGTTTTTGAGTGGCAAGGAAAACTATGTCCCCAACCATCAGGCGTTCGCTGTTCGCAGCGGCAGCGGCAGCGGCCGCTTGCGCCTTCGCCATTCCTAATGGCGCGCAAGCCGCCCACGTCGTCACAGTCGTCGAAAGCGGCGGTAATGTCGTCGCGACCGGCTCCGGGCCGATAAACCTTGCGGCGCTTACACAGAACCCGACAGCAATAGGGGGCGGGGCTACAGGCTACAGTCTGGGTAATGCGATCATTATCGGCGGGCCGACGTGCAACCTCTGGGGAACCGGAGTCATCGCCGGACCGACGACGTTCAATGCGGCGGCAACCTATTTCGGCGCAAACAGCGGCAGCGGAGGGCCTATCGGATTCAGTCGCCTCGCCGGCATGGATGGGGTTTGCATCCCTGCCGGATATGTTTCAAACGCCCCGCTTTCCACTACATCGACCTGGAACGGTCGGACTTTCGCCAGCATGGGGCTGGTTCCCGGTACCTACGTCTGGACCTGGGGTTCGGGAGGCGCAGCCGATAGTTTTACGCTCCAGATCGGAGCACCTGCGGCTGCGGTTCCGACAATGTCAGAATGGGCGTTGATCCTGATGAGCCTGATGCTCGCCGGGGGCGCGGCGCTCTACATCCAGCGTCGTCGCATGACCAACTGACCGGCAAATTACCCATCCCCCTTTTCGGCGGAGCGGGGGGGGGCAAAGAGACGGGCGGTTTCGGACCGCCGCGTCAGTCGTCCAGCCAACCGGTCAGGAACAGCACGCCCACAGCCGTCAGGGCGCCCAGGGTGAAGGCGGTGATGATGGAGCCGGCGGCGACGGCGGCGGGGACGGTGACGGGGCGGGCTTCGTACCATTCGACGATGTCGGCCTCGTGCAGATCATCGTCGGCGCGGCCCTCGGCTTCGTAGATGTCGGCGGTGTTCATCGGGGGCTCCCTATTGGTCTGAGGGATCAATACTCGCAAACGGTCGCGGTTCCACCCCGCACGCGTCCGCGCCGGCCGAGGTGACAGCCTGTCGCGCATCGGCTAGGAGGCGCGGCTCAGGTTTCAGACTCTCGAAGACGATCCCCATGGCCGGCCACTCGAAATTCAAGAACATCATGCACCGCAAGGGGCGCGCCGATGCGCAGCGCTCCAAGCTGTTCTCCAAACTGTCGCGCGACATCACGGTGGCGGCCAAGTCGGGCCTGCCCGATCCGGCGGCCAACCCGCGCCTGCGCCTGGCGATCAACAACGCCAAGGCCGAAAGCCTGCCCAAGGACGTGATCCAGCGCGCCATCAACAAGGCCGCCGGCGGCGACGTCGATACGATGGAAGAGGTCCGCTACGAGGGCCGGGGCCCCGGCGGCGTCGGCATCATCGTCGAGGCCCTGACCGACAACCGCAACCGCGCGGCGTCGAACATCGGCGCGGCCTTCAAAAAGAACGGCGGCGCGCTGAGCGAGATGAACTCGGTCGCCTTCATGTGGGATAAGGTCGGCCAGATCATCTACAAGGCCGAGGCCGGGACCGAGGACGAGGTCATGGAAGCCGCCATCGAGGCCGGCGCCCAGGACGTCGAGAGCGACCTGGTCAAGCCCGACATCTACGAGGACGCGCCGGGCCACACCATCTGGACCGCCTTCGAGGATCTGAACGACGTCGCCGAGGCCATGTCCAAGGTGCTGGGCGATCCCAAGTCGACCGCCATCGTCTGGAAGCCTCAGTCCGAAGTGACCGTCACGGGCGACGCGGTCGGCACCCTGTTCAAGCTGCTGGATGCGCTGGACGCCGAGGACGACGTGCAGAACGTCTATTCGAACGAGGACATCTCGGACGAGGACGCGGCCAAATACGCCGGATAACAGGTACGCCGGATAATACGTATACGGGGTGATCGGCGAACGGAGGTCTCGACACCTTCGTAACCCGCGATTAACGTATGGTCTTAGGACGGTGAGCGGTTCGATTCGCCTCTGTGGCGGACATCGGGGCCGCCCGCCGTGATGCGGGCATACGACGCGGGGCGCGACCATGAAATTGACCAGAATAGACCGGGTCCTGTCGCGCGGCGGCAAGACGGAACAGGCCAAGGATACGCCGTCTGCGCTGGATCGTGCGGCGGAACAGGACGTCGCGGGCCTGATCGGCGAACGGTTCGAGACGATTCAGGACAGCTTGGATCAGCTGTCGGAAATGGCGCAGCGGTTCGGGACGTTCGAAACCCTGCTGGGTCAGCTGCGCGAACCGCTGGACGCCGAGTTCAAGTCGCGGCGCGACAACCACATCGAACTGCTCAATCTGCGCAACGCCAATGCGTCGGTGATGAAGCAGGTCGGCGCACTGAACGCCGAGGTCCGCAAGCTGTCGGACGCTCTGGCCGAGTCCGAGACCAAGGCCGACGATCTGTCGGCGCGCGGCGGGGAAGCGACGGCTAATCTGCAGGAAGCCCGGGTCGAACTGGGCCGGCTGCGCAGCGAACTCGCGCAGGCGTCCACGCGGCTGGAAGGTCTGGAGACGACCGAACGCGCCTCGGCCCAGCGGATTCGCGAGCTGGAGCAGGACCAGGACTCGCTGCGCAATCAGCTGAAACAGGCTGAAGCCGGGCGGGCTGAATCCGACAAAACGCGCGGCCAGGTGCAGCGCGACCTGGCCCTGGCGCTGGAAGAGAACACCGCCCTGCGCCGCCGGGTCGACGAGGTCGGCGCCGAAGTGGCGGGTCTGGCTCGCGCCGCCGCCGCTGGCGAAGGCCAGCTGGCCACCGAACGCGCCCGCGCCGCCTCCGAACAGGCCGAGGCCGCTCGCGCCATCCGTTCGCTGGAAACCCAGGTCGAAGCCGCCCGCGCCGAGACCGCCGCCCTGACCGCCCGGCTGGACACCGCCACGGCGCGCGCTAACGGGCTGGAAGTTCTGAACAGCGAACAGGCGTCGCGCCTGAACGAGCTTCAGACCGGCGCCCACGCCGTCGAACGGCGCGCCGACACGCTTCAGGTCGCGTTGGACCGCGCCGTGGAACGGGTCCGCACGCTTGAGATCGAGACCGAGGAATCGCGTCAGCGCCAGGCCTCGATGGAGGTGGCGCGCGTCGCCGCCGTCGATCGCGCCGAGGCCCTGACCAAGGCCGCCATGGCCCATGACAAGGCTATCGCCCGCGCCGAGGAACGGACCGCCAAGCTGCAGGCCAAGCTGGCCGCCGCCCAGGACGAGCACGAGGCCCGCATCCAGACCCTGAACCAGCAGATCAGCGCCCTGCGCGAGGATCTGGAAAGCGCCCGCGCCGAGGGCGCCATGTCGGCCGCGGCCCTGGACGCCGCGCGTCGCGGCCGTGGCGGCCGGGCGACCATAGCGGACGCCGCCGCCCAACTGCAGGCCATCGTCGGCTGATCTGGGCTGATCGGCGTCGGCGCGGAACCCGCGCGGACGAACGGGATTAAGGCGGGGACCGCGAGACCCGCCGATCCCGGCGGCCGCCCTGGCCGCCAGGGCGGATGGCATCCGGGGTCGTAGAGACGACGACCGCCCATGGACATCACCCAGCTGATCCTCGACGACCACGCCGAACAACGCCGGCTGTTCTCGATCATCGAACAGATCGAACCGAAGGACGTCAATGCGTTGAGCGCGGTCTGGCTGAGGCTGTCGGCCTTTCTGGACGTCCATGCCGAGGCCGAGGAGCGGTTCTTCTATCCCGACCTGATGAAACTGGGCGAGGGCGCCAATGACGCCGACGACGGCACGGTCGAGGGCGAGACAGAGGACGCCATCGAAGATCACAACAAGCTGCGCGACGCGGTCAAGGCCGTCGAGGCGCATGAGGTCGGCAGCCCCGCCTGGTTCGAGGCCGTGGGCGAGGCCAATGTGGTCAACTCCAAACACATGGGCGAGGAGGAGCGCCAGGGTCTGACCGACTTCCGCCTGAACGCCGACGTGGCGACGCGACACGCCCTGGCGGTGAAGTTCGCCGCCTTCGAGGCCGAACACATCACGGGCGTGAAGCCGGTCAACAAGGACCCCGAGACCTATGTCGAGGCGCACGGCTGATCTCGGGCGACGGAACGCTGGAGTGGGTGTGGTCGTTGAGAGCGGATGAATCTGGGTGGTCTCGAAGGCGCGGTCTTGCCGATCCTGGGCGCTGTGATCGCTGGGGGCGTGATCGGCTTCGAGCGGGAATGGCGCGGTCGGGCGGCCGGGTTCCGAACCCATATCCTGGTCAGCCTGGCCTCGGCCCTGCTGATGCTGGCCGCCCTGTCCCAGGCCGACTGGGCCTTCCGCGCCCTGCCGAACGAGACCATCACCACGGACCCGACCCGGATGGCGCACGGCGTGCTGACTGGGATCGGGTTTTTGTGCGCCGGGGTGATCTTCCGCACCGGCTTTTCCGTTCATGGCCTGACGACGGCGGCGTCGCTTTGGATCACTTCGGCCGTCGGTCTGCTGTTCGGGGCGGGTCTGTATGGACTGGGCGCGCTGGGCGCGGCGACGACGGCGCTGATCCTCGGCGGACTGAGACTGATCGACCGACGACTGCCGGGTCGGACGGTGATCGACGCCGCCATCTGCTGGGAGCGACGCGACCCTTCGCCCGAGGCGGCGGTCCAGGCGGCGCTGCGGTCACTGGACGCCGAGGTGCGTCCCGGCCGGTTCGAAATGATGCAGGATGGTCGAGCGCGGCGCACCTGGCGGCTGAAGGCGGCGAGCGAGGCGGACCTGCAACGCCTGGCGGAGCAACTCAGCGCCGTGCCCGGCGTGACCTCGTATCGTCTCGATCCGCGCGACGATTGAAACCGTTCATTGCCCGATAACCCTCTTTGCGGCATGAGGGGAACGGATGGCGAACGAACCTGTCAGAATCATCGGGCTGGACCCGGGCCTGCGACGCACCGGATGGGGGGTGATCGTCTCGGACGGCGCGCGTCTGAGGTGGGTCGCGCACGGGGTGGTGGCCCCGCCCGAGGCGGCGCCCTTTTCCGAACGCTTGCTGTTCCTGTTCGAGGCTCTGGGGACGATCTGCGCCGACCACGGCTGTGAAGAGGCGGCGGTGGAAGAGGTGTTCGTCAATGTGAACCCGTCCTCGACCCTGAAACTGGGCCATGCGCGGGCGGCGGTGATGCTGGCCCCGGCGAAACTGGGCCTGGCGGTCGCGGAATATTCGCCCAATCTGATCAAGAAGGCCGTGGTCGGGGCGGGCCATGCGGACAAGAGCCAGATCGCCTTCATGATCAAACGGCTGTTGCCGACAGCGGGGGACGTCAAGGCCGACGCCGCCGACGCCCTGGCCGTGGCGGTCACCCATGCGCAACTGAGGAAACGGTCCTTGCTGGAAGCCATGCACCGGGGGGCGGCGTGATCGGGAGATTGAGAGGCGTGCTGGCCGAGGTCGGAGAGGCGGACTGCCTGATCGACTGCGCCGGGGTCGGCTATGTCGTGTCGTGCGGGGCGCGGACCCTGGGACGGCTGCCGGCGCCGGGCGACGAGGCCACGGTCCATGTCCATTCGCAGTGGAGCGAGGACGCGGGGCCGCGCCTGTACGGATTTCTGACGCGCGACGAGCGGCGGGCCTTCACCACCCTGCTGGCCATTCAGGGCGTGGGGCCTAAGGCGGCCCTGGCGGTGCTCGACGTGCTGCCGCCGGGCGAACTGGCGGGCGCGGTGGCGCGCGAGGACAAGGCGGCGGTGGCGCGGGCCAATGGGGTGGGGCCGAAACTAGCGCTGCGGATCGTCACCGAGCTGAAGGGCAAGCCGTTGGGCGACGTCAGTTTTGCGCCCACAGCGCCGGGCGTCCATGTCGAGATCGCGCCGCCCCCGCCGTCCCTGACCGGCGAGGCCGTGTCGGCCCTGCTGGGTCTGGGCGTGGCCGAGGTCAATGCGCGGCGAGCGGTGGATCAGGCCCTGATCCGGCTGGGCGACGAGGCCGAACTGCCGGCGGTGATCCGGGCGGCCCTGCAGGAGCTGGGGCGGTGAGATTTTCTGTTCCACTCATCCCGGCGAAAGCCGGGACCCAGTGTTTTCGCATCACTCTGCGCCGGGCGCAGACCCGAGCTCTCGGATCAACACCGGAGCGCCCAAAGACCTGGGTCCCGGCTTTCGCCGGGATGAGCGGAAGTTGGATATGACCCGCATCATCTCCCCTGAGGCCGAAACGGGCGAAGCCTTCGACCGCGCCCTGCGGCCGCAGACCCTGTCCGAGTTCGTCGGCCAGTCGCAGGCCAAGGGCAATCTGAAGGTCTTCATCGACGCCGCGCGGGGCCGGGCCGAGGCCCTGGATCATGTGCTGCTGTTCGGCCCGCCCGGATTGGGCAAGACGACCCTGGCGCAGATCGTGGCGCGTGAGCTGGGCGTAGGGTTCCGCGCCACCTCTGGCCCGATCCTGGCCAAGGCGGGCGATCTGGCGGCGATCCTGACCAATCTGGAGCCGCGCGACGTCCTTTTCATCGACGAGATCCACCGGCTGAGCCCCCAGGTCGAAGAGATCCTGTATCCGGCCATGGAGGATCATGTGCTGGACCTGATCATCGGCGAGGGCCCGTCGGCGCGTTCGGTGAGGATCGACCTGGCGCCCTTCACCCTGGTCGGGGCGACGACGCGGGCGGGCCTTCTGGCCACGCCGCTGCGGGATCGGTTCGGCATCCCCCTGAGGCTGGAGTTCTACACCCCCGACGAACTGACGGCCGTGGTGCGGGGCACGGCGCGCAAGATGGGCGCGGCCATCGATGAGGCTGGCGCGCGCGAGATCGCGTCGCGGGCGCGCGGCACGCCCCGGATCGCCGGACGACTGCTGCGCCGGGTGCGGGACTTCGCCTCGGCGGACGGCGCCGAGACCATTTCGAAACTGGTCGCCGCGAAAGCCCTGGCGCGGCTGGAGGTGGACGAAGCCGGGCTGGACAGTCTGGATCGGCGGTTTCTGAAGGCCCTGATTGAGAACTATGGCGGCGGGCCGGTGGGCATGGACACATTGGCGGCGGCGATCGCCGAGGCGCGCGACGCGGTCGAGGACGTGATCGAACCCTATCTGCTGCAACAGGGCTTCATCATGCGCACCCCGCGCGGCCGCATGGCCTGCGCCAAGGCCTATGCTCATCTGGGCCTGAACGCCCCGCCCCAGAACCCGAATACGCCGCCGGTCGCGGGCGATCTGTTCGACTGAAACCCGAACTGAAGCGCGGGCTTGCCAAGCGGGGACCGTCGTCGTTTGCTGGCCGTCCAGCAGGAGCGCGCCATGACCGACCGACATCTCGCCGCCCGATCCTCCGTCGCCGGAGCAAAGGGCGGGCCGAGCCGATGAAGCGACAGCCGGTCTTGGTGCACCGGGTGGGGACGATAGTCGCCGTTGTCGCCCTGATCGTCGCCGCCATCGCAGTCTGGACCATGACGCACGGGACCCGGGTCGCGCCGCCGGAACCCCTGCCGGACCGGGCATTGCGCCAGATCCGCGAACATCTGGGGCGCGGCGCCGAGCTGCGCTATTCCGAGATCGGTCAGAGGCGGGCGGTGTGCGGCTATGCCGGGCGTGGACGCGGCGAGCCGGCGGTGGGTTTCATCTCCCTGCCTAACCGCATCCTGTTCAGCGACGATCCCTTGCCGGCCGAGTTTCGCGACATGCGCGACCGCCATTGCCCGGGCTTCCTGATCAGCCCGCCCCGGCGCTAGACTGGGGACATGAGCGATCTTCCCACCGCCGGCCGTTTCGAGGGGCGCGACCACCTCTTGCCGGTCCGCGTCTATTACGAAGACACCGATTTCACCGGCCTCGTCTATCACGCCAACTATGTCCGCTATTTCGAGCGGGGGCGGTCGGACTTCCTGCGAGCCATAGGCGTCGGTCATGCGGACCTGCTGGACCAGGAAGAGCCGCTGGCCTTCGTCGTGTCGGAGATGAACATCCGCTATCTGAAGCCCGCCCGGATCGATGACGCCCTGGTGGTGCGCACCCTCTATGAGGCGGTGAAGGGGGTGCGGCTGATCATCCGCCAGAGCGTCGAACGCGCCGGGGAGGTGTTGTGCCGCGCCGAGGTCACGGCGGTCTGCATCCATCTGGACGGCCGGCCGCGACGGCCCTCCAAGGGATTGGTCGAGAAGGTGACGCCGTGGCTGGCGCTTAATTACCTCGACGAAAATAGGTGATCCAAGAGCGTATCGGGGCCGACCTATCGGTCAGCCCCGAGGATTTTTCAGTCGTAGCCGCCACCGCCGAAGAAGCACTTACCGATAGGTTCGAGCGTGTAGTACGGCGTAACCGTTCCATTAACAGGCGTTGCCTGGACATAACCGTTCCAGCATCGATCACGGTACCATCCGACTTGCGTAGTCATCGTCGCATCACTGTAGAATGTGTGATGATACATTATGCCACCCGTTTGGGCGGTGGCCGCTGGGCCGAAGACTGAGACGACAAGCGTGGCGATGGCTAAGGCGGCGGCTTTGGTGCGGTTCATGACATCCTCCTTGGGAGACAGCCTCCCTAGTCAGCAAAATCTAAAAAGGCTCAATGATCAACCGTAGATTGAGTTTCTTGCATCCTGATTGTGAAATTTGATGACAGGCCTGTCAGATGACAGGGTCATCAAGCGACGCTAAGAGCCGCAGGCCACACAATGGTCACGCCCGCTCGGTCGAAGAGGGGCGTCGCCTGTTTCCAAACCGCACCCGATCCCGCCCGGAGCGCCTGAATGACTACGCCCGTCGACGCCTCGATGATGAACCCTGTCAAACTGTTCGTGGAAGCCGACTGGGTGGTGCAGGGGGTGATGATCGGCCTGGCGCTGGCCTCGCTGTGGTCGTGGACCATCATCATCGACAAGGCCTTCCGCTTCACCGCGCTGAACAAACAGGCCGACGACTTCGAAAAGGCGGTCCAGTCGGGCCGGTCGCTGGAGGATGTGGCGGCCCAGGCCGGGCCGGCGCCGGAACACGCCCTGCCGCGAATGCTGGTGATCGCCTTGTCCGACTGGCGCGAGGCGCGCCAGCGCGGCGCACTGAACGACCATCAGGGCGACCTGCTGATGACCCGGATCGACCGGGCGATGAACAGCCTGATCTCGCGCGAGGGCCAGCGGATCGAGAATGGCCTGGGCGTGCTGTCGGTCGTGGCGACGGCCTCGCCCTTCATCGGCCTGTTCGGCACGGTCTGGGGCATCATGAACGCCTTCGGGCGTATCGCGGCGGCGGGGAACACCAATCTGACGACGGTGGCGCCGGCCATCGCCGAGGCCCTGTTCGCCACGGCCATCGGCCTGGCGGCGGCCATCCCGGCCTATATCGCCTACAACAAGTTCTCGATCGACGCGGGCAAGTTCACCGGCCGGCTGGACGCCTTCGCCGACGACTTGCAGGCGGCGGTGGCGCGGCGTCTGGGCAGTTCGGCGACGCCGCCGGCTCCGGCCCCGAGCTCGGGCATCAATCTGAACCGGGGCGTCTGAGCCATGGCGCTGGGCGGCGGTGCGAGCGGCGGCGGCGGGCGCAGAGGACGGCGGGGGCGCAGAGGCCCGCTGACCGAAATCAATGTCACGCCCCTGGTGGATGTGATGCTGGTGCTGCTGATCATCTTCATGATCTCGGCGCCGCTTCTGACCGTGGGCGTGCCGGTGGAACTGCCCAAGACCGAGGCGAGCGCGGTCGAGACCAATAACGAACCCCTGTCGGTCAGCATCGACCAGCAGGGCGCGATCTTCATCGGCGACAGCGAGACGTCGTTCGACGACCTGGCGGTGCGTCTGCTGACCGAGGCCGGCGGATCGGACCAGGCGTCCGAGCGACCGGTCTTCGTGCGGGCCGACGGGCGGGCCCCCTATCAGGTGGTGGCGCGGGTCATGGCGCGGCTGTCGGCCTCGGGCTTCACCAAGCTGAACCTGATCACCGACACGGCGCCGGAGGCCTGATCGCTTGCGTCGGCCCAGCCCTGCCATTCTGGGATCCATCGCCCTGCACGCCGGGGTGGTCGCGCTCGCCTTCGTTTCGTTTTCACACAAGGCGGACGAGCCCAAGCCGCTGGTGAATTCGGTGCCGGTATCCATCGTCTCGGAGACGGTGATCGAGGCGGCGGCCGCCGACAATCCCGCGCCGGAACCCTCGCCCGACGACGCCGCGACGGCGCCAGTCAGCGCGCCGGAGACGCCGACGCCGCCGGTCCCTCAGCCCACGCCGCCGCCGCCGACCCCCACGCCCGCGCCGCCCCGTCCGGCCCCGCGCCCGACGCCGACGCCGCCGCGACCCACGCCGCCCCGGCCGGCGCCGCCCACTCCGGAAAAGGCGCGTCCGACGCCGCCCCGTTCGACCCCGCCGACCCCCGCTCGCCCTGCGTCAAAGCGGGATGAGCCCAGCCTGGACCTGGACGCCCTGGCGGGGCCGACCCGCAACACCAACCAACGCGGGCGCCCGGCGACGGGCCAGCAGGGGGCGGGAACGGCCAGTCGTGCAACCGGACCGCAACTTGCTGCGTTGGCGGGGCAGGTGAATCCCCACTGGAACCTGAATTGCGATCTGCCGGGTATGGACGCCATGACCATTCGGGTGACTGTGCGGCTAACGTCTGACGGGCAGATCGTCGGTTCGCCTCGGCTGGAACAGCCGCGCAATGATGCGACCTGGCGGGCCGCTTCCGACGCCATGCTTCGGGCTTTGCGGGCGGCAGCGCCCTTCGACGTGCCGGCCGGTTTCCAGGCTCAGGAAGTGCCGTTCCGGTTCGAAACGGCGCGAAAGTGCGGAAATCGCTAAACATCCCGTGACGGGTGTTCAGCTCGACCGAATGTCGCCCCAATCGCCGTGAAGCTGGCGATTGTCACAACGTCCAGCGATAAGGACGTGACTGTCTTTCCAAGCTTGGGAGCAAATATATGCGTCTGAACCTACTTCTGGCCTCGGCCGCCGTGGCGGTTATGGCCGCGCCGATGATGCACAGCCCGGTTCACGCTCAGTCGGGTTCCCCGAGCGCGCCGATGCAGGACGTCGTCGTCGATGACGGGGTGCTGAAGCCCCTGCAGATCGCCATCGTGCCTTTCACCGGCGACCACGGCGCGGACATCTCCAATGTGGTCAGCGGCAATCTGCGCCGTTCGGGTTTCTTCGAACCGCTGGATCCGGCCGGCTTTATCGAGACCGGGCTGACGTTGGCGAACGCGCCCAACTTTCCGCAGTGGACCCAGATCGGCGCCCAAGCGGTGCTGTATGGGGCGGTGACGCCGCGGGCGGACAATCGGCTGGACGTCGGCTTCCGCCTGTATGACCCTTATCGCCAGTGCCAGCTGGTCAGCTATCAGTTTACCGCCACCCAGGAACAATGGCGCCGGATCGCGCACAAGATCTCCGACGTCATTTACCAGCGGATGACCGGCGAGGCTGGCTTCTTCGATTCCCGCGTCCTGTTCGTTTCCGAAGAGGGGACGCAACTGAACCGGATCAACCGGCTGACCATCGCCGACCAGGACGGGTTCAATCCCACCTATCTGACCCAGGGCGACGAGGTGATCATGTCGCCGCGTTTCTCGATCTCGAAGCCGGATGAGATCACCTATGTGGCGCTGGGCAAGGACTACAGCCGGATCTATCTGCGCAATCTGACGACCGGGCGCACCGAAAGCCTGGGCGAATTCGACGGCCAGGTGCTGGCGCCGCGGTTCTCGAACGACGGCAACAGGATCGCCTTCTCGATCATCCGCAACGGCAATACCGACATCTATGTGATGGACCTGCGCAGCCGGCAGCTGTCGCGCCTGACCTCGGATCCGGGCATCGACACCTCGCCGTCCTTCAGCCCCGACGGCAGCCAGATCGTGTTCAACTCGGACCGTTCCGGCACGGCGCGGCTGTATGTGATGCGGGCCGACGGCTCGGGACAGCGGCCGATCTCGCGCGGCGGCGGCGTCTATACGGCCCCGTCCTGGAGCCCGACCGGCAATCTGATCGCCTTCACCAAACAGGGCGGCGGCCGGTTCTCGACCGGGGTGATGAACGCCGACGGGTCAGGCGAGCGCATCCTGTCGTCCAGCTATTTCGAGGAAGGTCCGAACTGGGCCCCCAACGGCCGCTATGTGATGTTCGCCCGCCAGACGCGGGGTGGCGACACGCGGCTGTGGACGGTGGACCTGTCGGGGCGTGTCGTGGCCCAGGCCGGCTATAACGGCCGGGGCACGGATCCCGCCTGGTCGCCGCTGCTTGACGCGCCGCCCTCGAACATCGGCCTCGGGCAGGGGGCCGACAGCTGCCCGGCCTGACGCCGTTCGGCGATCGGGAGCTTCGCGCTCAACAGTGTGTTATCTGATCTGGCGCCCCAAAACCGCCCGAGGCAGAAGATAAGGCCAAGCTTGAGGCCGCCGTCCTCAACAAGACCGTTTCAGGAGACGACCCAATGAAGACTTCACGCATCATCACCCTGGCCATGGTCGGTTGCGCCGTCGCCGCCATGGCCGCCTGCGCCCGCAAGCCGGTCGAAGGCGCGGTGCCGACCGAGCCGACCGCCCCGACGACCGGCCCCGCCTATCCGACCGCACCGACGGGCCCCGTTTCGGGCGGAAACATGGGCGCCGCCGCGCCGGGCTCGGAACAGGACTTTGTCGTCAATGTCGGCGACCGGATCTATTTCGACCTGGACTCCTATGACGTCCGGCCCGAAGCCATGCCGCGTCTGGACGCCCAGGCCCAGTGGCTGGCGCGCTATCCGCAGGTCACGGTCCGTATCGAAGGCAACGCCGACGAACGCGGCACCCGCGAATACAACCTCGCCCTGGGCGCCCGCCGCGCCGAGGCCGTGCGCACCTATCTGATCAATCGCGGCGTGCCGGCCGGCCGTATCGACACCATCAGCTACGGCAAGGAGCGCCCGATCGCCGAGGGCTCCAGCGAGGACAGCTGGGCGCGCAACCGCAACGCCCACACCGCCATCGTTTCGGGCGCGCCGCGCTAAGGACGACGGTCCCCAAGGACTGGAATGATGAGAGGCGTCGGCGCAGTCCGGCGCCTCTTTTCTTTTGCCCCCGGCGTCCGCTAAGTGAGGTCAAGCTCTGCCGGGGGATAGGCGCGTGGATATCGAGGGAGCCGGTGGCGCGATCACCGGGGGATTGGTCGCGGGGGCGATCGAAAAGCCGACCGGTCATGCGGGCGAGGCCGGACATGGGCTCTGCTCCGACTGCGGCGAGCCCACCAGCGGCAATTTCTGCTCCAACTGCGGCCAGCCTACCCACGTCCACCGCACCCTGCTGCACCTGGGCGAGGAGTTGCTTCACGGCGTCATGCACTTCGACGCCCGCGTCTGGCGCACCCTGCCGCTGCTGGCCTTCAATCCCGGCCGGCTGACGCGGGAATGGGTCGAGGGCAGGCGGACCCGGTATGTGTCGCCGCTGGCGATCTTCCTGTTCACCCTGTTCGTCATGTTCTTCGCGCTGAGCTTCATGCCGCAGCACGAGGCGCCGGTGGTGCTGGCCGACGACATTCAGGAGCAGCGGCAGGAGTTGGCCGAGGCCGAACAGGCCCTGGCCGAGGTACGAGCCGAGGCGGCGGCAGACCGGTCCGGCATGGCTCTTATCGGCATAGACGGCGCTCAGGCGCTGGTGACCCAGAAGCGGGCCGAGCTGGCGCGGCTGGAAACCGAGCAGCGCGAAGGCCGCGCCGACGGCCTTAAGCCGGGCAGCTGGCAGGCCAGCATCAAGGACATCGCGTCGGGCGACAAGGCGTCAGGCGGTTCGACCAAGCTGAAGATCATGGGCAAGGAGGCCGACGAGAACGATCACGGTTTCGGCGCGACCTTATTGAAGAAGCTGCAGAATCCGGATCTGGCGGTCTATAAGCTGCAACAGACGATGTACAAGTTCGCCTTCCTGCTTGTGCCGTTCTCGATCCCCTTCCTTGCGCTTCTGTTCCTGTGGCGACGAGGCTTCACCCTGTATGATCACGGGGTGTTCGTCCTGTACTCGTTGACCTTCATGGCCCTGCTGCTGATGGCCATGGTGTTGGCCGGCACGATCAACAGCACCCTGGGCGCATGGGTTAGCGGGCTCGGATTGCTGGCCATGCCTGTCCATGTCTTCGCCCAACTGAAGGGGGCTTACAGCCTGTCGATCTTTTCGACGCTGTGGCGGACGATCTTGCTGCTGTTCTTCTGCAACATCGTGGTGGTTCTGTTCATCATGTCGATCCTCTATCTGGGCCTCGGGCACTGACTGCGCCTTGCGGCGGCCCCAAATCGGTGGAACCTAGCGACCCATGATGCTCAAGCTCTCGTTCATGCGCTCCCGCGCGTTCGCCGCCACCGCCGTCGGTCTGGTCCTGATCGCCGGGGGCGCTGTCGCCCAGCAGGCGGCGCCCAATATCATGCAGCCGATCGAATGGGACAAACGTCGCCTCGAGCAGTTGGATCGCAATGTCCGCCGGCTGGAGCGGGCGCTGACCCAGCGCAATGCTGCGGGCGAGCCGGTGCTGGTGGAGCCCGATCCCGAGGTGGTCACGCTTCAGGGGCAGTTCGGGTTGATGAATCAGCGGCTGGAGGATCTTGAGGCCACGGTGCGCCGCATCAACGGGGACAACGAGCGGCTGACCTTCCAGCTGGACGAGGCCCAGCGCGACAGCGCCGCCCTGCGCACCCGACTGCTGGACGCAGAAGCGCGGATCGAGAAGCTGGAGACGGCGGCTGAGCTGAACGCCCCCATCGAAGCCAATTCGCCGACCGGCGACGCAGTTCAGGATCTGGCCGCCGCCGTGCGCCTGATGGGCAGCGACCGGCCGCGCGGCGCGCGCGCGCTGGAGACCCTGGTCGTCACCTGGCCAGACACGCCCCAGGCGCGTGAGGCCAACTCGCGCCTCGGCGACATCCGCGTCTCGTCGAACGACAAGGCGGGCGCGGTACCCTTCTATGCCGCCGCGCTGAAGGACTGGCCACGTATCGGCTGGGCCGCCGACACCACGCTGAAACTGGCCGACGCACTGTTCGCCACTGATCGCAAGACGCAAGGCTGCGCGGCCCTGGGCGAGTTCACGCGCCGCTACGCCCCCGCCGCCTCTGACCCGCAGAAGGCCCGTGCGGCTCAGATGAAGACCGCCAACGGGTGCAGCTGACGCCCGCCGGCGCTGCAAACGACGCGGGTCTGACGACCCGGGTCTTTGCTGGGCTGGATCGGCGGCTGAGACGGGATGACGACCGCCCGGTCGCTCTCGCCTTGTCCGGCGGCGGCGATTCCATCGCCTTGTTGAGGTTGGTGGCCGCTTGGGCGGGCGAACGCGGGCGGCCCCTGTTGGCCCTGACGGTCGATCATGGATTGAACCCCAGCAGCAAGGACTGGACCCGTTTCGCCGGCGCTGCGGCGCGCGCTGCGGGCGCCGATTGGCGGGCGCTGACCTGGGAGGGGGAAAAGCCGACGACGGGCCTGACGGCGGCGGCGCGCGCGGCGCGGCATCGGCTGATTGCGGAGGCGGCGCGCGGGGCCGGCGCGCGGGTCGTCCTGTTCGCCCATACAGCGGACGACGTCGCCGAGGCGGATCTGATGCGGGCCGAGGGCTCGACCCTGGGGCGGGTGCGGGAATGGTCGCCGTCGCCGGTCTGGCCGGAAGGGCGGGGGCTCATGCTGCTGCGGCCCCTGCTGGAGGAGCGGCGCGAGACCCTGCGAGCCTGGCTGGCCGGCCAGGGGGCGGACTGGATCGAGGACCCCGCCAACGCCGATCCGCGCTTTGGCCGAAGCCGGGCGCGGCGGGCGCTGGCGGGAACAGCGCCGGACTGCGAACGGGGCGTAGAGGCGATGGATGGGGAAGGCGGCGGGTCGCACGCCGGGATTTCGGCGACGGCCGAGGGGACCGCATGGATCGCGCGGGATGTCGGCGCCAGGGCGCTGGCGGCCGCGATGGTCTGTGTTGGCGGCGGAGCGACGCCGCCGCGCGGAGACCGGCTGGCGCGGCTGGTGCAAAGACTGCGGGCGAGCGAGGATTTCGCGGCGACCCTTTGCGGAGCGCGTCTCGAGGCGCATGGCGAGACGGTGGTCCTGATGCGCGAGGCCGGGGAGCTTGTGCGCCGCCCGTCGGCGCCCCCGGTTCTGGCGCCTCTGGTTCTGGCGCCGGGGGTCGAGGCGGTGTGGGACGGCCGGTTCGCCTTTCTGGCGCGGACGCCGGGCTGGTCCGTCGTTCCGACGCTGGGGCGACTGTCGGCCCTGTCGGCGGCCGATCGGGCCATGATCAGCGCGCTGCCGGTGGCGACGCGTGGTGCGTTTCCGGTCCTGATCCGGGACGGAGAGACGGGACCGCTTCTTGCAAGCCCCCAGGTGGAAAGGCGCGGACTGGTCTGCGAAAGGCTCAGGCTGGCGCTGGACGAAACGACGCATGAAGACGATCTGAATGCGCCGCCATAGCGTAAAGCCGCGGAAGCTCCTATTTTCCGTGACAGACAATCCAGACCGTGGGCTCAATCCGGGCCGACGGACGACCGAGGACCTCAATGAACCTGCGTAATCTGGCGATCACGGGCGTCATCATCCTGATCCTGCTGGCGGGCTACGCCGCCGTGTCCCAAGGCGGCGCCATGACCGGCATGGCCGCCCAGGGCGCCGCCGGGGCGGGCCGGCCCGAAACCATCACCTATTCCCAGCTGGTGCAGCGGGTGGAGGCCGGAGACATCAAGGAAGCCACGGTGCGCGGCGACCAGGTGACCGGCGTCTACAAGAACAACGGCCGCTTCACCGCCACCACCCCCTATCCGAACGAGCAGCTGGTCAATTCCATGCTGGGGGCCGGCGTCAACGTCGACGCCAAGACCACGCGCCAGTCGATCTGGATGAGCCTGCTGATGGGGATTCTGCCGATCGCGCTTCTGGTCGGGGTGTGGATCTTCTTCATGCGCCAGATGCAGGGCGGGGCGCGCGGCGCCATGGGCTTCGGCAAGTCCAAGGCCAAGTTGCTGACCGAACACAAGGGCCGTAAGACCTTCGACGACGTCGCCGGGGTGGACGAGGCCAAGGAAGAGCTGCAGGAGGTCGTCGACTTCCTGAAAGATCCGGGCAAGTTCCAGCGTCTGGGCGGCAAGATCCCCAAGGGCGCCCTGCTGGTCGGCCCTCCCGGCACCGGCAAGACGCTTCTGGCCCGCGCAGTCGCGGGTGAAGCCGGCGTGCCCTTCTTCTCGATCTCGGGTTCGGACTTCGTCGAAATGTTCGTCGGCGTCGGCGCCAGCCGCGTGCGCGACATGTTCGAACAGGCCAAGAAGAATGCGCCCTGCATCATCTTCATCGATGAGATCGACGCCGTCGGTCGCCATCGCGGCGCCGGCCTGGGCGGCGGCAACGACGAGCGCGAACAGACGCTGAACCAGCTGCTGGTCGAGATGGACGGGTTCGAGGCCAATGAAGGCATCATCCTGATCGCCGCCACCAACCGTCCCGACGTGCTGGACCCGGCCCTGCTGCGTCCCGGCCGTTTCGACCGCCAGGTGGTGGTGCCCAACCCGGATGTTTCCGGCCGTGAGCGTATCCTGCGCGTGCACATGAAGGACGTGCCCCTGGCCGCCGACGTCAACGTCAAGACCATCGCGCGCGGCACGCCCGGCTTCTCGGGCGCCGACCTGGCCAATCTGGTCAATGAGGCGGCCCTGACGGCGGCGCGCAAGGACCGTCGCATGGTCACGCATCGCGACTTCGAAGACGCCAAGGACAAGGTGCTGATGGGCTCGGAACGTCGCTCGATGGCGATGAACGAGGAAGAAAAACGCCTGACCGCCTATCACGAGGCCGGTCACGCCATCGTCGCCATGAACGTCAAGATGGCCGACCCGGTGCACAAGGCGACCATCGTCCCGCGCGGTCGGGCCTTGGGCATGGTGATGCAGTTGCCGGAAGGCGACCGCTATTCGATGAAATACCAGCAGATGATCGACCGGATCGCGATCATGGCCGGCGGTCGAGTCGCCGAGGAGCTGATCTTCGGCAAGGAGAACATCACCTCGGGCGCATCGTCGGACATCGAACAGGCGACCAAGCTTGCAAGGGCGATGGTCACCCGCTGGGGCTTCTCCGAAAAGCTGGGCACCGTGGCCTATGGCGAGAACCAGGAAGAAGTCTTCCTGGGCCACTCGGTCGCCCGCAGCCAGAACGTCTCGGAAGAGACCGCCCGCACCATCGACGAGGAAGTTCGTCGTCTGGTCGCCTCGGGCTGGGACGAGGCCCGCAAGATCCTGACCGACAAGGCCGATCATCATGAGAAGCTGTCGCAGGCCCTGCTGGAGTACGAGACCCTGTCGGGCGAGGAGATCAAGGACCTGCTGGAGAAGGGCGTCGCGCCGAACCGTGACGAGAACAACTTCCCCAACGCCGGGCCGTCGGTCTCGGTCCCGGTGACGCCGGTGTCGGACGGGACCACGATCGAGGTTCCGGTCGCCGCCCCCGCGCCGACCAGCGTGCCGACGGTTCACTGATCACGGGGGGCTCTTCCTCCGTCATCCTCGGGCTTGACCCGAGGATCGGCGGGGGTCGGGGTGTGCGTCGCCTTTGACGCAATGCGGCTGAACATCCGGTCCTCGGGTCAAGCCTGAGGATGACGGCGGTGATGGACCCGCCGGGAGCGATCTCCCGGCGGGTTTTTCTTTGCTTGTGAACGCCCCACCCATCGCCCCAATCCGACAAGCGGGGCTAGGGGTATCGTGAACTAGTTTGCATCGTAGACTTGTCTGTGAGATATGGCGTTTTCCAAGACGGGAGGACGTCATGTCGATATCAGAGACGGTTTCATCCGAGCGCCTGCACGGGCTCGACGCGCTGAGAGGCGGGGCCTTGCTTCTGGGCGTGGTGCTTCACGGTTCCATGTCCTTCTTTCCGACCCAGATCTGGATTGTCGGCGACGACCAGCGGTCGGTTTGGGCCAGCGGCCTGTTCTTCGTTATCCACCTGTTCCGGATGACGACCTTTTTCCTGATTGCGGGACTGTTCGCCCATATGATGCTGGCGCGCGCGGGCGTGTGGGGGTTCGTGAAGAACCGCCTGGTCCGCATCGCTGCGCCGCTGGCGGTCTTCTGGGGGCTGGTCCTGACGGCCATCGTCGTGGTGCTGATCTGGAACGCGGGCCTGCAAGGAATGGCGGCCGCCGATGCGCCGCCGACGCCGGAATACGACTGGACCAATATTCCGCTGACCCACCTGTGGTTCCTGTGGGCGCTACTGATCTTCTATGTCGCGCTGCTGCTTCTAAGAGCGCCCTTCGCCGCGCTGGATCGGAGCGGCGCCTGGGGGAGGGTGGTCGATAGGATGACGGCTGGGCTGATCGGTCCATGGGGCCCCTTCATACTGGGTGCGCCGCTCGCGCTGGCCCTGTGGTTCCAGCCGAACTGGATCGCCTTCTTCGGCGTGCCGACGCCGGACGCCGGCCTGATACCGCATACGCCGGCCCTAGTCGGATTCGGCCTGGCTTTCGGCTTCGGCGCCCTGCTAGACCGTCGGCGCGACCTGTTGGCCCGCATACAGGCCTGGTGGCCTGCCTATCTGGGCCTGGCGATTGGAGCTGGCACGACGGCTCTGATGCTGGCGGGCGGGCCGGACCCACGTCTGGTCCCCATGACCGATCCGGCGACCAAGGCGATGACGGCGGCGGCTTTCGGGGTCGCGACCTACGCATCGGCCTTTGCGGCCATGGCCTTGGCCCTGCGGTTCTTCGGGGGACGCAGCCGGATCCGGCGCTATCTCGCCGACGCCTCATACTGGATCTACATCGTCCATCTGCCGCTGGTGATGGCGGCCCAGGTGCTGGTTCAGGATTGGGCCATGTCGTGGCCGATCAAGCTGGGGCTGGTGGTCGGTGGGGTGCTGGCCGTCTCGGTCGCCAGCTATGAACTGCTGATCCGGCACAGCTTCATGGGCCGCTGGCTGAATGGTCGCCGGGTTCCCTGGCGGCGCGGCCCAGCGCCCGCCCTGTCTCCCGCCGAATAGCTTGCCAACCCAGGCCGCCGCGTCCATCCCAGGGGCGCGCTCGCCGCAGAGGAATCATCGATGATCGACAAGTCTCGCAGCACGCCCGAGGCCGACCTAGCCTTCCTCCGATCGATCGTCCAGGGCGGGGGCGATTCGAGAGCGTCCTTGACCATGGGCGTTCTCTATCTGGCCAGCGGCCTGTTGTACGGCCTGCAGTGCCTGGTCCACGTCGGCCAGTCCTGGGGGGTGATCCTCTGGTCGGGTCCTGTCAGCCTGGTGTTCGTCACGGCAGTCACCGTCGTCTTCCTGATGGTGGTGGCGTGGGCCGTGCGCGAGGACCGCAAGCGGGTCAAGGCCAGCCCGATCGTGACCCGGACCCTGAACGCGGCCTTCAGCGGGGCGGGCATGGCCAATCTGGCCATCATCATCGTCTTCGGCTTCGGCGCGGCGCGCGACCAGGACTTCGCCGTCTGGCTCTATTACCCGGCCATGATCTTCGCCCTTCAGTCGGCCGCCTGGTATGTGGCCTGGACCCTGAAGAAGAAGGGCTGGATGCTGGCGGCGTCGCTGGGGGGATGGGCGACGGCGGTGGCGCTGGGCCTGCTGGTGCGCCAGCCGCTGATCTATCTGTATGTCGCCACGGCGGCGCTGTTCCTGCTGTTCGCGGGGCCGGGCTGGATCATCACTCGCGAAGCCCTGAAGAAGCGCGCCGTCGATGCGGACGCCGGCTGATCCATGGGACTGAACGATCTGGGGCGGATCGACGAGGTCATCCACGGCCGTATGCGGCTGGGGATCATGGTCTATCTGGCCGACGCCGAAGCCGCCGACTTCACCGAGCTGAAGACGGTGCTGGAGGCGACCCAGGGCAATCTGTCGGTCCATATCAAGAAGCTGGAGGAGGCCGGCTATGTCGCGGTGGCCAAGAGTTTCGTGAACAACAAGCCCCTGACGCGGGTGTCGATCACGCCCGAGGGCCGCAAGGCCTTCGCAGGCTATCTGGAGGCGCTGGGCGGGCTGATCGGGCGTTAGTCGCCGCCGGGGATTTCCGGATCCTCGATCATGACCGGGGTCAGTCGACGGTCCGCGCCCGATGGATCGGTCCAGGCGATGGTGTGGCCCTCCACAAGGCCGATCAGGCCGGCGCCGACGTAGGACAGGACGGACACCTTGCCCGCATCGATGTCCGCCTCGTTCGGCAGGACGATCTGGATGCGGCGCGGCTGGGGCGAGCGGCCATCGACATAGTGCAGCCAGCGGTGAAGCGGCGCCGCGCCCTTGGGCCGATCGCCAGGCTCGCAGATGACGGCGCGTTCCAGCTCTTCCTGCAACAGGCCGGCGACGCCTTCGGCGGGCATGTCGCCCACCAGACGCGACAGGGTCTGGTGGTCCCTGGCGCTGAGAAAGATGTCGGGGCGCGAGGGATGCGTGGTTCGGGCGGTGGATTGGGTCATGGTTCGGCTCTTTGATCGCAGACGCCTGCAGGCGCGCGTTCGCGCGTCACATGAAGGCTGAGGATAATCGGGGTTCAGATCGTCGCCCGGAACGGGGCGAAAGGCGCGCGGCCGTTCCGGGTCAGTCGCCTGCGACGAGGCGGCCTGCGTAAGAAAGGCGTCGAGCCTGGCTGACGAGCGGGGTGATCACGTCTAGAGGCTGATCTCATGAAGCGTGAAAGTCAAACCTCGCCGATGTCCGTCTTGTCGCAGGTCATGGGGATCGTGAACGTCACGCCCGACAGTTTCTCGGACGGCGGGCGGTGGGCCTCGACGGCGGCGGCGGTGGATCATGCGCTGCGGCTGGTCGCGCAGGGGGCGGCGGTGCTGGATATCGGGGGCGAAAGCACCCGGCCGGGGGCGGAGCCGGTGGGCGAGGCCGAGGAGATCGATCGGGTCGCGCCGGTGATCGAAGCGGTTCGCGCTCGGTGGGGCGGGATGATCAGCGTCGATACGATGAAGCCCGCCGTGGCTCGCGCCGCCGTCGCCGCCGGGGCGACGATGTGGAACGATGTGACGGCACTGAGCCAGGCGCCCGATAGTCTGGCGGTCGCGGCCGAGTTGGGCTGCGACGTGGTGCTGATGCACATGAAGGGCGAACCGCGCACCATGCAGGCCGACCCCCGCTATGGCGATGTCGTGGCGGAGGTGCGGGACTATCTGCGCGGCCGGGCGGAGGCGGCGATGGCGGCGGGGGTGGCGCGGGAGAAGATCTGGCTGGATCCGGGCATAGGGTTCGGCAAGACGCTGGACCACAATATGGCGCTGACGGCGCGGCTGGACGTTCTGGTCGGGCTGGGGTTCCCGGTTCTGTATGCGGCCAGCCGCAAACGGACCATCCAGGCCATCGATCCGACGGCGGTCGAGGCGACCGACCGGCTGGGCGGCTCGCTGGCCCTGGCGCTGGAGGGGGCGCGGCGCGGGGCGCGGATGGTGCGGGTCCATGACGTGCGCGAGACGGTGCAGGCGCTGAAGGTGCAGGCGGCCGTAGCGGGGGGCTGAAGACCCGCGACGGGCGGACGCGGGCGGTGTAGGGCGGTTTCAGCAACAACCTCGGTCGCCGTCCCATGCCCCTGACCCCGTATATCGCCCCCATCGTCATGCTGGCCCTGTCAAACGTCTTCATGACCTTCGCCTGGTACGGCCATCTGAAGTTCGATCACAAGCCGTTGTGGCTGCTGGTCATGGCCAGTTGGGGGGTCGCCTTCTTCGAATACTGGCTGGCGGTGCCGGCCAACCGGATCGGGCATCAGGTCTATTCGGCGGCGGAGCTGAAGACGATGCAGGAGGTGATCACCCTGCTGGTCTTCGCCGGCTTCTCGGTGCTGTACCTGGGCGAGAAGCTGACGGTGAATCATCTGGTCGGGTTCGGCTTCATCGGCCTGGGCGCCTTCTTCATCTTCAAGGGGCCGCTGGGCGGTTGAACGCGCGCTTGCCCCCGGCGACGGCCTGGGCCATCTGGTCGCCATGTCCTGGGTCATGTCGATCAATCCATGGGTGACGCTGGTCGTCGCCGGTCTGCTGGAAGTGCTGTGGGCGTCCGGCCTGAAGAATGTCAGCCTGCAAAGGCCGTTGACGTCGCTGGGGGTTCTGGTCGCGTTGGCGGCCAGCATGATCCTGTTGTGGGTTGCGACGCAGAAGCTGCCGATCGGCACGGCCTATGCGATCTGGACCGGGATCGGGGCGGTGGGCGCGGCCCTGGTGGGGATCGTCGTCTATGGCGAGCCGGCGACGGCGGTGCGGGCGGTGTGCATCCTGCTGATCGTGTCGGGGATCGTGGGCCTGAAGCTGTTCTCGGGGGCGCACGCATGAGCCTTCATCGGGGCAGAGTCCTGATCCTGGCGGGGTCGGACAGCGGCGGCGGCGCGGGGATCCAGGCCGACATCAAGGCGGTGACGATGATGGGCGGGTTCGCCGCCACGGCGATCACCGCGATCACGGTGCAGAACACCCTGGGGGTCCACGGCGTCCATCCGCTGCCGCTGGAACTGATCGCGGCCCAGGCGCGGGCGGTGCTGGAGGATATCGGCGCCGATGCGGTCAAGACCGGCATGCTGGGCTCGGTCGAGGTGGTCGAGACGGTGGCGGCCCTGCTGGACGAGGCGGACGCCCCGGCGGTGGTCGATCCGGTCATGGTAGCCAAGGGCGGGCACCCGCTGCTGCCCGATGCGGCGGTGGAGGCGGTGAAGCGGCTGATGATCCCCCGCGCGGCCCTGCTGACCCCCAATGCGCCCGAGGCCGAGGCCCTGACCGGGCTGGCGGTGCGCGACATCGACGGCCAGCGACGGGCGGGCGAGGCCCTGCTGAAACTGGGCGCGCGGGCCGTGCTGATGAAGGGCGGCCATGTGGACGGGCCGACGGTGATCGATCTGCTGATGACGGCCGACGGGGAGACGGTGCTGGAGGCGGAACGGATCGACACCCGCCACACCCACGGCACCGGCTGCACTCTGGCGAGTGCGTGCGCCGCAGGTCTGGCCCTGGGGCGGCCGCTGGAGGTCGCGGTGGCGGAAGCCTGGGCCTATGTCGGCGAGGCGATCCGCCGGGCGCCCGGCCTGGGCGGCGGACACGGGCCGCTGGATCATGGTTGGCCGGTGCGGGGTTAGGTAGGCATCTGGGGATGAAGGTGGGCGACGTCTCCCGCTGAACGGACGGGAAGGCTAAGGGATGGGGATGAGCGACGCCCTGACCTCAAAGCTGATCGAAATTGTCCGCGCCGATCCCGGCCTGATGCACGTCTTGCGGACGGTGCGGGCGCTGGACCTGCCCGACTGGCGGCTGGTGTCGGGCGCCGTCTATCAGGCGGTGTGGAACGCCAAGACGGGACGGCCGTCGGGATACGGGATCAAGGACTATGACCTGGCCTATTTCGATGGGTCGGACCTGTCGTACGAGGCCGAAGACGTCGTGATCAAACAGGTCGCCGCCGCCTTCGACGAACCCATCCGCAGCCAGGTCGAGGTGCGCAATCAGGCGCGGGTTCACATCTGGCATCCCCAGAAGTTCGGTGGTTCCTATGCCGCCCTTCGAAACACCGACGAGGCCCTGACCCGCTTTGTCGCCCCCTGCTTCGCGGTAGGCGTGAGGCTTGAGGAAGACGACGAAATCACTGTGGCCGCTCCATTTGGGTTGGATGACGTTTTCAATCTGACGATCCGTCCGACGCCGCATCGGCCTGTCGCGAAGGATTGGGATCGCATCATCGAGAAGGCGAAGGCGCGTTGGCCCGAACTCAACATCGTTCAGGTCTGATTTCGGACCGGCCCGGAAATCGCAGCTTGAGTGACCTCGTTCGGCTGTGGCGATAGGCTCTTTGGATGAACCCGTTTCAAAACACCTGGTCGCGCTTTCACGAAGGGCATTGGCCTGTCGGTTACAAGCTCACAGGCAGCGGGGCGGCCAACTGGGTCCGTTTCCACTCGCTCCCCAACTCGAAGCGATACGCCGACAGTGACGATGAGCGTCGCACGATCCTACAACGCCAGAACCTGTTGGCTGCGGAGGTGCTGAAGTCGGACCCATGCTGGTTGGTTCAGACGCACTGGATCACGCCCGCCGGGATGACCGATGTGGCTGACGCCTACGATCCCTTCGCCGCAACCCGACAGTTCGATCTTGAACCCGCCTTCGAGTTTGCTGACGACGATGACGATGAAGACGCGGTTGGTTGGCGCGTTCATGCGGGCAGGACCCGATGGACGGACGGCGCCTTTGATGAAGTGCTTACGAGCATCGCCGAGGAACGGGCAGGTCCGACGTTGTGGATGTCGGAAATGACCGGCTCGGTCTTTGCGCCTTACGACGGCGGCATTGATCTCTTCTTGGCCGAACCGGAAGAGGTCGCGTCGCTGAAGGCAAAGCATAGCGACTGGCTGTCCAGCCATCCGGATGGCCTATGAAGGGGCTGACCGAGAGCGACCTTCGAAGGTCCGAACATACAAACAGAGTTGCGTCCACCTGTGGTTCCAGAACCGGTTCGGCGAGCCCTCTGCGCCATTGCACTCGACCGACGAAACCCTGGGCCGGTTCGTGGCCCCGACCTTCGCTGTCGGGGTGCGGCTGGAGGCGGACGACACGATCACGGTGACAGCGCCGTTTGGACTGGAGGATGTGTTCGTCATGGTCGTGCGGCCGAACCCAAACCTCGACTATCCAGGCTTCCGAAGCTTCTTCAATGTCCACGCCTTCGCCCCTAGCTTCTCGAAGCTTGGGTCAAGGCTGAACCCGCAGGCCCTCAAGTCGAACTCGTCGTCGATTGCATAGAAAACACCGAGCACCCCGTTACAGCCTGGAAGATCGTGAAACTCCGATGCGAGCAGCATGCCTTCTCGCGCCTGCGCCCGAGGATCGGCACCGTTCTCGATGGCCAGAACGATTTGGGATCGAATGATATGCAACAGACGCGGCTTGTCGGTGGGATCGACGGACAACTCTCGCAGAATGGCGTCAACGATAGGCCCGGCCTCGTTCCACTCTTCATCACGCAAGATAGCGAGAGCGACTACTGCATCTGAAGTCATTCCAAGGTCCAGAAGATCGTCCGCCCAGCGACGCTCAACGTCGACACCTAGAACGCCGAGCGCGCGGTTGCGAAGGACAAGTCTTGCCCAAGGCGATTGAAAGGCGGGAAGGAGATCCAATTCGATCATACCCCAGTTAACGGCCGGAGTGGCACGCACACAACAAGAGGATCAAAGGCTGGAGTACGCCATCCATCGTTGGACCGCCGCCGTATCAGACCCATGACCCTGACCGACATCCTCCTCCTCCTTGGACTGAACCTGGCCCTGATCGTCGCCGTGATGCTCGGCCTGTGGCTGGTCGCTCTGAAGCTGAAGGACGTCAGCTTCATCGATGCGGTCTGGCCGCTGGGGATGTTGCTGCTGGCGGTGGCGACCCTGCCGCGCGCCGAGGGCGATCCGGCGCGAAAGGGGCTGCTGGTCGGGCTGTGCGCGGTCTGGGCGCTGCGGCTGGGGCTTCATCTGTTCCGGCGCTGGCGGGCCAGCGGGGCGGATGGGCGGTATGTGCAGATCGTCGAGGATCAGGAACGGAACAAGGGCTGGTCGTTCGCCAAGACGGCGCTGTTGTTCGTGTTTCTGCCCCAGGCCGTGCTGGCCTGGCTGACGTCGCTGCCGGTGCAGTTGGGGCAGGTGGCGGCCCAGCCGGGGTTGGGCTTGATCGCCGGGGTCGGGGCGGTGCTGGCGGTGGTCGGGATCGTGTTCGAAAGCGTCGGCGATGCTCAGTTGGCGGCGTTCAAGCGCGATCCGGCCAACAAGGGCAAGGTGCTGGACAGCGGCCTGTGGCGCTATACGCGGCATCCGAACTATTTCGGCGACGCCTGCGTCTGGTGGGGGCTGTGGCTGATCGCGGCGGAGACGGGCGTCGGCCTGTGGTCGATCGCGGGGCCGATCTTCCTGACCTTCACCCTGACGCGCTGGTCGGGGATCGGGATTACGGAGAAGGCGATCAACAAGTCGCGGCCGGGGTATGCGGACTATGTAAAGCGGACGAGTGCGTTTGTGCCGTGGTGGCCGAAGAAGGCGTGAGGTCCGCTTTCTTCCGTCATCCTCGGGCTTGACCCGAGGATCGGATGATCCGCCGCTGATGCGAACGGGCGAAGCACAGGCCGCCCCGCGCCCGGTCCTCGGGTCAAGCCCGAGGATGACGGACGGGGGGCGGGGCGACGGATCGCCTGGGTGCCGAGCTTAGTTGGTGGTCGGGGTGTTGTGGGTGGTCATGCCGCCGTCGGCGTTGCCGCCCTGTTGTTCGATCTGGTCGGCGCGACGGTCGGCGTTGTCCTCGACCTGATCGGCCTGACGGTTCAGGGCGTCTTCCTGGGCGTCGGTCGGGGCGGCGTCGGCCTGGGCTTCCAGCTGGTCGGCGCGGGCTTCACCCGTGGCTTCGACGGCGTCGGCGCGGTTTTCGGCAGCCTTGTCGGCGGCGCTTTCACCGCAGGCGGCGACGCCCGAGAGGACGAACAGCGAGGCGGCGGCGATGGCGAACTTCTTCATGGAGTTTCCTTCCGTTTTGGAGCGGAGGAAACGTCACGGCGGCGGTTGGGTTCACGCCGCCGTGAGTTTTTCGTGAAGTCTCAGTCCGCGGCTTCGGCGAAGGCGACGCGGGCGGCGCCCAGGAGGGCGGCGTGTTTGTGCATGATCACCTTGGTCGGAATCTCGGACATATAGTCCTTGAACCGGCCCTTGCGTTCGAACCGCTGGCGGAAGGGGCTGGCCTTGATGAAGGGCAGGATGCGCGGGACGATGCCGCCGGCGATATAGACGCCGCCGCGCGCGCCCGTGGTCAGGGCGATGTCGCCGGCGACCGCGCCCAGGATGGCGCAGAAGCGGGCCAGGGTGGCGCCGCACGGGCTGTTGGGGTCCTTCATCGCCGTCTCGGTGATCTCGGCCGGGTCGTCGATATGGGTCTCGCGGCCGTCGATCTCGGCCAGGGCGCGGTGCATGTTCAGCAGGCCGGGGCCGCAGATCAGGCGTTCGATGGAGACGCGGTCATAGCGGCGGCGCAGGATGCGCAGGATCTCGTCCTCGACCGGATCGCCGGGAGGGAAACAGGCGTGGCCGCCTTCCGACGGCATGGCCATTTCCTTGCCGTGGGCGTCGCGGATCAGGGCCGAGACGCCGAAGCCGGTGCCGGGGCCCAGCACCGCGACGGTCGAATGGGGGTCGCCGTCGACGGGACCGCCCAGGCTTTCCAGCTGATCTTCGGGCACGACGGGCGCGCCCCAGGCCAGGGCCTCGAAGTCGTTGATCAGCTTGACCGGCTTCAGGCCCAGGGTCTGAAGCTCGCTCTCCGACACCTGCCAGGGCGAGTTGGTCAGGTCGATGGCGCCGTCAGTGACGGGGCCGGCCACGGCGATGACGCCGCCGGTCGGTTTGACCTCGCAGCCCTCGATATAGGCGGCGACGCCTTCCAGGAAGGTCGGATAGGTCTCGGCCGGGAAGCTCTCGTGGTGGTCCAGCACGGGCCGGCCGTCCACCATGCGGGCGACGGCGAAACGGGCGTTGGTGCCGCCGACGTCGCCGACGAGGAGGGTCTTGTCATTCATGGGGTCGTTTCCTGCGGTCGGTTCGGTGGATCAGGCGTCCACGGTCCGGTCGACGAAGTTAGGATCGGGCGGCGTGTCCGTATGCGATTGGGCGCCGCTGGGGAAGGCGAAACAGACGGTGGCGCCTTCTTCCGCCGTGGTGACGACGTGGCGGAAGGCGCCGAACAGCTCGCGGCCATAGCCCCAGGCCGAGCCGGCGGCGTTGGCGGAGGAGCGGGCGGCGAGGGGGCGGGCGGTCAGGGCGTCCACGCCAACCGTGGTCAGAACCCCAGCCTCGGCGTCCAGGCGGATGATGTCGCCGTCCTTCACATGGGCCAGAGGGCCGCCGGCCAGGGCTTCGGGGCTGACGTGAATGGCGGCGGGGGTCTTGCCGCTGGCGCCCGACATGCGGCCGTCGGTGACGAAGGCGACCTTGAAGCCCTTGTCCTGGATGACCGACAGGGCGGGCGACAGGCTGTGCAGTTCCGGCATGCCGTTGGCCTTGGGGCCCTGGAAGCGCAGGACAACGACGACGTCGCGGAACAGTTTGCCGTCCTTGAAGGACTGAAGCGCGTCTTCCTGAGTTTCGAAGACGGCGGCGGGGGCCTCGACGATGCGGTTCTCGGGCTTGACCGCCGAAATCTTGATGACCGCGCGGCCCAGGTCGCCCTTGACCAGGCGCAGACCGCCCTCCTTGTCGAAGGGGTTGGAGGCGGGGCGCAGGATGTCGAGGTCGAGGCTTTCCTTGACCCCGTCGCGCCAGACCAGTTCGCCGTCCACCATCGACGGTTCCTGGAAGTATGCGTCGATGCCCTTGCCCATGATGGTGGTGACGTCGGAGTGTATGTGGCCGGCCTGGGCCAGTTCGCGGGCCACGAAGGCGACGCCGCCGGCGGCCTGGAAGGCGTTCACATCGGCCGATCCATTGGGATAGACGCGGGCGAGCAGGGGGGTGACGGACGACAGCTCGTCCATGTCGGTCCAGTCGATCAGCACGCCCGCCGCCCGCGCCATGGCGACCAGATGGATGGCGTGGTTGGTCGATCCGCCGGTGGCCAGAAGGGCGACGATGGCGTTGACGATGGACTTCTCGTCGATGACGTCGGCCATGCGGCTCTCGCCGCTGCGGGCCAGTTCGACGGCGCGCTGGGCGGCCGCGGCGGTCAGGGCGTCGCGCAGGCCGGTGTCCGGATGGACGAAGGCGGTCGAGGGCATGTGCAGGCCCGCCAGCTCCATCATCATCTGGTTCGAGTTGGCCGTGCCGTAGAAGGTGCAGGTGCCGGGCGAGTGGTAGGAGCCGATCTCGCTTTCCAGCAGGGTCTGGCGGTCCACCTTGTTCTGGGCGTACTCGGCGCGAACGCGGGCTTTCTCGGCGTTCGGAATGCCCGAGGGCATGGGGCCGGCGGGGGCGAAGACGACGGGCAGATGGCCGAAGGCCAGGGCGCCCATGAACAGGCCGGGCACGATCTTGTCGCAGACGCCCAGCATCAGGGCGGCGTCGAAGGCGTCATGCGTCAGGGCGACGCCGGTGGACATGGCGATGACGTCGCGGCTGAACAGCGACAGCTCCATGCCGGGGCGGCCCTGGGTGACGCCGTCGCACATGGCGGGGGTGCCGCCGGCGACCTGGGCCGTGGCGCCGACCTGACGCACCGCCTCGCGGACCACGCCGGGGAAGCGTTCGAACGGCTGGTGGGCCGACAGCATGTCGTTATAGGCGGTGACGATGCCCAGATTGGGCTTGGACCCGTCCATGGCCGTCAGTTTGTCGGCGATGGTCTGGCCGGCGAAGGCGTGGGCCCAGTTGGCGCAGCTCAGCTTGGCGCGGCCGGTCCCGCTGTCGCGAGCGGCGTCCATGCGACGGATGTAGTCGGCGCGGGTGGAGCGGCTCTTCTCGACGATCCGGGCGGTGACCGCGGCCACCGTGGGGTGCAGGGTCATGTCAGCTGGCTTCCGTGTACAGAACTTCAAGCGGGACGCCGGCGGCGATCAGGGCGGCGATGGGCTGGATCCTGGGATCGCCCTGGGCCTCCTGTTCGAAGACGCGGCGTTTGGCGTCGCCCTTCAGGCCCAGAATGACGCGCCCGGCCGACATCAGATAGGCCAGGTTGATCGAGAGCCGCTCCAGGGTCGGGGCGGCGCCGTCACGGCCGTGGGGCACGCCCAGGACCGTCGGCTTCAGCGTCGGGGTCAGCAGCGTCTTCAGGGTGGGGCTGTTGGGGAACATGGAACAGATATGGCCATCCTCCCCCATGCCGAGAAGGACCGCGTCGAAACGACCGCCTTCAGCCGCCAGGGCGTGGGCGGCGACGGCGGCGGCGCGGTCCACCGTGACCTCGGGCGTATAGAGGGGGATGAAGCGGCCGAAGGCGGCCTTGTCCTGCAACAGGACGTCGCGGATCAGCCGGGCGTTGGACTCGGGCGAGGTCTCGGGGACGTAGCGTTCGTCCACCAGGGTGACGGCGATTTTCGCCCAGTCCAGATCGGTCGCGGCGAGGCGGCGATAGACGGGGGCGGGGGTGGTCCCGCCGGGGCCGGCGAAGACGGCCCGGCCGTTGTCGCGGACGGCGCCGGCCAGTGTCTCGGACAGGCGGGCGGCGATGGCCTCGGCCCAGGCGTCGACGGTGGGGAAGGTTTCGATCACGGGCGTCTCAGACATCGGTGGTGTTCCATTCGCGGCCGGTGCGCATCATCAGCATGTCGGCGCTGTCGGGGCCCCAGGTTCCGGCGACATATTCGTCGGGCTTCTGGCCGGACTCGGCCCAGGCCTCGGCGACCTCGTCCACCCATTTCCAGGCCTGTTCGGCTTCGTCGCGACGGACGAACAGGGTCGAGTCGCCGTGCATGGCGTCCAGCAGAAGACGTTCGTAGGCGATGCGGCGGCGCGGCGGGGCGGCGGACTTGCCGTCAACGCCCCAGGACAGGCTCATGGTGATGGGCTGGAGCTGCATCCGCTTGTCCAGGCCGGGGCGTTTGTTCATCACCGTCAGCGAGATGTCTTCCTCGGGCTGAAGCTCGATGATCATGCGGTTGGCCGGCGCCTCGCCCTCGTCATTGTCGAAGATCGAGTGGGGGACGGGCTTGAACTGGATGACGATCTCGGTGCGCTTCTCCGGCAGGCGCTTGCCGGTCCGCATGAAGAAGGGCACGCCGGCCCAGCGCCAGTTGTCGATGTCGGCGCGGATGGCGACGAAGGTCTCGGTGTCGGAATCGGCGCCGCGCTCCTCGTCATAGCCCTTGACCGGCTTGCCCTCGGACACGCCCGACACATACTGGCCGCGCACGGTGACGCGCTCGGCCTCTTCGGGGGTGATGGGGCGCAGGGACCGCAGCACCTTGACCTTTTCATTGCGCAGGGATTCCGGATCCAGGTCCGACGGCGGCTCCATGGCCACCAGGCACAGCAGCTGGAGCATGTGGTTCTGGAGCATGTCGCGCAATGCTCCGTACTCGTCGTAATAGGGCCAGCGGTCGCCGACGCCGACCGTCTCGCCGATGGTGATCTGGACGTGGTCGATCGTCAGATTGTTCCACAGCGGCTCAAAGATGGTGTTGCCGAAGCGAAGCGCCGTCAGGTTCTGGACCGTCTCCTTGCCCAGATAGTGGTCGATGCGGAACACCTGGTCCTCGCGGAAGGCGTGGGCAACGGCGTCGTCGATCTCCAGGAAGGACTTGAGGTCGCGGCCGACCGGCTTCTCCAGCACGATGCGGCAGTTGCGCTCGGCCAGGCCGGCCGTCTTCATCGCCGTGACGATACGGCCGTAAAGCGAGGGCGAGACGGCCAGGAAGGAGGTGACCTCGCCGTCGCCGACGCGATCCTTCAGGCCCTTCAGGCTGGCGGGGTCGGTGGCGTCCACAGCCAGATAGTCCAGTCGGGCCTTCATCTTGGCCCAGCTATGGTCGTCCCAGGCCTTGTCCGCCTCGGCCTTGGCCTTCACGGCGTCATGGACCTTGGCCACATATTCGTCTGGCGTCTCTTCGGAACGGGCGGCGCCGATGATCTTGAGATCGTCCGGCAGGAGGCCGTCGTGCTCGAGGAAATAGAGCGACGGCAACAGCATGCGCATCGCCAGATCGCCGCCGCCGCCGAACAGAATGAGAGCCGCCATACTTGTCCCCTGATCGATCCCATTATCCGGGATCAGTCGCCTTTAAGGTCTGGGCGTCGCTTTGCCCGCTTCCGCTCTGGAGGCCAACACGTCCAGCACGTCCTGAAACACCATGTTACGGGCGTGGAGAAGCACCAAGAGGTGATAGATCAAATCCGCAGCCTCGCTGGCGAGTTCCTCATCCGGACCCGCGACGCCCGCCAGAGCGGTCTCGACGCCCTCTTCGCCGACCTTCTGGGCGATGCGTTTGACGCCCTGGCTGATCAGTTTGGCCGTCCAGCTTTCGGACGGATCGGCGGCGGCGCGTTCGGCGATGGTCTGTTCCAGCCGGGCGATGCGGCCGAGACCCGGTGCGTCGGCCTCGCCGAAACAGCTGGTGCGGTGCAGGTGGCAGGCGTCGCCGACCGGATTGACCGCCAGGACCAGGGCGTCGCTATCGCAGTCGGCCGTTATGCCGACCACGTGCAGCCGGTCGCCCGAGGTTTCGCCCTTGCGCCAGCGTCCGCCACGCGAGCGTGAGAAGAAGGTGGCTTCGCCCGAGGCGAGGGTCTCGTCCAGGGCGGCGCGGTCCATATAGGCCAGGGTCAGGACCTGGAGCGTGGCGGCGTCCTGCACCACCACGGGGACCAGGCCGTCGCCCTTGGCGAAGTCGATGGTGTTGGGGTCGATCATTTTATTCACCGCTCATCCCCGCGAAAGCGGGGACCCAGTTCTGTTGTCTGACGGGTCTTGGATATGGCTCTGTGCCAGAGGGGCGAGGATGATCGCCCAAAGCACTGGGTCCCCGCTTTCGCGGGGATGAGCGGAGATATAAAATCACAATCTCATCTCCAGGCCTTCGCCCGCGAGATAGGCTTTCAGGTCGGGGATGGCTATCGCGCCAGTGTGAAAGACGCTGGCGGCGAGGGCGCCGGAGACGTCCGACTGTTCGAACACGGCCTTGAAATGCTCGGGCGCGCCGGCGCCGCCCGAGGCGATCAGGGGGATGGTCAGGCGCGCGCGGGCGGCGGACAGTTGTTCGATGTCGTAGCCTTTGCGGACCCCGTCCTGGTCGATGCAGTTCAGCACGATCTCGCCGGCCCCCAGGCTCTGCGCCTCGTCCAGCCAGTCCAGGGTGCGTTTGCCGGCGCGGCGGCGCGCGTCGGGGTCGCCGGTGTATTTGTGGACCACCCATTCGCCGTCTTCCAGACGACTGTCGACCCCGACGACCACGCACTGACTGCCCAGCCGCGCGGCCATTTCGGCGATCAGTTCCGGGCGTTCCAAGGCGGGAGAGTTGATCGAGACCTTGTCCGCGCCGTGATCCAGGCAGCGGGCGGCCTGATCGACGCTGCGGATGCCGCCGGCGACGCAGAAGGGGATGTCCAGCAGCCGGGCGATATCCTTGATCCAGCCATAGTCCAGTGTCCGGCCTTCGGGGCTGGCGGTGATGTCGTAGAAGACCAGTTCGTCGGCGCCCGCGTCGCGGTAACGGGCGGCCAGCTCGGCGGCGTCGCCCATGTCGGTATGGCCGACGAACTTCACGCCCTTGACCACCCGGCCGTCCTTGACGTCCAGGCAAGGAATTATACGTCGCGCAGTCATGCCGCCGTCGCTATGGCTTCGGGCAGGGTGAAGCGGTTCTCGTACAGGGCGCGGCCGACGATGGCGCCGTTGCAGCCCAGGGCCTTGACCGCCGCGAGATCCTCCAGCGACGAGACGCCGCCCGAGGCCTGGAGCACCAGATCCGGGCGACGGCGGCGGATCTCGGCCAGCAGCTCCAGATTGGGGCCGGTCATGGCGCCGTCGCGGCCCACGTCGGTGACCAGCAGGTGTTTCGCCGTCCCCTTGGGATAACGATCCAGCGCCTCCCAAAGGGTGACGCCCGACGACTGGGTCCAGCCCTTCAGGGCGGGGACGGGCACGCCGTCCTCGATCTTGACGTCCAGGGCCAGGGTGATGTGCTCGACGCCGAAGCCCTTGAGCCAGGCGGCGACGTCGTTGGGCTGGGTCACCGCCAGGGAGCCGACGACCACGCGGGACACGCCCGCGTCCAGCAGCTTGGCCACATCATTGGCGCCGCGGACGCCGCCGCCGGACTGGATCTTGACCTCGATGGCCTTGGTCAGGTCGCCGATCAGGGCGTGCTGCATGGCCTGGCCGGCCTCGGCGCCGTCCAGATCGACGATGTGGATCCACTCGGCGCCCTCGGCCGCGAAGGCGCTGAGGCGGGCGGCGGGCTGTTCGTCATATTGCGTCACCTGGTCGAACTTGCCGTGCATCAGGCGCACGCAGACGCCGTCCTTCAGGTCGATGGCGGGGTAGATCAGCATGATGGAGTCTCGGGCAGGCTCAGGAAGTTCCTGAGAATGGTCGCACCGGCCTCGGCCGAGCGTTCGGGGTGGAACTGGCAGCCCCAGCGGTTGGCGGCGCGGACTACGGCGGGGACCGGGCCGCCATAGTCGGCGCGGGCCAGGGTGGCGGGGCCGTCGGGACAGACATAGCCGTGGACGAAATAGGCGTAGGCGCCGTCGGTCACCCCCTCCAGCAGCGGATCCTCACGGTCGCGCGTCAGCCGGCTCCAGCCCATATGCGGCACGGGCAGGGCGCCCGCCGGCTCCAGCCGGGAGACGGCGCCCGGGATGAAGCCCAGCAGATCGACGCCCTCGCCCTCCTGACTGGATCCGAACAGCAGTTGCTGGCCCAGGCAGACGCCCAGCAGGGGGCGGGGGAAGGCGCGGATCGGTTCGATCAGGCCCAGTTCCGACAGGCGGCTCATGGCGTAGCCGGCGGCGCCGACGCCGGGCAGGATGACCCGTTCGGCCTCGACGATCACGGCCGGATCGTCGGTCAGGCGCACGGTCGCGCCCAGACGCTCGAGCGCGAACTGGACCGAGGCGACGTTGCCGGCGCCATAGGCGATGACGGCGACCTCGGTCACAGCACCCCCTTGGTGGACGGCACGGCGTCGCCCTCGACCCGGATGGCCTGGCGCAGGGCGCGGCCGAAGGCCTTGTAGACGGCCTCGGTCTTGTGGTGGTCGTCCTGGCCCGTGACCGAGATGTGGACGGCGGCGCCCATGGCCTCGGCCAGCGAGCGGAAGACGTGGGCCGTCAGGTCGGTGCGGTAGTCGCCGATGAAGGGGGTGTCGAACGTGCCCTCGAATAGCGGATAGGGACGGCCGGACAGGTCGATGGAGACGGTGGCGTTGGCCTCGTCCATCGGAAGGACGAAGCCGTAGCGGGCGATGCCCTTGCGCTCGCCCAGCGCCTGTTTCAGCGCCTGGCCCAGAGCGATGGCGCTGTCCTCGATGGTGTGGTGCGGATCGGTGTGCAGGTCGCCTTCGCATTGCAGCCGCAGGGAGAAGCCGCCGTGGGCCGCGATCTGCTCCAGCATGTGGTCGAAGAAGCCGACGCCGGTCTCGATCCTGATGGGGCCGGGGGCGTCCAGATCGACGGCGCAGACGATGCGCGTCTCTTTCGTATCGCGCACGGCCTGGCCGACGCGGGCCGGGCGGCGCTTGGCGGGCGTCAGGCCGAAGGCGGCCAGCAGCCGGTCGTTGACCTCGGGCTTGATCGAGACCGGCAGGCGCAGGCGCTCGCCTGACAGGTCGGCCGCGACGCCATAGGTGGCCAACGCGGCCAGGGCGGCGGCGGGGTCTTCCGGCCGAGCCATGATGATGGGGCCGACGCCGGGCTCGACCGGCATCTGGCGGCCCAGTTCGCGGGCGATCCGCTCGCGCTCGCGCCGGACCGAGGCGATCCGCTCGGCGGTCTCGATCATCCGCGACGGGTCCAGCGCCTGTTGCGCCAGCCGCAACAGGGGCTCGGGCAGGGCGTAGGGCTCCAGCACCGAGGCGAGGCGGGCCAGGGTCGGGGTCTGGGCGATGGCGGCGCCGACGCGGGCGCCGGCCAAACCATAGGCCAGGGACAGGCTGCGCAGCACGACCAGGTTCGGCTGATCGGCGACGACCGTGGCGGCCGAGACGCTGTCGGAGAATTCGATTAGGCCTTCGTCCACGACCAGCAGGGCGGGGGCGACGCGGGCGGCCATTTCGGCGACGGCCTCGGGCGAGCCGAGGGCGCGGATGACGACCACAGCGGGTGCTCCCCTGGCCGGATAGATGGCGGCGAGACTGTCATAGGGCTCGGCCTTGGGCGCCTCGACCGAGCCGCCGTCGCGGGCGGCGAGGCGATAGGCCAGCTCCAGCCCGTGGGTCAGACCGCGCACCGGCAGAACCTGATCGGCGGGCACGGCGTAGATCGCGGCCATGCGGGCGGCGAGGGCGGCAGGCTCGCCGGGATAGCGGTCCAGGCTGTCGCCGCCGGAGACCAGCGGGGGATAGGGGGCGGGCAGGGTCATTGGGCGGCTCCGCTGAGACCTTCCCCCGCTTGCGGGGGAAGTGTCAGGTCGTGGCGCGCAGCGACACGCCTGACGATGGGGTGAGTTTTGCTTTGCTGAAGAAAGACTCCCCTCTCCGACCCTAGTTCGCTGTGCGAACGACGGGCCACCTCTCCCGCAAGCGGGAGAGGGTCTTTGAGGACGACCGTCATCCTTCAGCCCTCATGTCCGCCGCGCGGGCGTGGGCTTCCAGGCCCTCCATCCGGGCCAGGCGGGCGGCGATGGGGGCCAGGGCGCGGGCGCCGGCCTCGGAGACCAACTGGACCGACATGGTGGCCATGAAGCTGGCGGTGGTGACGCCGCCCAGGGTGCGGGCGCCGCCGTCGGTCGGCAGGACGTGGCTGGGGCCTGCCGCATAATCGCCCAGGGTCTCGGCGGCGAACCGGCCGACGAAGACGGCGCCGGCGGCCTTGATTGAGTCCACCAGGGGCTCGGGGTCGTCGATCTGGATCGCCAGGTGTTCGGGGCCATAAAGACTGGCGACCTCTGCGGCGGCGTCGAGGTCGCGGACCAGGATGGCGCGGGCCTCGTTCAGCGAGGCGCGGGCGATGGCTTCGCGCGGCAGGGTCGAGACCTGAACCTCAACCTCTGACAGGATGTAGTCGATGGTGGCGCGGCTGGTGGAGACCAGGATGACCTGGGCGTCGGCGTCGTGCTCGGCCTGGCTGAGCAGGTCGGCGGCGGCGATCTCGGGCGCGGCGTCGCGGTCGACGATGACCATCAGTTCGGACGGGCCGGCGGGCATGTCGACGGCGGGGCCGCCCGGAAGAGCAGACGCCTGTTTCTTGGCCTCGGCGACATAGGCGTTGCCGGGGCCGAACAGCTTGTCGCAGGCGGGAATGACCCCGTCCTCCAGCTCGACGCCGAAGGTCAGGGCGGCGATGGCCTGGGCCCCGCCCATCAGCCAGATCGCGTCGAGCTCGGCCTCGGCGGCGGCCAGGATCATGGCGGGGTGAACGCCGCCGTCCTTCGAGGGCGGGGTGACGGCGACCCGTTCACCCACGCCCGCGACGCCGGCCGGGATGGCCAGCATCAACAGGGAGGAGAACAGGGGCGCGGTGCCGCCAGGGATGTAGAGACCGGCCGAGGCGATGGGACGCCAGGCCAGTTTGGAGCGCACGCCGGGCGTGGTCTCGATGAAGGGGGTGTCTTCGGGCTTGGTCGCCTGGTGGAAGACGCGGACATTCTCGGCCGCCATGCGCAGGGCGCGGACGTCGCCGGGGGGCAGGGCGTTGCGGGCCTCGGCCACGGCTTCAGGGGTGATGGCGATGCGGCGGGGTGGGGCCTTGTCCAGCTTCAGGCACCAGTCGGTGACCGCCGCGCCGCCGCGCCCGCGCACGTCGTCCAAGATGGTGCGGACCACCTCGGTGACGTCGCCGGCGGTGCGCTGGGCCGGGCGGGCGAGGGCCGCCCTTTTCCCGGCGGCGTCGAGGGAAGACCAGTCAATCAGCTTCATCACATCATCTTCTCGATGGGCAGGACCAGGATGGCCGAGGCGCCGGCGGCCTTCAGCTTCTCCAGCGTTTCCCAGAAGACGGCTTCCTGACAGACGGCGTGGACGGCGACGGCGTCGTCGCGGCCCATCAACGGCATGACGGTGGGCGAGCCGGCGCCGGGCAGGATGGCCGTGATCTCATCAAGCGCCGAACGCGGGGCGTTCAGCATGACGTATTTGGCGCCTTGCGAGGACACCACGCCCGACATCCGCTCGATGATGCTGTCCAGCAGGTGCTGCAGGGCGGGTTCGGGGGCGACGGGCGACTGGATCAGGACGGCCTGGCTTTCCAGCACCGTGTCCTTGGCGCCCAGGCCGTTGGCCTCCAGCGTGGCGCCGGTCGAGACCAGGTCGCAGATGGCGGCGGCCAGCTTCAGCCGTGGCGCGACCTCGACGGCGCCGCGCATGACGACGATGTCGGCCTTGACCCCCCGCTCGTCCAGGAAGCGGCGCAGGATCTTGGGATAGGAGGTGGCGATCCGCAGGCCGTCCAGCGAGGCCGGGCCGTCATAGGCCAGGGTCGGGGGGGTGGCGATCTTCAGGGTGCAGCGGCCGAAGCCCAGGGGCATGACCACGGACGCGTTGGCGCCGCCGTTGCGGCCTTCCTCCAGCACATTCTCGCCGACGATGCCCAGGTCGCAGACGCCGTCCGCCACGAAGGTGGGGATGTCGTCGTCGCGGACGCGCAGCAGGTCGATCGGATAGTTCTCGACCCGATACAGCAGGTCGTTGTGGCCCTTGACCCATTTCAGACCCGCGTCGCGGATCAGGTCGAGGCTGCGGTCGGCCAGACGGCCGGATTTCTGGACGGCGATGCGAAGCCGGCCTTGGACGGTGCTCATGTTTGGATACTCAGTTCGTGTTCTTCAGGCGGTCCAGGGCGATGCGGTAGCCCTGGTGCGGCATGTCTTTGAGATAACGGGCGACGCGGACGACGGTGGTGGGGCTGGCGTGGGCCTCGGCCGCGATCTCGCGATAGGATTTGCCGCCGGCGTCGAGCAGGCGCGCCACCTGCCAGCGCTCGGTGAAGGCGCGCAGTTCCGCCGGGGTGCACAGATCGGCCAGAAAGGCGTCGATCTCCTCGCGCGTCTGCATAGACAGCAGGGCGTCATGGAGGGCGTCGCGGGCGGGCGGGGGCGTCATGCGCGTTCCACTATGCTGTAACGGTGGAACGGTCAAGGGGCGGCGTGAGTCGTGACTGGTGACTCGTGATGGGGTGCGCGGGCTCCAGTCACGACTGACGATTCACCAATCACGACTTACGCCCGCCCGCGCACCGCTCTATCTGTCCGGCCATGAGCAAGATCCTGATCATCGGCGCCGGACATGCCGGCGGCTCCGTCGCGGCGTTTCTGCGGCAATACGGCCATGAGGGGCCGATCGTGCTGGTGGGCGAGGAGGATGCGCCGCCTTATCAGCGGCCGCCCCTGTCCAAGGCCTGGCTGAAGGGCGAGGCGGATCTGGAGGCGCTGCTGCTGCGGCCGCTGAGCTTCTATGAGGAACAGGGCATCGAATTCCGGCCCTCGACGGTCGCCGCGTCGGTGGACCCGGAGGCGAAGACCGTCGCTTTCCATGACGGGTCGAGCGAGACCTATGACGTCCTGGTGCTGGCGACGGGATCGACGGCGCGCAAACTGCCGGTTCCGGGCGGGGACCATCCCGGCCTGCTGGAACTGCGGACGCTGAAGGACGCGGCACGGCTGAAGGCCGTGCTGGGGCCGGGCAAGCGGTTGGCGGTGGTCGGCGGCGGCTATGTCGGCTTGGAGGCGGCGGCTTCGGCTCGGGCCCTGGGCGCCGAGGCGGTGGTGATCGAGCGGGCGCCGCGCGTGCTGGCGCGGGTGGCGTCAGAGACCCTGTCGGCCTTCTTCACCGCTCAGCATCGGGCGCATGGTGTTGAGATCCTGACCGGAGCCGAGGTGGTCGCGGTCGCTCATGACGGGGTGACGCTGGCGGACGGATCGGTGGTGCAAGCGGATGCGGTTCTGGTCGGGGTCGGGGCGCTGGCGTGCGAAAGCCTGGCCCGGTCGGCGGGCCTGCGCTGCGACGACGGGGTGGTGGTGGACGATCAGGCGCGGACCAGCGATCCGGCCATCTTCGCCGTCGGCGACATGACGCGGCGGCCGATACCGGTTCACGACGGGGTGCATCACCGGCTGGAGAGCGTGCCCAATGCGCTGGAACAGGCGAAGCAGGCGGCGGCGGCCATCGTCGGGCGGCCGGGACCGGCGCCGGAGGTTCCGTGGTTCTGGTCCGATCAGTACGACTTCAAGCTTCAGATCGCCGGATTGCCGTTCGCGGCCGACCGCCAGGTGGTGCGGGGCGACCCGTCGGCGGGGGGATTCGCGGTCTTCCACCTGAGCGGCGACCGGGTGGTCTGCGTCGAGGCGGTGAATGCGCCGCCGGAGTTCATGGCGGGCAAACAGCTGATCGGGAAGGCGACGCCGGTGGATGTGGCGAAGCTGGCGGATCAGGCCGTGTCGATGAAGGCGGTGGGGGTCTGATTTCACCTCCCCATGCGCGAAGGCGCATGGGGAGGACAGACCGCGAAGCGGTCAGGAGGGGGCGACTCCGACGGCGAAGGCGACCCGCTGAAATATCAGAGACCGAGTCGCCCCCTCCTGGTCGCTGGCGCGACCGGTCCTCCCCGTTCGCCTTCGCGAACGGGGAGGTGAGCGTCGCCGCAGTGCAACAAAACTGTTGCGCTTTTCGTTGGGGATGGATCAAGCTGCGAACTCAACGCGGCGGGGGCGAATGACGAGAGCTTTCGACGAAATGAACGGCGGCGGATCGGGGACGATCCGCGACAGCTACAAGACCCTGGCGGCCTGGCTGGAAAACGCCCCGCCGGATCTGCTGCAGGCGCGCTCGCGCCAGGCGGAGCTGTTCTTCCGCCGGATGGGCGTGACCTTCGCCGTCTATGGCGACGAGGAATCCAATGAGCGGCTGATCCCGTTCGACGTCGTGCCGCGCATCATCGGCGCCGACGAGTGGGGCGGGCTGGAGAAGGGGCTGAAGCAGCGGGTCACCGCCATCAACGCCTTCCTGAAGGACATCTATGGCCCCCAGGACTGTATCCGCGCCGGGATCGTGCCCGCCGACCTGATCCTGACCAATCCGCACTATCGGCCCGAGATGCAGGGCCGCCGGCCGCCGGGCGACGTCTGGTGCCATATCGCCGGGGTCGATCTGGTCCGCACGGGCGAGGACGGCTTCTATGTGCTGGAGGACAATGTCCGCACGCCGTCGGGGGTCTCCTACATGTTGGAGAACCGCGAGATGATGATGCGGCTGTTCCCCGACCTGTTCGCTGAACATGCGGTACGGCCGGTCGAAATCTATACCGACATGCTGCTGCGCTCGTTGCAGGCCTCGGCGCCGTCGGGGGCGGGCGAGGATCCGACCATCGTCGTGCTGACGCCCGGGCCGTTCAACTCGGCCTATTACGAGCACAGCTTCCTGGCGGACAAGCTGGGGGTCGAGCTGGTCGAGGGCGGGGATCTCTTCGTCAATGACGACACCGTCTATATGCGCACGACCGAGGGGCCCAAGCGGGTCGATGTCATCTATCGCCGCATCGACGACGACTTCATCGATCCCCTGACCTTCATGCCGAATTCGGCGGTCGGGGTGCCGGGGCTGATGTCGGCCTATTTCGCCGGGCGGGTGACCCTGGCCAATGCGGTCGGGACGGGGGTGGCCGACGACAAGGCCGTCTATACCTATATGCCCGAGATCATCCGCTTTTTCACCGGCGAGGACGCCATCTTGAAGAATGTGCCGACCTGGCGCTGCCGCGAGGCGGACGCGCTGAAGGAGGTGCTGGGCAAGCTGGATGAGCTGGTGGTCAAGGAGGTCGGCGGTTCGGGCGGCTACGGCATGCTGGTGGGGCCGACCTCGACCAAGGCCGAGATCGAGGCCTTCCGGGCCAAGCTGATCGCCGACCCCGACGACTTCATCGCTCAGCCGACCCTGAGCCTGTCGACGGCGCCGACCCTGAACGGCGGAAGCTTGTCGCCGCGGCACGTCGATCTGCGGCCGTTCGTCCTGTCCAGTCCGGCGGGGGTGCGGGTCGCGCCCGGCGGGCTGACGCGGGTGGCGCTGAAAGAGGGGTCGCTGGTGGTCAACTCCAGTCAGGGCGGCGGAACCAAGGACACCTGGGTGCTGGATAACTGATGCTCTCACGCACCGCAGACAGCCTGTACTGGACCGGCCGCTATATGGAGCGGGCGGACTTTCTCGCACGCATCCTGGAGGCGGCGATCCGCCTGGCGGCCCTGCCGGCCAAGGACCAGGCCACGGTCACCGCCTGGGCCGGCGCGATTTCGTCGTCGGGCGTGAAGTCGGCCTTCGACGCGACCGGCCGCACGGTGTCCGAGAAGTCCGTTCGTGAATACCTGGCCTTCGGGGCCGACAATACGACCTCGATCAAGGCCTGTATCACCAAGGCGCGGACCAACGCCCGTTCGGTGCGGACCGCCCTGACCATTGAGCTGTGGGAGGCGATCAACGGCGCCTGGAACGGGCTGAACGAACTGGGCGAGCCGACCAAGCGGGACGATTTCACCAACTTCCTCGACTTCGTGAAGTCCACGTCGCTGGCGGTGGAGGGGGCCTCGTCGCGGACCATGTTGCGCAATGACGCCTACTGGTTCCTGCGGCTGGGCATGGCGATCGAGCGGGCCGACAACACCGCCCGCCTGCTGGACGTGAAATATCACCTGCTGCTGCCCCCGGGCGAACGAGTGGGGGGACAGCTGGACTATTTCCAGTGGACCACCCTGTTGCGCGAGGTTTCGGCCCTGACCGCCTATCGGTGGGTCTATCGGGAGTCTGTGCGGCCCTGGCTGGTGGCGGACCTGCTGGTGCTGAACCGGCAGATGCCGCGGTCGCTGGCCAGCTGCCAGGGGATGATCGTCAGCTATCTGGAGCGGCTGGCGACGGACTACGGCCGGCGCGGCCCGGCGCAGAGGCTGGCCTCCAACCGTCTGACCCAGTTCAACGAGGCCCGGATCGAGGACATCTTCCAGTCCGGTCTGCACGAATACATCCAGGGCTTCCTGAACGAGAACAACGCCCTGGCCGCCGCCGTCCACGAACAATATCTGGTCTGACCATGCGGATACGGATCGACCACTCCACCCGCTACGCCTACGCCCGCCCGGCGCGGTTCATCGTGCAGATGCTGCGGCTGGCGCCCAAGTCGTGTGAGAGCCAGCAGGTGCGCGAATGGCGGATCGAGACCGACGTCGACGCCCGACTGCGGCGCAGCGAGGACGCCTTCGGCAACATCGTTCACAGCCTCTATACCGAGCGGCCGACCGACGCCCTGACCATCCGGGTGACGGGCGAGGTCTCGACCGTGGACACCGGCGGCGTGATCCGGGGCCAGAACGACCGGCTGCAGCCGGGCGTCTATCTGCGCGACACCCGCCTGACCCAGGCGGACGCGGCCCTGATCGAGTTCGCGCGAGAGATCGGCGAGGGCGCGCCGCTGGAGCGGATGCACCGCCTGATGGGCGCGATCCATGGCGGCGTGGCCTTCGAGGTCGGGGCGACGTCCGCCACCCATACGGCTGCCGAGGCCTTCGACATCCGGCGCGGCGTCTGCCAGGACCACGCCCAGATCTTCATCGCCTGCGCCCGGAGCCTGGGTGTGCCGGCCCGCTATGTCTCGGGCCATCTGAACCGGTCGGACGGCCAGCACGACCAGGACGCCGCCCACGCCTGGGCCGAAGCCTGGATCGAGGGGCTGGGCTGGGTCGGGTTCGACGCGGCCAACGGCATCTGCCCGACCGACAACTATGTGCGGATCGCCACGGGGCTGGACGCCCTTGGGGCGACGCCGATCCGGGGGACCAGCTATGGCGGCGGGGTCGGCAGTCTGACGGTCGCCCTTCATGTGCGGCCTGTGCAACAGAGCCAGCAACAACATCAGAGCCGGGGATGGTCCTGATCGCCATGTCGCAGGAATCTGTTAGCGTCGAACGATTCGCAGGCTGGGGAGCGGATAGAGGCAAGTGACCTATTGCGTAGGCATGCTGGTGGAGGAGGGGTTGGCGATGATCGCCGACACCCGCACCAATGCGGGCGTGGACAACATCTCGTCCTATCGCAAGCTGCACGTGTTCAAGACGCCGGGCGAACGGATCCTGGCCGTGGCCACGGCCGGCAATCTGTCGGTGACCCAGACCGCCCTGGCCATGGTGGCCGAGGGGGTCAAGCTGCCCGACTCGACCGGGCCGGAAACCCTGGAGACTGCGACCAGCCTGTTCCGCGCCGCCCAGATTTTGGGCCACGCCATGGCGACGGTGCGGGCCACGATCAATACGCCGGCCTCGCCGATGGCGGACGCTCTGAACGTCAATGCTTCCATGCTGCTGGGCGGCCAGATCGCCGGGGGCAAGATGGGCCTGTACCTGATCTATGGTCAGGGCAATTTCATCGAGTGCGGGGCCGACACCCCCTATCTGCAGATCGGCGAGCTGAAATACGGCAAGCCGATCCTGGATCGCGCGCTTCATGACTACACTCCCCTGTCGGAGGCGGTGAAACTGGGTCTGATCTCGTTCGACTCGACCATTCGCTCCAATATCGCCGTAGGGCCGCCGCTGGACCTGATCGTCATTCCGCGCGACGGGCTGACGGGGATGGAGCGGCGCATTGATGCGGACGATCCCTATTTCCGCGACTTGGGCCGGCGCTGGTCGGAAGCCCTGGCCGCCGCGCATAAGGCCATGCCGGACCCGACCTGGCTGGACCTGACGCCCGCGAAGGCGGCGCGAATGAAGGCGGTGACCTGAACCATTTTCGACCGGGATGCGATTAAGTCGCAATTGTGCTTGTGAGATGCGGTGAAGCTGTTTATTGCGACCGCATCGCAAAATCAGGCCAAAAGGTCGCCTCAATATGTCCGAGTCCCGCGCCGCCGCGCTCCGTTCCCTCCTGTTTGCCTCCAGCGCCGCCGGCATGCTGGTCGCCGCGCCCGCCTTCGCCGCAGAGACGGCGGCCGAAGACGTCGCCATTGCGACGGCGCCTCAGACCGCGGGCCAGACCGAAGGGCTGGACTCCATCGACGTCACCGGCCGCCGCATTCGCCGCGAACCGGCCAGCCCCGAGTTCGTCGCGCCGCTGGTCGACACGCCGCGATCGGTGACCATCATACCGGAACAGATCATCACCCAGACGGCCGCCACCTCGCTGGAAGACCTGCTACGCAACTCGCCCGGCATCACCTTCGGCGCCGGGGAAGGCGGTCAGCCGCTGGCCGACCGTCCGTTCATCCGGGGCCAGTCTTCGGGCAACAACATCTTCGTCGACGGCGTGCGCGACGCGGGCGGACAGCAGCGTGAAGTCTTTGACCTGGAGCAGGTCGAGGTCATCAAGGGCGCCGATTCTGTCTATTCGGGCCGTGGCTCCGGCGGGGGCAGCATCAACCTCAGCTCCAAACAGCCGCGCCTGACGGACGCCGTCAGCGCCAGCGCGGGCGTGGGCACCGATAGCTACTACCGCGCCGCTGTGGACGGCAACTGGCGGCTGAACGACACCAGCGCCTTCCGCCTGAACCTGATGGCGACCGAAGGCGATGTTCCAGGGCGTGATGCGGTCGACTTCGAGAAGTACGGTCTGGCCATGGCGCTCGGCTTCGGCCTGGGGACCAAGACCTCCGCGACGATCAACTACTACCACCTGACCGCCGACTCGATGCCGGACTACGGCATTCCGCTGGACCGAAAGCTGGACAACAACTGGGCGATCAAGACGACGGACAGCCGGATCCTGAACGTGCCCTACGACACCTTCTACGGTCTGAAGGCGCGCGACTACATGCGCAACGAGGTCGACAGCGTCACGGTCAAGCTGGAGCACAAGTTCAGCGACACCCTGACCCTGCGCAATCTGACCCGCTATTCCGAGACGCTGAACGACTATGTGCTGACCAATCCGGGCGACGGCGGCACGGCGGTTCTGGTCGGCGACACCTGGTGGATGAAGCGGGGTCTGAAGTCGCGCTGGAACCCGGCCGAGACCTTCGCCAATGTCACCGACCTGTACGGCAGTTTCACCACGGGCGGGCTGAAGCATGATTTTGACCTGGGCGTGGAATATTCGCGCGAGATCAACCGCAACGCCTCCTACAACATCACCACCACCAGCGGCTCGGCCTGTCCGACCGGTGTCGGCGACTTCGACTGCACGCCGGTCTATGATCCCAATCCGAACGATCCGTGGACCGGCTCGATCGCGCGCGGAGCCGAAACCCACTCCAACACCACCAGCTGGGGCGTCTATGGCGCCGACTCCATCGCCTTTGGGCCGAAGTGGTTGCTGAACCTGGGCCTGCGCTACGACCGTTACGAGACCGAAGGCACGTCCATCGCCCGCGGCGCCGCTACGCCGACCTTCCACGAGGGCGAGTGGGACTTCGTCAACTATCAGGTCGGCCTGGTGTACAAGCCCACCTCCAACACCAGCGTCTATGCGTCCTACGCCACCTCCTCGACGCCGCCCACCGTGTCTGGCGGCGACCAGAACGGCGCGAGCGGCGGCGAGGGCAGCGGCAATCTGTCGGGCCAGCTCCTCGATCCGGAAGACACCGAGAACTATGAGATCGGCGCCAAGGCCGAACTGTTCGGCCAGCGGCTGACCCTCAGCGGCGCCGTGTTCCAGACGACGCGCAAGAATGCGCAAGTGCTGGTCGACACCGACCGGTACGCTCAGGTCGGCGAGGTCAAGGTCGAAGGGCTGGAGCTCGGCTTCTCAGGCAGCGTCACGCCGGCCTGGACCGTGTTCGGCGGCTATACCTATATGGACTCCGAGCTGGTTCGGGGCGCCGTCACCATCGTGGACGGCGCGCCTGTTCCGAGCGCCTTCGAAGGCGACCCGCTGGCCAATACGCCCAAGAACAGCTTCAGCCTGTTCACCACCTATCGCGTCCTGCCCAAGCTGAGCCTGGGCGGCGGGGTCTATTATGTGGACGACCGGTTCGGCGGAAACCAGGGCGGGGCCGGCGGCGGTTCGGCCGCCGTCTATGCGCCCAGCTACACCCGCCTCGATCTGTTCGCCTCCTATGACGTGACAGACCGCGCCAGCCTGCAGCTGAACGTCAAGAACGCCACGGACGAGGAATACATCATGCGGACCAACGGGGTTCACCATGCCGACCCCGCTCCGGGCCGGCAGGCGATCCTGGCGCTGAACCTGCGCTTCTAAAGGCCACGATCCCCGGCCTATATCTGGCGGCCCCGTCCTTCCGGCGGGGCCGTCTTTTCTTTTCGAGCGAGACCCGACCGTGCTGCTCCAGATCCCCGAAGTCTTTTCCAAGGCCGAAGTGAAGGTCCTGCGCGAGCGGCTGGACGCCGGCCCCTGGGCCGATGGCAATATGACTTCGGGCCACCAGTCGGCGACGGCGAAGCGGAACCAGCAACTGCCGGAAGACTCGGACGTGGCGAAGGAGGTCTCGGCCCTGATCGTCCAGGCGCTGAACGCCAATCCGATGTTCGTGGCCGCCGCCCTGCCGCACACCATCTTTCCCCCTCTGTTCAACCGCTATGAGGGCGGGGGCGAGTTCGGGCTGCACGTGGACAACGCCATTCGTCAGCAGCGAGGGGGCGGTGCTGTCCGTATACGGAGCGACCTTTCGGCGACCCTGTTCCTGTCGGAGCCCGAGGACTACGACGGCGGGGAGCTGATCATCGAGGAGATGTACGGGCCGCAGTCGGTCAAGCTGCCGGCCGGGGACCTGGTGCTGTATCCGTCCAAGAGCCTGCACAAGGTCATGCCGGTGACGCGCGGGGCGCGGGTCTCGTCCTTCATGTGGATGCAGAGCCTGATCCGCGACGACGGCGACCGCGAGATGCTGTTCCGCCTGGACGTGGCGACCCAGCGGGTGGCGACGGAGAAGGGGCCGAAGGATCAGGCGGTGATCGAACTGACCGGCGTCTATCACAACCTGCTGCGGCGCTGGTCCGAGGTTTGACGCCGGCCCGGTCCCTGTGACCTCGGGGCCGCAATCGGAGTTATAAGGTCGCAGCGGTGAACCAAGGCGGGGCTGGTCTATTGTGACCGGGATGTTCCAAGACACGCCCCCCGCACCGCCCGCCCAATTGTCTGAAATAACGGTGACGGCCGCCCGTCTGCCGCCCGCCGCCGCCGACGCCGCCTTTTCGGTGGTGCGGCTGGACCAGAGGGTGCTGGAGCGATCCGCCCGGCTGGACGAGGCGCTGCGGACCGTGCCGGCCGTGTCCCTGTTCCGCCGCACCTCCAGCCTGGCCGCCAATCCGACGACCCAGGGGATTTCGCTGCGGGCCATCGCGCCGTCCGGCGCGGGTCGGACCCTGGTGACGCTGGACGGGGTTCCGCTGAACGATCCGTTCGGAGGCTGGGTGATCTGGTCCCAGGTCGCGCCGGAATCGCTGGAGCGGGTGGATGTGGTGCGCGGCGCGGGGGCGGGGCCCTATGGCGCCGGCGCCCTGACCGGGGTCATCGGCCTGACGGAGCGGGACAGCGGCGGGGTGCTGGATGCCTCGGTCGCCGAACGCGGCGGGGCCAGGGTCGCGGGCTCCGGCTCGACCCGGATGGGCCTGTTCGGCGTGACCTTGTCGGGTCTGTACGAGACCAGCGACGGCTATACGCCGGTGCGCGGGCCGGCGGCGGGGGCGGCGGATAGGCCGCTGGATCTGGACAGCCGCAGCGCCGCCCTGCGGGTTGATGCGCCGCTGGACGGGCTGAACCTGGACGGGGCGAACCTGTCGCTGCGGGCGGCGACCTGGGAGGAGGATCGCGGGTCCGGTCTGCTGAACGCCCGGTCCAACGCCAGCGGCCACAGCCTGAGCGCCACGGCGGCCAAGGCGCCGCCCGTCGACGGGTACGGCTGGCGGCTGCAGGCCTGGCGGATCGAGAGCAATTTCGCCAACAGTTCGGCCTCGGTGGCGGCGGACCGGTCGACCACGACGCCGGCCAACAGTCAGTACAAGACCCCCGCCACGGGCTGGGGGCTGAACGCGGCCCTGCGCCGCCGCACCGCCGACGTCGCCGGCGGGCGGCTGGAATGGGAGGTCGGCGCCGACGCCCGGTTCAACGAGGGCGCGACCAACGAATTCTTCAGCAATCCCACCGGCGCGGGCTTTGCGCGCGGGCGTCGGGCGGGTGGCGAGACCTCGGTGGCCGGCGGTTATGTGGACGGGTCGTGGACCGGCGGGGACTGGTTGATCGCGGGCGGGCTGCGTTACGACCAGTGGAAGAACGAGGCGGGCTTCCGCTACGAATACACCCTGGCGACCGGCGCGCCGATCCTGGACGAGACGGACGAGGACCGGTCGGGCGAGGTGTTCAGCGCCCGTTTGGCGGCGCGACGGGATCTCAGCGGTCTGCTGGGCGCCGGCTACGCCTGGCGCGCGGCGGCCTATTCCGGTTTCCGGCCGGCGACGCTGAACGAACTGCACCGGCCGTTCCGGGTCGGCAACGACATCACCGAGGCCAATTCGGCGCTGGAGCCCGAGACCCTGCGCGGGATCGAGACAGGCCTGGCCTACGACCGTGCCGGAATCGCCTGGGGGGCGACGGTCTTCTGGAACGAGATCGAGGACGCCATCGTCAATGTCACGATCGGCGAGGGGCCGGGGACCTTCCCCCGCGCGGGCTTCGTGCCCGCCGGCGGGGTGCTGCGCCAGCGCCAGAACGCCGGGACCATCGAGGCCTGGGGCGTCGAGCTGAACGGGTCCATCCAGGCGACCGAGGCCCTGTCGCTGAACGCGGCCCTGTCCTGGACCGACGCCGAGGTGGACGGCGGGACGGCGGCGCCGCAGCTGACCGGCCTGCGCCCGGCCCAGGCGCCGGAGTGGAGCGCGACAGCGGGCCTGGACTGGCGTGCGACGCAGCGGCTGACCCTTGGGCTGGCCGCGCGGTATGAATCGGCGCGGTTCGACGATGACCTGAACAGCCGGACCCTGGACCCCGCCGTGACCCTGGACGCCCGGGCGGAGTGGGCGGCGCGCGAAGGCGTCATGGTCTGGGCCGCCTTGGACAACGCCTTTGATGAAGAGGTCGAGGTGTCGATGACCGGGACCGACGTCGCCGGCTACGCCCCGCCGCGCACGGTGCGGGCCGGGGTGCGATTCAGCTACTGACGCTCTCTGCGGCGATTTCGTCGCACGGACTGCTATTGAAAACGGTTCGCAACAGTGGCACAGCCACCTTGTGACCGAACGCGCCGCACACCCTCAGGCCGAGCTCCCCGCCAAGGACTCGAAGAAGCCGAAGGCGGCGCTGAACGGCGCGCGGTCCTTCTGGCTGAAACAGCTGCATTCCTGGCACTGGATTTCGGCGGCGGTCAGTCTGGTCGGACTGATCCTGTTCGCGATCACCGGCGTCACCCTGAACCACGCGGCCTCGATCCCCGCCGATCCGGTGACGGTCGAACAGACGGCGGCCCTTCCGGCGCCCCTGGTGGCGCGTCTGGCCGACTTCCCCGAGGAGACGACCGATCCCGTCCCCGACGCCGTGGCGCGCTGGTCGGCGCAGACGCTGAAGGCCGAGATCGCCGGCAAGCCGACCGAAACCACGGCCGAAGAAATCTATGTGGCCCTGCCCACGCCCGGCGGCGACGGATGGGTGACCATCGACCGTTCAACGGGTGATGTGCTGCACGAGAGGACGACGCGGGGATGGATCGCCTACCTCAACGACCTGCACAAGGGGCGCAACGCCGGGGCGGTCTGGTTCTGGTTCATCGACGTCTTCGCCGTCGCCTGCCTGATCTTCGCCCTGACGGGGCTGGGGCTGATGTGGCTGCACGCCAAGGGGCGGCCGTCCACCTGGCCCTTGGCGGCGCTTGGGCTGCTCGTGCCCGTCGTCATCGCCCTGATCTTCATTCATTGAACTTCGTGAGAGTTTTCCGGATGCGCCTGCTTCCCATCGTCATCACCACGGCCGGGCTTTCCCTGGCTGCAGCCGCGCCGGCCCTGGCGGCGGATCTATCGGTCACGGTCGATGTGCCGCGGCTGAACACCGCCTCCTATCATCGGCCCTATGTGGCGGTGTGGATCGAGCGGCCGGACCAGACGGCGGTCCAGACCCTGGCGGTCTGGTACCAGCAGACCCGCAATAACGAGGGCGACGGCAAGGACTGGCTGAAGGACCTGCGCACTTGGTGGCGCAAGGGCGGTCGGGCCATGAGCCTGCCGGCCGACGGCGTCTCGGGCGCCACCCGCGCGCCGGGCCGCCAGACCATCACCGTGCCCGCCGCTCGCCTGCGCGCCCTGCAACCGGGCGAGTACAATATCGTCGTCGAGGCGGCCCGTGAACTGGGCGGCCGAGAGGTCGTGCGCGTGCCCTTCCGTTGGGGCGGCGCCAATACCGCCAATGCTTCCGGCTCCACCGAACTGGGCGCCGTGCGCGTCACCGTCTCTCGCTGAGGAACAGATCCATGAAAAAGACGATCGCTTTGCTGACGCTCGCCGCCGCTCTGGCCGCGCCCATGGCCGCCCAGGCCCACCGCGCCTGGATGTCTCCCACCTCGACCAGCCTGTCGGGCAATGACGCCTGGGTCGGGTTCGACGCCGGAATGTCGAACGGGGTCTTCATCCCCGATCACGCCGCCATGCGGATGAACGGCCTTGTCGTGATCGCGCCGGACGGCTCGGCCGTTCAGCCCGAGCACCTGATGCAGGGCCAGTACCGCACCACCTTCGACGTCCATCTGACGCAGAACGGCACCTACAAGGTCGCCAATGTCATGGGCGGCGTCATGGCCAGCTACAAGCTGAACGGCGAACAGAAGCGCTGGCGCGGCGCGGCGGCGGACTTCCCCGCCGCCCTGCCCGAAGGCGCGACCGAGGTGCAGGCGACCCGCACCGCCAGCCGGATCGAGACCTTCGTCACCCTGAACAATCCGACCGAAGCGGTGTTCAAGACGACGGGCGAGGGGTTGGAGCTGGCGCCCGTGACCCATCCCAACGACCTGGCCGCCGGCGAAGCCGCAACCTTCAAGCTGATGAAGGACGGTCAACCGGCGGCCGGGCTGGATGTGACCATCGCGCGCGGCGGTTTGCGTTATCGCGACAATCCCGAGGAGATGACGGTCAAGACCGGCGCCGACGGCGCCTTCACCGTCACCTGGCCGGAAGCCGGGATGTACTGGCTGAACGCCTCGGTCCGCGCGCCGGCCCAGGGCGAGATCCTTGGTTCGAACGCCAGCTATGTGGCGGTGATGGAAGTCCTGCCCTAAGCCACGGGCATGTCTGACAGTCCCTTCTCGCGCGGATCCCGCGCCGCCCCGCCCACGGTCACGCTCGGCGACCCGGTTCCGCTCGCGGACCGCGCCGACAACCGGGTTCTGATTCCGCCGATGGACGGGGTTCCACCCCGTCCGCCCGGCGACGTGGTCCTGGCGCTGGACGGTCAGACCATGGGCACGACCTGGAGCGTGCGCCTGATCGGCCCGCCCCTGCTGGGGCCGGTCGAGGCGCGGGCGGCGATCGAACAGGAGCTGGCGGCGGTGATCGCCGCCTTCAGCCCCTGGGAGCCGAACAGCGAGATCAGTCGCTTCAACGCCGCGCCCGAAGGCATGTGGTCGGTGTCCGAGACCTTCTGGGGCTTGCTGGACGCCGCCATGGACCTGGGTGACGAGACCAATGGCGCGGTCGATCCGACCCTGGGCGCCCTGGTCGATCTGTGGGGTTTCGGCCCGCCGGGGCCGCGCGGCGTGCTTTTGCCGGTCCCCGAGGACGAGGAGGTCGAGGCGGCGCTGGCGGTGTCGGGCTGGCGCCGGCTGAGAATGAACCGCGCGGCGCGGGGCCTGATGCAGATGGGCGGGATGAAGCTGGATTTCTCCGGCATCGCCAAGGGGTATGCGGTGGACCGGGTGTCCGACCGGCTGACGGCCATCGGCGCGACTTCGCATCTCGTGGAGATCGGCGGCGAGCTGAAGGGGCGCGGCGTCAAGCCGGACGCCCAGCCCTGGTGGGTCGAGATCGAGCGGGTCGAAGGCTCGACCGAACCGCGCACCGTGGCGGCCCTGTACGACATGGCCATGGCGACCAGCGGCGACTATCGCCGCGCCTTCGAACACAATGGGCGAGTTTATCCGCATACGATCGACGGGGCGACCGGTCGGCCGGTGACCAACGCCGTGGCCTCGGTGACGGTGCTGCACCCCTCGGCCATGAAGGCCGACGCCTACGCCACGGCCCTGACGGTCATGGGGCCGTTCGACGGACCTGAACACGCAGAGGCGATCGGACTGGCGGCCCTGTTCGTCGAGCGGACGCCGCGTGGGCCGGTCGAGCGGATGACGCCTGCCCTGGCCGCCATGATGGAAGAGCCCTGGTGACAGGCGAGCCGATGCGTTGGCTCTGGGCCGCCGGGGCGGTGGGCCTTTGGCTGGTCCTGGTGGGCTTTGTGGTTTGGCGCGAGCGCCGGGCCAAGGCGGCGGCGCGCGCGCGGTCGGACGCCATGGCCGGGCAGGGCGAGGCGGTCCTGGTCGCCTTCGCCAGCCAGACGGGCTTCGCCGAGGAACTGGCCTGGATGACGGCCAAGGCCTTGCAGGGCGGCGGGGTCGGGGCGCGGGTGCTGTCGTTCGCCGATCTGGACCTTGCGGCCCTAAAGGCGGCGGGGCGAGCCCTGCTGATCGTCTCGACGACCGGGGAGGGCGATCCGCCCGATACTGCGGCCCGGTTCGTGCGCAAGCTGATAGGCGAGGCGGCGGACCTGGAGGGCTTGCGGTTCGGCCTGCTGGCCCTGGGCGACCGCAGCTATGACCAGTTCTGCGGCTTCGGCCATGCGGTGGACGGCTGGCTGCGGCGCTCGGGCGCCGAGCCCCTGTTCGATACGGTCGAGGTCGACAACGGCGAGGCCGGGGCCATTCGCCATTGGCAGCACCAGCTGAACCAGATCACCGGCAGCGTCGGGGCCCCGGACTGGGCACCGGCGGCCTTCGATCCCTGGCGGCTGATCGAGCGGACCCTGGTCAATCCGGGCAGCCCCGGCGGCGCGGCCTATCACCTGGCGTTCGAGCCGGTCGGGTCGGCGCCGGACTGGGCGGCGGGCGATATCGCCGAGGTCGGCCTGCCAGAACGGGATGGGGCCACGCCCGGCGCGCGCGAATATTCCATCGCCTCCCTGCCGTCGGACGGACGGGTCGAGCTCCTGATCCGGCTGATGCGACGCCCCGACGGAACGCCGGGCCTGGCGTCCGGCTGGTTGACGCAGGACCTGGCGGTCGGCGACGAGATCGGCATGAGGCTGAGGACCAACCGCAGCTTCCACGGGCCGGCGGACGAGACGCCGAGGATCCTGATCGGCAACGGGACGGGGATCGCGGGACTGAGGGCGCACCTGAAGGCGCGGAGCCCGGCCGGGGGCGGGGCCTGGCTGCTGTTCGGCGAACGGACGCGGGCGCACGACGCCTTCTTCGACGCCGAGCTTGAGGCCTGGCTGGCGAACGGCGTGCTGCGCCGGCTGGACCGGTGCTTCTCTCGCGACGACGGCGACGGGCGCTATGTGCAGGATCTGGCGGCGAAGGCCGCCGACGATCTGCGCGACTGGGTCGGGCGCGGCGCCGCCATCTACGTCTGCGGCAGTCTTGAGGGCATGTCCCAGGGCGTCCATGCGGCGCTGGAGGCGGCCCTGGGTGAAGGCGTCCTGCTCGCCATGCTGGAAGACGGACGGTATCGGCGCGACGTCTATTAGGCCGGACGGACCTCAGCCGTCTTCGGGCGGGGCGTAGCGCGCCACGGCGTCACGAAAGCCCTGAACGTCCTTGTTGAGCTGAACCAGCTTTTCCACGCTCATCGCCGCCGATTCAAACAGGCGCTGCCCCAGACAGGCGCTGCGCGCCTGCATGGCCGCGCCGGCGTCGGTCAAGCTGACGACGACCTGGCGCTCATCCGCCGGGTTGCGTCGCCGCGAAACCAGGCCGTTGCCCTCCATCCGTTTGACGAGGGGGGTGACATTGCTGGAATCGAGCCCGAGGCGATCGGCGATCAGCCCGACCGTCAGATCGTCCTCCTCCCACAGGGCGCTGAGCACGAGATACTGCGGATAGGTGATCTGGAGCTTGTCCAGCAGCGGCTTGTACGCCCGGTTGATGGCCATGCTGGCGCCGTACAGGGCGAAACAGAGCTGGTTGTCCAGGGTCGGAACATAGGCGGAGGACGACGACAAAACTGGCTCTCGCAGGGGGGACGGTTCGGCATTCTATGTCACGACATATAGTGCTGGCAAACGGGCGGGCCATCCGATAGAGGAAGATGTCGCGACATATAATGTCGCATCATGTTTTAAGGACATCTGATGACCGCTTCCTCCGTTCTCGATCCTCGCACCGCCGCCGCCTCGCTCCGGAACTACTATTTTCTGCGGGCGGGCGTTGCCGCGGCCTGGGTCGCCGCCGCCTTCACCGTCGGCGCGGCCAATCCCGTCGCAGGCGCTGTGCTGCTGGTGCTCTATCCGGCTTGGGATGCGCTGGCGAACCTGCTGGACGCCCGCAGCAATGGCGGATATCGCGCCAACCGCTCGCAGGTCCTGAACGCCGCCGTCAGCGCGCTGGCCGCCTTGGGCATGGCGGGGGGTCTGGTCGTGGGGATCAACGCCGCGATCGGCGTCTTCGGCTTGTGGGCGGTGCTGGCGGGGTTGCTGCAACTGATCACCGGACTGCGGCGCTGGCGGACCTATGGCGCGCAATGGGCCATGGTCCTGAGCGGCGGCCAGTCGGTCCTGGCCGGCGGCGTCTTCGCCTTCATGGCCAGTGGTCCGGACCCTCTGTCGATCACGAGCGTCGCGGGCTACGCCGGTTTCGGCGCCTTCTACTTCCTGGTTTCCGCTCTGTGGCTGACCTTCAGGACGTCGAAAAGCCGGACCTGATCCAGGCGCCGGTCAGCGGATCATCGTCTCGCCAGGCGGTCCAGCAGGTCCGCCGCGAAGCTGGACAGGGTGTCGTCGCGGGCGCCCATGACGATGATCCGGTCGCCCGGCTGCGCCATTTCGACGATCCGGTCGCCGCAGTCGGCGCGGGTCGGCAGGGCCTCTGCCTGGCGGCCGGCGGCGCGGACGCCGGAGGCGATGTCCTCCGAGCCCACGCTGCGGTCGGTGGTGCCGCCGTAGTAGACCGGCTCGGGCATCAGTAGGACGTCGGTCTCGCGCATCAGGCCGGCGAAGCCGTCGATGAACTCGGACTTCATCAGCTTCAGCGGGCCGAAGCCGTGGGGCTGGAACAGGATCAGCAGGCGGCCGTCGAAGGCGTGCAGGGTCTTGAGCGTGGCGGCGATCTTGTCCGGGTTGTGGGCGAAGTCGTCGATGACGGTGATGTCGTTGACGGTCCCGACCACCTCCATCCGGCGACGGATGCCGGCGAAGGTCTCCAGCGCCTTGACCGCCTGGCCCGTCGGCACGTCCAGCGCCTTGACCGCACCCAGGGCCGCAAGCGCATTGGCGACATTGTGGGCGCCGGGGACGTTCAGGACGACGTCATATTCGCTCCAGCCCTCCATCAGGCGGAACTTCATGCCCGTGGGCGTCGGCTGAAGGTCGTAGGCGGACAGGTCGGCCTTTTCCTCGCCCAGGGCGAAGGTGATCGCTTTCCCGGCCGGAAGCGTCTGGACCAGGGCGGCGGTCTCGGGATTGTCGAGGTTCAGAACCGCCGTGGTCGCGCGGCCGGTGAAGCCGCCGAACAGGTCGCGCAGCTCCTCCATCGACTTGTGATCCAGCGAGATGTTGGAGACGACGGCGACGGTCGGGTCATAGCCGGCGATGGAGCCGTCGGACTCGTCCACCTCGGCGACGAACAGGTCGGAGGCGCCGACCAGGGCGCTGGCGAACGGATGGTCGGCGTCGGCGAAATTCTTCATCACCGCGCCGTTGACCACGGTGGGGTTGCGGTCGGTCTGGCTCAGGATCCAGGCGATCATGCCGGTGATGGTGGACTTGCCGCTGGTGCCCGCGACGCCGACCGAGGTCGGGGCGGCGTTGAACAATTGGCTGAGCAGCTGGGGCCGGGTCTTGATGACGGCGCCGACGCGGCGGGCGGCGCCGATGTCGGGCACGGTGTCTTCAATCGCGCCGGTGGCCACGACGGTCTGGGCTGAACGGGTCACGCCGGAACCGTCCTGGGGATGCAGGGTCACGCCATGGGCGCGCAGCCAGTCGAACTTCTCGGGCGTGCGGCCCTGGTCCAGCGCGCGGTCGGAGCCTTCGATGGCGTGCCCCTGGGCCTGGACGATCAGGGCCAGGGGCAGCATGCCCGACCCGCCGATGCCGCAGAAGAAATAGGAGGCGTCTTGGTTCATGCCCCCTTAGAACAGGGGATCGGGCCGGTCCGCCAGTGCAGGATCGCAATATTCGACGAAGAAGACGGACGTGACGAGCAACACCTTCAAGATCGGCGTCGTCTGCGCCAGTTCGCGCTTCTCCAAGGAGCGCGCCGAGACCGTCGAGGCCTGGATGGCCGAGCATCATCCCGACGGGGATGTGGCGGTGGTTTTCCACCCCGCCTGTTTCCTCAAACACGGCCACTTCGCCGGGGACGACCGGGCGCGGGCCGACGCCTTCGTCGAGTTCGCCAATGACCCGCGCATTGATGCGATCTGGTTCGCGCGCGGCGGCTATGGATCTTGCCGCATCGCCGAGTCGGTCATTCCGCGCCTGAACGCCGTGGCCCGAAAGAAGCGCTATATGGGCTATTCCGACGCCGGCAGCCTGCTGGCCGGAATGTACAGGGCCGGGTTCGAACATCTGGCCCACGGCCCGATGGCCTCGGATGCGGTGCGCCGCGACGAGGCGGCGCGCGGCGCCCTGGCCTGGCTGACGACCGGACGCACCGACTGGATCGAACCCTCGCTGGCGATCGATCCGCGCCCCGCCGTCGCCTTCAACCTGACCATCCTGGACCAGCTGGTCGGCACGGCGCTGGAGCCCGACCTGTCGGGTCACGTCCTGATGCTGGAGGAGGTGTCGGAGGCCGCCTATCGGATCGACCGGATGATGTTTCACTTGACGGGGCAGGAGTCGATCCGACGTGTTGCCGGAATTCGCCTGGGACGTGTTTCCGATGTCACGCCAAACGATCCCGATTTCGGACAGACTCCGGAGGAGATTGTTCGATACTGGTGCCTGAGATCCGGCATAGAATTCCTGGGACCGGCCGATATCGGGCACGACGCCGCCAACAAGGTAGCGCCCTTCGGTCGCGGCTGAGGCGAACCGCCCGAGACGCAAAAGACACAGTCTCGCCTTGATCTGCCGGCCCGCGCCTGACGCCCTCTCGACACGTCCTGCGTCTGCACGTCAGATGCAGGTCCGCGAGGCGTTAGGACTTCGTTAAGCCAAGGCGTTGGGGGACGCTGCGGTTTACGCCTTCTGCGATGCGGCGGTTCGTTCGGACCTCGGGGGATGCCCGGACGAACCGCCTGATCGTTCTCCGATCATCGACGTGCCCGATCATCGACGTGAAGCGCCGCAAGGCTTATGGATCGCCCGGTGCGTTTCGACGAAAGATTCATCGATGAACTGAAGGCCCGCCTTCGCCCGTCCGACGTGATCGGGCGGACGGTGAAGCTCAAGCGGCAGGGGCGGGAATATGTCGGCCTGTCGCCCTTCTCGAAGGAGAAGTCGCCGTCCTTCTTCGTCAATGACGACAAGGGCTTCTTCCACGACTTCTCGTCCGGCAAACACGGCGACATCATCTCCTTCCTGCAGGAGACCGAGCGGCTCAGCTTCGTCGAGGCGGTGCAGCGGCTGGCCGGCGAGGCGGGGATGCAACTGCCGGCCGAGGACCCCAAGGAGGCCGAGCGCGAGCAGAAGCGCCTGGGCCTGTCCGAGTGGATGGACCTGGCCCAGAAGTGGTTCGCCGCCAATCTGCGGCGCACGCCGGGCAAGGCGGCGCGCGAATATCTGGAAAAGCGCGGCCTGCCCGAGGATCAGTGGGAGCGGTTCGGCCTGGGCTATGCGCCCAATGACCGCGAAGGGCTGAAACAGGCCCTGGTCCAGCGCGGGGCGCGACCGGCCGAGCTGGTCGAGGCCGGGTTGCTGATCTCGCCGGAAAGCGGAGGGCAGCCCTATGACCGGTTCCGCGACCGGCTGATGTTCCCCATTCTGGACGCGCGCGGCCGGATCGTCAGCTTCGGCGGCCGGGCCATGAACCCCGACGACCGGGCCAAATATCTGAACGGTCCCGAAAGCCCGCTGTTTCACAAGGGGGCGACGCTGTACGGCCTGCCCGAAGCGCGGCGGATCCTGGGGGCGGAGAGCCGGAACGACCAGGCCATCATCGTGGTCGAAGGCTATATGGACGTCATCGCCTGCCAGCGCGCGGGCCTGCCGGCCGTGGCGCCGATGGGCACGGCCCTGACCGAAGAACAGATGGAGCGGCTGTGGCGGGTCAGCCATGAGCCGGTGCTGTGTTTCGACGGCGATGCGGCGGGACTGCGGGCCGCCTATCGCGCCATCGAACGGTCGCTGCCGCTGCTGAAGGCGGGGCGGTCGTTCCGCTTCTCGCTGCTGAGCGGGGGGCAGGATCCCGACGACATCCTGCGCGACAAGGGGGCGCCCGCCCTGCGCCAGGCCCTGGCCGATACCCACGGCTTCGCCGAGGTGCTGTTCCGCCGCGAGCAGGACGTCGAGCCGCTGGATACGCCGGAGCGCAAGGCCGGCTTCAAGGCGCGGCTGCGGACCGCCGCCTCGGCCATTCAGGACAAGGACCTGGCGGAACAGTATCGCCGCGATCTGTTTGATCGTTTCGACGCCCTGTTTCCGCGCAGTCAGCCTCGAACATTTTATCAGCAAGGCCGGGGACGTTTCGGCCCGCCGCCGAAACTGGGCCAGACGGTCGAGGGCGCCCAGGCGATGCAGTCGCTGTTCCGGGCGGTAAGCCCGGTGGCGGCGGCCCTGGCCTATGCCGCGATCGACGACATCGAGCGGCTTGACGACCATCTGGAGGAGGTCAGCGTCCAGGGATTCGGCGACGCCGCGCTGGAGGGGCTGGCGCAGGAATTGGTGCGGCTGCGGCTGTCCGGTCAGGCGTCGGACGCGGCCGTGGTGCGGCATCGGCTGCGCGATTCCGGCTTCGATCCGCTGTTGAAGGAGATCGAAAAGGCGGCGGCGAAATCCGGCGCCGCCTTCCTGTCATCGGATCTGACCGTGGCGGAGTCGCGCGCCCAATGGTTGAAGGTATTCGGTCTGATGACCCATCTCGCCGCCCTGTCGCGCGCCATTGAGACGGCGAAACAGGATCTGGGCCAGGGGACGGGCATCGAAGCCCTGATCCGGCTGAAGGCCGAACGCGACGCCATCACCCGCTCGTTCGCGGCCCCCGACTTCTGGACGACCCTGGTCTGAGGCGCGCCGATTGGCGGGCTTCACGATCTGCAGTAGTCTCGCCGCCATGGATGGTTCCCAGCCTGTCAGGATCACGCAAGACGGCGACCATCAGGTCGTCCATCTGCCAAGCGGCGTCGCCGTTCCGGCGGACGCCGTGGTGCGTCAGGAGGGTGAGCGGCTGATCATAGAACCGGCGGGGCCGCGGATGGGGTCGTCCGCTCGTCTTCTGGCGCGTCTTGCGACGATGGAGCCAATCGACGAGGAGTTGGGGGAGGTCGACGATCCCCCGCCGGAGCCGGTCGATCTTTGATCCAGTATCTGCTCGACACCAATATCGTCTCCGACCTTTTGAAGGATCCGGCGGGACGATCCTCGCAGCGTATGGCGTTGATCGACCCCAGCGCCATTTGCATCAGCGTCGTTGTGTTGGCGGAACTGCGGTTCGGGTTTGCCAAGAAGAAGTCGTTTCGGCTCATGTCGAGGCTCGAAAGCCTGCTGGACGATTTCGCGGTGCAAGCCTGGGCTGAGCCTGCGGACCGACAGTATGCCGAGGTTCGCGCCGCACTCGAACGCGCCGGAACGCCCATCGGCGCCAACGATCTGCTGATCGCGGCCCACGCCCTGGCGCTGGATTGCATCCTCGTCACCGACAACGAACGCGAGCTCGCCCGCGTGCCGGGTTTGCGGGTCGAGAACTGGTTGCGCGCGGATTGAGGCGGATACGCTTGACTCTGCCCGCCTGCGACGCCATCTGGCGCAATCGGGTCATGATGCCTTAGTGCGCGAGGTCGAGAAGGCGGCGGCGAAGTCCGGCGCGCCATTCCAGGCCGCAAATGCGCCCCTCGCCGAGGCAAGGGTCCGATGGTCGCAGGCGTCGATGACGCCTCGGTCCTGGCGTGAGATGCGCCGGGGCAGGATGAAGAGTTCCGCCGGCTAGGGTCGAGCGGGATGTGCTTCGTCGTGCGATCAAAGCCGGGACGATTTGGGAAGACAGCGCGGGCGCGTAACCTTACGCCTCGCCAGGCATTGTATTTTTCGCCGGGGTGGATTGATCACCCCTCCGGCTGGAGACGAATTGACTATGAACGCACAGACCGAGACGCAGGACGCCGAGGTTACGACCGACGGGCCCCTGCTCGATCTGACCGACGCCGGCGTCAAGAAATTCATCAAACAGGCCAAGGCGCGCGGCTATGTGACGATGGAGGAGCTGAACAAGGTCCTGCCGTCCGAGGAAGTCACCCCCGACGCCATCGAAGACACCCTGGCCATGCTGTCGGAAATGGGCGTCAACGTCGTCGAGGCCGAGGAGGATGCGCAGGAGCAGCAGTCCACGGACGTCGCCGCCGCCGCCTCCACCGGCGTGGCCGAAGCGCCCGCCAAGGCCGCCTACGACCGTACCGACGACCCGGTGCGCATGTATCTGCGCGAAATGGGCTCGGTCGAACTGCTGAGCCGCGAGGGCGAAATCGCTATCGCCAAGCGGATCGAGGCCGGCCGCGACGCCATGATCTCGGGTCTGTGCGAAAGCGCCCTGACCTTCGAGGCCATCATGGTGTGGCGCGACGAGCTTGAGAACAACCGCATCCTGCTGCGCGAGGTCATCGACCTGGATGCGACCTATGGCGTGCTGAACCCCTCGTCCCTGCCGGGCGCCGCCCAGCCCGAGAGCGAAGAGGAAGAAGAGGCCGAGGAGAAGCCGGTCGCCGAAGACAAGCCTGAGTCCGACGACGACGACGACGACGACTTCGACGACGGCGGCGGCATGTCGATCTCGGCGCTGGAAGCCGAGCTGCGCGACGGGGTGATGGAGGTTCTGAACCTCATCGCCGCCGACTTCGGCGCCTTCCGCGCGCTTCAGGACAAGCTGGTCCAGACCCGCCTGAAGGGCGAGGTGCTGAGCGCCAAGGACGAGAAGGCCTATCAGGCGCTGACGCTGTCCATCTCGGACCGTCTGAAGACGATGAAGTTGAACAACAACCGCATCGAGGCCCTAGTCGAGCAGCTTTATGCGATCAACAAACGCCTGATCGGTCTGGAAGGCCGTCTGCTGCGCCTGGCCGACAGCTACGGCATTTCGCGTCCTGAATTCCTGAAGGCCTATTTCGGCGCCGAACTGGACCCGACCTGGACCGAGCGGATCAAGGAACAGGGCGTGCGCTGGACCAAGTTCAGCGACAATGAAGCCACCCAGATCGCCACCATCCGCGCCGACGTCGCCGCCGTGGCCCTGGAAGCCGGTCTGCCGATCGACGACTATCGCCGCATCGTCCAGACCGTGCAGAAGGGTGAGCGCGAAGCACGGCAGGCCAAGAAGGAAATGGTCGAGGCCAACCTGCGCCTCGTGATCTCCATCGCCAAGAAATACACCAACCGCGGCCTGCAGTTCCTGGACCTGATCCAGGAGGGCAACATCGGCCTGATGAAGGCGGTCGACAAGTTCGAGTACCGCCGCGGCTACAAGTTCTCGACCTATGCTACCTGGTGGATCCGTCAGGCGATCACGCGCTCCATCGCCGACCAGGCGCGGACCATCCGTATCCCGGTGCACATGATCGAGACGATCAACAAGATCGTCCGCACCAGCCGCCAGATGCTGCACGAGATCGGCCGCGAGCCGACCCCGGAAGAGCTGGCCGAGAAGCTGGCCATGCCGCTGGAGAAGGTCCGCAAGGTCCTGAAGATCGCCAAGGAGCCGATCTCGCTGGAAACCCCGATCGGGGACGAGGAAGACAGCCACCTGGGTGACTTCATCGAGGACAAGAACGCCGTCCTGCCCATCGACGCCGCCATCCAGTCGAACCTGCGCGAAACCACGACCCGCGTGCTGGCGTCCCTGACGCCGCGCGAGGAGCGGGTGCTGCGGATGCGCTTCGGCATCGGCATGAACACCGACCACACGCTGGAGGAAGTCGGCCAGCAGTTCTCGGTGACGCGCGAGCGGATCCGCCAGATCGAGGCCAAGGCCCTGCGCAAGCTGAAACACCCCAGCCGGTCGCGCAAACTGCGGTCCTTCCTGGACAGCTGAAGACGATCAGGGGCGGCTCCGACGGGGCCGCCCCTTTTTGTTGGTCCATTACAAGGTTGCGCACTACTCGTGCGTGTTCAAAATCTCGTATTAGGAGAGTGTTAACCTTGTTTTGAACAACCTGAATGAACCATGGAGGGTGGCATGAGGGTTGCAAGTTACGACAAGGAGTCAGCGGGGGGATCAACCCGCGCAGATGTCGAGGCCTCACGTAAGGCCTTAAAGGAGAGCCAGTCATCTTACGGATCAAGGGCTGAAGCAGTCAAAGGAGCCGAGCCTTCGGTGAAGATTGACCTTTCGCCGGAGGCTCGAAAGGCTCTCGCAACAGGCGCAATCTCAGCGGCGGAGGGCGTGACCAAAACGGCCGCATCGTCCCAGGTCATGGCTACGACTTTCGGGGCGACCGAAAACCCCGACGGGACCGCGACCACCGTCGGCGAGGTGGTGGTGATCGGGCAGAGAAAGACCCTGTTCACGGTCCAGATTTCGTTCCCAGAACCGCCGATCTATACGCCAATCGCTGATGAAATAGGGCCGGACATCGGCGACTTGCCTGCGCCACCGCCGCTCACGCCCTGCCAGCAGGAAACAGTGAAGGACCGCGCTGCGCTTGAGGCCCAGAAGATCCTGGATGGGCTGGACAAGAACAAGGAGTGGGGCATGTATTTGATACAAGATCCCGACGGCAGCATCCGGGGGGTGGGGCCGATCGAGGGGGTCAACCGGAATGGGCAGAACCAGATCGTGTGGAATGCCACGGGCGCCGAGCTTGGCATAACCAGCTGGTCGCAGTTGGTGGGTCTGGTTCATACTCATCCGATGGATGGACAAGGCGACAGTCTAGCGTATCAATTTTCTGAGCAGGATGAAAACACGACGCAGGCTTATGTGCAGGCGGGTGCGGACCCAAGCTTTAGGCAATATCTATCTGTGGGCGGAGATCTGCTTCAGTTTGGGAAAAATGCCGATGAAGGAGATGTTAGCAATGACGAAGTGACGGGGCAGGGTTGTGATTGAATTAATGGCATTAATGCTGGCCCTCCAAGGAGAACAAGTTGCGCCTCCCTTGCCGGAGGTGTCAGTATCTGAGACATTCGACCGTGCGCCGGCTGCGATCTCGGCAGTTTATAATTTCCAATGTGGTGAGTATTTCGCCACTCTAATTGTGACGGTCTCTCAGGCCCAAACGCCTTCCGGCGCTAGGGTTTCAGGCCGTTCGACTGCTGTGGCGTTCCTGAATGGCGTTTCCGTAGGGGCGGATCGAGATGCCGAGCTAACGGAAACCATGAACGCTGTCGCGAGATTCCCGCACATTACTCCCAACTGTAGCAAGGGAAGGCCGCAATTATACTTCAACTGGAGGGACCGGGCTGAGACTTGGCGCTTTCTGGAAAGAGAAGATGATTAAGGTAGTGGGGTAAGGTCGTGATTTCGATACTCGCACTGATCGCTCTGATCCAAGCCATTGCCGCGAGACAATATCTTCCCATGGAGGAAATTTTTGTGGTTGAAATGCTCGACCGTGCGTCAGCCACTGTTTCCGCGACCTGGACTTTCCATTGCGGAGAAAATGGAGCGATCCTAGTCGTTATGGTGCCGTAAACTCGCTCTCAATCAGGCGTCAAGATTTATGGGCGACCGAACGCCGGGGTTTTTCTTAACGGGGCCGCCCTTTTTCGTGGAGGACCCCGCCATGGGTCGCAAACACGTCAATCTGGGCCGGGCGCCCGACAAGGCCGACCTGCCGCAAAAGATCTGCGCCGCCTGCGGTCTGCCGTTCGCGTGGCGCAAGAAGTGGGCGCGGGACTGGGATCAGGTGCGGTTCTGCTCCGACCGGTGTCGGGCCGCCGGAGCCGCCCCGGAACGGCGATAGGCGGCTCTCCGCCTCGTGACCGACGCGCCATCGGGAATCGGCTAGGATTCGGGCGATGGCTTCCAATGTTCTGATGATGCGTCTGTCGGCCGGCCTCGCGTTTCTGCTGATCCTGAGCGGGTGTGTGCGCCGCGCGCCCGAGCCGCTGCGGCCGTCGCCCTATCCGGGACGCAGCGGAGCGCCCTTGGTCGGGGGGCTGATCGACCGGCCCATAGACGGCGGGACCCAAGGGGCGGTGGTGCGGGTGGGCGCGGACCTCGGGCGATGTCTGACCGAACTGAACGCCGCGCGGGTGACGTTCAGCCCCGTTCCGGACCGTCAGAACTCAGCCGTCTGCGGGCTGAGCCAGGGCGGGGTCCTGGGCGCCGACATGGGCACGGTGGCGCGAATGGCGCCGGGGGATGTCGAGATGACCTGTCAGACGGCCCTGGCCCTGAGCCTCTGGCGGCGTCAGTCGCTGGAGCCGGCGGCGCGCGAGATACTGGGGTCCGACGTGGTCCAGATCGACCACATGGGCGCTTACGCCTGTCGCAATGTGAACAATGGCGCGGGCTCGACCCGGATCAGCGCCCACGCCCAGGCGGCGGCCCTGGACTTCGCCGGGGTGCGGTTGCGCGACGGGCGGCGGATCACGGTGACGAACGACTGGACCGGCGACGCGCCCGAGGCCCGCTTCCTGCGCCGCATCCGCGACGACGCCTGCCGCATCTTCGGCACGGTGCTGAGCCCCGACTACAACGCCGTCCACTATGACCATCTGCATCTGGAAGCGACCGACACGCGTTTCTGCCGATGAGGCGCTGATCCGCGTCGCCGGAGGGACGGTCGTATGGCGCCGAGGTTGAAGGTCTTCACCTGGTCGGACGGGTTTCACGCCTTCACGGTCGCGGTCAGCTCGCGACCCAAGGCGCTGGAGGCCTGGGGATCGAAGCAGGATCTGTTCGCCACCGGCCTGGCCAGCGAGCTGAGCGGTGGCCCCGATTATGACGCGGCCCTCGCCGCGCCGGGCGAGGTGATTGAGCGCGGCCTGGCGATCGACATCGGCAAGATCGGCAAGGCGGCCAAGCCGAAGAAGGCCGCCGGCCCGTCGAAGGCGCGGATCGCCAAGATCGAGCGTCTGCGGGCCGAGCTGGAGGCGCTGGACGCCGACCACGAGAAGGCGGGCGCCGCCTTGGCCGACCAGTTGAAGGCGCTGGAGGCTGAACGCGCGGACCTGGAACGCAGCCACGCCCAGCGACGCAAGCGGCTGACGTCGGCCTTGAAGGCCGCTCGCGCCTGAACCGCGTCAGGCCTCGAAGATGGTCTCGAAGCCCCCGACGACCATCCGCTTGCCGTCGAAGGGCATTTCCATCTCGTGGAAGCGGGGATCCTCCATCATCTTCTTCTCGGCGGCGTCGCCGGTCGCCTTGTCAGGCCAGATGATCCAGGACAGGACCACGGTTTCGTCGGTTTCCAGCTTCACCGCCATCTTGAAGTCGGTGACCTTCCCGTCGCGAATATCGACGCCCCAGTTTTCCATTACGGACAGGGCGCCGAACTCCTTGAAGATCGGCGCTGCGGCGCGGGCCAATCTCAAATAGGCCTCCTTGTCGGTCATTTTAACGGGAGTCACGAAGCCGGTTACATAGGTCATGTCGTTCTCCTCAGGCGTTGGTTTCGGCCAGTTCGGCCAGTTGATCGGCGACGGCCCCCCAGCCTTGCTCGAAGCCCATGGCGCGGTGGGTCTGCATCGCCTTTTCGTCCCAGTGGCGGGCCACGGCGGTGTAGCGGGTGGCGTCGCCTTCCGGTTCGAAGGTGTCGATACGGACGAAGTTCATCTCGCCGGCCTGCGGGACCCAGCTCTCGGTCAGGGCGCCGGTCGAGACCAACCGCCGGCCGGGGACCACTTCCAGGAAGACGCCGGAATAGGCATGGCGCTCGCCCTCGGGCGATTGCATCTCCACATTGGCGCGGCCGCCGGTGCGAAGGTCCCAGTCGACGACGGGCGTGGTCCAGGGGCGGGGGCAGAACCATTCCCCTGTCCGCTCGACGTAGATCTTCCACACAGCTTCAGGCGAGGCCTGGATCAGGCGGGTGACGCGGAGTTCGAAGGACTCGGACATATCGGCCTTTCGGTCAGGCGGGCGTCAGTTCATGGGCGGCGAAGGCTTCGGGGCCGGCGGCGATGGCGGCGGGATCCATCCACATGGTCTCCCAGATATGGCCGTCCGGGTCCGCATAGCTGCGGCCGTACATGAAGCCATAGTCCTGAGGTTTGTTGGGGTCCGCCGTTCCGCCGGCCGCACCGGCCTGGGCCACCACCGCATCGACCGTCTCGCGGCTGTCGCGTGACAGGCACAGCAGCATCTGGGCCGAGACCTGAGCGTCGGGGATCTGGCGGTCGGTGAAGCTGCGCCATTTGTCGTGGGTCAGCAGCATGACGTGGATGACGTCCGACAGGACCATGCAGGCCGCGGTGTCGTCGCTGAACATCGGGTTCTTCGTGGCCCCGACCGCTTCATAGAAGGCGATGGACCGGTTCAGGTCAGCGACGGGCAGATTGATGAAAATCAGCTGGGTCATTCGGCTTTCCTCTCCCTATGTTTGCCAACTGTGCCGCGCGAGATTAGAATAGTCAACTATGAAGTTAGAAAAAGTAACTGCCAAGCCGGCTCGTCGATATCACGATGCGTGCGGTGCGGCGCACGGGCTGGACCTGATTGGTGAACGCTGGGCGCTGCTGGTGGTGCGTGAACTGATGCTGGGCCCGCGCCGGTTCGGCGATCTGAAGAAGGATCTGTACGGCATTTCGGCCAATGTGCTGACCCAGAGGCTGGAGGGGCTCGAGGCCTCAGGCGTCGTGCGCCGCCGCAAGCTGCCGCCGCCGGCCTCGGTCCAGGTCTATGAACTGACGGAGTGGGGTCGCGAGATCGAGCCGGTCTTCCTCGTCCTCGGGCGGTGGGCCGCGCGCTCGCCGCTACACGATCCGACCCTGCCGATCAGCGCGGTCTCGATCATGCTGTCGTTCAAGACGATGTTCGATCCCGGTCGGGCCGGGGAGGCGGCCATGGTCGTCGGTTTCGTCTTCGACGACGCCGCGTTTCGGGTCGAGATCGCGAACGGGGGGCTCGAGGCGCGTCGCGGGCAGATCGAGGATGCCGATGTGACCCTCTTCACCCGTCCATCCCTTGTGGCGGCGGCGGTCTATGGGAAGATTCCGACGACGGCGCTCGAGGCGGATGGCGGGCTGACGGTCCAGGGGGACCGTCAGGTCTTCGACAGGTTCGTCGATTTCTTCCATCTGCCGGAAAAGGTCAGGTCCGAAGCTCTGCCTTAGAAGGTTTGGTAATGAGTCTCGCCTAGGTCCGACGTTGTCGGAGCTTCGGAGACGGGCGTGTTCAAGTCATTGTCGATATCCATCAAACTCATGATCGCCCTGGGCGCGATGATGAGCGCCTGCGGGCTGGCGACCCTTGTGGTCCTGCTCAGTCTGTTCAGCCTGGAGCAATCGGATGTCGCGGAGGCGCAGGCCAGCCGGATCAGTCAGGCGGCGAACGACACCCTGGCGGCGGCCGTCGAGCAACAGAACGCCATGCGCGCCTATGTGGCGACGGGCGACGACCAATTCTTGAGCAAGTACAACGAACCCAAGGCCAGCTTCGCCGAAGCGCTCCGCACGCTGGACGACGCCAAGGGCCAGGCCGCGCCTTTGGTCGCGGCCGGGACGAAATTCAATCAGGAAGCCGAAGCCCTGATGGAGCAGGCGCGGGATCCCGCGACACGCCCTCTGGCGGTGGCGCAGATGGCCACGACGGCGCGCCTCGCCGACATACGCAGCGGCGTGAAGTCGATCGATGATACGGTGCAGAGCGTGCTGGCCCGGCGCAACGCCGAGAAACAGGCGGCGTTCGAGGCCGGCTATGCGGCCCTGGTGGTCGGCGGGCTGCTGGCGCTGGCGGTTGCGGGCCTGATGACCGCCTGGATGGTGCGGGCGCTCAGCCAGCCGATCGTCGCGATGACGCGCGCCATGGATCAACTGGCCGGCGGCGACCTGAAGGTCGTGATCCCGGCGCAGGGGCGGGGAGATGAAATCGGCCGCATGGCCGTCTCGCTCGGGGCCTTCCGTGACAATGCGGTCGAAAAGATCCGCCTTGAGGCTGAAGCCCAGGCCCAACGCGCCGTCAGCGAGGCCGAGCATAGCGCCAACGAGGCGGAGAAGGCGCGTATCGCCGAGGAGGATCGGGTGGCGCTGACGGCGCTGGCCGAGGGGCTGGCGGCGATGTCGAACGGCGACCTGACGCACCGGTTCACCGTCGAGGTGGCTCCCCGCTCGCAGCAGCTGAAGACCGATTTCAACGCCGCCATCGCTCAGCTGCAACAGGCGCTGAGTTTGGTGCTGGGCAATGTGGCGGGCATCCGTTCGGGCGCCGGCGAGATTTCGCAGGCCGCCGACGACCTGTCGCGCCGCACCGAACAACAGGCGGCGTCGCTGGAAGAAACCGCCGCAGCGCTGGACGAGATCACGGCGACGGTGAACAAGACCGCCTCGGGCGCGCGCCAGGCCTCGGACGTGGTCCAGGCGGCCAAGGGCGACGCCGAAACCTCGGGCGTCATCGTCCGTGACGCCGTGTCGGCCATGCAGGCCATCGAGGGGTCGTCCAGCCAGATCAACCAGATCATCGGCGTGATCGACGAAATCGCCTTCCAGACCAATCTTCTGGCCCTGAACGCCGGGGTCGAGGCGGCGCGCGCCGGCGAGGCCGGTCGCGGCTTTGCGGTGGTGGCCTCCGAGGTGCGCGCCCTGGCCCAGCGTTCGGCCGAAGCGGCCAAGGAAATCAAGACCCTGATCTCGGCCTCGACCACCCAGGTCGGCTCGGGCGTGAAACTGGTCGGCCAGACCGGCGAGGCCCTGCAGCGGATCGTGGACCGTGTCGCCGAGATCGACGGCCTGGTGGCCGATATCGCGGCCTCGGCCCAGGAACAGGCCATCGGCCTGGCTCAGGTCAATACGGCCGTGAACCAGATGGATCAGGTCACGCAGCAAAATGCTGCGATGGTCGAACAATCGACCGCCGCCAGCCATTCGCTGTTGCAGGACGCCGAGGCCCTGCAGGCTTCGGCGGCGCGGTTCAAGGTTTCTGACGGATTCGCCGCAGCGCAGGCCTCGACCTCGAGGCGTCCATCCCCGCCCGCGCCGGTCTCGCCGTCTCGGATGACGGCCGCCCTGAAGACGGTCGGCCGCGGCGGTGCGGCCCCCAAGGCCGCTCCGGCTGCAGATGGCTGGGAAGAGTTCTAGCCCGGACGGTCGATCACGGTTCGCTGAATCGACTTCGCCCCCAAGGAGAGTATCCTCCATCCGGCCTCGGGGAGGCGTCGTCGGAGAGGCGCCATGTTCGGCATCGGTCATCTGAAACAGCGGTTCAGCCAGTATGCGGCCCTCTGGGTGGCCGGCTTTCTGGTCAGCGGCGCGGCCTTGCTGGTCGGGATGATCTTCATGGACCTGATGGCGGCGGCCGACGTGGTCCTGCCCGTGCTGCTGGCGGTGGCGGCCCTGGCGCTTGGCGCCGGCGTGGTGGCCAGCTTCCTGTCACGCGAGACCCTGGGGACGAAGCTGGCGGTCTTGGCGGCCGCGCTTCTTCTGGTCCTGCCGCTGCTGTGGGCGCCGGTGTCGGCGGCGGTGGCCGTGGCCTTCTTCGCCGACCGGTCGATCGAATATTCCAGCGCTTATGCCGACTTCCAGATCGCGGTCGCCTCTGTCCTCTATCCGCTGTCGCAACTGCTTCTGGGCGGCGCGGTGTTCAGCGCCGTCTGGACGGGGTTCCAGTTCTTCGCCAGCCTGGTCGGGGTGATTTCGGCCTTCGCCAAGGCCTGGCCCTATATCCGGCGCATCCTGGGACCGGAGCCAGCGACGACCGACGGCTAGGCCAGCATGTCCAGCAGGGTCCCGCTCATCTCGTCCGCGGTTCGGACAACGGCGGCGTTGGCGGTGAAGGCGGCCTTGGCCTGGATACGTTCGACCGTCTCTTCGGCCAGGCCGTCCAGCGGCGCGGCGGCCGTCCGGCGGGCGCTGTTCTCGAAGCGCGACTGGGCGTTCATCATTCCGACGGCGGCGATGGATAGGGCCTGCATGACGGTCTCCTTCAGAAGACAGTCTGCGCCGGTCAGGTCAATCTCGTCTGAAGGAACAGGGTGAACGGCGTTTTTCGCCCCGCTTGCGCCTTTATCCGTGTATAGAGCGCCCCTCATTCGCCCGGCCTGAGGTCTGTCCTCGGCCGGGCGCGGTCGTTTCGGCGACCGCCTCGTCCGTTTGTCCCAGGTAGCCGATGCCCTTTCCCGCCGTCCATCCCGCGCTCGACCGCGCACTGATCAACAAGGGCTATGCCGAGCCGACCCCGGTCCAGGCCGCCGTCCTGGAAGGCGAGCACGCGGACCGCGACCTGCTGGTCTCGGCCCAGACGGGGTCGGGCAAGACGGTCGCCTTCGGCCTGGCCGCGGCCCCGACCCTGCTGGGCGACAAGCCGATCTTCGGCCCCGGCGGCGCGCCCCTGTGCCTGGCCATCGCGCCGACGCGGGAACTGGCCATGCAGGTCGCGGCCGAGCTGCAATGGCTGTACGCCGACTCCGGCGCCAAGATCGCCACCTGCGTGGGCGGCATGGATGCGCGTCGTGAAGCCCGCGCCCTGGGCTTCGGCGTCCATATCGTCGTCGGAACGCCCGGCCGTCTGAAGGACCACATCGACCGGGGCAACCTGGACCTGTCCGAGCTGAAGGTCGCCGTCCTCGACGAGGCCGACGAGATGCTCGACATGGGCTTCCGCGAGGACCTGGAGTTCATCCTGGACCATGCGCCGGCCGAACGCCGCACACTGCTGTTCTCGGCCACCATCGCGCGCGAGATCGTCACCCTGGCCAAGCGCTATCAGAAGGACGCGGTGCGTATCGACGCCACCGACAAGACGCGCCAGCACGCCGACATCGAATACCGCGCCTATCGCATCGCCCCGAACGAGATCGAGCACGCGGTGGTCAACACCCTGCGCTGGTACGAGATGCCGCGCGCCATGGTCTTCTGTTCGACGCGCGATTCCGTGCGCCATCTTCAGGCCTCTCTGCTGGAACGCGGCTTCTCGACCGTCTCCCTGTCGGGCGAGATGGGTCAGCGCGAACGCACCGACGCGCTTCAGGCGCTGCGTGACGGCCGCGCCCGCGTCTGCGTCGCCACCGACGTGGCCGCACGCGGTCTGGACCTGCCCGACCTGGGTCTGGTCATCCACGCCGAACTGCCGATGAACCGCGCCGGCCTGCTGCACCGTTCGGGCCGGACGGGCCGGGCGGGCAAGAAGGGCGTGTCCGTGATGCTGGTGCCGCACTCGCGCCGCCGCAAGGCCGAGCGTCTGATGGACGACGCCGGCATCGACGCCGTCTGGTCCGGCGCCCCGACCTTCGACGAGATCCGCAAGGCCGACGAAGGCCGTCTGTTGTCGCCCGAGTTCTTCGAAGCCGACGTGTCCGACGAGGACATGATCGTCGCCAAGCGGATGATCGCCGAGCGCACGCCCGACGAGATCGCCGCCGCCCTGGTGCGCCTGCTGCGTAAGGAGCAGCCGGCGCCGGAAGAACTGTCTGATCCGGGCTCGGATCGCAGCCCCGTCAAGCGCGAGCGCACCGTGCGCAACGAAGACGGCACGGCCGCCCAACCCTGGCCGGGCGACCGCCTGGGCGCGGACGACGTGGTCTGGTTCCGCCTGGACGTGGGCCGCAACAAGAACGCCGACCCCAAATGGCTGATCCCGCTGATCTGCCGCGTCGGCGGCATTTCCAAGCCCCAGATCGGCGCCATCCGCACCTTCCCGGAAGAGACCCGGTTCGAGATCGCCAAGACCCACGAAAAGGCCTTCCGCGAGGCCGTCGCCGCCTCGAACGACGAGGTCAAGATCACGCCGTCGGAGGCCCCGACGCCGGGTTCGATGAAGGCCGGCCGCTTCTCCGGCAAGCCGAACCGTGACGAAGGCGACCGTCCGTTCAAGAAGACCCCCTACAAGCGCGCCGACGGCGGCGAGGGCGACGCCCGCCCGCCGTTCAAGAAGAAGCCCTGGGCGCCGAAGTCCGATGGCGGCGGCGCCAACCCGCGCTCGAACGCGGCCGGCGACAAGCCGTTCGCCAAGAAGCCGTTCAAGGCCAAGCCGGGCTTCAAGAAGGAAGGCTTCAAGGGCAAGCCCAAGGGCTGAGGCGTTAGGCGCCACGCCTTACCACCTGGTTCGTCATCCTCGCCCTTGTGGCGAGGATCCATACTCCTGGTGTCTGATGTTGCGCGCCACTTGCGAGGCCGGGCGTATGGATCCTAGGCACAAGGCCTAGGATGACGGGGATGGGAAGGGGGTATGGCTGCTCTTGCCACCCGCTCTATACCGGCGCACCCTCCGCCCATGAACACGCCGTCCGAACGCCAGGGACGATACGCCTCGTTCGAGGCCTTCTATCCCTACTACGTCCACGAGCATTCGAACCGGACCTGCCGGCGGATCCACGTCGTGGGCACCGGTCTGGTGATCCTGGCCTTCCTCGCCTTCCTGCTGACGCTGAACCCCTGGTGGCTGCTGGCCATGCCCCTGGTCGGCTACGGCTTTGCCTGGGTCGGGCATTTCTTCTTCGAGAAGAACCGGCCGGCCACGTTCAAATATCCGCTGTGGAGCCTGATGGGCGACTTCCGTCTGTTCTTCGAGACGGCGTCCGGCCGACGGCGGTTCTGAACTCGACAGCTGTGGTTTGAAGCTGTGCCGTGCGTTGGAAGGCGGATAGGATCGCCGTGCGGCGGGAGGCCGCAGCGGAGGGAAATCGCCCATGAAGCTCATCGCCATCGCGGCCAGCGCCGCGCTCGCGCTCACACCTGGCGTCAGCGTCGCGCAAAAGACCGTCGCCAAGCCGGATTTCACGCTTGATCCCAACTATGGCGAGGTCGCGCTGGAGACCGGCTTCACGCCGGACCCGTGGACCCGGTCCATCCTGGCCGGCGGCTCCGTGCCCGCTTCGGCCGCGGAGTCGGGCTGCGAAGGCTCGGTCAGCGCAGCCCCGGACCTGAAACTGAATTTTGAAGCCGGCGAGTTCGATCTGACGATCCGTGCGCGCGCAGGCGAGGACACCACCCTGCTGGTCAACACGCCGGGCGGACAATGGCTGTGCGACGACGACAGCGGCGGTGATCTGGACCCGATGGTGCTGATTTCCGATCCGCAGAGCGGACGCTACGACATCTGGCTGGGCACCTATGGCGACAGCATGGTGCAATCGACGCTGGAGATCAGCGAACTGGGCGGGTCGGACGTGGCGGACGAAAGCGCGCCGAATACCGAGCTTGAGCCTAATTTTGGTTCAGTGAATTTGCAGACCGGCTTCACGCCCGACCCGCACGAGATGGCGATCCTCGCCGGCGGCTCCGTACCGGCGGCCAACGCAAAGGCCGGCTGCGAAGGCAAGGTCAGCGCGGCGGCGGATTATCAGGTCTTCTTCGAAGCGGGCGACCTGGACCTGACCTTCCTGGTCGAGGCGTCCGAAGACACCACCCTGCTGATCAACGCGCCGAACGGCCGCTGGTATTGCGACGACGACAGCGGCGGCGGGGTGAACCCCAAGGTGCTGATCACCAACCCGCAAGGCGGTCGCTATGACGTCTGGGTGGGCACCTATGGCGACGACATGGTGCAGTCCACGCTAAAGGTCAGCGAACTGGACTAGAGAGCGACCACAAAAACGCCGGCGGCCGCGAGGCGCGCCGGCGTTTTTCGTGCCGCAACGGGGATCAGTTGGAGGCGTTTTCCCAGGCGGGCGGGCAGCCGTCGAACCGACCGGCGTCGGCGATGGTCAGGGTCTGCATGTTCAGGCGACGAGCCTGGGCCATCGAACCGCGGCCGTTTCCGGTGAACAGATCGACCTTCTGGCCCTTGATCGCGCCGCCGGTGTCGGACGCATACCAGTAGCCGTCATGGACCGAGCCGTCGGCCAGAAGCATTCCGACCGTCTCGCGGATGAACAGCTTGGTGCGGCGGGGGATGACGCGGGGATCGACCGCGACCGTACGCATGGCGATGGGGCGGCAACCGAGGGAATCATTGCCCGTCGCCCCGCCGCCGCCCGCATGATAGAGGCGGGCCGAGGCGCGCCAGTCCGGATCGCCGGCCATCAGTTCGGCCTGGTCAGGGCTGAGTTCCGGGGCGTTTTCGGACGAGGCGTCGGTGGAACCGATCTCGGGCGCCGGGGTTTCAACCCTGGCTTCATCCGCCGCGACAACGACATTGTAAGGCACCGGCTCGCTCGACAGCGAGGACACGGCGGCCCACAGAATAGCGAAGGCAGCGGAAGCGCCGATCATCCGATTTGCTCATGACAGCACCGGCTCCCAACGCCGCCGGCGCCGGTTTTGTCGCGTTAACTTGTGGCCAGAAAGGGGCGCGCCGCGCCTCGCCGCTGCGCCGGCCTATGCGAGCCGCGCTAAACGGCTGAATCGATAAAACCTTTTAGGTCAGTGCTAGGCGGCGTCTTCGCGCCGTGCCTCAGCCTCTCGCACGGCGTCTGCGGCGTGATCCAACACCTCCAGCCCTGCGCCGGGCTGGATCGCCTCGACCGTCAGGATGCGGCGGAAAGCCCGCGCCCCGGGCCGGCCGTGCATCAGGCCCAGCATGTGGCGAGTGATGGCCGCCAGCCGCACCCCTTCATCCAGACGGGCGGCCACATAGGGACGATAGCGCTCCAGCGCGGCGAAGGCGTCCACGTCCGCCGTGTCGGCCCCGTACAGCCGCCGGTCCGCCTGACCCAGCAGGGCCGGCTCATGATAGGCGGCGCGGCCAAGCATGACGCCGTCCAGCCTGACGCCGTCCTCGTTCTCGGTCAGATGGGCCTCAGCCTCTTCCAGATCGGCGATCCCGCCGTTGATGGAGATGTTCAGATGCGGCCGCTCGCGCTTGAGCCGGCGCACGAGGCCGTAATCCAGCGGCGGCACGTCGCGGTTCTCTTTCGGCGATAGGCCCTGCAGCCAGGCTTTGCGGGCATGGACGATGAAGACCTCGATCCCGACTGCGGCGCAGGCGTCCACCGTGGCGAACAGGCTGGTCGCCGGGTCCTGATCATCGACCCCGATCCGGCATTTTACGGTGGCGGGTACGGCGACGGCGGCCTTGATCGCCGCCATACAGTCGGCCACCAATTCCGGCTCGCGCATCAGACAGGCGCCGAACCGGCCCGACTGGACCCGGTCCGACGGGCAGCCCACGTTCAGATTGATTTCGTCATAGCCATAGGCCGCCCCGACCCTGGCCGCCTCGGCCAGTTCGGCGGGATTGGATCCGCCCAGTTGTAAGGCGACCGGGTGTTCGACGGTGTCAAACCCCAGCAGATGATCCCGATCTCCGTGCAGCACGGCCGGCGCCGTCACCATCTCCGTATAGAGCAAGGCGCGCGTCGTCAGGGCCCGATGGAAGGCGCGGCAATGCCGATCGGTCCAATCCATCATAGGCGCCACGGCCAGTCTACGTGCTTGATTTATAGACATTTTTCTTGTAAGTTCAGGCTGTTGGCTCGCAAGTGCGAACGACGGTTCTACGCCCATTTTCGACGGTTTTCGCCCCTCTACGAATTCTCACTGCACCCTTTTTGCACCCGAAACATGGCCTCCATCCGCAAGCAGAAATCCGGCCGGTGGCGTGTTCAAGTCCGACGCAAAGGTCAGAGTGCGAGCGAGACGTTCGTTCGCCATGAAGATGCGAAAGCTTGGGGCGTCGATGCCGAGCGGCAGATTGATCGAGGCGAGGCGCCCCGCGCGTCCCAAATCGCCCGTCTCTCGACCTTCGGCGATCTCGTTGACCTGCACATTGAAGACATGAAGTCGGTAGGGCGGGCGCCGCGCCGTTCAAAGGCGGCGGTATTGAAGGCGCTTAAGCAGGACCTTGGACGCAAGAAGATCGGGGAGATTGATCGCGAAGAGATCGTGAGGTTCGGTCGGGCTCGAGCCAAGGCCGGCGCCGGACCGATGACCGTGGGCATGGATGTCGGCATGATCAAGCTGGTGCTGAGCCACGCTGCCGCCGTTCACGGGCTCGCTGTGCGCGTGGAGCCAGTTGATCTGGGGCGGCAGGCGTTGGCGCGACTGGGGCTGGTGGGCAAGAGTCGAGAGCGAGATCGCCGACCCTCTGATGAGGAGCTTGTGCGCCTGTTCGCCTGCTTCGACGCAAACGAGCGCCTAACCATCCCCATGACGACGGTCGTTCAGTTCGCGATCGCCACCGCCATGCGGCAGGAGGAAATATTCCGCGTCGTTTGGGATGACTACAATCCACGCACGCGCATGCTGACCATTCGCGACCGCAAGGACCCCCGCAACAAGGACGGCAACGATCAGAGGATCCCGCTGCTGAAGCTGTCCGGCTACGATGCAGTCGCTCTAATTGAGGCGCAGCGCGTCGCCAGGGCCAACAGCGACCCGCGGATATTCCCCTTCAACCCGCGATCCGCTGGCACGGCATTCCGCCGAGCTTGCGTCGAGAAGGGGATCGTCGATCTCCACTTCCACGATATGCGGCACGAGGGGACAAGTCGGCTGTTCGAAGCGGGTTTGCAAATCCACCAAGTCGCGCTGGTGACCGGTCATAAGGATTGGAAAATGCTGAAGCGCTACACCCACCTGCGACCGGAGGCGCTACATGGGCTGGCAGACAATCTTGCAGCCTGAGAGACGCATTTTTTGGATCGAGTTCTCACGCTGGCGCGATCAAACACAGCAAGCAGATCCTCTCGAGATGTTCTCTTGCACTCATCGCGGTTGAGACTCGCCTTGCGCCAGAAGCTGTCATTGGCTCACTGCCCGCAAGCTGACATTCAGCCGGAATGCTTCTTCAGGGTCATCGTCCTCCCTTCTCTGTTGGTTGATCGAATTGAGCGTGGTGCCCCACCCACCGTGGAATTGGCAACGACCATTGGCGTCGGTGCAAGACGGCTCCGGCCCCTCAGGCCTCTCCGCGCTAGAAGTGGACGTTATCTCTCTGCCCGAGAGTGGACCCTCGGCTCGCTGACTTCGCTAGCTCCGCCTCAGACCTTAGTCAGAGTTCGGGGGCAGGGCTCACAGGCCAATCCGGCACAAATATGTTCGTATGCCGTCCACGCCTTGATCCGACCGGCGTCTGACCTCAGCGGCCAGCCCTCCAGGATAAGGCTAACGGGCCGTTTTTTCGAGCGCTCAATAGTCTTATCAGCGGTTGTCGCCGAAGATGCTGTCGACGATGCCGTTGTCGTCCAAATCCTGGATGGTGATCGGGTTCACGCTGGGGTCCAGATCGACGAGCCGCGCTTCCTCGATAGCCTGCTGCATCGAGTTCACGACCTTCCGAGGCGTGCGGAAGGAGATCTGCCCAACCAGTCCGTCGATCGCTTCGGGCGTGAAAGGGAAGGCGCCGGTCTGATCCTCAAGAGTGGCATCGACGCGCCATTCATCCATGATCTTGATGGCAAAACTAGCGGCGGCTGCCTTGTCGAGCACCGCGAACTCGATCTGACGATTGACCCGGCCAAGGACGTACTCGGTCAGGATCATCGGCACGACCTCTTGAACCACGGACATGGCGACCACCAGACCGAAGCAGTTCGGGCAGCCATCATAAATGTGGCGCAGGAGATCGTTGACGTCCAAGACCTCCTTGGAGGGTGCCGCTCGCAGGACATCAACTTCGTCGATCAGCAGATGTACTGATTGCCGAAACCGCATCGTCTCATTTTTGAAGCGCATCTCGTGAACGAACAGATTTACGATGCGCGTAAACGCCGTCATGGCTTGGTAGTCCGAAAGATCCTTGGGCGCGAGGAGCGCCAGGATTTCGGGCTTCCCTTTGCACGCGTAGAGCTTCTTGGCGAAATTATAGAGTTCTACAGACGGCAGTAGCTTCTCGATGACCTCTTCATTGTTGGCGTCAGCGCCAAGAGCGTGCTCGTGAATGTATTGAATGATGCATCGCATCAGAAACTGCTGATAGGCGATGACGTCGTCGGCGAGCGTCGTCTTAGCTAAGAGATCGTCTTTGAACGCGCCCGCGAAGGTCAGCCGCCCGCGATCCTTTTTCAGCGTGGGAATGAGGTAAGCGGCCGACTTCAGGTCCGGGCTATAGTTCCGTAGCCAGTGCGCGGCCCACAGCAGCGCATGAGATTTCCCCGTGCCGAAGTCGCCGTACAACAGCAGGAAGTTGGTATTGCCGACCTGCTCGGCCCGAGACCGCGCGAGAAACCGTTCGAGCAGGCCGCGCTCTTTCTCATAGCCTGCCCAAATGGACAGGCGAGGATCGTCATCGAAGGTGGCGTTCGACCGGAACGGATTGTCCACCAGATTGCATTTCGCATAGAAGGTCGCGTGGTCGATCATCGAAGGCTCCATCTAGGAATGCAAACGGCGGTAGGTGACGATATCGGTGGCTTCGTCCACGAGCCTTAGACAATATTCAAAGGCGTCATCGTAGTCCGGACTTGGCACCTCGTAGCACAGTTCGTCTGTGGTCCCGTGACTGCCTAGTGCGAATGCGGGTTCCAGGAGTTCCGCGGACCCTATAATCGCGATGTTGGCGGCGGAGCTTCCCTCCTCGAGCGCGAGCTCGGGATTGACCTCCATCAGACTGAGGCGCGCATTGATCGACCTATGAAATAGGACATCGATCTTCCGGCTGGCCAATTCTTCGAATTCCCAGAGCTTGTTGTTCTCTGGAGGTCGCGTCACGAGGGTGACCGACCCGTTCCGCCACAACACTCGGTCGATCAACTCACCCACAAGGCCGGTCGGACCCAACAGGGCGCTCGATATGGAGGGCGAGATGAGGATCAAACTGCGGTGTGGGACAAGAGCCCTTTCAGCATAGACCTGAGCCAGCTTTCTCGGATGAACCGAGCCCAAGAAGCGGGTGTTGCCGAGGCGTGAATCGCCGAGATCGATCTCATTATCCGGCGCCTCAACGACCTGGGCCGCCTCGTCCATCTTTTTTGGTGCCTTGAGGTGATCGGAAATCTTATGCTCGCCTGCGCGGTAGGCGTAGACGTCGTTGTCCTTGCGCAAGAAGATCAGCCGATAGGCGCTATTGCCCGTGCTAATGTATCGGATCCAGGCGTCATCCACGCCGTCGTGCCGATGGTCGTCATCCATGATGGGTAGAAAGTCGCCCTTCCGATCCACCAGCTTCTTCAGAGCGCGCTTGGCGAACCCCGGCTCAGGATGAGCGATCAGATCAGCCAAGAATTCGCGGCAGATGAACATAGCCATGGATTAGCGAAGCGCGATCGCGAGTTCAGCCTCTCTGGACCGCCGCGCGGTCAACCGAGGGCTGTCGGCCTCCATCTCCCGGTCAAACACCGCCGGCAGAGGCAGCGGCGCTTGGCCCAGGCTTCTGGCGATCTCCAACCGGTACAACACCCGCCCTAGCATCTGATTACGAACCATCCGTTTCGACTGATTGATCGACCAATACAGAGAGAACCAACGCTCGACGTCGCGGATCGCTTGCTCATGCACGCCCGGCCCCCAGGGCACGGGCTCGCCGATCAAGCCTAGCCCCCTCGCAATCACTACCATGAACGACCAGGAATCCAACCTGGGATAGTAATTTCCTGATCCGATCCCGGTCGCATCGACCTCATGGTCCAGAGGCCACATCGCGATGCACGAGGGTCCGCCGAAGCCGGCGTCGCTGACAGCGTCCAACAGCTGGCGTCCCTGGTTCGTCGGGTTGCCCGCCACATCCGCGAGTCCCAGGGCGAGCGCCCAGGCGCGACGGGTGACAAGTGTCTTCCTGAGGTAGTCGGCACTGAGCTGAATGGCCGGACGAGAGACTGGCCCAGACAGCGGCCCCTGACCGAGTGGCGCGCCCACGGGCGGCAGTCCAAGACCGCGGCCCTGACCGCCGCGGCTGCCGCTGTTGTTGGACTGAAGCTCGATGTTCACGGCCTTGTAGAACCTCTTGCGTAGGTCCGCTGTGGCGAAGCGGTCCTCGAGGACGCTCCACTTGTGCTCGATCATCCGTTCGATGCTTTGCCGAAATCCCTCTTCGTCAAAGCCGGACGCCAAGGCGTTCAAAAAGATGTCGCCATCGGCCGAAATGATCGCGTGGGTGAGGTAGAAGGCGGAAGCGTACTCGTAATCGATAGCGTCCCTATCGCGCCAAGCCACCCCGAGCGCATCGCCGACTTCAAGGACCGCGACCTCTCCATTCTTCACCGAGACGACGCCGAGGCTTCGCAGGACGTCGAGCACATTGAGAGTCTTGAGGTGCCAGTCCTTTTGAACGAGGCGAACGACGTCGCCGTAACCGAAGACCTCGGCCTCGCCATAAGCTACGCCGAAGGCTCTAACGCGATCGAGCAAGAACTCCAGCCCGACCGAATAGCCGATCTTGCGTATGAAGGGCGTAAAGTCGCTAGAGGGGGCTGTAGCCAGCATGGGCTGTGATCCTTGGACGCATTTGGAGCAAAACCACGCGGCTCGTGCCTTGATCGCCAATGAAGCACTGACCGGCGTCGAGTAACCGCACCATGTCCCCGAAATCTGTGAGCTTGGTGGCGCTGACCCGCATGCCAGAAAGCGTCTTAGTCGGGATGCGACTGATGGAGGCCGCGATGTCGCTGGAGAAACTGAGTCTGTGGGCCAGCGAGATGTTGACTTGGCTGAGGACACGATCGTCTACAGCCGAGGGCTGTTGGGTCGCCAGAACCAGCGACAAACCGGCGTCTCGCCCGCGCTTCACATATTCAACCAGCGCCGCCCGCCCCGGCGACGAGCCCTGGCTCGGGCAGACCACATGGGCCTCATCGATGAGAAGCCACACGCGGCTCGGGAATTTCTCAGCCTGCTCTCCGGTCGAGAAGAACTCATCCACCCGCCGCTTTTGATGATAGCGCCCCATGGTCGTGAACAGCTGGCGCGCGAGGATGGCGGTCACCAGCGCCTTGTCCTCATCCCTTAGCTCTCTGAGCATGAAGACATTGCAACGCCCTCCGACTAGAAGGGCTGAGATGTCGAGCCCATCCTTCGAAAACAGGCCGGTCCGCTGATAGTCTTCGAGCCGATACTGAAGGACTTTCCTTGACCCCTCCGCGACGCCCGGCCAGTTGGCGGCCGAAGCGATGTAGGTGATCATCTCCTCGACCGAATAGTCCGAGCCGGCGAACCGCTCGAGCGTCTTGGCGAGGATATGGCCCTGCGGGCCATAGATCTCCTGGCCGAGGAGGCTGCACCACTCCTCATGAAGGACATCCTTCGGGCGGATCTGCAGCGGCTCTTCATCACCGAGGAACCGGGTGGCTCCGGGCGGAATGAAGAACTTCACGTCAGCGAGCTCAGACGGGGAGAGATTCCATTCATCTAAGGTCGCCTTTTGAGCGGCATGGATGGGCAGGTCGTCTTTCGGCGAAAAGCGTAGGGTCCAGAACTGGCTCTGGGTATCAATCAGAAATGAGGCGATCGGCGTGACGTCTCGCTGCACGGGCGAGGCGGTCTTCAGCTTGGATAGGCCCTCGATTAGGATGCCGAGATCGACGCTCTTTCCGCTGCCCCGCGTGCCGGTGATGTAGACGACATGCGGAAAACTGGTGTCGAGCCAAGCGTCGGATCCGAGATAGTTGGTCCCTGTCCCGGACTCGAGCACCTTCCCGAGGTAGAGGAGATCGCTGGCCTCGGCGTTGACGGTCTGGCGTCCGAAGATGATGTTGCGCCCCTTGGACACATAGGTCTGCTTCACCAGGGGATCGAGCGTGACGTAGGGGCTTGTGTCGATCGTCCGCCCGAATGTCTCTGAAATCTTAGTGCTAAACGGCATCCAGCTGCTCCCGCCATGTCCTGCGGGTTCCACTGCCGCTGGTCGACAGATGGATCACTTGGGACGGTTTCAACGCCTTGAGAAAATGACCGTGGTTTGCGGCCGCCACAATGGCGATCCGGCCTTCCTTCTTGACCGCTTCATGCAGGCGCTGGGCGACAATCCGCGCCGAGATGGGGTCAAGGTCAGAGCAGAACTCGTCGATTAGCCAGACCGGATCGTCCTGCAGCATGAGGTTCGCCAGCATGGCGCGGTAGCGCTGTCCCCGGCTCAGCATCCAATAGGGTTTCAAGAACAACAAGGCCTCGCTCAGACCCACTCTCGCCAGGGCGTGGAAAGTGCGCTCCGGCCCAAAGCGCTCGGCCAAGACTTCGAAGATCGGCAGATCTTCCGGGAGGGGACGCAACCATCCCACGCGGTAATCCGTCGGTGATACCTCTCCCGTCACCTTGGCGGTGTCCTGCCGCCAGGAGGGGTCGAGCGCGCTCAGCAGCATGCTCTTGCCGCAGCCGCTGGCGCCGGCGACGAAGGTGACGGAGCCTGGCGCGGCGCTGAAATCGATTGGGCCGATGAGCTTGAGGGACACAGTGTCATCGACGATGCCGAAGCCGTCCATGATCATTCGGGTCTGGGGGGTGATGGGAACCTGATAGTTCGACCAGACCTCAAGCGCCCGCACCTGCAGATCGACGCGAGCCACATCGCGTTTAGATCGAGCCCGGTCCGGGAGGTCGACGCGCGCCTTCTTCACATAGGCGTTGGAATAGTCGTCGAGGCCGATCATGTAATAGGGGATCGGCGAACGCACGATCGGCCTGAGCGCCAGCCATTCCGACACGTCCATGCTGGCCCAGGAATCATCGGACTTCACCACATCACCGATCTTGGCGATGAGGGAAACCGTATCCTCGCCCGACGCCTCCCGATATTTGTTGAAAAGACCGTGGTACTTCCGCTGCAGGCTCATAATGCCAGAGACACCGGACGCGCCGTTCTCCATGCTGGTGAGATCTTTGGCCAGCCGCGCGCGATTGCCTTCGGTCTCGCCAAGGTAGGTGAACCCTGAAGAGGATACGAAATCGATGTGCTTCAGCATCTCCGCAGAGATCTCGAGGAACAGACATTTCTGACCGGCGATGTGCCAGCGGTCCCGCGCAAAGCGGATCGCATTTCGAACGAGCGGACCGGCCAGGGCAGCGCCCCTGTACTCGGGATGCACCACGACGCGCGCGATCCGCGCGATGCGGTTGACGAGCGACTGCCCGCCTTTTCTCCAGGTCTCCCAGGAGACGTCCAAAGTAGGGTGGTCAAACTGGCTGGAGAAGGCGCGGTGCCGCGGCTTGGCCATCATCAACGGCATCTGCAGCTCGATATAGCCAACGGTTCGCCAGTCGGATCCGAGCCTCAACTGCAGCACCAGAACCGCGCGCCGGCCGCCGAGCCCCTTCTTCTCCTTCGGCGCTCCAGGACCGCCGGAGAGGTTCGTGCCACGGTAATGGAAGCTCTCTAGGTAGGCGAAATCGGCCATCTCCGCAGCGGTCGTGATCTCAGAGATGCGCGCCTCAACCTTGTCGCCGGCGAAATCGATCGTTTCAACGGTCTCGAAAGCGGGCGTCAGCACAATTTTCGCGCCGCTCTCGACCCGGCAGGCGATCAGTCGCTCAACGCCCTGTCTCATCTCAATGACGTCGCCCGGGCCGACCATGGCAAACCGATGCAGGTCGAGCTGAACGGTCGAGCCATCCCGCGCTGTTAGCGACACGCGCTTGATTGCGCCGCGCGGCGTCGTCGACCGAACCACGAAGCCTGGCGTCCTGTCTTCCCACATTACTGGTTTGGTCAACTGACCGTCTGCCACGTCTTACACACCGTTGTTAGATCAAGGCGCCGCCAAGAGAGACAGGCGTTCAACCGAAAAGCCGACTCGTCGACTCTCCTCGGTCCCAGACCGCGCCCCTGCATTGGACTGTAGGAGACGGCCAAGCAAGTCGCCCACCTGTGAACGTCGCGGGTGCAATCGTTCGGTCGAGCCTCGCGCCGTAGTCGCGATCCTCGATGGCGACAAGAGCCAAACTTGTGAAGGGAGTGTCGGTGTCGTCCATGAGGGACTTGCACAACGGTTGCTATGAGCCAGATGTGGGACGACCCTCTCTACCCTCACGGACGTCTGGCCTTAGCCGCCAAGCAGAACTCCCGTGAGTCTGCAACGAGTCACAAGCGGCTGTTACGGCGACTCCGCCGAGCTTTCCGGGACCTCCACCAACGGGGGCGGAATATCGACTAGGAGGTCCTGGAAGATTCCCTCGATCGCTCCTGCCTCGTCGTCGGTGAGAGCGGCGAACTCGTTTCCGCGCGCCCGCTGGGAAAAGCGGCCGGCGTTCTGACTCAAGAAGCCCATCATCAAATCGAAGCGTGCATCCGGCATTTGGATGAAGGCGTCGATCCTCGCGCGCGCCTGATCATAACGACGCAGATAGTCGATCTCGCGAGGCAGAGTGTCGCGAATGGTCTCGACGACGGATGCAGCCAGGAACTCGGCTTGGTCCGTCGCGTCGAAGAAGCGGAAATTATCCAGCGTGGCGTTTCGGACCTCGACGTTCATCTTGGGCGTCGTGACCCACTCCGTCAGAGGCAGACGAGGTCGGGAGTAGGACTCCAGCGCCCTCTTGTAGTCTTCTAAGCGCTCGAGGAAGACGGCCGAGACGGGGAAGACGACGCCGGGCGGGTTGAAACCGCGCCGACCCAGAACATGATGTACCAGCCAGCGGTGGATCCGGCCGTTTCCGTCCTCGAAGGGGTGTATGAAGACGAAACCGAAGGCCACTGCGGCTGCGGCCACGACGGGATCCAGCGGTCCCTCGGCCTGCTCGCTCCGTTCGGCGAAGGCGATCACGCCATTCACCAGACGCTGGATGTCGTCCGCGCGAGAACTGATGTGATCGGGAAGCGGCGCGTGGTCGCGCCGATCACGGCCGCCTACGAAACCGCCCTCGATCCGCCATCCCATGCGCGTGAACCGGGGGTCGTCAATCACCAGCCGCTGCAGGCGCAGGAGTTGATCCGCGGTCAGCGGCGCCTGACCCGCCTCGCCGATGGCTTGGCCCCAACGCTGGATGCGCGTCTGGGGCGGCCGTTCGCCTTCGATGACATAGGACGCCTTGGAGTCTTCCAATAGGAGGAAGGCCGCCGCGCGCGCCATCAAGTCGGGAGCGGTGCGACGCACGACCCCGCGAGCCTCCTCGGCGAGTTGGCCTCCCAGGAACGCCTGCAGTTGTTCGGTCCGTCGGACGAGCGGACAGAAGTCCGGGGTTCCGGGAAGGTTGTTGCGGACGCGATGGCGCGAGCTCGTCTCGCCCCTGACCGCATAGTAGCGCTCGGGATCGAGCACATCCGCATAGGCACCACGCGTCGCGTCGGGGAGATCCAGGCGTTGACCCCTCAGCCATTCCCAGAGGAACCAGGTTCTGCGCGCATACTGTCCCGTCGGCTGATCTTCGACCCAGGCCGCGATCACCTGCGGCGGCAGAACAGCGAAGAGGGCGTTGAGGAGGGCCAGATCGACCCCCTCGTACCGCAGCGCGAACTCGATATGATCGAGGACCGTGTCTCCGGGCCAGTACCGGAGCGTCTGCACGCGCCAGCCAGGTTCCTCGCGATAGGAATGGCGATCACCCACAGCCACGAGCACGGCCGGACGCGGAGCCGCCAAGCCGAACGCAGACGCGAGGGCGGAATAGCCGGCGGCGCGGCTATTGGGCGGAGGTTGATCCCAAAGAGCAGGGACACCCAGCTGAAAGGGCGGAAGATTCATCTGATTATCGCGTTAGAGGCCTGAAATCGGTTTCTAGATCATTGGTCAATCTGAAAAGCACTATCCACCCATCGTTCTGAAAAACGATGTGGCGGCCTGATTAAATACAAAACTCTCACTGAAGGCCTGAAGCGCGATAACGAACGCATACGCCTTGCTCTAGGAACAGCATTATGCGATTGTCTTGGAATATATACAAGGCCCATTCGCATGAAGTTTGCATCTAACAACGCCGAGGTCGGCGCCTTCCTGGCGAAGATCAGGGATCGGGCCAGGATCACTCAAGGCGCGATCGCAACGGGCCTGGGCATCAGTCAGCCCCATGTCTCACGCCTAGAGGCCGGCGGAGACGGCTTCACACTTGCGGATCATCTCGCCTACCTCGCGCTGATCCCGACGACGGAGGCCGAACGCGCGACGGAACTGCTGAAGACGACCTGGGTCCATATCTCGGCCCCGCCGTTCACCCACCCGGATATCGAGTCCCTCCTTCAGGCCGAGGCGGCGCTGAAGCGTCTGGCGGGTTTCCTCGCCCAGGACGACACCCCCCAAGCCGTCGCGGGTCAGGCCGAACTCCTGGCCCGGCGCATCCTAGGCTTCGGCGAGTTCTTGCGGAACCTTCGCCACGCCATCACCTGGGTCGGAGACATCGGCGTCGGAAAGACGACCGCCGCCTGCCGACAGGCAGGCTTAGTGGTGGAGCCTGACAAGCCCGAAGACCTGAAGGGGGTCCTATTGGACACCGGCGGAGGTCGCGTGACCCTGTGCGAGGTCTCGGTTGAAGCAGCGTCCACCTACGCGATCGCGGTCGATCCGCTTCCTGATGAGGAGATTTATCGCATCGTCGCCGACTTCGGCCGAGCCCTCTGGACGTTGAAGGACCAAGCGGCGGACACGACCACGGCCGTCGATTTTCGGCCCGCCGACGAAATCGAACGCGCCCTGCGCAACATGATCGGCCTCGCCCGGCCACCGCGACGGAAAGGCGTCCTAGGCTCTGCTCCGGATCCAGCGCTGGAGCTCATGAAGACCTTTGACAGCGCCGAGGAGTTCAAAGCCGAACTCGCCGCCAAATTGACCCTGTGGAGGCGGACGGCGCGACAGGCGACCTTCGACGGCGGAAACGACGCCGCTGGGCGCCTCTGGCTCAAGGACACCTTCTCCGCAATCAACAACGGTCGCCATTCGGACTTTTCCCTCCCTGCCAGGATCACCGTCAGCGTCCCCTTCCCGGTTTTTCGCGGCGCGCCGTTCGACATCGACATGATCGATACCCGCGGCGTAGACGGCTCCGCCGTCAGACCCGACATCGTCGCCCGGCTGCGAGACCGCCGCACGGTGACGGTCCTTTGTTCGCGCTTCAACAGCGCACCGGACGCCAGCCTTCAGAAGCTGCTTGAACACCTGGTGGAAACCGAGGTGGACCCTGGGCTGCGCAGCCGGATCCTGGTCCTCGTTCTCGCGCGGGCAGGAGAGGCCTTGGCCATGCGCGACGATAGCGGCCAGTCGGCCGAAGACGTCGAGGATGGCTACGACATCAAGCGCACCCAAGTGCATGATGCTCTGTCGCGGATCGGCGCCGCCGGCGCCGACGTCGAGTTCTTCGACTCGGCGGTCGATGACGCCAACGCTCTGACCCTCACGCTGGCTGCGAAGGTCTCGTCGCTGCGCGCAGCACAGGCAGAGGCGCTGTCGTCGGCAATCCTCGCTGTCGACTCCATGCTTGAGAACGTCGCCAAGGCGCAAAACCTTGCCGTGCTGGACGCGGTCAACAAGGACCTTCAGATCTACGCGGGAAGCCATGCGGAACTTCCAGGCCCGGCCTACGGCGTCCAGCGCCGGCTTATTGCAGCCCTGCGCACCTATCACCCGCGTCAGGTCTGGGCGGCCACGCGTCGCCAAGGCTCCTACTGGAACTTCGACGTCTATCAGCACCTCGGGGCGGGTGCGGCGGCCGAAGCGAAACGCCGAAGCCAGAGAGCGGTGACTGGCCTGCAGGCCATTTTGAAAAACCGACAAGACAATCCCGAGATGGCGAATGCGCACGCCTTCATCGGCCAGCTCCTGGATGACCTCGAACGATGGGAGGCCGACTTCGTCGAAGCCGCTCGGCACCACGCCGTCAGCATCTACCGGCCTCGCCTCAAAGCGGCGGACGAACTGTGGGACGAAGTTGAGGCGAAATACGGAACCGGCCTGCCCGATTACCGGGGGGAAGTCGCCGGCGAGGTTGAAGCCTGGTTCCTGGGCGAGGATGCTCTCGCCGAAAAACTCGAACGTCGGACGCAGCGCGCCTGGCGTCAGACCTTCCTCAAGCCCCTGCGCAAGGCAGCCGGCCAGATCCTCGCCGAGGATGGCTGACGGGGCAGGACGATCGGCTCTCTGAAGCGCCAGGACAGCGAGCAGACGGCGAGGAGCCCAGCCGCGCGGGCTAAAGGCGTGACCATCGGATTGAATAGTCCGTCCGTGCAGCGTCGAGACCGAGTGATAGTGTAACTTCAAGTCTGAAGGGATTGCCGGCGTCATGTCCTATCTTGCAGCGGCAAAAGGCGACGCACGACGCTGGGTCGCCGGGGGGGCAGGAGCAGCCTCTGTCGATAATAGACCGCTTCGAACTTGGCGCCCTCATCGAAGCGCCTCAGGATCCTACGATCCAGTTCGTCCAGGTCATCGGCGCCTAGCCTTCTTGCGGCACCGCATCCGATCACGCCGAGCGCTGCGGCTTATTTAGAAGGTCTATCGGATTTTGACCGAGGGTCTTTGCAATCCGCTCCACAACATTGAGCGTTGGGTTGCGTCGGCCACGCTCCAGTTCACCAACGTAGCTGTAAGCTAAACCGACGTCGTGGGCCAACGCCTCTAAGGTCATGCCCTTTGCGCGTCTGGCCTTCCTGACATTTTCGCCAAAAGTGGAAGCTAGGCCCATCAGCCTAGCGCGCCAATCTCGGCAAATTGAGCCAGTTACGATAGTAACTAAAGCTGAGCGGGTTTGTTATCTTCGGAGGCTGAACTGAATGCTGGCTCTATCGATCCGGCGGTCTGAGAAGCAAATGCGGGACCGTGCCTAAAGCCAGGGCCAAGGCTTCTACGACAGCTAGAGTCGGGTTGCGCCGACCACGCTCAAGCTCCCCGACGTAGCTGTAGGACAAGCCAGCGGCGTCCGACAGCGTCTCGATAGTGAGGCCCCGTTCCTGTCGCACAAGCCGGACATTCCGCCCGAAAATCTGCCGCAGATCCATTGATCCAGCGGCAGCGAAACACCCCAATTGAACCAGTCACTATAGTAACCAATCGGCTTGCCTGATAAGTTCTTTCTGGTGTCGTGGACTGGAGACAATCTTGTGACATTTGGATTTGAACGTCTTGGTGAGGGCGAGAGGAATGGCCTTTCGCGGCTGTATGCTCAGCACGCCGCCTGGCTCGCCCGTCGCCTGCGCGCCTTCGGGGTCGAAGCCGCCGACGACGTCGTCCAGGAAACCTATCTCCGCATCGCGCCCTATCAGGCCCGCGGCGAGATACGGCACCCCAAGTCGCTGCTGCTTCGCATCGCCTCGAGCCTCGTGGCCGAAGAGGGGCGGCGCGCCCAGCGCCACAGCCGTCACGCCTCGGAATGGTCCGGCTGGGTGGACGCGCCGACGCAGACGGAGGCCCTCCTTCTGAAGCAGCTGGTGCTCCAGCTCCCGCAGCCCGAGCGAGACATTTTCCTGTTCAGCCGGTTCGAAGGCTTGACCAATGAGCAGATCGCTGGGCGACTAGAGGTCTCGGTGAAGACCGTCGAACGCCGCATGACGCGGGCTTTGAAGCAGATCGACGCTCAACTCCGGCGCTAATGCAGGGTTTCGCCATGGGCGTTCGCCAGACGACACAGACCGCGGCCGACCGCGAGGCCGCCGCTTGGCATGCCCGCCTGGGCACGCGCACCATCTCGCTGGACACCGTGCAGGCGTTCCATACCTGGCGTGAGGCCCCTGCGAACGATGCGGCCTATCGTCGGATCGAGAAACACTGGGACGATGCGAACACGCTCGCCGCCGACCCCGACATCCTGGCCGCGCTCCAGGCGGCGCAGCAGCGCGGCCCCAAACGCCGCCGTCGACGGCGCGTCGTCCAGGCGGCGATCGCCGTCGGCGCGACCTGCGTTCTGGCGCTGGGCGGGGTCTTCCTCTGGCAGGGCCGGGGCGTCTATGCGACGGGCGTTGGCGAGACGCGCGTGGTCGAACTAGCGGACGGCTCGACGGTCCGGCTGGACACAGGCTCCAAGGTTCGGGTGCGGCTGTCCGGTGATCAGCGAAGGGTCGAGCTCGAATCCGGTCAGGCCCTTTTCGAAGTGGCGCACGATCCCGCCCGTCCGTTCGTTGTGTTCACCGACGACGCCGCCGTTACGGCGGTCGGCACGGTGTTCGAAGTGCGCCGCATCGGGGCGGCGACCCGCGTGGTCCTCGTCGAGGGGGTTGTCGACGTGGCCCGTCAGAACGGTCCTGCCAAGGCGCCTCAACGGATGACGCCGAACCAGGAGGCGACGGTGTCGCGCGACGCGACCCGTTTGGAGCCGGTGAACGCCAAGGCTTCGACGAGTTGGACGGAAGGCAAGCTGACGTTCCAGGATACGCCTCTGAAGGAGGCCGTGGCCGAGGTGAACCGGTATCTCGATCAGCCCATCGTATTGGATGCGCCGTCTGCGGCGGCGACGCCCGTGAACGGCGTCTTCCGCAGTGGGGACCGGGCGGCCTTCGTCGCCGCCACCGCCGATCTCCTCGATCTGCGGGTGTCAGAGGGGGCGGATGGCCGCGTCCATCTGATCGGTCCACGGAGATAATGTCATCTTGGGTGAGGGTTCGACCTCTCCCCAACCGTCTCTGACCCGACGCGCTTCTGCGTCGCCGGGGCAAGACCAATGACCACCTACCGACACGCACTGTTCGGCGCCGTTTCCATCCTGGCGATCACCACGACCGCCCAGGCGCAGAGCCGGGCGCCGCTGATCGACTTCGACATTCCCGCCGGGCCGCTCGGGACGGCCCTCAACGCCTACGCCGATCAGGCCGACCGCCAATTGATGTTCACGTCCGAACAGGTCGCCGGCCTGAGGACGGCGGGTGTTTCGGGCCGGCTGTCGGCCGACGCGGCCCTCGAGCGTCTGCTGGCTAACACCGGCCTGGTCGTCAGCTCGTCTCAGCCCGGCGTCTATGTGCTGCAGCGTCACCAGGGCGTCGCCGCAGCGGCCCAGGTCGACGACATCATCGTCACCGGGACCCTGTTGCGGGGACCCGGCGCCACCCCATCGCCCGTTACGGTGATCCGCCGCGACGACCTCGACCGAACGGGCCGGGCGACCGTGGCCGAGGCGCTCGCGGCCCTGCCGCAGAACTATGCGGGCAGCGCCACGTCGGCGGCCGCCCTGGTCGGCACGGACCCGATGCAGAGCAACTCGGGGCTCGCCACCGGCGTGAACCTGCGCGGGCTCGGGGCGGACTCGACCCTGGTCCTGGTCAACGGCCGCCGTATGGCCGGCGCCGGGGGGCGTGGCGATTTCGCGGATGTCTCGGGCATTCCGACCGCGGCTGTGGACCGTGTAGACGTGCTGCTCGACGGCGCCTCGGCCCTTTATGGCAGCGACGCGGTCGGCGGCGTCGTCAACATCATCCTGCGCCGCGACTTCGAGGGCCAGGAGAGCCGTCTGAGGCTGGGGGCGGCCGAGGGCGGCGCGGAATCGATCATCGCCGCCCATACGCTCGGACGTCGGTGGTCGAGCGGTCAGGCGCTCGTCTCCTATGAGTACGAGCATCAGAACGCCCTGTCTCGGACGGACCGGCCTTATTCGGCGACGGGCGACCTTCGTCCGTTCGGCGGCACGGACCATCGGTCGATCTATGCGGCGCCCGGCAATATCGTCGAACTCTCGGGCGGCAGCTATGTCTCGCGCTTCGCTATACGCCCAGGCGCGGACGGCCAGGCGGACTCGCCGGGCGAGTTCGCGGCGGGCGAGCAGAATTACGGCGACACGGCCATCGGCGGCGTGCTGGCCCCGCAGCAAGAGCGTCACACCGTCTATCTCTATGGTCGCCAGGCGCTCGGGACGGCGGTCGAACTGTCAGGCGATCTTCGACTGAGCCGACGGGATTATCGGACCCAGAGCCTGATCCCGACGACGATCGCCACGGTCACCACCGCCAATCCCTTCTTCTATTCGCCGACCGGCGCCGCCTCGCATCAGGTCGCCTATTCGTTCACCGACGACTTCGGCCGGACGGAACGGACGGGCGAGGTCGAAAGCCTCGGCGCCAGCCTGGGCGCCCTGATCAATCTGCCGGCGGCGTGGGAGGCTGAGACCTTCCTCACCTATGGGCGTGAGAAGACCCGCGACGGTCAGGTCGGCATGCTGCAGTCGACCTATTTTCAGGAGGCGCTGGGCAACACCGCCGACAATCCCGCGACCGCCTATTCGGCGGCGACCGACGGCTATTTCAACCTGTTCGGAACGGAGGGGGGCAACAAGGCCGCCGTCGTGGATTTCGTGTCGAGTGGTTATGCGGTCTACGAGGATGAGAGCGAGGTGGCCTCGGCCAATCTCATCGTCCAAGGTCCTGTGGCGCAACTGCCGGGCGGGACGGCGCGGCTGGCGATCGGCGCCCAGTTCCGCACCGAGGCGCTCGAGAACAGCGGCGAGACCTTCGTCTCCGGCCTGACGCCGACCTTCAGTCAATCGCCCCGCAAGGCGCGAGAGGTCTCGGCCGCCTTCGCCGAGGTCCGCCTGCCCCTATTCGGCCCGGCCAATGCCCGGCCGGGGCTTCAGCGGCTGGAGCTGTCGGCGGCCGGCCGGGTCGAGCACTATGACGACATCGGATCGACCGCCAATCCCAGGGTCGGCCTCCTGTGGAGTCCGGTGCAGGACCTCAATCTGCGGACCAACTGGGGCACCTCGTTTCGGGCGCCGGCCATGACCGAGCTGGCGGAGCGTCGCTATATTTCCGCGACCTATGTCTCGGATGGGACCGAACGGCTGGTCGCGGTCTTCGAGGCCGGCGGCAATCCCGACCTCAAGCCGGAGGAGGCCGAGACGCTCACCGTCGGGTTCGACTATGCGCCGGACGATCGGCCCTATCGGATCAGCGCCACCTGGTTCGACATCCGGTTTTCGGATCAGATCGCCCGGCCCGCGCTCGACAATCTCAGCCAGGTTCTGCTCGACCCGGCGCTGGCGCCGTTCGTGCGCCGGGTGGACCCGAACTCGGCGGAAGACCGCGCCGCGGTCGAGGCGCTCATCACCAGCCCGGACTTCCTGCTGCCCGGGGTTCTGCCGGTTGAGGCCTATGGCGTGATCGTCGACGGCCGCTGGCTCAACGCCGCCGAGGTGCATGTTCGCGGCGTCGACGGCTCCATCGCCTATGACCTCGATCTCGGCGCCGCCGGCGCCCTGACGCTGGAGGCGACGGGGTCCTACATGGATCACTATCAGCGCAAGATCACCCCGACCGCGCCGCAAGAAGATCTGGTCGACACCCTGGGCTTTCCCGTCGACGTCCGCGGCACGGCCGCCGCCGTGTGGCGGCGCGACGACGTCGATGTCCGTGTCGCCGTCAATCGGGTGTCCGGCTATCGCGACTTCGCCGGCGCACGCATCGCGCCCTGGACGACGGCGGACGTCCAGTTCGGCTGGCGGCCGTCCGGACCCTGGGGGCAGGGGGTGTCTCTGGTCGCCTCGGTCCGCAATCTGACGGACGAGGATCCCCCCTTCTACGATGGGGCCAACGGGGCGGGTTTTGATGCGGGACAGGCCGATCCGTTCGGCCGGCAGGTTTCGCTGCAACTGACCAAGCGCTGGTGATCGTCATGCGGATGATCCTGCCTGCGCTTTTCGGCGCCGCCCTGGCGCTCGCCCCGTTTTCGGTTCACGCCGACCCGACCCCGACGCCCTTCACCGTCGACGACCTGTTGCACCTCGAAGAGTTCGGCCAGACGGCGCTGTCGCCTCGGGAAGATTCAGCCGTCTTCGAACGGCTCGGCCCGGTCGACGGAATTCCCAGCCACGAACACGACTACTGGGACCGTCTGCTGCGCTCCGAACTGTTCGTCGTCCCCGATCTCGACACGGGCGAGGTGCGCCGGCTGCTCGCCCCTGAGGAGGGCGACGGCCAGGTCCTGGGGCCCTGGTCGCCGGACGGGGACCGGCTGGTGCTTTACCGGCTGAAGGATCGGCGCTTCTCTCTGGGGATCGCCGAACCCCGGACCGGCGCGGTGCGCTGGGCGAGCTTCACGCCGGAGCTCGCCTTCTGGGGGCGCGCCGCGATCTGGCGGTCGCCCGAACAGCTGCTGGTGCTGGCCACGGACGACGCGCCGGCGCCTTGGTTGTTGCGCGGGGGATGGACCGCGGCCGACCGCCTGCCCAAGCTGTGGGAAAGCGCGCGGCGCGGCGATGAGGCGGCGCGGACCGTCATCGGCTCCGGCCGCTTCGCGGATCTCACGCCGCAGGCGGCGAGCGGGCGGCTGATCACGGTCGATGTCGGCACGGGAAGAGAAGCGGTCCTGGCGACGGGGCGGTTCTACGACATGGAGCTGTCGCCGAACGGTCGCTACCTCGCCTTGGCGGCTAATGCCGAGGATGTCGGCTTCGATCCGCAACAGCCCTTTCTGCAGGGGGATTTCAGCCAGCGCCGGGCGCTCTCCATCCTCGATCTTCAGACCGGGGCGATCTGGCGTCCCGCGCCGGAGGAAAGCCTGTCGCCGCATCTGTTGAGCTGGTCGGCGGATGGCGAGACCCTGCTCGCCTTCCTGCGCCCGGCGAAGCGCGCCGCGGTCGACGGGCGGCTGATGCGGTTCAGGCCGGCTGAACGCCAGGCGACGGTCGTTCCGCTCCACGGCTATGGCCCGGCGATTTCGGAAAACGGACTGCGCACCCCAGTGGTCAGCGCCGACTGGCTCGGCGAGACGCCGGTGCTCTTCGCCCAGACCCGAGCGGGCCGCAAGGATTGGGTGGCGCTGGGGGAGGCGGGGGCCGAGGTCCTGACCGCAGGCCTGTCGAACCCGGGATCCCGACTGCTGGCGGTGACACGATCGCGGATCGTGGTGGCCTCCGACGGACGCGCCTGGAGCGTCGGCCGCTCCGGAACACCGCAGGATCTCGGCGAAGCGGTCGAGGCGAAAGCGGCTGACCATGAGGTGGTCTTCAACCAGGGACAGAGGTTCGCCTTCACCGGAGCGCCGCGACGCGATTGGCTGGCGGTCAGGCGCGGGGCGGCCCTCCAGCGGGTCGACATCGAGACAGGCGCGCCGATCGGTTCGGCGTCCCCTCTGGAGGGGGACGTCCGGGCCATGGGCGAAACCAAGGCGCTCACCCTGGCCGAAGACCCGGCATCATCCCGGCGGCTTGTCGGTCCGGGCGGGACGACCCTCGCCGTCGTCAACGCCGTCCTGGCGCAGCGGTCGCTGTCGCATCCCATACCCATCGCCCACGTCAGCCGCACAGGCCGCAGGCTCACGAGTTGGCTCTATCGGCCGGTCGACAATCCGCATGCCCCCCTGATCGTCGTGCCCTATCCGGGCGCCTCGGTGTCTCCGGAACCGCGCGATCGATTGAATGCGGCGGCGAGCGTCCAGCTGATGACGGGACGCGGCTACGCCGTGCTGTTGCCCGATCTCTCCGACATCGGCCGACCGCCTGATCCGGCGTCCGGGATCGCGACGGCGATCCTCGCCGCCGTTGATGCGGCCGCGCTGACCGGCGGGTTCGATCGATCCCGTCTCATCCTCTGGGGACACAGCTTCGGTGGATTCAGCGTCATGGCCGCGGCGACCCAGTCGGACCGCTTCTCAGCCGTCATCGCCGCCAACGGCCCCTATGATCTGCCGAGCGCCTGGGGAAGCTTCTCCCTGGCCCGTTCTGTCGCTCCGGAGCTCGGCCTGTCCATCCGATCCACCGCCGGGCTTGTGGAAACGGGACAGTTCGGTCTCGGCGGCCCGCCGTGGTCGAGGCCGCAGGCCTATGTGGCCAACAGTCCCCTGTTCGCCGCCGATCGGATCCAGGCGCCGGTGCTTCTGGTCACCGCCGATCGCGATTATGTGGCGCCGGGGCAGGCGGAAGAGATGTTCTCGGCCCTCTATCGCCAGGGCAAGGACGCCGTCCTGCTGACCTATCGGGGGGAAGGGCATGTCCTCGCCAGTCCAGGCAATATCCGCGACTATTATGCGATGATCTGGGCCTGGCTCGACCGGGTCATGGCGACGGGAAAGGCACCGGGTCCCACGCCCGCGCCCAACTCTCCATCAGCGCCAGCATCATGAGCTCGACATAGCCGCCCTGCCAGATCAGCCGTTCGATCTGCAGGGCGGCCTCCACCTGGTCGCGGTCGATCAGGCCCTGGCTTGCGAGCCGCCCTTCCAGCAGATGGGGCCGCAGATTCTCCAGGTTGGCGGCGACGACCTGCCCGTAATAGGCGCCCAGTTCGCCCTTCGACCGTCGGGCGACGAGTGGGGCCGGCAGTCGGTCGGCGAAGGCTTGCCGCGCAAGGAGACGGTCGTGTCCGCCGCCGGTCAGTCGGGGGATGGGCGTCGCCAGCGTCGCCTCGACGACCGGCGTGGCCAGGGCCGGGTGGAGGAGGCGGGCGCGTTCCGAGCGCCGCGCCGGACTGTGAAGGCTCAGATTGCTGAGAAAACCGGCGATCTGCTGGCGTTTGGCCGGCGGCACGTCGTGAAGGTCCATCAGCCACGGATGCGGCGGCGCGGTCATCGTCTGAACATCGGGATGGAGCAGCGGATTGACGAGCGGGCGCGGGGCGGCGGGCCGCAGCGCCTGCCGGGCGCCCGCCCGCATCACCCGCCAGACCGACCGCCTCAGCCGGCTGGCGATCACCGCCGCCGTGGGGGACATCAGGCCGGCCAGCCCGCGCAGCGCGATCTCATCGGCGACGATGGCCGAGGTCGGGGTCTGGAAGAAGGCCACGTCTCCGCCCTTGCCGGTGAGAATGGCGCCGAGGCCGTGGGTTTCACACAGGTCGCGCTGGAGGCGATCATAGGCGGCGTCCATCCGGTTGGGGGAGGGGCGAAGCATCCTGGGATGGGCGAGGTCCAGGCCGGACGCCAGGGCGTCGCGCCGTCGCTCGACGAAGGTGAGGGAAACGCCCAGGCGATCGGCGACCGCCTGGGCGTAGGCGCGTTCATCGGCCTCGACGAAGGGGCCGAAGAGGTTGAGCCAGACCGATCCCTCGCCCTGGCCGGCAGCCCGGTAGCTGGACGCCATGATGGCCGAGTCCAGGCCGCCGGAGATTTCGACGAGGAGCGGACCGCGGCCTCGGGTGAGGGCGGCGACGGTTTCGTCGATCGTCGCCCTGAGGCCTTCGGCGTCAACCGCGCGCCGCCTGCGCACCGGATCGGCTGGACGCCAGACCTGCTGTTGATGTCCGTCCGGATCCATCCAGGCGCCTGGCGCCAGGGTGGCGGTCCCTTCCAGCAAGGCGGCGGAGGTGAGGGTGCTCCAGTCCCTAAGGACGCCGGCGACGCCCTTCCAGTCCGGCGTCGAGACCATGTCAGCGGCGAGGTCCAGCGCCTGCGGATCATCGGCGGCGACGAACCGGTCGGGGCGACGGCGCACGACGCAGTCGATCGCGCCGGTGGGGTCTCGCACAACACCGACCAGTCGCTCCTGGGGATCGAACAGGACGGCGATGAAACCGCCCCAGCAGGCGGAGAGGAGGGCGCGGGCCCGATCGGCCGGCGACCCTTCGCCCGCCGGCGCCTGATCGCCATAGGCGTCGCCGATCAGGATGATCGGGCCGGCGGTCGTGTCGATGCGGCGCATCGGCCACCCGCGCACGCCGATGCGGGCCGCCCCGACCGTCTCCAGGCGCCAGCCGGCGCGCCGGAGACGATCGCCGAGCGCCGCGCCCGCCGGTGCGACGGCGAACTGCCCGAGGACGAAGCCGTTCATGCGGAGATCACGAGAACAGGGGTGTAGAGGCCGATCCGGTCGGGATCGTCATCGACGACGAGTTCTCCGCACTGCAGCCAGCAATGGGCCGTGAACGGCCAGGTGCGGACGCCGAAGACCCATGCGGCCCCCAGACCCTGGGTCGCCAGATAGGCGCGCAACAGATAGGCCCGGTAGAGACATTCGCCCTGGCCGGGGGCGAAGGGCGCCCAGTGTTCGAACAGCCGGGCATGGCGCGACACCGCCGCCAAGGCCTCGGGCGTGGAGGGCAGGGGCAGGTTCGGCGACCGCTCGATCAGGCGGCGCACGGTCCGGCCTTTTATCCGCGCGCCGTGCCGCGCATAGGTCAGGATCAGGGCGAGACGTGGTCGCCATCCTCGCACGGCGGCGGCCTGGCTGCGGCTGGATTTGACGGGCTTGGCCCAGGGGCGTGGCGGGGGCGGTTCGCCCGCTTCGAACAGGCCGAGATCGACAAGCGCGTCGAGCACGGCCGGGTCCGCGCTGGTCCACTGTCCAGCGGCTGTTGATCGCAGATGAGGGCCCAATCCAGGCAGGCACAGATAGCCGTCGGTGTTGAGGTCAAGGATGACGACATCCTCCTCGACGACGGCGACATGGATGTTCGACGCGGCGCGGGTCATGACACAGGCAACCGGGCCGCCGACAACGCCGGCGGCCCAGCCGATCAACCCACGGGCTTGATGTGGGTCATGTCCAGTTCCGGCGGGCCGACGTCCCAGCCGCCGCGGGTCAGGGTGCAGGCCTGGCCCAGTCGGATGAGCCGGAGTTGCAGAGGGGCGTGCATGTCTCTTCTCCTCGATCATCGCCGCAAAAGCGCGGCGTCTTCAGGAGGCGCGTCGAGGTCGTCATGACCAAGCTATATTGCCGTATATTTGGGAGCGGGTTCGGGGCGGCGCGTTCGAGGCGGATCGCGCCTGCCATCTGCGCCGTCTGCGCGGCGAGGGGCCGGATCGCCAGGCGGAGGCGGGGCTCTAACGCGGTCGACCCCTTCTCAGTCGCCGCTCGGCGTGACAGGCTGGAGGCAGAAGGAGCGCCATGCGCAAGCCGCCGACCGTCGACGATCTGGAAGCCTTTGCTTTACAGCTGAAGGGGCCGATGGGCGGGCTGCTGCGGCGGGCCGGAGACATCATGGCGACCCGGATGGGCGAGCAGGGTTTGGGCTGGGCGGATCTGGACGACGCAGCGGTCATGCGCCTGTTCGTCTCGGCCGTCATGCAGGCCGCGCCAGACGCCTATCCCGGCGCCGACCCCGCCGTGATCGATGCGGCGCTGGACCGGCTGGCGGCCGGCGTCGCCATGGAGGCGGCGGCCACGACGGCCGGCACAGACACGATCAACTGAACGCCGAGCCCGCTTGGGCGGCCGGGCGTGCGACCAATCCGCGACGCCAGGTGCTTTCGTGCAAAGGCATGCGGGCGCCGGCCGGCCGACGCCCGCACGACGTTCAGCCGCCGACGCGGATGAACGTGCCGTCCAGTTCAGGTGCGCCGTTGGGCAGACCGCCGCGGGTGAGCGTGCGGGCTTCGCCCATGCGGACCAGGCGGACGCGTTTGTCGGATTGCATGGCAACCTCCAGGGATAGGCCGCAGGATTGCGGCCTGGTCAGGGGGCGCTCGCCCGAGGGGCTTGGCAAAGCATATTGCCATATATTCTCAGCGCCCCGGTCGGGGCCGCGAGCGCTTCAGATCGTCTTCGCCCGCCTTCAGCCAGGCGGCGGCGTCGTCCCGACCCGTGCGGGCCACGAAGCTCTGACCGGCGGAGCGCACCACCCTGACGATGGCGCGGACGTCCAGGGTGGCGAGCCGATCGCCGAGGAGATCGTTCAACTGCTTCAGGCCGATCACGATCAGCCGCATCAGCTTGTTGTTGGCGCATCGAATGGCGAACTCCGGCGAGCCGATCGCGAGGGCGATGAGCAGGGCTTCGGGATCGGCGTCGACGAACCGACAGAAGCGGTAGACATAGTCCATATTGAGCCGGACCTTGCCGGCCTCGAAATCCTGATAGGTCCGCAGCGAGAGGTTCATTCCGTTCGCGGTCTGCAGGGAGGTGTAGCCCTTCAGGCGTCGGATGCCCCGGACGGCCGCTGAAAGGACGGCTGCATCTGTCTGCCTTTCGCTCACTTCGACGCCTCGACTCTACAACTTGACGACGCAGGGTGGATTCATTGCGCCGTCGGGATCAACGGCTTCGATGCACTGCACTGCACAAAACTGGTCATTGCGCGGCAAATCCGTGCAAAGCGGCGGGGTTTTGACATGCCCTGTGTAGAAATCGCGCGTTGGGGAAGGACCGCCTTCCCACGAGAGGCGGCTTGGCCAAGGCTCCGATTCGGCCGTGAACGGAGCAAGCTTGATGGCGCGAAACCGCGATCCCTTCATGTCGGCGCTCCGGCGTCTTCGGGCGCGGGCCATCGGGGCGGCGTTTCAGCCCGGCCGTCCGATCGTGATCCTGGATGAGGCGCAGGCCCTCCGGCTTTCGACGACGCCCGTGCGCGAAGCCCTGTCCTGGCTCGGGGGAGAAGGCCTCGTCGAACGCGGAGCGGCGGGCGGCTATGTCGGACTGCGCGCAGAGCCGTCCCTGGTCGCGGCGCGCTATCGCATGCGGCTGCGCTGTCTTCTCGCCGCCGTCGAGGAAACGCCCCCCGGCGTCGCGTCGCTCTTCACCGCCCATCCGGGGGACGTCCTGGACGAGATCGTCGCCGCCAGCAGCGACCCGATCCTGACCGCGGTCTATCGGCGCATGCAGGACCAACTGGCGCCGCTGGTCGCCCTCGAGCCAAGCATCCTGGGCCAGGACAAGGCCGATCTGGACGAGATCACGGCCGCCCGCAGCGACGCCGCCAAGCTCAAGGACGCCCTGATCCGCCACCACAGGCTCAGGATCGACGCCGCGCCCCTGCTGGCGGCGGCGCTCGAGCGGCGGGGCGCAGAGCCAGAGCCGATGTGATGGGACCGTCCCCGGCGCCGGACCTGGATCTACGATCGCTGCAATGGTCCTTGATCGTGGCGCGGCTCGGGGGATTCCGGCGGGCGGCGCACGCCCTGGGCGTCGAGCAGTCGGCGGTCAGCCGACGGGTGAGAGATCTCGAAGACGATCTCGGCGTCTCCCTGTTCCAACGCGGCCCCGGCGGGGCGGTGGCGACCCATGCGGGGCGCGCCTTTCTTCAGCGGGTGGATACGCTGGTGGGCGGGCTCGCCGCAGCCGTGGCCGAGGCCCGCGACGCCGGCGCGGGACAGGTGGGCCGGCTGCGGATCGGCGTCTCCTTCTCCCTGGTCAGCGACAGTCTGTTCGAACTGATCAGACGGTTTCACGCAGCCCATCCTCGGGTGCGCATCGAGATGATCGAGGGCCGGGCGAGCGCCCATCTGGAGGCGGTGGCGGATCGGCGCCTGGATGTGGCGGTGCTGCCGGGCGGAATGACCGTCGCCGGGCTCGACATGTCGGTGCTGTGGCGCGAACGGGTGCTGATCGCCCTGCCGGCCCACCATCCATTGGCCGAGGCTTCGTCGGTCCCCCTCGAGGCCCTGGGGCCGGCGCGGCTGTTCGTCAGCGAAGGCGACCTCGGCGCGGACGGGGTCGTGCGTCTGGGGCGCGGGCGGAGCGGCGCGCTGGAGATCGAGGTTCAGCAGGCCGGCGTCCCCCTCCTTCTGGAGCAGAGCCGCATGGGATTTGGCCTGACCCTCCTGAGTTCCGGCGCGCTGACGGGTCTGCGCGCCTATTCCGACCTTGTCTTTCGCCCCTTGGCCACGACGGACGAGGGGGCCGCCCTGGCCGTCGCCGCCGCCTGGTCGGCGACCAACGACAATCCGGCGCTCCGCAGGTTCGTCAGCGCGACCCGCCGCCGCCCGCCGCGCCCCCGTTGAGGCGCACGGACGGCGTCAGACCGTGCGCGCGAGGACAAAGGCGGCCCCGGTGATCGCCGCAGCCAGGACGAAGACGAGCCCGAGCGACAGCCGCGAAGCCCGTCCGCGCCGGCGGCGTCGGCGGGCGGTCGGCGCAGGGCCCCACAGCGGGCTTCCTTGATCGGGTCTGAGCGGCATGAGGCGACACCTAGGGGGTGGAACGGGATGGAACAAGACGACGGGCTCGGGGCGGGCCGCCGATGAATGTTCAGTCCGCCGACCGGGCCGCCACGAAGCGGCGATCGGTGGCCATGAACCGCCTCAGCATCGGCGCCACCAGCTGCGGCGCGGCGAACGCCGTTTCGCTTTCGGCCGAAAGGATTTCGGCATAGCGCAGGAGATCCCGATGGACGTCGGCGGGGAGTTCGATCGTCAGTTTCACCGGCGTGTCGTCCTGCAGTCCGGCGAGCTTGAGTTTGGACATGGGCTTAGTCTCCAGAAAAGCCGGCGAGGACCAGATCCTCGGTCAGGATGATGCGAAAGGCGAAACCGGGACGAACGGTCAGCCGGGGCGGGATCGCCATCCCCTGGGCCAGCAGGTCTCGCCCGGTCTGGTCGACGCCGGAACCGACCCCGTCCCGGATCGCCTGCGTCAGGCGATCGGTCTCGTCGCCGTCGGCCGCGGCGGCGCTGATGGACAGGAGGGTGGTCAGGCCGGCGGCGCGCCATCGTTCGCCCCAGCGGTTGTCGACCCGGTCCTCGAGGCCGGCGAAGCCCTGAGGGTCGCTGGCCGTGGCGCCGTCCAGGATCGCGGCGCGCCCATCCGGAAGGATCAGACGCGACCACAGGATGCGCACGCGCGACTGGCCCTGGGCGATCTGGGCGTCGGATGTTCCGACCAGCCGGCTGCCTTTGGGAATGACCAGAACCCGGCCGGTGCGGCTGTCGAAGACGTCCTCGGTCACCTGGCCGAGGACGGCGCCCGGCAGATCGGAGCGCAGTCCCGTCGTCAGGGCGCCGGAGATGATCGTGCCGGCCCACAGGGCGGCTGATGTCGACCGTGCGGAGGGCGCCGACGAGTCGGCGGGTCGGGCGATGGAGGCCGGCCCCGCCGGCGCTCCGCCGGTCGCCGTTGCATCGGGTCGCCCCGTCCGCCCCGCCGTCCCTTGTACGAACAGGCCGCTGGTCCGTGCGGCGTCCCGCTCGCGACGGCGCTGTTCCGCCGCTTCGACGCGGGCGGCTTCCGCTGCGTCGTGTCCGTCTGAGGCGGCCGGGGCGTCTGACGCCTCCTCCGACGTCTCCTCGGCGAGACGGGCCTGAAGGATCGGCCGGCCCAGGTCGCCGGGCAGGGGGGCTCCCAGGCGGGGGCCGGTGTAGTCGGCGGGCAGGGTGTTGACCGCATCCGGCGGTGCGGCGGCGGCCCTGTAGAGTTCCGGCTGCGGGGCGACTTCGCCGTCGCGCAGAGCGAAGACGAGCAGGCCGACGCCGACGCAGCCGAGAAGGCCCCCGCCCAGCCATAGGGCTTTGCGCGACAGCCGCATCACCTGGGGCGGCGCGGGTCGCAGACGCATGGCGCGCGCGACGGCCTCGTCGTCTTTCGGGACGGGGGGCGCGGTCATGGGCGGTCGCCCGTGCGCAGGATGCGGACGCTGCGGTCGCGTCGGCCTTCGACCAGACGCAGTTCGGCGGCGTCGAACAGGCGATCGACGATCAGGCGCCGACCCTCGATCCGGTAGTTCACGAGCGCGGCCATGTCGCTTCCGGCCGGACGCAGGAACAGCGGCGGAAGAACGGCCGCGTCCAGGGTCTGGGCGAACTCGATATAGACGCGCGCCCCGTCGTCGAAGGCGCGCAAAGGCCGCCAGGGCACGCCGTCGCCCTCGATCCGATAGCCGAAATCGAGGCGAGAGAGGTCCACCGTCGGTTCGGCCTGTCGCGCGGCCGCCTGGGTCGCGGCCCGCGCAACGGCCAGGGCCTCGTCGTGCGGATAGCGCCAGGCGACCGAGGCCATATAGACGTCGGGGCGCGCCTGGAGTTCGATCAGATAGGTCCGGCGATCCGTATGCAGGACGAGATTGGTCGCCAGATCGGCGCGGGTGGGTTTGAGCAGGATGTGGGTGCGCGCCTGATCGCCGGCGCCGCTGACGCTCTCGCCGATGATCCAGCGGGCCGTATCGCCCGCCGCGATCGCCCCTTCGCCCGAGAGCGCCTCGCCGGGCTGCAAGGCGATGTCGGTGATGCGGCCGGGCGTGGCGTAGACCTGATAGAGGGCGTGCGGCGCATAGGCGTAAACCTGGGCTGACAGGTCGTAGTCCGCACCCGCGGGTTCGATCCTCGCCGCGCGGTTGGCGGCGCCGACGCGGGTCTCCGGCGTCCCGCGCTCCTCTGCGGGCGGCGAAACCGCACTCACGGTCGGCCCGGCGAAGGTCTCGGGGTTCTGGGCTGAGTTCTGGGCCGGGTCCTGGACTGGGTCCGGGGCTGTGGTCTGGACTGGGATTGGAGCCGTGAGCGTCGCGACGGGGCGGCTCGGCGGCGGCGCAAGGCGCGCGGCCACGAGGGCGGCGGACGGTTTCGCGCCGCATCCGCCGATGAGGACGAGGGCGGCGAGCGCCGCCGGAGCGGGACGGTTCATCAGGACAACTCCTTGGACCAGTTGAGGGCTTTGACGTGGACGCCGAGCGGATTGCGCCGCAGCGCCTCCGCCGTGTCCGGGGGCTGGATCGCGACGGTGAGGATGGCTGTCCAACGGCTGGTGTCGGCCAGCTGTCCGTCGACATAGCGTCGCTCCGTCCAGGCGACCCGGAAGGAGTCGGGCGACGCGCGGATGACGCTGGAGATTTCGACGCCGACCTGGACGCGGCCGATCTCGGCGAAGGGATCGTTGCGGCGGGCGTGGTCCGACAGCGCCTGGGCGCCGGCGTCCGTGGCGTAGGCATAGGCGCGCAGCCAGTTGTCGCGGACCACGACCGGATCGGCGGAGATGCTGCGCACCTGTTCGATGAACCGCCCGAGATGCCAGGCGATCTGGGCGTCGTCCGGCCTTGCGCCCGCAGCCGCCGGACCAACGGCGACCGCTTCGCCTTCGCGGTCGACCTCCACGATCCAGGGGGTGACCGTTCCCCGGGCGGACTGGACGACCAGGGCCCCGGCCAGGCCGCTTGTGGCGGCGATCGAGAGCAGGGCGGCGAGGCGCCAGTTGCGCGCCTGGACGCGCGCCGAACCGATGCGATCGTCCCAGGCCTGGGCGGCGCGTTGATAGGGGGTGGTCGGCGCCGGGGTCTCGCCATAATGGGCGGCCGGCCGTTTGAAGGGGCTCATCGAGAATCCTCCGATAGGGAAACGGATGCGCCGCCGCCGCCGCGATCTCCGGAGCGGACGGCGTGGACGGCGGAGGAGACGCCCCGCGCGATCGCCTGGCGGCGCGCCAGGGCGCGGGCCCAGGCGGGCGTGGGCGAGACGGGCGCCGCCGCCGACGAGGACGGCGAAGACGGGGACGGCGACGAAGCGGACGGGGAGGCAGACGGGGACGGCGCCGGCGCCGCGGCGGCGGGTTCCGACTCTGCGGACTGAGACGCCGGCGACGGCGAAGAGGGCATGGCGGGACCGGCTTCGGCGCCGACGCCCGAGGCCGAGGTCGCGCCGGGAGATGCGGGTCCGCGCGGCGACGGCGGCGGCGTGTTCGGGCCAGGACTTCCACCCGCGCCTGTCCCGCCGCCCTTGCCGCCGCCCGCGCTCGCGCCCAGGGCGCCGCCGCGTGCGCCGGTCGCCTGGCCCGTCGTCTGGCGGGTCGCGGCGCCCGCCCCGGCGCGGCCGGCCAGGCTGGCTCCACCGGCGGCCGCCATACGCACGCCGGCGGCCCCGGCGGCGGCGAGTCCGCCGACGGCCAGGCTTGCGCCGACCGCAGCCCCCGCGCCGAGCTGCGGGGCGCCGGACACCAGGCCGGTGGCGATCCCCGGCCCGAAGATCCCAAGCCCCATCAGGGTCAGGGCGGCCAGGGCGACCGCCAGCACCGCCTCCAGCGTCGGAGCGACGCCGGCGAAGTCGCGGGTGAAACTGTCGAACAGGGTGGAGCCGATGCCGACGATAACGGCCAGGACCAGGACCTTCACCCCCGAGGCGATCACATTGCCGAGCACCCGCTCGGCCAGGAAGGCGGTCTTGCCGAACAGGCCGAAGGGGATGAGGACGAAGCCGGCCAGGGTGGTCAGCTTGAACTCGATGAGGGTGACGAACAGTTGCACCGCCAGGACGAAGAAGGCGACCACGACGATCAGGAAGGCGATCATCAGGACGATGACCTGGACGAAGTTTTCGAACAGGCCCGGAAAGCCGGACAGTTCGGCGGCGGCCTCGAGCAGGGGGCGGCCCGCCGCCACGCCGGTCTCGGCCAGCTTGCCCGGCCGCATGAAGTCGGCGCTCGACAGGCCCGATCCGGAAGCCTTGAGCCCCAGGCCGGCGAAGCTGGCGAAGACGATGTCGGCGAGGTTCTGGAAGTTGCCGATCAGGAAGGCGAAGAAGCCGACGAAGAGGGTCTTCTTGACCAGGCGCGCGACAATATCGTCCTCGGGGCCCCAGGCCCAGAACAGGGCCGCGAGCGTGACGTCGATCACGATCAGGGTCGAGGCGAGGAAGGCCACTTCGCCGCTGAGGAGGCCGAAGCCGGAATCGATGTAGCGGTTGAAGACCTCAAAGAGGCGGTCGATCACCCCGACGTCGTTCATTGGTCTGCATCCTCGGTTGAAACCCCCTGTGTCGCGAAGAACTGGCGGCGGCGCTCAGCCCAGGCGGCCAGGCATTCGGGCGCTCGACCGCTGGCCTCGCCGAGGGCGCGGCAGCGTTCGAGCACGGAGGAGGCGGTCGCCGGCGCCGTCGGGGGCACAGGGGGCGAGCCGAAGCCGTCCGCGCGGTTCGCGAGGGCGGCGGCGACCAGGGCGGCCGCCGCCATCGCCAGGGCCGCCGCGCCGAGGAGGTCGCGCCTCTTCACGGCCGGTTCTCGTCCGCGCCCATGAAGCGCGAGAAGCGCGCCCGGGCCTCGGCGCGCGTCGCGGCGCGATCGGCGGCCTCCAGCGCCTGGGCGCGGCCCTGGGCCGCCACCAGGGCGGAGAGTTCGGCGAGCTGGGCGGATTGAAGCGCGAGCAACTGGTTGCCGGCCTGGGACGCCTGGAGGGCGCCGACCGCCCCCTGGCTGGCGTCCACCAGTCGGCCGAGCTCGACCTGGGACTGGTCGAACCCGCCGACGACCGTCGCCTGCACCTTCAGCGCCTCCTGCAAGGCGGCGACGCTGTCGTTCCAGCGGGCGTCGGCGCGCGCGACGAGGGTCTGATCGTCGGCGCTCAGATCCACGGCGCCGTAGCGGTCCTGAAAGGCGCGCTCGATGTCGGCGACCTCATAGGCCAGACCCTGCGCCTCGCGCATCAGGTCGCGCGTGCGGTCGAGCTGGGCCTCGAGCGCCGCCAGGGAGGAGATCGGCAGGCCGGCGAGGTTGCGCGCCTGGTTGGTCAGGGCGGCAGCCTCGTTCTGCAGCGACTGAATCTGGTTGTTGACGGTCTCCAGGGCGCGCGCCGCCTGAAGCAGGTTCTGGGCGTAGTTGGCGGGATCGTGGACGACCACCTGGGCGACGGCCGGGTCTGCGACGATCGCCATCGGCGCGGCGACGGCGAGCCACAGGGCGGCGGCGGCGGCGAAGGGGCGGAGCGGGCGGGTCATGGTTGTGGGTCCTCTTTCAGGGGGGCGGGCAGGGGCGCGGGCAGGGGCGCGGGGGAAGCGATCTCGGCGGCCAGACCGGCAAGGAGGTCGGCGGCCCAGGCCAGGCCGTGATGACGCAGCCAGGCGTCGGCGAAGTCGGCGCGTCCGGCTTCGGCGAGGATTCGGTCGATGGCGGCCTGGTCGTCGCGCGAGGCGGCGGCGCAGAAGGCCAGGGCCGCCGGCCCGAGCCCCAGTTCGAACAGGCGGTCGCCGGCCCGCGACTGGACGTAATAGTCCCGCTTGGGCGTGGCCTGGACGAGCAGGTCGATCTGGCGGTCACTGAGGCCGAAACGGCGATAGACGGCGTGGATCTGCGGCTCGCGGGCGCGTGCATTGGGCAGGAAGACGCGCGTATGGCAGCTCTCGATCAGGGCCGGCGCCAGGGCGCTCGCGCCGATGTCGTCCAGCGACTGGGTGGCGAAGACGACCGAGGCGTTCTTCTTGCGCAGCGTCTTCAGCCATTCGCGCAGCTGGGCGCCGAAACTGGCCTCGTCGAGCGCCAGCCAGCCCTCGTCGACGATGATCAGGGTGGGCCGGCCGTCCAGCCGCGCCTCGATCCGGTGAAAGAGGTGGGCCAGGACCGCCGGGGCGGCGGCCGAGCCGGCCAGGCCCTCGGTCTCGAAGGTCTGGATCGTCGCCGCGCCGAGATGCTCCTGGTCGCCGTCCAGCAGCCGTCCCCACGGGCCGGCCAAGGTATAGGGGGCGAGGGCCTGGCGGATGTCGTGGGATTGCGCCAGGGCGGCCAGGCCGGACAGGGTCCGCTCGGCAGCCGGAGCCCCGGCGAGGTTCTCCAGCGCGCTCCACAGCCGATCCTTGAGCTCGGGCGTGACCGTCACCCCTTCGCGTGTGAGGACGTCGGCCAGCCAGGCGGCCGCCCAGGCGCGTTCGCCCAGGTCGTCGATCCCTTCCAGGGGCTGCAAGGTCAGGGCGCCGCCCGCGTCCGACAGGGCCCCGCCGAGGTCGTGGAAGTCGCCGCCCATGGCCAGGGTCGCGGCCCGGATCGAGCCGCCGAAGTCGAAGGCGAACACCTGGGCTGCGCCATAGCGGCGGAAGGACAGGGCCATCAGCGCCAGGAGCACGCTCTTGCCGGCGCCGGTCGGTCCCACGACCAGGGCGTGGCCGACGTCGCCGACATGGGTGGAGAAGCGGAAGGGGGTGGAGCCCTCGGTGCGGCCATAGAACAGCGGCGGTCCGTCGAGGTGGGTGTTGCGATCAGGGCCCGCCCATACGGCGGACATCGGCAGCATATGGGCCAGGTTGAGAGTGGAGATCGGCGCCGAGCGGACATTGGCGTAGAGGTGGCCCGGCAGGCTCCCGAGCCAGGCGTCCACCGCATTCACCGTCTCCACCGTGCAGGTGAAGTCGCGACCCTGGATCAGTTTTTCGGCCTCGCGCAGGCGCGCGTCCGCGACTGCGGCGTCCTCGTGCCAGACCACGACGGTCGCGGTGACCAGGGCGTAGCCGACGCCGTCGGCGCCGAGGTCCTGCAAGGCCGCGTCGGCGTCGACGGCCTTGTTGGCCGCATCGCTGTCCATCAGGGCCGAGGCCTCATTGGTCATCACCTCCTTCAGGAGGGCGGCGATCGACTTGCGCTTGGCGAACCACTGGCGGCGGATGCGGCCGAGCAGGCGCGCGGCGTCGGTCTTGTCCAGGCACAGGGCGCGGGTGGTCCAGCGATAGGGAAAGGCGAGGCGATTGAGCTCGTCGAGCAGGCCGGGCCAGGTCGCAGTCGGAAAGCCGGTCACCGTCAGCGTGCGCAGGCAGGCGTTTCCGAGCCGGGGCGCCAGGCCGCCGATCAGGGCGCTGTCGCTCACCAGGGCGTCCAGATGCATCGGCGTCTCGGGCGGACGGACGCGCTGGCGTCCGGGCGAGACGGCGCCGTGCAGGAAGCTCAGGGTCTCGCCGTCGTCGAGCCAGCCGATGTCGGGAACCGCGCCCTCGACCAGCGCCAGCAGCCGGTCCGTACGGTCGACGAACAGGGTCAGGTGTTCGCGCCAGTCCGCCGCCTCGCGGGGCCGGCCGTCATAGAGCCAGCGCTCGACGCGTTGCGCCTCTTCGGCGGGCGGCATCCAGGCGATGGTCAGGACATAGGCGCTCTCGTAGTGGGCGCCCTCGGCCTCGAAGGCGGCGCGGCGCTCGGCCTCCACCAGGCTCGAGACCGGGTCCGGGAAGCGGCTGTCGGGATAGTCGGCCGCCGGGTCGCGCCGGGCCTCCACGAACAGGGCCCAGCCCGAGCCGAGCCGGCGCAGGGCGTTGTTCAGCCGGCCGGCGGCGGCGGCCAGTTCAGAGGGCATGGCGGAGTCCAGGTCCGGGCCGCGGAACCGGGCCGAGCGCTGGAGGCCGCCGTCCTTGTTCAGCACCACCCCGGGCGCGACCAGGGCGGCCCAGGGCAGGAAGTCGGCGAGACGGCGGGGGCGGCGGGCGTATTCGCGCAGATCCAGCATCTCAGGCCTCCAGATAACCGGGCAGGCGCAGATGGCGCCGGGCCACTTCGACGAAGTCCGGATCGCGTCGGGCGGCCCAGACGGCCAGGCCGTGGCCGACCAGCCAGACGGCGAGGCCCGCCAGCCACAGACGCAGGCCCAGGCCGAGCGCGGCGGCCAGGGTGCCGTTGACGATGGCCAGGACCCGGGGCGCGCCGGCCAGCAGGATGGGTTCGGTCAGGGCCCGGTGCAGGGGCGCGGCGAAGTCGTCGGGGAGGGGCTCGGCCATCAGACCAAGGCTCCGCCGCCGAAGGAGAAGAAGCTGAGGAAGAAGGAGGAGGCGGCGAAGGCGATCGACAGGCCGAAGACGATCTGGATCATCCGCCGCGCGCCGCCGGAGGTGTCCCCGAAGGCGAGGGTGAGGCCGGTGACGATGATGATCATCACGGCGATGATCTTGGCGACCGGACCTTCGATGGATTCCAGGATCGACTGCAGCGGCGCCTCCCAGGGCATGGAGGAGCCGCCGGCGAGGGCGGGCGAGGCGGCGGCGAGGACGAGGGCCGGTGCGATCAAGGCGGCGAGGCGACGGTTCAGGCGCGGCATGTTCGGTCTCCGAGGGATGAGGCGGGGTCAGGGTTGCAAAAGGGAGAGGCGGTAGGCGCCGTCGGGGGCCAGACCCTCGACGGCGGCGAGCTCCACCAGGCGGCGCGCGGCGCCGCGACCGGCCAGGACGGCGATCAGGTCGATGGTCTCGGCGATGAGGGCGCGCGGCGGGGTGACGACCGCTTCCTGGGTCAGTTGTTCGAGCCGGTTCAGGGCGCCCAGGGCCGAGCCGGCGTGCAGGGTGCCGACGCCGCCGGGATGGCCCGTGCCCCAGGCCTTGATCAGGTCGAGCGCCTCGGCGCCGCGCACCTCGCCGATGGGAATCCGGTCGGGCCGCAGGCGCAGGGCCGACCGGACCAGGTCGGCCAGGCTGGCGACGCCGTCCTTGGACCGCAGGGCCACCAGATTGGGCGCGGCGCACTGCAGTTCGCGGGTGTCCTCGATCAGGACCACCCGGTCGCCGGTCTCGGCGACCTCGGCCAGGAGGGCGTTGACCAGGGTGGTCTTGCCGGTGGAGGTGCCGCCGACGACCAGGATGTTGCGGCGTTCGGCGACCGCCCGGCGCAGAGCCTCGGCCTGGGCGGCGGTCATCGCCCCGGTCGCCACATAGGCCTCGAGGCGAAAGACGCCGATCGCGGCCTTGCGGATGGCGAAGCTGGGTGCGGCGACCACCGGGGGCAGGAGGCCTTCGAACCGCTCGCCGCCGCCCGGCAGTTCGGCCGAGAGGCGGGGCCGGTCCGGACCCACGGCGGCGCCGATGTGATAGGCGACGAGACGGATGACGCGTTCGCCGTCCGCCGGCGACATCCTCGCCTGCGTCGCCGTCAGGCCGACGTCCAGGCGGTCGATCCACAGCCGGCCGTCCGGATTGAGCATCACCTCCACCACGCCGTCGTCGGCCAGATGGGCCGCGACCGTCGGGCCGAGCGCGGTGGCCAGCATGCGCAGGGTGCGGGCGCTTGAGGCGGTCATCATCCCGTCCGGGTTCGCGGAACGCGGGCGTGCGATCCGTACGGGGCGACTAAGGAGAGGCGAAACCGTCGGCGCGCAACAGTCCCGGCGCGGGTGTAGCAGCGGGGCGTAAAAGGACAGGGGATCGGCGGGACGCCGCCGACGCCGTCACCGCCGTCCGAAGGGAATCGGACGTCTCGGACGCCGTCCCGGACGCAGTCTCGGGCGGCCGGGGTTTGGTTGGGGTCGGATCTGGAGCCGCAGCGCGGACGTCTTCGGGATCGTCGGGCGAACCGCCTGGGCTGATCCGGTCCTAGTCGGTCTCGATCGTCTGCACCGCCTGGACGACCTGGGGCAGGGCGTCGCCGTCGAGCTGGACGACGCCGTCGCGTTTTTCGCCGATGCGGCGAGGCTGGGCGCCGCTGTTGTCATAGATCCAGGCGCGGTCGGCCTGTTCCAGGAACCAGGGGAACTGGTCGAGCGACCGCGCGTAACGGGCGCGGATCTTCTCCTCGGGCACGTCGTGGCCGCCCTTGCGGACCCGCAGCCGGACGCGTTCGACGTTCCGGTCGGGACTGTCCAGGACCACATAGAGGAGCCAGATCGCAAAGCCGCGCGCCTTGGCCTTGGCGACCAGACGGCGGTATTTGTCCGTGGACAGGACGGTTTCGACGCCGACGGTCTTGTGAACCTCGATCGAGGCGTCCAGCCAGGCCTCGATCCGCTCGACGGCGCTCCTGTTGGCCTGCGCCTGCGACAGCCCCTCGACGTCGCGGATCCGCGCGGTCAGCAGGTCGGGATTGATGATCCAGACCGAGCGGCCGCCCGCCTCGATGTCGGTGTCCTGATAGGCGCTCGACTTGCCCGAACCATTGGGGCCGCCGACGATCAGGAAGGCCGGCGCCTCAGTCGTCGCGGGGGACACGATCAGCCGAGCCGGTCAGACGCTTGTTCTCGCGGCGGGCGCGGGCGACGTTGCGGCCGAACACGAAGGTCAGGTCGTCGCTGAAGCTGCGGCTGCGCGCATCCAGGGTCGAGAGGGTCTGGACCTCGCCGCCTTCGCCGCGCACCCGTTTGGTCTCCACGGCCGCGTTCTTGGCGCCGACGGCGCGGGCGGTGGGACGTTCGAGTTTGGTGATCACGACCTTGGCCATGGAACGACTATAGGCCATTCCCGTCCGGAAAGAAGGGGCGTCTGCGCGATCAGGCCTCGTCTGGCGCGCGACCGACGATGGGGGCGTCGCGCTGAGGCTCGCCCGGCTGGGCGAGCGGGGGCGCCGTCCTGCTCCTGTCCTGTGACGCCTCCCCATTTCCTTCCCTGGCCGCCTCCGCCTCCGCCTCTCGGGCCGCCTCCGCTTCGGCTGCGACCTCGCGCACGAAGCCGCGACCCTGGGCCAGCCGTCGGCTCAAGACCTGGACGAAGCCTTCGTAGCGCTCGCGCCCCTTGGCCCGGGCGGCGGCCTGGGCGCTCTCGGGCAGGGGCGGCGTCGCCGCCAGCCAGAAGCGGATGAACAGGGCCAGCATTTCGACGGCCACGCCCAGGTCGCGCTCGAGCCGGTCCGCATGCCGGTTCAGGCGATCGAGGCGTCGGGCGAGGACGGCCTCGGGCTGGTCGGCGGGGTCTGGACGCAGGAAGCGCGAGATCGCCGCCTCGGCCACTGTGGACTTCGCCGCCCCGCGTTTGCGGGCATAGGCCTCCAGGGCGTCCAGCAGCGCCGGGTCCAGATAGACGGTCAGGAAGGGTTTGCGCATCAGGACCTCACAGGGGGATGCCGTCGTCGGGATCGAGCGCCGCCTGGCGGGCGACGCGCCGGCCCCGGCGACGGCCCTGGAAACGGGCGGGCTTCCGACGGGCGGCGATCTCCGCCCGTTTCTAGGCCCGTTCCCAGACCGGTCATCAGGCCCGTCATCAGGCCCCGCCGCCTTCCCCTCTCCCGCCGCTGTCGGCGCGCCGGCTTTGTGATCCGGGGGCGGCAGGATGCGCCGGTGCAGTTCGGGATCGGTGAAGTAGCGCGCCTTGCGGGCGCGGATCGGCGCGCAGCCGGAGACCAGCACCAGGGCCTCGTCGGCGGGCAGTTGCATCACCTCGCCCGGCGTCAGCAACGGCCGCGCCGTCTCCTGGCGCGAGACCATCAGATGGCCGAGCCAGGGCGAGAGCCGGTGGCCGGCGTAGTTGCGCATCGCCCGCTGCTCGGTCGCGGTGCCCAGGGTGTCGGAGATCCGTTTGGCGGTGCGCTCGTCGTTGGCGGCGAAGGCGACCCGGACGTGGCAGTTGTCCAGGAGGGCGTTGGAGACGCCGTAAGCCTTTTCGATCTGGTTCAGCGACTGGGCGATCAGAAAGGCCTTCACCCCATAGCCGGCCATGAAGGCCAGGGCGCTCTCGAAGAAGTCGAGCCGACCCAGCGCCGGGAATTCGTCGAGCATCATCAGGAGACGTCGGCGGCCCTGGCGCGCCTGAAGATCCTCGGTCAGCCGCCGCCCGACCTGGTTCAGCAGCAGTCGGATCAGCGGCTTGGTGCGGCTGATGTCCGAAGGGGGCACGACCAGATACAGACTCATCGGCCGATCGGCCGCGACCAGGTCCGCGATCCGCCAGTCGCAGCGGCCTGTGGCGCGCGCCACGATGGGATCGCGGTAAAGGCCGAGGAAGCTCATGGCGGTGGAGAGGACGCCGGAACGCTCGTTGTCGCTCTTGTTGAGCAGTTCGCGCGCGGCCGCCGCGACGGCGGGGTGGGGCCCGTCCGGGCGGTGCTGCGCGCTCATCATCCGCCGCAGGGTCGTCTCGATCGGTTGGCGCGGATCCGACAGAAAGCCGGCGACCCCGGCCAGGGTCTTGTCGGGTTCGGCGTAGAGGACGTGGAGGATGGCGCCGACCAGGAGGGCGTGGCTGGTCTTCTCCCAGTGATTGCGGCGCTCGAGCGCCCCTTCCGGATCGACGAGGATGTCGGCGATGTTCTGGACGTCGCGCACTTCGCGATCGCCGAGCCGCACCTCCGCCAGGGGATTGTAGGCGTCGCTGTCCGGGTCGGTCGGATCGAACTTCAGCACCCGCCCGAACCGGGCGCGCCAGCCGGCGGTCAGGGTCCAGTTCTCGCCCTTGATGTCGTGGACCAGGACCGAGCCCGGCCAGGTCAGCAGGCTCGGCACCACCAGGCCGACGCCCTTGCCGGATCGGGTCGGGGCGAAACACAGCACATGTTCCGGACCGTCATGGCGCAGATAGCGGTCGCCGAGGCGGCCGAGCACCACCCCGTCGTCGCCGAGCAGGCCGGCGTCGCGCGCGTCCTGCGTCCCCGCCCAACGGGCGCTGCCATAGGTGGTCGCCGTCGCCGCCTCGCGCGACCGCCGCACGGCCAGGGCGAAGGCGGCTCCCACGGCGAGGGCGACCCCGCTGACGACGACGACCGCCCCTTCGAGAAAGATCTGGGGCGCATAGGCGTCATAGACGAACCACCAGAGGAAGAAGGCCGGCGGCGGATAGAGCGGCAGGCCGCCGAGCACCATCCACGGCTCGCCGAGCCCGGCCTGATAGCCCAGCCGCCAGGCGGTCCACTGGGTCGCGCCCCAGACGCCGGCGGCGACCAGGGCGAGGACGAGGCCGATCTGGCCCCACAGAATGCGTCCGGCGGACATGGCGGAAGGCCTTTCTCAGACGGTCAGAGGGCGGGGCCGCGTCGGCGGCCGGGGTCGAGCGTCGGCGCCCCGTCGGTCGGGCGGCGCAGGTCGCCGATCGTCTGGTCGAGCCGATGCTCCATCGCGGGGCGCCAGGGGACCAGGCTGAAGCCCAGGCCGTCGTCGACCAGGGCGAAGCGACCGGAGGCCAGATCCAGGCGGCGCCGGTAGACGGCGTCGGGCGCCGGTCGGCCCGGGCGGTGGACGAGACCGGTGTCCGCCTCCAGCCGCGCCGCCGTCGCCTTGATCTCGCGGGCGGCGAGGGCTGAGATCAGGTTCGGGATCGGAACCAGGCCGCCCGCGCCGCGGCGGGCCAGGCCCTGGGCGACCAGCCAGTCGCCGCGCCGCTCCATCGCCGCGGCCGCTTCGTCCCCGAACCCGCCGCCGAGGGCGGGCGGATGAGGATCGACCCGCAGGCGGTCGAGCCAGGTCGCCCCCTCAGCCGTCTCCTGTCGGGCGAGCGCGAGGTCGGAGCGGATGCGCATCTGCGGATGGCGCAGACCGGGCTGGGCGGGGGGGCTGGCCTCGACGACGGCGCCCAGCGGCGGGTCGGGCGCGGTCGCGTCGGGGAGGGTGCGATGATGCAGGCGGCCGTCCAGGCCCTCGATCACCACATAGCCCGTGCCGCGCAGTTCGTCGTCCAGACCGCGCGCTGCGACCCGGCCGACCACGACGTCCGCAGCCGCTTCGGACCAGGCGGTCGGATCGGGCACCCGGCCCGAGGTCGCCATCGCCTCATGGAGCCGGGCGATGATGTCGCCGCGCCGGGCCAGGGCCTTCAGGGTCGGCTCCGCTTCGGGCGACAGCCGCCAGCGACCGACCCCATCGGGCCGCGCCAGACCGAGCGCCTCCAGTTTGCGCAACCGCGCCAGCCGCACGGGCGACGGCGCCGGATGGGGCGGACCCGAGGGGCGCAAATCGACGACGCCGTCCGCGCGACGCGCCTCGGCGGCCAGCAGTCGGTCGAGCCGGGTCCAACCGTCGGCCTGGGCGTCGCGCAGAAAGCCGCGGCGGATCTCGGGCTCGAGGCGCGGGCCGAGCTCGCGCTCCACCAGGGCCTCGGCCCGGGCGCGCAGGCCGTGGGCGATATAGTCGCGAGCGATCACCAGGTCGGCGCCCCGCGCATCGACGCCGCGAACGATCAGATGCAGATGGGGATGGGGGGTGTTCCAGTGGTCGACCCCGACCCAGTCGAGGCGCGTGCTGAGGTCGCTCTCCATGGTCGTCATCAGGTCGCGGGCGAAGCCCTTGAGGTCGGCGAGCCGGTCGGCGTCCTCGGGCGAGACGATGAAGCGGAAATGATGCCGGTCGTCGGTCGTTCGCGCCGCGAAGGCCTTGGCGTCGGCCGCGTCGCCGGCCCGGTCGAACAGTCGCCCGGGGTCGCCGCGCCGATCGACGCCGTCGCGCGACAGATAGGCCAGGTGGGCGGCGAGGGTGGAGCGGGTTCCGGGTCGGACCACCCGCGCCTTCACCACCACCGTCCGCCGCGTCGGCGCATGACGCGCCAGGAGGGCGGCGGCCCGGCCTCGGCCGAAGGCGCTTCGCCCCGAAGGCTTGCCCGTCGCGCCGAAGCCTCCGGCGCGCGCGACCGCCGCCTTGACCTGGTTGAGCGCGCTCGGCGTGCGGGCGCCGCCGCGATCGCGGATACGGCCGGGCTTCGGCTCAAACGCCTCGTCGCGGCTCATCGCCGACCCCGCAAGGTGCGGATTGTGCCGTGAGATCCGAGACTTGGGGCGGCCGACAAGGCGCAGGCGTCCGACGCGCCTTGTCGCAAGCCCTTGATTGGTCTGCACTTCGCCTTCGTCCATCCCCGCCGCGCCTTGCGGTTTTTATCTTGCCTTGTCTGCCTCTCCTGTCTCGCCCCCTCCTTCCACGCCATCACCACGCCCCTCTGATCGTCTGGAGCCCGCCATCCGCGCTCCCGGCCGGCCCGGGGGCGGGCGCCGTCTTCGCCGACGGGATTGCGCCGCGCCGCACGAAGAGGGGCGAGGCGAGAGGATCGTCGGCCTCGCCCCGGGAATGATGCTGGGGCAGGGACAGGGACTGGGGCAGAGGCAGAGGAGGCTGGAGTGGAGACTGGGGCGACGTCCTCGACGCGGCGGCCAGGGCGTCTGTCGAGGGTCCCCAGCCCAACAGCCGGCGAAGGCGGCGCGCATAGATCTGTGTCTCGGCGGGGAGCGGCCGGCCGTCGCGAAGATGGGCGGCGTAGCGCGTCGGGCCGGCGTTATAGGCCGACAGCATCCCGTCCGGGCCGAACCGGTCGTGCAGCTGGCGCAGATAGGCGGCGCCGGCGAGAATATTGTCGCGCGGCGCGAAGACGTCCGGTCCAAGGCGGTGGCGCGCCCGCAGTTCCGCATAGGTGGCGGGCATCAACTGCATCAGCCCCTGGGCGCCGGCGGCGGACAGGGCGCGAGGATCATAGGCGCTCTCGACGGCGATCACGGCGTGGATCCAGGCGGCCGGGATGTCGAAGCGGCGCGAGGCCGCGTCGATCCAGTGGTCCAGATCGGTCGGCGGCAGGCGACCAGGCCGGGACAGATCGCCGTCGCGCCGGGGCCCGGTCTGCGGGGCGGCGACGGCGCCGAGTGCCGACGAGGCGATCAGGATCGCCGCCAGGACGGCGCCTCCTCTGCAGAACCGCAGGCCGCTCATCGCGACGCCTCCGCGCGCCAGAGCGGCGTCGCCGGACCGATGATCCGCGCGCGCGAGACGGGTCCCAGATAGCGGCTGTCGAGCGAATCCGGGGCCGTCGGCGCGAGCAGGAAGACCTCGGAGCCGTGCAGCCGTCGGCATCCCGACCAGGCCGGAAGGGGGCGCCCCGCCCGATCTGCGCGCCGCGCCTGGGCGACCGTGCGTCCGTCGATGAGGATGATCTGGTCGCGTCGGCACACGACCGAGGGCGCCGCCGCCGCGACGGGCTTGAGCAGAGGCACGCCCTCGGGGAGGTAGCCGCGCGTCGCCATCAGCCTCGCCTGGGCGGGCGTCGGGCGATAGGCGACCAGGCGGTCGAGGCGCGCCGTCGCGCCGGGATCGATCCGGTAGAGGCCGACGGGAACACTGGCGCTGGCGTTCCAGAGCAGACGCGGCGCGGGCGGATGCAGCAACGGCGTCGCCAGGGCGGCGAGACCGAGGAGACCGAGGAGGGCGAGGGTCGCCATACCGCCTCGCGGGATCGCAGCCTGGCGTCTCATCGCCCGTCGCCGGAGTCGAGCGGGGCGCCGGGCGCCGGGCGCAGCCGCAGCGCGCGACGCCGCGCGGCCGTATAGGGCTCGGGGTCAAGCCCGGCCGTCATCCGCGCCTGGACATGGCGCCAGTGATCGGGCGCGACGGTCTCCAGCGCGGCGCCCGTCGCGGCGATGGCGTCGATCACCGCCAGCGCCTGACGCACGCGCGCCCAGCCGACAAGCTGAAGCAGGCTCAGGGCGCCGGGCGTGACGCCGGGCAGGGCGGTGCGGGCCCCGCCGCGCGCCACGGCCTGCGCGATGTCGAGGCGGGCGGCCACCGTGCCGCTTGCATTGGCGGCCCAGCGAACAGAGGCGAAGACGGCGCCGGGCGCGAAGCCGACGAAACGGTTGCGCCGGGTCACCGGCCGCTCGGCGACGACCGCGCCGAAACGGATCCAGCGTTCGGTGCGCCCCGCATCATCGATCAGTTCGACCCAGGTGAGGTCGTCGTCCTCCAGCGGGCGCGACGGCGAGATCAGGCTCAGGACGGGCGCGGGACGCGGGGCGCGCACGGGATCGACGGCGCGCTCCGGGGGCGGGGCGGCGGTCATCAGGCCCGGTCCGGGCGGCGCGCGGGCAGGACGGGATGGGCGCCGGCGACCTCGGTGGAGGTGCGCGCGCCGCGATCGGCCCAGGCCTGCAGATCGGAGACGGCGTAGACGACCCGGCCGCCGATCTTGCGATAGACCGGCCCGGTGCCATAGCAGCGATGCTTTTCCAGGGTTCGGCCCGACAGGCCGAGGTGGCGGGCGGCTTCCGGGGTGCGCAGGAAGCGCGGCGGCAGGGGCGTGGACGTGTCGGTCATGGCGATCTCCCGAAGGGCGCCGGCGCCGTCGAGGGACGGTGCGGCGGGCAGGCGCAGGATTTCGGGAAGACGGCTGCGCCGGTAGTCGGCGCGCCGGCATCGGGCGATGCCGAGGCGACATCGCCCTTGCTGGATCAGCGGCGCCCTCAGCCGTCGGGAGCGGCGGCCAGGCTGTGCAACAGGGCCACGGCGCGCTCGGCCTGGGCGGCGGCGGAGACGATGAAGCGGGGGTCGTCGCCGAGGACGCGCAGCCAGGTCGCCAGATAGGCGGCGTGGTCGGGACGTGGTTCGAGGCTCAGTCCCAGGTCGGCGCAGAGGAAGGCGGCGCCCAGTTCGGCGATCAGTTCCTCGCGGGCGTAGGCCGTGTCGCCGAACCGGCTCAGATGCAGGTCGCGGGCGAGGCGGCGGGGGTGGCCGGTCCAGTGCGTCAGTTCATGTCCGAGGACGGCGTAATAGGCCTCGATCTCGGCGAAGCGGCCGGGGTCGGGCATGTGCACCACATCCGCGCCCGGATGATAGAAGGCCTGGGTTCCGCCGTGGCGGATCTCGGCGCCGACGGCGGCGAAGACCCGCTCGGCGCGGTCGATCCGGGCATGGACGGTCTTCGGCTCCGGCGCCGGATAGCGTGCGTCCAGACCGTCGATCTGAGCCAGGTTGAAGACGGTGTAGCGCTTCAGGAAGGCGCCGCCGCGACGGCGTGCAGGGCCGGACGGGGCGCCCTCTTCGGCGTTCGAAGGCGCGGCGTTCTCAGGCGTTTCGCGGTCGGGGTTCAAACGGCCGGCGTAGACCACGGTCGTGCCGGTCTCGCCGCGACGGACGCACCCGCCCAGCGCCAGGGCCTGACGGAAGGTCATCCAGACGGGCTGGTCATAGGCCCGGGTCGAGGCCTGCGACCAGAGCAGCAGGACATTGATCCCGTGATAGGGCTGGCCGTCGTGGCGCAGCGGCCGCACGCCAAGGCCGCCGTCGGACCAGGGTCGGGTCCAGGGACGCACGCCGCAGGCGAGGTCGGCGAGGATGGATCGGGTGATGTCGGCGTGGACATCGGGGCGAGCGGAGGGGTTGGGGCGCGTCATGGCGGCCTCCTTTGAAGGGGAAGGAAGAGGGAGGCGGCGGCGCGGGCGCGCCGCCGCCCGCAGGTCAGGTCCGCGACCAGATCAGGCTGAAGCCGCCGTCGGTCTCGACCAGGGAGGCGTAGATCGGGGCCGGGAAGCTGGGATCGTCCAACTTGACCGAGAGGTAGTCGCGATTGGCCTGGCTGGTCTTTTTCCAGGCCGCGCCGAACTCCGTGTTCCCCGAGAACATCCGGTAGTCGGGCGCCTTGTCGTCGGCCTTGTCGTTGGGCCGAAGCTGGGCGTTGCGCACATTCAGGGTCAGGGTCTTGATCGCGCCGGAATAGGCGCCGTCCGCGAGGGTGAAGGTTCCAATGGTCGCCATGTTCGTCTCTCCTTTTGCTGATCGGGCCACGCCAGCCGCGGCCTCGATGGCGATCGACCGGCCGACCGGACGCCGGTCCGCAGGCCCGCGCCCGCAGGGCGCTGGAGGGCCCCGCAGCGTGAGCGGAGGACCGCAGGCGGCGGCTTTCTTGGTTCGCGAGGAGGCCGAAGGCCGGGGAAGAAAGCCGCCGACGCGGTTGCGAAGACCGGAGGACGGTCGGCCAGATCAGGCCAGGAGAGGTCCGCGCGGGCGCGGTCAGACGGCGGAGAGACGACAAGGGGGCCGGTGGTCTGTCCAGAGGACGGCGGGGCTCCGCGCGGGGTCAATCTGGTCCTAAGTCAGCGCTCCTTCGACGCCGGACGGATGACGCGGACCCAGGTCCGTCTGCCGAAAACCCCGGGATGAGAGAGGCGGGGCGGCCCGAAAGACGACCCGCGACATCAGGCGAAAGCGTCGGGGACGGGCGTCGGACTGCGAGGCGCGCACGCCCCGTCTGGACGTCTGCTGCGTCTCTGATCCGGCGTCACAGCTCGGCCTGGAGGCGGACCTGACCTGCGGGCGGCGGGGCGCTTGCGCCGCCGCCCGTTCCTGTCGGCGAGGCAGGCGCGCCGCAGGGTCTCGCAGGACCGAAGGTCGCCGCACCCGCGCGGCGCAACCGTCTCCGGCCCCTCGCCTGATCCGCAGACGAGAAGGTCGCGCGCCCAGGCGCACGGCCCACCCTTTGGCATGGCGCGGCTCTAGGCCGCTGCGTACCGAGGCAGAGACGACCCGTCCTCGGTCGCCTCGGCGTTGTCCGGTTCGGCCGCGTCGCCCGTCCCAGCCGGTCCGGTCTCATCGGCCTCACCGCCCTCGGCGTCCTGCGTCGCGGGGGCGGTCCGCAGCAGGGGCGGAAGCCAGCCCGTGCCTTCGACGAGCCGCTCGGCCGCCTCGGCCATGTCGGTCTTGCGGAATGCCGCGATCCGCTCCGCCTCGGCGGCGTCTCGGGCCTCGGTCACCGCCTCCAGCATTCGCGCCTTGGACACCCGCGTGAAATAGGCGGCGGCCGTCGGCGACCAGACGGCGGTCATGTCCAGCGACAGGGCCGTCGCCAGGACGTCCGCCTGCGCCCAGGCGGCCGGTCGCCGGTCGTGCGGGTCGCGCACGGCGTTGAGGCCGAGCGCCGCGCAATAGGCCAGGAGGTCGAGCAGGTCCGATCCCGGCAGACCCATCAGGGCGCTCCAGAGGTCTTGCGCCCTGGCGGGCAGGCGCGCGGCCCAGGCCTCGCCCCGTTCGGCCAGGGCGCGTCCGGCGGGACCCGCCATGACGCCGGGGGCGAGGCGCTCCAGGCCGGTGTGGACCAGCCGCACCTGCAGGGGCGTGGCCTGTTCATGACCCGGATAGAAGACCTGAAGGGCCAGCGCATGGACGAGGGCGGTCAGGGCGACGGTCGGCGCGGCGGCGAGGGCGGCGCGAAGACCGGCCGTGCGATGCGCCGTCAGGTCCGCCACCAGCCGCTCGGAGAGGGGCGCCAGACGGTCGTCGGCCTCCCTGCTGAAGGCGTCTGCGTCGTCGGACGCCGCCGTCTCTCCATCGGCGGCCATGGTTGCGGCGTCCGCATCGGCTTGACCCGGTTCGGACGGCGACACTTCGTCCTCGACGCGGACCAGACCGCGCTCGAACCGCGCCGATCCGTCATAGGCGAGGGTGACGATCAGGCCCGACCGGGCGAGGTCGTCCGCGCCATAGGCGAAGTCCGGGCCGTGCGCCTGCAAGGCCTTGTCGATCGCCTCCAGACGGGCGTCCTGGTCCGGCGTCAGGCCTTCCGCCTGCGCCTCCGCGATGATCTGGTCGTATTCCGCCGACAGGGCGGCGAGAGCCTGAGTTTGGGCCTGCGAGCGTTCGACCGGCGCGGGCCAGACCCGGCCGTAGCCGCGCCCGTGCGGGAAGTCGGCGTGGGCCTCGGCCCAGGCCCAGCCTTCGTTCTCGCGCGCCTCCTCGGCGAGGCGCGTCAACGTCTCGCCGACCAGCCGATCCAGCAGGGCGACATCCTCGAGCCAGCCGCCGCCGTCCTCGGTGAAGAGGTCGCGCAGCACCGATCCCCCGGCCGCCTCATAGGCGGCGATGCCGACGAAACGCGCACGCCGGTCGTCGGCCCTGACCTTGGCTTCGGTCATGGCGCGGCGGATGGCGTAGGGCGGCGCCTGCGGCCCCATCTGGTCGAACACCTGCCGCTGGCGCTCGCCGTCGTCGCTGACGCCGAAGGCCATCAGCTGTTCGAGCGACAGATCGCCCGCCCGGTAGGCGGCGATCAGTTCGGCCGCCACGGCCCCCAGTCGCAGCCGCTGGCGCACCAGCTGGGCGGAGACGCCGAAGCGGGCGCCGATCTCCTCGGCGCCCCAGCCCTTGTCGAGGGCGACGCGGCGGAAGGCTTCGAACTGGTCGGCGGGATGCATGGCCTCGCGGGTGACATTCTCATCCAGCGAGATTTCATGGGCGTCATGGGTCTCGTCCACGGTCACGCGCACCGGATGGGTCGCCTTGATCGCCTTGCGCTTGGCCAGCAGACGCAGCGCAAGACGGCGTCCCTCGCCGATGGTGACCAGATAGGCGCCGGTCGGCGTCCCATCGTCCTTGCGCTCGATCTCGACCACGGGCGGCTGCAAGACGCCCTTGGCCTTGATCGAGGCGGCGAGGGCCTCAAGGGTCGCTGAGGCATGGGGGGTCTTTCGCGCATTGCGCGGCGAGGCCTTCAGTCGATTGAGCGGCACGATCAGGACGGCGCCGAGCAGGGCGCCAGCCTCGGTCGCGGCGGTCGGGGTGTCATGAGCAGTCATGTCTCTGCCTCCTTTGGGCAAGGGTTGCAGGCACGCGAACTGCGCGCCTGAAACCCTGCCCGTCGGCGAGACCGGGGTAGCAAGGGCCAGGGCGGACCGGCCGGAGGGGGATCGCCCGACCTGCACAAGCCTCGGACCCGTGCGCGCGGTCGCCCTCTTCGCCGGCGCGGAAGGCCGGGGAGACCGGCCGGTTCGGCGGCGCAGCCGCTTCACCCTGGCCCGCGCGAGGGCGGAGCCCTTAGCGCCTTGCCGCCGTCTGTGCGCCAAAGGCGGCCGACCGTCGTCGCACCGCAGGACGCCCCATCATTCCAGCCGTCCGTGGCCTGCGGCGATGCGGTCTTTGAGCCGGGCCAGGTCGTCGCTGGAATGATAGTGACCGGCCCGGATCACGCCGGTGATCCGCTCGAGATGGGCGACGTCGGTCAGGGGATTGTCCGAGAGCAGCACCAGATCGGCCGCCTTTCCGACCGTGACGCTTCCCATGGTGTCGGTGCGGCCCAGGAAGCGCGCCGGATCCCGGGTCGTCATCTGAAGAATCTTCAGGGGCGAAAGCCCGGCCCGGGCGAGTTCATGGAACTCCTGCGCCATCGTCAGGCCGGGCGCGTGATAGCTGCCGTCCGTGCCGGTCATCATGGAGACGTCCGCGTCCGCGAGCAGGGCCGTCAGAGCGAGACTGCGCTCATAGCCTTCGCGGAAGGTCTGTCGGGACGTCTGCGGCAGGGCGGCGAAGCGCTCGGCCACATCCGTCCAGGCGCGATAGGTGCGGGGCTCCAGATAGGGGATCAGGGGGTCGGTCCGGTATTCGGGGTCGTCCTGCAGATATTGGGTGCGCAGGCGCACAAGGGTCGGGACGACCCAGGTGTCGTTTCGCGCAAAGGTCTGAGCCAGGGCGCGGCACTGCTCGGGTTCGTAGCTGTCGAAGGCGGCCTGGAGACGTTGGACGTCCTCCGGCTTGTCGAAAGCCGCCGGGTTGAGGAGTTGTCGACCCAGGGCGCGTTTGACGAAGGGTTCGAGAAGCTTGCGGGCGAAGCCGGGGATGGGGAAGGGCGGGGCCGCGACCGAGGGATGCTGCTCCGCATCGGCCATCAGGCGCGCCTTGTCGGCCGAGCAGCCGATCCACACCGTATCACCAGGCCCGAGGTGCTCGATCGAATGAAAGCCGTCCTCGGAGGCGCGCACTGGATCGACGCCTTCCGGAAGATGGCCCACCACGGGAATGGACTGGTCTCGCGCGGTGGCGAGCATGGCGTAGAGCAGGGGCGGCGTGGTAGCGCCGACCTTGATGAAATCGGCGCCCTTGCGTTTCTGCGAGATCACCCAGGCGGCGGCGTCTTCGGGCGAGGCTGCGTTCAGCGGGGTGACGAAGGGGCCCGATGTCGCCAGCAGGGCCGGCGTGTCGGCGTTCAGCGGCAGCCGGCTTTCGCGTCGGAGCTTCAGGAGCCGGTCGTCTCCGTCCATCTGACGAAAGCCGGTCACACCCTCCGCTAACATCAGCGCCAGCCCGCCCTCCGGATGGTCCCGGGTCAGGATGTGGCTGTGCATATTGTTGTAGCCCGGCACGAGAAACTGGCCCGAGGCCTCGATCCGACGCAGGCCCGGCCGTTGGCCGATCTGATCCGCCGGGGCGATCTCAACGATGCGGCCGTCCGTGATCAGGACCGACTGGTCGGGCGTCAGCGCCCCCGTCTCGACGTCAACGACCGTCACCCTGTCTATCAGGAGGGGCGCCGCCGGCTCGACCCGTTGTTGCGGCGGCAGGGGGCTCGGCCAATAGGCGTGAGCGACCGCGGCGCCGAGCCCAAGGCTCAGCACGCCTGCGACCAGGAGCAGAATCCTAACGAACACGCGCATGGCGTTTTCCTTCCCGGTTGAGCGCATAGAAGCGGAACTTGACCCCGTCTCCGAGCGGCGATCCACGCCGATCGGAGCTGGGGCGATCCTTTATTGTTCTGATCATTTCCCAGTCCAGTTGATCACGACTGTCCAAAAAATTATTGAGGGCGCAGGTCGGCCGGGGCGGGGCCGCCCGTCCTCGTGAGCGGTCTAGGCGAGGGTTGAGGCAGGCGGCGCGGGCTGAAGCTGGAGTTCCGCCCGGAACCCGCCTTCGGGGCGGTTCGCCAGGCTGAGCCGGGCGTCGTGCTCCTGGGCCAGGGCGAGCACGATCGACAGCCCCAGTCCGGCGCCGCCGGTCTCCCTGGACCGGGAGGTCTCAAGGCGGTGGAAGGGTTCGGTGAGACGCGCGAGGGCCGCCTCGGGAACACCCGGCCCTTGGTCGTCGATCTGAATGCGTATGGCCTCGCCCACGAGACCGAGACGCAGGGTTGCATCCCCCCCGCCGTAGCGCAGGGCGTTGTCGAGGAGATTGTTTACGATCCGATGCAGGGCGACCGGCGCGATCGCGGCCCACAGGGGCCCGGGCGGCGCTTCGAAGGTCACGACCTGACCCAGGAGCTTCCGGTCGGCCGCCAGCGGCTCGAGGGTGGCGACGAGTTCGACCACGGCTTCTCCGGAGAGCGCCTTGACCCCTTCGGCGTAGACCAGGGCGTCATCGATGAGGCCGTTCATCTCGGCGATGTCCTGGACCAGCAGATCGCGCTGGCGCGGGTCGTCGATGAAGTCGCTCCTGAGATTGATGCGTGTGAGATAGGTGCGGAAATCGTGAGCGATGGCGGCGAGAATCCGGGTGCGTTCTTCCATCATCGCGTGCAGATCCGCCCTCAGATCGCGAAAGGCGGCGCCGAGCGCCACGATCTCGCCGGGGCCGGGACGGGTGAAGTCCTCCGGCCGATCCTGTCGAACCGCGCGCAGCAGCCGCTCGACGGGGCGTCGGGTCTGGTCGGCGATCAGCAGGGCCACGATCAGGTTGAGGCCGATCATTAAGCCCAGGAACCACAGAGCGTGGTCGACGATCTGAGCGATGGGCGGAATGACCATCTGCGAGACGGCGAGGGCTCGCCCGTCCGCCAGGGTCGTGATCACCTGGATAGGGTCGGTGGAAAGGACGGGAAACTCCCCGAAGTTCGGGGATGGGCGGCCACTCGCCGCCACGATCCGGAACGGCCGGCCCTTAAGGGCCTCGCGATACCGGTCCGCGTCGAGGGTCGAGGCGGTCCGGGGATCGAATGGCGGGAGGGCCGGCAGCAGGGTCACGCTCTGGGTGGTGTCTGAGAAGGCGCGCACCAGATCCGGATGTGCGGACGGCGGCGTCTGTTCGAAGGCGGCCGCGATATCGGCGACCGTCTCAGGGCGAGGCAGCCTGTAGACGGGGGTCGAGCCCCAATGATGCGACGCCTTGACGAAGGCTAAAAACAGGCCGGCCATCGCCGCCATATGCAGCAGCAGAAGCAGGCCGATGCGGCCGCGCAGGCCCAGGCGCCGATTCAGCATCGGACGACCTTGGGGCCGAACAGATAGCCGTCGCCGCGAATGGTGCGGATGATGGTGGGATTGCGCGGATCGTCGCCCAGCTTTCGTCTCAACCGGCTGATCTGGACGTCGATGACCCGATCGACGAAGTCGCGGGTGCCGCCGCGCGTGCGATTGAGCAGCAGTTCGCGCGACAGGACGTTCTGCGGATGGGTGACGAAGATGTGCAGCAGTTCGAAATCCCCGGTGCTGAGGGGGACGCTCTGTCCGGCCTCGTCGAGCAGTTCGCGCGCGCCCGCGCGCAGCGTCCACCCCAGGAAGCGGAACCGCTCGTCGTCCTGGGGGACGGCGGCCTGACCCAGATCGCGCGTCCGGCGAATGATCGATCGGACCCGGGCGAGGAGTTCGCGCGAGTTGAACGGCTTGGCGAGATAGTCGTCGGCGCCCAGTTCCAGTCCGATCACCCGATCGATCGGATCGCCCTTGGCGGTCACGATCAGGATCGGCAGGCGACGATCCACGCTGCGCAATTCGCGGCAGATCTCCAGCCCGTCCTCGCCCGGCAGCATGAGATCCAGGATGACGCAGTCCAGGGTTTCGGTGATGTCGGCGGCGAAGAGGGCGCGGCCGCCGGAAAAGGCGAAGACTTCGAAGCCTTCCCGCTTCAGCAGACTTTCGACCAGATCGCGGATGCCCGCATCATCCTCGACCAGGGCGATGCGCCCCATCGAATTCTCAACCGTGTCCATGGGCGACCCTTGTCTTCAGGCGGAGGGCTCGCCTTGCCCGGAATGCGACGGGTCGGCGCGCGCGACACACGGCGACGACCCGGTCGTGTCGCCAGGTGCGGCCCTCCCGGCTCCGACGATTGACGTCCAAGTCCGCGATCACGTCAACCGCCCTCCGCCGCATCGCCGCCGCCCAGGCGCAGTTGCGGGCCGCATCCCGACAGGAGGAGGGCGACGGCGAGACCTGCGCCGGTCATACGGGGAAGGCGGACGGGCATGGGGCGGATTTTCAAAACGCGCGCGACAGTCCGACCAGGACGAAGGGCGCGGTCCGTCGGTCCGCCAGCGGGCTGTCTGCGGCGTCGCCGAGCAGGGTGGTCGCGCCCAGGGAGCCGTTCAGGCTGAGAGTCTGGGTCAGATGGTAGCGGGCGGTCACGGCGACGGCGAGGTCGCGCATCCCGGCCTCCGGCGCGAAGGCCTCCAGGCCCGAGGCGAGGCGCTCGTCTTCGTCGATGCCGAAATAGCCCGCCATGGTCTTGTCGTCGGCCCAGGTCGCCGCGACGCTGGGAATGACGACCAGCCGCCGGTTCACCCGGTAGGCCTGGGAGACCCGGGCCTCCACGGTCGCGCCCTCTGCGCCGCCCAGGGCGCGCGTGGCGCCCAGGGTGAAACCGGTCCGGCCGAGCGTGTAGCGCGCCAGCAGGGTCGCGCCGGCGCTGTTCGACAGGTCGTCGACGCCCATCGGGAGATCGTCCTCGCGCTGTCCCCGCACGAAGGTCAGGCCGCCGCCCAGCCGGAAGTGGTCGGTGTCGACCACGAAGAGACCCGCGCCGTCTGCGGGGTTGGCGTAGAAGCGGCCGAGCTTCACGTCGAGGATCGGCACGGCGAGCACGCGCATCTCCTCCGAACCGAGATAGGCCGGAACCACCGCAACCCCGGCCCCCACCGACACCCGATCAGGCGCCCGATCAGGCGTCTGGGCCTGGACGGCCGAAGCGGTCAGGGCGGCGACGGCGGCCGCGCCGGCGGTGATGGCGAAACGGGCGGCGCGCCGACGGGGCGTGCGAAACAAAACGATCAAAACCTGGTCTCCGCCTTGAGGTCGGTCGACGCGGAGACGCGCGGTCCGAGGGTGGGTGAGGATCGCCCCAGAATCCTAGCGGGCGAGCGCCTCCTCCTAGCGCGGCGGCGGGCCCAGGATGCGACGGCTCCGCGACGACGTGTGACAAGTTGTAACCGTCAGCGCGGCCGGTCGCGTCCGCCAGACGCTTCTCCCAGGACCAGATTGATCTGGACAGAGGCGCCAAAAATGATCATCTGTGTTCAAAATAGCGTCGCATAGTCTGATGTCGGCGCCGATCAGGGAGACGCGGCGCCCTAAGGGCGTGTCGAGACACAATGATGCAGATGGGGGGACAAGCACGAGCACTATTGCGACGGCGATCTGTTCACCGCCGACCGGCCGACGGGCTTTCACGCCGCCACGCGGGACGCGATGTCCCAGTGGGGCCAGAAGATGCCGGCCAGCTTCACCAAGCCGAAGATGACCCCCGGCGCGATTGCGGCCCTGGTGCGCAATCGCGCCGCAGCCCCGACCTGTCGGTGCGCAAGCTGATCACGCTGGCGCGCCTGTTCGGCTGACCCGCGTCCCTCCTTACTGCAATCGGATCTCCTCATGGCCGTCACCGTCGTCCGCTATCTTCTCGACAACGCGATCTTCTGGGGCGTCCTGGACGGCCAGGACATCATCCCCGCCCCCTATGACTTCGAGACCACGGGCGCCTTTCTCAGCGGGACGACGCCGCAGGGGCTGAAGGCGCTCGACGGCCCGGGTGTTCCGCTGTCGCGCGTGCGCCTGCTGTCGCCGGTGACGCGCAATCAGCGTTTCGTCTGCCAGGGCGCCAACTACCGCCAGCACATGATCGAGTCCGGGCTCGATCCGGACGCCAAACACTACAATATGATTTTCACCAAGGCGCCGAGCTGCATCGTGGCGGCCGACGCCGATGTGGTGCGGCCTCGGCGGGTCCGGTTCCTGGATTACGAGGTGGAGCTCGGTCTGATCCTGCGCCGCGACATCGCCGGGCCGGTGACGGTGACGCAGGACACTCTGTTCGACTTCATCGCGGGCGCGGTCATCGTCAACGACATTTCGGCGCGCGACATCCAGATCCCCGAGATGCAGTTCCATAAGGGCAAGAGCTTCCGCACCTTCGGGCCGGTCGGTCCCTATCTTTGCGTTTTCGAACGCGAGGACATGGCGGCGCTCGCCGACATGGAGCTGAGCCTGTCGGTCAATGGCCAGCTCCGTCAGAGCGACAACACCCGTAACCTCGTCTTCGGCCCCGCTGAGACCCTGACCGAACTGTCCGCCGTCCACGACTTCTCGGCGGGCGACCTTCTGGCGACAGGCACGCCGTCGGGCTGCGCCCTGGCCGTGCCGTCGCCGGCCCGGCAGCGCCTGGGCGCCCTCCTGCCAGACAAGATGAAGTGGAAGATCTTCTTCAGGATCCAGGCCAAGCGGTCCCAGTATCTCCAGCCCGGCGACGTGATCGAGACGCGGATCGCCAGCGGCGACGGCCGCATCGATCTCGGGGTGCAGCGCAATCGCATCGTCGCGGAGGGCGAGGCGTGACCGGCGTCGCCACCCTGGACGACGTCCGGGCCATCGAGGCGGAGGGACCGCCTGCGGACTGGCCCCAGAACACCTATGACCTCCTGAAGCGCGGCGCGGCGCTCGATCCCGCCGCCCCGGCCCTGAGCTTCTTTCTCACGATCGAGGACCAGGGCCGGCCCGAGACCTGGAGCTATCGTCGCCTGATCGCCGAGATCACCCGGACCGCCAACGCCTTTCACGCCCTGGGCGCCGGACCGGACACGGTCATCGCCTTTCTCCTGCCGAACCTGCCGGAGACCCATTTCGTGCTCTGGGGCGGCGAGGCGGCGGGCGTGGTGGCGGCGATCAATCCGCTGCTGGAGCCCGAGGCGATCGCCGAACTCCTCAATGCGGCGGGCGCTTCCATCCTGGTCAGTCTGGCGCCCTTTCCCAAGGTCGATCTGTGGGACAAGGTCCGGGCCGTCCTCCCCCATGTTCCGACGCTGCGCAGCCTGGTGCTGGTGAGCCTGGCGGACCGGGTCCGAGGCGTGAAGGGGATCGGCGCGCGCCTGCTCCAGCGTCGGGCGCTCCGCGCGGCGTTCGGTCCCGGCGGCTTGCGCAAGCCGGCCTGCGCCGGCGTGCCGATTCATGATTTTCGCACGCTCGTCCGGCGGCAGCCGGCTGACCGGCTGGTCAGCGGCCGGCGCATCGGCGGGGGCGAGATCTCGTCCTTCTTCTGCACGGGGGGCACCACGGGCGTGCCCAAGATCGCCATGCGGCGTCACGGAGCCGAGACGGCCAACGCCTGGTCGATCTCGCGCTTCATGGGCGAGGGGGTCGGTCGCGGCAAGACTGTCTTCTGCGGCCTGCCGCTGTTTCACGTCAACGGCGTGATGGTGACCGGGCTCGTGCCCTTCTCGCAGGGGGCTCATGTCGTCCTTGGCACGCCGCAGGGCTATCGCGGCGAAGGCGTGGTCAAGCGGTTCTGGGAGATCGTCGAACGCCATCGCATCAACTTCTTCAGCGGCGTGCCGACCCTCTACGCCGCCTTGATGCAGACCCCGCTCGACGGGCGGCGGATCGAGTCTCTGGAGTACGGCCTGTGCGGCGCAGCCCCCATGCCGGTGCAACTGCTGAAGGATTTCGAGGCGCGCACGGGCCTGCGGATTCTGGAAGGCTACGGCCTGACCGAAGCCACCTGCGTCTCCAGCGTCAATCCGCCGGACGGCGAGCGCCGGGCGGGCTCCATCGGCCTGCGCCTTCCCGGCCAGAGGATGAAGACGGTCGTGCTGGACGGGGCGGGGGATTTTGTTCGCGACTGCGCCACCGGCGAAGCCGGCGCCCTGGTCGTCAATGGTCCGAATCTGTTCGAGGGCTACAGGCTTGAGGAACAGAATGTCGGTCTCTGGGTCGAGGCCGGGCAGGACCGGACCTGGCTGAACACCGGGGATCTCGCGCGGCAGGACGCTGACGGCTATTTCTGGCTCACCGGCCGCAGCAAGGAACTGATCATCCGCGGCGGCCACAACATCGATCCGGCCGCGATCGAAGAGCCTCTGCACCGACACCCCGCCGTGCAGATCGCCGCAGCCGTCGGCCGGCCCGATCCCCACGCGGGCGAACTGCCGGTCGCCTATGTGCAGCTCAAGCAAGGGGCGACGGTCACCGAGGCCGAACTGCTCGCCTTCGCGCAATATGAAATCACCGAGCGGGCCGCCGTGCCCAAGGCGATTCACATCGTCACCCAGATACCGCTCACGCCGGTCGGCAAGGTGTTCAAGCCGGATCTGAAACGCCGCGAAGTTCGATTTGCCGCGCAGTTGGCGCTGGCCCAAGCCGGTCTTCAGCCGCACGCCGTGGAGGCCGTCGAGGATCCGTCGCGCGGCATGGTGATCCGCGCCGTCATGGCCGACGATGCTCAAGCGGAAAAGGCGCGCCGGGCCCTGGGCTTCCTGCCGTTCGGCCAGGAGGTCGTTCTCAGATCATGACGACCTCAGCCCATACCCCAAACGCCGCACCCATCGCCGTCGTCAGCGGCGGCTCCTCGGGCATCGGTCGCGCCTTCGTCGAAACCCTGCTGCACGAGGGCTATACGGTCTATGCCTGCGGGCGGGACGCCGAGCGTCTGGCTCAACTCGCGGCGGCCTTTCCCGCCGTCCGGACGGTCCGCTGCGACGTGGTCGAGCGCCAGTCCGTGCGCGCCTTCGCCGCGACCGTCCGCAGGGACCATGACCGTATCGACCTGCTCGTCAGCAACGCCGGCGGCTCGCGTGAAGTCGATCTGACCACCCTGGACGCCTGTTTCGACCTGACCCGCGAGATCCGGGTCAATTACGAGGGGGCGGTCAACCTCATCGCCGAGTTCCTCCCGGCTCTCAGGACCGGAGCGCCGTCTCGCCTGATTATCGTCGGCTCCGGATATGGGCTTGTGCCGTCCCCGCGTACGCCGCTCTATTCGGCCTCCAAGGCGGCCTTGCACAGTCTGGCTCTGACCCTGCGCCGGACCCTGGCGCCTCTGAACATCTCCGTGACGGAGGTGTGCCCGCCGGTGGTGGATACGCCCTCGGTCGAACACCGCAGCGTCAGCAAGATGCGGCCGCAGGATGTCGTCGCCCAGACCCTGGCCGGCGCCCGCAAGGGCAGGGCGACGGTCTACCCCGGCAAGGCCCGCTTCCTGCCGCTGCTCAATCGGCTCTCCCCGGCGCTGGCCCAGCGCATCGTCGCCCGCAGTTGAGCACCTCATGACTCGAAAGACCCTTCTCGAAACCACGGTCGTCGTCGTCGGCTATGGTCCGGTCGGCGCCGCCGTCGCCAGCCTGCTGGGGCGCTATGGCGTTGAGACCCTCGTCGTCGACAAGGCCGAGGTCATGGTCACCCAGCCGCGGGCCATCGCCCTGGATAATGAAGCGCTGCGCATCCTGCAGATGATCGGCCTGAGCGACGACGCCTTCCCGCGCCGGGCCATCGCCTGCGTGAGGATGCACTCGCCCTTCCTGGGCCAGTTCGGCGAGATCAACACCGCCGGCGCCATCGACGGCCACCCCAAGCTCGTCACCTTCGCCCAGCCGGACCTCGAGGCGGCCCTGAGGTGCCACGTCGACACCCTGGCGAGCGTCAAGGTGCTGCCGGGACGAGAGGTGGTGTTGATCGAGGAAACGGACGGGGCGGTCGTCGTCGTCGTGAAGGACAAGGCGGGTCGCGAGACCCGGATCCGCGCCGCCTATCTCGTCGGGGCCGACGGCGCCTCCTCCTTTGTGCGGCAGGCGATCGGCCAGGCCTTCACCGGCCAAACCTATGCCGAGGACTGGCTGATCATCGACGCGCTCGATCCGCCGTCGCCGATCGACCATGTCGAGTTCATCTGCGATCCGAAGCGGCCCATCGCCCACATGCCGGCGCCCGGCGGGCGGGAGCGCTGGGAGTTCATGCTGAGGCGCGGCGAGACCCGTGAGGCGATGGAGAGCGACGCTCAGGTCGCCGAACTTCTCAGCCCCTGGCTCACGCCCGACCAGGTGAAGATCGAACGCCGGGCCGTCTACCGGTTTCACGCCCGTTGCTGCCAGGCGTTCGGACGGGGACGCACCCTGCTCGCGGGAGACGCGGCCCATGTCACCCCGCCCTTCATCGGCCAGGGGCTGGTGGCGGGTCTGCGCGATGCGGCCAATCTCGCCTGGAAGCTCGAGGCCGTGGTCAAGGGTCAGGCGGCGCCGCGCATTCTCGACAGTTATGACGCCGAGAGACGGCCTCACGCCCGCGCGATGATCGCCTTGGCCAAGCTGATGGGCGGACTGGTCATGCCGCCCAGCGCGCTGCGCGCTCGGCTCGTGCATGCCCTGATGCGCGGCGCGCGCGGCGTGCCGATCCTGCGTCGCTTCACCGACGACCTGGGCGTCAAACCGCAGAACCGCTTCCGCAAGGGCCTCTTCGTGAAAGGGCGCGGCGGGCGGCGACTGATCCGCGGCGCCCAGATCCCGCAGGTTCGTCTCCGATCCTGGGCCGGGGACCTGATCCGCAGCGACGCGGCCCTGGGCGCGTCCTTCTGTCTGGTCGGTTTCGGCGTCGATCCCGGATTGCAACTGGCCCCGGATCTGCGGCGGACCTGGGCCGCAAGGGGCTACGGCCTGGTCCAGATCGGACATGCCGGCCAGGTCTGCGCGCGACCCGACGACTATGAAGACCTGGACGGCGCCTTGATTCCCGGCGTCGCCCCGGTCGGCTGGGTCGCCGTCGTCCGCCCAGACCGGGTCATTCTGGTCGATGGTCCCGTCGAACAGACGTCCGAGCTCGTCGACGCCGCCCTGGATCTGCTGGGGACGGGCGCGGCAGATGGCGCCTGAGGCGCGCCTACCCTGAAGCGGCGCCGGACTTGCGCGCGCGAGGCGCGGCCGGCAGCTCGAGCAGGGGCGGCAGGTCGGCGATCGCGAGCTCGCAGGCGACGGGCTCAGGCACGCCGAGCGCCCGTAGGGCGAACTCCACGGCGTCGCGGCCGGCGTCGCGCCAGGTCCTGTGACCATCGAGCACGAGTAGTATGGCGCCGAGCACGCTGCCGGCGATGAAGCCGAGGGCCGAGGGCGTCTGATCGATCCGGAAAGAGAAGGCGCCGCTCTCCTGGCCCTTGGTCAGGTCCTGGATCGGTTGGCCGAGCCAGAAGGCCTGGAGCGCCTGTTCGCTGATCGCGAAGCGCAGGAGGAAGCGGCCCCAGTCCGGCTCCTCGTGGGCGCGCCGAACGTAGAACCGGATGGCGAAGGCGAGGCGCCGCGTCGGGTCGCTGATCCCGTCGGAACTGAGGGTGATCCGGTCGTTCATCTCGTCGGCCAGTTCGCTGGCGATCTCACGAAAGAAGGCGTCGGGGGATTCCAGATTGTTGTGCGCCGTGCCGCGGGCGACGCCGGCGGCCTGAGCCAGTTCGCTCATCGACACCTGGGTCGAGCCCTTTTCAGCGAAGAGACGGATCGCGGCCTCACGCATGCGGCGGCGGGCGGCGGTCATGGTGCGTTTGGGGCGGAGATTCGTCACCCAGAATGCATACGCGGACCCTAATACGACGCGCTATTGATATTTCTGATCACGCCTGTCTAAATAAACAAAAAGAGTGCAAATAAAAGCGTTGAGGAAACAATGGTTCACGTTCTGAGACTTATGACCGCCTGTGCGCAGGTCCGCGAAGGCGCGACGCCGCAGACGTATCGTCTTGCGCGAAAGGTCGTGATGCACGGCGCAGGGCGGGTCTGATGGCCTGGTCGCGTCGAAAAGTGCTCGCCGGCGCCGGGGTTTTGACCCTTGCCGGCGCCGCGACCGCCTGGGGGGTGACCCGGCCCGGCGGTCAGCCTGAGATCCGCCTGCCTCAGGACCGCGCCGCCAAGCCCTACAACATCCTTCTGGTGACCAGCGACCAGGAGCAGGTCTGGTCGCTCCTCCCGGCGGGCTTCATCGAGCGCCATTGTCCGGGTCGCGCGCGGCTGTTGCGCGAGTCCCTGTCCTTCAGCCGCGCCTTCACCCCGTCGCCGGTGTGCGCGACCGCGCGGGCGGCCCTTTACACAGGTCAGCATTCCCAGCGGAACGGCGTGTGGGAGAATATGCCGCTGCCCTATGCGCCGGAAATGAAGACCGACGTGCCGACCCTGGGGACCCTGATGCGCGGGGCCGGCTACCACGCCGCCTATTTCGGCAAATGGCACCTCAGCAAGCTGCATGGACGCCGCCGCAAACCACTGTCGGAATCCGAGGTCCAGGCCGAGATCCGCAGCTACGGCTTTGACGAGACCGGGACCGGCTATGAGATCGACGGCCCGCTCGGCGGGCATGGCGAGGACGGCAAGACCACGGACAAGGCCATCGCCTTCCTGGATCGTCAGAAGGCGGCCGACAAGCCGTGGTTCGCCGCCGTGAACATCCTGAACCCGCACGACATCATGTATTACACGTCGGGTCCCAAGATGACCGCGACGCGCAAGATCCTCTATCCGGACGATCTGTCTCGCCCGCCGGACACGCCCCTGTACCGCGAAGTCCTCGGCTATCCGCCGCCCGCCAACTTCGGACGGTCGGCCTCCGACGCACGGCTGCCGGCGGCGGCGGAATACGCCCTCACCGAAGCCTATGCCCTGGGCGAACTGGATCTGACGGATCCGGCCACGGCGACCGAATTCGTCAACTACTATTACAACTGCATCCGCGAGAGCGACGTCCACATCGCGCGCCTTCTGGAGGCGCTCGACGCCAGCGGTCAGGCCGATCGCACCATCGTCGTCTTCACGGCCGATCATGGCGAAATGCTCGGCGTCCACGGTCTGCGGGGCAAGGGCGTCCTGCCTTACCGCGAGTCGACGCAGGTCCCCCTGCTGGTCCGCCACCCGGACCGGCCGGGCGCGGCCTCGACCCCGACGCTCGCGAGCCATGTCGACATGGCGCCGACCCTTCTGGGCCTCGCCGGCGTCCCTGCAGACGCGGTCCAGCGCGAGGTTCCCGAACTGATCGGGCGCGATCTCAGCCCCGTCATCGTCGACCCCGCCTCGCCCGATCCCCGGGCCGGCCGCGACGGTCTTCTGATGCACTGGACCAGCCTGATCTACCAGGATCACGTGGCCTCCCTGGCCTTTGAGGAGGAGCGTAAACACGGTCGAGCCTTCAGCCTCATGGCCCTGGTCAAACCGGAATTCCGCGGCGGCCTGTCCAAGCGCGGCCAGATGCGCGGCGTCTACGACGGGCGCTACAAGTTCGCCCGCTATTTCGCCCCGACCGAACACAATACGCCGACGGACTGGGACGCTCTGATCGCCCGCAACGATCTGGAGCTCTACGACACCGAGGCGGACCCGGGCGAGACGCGCAATCTCGCGGCCGCTCCCGAAACGGTTCGGGACCTGATCCTTCAGATGAACGGCAAGCTCAATCGGCTGATCACCCGGGAGATCGGGATCGACGACGGCCGCCATATGCCCGGCCCCGACTTCATCTGGCGCGCCTGACGCCCGCCTCGCACGGACAGACCCCATGAGCCCATCTCGCCCGCAGACGTCCGGCCGGATCGACGTTCACCATCACCTGCTCCCGCCGGCCCTGCTGCAGGCGCTCGAGCGGCATGGAATCACCGACATGGCGGGCGGCCCGGTGCCGCAGTGGAGCGTCCAGCACTCGCTCGACATCATGGACCAGCAGGGTATCGGCGCGGCCGTCACCTCGGTCTCGGCGCCCGGCGTGCGGTTCGCCGACGAAGCCGCCGCCCGATCTCTGGCGCGGGCCTGCAATGAGTTCGCCGCCGGCATGGTGTCGGACCGCCCGGACCGGTTCGGCGCCTTCGCCATCCTGCCCATGCCTTTTGCGGCGTCGGCCTGCGCGGAAGCCATCTATGCGCTGGACGTGCTGAACGCCGACGGGATCGTCCTGCTGGGCAGCGTCGACGGGGTCTTCCTGGGCGACCCCCGGTTCGAGGAGCTGATGGCCGAGTTGAACCGGCGATCGGCGATCGTCTTCATCCATCCGAATCTTCATCCGAGCAGCGAGACCCTCGGCCTGGCCATGCCGGGATATCTGATGGAGTTTCTGTGCGACACCACCCGCGCCTCCCTCAATCTGATCCTGTCGGGCGTGCTGGAGCGTTATCCCCGCATTCGCTGGATCCTGGCCCACGCCGGTGGATTTCTCCCCTACGCCGCCTGGCGGCTGTCGCTCGCCAATATGATGCCGGAGTTCGCCGCCCGCGCCCCGCAGGGGGTGCTGACCTATATGCGGCGCTTCTATTTCGACACGGCCCTGTCGCCGTCTCCGTTCGCCATGGCGGCGCTCGGACAACTGGTCGACCACAGCCACATCCTGTTCGGCAGCGACTTCCCCTTCGCACCCGCGCCGATCACGGCGCTGCAGATGAAGGAGATCGACCGGCTGCCCCTTTGGAACGGGCCGCAACGGGACGCGGTCTATCGCACCAATGCGCTGTCGCTGTTCCGGCGCTTCGCCTTTGTCGGCGAGACGCCCGCCGCCCCTGAGGTCCACCGAAGCCAGAGCTTGGGGCAGCGCATTCGGGGGGCGGCCATGCGGCCCGTCCTGGGTTCCGTGGACCGAATACGCAACCGCTGACCAAAACCGATTCCAGGGCCATCGGACCACTGGAACGCCAATCAAAAAAACATAGGGATGAGACAATGCGCGCACTTCTGCTTGCGTCCGCCGCCTGCCTGCTGGCGCCTGGACTGGCCTAGCTCAACAGACGTCGAGCCCGCCCGGCGCGGCGACGGTCGACGACATCGTGGTGACGGCTGAACGCCGCAGCACCAATCTTCAGGACACGCCGCTCGCCGTCACGGTGATCACGGCCGAACAGCTTCAGGCGCGGGGGGTGCAGTCCGTCCGGGGGCTTGAGAATCTCGTGCCCGGTCTGTCGATCGGCTCGCAGACCAATGGGCCGGGCGCCAACAGCGCCACCTTCTGGCTTCGCGGCCTGGGTCAGATGCGCGCCGGCAACGGCAGCGAGCCGTCCGTGCCGCTGTATATCGACGACTTCTACTATCCGGGGATCGCCGGCAATGTCCTGCGCGCCATGGACATCGCCCAGGTCGAGGTGTCGCGCGGGCCGCAGGGCACCCTGTTCGGCCGCAACTCCCTCGGCGGCGCCGTGCGCTATACGACGCGACGGCCGCAGGCGAGCTTCGGCGGTTTCCTGGAAGGGACCTATGGCGACTACGACCGGCAAGACCTCATCGGCGCGCTGAACCTTCCGTTCGGCGACAAGTTCGCCGTCCGGCTGACGGGCGCGACCCTGGAGACCGGCGGCTATGTCGATCATGTCGCGGACGACGAAAAGGGCGGTTCGACTGAAAACACCCTGTTTCGCATCCAGGCCCAGTACAAGCCGATCGGCGCCCTGACCTTCAATCTCGTCTATGAGGATTCCGACAGTTCGAGCCGGGGATCCACGGCCTATATTCCGGTCATCTCCGAGAGCGGCGTCCTTGCGGCGCGCTGGAATGCGCGGCCGACCAATACGCCGCGCTTCACCCAGGCGCTCGCCTCGCCCTGCGTCTACTGCAACTACGGCGGCCTGCCCGTCGATGATTTCGACGACGCCCGCGCCAACCACCTGCGCTTCACTGGCGAATGGGACGTCAGCGACCAACTGACGCTCAAGCTGCTGAGCGGTCGATCGGTCATCGACGACGCCTGGAGCAATGATCTCGACGGCACGCCCGCCGGCGGGCGCCAGTACAGCGACAGCCGCGTCGAATCCCAGTCCCACGAGCTTCAGGCCCAGGGGGATCTGTTTGCGGGTCGCCTGCAGTATGTCGCCGGCGTCTTCTATTATGACGAGACCTATTCGGCGACGAGCGGCCAGTTCGCGCCCAACGCCGCGGGCCTGATCGTGGAGAGCCGGTCCGCCTATACCAACACACGCGAATCCCTCTCCGCCTACACCAACCTCACCTATAGTCTGACGCCGCAGCTCAAGGTGACGGGCGGCGTGCGGGTCGGGACCGAGGACATCGCCATTGCGACCCAGAACCTGCTGCCCGTCGCGGGCGCCTCGGATTCCGGGTCTTTGAGCGAGACGACCACCCTGCCGTTGGCCGCGTCCAATACGACTGGTCGGACGACATCATGACCTACGCCTCGGTCAGTCGCGGTGCGCGGGCGGGCGGCTTCAATATTGTTCCGGCCACGGCCGATGCGATCGGGTTCAACTCCGAGACCGTGACCTCCTATGAGACGGGCGCGCGCATGGCCTTCCTGGGCCGGCGGGTGACGATCAATCCGACCGTCTTCTACACCGACTACGAGGACATGCAGATCAATCGGCAGTACACGCCGCCGCCGCCGGCGCCCCCGCTGCCCACCTCCATCCTCGAGAACGCCGGCCAGGCTCATATCTTCGGGATCGAGCTGGAGAGCGCGGCCTTCGTGACGGAGCATCTGCGCCTGCAGGTCGCCGCCGCCTATATGGAAGGCGCCTTCGATGAGCTCAATCCCGGCGTCGGGGTCACTCTGAACAGTCCGCTGCCGCGTCTGCCCAAATGGTTCTATTCGGTCGGGGCGTCTTACGACATCGACCATGGGTCCGGCGCGGTCACCCGCTTCAATCTCGACTACGGCTGGAGAAGCGCCCAGTACGGCTCGGCCAGCGACGTCGATGCTGTGCGGCTCGATCCCTATGGGCTCCTCAACGGCCAGGTCGAATACACCTCGCCGGACGGGCGGTGGAAGTTCGCGGTCTTCGGCACGAACCTGACCGACGAGGAGTATCTGACCGGCGGGCTCAATCTCCTCTCGCTCGTCGGCATCCTCCGCTACGACATGGGGCGTCCGCGCGAGCTCGGGGCCCGTCTGCGCTTCGCCTTCTGAGGGGCTCGGCGCCGCTCGGCCTCGGGGGCGTTTCGGGGCGCCTGGGTCACCGGCGTTGAAGCCGATACTGGGGGTCGGGGTCCGGCTGCGCGCCGGCCTCGATCCCTGACTGTTCGCAGGCCCGTCGTTCGACGACGTCGAAATAGACGTCGACGACCGACGGGACGATGAAGATCATCAAGAAATAGAGCACAATCAGGAACACGCAGACGAGCTCTGGCGACGGCTGGATTCGCCATCTGGGGCTCGGGGAAGAGGACACGCGCACCGGCCTCACCACCCGCCCGCCACCGTGCGCATCACCACCCCCGTCGAGTGGGCGACGAGCACGAAGCTCGTGTCGGCGTAATACCAGCCGTGACCGGGCGGAGCCGGAGGCAGGCCGTAGCGTGCGGGGGTCACGACGACGTAGCGTCTCAAGGACGGCGGATAATAGGCGCCGACCACCCAGACGCCGCTCGGGGGGCGATAGGGGTTCGGATAATAGCCGTGTCCGGGCGCATAGGCGTAGCCGGGGCGAGGGCCGCGATAGCCGACAAAGTCGGGTTGGGAGCGCCACCAGCCTGGCCGGCCGCGATCCACGATGATGATGGACGGCGGGCGAGGCGGATGGCGCACGCCGCCGGCCCGCTGATAGGCTGCGGCCGAGGTGGGGGCGATGGCTCCGAACAGCCCGATGGCGAGGAGGAGCGAAGAGACGGCGAGGGTGGGACGGCGCAAGAGCGGCTCCTTTGTGACGCCCCATCATGGCGCGGCTCCCGCGCTCGAGTTCGCAGGGAATGTTGCCGTTTGTAATCCGCCCGTCCGGCGCCAGGGCTTTTTGCGGCGGGGTCAGTCCGATGCGCGTCACGTCCGAAAGAGCCCCCGCATTGCGACGCCCCTCTTGAGACGGGCGGACCGGTCGTCCGGCCGGATATTCCCGCCGCTTGAGCCTTCAGGTTCTGGTGGTCCTTGGCCGCCGACGGGAGGAATCCGTTGCGACGGCAGGCGATATCTGGCGGAGCCCGCGACGGCCCGTCCTCGGAAACGCGAAAAGGCGTGAGGACGGTCAAGCCCTCACGCCTTCGTCGGTCATGCGACCCGCGACGCGCCGTTCAAGGTGCGGTCGGGTTCAGGTCACAGGCGTCATCGGTCCAGCCCTAATGGCAGCGGCCGAAACGGTCCGCGCTCGCGCCGCGGCCGCCAACCAGCCCGGGCGGATTTTCCCAGTTCGTGCCTGGACCGTTGGCCGGGCCCGGTGGGTTCCAATCCGGATCGCGCCAGCAGCGGCCCGCCTGGTTCCACCACCCATGGACCGGGTGGTAGTAGCCGTAGGCAGGCGAGTAATAATAGCCGGCCGGCCGGGCCACGAAAACGTAGCGCTGGCCGTTTCGGACATAGATCCGGTCCGGAGAGGCTCCGGGGCCGCCTCTGGCTCCGGGAGGATTCTCCCAGTTGGTTCCGGGCCCGCCGCGTCCTCCGGGCGGATTGCCGTCCTGGGCGACGGCTGTGGTCGCGCAAGCCGCGGCCACAAAGACTGCCGATAGGGCGTATCTGATTTTCATGTTCGTCTCCGATGTTCGGCCGATTGGGTCGGCCCGTCATTCAGCCCGCTTCGAAGTCTGCCTCAGAAATGTACGGCCGGAGCGGCGGTCTGTTGCACCATGTGTCGGCGCGGCCGGCCTCTCCGCCTAGCAATGGCCAAGCCGCCCGCCCGCCTGCCCGCCCGAACGGATCGGAGAGCGGGAACGGTTGAGCGCCTCAGGTTCCGAGGCCCAGCGTGGACGCCAGATCGGCGATCTCGTCTTGCGCAACGGCGCCGTCTCGGTTGTGGTCGATGCTGGCGAAACGCTCGGCGCCGATGGCGCGAAACTCCGCGGCGTCGATCGCCTGGTCCCCGTTGCGGTCAATGGCGCGCAATTTCTGGATCTGTTCCATGCTCGGGCGACGGCGCGGCTGCGATGCGCCCTCGGGGCGTAGGGCGCGCAATTCCGTCAGGGTCAGGCGCCTGTCGCCGTCGATGTCCGCCTGCTGGAAAAGGGCGTGGGCGGTCTCGGCTGCGGCGGATTGGGCGCAGGCGCCGCCGGTGGCCGGAACTGCGGCCAGAACCTCGGCGAAGGCGGGGATCAGAAAGGTATTCATGGGGCTATTGTCTGGGAAGAGGAGCCCCGGCCGCGCGATGGGGTGAACGCGGCCGGGGCGACGGGCGAAGGCTGAGGAGGAGGCCCCTTCGCCCGAAACGGAACAGCAAGGGCGCGGACGTCTTCGACGGCGGGGCGCCGTCGGAGAAGGGCGTCTCGGCGTCTGCGCCCGGCCTGTTCCGGATGTCGCCATACTGCCCCATCGCATCGTCGCCGGTATGTCGGATCAGCACCTGCATGTAACAGCATGTGTCGAGGCTTCCGCCCTGCGGATCGAGGACGAGGGATGCCCTCTGCGGGGCTCGGCCACCGTTGGGGGCGCCGGTGGCCTCATCGCATCCGGTGTCGAACGGTTTCGTCTCACGCGACGGACGGGCGAGCGAGAAGCCTATAGCGGTGCTTGGCCTTCAAGAGGCTCCGTCATAAGCTGCCTGAGCGCTCTTGATCCCCGCGTGGCTGCGATCGGCCCACCGGACAGACCCGCCAGCGGTTCGAGGATCGTCTCGCCAAGAAGGCCTCAGCCGATGCTTTCGAACCACTGCAGCTGCAGATAGGTGTCGTTGTAGTCGGCGTCCGCGCCGTCCTCGGACCCGAAAATAAATTTGGTCATCAGGGGCGCTCCGCCGTTGTCGAGCACGTCTTGCGACCAGACGACGCTCGACCAGGACGCGCCCTCGTCGGTTCCCAGCCAGACGGTGTAGGATCCTGACGGATCTGAGGGCTGGAAGAAGCCAGAACCGATCTGCGCGGGCGAATGACCGTCCGGACTGGCGCCCGCTGCGGTGAATATCACGCCGCCGCCGCTGTCCTTGATCTGGACAAACTGCGAGTTGGTCGCTTGAACCAGCGCCGACCAGAACACCACCTTGCCGGGGGCGAGGGTGATGGGAATGCCGTTGCCGGCGACGGGGCCATTGGACATGGAGCGTTCCTAACCGATCGACTCGAACCAGGTGATCGACACATGGCTGTCGTTGAAGTCCTGGTCCGCGCCGTCTTCAGAGATGAAGTTGTAGTTGGTGCTGGTCGGGACGCCCCCGACCTCCAGTGCGGTCGAATCCCAGATCACGCTCGACCAGGCCTGGCCGCCGTTGGTCCCGACATAGAGTTGATAGCCCTGAGGATCCTGGGCGACAAAACTGCCCTGGCCGATCTGAGTGGGCGAATGGCCGCCGGGCGATCCGCCGGACGCCACGAAGATGATGTTTCCGTGGCTGTCGGTCAGTTGCACGAACTGATTATAGGCGGCCTGGACAGTGACCGCCCAGAAGACGGTCTTGCCGACGGGAAGGGCGACGGCGATGCCGTCGCCGGAGACGGGGCCTATGCTCATCACTGGCCTCCTGCGCGGCGCGCGGGCGCAGCGTCCTGCGCCGGCGCGACGTCGTCGGCGGGCGGGGCGAGATTGTCGTTGGCCGCGCCGGTCTTGCACACATAGGCGGGCTGGTCCGCTTTGAGCGCGGCGCATACGGCGAAGGCCATCTGGGTTTGCAGGTCAGCGGTGAAATTGTTCGGGAATGGCTCGGCCGTGCCGAAGACGCGGGCGTACTGCGGATAGAGGGCGTTCGCCTTGACGACATCCTGCTCATAGAAGGAGGCGAGCGGGACGAGCAGGGTGCGCCAGGGCGTGCCCTGCGGCAGGTCCTGAGCCTGAACGATATAGTTCTTCATCGCCAGGCCGGTCATCAGGCTGGTGAAGGCCGTCGCATCCGCCGCACAGTTGGACTGGGGCGGGCAAGTCGCGGCGCTGGAGACGAAGACGTCGCTGAACAGCAGGGGCTGGGGGCTCTGGCCCCAGACGCCGGGCGCCACATAGAGATTTATGGCGGGGGTGGTCGCCTTCATGAAGAAGGACTGTTCGGAAAAGGCGAGTTCAGTATTGGCGTCACCGTTGGCGAAGATGGTTTCGATCGCGCCGTTTTGCGCATTCTCCGCCGAGTGGTTCACGCCATTGGTGCAGTTATTGCCGCCGCCATAGGCGCAGGTATCGGTCAGGGAGACCAGGTTGGTTATGACGCCGGGGTCCGGCGGCATCTGCAGCGCCTGGGCGATCTGGCCATAGCCGTAGGTCTGCACATAGCCGTTGATGTAGATCGATGGCAGACGCCAGCTGCCGTTGTAGTCGGCGATCAACTGCGGACCGCCGACCGGCGCAAGGGTGTTCAGATAGGGCAGGAGGGCCGCCAGGCTGGCGATCTGCTGGACGCTCGGATCTGTCGAATACAGAAAATCCATGCACAACCAACTGGGTATGCCCCAAAGTTGCTGGTCGACCGTGGCGGCGGCGATGGCCACCGGCAGCGGTTGTTCGCCGACGATCTGCGCCGGATTGATGAGGCCGGACTGAGCGAGGAAGGCCAGATAGAGGGTGTCGAGCTCGACCACGTCCAGGCCGCCGGCGCCCAGAAGCACAGGCAGATTGGTGAAGCTGTAGACGTCGGTCGCCATGTTCAGCTGGGCGCTGAGGAGCGTTTGGGGATTGGCGGCCTGATAGGTCTCGATCACATGGGCCACCAGGGCCTCGAATTGATCGCCCGGCAAGGTGGGCAGATAGGGATAGAGGGCCACGTTCAGAACGCGGGTCTGGGCTCCTGTCAGGACCAGGAGGCCGTCAGGGCCGGCGGCGGTGATGTTCATCATCCGCGTGGTCAATGGACCGCAGCTTGCCCAACTGATCGTCGGCGGCTGCTGATCCGGGAACACGCGGACGGTATTCTGGCCGACATAGAAGGTCTCGCCGGGCTGGACCGCGATCTGCCAGTCGAAGGCGTAACCGGTTGCGACCGTCCAGCCATCGACCGTGCAGGTGATCGCCTGGCCGGAGGTGTTCTGCAGTTTGAGCTGGCCGGCGCTCGCAGGCGCTGAAAGGGTGACGGCGCACACGATCGGCGCGAGCCAGGCGGCACAGAGTCTCAGCAGTGTTTTCATGGTCGCCTCCCCAGACTGTTCGCTCATGAAGGCGAGCAAATGCAACCGGAGTCAATCGGCTAAATAAATCATAAGTTGCTTGGCTGATTTTGCGCAGTCTTATGTTTGAGGCGGTGCTCTTCCATCGCACCGCATCCGGAGCCCCAGAGCGACGGGATTGTGGCTCACCTTCGTGCGCTGCAGACCCGCTGCAAGGTCATGTAGATCGGGCGCTTTGGCGAGTTGTCGCGCCGCGTGGATGATCCGGAGACCTATTCGGTTAGAGTGATGGCCGCCTGGGTCGAACCAGCGGACATCTGCCGACCGTTGTTGAGCTGACATTCTCAGAGGCGTTTGAGCCGGATGATTATTCCGTCCTGAGGATCAGGTCCCGCCGCTCGAAGGCGGCGATCCTTAATGTCCAAGGCGGACTTGGGAGGATCGCCGTTAGACAGAGCCGACAGCCGTACACGGAAAAGGGGCGGCGCACCCCGACGACCCGCCGCCCCTCAGCGTCTCACTTCAAACGCGAGCTAGAACTTGGCCGTCAAGCCCAGGGTGTAGCGACGCCCCAGAACGTCATAGGTCGACGGGTCCGTGCCGGACTGGACAGGGCTGCTGTAGGTTTCCACTTCTTCGTCGAAGGCGTTCTGGACGCCGAGGCGCAGAGAGACCGTTTCGTTGACGTCCCAGCGACCCATGAAGTCGAAGTAGTTGGTCGCCTCCGCCTGGTCGGAGCCACCGTTGGCGTCGTCCATCTGGCCAATATAGCGCCAGCGCGTCGTCAGCCCATAGTCGCCCCAGGTGTAGGTGGCGCTCATCACCGACTTGATCTCCGCGAAGGCCGTCCCGACCCCGCTGTCGATCGTGCCGGCGTATTCGACGAAGTCATCCCCCGGCAGGGCCTGGACCTGATACGAGTCCAGATACGACAGGATCAGGTTGAAGTTCAGGGCGCCGATCGGAACCGGAGCCCGGTAGTCCACCTGAAGGTCCACGCCCGAGGTTTTCAGAGCGGCGAGGTTGGCGTTGGTCGACTGGACGTCGGTGATGGAGCCCGAGGAATCCCGAGTAAACGCCTGACAGAAGGTGTTGTCGTTGCTGAAGGTCGGGTTTGCGTCGTTGGCGTTGAAGCAGCGGGAAATGGAGGTCGAGGCGCCCACCGATGAGATGAAGTCGGTGATCTCGATGCTGTACCAGTCGATGGAGCCGGACAGGCCCTCCAGCCAGGGCGACTGGAACTTTGGCGACCAGACGAGGCCGAAAGTATAGGTGTCCGCCGTTTCTTCCGTCAGATCCGGATTGCCGCCCGAGACGCCTTCCACCTGGGTGTTGGTGTAGGTGTAGCTGTCGATAATCTCGGCCGGGATGCCCTGTTCAATACAGAGGGCGCGCACCTGGGCCCCGTTCTCACCCTGACGATAGGACGAACGGATATCGCACGGGTCGCCGGCGGTCGATGTGGAAGAGGGCTCGCCGATGGACGGGAAGCCCTGGTTCTGCAGGCTAAACAGCTCATCGATGTTCGGCGCGCGGACAGCGCGGTTGTAACCGCCGCGGAACCGCACAGAGTCGATCGGCAGATACTCCAGCGACGCCTTATAGCTCTGAACGCCGCCGACCGTGCTGTAGTCCGAGTAGCGATAGCCCAGATCCAGATTCAGGGCCCGAACGAAGGGCAGGTCGGCCAGAAGAGGCACGGCCAGCTCGCCATAGAGTTCGATTGAATCGATCGAGCCCTCCAGGGCCTCCTGGGCGTTGAAGCCGATCACGTCGCCCGAGGCCAGAATTTCGTCCGGGGTCAGCTTATAGGTCTCGGCGCGATAGATCGAACCTGCGGCGAACCGCAGGTCGCCGGCCGGCAGAGCCGCCAATCGACCTTGGACATTGCCCTCGATGATCTGCTGCTCCAGCGAGGACTGGTTCTTGGCGGTGCGGGAAATGTAGCTCGCGCAGTCCGACGAGATGGAGTTGTAGCCGAATGGATTGAAGCCGCCTGCGCACAGCGAAGCCCCGCCGTCATCCGCGTCCAGAAGCTCCTCCACCGCGGAGCGGGATACATTGCCCGTCTGGGTTTCTGAGGTATCGAGGTTGCCGTATGAGGCGTACAACTCGAAAGAGCCGTCGATCGAGTTCAGGGGGCCACGAATGCCGGCTAGGCCCTGGAAGATGTTGGTTGCGACGTCCGACGTTCGCGGCCCGACCTCGGTGAAGCGACGGCTGAAGGTGAAGTCTGCGTCCGGATCTGCCCGGCTATCGAGGATAGTCTGTAGATCGGTCGGGATGAAGGGGTTGTCGGCCGACACCGTCAGGCCTGTCGCCGGCGTCGGGGCCAACTCCGTAGCCGAGGAAGTGTGGCTGAAGTTGAACTGGCCGAACGCCTCGATCCGATCGGTCAGATCATAATTGAAGGAGGAATAGGCTGAGAACCGCTCCAGCGGAAGCTGAAGGTAGTTGGCCGGGGCGTAGTTGTAGTTCCCGGTGTCGGCGTCCAACTCCGAACCGTCGGCGACATCGACATTCACTGTCGAGCCCGTGGAGGTGTAGCCGAACAGACTTCCATCCTCATTGAAGCCCAGGCTGCTGCCCTGCACCACGGTGCCGGCGGCCACGCCGTACCCGGCGAAGACGGAATCGATCGCGGCTTGCGAGGGCAGATTGGTCGCGCTGACCACATATTTGCCTTCCTCGATCGTTCCCGACCCGCTGGAGGCTTCCGAGAAATCGCGGTCGCCGGCCATCACAGCCGCCCGGTTGGCATAGCCGAAGGAGAAGACTGCATTGCCGCGGTCGTCGTCAAAGTTGCCGCCGACAGTGAGGTTAGCGCTCCAGGTGTCGCCGTCGCCTTTTTCGGTCAGACCGTATTGAACGTCCGTCTCCACGCCTTCGAAATCATCGCGCAGGCGGAAGTTCACCACGCCGGCGATGGCGTCCGAACCGTAGATGGCGGAGGCGCCGCCGGTCAGGATCTCGACGTTTTCGACCAGGGCGCTTGGAATGGTGTTCAGATCGACGACGCCCGTAGCGTTCGAGGGCATGGCGCGGCGGCCATTGATCAGCACCAGGGTGCGGGTTGTGCCCAGGCCGCGCAGTTCCACATTGGCCTGCCCGCCGTTCGACGGGTTGTTCGAAGTGTCGGTGATCGAGGCCACGAACTGCGGCAGTTCGTTCAGAAGCTTCTCGACCGTGACGGCGCCGTTGTTCTGCAGCGCTTCCTGCCCGACGGTGACGACCGGGCTACTGGCTACATAGTCTTGACGACGGATGCGTGAGCCGATGACCACGACCTCGTCGACGGCGGCGGCATCATCCTGTGCGGGCGAAGCTGCGGCGTCTTGAGCCAAGCTCGGCGTGGCGACGGCGACCGTAATCACCCCCGTGAGTATTGTCGTCGCCAGAAGGCGTCGGCGGCTTTGTTTCAAGGTCAAGGTAAGTCTCCTTTTTGGACGAACGACGATCAGACCGCCGACTTGCAGCCGGCGGAATAAATGAGCGGGAAAGCCGTGATCGCTTTCCCGCAAGCTCATCGACGATAGTCGGGGCGCGGACTACAGCAATAGACTTTGAGGTTTTGCCGTATTCCTGATGCGAGAGTGTCGTATTATTGACACGTCATTATTGCAGTGTTTCTGTTTACTGAATTCATACAGAAAAAAACCTTGCAGTACTGAGTCATTTGTCATGCTTCAGGTTTCTGCGTCGCAACAGTCCTTGGGCGCGTGTGGCGGCCTTCTGGCGTTGCCAGAGGGCCTATCTCCAGCCAGCTCCCAGGGCTTATCTCTATCGAAGCTGGAATGAGCGGGTGCTCCGACGCCTTTTGTGCAGCGCGAGCGCCCGCGTCCGTCCAAGGCTAAGGGCACGCTTGAGGTCTCATCCAGAGCGAGGGGCGGCCTGCTGGGCGTATATCTCTCCGGTGCCGCGCTCGCAGCCGACGGCGAAGGCTGCGGCTGATCCTCCGGCTGTCCGACTTGGTCCAGCCCGTCTCTACGCGGATTGATCTTTGTCGCGATACGCTCCAGCCCAGCGCTAGGCGGGCTAGCGACGCCGCAGATACCAATCAGGCCCTCTGCTGACGGACTCCGGCTATGGGCCCCTAGAGCGATCCCAGACGGATCTGAGCCGAAGCGCCTAGGCGCCGTTAATCGCATACTGGCGTCGGCTGAAACGGCGTCTGGGCCGGTCAGAACGACAATGACAACGAATGCGGGAGAAGCTGTCCACGCAACAGTCCCATTCGACGAGCCTAAGCCATCCCCTCGAAATGGCGTAGGGCCATGGCCTGCGGTTGATGGTCAACCTTCGCGGGGGCCGGCGCCGTCCTAAGCGCCGAAACTTGAAATGTCTGCGGTCGGTCAAGGGCCCGCGCGAGCTCCGGCGTGGTTTCCGCGAATGCGGCGCGTCAGTGCTGGCTGAGTGGTTTTTAGAAACCTGCGAGACCTCGGCCATGTGAATCCCCACGGCCGCCCTGAGGAAAGCGAGGGGTCAGCGTCAGTCCTACAGACGATTTCCCTTGCCGCGCCGTCGCGCTCCATCGCCCAGGCGAGCGGTGGAGCGCTGCTTGCGGGGTGAGGCCCCTACCTAAATATAATCCGGATTGGACGACGGCGCGCCTCAGGTCCCAAGCCCAAGACCGCGGGCCAGGTCGGCGATTTCGTCGCGGGCGATGAAGCCGTCGCGGTTGCGGTCGACGCTGGCGAAACGCTCGGCGCCGATGGCGCGGAACTCTGCAGCGTCGATCGCCCTATCGCCGTTGCGATCAATGGCGCGCAGCTTCTGGATCTGTTCCACGCTGGGGCGACGTTGGGCCTGGGACGCGCCCTCGGGGCGCAGGGCGCGCAGTTCCGTCAGGGCCAGGCGTCCGTCGTGGTTGGCGTCCGTCCGGGCGAAGCGGCCTTCGCGCACGGCGTCGAACTCGGCACGCGTCAGACGTCCGTCGCCATCGACGTCGGCCTGTTGGAACAGGGCCTGGCCGGCCTCGGGCCCGGCGGTCTGGGCTGCGGCGCCGCCGGCGGCCAATACCGTAACGAGGGCGGAGATCAGAAAGGTCTTCATGGCAAGTTCCTGTCATTTGAAGGAGGGACCCCGACCGCGCGCATTGGGGGGCGCGGTCGGGGCGACGGGCGAAGGCGGAGGGGGGAGGAGGTCTTCGCCCGAAACGGATCAAGTCGGCCGCGGACGTCTTCAACGGCTGGGGAGGCGCCGAAGGGTCAGGGCAGGTCCTGGTGTCTGCGTCCGGCCTGTTCCGAATGTCGTCATACTGCCTGATCGGATCGGCGTAGGTATGTCGGATCGGTCCTCCTGTGTAACAGCATGTATCGACGCCGAGTTCGGGGCCGAGGGGGGTTAGAAGGCGAAGGTTGCACGAATGAGGAAGCTGTAGCGGACATAGTCCTCGAGCAGTTGGGCGTCGCCGGAAACGGTGAAGGAACTCAGGGCGTTGCCCGTCGTCAGGCCCAAACCCACGACCGGGCCGCCGCCTTGTAGCGGCTCGCCCGTCAAGGCGAAGGAATCGCCGCCGCTGACGTAGCGGGCGTTGGTCTCGTCATAGTCAGCCGAGAAGATCTGTTTCCAACCCAGCTTCAACTCAGGGCGAAGGCTCTGATCTGCGCCGAACCCATAGCCGATCTTCAGCGCGGCCGTTCCGCTGGTCACATGGCCGGTGCGGCCGTCGACTTCTAGGTCGAAGGCCTCGCCCCCCCCCGGACTCTGTGCGCGAAGACTCCGTCAGTCTGAAGAATTCGGCGTAGGCTTCGGGACGGAGCGACAGTCGACCGAAGCGGCGCTCGTAGGCGACGCCGCCGGCGGCCGACAGGGTGTAGCCGTCCCACTCTGCCACGGAGGTGACGTAGACATCGTCGCCGACGAGGCTTCGCGTGCTTTCGAAGGCGGCGTAGCCGACGGCGCCGCGCGCCCATCCGGTCCAGCCTCGCGCCTGGGCGCGCCAGTACAGGCCCAATTCAAACAGGTTGGAGGATAGTTGTTCCTCGGCCTCCGCCTCCGGATCCTTCAACTCGGAAGCGGCGAGGGCGGCGGACACGCCAAGGGCGCCGACACTGGTCATTTTTTCATAGCCGCCGGCGACGCCGAAACCGTCCGCGCGATAGCCGTAGGTGTCCGTCTTGTCCTTGTCCTCGTAGAAGTTGATCTCCTGCACCCAGCCGCTGACCTCGCCGAGCGCGGCGGTGTTGTTGCGGCCCGCCAGGGCCTGGGTCACGGCGTCGATCCCGCTGGCCAGGGACATGAGCGTGCCGCCGGAGTGGTCGGGGAGGGTCTGCTCATAGAGGTTCATGAAGTCCTCCCGGCTGGTCTGGGCGAGAAAGGCGTCCATGACCTCCTCGTCACGGCCGAGGGCGTTGTAGAAGGCGTCATAGCCCGAGGTTTCCACGCCGGAGAGCGCCATCTCAGTGGTCGTCCGAGGCCGCAGGGCCACATCGACTGTGCCCGCCACCTGGTCCGCCGTGTAGCTGGACACGATCATATAGGGCGACCCCCCGCTGAGATCGCCGCCCTGGACGTCGCCGTAGGAGAGCGAGCCGGCGGTTACGAGGCGGAAGGTCTCGCCGTCGGCGTCCACCAGGGAGTCGAGGTGCAGGCTGATAGTGGAGCCGTCGGCGAATGCGGCGGCGCCGGACACGACATAGTCGCCGGCCGTTCCGGCGGCGGGGTCCACCGTGAAGAAGATCTCGCCGTCTTGTCCCACCGTCAGGTTCGTCGCGTTCAGCGTCTCGCCTTGCAGGCCGCGCCGCCGTGGACGAAACCGAGAACTATTCGGTCATGGTGGGCTGGGCGGCCTGATCGAGCCGAATGTCTGCATTCCGGCCGGAGGCCATGGTCGCATATCGACCCGTTGCGGACGTTCGGAGGAACCAGGGAGAGCGTCCGTTAGAGTCTGCCATGCTCAGTTCGGATTAGGGCTTGCAGACGAAATGTTCTCTCGGAACCCCGCCCACGGTCGATAGGCGCTCGGTCGGCAGTTGGAGGACCAGACCGGAGTGCTCTAGGCCCAGATCATAAACGGCACCGAGCAGACCTGCCATTGGACATCCGGAGACGTGGGCGTCGATTGCGTCTAAGCCAATAGCTAGACCCTCGCCCATGCTGCCAGTCCAGCGACCGACCCGCACTTCCACGGGACCGGAATGATGATGGCCAGCGCGGGGGAGAACCTCCTCGATCCATTGGCGGGGGATGCCGGTCCGGCGTTCTTCTGCGATCTGTCGGTGAACCTGATAGGGCTGCGCTTCTGAGACAAACCAGCCCATGATTGCGCGCGCGACAACGGTGTTCCCGCCGCTGGGCGTATCTGTCAGATCCAGGATGACGGTTTCACCGAGATGGGCTTCAGACATCGCGATATCAAAGGCCTGGATGGTGGCGTCGTCGCCCAGAGAGTCGTTGAACGCGATGGTGATCCCGTCGGCGCTGCGACTGACCGATAGCGGCGGCCGGTCATTTCGCGGGGCGGCGTAGAGGTTAGGTAAGTTGAGCGTGCGAACGTCGCCTGCCGCGTTCCGGATTGTCATCACTCTTGGTCGATCCCGCCGTCCCGCCGCGAGCACTCGCGCAGCATACCGGACGGACAGAAATCGCCGCCAAAGCTTCATTCCTTTAGCTCGTACCGAGATCGTCCCGGGCGATCCAATCGAAGAAATGTTCCGCTCCGTGCGGTCGCTGCCTGGTCTCCTTGTCATACTGCGGCTTGAACGAAGTGCGAATGAACTGCTCCATGGTGGTCGGCAGCAATGAGCGACCATCTTGGAAGCGGACCCGGCCATCGTTTAGCGCGTCGACAGTCTGGGTGTCGTCCAGCCATCGCTCCAGAGACCCGAAGCGCTGCAAGAATCCCGACTGAATCTCCGACCGGTTCCTGTCGATGAAACGATAGTCTATTGGGCGGCCGGTTTCCTGACTCATGATGGCGGTGATTTTGGTCATCGAGTAATCCGCACCCAGTTCGTGGACGACGCGGTGCTGGTTGGTCGGACTGAGCAACTGCTTCGCGGCAAAATCGGCTAGGTCGTCTATCGCCACCCACGGCGTTTCGACGTCTGGGTCCAACGACCAGGCGATCCGGCCGTGCTGCGCCACGACGTCGGTCCAGGTGACCAAGTTTTCCATGAACCAGCCGGCCTGCAGATGCACCAAGTCAATATCGGTCAGGCGGTTGAGGATCTGATCGAGCTGGTAGAAGGGCTGGAAGTGGCCGGTGCTTCCGCGCACCTCCGACCCCATCGCGGTCAGGCTCACAGCGAACTTGATCGGAGCTGCGCGGAGCGCATCGAAAAAGCGAAGTGCGACCTCAGAATAATGTCCGTGAATGTTGCTCCAATCCGTTTTGACCATGAGGAATGCCGCATCGACATCACGAAAGAAATCGAGGAGCTCCCCTTCTCCGGTATCAAAGCTGCCGATGAACGGCTCCGCCCCGAGCTCGACCAATGCGTCCAGCGCTGGACCGCCTCGCGACAGCGCCCTGACCTGGTGGCCGGCACCGAGCAGGGCGCGCGTGATTTTCGAACCGATGCGACCGGTCGCACCAACAACAGCAAATTTCATGGGATCCTCCATCGACGTGAAAGAGTCCTACTGGATTGCCACGCGCTTTAATTTCGCGATAATGCCATATGATCGTCAAATTGGGCCAATCCGCTAAGCGCGTACAATCCTGCAGCGATGACGTCGATTCTATCGGGCCTGGCCGATCGGCGAACGCTCTCCACCTCGATTTCACCGACTACACGGCGGAGATGCCGCGGCATCATCATCGGCAAGGCCAACTCATTCTGGCTCTGCACGGGGCTGTCACGTGCACAGCCGCCGATGGCCTTTGGATCGTTCCGCCGACGTGCGCCGTCTGGATTCCGGGTGACGTAGCGCATAGCAATCACCCCACGGCCAACGCCCGTCTGGCGTACCTTTTCGTTGAACCCGACGCAGCCGTCATGCCGCAGACATGCTGCACGCTTGCGATATCGCCGATGGTCCGCGAGATGATCCTGCGCCTGGCAGAGGCGCCTTCCGTCGATGAGCATTTCGACCGCTTGGCACGGGTGCTGCTCGATGAGCTGACCCAGATGCCCGCGAGCGGTCTCAAGCTCCCCACGTCCGACCACCCGAAGATCGCCATGGTAACCGAGTTGCTGGCGGCCGACCCGGCCGATCGGCGCTCACTGCGCGAGTGGGCGACCCTCGTCGCCATGAGCGAACGCTCCTTCAAGCGGCTCATGGCTCAGGAAACGGGGCTCAGTTTCGGGCGGTGGCGGCGCCAGCTTCACCTTCTCGTCGCGCTGCGCGAACTCGCGAGCGGCGCGAGCGTGCAAAATGTGTCGAACATTCTCGGGTATGAATCTCCCACCGCCTTTATCGTCATGTTCAAGAAGGCGATGGGCATGACGCCGGCACGCTATTTCACCACGTGATCTGCCACTTCGATGGTCGCGCCGGGCTCGAACGTCACCCTGCGGCACCCACCGTGCCGTGGCCTGTTTTCAGGCTGCCTCGCAACATTGCCTGAGGCCACGTCGTCAGGGAGCTGACCAGACCTGGAACGACGGCCGGGATGGTTCGCCCTTTCTGACGCGGAGAAGGCGGAGGCGCAGCAGGCCAACGGCTTACAGGAGATCAGCGCGCGACTGCGTGTCGTTCATCGCCGCGTCGGCCGGTTGCTGCGCAAGATGCCGACCGGCCCCAGCCGCGACTATGACGGAGTGCTGGATAATCTGCGGGTGGCGGAGCGGCTGATCGCTCCAGAAGAGAACGCCGTCGTCTACGCCATTCTCTCTCGGGCCGTGCGCGACCTACGAGCCATCGGAGGCGCGTCATGACGCGCCAGGGCCGCCGTGCGGAAACCAGAGAGCGCCAAGCTCTTAAGCGGGCGATCTTCGACCTTCCTCCAGACTTGCGCGACGTATTGCTCCTGCACCGCTTTGCGCGCCTGTCGTACGAGGAGATCGGCCAAAAGTTGGATCTCGAACGGGACGAGGTCGAAGCATACTTCGCGGAAGGCATGTCGTTGATTGTCGATGCGACATGGGCGCCCGAGACCTGAGGTGGTCGCTTCGACAGGTCCGCGCGCCCGTTCGCGCCTATCGCCTGTAGTCCGAGAACGCCTGTCTTTCAGCGCGCTCATGCGAGGCGAGCTTGGTCGCAGGATTGGGCTATTCGGGTGCGGCGCGCTTGGCCCGACTCTGTCGCCATGCCGCGCATCGATCCGACCCGTCCGTCCACAGCCTCCGAACAGCTTGCCGCACTGTTGGGCGAGCCGTGGCCCTTTACGGGCCGTCCGCCCAAACATGATGCTTCATCGTGGCGCGTCATTGACGACTGGCCAGAGGCCGTGCCGGTGACCGACGCAGAAATCATGGTGTGCATGGCGTGGTTCGGCGACGTGTTCGATGACCTGTTCGTCGGGGACGCCCCAGCGGCGCCCTCGCGGGAATTCCGGGAGTGACATTCCAGGCGCGGGCTGATTCCCTGTGGTTCTGATCTTAGGAGACCCGCCATGACCCGCGCCGCTCTCTATCTCCGCGTCTCCACCGTGAGACAGGCGGAACATGCGGTGTCCATCCCGGATCAACAGAAGCAGGGAGAGGCCTGGTGCGAGGGGCGCGGCTACGATCTGGTCGAAACCTTCGTGGAGCCGGGCAACAGCGCCACCAACGACCGGCGCCCAGAGTTCCAACGGATGATTGAAGCCGGGACGGCCAAGCCGCCCGCCTTCGACATCGTCTTGGTGCACAGCTTCTCGCGCTTCTTCCGCGACGCCTTCGAAATGGAGTTCTACGTCAGGAAGCTGGCCCGTAATGGGGTCAAGCTGGTCTCCATCACCCAGGAGTTGGGCGACGATCCGATCCACGACATGATGCGGCGGATCATGGCTTTGTTCGATGAGTATCAGTCCAAGGAGAATGGCAAGCACGTCTCCCGCGCCTTGAAGGAGAATGCGCGTCAGGGGTTCTGGAACGGCGCCCGCCCGCCCGCCCTTCGGCTACCGCATCGTCGCGGCCGAGACGCGGGGGACCAAGGTCAAGAAGGTGCTGGAGATCGATCCGCTCCACGCCGACACCGTGCGGTTGATGTATCGGCTTGCGCTTCAGGGCGACGGCGCCACCGGCCAGATGGGGATCAAGGCCATCGTCTCGTACTTGAACAGCCGTCGCATCTTCACCCGCGACGGCGGGCGCTGGGGGATCGGCCAAGTGCACCGTATCCTGACCCGCCGCACCTACATCGGCGAGCATGAGTTCAATCGTCGGGACAAGGACGGCAATCCGAAGCCTCTCAGCGAGCGGGTCGTGGTGCCCGTCCCGTCGTTGATAGACCCCGACACGTTCGACGCCGTTCAGACCCTCCTCAAATCCCGCAATCCCAAGGTCATGCCTGCACGGGTGGTGTCTGGGCCGACGCTGCTGACGGGCCTGATCCATTGCGGCAAGTGCGGCGGGGCCATGACCATCCGCACCGGCAAGGGCGGGCGTTACCGCTACTACGCATGCTCGACCAAGGCCCGCCAAGGTCCGACCGCCTGCGAGGGCATGGCGGTCCCCATGGAGAAACTCGACGATCTGGTCGCCGAGCATCTGGAGACGCGGCTGCTTCAGCCCAAGAGGCTGGAGGAGGTGCTGGAAGCCGTGCTGGACCGGCGACAGGAGCAGGCCGGGCGGCGGCGCGATCACATCGCCGAACTGAACAAGCGGGCCACGGAGGCCGATCAAAGGCTCAAGCGACTATACGACGCCATAGAGGCGGGCGTGGCCGATTTGGACGATCCAGCGCTGAAGGATCGGCTCGACGGCCTCAAGGCCATTCGGGACCAAGCCAAGGCCGACGCCGAGCGCGCCCAAGGGATGCTGAACAGTTCCGGGCATCAGGCCGTCACGCCGGAGATGCTCAAGCGCTTCGCTCGCACCGCTCGCCAGCGCATGCGCCTGGACGACGGCGGCTATCGCCGCGATCACCTCCGCGCGCTCGCTCAGCGGGTCGAGGTCAATTTAGGCGAGGTTCGTATAATGGGATCGAAGGCCCGGCTGCTTCAGGCCATTACCGCCAACGGCGGCGTGGGAGCAGTGCCCACTCAAGGACTGAAGTGGCGGCGCCTGGTTTCAACATCGCGCGCTGACGGCAGAAGGCATCGAGCGCACCGTGGCGATCAACCACCTCGCCCCTGTCGCGCTGACCCTCGGCCTCAAACGCCTGCTGCTCGCGGCTCCGGCCGCCCGCGTCGTCAACACCGGGTCGTTCGTCTACAGGCAGGCGCGATATGATCTGGATAATCTGCAAGCGGAGAAGCGCTTCTCGACCAACGCCACCTACGCAGCGACCAAGCTCTACAATCTGATGGTCACCCGGGCGCTGGCCAACCGCTGGCTGGATATGGGGATCACCCTCAACTGCTTTAGCCCCGGCTTCGTCGCCACGGAGTTCGGCCGCGGCGAAGGCGGCCTGCTCGAACCCATTTATCGCTTCAACCGGATGTTCGCTATCCCCCCAGAGAAAGGCGCCGCCACCCTCGTCCATCTCGCTGATTCCGCCAAACCGGCAGGCATCAGCGGAGCCTATTTCGAGAAATGCCGCCGCCGTGATGTCCGCGGCCCTGCCGCAGGCTTGGATCGATGCGAGGCGCTGTTGGACTGGAGCGTCCGCTTGACCGGTTTCGACGCCAGAACGGTTTGATCGTTAGTCGGACCTGCCAAGCCTACAGCGATGACGCCTGCAAACCCAGCTAAGCCTCGTGTCCTTGTTTAGCGCCTGGAACTGAGCCGCGCATCTTCCGGCATTTGGACCCTTCGTCGCCATCAGCGAACTTCAATCATGCGGCCGATTGTCCGGCCGCTCCTGGTCCTAGTTCACCATCCGGTGGAGGCGAACAGACATCAGTCTTGTGCTTCTCCCCGCCGTCCCAACCGGAGCGTCTTGGCCCTGCCGGCCACGGCGGAGATTAGAAGCGCAGGGATCGCTTCCAACGCAAGCCATCCCAGGGCAACGACGAACAGGGTTGCCTCGCCTGTATTCACCAGCATCACAGGCGCCTGACCAAAAACCACGATAGGCCCCCCAGCGCCATGATCTCTTGGGGAAGATCCAGCCAAATGTTGCGCCGATCGCCACGGACGCCAGAAACCACGCCAGATAATAGGGAGAGTCTCACGGCTCTCCTGAGGCCAGCGTGACGCTCGCGGCCGCCCAGAAGCCGATTCCGAGAACGGATACCGCGAGAAGGCGAAGAAGATCTTTTTTCATAGATTTTTTGTCCAACAGTCTCATGGTCATGTCAGCCGGTGCCAAACAGCATGGCCTTTGCTCGTCGGCTCTCACGCCAGCAGACTGTGGCGACCCCGGAGTCCCAGAGAAGTCAACAGCAGAAGTCCCCCCACGCAGATCCAAGCGAACACGTCCCCCACGCGCCCATAAACGGTGGGGACACCGCGGATCGGGACGTCGGCCATCATCACATGTTGGCCGCTGGAGAGGGTTTCTTTCATCGCCAGGGTTCTGCCATAGGGGTCGAATGCCGCCGAGACGCCGTTGAAGACCGGGCGTAGCAACGAGTAGCCGTTCTCGATCGCTCTCAGCCGGACCATCCGCATGGTGTGCGCATCGCTCACCTCACGCCAATCCCAGCTCGGCGTCAGCAGGATGTCGGCGTCGAGCCTGGCGAGGGCGGGAAAATCACCGTCGAAGCAGATCAAGGTCGCGAGGCGGCCGTAAGGGGTCGCCACGATGGGCGGCGCGTTCAGGAATGGCGCTACAGGCTCCATCCCCGGGACCGGGTGACGCTTGCGATAGTGCCAGAGTCGGCGTCCATCGGGCCCATAGAGAAAAACTTCGTTACGCTCGAAAGGCACGCCGATCGCCGCGTTGACGTAAACCCCCTCCTCCCGCGCGACCCGACTGATGCGCGACAACAGCGCTCCCTTGTCAGCGGCCGTGGTGGGGGCGGCCGTCTCGGACCAGACAATGATCCTGGCGCCCGCCCGAGCCGCCCGACGCGTATCGTCGAGCAACTGGTCAGCGATACGTCCGTAAAGGGCGCGCATGGCCGGCGACCCTGTTCGTGCGATGACCTCGGGCGACGCCGGCAGGCTTTGGCCCGAAAGCTGATCGCTGGCCGCGATACGCGCGTCACGGTCCGGTGTGATGGCGGCGACCTTCACGGTCGGCGCGTGGCCTGATGGCGGATCAAGCCCTAGTCGCGCCTCGCCGCCGACGAGGATCACACCCAGCGCCGCGACACACGCGATGGCCCAGGTTCGCGCCGACCGAGAGTTCGGCGCCTCCATCAGCCGGTTGGCGATGGTCGCCGTGGAGCCGATCAGAAACGCCACAGCATAGGGACCGGTGATTGAAGCGATCTGCAACAGAGCCAGGGTATCCCCCTGGGTGATCGCGCGCATTCCCACGGCCGTGCCGAGCGGCAGAAAGGTGCCGATCCCAAACTCTCCGACGACGGCTGCGGTGGGGAAAAGAAGGGTTCGCGCGGCCTCCGGCAGCCCCGAACCGAGCACTCTGTCGAGCATGAAAGGCAGCGCATAGGCCGTCCCAACCGTCAGGCCCAGCGCGACAGTCATGATGTTGAACGGAACCGCGCTTGCCACAAGATAAACGCCGATCTGCACCAGACAGACGGCCAGCACGCCAAGCAGAGCAGCGGTTGGTTTGCTGATGCGGCTGAAGCGCAGCAGGCAGACGGGCAATATCCACGCCGCTAGCGAGATGTCCCAGCGGCTGCCGGCCGCGAGAACGGCAGCCCCACATCCCAAGAGCAGCCAGATCAAACCGCGTGAGGCGGGAGCAACCTCGCCGTTCAAGGGGGCTTCGGGAGCCAAAGCCTTGGTCGAGTTCATGATCGCACTCCTGCACTGGCGGTGTCGGAGCAGGCTGATAAACCCTCGACCTGGGTTTACGGTCAAGAGCTCGGATAAGCATTGGTCAGATAGCTTGGCGGCGGGCCTCTCAGCACTCGCGTGCGCTTCTACGCGAAGCTATGCCAATCTCTATTCTGGTTCCTTCGTCACACCAGTTTCATATCGAGCGACCATAGGCCGCTCAGGACGGGATCGACGGCACAGTGGACAGGCAGCATCGACGCGAAATCATCGCCTGGGTGGCCAACCACGTGTTGCCGCACGAGGCCGACGTTCGGACTTGGCTCAGGCGCGCAGGCGTTCAGCCCAGCGATATCGACGACATCGTCCAGCAGTCCTATTGCATCCTCTCCGCCTTGACTTCGGTCAACCATATCGACAACGGACGCGCCTATTTCTTCGCCACCGCTCGTTCGGTCAGGCTGCAGCGATTCCGGCGGGAGCGTGTGGCGCCCCTGCATGTGGTCATAGCATCAATTCCGATCGCCGACGACGCGCCTTCGCCAGAACAGGCGGCGCACGGTCGCAGGCGGCTGGCCCAGGTCCTGCACGCGCTGAATGATCTGCCGTCAGGCTATCGCGAGACCATCACCCTTCGCCGGCTGGACGGGCTGACCCAGAAAGAGACCGCGCGACGGCTTGGAGTCAGCGAAAAGATCGTGGAGAATAACCTTGCTAGAGGCCTGAAGGCCCTGCTGCGCGCCATCGCGGGTTCAGCCGACGCCGAAATTCTTATCCAGGGAGATGACGGTGAACGTCGGCGCGCCACGCGACATTGACGACGAAGCCGCCGCGTGGGCGGTCCGTCTCGACGCGGATCCCCTGGCGACGGACCAGTCGGAGGCGTTTCAGGCGTGGCTAGCGGCCGACCCGCGTCATAGCGGCGCCCTGCTGCGGGCCGAAGCTGGCCTGTCGCTCCTTTCCGCGCCACCAACCCGAACGGCCGCCTCACGAAGACCGACCTCGTCCTGGCGCGGCTGGCGCAGCTGGCGCGGCACGACGATCGGGGCTTCGGTATCGGCCCTGGCCGCTGCTGCGGTGCTGATCGTGGCCCTGCCGCAGCCGGGCGTTTACAAGACCACCGTCGGCGAACAGCGCCGCGTCGCCCTCGAAGACGGCTCGATCGCCCTAGTCAACACCGACAGCCAAATCCGCGTGCGGTTTTCGGCCGGTCAGCGGCGCATCCAGCTGGACGAAGGCGAGGCCTGGTTCCAGGTCGCCCAAAACCCCGACCGTCCCTTCGTCGTCGACGCCGGCGACATCCACGTCCGCGCCACCGGGACTGCGTTCTCAGTTCGCCGACACGGCGATACCGCAGAGGTGGTGGTGACCGAGGGAACCATACGCGCTTGGCACGCCGACGCGACGGCCGAGGCTGTATCGGCCAGGGCGGGGCAAGCCGTCTGGCTGGGTCCCTTGTCTGCCCCGCGTGTCGATGCGAAGGCCGGCGACGCCGCCTTGGCCTGGCGCAAGGGCGAACTTGTGCTGGATGGGACGACCGTCGGTCGTGCCGCCGAGGAGTTGAACCGGTACAATATGCGCAAGATCGTCATCTCTGATCCCGCGATTGCGTCTCACCGCATGGTGGGCCTGTTCCTGATCAACAAACCAGAAGAGTTCGCCCAGGCAGTCTCCCAGGTCACAGGCGCAAAACTGTCCGACAACGGAAAGAATATTGTCATAGAAGCTCAAAACTGAGCGTCACAAAAACTTTCTATTGAAAGCGTGAGGGTTTCTCCTCTTTTCGACATCGTTAAGTCATCACCTCTGGGGGCTTGACCATGTACATCCGCAACCACCTGTTGGCGTGCGCCGCGCCGGCCGCCATCATCGCAATTCTGGCGCCATCGACCGCATCGGCGCAGGCCGCGCGTTTCGATATCGCAGCTCAGCCGGCCGCGACCGGCCTGACGGCGTTCGCTACACAGGCCAACCTGCGGATCCTCGTCTCCGCCGCCCTGACCGAGGGTGTGCGCACACAGGCCGTCAGCGGCGAAATGCAGGCGCGCGAAGCGCTGGAGCGGATGCTGCGTGGCACAGGCCTGAGGATCGCGAGCTGGAACGGGGCCGTTATCACCCTGGATCGGGGGGCCTCGCGCCAGGACCTGGCGGCGACCACCGAGGTCGACGAGGTCATCGTGACCGGCCTGCGCGCCAGCCTTGAAACAGCGCGCGAGATCAAACGCAGGTCCGACGCCATCGTTGACGTTGTCGCCGCCGAAGAAGTCAACCAGTTGCCCGACAACAGCGCGACGGAAGCCCTGGCGCGTCTGCCCGGCGTCCAGGTTTTTCGCAATCGGGGCGAGGGCCAGGCGATCACCGTACGGGGCATCCCCGGCGTCCTCACCACCCTGAACGGACAAGAGGCCTATACGGGCGCCGCCCGCCGCACCCTTCTGAACAGCTATCCTGCCAACCTCATCCGCTCGCTGGAGGTCTATAAGGCCTTGACCCCCGATCTGGTGGAAGGCGGGATCGGCGGTGCGGTCAATGTTCAGTTGCGCGAACCGCTGAGCATGCCGAACACCTTCGCCGGCACTCTGCGGACCAGCTATGATGATCAGGCCGAAAAGACATTCGGCAATGCCGATATCCTGATCAATCGTCGCTGGACCACCGGCATGGGCGAGGTCGGCGTCCTGGGCAATATCTCCTATCTGCGGCGCGACTATTTGGAATCGTTCCGCGAAGGCGGCGCCCCGCTGGCGACGAGCGCGACCCAGGTCGTGACGCCGACGGGCCAGGGGACCGGCCTGCTGTTTCCATCCCGCCTGATCGTCAAACATCCCGAAGGTCGCTACGAGAGACCAGTCGTGACCGGAGAGGTGCAGTGGCGGCCGACCTACAATCTCGGCCTGAAGCTGCGCGCCACCAACATCCACGACCAGAACAACTATTTCGACAACGACTTTACCACCGCCATCGCGGCCAACACCGCCTTGAGCAATGTCGTCCTGGTCCCGGGCACGAACATCATCCGCAGCGCGACCTTCACCGCCACGCCGAACTCGGGGCCCCGGTCATCCGCTACAGACGAGCTTTTGGACACCACCCAGGTCGAGTTCGCGGCCGACTACACGACTGGCGCCACAAGCCTGACGACGAACCTCCTCTACACCACCTCCACGATCGAGACGGACTCTCAACTCTTCCTGCTCGCCTTCAACCGCGCCCCGGTGATCAATGCACAGTTCCAGACTGACAGCCGCTGGGGCGGACTGTCCTATGGCTATGCCACCGCAGACATCACCGATATTAACGCCTTCCACGTACGCGCCTATTCTGACACGGTCAGCCGTCAGGACGGTGAAGGCCTGCAATGGCGCACCGATCTGGACCATGCTTTCGCTGATGGTCTAATCCGGTCGTTTAAGACCGGTTTTCGCTACACCAATCGCAGCGCGGAGTTCCAGTACGGCACCCGTCTGGCGGACCTGAACGCCCGCAACTTGCCGATGTCGGCCTTCCCGGGGGGCGATAGCCCATCGATCATCAACGCCGGCTTCGGGGGCGACGATGTCGATATCCCGAGCCGCTGGGTCGGCTACGACGGCGCCCTTCTAGGAGACAGGACCAATCGTGCAGCACTCAACGCCTATGTGGCCAGTCTGGGGCAGCCGCTGTTCGCCTCCGAACGCCCGGCGTTCGATCCGGTCCGCACCTTCACCGGAGATGAGACCACTTTCGCCGGCTACGGCCAGTTCAAGTACGGCTTCGCCTTGGGTGGTGTGGAGGTCGGCGGCATCGTGGGCGCGCGGGTGGTCAAGACCGAATTGGAGATCGACGGCAACCGGGCCCGCACCAGCCGAACGCCCGCCGGGACCGTGGTCACCTACGAGCCCCTGCATTCCCGGCAATCTTATACGGAGATCAATCCGGCGGTCACGGCCGTCGCGCGTCTGACGCCGGGCCTGCAACTTCGCCTAGCTTGGACCGAGACCTTCAATCGCCCGGACTTCGCCCAGTTGAATCCTGGCATGAACCTAGTCGAGGTGACTACCGCCACGGGCGCCTATGCCGGCACAGCGACGGCGGGAAATCCGGATCTGCAGCCGGTCAAATCGCGAAACTGGGACGCGTCACTGGAGTGGTATTTCGGTCGCGGCGGCTCCGCAAGCTTCGCCCTATTCCAGCGCGACATCGACGGCTACATCGTCAACACCGTGGTTCCGGAACAGATCGAGGGTGCGGGCGGGACTGTCAACGTAACCCGCCCCGTCAACGCAGGCGAAGGGACCATCAGGGGCGTCGAACTGAACGCCAGCACCTTCTTCGACTTCGCGCCGGGGATTTGGCGCAACTTCGGCGCCTTCGCCAGCTACACCTATATCGATTCCGAACAGGTGCTGCCGGCGACCCCGGCCAATGCAGCCTTCACAGGCCCCCTGCCCTCGATCTCGGAGAACAGTTTTAACGTCGGTGGTTTCTATGACGACGGCAAGCTGCGGGCTCGTGTCGCCTATGGATACCGCGACGACTTCACGTTCATCTACAACCTGGCCAATCCCGCCAACGACCTGAAATGGTATCCGATCACCCGTCTGGACGCTCAGGTGACCTACCGCGTGACGCGGAACGTGGCGGTCACACTGGAGGGCGCCAACCTTCTGGCAGAACCGCAGCGTGCCTACTGGGGCACTCGGGCGGTAACCGATCGGGTGTATTTCGAAGGGCGTGTCTTCTCCGCCGCCCTGCGCTTCAAATACTGAGGTTGACGATGCAACGCATGACACGCCGTCTGGCGACGATGGTCGCCGCCCTGGCCTTGGTCGGCGCCGCGTCTGGAACTGTCCAGGCTCAGGAACGATGGGGCGGGGCCTGGGGCTACGCCACCTCGCCCGCCACGGCGACGGTGAAGGGCGAGCTTCCACCCGGTGAATACCGGTTCCGTATCCGGCTCAGCCAGTCGGGGGACGCGATTCGGCTCCGGTTCCTTAACCCGGAGGGCGCCGCTCCGCTATCGATCGTCTCGGTGCGGGTGGCTCCCGCCGTTGCAGCGAGCGGGTTCGCTCTTAACACGGTCGACACGATACCACTGCGGTTCGCCGGCGCGGAAGCCTTGACGCTGACCGGCGGCGGGAGCCTGGACACCGATCCGGCCGCCTTCGCGGCCATATCGGGACAGGATATGGTCGTCAGCGTCGTCGCCGACCGGCCCAGCACAACGGTCGCCGGCAATGCGGGTTTTCCACTGGCCTTTGCTGCGGGCGACGCGCCGGCCGAGACGGCGTTCGAGGCTCGAAACATTCGCCCCTTCGTAACCATGGTTTCGGTGCGTAATCCGTCGGCCGATTGCACCGTGGTCACGATCGGAGACTCCATCACTGAGGGCTCCAGAGGCGACCGACCAGACTGGCGCGGCTGGCCCGGCATTCTCGCCTCACGTCTTATCGCTGCATCACCGCATCGGCATTGCGGCGTCGTCAACCTCGGGATCAGTGGCAATCGCCTGTTGCGTGACGGCCGAGGCACGGCGGCCGTGGACCGGTTTGATCGCGACGTCGTTCCCGTCCCCGGCGCCACGCACATGATCGTCCTGGAAGGCATCAACGATATCTGGCGCGCCTATCAGACTGGAGAGCCGTCGGTTGGGCCAGAGGACATCATCGCCGGTTACAGACGCTTGATCGACGCCGGCCATGCGCGCGGCCTGACCGTCATTGGCGGAACAATAACGCCGGGATTTGGCTCGCGGCTCATCGACCGTCCTATGGACGACACCCGCCAGGCCGTGAACCGCTGGATTCGGTCCAGCGGCGAGTTCGACGCGGTCATCGATTTCGACCTCGCGATGCGCGATACCGAGACGCCCCCAGGCCTCAGAATCCCTTTCGACTCGGGCGACCGCATCCACCCGGGCAATGCGGGCTATGAAGCCATGGGACGCGCCGTGCCGCTCGACCTGTTGCAGCCGCGCCCGTGATGAGCCATCGGATCCGGCCGTTTCAGGCCCTGTGGCTCACCCTCGCGATCATGCCTTCGGTCGCCCTGGCTCAGGAGCGACCGGAGCCCGTCGATCTGGTCGATCCCTTTGTCGGGACCTCGGGCGATCACGGTCAGCTGACGCCCGCCGCGACTGGCCCATACGGCATGGTCCAGCTGTCGCCGGACACACGACCGGCCCAGCATGCAGGCTACGACTTCGCCGCCGACCAGCTGGTCGGGTTCTCGCACACGCGGGCCGTCGGCGTCGGTTGCGGCGGAGGCGGCGGGGATCTCCTAGTTTCCGTGGGGTACGCGGGAGATACACCTGTCTGGACGATGGACAAGTCGTCGGAACGGGCCGGGCCTGGTTGGTACAGCGTCCGCTACGGCGACGGCATCCAGGCCGAACTCGCGGCGATCGGTGCGGCGGGCCTGGCGACGTTCTCCGTGCCTCGCGCCGGAATGGTGCATGTCGTGCTGGATCCACGCCACGGCTATACTCGACGCCACGCGGCGGAGTGGATGTCGCGGGACGCAGACGACCTTCGTGGTACGATGTCGGCGGGCACGGTCTGCGATCGGGGCGTCTACCATCTGGCTTTCGCCAGCACGGTGACGCTGAACGACCGGCCGACAACTGTGGCCGCATCAGAGCTTGACGGAGACCGGCTGGCCTTCGATATCCCCGTCGCCGCAGGTGATCGCATCACGGTGCGGACCGGCCTGTCCGTCGTCGATACCCTATCGGCGCGAAGGGTTCTGACCCAGTCCGTCGGCGACCTCGACTACGATGGGGTGAAGCAGGTGTCGCAGGACGCCTGGGCCCAGGAACTCAACCGAGTCCGCGTTTCTGACGACAGTGAGCGGGCTATGCTGCTCTACACTCATCTGTTCCGGGTAATGCAGACGCCGGTCCGGATCGACGATATGGACGGCCGCTATCGCCGCTCCGACGGCTCGCTTCATCAGGCTCCGCAAGGCCGACATCGATACGCCGGCTGGGCCGTGTGGGACAACTACCGGACCCAGTTACCGCTCCTCGCTCTACTAGATCCCGACAGGTCAGCCGATATCGCCGCCTCCCTGGCCGAACTCTATCTGGCCGGCAAGGCCCAGTGGGCGACGCCCCACGAGCCCTTCATCACGGTCCGCACGGAACATGCGGGCGTTGCGCTTCTGGATTTCCGCCGCAAGGGCATCGGCGGTTTCGACGCCGAGGCGATCCTGCCGTTGATGGTCGCGGAGCTCGCCGAACTGCCCCGAGGCACGCCTGATCAGCAGATCGAAACCGCCTATGATGCCTGGGCCGCTGCCGAGCTGGCTGCGGATCTGGGCCAGACGCCCCTAGCGGAGAGCCTTAGCGCCAACGCCCTATCCTACCGCCCCATGTGGCAGGACACCTTTCGGGATGTGTCCGTCGACTTCGACGTCGTTAAGGCGCGCGGTCTCTATCAGGGCACTCTCTGGCAGTATCGCTGGGCGCCAGTCTTCGATCTCGACTGGCTGGTCGATCAGGCGCTGGGACGAGACCGATTCAACGCAGAGCTCGGGCGGTTTTTCGACGCCGGCCTGTTCAACATGACCAACCAACCGGACATCCACACGCCCTTCCTGTTCGCCCGCACCGGAGCGCCCGAACGGACCGACGCCCTGGTCGACGCCATCCTGAACCGTCCGATGGACCACTGGTACACCAACGCCGGAAAACGGCCGTCCCCATGGCGGGGCCTCGCCTTCGCTCTGGCCCCCATCGGCTATGCGGACGGGATGGATGACGACGCAGGCGGCATGGCGGCCTGGTACGTATGGGCGTCGCTGGGCCTCTATCCTCTCGTTCCGGGAAGACCCGACTACGTCCTGACACGGCCATCGTTCAACCACGTCGAAATCCGGCCTAAAGGCGGCCGGACAATATTCATCGACCACATACACGCCGGTGCGGAGACAAAGGTGACGTGGAACGGTTGTGAGACGCGGGACCGCCTTCTCTCCCATTCCCGCCTCGCGGCAGGCGGACGGCTGGAGATTTCAAGGCCGCAAATGAAATCCGCCATTTGCGCGACGATCAGCCACTGTACCGGGATGTTCGGAGAATCGGCCAATGCGATCTGCCCGATCCTCTAACGGGATTGGGTGGCTTCGCGGAAAACCCGCGCCTCGCCGTTCAGGCAACGCACTTTTGCGTTGTTGAAAATATGCTGGGCGCCCTTGGAGCGCGAATTCCTAAGCTTCAGACTCGATGGCGTCTGACGTGACCCCCGTTTCTCATCCAGCCAAAACGAGAGTCCTGGGGTGATCTGAACTGGGGTTTGTGGGGTTGGCAAGAGGCCGGTCAGCGCAGCCTCCAACCAGCGCAGCGGACCGGCCGATCTGTCCGCTGAGCGCTTCTGCAAAAGCCTGTGGCGTCAGCCACCCGAGCTTCGAGTGCGGACGCCGTTCGTTGTAATCGCTTCGCCAGGCCTCCAGCACCGCGCCGGCGCACCGTCAGCTTCTCCTCGCGGTAGATCCGCTGGACCCGCTTCTTGTTGACCGCATGCCCTTCGCGCCGAAGCATCACATGTAGGCGGCGATAGCCGAACCGCCGCCGCTCCTACGCGAGGGCCTTCAGCCGGTCCCGCAGGGCGCCGTCGTCCGGTCGCGTCGCCTGATAGCGCACGCTCGTCCGATCAACGCCCAGCACCCGGCAGGCCCGCCGTTCGCTCATCGCGTAGGCCGACTGCAAGTGCGCCGCCGCCTCCCGATGCGCAGCGGGCGTCACCACTTTTTTCCCAGCAGATCCTTCAGCGCGACGTTGTCCAGCATCGAGTCCGCCAGCATACGCTTCAGCTTGGCGTTCTCCTCTTCCAGCGCCTTCAGACGCCGGGCCTCCGACACGTCCATGCCGCCATACTTGGCCTTCCACTTGTAGAAGGTCGGCGAGCTCAACCCGTGCTTCCTGCACAGGTCCGCCACCGGAACACCGGCCTCCTGCTCGCGCAGGATCCCGATGATCTGTTCTTCCGTGAACCGTGATCGCTTCATTCTGTCCGTCCTCTCGAGGGGCGGACTCTAGCTATTCCTGGAGGAGTTTCAGGGGGGCACGTCACCCCTAACGCGGTTCGGAAAGTTTGCTTTCGGGGCTTGGGGCAGATGCCCGGTTCTGGGCCTGATGCCAATTTCGTGGTCCGACCCATTGCCGACATTGAGGGGGCAGGGCTATCTCCGGCCATGACCTTGCTTACGGAACTCTCGGTCCGGCTGCCCATCATTCAAGCTCCCATGGCGGGCGTATCCACCCCAGTGCTGGCGGCGACAGTTTCCAACGCGGGCGCGCTTGGGTCGATCGGTGTGGGGGCGACGAACTCCGCCGGGGCTGCGGCTATGATCGATGAGGTCCGCCGGCTCACGACTGCAACGTTCAACGTCAACGTCTTCGTGCACGCCCCCCCTCGGCGCGATCTGGATCGCGAGGCGACGTGGCTTAACGCGTTGAAGCCTCTGTTCGAGACGTTCTCGGCTGAGCTGCCGCCCTCCCTTACGACCATCTATCGCAGCTTCGCCGAGGACGATGACATGCTGCGGCTGATGATCGACAGGGCACCGCCGGTCGTCAGCTTTCACTTCGGCCTGCCTGACGAGCATAAGGTCAGAGCCCTTAAGCAGGCCGGATGCCTGCTGATGAGCACCGCCACCAGCCTAGACGAAGCGCTTGCTGCGAAACGCGGCGGCATGGATGCGGTCGTCGCACAAGGCTATGAAGCGGGCGGGCACCGAGGCGTCTTTGATCCCGACGGAGAGGATGCGCAGCTCGGAACGCTGCCGTTGACCCGCATGCTTGTCCAAAACTGTGGGCTGCCCGTCATCGCTGCCGGCGGCGTCATGGATGGGCGAGGCGTTCGCGCCGTCTTAGACCTCGGCGCCGTAGCTGCGCAGCTTGGCACCGCCTTCATTGGTTGTCCGGAGAGCGCGGCGGATGAAGCCTATCGAGCGGCGCTCCGAAGCGAGTCCGCGCACCACACGATTATGACCAAGGCGATATCCGGCAGACCCGCCCGCTGTCTCCGCAACGGCTTCACACGCTGGGGGATGACCGTCAGCGTCAGCGCACCCGACTATCCTGTGGCCTACGATGCCGGAAAGGCGCTGAACGCAGCGGCCAAGGCGACAGGTAACGGCGACTTCGGCGCCCAGTGGGCGGGGCAAGGAGCGCCGCTGGCGCGCAGCTTGCCCGCGGGCGACCTGATCGACACCCTGGAACGAGAACTGGTGGCGGCAGACTAAGGCCCGCTAACCACCCAAAACGGCGGTTCAGGAGGGCTGCTTTGCGGAGGGCTCACGCTCGAACACACCGGCTCGCCGATAGCGGACGTTCCGAACGCCTCGGATGAGTCAAACTCGGCAGCTCCGAGGGCGTGGTCGGGACTTGGCGTATGATCCTGAGAACTATTCAGCTTCCGTCGGATGGGCCGCGTAGGTCGGAAACGCGCCAGAAGTGGTCATTACCACCCATCCAAGAAGCAGACATTCAGTGATCGTACCGAATGTCTGCTTCTTGGCTTGGCGATAAGGTCGCAATTCGACCGAGGCTTTGTGAAAATGCCTAAACGGAACAAAACTTCACACTTCGAAACCGGTCAAGTGGACGCTCCAGTCCAGCAGCGCCTCGCACTGTTCTACATTTGCGGCCGGGCCGCTGACATCGCGCAACCGGCATTTCTCCAGATAGGCTCCGCTGATGCCTGCCGCTTCGGCGGAATCGGCGAGATGGACGAGCGTCTTGGCGCCCTCATCCGGGGAAATCGCGAAAAGTCGGGTGAAGCGATAAACGGGTTCCAACACGCCGCCTTCTCCCCGACCGAAGCCCGTAGCGACGAAGCCGGGGCTGAAACAGTTGAGGGTGATACCGATACCAGACCAACGGCGGGCGAGGGCCCGGGTGACCATGAGGTTGTAGAGCTTCGTGGCTGCATAGGTGCCGTTGGTCGAGAAACGCTTCTCCGCTTGCAGATTATCCGGATCGTATCGAGCTTGCCGGTAGACGAACGACCCCGTGTTAACGACGCGAGCCGCCGGCGAAGCCAGCAACAGTCGCTTCAGACCGAGCGTCAGCGCGACAGAGGCGAGGTGGTTGATCGCCACGGTGCGCTCGATGCCTTCCGAGGTCAGGGCACGACGTTGAAACCAAGTGCCGGCATTGTTGGCCAGCACGTCGATTGCCTGTTCGGTTGCCTCAAGATCCATAACGACGCTCCGTACTTGAGACATCAGCGACAGGTCCGCTGAAATCAGCCGGTGTGTCCCGGCCGGTGTTGCGGCAAGGCTGGCGACAGCCTTGCGACCACGGTCCGCATCGCGCCCGATGAGGATCAGCCGGTGCCCGCGATCGGCCAAAGCCCTCGCAGCGGCAAGTCCGATGCCGGACGTACCCCCGGTAATGATGATTGTCTTTGAGCTCAACTCTTCGCCTTTCGGGCTGATATTCCTGTTGAGCGCGAGTATGAACTCTCAACCTAGATTGAGGGTCAACACGTTATGCGGATTGGTGAGCTGGCAAGACGAACCGGGATTTCCGTTTCCCGGATACGCTTCTACGAGGCCCGCGGATTGCTTCCGCAGGCGCCGCGCGCCGCCAATGGCTATCGGAGCTATGACGCGGATGCTGTAGCCATCCTCCAGTTCGTCAGTCAGGCACAGCGGCTCGGCTTCACTTTGGCGGAAATCCAGGCAGGGATGCCCCGCCCCCAGTTTGGAATGCCGCCGCCATCGGCGATCGTTGTCCTCCTCCGTCAGAAGGAAGCGGAGATCGATCGATTGATCCAGGTCGCTACAGCCAAAAAACAAGCTCTAGCGTCCCTTCTCGATGAGCTGAGCTGCGCAGTGTAATTGCTCTCATGCTGTCGGTACCGATCATGTCAAGGCAGCTTTGCTGGACGAAAGATATTGCACGACGGTGTCGATAAAGAGCCTGGCCCTTTTGGGAAGCTGGCGACGACTTGGATAGAGAACTGCGATCGGAAACTCTGGCGTGGTATATTCGGGCAACAACATTTGCAGTCGTCCCGCTGCGACGTCGTCGCGGATCAGGAAGGTCGGTAAGCAAGCTACCCCAAGCCCTGCAAGCGCCGCATCACGCAACGCTCCCGCATTGTCGCACAGTAGCGTTGGCCGCGGCGCAATGGAGCGTGGCGGTTCAGTCCCGGTCCGTAACGCCCAGCCGCGCGGACGGTCCCTCGTACCGGACAGAAGTTGCCGATGCTGTGTCAGATCCTCGATCGTGACGCAGGTGGGCTGTTGCGTCAGGTAAATGGGCGAGGCGCAAAGCTGCCCAACAGACCTTGCAACGACTCTTGCGATGAGTTCAGACTGAACTGGCAACTCTCCGAAGCGGAATGCGCAATCAAATCCCTCGTCGACGATGTCGATCGTGCGATCGGTGAAGCTCGCTTCTGCTGAAAGTTCCGGCCACTGCGTGAGGTATTTGCTCAGAAGGGGTAGGATAACCTGCCGACCAAATGCCTCCGGCGCCGTTACCCTTAGCACGCCGCGTAATCGCCCACTGTGGCTGACCGCCGTTTGAGCATCCGCAAGATCGGCCAGCACCCGCGTTGCACTCTCGTAGAAGGCCTGACCATCGGCAGTCAGACTGACACGACGGGTAGTCCTGTGCAGCAGGCGTGAGCCTAGCAGGTCTTCCAAACGTGCAATTGCCTTGCTTGCGGCCGAGCGGGTCAACCCGGCTCGCTTTGCCCCGTCACTGAATGACAGGGCGTTCGCCACGGCGATAAACGCCTGCAGGGTGCCAGTGTCTGCCAGTTCCTTCAAAGCTGCCTCCATCGTCAACTCAAGCGAACTAGTTTGGCGAAACCCATTCACCAATACAGCTTCTATACGGATGTATTGTAGCCATTGAAAATAGGAAACGTGATGCCATTGCCCTCTGAAACGCTCAGTCTTCTCGCCGCATGGAGAAACGCTGCCGTTGGCGTCGTTGAGGCCGTGCAAGGCGACGGAACCGCTGATTGGCAGGCCGCACGCGATGGCTATGTCGATCAGCTCGCAGCATTGCTCCCAGCGCCTGAGGGGGTATCCTTTGAGAACGTTGAAATGGATGGGGTGCCCGCGTTGCTTGTCACCCCGGACAAAGTCGAAGACGACCGCGTGCTGTTTTACATGCATGGCGGCGGTTATGTGCATGGGGCGCCGCGTGCCTATCGTGGCATGGCCGGCCATTACGCTTTGAAGCTTCGGGCGCGGGTCTACATTCCGGATTACAGGCAAGCTCCCGAATACCCCTTTCCCACGCCGATCATGGATACTTTTCGTGCGTACTGTGCGCTGTTCGCCATGGGCCATGACGCATCGCGCATCGCCGTTTCCGGCGATTCCGCGGGTGGAGCGCTGGTCATGACGATCATGCGCAAGGCGCGTGACGCGGGCGTGCCATTGCCTGTCGCAGGAGTCGCCATTTCGCCTTGGGCCGATCTAGCTCACGCTGGACCATCTGCTCGCACTCGCGATGGCCTTGATCCGCTATGCAGCGTCGTATTTCTCGACCGACTGGCAGGCATCTTCCTAGCAGGTGAACTTCCCACCCACCCTGACGCTTCGCCCGTTCACGCCGACCTGCGCGGGCTGCCGCCCGTCCTGATCCAGATGGGCGAGAATGAGGTCATGTTGAGCGGCGGCATCGCGTTGGCCGAGCGGCTGGCTGACCAGCGCGTTCGTACCACGCTGGAGGTTTGGCCGGAAATGTTTCACGTCTGGCATAGCTTCGCCGGGCACATGGCCGAGGCCGACGAGGCGTTGGACAATGCCGTCAGCTTCTTGGAGCGAGAGTTTGCGCGCAGGTCCAAGCAGCAGGCCCAATTGCGCTGACTTCCGAAACGCTCCCGCCGGTTCGGCAGTCAGCGGGGACGATTTCAAAATAGCATCCTACTCAGGACGGTCGAGGACGCTTAGCGTCCGCTTTTGACCATCCTTTCGCCAGCCCGCGTGAGGGCCAAAACCAAGCCGCTGTGGATGAGAGGCGGGACTTGCATAGGATAGGAGGGGACGCTGTCGCGTTGGCGCAGCCGAGCGCATTTTCAGCCGGCGCGCTGTTCGACGTTGGTGTCGCTGATGTCGAATCTGGACGAGGCGTCGAATTGTTTCCGACGCCTCGCCAGTGCTTCGAAGAGGGAGCTTCGCTCTCCGCTATCACCGTCTCGCTGCCTCTGATGGCGAGGACGGCGACAAGGTTGCGAGGTCGGCGTCGATCGCCGCGAGTTTCGCATCGGTGATATATTCGGGCGCAAAGCGCTGGATGCCCTTCAGAGGCAGGCCACGCGCCATTTCGAGGCGTGGGTTGGTCAGAACTTCCGGAAGATGCTTTTCAAGGATCGCCTTGGCCGCTGGATTGTCCAGGAGCAAGCCGATGGGCGTCCGCGCGGTGGTGAAAGCCGTTTCTGTAGGCGTTTGAGCCGATGTGACGCCAGTCGTTGGCGACTGTTGTGCAAGCGCGCCGCCGCCGATCAGCGGTAAGGCCGTCGATATGGTGACGCAGATGAACGGCGACGGAAGGCCCTTCTTCCTCAGCCTGCATTTCAACGCGCCGCACTGGCCGTGGGAAGGGCCTGGAGATCGGGCCGAGGCCGACCGTCTGGCCCAAGCCGGGCCGTTCGCGATCCAGCATTTCGACGGCGGATCGCTGAAGACTTACGGGGAGATCGTGCGCGCGATGGACGCCCAGATCGGTGCGCTGCTCGAACGCCTCGATATCCTCGGGATCACGGACAACACGATCATCGTCTTCACGTCCGACAACGGGGGAGAAAGGTTTTCCGACACCTGGCCATTCTCGGCCATGAAGACGGAACTGCTGGAAGGTGGCCTTCGAGTGCCGCTGATCGTCCGGTGGCCGGGCGTCGTTCGCCCGGGCTCGGTGATCGAGCAGGCCGCGATAACAATGGACATGGTCCAGGCCCAGGCGGCACGGCTGAATGTTGCGTTTCCGGCCCTCAGTAAATGACCGCTGATGGCGCATCTGCGACATTGCTGGAAGGCGGGGAGGGGAATTGGCGCCCTCGTAATGTGCGCTCCGTCGAACGTCCGATCCTGACTGAGGCTGTGTGAAAACGCCTCTGGATCGAGCGGATAAGGCCTACTGGCGGACAAATGGCTCAATGAGCACCCAATGAACGTCGAACGGAAAACCGACATCACGGTCCTCAAGGGGATGGAGTGGCGCCTAGGGCGTCCCAACTTCTGGCGCTGGCTTGCTGGCCTCCCGGGGCCCCGCCGTCGCCTTCCGAAAGCAGCCGCAGACGCGGCACTGACTTTCCGCACGGCGGTGATACAGCACAGCTTCGTCAGCGGCTTGGACGAAATGTTTCACGACGCGGCGCTTTGGCGGGCCATCGTTGCCTTTGTGCGTGACTTCGCAGGAGGCGGTGAAATTACAGTACGCCGCGATGTCCGTGGTCGTTCTGAAGTGATCTCGCTGGCCGAATACGTATCTGAGATAGACGCATTCGTTCCTGAAGACGAAGGCGACGCGCCGCGGGCTTTAGCTATGTTTCTTTGGCAGAAGGGCTCGCTGCGGCTCTATGTCGAGCCCGAAAACTGGTTCGCGGTCGGCGGCCCCGCCCCATACTATGACTCGTTCACGTACAGCATCTACGCCGAAAGGGACATTACCGCCGAGCTTGTGACGCGTCTCAAAGAGTCGCCCGACGCGTCGGGATGGCGGTTCGCCGACTTCTTCAACGTCGATGGCATCAACAACGCCCTGCCTGCAGGGTTCCTGGGCGTAAATTGAGGAGCGACACCGCTTTCGGCTAATGTCCGCCAAGGTCAGGCTACGACATCTACGACAGGCCAAAAACTAGGTAGCGGTGACCATTTAGCTATTTGAGCCAGAGCATGATGGCGGCGAGGGTGACGAAGCCCATGAAGGTTGCCGCGAGCTTGTCGTATCGAGTGGCGATGCGCCGGAAGTGTTTGATGCGACTGAAGAAGCGTTCGAGGCGGTTGCGCTCCTTGTAGAGGGTCTTGTCGTAGGCGTGCTGTCTCTTGCGGTGGCGGCGGGGTGGCACGACGGGATCGCCGGACTGGTCGATGATCTTCCGATACAGCCGGTCCGCGTCGTAGGCCTTGTCGGCGAGAACGTAGTCGGCGGCGATACCGTCGATGAGGTCCACGGCCGGAGCCATGTCGTTCTGCTGGCCTGGGCCCAGCAGGATGCTGACGGGCAGGCCGAGCGCATCTACGCAGACGTGGATCTTGGTTCCGAAGCCGCCGCGAGACCGGCCAAGCGCCTGGGCGTCCGGTCCCCCCTTTTACGCCGCGCGCCGGCGGCCTGGGCATGGGCCCGGATGACGGTAGCGTCCAGCATCACCCACTCAAGATCAGGCTCCGCCGCCACCGCCTCGAACAGACGGTTCAGCACACCCATCTCGATCCAGCGATAATACCGCCGCTTGGCCGTCTGATAGGGACCGAACCGCTCCGGCAGATCGCGCCAGCGCCCACCGGACCGCGCCATCCACAACAGCGCGTCCACGAACAGTCGGCCATTGCTGCGCGGCCCTCGCTTGCCCTTGCGACCGCCCGGCACGAACGGCTCGATCCGCGCCCACTGATCGTCCCGAAGAACTTCGCCTTCCATCGACGCCTCCAAAGAGAAGCGTTGAATCAGAACCGTGTCAGTCGAGGAATCCTAAATCGTCACTAGGACCTAGGGCTCCGTCCATCGAACGGAGCCCTGTGAATCAGACATCTCAGCTCCTGAGAATCCTGAATGTCGATTGGCCCTAGCTCGGAAAAGCCAAGTTCCTGTTAGTGGACCCGTTGGCGACCAAAGTGAAGTTGGCGAGGGTCGCTAGGTCGGCTGGAGAGCCACCGGCGCGGGCGGCGACCTGAAGCCCGCTCATCGCCATCTGGACAAAGCTAGCCGCTTCGTCCGCGGTGATTGCTGGGTCGATCTCGCCGCGCGCTTGGCCCTCCTGGATGCGCTCGACGAGCGGGCGCCCAGGGGGCTGGACGCCGTTCTAGAACCGCCACCTCAGTCCCAGCGCGCCGATGAGTTCGGAGCCGTTCTGCTCGGCCTTCAAATCGGACGTCGCCAAGCCGCCATAGTAATCGACCCGGTTTTGCAGGGTCGTGCTCTGGACATCGACATAGGTCAGGGCGGCGTCGAGCACGACGTCCGTGCGGAGGGTCTTGGAAAGTCCTGCCGAAACCAGCAGTCGGTCGCCGTCGGGGCTTCGTGCCGTGCGCTCGGCCTGTGTTGGGCTGGGGTCGTAGCCGACGCCAGCGCGCAGCGTTACGGTGTCATCAAGGCGATAGTCCAGACCCAGCGCGACCGTCGTCACATCCTTATAGTTTTCCACCACGATCTCCTGGCTGTCCTCATGGGAAACAGTCATCGCGTCAAACACGCTCCATCCCACGCGACTGACCTGCGCGTTCAAGGTGAGCTTCGGCGTCAGCGCGTACCGCGCGGCGAATGTCGCGAACCAAGGCGTGCTGAGGGAGATCGTGGACGGGCCCTCGCCATTGCCGAGGGCCAAGGCGCCTTCGAGCCCCTCGACCAGGGAGTCGCCGGTCAGATCCTGGTCGATACGCGATCGATACGAGAGACCAAGATCCCAAGCCCCGCTGTGGACCTGGGCGCCGACATTCCACCCAAGGGCCCAGCCCTTGCCAAAATCGCTCGAGAAGCCGTCTTTGGCGGCGGGCTGGAAGGTGGGAGGGGCCAGGCCAGTAAGGGTCGGGAGGTTGGGAAGGGCCGAACTCAGGGTTTGTTCCATGTATTGTCCGTCGAGGCCCACGCCGAGATTCAGCCAGGCGTTGACCCGCGCGGCCAGCACCAGGCCGACATTCGCGCTCAGCACCTTCGACAGGCCCGCGTCGTAGCGGGCGAAGTCGCCGGTCTGGTCTCGGCTGCGCAGTTCATACTCGGTCGTCGAGTTGTAGGGCGCCGTCACAGCGAGCCCGACCGTGAACCGAGGACCGACCGGCAGGGCGAACGCGAAGTTGGGGACCACCCCGCTGTCGATCACGTCATTGACCTTGGCTTTGCCGCCCACGGGCGCCGTGCTCGACAATTCATAGCCTGGCGGGAAGGGCGGCGACGGTGCGGGCAGGGCGTAGGTGAGGGTGGAGCCCGTGTCCCGCACCTCGGAATCGACCATCATGCCGTGAGCGCCGACATAGACCTCGCGGCCGCCGCCGGCGATCGCGGCGGGGTTCCACCACAGGGACGCGGCGCCCTTGTCGGCGGCCTCCCCCGAGTAGGCCCGGCCGGCACCGCGAACCGATTGTTCCTGCAGGTAAAACGAGCCCGCCTGTGCGGGCGCCACGACGAAACTGGCGCCAAGCGCCATAACACCGGCCCAGCGGGAAAGCGGAGGAAGCGACATGGACGTCCTTGAAATTTGATGAGTATTGGATAGGCCCCGAAAGGGCCGGGACGAAGTTCAGCGAGGGCTTTTCGTCACGGTTCCGGTCATGCCCCGCCCCAAGAGGGTCCGGTAGGACACCGGAAACAGCCGCTCGATCACCGATGCGAGCTTCGCGTCGTTGCCAACCAGCACCCGCGGCCGCCGACGCACTGCCGCCTTGACGATGATCTCGCCAGCGCGTTCGGGGGCTATCACCGTCTCGCTGCCTCTGATGGCGAGGACGGCGACAAGGTTGCGAGGTCGGCGTCGATCGCCGCGAGTTTCGCATCGGTGATATATTCGGGCGCAAAGCGCTGGATGCCCTTCAGAGGCAGGCCACGCGCCATTTCGAGGCGTGGGTTGGTCAGAACTTCCGGAAGATGCTTTTCAAGGATCGCCTTGGCCGCTGGATTGTCCAAGAGCAAGCCGATGGGCGTCCGCGCGGTGGTGAAAGCCGTTTCTGTAGGCGTTTGAGCCGATGTGACGCCAGTCGTCGGCGACTGTTGTGCAAGCGCGCCGCCGCCGATCAGCGGTAAGCCGATGAGGGCGGTGGCCAAGGTCGTCTTGAGGTCGATCATTGAGTGTTTTTCCCTGGAAGGTCTTGTCTCTCACCAGAACAGGTCACCGTCCGGTAAGAAGGTTGTCGTCGAGAAACCACCAACGCGTCTCGTTCGGTCCGGCGTCGTGCGGCAGTTGCTATCTGGACCGATAGTCTAATATCGTTGAAAACGCAACGTCGAAGCCATCCGGCTCTCGATCCGGGCTTTAAGCGCCTCTACTGCCCTACGGACTGGCTCAGGTCGCGTTATCATCTGTGTTCTCCGCGCGAGATGAGTGCGATCGCTCGCCTTGACACTCGAATCGAAATGACTGAATGGTCAAAAAAACCAGTGGGCAGACAAAGGCGGAGGCGGGGCCGTCCGCGCCGCCTGACGGACTGTGGAACGGGAACGAAACGATGGGCGACCAGACCATCCTCAAACGGCGATCGCTGCTGCTTCTGCTGTCATCGACAGCCCTAGCCTCATGCGCGCCCTTCAGATCGTCCCAGGCCGCAGGGGGCTCCGAGACAGCGACGCGCCCTAACATCATCTACATCGTGGCCGACGATCTCGGATATGCGGATCTGTCCTGCTACGGGCGGCGCGAATATCGGACGGAAGCTTTGGACGGCTTGGCGGCTGGCGGAGCCCGCTTCGTGCAGGGTTACGCCAACTCCGCCGTCTGCTCAGCGACCCGAACCGCCCTCATCACCGGCCGCTACCAATACCGCCTGCCCGTCGGCCTGGAGGAGCCCGTCGGCTTTCGTCATGTCGGCTTGCCGCCCTCCCATCCGACCTTGCCCAGCCTCCTGAGAGATGCCGGCTACCAGACCGCGCTTGTCGGCAAATGGCACCTGGGAGACCTTCCGGACTACGGCCCGCTCAAAAGCGGCTACGATCATTTTTGGGGCATGCGGGGAGGGGCGGTGGACTACTTCCTGCATACCGCGCCGGTCATGGGGGCGGACCTCTGGGACGGCGACGTCCCCGTCGAGGAGGCCGGATACCTGACCGACCTTTTGGGAGCCAAGGCCGTCGATATGGTGACGCAGATGAACGGCGACGGAAGGCCCTTCTTCCTCAGCCTGCATTTCAACGCGCCGCACTGGCCGTGGGAAGGGCCTGGAGATCGGGCCGAGGCCGACCGTCTGGCCCAAGCCGGGCCGTTCGCGATCCAGCATTTCGACGGCGGATCGCTGAAGACTTACGGGGAGATCGTGCGCGCGATGGACGCCCAGATCGGTGCGCTGCTCGAACGCCTCGATATCCTCGGGATCACGGACAACACGATCATCGTCTTCACGTCCGACAACGGGGGAGAAAGGTTTTCCGACACCTGGCCATTCTCGGGCATGAAGACGGAACTGCTGGAAGGTGGCCTTCGAGTGCCGCTGATCGTCCGGTGGCCGGGCGTCGTTCGCCCGGGCTCGGTGATCGAGCAGGCCGCGATAACAATGGACATGGTCCCCACCCTGTTGGCTGCGGCGGGAACGGCGCCTCACCCCGACTATCCGTCCGATGGCGTTGATCTTTCGCCCGCGCTCGCCGGCGGCGCGCCTAAGCCACGTAAGCTGCATTTCCGCTTCAAGCACAACGATCAGGAGGCGTTTCGGGACGGGGATCTCAAGTATCTGAAGATTCGAAACGAAACCTACCTTTTCAATGTGGTCGACGACCCAAAGGAGCGCGCCAACCTCAAGGTGAGGCTTCCCGACGCATTCGCACGCATGGTCGCTGAGCATCGTGAATGGGATGCGACGATGCTGCCGATCGATCCGGAAGTGTTCTCGCACGGCTATTCCGGCCACGAACTGCCCGACCACGCCACGGGCGATCGCTGACAGAAGTTCAATGGCGCGACAGCCCGTCGCCGCGCCTTTAATCTAGGTCCGCCGAATCACCACCGAGCTGAATGAGCCGCGCCATCGTTCTCCCGCAGACGCCCATCGCCCCCGCCAAGCCCGATCGACGCTGGCTCCGCACGCGCAACCGCCTGGTCGATGCGGGTCTGGAACTCTTCGGCATGCTGGGACCGCAGGGCGTCGGGGTCGACGAAATCGCCGCCCACGCCGGGGTCTCCAAACAGACCTTCTATAATCATTTTCGGGATCGCGACGATCTGGCCGAACAACTCTGGCGGACGACCGCCGAGACGCTGAGGGTCGCCGTACAGCGCGTCAATGACGGAGTCGAGGATCCGGCGCGGCGCGTCGCTCAAGGGATCGCCGTCTACGCCCGCGTCGCGCGCGACCATCCCAATCGGGCGCGTTTCATCGTGAGCTACCCATTGCGGGGGGCTCCCGCCCCGCTCAGCAACCCTGGGCTGGAAGCGGATATCTCGGCCGGACTAGCGAGCGGACGGCTGGCGATCTCCAGCGTCGAGAGCGCCACGATCGTTTTGCTGGGCGTGGCCGGGGCGCTGATGATGCGGTCTCTTCAGGCGACTTCCGAAGGCCAGGCCGTCCGAATCTCGCAGGAAGTCCTGTCGCTCGCTTTGGCCTCGCTCGGTATCGAGCGAACACAGGCGGAGCAGATCGCCACTCGGGCAGCCGAAGCAATCGTCCGCGGTCCGGCATCGACCGCTCCGGACTGAGGGGCTCGCTCAGCGGGCGGGTAGGCCGGCTATCCGCAGCACCGCCTCGCCAAGGCCGGGAAAAGCCTTGCCGCATTGTCATGGCGCACGGCGTGGAGCTCCTCCGGGGAAAACGGAGCCCCTGCAACCGCCTGATCGAGGAGGGCGACGATGGGGGCGGGGGTGAAGGGATAGTCGGAGCCGTACAGGATATTGGAGACTGGAGCGATCGCCTTCAGCGCGTTGACCTGTTCGGGTTGCGAGGCGAGGGCGAGATCGTAGTGAAGGCGAGCGAGAGCCGCCAAGGTGGACCCGAAATCTTTCTGCCGGGCGCCCATGTACGGCAGATTCGCGAAACCCGCGATGCGGGTCGACAGATAGGGCAGCGCGCCGCCGCCATGGGGGACGATGAAGTTGATCCCCGGAAACGCCTCGACCCGGCCGGCGAGGATCAGGTCGGTTACGGTTCGCGTCGTTTCAAACGGGAACTCCAGCATCGGTGCTGGCACGGCGAGGTTGAAACCCTCGAAACAGCAGGGCGACGTCGGATGAATCAGGACGCTCGCGCCGCGGGCGTCCAGCCGCTCCCAGAGCGGCAGGAAGCATTCGTCGCCCAGATAGGCGCCGGCGACATTGGTCGGCAGAACCACGCCGTCCAAACCCAATTCGTCAAGCGCGTGGGAGAGCTCGGCGAGGGCCGCCGGTATGTCGGAAAGCGGGAGCAGGGCCAGCGCGCCGAACCGGGCCGGATGTCGAGCACAGATCTCGCTGGCGGCGATATTGACCTGCCGCGCCAGCCTCGCCTCGTCGACGCTGGACAGGAAATTCAGGAAGGGCGAAGACACAGAGAGCAGGCTGGCGGTGATGCCGACTTCGTCCATTATGTCTAAAGCCGCTTGTTCCGACCACTGCGGTATGGGGACGCCTCCATCAAGGGAGGTGAACCCGGCGCTTGCCAAGACCTCGGCGTAGAGCGGGGGCAGGAAATGCATGTGGACGTCGAGAGTCCTGACCTTCGTTGCGGCGGGATCTGCGACCTGAGCCCGCGCGAGAGAAGGATGGATCAGGCCTGTAGCTCCGGCGGCGCCGATCACCGTTCTTCGCGACAGTCGGGTCACGCGCCGCCCTTCCTGACAATATCCTCGGCGGCCAGAGCGGCGACAGAGACCGCGTCCTGGTCGGTCAGGCCAAGGCCCCGCAGGACGAGCTCGATGAGCTGTCGGCTGGCGGCGGTGACCGAGCTGACCGTGCGGTCATTCAACATGGCGACCATGCCGGAGAAGCCGCTGCCGATTATGAAAACCGCGCTGATATCCGCCGAGGAGACCAGGAAACGCTCCTGCTCGATGCCGGCCAGAACGTCATGGAGGGCTCCGCGGTGGAGTTCGGCCGGGAAACTGTTTCCGCCGCCGGGATCGGACTGCACCATGACCGCCACGCTCTCGGGGGCGTCGACCACCGAGCGAAAATAAACGCAAAGCGCCCGGGCGACCCGCGCGGCTGGGTCCGCGACGTCCGCGTTGAGTAGACGGACTCTCGCCTCGATTTCCACCTTGATGGCGGCCCTGACGACGGCGTGAAGCTCAGCCTTGTCGTCGAAGTGATTGTAAAAGCTTCCTTTCGCGACTCCTGCTTGCTCGACGATGTCATCGATTGAAACCGCGTCCGCCGGAGACTGGGAGAACAGCTGGCGACCTGCTGCGACGAGGGCCGCATAGGTCGCTTCTCCTCTCGGCTTGGCCGCTGTGCGCATGGTTTTGTCCCCCTGAGAGCGGCGTCGGTGTCCGCGTGTCTCATTCCGGCCGACTGCGACCGCCAACCCCATGGCGCCTCTCTCGTCTTTGACGGTGAATCGGCTTTTTTGGTCTAAATGTCAAGTTCACGCCAAGGTCGACATATCGCGGTATGGACAGCCGGAAACCACATAACATGCAGTTAAAAAACAACAAGATGGACATTTTGCCCTTTCCCCGCCTGGTATTGCGCTTTCAGCCATAAGTCGGTAATGACCAAACAGTCATCGAGGATTTCGGCGGTCGAACCGAGGCATCGAAGGCTAGGGAAGGAAGCGAGCACGGCCATCAAGGCTGGCCGATCACAGGGAGAATGGCGATGAAGACGACGTTGATGGCGGCCGTATCGGTTATGGCGATCCTGGCTTCCGGCTCTGTGGCCGGAGCGGCGCATGCCCAATCTCGACCCGCCGTGGTTCCGGAGGCGACAACGGTGGACGAGGTCGTGGTGACGGCGGTCAAGACCGGAGGTGCGGCTCAGGATCTGCCGATCGCCATCAATGTGGTGAGCGGTGAGGCCATCGCCGACGCCGGGGTCGGCTCACTGCTGGAATTGGAACAGATCGCGCCCGGGGTTCAACTGGTTCGGGGGGCGACCGGAAATTCGCGAACCGGGGTGACGATCCGAGGCCTGGGTTCCTCGCCAGGCCAGTCCACGTTCGACAGTTCGGTCAGCCTGTTCGTGAATGGAGTCTATGCGCCCCGTGGCCGCGAGTTCACCTCGGCCCTCTTCGATGTGCAGCAACTCGAGGTGATCAAGGGCTTGCAATCTGCTCTGCTCGGCAAGAACACCAGCGTCGGAGCGATCAATGTCGTGACCCGCAAGCCGGGAGACGATTTCTCGGCCGACCTTCTGGTCTCGCGCGAGTTCGAGGTCGGCTCATCTCTGGTCTCGGCGGCTGTCGACCTGCCGATATCGGAGATGCTGAAGCTGCGGCTCGCGGCGCAGTATTCGGATCAGGGCGGCGCCACCAAAAACGTGATCAGCGGCGAGGACGCAACGGCCCTGGAGGACATGTCGGTGCGGGGCACCCTTACCTTTACGCCGACGCCTTTTCTCGATTTAATCCTCATGGTCCAGCGCTCGCAGACGACCCTGACCGGATCGCCCGTCGAGATCGTCGGCGCCTCGCCACTGGCCGAGGCTCTCCAGGCCAGGGCCGGCTTTCCCGGCACCCTCGACGGGGTGCTGGATCGTCGCAACGCGGCCGGCCTGTTCGGGCCGGAGACTGCGGGCGGCGAAGACCTGGACAACGATCGTGTCCAGCTGACGGGCAACCTGATGCTCGGCGAGTACCAAGTGACCGCCGTCTCCGGCTGGTCACGCTACAAGTCCACCCTGCTGAAGGACGCCGATGGTCTGGCCGGCGCCTATGTGTTCAGCGACGAGGAAGAGCACAGCGAACAGTTTTCCCAGGAGCTCAGGCTGGTGTCTCCAAGGGGCGAGCGGTTCGAATACGTTGTGGGAGGGCTTTACCTCCACAACAAGCTCTACGGCCATGTGATCAACGACGCCAATTTCCCACGTTTCTCCCCGACGACGCCCATCATCGCGGGCGCATTCGACACCGACTACGATCAGACGACGGACTCCTATTCGGTCTTCGGTCAGGGGTCTTACGCCTTGCTGGACAAGCTCCGCCTGATCGGCGGCCTGCGTTATTCTTACGAAGACAAGGGCGTGGACTTCGCAAGGCAGACCCTGAGGCCAGGCTTCTTCAGCGTGGGCCTGTTCCCGCCTCAGGCGCCGTTCCATGACAGCCGAATCGAGCGGAACACCGACTACTCGGCGGGGCTGCAATACGATCTTGCCGACGATATCATGGTCTACGGCTCCTACGGGCAGGGCACCAAGGCGGGGGGATATTCGCCCTCCAACACTATCTTCACCAACTCCGAGTACGACAGCGAGACGGCGCGTACGGCCGAAGCTGGCGTCAAGGCGCGTGGCGCGAATTGGCAGCTCAACGGGGCCGTGTTTGACACGGAGATCGATGGCTTCCAGGTCGTCACCTTCAACGGGACCCAGTTTGTCGTCACCAACACCGACCTCGAAAGCCGAGGCGTGGAGTTCGACGCCTGGTGGCGTCCGGCGGACGGTCTTACCCTGTCCCTGAACAATACCTACGCCAAGGCCCGGGACCGCAACACCGGATATCATATCCCCAATGCGCCGGATTGGGCCGGGGCCGTCGGGTTCGATTATCGCCGGAGCATCGGGGGCGGCCTTGAGGCCATGGTCGACGGATCGGTCAACTGGCGCTCGCGCGTGGTCTACCAGCAGGATCCGACAGCCGGCATTCTGGGCGAGGACTTCACCACCCTGAACCTGGCAGCGGGGGTGGCGACCGAGGACCGGCGCTGGGAGCTTCGCCTGATCGGCAAGAATCTCACGGACGAAATTTCGGCCGCCTTCTCATTCCCGACGGCCTTCATCGGCGGTTCCAGCGCGGTGGCCGAAGCGCCGCGCACGATCACGCTCCAACTTCGCGCAGCTTTCTAATGAAGAGACAACACCGCATGTCGAGAACATTCGCCTCACGCCTTCGGGCTTCATCGGTCCTCCCGGTCCTTATCTCCGCGGCTCTTACCGCAAGCGGTCCAGTGCTGGCGGCGCCACAGTCGTCCTCGGCCCAAATTTCGGGCGCCCCGCAGGCGACCTTGGCCGAGGGGTCCGAGTTCAATCTCATGCTGATCACCGGCCAGAAGGAGGCTCAGAAGGTCGCCGAGGGGATTTTCAAGGCCACTGGATTCGGGAACAGCTTCCTGATCGTCACAGCCGAAGGCACAGCGGTCATCGACACCTCGTCGGAAGTGGCTGCCCCGGACCATCACCGTCTCCTTAGCCAGGTGGATGCGCGTTCTCCCCGCTATGTGTTCATCACCCATGCTCACGGGGATCACATCGGCGGGTTAGCGCAATGGGTCGGCGCCGAGGCCGAGGGCCATGAGACCGAGGTCGTTCAACAGGCGAACGCGCCGGACTTCATGCATTACCAGACCCGGCTCGCCGGCTTCTTCAGCGCCCGGAACGCCGCCCAGTTCGGGTACGATCCTGCCATGCTGGCGCCGGTGAACCCCAACCCTGGCAACTATGCGGCCGTGGTCCCGGCCGATGATCTAGTCATCGATCAGGCTGTCTATCGGCTGGGCGACCTGACGTTCGAGGTGATCGCCACGCCGTCCGAGACGCCGGACGCCCTGTCGATCTGGATTCCGGAACGCAAGGCCATGTTCGTTGGCGACCTCTTCTACCGGTCGTTTCCGAACATTTACACATTACGCGGCACCAAGCCGCGTTGGGCGCTCGATTATGTGGCCTCGATCGACAGGGTGCTGGCATACAGACCGGAAATCCTAATCCCGAGCCATGGCGAGCCGCTCTATGGCGCCGAAGCGATCCGGGAAGCCTTGACGCGATACAGGGACGCGATTCTCTATGTTCACGACGCCACGGTGCGCGGCATGAACGCGGGGGCTTCGGCGGACGATCTGGCGGGGGCGATCCACTTGCCGACCGAGCTTGAGTTGCCGGAAATCTACGGGCGCATCGATTGGACCGTGCGAGGCATCTTCGACGGCTATGCGGGCTGGTTCGACGGCGATCCGTCCACCATGCTGGGTGTCACGGCAGCGGACGCGGCTCCGGAACTCCTGAGACTGGCCGGTGGGGCGGACGCCGTTGTTCAGCGCGCCACGGTCCTTAGCGGCGAGGACGATCCTTCTGCCGCCATGGCGCTGTTCGACATGGCCCTGAAGGCGGAGCCGCAGAACGTCGCGGCTCTCACAGGCAAGCTCTCGCTGCTTCGGCGGCTGGAGAGCCAGAGCCAAAACTTCAACGAAGTTGGCTGGATTCGGACCGGGATCCTGTCTCTCGAACAGAGGCTCCAGCCGTGACCGGCCGCTCGCCGAAACCTGAGGGGTCGTTCCATGTTCGCCCCCGCCGTTCCGGGCGAACCGTCGAAGGCGTCCAATCGTGCAGATGACCACCCTCCAGCCGGCGCGACATCCCGCCCCAACGGTCAAGGCGACACGTCTCGCCTTTCTGGCCTTCGAACGGCCCGACCTGGATCGGGCGGCGCGCTTCATGGTCGATTTCGGTCTGAGCGTCTGCCAGCGCACCGACGACATGCTGTTGCTTCGGGGAACCGCCGCCGGGCCCTATTGCTATCGGGTGCGGCGCGCCAAGGTGCCTCGGTTCGTCGGCCTGGGTCTGGAGGTGGCGTCGCTGAACGATCTCGAGCAGCTGACGGCGCTGCCGGGAGCCTCGGCTGTCGAACCGATCCCGGACCCGTCAGGCGGCCATCGTGTCCGGTTGACGGACCCATCCGGTTTCCAGGTCGAGGCGGTCTTCGGTCAGACGCTGGAGCCGGGATTGCCGCACCGCCGTCCTCTGCCCTGGAACGCGACGGGACAGGCGCCGCGAGTCAATGCGCCGCAACGCCCGCCCGTCCAGCCGCCGGAAGTGATCCGTCTGGGCCACGCCGTGCTCGAGGTGGCCGACTTTCAGGCCACCTGCGGATGGTACACTGAGCATTTCGGCCTGATCCCCAGCGACGTCCAGCTACTCCCCGACGGGTCGCCAGCTGTCGCCTTTATGCGGCTGGATCTCGGCGATGCTCCTACCGATCACCACACCGTGGCCATCGCCCAGGGCTTCGCGCCCCTCTACAGCCACAGCGCCTACGAAGTGATCGACGCCGACGCCATCGGCATTGGTCAGCGGGTGCTGCACGAACGGGGTTGGAAACACGCCTGGGGCGTTGGTCGTCACGTCCTCGGCAGCCAAGTCTTCGACTATTGGCAGGATCCTTGGGGCGACAAGCATGAGCACTATTGCGACGGCGACCTGTTCACGGCCGATCGGCCAACCGGCTACCACCTGGTCAGCCGTGACGGGATGTCCCAGTGGGGACAGAGAATGCCCTCCAGCTTCACCAAGCCGAAGATGACCCCGGCGAACATCGCGGCCCTGATCCGCAATGTCCGGCGTAGCCCGGACCTCAGTCTGGGCAAGCTGATGATGCTCGCCAAGACCTTCAACTGACCCTTCCTTCCCCGACTTGCTGAGGCGCGGCCATGGCTCTGACCATCGTTCGATTTGTCCGAAATGAGACCCCCTCCTGGGGTGTGGTTCGCGACGGAAACATCCTTCCCGTGCCGGGCGTCTTCGATACGACGGGCTTTTTTTTGCGGCAGAACTCGGTTGAGGCCTTGAAGCGGTTGAAGGGCCCATCGGTCCCCCTGGCGGGGGCGACGCTGCTGTCGCCGGTCACGCGGAATCAGAAGTTCATCTGCCAGGGTGCGAACTACCGCCAGCACATGGTCGAGTCCGGCATCGATCCCGACGCGAAGCACCATAACATGGTGTTCACCAAGGCCTCCAGCTGCATCGTTCCGGCCAACGCCGACGTGGTCATGCCGCGCCGGGTGCGCTTCCTCGACTACGAGATCGAACTTGGGATTGTCATGGCGCGGACCATCGATAGCCCCGTCCAGGTGACCCAAGACAATCTTCTCGACTTCGTCGCCGGTGCGGTGATCGTCAACGACTATTCGGCGCGCGACATCCAGATCCCGGAGATGCAGTTCCACAAGGGTAAGAGCTTCAGGACGTTCGGCCCGGTGGGCCCCTATCTGTGCCTGTTCGAGCCCGACGATCTGCCGGTGCTCTTCGACCTGGATCTGACCCTCAGCGTGAACGGACAGGTTCGCCAGTCGGACAACACCGCCAATCTGGTTTTCGGGCCCGTCGAGACCCTGTCGGAACTTTCGGGCGTCTTTGATCTGGAGGCCGGCGATCTGATCGCGACGGGGACGCCGGCGGGGTGCGCACTGTCGGTGCCCAGCCCGCTCAAGCAGCGCCTGGGCGCCCTCCTGCCGGAGGCCAAACGCTGGGCGGCCTTCTTCAAGATCCAGGGCCAGCGCACCCAGTATCTCAAGCCCGGCGATGTGGTCGAGGCGCGGATCCGAAGTCGCGACGGACGCATCGATTTGGGCGCCCAGAGGAATCGCATCGTCGCCGAGGCCGCCGCGTGATTGCGCACGACGACCAATCCGCGGACGGGATCGCATCGCTGGCGGACATCGAGTCGATCGAGGCCAAGGGCCCGCCCGCCGATCTCCCGGCCAGCACCTATGAGATGCTGCAACGGGGCGCGGAGATCGATCCCGAGGCTCCGGCCCTGACCTTCTTCCTGAGGGCGTCGGAGTACGACAAGGCCGAGACCTGGTCCTATCGGCGGTTCCTGTCGGACACCACCCGGGCCGCCAACCTGTTCCATGGCCTGGGCGCCGGGCGCGACACCGTCATCGCCTTCGTCCTGCCGAACCTGCCGGAAACCCATTTCGTCATCTGGGGCGGCCAGGCGGCGGGCGTGGTGGCGGCGATCAATCCGATGCTCGAGTCGGACGCCATCGCCAAGCTTTTGAACACGGCCGAGGCGACGATCTTGGTGACCCTCGCGCCCTTCCCGGGGACCGACCTCTGGGACAAGGTCCAGTCGATCCTGCCGCGCACGCCGTCGATCCGACATGTCGTCCTGGTCAATCTCGCCGACAGGGTGAAGGGGATCCGGGGTCTAGTGGCGCGCGTGATGCAGGCGCGCCAAGCGCGCCGCCAGTGTGGGTCGGGCGGGCCCGCAGGCGCGGTTCCCGTCTCGGTGAAGGTGCATGATTTCTGGCGCGGGATGCGCCGGCAGAACGGCGACGCTCTGACCAGCGGGCGCCGGATCGCCGCGACCGACCTGTCGTCCTATTTCTGCACGGGTGGTACGACCGGCGTGCCCAAGATCGCCATGCGACGTCACGGCAACGAGGTCGCGAACGCCTGGTCCGTCTCCCAGTTCTTCGGCGACGGGCTGGGGGCCGGCAAGACCGTCTTCTGCGGCCTGCCCCTGTTCCATGTGAACGGTGCCCTGGTCACGGGGCTCGGGCCATTGTCGCAGGGCGCGCACGTGATCCTCGGAACGCCGCAGGGCTATCGCGGCGAAGGCGTAGTCAGCGGCTTCTGGAAGATGGTCGAGCATTTCCGAATCAACTTCTTCAGTGGGGTGCCGACCCTCTATGCGTCCCTGCTGCACACGCCGGTCGGAACGCACCGTATCGACAGTCTTGAATACGGTCTGTGCGGCGCGGCGCCCATGCCGGTCCAGCTGTTTGATACGTTCCAAGCCCGGACGGGCCTGAAGATCCTAGAGGGCTACGGCCTGACGGAGGCCACCTGCGTCTCCAGCACCAACCCCCCGTTCGGCGAGCGTCGGGTGGGGTCGATCGGCATCCGGGTTCCCGGCCAGCAGATGAAGGCCGTTCGACTAAACGGGGAGGCTGCTTACGCGGGCGACTGCGCCGTTGACGAGGTCGGGGTTCTCGTCGTCAGCGGTCCGAACGTGTTCGAGGGCTACAAGGCGGCCGAACACAATGCGGGCCTGTGGGTCGACCAGGAAGACGGGCGTCGCTGGCTGAACACCGGCGACCTGGGACGCCAGGACGCGGAGGGCTATTTCTGGCTGACCGGGCGCAAGAAGGAACTGATCATCCGTGGCGGACACAACATCGATCCGGCCCAGATCGAGGATCCCCTGCATGGCCATCCCGCCGTTCAGATCGCCGCCGCGATCGGCCGTCCTGATCTTCACGCGGGCGAAGTTCCGGTCGCCTATGTGCAGTTGATCGCAGGGGAACAGGCGTCGGAGGCCGAGCTCGTCGACTACGTCAAGGGCCGCATTTCGGAGCGGGCGGCCATGCCAAAGGCCATCCACATCGTCGACGAGATGCCGCTCACCGCTGTCGGCAAAGTGTTCAAACCCGCGCTGAAGCGTCTGGAGATCGGCCATGCCGCCTCGGCGACCCTCCTTGAGGCGGGGATCGAGCTGCTCGATCTGGAGGTGTTCGACCATCCGGTGAAGGGGGTAGGCCTCCGGGCCAGCGCGAAAAGTTCGACCGAGGCCGCCGCCGTCCGCACAGCGCTGGGCGGCTATCCCTTTTTTGTCGATGTGAAGGTGGGCCCATGAGCGCCGGGGTGGATCTGGACCAACGGCGGGTCGCCGTCGTCAGCGGCGGGTCGTCCGGCATCGGCCGCGCCCTTGTCGAGTCGCTCGACCGGCAGGGGTGGGAGGTCTGGACGTGTGGCCGACGGCCGGAGGCTCTTGCGGCCTTGAGTAAGGCGCTTCCGTTTATACGAACCGTGGCTTGCGACGTCACTGACCGCCAGGCCGTCCGTCGTTTCGCGACGGCGGTGCGGGCCGGATCCGGCCGCGTCGATCTCCTGATCTCCAATGCCGGCGGCTCGCGCGAGGTCGATCTGGCTACGCTGGACGCCTGTCCCGACCTCACGGCGGAGATGGAGGTGAATTTCGGCGGGGCCGTCCATCTGATCGCCGAGTTCCTACCGCTTCTGAGAGAGACGGCGCCGTCCAGGCTTCTGCTGATCGGATCCGGCTACGGCCTCGTGCCGTCTCCGCGCGTCCCGCTCTATTCCGCCTCCAAGGCGGCGCTTCACAGCCTGGGCAAGACGCTCAGACGGGAGCTTGCGCCCCTGTCCATCACCGTCACCGAGGTCTGCCCACCCGCGGTCGACACCCCCTCGGTGGCCCATCGTCAGGTGGCCAAGATGCGTCCCGAGGACGTCGTCTCCCAGGCGCTGGCGGGAAGCTTGGCCGGCAAGGCCTATGTACTCCCCGGCAAGGCGAGGCTGCTGCCGCTCCTGAACCGCTTCGCGCCCGGCCTGGCGGAGCGGATCGTCGCCCGTACCTGAGACCTGTCCATGACCACTTCGCCTCTTCCCGCCCGGGTTTCGGTCTTGGTCGTCGGCTACGGACCCGTGGGGGCGGCGCTGGCCTGTCTGCTCGGACGCTACGGCGTCGACACCCTGGTGATCGATCGATCCGAAACGATGTTCGCCCAGCCGCGCGCCATCGCCCTGGACAATGAGGCCCTGCGCATCCTGCAGATGGTCGGGCTCGACGACGACGCCTTCCCCAGGCTCGCCATTCCTTATGTGAAGATGCACTCGCCCTTCCTGGGGCAGTTCGGCCAGGTCAATACCGCCGGCAGCCTGGACGCCCATCCCAAGCTGGTGACCTTCGCCCAGCCTGAACTGGAAGCCGCCCTGCGTCGTCAGGTGGACAGTCTGGACGTCCAGGTGGCTCTGGGTCTTGAGGCCGCGTTCATCCGCGATGAGGGGGACCAGGTCGTCACCACGGTGCGAGACTCGCAGGGCGTCGAGACGACGATCCGCAGCGACTTCGTCGTCGGCGCCGACGGCGCGGCCTCCTACGTGCGCGAGGCGATCGGCCAGAGCTTCAAGGGCCGAACCTACGCCGAGGACTGGCTGATCATCGACGCCCTCGACGTCCCGCAGCCCATCGACCACATCGAGTTTATCTGCGATCCGCGCCGCCCAGCGCCCCATATGCCGGCGCCGGGCGGCCGCGAACGTTGGGAGTTCATGCTCCGGCCGGGCGAAACACGCGAGGAGATGGAGACCGACGCCAGCATCGCCGCCTTGCTCGCGCCATGGCTGTCGCCGGACCAGATCAGGATCGAGCGCCGCGCCGTCTATCGGTTCCATGCCCGGTGCTGCGAAGCCTTCGGCAAGGGCCGGGTCTTCCTCGCCGGCGATGCGGCGCACATCACCCCGCCTTTCGTCGGACAGGGACTGGTGGCCGGTCTCAGGGACGTCGCCAACCTGGGCTGGAAACTGGCCGAGGTGGTGAAGGGCCGGGCGTCTCCCGCGATCCTGACCAGCTACGATACCGAGCGACGCCCGCACGCCCGCGCCATGATCGCGCTCGCCAAGCTGATGGGCAGTATGGTTATGCCGCGCAGCGCCGTACGCGCCATGCTGGTCCATGGGGTGATGCGCGCCGCCCGGCTTGTCCCACCCCTGCGTCGACATCTGGAGGAACTCGGCGTCAAGCCGCAGAACCGGTTCGGCAAGGGCCTGTTCTCGCACGGCCGATCCGTCAGTCGCCTGGTCCGCGGGGCGCCGCTTCGCCAGGGTTGGGTGCGCGGCGCGGACGGCGCTATGCAACGGAGCGACGAGGTTCTCGGCACGTCCTTCGCCCTGATCGGGTTCGGCGTCGACCCCGCCCGCGGTCTGTCCCAGGAGATCCAGGCGCGCTGGCGGGCGCTCGGCTACGACATCGTGCGCTTCTCTCACATGGGACAGGCGTCGGACCCCGCCGTCAAAACCTATGACGATCTCGAGGGCGTTCTGACACCCGGATCCGCTCCCGTCGGTTGGGTCGCGGTCCTGCGGCCCGACCGCGTCGTCATGGCCGATGGTCCCGAGGCGAGCGTTCTGGAGATCGTCGAGGAGGTTCTGGCCATGACGACGTCGCGGGCCGTCTAGCGAAGGGCGTTGCGACACCCGGCGCAGGGTCCGCAGAGGCGAGCCAGTCGGTGATTTCCCGGACCTTGGCCTGCGCTGACGCTGTGGCCGTGTCTCTCTTCGACCCTGAGGGCGACCTCGTATCCGGCGTCCTGCAGGCGCCGCGCCGCGTCGGCTCCCTCATCGACGGGGATGACACGGCCCAGAGATCCGTCGACTAGCAGGATTCGCGTGGCGAACGTCCGCGCGGGTCGGGGCGCGCCGACCAAGTCGCCGCGGTGGCCGCCGCCTTCGAACAGACACCGCCGGACGCCCACCGCGATCTGGCGCGCGCCCTGACGGATTCCAGTCAGGTGGTCATGCTCCTTCCCCGTCTTCCAAGCGCCGGTCAAAGCATCGCCACCGAACAGACGGCCGAGCTTTATCGGGACGCTCTGCAAGGGCGGCCGTTCCGGATTCTGGCCGAGAATTCCAAGGCCCCGGCGGACTACGGAGAGGCGCCCTATTTCGCGACCGGCAGACTACAGGTGGCGGCCGCCCTGGCGGATGGGCGCAGCGTGGCGGTGTCCCGCATCGCGACGGCGCCGATCACGCGAATCTATCACCGCATCCTGCCCTTCGCCGCCTTGGTGGTGGCCGTCAATTTGCTGTTCGCCCTGCTGATCGCCGCCCAGACCCGCAGACCTGTCGATCGTCTGCTGAAAGCGGTGCAGGCCGATCGGCCCGACGCGCTGGCCATCGCTGGACCGAGCGAGATCGTGGCGCTCGGCGCGGCTTTCCGGGACCTCAGAACGCGTCTGCAAGCCGTCATGGACGAGCGGACGCGCATGCTCGCGGCCATTGCCCACGACTTCCGGACCTACCTCACGCGCCTCGAGCTGCGCAGCGACTTCATCGACGATGAACAGCAGCGTTATCTCGCGTCGCGCGACATCGCCGAGATGAACGGCCTGATCGACGACACCCTGCTCTTCGCCCAAGGTCTGGAGACCCAGGAGGACGAGCCTCCCCGCTGCAATGTGGCGGCCCTCCTGAGCGATATCGCCCGAGAACGGTCGGCGCTGGGCCAGATCATCGCGTTGAGGGGCGTGAACGGCGTGCAGGACGCCTGCATCACCGCAGTGTCCCTGTCGCGGATCATGAACAATCTCCTGGACAATGTCTTGCGCTACGGCGGGGGCGCGGCGACGGTGACCTTGGCTGGCGGCTCGAGCGTCGTGCTCGTCCAGATCGACGACAACGGCTCAGGCGTTCCGGAGGCGGCGCTGGCCCGTCTGACGGAGCCGTTCCACCGTCTGGAGACGTCCCGGTCGCGCGACACCGGCGGCGTGGGTCTGGGCTTGTCGATCGTCCAGGCTTTGGCCAGCCGGCATGGCGGCCGCCTGACCCTGGCCAACCGTCCGGAGGGCGGGTTGCGTGCGCAGCTCAGCCTCCTGCCGCCGCCCTGTCCCGAAGGCGTCACAAGCCGCAACAATTCCCCCGAAGGCGCCTAACAGTTCAGGCGCAGGGTAAGGGGGTCGAGGACGCGACGACCCCGCGTTTCCCGACGACTCCATTGCCGGACAAGGTTTTCCCCGATTCCAAGTCCGGCATTCCGGCCGCGTCGCCCCCCCCCCCGGCGCGGCCGGATCCCTTTTCCTCGAACAGTGAGATCCACAATGCGCCTTCTCGCCCCCCTGTCCATGATCATGACCTTTGGCCTGGCCGTCACCCCCGCCTTCGCCGTCGTTGTCGCTAAGGCGACCGCCGACGAAGCCCCGGTCTTCCTGCAGATGGACGCCAATCGCGACGGCCGCATCAGTCGCACCGAATTCGACCAGGCGCGCTCGGCCGGCTTCTCCCGCGCCGACGCGAACCGAGACGGCAAGCTGGCCGGTCAGGAGTTCCGGGCCCTCGCGCCCGAAGGCGCCGCTCGGCCCACCGCTCGTCCCGACCGCGAGCAACTGGAGCAACTGCGCAGCCTGGACCAGAACGGCGACCGCGCCATCGACGTCGCGGAGTTCGCCGCGCTCGGCGGTCGTCTGTTCGCCTCGCTGGACGCGAACCGTGACGGCGCGGTGACGCCGGATGAAGCGCAGACCCTGGGTTCGGCCGCCGGCCTGGGTCGCTGAGTCCCCCACCTCGACGCTCGATCCAAAGGCTCGTCCCGCAAGCGGCGGGCCTTTCGCCTATGCGGCGTCCTGCCGGTCCGCACGCTTACAAATCGTAACAATCGGAGCAAACCCTCATTACGCGGCGACGGCAGGATGGACGGGTCGAAAGGAGCTTCCTCCAATGTCCCGCCATCATCACATCCTGCTTCCCCTGACCGCAGCCGTCACCGCCGTCCTGACGGCCCCAACCCTGACACAGGCGTCATCGACCGCCGTCGTCGCCCAGCATCATCACTTCCGCACCGTCGTGATCGACCGCAGCCACGCGGGATGGTGGCGGGGTCAACCCGACTTCGTGGCCTACCACGGCCACCGCCGCGGCTATGCTTATGCGCCGGGACACGGCTATTACGCGGTCGGTCACACGCCCCAGGGCGAGGTCTGGGGCGTCGGCAGTCACTATCCGTCGTCGATGCGCCGTTATGTCGTGACCCATCCCAACCATTACGGCCTCCCGGTCGCCCCCGCCGGACACGGCTGGTACTATGCAGGCAACAATTTCGTGCTCGTTCGCCACTCGACCTGGTTGGTGACGCGAACCGTCGCCGGCGGGTGGTGAGCATGTGGAGCGCCCCCCCGCCGCGAAGCCGCACCCTCGCCGCCCGCGTCGTTGACGGCCTCGCCAATCCCTACGCCCAGTGCGCCGCCGTAGTGATCGCCTACCTCGGCTTCGTGCTGGCCGCGCCCATGCTCTTCGCCATGGCCGACGATGTCCAGTACCGGCAGGAGCGCACCTCATCCGCCGAAATGGAGTACTGGGTTGCGGTCCCCGTCGAGGGTGAGGCGACGCCCGGGGCGGCGCGATGAGGCGATGGACCCTGATCGGTCTGACGGCGGGCCTCCTGCCGCTCGCCGCCTGTGCGGGGGGCTCGGCTCTGGTCGTCGAGCCTCGCGTGGCCTCGTCGTGGGGCGAGGCGGCGCGGGCAGGCGGGCCGGTCGTCCAGGACCCGGCCTGGTGGCGCGCCCTGAAAGATCCCGTGCTGGACCAGCTGGTCGCGATCGGCCTCACGGACAGTCTTGATCTCGAACAGGTCGCCGCGAGGCGTAACCAGGCGGCGGCGCGCATGCGCGCCAGCGGCGCAGCGCGCGGACCGCAGGCCGGTTTGGCCGGCGATCTGACCGGCACGCGCCTGCCGCCCAATGTCACCGACCGGATTTCCGGGCTGGAGCCGGAGATCGGACACGCCAGTCTCCAACTCCAGGCCGGTTGGGAACTCGACTTTTGGGGCAAGGCCTCCAGCGCCGCCCACGCTGACGCCTTCGGCTATCTGGGCGCGGAGGAAACGGTCCAGGCCGCCCGCGCGTCCCTGATCGGCGAGATCGCGATCGCCTATGTTGAGCTCCGCACGTTTGATGAACGCCTTGAGGCCGGGCGTCGCGCCCAGGCTGATCTCGAGGAACGTCTGAGGCTGGCCCATGCGCGCCGCAACGCCGGCGTGTCCGACGCGGCGGAGACCGCCGCCGCCCAGGCCGAGCAGTCTCAGCAGTCGGCCCAGATCGCCGGCCTCGAGGCGGCGCGGGCCCAGACCCGCCACGCCCTGGCCCTCCTGGTCGGCCGCACGGACGAGGAGATCGAAAACCTGCTCGCGGCCGCCGCGCCGATCCCGGCCGCGCCGCCCGCGCCAGGTCCGGGGCTGCCCAACGATCTTCTCCGCAACCGTCCGGACTTGCTCCAGGCCGAATACGCCGTCCTCGCCCAGTACGCGCGCCTCGAAAGCGCAAGGGCCGAGCTCTATCCGTCGCTGTCGCTGTCCGGCGCGCTGGGCACTTCGTCCTCGACACTGGGCGGCGGCTCCCTGACCGACCTGTTCAGCTGGGATCAACGCCTTCTCTCCGCCGGTCTTTCGATCACCATGCCTCTGTTCAACCGGGGCAAGCTGGTCGCCCAGGTCGATCTTCAAGATGCGGCCCTCGTCGAAGCGGTCGTCGCCTACGAGCAGATCGTGCTGGCCGCCCAGAAGGACGTCCTCGACGCGCTCGTTCAGGACACCGGCGCCCGTCGCGCTGCTAACCGGATGAGAGAGACCGTCGACGCCCGGCGGCGTCAGGTCGATCTCGCCCGGTCTCGCCGAGAGGCCGGCGTGGCCCTGCGCGCCGAGGTCCTTGATGCGACCCTGGCTGAGAACACGGCGCGTGACGCCGAGGCCCAGACCAGAGGCGATCTTCTCAAAGCTTGGGTCGCCCTGCATCGCGCCCTCGGAACCGGGGCCCGCGTCGCGCCCGTCGCCTCTTCCTCCACCAATCCCGCGCCCCGTCCGGAGGCTTCATGACCCGATCCCATTCTCCCTCTCGCCTGATCGGACCGTCCGTGATCGTCCTTTGCGCCGCCTTGACTCTCGCCAGCTGCGGCCGCAGCGGTGCGCCGACCGAGCCACCGCCGCCAATCGTCACCGTCGCGGTGCCCGTCGTCGCCGAAGCCGGTGGTTACATCGAGCTCACGGGCGTCGTCGCGCCGTCGGAAATGATCGACCTAGTCGCCCGCGTGTCCGGGACCCTGCTGTCCAAGGGCTTCCGGGACGGCGACGCGATTGGCGTGGGTCAGATCCTGTTCCGCCTGGATTCGTCGATCTATGCGGCCGAACACGCCGTCAACCAGGCGCGCCTGACCCAGGCCCAGGCCGACGACCGGCGTCAGCAGGTCCTGGCCCAGGCCGACGCCACCGCGCCCGCCGCCGAGGACGCCGCGCGATCCACCCTGGGCCAGGCCCAGGCCAGCAGCCGTCTCAGCGGGCTGAACCTGTCTTACGCCACCGTCCGCGCGCCCTTCGCCGGATGGATCGGGGCGTCGGAGGTCGATGTCGGCGCCTATGTGTCGGCGGGAACCAAACTGGCGACCCTGCAGAAGATCAATCAAGTCCGGGTGGAGTTCTCCATCGGCGAACAGGCCTTGCTGCGCTTGGGCGGCGACCGGCCCCTCACACCGGGAGCACCGGTCCAGATCGGTCTGGCCGGGGCCGAGGACTATCCCATCACGGGACGCCTGGAATCCGCCGATCCGGGCCTGAGCGTCGACACCGGGTCCCTGCCCACGCGCGCCCTTGTCGCTAATCCCGAGGGGAGCCTGCGTCCCGGGATGTTCGTACGCGTCCGGTTGCCTGTCGGCCAAGGCGGCCCCGCCATGCTGCTGTCCCAGGCCGTAATTCAGAGTGATCCTCTGGGCGATTACGTCCTGGTCGTTGGAGCCGACAACACGGTCTCTCGTCGCGACGTCACGACCGGCGACGATGTCGGGACCCAACGGATCATCCTTTCCGGCCTGACGAACCAGGATCGCATCATCACCTCGGGCCTGGCCTCTGTCGGCGTCGGCGATAAGGTCGAGGTCCGGGCCGCCGGTCAGGGAGCGAGCCGATGATCGCGCGCTTCTTCATCGACCGCCCCGTCCTGGCCAACGTCCTGGCCATTCTGATGGTCGTGATCGGCGCCGTGGCCATCCTGGCCCTGCCGGTCACCCAATATCCCCCGATCGCCCCGCCGACCGTCCAGGTCACCGCCGCCTATCCCGGCGCCAATGCCTCCACGGTCCAGGAGACCGTCGCCCTGCCGATCGAGCAGCAGGTCAACGGCGCCAAGGATCTGCTCTATCTCCAGTCCACTTCAACCGATGACGGCCGCTACACCCTGGTCGCCACCTTTAAGCCCGGCGTGGATGTCGATCTGGCCCAGGTGGAGATCCAGAACAGGGTGGCCATCGCCCAGCCGCGCCTGCCGGACGCCGTTCAGGAACAAGGCGTGGTCACGCGACAGAAGTCGACGGCCATGCTCCAGATGATCACTCTGAGTTCGCCGGACGGTCGCTATGACAGTCTGGAGCTGGCCAACTACGCCTCGGCCCTGTTGCGGGACCGGCTAGCGCGCCTGCCCGGCGTCGGCGACGTCGGCGTTTTCGGGGCCGGCGCCTACAGCATGCGGGTCTGGCTGGATCCCGACCGGATGACCGCCCGAGGCCTGGCCCCCGCCGACGTCATCTCCGCCATTTCCCGCGAGAGCCAGCGTATCAGCGCCGGCCAGATCGGTATGCCGCCGACCGCCTCGGGGCAGCCGCTCCAGCTGACCATCAATGTCGACAGCCGGTTCGAACGCCCGGAGGACGTCTCCTCCATCGTCATCCGGGCCGGCGACGGGGCGAGCTCGCCCCTGATCCGCGTTGGCGACGTCGCCCAGGTCGAGTTGGGCGCCATTTCCTATGGCCAGACTTTCAAATACGACGGCAAGCCCGCCGCTGGGATCGCCATCTTTGAGACGCCCGGCGCCAACTCCCTGGAGACGGCCGAGGCGGTCCGCCAGACGATGGAAGAGGTCTCCAAGACCTTCCCCGAAGGCCTGACCTACGCCTTGCCGCTGGACACCAGCCTGTTCGTCGACGCGTCGATCCACGAGGTCTACAAGACTCTGATCGAGGCGGGCATCCTCGTCCTGTTGGTCATACTGCTATTTCTGCAGGACTGGCGCGCCACCTTGGTGCCGGCCACCACCGTGCCCGTGACCATCATCGGCGCCTTCGCGGCGATGGCGGCGATGGGCTTTTCCATCAACCTTCTGACCCTGTTCGCCATCGTCCTGTCGATCGGCATCGTGGTCGACGACGCCATCGTGGTTGTCGAGGGCGTGACCCAGGAACTGGAGAAGGGTGCCAAACCCAAGGAGGCCGCCGCGCGCGCCATGCAACGCCTGACCGGCCCCATCCTTGGCATCACCCTGGTCCTGATGGCTGTCTTCCTGCCGGCCTCCTTCCTGCCTGGCGCGACGGGGGCGATGTATCGCCAGTTCGCCCTGGTCATCGCCGCCACCGCCTTCCTCAGCGCCGTCAACGCCCTGACGTTGAAGCCCGTCCAGAGCGCCCAGTGGTTGCGGGTCCGCCCGGCTCCTTCGGACCGCCGCCCGGGATGGTTCAAGCGCGGATTCGAAAAGGCCTACGGCGGGGTCGAGAATGCCTATCTGAACCTGACCCGACGGATCGTGCGTCGCAGTCTTCTGGCCGGCGTGATCGCCCTGGGGCTGTTCGGCGTGGCGATCTTCGGGCTCACGCGGATCCCGACCGGGTTCATCCCGATCGAGGATCAGGGCTATATGGTCGCGGTGGCCCAGCTGCCTCCGGGCGCGTCCTTGGAGCGCACCGACAAGGCCCTGAACGACATGAGCAGGGTCGCGCGCGAGGTCCCCGGCGTGGACCACGCCATCGCCATCAGCGGCATCTCTGCACTGGAAAACAACGCCTCCCAGTCCAGCAGCGGCGTCGTCTACATCGTCCTCAAGGACTGGAAGGCGCGCACCAAGATCGAAGGCGCGGACCTGCGGTCGCTCAACGAGACCCTGACCGCACGCTTCCGCCAGCTCGGTGAGGCCGATGTCCTGCTGACCGTCCCACCGTCGGTGCCCGGCCTGGGTCTGTCCGGTGGCTTTCAGATGCAGTTGCAGCTGACGGACGGATCGAACGACTATCAGCGCCTGTCCCAGGTCGCCCGCGACATCGCCGCCAAGGCCGAGGCCCGGCCCGAGATCGCTCGCGTCTTCACCCCGTTCCAGGCCAATACGCCCCAGCTCTCGGTCAAGATCGACCGGGCCCGGGCCCAGACGCTCAACGTCTCGACCGGCGACATCGCCGACACCCTGAGCGCCTATATGGGGTCGGCCTACGCCAACCAGTTCTCGCGGTTCGGCCAGACCTACACCATCTTCGTCCAAGCCGATCAGCAGTTCCGCGGTTCGCCCGACGATCTCGACCGGTTGAGCGTGCGCAGCCGGTCCGGCGAGATGGTGCCCTTCTCCGCATTCGCCACGGTCGAGCGGGTGACGGCGCCGGGACTGATCGGCCAGTACAACCTCTATCCGACGGCGGCCCTGACGGGACAGGCGGCCGCGGGCTACAGCTCTGGCCAGGCCTTGGCCGCTCTGGAGGAGATCGCCGAGGCGACCATGCCGCCAAGCGTGGCATACACCTGGACCGGCCTGTCCTATCAGGAGAAGCTGGCCGGAAACGCCGCCATCCTGGCCTTCGGCCTGGCCTTGCTGCTGGTCTATCTGGTGCTGGCGGGTCAGTACGAGAGCTGGTGGCTCCCCCTGGCGGTCATCGGATCGGTGCCCCTGGCGCTGCTCGGCACGGTCGCCGTGCTTGGCGCGGTGGGCCTGCCGAACAACATCTACGTCCAGATCGGCCTGGTGCTGCTGATCGCCCTGTCGGCCAAGAACGCCATCCTGATCGTCGAGGTCGCGCGCGAACGACGGATCGAGGGCGAGAGCCTCGAGCAAGCGGTCATTGAAGCCTGTCGGTCGCGCTTCCGCCCGATCATCATGACCAGCCTGGCCTTCATCCTCGGCGTCGTCCCACTGATCCTCTCCAGCGGCGCGGGCGCCTCGGCGCGGAAATCGATCGGCATCGCCGTCGCCTCGGGCATGCTCACCTCGACCCTGCTCGCCCTGCTGTTCGTCCCGGCCTTCTATATGGTCCTGGCGAAACTGGACGAGCGGCGGCGTGCAGCCCCGACCCCGGGCGACCAGACGGTCCACACGCCCCAGCCGCACTGAGCAACTTTCCAATGAAGGGCGTCCTCGTGACATTCAATCCGCCTGCCCGGCTGGCGTTCTGCTTGGCCTGCGCCCGCTCCTTCTGGCTGGAGGATGCGGCGGCGCACAGGTCGCCAATCTCTTACAAGCGGCCGCGTACGCCGCTCCGCCCGCACGGCTCGTTGTTGAGATCGATGTGGCGCCCAGCGTCGGCTAGCCACCTTATCGAGTTGCGCTGGCCTCACACGCTCTCCCCTCTCGATACGCTCCACTGTCGAAGTCGAGACCCCGGCGAAATCTGCGAGCGTGGACTGTTTCCAACCCATCAAGTTGCGGGAAACAATGACCGTGAAGGCTACGAGTTCTGGAGGAGGTACGTGAGTTCCCACGACTTCTCGCGGCAGCCGTTCGATGCGTTGCATCAGCGATAGCTTTTCCATGTTGGCTCCTTATCGATGCCAAACAATGGGGCCGATCTTCCCTCCAAAGGAGAGGCTTCTGTCCTTCAGTTTGATCGTCGAAGCGATCAAACAACACGATGCGCCGCTCTGGATTCGAACTCGTACTGTTCCAGGATCGATTTGGGCCCCGCCTGGTGAAGCTGGTCGTCCAGATTTCGGCCTGCTGACTTGGCCCAGCGATGGGCCTCGCGGAGTAGGATGGCGGAGCGAAACTAGGGCGTTAAACGGGCCTGAAGTCGCACTTCTGAACGTGAACATCGCGCGTGATCGCGAGAACGAAAAGGAAAGAAAGCCAGAACTGTGTGTGCAAATTTTGCACACGCAGCCTGCTAAGTTATTGAATAAAAACGACCATCTACCCGGTCCATCATCGGGGCGACGGACAGTCTACGCGCTTGATTTATCGGCATTTTTTAAGTAATATCAAAACGTTGGTTGGTTGCCTGTGCACTCGATTTTATACCGTGTTGCGACGTATTTTCCGGCTTTTCGACTTCTCAGGGCACATAGAGCGCACAGAGAATAGTGATGTATTCGAAGCTCCGTCCGGAACATGGCGGGTCCTCGTCAGGATGCAGGGGCGCTATATAAGCGAGACCTTCGTTAAACGCGATGATGCGCGCCGCTCGGCCACCGAGACCGAGGGCCGCATAGACCGCCGCGAAACGCCGACGCCATAGCGGGCGTGGCGAGATCTGCACCACCCCGCGATAAGCCGGACCGTCAATATCATCGTCCATGACCTCGCCGAGGTGAATGCCGCAGTCGGCCGGGTGAGTACTTCTGCCGGTCCAGGCCGGTATTCCGGAGGGCCCCTTGTCCGTGCGGCGCGGGCTGGACCCTCCGGTGGTTCGCCGGATCGCCCTAGAGACTTCTCAAGGCCTTGGCCGGCTCGGATCGCGCTGTCGCTACGGCGTGACCCAGAACGGTCAGAACCGCGATCAGGACCGCCCCGGCGACTGGCAGGATGAAGGCCAAAGGCGACAGGCCGACGCGATCGTCGAACCGTTCGAGCCAGCGGCTCATCAGCAGGAAGGCCACCGGACAGGCGATGATCGCCGCCACGCCCACCGGCCTGAGGAACTCACTGACCAGCAGACCCAGCACCTCGGTCGTCGAGGCGCCCAGGGTCTTGCGAATGCCGATTTCCCGGGTGCGCCTCGCCGTGACGAAAGCCGCCATGCCGTAGAGGCCCAGGGCGCCGATCAAGATCGCAACTCCGGCTCCAAGACCGAACAGGCGGCTGCGCTGGTCTTCGGGCTTGTAATAGGGCTCCAGCATCTGAGCCACGGTCTTGGCTTCGAAGGGGACGGTCGGCGCGGCGCGGCTCCAGGCGCGTTCCATGGCGGCGCGAGTGGCGATCGGATCGCCGTTGTAGCGCACGACGAGGACGCCTCCGGGGATGTCATCGCTGCGGTAGCGATAGAGAACGGGCGGAATTTGGTCGCGCGGCGAGCGGAACCGGACATCGCGCACGATCCCGATCACCGTCATGGGCTCGCCGCCGAACCGCACGGTCTGGCCCACAGCCGAGGCCGCGCTGGAGAAGCCGAGGATCGGAAGGGCGCTTTCGCTCAGCATGACGTGATGGCCGATAGCGCCAGTTTCCGGAGAATCGCCTTCTTCAGCTCTGGCGTCGTCCAGCCTGTTCTCAGGATTGAACGGGCGGCCGGCGGCCACCTCCACGCCATAGGTCTTGAAGTAGTCGGGGCCGATTTCCTCAATGACCACCGCCGGTTCCTCGCCGACATGACCCGGCTTGGAGACATTGGTCTGGGACACCGAACCGGTGGCGGGCGAACGGCTGGACACGGCGGCGGAGACCACCCCGGGGATACGCCGGTATTGATCCAGCAGACCGGGGCGGCGACCGTCCAGCTCCGATCCCCTAAACCGTTCCAGGACCAGGATGCCCTCGCGCGAAAAGCCGAGATCGGCGGTGCGCAGATGGTGGCTCTGGACCAGCATGACGAAGGTGCAGATGCTGAACACCAGGGCGACCGTGAACTGGACGACCACCAGGATGCTGCGAAGCTGCGATCCGGCGCGGCCGCCCCCAGGCGAGCGGGCAGAGGCCAGAACCCCGGCGGGCGCGAACCGCGACAGCGCCAACGCGGGCCAGGCTCCTGCGCCTATGCCGACAATCAGGGCCGTGGCGGCGACCATCAGCACCACGCCGTCGACACCGAGATACTGGAGCTTCAGCGTCGTCCCGCCATAGGCGTTGACCACCGGCAGGATAAGTTCGGTCAGGGCCAGGCCGAACAGGGCGGCGGCGGACGAAAGGACGACGGCCTCGACCAAGAACTGCAACGTCAGGACCCGTGACGTCGCCCCCAGCGCCTTGCGCACAGCCACCTCGCGCGCCCTGAGACCCGCCCGGGCGCTGGCCAGGTTGACATAGTTCAGGGCGGCGATGACCAGGGTCATCAGCCCCACGACCCCTAGCACCGCCACGTCGGTCGCATTGGCGGATCGTTCCGCATTCGGATCGCGCGCGTCGGCGAAATGGATGTCCGCAAGGGGCGTCAGGCTGTATTTGAGGGTCTCGTTGATCGGGGACGGCAGGGCGTCCGGCGGAATGCGCCGCTTGACGAAATTGGCAAGATCGGCGCCGACCGCCTGGGCCTCGTTCGCCTTGGGAATCCGGAAATAGGCCGAGGTGTTGAAACTGCCCCAGCGGTCGAAGGTGTTGGCGGCCTCGTCAATGTCGAAATCAGCCCGATTGATCGGGAACAGCATATTCAGGTCGAGCGAGCTGTCGGCCGGAAGATCCTTCATCACCGCCGTGACCCGATAGGCCCGCTCCTGGCCTCGCACTAGCCGCACGACCGATCGACCAAGGGCGGAACCATCGGGGAACAGACGCTTGGCGACCCTCTGGCTCAGCACCACCGAGCCGGGGTCGTCGAGGGCGTGGGCCTTTTCGCCCTCAATCAGGGGCAGGTCGAACACCTTGAAGAAATCGGCGTCGACAAGGGCCATGCTCTCTTCGATGACAGGTCCTCCCGCCCGGATCCTGGCTCCGCTCCCCATCACCCGGGTAGCGGCTGAAATCTGGGGATAGTCCTCCTCGATCAGATCGATTGCGATGCTTTGGACATTGCCGGAAAAGCTCGGCTCTCCGCCGGGCCAGCGGGTGACGGCGCTGAGTCGATAAATCTGGTCGGCATTGGGCGTCCAGCGATCAAAGCCCGTCTCGAACCGGACGGTCAGCAACAGGATCAGGAAGACGGCGATCCCGACCGCCAGTCCGCCGACATTGAGCGCGGTGTACAGCCGGTGACGGCTCAGCGATCGGTAGAGGGTCTTCAGGTAGTGGCCGATCATGGCGCTCTCCTCAGGACGCGCGACGGACGCCGGCGACAATGCGCCCGTCCAGCATGTCAACGATGCGGCCGGCCTCATCCGCCTGGGCCGCCGAGTGGGTCACCATGACGATGGTCGCGCCCTCGGCGTTCAGTCCCTTGAGAATCTCCATCACTTGGGCGCCGTTCTCGCTGTCGAGGTTGCCGGTCGGTTCGTCCGCGAGGATCAGGTCGGGCTGGCCGACGATCGCACGGGCGATGGCGGCGCGTTGCTGCTGACCCCCAGAGAGTTGGTGCGGATAATGGCCCGCCCTGTGCGCGATGCCGACCCGGTCCATGGCTGAGGCGATCCGGCTTTTCCGCTCCGGAGCCGCGATCTTGCGGCGATAGATCAGGCCCAGTTCGATGTTTTCGGCGACGGTCAGTTCGTCGATAAGATTGAAGCTCTGGAAGATGAAACCGAGATGGCGCGCGCGGATGGCGGCAAGCGCGGCTTCCTCCGCCTGGGCCACGTCCTCGCCCTTGAACAGATAGCGTCCGCCGGTGGGCCGGTCGATCAGACCGATGATGTTCAGGAGCGTGGACTTGCCGCAGCCCGACGGTCCCATGACGGCGACGAACTCGCCTTTCTCGACGTTCAGTTCGATGTCGCGCAGCGCAGCGGTCTCGACCTCATCGGATCGATACAGACGCTGGATTCCGGCCAGGGTGATCATGAATATTCCTTCGTCGAGGCGAAATGGTCAGCGGAGAACGAGGCGCGGTCGCGCGTCGAAGGTGGCGTAGGAAGAGGCGACGATGCGGTCGTTGGCGGCGAGGCCCTGGAGAACCTCGACCTGGGTCGGACTGCGCCGTCCCAGGCGGATCGCCCGTTTGGTCGCCCGGCGACCGTCGGCGTCGAGCACATAGACGAAGGCGCCCCCGGACCCTTCCAGCCAGGCGCCCGTCGGCAGGACGAGCGCCGGACGGCTCTCGCCGAGCGTGATGCGCAGATCGAGGGTTTGGCCTCGACGCAGGTTCGGCGGCGTCGCCTCCCGGAACACCAGTTCGGCGGTGAACCGGCCGTTGGAGACCTGGGGCAGAACCCGTGAAACCGTCAGCGGCCAGGTCTTGTCTTCGAGGGTTGCTGTCGCGCCCTGGCCTGCACTGACGCGCGCAAGATAGAATTCGTCCACCTCGGCGACGAGCTTGTAGGCGTCTTCTGAATCGATCTGGCCGACCACGGTCCCGGCCGTCAGCGGTTGGCCGGGCTGGAGGTCGAATGCGGTCAGGCGACCGGCGACGGGCGCGCGAATGGTCAGGGCGTCCAGGCTGGCGCGGACGGCCGAGAGGTTGGATTGCAACTGGTTGGACGAGGAGACCACGCCGTCGAGCTGGCGTTGCGCCAACAGGGTCTCGGACGGCTCGGCGCGCCTGAGGCTCTGCAACCGGTTGCGGTGGTAGTCGGCCAGAGCCTGCGACTCGGCCAGGCCGGCGTCGGAGACGATGCCCTTGGCGTGCAGGCTCGAACGGATGCCCAGCTCGCGTTCGGCGTTGAGAAGATTGAAGGCGGTTTCGCTGATCGCCTGTTCCCGATCCAAACGGTTGCGCGATATCTGGAGCTGCTGGCCCCGGGCGTCGCCGAGTTGCCCGGCGATCTGGGCCTCGCTCGCCGTCACCTCCATGCGCAGCCGCGGGTTGGACAGGATCGCCAGGGGCTGGCCGGCGGCCAGCCGGGCGCCGTCCTCGACCTGCACACCCTGGACCTGCCCTCCCTCGATCGCGACGATCTGGACCGTGCGCAGGGGGGCCGCGAGGGCGCGGACGGGCAGGGCGTCGTCGAAGATCGCCTGCCGCGCCGTCGCCGTGGCGAGGTCGGCCTTCTTCACCACCAGATCGCCATTGCCGGGCAGGGTGCGCCAGATCAGCACCGCGATCACGGTCACGAAGGCGGCCGCCGCTAGTCCCATGACGACGCGGCCAGGCCTGAACCGCTTGCGAGGCAGGCGACGATCCATGGCGCCCGCCGGCGGCGTGGCGGAGGGCGGGAGATCGGAAGACGGGTCGGCCTGGCTCATGCAACCAAGCTTACCGTGCCGCCTGATATCGACCTAAAGCCCCGCGCGGCTTGATCTTTTCGTCGGCGCGATCTTACCTGTGTTCATTTTCGAACACCGAAAGCCCCTATGTCCGTCACTGATGCACTCCCCACTGAAGCGACAGCTGGCAGGGTGCTCTTCATCGACGACGACTCCGATGTGCTGAAAGCGGGGACGCTCGTTCTCCGGCGCGCCGGGTTCGAGGTCGCGACGATCCAGCGGCCGGAGGATATCTGGGCGGCGTTGGCTGAAGCGCGCGTCGACGCCATCCTCCTTGACCTCAATTTCCAGCCAGGGGCCCGGTCCGGCGAGGAGGGGCTGGCCGCCCTGGGTCGGATCGTGGCGCTGGATCCGGATGCGGTCGTCCTTGTCGTCACAGGCCATAGCGGGGTGGGCGTCGCCGTAGCGGCCATGCGCGCCGGAGCCGGCGATTTCATCATGAAGCCATGGAGCAATGCGCGGCTGACAACGGCCGTCACCGACGCCGTGGCATTGAGACGCCGCCGACGTGAGCAAGGGTACGAGCCATCCGGGGCCCTGTCGGACGCGCTGATCATCGGCGCGTCTCCCGCGGCGGACCGATTGCGCGCCCGCGTCGGCAGGCTGGCCGCGACGAAAAGCTCCGTCCTGATCACCGGCGAGTCCGGCGCCGGAAAGACGCTCGCGGCTCAGGCGATCCACGCCGCCTCAACCCAGCGGGACCGGCCCCTCGTGTCGCTCGATCTCGCGGCGCTCTCGCCGAAAGAACAGATGGCGCGTGTTCAGGCGGTCGCCGATGGCGTCCTGCTCCTCGAATCGGCCGAGGCGCTCGCCCCCCAGGTCTTCGGCGTTCTTGCCGGCGTGATCGAGGGCCCTTCGCCGGTCCGTATCCTCGCCACGACGACCCGGGCGGAGGCGCTGTCACACTGGCCTGATCGCTTGAGGTTTGGTCTTGCCGGGACCCAGCTTCAGGTTCCGGCTTTACGCCTGCGACGCGGCGACATCCTCGAACTGACCCGACACTTCATTCGGCGAGCCGCCGCGGGGTCCGGCCGTCCGCCCCCACCGGTGTCGCCGGACGCCGAGGCCTGGCTGACCGGCGCCGACTGGCCGGGCAATGTTCGCGAACTCAGGGCGGTTGTCGAACAGGCGGTTCTCCTGGGAGAAGGCGATGTGCTCGACCTCTGCGAGCTGAAGCCCTCCGGCGAACCGGCGTCGGCGCGTTCCGTCGAGCCCGGCGACGATCTCAATCTGGATCGCCAGGAACGCCGGCTGGTCGAGGCGGCGCTGAAGCGTCACGGATTCAACGTCAGTCACGCCGCCCGCGATCTGGGCCTGACCCGGGCCACCCTTTATCGCCGGATGGAAAAGCATGGCCTCTAGACAACGGCTTGGCGCGACTGTCGCCTTCCTTGGGGCTTTCGTCCTGGGGGTCGGTTTCTGGGCCGCTATTGATCGAAGCCTATGGGCGACGGCGGCGGCCTTGGGCGTGTTGGCGGTCCTGGCCTCCCTCCCCGCGCTTGGACGGCTCGCCCGTATCTGGTCCCCAACGGGCGGGGACGCCGCCTCGGGAGCCGATCTTGATGAGCGACGGTCCGCCGAGGCACGGCGCCGTTGGCTGGCGCATGTGCTTGACCTTGTCCCGACCGCCCTGGTCAGCCGGTCCCCTGACGGTCGTCTGCTCGCGCTCAACCGGGCGTCTCGGGCCCTGTTCGTCACGGATGGCCCGATCCTGGGCGCGTCCGATGAACTGTTACGCGTTGCCGGCGGCCCGTTGATGGCTGCCGCTACGCCGCTGATGTTGGGGCTGCCGCGCCCCCGGGCCTATGCGGCTTCGCTCGCCGACATCGTGCAGGAGGATGGCCCGGCGCGGTTGATCGCCCTCGCCGACATCGAAGAGCAACTCCGCGCACGCGAGACCGCGACGCTTCGGGAGACGCTTGACGTCCTTTCTCACGAGATCATGAACTCCTTGACGCCAGTGACGTCCCTGGCCCAGAGCGCGCGATTGCTGCTCGCCGACGGCGACAGGGAAGGGGCTGGGGACGCCCTGGCCGTCCTTGAGCGGCGGTCCGTCGGCTTGCTTCGGTTCGTCGAATCCTATCGGGCGCTGGCCAGACTTCCGCTGCCGGTGCTGCGCCCGGTGACGGTCGCGCCTTTGATGGCGGACGTCCAACGCCTTTTCGAGAGGCACGATGCAGGGAACGGCGTCACGCTGGAACTGTCGCGGATACCTGACGTGACCGTGCTGGCCGACCCTGACCTCCTGGTGCAGGCCGTAATCAATCTCCTGCTGAACGCGGCCCAGGCCGCCGCTTCGTGCCTCGGCGCCGCTGAAGCGCCGCGCGTTCGTTTATCGGTCAGCGTCGACAAGGGCGGGGTTCGATTCGAGGTGTCTGACAACGGCCCTGGCCTCGGCGGCCTGGATCCGGAGACCATTCTAAAACCCTTCTTCACCAGCCGGCCCAGCGGCGCCGGCATCGGTCTCAGTCTCGTGTCCCAGATTATCGCCGGCCATAACAGCCGCCTTGATTTTGGACTGTCCGACATAGGTGCAACCGGGCTGCAGGTGAGCTTCTCATTGGGGCTCGCAATCCCGGGGCAGGGCAGTCTGGCGTAAGTTCGGCGAGACAGCTGAATGTCTTGGTTTGTGACGATGCGCCAAGGACTGCGGATGGCGCATCTGAGACCCTAAGCGCCCACCGCCGCTCGCGACTGTTTGCAGACGTTCGGAAGGTCCGCCTTGCGCATGCGAAGCGCCCTTTGGCAGACTGACGCCGCAGGCGTGTGCGCATTCAGTCTGAGTTTACCGACGGCTTGCAGGAAGATGACGACACGCGGCCACCACCTGCTCTGCAGGATGGGGCTGACGACCGCATCAGCCTGCGCTGGGAAGAACGAGACGGACCTGAGGTCGCCACGCCTTCGCGACGGGTTGGGGCTGAAGCTGGTCGAACGCGAGACCGCTTCAGGCCTTGGCGGCAAGGCGCCGGTCCAGTTCGAAAACTGCGGTCTCAGGAGGGCGCTGGCATCCTCCAGCGCCCGTGGCGTGCCGTGGGCGTTTAGTCTTGAGGGATTGGGATGCTGAACGGTGTCGCCGGCAATCCGTCTGCGCCATAGAGGTTGACCACAGGGAAGCCCTGCCAGCCATACCGAACCTCTTGTGCGCTCGGGTCCGCAGCCAAAACGACAGAGTCGCCCTCGACCTTGGCAGGCACGAAGCGGCACGTGGCGTCTGCATCGCAGAGTTCAAACCCCGCCGCGTCATGGGATCCATAAACGATCAACCCGGCGTCCGCATGTGCAAACTGGACCCGGATGCCGTCGAGCGTCCGGCGCGCATTCAGAGGCGAAGGCGCTTGCGGCGCTGGCCTGCCATAGGCCAGGCGCAGCATCTCGTTTCCGATCCGCTCCCCGACCACCTCCTTGTGGGCCGGATGGATATCATGGGACACGCCGAGATCGATCAAGACGGCCAACCCCATTCTCGGATCGGCCTCGACCGTTTTCCGTTGAGCCTCCCGGAGTCGGGCCCAATCGGAGTCCGTCGGCAAGGCCGTCCGCGGGCCATAGCCCGGCAGCTGCGCGACAACGAGGGCAAGATCGGGATCGTTGAAATGTCGCCGCCACGAGTCCGCCCATAGACGCAGCAGATTAGCGTACCCGTCCGCATCCGCCGTGTTGGTTTCGCCCTGATACCAGGCGACGCCCTTTAGCGGAAATCCCTCCAGCGGTGCGATCATCCCGTTCCACATCGTCGCCATACCCCGGGGCGCCGCCCAGGGCACGAACGGGGGCGCCGCCGTCCATTGCCAGCGCGCCGGCCCAGCTCTGTAACGCCAGTCGCCGGCAAGGTAGACGCTGTCGCTTCCGGCGAGATCCAGCCTTAGATCGGGTGCGCGGCCGGTCAGTCCTCCGCCGCCGCGCTCATCGACAACGCGTATGACCACGTGGTTGGGGCCTGGCTTCAGCAGCCCGGCGGGGATCGCGTAACGCCGTGTCTCCGCCGCGGTCAAACCGGCGCCGACGGTCCGGCCGTTGACCCAGACCTGGTCGCGTTCATCAATCCGGCCAAGGTTCAGCACGGCTGGTCGGCCGGCCTGGTCCGCGCTCAGATCCAGGCCGCGCCGGAACCACATAAGGCCGTCGAAGCCGGTCAAGGCCTGAACCCCGCTCCGCTCCCACGCGCCCGGAAGAGCGATTTCGCCCCAGGCGGAGTCATCGAACGCGGCGGAGGCGTAGGCTCGGCCGCTTCCTGCAGGATCCGCCGCCGTCGCCCAATCGTCGGTGGCTGCGACGATCTCTGCGGTCGTGGCGGCTGGATCTGCGGCGAAGCGGCTGAGTAGAGCCGCATCCGCCCTGTGCTCCGGAAGGGCGCCGATAACCGATGGATCGATCCAGTCCTCGATGGAGGCCCCGCCCCATGAGGCCTGGATGACGCCGATCGTGGTCCCGGGCGCAGCGGCGGAGAGGGTCCGCGCCATGTGCCAGCAGGCTGCGGAAAAAGTCGGGAGACTGGTTGGACCAGCAGGCGTCCACGGGGTTTCCGGGACGATTTTCTGCGCGGAGTCGGGGCTGCTTGTACGTCGGACTTTCAGAAGGCGTACAGGCGTGCCTTCAGCCTCCTCGGCGGTGCGGCGTGGATAGGCGGTGTCGCTGACCGGCAAATCCATGTTCGACTGCCCCGAGCAGAGAAATACGTCTCCCGTCACGACATCGGCCACTCGAAGCGAGGCGCCGGTCGAGTCGGTCAGATCGAGACTTCCGCCGCCCTTGGAAGACGGGGGCAGCACGACCTGCCATCGCCCCACGGAATTGACGGTGGTCTGCACGCGCGTCGCGCCGAACGTCACCGTCACTGCGCTTCCGGCGACTCCATCTCCGCGAACGACGACGGGGCGCCCCCTTTGAAGAACCATATGATCACTGAAATGCGGGTCTATGGACAAAGACGCCGCTGCGGCAGGTGGCGCGACAGTGGCCAAGCCAAAGAGAAAAATCCCGACGTTTCTGATCATATTTGAACTCGCCTGTTAAGCGGCATGGCCAATCATCCCCCCGTATTTCACCCCAACGCCATTCGTTAAACGTAGCGAAGCCGGGAGAAATCCGACGACAAAGCCTGCCGTTCCAGCAGCGTAGCCGGTCGTCCTACCTTCGCAAGAGGTCAGACCAATATTTTGTTGACACCGGTGTCCTTCTCGCCATTCTCCACCGTGAGGGGCGGCGAAAAAACAAGCCCTATGGAGGAGATTAACCATGACATCTTCACTGGGCGTGAGGAGCTGCAGACACGACAGACACTACTGTAATTCGACGGCGATGTTCGTCGTCCTGACCGCAGCCTTTGCGGCCGCTGGCCTTGACGATGCCCGAGCTCAAGCCATTTCGCCCGCGCCTCCACCGACGCTTCCCAGCGAGGACGCCGCTCAAGACGCTCGGGATTCGGATGACGATGTAGCCAGCGAGGCGGGAGAAGTCGTGGTGGTCGGCATACGAGCCTCCCTCAATAATGCATTGGATATCCGGCGTAAGTCCGACGTCATTCTGGACGGGATCTCGGCCGACGACGTCGGGAGTACGCCCGACCTGAACCTCGGCGAGGCTCTGCAACGCATTCCAGGCGTACAGATCAACCGCGCGGACGACCGTCGAGACGCAAGCATCAGCGTGCGCGGCCTGCCCAGCGAATACACCAAGACGACCGTCATGGGTCAGAGCGTGGCTGCCCCGACCTTGGGGACGCGTGGTTCTGGCAATCCGTTCGGCATCTATGACGCTTCGATCTTCGGCGGCGCCGACGTCATCAAATCCTTCTCAGCCGAAATGCCGGCGGGCGGCCTCGGTTCGGTGGTGAACCTGCGCATACGCTCAGCCCTGTCGCGAAAGGAGGGCGGGGTTGCTCGGGCCGAAGCCCAGTACGAAGAAACCACCGAAGCCTTCAACCCGGCGTATTTTCTGAGCGCCGCCCACCGGATCACGCCGGACTTGGGCGTCTATGGCACGATCTCCTATTCCCGGCAGAATTTCCGGCGCGATACGATCCGGATCAACGCCTACACCGCCTACAGCAATGCGCGCCTGGCGCAGTTCGCGGCGACAAATCCGGCGTTCGCCATACCGGCCGCGACCGACGGCGTGGCCAATCAGGTCGTCTTTCCTTCCGAAGTCAGGCAGTATTCCCGCACCTCGGACGGCTATCGGATCTCCGGCGCGACCGGCCTGGAATGGCGCGTGAACAGTGCGCTGAATCTGCGCCTCGACGCCATCGGCACGCGCCGTGATCTGGATGAGGCGAACCTGGACATCCTCACCGCCTTCCTTTCGGACACCAACGGCATCGTAAATCCGCTGGTCGATCCTGTGCTGGTAGGACAGTTCGACCGCGGTTCGGACGGCACGGTCGAGAATGTTTATGTGGTCAACCGGGTGCAGGCGAGCGACGTCCAACTGCCCATCGGCAGCCGGAGCATGCCGTCGATCGACCAGAGTTTCGCCTTCTATCCGCAGGCCAACCTGGAGCTGGGCTCTTGGAGTCTGGACGCAATCGGCACCTACTCGGAAGCCCTGGGGACCCGGGACGAGTTCCTCTATGAGCACCGTATCCAGCCGACGACGGGCCGAGTCGACGCCAATGGAGACGGAATCGACGACAATTCCAACGGGATCACCGCGACGGTGGATACAGGTCTGGGACGGTATCGTGATTATCTGTTCGACCTGAACGTGCCCTCGCGCCTTCTGTCGGCCGTCGGTCCTTATACGGTCAGCGGCGGCAACGGCACCCAGGCCCGTAACGGCCTGCGGCCGGAGAATGTCGTATTTACAGCCAGCGGCGCTAATCACCGCGTCACCCGCGACCTGTACGCCCTGGATCTCAAGGCTGAGCGTGAACTTGAGTTCGGCCCGTTCACCAGCGTGCATTTCGGGGCATATTACGCTCGCGAGAAGGCGCGCCAAGTCTACCAGGAGAACGCCAATCTCGGCCTGTCCCTGAACAATCTGACGGATGAGATCTTTCGGCTCAATCGGGCGGTGACGAACGGAGGATCCTTCTTCGGCTCAGGCGCGCCCAATGCGGAGCTCGATCAGTTTCTGTCGATCGACAACAAGCTGATCGAAAGTCTGATCTTCCCGGTCCAGACCACAATTCCAGACGGGGTGAACTTCGCCCCGACGGCCGCTCAGCTCGCAGCCTTCTTCCCCGAGCTGACGCCCGCGGCGCGCTCGCGGATCACCTACGCCAAGATCCTGGCCGAGGCGCCGCGCAACGAGCTGTCCGGCATGATTCAGCGCTTCCCCCTGAACAGGGTGGCGGGCCAGAACTTTACCGCAACGCGAGACAATCTCGAACTCTTCGCCATGACGAAGTTCGACTTTTCCGACATGCGGGGCCATGTCCCGGTCCGCGGCAACCTTGGACTGCGCTACATCGACATCGATCTGGAAGGTCTGATCGAGGATCAGGCGCTGAAATTCTATACGGCCCTGGGCTTCACCAGCGCCGACTTCCGGCCCGGCTATTTCAGTCCGCCGGAGCCCGCCGGCGGCAGTTTCGACGCCCTGCTGCCGTCCGTGAATCTCATCTTCGACATCTCGCCGACCCTGGTCGGCCGCGCCGCCTATTATGAGACGTTCGAGGCCTTTGATCTCGTCGAGTTCTCGCCTGCGCCGACGCGCGTCCTGGAAAACGTCGATCCCGATACCGGCGAGACCCAGAGTTCCGTGCGCATCGACGTCGACACCTTCGATCTGAGACCGAGAAGCTCAAAGGCCTTCGATCTGGGGCTGTCCTGGTACAACCGTCCCGGCAGCGTCGTCGCAGGCGGCTATTTCCACAAGACGATCACGAACAATATCATCACCCAGAATAATTTCTGTCCGGTGGGCCAGAACTTCGAAGCGGCCGGAGAAACCTATGGTCCGCTGTTCGTGGACGCCACGGGCTTTTGCAGGATCAACCAGGGGGCGGCGATCGAGACTCAAAACCAGCGCATCGTCATCAATCGGGTCATCAATGATCCGGGCGAGCTGAAGGTGGAAGGCTTCGAGTTCCAGGTCCAGCAGGACTTCAGCTTCCTGCCGGGCCCCTGGGCCCACTTCGGCATGGTTTTCAATGCGACGAAGGTGACGTCCAGCGGGGCCAACGGTTCCAAGCTCTACGGCGTGGCGGACCAGACCTACAACCTGATCGGCTACTACGACGACGACCGCTGGCAGGCGCGTCTGGCCTATAATTATGCGTCGGAAATCCTGCTGGAGGGCGGTTCGACCTTCACCGGCAGTTCAAGCCGTGTTCGCCCGCGCGGCCAGTTGGACTTCACCGCCGCCTATAGCGGGTTCGGCGGTGCGGAGCTCCGCCTGGAAATCTACAATATCACCGACTCCCGCCGCGAAGAGTACGAGGGCGTCGAGGCCTTCAACCGGACGGCCGATTATGACGGCCGGACCTTCTCGGCGAGCTTGACCAAGACGTTCTGACTGGCGCCCCTATACGGACGAGCGGCGGGCGATATCGCGCCGTCGCTCTTCGACATCAGAACGAGCTCGGTCCAAGGCGTCGATCTCCGTGGCGATGAGCAGCCCGTCGATAACCCGGCCGAGATGCGCCCGCATCACTTGTCGGGCCGCCTTGGGATTGCGCTGGATCAGGGCGTCCAGAATCTCTCGATGGTCCTCGATAAGGGGGCGCACGCCGACCTGTCGGGCGCGTGTGAGCATGGCGGCGCACAGCGGCGAGCGGTACCGAATGTCCCACAACGTCTCGACAACCATCAGGATGGCCGTGTTGCGGGTGGCGCGGGCGATCGCGAGATGAAAGCGTCGGTCCGCCTGCTCCCCGATCGAAGTGGCCAGGCTGTTTTCGCCCACCATGTCGGCCAGGATGGACTCCAGCTCGGCCAGTTCATCATCGCTGATCACCGACGCCGCCAAGGCGCAAGCCTCTCCCTCGAACAGTCGCCGCGCCTCGGTCAATTCGAAGGCGCCGATATCAAGGTCCAGCGGTGGCGCGCCCGCTTCGGCTCCCTCCATCACATAGATGCCCGAGCCGTGGCGAGCCTCGACAAGACCGCGGATCTCAAGCGCGATCATGGCCTCGCGCACGGTTGGACGGCTGACGCCGAATTCTTCGGCCAGATCACGCTCCGACGGCAGCCGGCTGCCCACGGGATATTGGCCTGCAGAGATCGCCGAAGCGACGGCGCCGGCCACCTGTTGATAGAGTTTCCGTGCGTCCGCCGGCCGAATGGTCATGCCGCAAATCTAGGACTTCTCTTCAGGTCTGGCCAGTCGGGAACAGCGGTCAGCCTTCATCGAAGCCAAGCAAGACCATGACTGAACTTCTTCCGCCGCCCGATCGCCTCAACCAGTGTCGCGGCGTCACAGGGGCCGCCAAGCGCCAGGCAAGGCTGCGAACCTATTTATGGTCCATGAGACGTTCGAGTTCCCCGAAGATCAGGTCCATCGCCGAACGGAGGGTGCTGGCGCCGTCATGCTCAGGCTGGGCTACTCTTTGCGTCATCAGGCCCAGGTTGAGGGCGAACATGATCTTGACGATCCGCCGGCGGGCGATTGGGTCGATCCGACCGTCGGTCAGGGCGTTCAAGGTGGAATCGAGCTTTGCGAGCAGCCGGGATTCAAGGTCGATCAAAATGTGGGCGACGCGCGGGTTTCGGCCGGCCTCTGCCGAAATCTCGGTCATCATCCTGCACTGGTCCAGGCCGGGTTGATGAGCGACATAGTCCTCGATCCAGGTTCGCAAAGCCGGCAGGCCGCCAATCCTGGAGTCGTCGAACAACCGGACATCCGACAACAACAGGGAGATGTCCTGCTCGCATATAGCGGCGATAATGTCGTCCTTGCTGCCGAAGTCCCGGTAGATCTGTCCCATCTTGATGCCGGACACCGCAGCGAGTTCCGCCATTCCGGTCTGGTGAAAACCCTGTTTCACGAATAGCGCGCGCGCGGCGTCGATCAAAGTCTGGCGTCGCGCGTCCGCCCGCTCCTCTCTCGCCTTCGTCGCCAACGCCATCACGTACTCATCCTCACTTGACACGCCCCATAGCCCACGACTAACACCGGCGCAACAGTGAGTGAGCGTTCGTTCACATATGGTTTGTGAGAGGTTAAGGATGAAAGTTATCGCTCCGGCGATGGGTCTGGCGTTGATCCTCGCAAGCTGTTCGTCACAGCCTCAGCAACCGGCCGCAGGCCCCCCGCAGGTTTCGTTTGTCACGATCAAGACCAGCCCGGTCACCCTGACGACAGAACTGCCGGGACGGATCAGCGCCGCAGAAACCTCGGATGTTCGTCCGCAGGTGAACGGGCTTGTTACGGCGCGTCTGTTTGAGGAAGGCGATTACGTCCGCGCGGGCCAGCCCCTGTATCGCATCGACGCCGCCCCCTATGAGACGCAAGTGGCCAGCGCTCAGGCGAGCCTGGCTCGGGCAAGGGCCGCCGTGGCCTCGACCGCCGGCCTGGCGCGCCGCTATCAGGAACTGGTGAAGATCAACGGCGTCTCGCAGCAGGAGCTGGAAGACGCGTTGACGAGCGCACAGCAGGCCGAAGCCGATGTCCGGGCACAGGCCGCAGCGCTTCGTACCGCTCAGATCGACTTGGCCCGCACGACTGTGCGCGCACCGATCTCGGGCCGGATCGGCCGTTCCAGCTTCACCGTCGGGGCCCTGGTCACCGCCTCCCAGGCGTCGCCCTTGGCGACGATCCAGCGGATTGATCGCGTTTACGTCGATATCCCGCAGTCCAGCGGGGACCTGTTGAAGCTGCGCCAGCAGATCGCGTCCGGCGCCCTGTCCCGCGATGCAAACGGCGCCCAGGTCAAGCTGTTGCTGGAAGACGGCTCGACCTACGGCCAGGACGGAACGCTTCAGTTCGCCGACGTCACCGTGGACGCCGACACGGGCAGCCAGAACATTCGGGCCATCTTCAACAATCCGGACGGGCTGTTGCTGCCGGGCATGTTCGCGCGTGCGATCTTGGTCGAGGGTTCCACCTCAAACGCCATCCTCGCGCCGCAACGCGCTGTGAGCCGCGACGCCAAGGGCGGCGCCTCGGTGATGGTGGTCGGGGCCGACGGCAAGCTGCAACCTCGTCCCATCACGACCAGCCGGACCGTGGGTCAGGACTGGATGGTGACGTCCGGCCTGCAGCCCGGAGACCGCGTGGTTGTCGAGGGCGCGCAGAACCTGATGCCGGGCACGCCGGTCAAGGCCGCGCCCTATCAGGCCGGTGGTGGCGCGCCGTCCGGCAAACCCGCTCAAACCCCGGCGCAGGCGCACTAACCCATGGCCCGCTTCTTTATTGACCGGCCCATCTTCGCATGGGTCCTTGCGATCGGCCTGATGCTGGCCGGCGTGCTGGCTATCCGCAGCCTGCCTATCGCGCAGTTTCCGACCATCGCCCCTCCGGCCGTGACCATCACGGCCAACTATCCCGGCGCTGACGCCGAAACCCTGGAGCGCACGACGACCCAGGTGATCGAGCAGCAGCTGAAGGGGATCGATAACCTCCGCTACTTCTCTTCCTCGTCGTCTTCGGCCGGAAACGCGACCATCACCCTGACCTTCGAGCAGGGCACCGACCCCGACATCGCCCAGGTGCAGGTCCAGAACAAGCTGCAGGCCGCCACCTCGCAACTGCCTACAGAGGTGCAACGCCTTGGCGTCACTGTCGCCAAGTCGTCGAGCAACTTCCTGCTGATCACCGCCCTCTATTCCGATACCGGCTCCCAGACCCAGGTCGATTTGTCCGATCTGGTCGTCTCCAAGTTCCAGGACCCGATCAGCCGGGTCAACGGCGTGGGCGAGATCCAGGTGTTCGGTTCGCAATACGCCATGCGGATCTGGCTCGATCCGTTGAAGATGTCGGGATACGGAGTGACTGTCGCCGACGTCACCAGCGCGGTCGAAGCTCAGAACGCGCAGGTCTCTGCAGGCCAGATCGGCGCCCTGCCGGCGCCTGAAGACCAGATGCTGAACGCGACGGTCTCGGTTCAGTCACGCCTTCAGACTCCGGAAGAATTCGGCGCCATCCGGGTGAAGAGCAACACCAACGGCGCCATTGTGCGTCTGCGCGATGTGGCCCGCGTCGAAATGGGCGCGGAATCCTATGGGTTCCGTAGCCAGTACAACGGCAAACCCGCGAGCGGCTTCGGCGTCAAGCTGGCGCCCGGCGCCAATGCTCTGGATACGGTCGAGGCCGTTCAGGCTGAAGTGGCCCGCATCGCCCAGACCCTGCCGGCCGGGGTCAAGGTCACCTATCCGTATGACACCACGCCCTTTGTGCGGCTGTCCGTCGAACAGGTCATTCACACCCTGATCGAAGCCGTGGTCCTCGTCTTCATCGTCATGTTCCTGTTCCTGCAGAACTGGCGCGCCACCCTCATCCCGACCATCGCCGTTCCGGTGGTGCTGTTGGGCACCTTCGCGGTGATGAGTCTGTTCGGCTACTCCATCAACACCCTGACCCTGTTCGGCATGGTCCTGGCCATCGGCCTGCTGGTCGATGACGCCATCGTCGTGGTCGAGAACGTCGAGCGTCTGATCCAGACCGAGGGGCTGTCCCCCAGGGAAGCCGCCCGCAAGTCGATGGACGAGATCACCAGCGCCCTGGTCGGCATCGCGCTGGTTCTGTCTGCGGTCTTCCTGCCCATGGCCTTCTTCGGGGGCTCCACGGGCGTCATCTATCGTCAGTTCTCGATCACCATCGTCACGGCCATGGTCCTGTCGGTTCTTGTCGCGATGATCCTGACGCCGGCCTTGTGCGCCACCATTCTTAAACCGCATGATCCGTCCAAGAGCCACGGGACCGGACCGCTGGGCCGCTTCTTCGCCTGGTTCAATGACAGTTTCGACCGGGCGACGGTCAGCTACGAGGGCGGAGTCCGCAAGACGGCCAACGGCTGGAAACGTTCGGGGCTGGTCTATCTCCTGATCTGCGGCGTCATGGCTTTCGCCTTCATGCGCCTGCCGAGCGGCTTCTTGCCTGAAGAGGACCAAGGCATGATGATCGCCATGGTTCAGGGCCCGTCCGGCGCGTCGCTCAACCGGACCGACAAGGCTCTGGACGTCGTCCGGAATCACTTCCTCAAGGACGAGGCCGCCAATGTCGAAGGCGTCTTCACCATCAGCGGCTTCTCCTTCGCTGGTCAGGGCCAGAACGCCGGCCTCGCCTTCGTCCGCCTCAAGGACTGGGAGGAGCGCAAAGGCCCGGCCAACAAGGCTCAAGCGGTCGCCGGTCGGGCCATGGGCGCCTTCTCGCAATATCGCGACGCCATGATCTTCGCCCTGGTGCCGCCGGCCGTGTCCGAGCTCGGCAACGCCACCGGCTTCGACATGTGGCTGGTCGACCGCACGGGCGCAGGCCATGAAAGCTTGCTGCAGACGCGGAACATGATGCTGGGCATGGCGGCTCAGGATCCGAGCCTGTCCCAGGTGCGTCCGCTGTCGCTGGATGACGCCGCTCAGCTTAAGATCAATATCGACCAGGACCGGCTCGCCGCCCTGGGACTGGATCTGGCCACCGTGAACAGCACCGTCTCCACGGTTTGGGGCGGAACCTATATCAACGACTTCATCGACCGTGGTCGGGTTAAGAAGGTCTACATCCAGGCTGACCAGCCCTATCGTCAGAAGCCCGAGTCCCTGAGCGACTTCTACGTTCGCGGCGCTGCGGGAGCACTGGCGCCTTTCAATGCCTTCTCCACCCAGTCATGGGCGCAGGCGCCGGTGCAACTGACTCGCTATAACGGCGAGCCTGCGATGCAGATCCAGGGCGGACCGGCCGCAGGCGTCAGTTCCGGAGCGGCTATGGCCGCCATGGAGGCGATCCATGCCAAGACGCCTCCGGGGACAGGGTTGGAATGGACCGGCCTGTCCTATGAGGAGCAGATGTCGAGCGGCCAGGCGCCGGCTCTGTACGCCCTGTCGCTTCTGATCGTCTTCCTGTGTCTTGCGGCCCTGTACGAGAGCTGGACCGTTCCTGTGGCGGTGCTGCTGGTGGTGCCGCTGGGTGTTCTAGGCGCAGTGCTGGCGGCGCAGCTCACCGGCCTGAACAACGATATCTACTTCCAGGTCGGCATCATCACCACCATCGGTCTGGCGGCCAAGAACGCCATCCTGATCGTCGAGTTCGCCGAGGAGCGGGTGCGTCGAGGCATGGACGCCATGGAGGCGGCCGTCGAGGCGGCGCGCCTGCGGCTGCGACCGATCCTGATGACCAGTCTGGCCTTCATCTTTGGCGTCCTGCCGCTGGCGATCTCGACCGGCGCCGGCGCCGGCGGACAGAACGCCATCGGTCAGTCGGTGATCGGCGGCATGCTCAGCGCCACTGTCCTGGCCATCTTCTTCGTGCCGATGTTCTTCGTCGTCGTGACCAACCTGTTCAGGTCGCGCAAGCCGGCCTCGCCCCCCAGTCCCACCTTTCAGAGCGGCGAAGCCGCCGAGAGCGTCAAACCATGATCAAGCCGATCTCAATCCTGTTGGCCGGGGCGGCGCTGCTGTCGGGATGCAATCTCGCCCCCGCCTTCGTTCAGCCGACGGGCGTCGTTCCGGCGTCGCTGCCGCAAGGCGGGGTCTATCCAGACGCGGCGGCCAACCCCGTCGCCATCGCTGACCTGGGGTGGAGGGATTTCTTCACCGACGACCGTCTTCGTCAGATCATCGCCCAGGGCCTGGACAACAATCGCGATCTCAGGGTGGCGGCGGCCAATGTTCTGGCCGCGCGCGCCCAGTACCGGGTGACCCGCGCCGACCGGCTTCCGACCGCCTCTCTCAGCGGATCGGCGACCTATACGGACAATGCGTCCCAGGTCGCGGCCGCCGGGGCCGCGCCGGGGTCGGATGTGGAGTCCTACTCGGCCGATCTCGGCGTCTCGGCCTTCGAGATCGATCTGTTCGGCCGGGTCCGAAACCTGAGCGAGTCCGCGCTTCAACAGTATCTCGCGACCGAGGAGGGCCAACGCTCGACCCGGATCAGCCTGATCGCCGAAATTGCGACCGCCTGGCTGACGCTCGCAGCGGACCAGGACCAACTCCGACTGTCCCGCCAGACCCTCGACAGCTATGCGGAGACCCTGTCCCTGACCCAGGCGCAGTTCCGGCTGGGCACCGCGTCCGAGCTGGAGGCCCGCCAGGCGGACGTCCAGTATCAATCGGCGCGCAATGACGTCGCTGTGCTGGAAACCACGGTCGCCAAGGATCGCAATGCGCTGGAACTGCTGGTCGGGGCGCCGGTCGCCGCTGATCTGCTGCCGGAAGGTCTGAGCGACGCAGGCGCGACCCTGGCGGAATTGCCGACGGGCGTTTCGTCGGAGGTTCTGCTGGCGCGCCCGGACGTGCTGCAAGCCGAGCACCAGCTGCGGGGGGAAAACGCCGACATTGGCGCGGCTCGCGCCGCCCTGTTCCCGACCATTTCGCTGACGGCCTCCTACGGCAGCGCCAGTTCGGCCCTGTCTGACCTCTTCTCGGACGGCAGCTACGCCTATTCCGTGACGCCTGGCGTCAGCCTGCCCATCTTCGACGCGGGCCGCCGGCTGGGCAATGTCCGCCTGGCCGAGGCCAACGCCCAGGCGGCGGTGGCGACCTATGAAAAGGCCATCCAGACGGCCTTCAGCGAAGTCGCCAACGCCTTGGCCCAGCGGGGCACGATCACCGAACAGGTCTCGGCCCAGACGGCTCGGGCCGAGTCCGCACGGGCGGCGGCGAAGATTTCCGAGGCTCGCTACCGCGTCGGAGTTTCGTCCTTCCTGACGGCTCTGGACGCGCAACGAACTGCGTACAGCGCCGAGCAGCAGCTGCTGAATACCCGCCTCAGCCGCGAAACCAATCTGGTGGAGCTGTATCGCACGCTCGGCGGTGGGCTGCGGTGATCTGCGCCGGGGACGTTGTCGGCGCCGTGACCGCATCATGACACGCCCGACCGTCCCCGGCCCCATGGAGCGGAATGGCTCGAAATCCCCGAAAGAGGGACAGTGCTCCGTCCGGCATAGGCCCGGTCAGCAGGTCACGCGAAACGCCATCCTGTGCGCGGGGCGTAAATTGTTCATCCAGCGTGGTTTCGGGGCCAGCCTGCGCGAGATCGCGATGGAAGCGGATATCGACCACGCCCTGGTCTATCGGCATTTCGAATCCAAGGCGGACCTTTTCAGTCAGATCTTCGACCAGCCCGTCGGAAGTGAAGATGGGGCGGAAATACTGGATGAGCACGGCATCGTCGCCCAGGAGCGTATCGATGATCTTGTCCTGGTTGCGGTGCGGTCGGCGTGCGATCCGACGGCAAAGGCCCTGATCTGCGACATATTTGAGCGTCGTCTGATTCCCCCGCTCGCCCGGGCCTTGGGCGGAGAGGGGGCGAAGGAGCGCGCCCGGCTGTTGCTCGCTCTCGCGGCTGGGGTGGAGGTGGTCCGCGACACGCCTGCGGCCGCAGAGGTTCAGCGCGACGTCATGCGGCCTATCATAGCCAGGATTGTGCAAGAAATCCTGGCGACGTCCAATCCACCGAGCCCGCTCCAGCGTCCCGATCAAACCGGGTTCAGCAGCCGGTGACGGGGCGTTGCCCGCCGTACCTCCGGGTGGGCTGAGCCGAGGTCGGCGGGGAGGGGGCTCCCCTCGGCTTCGCTTTGGCATGTTACATCGAATCTGCCGGTCCGCCGCCCGCAACTCAAGACACGAAGATCTCAAAACGGCGGCGCCTGCGCCCGTCGGCGGCAAGTGATGTGGCCACAAAAATCGGCGTCCAGCTGACGCTGTGGAAGCCTGCTCCCATGAACAGCGTCCAGACTACATCTCACAGGCGACGGCGACCTCCTCGTTGAAGAGGCCGCCGGCGTCGTGGCCAGGATCAGGGCGGCGTCCGTTCCCTTCCAGGGCGAAAGAGCACAGCGCGTGGCGATGATCAGCCAAATTTATACCAATTGGTCTCAATAATGGGTGATTTCGCGCTGCGAATGGTCTATTATCTGTGTTGACACATTGGTCTATTTTGCGCGACCGTCCCGGCAACAAAAATGAGGCTCAGGGAGGCCCGGGATGAAGCGTTGGTTTGAGGCGCGTGGATCCGCACGTCTGTTGCTCTGCGGAAAATACATGCTGCTTGGCGGTGTCTCCGCCGTATCGCTTGGTGGTGTCGCTCTGGCGCAGGACGCCGGCGAGGGCGCGACCGGGCTCGATGAGATTGTGGTCACCGGGACGCGGCGTACTGTTCAGACCTCCATCGAGACCAAGCGTGGATCAGCGACCATCGTCGACGCGCTGACGGCGGATGAAATCGGGGACCTGCCAGCCCTGTCTGTCGGCGAAGCGATTGAGACCATCACCGGCGCGGCGTCTCACCGCGAAAAGGGCGGGGCCTCCGAAGTGTCGATCCGCGGCCTGGGGCCTTTCCTTGGGGCCTCGACCTTCAATGGCCGGGAAGCGACGAACGGGAGCGGCGACCGCTCGGTCAATTTCAACCAGTTTCCGTCCGAACTGATCAACCAGATCAAGGTGTACAAGACCCAGCAGGCTGATCTGGTCGAGGGCGGCGTCTCCGGTCTTGTGGAACTGGGCACCTTGCGGCCGCTGGATTTCAACCGGCGGCGTATCCAGGTCGAAGGCAAGCTGAACTTCAATCCCTATGACGAGCGGCTGCTCCAGCCCAATGGGCCCGGCTACCGGGGCACGGTCAGCTATGTCGATCAGTTCGATGCAGGATCGCTCGGACGGATCGGCCTGTCGCTGGGCTTCCAGCGCAATGACGTCACCAATCCCGAGGAGGTCTACACCGCCAGCAGCACCTGGTACGCCTGTAACGACGCCCGGACCACGACCGGAAACTGCACCGAGGTCACGCGCGACCAGGCGGCGGCCGGCACGCCCTTCTATCTCGTGCCGGGGAGCTACACCTTCCGTCAGATCCAAGAGGATGACACGCGTGACGCCTGGTTCGGCGCCCTGCAGTGGCGCCCGAATGATCGACTGAACATCAACCTCGACTACCAGTACTCGGATCGGTCCTACAACGAGCGCCGCTCGGAGCTTGGAATTTCCGAGGCCCGCTATGGACTGACCAACCGGGTGGTGAACGAAGACCATGTCCTGGAGGCGGTCAGCGGCAACAGTTCGATAGAGGTCAATTCGACCTTCAAGAACCGCTCGGAGACCTATGAAGGCGCGGGCCTGAATATCGAGTATGACGTCACCGACGCCCTGACGATCAAGGCCGACGTATCCTGGTCGCATACGCTCCGGAACGAGACGGATCGCACGGTTCGCCTGAGGTCCGATCCGCTGGACATCTACGGCAATCGCACCGCCCTCAACAATCAGCGGGTGCCCTACACGATGGATCTCCAGAACGGATCGGTGCCGACCTTCACCATCGATCCGCGGTTCGACGTCAACAACCATGATCTCTTCAGCGATGATGCGCGCATACGGCGCGACCAGAGCCAGAGGGATCACGAGATCATGGCGGCGCGCTTCGACGCCACCTATCGCCCGGCCGTCGGACTGTTCACCGCCTTCGACGCCGGCGTGCGCTACTCTGAAATGACCTTCACCGATTTCGACAATCGCGTGGAGTTCACCCAGGATGATCGCGCGGTCGACCGGGCCGCCAACCTCGCCTGCCGCCGCGCCTTTCCGCAGCACGACTTCCTGAAGATCTCCGAGTCCAACAGCATCACCAGCTGGGCCTCGTTCGATGCGGTCTGCCTGTTCGAGGCCTACGCCGGCGTCGAAGACACAGGCCTGCCGCTCGACATCCGCGCGGTGGAGAACCGTGACGTCGCCGAGGATGTTCTGGCCGCCTATGGCATGGCCAGCTTCGAAACCGCACTGGGCGGCTTGCCGGTCCGCGGCAATGTCGGGGTTCGCGTCGTCGACACCCAGGTCACGTCCAAGGGACTGCGCGCCGACCTGGACGTGGTCAACAATCCGGACGGCACGATCCGTCTCGTCCCCACCGGAGAATTCGATGAGGTGGTGATCGAGGCCGGTACGACGCGTTGGCTGCCAAGTCTCAACCTGACCTTCGAACTCAAGGAGGATCTGCTGCTGCGCGCGGGTGTCTTCCGCGCCATGTCGCGGCCTGCGCCGAGCGCCCTGGGCGCGGGACGGATCATCACCGTGGATAGCGGGGCCGACTACGCCAGTATCGAGGACGCGGTGCGCAACATCACCGCCAACGGCAGCCCGCGTCTCGAGCCGTTGATGTCATGGAACGCCGACCTGTCGCTGGAATATTACGCCAACAAGGACTCGCTCTACAGTCTGGCGCTCTACGCCAAGCAGTTCACCGGCGGCTTCCAGCCGGTGGCCTATGACGAGAGCTTCACAATCGATGGTCAGACCGTCGTCGTGCCCGTGACCCAGACGGAGAACAGCGACGACGAAAGCACTCTTCTGGGCTTCGAAATCACCGTCGCCCACCGGTTCTCGAACCTGCCCGCGCCGTTCGATGGTCTGGGAACCAAGATCAGCTACAGCTACGCTGATCTGGACTTCGAAAATCAGGATGTTCGTCTGGGCGATATCGTCGACGCCGCTACGGGCGAAGTCACCGAGGGGATCATTCCGCCGGCAGGTCTCTCCGGCATGTCCAAGCACGTCCTGTCGGCGCAGCTCTACTACCAGATCGGCAAGCTCGATCTGCAGGCCGTCTACAAGTACAGGTCGGACTATTATCAGGACTTCGTGGGTGGAAACGCGCAGCTGCGCTATGTCCACGGCGTGGGCACGACGGACCTTCGCGCCAGCTACGCCATCAACCGGAACGCCCGGGTTCAGGTCGAGGCGGTGAACATCACTGACGAGCCGCGGATCGAGGACATGCCGGTCTGGGGCAGCACGCGTGGCTACTACGCCTATGGCGCGAAATATTACGCCAGCCTGCGCTATCGCTTCTGATCATGGATTGGGGCGTCGGACCGATTGGCCCGACGCCCTGGTTCGGCTAGGCTGAGATCATGAGGCAGACTCGTCTATTCCATTCCGTAGCCGAACAGATCGTTCAGTTGATCGCGACAGAGGGGCTCGGCCCTGGCGCCAAGCTTCCGGGAGAGCGTGAACTGGCCGAGCGCTTCGGCGTCAGCAGGGTCACCGTGCGCGAGGCCGAGGTGGCGCTTCAGGCGCAGGGCAAGCTCTCGATAAAGACCGGTTCCGGCGTCTTCGTCTGTGCGGATAAGGTCCGTTCGGACGGATTGCCCATGGTGAGCGCCTTCGAAGTGACGGAAGCCCGTTCCCTGTTTGAGTCCGAAGCCGCAGCCTTGGCGGCGGCCGTCATTCAGGACGAGGCCCTGGCGCGACTGGACTATCTTGTCCGGGCGATGGACGGCAGCAACCCGGATCTGGATCCCGACACCGCGGACCGCGAATTCCACCACGTCATCGCCGCGTCAGCCAACAACGCCGCCGTCCTCCACACCATCGAAACCCTCTGGCGTATGCGGACCGAACAGCCCCACGTCAGAGCGGCGCACAAGGCGGTTTGCGAGATCGACGATTCCTCGCGGGTCGCCGAACACACGGCCATCCTCGACGCCCTCAAGGCTCGCGACGGCGCGGCCGCGAGGCGCGCCATGCGCAACCATTTCAATCGGCTGTTGTCGGCCATGCTCGACGTGAGCGCGGCCTCCGCAATGCAAGAGCTTGAACGTCAGATGGCCGCCAGCCGCGAGCGGTTCATGATCAGTACGCGCAGCTAGCGCGGATGGTCCAATTGGACTGGAAATAACTGCCATTTATCTAAACCAGATGGTTGGACTTCTTCGGGTTCACTGGTAGCGTCTTCCTTGACCGAAAGGTCTGAAGGAGTTCGGCGGGCAAGCCGGACCTTGGGAGACGACCATGTTGGCAAGACTGGCGGCGGTTGCCGTGCTGTTCTGGTCCGGCGCTGCGGCGGCGGAGACCTCGACCCTGGTGAAGACGCCGGCGGAGTATGAGCGCGCGGTGCGCGCCGCCCAGCCGGGGGACACCATCCGTCTCGCAGACGGCGAGTGGCGCGACTTCCAGATTCTGTTTGAGGGGGAAGGGCGACCGGATCGCCCCATCACGCTAACGGCGCAGACGCCGGGGCGGGTGATCCTGTCCGGCCAGTCCAACCTGCGTCTTGCCGGCCGCCAGCTCGTCGTTTCCAACCTGGTGTTTCGCGATGGTTGGTCACCGACCGGGGAGGTCGTCTCGTTCCGGCGGTCCCGCGACCGCAGGGCGGTCGAAAGCCGGGTGACCGGCGTGGTGATCGACGGCTTCAACAAGCCGGATCGCGCCACCTCCGACCACTGGGTGGCCATGTACGGCCAGGATAATCGCTTCGACCACAGCCATCTTGTCGGCAAGACCAACCTGGGGACGACCCTGGTGGTGGTGCGTGACGCGACGCAGGGGCTCGAGAACCGCCACCGCATCGACCACAACTATTTCGGCCCGCGGCCCAATCTCGGATCAAACGGCGGCGAGACTCTCCGGGTCGGGACCAGCGCGGATTCGCTATCGGCCTCTCGCACCCTGGTGGAGAACAACTGGTTCGAGGGATGCGACGGCGAGGTCGAGATCGTCTCCAACAAGTCCGGCGGCAATACCTATCGCGGCAATGTCTTCTTCCACTCGCGTGGTGCGCTCGTTCTGCGGCACGGTGACGGCAATCTGGTCGAGAACAATGTCTTCATCGGCGGGGGCAAACCCCATACCGGCGGCGTCCGCATCATCAATCGCGACCAGACGGTGCGAAACAACTATATGGAAGGCCTGTCCGGCGAAGGTTTCGCTGCGGCCCTGAGCGTCATGTACGGCGTGCCGGACTCGCCGATCAACCGCTATCACCCCGTCGTCGGGGCGGTGATCGAGAACAATACCCTGATCGATGTGCGCAGCGTCCATCTCGGCGCCGGCATGGACGCCGAGCGGTCCGCCGCGCCGCGCCAAACCCGTTTTGCGAACAATCTCATCGTCGCGACCGCCGACCCGACCGACCCCGTGCGGGGCGAAGGCGATCTGTCGGGGTTCGCCTTCTCGGGCAATATCCAGAGCCCGACGGCCTCGGCGGTGCTGGCGGCCGGGGTGACAGCCCGCGACGTGCGTCTTACCCGCAGCCGTACTGGCCTGATGACCCCGGAGGGAGGCGTCGCCGCCGGGGCGGACGTCAGTCTCCGTCCAATCGCCAGGGCCGAAGTCGGCGTGACCTGGTACTCCAAGGACGTTGCGACGGTTCGGCTCGACAGCGGAAACGCCGTCCCGGTGCGGCCGGGGGAGGGGACGTTGGCGGCGGCGGCCGAGGCGGCCGCGCCCGGCGACCGGCTGGAGCTGGCTGCGGGTCGGTACGAGGTCGATCAGACCCTAAGCTTGCACGCCCCCTTGACGGTCCAGGGGCCGGCTGAAGGCGTGGCCGAGATCACCTTCTCGCGGCCCGCGCTGTTTGAGATCGAGGCCGGGGGCTCGCTGAGGCTGTCGCGGGTGTCCGTGTCTGGGCGTAGCGCGCCGGACGAGGTGGGCAACGCCCTGATCCGTGTGCGGCCGGGATCAAACGCCGCCAACTATGAGCTGATCCTGGAAGACAGTCGTATCGAAGGGCTGACCTTCAACCGTGGCTTCGACGTCGTCTCCACCGGCAAGGGCAGCATGGCCGCTCTTATCGCGCTGCGGCGCATGACAATCTCGGACGTGTCCGGCGCCGTCGTCGCGGCGGCCGCTGAGACCGACGACAAGGGCGCCTACAATGCCGAGCGGGTCGAGATCGAAGGCGGCGTGTTCCGCCAGGTCGGCGGCGGCGTCGTCGATCTCTATCGGGGCGGTACCGACGAAAGCACTTTCGGCCCGACGCTCAAGGTGTCCGGCGCCCTGTTCGACCATGTGGGGTCGCCAGAGACGCCCGCTGTTCTGATGCGGGGCGTTCAGCACGCCGAGCTGCGTGACAACCGCCTGATCGACAGCGGCCCCATGCGGTTTTCGCACGAGGTCGGCGATCCCGTCCTTCTGGCGTCCGGCAACCAGTTCTTGCGCACGCCCGCCCTCCAGTCCGACCTTGTCCCGGAGACCGCCCGATGATCCCTGGCCGCTCGCTCGCCCTCGTCCTGACCGTCGGCGCCGGCTTCGGCGCGATTGCGTCCACTGCCCTGGCGCAGGCGCCGACCACCGTCGTCAGGCCCGGCGCTATCCAGGCCCCGTCCGCCGAGGACACAGGCCCTGTGCTCGTCTCTCCGGCCGATTGGCGGACCATGGCCGAGACCGGCGCGCGCTATCCCCTGTTCGCCGCAGAACAGGCGCGTGTCGAACGCACCGTTCGCGCCGCCATGGCGCGGCCGATCAGTGTGCCCATCCCCAAGGATCCCGGCGGCGGTTTCACGCATGAACAGCACAAGCGGAATTATCAGGCCATCTACAACGCCGGGGCCTTGTATCGCCTGACCGGCGACCGGGCCTATGCAGACTATGCGCGGGACCTGCTGCTGGAATACGCCCGGCTCTATCCGACGTTCGGCGCCCACCCCGCAGGACGAGGCCAGATTCCCGGCCGCCTGTTCTGGCAGACGCTGAACGACTCCGTCTGGCTGGTCTATGCGAGCCAGGGGTACGACGCCATTCGCGACACCCTGTCGGCGGAAGATCGCAAGACCATCGACGACGACGTCTTTCGCCGCATGGCGCGCTTCCTGTCGGACGAGACGCCGCAGAACTTCGACCGCATCCACAACCATGCGACCTGGGCCGTCGCCGGCGTGGGCATGACGGGGTACGTCCTGCGAGACTCGGACCTGACGGAAAAGGCGCTGACCGGTCTGGCGAAGACCGGGGAGGCGGGTTTCCTGCGCCAGATCGACCAGCTGTTCTCGCCTGACGGCTACTACGAGGAAGGCCCCTATTATCAGCGTTACGCCCTGGCGCCCTTCATCATCTTCGCGCGCGCCGTCGATCAGAACGAGCCCGAACGCGGCATCTTCCGTCACCGGGACGGCGTGCTTCTGAAGGCGGTCGATACGCTGATACAGTCCAGCTACGCCGGCTATTTCATTCCGATCAACGACGCCATTCTCGACAAGGGCCTGGACACCGAGGAACTCGTGGCCGGGGTCGCGGTCGCCTATGCCCGCACCGGAGAGCCGGGCCTCCTTTCGGTCGCCGAGGTCCAGGGGCGCACCCTGCTGTCTCCAGACGGATTGAAGGTCGCTCAGGGGCTGGCCGAGGGCGCGCCGGAACCCTTCGCCTTCCGGTCGGTCATGCTGCGCGACGGTCCTGACGGAGAGAGCGGCGGGCTCGGCATCCTGCGGTCCGGCGGGCCCGACGGGCAGGCCTTGGTGTTCAAGGCCACGGCCCAAGGCATGGGGCATGGCCATTTCGACAAGCTGAACTGGCTCTTCTACGACAACGGCCAGACGGTGGTGTCCGACTATGGCGCGGCGCGGTTCCTGAACATCGAGGCCAAGGCGGGCGGAACCTATCTGCCCGAAAACACCTCCTGGGCCAAACAGACCGTCGCCCACAACACCCTGGTGGTGAACGAGGCCAGCCATTTTGGCGGCGACTGGCGCGTGGGCGAGGCGCATCCGCCGGAGCGGTTGGTGTTCGATAAGGACGAGGACACCCAGATCGTGTCGGCACGGCAGACGGGCGCTTACGACGGCGTTGTCTTCACCCGCACCCAGGCGCTCGTGCGTCATCCCGAACTCGGTCGGCCCGTGGTCGTCGATCTGCTGCGGGTCAGCGGCGACCGGCCTGCCCGCTACGACCTGCCGCTGCACTACAACGGTCACATCATGACGGTGGGGTTCGAGGCGCAGCGCGCCTTGGCCGCCCGTCCGGTTCTCGGCGCCGCCAATGGCTATCAGCATCTCTGGGTCGATGCGTCCTCCGAGCCGGCGACGGAGGCGCGCAGCCTCACCTGGCTTCTGGACGGACGGTTCTACACCTACCGGTTCGCGTCCGACGCGCCGTCACGCGCCATTCTGGCGGAGAGCGGCGCCAATGACCCGGATTTCAATCTGAGGCGTGAACCGTCCCTCATCCAGCGCGTGGACGGCCAGAAAGATGTCAGCTTCGTCGGGGTTCTGGAGCCGCACGGCCTCTACGACGGAACGGCCGAAACCGTCACCGGCGCGGCCAGCGGCGTGCAGTCGATCCGGCAAGCGCGTGGCGACGACGCGACCGTGGTGGTGCTGACCCTGCCGTCCGGCAAACGGCTCGTGCTCGGCGTCGCCGACGATCCGGCCGAGGGTCGTTCGCACTCGGTGTCGGCCGATGGTCAGACCTACCAATGGACGGGCGCCTGGGCGCGCCTGGATCGATAGAGGCCGGCGCGTCGCGACCGACCCGAGACATGGGAGTGAGGACTATGCAGAAACCATCCGCCGTCCGGTGGGCCATCATCGCCCTGATCGCCGTGGCGACGGTGATCAACTACATCGACCGCAATGCGCTCGCGGTGATGTGGCCCGAGATCGCCGGCGAGATCGGTGCGACCAAGGAGGACTACGCCCTTCTCGTCACGATCTTCATGCTCTTCTACGCGGCGGGTCAGTTCGCCTTTGGGCGGCTGTTCGATCGGATCGGCACCCGCCTTGGGTTCGCCTGGTCGATCGGCGTCTGGTCGATCTCCATCGCCCTGCATTCGGTGGCCGGCTCCATTGCGGCATTCAGCGTCTTCCGCGCCATGCTGGGGATCAGCGAGGCCGGCGCCTGGCCGGGCGCGGTCAAGGCCAACGCCGAATGGTTTCCGCCTCGGGAGCGCGCCTTCGCCCAGGGCATATTCAACGCCGGCGCCTCCATCGGCGCCATCATCTCTGCGCCGCTGATCGCCGTCCTGTTCCTGTCGCTGGGATGGAAGGGCACATTCCTCCTGATCGGCGCGCTCGGCTTCGTCTGGGTCCTGCCGTGGCTGGTCATCTACCGCGCAGGCCCCGATCGCCACCCCTGGGTCAACGCCGCAGAACGCGCCCTTATTCTCGATGCGCCAGAAGAGACGGGCCAACCCGCGACGGCCGCCTATACGCCCACTCTGAAACAGATGATGTCGCACCGTCAGTCCTGGGGGATCGTCATCTCGCGGTTCTTCCTGGACCCGATCTGGTGGCTGTTCGTCTCCTGGCTGCCGATCTATCTGGCTGAAACCTTCGCATTCGACATCAAGCAGATCGGCATCTTCGCCTGGGTGCCGTTTGTCGGAGCCATGTTCGGCAGTCTGTTCGGCGGATGGCTTTCAGGAAAACTCATCGGCGCGGGTTGGAGCATCGACCGCGCCCGTAAGTGGACGATCACCCTGGGCTGCGTGATCATGGGGCCCGCGCTGCTCGGCGCGGTCCTGGCCTCGGATCCGACCCTGGCGGTGCTCACGATCGCCGGCGTGTTGTTCGGGTTCCAGATCGCCATCGGCAATATTCAGACCCTTCCCGGCGATGTCTTCCACGGCAAATCCGTCGGTTCCCTGGCCGGGATCGGCGGGATGGCGGCGGTCGCCGGCACCCTGATCACCACCTGGCTCGTGCCCGTCATGACCAAGGTCTCCTACGCCCCGATCTTCATCCTGGTGGCGGCGCTCGTGCCGCTGTCGCTGGCGGCGATCTGGTTCGTCACCGGCCGGATCGAAAAGGTCGATGACCCGGCCGCACCGGTCGTCGGCGACCAAGCCTGACTTTAAATTCTCCCCCCGTTCCAAAGGACAAGACGACCATGACCCTGAACAATAAGGTGGCTATCGTCACCGGCGGCGGCCGTGACATTGGCCGCGCAGTCTCGCTGAAACTGGCCGCCGAAGGCGCCAAGGTGTGCATCAACTACGCCAATGATTCCGCCAGCGCCGAAGAGACCCTGCGCCTGATCGAGGCCTCGGGCGGCACGGCGATCGTTCACAAGGCCGACGTGACCGATGCGACGGCGGTCGACGGCCTGGTCGCCGCCACCCAGGCCGCATTCGGCGACAGGATCGACATCCTGATCAATACGGCCGGCGGCATGGTCGCGCGCAGGCCGCTCGCGGAGATCGACGAGGCCTTCTTCCATACCGTCATGGACCTGAACATGACCTCGGTCTTCCTGACCACGCGGGCGGTCGTGCCGCACATGGGCGAGGGCGCCGCCATCGTGAATTTCGCCTCCCTGGCCGGGCGTGACGGGGGCGGGCCGGGCGCAGCCATCTACGCCACCTCCAAGGCGGCCGTCATGACCTTTACCCGCGCCATGGCCAAGGAGCTGGGCCCCAGGGGCATCCGCGTGAACGCGCTGTGCTGCGGCATGATCTCGACGCGTTTCCACGACGACTTCACCAAGCCCGAGGTGCGCGCGTCGGTGGCCGCAAGCGTTCCGCTTCGCCGCGAAGGCCGTCCCCAGGAGGCGGCTGAGACCGCGGTCTTCCTGGCTTCGGACGCGGCCGGCTACATCACCGGCGCCAACATCGATGTGAACGGCGGCGCGTCGTTCTCCTGATCCGCCCTGCTGGAGGGGACCTATGCTGAAACATCTGTTTGCGAGCGTCTGCGCCGCCGCCGCTCTGACGGCGGCGGGCGGCGCGGCGGCCGAGGTGTGGGTTCCCCTGTGGACCGCTTCGCCCGCTCCGGATCGCCGAGACGGCACGCCGGAAGCTCCGCTTCAGTTTAACGCCGAAACGGTGCGCCAGGACATCCGACTTGGTGCCTCTGCGGACGCGCTTCGATTCCGGATCAGCAATGAGCTGGGAGATGCGCCCCTGCGTGTGTCCCGTCTAGCCGTCCGAAAGATCGGACCAGCTGGAGGCGCGCTTCCGGTCCTGTTCAACGGCCGGTCCGAAATCGTCGTCCCGGTCGGGGCCGCTTTGATCAGCGATCCGGTGGCCCTTGCCGTTCCAGCCTTCGGCGAGGTGGCGCTGAGCCTGTATTTCCCCGAGCCGACGCGGCCGGCCGTCCGGCGGACGCCGGTTCGGGTCGTCGCCGGCCTTGCCGACGTGGGCGACCAAACACCGCTCACGCGTCGCCAGAACGTGGTCTCCGCCGTCTACGGAGCGCGGGACGCCGCCCCGACCGTCGTGGTCGCGCTCGGCGATTCCATCACGGAAGGCGCGACGGCGACCCTCGGGGCTCATCTCGAGTGGACGTCGGTTCTGGCGCGACGCTTCGAGGAGACCTGTCCGGGACAGGTCCTGGTCCTCAACCAGGGCATCAGCGGCAACCGCGTCATGGACCACGGCCGCAGCCACAGCGCGCTGGCGCGGCTCGACCGGGATGTTCTCGCACAGCCCGAGGTCGACTTCGTTATCCTGCTCGAAGGCATCAATGACATCCGCCACAGCGGCGCCCCCCTGATGCGCCCCGGTCGCGACGCCGCAGACATGGAGCTCGGCTATCGGCAGATCGTTTCGAGATTGCATGATCACGGGATCAAGGTCGTCGGCGGCAGCCTGACGCCGTTCGAGGGATCGGAACGCTACGAGCCCGTCTCCGAGGCGACGCGCCAGACCCTGAACCGCTTCATCCGCACCGGCGGCGTGTTCGACGCCGTCATCGATTTCGACGCCGCCGTGCGTGATCCGGCAAGACCGGAAGGTTTTCTGGCGGAGGCCAGTCGCGACGATCGACTGCACCCCAATGACGCCGGCTACGCCCTGATGGCCGAGGCGGTCGATCTGTCGGTCTTCGGCTGCGGGCGGGAATGACCGTGCCGGACGTGCAACGCGCCTGATCCGTCCCCCTTGGGGCGACCCGCGACGCCACGCTGCCTTGAGCGTTAGAAACGCCGTGCGTGTTGCCCCGCGAAAGCGCAGATGCAAGGCTGTGCTTATGACGGAGACTCTGATGACTGACACCCCGACCCGATACATGGGCGCGGCCGGCCGGCTCTCGCGGGCGACCGACATCGTGAAGCCCCTTCTGGCGAAGATAAAGCTCGATCCGGCCGCCGTCCGTCGGGGTCGGCTCCCGAGACGCCTCAGAATCGAGAACACCGATTCGCGTGCTGCATTCGCTCAAGCCACCTGAATCGCCATGTTCGACGATAAGTCGGTCCTGATCACCGGAGGTTCGGGCTCGTTCGGGCGGATGTATGTCCGCACCATTCTGGAGCGCTACAACCCCAAGCGGGTGATCGTCTATTCTCGGGACGAGCTGAAGCAGTTCGAGATGCAGCACGAGTTTTCGGACCCGCGCATGCGGTTCTTCCTCGGCGACGTGCGTGACAGGGATCGGCTGATACAGGCCACGCGCGGCGTGGATTTCATCATCCATGCGGCGGCGATGAAACAGGTCCCGGCGTCGGAATACAATCCGACGGAATGTATCCGCACCAACATCAGCGGCGCCGAGAACGTCATTGCGGCGGCCCTGGCCAATGATGTCGAGAGCGTCATCGCCCTGTCGACCGACAAGGCCGCCAGTCCGATCAACCTCTACGGGGCGACCAAACTCGTCTCGGACAAGCTGTTCGTGGCCGCCAACAATATGGCGGGCAGCCACCGCACCCGTTTCTCGGTGGTCCGCTACGGCAATGTGGTCGGCTCGCGGGGCTCGGTCCTGCCGCTGTTTGAAAAGCTCATCGCAGAAGGGGTGGAGTCCCTGCCCATCACCGACCCGCGTATGACCCGGTTCTGGATTTCACTGCGTCAGGGCGTTGATTTCGTCCTCACCAACTTCGAGCGAATGCAAGGCGGCGAAATCTTCATTCCGAAGATTCCCTCGGTGAGGATCCTCGACCTGGCCGAGGCGCTGGCCCCGGGCATGCCCACGCATGTCATCGGCGTGCGGCCAGGCGAAAAGCTGCATGAAGTCATGTGCCCGCCCGATGACTCCCACCTGACCTACGCCTTCCCTGACCATTATGTGATCGCGCCCACGATCCGCTTCCACAGTTCAAATGCGGATTTCGGCCGCAACGCCTTGGGGGAAATCGGCGAGCGGGTCATGCCGGGCTTCCAGTACGATTCCGCGACCAATCCCCGCTTCCTGACGGTCGAGGAGACGCGCGCCTTCAACGCCCAGGCCGCCTACTGACCTGACCTGGCCAACTGCATCTTCAGCTCGGCCAGTCGCCAGTCCGTCGGCGTGTCGATGTCCTGTGTCTCCATCGTATTGATGACGAAGCTGCCGGCCCGGCCGGCGAATGTCGGCTGTTTCGTCACGCAGACTTCGCGGGTCATCCAGTAGAACTGCGCCGCGTCATGATAGGCGGTCTCCAAGTCCTGCGATCGACTGGCGTAGTGTTCCGGCTGGCGCATCGACGTCCGGCCGTGCATGTCGCGGCGCAGGGCGCGCTGGATCGGATAGTCGAAGGCGACGACGGGAAAGACCGTATCGAAATCCCCGGTGTCCATCAGATCGGCGGCGCGCTTCAACGTTGAGGAGCGCAAGAGCGGCGCCGTCGCCGATATGCAGCACAGGCGATCGAACCGCTGACCATCCGCCTCGTAGCGCGCGACCACCTCGGCCATGACGTCGAGGATGATCGCATGATCGTCGGCGGTCTCGGTGCTGCGCAGGAAGGGGACGCTCGCTCCGGCGGCGCGAGCGACCTCGGCGATCTCCTCGCTGTCGGTCGACACCATGACCGTATCGAACAGACCGCTTTCAAGAGCCGCCTCGACCGACCAGGCCAGCATCGGCTTGCCGGCGAAGTCGCGGATGTTCTTGCTGGGCAGCCGTTTGGAGCCGCCGCGTGCGGGAATGACGGCCAGGGCCTTCACGCCATACCTCCTGACACCAGGCCCCCCGACACCAGGCTCCTGACTGCGGAAATCACGCGCTCCACCTCATCATCGGTCATGGCGGGGAAAAGCGGCAGGCTGAGCGCGCTCTCGTAGTAGCGATCGGCGGCGGGGAAGGGGCCCGGCTCGCCATAGGTCCGGCGATACCAGGGCTGACGCGGAACGGGGATGTAGTGCACCTGAGAGCCGACGCCCAAGGCGGCGAGGGCGGCCATCACCTCGGCGCGGGACCGGCCGATGCGCGCGAAATCGATCTGGACGACGAACAGGTGGTATCCGATGCGGTCCTTGCCCCGGGGCTGCGGCAGACGAAGCCAGTCCAGCTCCGCAAACGCCGCCTGATACTGGTCGATGATCGCCAGACGACGATCAATGAAGCGATCCAGCTTCCTCAACTGGCTCGAACCCAGGGCCGCCTGGATCTCGGTCAAACGATAGTTGAATCCCAGGAGTTGCTGTTCGTACCACCAGGTTCCGGGCTGCTCCGACAGGCGGGCGGGGTCACGCGTGATGCCATGTGAGCGGAGCAGAAGCAGGCGTTCGTAAAGCGCCGGATCATTGGTCGTCACCGCGCCGCCTTCGCCCGTCGTCATCGTCTTGACGGGATGAAACGAGAAGACGGTCGCGTCCGAGTGGCGGCAGTCGCCGACCTTGCCGTTTCCATGTTCTGAGCCGATTGCATGGGCGGCGTCCTCGACGATGCGGGCTCCGGCCTCGTCGGCGATTTCGCGAAAGGCGGCCATGTCGGCCGGGCGGCCAGCGAAATGGACAGGGGCGATGACTCGGGTTTGATCTGTCATTGCGGCGCGCGTTGCCGCAGGCGACAGGTTCAGGGTCTCCGCGTCAATATCGGCGAATACCGGAGTTAATCCCACATAGGCCATGGCGTTGGCTGTCGCCACGAAGGTGATCGGGGCGGTGATCCCCTCGCCGGGACCGAGATCCAGCGCCGCCATGGTCAGATGAAGGCCTGCGGTGGCGTTGCTCACTGCGACCGCGAACCGGGCGCCGACGTAGGCGGCAAGCTCGGCCTCGAACTGGGGCGTCGCCGGGCCCTGGGTCAGAAAGTCGGACCGGAGCGCGGCTAGGACGGCGCGCTCATCGTCCGCGTCGATCCACTGGCGACCATAGGGGATGAAGCCTTGGGGCTCCATGTTCAGCGGCCCTGCGCCGTCAGTGTCCGAGTGATTTCAGACCGCATCAGGCTGCGATCCGCCTGTGCGAGCCGACAGAAGTTCCTGGTTCAGCGCCTCGGCCATCTGCCGCATCACCTTCTCCCACTGATCGAACTGTGTGGCGTGGAAGATGCGGGCGGACGGATAGCAGGGCGCCTGATCCGAACCGAACCCCGTCCACGAACCCGGACCGGCGCTGACAAACACCCGCGCGCCCACCGCCGCTGCGATATTGGTCGTCGCGGTCGAGGGCCCCATGACGGCGTCCAGCGCGGCGCAGAGCGCGGCCAAGTCGTCGAGATCCATCTTCAGATCTATGCCGGGCGGCGTCCAGATTTCCAGCCCGCGCGCCTTGGCTTCCGCCAGATCTATCTCGGCGTCCGCGTACTGGAGGTTGACGAACCGGACGCCCGGCGTTTCGAGAACGGGGCTCCACAGGGTGAACGGCGAATAGTGGCGCTGGCGCGACCCGCCCATCTTCATGCTCTTCCACAGCACGCCGACATAGGGGCCGGGGCCGCTGTCCTTGAGCACCTGACGCCAGTGCGCCACGCGTTCCGGATCGGGGACCAGAAACCCCGGATTGCGGGGGAAGGCGGCGAGGCTGGTCCGGAAACGCCGGAAGAGACTGGCCATAGGAGTCCAGAAGTCGATCGGCGTGGGCTGATCGCCCAGATCGACCGTCCGAAACAGGGTGTTGAACTGACGGACGGTCTTGTGCGGCCGCACGTCTGCCTGCGGGAAGCTGCGCTGGAACAGCGTCACCAGTCTTCGTTCGACGGCGATGATCAGCCGGCCGTCAGGACCGAGGGCGTCCAGGGTGTCGCCTATGATGTTGGCGAAAAGGACTTCGTCACCCAGGCCCTGTTCGCCGTAGATCAGCAGGCTCTTGCCGCGCAGGTCGTCGTCAAGCGCCCACCGCCTGCCGAATTCAGTGAAGACAAAGGCGCCTTCCGGGGCCGCATCAAACCGAGCCTCATAGCTGTCGAACCCGCCGATCAGGTCGCCGGTGAGCAACTGGGTGAAGGCCTTCGCCAGGCGGATGGAGGCAATTTGGCGGGGGTCGGTCAGGCCTTGCGAGGCAAGGTCCATGTCCTGGAGCGCCCTTTCGGATTCGCCGAGAACGGTCAGGCAGTAGGCCCGGTTATGGCGAGCCTTATGGAAGCCTGGATCCAGTCGAAGCGCCTCGTCATAATAGACCATTGCTCCAGCAACATCGCCGCTTTCGCTCAACACGGTGCCGAGGGTGTTCCACAGAACCGGGTTTTCGGGATTGCCGTTGATGCTGTCGCGCAGCAGGGCGAACGCCTCATCATATCGATTCTGGTCGCGAAAGACGCAGGCCAGGCTGTCGGCGACTTCTTCATTGCCTGGCTCGCCCGCCAGAAAGCGTTGGAACAGCCTCTCGGCGATCTCCAGCTTGCCGAGACGATAGGCCAGCTGACCCACTTCGCGCACCACGGAGAGATCGTCGGGGGCCAGCCGAGCGGCGGCCTCATAGGCCGTGAACGCCTTGGCGAACTCGCCCTGCTTGTCGAAAGCCACGGCCAGCATCCGCCAGGCCAAGGCATTGCTGTCGTCCAACTTGAGCGCCTGCTGAAGACGCGTCGCGGCGGTGACATAGTCCTGCCGAGCCAGGGCCTCCAGACCCGTCTTCAACCGGATCAGGGTCTTTCGCCGACTCGCCTGCGCCTTGGCCGAAAGCTTGGCGCTGCTGCGGTTGTCTTTGTCCTGCGTCTTTATGAGACGGGCGAGGGAGTCCGATAAGGCGGGATCCTCCTTAAGGCCCTCGAGGATGGGGCGCGGTCGTGATGCGGAATCTTTGAGCCGGTTCACCAACTATCTCCTCGATCGAAACATAGTTGCAAAACAGGGTTAACGTGATCTTTCCCCGCTTCGGCCAAGTCATTCGGGACGGAGGCCTGAAGGCCGTCGCCCGGCACGGCGAGGCGCATTGGGGGGCGGGACGCCGGAAAATCCGTCGCCAGGCTGCGCGAGATACTGGCTCGAGAGCTGTCGCCTATGGACCCCTTGGGGCTACAGCCATGTCAGCTCCGCGCGCACGTCGCCGTGCCGCGCCTTTATCCGGGCGGGACGGCCGCGCACCCACACCCGCCGGATCTCGATCGCGTCCCAACCCCGCGGTAGAATCACAGGTCGTCTGGGCCAGTGATCCGGCGGACCTCCATCGATCTGCAGACCGGTGAGCCGAACAAACTTTCGGGGCGTCCTAGACGTCCACCGCCGCATCTAGCGCGTTTTCCTGGATGAACTCGCGGCGTGGCTCGACCACGTCGCCCATCAGTTTGGCGAACAGGTCGTTGGCGTCTTCTTCGTGCTCGACCGAGACCTGCAACAGGGTGCGGGCGTTGGAGTCCAGCGTGGTCTCCCACAGCTGCTCGGGGTTCATTTCGCCCAGACCCTTGTAGCGCTGGATGGCCAGGCCCTTCTTGCCGGCGTCCAGCACCGCGTTCAGCAGGTCCAGCGGCCCCCGGATGGTGGTGGACTTGTCCTTGCGGCGATAGGTGGCCGGAGCGGAGAAGACGCCGTCGAAGGCGGCGGCGCGCTCGGCCAGACGACGCGCGTCCAGCGAACGCAGCAGGGTTTCTTCCAGCACGATGGTTTCCTGCACCGCGCGACGGGTGCGGGTGAAGACGACCGCGCCCTGTTCGCCCGGCGCGCCGGTCCAGTCGCCGTCGCCCTCTTCGGCGTACAGGTTCAGGCGCACGGCGGCGGCGGCCGAGGCCTGGGCCATGTCGGCGTTTTCGGCGAACAGGCCGGCCAGGGCCGCCTGTTCGATGGCGAAGGCGGGGGCGCGCTGGCTGAGGCGATCGACGCCGCCCTTGAAGGCCTTGGCCTCGCGCACCAGGGCCTGCAGGTCCAGACCCAGGCGACGCTCGCCGGTGGACAGGTCCAACTCGGCCTCGGACGAGCCCTCCTCGATCAGATAGGCGTCCATCTCGGCCTGGTCTTTCAGGTAGCGAGACTGCTTGCCCTTGGAGACCTTATAGAGAGGCGGCTGGGCGATATAGACGTGGCCGCGCGTGATCAGCTCGGGCATCTGCCGATAGAAGAAGGTCAGCAGCAGGGTGCGGATGTGGGCGCCGTCGACGTCGGCGTCCGCCATCAGGATGATCTTGTGATAGCGTAGCTTGTCGGCGTTGAAGTCGTCGCGGCCGATGCCGGTGCCCAGGGCCAGGATCAGGGTGCCGATCAGGTCCGACGACAGCATCCGGTCGAACCGCGCGCGTTCGACGTTCAGGATCTTGCCGCGCAGAGGCAGCACGGCCTGGTTCTCGCGGTTGCGCGCCTGTTTGGCCGAGCCGCCGGCGGAATCGCCCTCGACGATGAACAGTTCGGACTTGGCGGGATCCCGCTCCTGGCAGTCGGCCAGCTTGCCGGGCAGGCTGCTGATCTCCAGCGCCGACTTGCGGCGCGTCAGATCGCGGGCCTTGCGGGCGGCTTCACGCGCGGACGCCGCCTCGATGATCTTGGCGACGACCATCTTGGCCTCGACCGGGTGTTCCTCGAACCATTGGGCCAGCCCCTCGGAGCACAGGGCCTCGACGGCCGGGCGCACTTCGGACGAGACCAGCTTGTCCTTGGTCTGGCTGCTGAACTTGGGGTCCGGCACCTTGACCGACAGGACGCAGGTCAGGCCTTCGCGGGCGTCCTCGCCCGTGACGGAGACCTTCTCCTTCTTGCCGGCGCCCGAGCTCTCGATATAGCCGCCCATGACGCGCGTCAGGCTGGCGCGGAAGGCCGACAGGTGGGTGCCCCCATCCCGCTGGGGGATGTTGTTGGTGAAGCACAGCATGGTCTCGTGATAGGAGTCGTTCCACCATAGGGCGAGATCCAGCTCGATCCCTTCCTTTTTGCCGCGAATGACGATGACGTCCTTCAGGATCGGCGCCTTGGACTTGTCCAGGTGGCGCACGAAGGCTTCGACCCCACCCTCGTAGTGCAGGATGGTTTCGGTCGGCTCGGCGCTGCGCTGGTCGGCCAGTTTGATGACCACGCCCGAGTTCAGGAAGGCCAGTTCCCGCAGCCGGTGTTCCAGGGTCTTGAGATCGAAGTCGATGTGGCTGAAGGTCGTGACCGACGGATAGAAGGTGACTTCGGTGCCGCTCAGCGGCTTGCCGGTGTCCTCGCGGATCGGGGCGTCGCCGGTGATCACCAGCGACTTGACCGTGTCGCCGCGCTCGAACCGCATCTGGTGCGCCTTGCCGTCGCGATAGATCTTCAGCTCCAGCCAGTCGGACAGGGCGTTGACCACCGATACGCCCACGCCGTGCAGGCCGCCCGAGACCTTGTAGGAGTTCTGGTCGAACTTACCGCCGGCGTGGAGCTGGGTCATGATGACCTCGGCCGCCGAAACGCCTTCGCCTTCGTGGATTCCGGTGGGAATTCCGCGACCGTTGTCGGTCACGGTCACCGATCCGTCGGCGTTCAGGATGACCTGGACCAGGTCGGCGTGGCCGGCCAGGGCCTCGTCGATGGCGTTGTCCACCACCTCATAGACCATGTGGTGCAGGCCGGAGCCGTCGTCCGTATCGCCGATATACATGCCGGGACGTTTGCGCACCGCGTCCAGGCCTTTGAGAACCTTGATGGAATCGGCGCCGTATTCGGGCATTTCGGCAATCGGATCGGTCATGAAATCTGTAGCTCTGAAGTCCCGACCGGGACGGGGATTGAGCGCCGCGTGGGGCGCTCGAATCGACGACGGGATCGCACCGCATCGAAGCCCGCAACATATAGGAATTTCCGACGAAAAAGCGAGGAATTCCGTGCCGGAATCCTAGTCGCTCTCCAGCGCTCCGCCGGCGACGCGCACGAACTGCGCGCGGCCGTCCAGACCGGCGAACAGGCTGCGTTCGGTGCCGGTCATGAAGGCCTGCAGATCCAGGGCGACGATCTCGTCGAACAGGGCGGCGCGGCGGGCCTCGTCCAAGTGGGCGGGGGCCTCGTCCAGCAGCAGGACGGGGCGGGCGGCGCCGGCGGCGTCATGATGCGAGAGGCGGCTGATCTGGGCCAGGATCAGGTTCAGGACCAGGGCCTTCTGCTCGCCGGACGAGCCCTCGGCGGCGGGGCGGTTCTTCTCGCGGTGCAGGGCGGTCAGGTCGGTGCGGTGCGGGCCGAACAGGGAGCGGCCGGCGGCCCCGTCGCGGGCGCGGGCGCGGGCCAGGCCCTCGCGGATGGCGGCGGCGATCTCGTCTTCTTCGGCCCCATCCTCGGCCATCTGTTCGGCGGGGCCGTCCAGGCCGAGGTCGGCCTGGGGGAAGAGGCGGTCGCGGCGAGCGTCGATGGCGGCCTGGAGGGCGTGCAGGGCGGCGACGCGGGCGAGGGCGGCGCGCGCGCCCGCCTCACCCAGCCGGGCCTCCAGGGCGTCCAGCCAGACGGGGTCGGCCTCGCGCCCGTCCTGTGCGTCGTTCAGCAGCCGCAAGCGTTCGCGCAGGGCTTTCTCATAGGTGGAGACGGCGGCGGCATGGTCGGGATCGGCGGCGAAGACCAGCCGGTCGAAGAATTTCAGCCGCTCGGCCCGGGCGTCGGAGAACAGCCGGTCTTGCTCGGGCGTGGCCCAGACGGGTCGCAGATAGTCCAGCAGCCGCCCCGGCGGGGCCGTCTCGCCGTCGATGCGGACGATGCGCCGCGCCGCGCCCGCCGTCTGGACGCCGGTGCCCAGACGCGTCTCGTCGTCCAGTTCCACCATGACGGCCCAGGGGCGGCCGACCGCCTCGCCGGGCTCGCGCCGACCCATCTCGGCGGCGGTCGCGCCCCGCAGCCCCTTGCCGGGGGTCAGCAGGCTGACGGCCTCCAGCAGATTGGTCTTTCCCGCTCCGTTCGGGCCGTGAAGCACCACCGGGCCGGAGGCGAGCTCCAGCCGTGCGCTCGCATAGGAGCGGAAGTCGGTGAGGGTGAGGGAGGTGATCAAGGAAGTGACGAGTGGCGAGTGGCGAGTGGCGAGGAAAGCAGGGCGAGGTGTGCTCGCCACTCATCACTCGCCACTCGCCACTCGATCACACGCGCAGCGGCATCAGCACATACTGCACGCCCGGATCGCCGGGATCGAGCACCAGCGTGGGGCTGGCCGGATCGGCGAAGCGGAAGGCGGCGTTTTCGCCGGTGATCTGGCCGGCGACGTCCAGCAGGTAACGGGCGTTGAAGCCGATCTCGAACGGCTCGTCGGAATAGCCGATCTCGACCTCTTCCTCGGCCTGGCCGGCCTCCATGTTGCGGACGGTCAGCTTCACCCGGTCGTTGTCGAAGGCCAGTTTCACCGAACGGCTCTTCTCGGCCGAAATGGTGGCGACCCGGTCCACGGCCTTGGCGAACAGGGCGTTGTCGATGTCGGCCTGTTTGTCATTGCCCTTGGGAATGACGCGCAGATAGTCGGGGAAGGCGCCGTCGATGACCTTGGACGTCAGGGACGCCTCGCCCATCTGGAAGCGGATCTTCTGGGCCGAGACGGTGATCTCGACCGGGCCGGCGGCGTCGTCCAGCAGGCGGCGGACCTGATCCACCGTCTTGCGCGGCACGATGACGCCGGGGCCGCCGGCCGCGCCCTCGGGCGCCGGGGTCTCGGCCAGGGCCAGGCGGTGGCCGTCGGTGGCCACGGCGCGCAGCAGGGCGACGCCGGCCTCGGCCACCGTGTGCAGGTACAGGCCGTTCAGATAATAGCGGGTCTCTTCGGTCGAGACGGCGAACCGGGTCTTGTCGATCAGCCGCGCCAGGTCTTCCTTGGGCATGACGTAGGAGGCGCCGGCGCTGTCGGTGGACATGATGGGGAAGTCGCCCGCCGGCAGGACCGGCAGGTTGAAGCGCGACCGGCCGGCCGAGACCACCAGCCGGGGATCGTCGCCCGAATAGAGCAGCGACACCTCGGCGCCTTCCGGCAGCTTGCGCACGATTTCGTACAGGGTGTGGGCGGGGGCGGTGATCTGGCCCTCGACGTTCACCGTCGCCTCGGCCTCGTCCACCATCTCCATGTCGAGGTCAGTGGCCGCAAAGGCCAGCCGGTCACGACCCGCGCTGAGCAGGACGTTGGACAGGATCGGGATGGTGTTTCGACGTTCGACCACGCTCTGCACATGGCCCAGGGCCTTAAGGAGCGCGGATCGTTCGATGGTCAGTTGCATGTCGTCTCGCCCGGCGCGGCCCGACTCGAGGGGTCGCGGTTAAGTGGCCTAGGACACTAGCGGATTAGGCGGGCGGGGCAAGGAAAGCGGTTCGAGCCGTTCACAGATTTCTCTCGCCTGTCTGGTTGACGCGCCTTTTTCCTGTGCGTCCCAGCGTGAGACGGGACGCCGTTCCGCAGCCTGCCGTCGCGAACAGAGCGGCGTCCGGCTTTCTAGAGGGCCTCGAAGAAACGCGGCACGGCCAGCGTCGCCGGGCCATAGACCCCCTCGTCGAACAGGCGCGCGCCTTGCGTCGGCTCCAGATTGATCTCCACCGTCCGCGCCCCCGCGTATCGCGCCGACTGGACGAATCCCGCCGCCGGATAGACCGCTCCGGACGTGCCGATGGAGACGAACAGGTCACAGGCCTCCAGCGCCTGCTCGATCCGCTCCATCGCCAGCGGCGTCTCCCCGAACCAGACGATATGCGGCCGTATCCGCCCTTGCGGATGATGCGGCGAGGCTTCGTCCGCCGCCATGTCGCCGGCCCAGTCCATCACAACCCCCGACCGGGTGCAGCGGCCTTTGAGCAGTTCGCCGTGCATATGGACCAGTTCGAACCCCGCCGCCGGCGGGGTCTCGGCGTGCGCCCGGTCGTGCAGATCGTCGACGTTCTGGGTCACCAGCAGGAACTCACCCTTCCACCGCGCCGCCAGCTCGGCCAGGGCGATATGGGCCGTATTGGGCCGCACCTGCGCCAGCTGCCGTCGCCGCTGATTATAGAAGCCCTGCACCAGGGCGGGGTTCGCCGCATAGCCCTCCGGCGTCGCCACAGCCTCGATCCTGTGCCCGCACCACAGGCCGTCGTCCGCGCGAAACGTGGGGACGCCGCTCTCGGCCGATATGCCGGCGCCGGTCAGGACGACGAGGTTTCGGTGTGACATAGCGGCTTCATACCATCCTGCGCCTGCCCTAGAAGGGGACGAATCTTTCTGGAGCCCCCCGTCATGAAGACCCGCGCCGCCGTCGCCTTCGAAGCCAAACGCCCGCTCGAGATCGTCGAGGTCGATCTGGAGGGGCCCCGCGCGGGCGAGGTGCTGATCGAGATCAAAGCCACCGGCATCTGCCACACCGATGCCTATACGCTGGACGGCCTGGACTCCGAGGGGATCTTCCCTTCGATCCTGGGGCATGAGGGCGCGGGCGTGGTGGTCGAGGTCGGACCGGGCGTCACCTCCGTCGCCGTCGGCGACCACGTCATCCCGCTGTACACGCCGGAATGCCGCCAGTGTAAGTCGTGCCTGTCGCGCAAGACCAATCTCTGCACCTCGATCCGCGCCACCCAGGGTAAGGGTCTGATGCCCGATGGGACCTCGCGCTTCAGCTACAAGGGCCAGGCCATCGCCCACTATATGGGCTGCTCGACCTTCTCCAACTACACCGTCCTCCCCGAGATAGCGGTGGCCAAGATCCGCAAGGACGCCCCCTTCGACAAGGCCTGCTACGTCGGCTGCGGCGTGACCACCGGCGTCGGCGCCGTGGTCAACACCGCCAAGGTCGAGCCGGGCGCCAACGCCGTGGTCTTCGGCCTGGGCGGCATCGGCCTGAACGTCATCCAGGGGCTGAAGATGGTCGGCGCCGACATGATTGTCGGCGTGGACATCAACCCCGACAAGGAAGAATGGGGCCGACGCTTCGGCATGACCCATTTCGTCAATCCCAAGGACGTCTCCGACGTGGTCGCCCATCTGGTCGAACTGACCGGCGGCGGCGCCGACTACACCTTCGACTGCACCGGCAACACGGTCGTCATGCGCCAGGCGCTGGAAGCCTGTCACCGCGGCTGGGGCGAGAGCGTCGTCATCGGCGTGGCCGAATCCGGCAAGGAGATCGCCACCCGACCCTTCCAACTGGTCACGGGCCGGGTGTGGCGGGGAAGCGCCTTCGGCGGCGCACGCGGCCGCACCGACACGCCCAGGATCGTCGACTGGTACATGGACGGCAAGATCGAGATCGACCCGATGATCACCCACACCTTCCCGCTGGAAGAGATCAACAAAGCCTTCGACCTGATGCACGCCGGAGAGAGCATCCGGTCTGTGGTGGTCTTCTAGTTCAAGGGAGAGAGACGCATGTTTACGCACGTCACCGTCGGCGCCAACGATATCGAGGCGTCGCGCCGCTTCTATGACGCCGCTCTCGGCGCGCTCGGCGTCGACTCCGCTCAGGGGGCGGATCCCAAAGGCCGCTACTGGTGGCGCACCGCCCACGGCGCCTTCGCCGTGGGCAAGCCTATCGACGGCGAACCGGCCTGCCACGCCAACGGCGGCACCATCGGTTTTGCGGCCAAGGATACGGCGGCGGTCGACGCCTTCCACGCCGCGGGTGTCGAGGCCGGCGGGACCACGATCGAAGATCCGCCCGGCCTGCGTCAGGGCGCGTTCGGCAAACTGTATCTGGCCTATCTGCGCGATCCCTCGGGCAACAAGATCTGCGCCGTCCACCGGGTCGTCGATTGATGCAGACCGTCAAGACCCACATCGTCCACGGCGGAACCCTGCGCTATCTGAAGCATGACAGCACGACCACGGGCACGCCGATGACCCTGTCGGTCTTCGTTCCGGGCGGGCAGGGGCCGTTCCCGGTGATGATCTGGCTGTCAGGCCTGACCTGCACCGAGGACAATTTCACCACCAAGGCCGGCGCCTACCGCGCCGCCGCCGAGCATGGCGTCATCATCGTCGCGCCCGACACCAGCCCGCGCGGAGACGGCGTCGCCGACGATCCGGCCTATGACCTGGGCCAGGGCGCGGGCTTCTATGTCGATGCGACGCAAGAGCCCTGGGCGCCCCACTTCCGGATGGAGACCTATGTCACGGACGAACTGATCGCCCTGATCGACGCCCAGTTCCCGACCACGGGCGCGCGGTCGATCAGCGGTCATTCCATGGGCGGCCACGGCGCCCTGACCCTGGCGCTGCGTCACCCCGACTTGTTCCGCTCGGTCTCGGCCTTCGCCCCCATCTGTTCGCCGACGCGCTGCCCCTGGGGCGAAAAGGCCTTCACCGCCTATCTGGGTGAGGACCGCGCCGCCTGGGATCGTCACGACGCCGCCAGACTGATCGAGGCCGGCGCCGGGCGCGGCTCGTATGACGACATCCTGATCGACCAGGGCGACGCCGACAGCTTCCTGACCGACCAGCTCAAGCCCGAACTGCTCCAGGCCGCCGCCGACGCCGTCGGTCAGAAGGTCACCATCCGGCTGCAGCCCGGCTACGACCACTCCTACTTCTTCATGACCAGCTTCATCGCCGACCACATCGCCTTCCACGCTGAACGGCTGAAGGCCTGAGGATGATGCGCCTCGGCTCGGTCCTGATGCTGGGGCTGCTCGTGGCCTTGAACGCCTCTTTGGCTGCAGCGCAGGAACAGGCGGGCGATCTCGACTGGCGTCCGCAGGTCTTCGACCCGGCCTATGCGGCTGATGGCCCCCTGATCCGTGTCGATCAGGGGCATGGAAGCCTTCAGACTATCGACGGCCGATATGCCGGGTTTGCCGCACTCATGCGGGCCGACGGCTATCGGGTTGACGCAGGGCGCGGGCGACTGGATGCGCCAGGCGCGCTGGATGGGGTCGCGGTGCTGGTGATCGCCAACGCCGCCAGTCCCGAGAACGGCTCTCGCGTTTCCGCCTTTGACGAGGCCGAGATCGAGGCCGTGGCTCGGTGGGTCGCACTTGGCGGTTCCCTGCTGCTTGCCGTCGATCACGCGCCGCATGGAACGGCGGCCGAAGCGCTGGGCGCACGGTTCGGCGTGATGATGGGCAAGGGCTACGCCTTTCAATCTGTTCGCAATGACGTCACGGCCAATCTGGTCTTTCCGCGACAGGCGCTGGGGGATCACCCGATCATCGCCGGTCGTGGGGGCGGCGAGGGCGTGCAGATCGTCAACACCTTCACCGGCCAGTCCCTCAAGGGGCCCGACGGATCGACCGTGTTGCTGGCGATGAGCGACAACGCGTTCGAAGCGCCGGATCTCGCCACCCTTCAGGCCATTCGGCAGCGCCTGCGCGCGGGCGAGGATGTGGATGTCGTGACGGCGGAGCTGGCGCGGCCCGCCCTGCCGGCCCAGGGGCTTGCCTTCCCGTTCGGCGCGGGCAGGGTCGTGGTGCTGGGTGAAGCCGGCATGCTGACCGCGCAGATCGTGCGTTTCCCTGACCAGCCGGACCGCGCACCCTATCGCTTCGGCCTGAACACCGGCGGCCATGACGACCCGCAGTTCGCCCTGAACCTGATGCACTGGCTGTCGCGCCTCATCCCCTGATGCTAGAGGGGCGCGATGAGCGCACCTGATCCCTATGAACCGATGTTTTCCGCCCTGTGCCGCGAGGTGGGCTATTGCCTGCATGAGAAGGGGCAGAAGCGGGTGGTCGCCGCCCTGCCGGCCGGTCTGGACGCCGCAGTCCGCGCCGTCTTCGCCGCCGAGGGCGTGGACGAGCCCAATGCGCCGGGCGACGTCAAGCGCGCCGTGCGCGAATGTCTGAAGGCGAACTTGCCCGTCGGCTGACTTGATCCCTTACGGCGTCGGCACGATCTCGGTCGTTGTTCCCGACGGCGTCGTGACGGTGCGAGTGGTGACGGGCTCCTTGCCTGTTTCCTCTACGGTCGTGGTCGTGGTCGTTGAGGACCAAACTGTGTGGGTGACCGTGCAGGTCTTGCTGCCATAGTTGTCGATGCCGACTGCGGGTTCCTGGGTGCAGGTCGGCGTCTGGTTGGCTAGATCGGTTGCTGCCTGATCCAGCGCCCGCAAACTGGTGCAACCGCTTCCCGAAATGGCCAGCGCCGCCAGGGCGGCGAATCCGATGCGCGACATGACAGCCTCCGATTGACGTATGGACAATCATTCGTCTTGTCAGGCAATGCAAATGGCCAAGCTGAACAAAAACTGGATTAATTCGCTTGGGTCAGACGCTACAGCCCCTAAATGGGGTTCAGAACAACCGTCTTCAGGAGACAGACATGGCCTTCACCCTGCCCCCGCTGCCCTATGCCTATGACGCGCTGGAGCCGGCCATCGACAAGGAGACGATGACCTTCCACCACGACAAGCACCATCAGACCTATGTCGATAACCTGAACAAGGCGGTCGACGCCGACGCCGCGCTACAGGGCAAGTCGCTGGAAGAGATCTTCACCAGCATCTCCACCGCGCCCAAGGCCGTGCGCAACAATGGCGGCGGTCACTGGAACCACAGCCTGTTCTGGGAGCTGCTGGCCCCTGCCGATCAGGCCGGCCAACCCTCGGCCGAGCTCGCCGCCGCCATCGACAGCGACCTGGGCGGCATGGACAAGTTCAAGGAAGATTTCAACGCGGCCGGCGCCGCCCAGTTCGGTTCGGGCTGGGCCTGGCTGATCGTCCAGAACGGCAAGCTGAAGATCACCTCGACTCCGAACCAGGACAATCCGCTGATGGATGTCGTGGAAGAACGCGGCGAAGTCATCCTGGGCGCCGACGTCTGGGAACACGCCTACTACCTGAAATATCAGAACCGCCGCGCCGACTATCTGAAGTCGTTCTGGTCGGTGGTGAACTGGAACAAGGTCAACGAACTGTACGCGGCGGCCACCTAAGCCAGGGCCGGCCCGTATTCGGAAGAGACGAACAGACGCCCGCCGGACCCTCCGGCGGGCGTTTTCGATTTCAAGCGGTGAGAAACAAGAGATACGCGATGCGTTTCTGCAATTGCGGCCGGCCAGTCGGCGCCTGATTAGATTCGCAGGTCCAGATCATGCCGGACGCGGTCGCTCATCCGCTCGGCGTGGTGTTGGCGCACCATGCGCCGCTGTCGGAGCATCTCATGGATTCCGTCGGCGAGTTCCAGCAACTGCCCGTCGTTCAGCGGCTCGACAAGGTCCACAAGCTGGCTTTTCAGCCTCGCGAGGGCCGTATCGGACAGGCCCTTTTGAAAGGTCTTGATCCCTGTTTCCATCTTCACCCTCCTCCGGCATCGCAGGCGACGGGAGGTTGCACCGGATGGAAAGGCCGCAGGGGGACCGGTCGTTCCACGCCATCGTGCTTAACGGCCCGTGCGGCTTGACTCTGCGGCCCGCTCTGGCCATAAGCGCCGCCTTCCACGCTCGCCGGTTCGCCGGAGGGGCGGGTGATGACGGAAGATGCGTGGACCGCCGTTGAGATCGCATTCCCAATCGAGGGGATGCCGGGCCGCATCAGTGAAAAGAGAATAGAATGTCCAAGCGCCACAGCGCCAAATACAAGATCGACCGCGCCATGGGTGAAAACCTGTGGGGTCGCGCCAAGTCTCCGGTCAACAAGCGCTCCTACGGTCCTGGCCAGCACGGCCAGCGTCGCAAGTCGAAGGTTTCGGACTTCGGTCTGCAACTGAAGGCCAAGCAGAAGCTGAAGGGCTACTACGGCAACATCACCGAGAAGCAGTTCGCCAAGACCTATGACGAGGCCGCCCGCCGCAAGGGCAACACCTCGGAAAACCTGATCGGCCTGCTGGAATCGCGTCTGGACGCCATCGTCTATCGCGCCAAGTTCGTCCCGACCGTCTGGGCCGCTCGCCAGTTCGTCAGCCACGGCCACGTCCTGGTCAACGGCAAGAAGGTCGACATCGCCTCCTACCGCGTGAAGCCGGAAGACGTCGTCACCGTGAAGGAAAAGTCGCGCAACATGGCTCTGGTGCTCGAAGCCCAGCAGTCGTCGGAACGCGACGTGCCGGACTATCTGGAACTGTCGGATCGTTCGTTCTCGGTCCGCTACGTTCGCGTGCCGGAACTGACGGACGTGCCTTACGCCGTGAAGATGGAACCGAACCTGGTCGTCGAATACTACGCCTCGTAAGTCGCGCTGCCTGAGCCCATGGGCGAGGGTGTTGAGGACTTGAGTTGGAAGGGCCCCGGATCCGTCCGGGGCCCTTCGTCTTTCAGTCTGTTCCCTTTAGGGGCGAACAGGCGCATTCTCGGGCTGTTCAGGGTTCGACGGAACAGGGGAGGCCGCCATATGCCGCGCGCCGTCTTCAAATCTATCGCGATGATCGCTGCAGCGGCGGCGGGTCTTTCCGCTTGCGCGGGCGGGCTCCAGGGACCCAGCGTCTCGACAGTCGGCATGCCGGGCGAACTCGAGCCGATCCATGCGGCGGCCTTCACCAAGGATTCGGCCGTCTTCTGGGTCAGTTCGAATGGTTGCACGCGCAAGGAAGACCTGATCCCCATCGTCAGCATCAAGGGCGGCGACGCGGTCATCACCCTGCGGCGGATCGACGAGGACACCTGCAAGGACCCGCCCGCGCATGGCGTGGAGCTGAAATGGTCGTTCGAGGAACTGGGCCTCCCTCCCGGATCGCCTGTCAGCGTCAACAATCCCTACCAGTTGCCTCAGACCTGACGCCGGGACCTAGCGGCCGTAGCCCGGCCAGTGACCCTTTCCGGCCCGCTCGTACTGCGGGGGCAGACCCTCGCCATGGCCCAACGCCACGGCGGCGTGGTGGGGCCAGTTGGGGTCGTCCAGCACCGCGCGGGCGATGGCGACCATATCGGCCTGGGCCGAGGCGATTATGTCCTCGGCCTGCCGAGGATCGAAAATCATGCCGACGGCCATGACCGTCGCCTCCGGAACGGTCTGTTTCATCGCTTCGGCGAAGCGGACCTGATAGCCGGGCTCGGCCCCCGGTATTTCGGCGCGCGGCGCGTTCCCGCCTGAGGTGAGGTGCAGGTAGTCGTAGCCTATCTCGTGCAGGGCGCGGCCGAAGGCGGTCACCTCGTCCGGCGTCAATCCGCCTTCGACCCAGTCCGATCCGTTGAAGCGGGCGCCCAGGGCCTTGGTCTTCGGCCAGGCGTCACGCAGGGCCCGGGCCACGCGGAGCGGGAAGCGAGCCCGGTCTTCGGCTGAACCGCCATAGTGGTCGGTCCGGCGGTTCGACAGGGGCGACAGGAATTCGCACAGCAGATAGCCGTGCGCCGCGTGAAGCTCGACCAGATCAAACCCGGCGCGGTCAGCGCGGCGCGCGGCGTCCTCGAAGGCGGCGACCACGCGGTCCATGTCCGCCTCGGTCATCTCGGTCGGCGTGTGCCAGTCTTCGCGGAAGGGCAGGGCGGACGGCCCATAGGTCCTCCAGGCGCCCTCCTCGGCCGTCAGGGCGCGGCCGCCCTTCCAGGGCGCAGACGTCGACGCCTTTCGTCCGGCGTGGGCCAGCTGAATTCCGATCGGGGTCTGGGAATAGGTGCGAACGCCCCGAAGGATTTCGGTGAAGACGGCTTCCTGTTCATCGTTCCACAGGCCGACGTCGTCGGGCGTGATACGGCCGGCGGCCTCGACGCCCGTGGCCTCGATGATGACCAGGCCGGCGCCGGACAGGGCCAGCCGGCCCAGGTGCTGGACATGCCAGGGCTGGGGCAGGCCGTCGATCGCCGAATACTGGCACATGGGCGCGATGGCGATGCGGTTCTTCAGCGTGAGGGGGCCGAGGCTGCGCGGCGAGAAGAGCTGGCTCATGAACAGACTGTCCTGGGAGAAGGTGCGTCCGTAGCTATGCCGGTTGCGATACCGATCAAGCCCGACCTTGCCGATTGTTCACCTGGCTGTCTGAAAATTCACGTGCCTGGAAAGGCTTGGCGCGTCACAAAAGGGCAAGCTTTAACTGGGGATCACACACCATGCTTCGTCTTGCTCTCGCCATCGCCATCGCCGCCCCTCTGCTGTCGGGTTGCATCATCGTCTCGACCGAGAAGCCGACCACGCGCGTCATCACCACGCCGGCGTCGGACCAATGATGCGCGGCGCGCTGAAAGTTCTGGCGGCCGCCGCCGCCGCCGCGCCCCTGCTGTCGGCCTGTGTCATATACGACAACACAGGGGGCGAGAACGTCTCTGTCAATGTCACGCGCAGCGACGCTCCGCCGGCCGAGCCTGTTCGCGAAGCGCGTGTCATCGACGGCGCCCTGGTCGTGCGGGTCGACTCCAACGGCTGCACCCAGGCGTCGGATTTCGAGGTCTCGGTGGCGGACAACGCGCCGACCGAGATCACGCTCCGTCGCACCAAGCCAGACCTGTGCAAGGCCCTGGTTCTTGACGGTGTCGAACTGCGCTGGACCTATGCCGACCTGGGTCTGGAGCCCGGCGTCCCCGCGCGGCTTATCAATCCGCTGAAATAGGCGCGGAAGACGCGTCGTCCGTCGTCGCGCCCGTCGTCGCGAAGACCGCCGTCATCGACGGCGGTATCCGTTGCGGCCGCAAGGTCGCGGCGTCGACCAGACACCATTCGGAGACGCCCTGGGCGCAGACGCGGCCCTGGGCGTCCTCGATCCGCACATAGCGATTGAAGCGCGGCCCTTGGGGATCGCCGACCCAGGTCCGCGCGATCACGCCTGTCGCGCCGGGGGCGATGGCGCGCAGATAATCGATCTCGTGGCGCAGCGCGACCCACGAGCATCTGGCGCGGGTCTCCTCGTCGAAACGCGCCGTCCAGTGGGCGGTCCCTACGTCCTGAAGCCAGCCCACATAGACGACATTGTTGACGTGATCATTGGCGTCGATGTGTTCCGGCCGGACCTCCAGCGGAACGACGAAGACCTCGCGGTCGTCCCGGGGTTGAAGGAGCGGCCGCGCCATCAGGCCTCGCCCGTCGCCACGCCCTTTTCGGCCATCAGCGCCTGCAGTTCGCCCGCCTGGAACATCTCGCGGATGATGTCCGAGCCGCCGACGAATTCGCCCTTCACATAGAGCTGGGGAATGGTGGGCCAGTCGGTGAAGGCCTTGATGCCTTCGCGCAGCGCTTCGTCCTGCAGTACGTCGACGCCCACGAAGGCCGCGCCGACATGGTCCAGGATCTGGACCGCGTTGGAAGAGAAGCCGCAGCGGGGCTGGTCCGGCGTGCCCTTCATGAACAGCACAACGTCGTGCTGGGCGACGGTGTCGGCGATGAAGGCGTGGACGGGATCGGTGGTTTGAACGGTGTCGGTCACGGGAGGGGGCCTTTCGTGAAGTCCGTCAGCTAGGGAGAGCCGATGGCCGGGTCAAGGCGTCCGTGCGGCGTCGCAGCGACCGGGCGACCGGATCGGTTGAAATCAGGCCGCCGCCGAGGCGGTGACTCTGCCCATTTCGATTTGCGCGGCCAAGCCCGGCGGAAGGTCGCGTTCCGGCGTCGCCGCCAGCATTTCCAGCCGTTCCACGTCGTCGGCGCGGATGATCACGCTTGAGATGGTCGGGTCGGTCAGGACATAGCTGAGGCAGATCGCCTCGGCGGGCCAATTCGGCGTGCGGTAAAGGAAGCCGAAAGCGTCGTTCTTGCTTGGGCGCGGCGGGTGTTTGGCGCTTCCCAGGCCGAACAGGCCCTTCTTGGGGGGCGGCTGGGCGCCGCGCGGGCGGGCTCGGCGATCAGTGAAATAGTCGTAGGCGAACACCGCCATATCCTGTTCGCGGGCCGCACGGATGCGGTTGCGCAGTTTCCAGTCGGCGTTGATGTCGAAGGGCGTCAGCAGCACGTCGAAGGCGCCGGTGGAGACATAGGTGTCCATCACCTCGTCGCCGCCGGCCACGCCCAGCAGCTTGACGCGGCCGGTGGCGCGCAGGGCCTTCAGCGCGTTGAGCGAGGACTGCGGCAATTCCTGCTCGCCAGGCTCGTGCAGCACCGCGACGTCGATCAGGCCTAGGCCCGAGAAGCGCAAGGCCTGGTCGATGGCGCCTGTCATGCCCTCCGCGGAAAAGTCGCGCTCCCCCTCGCGTCCAGATCCGACGCCGAGGGTCAGGCCGACACAGACCAGTTTGCGGTCGACATGGGCCAGGGCCTCGCCCAGAACCTCCGCCACGACCGGGTCGGCGGTCTCCAGCCTGTAAGAGTTCACGCCGGCTTCGAGGGCGGAGTACAGCAGATGAAGGGCCGCCTCGCGCCCGCGCGCCAGATTGTCCCGGCCGAAGCTGAGCGTCAGGTTCGAAATGGCGGCGCCGGACAGGCCGAAGGGGCGATAGCGCATCGGTTCAGCTCTCCCTGGGCGGTGCGGAGGTTTCGAGGGCCAACGCATGCAGTTCGCCGCCCATCTGCCCCTTCAGCGCGGCATAGACCATCTGGTGCTGGCGCACGCGCGGCAGGCCGACGAAGGCGGAGGAGACGATACGGGCGCGATAGTGATCGCCGTCGCCGGCCAGATCATCGATGGCGATCTCGGCGTCGGGAAAGGCGTCGACCAGATGCTGGCGCAGCGTTTCGACGGGCATGGGCATGGCGGGTCTCTCGGATCGTTGCCCCCAGAATGGCGCATAAACCTTAATGGCGGGCTACGGCCCGTTGGGGCCTCTCCGCAGGCGCTCGAACAGCTGGACCGGGTGATCCTTGTAGGTCGTGGCGGCATAGGGCCGAAATCCCGTCCGCGCCGCCAGTCTCAGCGAGGGCAGATTGTCGGGGGCGATCATGCAGACGGTGCGCGGCGCCTTCAGAGCGTCGTCGGTCCAGCCCAATGCGGCGGCGAGGGCCTCTGCGGCGTATCCCCGGCCCTGATGCGCCGGCGTCACGCCCCAGCCCAGCTCCGGCGCGTCGAACGGCGGCTGCAGGTCGCGGCGATAGTCGAACACCCCGACGCTCCCCAGATAGGATCCGCCGTCTCTCAGGCGGATCGACCAGTTTCCGTATCCCAGCGCCGCCCAGTGCCCCAGGTCGCGCAGGAGGCGGAACCAGACCTCTTCCTCCGACAGGGCGCGCCCCATGATGTGGCGGGTGAAGTCTTCGTCCGCCCAAAGGGACAACAGATCGTCGAGGTCGGTCGCGGCGACCGGCGTCAGCACCAGTCGTTCCGTCGTCAGGTTCGCAGGCTTCACATCAGACCCAGTTGCTTGAAGCTGGCCACGCCGTCGCGGCCGACGACCAGATGGTCGTGAACCTCGACGTTAAGCGCTCTGCCCGCCTGCACAACCTGTTTGGTGATCTCGATATCAGCGCGGCTGGGGGTCGGATCGCCGGACGGGTGATTGTGCACCAGGATCAGGGCGCTGGCCGAGAGTTCCAGCGCTCGTCTCACCACTTCGCGTGGATAGACCGGGGCGTGGTCGACCGTGCCGCGGTTTTGGACCTCGTCCATGATCAACTGGTTCTTCTTGTCGAGATAGAGGATGCGGACCTGTTCGCGTGGCTCGTGCTGCAGGGTGACGCGGACATAGGCCAGCAGCGCGGTCCAGGACGAGATCACGGGGCGTCTGGCTGTCGACTCGCGCGCGATGCGGCGTGTAACGTCGAAGATCAGCCGCAGGTCCAGCGCCACAGCCCGGGTGGCCTTGCCTGGCAGATAGCCCAATGAGCGGGCGGTCTGGTCCTCGATGGCCTCATGGCTGGCCGCCCCTATGCCGTCCAGGCCGCCGAACCGGACGATCAGATCCTTGGCCAGGGTCTTGACGTCCTTGTAGGGCACCGACCGGAACAACATCAGCTCAAGCAGTTCATAGTCGGGGAGGGCTTCCAGGCCGCCCTTGGCGGCGCGTTCACGCAGCCGTTCCCGATGACCGCTATGATGCGGTCTGGCGCGAAATTCAGGTTCGGGCGTCAGGTCCTGGATCATATCCCCTCCGGCTCGTTCGCAACCTGAGCGGATTGTTCGGGGTGATCAAGGGTTCAGTTCGGGCGAAACAGTCCCGCAGGCGAAACGGTGAAGATTTCCAGCCCGTCTTCCGTGACCCCGATCGTATGCTCGCACTGGGCGGACAGCGACTTGTCGCGGGTCACGGCGGTCCAGCCGTCGGACAGAACCTTCACCTGGGGTTTGCCCAGATTCACCATCGGCTCGACGGTGAAGAACATGCCCGGTTTCAGAACCGCGCCCTCGCCGCGACGGCCATAATGCAGGACATTGGGGCTGTCGTGAAAGACGCGGCCGATGCCGTGGCCGCAGAAGTCGCGCACCACGCTCATGCGCTGGGCCTCGACGAATTTCTGGATGGCGAAGCCGATGTCGCCGAAGGTATTGCCCGGCTTGACCTGTTCCAGGCCCAGTTCCAGCGACTGATAGGTGACGTCGATGAGCTTCCTGGCGCGGGCGTTGATCTCGCCCACGGCGTACATGCGGCTGGAATCGCCGTGCCAGCCGTCGACGATCACCGTGTGGTCGATATTGACGATGTCGCCGTCCTTCAGCACGCGATCGCCCGGAATGCCGTGGCAGACGACGTGATTGATGGAGGTGCAGACCGTCTTCTCGTAGCCCTTGTAGCCCAGGCAGGCAGGCAGACCGCCATTGTCCAGGGTGAACTCGCGAACCAGATCGTCGATAGTGCTGGTCAGCACGCCCGGCTTCACATGGGCGGTGATCATGTCCAGAGCCTCGGCGACCAGACGCCCGGCCTTGCGCATGCCTTCGAAGTCTTCGGCTTCGTGGATGCGAATGGCGCTGGAGCGCACCAGGACGTCGGTTTCCAGTTCGGGCGTTTCGTACATGGGTTCAATCAGCAGCGGCGACGGGCTCAGATGGCGATCCTATCATGAATACGCAAGGCGATTGTGCGGCGGTGATGAATTCCTTCCCATGCGTAATGCTGGACTGTGTGTTGCGCGTCACTGTCTTTGGTCAGAATGAACCTGCCCCTACGTCACCTCTCGCCGGTGTGATCGTGTGCAGTTTTTCAGACACAGTTTCGCCCGGTTCCCGGCGGAGACCCGCCATGCATGCAACGTTTTCCTGACGAAAGCGCTGGGTGCGATCGACCTCCCCGATACCCACCGCCGCGTAACTGGCGGGGGCAAAACTATAGGAATGGCTTATGACTCCCAGGAATTTCGCTCGTATGGGCGGCATTGCGCTGACCACCGCCCTGCTCGCCGGCGTCGCCGCGCCGGCCATGGCCGGGTCCTTCTATGTTCAGGAACAATCGACCCGCGGCCAGGGCCGCGCCAACTCGGGCGAAGGTGCCGACAAGGGCGTGCAGTCGCTGTGGTGGAACCCCGCCGCCATCGCCGGAACCGAGCGCCAGGTCTATGTCGGCATGCACGGCCTGATCCTCGACTCCGACGTCGACGACACGGGCTCAAGCCTGACCTACAACGTTCCTGGCGTGGGCTCCACGACCGAGACCGTGAATGGCGATCCGCACGTCCACAACGTGGTTGAGAGCGGCATCATCCCCAATTTCGCCGTCGCCATGCCGATCGGTGATCGCTTCAACGTCGGCCTGGCCGTACAGGCCCCGTTCAACTTCACCACCAAGTATGAGCCGACCGACTTCGCCCGCTACGACGCCCTGACTTCGGAACTGCGCTCGGCTAACGTCAGCCTGGTCGCGGCCATGACGGTCACCGACTGGCTGGATATCGGCGCCGGCTTCGACGCCCAGTACGCCAAGGCGACCCTGACCTCGGCCTTGCCGAACGTCGCTGTCCCGGGCGTGTTTGCGCCGACCTATGCGGTCTCGCCTAGCACTGACGGCCGCAACTCGCTGGAAGGCGACGGCTGGGATTACGGCTGGAACGCTGGCGCACAGATGCATTTCGGCAAGCTGGACCTGGGTCTGTCCTACCGCTCCAAGATCGAGCATGAGTTGGAAGGCGAAGTGAACATCTCCGGCCTGACTGGGATTCTGGCTGCGGCCAACGTCTCGGCCGACGGCGTCGCCAGCTTCAACACGCCCTGGTACGCCACCGTCTCGGCCCGCTACGCCGTCAACGACCGCCTGACCCTGAACGCCCAGGTCAACCAGATCGGCTGGAGCGAGTTCGACGCCATCCGCGTGGCTTATGGGACCACCGGTTCCTCGACCATCGTTCAGGACTATGACGACGTCACCACCGGCGCCATCGGCTTCGACTACAAGATCGATCCGACCATGACGGTCCGCGCCGGCCTGGGCTATGACCCGACCCCGACGCCGGACGATCACCGCACCGCCCGCATCCCGGACGGCGATCGCTTCCTCTATACCGCCGGCCTGTCCAAGACGATGGGCTCCATGACCTTCGACGGCGCTGTGACCTATATCGACATCGACACCGCGACGATCAACGACACGCGCGATGTCTATGGCAACGGCCTGGTCATCTCGAACCTGCGCGGCGAAGCCCAGGGCCACGGCGTCGGCTTCTCGATGGGCGCGACCTGGAACTTCTAAGGTCTACATCCATCGGCTGAATCAAGAACGGCGGCTCCTGCAAAGGAGCCGCCGTTTTTTTATTGCTGATTTCGACCGCCACCCTCGGGGCAAGCCCGAGGGTGAACAGTTGGGATCAGCTCTTGGCGGCGCCGCCGTATCCCTTGCCGCCGTTAGACGGGCGACGCCGGGGACGGCGCTTCATTTCGCCTTCCGCCGGCTTGACGTTGTCGTTGATCGACGGGACGCGCTCGCCGGCCAGGGGATTGTAGGCGCGCTCGGGCCGCGGGGCCGCCGGAGTCTCGCCGGGACGGGCGCGACGCTGGCGATGGGGCTGGCCGCCGCCTTCGGGGCGCACGCCGTCGCGGTGCGGAACGCGGCTGCGTCCACGACCACCCCGGCCTCCCTCGTTGCGCTCGCCGCCTTCGCGTTCCGGCATGGTCGCCTTCTTGCCGACGCCGGTGGCCATGATGGTGGCGTCCAGCTGGCCCAGGGCCTTGTCGTTGCGGCGGTCGATGGCCGGGATCTTCTGGCGCGTGACCTTCTCGATGTCCTTCAGCAGTTTCATCTCGTCGCCGGCGACGAAGCTGACGGCCGTGCCGTCCTTGCCTGCACGGGCGGTGCGGCCGATGCGGTGGACATAGCTTTCCGGCACGTGCGGCAGTTCGAAGTTCACGACGTGCGAGACGCCGTCGACGTCGATGCCGCGCGCGGCGATGTCGGTGGCGACCAGGACACGCAGCTTGCCTTTCTTGAAGGCTTCCAGCGTGCGTTCACGCTGGGGCTGGGACTTGTTGCCGTGGATGGCGCCGGCCTCGACCCCGCCCGCTTCCAGATAGGCCGCGACCTTGTCGGCGCCGTGCTTGGTCTTGGTGAAGACCAGGCAGCGCGTGTACTCGGGATCGCTGAACATCTCGGTCAGCAGGGCGCGCTTGCGGCCCTGTTCGACGTGGACGACCGACTGGCTGATGCGCTGGACGGTGGTGGATTGCGGCGTGACCTGGACCTTGACCGGGTCCTTCAGCAACTCACCCGCCAGCTTGCCGATCTCGGTCGGCATGGTCGCCGAGAAGAACAGGTTCTGGCGCTTGGCCGGGATGCGGCTGACGATCTGGCGGATCGGCTTGATGAAGCCCAGGTCCAGCATCTGGTCTGCCTCGTCCAGCACGAAGATCTCGGTCGAGGACAGGTCCAGGTTCTTCTGCTGGATGTGGTCCAGCAGACGGCCGGGCGCCGCGACCAGGATGTCTAAACCCTGTTGCAGGGCCCGCTCCTGGGCGCCGTATTTCACGCCGCCGAAGATGACCGCGACCCGGAAGCCCAGGTGGGCGCCGTAAGCCTTGAAGCTGTCGCCGATCTGGGTGGCCAGTTCACGGGTGGGCGACAGGACCAGCACACGCGTCGTGCGCGGCTTGGGGGCGATGCGGTTCTCGGCCAGGCGGTGCAGGATCGGCAGGGCGAAGGCGGCGGTCTTGCCGGTGCCGGTTTGGGCGATGCCCAGCAGGTCCTTGCCCGCCATGACGTCGGGGATGGCCTTTTCCTGGATCGGGGTCGGCTTGGTGTAGCCTTCCGACGCCAGCGCCTGAAGAAGGGCCTTGTTCAGGCCCATGGATTCGAATGTGGTGCTCACAGCAGTGTCTTTCGCGTGCGGCAGGGCGCATCTGGCCATGGCATGACGCCTTGGGGCCGCGCACCGCCAGTCCCGACGGGGCTTCGAGACGAAGCCTGCGGGGTGGATCGGGCGCCGCCCCGCGTGTCCGGGCAGCGAATGAACTTGAGGGGCCGGCGGCTTCTACAGACAGGTCCGAAACGGACTTACACGCGCTGGAGACGCCGGAGATCGCGATTGTGCGACGCAGCGCAAATGGACGCTCGGCGACATAAAGTCAAGCCGACGGTTGCGTCGCCTCCGACCTGACGTCAGCTCTGGCCGAAGGTGTCGCAGGCGGCCGGGTCGCCTGACTGGTATCCGCGCTGCAGCCATTCGACCCGCTGAGCCGACGAGCCGTGGGTGAAGCTTTCGGGCGAGACCCGGCCCCCGCCGCGCCGTTGCAGCGTATCGTCGCCGATGGCCTGGGCGGTCTTCATGCCCTCTTCGAACTCGCCTGCGTCAAGGGCGACCTGGCCGTTCGAGACGGCCGAAGCGTTTTTGGCCCAGACGCCGGCGTAGCAGTCGGCTTGAAGCTCCAGCGCGACGGAATACTGGTTGGCCGCGGCCTCCCCGCCACTGCCGTTTCTGGCGCGCTGCTGGGCCTCGCGAACCTGGTCCGAAGTTCCGGTCAGGGTTTGGACGTGGTGGCCGAACTCATGGGCGATGACATAGGCGCGGGCGAAGTCGGCGCCCGAGGCGCCCAGTTGCGTCTCCATCTCCTGCCAGAACCCCAGGTCCAGATAGACCGTCTTGTCGGTCGGGCAATAGAAGGGGCCCATTGCCGATTGGCCCATGCCGCAGCCGGTTGCGGTGCCTTGTTCGTAAAGGACGATCCTGGGTGGTTTATAGCCGTTCAGCTTCTGCGCCCAGACGTCGTTGATGTTGGCCCCGATCACATCTACGAACTGGCCGGCCTGATCCTCCGGCGTTCCGGTCTGGCCCTGCTGCTGCTCGGCGCCGACGCCGCCGAACTGGCTGGCGAGCTGGGTCGTGGTCGAGGGATCGATGCCGAAGACCAGGTAGCCGATGATGGCCAGGACCCCGACGCCAAGGCCGCCGCCTGCGATGGCGCCGCCGCCCATGCCGCGTCGATCCTCGACGCCGCCGCCCGTCCGTCCACCCTTCCAGCGCATCTCGGTTCCCCCGCGACCTATCCCGTCAAGCTAGGCCACAACGCGGGTGGAGGGGAAGGGATGCGTCAGTTCGGACGCTTCATCGCGGACGGGCCAGCCACGCGTCGATCTGGTTTGTGCCCTGGACGGTCTGCTGGCGGCGTTCGGCGGCGGATTCGCGCAGGGCCCGTTCCTGTTCGACGCCGTACAGCGGGCGGGGCGGCGTGGCGGGCGATTGTGTCGGCTCGCGCGCTGCTTCGATGGCGCGAAGGCGAAGCTGGGTCTCGATCTGTTGCTGGCGGGCCTGGCTGGCGTTCGCCTGAGCCTGAAGACGCAGCCGTTCGTTCTCGTAGCGGTGCTGGTCGGCGATGGCGGCCGGAACGCCGCCGGGATAGGGGGCGTGGGGCTGGCGATAGGGCGGCTGTATCTGCCCCAGGGCGGGCGTCGCGCCCGCCAGCAGTAGGGGCGTCATCAGGGCGGTCAGGATGGGTCTGTGGCGCATGGAACCGACATGGGGGCGCGGTCGGCCATCGCCAAGCGAGGCAGCAACCGTTTGGCTTGCGACGGGTTCATCGGCGACCCCTCAAATCGCCAAAGGAGCATTTGTCATGGCCCAGATTCTTTCCGGAAAGACCGTCGCCATTCTGGCCACCGACGGCGTCGAACTCGTCGAGTTGAACGACCCCATGAAGGCGTTGAAGGACGCGGGCGCTGTGGTCGAGATCGTCTCGCTGAAGGCGGGTCCGTTCCAGGGCTTCGACCATCTGACGCCGGGCGAGAAGGTGACGGCCGACAAGGCCGTCGCCGGCGTGGACGCTTCGGCCTATTCGGCGCTGCTTCTGCCGGGCGGCGTGGCCAATCCGGACCAGTTGCGGGCCGATAAGGACGCGGTCAAGTTTGTGCGCGCCTTCTTCGACGCCGGCAAGCCCGTGGCCGCCATCTGCCACGCGCCCTGGCTGCTGATCGAGGCGGGCGTGGTCGAGGGGCGGACGCTGACCGCCTTCCCCAGCATCCGCACGGACCTGAGGAACGCCGGGGCCGATGTCGTCGATGAGGCGGTGGTGGTGGATCAGGGGATGGTCACCAGCCGACGCCCCGAGGACATCCCAGCCTTCAACGAAAAGATGATCGAGGAATTCGCCGAGGGCCGGGGCGGTGGAGAGAGTGGCGCCGCACACACCGTCTGACTGTCCGGAGCCTGATATTGTGTCAATGCTGAAATAGTGGTTGAAAAACAGGCGTTTGATTGGATTTTGAGATGATTCTTGCACGAGTCGGTCGACGGGACGTCCGACCATCGGTCGAGCGGGACATCGTCGCCTCCGATCAGGAGCCAGGAATGCAGGTATCATCCGCATCCTCGGCCTCTGCCGGTCTGTCGCTTCAGGCCCTGCGCGACCTGTTTCAGACCCAGAGCGCCGAATCTACCGGGCAAAACTCGCCTAGCGAGGGACTGTTCAGCCCCCATCAGGGGACCTCGTCGTCCTCGCCGCCGTCCGGTCCGCCACCCGCAAGCTCGGCCTCGAGCGGCCTTAGTTCGGACACAATGTCCGCCTTGCTCGAAAGTCAGGAGAGCGCGTCGACAGGTCAGGATTTCATCAGCGACCTGATTTCGGATCTCGATTCCGACGGTGACGGCGGCTTGAGCCTGACCGAGGTTGGAACCGCGCTCGGGGTTTCCGACACCTCGGAAATCTCTGACGCCTTCGCCTCGCTGGATACCGACAGCGACGGGGTGATGAGCGCCGAGGAGCTGGAGTCCGGCTTGCAGGCCATGGGCCCGCCACCGGGCGGAGCGCCTCCCGGCGGCGCTGCGCCGGCCTCGGCCGAGGAGACTGCCGAGACAGTGTTCGACGCCGCTGACACCAATGAAGACGGCACGGTCAGCCTGGAAGAGTTGATGGCGTCGCTGCAAGAGGATGACTCCTCGAGCATTAGCGACACCTTTACGGCTCTGGATACCGACAGCGATGGCGGCCTTAGCGTCGACGAACTGACTTCAGCGTTCAAGTCCATGATGAGCAAACAGGTCGAGTCCTACGGTCGCTGGTCGTCCGAGGAGACGACCGGCAGCTTGATGGCGGCGGCTTGACGTTAGAACGGATGGACCTGGCGGGGCGGCGACGCTCCGCCGGGTTTTTTTACGGCATGGCCCACACCGAGGATCGTTTGATCTCCTGGTCTTCCAGCTCACGCGTGGTGGGCACGCTGTATTCGGCGAGGAATTCCAGGCCCGATCGAGGGAAATAGGTGCGGCCTGGATCGCCGATCAGGACGCGGGTTCCCGCGGCGCGGGCCCGGGCCAGCCAGGCGAGCACGGCGTCGGTCATCGGTTTTTCGTAGCAGATGTCGCCGGCGCAGATGACATCGACCGGCGGGGGCGGGGCGTTGAGCAGGTTCTGATCGGTGAAGGCCAGCGTCACGCCGTTGGCCTGGGCGTTGGCGGCGACGGCGGCCTGACAGAAGGGGTCGATGTCGGCGCACAGGACCGAGGCCGCGCCAGCCCGCATGGCCGCCACCCCTACTAGGCCGGACCCGGCGGCGAAGTCCAGCACCTGTTTGCCGGCGACCTCATGCGGGTGATCCTGGAGGTAGCGGCCCAGCGCCTGCCCCCCGGCCCAGGCGAAGGCCCAGAAGGGCGGGGGCAGGCCCAGCTCGCCCAGTTCTTCCTCCGTCAGCCGCCAGATGGGCGTGATCTCGTCCGCCAGCCAGAGCGAGATTTCCGGCGCGTGCGGCACGGTCTGGAGCCGCGTGTTGGCGCGGATGAAGGCGGCGGGATCGGCGATGCTCATCCGGGGCGGCGCGTGGCGGTCTTCAGTACGCTGACATAGCCCGACGCGACCTCCATGTCGGCGGCCTGGGGACGGCCGTGGACGGCGCGGTGCAGGGCCGGCAACTTCCAGCAGGGCACGTGCATGAACAGGTGATGTTCGGCGTGGAAGTTGACCCAGTAGGGGGCGATGAAGGCGCGCTCCCACCAGGCGACGCGGGTGGTGCGGGCGGCGCGGAAGGCGTCGGCGGCCGAGCCCTCGACGCAGGCGTGTTCGGCGATGTTTCTCAGCCGCGTCACCATCGGGAACCAGGTCGCCATCGGCAGCAGCCAAAGGGCGAAGAAGGCCCACCAGACCCCGGCCGCGACGAAGCCCGCCAGCAGGACGGCGTTGAAGGCGAGGAAGGGCAGGACCGAGCGGCCGGTGACGACGGCTTCATATTGGTGGGCGCTATCGCTCATTGTTTGTGCGCTGTCGCCCTTCGGGCTGCTTGAGCGCCGTTGGGCCAGCGGCAGCAGCACCCGCTGCTTGAAGAAGGTCTGGCCGGTCAGGTCGCGGATCAGCTTGCGCTGCAGGGAGGCGGGCGACACGGGGAAGGGGGCCGACAGCATCAGGTCGGGATCCTCCGGCTGCTGGGCGAAGCGGTGGTGGGCCAGGTGATAGGGGCGATAGGCGGTCAGGCTGGCGCCGATCGGCACGGCGCACAGCCAGTGGCCGAGAAAATCGTTCAGCCGCAGGTTCCGGGACAGGCCGCCGTGCGCCGACTCGTGCATCAGGATCGCCAGACCCAGCTGGCGCGTGCCGATCACCATGACGCACAGCGGGATCAGCCAGGGGATCAGCACCCCCGCGACGACCGCAATCGCGATCACGGCCCAACAGTGGGCGACCAGCAGCGGACCGACCCAGGCCGAGCGGGTCTGGAACGGCGCCCATTCCTCGGTCGTGAACAGGACGGATGCGGCTATGCGCGGGGCGACGGGCATGGCGGCATTCTAGTCCTTAAGGGGGATATGGAGAAGCAATGCGATGATGTGTGGTGTTCCTTACAAAAAGTCAGGTTGACATGACATTTGGCCGATGTAAGGTTGGCCTTACACAAGGAGGCGGACATGTTGTCTTTCGGAAAATCAACTACCCCGGCGCACCGGCGATACGTCATTCGCATCATGGCCTTCACCATTCCCTATGTGGCGATCTGCGTGTCCATGATGACGACGGACGCCTTCGACGAGGTGATGGGAAAGCCGGCGGCCTGGGGGCTGGCGGCGGTGGTCTCGGCACCGGTGATCGGCCAAATCTGGGCGGTGCTGTCCCTGATGCGGGAGAGCGACGAGTTCGTGCGAGGCGTGACGGCGAAACAATTCATCGTCGCCTCGGGGCTGGCCATGGCGGTCGCCACCTTCTGGGGGTTCGGCGAGAGCTTCGCCGGCGCGCCGCATATCGAGACCTGGCTAATCGTACCCCTGTTCTGGGGCATGTACGGAATCAGCGCGCCCTTCATCCGGAGCAGCCGATGAAGAACCGGCTGAAACTGCTGCGCGTCGAGCGCGGCTGGACCCAGGAGCAGTTGGGCCAGGCGCTGGGCGTGTCGCGACAGGCGGTGATCGCCCTGGAGACCGAGCGGCACGATCCGTCGCTGGATCTGGCCTACCGGATCGCGGCGGCCTTCGACCGACCGGTCGAGGAAATCTTCGAGAACCCGCACGCCTGACGGCGGCGGACCAAACCTGAAATCCAAGGGAGACATCCGATGTTCAACGCCTTCTTCAAGGCGCGCCCGCGCCTGCGCGCCGCCCTGTTCGGTCTGGCGGTCTGCACCCCGTCGCTGGTGGTCGGCGTCACCGCCGCCTTCGCCGAGCCAAGCGCCCAGGCGCCGGCCTTTGTTTCGGACCGGCTGTCGGTCGAGGTGGTGGGGGCGGGCCCCGATGTGATCCTGATCCCCGGTTTCGGCTGTTCGCGGGAGGTGTGGCGGGCCACGGCGGATCGGCTGAAAGCGACGCACCGGGTGCATCTGGTGCAGTTGGCGGGCTTCGCCGGCGAGGCCTGGAGCCACGACGACGGTCCCTTCGTCCAGCCTGTGGTCGAGGAACTGGACCGCTACATCCGCAGCCAAGCGTTGGAGAGACCGGCGGTGGTCGGTCATTCGATGGGCGCCTTGGCGGGACTGCTGCTGGCGCAACAGCATCCCGAGGCCGTCGGCCGGTTGATGAGCGTGGACAGCCTGCCCTTCTTCGGCGCGCTGCGGGGGCCGCAGGTGACGGTCGAGGCCATGAGGCCGGCGGCGGCGCAGACGGCGCAGAGCATTCTGGCCCTCTCGGACGAGTCGTTCCGCGCCGCCCAGGTCGGCAGCGCCCAGGGCATGACGCGGGACGCCGCGCTGCGGGTCAGGCTGGTCGACTGGACGACCGGGTCGGACCGCAGGGCCATGGCGGCGGCCATGCGGGACGTCCTGCTGACGGATGCGCGGCCGGGTCTTGCCGGCATGAGCACGCCGGTGACCGCTCTCTATGCCGCGGACGCCGACGGCGGGGCGAGGGCCGCCCAGGCGGATCAGGCCTGGGGTCACGAATATGCGCCCCTGCCCGGGGTCAAGCTGATCCGCGTCGACGGCAGCCGGCATTTCATCATGGCCGATCAGCCGCAGCGGTTCGCCGAACTGGTGGATCAGTTCTTGGCCGATTGATCGGTCGCCTTGGGCGTCACGTCCCCGGCCTTGACCGGCGCGCCGGCGAACTCGTCGGCGTAGGCCGGGTTGAGCAGGGTCCGGAAGACCGACTGGGGCACGGCGATCCGGTAGGGGCCGTCCGAATAGGGGCCGATCTGATAGGCGCCGATCAGGAAGATCACTCCGCCCGCCTTGCCCGGCGTGGTGCTGGGGGCCAGGACGAAGGGGGTGGAGACGGCCTTGGGGCAGGACCACATGTCGCCGCCCGGGGTCGCCGTCTCCGAGCCCGGCGACCGGGCCTGTTTGGCGGCGTTGGCGGCGTCGCACAGGGCCTTGTTCAAACCTGACAGGTCGGCGCCGGGGCGGAACAGGTCGGCGAAGCCGAGCTGCTTCTTCATCGCCTTGTCCCAGAGCACGGCCGAGAAGCTGGTGTTGGGATGGGCGCCGCCGGTGAACTCGAAATCGGTGCGGGCCAGGCTGAACAGCTTGCCGGTCTCGGCGCCGGGGTCGAAGGCGATGGTCTTCTCATAGGGATTGGAGCCGCCGCCGGCCTCGGACAGGTCGGCCTGGGCGCCTTCGGAGAACTGGCGCAGGTCGCGCACGGCGGCGGCGTAGAGGGGGGCGTGCAGATCGGGCTTGGATTTGACCGCGTCCGGCAGGGTCAGTTTGACCGTGGCGTACTGGGTCTTGGAATCGAAGCCCATCGGCGCGCCGGCGGCGGCGGGACTGACCGGGGCGGCGGCGGTCGGCGCGGGCGAGGGGGCGTCGGCCTTGTCCTCGCGCCTTTGGCAGGCGGCCAAGGTCGCGGCGACGGCGGCGGACAGCAGCAGAAGACGAACGGTGGAGGTCATGGGGGGCTCCTTCACAGGCCGAGGGATCCGAGGGCGAGGGCGGCCAGCAGGATGAAGCCCGCCTCTCGGTTGGACTTGAACAGGTTTAGCGCCAGGGCGCCGTCGGTGCGATCGAGACGGACGACCTGGCGGACCAGGTGGGCGGCGTAGAGGGCCAGGCCGACCCAGAACAGCAGGCCGAGGCCGGCGGCGAGGCCGGCCAGGGCGGCCAGGATCAGGCTGATCGCATAGAAGACGGCGACGCCGGGGCGGACGGCCGAGGCCAGGCGGCGGGCCGAGGATTTGACGCCGACCATGGCGTCGTCCTCGATGTCCTGAAGGGCGTAGATGGTGTCGTAGCCCAGGGTCCAGAAGACGCCGCCGAGGTAGAGGAGGACGGCGGGGATATAGGCCTGCCAGACCAGGGTGACGGCGTGACCGCTGTCGCTGGGGGCAGACCAGAGGAAGGGGCGGAACTCGCCGGCGATGTCGGCCGGCAGCAGCAGGGCGGCGGCAGCCAGGGGCAGGGCGGCGGCGAAGCCCATCAGGGCGCCCCAGTTGAAGGTCAGGCCCAGCCAGGCCTGGGGCCACCAGGTGATCCGTTTCATGAAGGGGTAGGCGGCGACCAGGGCCAGCGAGCCGACGCCCAGCAGGATGGCGACCTTGGGCAGGGTCAGCAGGATCATGAGGCTGATCAGGCTGCAACCGATCACGAAGGCCCAGGCCTGTTTGACGCTGATCAGGCCGGCGGGGATGGGACGCAGCGCGGTGCGGGCGACCCGGGCGTCGAAGTCGCGGTCGACGATGTCGTTGAAGGCGCAGCCCGCCGCGCGCATGAGACAGGCCCCGATGCCGAAGCCGACGAACAGCCACAGATCATAGAGGCCGGGCGGCTGGCGATACTGGGCCAGGGCGAGGGTGACGCCCTGCCAGCCGGGCAGGAGCAGCAGCCAGATGCCGATGGGCCGGTCGAACCGACCCAGCTTCAGCCAGGGCTTCAGCCGCTCCGGCGCATGGCGATCCACCCAGTTGGCGCCGGCGTCGGGAAGAGGGGCGGAGGTCATGGGCATGGCTTAGCCGGAATGGGGGGCAGGGTGAAGGCGTGACGAAGCGCTCCGTCCTTTCGGCGGAGTTGTGGAGGGCAGGACGGAGCGCCGGGCCTCGCCCGGGATGGATTAGTTTTTACCGTTTCGACGAAGACAGACGCTCCGCACGCAGGGTGTTTCTGCCGGCCGGGGATATTGAAGCGGCAGTTGTGATGCCTCTTCCCCAAGGCCTGCGTCAGGTCGGCGATCCCTGCGAAGGACCGTCCCGAGTGCGACCGGGTTCCTAACCCCGTGTCCTCCGCCGACGTTTCTGCGCGGGATGAGCCCACCGATGCACCGTCATGCGGCGCGAGGGAATTCCACCCCCGCCCCTGATCCCTACGCTCCCGCCGCCGCAAGGTCGCAGGCCTTACGAGCCCTCCTAGCGACGAGACCGGGGAGATTATGAGGGGGTTTTGGGGGGTGGTTGGTTGGAGGGGGTGAGAATCTGGGAAGGCGCTGGAATCATTGAAATGAGACCAGCGTCATTAGGATAGTTGATCACGTTCGGGCCCCCTCCGTCTCGCCGCTGCGCGGCGATCCACCTCCCCCAGGGGGGGGGAGGATTTCGGTGTTCGCATTCCTCCCCCCTTGGGGGAGGTGTCGCGGCGCAGAGCTCCGCGACGGAGGGGGCTTTCCCGGGGTCAGTTCTGGTACACGTCGCCCGAACCGGCGATTTCGCTGGTCAGTTTGGCCGGGCGGGTGGCCAGGGTGACGTCGCCGGAGCCGGCGATGCTGATCTGGACGTCGCCGGTGGGGGCGATGTCGGCGTCGCCGGAGCCGGCGATGTCGACGGTGGCGTCGCGGGCGTCCAGGGCCCGGAGATCGGCGTCGCCCGAACCGGCGATGTCGATGTCGAGGGCGTCGGTGCGGCCGGCGGCGGTGACATCGGCCGAGCCGGAGATCGACAGGGCCATCGACGGCTGGTCATAGCCGGTGATGTCGAGGTCGCCGGAGCCGCTGGAGGCGAAGCGGCGGACGTTGGGCGCCGTGACGACGACGCGCAGTTCGTCGCGTTCCGACCGGGCGGAGAAGTTTCCGCTGTCCCAGCCCCACACGATCCGTTCGTCGCCGTCGCCCAGGGACAGGCGGCCGTCCGTCAGAGTGACCCGGTCGGTCAGGCCCTTTGGACCGGTGATGACCACAGTGTTGGCCGGGCCCTGGACATATTCGACGTCGATGCTGGATTCGACGCTGAGGGTCTCGCCGCCGGTCCAGGCCAGGGTGCGGGTGGTGAGGGGACCGAGATCGTCGGTCCCGCCGCCCCTGACCCGTTCGAAGCGGATGGTTTCGCCGTCCCGGTCCTTGATGGTCCAGGCCCAGCCGTGGCGTTGGAGGTCGTGGCCGCCGAGGGCGATGGCGCCGCCGACGGTGACGATGCAGAGCACCAGGGCGGCGCCGGCGATGATGAACAGTGTGCGGATCATAGCGAGCCTCCCGTGCTCGTGACTTCGGCCTTGGTTTCATAGGACTGGGGTTCAAGCGCCGGCTTCAGCAGCCGGTAGTGCAGGCGGGCGTACCAGACCACGCCGTTGACCAGCCAGATGGTGACGATGGTCAGAAGGGCGCCGATGAAGACGGCCCCGGCCATCAGGCCCAGACCCATCAGGATGGCGGCGAACGGGCCGCCGGGGAAGCCGGCGAAGGGACCGACCACCATGACGCCGCCGCCCGAGATGAACAGGGTGATGGCGGCGATGAAGAAGCCGAACAGGGTCCCGACCACGCCCATCAGGATGGGCAGGAGGATCAGGATGTCGATGGCCCCCAGGCCCAGGACGGCGAAGACGGCGGCGGCGGCGGCGGAGGGGTTCTTCTCCTGACGCCAGCGCTGGATCCCGGCCTCGGCCTTCAGTTCGCGGGCCAGCCGGCCCGGATCGCCCAGGGCGGCGGCCACCTCGGCCTCGGTGCGGCCGGCGGCGAGGCCGTCGGCGAAATGGGTCTCATAGTCGGCGACGATGTCGGCCGCCGTGGCGGTCGGCAATCCGACCAGTCCGCTTCTGAGACGGGCGATGAATTCCGCGCGCGTCATTGTTCCGTTCCCTCCGGTTGAGCGTCGGCCGCCTGGGGCTCCGGCGTCTGGATCGTGGTTGCGTCGTTCGCCAGCACGGCGTCGACGGCCTGGGTGAAGGCCGACCATTCGACGGTCTGGGCGGCGAGGGCCGTCCGTCCGGCGTCGGTCAGGCGATAATATTTGCGGGACGGGCCGGACGAGGATTCGACCAGATAGGTCTCGACCTGTCCGTCCGACTGCATCCGCCGCATCAGGGGATAGATGGTGCCTTCCCCCATATCGATCGCGTCCGAAAGGCGGCTGGCGATCTCGTAGGCGTAGCTGTCGGCCCGGTTCAGGAGCGCCAGGACGCAAAGCCCCAGAACCCCCTTCTTCAGTTGTATCTCGATGGTTTCGGTCACCTCGATGTCTCCTTTGATGGAGATTGAGTACGACAAGGTACCTTGTGACGCAAGGTACCTGTTTAAACATGACGAAGGTTTAATCCGCAGCGTCGCGAGCGAACAATGCGGCGGGTTTGCGGCGTCGGTCGCGGGATCGCTTGGCAAGCGAAGGGCGATCCGATAGGGACTCGGCAGAGTGCCGGGCGGGATAACATGCTCGCGCGAAGACTTGCGAGCCATTCGCAAGTCTCTGCTGCTAAACGATATTATGGGGACTTCGTATGGGAATGGGGACGCGAGCCCTGACAAGAGCGAAGACGGCGACGTCGGCGGCGACAGCCGCAGGACTGGCCCTGTTCTTCGCCGCGCCGACCTGGGCGCAGGACCTGATGGGCCAGCCGACGCCGGGCGGCATCGACCTGCAGCCGGCCGCAGCGCCGCTGAAGCACGACGCCATCTGGTTCCACAATATCGTGCTGATGCCGGTGATCACCGGGATTACGCTGCTGGTGCTGGCCCTGCTGGCCTGGATCGTGTTCCGCTACAACAAGAAGTCCAATCCGGCGCCCGCGCGCTGGAGCCACAACACCACCGTCGAAATCATCTGGACGGTGCTGCCGGTGGTGATTCTGGTCTTCATCTCCCTGTTCTCGTTCCGGCTGCTGTTCGCCTATCACGACATGCCCGAGCCGGACCTGACGGTGAAGGTCACGGGCAACCAGTGGAACTGGGCCTATGAATATCCCGACCAGGGGGTGGCCGAATACATCTCCAACATGGTGCCCGAGGCCGAGCTGGCCGAGCGCGGCCTGCCGCACAGCGTCTATCGCCTGGCGGCGGACGAGCCGATGGTGGTGCCGGTCGGCAAGACGGTGCGCCTGCTGATCACCGCCTCCGACGTGATCCACGCCGTCGCCCTGCCGGCCTTCGGCCTGAAGACCGACGCCGTGCCCGGCCGGGTCAACGAGACCTGGTTCAAGGCCGAACGCACCGGCGTCTTCTACGGCCAGTGCTCGGAACTGTGCGGCGTCGACCACGCCTTCATGCCGATCCAGATCAACGTGGTGTCCCAGGCCGAGTTCGAACGCTGGATCGCCTCCAAGGGCGGTTCGATGACGCCGAAGACGCCCGAGGCGGCGCCCGGCGGCACCGCCGCCCAGGTCGAGGCCGGAACCACCGGCGCGCCCGTCCTGGGGACGGCCTCGACCGGTCCGCAGATCGGCGACCAGACCGGCATACCGACCGCACAGACGGCGACAACGCCGACCGCTCAACCCGCTCCCGCCGCGGCCCCCGCCGCGCCGGCCGCCCAGTAAGAGGCGAGCAGTTCCATGGCTGACGCTATCATCTCGACCCGCGACGCGCTTCACGCGCCCGAGGCCCATCATCACGACGACCACAAGCCGGGCTTCTTCACCCGCTGGTTCCTGTCGACCAATCACAAGGACATCGGCACCCTGTACCTGCTGTTCGCCATCATGGCGGGCGTGGTCGGGGGCGCCCTGTCGGGCCTGATCCGCTGGGAACTGGCCGAGCCGGGCATCCAGATCTTCAAGGAAGGCTCGTCGATCCAGCTGCTGGGTCTCGTGGAGCAGTCCAAGCACGGCTACAACGTAACCGTCACGGCCCACGCCCTGATCATGATCTTCTTCATGGTCATGCCCGCCATGATCGGCGGCTTCGGCAACTGGTTCGTGCCGATCATGATCGGGGCGCCGGACATGGCCTTCCCGCGCATGAACAACATCTCCTTCTGGCTGCTGGTGGCGGCCTGGTGCCTGCTGGTGCTGTCGATGTTCACCGACGGCGGGCCGGGCAAGGGCTTCGGCGGGGGCTGGACGGCCTATCCGCCGCTGTCGACCACGGGCCACGTCGGCCCCGCCTTCGACCTGGCCATCTTCGCCCTGCACGTGGCGGGCGCCAGCTCGATCCTGGGGGCGATCAACTTCATCACGACGATCCTGAACATGCGCGCGCCGGGCATGACCCTGCACCGGATGCCGCTGTTCGCCTGGTCGGTGCTGATCACCGCCTTCCTGCTGCTGCTGTCGCTGCCGGTGCTGGCGGGGGCGATCACGATGTTGCTGACGGACCGCAACTTCAACACCCACTTCTTCGATCCGGCCGGCGGCGGCGACCCGATCATGTACCAGCACCTGTTCTGGTTCTTCGGTCACCCCGAGGTCTACATCCTGATCCTGCCGGGCTTCGGCATCATCAGCCACATCGTCTCGACCTTCAGCCGCAAGCCCGTGTTCGGCTATCTGGCCATGGCCTACGCCATGGTGGCCATCGGCTTCGTCGGCTTCATCGTGTGGGCGCACCACATGTACACGGTCGGGATGAGCATCAATCTGCGCGCCTATTTCATCGCCGCGACCATGATCATCGCGGTGCCGACGGGGGTGAAGATCTTCAGCTGGATCGCCACCATGTGGGGCGGGTCCATCAGCTTCAAGACGCCCATGCTGTGGGCCATCGGCTTCATCTTCCTGTTCACCATCGGCGGGGTGACCGGCGTGGTCCTGTCCAACGCGGGCATCGATTACAGCCTGCACGACACCTACTATGTCGTGGCCCACTTCCACTATGTGCTGTCGCTGGGCGCCGTCTTCGCCATCTTCGCGGGCTTCTACTACTGGTTCGAGAAGATGTTCGGGGTGAAGTACAACGAGTTCCTCGGCGCGACCCATTTCTGGATCATGTTCGTGGGCGTGAACCTGGTCTTCTTCCCGCAGCACTTCCTGGGCCTGCAGGGGATGCCGCGTCGCTACATCGACTATCCGGACGCCTTCACCCTGTGGAACCAGATCTCGTCAATCGGCTATGTGATCACCATCGTCGGGGTGATCGTCTTCCTGATCATGCTGGCCGAGGCGGCGATCCGTCGTCGTCCGGGCGTCGCCAATCCGTGGGGCGAGGGCGCCACCACACTGGAGTGGACCCTGTCCTCGCCGCCGCCGACGCACCAGTTCAATGAACTGCCGGTGGTCAAGGGCGACGAGCACTGATCCCGGGCTGACATCCCGAACAGCGGGCCGCTCTTTCCACGGAAGGGGCGGCCTTCTGCTTTGGGGTGTGTTATTCGCTCCCCATCCATGACCCCCGCACCCATGTCCCAAGACGTTCACGACCGTCCCGCGATTTCGACCGCCCAGCCGGAAGACTTTTTCCAGCTGCTGAAGCCACGCGTCATGTCGGTGGTGGTCTTCACCGCCGCGACCGGACTGGTCATGGCGCCGGGGTCGATGAACCCGCTGGTCGCCGCCATCGCCATCCTGTGCATCGCCGTGGGCGCAGGCGCAGCCGGGTCGCTGAACATGGCGCTGGAGGGCGAGACCGACGCCCTGATGCGGCGCACGCGCGGTCGGCCGGTGGCGGCGGGGCGTGTCCGGAAGAATGACGCCATGGCCTATGGCGTCATCCTGAGCCTGTTCTCGGTCATGCTGCTGGGCATGAACACCAACTGGTTCGCGGCCGGTCTGCTGGCCCTGACCATCGTCTATTACGCCGGCTTCTACACCCTGCTGCTGAAGCGTCGGACGCCGCAGAACATCGTCATCGGCGGGGCGGCGGGCGCCTTTCCGCCGGTGATCGGCTGGGCGGCGGCGACGGGCGAAGCGCCGTGGCAGGCCTGGCTGCTGTTCCTGATCATCTTCCTGTGGACCCCGCCGCACTCCTGGGCCCTGGCCCTGTATTCGGCCGGCGACTACGCCAAGGCGGGCATACCGATGATGCCGGTGGCGCGGGGCGCCAGGTCGACGCGGTTGCAGATTCTGATCTATTCGCTGGTCTTCGTGGCCTCGGCCGTGGCGCCGGCCCTGGTCGGCATGGGCGGGCTGATCTACGCCGTGGTGGCGGTCGCTGGCGGCCTTGGCTTCCTCGGTCTGGCCTGGCGGCTGTACCGGTCGCGCGCCGGGGACGAGCCGGACAAGGCTGATACGGTGGGACGCGAGGCCGCATTGTATGACGTGAAGGCCCAGGCCAAACCCGCGCGTGACCTGTTCGCCTTTTCGATCCTGTATCTGGTCGCCCTGTTCTCGGCCTTCCTGGTCGAGGCGCTGGCCGGCCTGGGAGTGTAACGAACCATGCGTCTGACGCCCGAGGAACTGCGCGCCCGCAAGCGGCGCAATGTCTGGATCGCGGCGGCCCTGGTGGCCTTCATCGTCCTGGTCTTCACCACCACGGTCCTGCGCCTGCAACAGAACCAGGCGACCGAACGCGCCCTGCTGGAAGGTTCGGCGCCGGCGGGGGCGGCTCCGCGATGACCAATCCCGGCCGCAAGAACCTGATCGCCATCATCTGCGTCCTGGGCGTGATGGGGATGACGGGCGCGGCCTTTGCGGCGGTGCCCCTGTACCGGATGTTCTGCCAGGTCACCGGCTTCGACGGCACGGTGCGTCGCGCCGAGAAGGCGCCGGACACGGTGCTGGACCAGACGGTGCTGGTTCGCTTCGACACCAATGTCCGCGGCCTGCCGATGACCTTCAAGGCAGAGCAGTCGACCCAGAGGGTGCGGATCGGGGCGACGGGCCTGGCCTATTTCGACGTCACCAACACCTCGGACCAGCCGATCCAGGTGCGGGCCGGCTATAATGTCGTGCCGGAGTATACCGGCCCCTATTTCCAGAAGCTGCAGTGTTTCTGCTTCCAGGATCAGACCCTGGCGGCGGGCGAGACGCGCCAGTTCCCGGTCCAGTATTTCATCGCCCCCGAACTGGCCACGGACCGCGAGGCCAAGGGCGCGCGCGAGATCACCCTGAGCTACACCTTCTATCCGTCGGTCGATGCGCCGACGGGACCGAACGCCTGATTCGATGGCCCAACCGGGTGTGGACTTCCCCGGCGTGGGCTGTGGGCTGGTGATCCAGCGGGCCGATGGGCGGGTGCTGCTGTGCAAACGGCTGAAGGCGCCCGAGGCGGGGCGCTGGAACATCGTCGGCGGCAAGGTCGATCACGGCGAATCCTCCGCCGAGGCCGCGCGTCGCGAGGCCGAGGAGGAGAGCGGGCTGACGATCGGCGCGGTCGAGTTCCTGTGCGTGGCCGAAGAGATCATCGCGGCGGATCGTCAGCACTGGGTGTCGCTGATCTATCTGGCGCGGGACTTCACCGGCGAGCCGTGGCTGACCGAGCCGGACAAGCTGTCCGAGATCGGCTGGTTCGCCCTGGACGACCTGCCGCAGCCGCTGTCGGTCTTCTCGAAGACGGCGTTCGCGGCCCTGGCGCAGCGTCAGAGCGCAGGCGCAGCGGCGTAGTCGGCCCACAGTTCGCGCAGGCTCTTGCCGGCCAGGACGCGCCACAGCTCGGGCGTATAGGTTCCGGCCCGCGCGTGGGCGTCGAGGTCGCGGACCACCCCGGCGTGGCCATGCGCCTCCAGCCAGGTCAGGAACCGGCCCGCGCCGCGATAGCCGCCTTCCAGCTTCTGGTCGGGCGAATAGTCGCCCAGGCTCCAGCCGCCGGCCGCATTGTCCACACCGTAGCGGTTGCGGACATAGTCGGCGATCCCCTCGGTCAGCCAGCCAGGGACCGGCTGGTCGCCATAGGCCTGGACCACGTGCATGGCCTCGTGCGTCACCACGTCGGTGTCGCCGGGATGCTGCTGGAAATAGCGGGTGCTGTACATCACCACGTCGCCGCCGGCGCCCGCGATTCCCTCCATCTTCGGGTCCATTATGAAGGTCACGCGCCGCGACGCCTGCGGATTGAAGTCGGCGGCGAGGCGGGGGTAGACGGCGAAGAAGGTCTCCACCATCCGGTCCGCCGTCGCCTGGTCGGTCGTGCCGGATTCGTCGCGGAAATCGAGGATGAAGCCGCCGTGTTCATAGACGCGGGTCTCAGCCGCCTGGGCCGCCCCGGCCGAAAGGGCGGCGGCGAGAAGGACGAGGGGCAGGGCGGAAGGTCGCATGGTCGGAATCCCGTTGGCGGCGGTTCAGTGTGACCACGACGGCCCTTCCGATGGCAAGGGGCGCCCGATCAGTCGCCGGCGATCCCGTCCAGATCAGCCTGGGCCTCGTCCGGCAGGATCAGATCGCCGGCGGCCAGGTTCTCTCGCAGGTGGGCGACCGAGGAGGTGCCGGGGATCAGCAGGATGTTGGGCGAGCGGCGCAGCAACCAGGCCAGGGCGACCTGCATCGGCGTGGCGCCCAGACGCGCGGCGACGTCCGACAGGGCGGTGGACTGAAGCGGGCTGAAACCGCCCAGGGGGAAGAAGGGCACATAGGCGATCCCGTCGCGCGCCAGGTCGTCGATCAGGGCGTCGTCGTGGCGGTGGGCCAGGTTGTACTGGTTCTGGACGCAGACGATGGGGCAGATGGCGCGACCCTCGGCCACCTGGGCGGCGGTGACATTGCTGAGGCCGATGTGACGCACCAGACCTTGTTGTTGCAGTTCGGCGAGCGGCTCCATCATCGGCGCGATGGCGCCTTCGGCCGGGCCGTGGACGTCGAACATGACGCGCAGATTGACGACGTCCATCGTCTCGCGGCCCAGATTACGCAGATTGTCGTGGACGGCCGCGACCAGATCCTCGGGCGAGAAGGCCGGCAGCCAGGCGCCGTCCGGCCCGCGCCGTGCGCCGACCTTGGTCACCAGGGTCAGGTCGTCGGGATAGGGGGACAGGGCCTCGCGAATCAGCTGGTTGGTGATGTGGGGGCCGTAGAAGTCGCTGGTGTCGATGTGGTTCACGCCCAGGGCCACGGCTTCGCGAAGCACGGCCAGGGCGGCCTCATGATCCTTGGGCGGGCCGAACACGCCGGGACCGGCGAGCTGCATGGCGCCGTAGCCGAGGCGGTTCACGCTTCGGTCGCCGAGTGGGAAGGTCGTGGGGGTGAGGGTGTCGGTGGTCATGATCGCGCTCCGTTCGGGGGACGATGTCGATCTAGGCGCTGGGCGGCTGCGCGATAATCGGGCAAGGTTCGGACGGGTTGTGCGGAAAGACGAACAATGAAGCCGGACCTCAGCGATTTGAACGCCTTCATGGCCGTGGCCCGCGCGGGCGGCTTCCGCGAGGGCGCGCGGCTGGGCGGGGCCAGCGCCTCAAGCCTGAGCGAAGCGGTTCGGCGGCTGGAGGAGCGGCTGGGCGTGCGGCTGCTGCACCGGACCACGCGCAGCGTGGCGCCGACCGAGGCGGGACAGAGGTTGCTGGAGCGGCTGACCCCGGCCCTCACCGAGGTGGAGGCGGCGCTGGAGAGTGTCGGCGACCTGCGTGACCGCCCGGCGGGGACCCTGAGGCTGAACGTGCCGGGCAGCGCGGCGCGTCTGGTTCTGCCTGCCATCGTGCCGGGCTTTCTGGCCGCCTATCCCGACATCCGGCTGGACCTGACGGTGGACGAGAACTTCGTCGATGTGCTGGCGGCCGGGTGCGACGCGGGCATTCGCTACGAGGAACGGCTGGAGCAGGATATGATCGCGGTGCCCATCGGACCGCGCCAACAGAAGTTTACCTGCGTCGCCGCGCCCGCCTACTGGAACCGGCGCGGGCGTCCGGTTCATCCCCGCGATTTGCTGGCGCACGACTGTCTGCGCGGGCGTTTTTCCAGCGGTGCCATGCCGCCGTGGGAGTTCGAACGCGCCGGCGAGGTCGTGATGATCGATCCCAAGGGGCCGTTGGTGTTCGGCTTCAACGGGGCGGCGGACCTGGCCGTCGATGCGACCGTGGCGGGCGTGGGGGTGATGTTCCTGTTCGAGGACTGGGTGAAACCCCTGATCGACAGCGGGGCGCTGGAGCCGGTTCTGGTCGACTGGCATCAGCCGTTCTCGGGGCCGTTCCTCTATTATTCGGGTCGTCGGCTGCCCCCTCCGCCGCTGCGGGCCTTCGTGGATTATGTGCGAACCCAAGCGCCGGATTGAGCGCAGGGCTTTCGATCAAGGCTGAAAGGCGGCGACGCACTGGCGCGACGCAAAAGCCGCAGTTATAGCTGGCGGATAAGGCGAGTTCATCGCCAGTCCAAGATAGAGATGAAACGCATGGCCGACGCGCACGCCGCTCCGCACCACGACTATCACCTCGTGCCGCCCAGCCCGTGGCCGCTGCTGTCCTCGATCGCCGCGACGATCATGTTCATCGGCGCCGTGATCTGGATGAAGGGGCTGGCCCCGGCCGAGAACGGGCCGATTGCGGCCAATTTCCTGGCCGAAGGCAAGCCGGGCGTCTTCTTCGCCGGCCTGGCGGGCGTGCTGATCTCGGCCTTCGGCTGGTGGTCGGACGTGATCAAGGAGTCCAAGGCGGGCGACCATACGCCGGTCGTGTCCATCGGTCTGCGCTACGGCATGATCCTGTTCATCGCGTCGGAGGTGATGTTCTTCGTCGCCTTCTTCTGGATGTTCTTCGACATGGCCCTGTTCCATGAATCGCGGGCCCTGACGCCGGAAGTCGGGACCTGGGCCGATACGGCCAAGGCCTGGTCGACCTGGCCGCCCAAGGGGGTCGAGGTCCTGTCGCCGTGGCAGCTGCCGCTGCTGAACACCGTGACCCTGCTGCTGAGCGGCTGCACCGTGACCTGGGCGCACCATGCGATCCAGGTCGGCGACCGCAGCGGCGCCAAGCTGGCCCTGGTGATCACCGTGGTCCTGGGCGTCTTCTTCACCAGTGTTCAGGCCTACGAATACAATCACATCCTGCACGAGCACCTGTTCTTCAACGAGGAAGCGATCAACTCGGGCCTGTATGGGTCGATCTTCTTCATGGCGACGGGCTTCCACGGCTTCCACGTCCTGATCGGGACCATCTTCCTGGCGGTCTGCCTGATCCGCCTGCTGGCCGGCGACTTCACCCCGGAGAAGCATTTCGGCTTCGAGGCGGCGGCCTGGTACTGGCATTTCGTGGACGTGGTCTGGCTGTTCCTGTTCGCCTTCGTCTACGTCGTCTTCGGTTGATCCCGGACACCACGGACAAGATCGCGGCGGCGGGGGACGAGGGATCGTCTCCCGCCGTCGCCGTTTCCGCCGTGCGGGCGGGGCTGAAAGGGCGCTGCCCGCGCTGTGGCCAGGGGCGGCTGTTCGCGGGCTTTCTGAAGGTGCGGGCGGGGTGCGAGGCCTGCGGGCTGGACTTCTCGACCATCCAGACCGGCGACGGGCCGGCCAGTTTCATCATGCAGATCGCGGGCTTCGTGGTCGGGTTTTCGGCCCTGGTGGTCGAGATCAAATTCCATCCGCCGATGTGGCTGCACCTGATCGTCTGGCTTCCGCTGGTGGTGGGTCTGTCGATGGCGTTGATGCGGCCGGGGCGGGGGCTGATGATCGGCCTGCAGTACAGGAATCAGACGTGAGGCGGTTTCCCTGGATCCTGACCCTGCTGACGGTCGTGGCCCTGGTCCTGCTGATCGGGCTGGGCGTCTGGCAGGTCGAGCGGCTGAAGTGGAAAGAGGGGCTGATCGCGGCGTCCGAGGCGGCGGCGGCCAAGCCGCCTGCGCCGCTGGATCAGGTGCTGGGGCCCAATCAGGACGAGAGCGATCTGGAGTTCAGGAAGGCGTTGATCGTCTGTCCGGGTCTGGCGACCGCCCCCTATGTCGAGTTGCAATCCATCCATGAGGGCGAGGCGGGGGTGCGGCTGATCTCGGCGTGCAAACCGGCGGGGGCGGCGTTCAGCCTGCTGATCGACCGGGGCTTCATCGCCGACGGGGTTTCGGCCCGGCCGCGCGTGATCGAGACCAGCCTGCCGCTGGTGCTGATCGGGGAGTTCCGCAGCTTCGATCCGCCCAGCGGCATGACGCCGGCGCCGGCGAACGGCCGCTTCTACGGACGCGACACGGCGGCCATGGCCGAGGCTCTGAAGGTTCAGGGGCCGGTGCGGCCCGAGGCGGTGTTCGCGGTCAGTCCGACCAATCCCGAGTTCGCGGCCCTAAGGCCGTCCGCGCCGCCGGCGGCCTTTTCCAACAATCATTTCGGCTACGCCCTGACGTGGTTCGGACTGGCGATCGCACTGGCGGGTTTCTATGTGGCCCTGCTTAGACGTCGAATGAAGAAAGACCTTCCCTGACCGCCACCCTGCACACCCTGTCCAACGGCGTTCGCGTCATCTGCGACCCCATGCCCGGCCTGAAGACCTTGGCCGTCGTCGTCACCGTCAAGGGCGGGGCGCGGTGGGAGGCGGAGGATCGCTCCGGCTGGTCTCACTTGCTGGAGCATCTGGTGTTCAAGGGCGCCGGCGACATGGCCGCGCGCGAGATCGTCGAACGGATCGAGGCCGAGGGCGGCACGATCAACGCCTCCACCGGCTATGAGCGGACCAGTTTCGAGGTGCGGGGGTTGGACGGGTCGCTGCCGCTGGCCATGCAGGTGCTGTCGGACCTGGTGTTCCGGCCCACGCTGGACCCGGCCGAGATCGAGCGCGAGAAGGACGTGGTGGCCCAGGAGATCGCCGAGGCCTTCGACACGCCCGACGACCATGTGTTCGAGATGGTCCAGACGCGGGCCTTCGCGGGCCAGCCGCTGGGCCGGCCGATCCTGGGGTCGGTCGCCAGTCTGAAGCCGGCGGACAAGGCGACGGTCGAGGCCTGGCGCGCGCGGCTGTATTCGCCCGACCGGATGGTGGTGTCGGTGTCCGGCGCGGTGGAGGAGGGCGAACTGCTGGCCCTGGCCGAGCGCTGGTTCGGCGATGCGGTGGCGACCCCGGTTCAGGCGCCGGCGCCGGCCGCCTTCGTCGGAGGGCATGCGACCCTGACGCGCAAGATCGAACAGGCCAATCTGGTGTTCCAGCTGCCGGCTTTGTCGGCGACCGATCCGGCCCTGTCGTCGATGCGGCTGTTCGGCGAGATCCTGGGCGGGGGCATGGCCTCGCGCCTGTTCCAGAGCGCGCGCGAGGAGCGGGGCCTGGCCTACGCCATCGACGCCTATCAGGAGCCGTATGAGGACACCGGGGTGCTGGGCATTTACGCGGGCGCGGCGGCGGACCGGGCGAAAGAACTGGCCCAGGTGGCGGCGGCCGAGGTGCGGGCCATGGCCGAGACCGGGCCGACCGAGAAGGAACTGTCGCGGGCCAAGGCGGTGATGAAGGCCGGTCTGTGGATGTCGGACGAGAACCCGATGAGCCGGGCGGGCCGCAACGCCGCCCAGACCCTGATCTTCGGCGCGCCCCGGTCCAGCCTGTCGATGACGGAACAGCTGGAGGGCCAGACGGTCGAGGACGTGCGGGCGGTCGGCGCGCGGATAGTGTCGGGCGGCAAGGCCGCCAGCGCCGTGCTGGGGCCGAAGTCGGCCGCGCCGGCGGGCGAGGCGTTTGCGGCGGTGTTATTCGGGCTCTGACGCCCTCTTTCCTCGCCATGGCGGCTGTGTGAGGATCGCGCCTTCTCGAAACCGGAGCGCCCCCATGTCCGTCCGCGTCGCCCTGATCGTCGGCAGCCTGCGTAAAGGCTCCTATTCCCGCGCCATCGGCCTGGAGATGAAGGGGCTCGCCGCGCCTGAGCTGGACCTGGAACTGGTCGAGATCGGCGACTTGCCGCTGTATGATCCCGACCTGGAGACGGACTCGCCGCCGGCGCCTTGGGCGAGGTTCCGCGAGGAGGTCGCGGCGACGCAGGCCGTGCTGTTCGTGACGCCGGAATATAATCGCTCGATCCCCGGCGCGCTGAAGAACGCCCTGGACGTCGGCTCGCGCCCCTATGGCCATAGCATCTGGGCGGGCAAGCCGGCCGCCATCGTCAGCGTCTCGCCCGGCGCCCTGGCCGCCTTCGGCGCCAACCACCACCTGCGCCAGCCCCTGGTCTTCCTGAACATGCCGACCATGGCCCAGCCCGAAGCCTATGTGGGCAATGTCGCCGACCTGCTGGACGAGCACGGCAAGCTGAAGAACGACGGGACGCGGGACTTCCTGAAGGGGTTCACGGATGCGTTTGCAGGGTGGATCGAGAAGACGAAGGGGTGATCGCCTCTGAGCGCCGCAGTCAAACCAGGCGTAAGTGATCGTTCGTCTTGGAATGCAACACTATTCGGGCTTGGAATTTTGTAGCGCTAAATCGAAGTCAGTAAAATATACGATCAAATCAAGTAAAATTGCATAGTAAATTCTATCAATTCAAAGATAAATGGAACGAAATTCTTCTCCGGACGCTAATATGGGGAACAGCGTTGTTGGACGCGAACCCATGTGCCTTACGATCAAGATGAAAATCAATTCGACCATCAAGTTCTAAATCTCGGCGTGATCCTGATTTCGCTCTTCGACAGCTGGGGATCGCGCGTGAGTTCAAGGGTGACCTCACGCTCTGACTCAACAGCTAATCTGATAGAGTTCCACCATCAGGCTTGTCGCACGCCGCCTGTTGATCGGGTCGTGGGAAACCTACCCTTGTCAGAGGCCGCCTAGGTCCTGAATTGAAAACGGCGGCTCCTTTCGGAGCCGCCGTCGCCAAATCAGCCGTGAAGCTGAAATCAGCCGATGGTTTGCAGCTGGCCAGCGGATTCCTTGCCCGAACGCTTGTCGCGTTCCAGCTCGTAGGAAACCTTTTGGTTTTCATCCAGGCCGCGCAGGCCAGCGCCTTCGACGGCCGAGATGTGGACGAAGACGTCCTTGCCGCCGTCGTCGGGTTGGATGAAGCCGTAACCCTTGGTGGGGTTGAACCATTTAACAGTGCCGGTAGCCATTTTGAGACCTCCGTTAGAAATTGACCGAGGGAACGTCCGTTCGGCCTGTCGGGTCTGAATGGGAGCGGCCTGGACTCGTGCGTTCGCAGAGAGAGTGGGCGTTACGCAGAGAGATCGACGGAGCCTATGTGCTCAGGTCTTTGTGACAAATGCAAGCGCGGCTGAAGAGATCAATCTCGGGACAGGTGGAACGGTCGAGCTTGGCGGGCGTTTAGCAACCACTAGGAAAGGTCCCAACATGAACCGCACCCACGTGGTGGAGCGCGCCTATCAGCTCGCCCGCACCCCCGAATGTCTGAACACGGGCGACGTCGTTAAGGCGTTGTCGGGTGAAGGATACTCGAGCGCCGAGATTTCCCACTTCCAGGGCAGTTCGATCCGCGCTGACCTGAACCGGATCTGCAAGGAAACCACGTCCGAAGCGGCCTGACCCGCGTCAGACCAGACCGTTCGTCGTCGGCGCCTCGGCCGCGCTGCCGGGGAAGACGCTGGAATCCAGCGCGGCGCGATCGACGCCCATATGATCGCGCAGCACCCCCTTGAACACCGATCGCACGTCCAGGGTCGGGGCCAGATCCCGACCTTCGAACAGACGGGCGTCGGCCAGGGTGGGCCAGTCGCCGATCAGACCGCCGGGCTTCAGGGCCCCGCCTGCCAGCAGAAGTGACGAACCGGTGCCGTGGTCCGTGCCCTGGGTGCCGTTGGCCCGGGCGGTGCGGCCGAACTCCGTCGCCACCACCACGACCGTGCGGGCCCAGTCCTCGGCGAGGCCGTCCTTCAGCCCCGAGACCAGTTGATCCAGACCGGTCAGCCGCGTCTGAAGCTGGAGCCTCTGGCCCGCATGGGTGTCCCAGCCGTCCAGCGAGACCGCGACGACGTCGGCGCCTTCGGCGCCGGTCATCAGTCGGGCGACCGCGCGGCCCAGGCCCTGGACATCGTTGCGGCGCAGGGTTTCGCCGTCGCCGCCCATACTGACCAGTTCCTCCGTGGCCAGGCCGCGCGCCAGATTCTGCCCGAGCATCGGATCATCGACATAGAGGTCCTGCAGCAGCGAGGCGATCCGGTCGTCGCCCCGCACCTGGCCACCCGGCGCCCAGCTGGAGACGGGGGCGTCGCCGCGCAGGATCAGCGGCGTCTGGGCGCCGATCGACAGGCCTTTCAGCCGGGTTCCGCCCGCAGCGACGATGGCGCGGTTGAGCCAGCCGTCGTCCTGTTGACGCAGGGCCTCGCCGCCGTTCTCCAATACGTCCTGGGCGTCGAAATGGGAGCGGACACGCACCGGCAGGGCGACGGCCGGCGCGAAACGCAGCTGGCCCTGGCCATGGAGGTCGTGAAGTCCCGCAAGGGCGGGGTGCAGGCCGAACCCCTCGCCCAACTCCAGCACGCCGCCGGCTTCGCCGGGCGCCGCCAGGGCCAGTCCGCCGCGCAGGGCGGCATAGTTCGGGTCGCCATAGGGGGCGGTGACGGACAGGCCGTCCATGGCCCCGCGGGCGATGACCATCACCAGCTTGTTGGCGGGGCCACGGGTCTGGGCGGCGACGCGGCCGGCGAAGGCGAGGCCAACGCCGGCGGAGGCGGCGGCCAGCAGATGGCGGCGGTTCAGGTTCATTTTCATGGTCGAGGCGGTCATCGGCGCTGGAACTCCGGCGACATGAAGAGAAGGGTCAGGGCCTCGGGGCGGCTCTCGGCGCGGGCGACAGCGAGCCGCGTGCGTTCGCTGAGGCGGGGGCCGAGGGCAGAGGCGGCGACGGCGTTCGGGTCCGCAGCCTGGCCCGCAGTCGGGGCCGCCTCGGCGGCGGTGCGCGACCAGTTCAGCCGTTTGACCAGGGCGTCAGGACCGGCCCAGTCGGCGGCCGTGTCGGGCCAGCCCTCGGGCGAGGGGGCGGCGAACGGCGGCTGGCCCATGTCCAGCAGGGCCTGGCGCAGCGGCTGGATCCGCTGCGGCCGGGTGCCCAGGGCGCGGTGGGCCGAGACGACGAATTCGTACGGCGTCTTGATCTTGGCAGGCTGGGGCGTCCAGGTCTCCGGAGCCTCGATCAGGATGCGGGCGACCTGGGCCAGGTCGCCGCCGGAGCGTGTCCAAGCCTCTTCCAGCCGGGCGACCAGGGTTTCGGGCGGACTGTCGGCGACGAAGTGGGCGGCGAGGCGTCGCGACAGGCGTTTCGCCGTGGCGGGATGGCGGGCCAGGTCGCGCAGTATGGCCTGACCCTGGGCAAGGCCAGCCGCCGGATAGGTCTTGCCCATCACCGTGCGCGGACCCGGCTCGTGAACATTGGCGCGGAAGATGAAGCCGTTCGGCTGCGGCTGGACCTGGGCGGTCGCGCGCGCGCGACGGGGTCTGTTGGCGCGCGGGCCTTGATCGTGCGCCGTCGGGATAGACCAGCCGGTCAGAGCGCGGGCGAGCTCGGTGACATCGCCCTGAGAGTAGCCGCCGTCGGCGCCGACGGTGTGCAATTCCATCATTTCGCGGGCCAGGTTCTCGTTCAGCCCGGCGTTTCGGCGCGCGCCGGCCAGGCTGTCGGGACCGATCGAGCGGGCCTGGTCCAGATACAGAAGCATGGCGGGATGCTGTTCGGCCGCCAGAACCAGGTCCTCGAACCGGCCGAAGACATGGGGGCGTATGGCCTCGCGCTCGTACTGTCCGACGAAAGCGCCGCTGGCGAACTTGGCGGCCGAGACGGTCAGGGCGTTGGCCCAGAACAGCGCCCACCGTTCGGCGAAACCGGCGTCGGTCACGGCGCCCAACTGGGCGCGGGCGAGGAATTCCTGGGCCGTGTCTTGGGTGATCTCGCGCCGGGCGGCCTGACGCGCCTCTCGCCGGGCGACGGCCTCGGGATCGGTTGCGGGCGCGGTCTGCGCCAGGCTCACCGCCCCCGCGGGCGTGGGGCCGACCTCGCGCGTGGAGCGTCGGTCGCGGCGGACCTGACCGGCGTCGCTCTGATAGCCGATATATTGGGCGACGCGTTGGGCGGTGTCCGCGAACTGGCCGGACGGCTGGGGCGCGCCCTGGGGGCGGATCTGGGCCGTGGCCCAGCCCCGGGGATCGGCGGCGACGCCTTCGATCTCGCCGGGCCTAGCGCCCAGACCCAGTCGGGTCAGGGCGATGGCGGCGTCGGTCGGTGATGAAGCCATGGCCTTCTCCTCGTCCGTTCTCGCAAAGTGTAACGCCCTCGGGCGAAAACTCCGTCGCGGGATCGGATCAGAGGATCAGGCCGGCTGGGCCAACCCCGCCTCGGCGTCGGCGATCAGGTCGCGATCGTCCACCTGCCACGGATGGAAGTCGGGCTTGTAGAAGGCCAGGTAGTCCCCGATCATCCGGCGATACAGGCCCGGCTTCAGCCACAGCCAGCGGAACAGGCCCCAACGCGCCTTCCAGCCCACGATACCGTCCTGTTTCAGCAGCATCAGGGTCGTCTCGCGCACCGTGCGGGTGAAGAGCAGGGTCGTCATGAACATCGCCCAGCGCCGGATACGCCAGCGCTTCAGCGGGCTGAGATCCCGCGTGGCGTGCAGGAAGACGTCATAGGCCACGCCCTTGTGCTCGATCTCCTCGATGGAGTGCCAGCGCCACAGACGGGCCAGGTCGTGCGGCGATCCCCTCAACAGGTCCGGGTCGGCCAGAAGCCGATGGGCGAAGGCGGCGGTGAAATGCTCCAGCGCCATGGTCGCGGCCAGCTGGGCGATAGCCGGGCGGGCGCGGGCGAGATCGAGCCGCTGCGTGACATAGAGCTCGATCTCGGCGGTCTGATAGCCGGCGCGGGCGGTGATGGCGTTGAAGGCCATGTGTTCGCGGGTGTGGGCGCCCTCCTGGACGGTGAAGGCGCGAATGTCCGCAGCCAGGTTTGCGGGCGCATCCCTGGCGAACCGCTTGACCGACTGGATGAAGAACCGCTCGCCGTCGGGAAAGGTCAGGCTGAGGGCGTTCATCACGGCCGTGCCGAACGGGTCGCCGTTCAGCCACCAGCGTGGCGTCGGGGCCTCGCGGTCGATATGCAGGTCGCGGGGCTTGATCTGGAGGTCGGCGGGGGTGGCGGATTTCGCCATGGTCTGCTCCTCGATTTCGAAACCAATATGGAGTTAACTGACATCAATGTCAACTAATGGTCCGGTCAGGCGACGTCGTGGGACGGTGGCGCGCGAAGAGGCGCTGGAGGCGGCGCGCGATCTGCTGCTGTCGGGCGGCCCGGCGGCGGTGACGCTGAAGGCGGTGGGCCAGCGGATGGGCGTGGGTCACGCCAATCTGATCCATCATTTCGGCTCGGCGTCGGGGCTTCAGGGCGCGCTGATGGACGCGATGGTGCGCGATCTGGCCGAGCGTATCGAGGGGGGCCTGGACGAGAGGCGAGAGGGTCTGGAGCCGGGGCTGTTGATGACCGTCGTCTTCGACGCCTTCGGCAAGGGCGGGGCCTCGCAGCTGGCGGCCTGGCTGGCCCTGGCCCGCGAGCAGGCGCGGGCGGAAAGCTTCGCCGGGGTGGTGCGCGATCTGGCCGACCGGCTGGCGGCCATGATCCCCGACGACCCCCGTGCGGCGGAACGGGCGCGGGCCCTGGTCACGACGGCGGCCTATATGGCGTTCGCCGAGGGGCTGATAGGCGAGATTCTGACGCCAATGCTGGGCGCGCCCGACGGTTTGGGTCGTGACCTGGCGCTGAAGCTGACGGCGACTGTGCTGGCGGAACCGTGAGTTCCCGCCCCTGCGCGTGATGCTATATGAGGCCTCATGGCCCTGCTGGACTGGATGAGTGATGTAGCCGGACCGGTGGTCCGGGGCGACGGCGTGCTGTTGAGGCCGCCGCGGGCGTCCGACTATTCGGCCTGGTCCAGGTTGCGCGACGGGTCGCGCGACTATCTGCAGCCGTGGGAGCCGGCCTGGCCGGACGACGACCTCAGCAAGGCGGCGTTCCGGCGTCGGCTGTCGATCTATGCGCGCGAGATGGAGCTGGGCAACGCCTGGCCGTTTTTCGTCTTCGTCGAGGACGGCAAGACCCTGGCGGGCGCCGTCACCTTGTCGAACGTGCGGCGCGGCGTGGCCGAGACGGGGACCCTGGGCTACTGGATCGGCCAGCCCTACGCCGGGCGCGGCTATGCGACGGCGGCGATGCGGGCGGTGGTCGGCTACGCCTTCGAGCGGCTGAAGCTGCACCGGCTGGAGGCGGCCTGCCTGCCGACCAACCAGGCGTCGCGGCGGGTGCTGGAGAAATCCGGCTTTCGAAACGAGGGTTTGGCCCGGGCTTATTTGAAAATTAACGGCGAGTGGGCAGATCATCTGCTGTTCGGCCTCGTCGAGGACGAGATTGATCGCGGCGGCCGGACGCCGTCATGAGAGGGCGACAGCTTTGAACGCGCGACCCCGATCCCTGGCCTGGGACGCCACGAGCGCCATCGAGGCGCTGGCGGCCGCCGATACGGCCCTGTGGGTCTGGACGCCCGCCCTGGATCAATTGCGCTTCACCGGCGCCACCCGCGCTCTGGGGCTGGGGCCCTTGGCGCCGGAATGTTCGGGCGCCGGCTTCGTCGCCTCGGCCATGCCGCAGGACCGGTCGCTGGCCGAAAAAATGCTGAAGCCGCAGGAGGAGGGGACCGAGGTCGCCGTGCGCCTGCGCATGCGCGGATCCGAGACCTGCCTGTGGCGGGGCGTCTGGCTGGAGGACGGTTTGCGCGCCGCCGGGGTGGTGGCGCTGGAGACCAAGTTCGCCGGGTCGGACCGGGATGTGCTGACCGGTCTGCTGGACCGCCGCGCCTTCGTCGCGCGGGTCGGCGAGGTGCTGACCCAGCCGGGCGAATTCGAGATCGTGGTCGGCGACGTCGATCGGCTGCGCCGCCTGAACGAGGCCCTGGGCCACGAGCGGACGGACCTGGTGTTGTCGGCCCTGGGATCGCGCCTGGCCGCCGCCTTCTCCAAGGAGGCCTCGCCCGCGCGGATCGGCGAGGACGAGTTCGCCGTTATCGTGCAAAAGACGACCTCCCACGCCAGCTATCGTCTGCGCGAGGCGCTGGAACAGCCGTTGCGCGTCGCGGGCTTCGACATCTATCCGACCGTCTCCATCGGCGCCGTGGTGGTCGAGGGCGGGCCGGACGCGCCGGACGCCTCGGAACTGTTGCGCCGGGTCGAGCTGGCGGTGGAATCGGCCAAGGGCGCCGGACGCGGCGGATCGGCCGCCTATGGCCGGGCGCTGGAGAGTGATTCCCTGAGCCGTCTGGCGCTGGAGGCGGATCTGAGGAACGCCTTCGTGCGCGGCGAGATCGTGCCCTTCTTCCAGCCGATCGTGAACCTGAACACCGGGGCGGTGGCGGGCTTCGAGGCCCTGGCGCGCTGGCGTCACCCGCGGCGCGGCCTGGTGCCGCCGGACGAGTTCCTGGGCCTGACCGCCGACCTGGGCATGATGAACGACCTGGGCCTGCTGATGATGACCCAGTCGGCGCGGCAGCTGGCCGAATGGATCCAGCGCCACCCCCTGGCCGGCAAGATGTTCTGCAGTGTCAACCTGTCAGTCGGCGAGATCGAACGCCCGCACCTGTGCGAGGACGTGGCCCGGATCATCAAGGAAAGCGGCCTGCCCAAGGGGGCGCTGAAGCTGGAAGTGACCGAGGGCGACATCATGCGCGACACTGCGCACGCCGCCGAGGTGTTGCAGTCGCTGAAGGATGTCGGGGCGTCGCTGGCGCTGGACGATTTCGGCACCGGCTTCTCGTCCCTGTCGTACCTGGCGCGCCTGCCGTTCGATACGCTGAAGATCGACCGCTATTTCGTCCTGACGATGAACAAGGACGAGGGCTCGGCCAAGATCGTCAAGTCGGTGGTCAACCTGGGCCGCGACCTGTCGCTGGAGGTCGTCGCTGAAGGGGTCGAGAACGCCGAACTGGCCGCCCTGCTGCTGGAAGCCCAGTGCCACTACGGCCAGGGCTTCGGCTATGCGCCGGCGCTCCCGGCCCAGGAGGCGGAGGTCTATCTGGCCGAAAGCCTGGCGGACGGCACGGCGCCGCTGAAGCAGCGGTCGGCTTAATACAGGCTAGTGGGCCCCGCCCCAGGCGGTCAGACGACGCTCGGCGAGCGTCTGCATGAAGCCGTCCAACGCGATCAGGCGGCGTTTCATGTCGCTGGGTTCGACGCCTTTCCAGACGGCGGGATCATAGACGGCCCTGGCCTGCTGAAGGTCGTCCCCGGCCTCGAAACGCTCGGCCATATACAGGATCTCAAGCAAGGCCTGGGGGTCGGTTTGCTGTTCGAGCTTGAGAGCGCCGAACTTGGTCAGATAGGCGGTCATTATGGCGTCATCGGATGTCGGGGACATGATCGGCTCCAAAGCGTGACGTTGAGATAGGAGCGGTTACCGCCTTCGCAAGCAGCCAGCGCGGGGCGCGGAGTTCTTGCCAACAGTCCGGCGGACGGCACGGCGCCGCTGAAGCAGCGGTCGGCTTAGAGCGTCAGTCTGGTTCTCGACCCACGCGAATGAGCGCGCCGTTGGGGTCGCTGACGGCGAACTCGTACATGCCCCACGGCTTCATTTCCGGCCCGACGCCGATGATGAGCTCACGCACCTTTTCGGCGGCGGCGTCCACATCCTCGACATAGAGGTAGAGGCCGAGGGCGTTGTCCTCGATCCTGGCGGGCCAGCCGGGCGTGAGGTTCAGGTGAAGACGTCCTCCACGTCCATCTTCCATCAGGCGATAATCGCCGTAGTCGCTGACGACCGTGAAGCCGAGCCGGCGATAGAAGGCTTCGCTGACGTCCATGTCGCGCGCCGGCACGATGGCGACGACGTGATGTTGTGCGGTCATTGGCGGCTCCGATTAAGGGGCGATGATGCCGTGTGTCCGATCCTGGCGAAACCCGCGCGTCCCGCTATTCGGTCGTTTCCGGACAGTCGGCCCATCTTGTCCGAAAACCTTGAAAGCCCTGACTGCCGCGACTTGGGTCGTCTAGGCTGTCGGCATGATCGAGGACGAGACGCAGGATGGGGACGGGCGCCGCAGGAAGACGCGGCAGGCGATCACCGACGCCCTGATCCGCCTGATGTCTGATCGACGGTACGCCGCCATCCGAACGACGGATCTGATCCAGGCCGCCGGCATCGGTCGGTCGACCTTCTATGAGCATTTTCCCAGCAAGACGGCAGTGCTTGAAGCCGTCGTGGAGCCGATCCTCGCGCCCTTGGCGCTGGCCGGCGCAGGACGGGGCAATACCGCGCGCTTGCGTATTATGCTGGATCACCTTTGGGAAAGGCGCGCGCTTGTTCGTCACCTCTTCGAGCCCCCATTGTCGGCGCGGCTTCAGCGCAGACTGGCCGCGATGATAGAAGGGTTCACCGAATCGCGTGTCGCTGAGGGGGTTCCTGCGTCGCTTGCCGCCAGAGGTGCAGCGGCCCGCCAACTCGTTATGTTGCACACATGGCTGGTCGGCGAAGTTTCTTGCGGTTCAGACGCCCTCGCCAAGGCCCTTGTCGGCGTTCGTTGAACGGGGAACAGTGAGGGCCATGACCGACGCCAGACTGGAGATCGCCGCCGGCTTCGCCACCGCACAGGGGCCGAAGGCGGACAATCAGGACTTCGGCGGGGTGCATCTGGGCACGGCGGCCGAGCAGCGCGAGCATGGGGTCATCGCCGTGATCGCCGACGGGGTGTCGGGATCGAAGGCCGGGCGGATGGCGGCGGAGCTGACGACGCGCAACTTCATCGACGGCTATCTGGACCAGAACCCGCTGAACGGCATCGCCGCCAACGGGATCAAGTCGCTGCGGGGCTTCAATCGCTGGCTTCATGCGCGGGGCAGGATCGATCCGGCCATGGAGGCGGCGGCGACCACCTTCACCGCCCTGATCCTGCGCGGACGCGAGGCGGTGGCTCTGCACGTCGGCGATAGCCGCGCCTGGCATTTCCGCGACGGGGTGCTGACCCGCCTGACCGAGGATCACACCAGGGCCCAGCAGGGGCTGAGCCATGTGCTGTACCGCGCCGTCGGCATCGAGGCGGACGTCAAGCTGGATGTACGCCACGTGGAGCTGCACCCGCACGACCGGCTTTTGCTGACCACGGACGGGGTGCATGGGGTGCTGACCGACGCGGCCCTGTCGCGGCTGCTGGCGCGGCGTGGATCGCCGGATGCGGACGCCCAGGCCATTCTGGACGAGGTGGCCGAGGTCGGAGCGCGCGACAACGCCACGGCCCTGGTCATCGACGTCATGGCGATCGGGGCGCCCGACTGGGAGGCGATCACGGCCGAGGCCGAGGGCCTGGCCATCCTGCCGCCGCCGAAACAGGGGCAGGTGGTGGACGGGTTTCATCTCGAGCGGCTGGTGGCGGACGGCCGCTATACGCGGCTGTTTCTCGCGCGGTCGGGCGAAGAACGGGTTGTGCTGAAATTCCCCAAACCCGCGGCGGTGTCGGAGCGGGGGGCGCGGACCGCCTTCCTGCGCGAGGCCTTCATTGGCCGGCGCATCGACAGTCCCTTCGTCGGCAAGGTGCTGACGCTGGATGCGGGGCGCCAGAGCCGGCTCTATATCGTTCAGCCCTTCTATCAGGGTCAGACCCTGCATGCGTGGCTGGCCGAGGAGGGACCGTTCGAGATCGCCGAGGGAATCGGCGTGGCGCTGAAGCTGGCGCGAGGGGTGGCGGTGCTGCACCGGGCCGGGGTGATCCACCGCGATATCAAGCCGGACAATGTGATTCTGGAGACGAACGGCGGGCTGAAGCTGGTCGATCTGGGCGTGGCGCGACTGAAGCGGGCCGAGGAGTTCGCCGAGGCCGAGGCGCCCGGCACCCCCGGCTTCAAGGCGCCCGAGATGTACGCCGGCGAGAGCGGGAGCGCCGCGACTGACCAGTTCGCCCTGGGCGTGACCCTGTACCGACTGTTCACCGGCGCCTATCCGTGGGGCGAGGTCGATCCATCAGACGCGCCGCGCTTTGATCGCGCGCCCGTGTCCCTGGGCCGTCGGCGGCCGGATATGCCCGCCTGGCTGGAGGCCGCCGTCATGCGCGCCGTCGCCGTCGATCCGGATGAGCGGTTCGAGGACGTCGAGGAACTGATCCATGTGCTGGAGACGGGCAGCGCCGCCGCCGCCCCTGCGCCCCGGCCGCTGTCGCTGATCGAGCGCGATCCGGTGCGGTTCTGGCAGGGCGTGTGCCTGGTCCTGGCCCTGCTGCTGATGGTCGTGCTGGCGGCGCCCTAGGCGGCCTCGGCCATCTGGGGCAGGACATTGTCCAGGTTCAGCAGACTGATCATCTCGCCGTCGACAGCGAATATGCCGGCGATGACGCCGCTGTCGTCGCCCAGGTCCGGCGTCTGTTGTCGCGAGGCGTCGTCCATCTCGACGATGTCCGAGACGGCCTCCACGAGCAGGCCGACGGTCCGCGCGCCGCATTTCACGACCATGATCGCATGACGCGCCGAGGGTTCCTTGGTCGGCAGGCCAAGACGCGCCGCGAGGTCGATGATCGGCAGGACGACGCCGCGCAGATTGACGACCCCCTTCATATAGTCGGGCGCCTTCGGAAGGGGTGTGGTCGGCGTCCAGCCCCGGATTTCCAGCACTGAAGTGATGTCGATGCAGAAGGCCTGCTCGCCGACGCGAAAACCGACCAGCTCGCGACGCCCGCTTTGGGAACCTGTCATTACGTCTCTCCCTTCGACGTGAACGGCCAAAGGCGTGTCGCCGTCGAACAGGCAATCTGTCGTGGGGGACTGGAGAATTCGTTAACGAGGCGATTGATTTCGCTCGGTGAGACGACACGGGGACCCGCTTACAATCACATCGCGCCCCTGATCCGTGTAAACATAAACCGGATTATTTCAGCAACTCGAGATGGTTGCATAGCTAACTTAAGCTTAACTGCGATCCGAGGTAATTTTCAACCATTGGGATACGTACGCTTGCGCAACTAAGACGCCGAGACTACGTGGTTTTGCGTAAATTGCGCGTGGCGACTCACCTCGCCGCCAATGACGTGAGTGCGAATTCTTTAAATGTCCGAACGAGTAACAGTACATAATGATGACGACTTAATTGATGATAATTCAACTGGTAAAGCCCGTGGTCATAGGGCTGTCGTTCAAAATTTGATTAAGCAGAGGGTCGCGGTGGTTTCTCGCAGGTGGACGACCCGGACCGCCAGATTGTTCAAGATTTTTGGTATTAGCAGCGCCCAGCGCGCCCCCCTGCATCTCCTGAAGAACGCCCCGACCGGCTTGACGCAGGCCGAACTCGCCCACGGTCTGGAACTGTCGGAACCCACGCTGTCGCGACGCGTCGGCCGCCTGCTGGCGGAGGGGTTGGTGTCGAAGCACCGCCTCCCCGGGGACGGGCGGGCGAATCTGATCAAGCTGGAGGCCGCCGGTCATCAGGCGCTTGAACGGTCGGAGATCACGGCCGCTCGTGATCGGGATCTGCTGTTTCACGGGCTTTCGGACGAGGACCTGGGCGCAGCCCTTCGCGTCTTGGACCTTCTGGCGTCGCGAATGGCCGGCCCAGTCGAAACGTTCGACGAGGACATTTCGGCCGGGTGAAGCCGCTCCGGGCCTAGGCGCGGCCGCCCTGGCTTGACAGCCGGGCGGCGTCGACGCCCATCCGGGCCAGGGCGCGGGTCCATTTCGACTGGTGATCGCCATCGAAGATCAGGTCGAGGTCCGCGTCGGCCGTCAGCCAGATGTTATCGACCAGTTCCCCCTCCAACTGGCCCTCGCCCCAGCCGGCGTAGCCGAGCAGCAGCGTCGAACGACGCGGGCCGCCGACCTCGTCGGTCATCGCCGCCAGGGCCTCGCGCGTGCCGGTCATCGCCAGGCCCTCGCCGAAGGGCAGGGTGTCTTCGCCGACGCTCCAGTCATCGGTGTGCAGGACGAAGCCGCGCTCGCGCTCGACCGGGCCGCCCATCAGCACGGCGCGACCGATGGAATGGTCGGGTGCATGGGCTTCCAGCTTGTCCAGCACGGTCTTCAGATCCACGCCCTGGGCGGGCCGGTCGATCCGCAATCCCATCGCATGATCCGGGCCGTGGGCGCAGATCAGGATGACGGCGTGTTCGAACCGGGGATCGCCGATGCCGGGCATGGCGACCAGCAGACGGCCCGTCAGGGATGAGGCGTCGGTCATGATAACCATATCATCGGGGCAGACGCGGTCCCGCGCAAGGCGCGTCGGTGCTTGCGGCCGCCGTCGCGGCGTATATCTGTCGCTGGCGCATTCAACCAACCCCGCGCGGAGAGACTTCATGACCATCCAGATCGGCGACCGCATCCCCGACGCGACCTTCGCCCAGGCGACGGCCGAAGGCCCCAAGCCCGTCAACACCGCCGACATCTTCGCCGGCAAGACCGTCGCCCTGTTCGCGGTTCCCGGCGCCTTCACCCCCACCTGCTCGGCGCGCCATCTGCCGGGCTTCAAGGACAATCTCGACGCCATCAAGGGCAAGGGCGTCGACGTCGTCGCCTGTATCTCGGTCAACGACGCCTTCGTCATGAAGGCCTGGGCCGAAAGCCAGGGCATCGACGACGGGTCCATCGTCATGCTGGCCGACGGCAACGGCGACCTGACCCGCGAACTGGGCCTGGTTCTGGACGGCTCAGGCTTTGGCCTGGGCCAGCGTTCGCAGCGTTATTCCATGCTGGTCAAGGACGGCGTGGTGGCCCAGCTGAACATCGAACAGGGCGGTGAATTCCGGGTGTCGTCGGCCGAGCATTTGCTGGCCCAGCTCTGATGGCCGCACGGCCACGCCGCCGCTCCGGCGTCTGAGCGTGGATCGATCATGACGACCGACGTCTTCAGTCCCGAGAAGCGCAGCGACGTCATGCGTCGCGTGAAGGGACGGAACACGTCGCCGGAACTGGCCGTGCGCGGCATATTGCGCGCGGCCGGTATCGGCTATCGGCTGGGCGGCATGGGCCTGCCCGGCAAGCCCGATGTGACGATGAAGGGCCGCCGGGTCGTCCTCTTCGTTCACGGCTGTTTCTGGCACGGGCACGACTGCGCGCGGGGCGCGCGACAGCCCAAGGCCAACGCCGAACACTGGAGCGCCAAGATCGCGCGCAATCGCGCCCGCGACGCGCGGGTCGCGGCGGCGCTGGAGGCGGGCGGCTGGCGGGTGCTGACGGTCTGGGAATGCGATCTGCGCACGCCCGGTTTCGCCGAGCGGCTGGTCTCGGCGGTTCTGGATCAGGCGACGGCGGTCTCGGGCGGCTGAGCGGCGTCGTTCAGAACATGCTGGAGGGCGCCGATCAGGGCCGGGGGCGTCAGGGGCTTGGAGACGAAATAGGCCATGCCGGCGGCCTTGCAGGCCGCCACGTCCTCGGGGGCCGTATCCGCAGTGACGGCGATGACAGGCGTGAGGGCGTTGGGGCCCCCGCCGGCGCGCAGGCGGCGGGTGGCGTCCCGTCCGTTCAGCTCCGGCATTCGAACATCCATGAAGATGACGTCGAAGACGGTCTCGGCGCAGCGCTCCAGGGCGATCAGGCCATCGGCGGCGGTGATGATGTCGCATCCCAGCGGCTCGAGGATCAACTGCACCGCGCGTCGGTTGATGTCGTGGTCGTCGACGACCAGAAGACGCAAGGGGCGGCTGTCCGGCTCGTCCTGTGCCGGCTGAGGGGCGTGGCCGCCCTGGTCCTCGATGGTCAGGGCCGCAGCTGGCGGGGGCGTCGGCGACGATGCGGGGAGGGCCAGAGGCCGCGCGATATCCAGTCGGCTGTCGTCCACGGCGGCGACGGACGGCGACGTGTCTTCGCCGCGCGCCAGGGTCAGGGACACAGTGAAGCTGGCGCCTCCGCCGGGGGTGCTGCGGGCCGTCAGTCGGCCGCCCATCAGCTCTGTCAGATCACGACTGATCGCCAGACCCAGGCCCGAGCCGCCATGTCGAGCGCTGACGCCGTCGGCGGTCTGGTCGAACGGATTGAACAGGCGCGCCAACTGGTCGGTCGTCATCCCCGGGCCGGTGTCGGCCACCTCAATGAGGAGACTATAGCCCGCCGGTTCATCGACCCAGGCGTCGAGGCGGAGCGTGACCTGGCCCTGTCGGGTGAATTTCACCGCATTGGACATCAGATTGTTCAGCACCTGGCGAATGCGCATGGCGTCGCCCCTGACGTTGCGCGGCATCCGGGCGGCGCCCTCGACGCGCAATTTCAGCCCCTTGGCCTCGATCGGCCCGCGCCACAGGCGAAGGGTCTGAGCCAGCATCTGGCGAAGGTCGAAATCTGCCGCCTCGACCGTCATGCGGCCGGCGCCGATCTTGGAATGGTCGAGCAGGTCGTCCAGCAGGGCCTTCATCATCAGGCCGGCGTCGGTGATCAGTTCGCCGTTGGAGCGCGCCTGCGAATCCAGCGCCTGAAGCTCGCCCGCCCCGGTCAGGATGGCGCCGATCGGCGTGCGAAGATCATGGCCGACGGCGGCCAGGAAGGCGGTGTGCGCCGCCAGATCCTGTTCGGCCTTGGTCCGCATCCGGTCGGCTTCGGCGCGGGCGCGCAACTGGCTCTCCAGCGCCTCGCTCATCTTGTGCCAGCTTATGACGATGAAGATGATGAACAGGACCACGGCGGCTGACGCCGTCATGACGAAGGGAGCGGGGGCGCCGAACGAGGCGACGAAGAAGGGCGCCGCCACCATATAGAGCATCGGCGGCGTCAGGGTCGAAGCCAGCATGGCCTTGGAGCGCGTCGAGCCGATCATCGAGAACAGCATCTGGCCCGGCAACATCAGCGCCGCGCACACCCCGCCCAGCGGTCCGCCGAACACCCACATCGGCAGGGACAGCGCGCCGAACAGGGCCGCGCTGGCGAACAGACTGAGGCAGGCGACGGCCTTGCGCGCCCGGCCCATCTCTTCGCCCGTGTTCAATGACCCGAAGGCGAGCGTCTCCAGCCACTGCAGCAGGCCATAGGCCGCAAGCCAGGCGAGGCTGATGCGCCAGCCCATCATCGGCATCACGACCAGGGCGATGGAAATGCCCAGTCCCGCCCGCTGCATCAGCGTGTCGCGGCGCAGCCCGGCCGCGACGGTCCAGCCGCTCGCAGCACTGTCGACGACGGTCTGGGGCATCGCGTTTCCCGAATATACGAACCGTGTTCGCTTGTTTCAGGCATTAGACGCAGGTCTAGGCTAACGCTCTGTCAACGCTGGGCGCCAATGGCTGCGGAAATTGAGGAAAAACCATCCGCCCGGAGCCGCGCAGCCAGGTCCCGCTTGATGCGGGCGACCAGGCCGGGGCCTTCATAGATCAGGGCCGAATAGATCTGGACGGCCGAGGCGCCCAGGCGGATGCGAGCATAGGCTTCAGCGCCGCTGTCGATTCCGCCGACGGCGATCAGGGGCAGACGCCCCTGGGCGGCCTCGGCCGCCGCGCGAAGCGCCTTTTCGGCGAAGGGGCGGATCGGGGCGCCGGACAGGCCGCCGGTCTCCTGGGCCTCGGCGGCCCGCAGGGTCTCGGGCCGTTCCAGGGTGGTGTTGGACACGATCAGGCCGTCGATCCGGTGCGCCAGCGAGGCCTCGACGATCATGCCGATCTCATCGGCGATCAGATCGGGCGCGATCTTCAGGAAGACCGGGACGCGCGCGGCGCCGTCGGTCGGTCGGGCGGCGTCGATCCGGCCCAGCAGATCGTCCAACTGGTCGCGCCCCTGCAAGGCGCGCAGGCCCGGCGTATTGGGCGAGGAGATGTTGACGGTGAAATAGGAGGCCCGGCCGACCAGGCGTTGCAAGCCGGCGACATAGTCCGCCGCCTTGTCCTCCGTATCCTTGTTGGCCCCCAGGTTGGCGCCGACGACCACGCCCGACGGGCGGTGATCCAGCCGGGCGGCGAAGGCCTCCAGGCCATCGTTGTTGAAGCCCATCCGGTTGATGATCGCCCGATCCTCGGTCAGGCGGAACAGGCGGGGCTTGGGATTGCCGGGCTGGGGGCGGGGCGTGACCGAGCCGCATTCGACGAAGCCGAAACCGAGCCGCGACAGGCCCCGCAGCGCCTCGCCGTTCTTGTCCAGACCGGCGGCCAGGCCGACGGGGTTGGGCAGGTCCAGGCCAGCCAGCGTCGTGTGGAGGATGGGATCGTCGGCCGCAGGCGCGGGCAGGGGGGCGAAGGCCAAGCCCTTGATCGCCAGCTGGTGGGCTGTCTCGGGATCGAGCCGGCGAAGGGCGGCCGCGCCCCCGTTTGAAACACGGGCGACGAGACTGTCGAACAGGCTCATGCCGGGTCCGTGAAGATCATCGCCCCATCGCCGGCGACAGCGAAGGCGCGCGTGGCCGTCACGGCGGTCGCGGGCAGGGGGGCGTAGAGGTGCGGGAACAGATCGCCGCCGCGCGAAGGCTCCCAGACCAGCTCGTCGCCGAAACGGCTCAGGTCCACGGTCAGAAGCATCAGGTCGGCGCGCCCGGCGTAGTGGCGGCGTGCGGTCTCGACCAGCTGCTCGCCGGTCGACATGTGGATATAGCCGTCCGTCCGGTCGACGTCGGAGCCTTCGTAACGACCCTCGGCCAGGGCGGCCCGCCATTCGTCGGCGGCGATGATCTTGTAGGCGGTGTCGGTCATGTGGCTGCGCCCAGGCTGCGCGGGGTGATGAAGCCTTCATAGGCGCACCGGCCGGCGACATCGACGGTGAACAGGGCTGCGGCGCCGGTCGGGAAGCCTCCACTCAGGCGTTCGAGGACGGCTGGTGAGGCGGCGCTCTCGCTCAGATATTCGCCGGCCAGAACATGGACGCCCGGGTTATGGGCCAGGACCAGCAGACAGCCGGCCTGATCCTCGTTGTCCTCCACGAAACGGCGCAGCACCTCGGCCGGCGCGTTGTAGAGGCGCGGCTCCTCGCGCACCTCCACGTCGCCGAGGGCGTCGTGCATTTGCTCCCAGGTCTGACGCGTGCGCGTGGCTGAGGAAACCAGGGCCAGGTCGGGCTTCAGCCCCCGTTCGGCCAGGGCCCGGCCCATCAGCAGGGCTTCGTTGCGTCCGACGCTGGACAGGGGACGGGTTTCGTCGCCGCCGGTCGGGCTGGAGGCCTCCGCGTGAGCGTGCCGCATAAGGATCAGTCGATGCATGGGGTTTCGCCATAAGGCGGTTCGCGAGCGTCGAACAGATGGGGCGACGTCAACTCCCCGTCAGCGCGGCCATTCGCTCGAGACGGAGGTGGCGGGCTGGGGCGTCAGGGCCGGCTTGGCGGGAACCCGCTGGGCATGGCCGCTGGGGCGGATGCGCGCATAGGCCTGACGCGAGGCCTCCAGCAGGATCAGTCCGGCAGCGCCTGGCGCGATCCGGCGTCCGACCTGTTCGAAACCGTCGGCGAGGGGCAGCAGCGGCGTCCAAGGCGGGACATACAGGGTCTGGGACCAGGCGGCCGGCTCCAGCCCGGCCTCGCGCACCAGCCGTTCCAGCTGGCCCCGGGTGAAGGGGCGGCCGTGGCCGAAGGGGGTGTTCTCGGCCCGCGCCCACAGACCGCCGCGCGCCGCCGCCGCCAGGATGATGCGGCCAGTCGGCGCCAGGGCGCGCACCGCCTCCAGCAGCAGGGCGGCGGGATCGTCGGCCTCTTCCAGGGCATGGACCAGCAGGATTCGGTCGAAGGACCCGGCGGCGAAGGGCAGGCGGCGGTCGTCGACCAGCAGGGAGCGGTTGCGCCCCACGCTGGGCCAGTGTTCGACCCCCTGGCCGCCCGGCATGGCGGCGACGACACGGCGCGCTCCGACGAAGGCGTCCAGCCAGGGCGTTGCGTAGCCTATGCCCAGCACGTCGCAGTCGGGCGTCTCGCCCCAGGCGTCGTCCAGCCGCCGCGCCAGCAGACGCCGTACCAGCGCCCCGGTCGGTTCGCCGTAGAAGGTTCGAAGCTCGTCGATGCTGCGCCGCATGGGTCCACCATAGGCCGGGTCGGTGTCGCCTGCTAGAACGCGTCCATGACCCTGGATGTTCACCTGTTTCCGTGCCGCAGCGACAACTACGGCTTTCTGATCCGCGATGCGGCCACCGGAATCGTGACCACGGTCGATACGCCCGATGCGGCGCGCATTCTGGAAGAACTCGAGCGGCTCGGCTGGGGGCGGCTGGACCTGATCCTGAACACCCATTGGCACCCGGACCACACCGAGGGCAACGCACGGCTGAAGGCCGAGACGGGCTGCGAGATCGTCGGGCCGGAAGAGGTGCGCCGGGTTGCGCCGCTGGATCGGGTCGTCGCGGACGGCGACGTGGTCATGGTGGGCGAGACCCGGTTCGAGGTCACGGCCACGCCGGGCCACACCCTGGGCCATCTGGTGTTCCGCTCGGTCGAGGATCAGGCGGCCTTCGTCGGCGACACCCTGTTCGCCCTGGGCTGCGGACGGCTGTTCGAAGGCACGCCCGAGCAGATGTGGGCCAGCCTGCGCAAGCTGGCCGCCTGGCCCGAGGCGACCGTGATCTGGTGCGCCCATGAATATTCGGCCTCGAACGCGCGCTTCACCCTGAGCCTGGACGACCGGGCCGAGACCCGCGCGCACGCCGAGGCGATCTTCGCGGCCCGCGAGCGGGGAGAGCCGACCGTGCCGACCACGATCGGTCAGGAACTGAGGTTCAATCCGTTCCTGACGGCGGTCGACGCCGCCGAGTTCGCCGCGCGTCGTGCGGCGAAGGACGGCTTCAGCGGCTGAAGACGTCGTCCGCGACCACGCGGACGATCCGGGCCGAGGACGGGCGACCGGCCACGCCGGCGCGCGGCTCGATCACGATGCGCAGGGTGCCGCGCGAGAAGGTCGCCTGGCTGGGGCGGCCCTGGTCGACGATCTCGATACGGCGGATCTTGTCCGCCTCGCGTCGCAGGTTGGGCGAGCGGGCCATGCGGGCGATGGCGTCCACGGCGGTGGACAGGGCGTCTGCGGCGACGGCTTCCGACCCCGGCTGTATGTCCACATCGACGACCACCAGCCGGCCGAGGATGCGGCTGGCCCGGTCGCTCTGGCGGATGATGTAGTTCCACAGCTGGACCGCCGTCAGAGCCGGCGCCAACAACGGCGCGGCCTGGCTGGACGGCGATACCGGCGAACCCTGGGGCGCCGCAGTGGTGTAGAGGGTCATGCGGCCGTCGGCCGTGACGCGCAGCACCTGGTCGCCGTTGTCGTTGCGATAGACGATGTCGCCGCGCGGAGCGGGGGTGGCGCGCAGCACCCAGATCTCGGTCGAACGATCGAATCGCAACAGCGGGCGTGAGCCGGTCACATCCAGCACGAATCCCTGTCCCGTGCCGGAGACATAGCGGGCCGACGGCTCGAGGTTGCGGCGGGATTGTGCGTGGCTGTCGGCGGGGGCGGCGAGGCACAGGCTGACGCCTGCGGCGACGGCCAGCGCCGCCGCAGTCACGCGAGGCGATTTTTTCGCCCAGGCCGTTTCCGTCAACTTCATGAGACTGTGGATGAAACCGTGACGCGGCGGATTTTAGGCGAAGCGCCGATCAACCCACCAGGTACTGACCGCCGTTCAGCGACAGCGTGCAGCCTGTGACATATCCAGCACGCTCTCCGACCAGCCAGGACACCATGTCGGCGATTTCCTCGCCCTTGCCCAGGCGGCCGACCGGGATCTGGGCCACGATCGATTCCAGCACCTTGGGGTCCATGGCGCCGACCATCTCGGTGTCGATATAGCCGGGGGCGATGCAGTTGACGGTCACGCCCTTTCTGGCGTTCTCGAGCGCCAGCGCCTTGGTGAAGCCGATCATCCCGGCCTTGGCGGCGGAATAGTTGGTCTGGCCCACCTGGCCCTTCTGACCGTTGATCGAGGAGATGTTGACGATGCGGCCGTGGCCCCGGTCGCGCATTCCGTTGATGACCTGGCGGGTGGTGTTGAAGACGCTGTCCATGTTCACCCGGATCACGTCCGACCACTGATCATGGCTCATCTTGTGGAAGAAGCCGTCGCGGGTGATGCCGGCGTTGTTGACCAGGATGTCGACCGGACCCAACTCGGCCTCGATCTCGCCGACGGCGCGGGCGCAGTCTTCGAACGAGCCGACATTGCCCTTGACCACCATACAGCCCAGGGCCTGGGCCGTGGCCTGGGCCGCCTCGTCATTGCCGGAATAGCCGGCGGCGACGCGAATTCCGTCCTCGCTGAGGCGTTGAACGATCGCCTTGCCGATGCCCCGGGTGCCGCCGGTTACAAATGCCACGCGCGCCATGAATGTTTCCTTGTCCCGCAACGCCTGTCTGACGCAGGCCTTTATCCAAGGGTTTAGCCCCCGCCGGGGTTGCAGGCAAAGCCCGATTCCGCTGCGGAAACCGGGCTTGATGTCGCGGAAGGCTCAGGCCGCCAGCTTTTCCATGTCGATGACGAACCGATAGCGGACGTCGGACTTCAGCATCCGCTCATAGGCTTCGTTGATCTGGTCGGGGGCGATGGTCTCGATGTCGCAGGCGATGCCGTGTTCGGCGCAGAAGTTCAGCATCTCCTGGGTCTCGGCGATGCCGCCGATCAGGGAGCCGGCGATGCGGCGGCGACGCCACAGCAGGGGCACGGCGAACACCGGCAGGCCCTCGGTGGTCAGGCCCAGCATGACCATGGTCCCGTCCCGCGCCAGCAGCTGGGTATGGGCGGCGATCTCGTGGGTGGCCGAGACGGTGTTGATGATCAGGTCGAAGCTTTCCGCCGCGGCCTTCATCGCCGGCTTGTCGGAACTGATCAGGAAGTGTTGGGCGCCCATCCGCTCGGCGTCGGCCTTCTTGCGGTCCGAGGTGGACAGGACCGTGACCTCGGCGCCCATGGCCGCCGCCAGCTTGACCGCCATATGGCCCAGGCCGCCCAGGCCGATGACCGCCACCTTGGACCCCGGTCCGACCTTCCATTCCTTCAGCGGCGAATAGGTGGTGACGCCGGCGCACAGCAGGGGCGCGGCGACGTCCAGCGGCAGGCTGTCGGGGATGGACAGGACGAAATGCTGATCGACGGTGATGTGGTCGGAATAGCCGCCCTGGGTGATGGTCTCGGCCGTGCCGCCCTTCCTGTCCTTGCCGCCATAGGTGCCGGTGAAGCCGGGCACGCAATATTGCTCGAGCCCCTCCTGGCAGGACGAACATTCGCGGCAGCTGTCGACCATACAGCCCACCCCGACGCGGTCGCCTTGCTTGAAGCGGGTGACGTTGGCGCCGACGGCCGCCACCACGCCGGCGATCTCATGGCCGGGGACCAGGGGGTAGTGGGCCGGTCCGGTCTCGCTGCGGGCCATGTGAAGGTCCGAGTGGCAGATGCCGCAGTACTTGATGTCGATCAGTACGTCGTCCGGGCCGGGATCGCGTCGCTCGAAGCTGTAGGGGGTCAGGGGCTTGTCGGCGGCGGTCGCGGCGAAGGCGCGTGTGGCGATCGGCATGGGGAAGTCCTTCAGGCTTTTGGTCAGGCTTTGGAGCTTAGGGGGCAGATGTGGCCCGGCGTGACCGGTCGCAAGCCGGAGCGCGTCATTTCAGCTGGGCGATCAGCGCCTGGGCCGCCGCCGGGTTCCGCACCTTGGCCCCCGAAATGAAATAGGCGAAGACCTCGCCGCGTTTCGCCCAGGCCCGGGCCTGGGCGGCGACGGCGGACAGTTCGGCGGCGGTCATGCCGGTGGGCTCGTCCTCGCGGCTGGACATCAGCCGGGCGTAGGTAAAGTCAGCGGTGGCCTCGTCGATCTGGGGCCAGGTCGGCTCCTCGTCATCGACGGCGTAGACGATGGCCGCACCGTATTTGCGGGCCAGGTCGTAGGACTGCTCGGTGGCGAAGCTCGGGTTGCGCACTTCCAGCGCGTGGCGCAGGCGGACCCCGTCCTTCTCGGGCGGCAGCAGTTTCAGGAACCCCTCGAAATCCTCGGGGTCGAACTTCTTCGTCCCCATGAACTGCCAGTTGATCGGGCCCAGTTTGTCGCCCAGTTCGGTCAGGCCCTGGGACAGGAACCGGTCGAAACTCTCGCCGCCGTCGGACAGGATCTTGCGGTTGGTGCAGTAGCGGCTGGCCTTGACCGAGAAGACGAAGCCGTCGGGCGTCTCGTCACGCCATTTGCGCCAGGAGTCGGGCTTGAAGGTCGAATAATAGGTGCCGTTGATCTCGATGCTGGTCAGTTTCGACGCCGCGTATTCCAGCTCGCGCTTCTGCACCAGGCCCTCGGGATAGAAGACCCCGCGCCAAGGCTCGAAGGTCCAGCCGCCGACGCCGATGTGGATGGGGTGGGTCATGTGTCGGGGTCCTCATCGCCGGATTGGGCCAAGGCGGCGTCGGCTTGCCAATCCTCGAGACTATGTCGAATGCGTCGTATAAAAACGTCGTCCTCGTCCACCCTGTAAAGTACGGCGTGACTCTTGTAGGTCAGGACGTGAGTGTTGGGTCCGAACTCGGGGCGCGGGACGCCGATGCGCGGGAAGTCCGCAATCAGGTCCATCTGCATGATCAGGCCGTCAATATAGGCGTCTGCTTGGCGGGCGCCGAATAGCTCGAAGCCTTGAAGATAGAGTTGTTGCAGGTCCGCGCGCGCCTTGCGGCTCAGGCGTAGCATTAGGATGCGCGACGCATCTGGGCGCGTATTTCCTCGATGACTTCGCGCGGGGACTGTTCCGAAACGCCCGACGCGTCGGCCTCGTCAATCAGCATTTGCCAATGGGCGATCTTCTCGGCCTTGACCTGTTCGCGGCGGATCAGGTCGCGGATCACGTCCGAGGCGTTGGCGTAGCGGCCCGATTTCGCCTGTTCCTCGACCCAGGCCTTCATCGGGTCGGGCAGGGAGATGTTCATCGTCGCCATGGGGTCAGCTCCTGTCCGGGCAGAGTGGCGTCTTGGCAAACTTTGTCAATTGCCGAGTCAAATTGCCGGAGCGGCGTCGACGCCTTCGGTCCAACGGCGTGTCATGGTCACAGAGCCGACATGGCCGCCGACCGGCTCAGACCGATGTCGTCGCTGAAACCCGCGCCGTCCGCTGGGCAGAGTGTAGGTCATTCTGACGCCGCCGGGGGGCAGGATGACGATCAGCTTGCCATCCCTTATCCGGCAGTCGGCCCGGTCGCCGTCGAGGACGCAGGAGAGGCGGCTCTCGGCCCCGCCGTCACCGGCGGGGCCGGATTTCGATGCGTTCTGGAAGCTGTTAAACGATCTGACGACGCCTCTGGATGTAAAGCGCAGCGCTGCCCGCAAGGATCGTGCCCAACAGGATCATCGCCCACTCGGATAAAGTCGGGACCGAGGATGCCGTCGTACCGGTGATCGTAACGCTGGATTGCGAGTTGCCGACGTCTGCGTTTACGCAAGCTCCTGCTGTCACCGTTATACAATTTCCGGTTCCGATCGCGGCAGCTGAATAAGTCCCGCCCGCGGCCAGGATGCCGGTGGTATTGATCCACCAAGTCTCTTGACCTACGGCGACGGTCGCTGTGCGCTGCCCACCACGATATGGAGATGGGAAATTAGCGAGATATGTGTAGGTCCCAGGACGTATGTTGGTCTGAGTGATGTTGACGTGGCTGATCGTCGACGTGCTCGTGTCGTAGACGAATGTTCCGCTCACCGTCGCACCGTCTGGCAAGGTGGTCGGCGGCACCGTCCACGTTACGGGCGCGGCCGACGCGGTGGTTGGAGCAGCCAGCAACGCCCCGCCGCTTAGAAGGCCTCCCAACGCCAAGACCGAAACTACATTACTCATGATGCACCCTTTGAAGAGCAGTGGTCTCGCAGGTTGCCTTTGGTTACGCAAGCTGACTTCTTCTCACCTGCCGATTGCCCTCACTCCCCGTCCAGATCCCCCCTTGCCGCGTCCGCCAGGGCGAAGAAGCGGTTGCGGACTTCGGCGGCGAAGGGGTTGTCGCGTTCGATGGCGCGGAAGACGGCGGGGCTGTCGTGGCGGACCATGTCGACGGCCTGCATCAGGCGGTCGAAGCTGGCCGTGGTCATGCGGGTCGGCAGGGGCTCCATGGCCAGCAGCAGGCGGGCGATCAGATGGGTCAGACCCTGGACCGTGGCGGCCTCGCGGTCGTGGTCCTCGGGGCTGACCTGGAACACCTTCAGGGCCAGGGCGCGGCGGCAGAAGGCGGCGACGCGGCGGGCGTCGCGGTTGCCGCGCACGGCGCAGACGGCGAGGCGCAGGCCGGCGATGCCGGCCTTGCCGCTCTGGGGGCCGAACAGGGGGTGGGTGCCTACGATCCGCACGTCTGGGGGCAGGAGCTCGGCCATCAGCCGGGCGGGTTTGACCTTCACCGAGCCGACGTCGATGACCAGGGCGTCGGGGCGCAGGTGGGGGCGGATGGCGATCAGCGTCGCCTCCAGGGCCTCGACCGGGACGGCCAGGATAATCGTGGGGCAGGCGGCGGCGGTGGCCAGGTCGGTCAGGATCGCGTGGCCGTCGTCGTCCGTGGCGGCTGGATCATGGGCGTGGATGTCGAACCAGGGCGACAGATGCCGCGCCGTCAGCCGCCCGAAGGCGCCGAAGCCGATCAGGCCGAGGCGGAGTTTGGCCAAGGGAGTCACGCCCCCCTCCCCACGTCCGTCATCCTAGGCCTTGTGCCTAGGATCCATAGACTCCGTCGAGGATGGTGCGCACCGGCGAACACCGGGCGTATGGATCCTCGGGACAAGCCCGAGGATGACGAAAGAGAAGAGAGCCTCACAGTGTCTCCATGAACCGCACCGGCCGACCATGGGCCGCGCCGATCAGTTCGCCGTCCTGCATCACCACCCGGCCGCGCACGATGGTGGCCATGGGCCAGCCGGTCGCCTCGACGCCGTCGAAGGGGGTCCAGCCGCAGCGCGACGCCTGCTGGTCGTGGGTGATAGTGCGTTTGGCCTTCAAATCCACAATGGTCAGGTCGGCGTCATAGCTGACGGCCATCCGCCCCTTGTTGGCCGTGCCGAACACCCGCTGGGCGCCGGCCGAGGTCAAGTCGATGAACCGCTCCAGGCTAAGCCGCCCCTGGGCCACGTGCGTCAGCATCAAGGGCACAAGCGTCTGCACCCCCGGCATGCCCGACGGGGAGGCTGGATAGGGTTTGGCCTTCTCCTCCTTGGTGTGCGGCGCATGGTCGGACCCCAGCACGTCGGCGACGCCCTGCTGCATGCCCCACAGCCACAGCGCGTCCACATGCTCCTGCGACCGGATCGGCGGGTTCATCTGGGCATAGGCGCCCAGCCGCTCATAGGCTTCGGGGGCGGCCAGGGTCAGGTGCTGGGGGGTGATCTCGACGGTGGCGACATCCTTGTGGAAGCGCAGATATTCCATCTCGTCCTTGGTCGTGACGTGCAGGACGTGGATGCGGGCGCCGGTCTCCTGGGCCAGGCCGACTAGGCGGCGGGTCGAGCGGATGGCGCTCTCGGCGTCGCGGACCTCGGGGTGGCTGGTCCAGTCGCCGGTGCGGGCCAGGCCGCGCCGCTCGACCAGCCGGTATTCGTCCTCGGAGTGGAAGGTGGCGCGACGGCGCACGTTCGACAGAACCTTGCGCACCCCCTCGTCGTCGGCGATCAGCAGGTCGCCGGTCGAGGCGCCCATGAAGACCTTGACCCCGCAGCAGCCCGGCAGCCGCTCCAACTCGCCCAGATAGTCTGCGTTCTCGTGCGTGCCGCCGACGTAGAAGGCGTGGTCGGTCCACATCCGATCCTTCGCCCGCGCCAGCTTGTCGGCCATGGTGTCCGGGTCGGTGGTGTTGGGATTGGTGTTCGGCATTTCGAACACGGCGACGACGCCGCCGAGAGCCGCCGCGCTCGAGCCGGTCTCCAGGTCTTCCTTCCACTCCAGGCCGGGTTCGCGGAAATGGACCTGGGTGTCGATGACGCCGGGCAGGACGGTCAGGCCCGTCGCGTCGAAGGTCTCGCCGGCCGAGGCCTGGGACAGGTCGCCGATGAAGGCGATCTTGCCGTCGATCACGCCGACGTCGGCCCGGCCGCGCCCGGCGTGATTGGCCACCTCGCCGCCACGGACGATCAGGTCATAGGTCTGGGTCATGGGGCGGCTCCGATGGGACTGGGGTCCGCCCAGCTTCTACAGACCCGCTCCGCCGCGCGAAAGCGGGACCCCGCAAGGCGGCCATAAAACCGGCCGCCGGTCCTGGTCGATCAGAGCGTGCGGGCGATCAGCAGCTTCATGATCTCGTTGGTCCCGCCGTAGATCCGCTGCACCCGCGCGTCCTTGTACAGCTGGGCGATGGCGTACTCGTTCATATAGCCGTAGCCGCCGTGCAGTTGCAGCATCTCGTCGATGGTCTCGCCCTGGATGTCGGTGACCCAGTATTTGGCCATGGAGGCGGTGGCGGCGTCTAGCTGACCCTTCAGGTGCAGGCCGATACAATGATCGACGAAGACCTTGGCGACGGTGAGCTTGGTCTTGACCTCAGCCAGTTTGAACTGGGTGTTCTGGAAGTCGATGACCCGTTTGCCGAAGGCCTTGCGCTCCTTGACGTAGGCGAGCGTCGCCTCCAGCCCGCGCTCGGCGGCGGCGACGCCCTGGACGGCGATGTTCAGCCGTTCCTGGGGCAGTTGCTGCATCAGCTGGACGAAGCCCTGGCCCTCGCCGCCGCCGATGATGTTGTCGCCGGGGACCTTCACGTCATTGAAGAACAGTTCGGAGGTGTCGTTTCCCTCCATGCCGATCTTGTGCAGGTTCCGGCCGCGTTCGAAGCCTTCCGCCCCGTCCGTCTCGACCACGATCAGGGACGTGCCCTTGGCGCCCTCGGCCGGGTCGGTCTTGGCCACCACGATGATGAAGTTCGCCAGCTGGCCGTTGGTGATGAAGGTCTTGGAACCGTTGACGACATAGCCGTTGCCGGACTTCACCGCCGTGGTCTTGACCCCTTGCAGGTCGGAGCCCGCGCCCGGTTCGGTCATGGCGATGGCGCCGACCAGTTCGCCGGACTGAAGCCGGGGCAGCCAGCGCGCCTTCTGCTCCGGCGTGCCGTAATGCCAGATGTAGGGGGCGACGATGGCGTTGTGCAGCGAAATGCCGAAATGGTCCGCGCCCTTCCAGCCCAGCTGGCGCATCAGCACGACTTCATGGCGGTAGTCGCCACCCATGCCGCCGTCTTCTTCGGGCATGGACAGGCCCAGGAGGCCGTCGGCGCCGGCCTGGGTCCACAGGTCGCGGGGCACGCTCGAGTTGGCGATCCAGGACTGGACCTTCTCGGGCGGCGCGTGCTCGTCGATCCATTTGCCGACGCTGTCGGAGAAGAGGGTGATCTCCTCTTCGCGCATGAAATCGGGGTCGGGGCTGTTGAGAATGTTCATGAGCGTTTCCTGGACGTCTCCCTCCCCGTCCGGGGAGGGGGGCCGCGAAGCGGCCGGGTGGGGACGGCAGGGTGAGCGGACTCGGTCTTTGTGTCGCCGAGCCCTTCCCACCCGGTCGTCGCTGGGCGTCGACCGCCCTCCCCCGAGGGGGAGGGAGAGGTTAGCGCCGGATCAGAACGCCTCGGCCGGCATGGCCATCAGCACGTCCGCGCCGGTCTTCATCTTGACCAGGTGGGCGCCGGCGTCGGGCAGGATGCGTTCGACGAAGTAGCGGCCGGTCTGGAGCTTGGTGGCGTAGTAGGGGTCGGTCGAGCCGGCCTCGACCTGGGCCTGGGCGACCTTGGCCATCTGCGCCCACATATAGGCGAGCGCCGTCAGGCCGAAGACGTTCAGATAGTCGGTCGAGGCGGCGCCGGCGTTGTCCGGATTGGCCATGCCGTTCTGCATCAGCCACATGGTGCCGTCCTGCAGCTTGGTCTTGGCGTCGGCCAGGCCGTCGACGAAGGGCTTGATGGCTTCATTGCCGCTGTTTTCGGCGACGAAGGCGTCGATCTCGCCGAACCAGGTCATGATCGCCCGACCGCCGTTGGCCGGCAGTTTGCGGCCCACCAGGTCCAGCGCCTGGATGCCGTTGGCGCCCTCGTAGATCATGGTGATGCGCGCATCACGCAGATACTGGCTGGCCGGGAAGTGTTCGGTATAGCCCGACCCGCCGTGCACCTGCATGGCCAGCGAGGCCACGTGGAAGCCCTTGTCGGTCAGATAGGCCTTCAGCACCGGCGTCAGCAGGCCCATGTAATCCTTGGCCTTGGTGGCCACGGCCTCGTCTTCCGACTTCTCCAGATCGGCGTGCAGCGCAGTCCAAAGGATGAAGGCCTGGCCGCCTTCGACGAAGGCCTTGGCCTCCAGCAGCATGCGGCGGACGTCGGGGTGGACGATGATCGGGTCGGCGGGGCCTTCGGGGTTCTTGGGTCCGGTCAGGCTGCGGCCCTGCAGGCGGTCTTTGGCGAACTCGGCGGCGGCCTGATAGGCGGCGGTGCCGATGGCCAGGCCTTGCAGGCCTGTGCCCAGGCGGGCCTCGTTCATGACCACGAACATGTTGTTCATGCCCCGGCCTTCCTCGCCCAGCAGCCAGCCCTTTGCGCCGTCATATTGCATGACGCAGGTGGCGTTGCCGTGGATGCCCATCTTGTGCTCGAGCCCGGCGCATTCGAGGCTGTTGCGCTCGCCCAGCGAGCCGTCCTCGTTGACCAGATATTTGGGCACGACGAACAGGGACAGGCCCTTGATGCCCGGAACCGCGCCTTCGATGCGGGCCAGGACGGTGTGGATGATGTTGTCCGAGAAGTCGTGCTCGCCCGCCGAGATCCAGATCTTCTGACCGGTGATCGAGAAGCTGCCGTCGTCGTTGCGCACGGCCTTGGTGCGCACCATGCCCAGGTCCGTGCCGCACTGGGGCTCGGTCAGGTTCATCGTGCCGGACCATTCGCCCGACACCATCTTGGGCAGGTATTTGGCCTTGATCTCGTCCGAGGCGCTGGCGTGGATGCCGGCGTAGGCGGAGGAGGTCAGGCCGGGGTACATCGAAAACGCCGCCGAGGCGCCCGCCGTCATCTGGCCAAAGGCTGAGGCCACGATGCTGGGCATGCCCTGGCCGCCGTATTCCGGATCGGCCGCGAGGGCCATCCAGCCGGCGTCCGACATGGCCTTGTAGGCTTCCTTCCAGCCCTTGGGACCGGTGACGACGCCGCCCTCGGACCAGTGGCAGCCTTCCTTGTCGCCGGGGTTGTTGATCGGGGCGATGACCTCGTCGGCGAACTTGCCGCCTTCTTCCAGGATCTGGTTGACCAGGTCCGAAGACACGTCCTGGAAGCCGGGCTGGTTGGTGTAGCGATCGATCTCCAGCACCTCGTTCAGGATGAAGGTGAAATCGCGGACGGGCGACTTGTAGGCCATGGGGGTCAGGCTCTCGCTTTGAAGGGGTGGTGGTGGTCGTGGTTGAGACGCGCGCGCAGCAGCTTCTCATAGTCTTCGGCGCCCGGCAGCAGGTCGGGGCGGTGTTCGGACAGTTTGGATTCCATCCAGGCGCAGGCCTCTTCGGCCGTCTGGATGGCGCCCTCGATATCCTCGAGCTGTTGTTTCAACGCCGCGATCTGGGCGCGGTGGCGGACCAGGGCCACCGCCATCTGATGGACGTTGTGGTCCTTCTGATCATAGAGATCCATCATGTCCTGGATCTCCTGAAGGGTGAAGCCGATGCGGCGCCCCCTCAGAATCAGTTTCAGCCGGGCGCGGTCTCGGGCGTCATAGACGCGCGTCTGCCCCTTCCGCGCAGGGGTCAGAAGGCCCTTGTCCTCATAGAAGCGAAGGGCGCGCGCCGTAGCGTTGAACTCGCGGCACAGCTGGCGGATGGAATAGGTGCGGTGATCGTCGGCGGTGGCCATGGGGGGACCATAACTTGACGTGCGCGTAAAGGAAAGGCTTTACGTGCGCGTAAGGGTAAGCTTTTGCCGAGCGCCTATCAGGCAAAGAAAAGCCCGGAGCCTTGGGGAAGGTCTCCGGGCGCGACGGCCGGGGCATTAGGGGGGAGAGGGCCTCGGCGATCGATCTTGATGCGGCCCCCAGCCGCGAAAGGGTCGGGGGCCGCGAAAGGCTCAGGCCGTGCGGCGGCCCAGGAACACCGCCAGGGTGAAGACCAGCAGGATGGCGTTGACGACCGCCAGGCCGATGTCCTGGCTCAGGGCATGGATGACCAGCATGGTCGATTCCATCACGATCAAGCCGGCGGAAGCGGTCAGCAGCAGGGGGCGGCCGACGCGCCAGGACACCAGGGGCGCCAGGACGCCGAACGCCAGCACCAGTTCGACCACGCCCAGACCACGCACCATGTTCTCGGGCGCCAAGGCGGGCCAGCCCATCAGGGTGATGAGATTGGTCATCGGCTCGGTCAGCTTGGCGTAGCCGGCGGCGATGAAGAACATCGCGATCCAGCCCTGAAGGGTCCAGAGGGTGATGTTCTTGTAGACGGCGCGTGAGCGCGACTGGGCGACGGGGAGGTGGGTGGTGGTCATCGGAAGGGGCCTAATTCGTAACAGCCGCGATATCGGATTGCGTGGCTCCGTTCGCAAGGGGGGATATAGCGGCGTCTTCCGATTTTGTCATCACGCGATGACATCAATTGATGACATCAGCTGATGACTTTGTGTTTCAGGGGCGGCGCGAATGGCCCGATTCGCGCCGCCGCAGCAACCGATGCTTCTGATTTTGCGTCGTTTCAGGCGTCGTCCGGTTGAGGTCCCGGCGTCTGGACGATCAGGTCGCCGGGCTGGCAATCCAGTTCTCGGCACAGGGCGTCCAGGGTGGAGAAGCGGACGGCGCGGGCCTTGCCGGTCTTGAGGATCGACAGATTGGCCAGGGTCACGCCGACCCGGTCAGACAGTTCGGTCAGGGACATTCGGCGTTCGAGCAGCAGCCGGTCCAGCTGGATCATGATCATGGCGCGCCCCTCAAACCGTGGTCAGCTGTTCGTCGCGCATGGCTGAGCCCTGACGGAACACCTCGGCCAGGATGAAGACCACGAGTATCCCCAGCCAGGATCCGAGGTCGAACTCGTAATCGGACGCGGATTGGCCGATGGCCTGAGGCGCGACGAAGGACAACATGATGGCGGTCAACTGGATGCCCACCAGACCGAAGCCGACCGCCTGGAGCCGTTTGACATTGGCGAACTCGAAGGCGTCGCCCTGGTTCACCGACAGCAGGATGCGGCGCAGCCGGTTGATGATCCACCAGGTGAAGCCGCAGGCGAGGAAGCCGCCCAGAATGGTGAGGCGTTCGGCCAGGCCCAGAGGGGTCGTCGGGTCGCTCGGCGCATCCTTCAACCCGTCGATCAAGCCGGCGGCGAAGTCGGGCGAGACGAGGCTGGTCAATAGGGCGCCGCCCGTAGCCACGGTCGCCAACATGACGAAGACATTCAGGAAGCCGAGCAGCCACCGCAGCGCGCTGGCGGCCGAATATTTGCCTACGAGTTTCATCCGATAGCCCTCCAGCTGGGTCGCCCTCCGCGACGCCTTCGTGACTATCGATATGGATTTATCGATAAACGGGCAAGAACATTATCGATAAACGAGATGAAGCTTTTGTAAGGTTCGGCTCAGGCGTTGAAACTCCAAGCCTTACGCGCGGCCTCCAGCCGGGCCAGCTTGGCCTGGAACGGCCCCCAGTCGTCACCGGCGTCGATGGCGGCCCAGATCGCCTCGACCTCGCCGATCAGCATCTCCTCCGGCTCGCGGGCGGCGAACATCGGATGCTCCAGCCGACCGATCCGGTCGGGCTCATGCTCCATCAGGGCGAAGCGGAAGGCGTCGAAGGCCTCGCCCTGATAAAGTTTGGCGCGCGGCCCGGACAAGGCCCGAGCCGAGGAGGCGAAGCCCCCGAACCAGTCGAAGAACAGGGGCTCCCAGCGCAGCGCCTCGCCGCCTTCGCGCAGCAGGGCCAGGGTCGCATCGACCAGCCGCTGATCCGCCGCTTCGCCCAGGCTCAGCACGCCCAGCCGCATCAGGAAGGCCGCGCGCAGTTCACGGATATAGGCGGGGCCGAAACCATTCAGGGCGTCGGTCAGGGGCTCGGCCTCGGCGACCAGTTTCAGACAGCCGGCCAACTGGGTCAGGTTCCAGAACACCGCCTCGGGCTGTCGCGCGAAGGCGTAGAGGCCGTTCTGGTCGAAATAGGCGGCGGTGAAGGCCGGGTCGTATTCGGGCAGGAAGCGCCACGGGCCATAGTCGAAACTCTCGCCCGTGACGTTCAGATTGTCGGTGTTCAGCACCCCGTGGACAAAGCCGGCGGCGATCCAGCGCGCCGTCAGTTTCGCCGAGGCCTCGACGATGGCCCGCAGCAGGCCGGGCGCGTCGCCGGCGGCGACCGTCGGGTGATACAGGCTCCGGACGTGCTCGATCAGGGCCTCGATCTGATCCACGCGGCCCAGATAGGCCGCGCGCTGGAAGGTTCCGAACCGGATATGGCTGTGCGACAGGCGCACCAGGACAGCCGAGCGGGTCGGCGACGGCTCGTCGCCGCGCTCCAGCGCCTCGCCGGTCTCGATCAGGGAGAAGGCCCGGCTGGTCGGTGCGCCCTGGGCTTCCAGCATCGCGGCGGCCAGCACCTCGCGTACTCCGCCCTTCAGCGTCAGCCGGCCGTCGCCGCTGCGCGACCAGGGGGTCGTGCCGGACCCCTTGGTCCCCAGATCAAGCAGACGTTCGGAGGCGTCGCGCATCTGCGCCGCCAGGAAGCCGCGCCCGTCGCCCAGGTCGGGATTGTACTGGCGGAACTGATGCCCGTGATAACGCATGGCCAGAGGGCCGGGCTGACCCGGCAGGGGCGCGAACCGGCCGAAGGCGGCGATCCATTCCGCGTTGCTGAGGCTTTCCAGTCCGACCTCTGCGGCCGCGCGGTCGTTGCGGAACCGCAGCCGGGTCTGGGGGAAGTCCGCTGCGGCGACAGCATCGGCGAAATCCGGTCCGAGGTCGAAGACGCGCGGTTCGGGGCGGTAGGCGGGGGAGGGGGGCATGAGGGCTAGGTGCGTGCCCCGGTCTGGTTTCGCAACCTGCTTTTGGAATGAGATATGGTTACGGTTTCGGTTGAACCTCTCGTCCGGCCTCGTATTATCCTTCGTAGATATCAGGTCGCGGTTCGTGGCCAGGCTGGCGTCGTCTCCTCGGGAGCCGGCGAATCCGGTCCGACGCCCGTCGATAACCTGGCGTCACGACAGCTCATCCTTCCGACTGGAGGCCGCCGTGGCGCGCAAATTCACTCTCGACTTCCTCAAGACCGAGGCCGCATCCGGCTCGGCCCTGGCCCTGGCGGCCATCGCCGCCGTCATCGTGGCCAACTCGCCCTGGTCGGCGGACTATTTCGCCTGGCTGAAGAGCTATCATGTGCTCCAGCTCGGCCCGATCCGGCTGGAGGAATCGATCTCCGACTGGATCAAGGAAGGTCTGATGGCGATCTTCTTCCTCGTCGTGGGGTTGGAGATCAAATACGAGATCGTGCGCGGCGAGCTCAGCGATCCGCGCAAGCTGGCGACGCCGGTGCTGGCGGCCCTGGGCGGCATGGCCGGGCCTGCGGCGGTCTATCTGCTGCTGTCGGGAACCCTGGGGGCGCCGCACGCCGGCTGGCCCATTCCCCTGGCCACCGACATCGCCTTCGCCCTGGCCATATTCGGTTTTGTCGGCAAGGGACTGCCGTCTTCGCTGCGGGTCTTCCTGCTGACCCTGGCCATCGTCGATGATCTGGGCGCCATCGCCCTGATCGCCGTCCTGTTCAGCGAGGGCGCCAATTGGACGCCGCTGTTCTGGGCCCTGGGCCTGATCGCCGTCGGCGGCTTGGTCGCACATCGGTTCCGCTTGCCGACCCCCTTCTGGGGCATCGGCTTTGCGGCTGTCTGGTATCTGACAGTGCTTTCGGGGCTCAGCACCTCGCTGACCGCCGTGGCCTTCGCCATGATCGTGCCGATCAAGGCCCGCAAGGAGGATCACCAGAGCCCGCTGAAAGAGGCGATGCACGACCTTCATCCCTGGAACGCCTATCTGGTCCTGCCGCTTTTCGCCTTCGCCAAGGCTGGGGTCTCGTTCGCCGGCCTGACGATGGATCAGGCCTTCGCGCCCCTGGTCGTCGCCATCGCCCTGGGCCTGTTCTTCGGCAAGCAGATCGGCGTCTTCGGCGCCGCGTGGCTGGCGTCGGCTCTCAAGATCGGCGCCCGCCCGACCGACGCCACCTGGCTGCAGGTCTATGGCGTGTCGCTGCTGTGCGGCGTCGGCTTCACCATGAGCCTGTTCATCGGCGTCCTGGCCTTCCCAGGCGCGGTGGATTCGCCCGAACAGGTCGAGGTCAAGCTGGGCGTCATCGGCGGCTCGATCCTGTCGGCGCTGACCGCCGCCCTGGTGCTGGGGCTTGCCGGCCGTCGTCGCGAGGTCGACCCCGCCGCCCTCAAGCCCAAGGTCGAACCGATCGGCCCAAAACCGGGTCAAAACTGACGCAAGGTCAGCCTTTTATGTCGCTTCCTTGTCACAGGAAGGTCGAACTGCGGCGAAAAATCGTCGCGGCGAACAACGCTCGCTTGTACCCCGGCCCGAAGCGGGCTTAGCCTCTGCCGTATTGAGCGCGTCTCCACGTAGAGGCGGGCCGAATGGGAACTAGGAAACGCTGCGGTCGCCCGCGCGACCGGGCTTCAGAGCCGGGAGGACGCCTCGTGCGCCACACTAACCGCTATCTCAGGACCACCGTGTCCGCCGCCGTGGTCGGAGCCGCCGTCTTCGGTTTCGCCGGAATCGCCGCCGCCCAGGAGGCGCCGGCCACCATCGACGACATCATCGTCACCGCCCAGAAGCGCGAACAGAGCCTGCAGGACGTGCCGATCGTCGTCACCACCCTGTCGCAGGAAATCCTCGACGGCGCCGGGGTGCAGGACATCAAGGATCTGCAGATCCTGACCCCGGGCATGACCGTCACCTCGACCCAGTCCGAAGCCTCGACCACGGTCCGTATCCGCGGCGCCGGCACCGTCGGCGACAACCCCGGCCTGGAAAGCTCGGTCGGCGTGGTCATCGACGGCGTCTATCGCTCGCGCAACTCGGTCGGCTTCGGCGACCTGGGCGAACTGAGCCGCATCGAGGTGCTGAAGGGGCCGCAGGGCACCCTGTTCGGCAAGAACACCTCGGCCGGCGTCATCAACATCATCACCGAACGCCCGTCGTTCGATCCGTCGGTCTCGGCCGAACTGACCGCCGGCAACTACGGCGCCATGGGCGGGTCGGTCTCGGCGACCGGGCCCCTCAGCGACATGATCGCCGGCCGCATCTTCGTGGCGCACCGCGAGCGCGACGGCTTCTATGACGTCAATGTCGGCGACGGCCCGCGCACCCTGACCGAGGACAACACCCAGGACTACTGGACCGGTCGCGGCCAACTGCTGATCCTGCCCAGCGACGAGGTGTCGATCCGCCTGATCGCCGACTACACCAAGCGCGACGAATACTGCTGCGCCGCCGTCCAGACCCGCGTCGGCCCGACCCAGGCCTTCATCGCCGCCCTGACTGCGCCGAACGGCTCCGGCCAGGCCGCGCCGGTCGCCGGCTACGGCACGGTGCCCTTCAGCCGCACCGCCTATTCGAACCGCGAGACCCCGCAGGAAATCGAGGACATGGGTCTGTCGGCGGAAGCCACGATCGACCTGCCTAGCCTGAACGCCACCCTGACGTCCCAGACCTCATGGCGCGACTGGTCGTTCCAGCAGGGGATGGATCTGGACTATACGGGCGCCGACATCCTCTATCGCGCCAACGACGGCTCGAACGGCTACGGCGTCGATAACCTGACCCAGGAATTCCGCCTTGCCGGCACGACGGACAGGTTCGACTGGCTGGTCGGCCTGTTCGCCACCAAGGAAGGCGTCTACCGCGACGACTCCTATTCCTATGGCGCCGACTACAACGGCTTCGTCTCCTTCCTGCTGACGGCGACGGTGCCCGCGACCTTCGGCGGTCCGAGCCCCAGCCGCACCGGCTGCTTCACCAATCCGCAGGGCTTCGCGGTGGGGACCAGCGGTCCACTGCTGGGTCAGCCGCTTTGCGTCCTGGGCCTGACGCCGCCCAGCGCCTCGGCGCCGCTGTTCGGCCTCGGCAAGGCCTATGAAGACCACTACAGCCAGGAATCGGAGTCGGTGGCCCTGTTCACCAACAACACCTGGCGCGTGACCGAGGCCTTCGACCTGAACCTTGGCCTGCGTTACACCTACGACAGCAAGCGGCTTCTGGGCGTGCAGGACAATCTGGGGACCAATGGCGCAGCCTGCGGCGGCGCACTGGCCAACCAGAACCCGGCCAACCGCCTGCCCGGCACGGTCGCCACCCCGGCGGCGGCCCTGGGTCTGCTCTGCCTGCCCTGGTCCAACCCGCTCTATGACAATCGCCGGATCCAGGAGAAGTTCAGCGACACCGACATCAGCGGCACCTTCAAGGCGTCGTACCGGCTCAACCCGTCCGTCATGGGCTATGTCTCCTACGCCCGCGGTTACAAGGGCGCCGGCTACAACATGGACCGGGTGCAGACGGGCGTGACCCCGGACGCCTCGCTGTTCTTCGACGCCGAGACGGTGGACAGCTACGAAGCGGGTCTGAAGACGACCCTGTTCGACCGCACCATGCTGCTGAACATCACCTACTTCGATCAGAAGTTCGAGAATTTCCAGCTCAACACCTTCCTGGGCACCGCCTTCGTGGTGGAATCGATTCCGGAGCTGAAGTCGCGCGGCGTCGACGCCGACATGGTCTGGTTCACCCCGGTGGAGGGCCTGTCGTTCCAGGGCGGCGTCACCTATACCGACGCCAAATACGGGGACTTCACCGCCAACGACCTGTCGAACCCGGCCCGGTTCGCCCAGCTGTCCCTGCTGCCGGGCGCCCGCGCCTCGTTCGCTCCGGAATGGTCGCTGACCGGCGCCCTGGCCTTCGACCGCTCGCTGGGCGGCGGCCTGCGCGGCGGCTTCAACCTGTCGGCCAAATACTCGACCGACTACAACACCGGCTCGGACCTGCTGCCCTACAAGGACCAGGAAGCCTTCACCGTCGTCAACGGCCGGATCACCATCGGCGCCGAGGACGAACGCTGGACCGTCGACATCTGGGCCCAGAACCTGCTGGAAGAAGAATACACCCAGGTGGCCTTCGCCGCCCCGCTGCAGGGCACGGCCTTCACCAACACCACCACGCCCCAGGCCAACGGCACATATTATAATATCGCCACCGACACGGCGACCTACAACGCCTACCTGGGCGCCCCGCGCACCTGGGGCGTGACGCTGAAGGTCAAATACTGATCGTCCAGCCGCCCGGGCCGTAAGGCTCAAGGGGGGAACGACGAAGGACCGACCGGGCAACCGGTCGGTCCTTTTTCTTGGATGTCTGGTCAGGGGAGGGCGGAATGTCTTGTTTCAGACGCCGTCTTCAGTTCGCCTTTCGACCCATTGCCGACATTGAGGGGGCAGGGCTATCTACGGCCATGACCTTGCTTACGGAACTCTCGCTCCGGCTGCCCATCATTCAAGCTCCCATGGCGGGCGTATCCACCCCAGTGCTGGCGGCGTCAGTTTCCAACGCGGGCGCGCTTGGGTCGATCGGTGTGGGGGCGACGAACTCCTCCGGGGCCGCGGCTATGATCGATGAGGTCCGCCGGCTCACGACTGCCACGTTCAACGTCAACGTCTTCGTGCACGCCCCCCCTCGGCGCGATCTGGATCGCGAGGCGACGTGGCTTGACGCGTTGAAGCCCCTGTTCGAGACGTTCTCGGCTGAGCTGCCGCCCTCCCTTACGACCATCTATCGCAGCTTCGCCGAGGACGATGACATGCTGCGGCTGATGATCGACAGGGCACCGCCGGTCGTCAGCTTTCACTTCGGCCTGCCTGACGAGCATAAGGTCAGAGCCCTTAAGCAGGCCGGATGCCTGCTGATGAGCACCGCCACCAGCCTAGACGAAGCGCTTGCTGCGAAACGCGGCGGCATGGATGCGGTCGTCGCACAAGGCTATGAAGCGGGCGGGCACCGAGGCGTCTTTGATCCCGACGGAGAGGATGCGCAGCTCGGAACGCTGCCGTTGACCCGCATGCTTGTCCAAAACTGTGGGCTGCCCGTCATCGCTGCCGGCGGCGTCATGGATGGGCGAGGCGTTCGCGCCGTCCTAGACCTCGGCGCCGTAGCCGCGCAGCTTGGCACCGCCTTCATTGGTTGTCCGGAGAGCGCGGCGGATGAAGCCTATCGAGCGGCGCTCCGAAGCGAGTCCGCGCACCACACGATTATGACCAAGGCGATATCCGGCAGACCCGCCCGCTGTCTCCGCAACGGCTTCACACGCTGGGGGATGACCGCCAGCGTCAGCGCACCCGACTATCCTGTGGCCTACGATGCCGGAAAGGCGCTGAACGCAGCGGCCAAGGCGACAGGTAACGGCGACTTCGGCGCCCAGTGGGCGGGGCAAGGAGCGCCGCTGGCGCGCAGCTTACCCGCGCGCGACCTGATCGACACCCTGGAACGAGAACTGGTGGCGGCAGACTAAGGCCCGCTAACCACCCCAAACGGCGGTTCGGAAGGTCTGCTTTCGGGCTTGGGGCGGATGTCCGATTCCGGGCCTGATGCCAATTTCGTGGTCCGACCCATTGCGGACATTGGCGTGCCTACAGCCCTGAGCCTTTGATGGGAAATCTCAGGAGAATTTTTCGGCAACCGCGAATGATCTCAGGAAGGTAGGATTGGTCGAACCCGAAGTGGAAAGAGTGGCGTTGCTCAAGATGATCCGGGGTGGCTTCGACATAGACGGCGATTTGCCCCAACGAGCCCATCTCAAGCGTTGCTTTGATAGCCGGTTCGATGGGGGCGAGTGCCGCCTTCCCCCGCAAATCCTTCGACATGGCTTCAATTTCCGTGAGGAAAGAAGCAACTTCGTCGGTGCGCAGCCAAGGCCCTCTCAACTCTACTGACGAGCCGGGAGCTTGGACCCTCGCGCGAATGACGAGCCAGTTGCCGTCTGAATAATCATTGTCGTCGGGACGCTCTCGGGATTCAACCCAAAGGGAAAGCCCGCCCAGCTTCAGGTCTGGTTCGTCATCATCAGCGAAAGCGTCGGCCATGCTCAGAGCCTAGCGCGTGGGGCCGTATCGGCAAACGTCCACTTCCCATCTGTGGACGCCCCCTTCAGCGCAAGAGTGAATCCGAGAGTTTCTGACACGTAGTCGGATGCTGCCATCTGTCCGGCCTGTACTGCGGCGGCGTACCGTCGCTGGCCTGTATGGGAGTTCGCGGATCCGGTCCAAATCACCCTGAGCGTGCTCGAAGCACGGTGGAAAGCCCTGGTTTTCCTGATCCCGTCTCGCCGACTGTTGCGCCATACGCTCCTTCGCTCATCCTACGCCTCGACGTCTCGCGTTCGTACTGGCTAGGCCAGCGCGCCCGGAGCCCGGTAGACATCGCCCTTGGCCAACAGCGCCCAGACGATGCGGGCGTTCTTGTTGGCCAAGGCGACGATGACCAGCATCTTCGGCTTTCGCGCCAGCATCTGGTCGAGCCACGACCCTGCTGGTGCGCTTCGGATGGCGGCCTGTTTGATGACGGCGCTGGCCCCGATGGTCAGAAGCCGTCGAAGCGTTCGCTCGCCCATCTTGGTGATCGAACCCAGCTTCTGCTGACCGCCGGTGGATCGCTGTCGTGGCGTGAGGCCCAGCCAGGCGGCGAAGTGACGTCCGCTCTTGAAGGCTTCGTGAGAGGGCGCGAGCGCGATCAGGGCCGTCGCCGTGATCGGTCCGATGCCTGGGATGGTCATCAGTCGACGCGCGACGGGATCATGCCGGGCGCGAGAAGCGATCTCTGCGTCGAGCACAGCGATCTGCTGGTCGAGCGTTCGCAAGCTCGAAACCAGGACCAGAAGAATGGTTCGGGCTGCGGGTGGAAGCCCCTCGGCCGGGTCCTCGACGCGCGCGATCAGCCGATCGACGTGCGGCACGCCCTTGGGAACGATCCAGCCGTACTCGGCGAGATGGCCGCGCAGGGCGTTGATGGTCTGGGTACGCTGACGCACCAGCAGGTCCCGGGCTCGGAAGACCACGCTGCTGGCCTGCTGCTCCTCCTGCTTCAGCGGCACGAACCTCATGCTGGGTCGCTGCGCCGCCTCGCAGATCGCCTCTGCGTCGGCCATGTCGTTCTTCTGACGCTTCACGAACGGCTTCACATAGATCGGTGGGATCAGCCGGACCGTGTGGCCCTGTCGGGTCAGCTCGCGACCCCAGTGATGGGCTCCAGCGCAGGCCTCCATCGCCACCACACAAGGTGGAAGGCCTGCGAAGAACGCCAGCAAACGCCCTCGCCCCAACTTCTTGCGAAACACCACATCGCCCGAAGCATCCGCGCCATGCGCTTGAAAGATGCTCTTGGCGAGATCCAGACCAACAGTGCTAACCTGTCCCATGGACGCCTCCTTCGAGTGTTGTTCAACACCCTCACTCTGGCACATCGATGCCGTCGGGGGGCGTCCACCCCATCACCCGTTGAAGACCCTCCGAAGGTCTGCAACGGGCTTCAGCCTCACTCCACCAACGGCCCCTGCCTCGGCTGGGCCAGCTCCCGCTGTCCCGCCGTCGACCGGCGCAGGATACGCCGCGCCCACTTGGCCACGTCATCGACGATGGTGAAGATGGCCGGGATGTAGAGCAGGGACAGGAAGGTCGAGGAGATCAGTCCCCCCAGCACCGCAATGGCCATCGGCGAGCGGAACTGGACATCGGCCCCGATGCCCATGGCGATCGGCACCATGCCCGCGCCCATGGCGAAGGTGGTCATCAGGATGGGGCGGGCGCGCTTGTGCGCCGCGTCCATGATGGCTTCGTATCGCGGCATCCCGTCCTTCTCGGCCATGATGACATAGTCGACCAGAAGGATGGAGTTCTTGGCCGCGATCCCCATCAGCATCAGCACCCCGATCAGGGCCGACATGGAGAAGTTGGCGCCGCCGATGGCCAGGGCGATGAAGGCGCCGCCGATGGCCAGGGGCAGGGCCGCCATGATGGTGATCGGATAGGCGAAGCTTTTGAACAGCAGGGTCAGAACCGCGTACATCAGCAATATGCCCGAAGCGAAGGCGACGCCGAAGCCGGTCAGCATTTCCTGGATGAATTCAGTGTCGCCGGCCGGCACCTGGCGCACGCCGGCGGGCAGGGCCTTGACGGACGGCAGTTGGTTGACCGCCACGCCCGCCGCGCCCGTGGTGATCCCGTCCAGCTCGGCGCTGATCGAGGCGATGCGCGACCGATCCTGACGGGTGACGGTGGCCGGACCGGCGCCGAACTCGATGTCGGCGACGGCGCTCAAGGGCACCGAGGCGCCGTTGTTGGCCGGAACCCGCAGGTTTTCCAGAACGCTCAGGTCCTCGCGGGCCTCTTCGGTCAGCTGCAGCCGGATCGGGATCTGGCGGTCGCCCAGATTGTATTTGGGCAGGTTCTGATCGACGTCGCCGATGGTGGCGACCCGCACCGCCTGCGAGATGGCGCCGGCCGAAACCCCGGCCAGGGCGGCTTCGTCCGCCCGCGGCGTGACCAGGATTTCCGGACGGGCGATGGCGGCCGAGTTGACCACATTGGCCAGGCCCGGAACCCCGCGCATCTCTTCCTCCACTTGGCGCGCCGCTGCGGTCAGGGCGACGGGATCGTCGCTCAGGATCGAGAAGGTGTAGGTGGTGCCGTCGCCGGGACCGCCGCCCGACTGGGCGATGCCGGCGCGGATGCGGGCGCCCGGGATCTGTTTCATCTCGTCGACCATGACCCGCGCGAACGCCTGCTGGCTCAGCTCGCGGTCGCCCTTGGGCACCATGTCGGCATAGATGTTGGCCTGGGTCACGTCCTGGCCGCCGATGGCGGCGTAGACCGAGGTGACCTCGGGGCGGGCCTCCAGCTTGCGGGTGATCTGCTGCACCACGGCGTCGGTCTGGCGCAGGGTCGACCCCGGCGGCAGCTCGACCTGGAAGGCCGCGCGGGCCGTGTCGCCGGGCGACATGAACTCGAACGACATCTTGGCCACGATCGAGGTCCCGATCGACCCGACCAGGAACAGGATGCCGATGATGAAGACCTTCCAGCGATTGCCCAGGCACCAGCGGAGGGCCTTCAGATAGCCGCTCATCCAGAAGGGATCGCGATCCTCATGGTGGGTGTGTTTCAGGATGAAGGCCGCCATCAGCGGCGTCAGGGTCCGCGCCACCAGCAGCGAGAAGGCCACGGAGATACAGGCCGCCAGGGCGAAGGCCTTGAAGAACTGGCCGATGATGCCCGGCATGAAGCCGACGGGCGCGAAGACGGCGATGATGGTGGCCGTGGTGGCCACGACCGCCAGGCCGATCTCGTCGGCCGCCTCCAGCGAGGCGTCATAGGGCGGTTTGCCGTCGCGCATGTGGCGGACGATGTTTTCGATCTCCACGATGGCGTCGTCGACCAGGATGCCGATGGTCAGCGACAGGGCCAGCAGGGTGACGACGTTCAGCGACTGGTCCAGCGGGCCCAGGATGGCGAAGGTCGGGATCAGCGACATCGGCATGGCCGTCGCCGCGATCAGGGTGGCGCGCCAGTCGCGCAGGAAGATGAAGACGATGATGACCGCCAGGACGGCGCCCAGCAGCAGGGCTTCCAGCGAGGCCAGATAGGATTCCTCGATCTCCTCGACGCTGGCCGTGACCTGGCTGATGGTCAGCTCGGGGTGGGCCTCGTCGATCGCCTTGACCTCTTCGCGGACCCGTTCCGCCACCTTGACCTCGGAGGCGGTGCGCGAGCGCAGGAAGTTGAAGGTCACGGCCTCCTGGCCGTTGTAGCGGGCCAGGCGACGCGGTTCGCTCCACTTGTCCTCGACCGTGCCGAGGTTATCCAGGCGCACGGTCTTGCCGTCGCCCAGCGGCACCAGGGTCTCGCGCAGTTGCGCGACCGAGGTGGCGGCGCCCAGGGTGCGAACCGCGCGCTCGGACCCGGCGATGGTGACGCGACCGCCGGGCAGGTTGTTGTTGACGTTGTTCAGGGCCTGGCTGACCTCGGCCGCGGTGACGCCGTAGGCGGCCAGCCGCTGCGGATCCAGCTCGACCCGCATCTCGCGATCCACCCCGCCCGAACGGTTGACCTCGCCCACGCCGCCGAGGGCCAGCAGGGCCCGGCTCATCTCGTTGTCGATGAACCAGCTGATCTGTTCCGGCGTCATGGTCGGCGACCGCACCACATAGGTGATCAGGGCGTCGCCGGTGATGTCGATGCGCTGGACCGCCGGCTCCTGCATATCCTGCGGCAGGCTGGCGCGCAGGCCGGTCATGGCGTTGCGCACGTCATTGGTCGCCCGATCCGTGTCCGTACCCAGCTCGAACTCGATCGTCGTGGACGACACGCCGTCGCTGATGTTCGAGGTGACGTGGCGCACGCCGGACAGACCGGCCAGCGAATCCTCGATCAGCCGCGTGACCTGGACTTCCATTTCCGCCGGCGCCGAGCCGGGGCGGGCGGCCGTGACGGCGACCAGCGGGAAGTCGATGTCAGGGTTCTGATTGATCCGCATCCCCATGAAGCCGACCACGCCGCCGAGCGTCAGCAGCAGGAACAGCAGGATGATCGGAATCGGGTTCTTGATCGCCCAGGACGACATCTGGTTCATCGGTCGGTCCTACTTGGCCGCAGGCTGTGTAGCGGGGCGGGCGCCGCCGGGGGCCTGGGCGACGTTGACGCGGTCGCCCTCGTTCAGGAAGCCGGCGCCGTCGACGATGACCTGGGCGCCGACATTGACGCCGGTGACGGCCGTCTGGGTGTCAGTCCGCGACAGGATCACGACCGGCAGGAAGTGAACTCGGCCGTCGGCGGCCAGGCTGAAGACCCCCGGCTTGTTGTCACGGTACAGGACCGCGCCCGTCGGCACGGTGGTGGCCGGCTGGTCGCCGACGTCGATGTCGGCGCGGGCGAACATGCCCGGCCGCAGCTGGGCGCCCGGCGACAGCGAGATGCGCGCAAGGCCCAGGCGGGTGCTGGCGTTGACCTCGGGCGTGACGATCCGGACCGTGCCCGCGGTGGTTCCGGCCTCGCTGGAGGTCACGGTCGCCGACTGGCCGGCGCGAACCTGGGCCAGCTCGGTCTCGGGCACCTGGGCGTCCAGCTCCAGCCGGCCGTCGCGGACCATGCGGAACAGTTCGGTCCCGGCGGCGATGATCTGACCCTTGGTCACGCTGCGGCTGATGATCAGGCCGGCGACGGGCGCGCGGATGGTGGCCTGCGACAACTGGGTCTGGGTCTGGGCCAGGGTGGCGCGGGCGGCGGCCAGATTGGCGTTCGAGGCCCGCTGGTTGGCCAGGGCGGTGTCCAGCGAGGCCTGAGACAGGAAGCCCCGTTCCTTCAGCTGCTGGGCGCGACCAAGGGCCGCGTCGTCGCGGGCCACATTGGCTTCGGCCAGTTGCACCTGGGCCTGCTGCTGGCGCAGCTGGGCGCGCAGCAGGACGTCGTTCATCTGCACCAGGGGCTGCCCCTGACGGACGTAGGAGCCTTCATCCACATAGACGGCGACGGCGGTCAGGCCGCCGGTCTCGGCCGCGACCGGCACCTCCTCCCAGGCGGAGACGGTGCCCGAGGCGGTGACGGTGCGCCGCAGATTGGTCTGGGTCACGGTGGCGGCGGTGACGGTCTGGCGCGAGCCGCCGGCGGCCTTCTCCTCGGTCGCCTCGTCGCCATGCCCCCCGCAGCCGGCCAGCAGGAAGGCCGACACGGCGAGAGCGCCAAGGCTAAAAGCGGTTCGGGTCGTCTTGGACACGGGGGATTTCCTCGGTTGCAGGCGAAGCGGACCGCCCGGCTCGCGCCGGTGATCGCAAGCCTGCTCCTTACCGCGTCTGCGAACGGTCCTCAAACGCCGATCCATATTGTTGCAAAGCCTTAATCTGACACTGTGCGGGGCGCGGATCGCCGCGCCGGCTGGTCCCGGACCTCCACGCGTGATAGGGGCGCGCGGATGACGACTCCCCCTATCTCGAACATCCGGAACTTCAGCGTGGTCGCGCACATCGACCACGGCAAGTCGACCCTGTCCGACCGACTGATCCAATTCACCGGCGGCCTGACCCAGCGCGAGATGTCCGAGCAGGTCCTGGACTCGATGGATATCGAGAAGGAGCGGGGGATTACGATCAAGGCGCAGACGGTGCGCCTGAACTACAAGGCCAAGGACGGGCAGGACTATGTCCTGAACCTGATGGACACGCCGGGGCACGTGGACTTCGCCTATGAGGTGTCGCGCAGCCTGGCGGCGTGCGAGGGCTCGCTGCTGGTCGTCGATGCGTCGCAGGGGGTCGAGGCCCAGACGCTGGCGAACGTCTATCAGGCCATTGATAACAACCACGAGATCGTCCCCGTCCTGAACAAGGTCGACCTGCCGGCGGCCGAGCCCGAGCGGGTCCGCGCCCAGATCGAGGACGTCATCGGCATCGACGCCTCCGAGGCCGTGCTGTGCAGCGCCAAGTCCGGCATCGGCATCGAGGACGTGCTCGAGGCCATCGTCACCAAACTCCCGGCCCCCAAGGGCGACCCCGACGCCCCGCTGAAGGCCATGCTGGTCGACGCCTGGTACGACCCCTACCTCGGCGTCGTCGTCCTGGTCCGCGTCTTCGACGGCGTGCTGAAGACCGGCATGCGGGTCAAGATGATGCGCAACGGCTCGACCCACCTGATCGACCGGGTCGGCGTCTTCCTGCCCAAGAACACCCCGGTAGACCAGCTGGGCCCCGGCGAGGTCGGCTTCATCACCGCCCAGATCAAGGAAGTCGCCCACGCCGCCGTCGGCGACACCATCACCGATGAAAGAAAGCCGACCGCCGAACCGCTGAAGGGGTTCAAGGAGGTCCAGTCGGTGGTCTTCTGCGGCCTGTTCCCGGTCGACGCCGCCGACTTCGAGGACCTGCGCGCCGCCATCGGCAAGCTGCGGCTGAATGATGCGTCATTCACCTACGAGATGGAATCCAGCGCCGCCCTGGGCTTCGGCTTCCGCTGCGGCTTCCTGGGCCTGCTGCATCTCGAGATCATCCAGGAACGGCTCAGCCGCGAGTTCAATCTCGACCTGATCGCGACCGCCCCGTCGGTGGTCTACAAGATCGGCCTGCGCGACGGCTCCGAGATCGACCTGCACAACCCGGCCGACCTGCCCGACGTGATGCAGATCGAGACGATCAGCGAGCCCTGGATCAAGGCCACCATCCTGACCCCCGACGAATACCTCGGCAGCGTCATCAAGCTGTGCCAGGACCGCCGCGGCCAGCAGATCGAACTGTCCTACGTCGGCGCCCGCGCCATGGTGGTCTATGAGCTGCCGCTGAACGAGGTGGTGTTCGACTTCTACGACCGTCTTAAGTCGATCTCGAAGGGCTACGCCTCGTTCGACTACGAGATCACCGAATACAAGGTCGGCGACCTGGTGAAGATGAACATCCTGGTCAACGCCGAGCCGGTGGACGCCCTGTCCATGCTGGTCCACCGCGCCCGCGCCGAGACGCGCGGCCGGGGCATGGTCGAGAAGATGAAGGAGCTGATCCCGCCCCACCTGTTCGTCATCCCGATCCAGGCGGCCATCGGCGGCAAGATCATCGCCCGCGAGACCGTGCGCGCGCTCCGCAAGGACGTGACCTCGAAATGCTACGGCGGCGACGCCACGCGGAAGAAGAAGCTGCTGGAGAAGCAGAAGGCCGGCAAGAAGAAGATGCGTCAGTTCGGCAAGGTCGAAATCCCGCAGGAAGCCTTCATCGCCGCCCTGAAGATGGACGAGGACTGACCCCCGATCTTCCCCCGCTTGCGGGGGAAGTGTCAGGCCGTGGCGCGCAGCGGCACGCCTGACGATGGGGGAAGTCTTCTTATCGCGACACTTCCCCCTCCGACCCTGGTCCGCTGCGCGGACGCCGGGCCACCTCCCCCGCAAGCGGGAGAGGGTCCGGTTATGCGCGCTGGGGGCTGTAAACCGGCGCCGGGATTCCCGTAAATTCAGGCGTTTGACCTGTAAATTCGGTCAGTTTCTCGCCTGAGCATCCGCATGATTCATGATGCGATGCATGGAACAGCGACGAAAATACAAGATTCAGCCGCCCTCGATCTGGGAACTGGTGCGCCGGGATTATCTGGCCGGGGACGGCGCCCGGCAGGTGGCCGCGCGGTACGGCGTCGGGGTCGAGGCCCTGCGCGCCCGGGCGTCGCGCGAGGGCTGGTCGCGGTATCTGCAGCCGCAGCCGCAGACGGAGCCGAAGGGCGAGGCGGCGTCCGACAAGGGGGCCTGGTTCGACGGCTTGCCGGACGAGGGGACAGAAACGTCCGACGACCCCGCCGTCCTGGCCCGCGCCGCCACCGTGGCCTCGGGCCGGGCCATGCGCGCCCGCGCCTGGACCGAGGCCCGCACCCTGGCCGGCCTGGCCGAGGTCTATCACAAGCTGGCCGAGCGCGCCGACCCGGCCCGCAACGGCCTGACGGCGGAAACCGCGCCCCTGGAACTGGTGCTCGACATCCTGACCATGGACCGCATCGCCCTGGAGGACCGGTTCTGGCGCAAGCCGGACGAGGTCGATCCGGTCAAGGCGGCCTATCACGAGTGGCGGCGACAGGGTTCGCTGCGCCGCCGGGCCCACGAAGAGGTCAAGACCCGCCGCCGCTTCGCCACCGAGGCGCGGGTCGAGGCGCTGGAGGCGCAACTGGCCGGGCGGGGCATCCCGCCGGTGGAGGAGGATGAGCGGGCGGCGCGCGTGCGGTTGGGGATCGATGTCATTGCGCCCGACGGCGCGGGGACGCGGCAGATGCCGGCGGCGGAGTTCAGGGTGAGGCTGGATGATTGAGAGGGTCTTCCTTCTCCCGCAAGGGGGAGAAGGTGGCCGGCAAGGCTCAGGCGCTGGTTTAGTCCGTGTAGCGACGGATCGCCGTCTGATCGATCCGGTCTGCGGACACGAGCTTATAGTGCCGCTCGTCGATTATTCGGATTTCGTCGTCCTGAAGCGTCAGCTCGAACAAGGCGACAACGCCCTCTTCCATGAACTGCGCCGAGATAGCCCGACAGCGTAGGCCGGGGAATTTCTGCTCGACGAAGCGAATGTCCTGAGTGGTCTGGACGATGCCGATCTGGTCTTTGCCGCCCTTCGCCTGAACCGGAATGACGTAGTGACAGCCTCGCTTGTCAATTCCGACGTAGAGTTCGTCGATCTCGATCTGGCCGATGCCGTTGACCGTCGTGCGGAGGTGGTTTTGCAGACTGTAGGTCGTCAGTCCGAGGAAGGTGTCGATTAGACGATTGTACCGCACGATGGCCAGCAGGGCCTGTTCGTCGTCCAGCGCATAGGCGCGGATGAGTTCTGGTGTTGCGTCCGGGATCAATACCCGAACGAGATCTGGTCGTGGCAGGATGCGTTGGGTTTTGACAAGCCGGAAGCGATATCCGGCTCGACCGGCCCCTTCTATGATCCAGTTCCGGCCTTCGGGCTGAGTGGCCTTGATACTGTCTGGGTAATCTATTCGATACCGCAGCGCATAGATGACGTCGCCCAAGTTCTTGGGCAGCTTGATGGCCAGCGCCGCAGCGACGGTCTCGATTTCCTTGCGTGCAAATTCGAACGCCGTGGTTCCCGGCTCGAAATGATCGAAGAATATCTTTTCGATCAGAAGTTTGTAGGTGTTCTCTCGGGGCGGAGCTTTAGCCATTCGAAATCCGTGCGAGGGTGTTCGCCTCTTCTATCTCGCTCTGCTTCCGTTTCCGAGCGCCGCTTTTCTGATCACGCCGCTGAGGTGTGAAGGTCTTGCCGAACAGCGCGGAAGCGTCCTTCATGCTGACCGAGACCAGCATCGGATCGCCCAGCTTGACCGAGTGTTCGGGGCGTCGAGCTTCGATGTCCATGGCGGCGATCAGCGAACTAGCTACCGCGCGTGCTAGAGGAGGCGGAACAGCATTCCCAACCTGTCTTGCCCCATGCCATTTGGTCTCGTGCAAACGGAACCAGTCGGGGAAACCATGCAGGCGTGCCATCTCGCGCACGGTGATGCAGCGTTCGTGTTTGTAGTGGATAGGCCTTGGACTGGTGAAGGCGCCACGGGCCGCGTCCGTACCGGCGCGAAGCGTGTTGGACACGCCGTCTGGCGGAAGGCGGAAGAAGCGGGAGATGGGCTCGACTGCGCCAGGAGCCGTGGTCGAGAAACGCCGTCGAGAGATTTCGGTGTGTTCAGTCCGCGCGCTGGATGTCAGGACGTTCGGTTCCCAGCATCGCACATATCCATAGTGCCAGCTCTCGGCGGTTCTGCAGCGCATCTCGGTCGCATATTCGCTCGGCGTGCTCCACGAACTTGTTGCGACGCTATCCGTCGTCATCAGGCGTTCGAACTTTTCCGCGTCGGGAAGATCGCCCAGGGCGTCCTTGCAACTGGGTCCTTCCGGCAGTTTTGAAGTCTTGGATCCTGCCGGACGAGTCGTGGCTTCAGGATAGCGGGGAAGCGGAAGGCCCTTCTTAGCACCCATAAGGATCAGGCGTTCGCGGTTCTGCGGGACGCCATAGTCGGCGGCGTTGAGCACCTTCCAACGTGTCTCCACCGCGTAGCCGGCGCCGACGAACTCGGCGATCAGTTCTTCGAGAAACGCGCGATGACGACCGACGGTGATCCCTTTGACGTTCTCGAACACGAAATAGGAGGCGTCCAACTCGCGGACGATCCGGACAAAATCGCGCACTAGGGCGTTTCTCGGATCGTCGAGCGCACGCTTGCCGATCATTGAGAAGCCCTGACAAGGCGCGCCGCCGAACACCACATCGACCTTGCGGTCGCCCAGGTTGGCGAGCTTGCGAATATCCTGCCCGGTCAGGTCCTGTACAGACCGGGCGATAACTGCCGCATCCGGGAAGTTGAACGCGTGGGCGGCAGCGTGGATCGGATCAATTTCCACCGCGGCGACGACGTCGAAACCGGCCTGCTCAAAGCCCAGGCTCATCCCGCCAACTCCGGCGAACAGATCGACTCCGATCGGACGATTCATGGGGGCTCCTTGCAGCGTGATTCAGCCAGCTTAACACCATTGTCGGCGCTGTCGATCGCCTTTTGTTCTTCAGATCGATTTCCGGTGGGCGGCGCATACGGGTTACGCAAACCCGAAGTTGAGCCAGTGCAACAGAGGCAATCATTAGGCGACGACGAGGCACAGATTGACCCGAAGCTTAGCCTCCTGCTTCCTTCTCCCCTTGCGGGAGAAGGTGGCCCGCAGGGCCGGATGAGGGGGGCGGTTTGGCGTGGATCGTCAGGGGCGGTGAAACCCCTCATCCGTCAGCCTTCGGCTGCCACCTTCTCCCGCAAGGGGAGAAGGAAGGGAGAAGGAAGCGGGAGGGGCCTACAGCCGCCCCTTCCTAAACGCCTCCGCCTTCTCCGCCGCCGCTTCCGCGCGCCACTTCTTCGGCGCCGACCGGTCCACCTCTTCCCCCGCCCCCGTCAGGGCCTCGTTGGCGAATTCCAGGTCCAGCAGCTTCATGCGCTTGATCTCGTCGCGCAGGCGGCCGGCTTCCTCGAACTCCAGGTTGGAGGCGGCCTCGCGCATGCGGCCTTCCAGGTCCTTGAGCGCGGCCTGGAAGTTTGAGCCGACGAAGGGTTTGGAGGCTTCGGCGACGCCGGGGCGGGTCAGGCGGTCCATCTCGCGGGACTCATAGGGGCTGTCCATCAGCTCCTTGATGTCGCGCTTGACGCTTTCGGGCGTGATGCCGTGTTCGGTGTTGTAGGCCATCTGGCGTTCGCGGCGGCGGTCAGTCTCAGCGATGGCGCGCTCCATACTGCCGGTCATGCGGTCGGCGTACAGGATGACGCGGCCGTCGATGTTGCGCGCGGCGCGGCCGATGGTCTGGATCAGCGACGTCTCGGAGCGCAGGAAGCCCTCCTTGTCCGCGTCCAGGATGGCGACCAGGCCGCACTCGGGGATGTCCAGCCCCTCGCGCAGCAGGTTGATGCCGATCAGGCAGTCGAACGAGCCCAGACGCAGGTCGCGCAGGATCTCGATCCGCTCCAGCGTGTCGACGTCGGAGTGCATATAGCGGACGCGGATCCCCTGTTCATGCATGTATTCGGTCAGGTCCTCGGCCATCTTCTTGGTCAGGGTGGTGACCAGGGAGCGGTAGCCGGCGCGGGTGGTGGCCTTGACCTCGTCGATGACGTCGTCGACCTGGTTGCGGGTCTGGCCGGAGACCGGGCGGATCTCGACGGGGGGGTCGATCAGGCCGGTGGGGCGGATGACCTGTTCGACGAAGACGCCGCCGGCCTGGTCCATCTCCCAGGCGCCGGGGGTGGCTGACACGTGAACGGTCTGGGGGCGCATGGCCTCCCATTCCTCGAACTTCAGCGGGCGGTTGTCGATGCAGGAGGGCAGGCGGAAGCCGTATTCGGCGAGGGTGGATTTGCGGCGGTAGTCGCCGCGGAACATGCCGTTGATCTGGCCGATGGTGACGTGGCTCTCGTCCACGAACAGCAGGGCGTTGTCGGGGATGTATTCGAAGAAGGTGGGCGGGGGCTCGCCGGGGGCGCGGCCGGTCAGCCAGCGGGAATAGTTCTCGATGCCGGCGCAGCTGCCGGTGGCCTCCATCATCTCCAGGTCGAAACGGGTGCGTTGCTCCAGGCGCTGGGCCTCGAGCAGTTTGCCGTTCTCGATCATCCAGTCCAGCGTCTCCTTCAGCTCGGCCTTGATGCCCTGGGTGGCCTGGTTCAGCGTGGGGCGCGGGGTCACATAGTGGCTGGCGGCGTAGACGGTGATCTCGGTCAGGTCGGCGGTCTTCTTGCCGGTCAGGGGGTCGAACTCCTGGATCGCCTCCAGCTCGTCGCCGAACAGGCTGATGCGCCAGGCGCGGTCCTCGAGGTGGACCGGGAAGATCTCGATGACGTCGCCGCGCTTGCGGAACATGCCGCGGTCGAAGTTCAGGTCGTTGCGCTTGTACTGCAGCGCGATCAGATCGGCCCGCAGCTTCGACTCGTCGATCTGGTCCCCCACCTTCAGGGTGAAGGTCATGGCCGTATAGGTCTCCACCGACCCGATGCCGTAGATGCAGGAGACGGAGGCGACGACGATCACATCCTCCCGCTCCAGGATCGCCCGCGTCGCCGAGTGTCGCATCCGGTCGATCTGCTCGTTTATCGACGAGTCCTTCTCGATATAGGTGTCGGTGCGGGGGACGTAGGCTTCGGGCTGGTAATAGTCGTAGTAGCTGACGAAATATTCGACGGCGTTGTCCGGGAAGAATGACTTGAACTCGGAATAGAGTTGCGCCGCCAGGGTCTTGTTGGGGGCCAGGATCAGGGCCGGGCGCTGGGTCTGTTCGATGACCTTGGCCATGGTGAAGGTCTTGCCCGAGCCGGTGACGCCCAGCAGCACCTGATCCCGGTCGCCCGCCTCGGCCTGGGCCACCAGTTCGGCGATGGCGGCGGGCTGGTCGCCGGCGGGGGTGTATTGGGTCTCGAGCCGGAAGCGCCCGCCCTTCTTCTTGCCCTCGTGCGAGGGGCGGTGGGGGATCCAGTCGGCAGGCGCGGCGACGGGCTCCTCCGGCGTCAGGCGCGGGCCGGCGACAGGGGCGAACATCGGCATTTTGCCCCCGTTCGCGGCTTGGTCGCGCTTGAAGGCGGCGGCGGCCTCGCGCACGCCGGGGTCGGGCGTATGGACGGGCTTGGCCGGCTTTGCGGCGGCGGGCTTCGGCGTCGAAGAACGGTTCATGAACAGAACTTAGTATGCGGCTCCGTGTGGCGCCATAGCGCCGGCGCAACGGCCTAGTTTCGCGCCGCCAGAGCTTAAAAGTGGCGAGAAAACGGCGTGATGTGGAAATATAATGCTCCGGCAAGCGGTGCAATGAAGCATTTTCGGCGCAATTTATCCTCCTTCTGGACGTTTATGCGACTTTTTAGTTGCGGTTCCTTTTCAGTGGGCTTAGGCCGGTCACATAGCGGATGCACTCTGTATATCGCCGATATATACCGACGATATGTAAGTATATCCGAGTATTGGATCAACTTAATCGTAAAGAGACGTATGCGTACTCGTAAGAACAACCTTCTTGCATCGACGATCGTCGGTGGAATAGCTGTCGCTTCGGTGGCGATGTTCGCTCCGTCCCTCGCTGCGGCGCAGGATGCAGCTGTCGCTCAGGCCGGTGAGTCGACCAGCATCGACGACATCGTCGTCATCGGTTCGCGCATCCGCCGCGACAACTACAACGCCCCGTCGCCGACCCAGGTGGTGACGCGCGAAGAAGCGACCCTGCAGGGCTTCGCCTCGACGACCGAGGCGCTGCAAAGCACGGCCGTCACCGGCGGCACCTCGCAGATCAACAACTCGTACGGCGGTTACGTCACCAATGGCGGGCCCGGCGCCAACACCATCGGCCTGCGCGGCATGAGCCCGAGCCGCACCCTGGTGCTGCTGAACGGCCGTCGCGTCTCGCCGGCCGGTTCGCGCGGTTCGGTCGGCGCGGCCGACCTGAACGTGCTGCCGACCGCCATCATCGACCGCGTCGAAGTGCTGCGCGACGGCGCCTCGTCGGTCTATGGCTCGGACGCCGTCGCCGGCGTGGTCAACATCCAGACCCGCAACAACTTCGAGGGCGTCACCTTCGAAGGCCAGCGCAACGAGCCGCTGGAGGCCAATGGCGCGGGCGGTTCGACCCGTCTTTCGCTGACGGCGGGCACGCGCGGCGACCGCTGGCGCGCCGCCGGTTCGGTCGAACGCTACGAGCGTGACGAACTGACCCTGCGCGACCGCGAGTTCACCCGTTGCCAGACCGACGGCTTCCGCAACGGCCAGGACTATATCGACCCGCTGACCGGCCAGTCAAAATGCTATCCGATCACCACGACCGGCTCGAACGGCGTGACGATCAACACCATCGCCACGGGCCTGACCACGGGCCAGGCTGCGACTGGCGCGTTCGGCACGACCTTCAACCGCTGGCGCCCGAACTCGGCCGTCACCACCGGCCTGGTTGGATTCGAAGGCGTCGGAGGCGGCGGCAACGACCTCAACGTCCGTGACACCTTCGAAGACCGGATGCTGAACGAGTCGCTGATCTCGCCGGTGGACATCACCACCCTGTACGGCGAAGTCGGCTACGACCTGCACGCGCTCGGCAACGCCGAGGTCTATGGCGAGGCCCTGTTCAACCAGCGCAAGTCGTCGCAGACCGGCTATCGCCAGTTGGCGCTGGACTACGCCGTCGGCAGTCCGCTGATCCCGGCCAACCTGCAAGACAGCGTCGCCTTCGGCGATCAGGGCCTGAACAAGGGCGAGAACGTCGGCGTGCGCGCCTTCATCGGCTTCGGCAACGACCATTCCGAACAGGAAGTGGACTTCGGCCGCTATGTCGCCGGCATCAAGGGCGATCTGTTCCTGCCGGAATGGCGCTATGACGCCTACGTCAGCTATTCGCGCTCCAAGTCGACCTACACCAGCGAACAGTTCCTGACCGATCGCCTGATCGAGTCGCTGGACGTGGTGGAAACGGCGCCGGGTCAGTTCCAGTGCGCCGAACTGGCCTCGAACCCGGGCTGCGTCGCGGCCCCGGCCGTGACGACCCAGACCATCGGCGGCGTCCTGCCGCAGGACTGGGTCGACTATGTCTTCCGTCCGGTGACCGGCACGACCGAGTTCATCGAGAAGGTGGTCAGCATCGGCATCGACGGCCCGCTGTTCAGCCTGCCCGCAGGCCAGGTCATGGGCTTCTTCGGCGCCGAATGGCGTGAGTCCGAGATCGACGACACCCCGGGCCTGGATAGCCAGCTGGGCAACACCTACAACTACTCGACCTCGGCCATCACGCGCGGCTCGGACTCGGTCAAGGAAGTGTTCGGCGAGATCGAAGCACCGATTCTGGTTGATCTGCCGGGCGTGCGCGAACTGACCCTGAACGGTTCGTTCCGCTACACCGACTATGACTCCTACGGCGACGACACGACCTACAAGGTCGGCCTGGTCTATCGTCCGATCGACTGGGTCACGGTTCGCGGCACCTACGGCACCTCGTACCGCGCCCCGGCGCTGTTCGAACAGTTCGTCGGCGCCACCACCGGCTTCCTGTCGAACACCAACGACCGCTGCAACAACTACGGCGCGCCGGGCGTGAACCCGAACCGGGTCGCCAACTGCACCGCTGAAGGCCTGGCGGACGACTTCCAGTCGACCACCAGCGTCGAAGTGATCACCGCAGGCGGCGCCGACGCCGGTCTGGCGGCCGAAACCTCGACCAATATGACCGTCGGTCTGGTCGTCCAGCCGCCGCTGCCCTCGGGCTGGGGCGATCTGGCCTTCGCGGTCGACTATTACGAGATCGAGGTCGAGAACGGCGTGTCGCGCACCGGCGCAGGCGAAATCCTGACCCGCTGCTATGACTCCAACCCGGAAGATTTCGCGGCCGACACCGGCTTCTGCCGTCTGGTCACGCGCGATGCTGCGGACAACAGCCTCACGGTCCGCGACAGCTACGTCAACCTGGCTACGGACAACGTGAAGGGGCTGGATTACACCGTCCGTTATCGCAAGGACGTCGGCCCGGGCACGGCGCTGTTCAACCTGGCGATCACCCAGTACACGGAAATCTCGAACAAGCTGTTCGCCGAAGATCCGCTGGAAGACTACACCGGCATGATCGACAATCCGGAGTTCACCGGAACGGCCGACGTCTCCTATGCCTGGGACAAGTGGCGCGTGCGCTACGGCGTCGAATGGATCCAGGGCACCGACAGCTACGCCTACTATGAGGAAGATCCGGTCACGTCGGACTACGACCTCGCGACCGACGACTACTGGCTGCACAACGCCTCGGTCCAGTATGCGTCCGACGGCTGGACCGCCACGCTCGGCGTCCGCAACCTGTTGAACGACAACCCGCCGACCATCTCGTCGGGCGTGTACAACCGGGTCGGCAACGCCCCGCTGTACTCGGGCTACGACTATCTGGGCCGTACGGCCTTCGTGAACCTGACCAAGTCCTTCTAAGGGCGACGTCGGTCCTAACGGACGGGGCGGCGGACTTCGGTCCGCCGCCTTTTTCGTGTTCGCTTGACTCGCTCACACAGTATGCCTCATACACTGTGTGTCGCACACTATGCGGCACGTCGGTTGGAGCGGGGCTGTTGAGCCAGGATGAGGAACTGCTGTTCGAGAGCCTGCGGCTGGAGCTGCGGCGGGGGTCGTTGATCCTGGCGGTGCTGGCGAGCTTGCGGCGCGAGCAATACGGCTATTCGCTGCGGGTCGCGCTGGGCGAGGCGGGGGTCGAGATGGAGGAGAGCACCCTCTATCCGCTGCTGCGCCGGCTGGAGAGCCAGGGGCTGCTGGACAGCGAATGGCGCGAGGAGGAGCGGCGCAAGAAGCGGTTCTACCGCCTGTCGCCGCGCGGGGAGGCCATGCTGGCGCGACTGGCGGCCGAATGGCGGGGCCTGTCGGCCTCGCTGGAGAAGATGCTGTGAACATCGGGAAAGAGGGAGAGCGTGGGATGGACCTGGTTGAATCCTATCTGAAGGCCGTGGCGGCCCAGCTGCCGAAGACGACGCGCGACGACATCGTCGCCGAGCTACGTGACGAGATCATGGGGCGGCTCGAGGCGCTGGAAGAGCGGCTGGGCCGGACGCCGAGCGACGACGAGGTCGAGGCCCTGCTGCGCGAGGTGGGCCATCCATTGACGGTGGCGGCGCGCTATCGGTCGGGGCCGCAGGCGTTGATCGGGCCGGAGTTGTATCCGTGGTGGCTGTTCGCAGTGAAGACGGCGCTGCTGGTGATGGTTTGCGTCACCCTGATCGGACTGGCGGCGCGGGTGCTGGCCGGCGACATCTATGCCGGTCAGGCCATAGGTCAGAGCTTCGCCAGCCTGTTCAGCGGGGCTGTGTCGGTGATCGGGGTGGTGACCCTGATCGGCTTCGTGCTGGAGCGGCAGGAGAAGAAGCCTGATTTCATCTCCAAATGGCGGGTCAAGGACCTGGGCCTGTTCGAACTGGGCGGCGACATAGACGCCGAGACCTGGGGCGAGCGGCTGGCGCGCGGCGGGGCGGCGACGCGCGCCGGGTCGGTCAAGTCAGGCCGCGCGGTCCGAAAGAGCGCCGAGATGTCGCCCGTGGCGCGGGCGGTGGCCAGCGCCATCGGCTGGGGCGTGCTGCTGCTGTGGTGGACCGGCCTCTTGCCGATGGCCTCGATCCGACCGGAGGAACTGGCCGGCGTGGTGGACGGCGTCGACTATGGCCGCATCCTGGCCCAGGTCGTCGACGCGGCCTACTGGCCCGTGACCCTGTTCGTGGTGGCGCGGATCCTGTTCGACCTGACGCGGGCGGCGTCGGGGGGGAATGTGCGGCTGACGGCTCTGGGCGACATGGCCTTCGGCGCCGCGGCGGCCTGGGGCGTGGCGTGGCTGTGGTTCTGGTCATCTCTGAGCCCGGTGATCTGGGTCGGGACGGTGACGGAGTTCGCCGAACGGGCGCGGGCGCTGTTCCATCGCTCGGCGGAGGACGGCGGCGGGTTGGCGGCGATCCTGATGATCGTCGTGGTCTGGGCCTTCCTGGCCGAGATATGGCGGATCCTTCAGGCGGGGGGGCGACTGGTCGTCGGCCGTTAACGGACGCCGACGTGGATGGGTTGAACCTCCGGCCGTTTCCACCGTTGCTGCTCATCGGCGGCGCTGGGCGGCCGGGGGCGAGATTTCCGAGTGACTTTACAACAGGGTTTGGCCTTCGGCCTGGTCGGCCTGACCGTGGCGGCCTTCGTCTGGGGGCGGTTCCGGTATGATCTGGTGGCCCTGGCCGCGCTGGTGGCCGGCCTGGCCGTCGGGGTGATCCCGGCCGAGGACGCCTTTTCCGGCTTTTCCAACGATGTGACGGTGATCATCGCCGCCGCCCTGGTGGTGTCGGCGGCCTTCGCCAAGTCCGGCATCGTCGAGATGGCGCTGAAGCGGATCATGCCGCACCTGAAGACCGAACGGTCCCAGGCGCCGGTGCTGACCGTGGCCGTCACCCTGTTGTCGATGGTGACGAAGAACGTCGGCGCCCTGGCCATCATGATGCCGGTGGCGCTTCAGATCAGTCGGCGGACCGGCACCAAACAGTCGCGTCTGCTGATGCCCATGGCCTTCGGCGCCATGGCCGGTGGGATGGTGACCCTGGTCGGCACCTCGCCCAACATCCTGGTCGCCGAGGTGCGCCAGGACATGATCGGCGAACCGTTCCGCATGTTCGACTATGCGCCGGTCGGCCTTGTCCTGACCGGGGTGGCCCTGGCCTTCCTGGCCTTCGGCTATCGACTGCTGCCCAAGGACCGGACGGGGACGCTGGGGCTGGCGGCGGCCCTGTCGGCCAACGCCTATCTGACGGAGGCGCAGGTCCCGGACGACTGGAGCCTGGAGCCCCGCCCCATCAAGGCCCTGGTCGGCCTGGCGCCCGACGAGGTGCAGGTCATGGCCCTGATCCGCGACGGCAAGCGCAAGGCCAGACCGCGCAGCAACACCATCGTCAGGCCCGGGGACACCCTGCTGATCAAGGGCGACCAGGAGGCGCTGGAGGGGTTCATCGACGTCACCAAGCTGAAGCTGGTGCGGGGCGACCGGCCGGTGCTGCTGGAAGAGGCCAAGGACGAGGTCAGCCTGGCCGAGGCGGTGATCGGCGCGGATTCGCCGCTGACCGGACAGTCGGTGCGGTCGCTGGACCTGTACGGCCAGCACGGGCTGAACCTGCTGGGCGTCTCGCGCAGCGGCTATGAGCTGACGCAACATCTGCGCACCGCCAAGCTGCAGGCGGGCGACGTGCTTTTGCTGCAGGGGTCGGAGGCGGGCCTGCCGGGACGGCTGGCGTCCCTGGGTCTGTTGCCGCTGGCGGAGCGCGAGATGCGGCTGGGCGGACAGAGACGCAAATTCCTGCCTGCCGTGGTGCTGGCGACCGCCATGATCATGGTCGGCTTCGGCCTGATCCCCGTGTCCATCGGCTTCTTCGGCGCGGCGGTGGTGATCGTCGCCCTGGGGGGGCTGAAGATGCGCGAGGCCTATGCGGCGCTGGACGGCCCGCTGCTGGTGCTGATCGCCGCCCTGATCCCCGTTTCGGACGCCATCCAGCAGACCGGCGGGGCGGACCTTGTCGCCGGCGGACTGAAGTCGGTGTTCCAGGGCATTCCGCCCGTGGCGGCGGTGGCGGGCATGATGTTCGCCGCCATGGCGGTCACGCCCTTCCTGAACAACGCCGCGACGGTTCTGGTGGTGGCGCCGATCGCGGCCACCCTGGCCCAGCAGCTGGGGTATCGACCCGATCCCTTCCTGATGGCGGTGGCGGTCGGGGCGGCGTGCGACTTCCTGACGCCCATCGGGCACCAGTGCAATACGCTGGTGATGGGGCCTGGCGGCTACAAGTTCTCGGACTATCCCAAGCTGGGCGCGCCGCTGAGCCTGCTGGTGCTGATCATAGGCCCCCCGACCATCCTGCTGTTCTGGCCCATGTGAGCGGCCCGGTCCACGCGTGGGACCGGGCCCTCAGGATCAGGCGGCGCGGCCGGCCGGCGCCGCGACATCGCACTGCAAACGGCCCTCGACGTTGCGGATCGGCGCGCCGTGGCAGGACCGCACGCTGAGGGTCGAGGACACCGACCGGCCGTTGTCGGCGATACAGCGGGCGCGGAGGCGATCGCCATTCAGGGAAATGCCGCGGCAGGTCTCACGATAGCTGCCGACCGGCAGGGCGCGGCCCGAAAACGACGGTTTCGCGCCAGGGTGATCCTGGGCGCCGGCGGTGAAGACGACCAGGGTCGCGCCAGCCGCCAAGGCGGCTGCGGAGGAAATAATTAGACGGATCAAGGCGTAGCTCCCGTTTTTATACTCGTGCCTCTGCGGGCGGCATCAAGGTTATGTCGGTCCTGTGACGGTGGGAACCCCTGTCGTTCCACCCCTTTCCCGAGGCCGGATCATGGATGTCCGAAAACCGCGAGACATCGCCGGACTGAACGCCCATCCTGCGGCCCATGAAACAGACGCTGGATCAGGAGGCCTGCTGGAGAGCCCTGGGAGCGCGGGATGCGCGGTTCGACGGGCGGTTCTTCACGGGCGTGACCTCGACCGGGATCTATTGTCGGCCGGTCTGTCCGGCGCGGACGCCTAGGCGCGAGAATGTGGTGTTTCATCCCACGGCGGCGTCGGCGGAGGCGGCGGGGTTTCGCGCCTGCCTGCGCTGCCGGCCCGAGACGGCGCCTGAGATGGGGGCGTGGCGGGGGACGTCGAACACCGTCAGTCGGGCCCTGGCCCTGATCGAGGCGGGGGCGCTGGACGGCGGGGATGCGGAGGCCTTGGCGGCGCGGCTGGGGGTGGGGGAGCGGCATCTGCGGCGGCTGTTCCGCCAGCATCTGGGCGCGGCGCCGGTCAGCGTGGCCCAGACGCGGCGCGTTCTGCTGGCCAAACAGCTGATCCACGAGACCGACCTGTCGATGGCCGAGGTGGCGATGGGCTCGGGTTTCGGCAGCGTGAGACGGTTCAACGAGACGTTTCAGGCTCTGTACGGGCGGCCTCCATCGGAGCTGCGGCGGCGCAAGGGAGAGGGCGAAGGCGGGGGGGCGGTGAAGCTGGGCCTAGCCTATCGACCGCCCTATGACTGGCCCGCGATGATGTTGGCTTTGGCGGCGCGCGCCGCGCCGGACGAGAGCGTGGTGGACGGGGTCTGGCGGCGGCGGCTTCGGGGCGCGACGGATGGGACGGAGGGCGAGGTTTCCGTTCGGGCTGGGGCCCAGGGCAAGGCGGCGGTGGAGGCGCGGGTGGAAGAGCTGAAAGCCCTGCCCGGCGTGCTGGCGCGGGTGCGGAGGGTGTTTGACCTGGCCGCTGATCCCGAGGCGATCCGGCGGGACCTGTCGGCGGATCCGGACCTGCGCGCGGCGCTCGAGGCCTGGCCGGGACTGAGGCCGGCGGGCGACTGGATCGACGCCGGGGAGGATGCGCCCAGCGATCGGCTGGCGGATGCGGCCCTGGCGGCGCGGGCCGAACGGTGGCGGCCGTGGCGGGCCTATGGGGCGCTGTACTGGAACACGAAGGAGACGGGCGATGCCTAGACAGTCGATGACCTTGACCCTGGATCGGATCGGCTCGCCGGTGGGCGAGGTGCTGGTGGCGACCGACGGCGAGGGGGCGGTGCGGGCGCTGGACTTCCACGATTACGAAGAGCGGATGCGGCGGCTGTTGCGGCTTCATTATGGCCCGGTCGAACTGGTCGAGGGGCGGGCGCCGGAGGCGGTGCGCACGGCGGTGGAGGCCTATTTCGGCGGTGATCTGGCGGCGTTCGACGGGGTGACGGTGAAGACCGGCGGGACCGTGTTCCAGCAGGCGGTGTGGGCGGCTCTGCGGACCATTCCGGCGGGCGAGACGCGCAGCTATGGGCAGCTGGCGGCGGCGATCGGGTCGCCCAAAGCGGTGCGGGCGGTGGGCTTGGCCAATGGCTCCAACCCGGTCGGGGTGATCGTGCCTTGCCACAGGGTGATCGGGGCGAACGGGACCCTGACCGGCTATGCGGGCGGGCTGGAGCGGAAGCGTTGGCTGCTGGCGCACGAGGCCGGCGGCCGGCTGCTCTGATCGGCGAGGCAACGGCATCGGTCCCCGACCGTTACCCAAGTCCACAGACCGAAAGAGTATCGACGATGAAACTATCCAATGGCGCGCTGGTAGCGGTGGTCGACGGCGAGAAGCTGGCCCTGTTCAAGAACACCCATGGGCAGGAGATCCGGCTGACGGCCCTGGAAACGCCGGAGATCGAGGATCGGGTCTCGGGGTCGGCGGGGCGGCGCTCCAGCGAGGCCAATCCGGACAATGATACTCAGGCCGAGGACGGGTTCGCGATGGGCGTGGCCGAGGTGCTGAACAAATGGTCCGTGACCAACAAGATCGACGAGCTGCTGGTCATTGCCGCCCCCAAGACCTTGGGCGAGCTGCGCAAGCACTGGCACAAGGATCTGCAGGGCAAGCTGGCGGGCGAAATCGCCAAGGACCTGACGGGGCACAGCACCGATCAGATCGCGGCGGCTATAGAAAAAGCCTGATTTATTAGGTGGTTAGTTGAAGGGGGCGGCCGGCGACGGTCGCCCTTTTCCGTGGTTCAGGCGCCGTCCAGGAACAGGCGGCAGGCGGGGTTGGCGGTTTCGTCGACATAGGGGTAGCCCAGGTCGGCGAGGGCGGCGGACAGCTGGGCCTGTTCTTCGGGGGGGACGCTGACGCCGGCCAGCACCCGGCCGACGTCGTCGCCGTGGTTGCGATAGTGGAACAGGGTCAGGGCCCAGGCGGGCTGGAGGCTGTTTAGGAAGCGCAGGAAGGCGCCCGGCCGTTCGGGGAACTGGAAGCGCAGGATGCGTTCGTGGGGCAGGCCGACGGTGCGGCCGCCGACCATGTAGCGGACGTGGAGTTTGGCGGTCTCGTTGTCGCTCATGTCCTCGACCGCGTAGCCGCCGGAGCGGAGGGTTGCGATCAGGTCGTCGCGCTCGTGCGGGCCGTTGCGCAGGGCGACGCCGACGAAGATCTGGGCCGCGCCGTCGCCGGACCAGCGGTAGTTGAACTCGGTCACGGAGCGACCGTCCAGGCTGTCGAGGAAGCGGCGGTAGTCGTCGCGGTCATCCTTCATCGCCACGGCCAGCAGGGCCTCGGCGCCCTCGCCGATCTCGGCCCGTTCGGCGACATGACGCAGCCGGTCGAAGTTCAGGTTGGCGCCCGAGTTGACGGCGATCAGCGTCCCCGCGCCGGGATGGGCGGCGGCCCAGGCCTTGAGGCCCGCCAGCGCCACGGCGCCCGAGGGTTCGGCGATGGCGCGGCTGTCGTCGAAGATGTCCTTGATGGCGGCGCAAATGGCGTCGGTGTCCACCAGGACGATCTCGTCCAGCAGGTCCTTGCACAGGCGGAAGGTGTGATCCCCGGCGCGGCGTACGGCGACCCCGTCGGCGAACAGGCCGACTTCGTTCAGGGTCACGACCTCGCCGGCGTCGATGGCGGCCTTCATGGTGGGGGCGTCGACCGGCTCGACCCCGATGACGCGGGTGTCGGGCCGCAGGAACTTCACGATGGCGGCGACGCCGGCGGCCAGACCGCCGCCGCCGATGGGCACGAAGACGGCCTCGATGGGGTCGGCGTGCTGGCGGGCGATCTCAAGTCCCACAGTGCCCTGACCGGCGATGACCTCGGGATCGTCGAAAGGGTGGATGAAGGCCGCGCCGGTCTGGCTCTCCAGATGGCGGGCGTGGGCGTAGGCCTCGTCGAAACTGTCGCCGTGCAGGACCACTTCGCCGCCCAGGGCGCGGACGGCGGCGACCTTGATGCCGGGGGTGGTGGTGGGCATGACGATGGTGGCGGGGATGTTGCGGCGGGCGGCGGCCAGGGCCACGCCCTGGGCGTGATTGCCGGCCGAGGCGCAGATCACGCCCTTTGACAGTTCGGCCTGCGACAGCCCGGCGATCTTGTTGTAGGCGCCGCGAATCTTGAACGAAAACACCGGCTGCAGGTCTTCGCGCTTCAGCAGCACGGGGCGGTCCAGCCGCGCCGACAGGCGACGCAGCGGATCGAGGGGCGTTTCCTCCGCCACGTCATAGACGCGGGCGGTGAGGATGCGGCGGATGGTGTCTTGCATTCAAATGTCGCGAAGTCGGTGGGTTTTGGAATGAAGTGGGCTGTCGTCTAGGCGAAGTCCCGAGGATTGGGAACGGTTCTTGCTGCATGGCGTGGCGGTAAATTCATACGACAAACCGCCAAACCGCCAATATACGCCACACGAACCGCATGTTTGGGGGCTTCGAGAGGTCCGTGGCGGCAAGGCGGTTTTCTCCATGAGGACGACTATAAAGGCGGCCCAAACCAGGTCGCGGAAGTCGCTCTCAGAATTCGGCAAGGCGTTGAAGTTGCAGGGTGGCAAGCAGCGACATTGTGCGCGATGGGCGGCTGAACCTGCCAAAGGAGGACCGCGTCAGGAGCGGGCGCCGGCAAGAGCCTCTTGACGCGCCGTGTAACCTGCGGGTTATATGTCACCTGTAGGTGACGTGAGGCCTTGATGGAAGATCAGGAAAGACGAGATCTGCGGGCGCGGGAGCGGAGGCGCACGCAGCGCCTGGCGATCTGCGCCGGTCTGGGCGGCGGTGGACTGGCCTTGCTGGTCATCGGCCTTCTGGTCATGGAGGAGTGGCCGGCAGATCCAGAGATGGGGCGTCTGATCGGCGGCGTGACGATGGCGGCGGGCATCGCCGCCATGATTGCGAGCGCCTTTTTCGCGCGGCGTTTCCTGCCGAATGGAGACACCGACAAGCTACAGATTGGCTCCGCCTATCGCGACAGGGTGCAGCGGCAGCGGGCTCATTCCATGGCCTTCATGCCGATCACCGGCGCCTATCTCACCTTCATGTCGGTCAAGGCCGGTTGGGGCTTGGCGTCGGGTACGCCGGGTGGCCTGGATTATCTAATGGTCGTGATGGGGCCCATGATCGCCGGCGCCATGCTGTTGATGGTGGCTGGGCTGGATAATCCGCGCGACAAGCGGATGAAGCGGCTGCTTGAGGACGAACTGACGCTGTCATTCCGGCACAGGGCGCTGGCTACGGCCCTGGGCGTCGCAGCCGTCGGGATGGTCGGCGTTTTTGCACTGGGGCTCTGGCGGCCGGCTGCGGCGGTCGCGGCCTTGCCGGCCCTGCTGTATCTGACCGGCACGGCGGCGGTGTTGCGCTATTATCTTTTGGATCGCGAGGCCGAGCGTGGGTGAGGCGGATTGGAATGCGGAGCGCATCGCTCTGTCGAGAACGCGGGCGCGGGCGCGGTTGAAGCGTATGAAGCGCGAAGGCTTCCTGCTCGGGGGGCTGGCCTTGGCCGCCTTCGGGTTGATGATCGTAGCGGCGCAACTGAAGGGATCCGCGCTGTTGTCGATGGCGGCGTTCGGGTTGGGTCTGGCTGTTTTGGGTCTGACCGTGGTCTTGGCGTTCGATCTTTGGGGCCGGCGCGAAGCAGATCGTGAGGCCGTGGCGGGCGGGTTGGACAGGGACCAGGCTCAAAGCGCCGAGGCCCTGGGCCTGGTCTTTTTGGCAGCGCTTGGTCTGCTTTATACGGCTTTCGGTGTGGACGCGGCCTGGCGGATTGCGTCCGGCGTGGGCGACCTCGATGATCTGTGGCGCGCTTTGTTCGCCCTGGCCTTTCCGTTGGTCGTCATGACGTCGATCATGAGCAACAAGACGGTGGAGAGGCGCGCTGGCGCGCTGGCCAAGCCGGCAGACGAACTGACGGTCCATTTCAGGCAGGGCGCCCTGAAGTGGTCGATGGCGATGGCTGGGCTTTCAGCGTTGGCTCTCTATCTCGCCGGTCTTTTTCAGCCTCCCCTGACGGTCGCGGGAATGCCGGTCGTGTTCCAGGCGGCGGCGATGACTGCGGCGCTACGGTTCTGGTGGCTGGATCGGCAGGCGTCGCGTGGCTGAACTTCGGCTGGTCGTGCGGTTGAAGGAGGTTCGGACCTCCGCCGGTCTGACGCAGCAGGAGCTGGCCGACCGGGCCAGGCTGTCGCGCAAGACGGTGAACACCATCGAGAACCGCGTCTTCACCCCGTCCGTGGTGGTGGCCCTGACCCTGGCGAAGGCTCTGGATGTTCCGTTGGGCGATCTGTTCGAACTGATCGACTGAATAATCCGCTTGCGTGCGGCCTTCATCGGCCTACATTGGTTGTGCTTATGCTAACTTTGAGCATAAGGGTCGATAGGAGAGGCTCATGGCGGACGGCGCCTTTGGTCTGACGAAGGAACTGGAGCGGGAGACCGCCGGGGTGTGGGCGAAGGTCAAGGACCACGTCACGCCGCTGGAGTGGCCCGAACAGGCGCGGCTGATCAGCGAGATCAACCGGCTGAAGCGCGAGCGCGACGCCGTGATCCTGGCCCACAACTATATGACGCCCGAGATCTTCCACGGGGTCGGCGACTATGTCGGCGACAGCCTGGGCCTGGCCAAGGAGGCCGCGCGGTCGGATGCGAAGGTGATCGTCCAGGCGGGCGTGCACTTCATGGCCGAGACCTCGAAAATTCTGAGCCCGGAAAAGACGGTGCTGATCCCCGACCTGCGGGCGGGATGCTCGCTGGCGTCGTCGATCACGGGGGCGGACGTGCGGCTGATCAAGTCGCGCTATCCGGGGCTGCCGGTCGTGACCTATGTGAACACCACGGCCGATGTGAAGGCCGAGACCGACATCTGCTGCACCAGCGCCAACGCCGTTCAGGTGGTCGAATGGGCGGCCAGGGAATGGGGCGTGGATCGGGTCATCCTGATCCCCGACGAATATCTGGCGCGCAATGTCGCGGCCCAGACGACGGTCGGTATCATCGCCTGGAAGGGCCGCTGCGAGGTGCATGAACGGTTCACGGTGGACGACATCGCCGAGATGCGCGCCGCCTATCCGGGCGCCGAGATTCTGGCCCACCCCGAATGCCCGGAAGACGTGCTGGCGGCGGCGGACTTCGCCGGTTCGACGGCGGCCATGACCGACTATGTCGAGGCGCGTCGGCCCAAACAGGTGGTGATGATCACCGAATGTTCGATGGCCTCGAACGTCGCCGGCGACGTGCCGGGGGTGCAGTTCATCGGGCCGTGCAACCTGTGCCCGCACATGAAACGGATCACGCTGCAGAACATCCACGATTGCTTGCTGCACATGCAGTTCGAGGTGACGGCGCCGGAGGCGATGATCGAGCGCGGGCGCATGGCCGTGCAGCGGATGATCGACCTGCCGCCGCCGGCGGTCCCGGCCCGCTACGATCTGGTCAAGGCGCGGCATCACGTCGATGTGGAGCTGATCTGAGGCGCGGCGTTCGGTCCCCTCGCCGGGAGCGTGCGCGACGCCCATCTGGACGCCATGAACAACACAGACACACCCGCCCGCACACCCGACCGCACGCCGGGTCCTTGGGACATCAAGCCTGAGGAGGTCGCCGTTCGTGAGGCGCAGGTCCAGCCCGCCTTCGAGGAGCCGGTCGAGAAGGACCAGAGCCTGGTCTGGGCCCTGCTGTCCACGGCCCTGATGGCCGGCTTCCTGTGGTGGATCACGGGCAGCGCCATTGTGGCGGGGGCGGTTCTGATCGGCTTGTTCGTCCATGAGGCGGGGCACGCCCTGGTGATGAACAGGCTCGGCATGGGCCCGGCGCGGATCTACATCATTCCCTTCCTGGGCGGGCTGGCCAAGGCGCGGCGGGCGGCGAAGAGCGAGTGGGACGGGGTTCTGGTGTCGCTGGCAGGGCCGGCGTTCGGGCTATTGGCCATGATCCCCTTCGTCGGGGTGTGGTCGGCGACAGGGCAGGGGGAGTGGCTGATGGGGGCCTTCTTCATCGCCATGCTGAACCTGGTGAACCTGGTCCCCGCGCCGCCGCTGGACGGATCCAAGGCCCTGGGGCCGGTGCTGACGCGGGTGCATCCGCGACTGGAGCAGATCGTGCTGCTGGCGATCGGCGCCGCGGTGCTGTGGTGGAGTATTGCGATGGGGCGTCCTATCCTCGCGGTGTTTTTGGGCCTTTCCCTGTTCCAGCATTTCCGGCGCGGCGTGTGGCGCGCGGCCTGGGGCACGCTGAGCTGGCCTGAGGCGGGCAAGAGCCTGGCGCTTTATCTGCTGACCCTGGCCGTCTGTGCGGCGGCGGCGGTCGGCGCCCTGATGCCCATGGTCGAAGGCGATCCCGCGAGCGCGGTGCGCCTGGGCCTGAACACGCTTGGAGTGCGGTGATGAACCGAACGCGACATGACGGGCCTCTGATCGTCGGCGCGGGTCTGGCGGGGCTGTCGGCCGCGCTGGAGGCGGCGCGGGCGGGGGCGAAGGTTCTGGTGGCGACGCCGGAGCCCTTGCTGAACGCCTGTTCCTCGGCCTGGGCCCAGGGCGGGATGGCGGCGGCGCTGACGGCTGTGGATTCGGCCGAACTGCACGCGAAGGACACCGAGGCGGCGGGCGCGGGCCTGGTCGAGCCGGGCGCGGCCCAGGCCCTGACCGAGGCCGGGCGCGAGACGGTGGAATGGCTGGCGGCCCAGGGCGCGCCGTTCGACCGGGACGCGGACGGGGGTTTCGTCGTCAGTCTGGAGGCGGCCCATTCCGTGCCGCGCGTGGCGCGGGTCGGCGGCGACGGGGCGGGGCGGGCCATCCTGTCGGCCGTGGTCGCGGCGGTGCGGGCCGAGAAGCTGATCGAGGTCTGGGACGACGCGCGGCTGAAGGGGTTGGTGCAGGACGCCGACGGCCGGGTGGTCGGGGCGGTGGTCGAACGCGGCGGCCGGCTGGTCGAGGTCACGGCGACGGCGGTGGTGCTGGCGACCGGCGGGGCGGGCGGATTGTTCGGCGCGACAACGACCCCGGCGGCGCTGAAGGGCGAGGGGATGGCCCTGGCGGCCCGGGCCGGGGCGGAGATCCTGGATCCCGAATTCGTGCAGTTTCACCCCACGGCCATAGACGTGGGTCTGGATCCGGCGCCCCTGGCGACCGAGGCTTTGCGGGGCGAGGGGGCGCGACTGATCGACGGGCAGGGTCGGTTCCTGCTGGGGGCTGAGGACGACGCCGACCTGAAGCCGCGCGACGTGGTGGCGCGGGCGGTGCATGCGGCGCGGATCGACGGGCGGGGCGCCTTTCTGGATGCGCGCACGGCCATAGGCGAGGCGTTTCCGCATGAGTTTCCCGCCGTCTTCGCCGCCTGTATGCGCAGCGGCCTGGACCCGCGCCTCAGCCCGATCCCGGTGATGGCGGCCTGCCACTATCACATGGGCGGGATCGCCGCCGATGCGGACGGTCGCACGACGGTCGCGGGCCTGTATGCGGTCGGGGAATGTGCGGCGACGGGGGTGCATGGCGCCAACCGGCTGGCGTCCAACTCCCTGCTCGAGGCGGCGGCCTTTGGACGACGCGCCGGGCGGGCGGTCGCGGGCGAGGCGAGCGGCGGGCGGGCCTTGCCGGTCGAGACGGCGCCGGACCTGCCCGAGGGGGGCCTGGCCGAGCTGAGGGCGGGGATGACGGATCATGCGGGGGTGGTGCGGACTGCGGAGGGCCTGGCGGGGCTGATCGCCCTGATCGACCGGCTGGAGGCCCGGCACGGGGCGGCGGCCGCCCTGGGGGCGGCGCGGCTGATCGTCCAGGGCGCGCTGGATCGGCGCGAGAGCCGGGGCGGCCACTATCGGGCGGATTATCCGCAGACGAACGCGGTGGCGGACCATACGCGGGTGCGGATGGCGCGGGTCGTGGCGCTGGAGGCGGCGGAATGAGCCGGGTGCTGCCCGATGTGATGATAGAGCCGGTCGTGCGGATGGCCCTGGCCGAGGATCTGGGCCGGGCCGGCGATATGACCGCCATGGCCTGTATTCCCGCCGATGCCCGGATGAAGGCGGCCTTCGTGGCGCGCAAGCCCGGAGTTCTGGCCGGGATCGACTGTGTGCGGCTGGCGGTGCTGGCCATGGATCCCAAGGCCTCGGTCGATGTGCGGCTCAAAGATGGGGCGGCCTTCGACAAGGGGGCGGTGCTGGCGGTGGTCGAGGCCGACGCGCGGGCGTTTCTGTCGGCCGAGCGGACGGCGTTGAACCTGATCGGGCGGCTGAGCGGCGTGGCGACCCTGACGCGGACCTATGTTCAGGCGGTGGGCGGGACAAAGGCGCGGATCGCCGATACGCGCAAGACCACGCCGGGCCTGCGGGCGCTGGAGAAACATGCGGTGGCGTGCGGCGGGGGGATCAACCATCGCTTCGGCCTGGATGACGCCATCCTGATCAAGGACAACCATGTCGCCGTCTGCGGCGGGGTGGCCGAGGCCGTGCGCCGGGCCAGGGCCTTTGCGCCCCATCTGATGAAGGTCGAGGTCGAGGTGGACGGGCTGGATCAGTTGGACGCCGTGCTGGACCTGATCGCCGAGGGCGTGGCGCCGGACGTGGTCATGCTGGACAATTTCAGACTGGCGGACCTGAGGACCGCCGTGGCGCGGGTGGCCGGGCGCATCACGCTGGAGGCGTCGGGCGGGGTCGATCTGACCACCGTGCGCGCGATCGCCGAGACCGGTGTGGACGTGATCTCGGTCGGCGCCCTGACCCATTCGGCCCCGGTGCTGGATATCGGCCTGGACGCGCTGTGACCAGGCCGATCGGCTGATCAGGCAGGCTTGGCGGCGCCGGCGGCGTCAGGCTTGCCCGACACGGCGACCGATGCGGGGGCCGGGGTCGAGACGGGGCGCACGGCCGTTCTGGCGGGCGGCTGGGTCGCCGCCGGGGCGCGGGGCGCGGGCGCCTCGGCCGGGGCCTGGGCGGGGGGTTCCGAGGCCGACAGGCCTTCCTGGGCCAGAACCAGCGAATAGGCGACGGCCTGCCCGGCCTGACGCGCGGCCTCGACCGGGTTCAGACCCGCCTGGATCAGGCGCGGCTGATCGTCGGCCGCAGAGGGACGGGCGGCGTAGGTGAAGGCTGCGCTGGAGCCGGAACGACCGCCGAAGCGATAGAAGAGGTGGCTGCCGACCTGGTTCACCCGGATCAGCGAATTACGCCACACCGGCGCGACGCCGGTGGTGTGGAAATGGGTGGCGTTGCCGACGCCGGCGTAGACCGAACCCGACAGGGCGCCCGAGGCCACGGTCCGGGCGCGGTTCCAGGCGGTCTGGTTCACCCGGCCGCGCATCGCGCCGTTGCAGGTGAAGGAGAATTGGCAACCGGTCCGGCGCGCGGCGCCCTGATAGACGACGCCGCAGATCGATTTTGGGAAGGCCGGGTGCCGCACGCGGTTCAGAACCACCTGAGCTACGGCCTGCATCCCGTCGCGGCCTTCGCCGCGGGCTTCGTAATAGACCACCTGGGTCAGGCAATCGAGGTCGCGGCTGGCGTCCAGCGCGTGATCCATGCGGAAGGGCTTGGCGCCGACGGCTGTGGTCAGATTGGCGCGACGCAGCTTCGGATCGCGGTTGTCGCCCAACTGATCCAGGCGGGCGGCCAGAAGTTCGGCCTGGCGGTCGCGCTGGGCGGACCCGGCGCTGGTATAGGGATCGTGTCGGCGAGCGATCGACAGGGCGCTGGCGTCCAGGCCGCCGGCGGCGGCCGACAGGGCTTCTTCGGTGAAACCGGCGGCGGTGGCGCCCTGAATCCGTTCGGCCTGGGCGTGCAGCGTCGTCGCGCGCGCCATGGTCCCGCCCAGATAGGCGCCGCCGATCACCAGTCCCACCAGACCGCCAAAGGCCGCTGCGGCCGTCATGGGCTTGATCTTCGCCACACGATCGGCGCGCGAAACGGCGCGCGTCTGCGAGGAATGCGACAACGAGTTAATCCTGTTCAGCAGGGCGAGAAACGCTGCCCCCGGGTAGTTTCGCCTGCGGGGCGACTCTGACGGTCGCGTTCCGGCCTGCGATCGACGCACGGCGCACTGGGCCACGTCATCGACGACGGGGCTGTATAGTGAAGTTTGTGACCTGAATGTGGCTGATTCGCAAGCGTGCGGTTAAGGGTCCGAAAGGATTAGGTATTTTTACTGTAACGCCAAGCTGCAGCGACAATCCGCAACGGATCCCGGTAGTCTAGAGAGCGAATACTGTATTGTATTTCGTCAAATCTTTCGCGCTTGTCGTCACAATCCACGATGTCAGCTAAAAGGTCGGGCGACGGCTGTTTATCGCGTCTGTTCGAACCGTATTCGCAACTTGGCCGCCGGAAGGGAACCGGGAGGAGGGCGCGGCGTTCAAGCTCCACCTTTGGAGGAAGTCCTATGCTGCGCATTATCGTCACGACCTCGTTGGCCGCCGGAGCCCTGGCGCTGGCCGCCTGCGGAACCACCATCGAACAGAAGGCCGCGAGCGGCGCGGTCGCCGGCGCCGTAGTCGGCGGACCTGTGGGCGCCGCCGTCGGCGGCGCGGCCGGAACCGTCGTCGGACAGGCCCAAAAACCGAACTAGGCGAGGATGCGCCCTTGTTCCGGCCGGGGCGCGACCTATCTGCATCACTGGCCGGACGATGCGGGCAATCCGCACGTCAAACCGACGGTCAGTCCGATTTCGCGCCGGCGAACCTTGCTTTTGGCGCGCGTATCGGCTTTGTGCGCCCCGCTTCGGGACGTGCTTTTTCCTCGCCGCCCGACCCCCGATGGCCGCCCCTGGCCGATCACAAGGAACCCTGACGCTTTCGCATGAAAGATCTGAAGACCGGATTTACCGACCGCCTGACCGCCCAGCAGGAAGCCAAAAAGGCCCTGCTCGCCAAATTCAAGCCGAAGGCCGCCGCCCCCGACCCCGAATTCGAACGCCTGGCTGAAAAGCGCGCCGCTGAAAAGGAAGCCCTGCGCCAGCAGCACGAGCTGGCCAAGGCCGAACAGCGCCGTGAAAAGGCCGAGAAGGACGCTGCCCGCATGGCCGCCGAACTCGCGGCCCAGGAGGAGATCGACGCCGAGAAACGCGCCGATCGCAAGGCGCGCAAGCAATTGACCAAGGAAGAGCAGAAGGCCAAGCGGGACGCCCGTTACGCCGCTCGCAAGGCGCGCCGCTAGGCGCCAGGCCTCTTCATCGAGAACCGGCGCGTCGCGGTCTCCGCGGCGCGCCTTTCTGTGTCCGCGCCTGCCTATTCGGCGGGAAGGGCGGATCGCCCGTCCATGACGCCGCGCAACTGTTCCGTAGAATAGGGTTTGCGCAGGAAGGGCCACGGGCTGTCGGCCAGAACGGCGTCGACGTCGTCTCCGACATAGCCCGAGGTCAGGGCGATCCTCATGTCGGGCCAGGTCCTCGCGGCCTCCCGGGCCAGTTCCACGCCGCTCATGCCGCCGGGCATGACGATATCGGTCAGCATCACGTCGAAGCGGCGAGCGTGAAGGACCCTGAGAGCATCGGGGCCGTTCTCGGCCAATTCGACCTCGAGACCGAAGCCTGTGAGGATGTCGAGGGCGACGGCGGCGACGCTGGCGTCGTCTTCCACGAGCAGGACACGACGGCCGGGGTCGAAGGGAACCTCGGGGGCGGGAGGGGCGACGGGGGCGGCGGTCTCCTGGGCGGCGAGCGGCGGCAGATAGAGCCGGATCTCGGATCCACGCCCGACCGTCGAGGCGATATGGACCCCGCCGCCCGATTGACGCGCGAAGCCGTAGACCTGGCTGAGCCCCAGGCCTGTGCCTTTGCCGACCGGCTTGGTCGTGAAGAAGGGTTCGAAGACCCGGTCGATCACCTCGGGCGACATCCCCGATCCATTGTCCGAAACCGTCACGCAGACATAGTCGCCCGGCGCCAACTCGGGAACCTGGCCCGGCGCCACCGAACAGGCCATGGTCTGGATGGTGATCCGGGCGCCGTCGGGGAGCCCCCCCTCGCTCGATCTGTAGGGGCCCGCCGTAACGTCGCCGAGGGCGTCGCGGGCGTTGACCACCAGGTTCAGCAGGGCGGCCTCGAACTGGGCGGGGTCGACATTCACCCGCGCGCCGCCGCGCTTGAGCTTGACCTTGAAGTCGACGGCCTCGCCCACGGCCCGGCGCAGCAGGGGCTGGCCCTCGCGGATCAGTCCGTTCAGGTCGATGGCTTCCGGGCGCAGGGCCTGGCGGCGCGAGAAGGCCAGCAACTGATGGGTCAGGCTCTCGCCCCGCCGCGCGGCCGCCAGGGCGGCCTCGCCGAGCTTCTTCTTTTTGGCGGGATCGTCCGAACGCAGGATGATGTCCAGGGCGCCGATGACGACGGTCAGCAGGTTGTTGAAGTCGTGCGCGACCCCGCCGGTCAGGCGTCCGACGGCCTCCATCCTCTGGGCGTGCATCAGGTGCGCCTCGGCGGCGTCCTTCTCGGCCAGAGCCCCTGCGACCCTTTCCTCGAGCAATTCGTTGATGCGTTTGAGGTCGTCTTCCGCGCGTTTGGCGTCGGTGACGTCCAGACTGGCGCCGACATAGCCCTGGAAGGCGCCGGAGGCGTCGAAGCGGGGCACGCCCTCGGTGCGGATCCAGCGCAGGCCCAGGGTGGGGTGGTTGACGCGGGTCAGGGCCTCGAACCGGTCCCGCGCCTCGAAGGCCCGCATGAAGGCGGCGTCAAAGACGGTTTCGTCATCCGGGTGGATCAGCCGACGCCAGGCGTCGGCCAGCTCACGGTTCGAGCGGATGCCGCAGAAGACGCGATAGCGTCTGTTGGCGAAAACGATCCGGGTGGCGGCGTCGGTCATCCAGATCAGCGCCGGGGCGCTGTCGGCGACGGTGCGGAAGCGGACCTCGGATTCCGTCAACTTGGCCTGGGCCTCGCGCATGTCGGTGACGTCGAAGGCCACGCCGACGAAGCCCGCCACTTCCGCTCCGGTCAGGCGGGGGCGGGAAAAGGACTTGAGCCAGCGCCATTCGCCGTCGTGGCGGCGATAGCGGGCTTCCATCGAAAAGGGTTGGCCGGTCGCCTCTCCGGCCAGCGATTCCCGCAAGATCCGCTCGTGATCGTCCGGATGCAGCGCCGAGCGCCAGTCCGCCGCCCGGGCGGTCTCATAGTCTGCGCCGAAGAACTCGACGTAGGACTGATTGACGAAAGCCCGTTCCCGGTCCTGACGCGTCACCCAGATCAGCACAGGCGCCGTGTCGGCGATGGCGCGGAAACGTTGCTCGCTCTCGCGCGTCTCTATCTCGGCGCGGGCGCGCTCCACCTCGGTCCAGGTTCGGGCGGCGACCTCCTCGATCAGGCGGGCTTCGGCCTCGGTCCAGGAACGCGGGCTCGAAGCGTGGACATAGAGAAAGGCGCGCAGCCGGCCGGCGCGGATCAGGGGGGCGCGCATCAGGGCGCGTGTCCCGATGGCTTCGAAGACCTCGGCGAAGCCGGCGGTGCGGGGATCTTCGCGGACGTCGGCGATACGGATGGTGCGCCCCTGGGCGAGATCGGCGATCAGGTCCTCTCCGAGGGACCGCAGGCCGACCCGCCGCCTGGAATCGGCGCCGTCGACCGTCCACTCCCGCGTCACGGAGAAAAGGCCGGTCGCCTCATCCATCTCGCCGTAGCCGACGCGGTCGGCCTGAATCAGATGACCGATCGAAGATCCGACCTCGGCCATGATGCGCTCGGGGTCGGAAAGGTCGCGCAACCGGTCGCTGAGATCCAGAAGGAAGGTCTGCTGGCGTTCGGCCCGGGCGGCCGAGTCCATCGCCTCGCGATTGTCGGTCACGTCGAACGAGATGCCGGCGTAGCCGAGGAAGGCGTCGGTTCTGTCGAACCGTGGTTCGACGGCGACGCGCATCCAGCGCCAGGCGCCGTCCTGGCGTTGGAATCGGGCTTCGAACCCATAGGGGCGGCGCGCCGGCCTCGCCTCCGCCTGGGCGGCCGCCACAAGGGCCTGGTCGTCGGGATGGATCGTCTGTTTCCACCCATGGCCCGACAGGAGGTCGGCGCTCCCCCCGTAGAAGTCGGTCAAGGCGATATTGGCGAACTCGACCCCTCCGTCAGGGTCCGTCAGCCAGATGGGGGAGGGGGCGGTGTCGGCCAGAAGACGGAAACGGATCTCGCTGTCCCGCAGCGCCGCTTCCGCAGCGCGCGCTTCGGTGACATCGATATTGACGCCGATCATGCCCAGGAATCGGCCGTCGGCGCCCAGGCGGGGTCGGGCCTCGGTGCGCAGTATGCGCCATTCGCCGTCGTGGCGACGGTGTCGTCCTTCGACCTCGTAGGCGACGCCGTTCCTGTTGGCCTGCTGCTTGATCGCCATGACCCGCTCGCGGTCCTCGGGATGGAGAACGCTTTCGATCGTGAAATTCTGCAGATCGGCCATCTCGCCCCAGAACAGCCGCTGGTCGCTGTTCAGATGGATGACCGCGCCGGTTTCGTCGGTCATCCAGAGCATGACGGGCGCCAACTCGCTGATGATCTGCAGCCGGCCCTCGGTCTCGTCGACCCGTGCGTTCGACAGGGACAGAGCCGAGACGACGGCGTCCAGCCGCGCCAGGGTCCCACGCAGCGACGCGCCGAGCCAGGCGCAGAACAGGCCGACAATGATGAAGTTGACCGTGGCGACGACACTGAGACCTGGCACCGTTTTGGAGTCCGGACCGGTACTGAGCAGGACAAGAACCCACCCTCCGAGCAGGGCTGTCGCGACCGCCACCCCGCCCGAGAGTCGGCCGCCCGCCAAGGCCGCGAGGATCACCCCCGGCAACAGGATCATGAACCCCGTGATGTCGCCGTAAAAGGCCGCACCCGCGCCTCGCAACAGCAGCGCGGCTCCGGCGCCGATAACTCCGATCAGAAGCCGGCTGGCGATTGTCTTGGGCGTGAGGCGGGCAAGCGCCAGCAGGCCGCCGTCGGGATCGAGAAATCGCCCTAAGAAGGCGCCTGCGTTCATGCCGCCCCAGCCCTGGTCGCGCTGATCTATTGCAGCGCTTGGTGATGCAACGCTTGTTGGCGATTCGCGTTCCTTCTACCCATATCAGGGCAGGGCCCGCCCCGCATAAGGCATTCACAGATGGAGCGAAGCATGACAGCAACGATCGACACCGGCCTTTCCCAGGCCGACCGAAGCGACGTCGCCGACCAATTGACGCGCGTGCTGGCAGACGCCTACGCCGTCTATCTGAAGACGCACGGCTATCACTGGAACGTGCGGGGGCCGGAATTCTTCGCCCTGCATAATCTGCTGGAGCAGCAGTATCGTGACCAGTGGGAAGCGCTGGACACCATCGCCGAACGCATCCGGGCTCTCGGAGAGTTCGCGCCCCAGGGCTATGGCACCTTCGCCAATCTCACCAGCATCCGCGACGGTGATCCGGAGAAGGACGCGCCGGAGATGTTGCGTGAACTGATGCGCGACCATGAGGCCCTCATCGCCACCATGCGCGGGGCCCTTGAGGTGGCCGACAGCGACGGGGACGACGTGACCGTCGATCTGCTGACCCAGCGGCTGGGCGCGCACGAAAAGTTCGCCTGGATGCTCCGCTCGACATTGGGCGGCCGATAACCCTGGTCGCCGGGCGCCTGAAAACGGCCCCGAAGTCCAGACATGCTCCCTCCGAGGCGATGCTCCGACAGTCGGGGCGTCGCCTCCTTGGATTTTGAATGGCGTTCACCCACTGGAACCTGATCTGGACGGCGCTGAAGCGCGCGGCGGCGGCCCTGCCTGCGGCCGGCGCGGTGCTGGGCGTGGCCATGGCGGCGGGGTCGACCGTGCGGCCCGACGTGGACCGGACCGCCGAGGCTGTGGCCCGGGCGACGGGGGGCGATCTGAGCGCGGCCGGGATGAATGCGATCCAGCGTCGTCTCACGGCGTCGCAACTGGCCCTGGCGCAACGTCATGATCCCGCCCTGTTGCAACAGGCCTCTTTAAGCCACAGCGGAACCGTCATCGCGCCGGACGGCCTGCGACCCGCGCGGCCGTTCGTCTTCAAGGGCGGCGCCGAAGACCGCCGCCGGGCGCTGCGCTGCCTGACCCAGGCGGTCTATTTCGAAGCGGCCCTGGAGCCGGACGCCGGTCAGGCGGCCGTCGCCCAGGTGGTGCTGAACCGCGTGCGCGACCCCAACTACGCCGACACGGTTTGCGGCGTGGTGTTCGAAGGAGCGGAACGGGTCACGGGCTGTCAGTTCAGCTTCACCTGCGACGGATCCCTGTCCCAGACGCCGGTCCCCTGGGCCTGGGAGCGCGCCCGCAAGGTCGCCGAAAAGGCGCTGAGCGGCCAGGTCGCGGGCGAGGTCGGGACCGCCACCCATTATCACGCCGACTACGTGGACCCCTGGTGGGGCCCGACGGTGGCCCGAGTGACCAAGATCGGCGCCCATGTCTTCTATCGCTGGAAAGGGATCTATGGCGAAACCGCCGCCTTCCGCGCCGTCTACAAGGGCCACGAACCCCTGATCGACGAGGCGCGCTTCTCGCGGCCGCGTCCGGGCGTCAAGCCCGGCCAGGCGACGGGGGGCGCGGATCCTGACGGCGCCGTGGAGATCGCGGACGTTACGCCGCTCAAGACCGTCGAGATCGACGGGCGGCAGCGCGTCGTCGGCGTCGCCAGCCTGGGCGGGCGACGCCTGCCGACCCAGGACGAGATCGCCGCCATCAATGCTCGCCTCCAGGCGATGGAGCCGTCGCCATCTACGCCAGCCGCCGAAGCCGCGCCGGCCGGCGTAGTGCCGATGGCGGTGGAAGAAGTGGGCCGGCCCGGCAACTGAAATGGGGCCCTCTTCAGAATGCAACGCTTGACGGGCTCGGCGCATTGATGGCCCTGACCGGATCCGCTGGCCCAGAGAGGACGCCTGATTGACCCGCCTTGATGTCGAATGTCCGCGGTGGGACGAGTCTGAGCGTCTGGCGGCCCTCAGGGATTACGGGATCCTGGACAGCGAACGCGAAGCCGCGTTTGACGCCGTCGTGGCCTTGATCGCCCGCATCTGCGACGCCCCTATCGCGGTGGTCAATCTGATCGACGCGGACCGGCAGTGGTTCAAGGCCGAGGTGGGGCTGGGCGTCCGCGAAACCCCGCTGGAGACCTCCTTCTGCGCCCATGCGCTTTTGCAGGAGGACGGCATGGTTGTCCTCGACGCCTCAGCGGACCCCCGTTTCAAGGACAACCCTCTGGTGACGGGCGAGGCGCATCTGCGGTTCTACGCCGGCCGGCTGCTGAAGACGCCGGAAGGCTTGCCTTTGGGCTCCCTGTGCGTGCTGGACACCCGGGCCCGGCCCGAAGGTCTGACCGACCTGCAGGCGATGGCGCTGCAGACGCTGGCGGGCCAGGTCATGTCCCAACTGGAGCTGAGGCGCGCCCTGCGTCAGCGCGACGAGAGCGAAAACACCATCCGCCGGGCCCTCGAGGCGTCGAATTACGTCGGCGCCTGGGATTGGGACATCGTCGCCGACCGGGTGGTGGCCGATGAACGGTTCGCGGCGGTGTTCGGGGTCGACCCGTCCGTGGCGCGCGCCGGCGCCCCTATCGAGACCTTCACCCAAGCGGTTGATCCGGAAGATCGCGAGCGCGTCCAGGCCGAGATCGAGGCCGCCATGTCCGGCGAAGGCGGCTTTGAGAGCGACTATCGCGTTCGCAACGGCGAGGGGGAGGTTCGATGGATCGCCGCCCGCGGGCAGGTCTATTTCGACGATGACGGCGCGCCGATCCGCTTTCCCGGCATTGTCGTCGATATTACGGAGCGAAAGCGGGCCGCTGCCGACCTGGAAGTGATCGCCGCCCGTCTGCGCAATAGCGAAGCCCAGTTCCGGGTGCTGGCCGACGCCATGCCGCAGATGGTCTGGTCGACGCGCCCCGACGGCTTCCACGACTATTACAATGCGCGCTGGTACGAATTCACCGGCGTTCCCGCCGGTTCGACGGACGGCGAAGGGTGGAACGACATGTTCCACCCGGACGACCAGGCCCGCGCCCGGGAGCGCTGGAGCCGATCGCTGTCGACGGGCGAGCCTTACGAGATCGAATACAGGCTCAAACATCATTCGGGCGTCTACCGCTGGACCCTGGGCCGCGCCGTCGCCGTGCGGGACGACGAAGGCGAGATCACCCGGTGGTTCGGCACCTGCACCGATATCGACGATCTGAAGCGGTTGGAGCAGGGCCGTGAACTGGTCAGCCAGGAACTGAGCCACCGGATCAAGAACATCTTCGCCGTGATCACCGCCCTGGTGGCCCTGTCGGCGCGACAATATCCTGAGGCGCGCGACTTCTCCGCCTCGCTCAGGACCCGTATCGCGGCCCTGGCGCGGGCGCACGAGTTCGTAAGGCCGCACACGGAGACCTCGCGGCCGACCGTGGGCGCAACAACCCTGCACGCCTTCCTGCTGGATCTGTTCAAAGCCTATGCCGACGACGCCGGCGCGCCGCGCGTCCACATCACCGGAGACGACGCGGTGTTCGACGATCAGGCCGCGACTTCAGTCGCTCTCCTGTTTCACGAACTGGCGACCAATGCCGCGAAATACGGCGCCCTGTCGAATGACGGCGGGAAAATCACGCTGACGACGTACGCCGACGGCGAACGCTTCGTCCTGACCTGGATTGAAAAGGGCGGGCCTCTCGTGGAGGGGCCTCCGACGACGACGGGTTTCGGGACCTCGCTGGCCCTGTTGTCAGTCGAGGGGCAACTGGGGGGGCGGCTGGAGCGCGAGTGGCGTCCCGAGGGCCTGAAAATCGTTGTGGATTTGCCACCCACGGCGCTTTCTCGTCGGCGAGCGGCCGAAAAGGCGCCTTGACTGCACATCGCGTGAAACCCTTCTCCCTAGTCTGCGTTCTGTCCGGTCCCGAACATAAGTCGCCACCGTCATGAACGCGCGTATCCTCATCATTGAAGACGAAGCCCTGGTGGCGATGGAACTGCGCTTCGTGCTGGAAGATCTGGGCCACCAGGTCGTCGGCGTCGCGGCGACGGCCAAGGTCGCCCGGGACATGGCGCGTGAGATCGACGTCGATCTGGCCCTGGTCGATATCCACCTGTCCGACGGTCCCACCGGCATCGGCCTGGGCCGAGAACTGGGGCAGGACATGGGGGTGACGGTCCTGTTCATGACCGCCAATCCCGGCATGGTGCGCGAAGGCGTCGCCGGCACGATCGGCGTACTGTCCAAGCCTACCGACGAGCGTGCGGTCCAGACGGCGATCGACTATGCCCTGCGCCGCCGCCAGGGAGAGCCGGTGCAATATGCCCCGCCCGGCCTGCAACTGTTCGCCTGATCAAGCCGCTCTGGTGCTGAAAAGTCGTCGAAGGAGCTCGAGGCTCACCAGGCTCCGATCTTCTCAGCCTCCTTGTGGCTGATCGGGTGATTGGCCTTGGCATGGTCTTCTTCGGCCAGGAAGCGGCTGGCCTCCAGCGCGGCCATACAGCCCATGCCCGCCGCCGTAACGGCCTGGCGATAGACGTCGTCGGTCACGTCGCCGGCCGCCCAGACGCCCTCGATCGCGGTCTGCGCCGTACCCGGCCGCACCCGTAGATAACCGCCGGCATTGGTCTCAAGCTGACCCTTGAACAGCTCTGAGGAGGGGGCGTGGCCGATGGCGATGAAGACGCCGTCGGCCGGGATTTCCTGGGTCGTTCCGTCCTCGACGTTCTTCAGCCGGACGCCGGTGACGTTCTTGGCCATGCCGTCGACTACGCCGACGATTTCCTCGATCGCCGAGTTCCAGATCACCTCGACCTTGGGATTGGCGAACAGGCGGTCCTGGAGGATCTTTTCGGCGCGGAACTCGTCGCGGCGGTGGATGACCGTGACCTTGGAAGCGAAATTGGTCAGGAACAGCGCCTCTTCGACGGCGGTGTTGCCGCCGCCGACGACCACGACTTCCTTGCCGCGATAGAAGAAGCCATCGCAGGTGGCGCAGGCCGAGACGCCGAAGCCCTGGTAGGCGGCCTCGGACTCCAGGCCCAGCCATTTGGCCTGGGCGCCGGTGGAGATGATGACGGTTTCGGCCAGGATTTCCTCGCCGCCGTCCAGCTTCAGCCGGAAGGGGCGTTGCGACAGGTCGGCGGAGACGACGATGTCGTGGATGACTTCCGTGCCGACGTGCAGGGCCTGGGCCTGCATCTGCTCCATCAGCCACGGACCCTGGATGGTCTCGGCGAAGCCGGGATAGTTCTCGACATCGGTGGTGATGGTCAGCTGGCCGCCGGGCTGAAGGCCGGCGATGACGACGGGGTTCAACGAGGCGCGGGCGGCGTAGATGGCTGCGGTCCAGCCGGCGGGGCCGGAACCGATGATGGCGACGCGTACGGTACGAGCTTGGGTCATGGCCCCTATTTAGGGGCTGATTCCCGTTTGCGCGATGTTAGTCTCGCCTCGGGAGCAAAGGGAGACGGGGATGAGCGACAACAAGGCGGCTTTCTTGCCGGTCGGCATAGGCTTGGGAATTGCGATCGGGGCGGCGCTGGGCCTGGCTCTGGACAATCTGGCCCTCGGGATCGGGGTCGGGGTCGCTATCGGGGCCGGGCTGGGCGTAGCGTTCAGTGCGACACCGAAGTCGAAGAAGGGCGAGAGCTCGGACGGCGGCGGGCCGGTCATTTTCGGCGGTGGGGACGCGCATCGTGACGTAGCCAAGGACAGTAGCTCCGACGGCGGCTCCGACGGTGGTGGGGATGGCGGAGGCGGGGGCGACTGACGAGCCCTTTTCCGCTCATCCCGGCGAAAGCCGGGACCCAGTTCTTTCGTTCGGCAGTGCGCTGGACCAAGAGCGGTGAATCCGCCCCCTATCTGAGCCCCCAAAGCGCTGGGTCCCGGCTTTCGCCGGGATGAGCGGAGTGTTGTGAGGCTAACGCGTCGCCATCGCTTCCAGCACCGCCCGCGCCGCCCGCTCGGTTTCGGCGAGGGGCGCATAAGTCCAGCTTTCCAGCGTCCCGTCGAAGGGGCGGGTGGCGCCGCGTTCGGCGAGGTCGTCGTGCAGGCGGGCGAACTTGTCGCCGGACTTGAGCGGAACCATGGGCAGGATGTGGACCGGCGTGCCGGTGGAGGCCGCTTCCGCAGCCATGTTGGCGCTGTCCTCGGTGACCAGGATGTGGTCGGCGAAATGCAGGAAGCCGAACAGCGGGTTTTCGCCAGCGCCGTCCCAGATCCAGCCCGGCAGGTCGGACAGGCAGGCGGTCATCACGGCCCTGGCCGCCTCGGGCGTGCGGCGCGAGAAGGTCAGCAGCAGTGAACCGCCTGCGGCGCGGACGGCGTCGGCGATCTGGTCGGCTAAATCCGCCGCATGGGCCTCGGTCAGGTCGAAGGCTTTGGACTTGCCGCCGATCAACACGGCGACGCGGGGATGGGACAGGGGGGCGATCCGGTCGGCGAAGGCGGGCGCAGCCTCGGCGATCCGTTGCGGCGTGATGCGGTGGGGCGAGCCGGTGATCTCGAAGACATTGTCGCCCGACAAGCCGTCATGGGCCGGTGCGACGATCATGTCGTAGCGGGCGTTCGCCCAGCGCGGATCTTGGGTCTGGACTACGAAGGTGCGGCCGCCGCTCCAGGTTTTGACGCGGGTGGAGAGCGGCAGGGTGGCGCGGCCGGTGGCGATCCACAGGTCCGGCCAGGGTTCAGCGAAGGCGTCCGACGTTGGGGCCAACATGGCCGGGGTCTTTAGCGCTGACGGCAGGCGATCGAACAGGCTTCGCCATTGAATGCGTTTGACGACGATCTCGGCCGGGGTCAGGCGTTGCACGGCTTCGGCCAGCCCAAGGGCCTGGTTCTCGATTCCGGCGCGGCCGTCGGAGACGACCCAGATGGAGAGGGCGCGGGGAGACGAAGGAGCGGTCACGCGTCGATCGACGCCGGCCTGACCCATGTGATGGCCTCAAGCTTGTTTCCGTCAGGGTCACGCAAGAAGGCGGCATAGTAGCCCGGCGCGTAATCGGGCCGAAAACCGGGGGCGCCGTCATCGCGGCCTCCCGCCGTCAGGCCCTGGGCGTGGAAACGATCAACAGAGTCCCGATCCGACGCGGCGAAACAGACATGCGCGCCATTGCCTGCCGAGCATGGTTGGCGATCATGGGGGATGGAGGCCCAGAATTCGGGAAAAGCGCGGCCATAGGCCACGCCCATGACGTGCTCCATGACCCTGCCGATGCCCAATGCGCCAAGCGCGGCGTCATAGAAGACGCTCGCCTTATCAAGGTCCGACACGCCCACAGAAACATGCGACACCAGAGGCGTGCGTGCTCCTGCGGGTTCGGTCACGATCTTATTTCCACTCGACCTTGAGGATCTCGTAGGCCTTGACGCCGCCGGGGGTGTTGACCTCGACCACGTCGCCGACCTCCTTGGAGATCATGGCGCGGGCGATGGGCGAGGCGATGGAGACCTTGCCCTTCTTCACGTCGGCTTCGTGTTCACCGACGATCTGATAACGGGCCTCATCCTCGGTGTCTTCGTCGACCACGGTGACCGTGGCGCCGAACTTGACCTGGCTGCCCGACAGTTTCGACACGTCAATGACCTGGGCGCGGCTGATCTTGTCCTCGATCTCGGCGATCTGGCCTTCGATCCAGCCCTGACGCTCCTTGGCGGCATGGTATTCGGCGTTTTCGGACAGGTCGCCATGTTCGCGGGCCTCGGAGATGGCCGCAATGACGCTCGGCCTTTCGACCGACTTCAATTGCTTCAGTTGATCGTCGAGGACACGGTAGCCCTCGGCCGTCATCGGCACTTTTTCCATTGGTGTCGTGATTTTTCTGGTTCGCCCGGAGACTGGAAAGACGCGAAGTAGGCACACAAAAGGCCGCGGGGCGGGCGCGGCCGGGCATCAATATTAGGGCTTCGCACTCGTAATTTCAAGGCCCGCTGCGCGTAGAAGTCTAGTTCAGGCGCGGGCGGGCGGTTTGGCCTTGGAATCGCGGCGCATGACGCCCTTGATCAGGCTGTAAGCCAGCCAGGCGACGGCCGCGAGACCCAACAGCATGAAAAGGCCGGACACGAGGGCCGCGCCGGCGGCCATGAAGGCCAGGACAAAGGCGAGCGCCGCCGTCAGGCCTGCTACAATCTGGATGGTTCGGAATTTCATGGGGGATTAACGCCGCCGGGCCCGGCGGGTTGCGTCCCCTGTAAACCTGTCGCGTCAAGCGTAGCTGTAGGCGCCGCCCCGTTCCAGCGCGCGGCGATAGGCCGGGCGGGCGTGGATTTTCTCGAGGAAGGCCTTGAGCCTCGGCTTGGTCGCCGGGTCGAAGGCGCGGTCGGCGCCGGCCTCGACCGGGAAGCTCATCATGATGTCCGCGGCCGTGAACTGGTCGCCGGCGAACCATTCGGAACGCCCCAGTTCGTCCTCCCAGAAGCCGACATGGGTGCGCAGCTGCGGATCGACGAAGCTTGTCAGGGTCTTGGCCGCGATCCCCTTGACCAGGGGCTTCACCAGCCCGGGCGCGCGTTGCGGCAGCATGGAGAAGACCAGCTTCAGCAGCAGGGGCGGCATGGCCGAGCCCTCGGCATAGTGGAGCCAGTAGGTGAAGCGCCGCCCATCCTCGGTGCCTGCTGCGGGACGAAGCCGGCCGGCGCCATAGGTTTCCAGCAGATAGTCGACGACGGCGCCGGTCTCGGCGACCTTGATGTCGCCGTCCTCGATCACCGGCGACTTGCCCAGCGGGTGGACGGCGATCAGGGCCGGCGGCGCCAGTCGGCTGCCGGGATCCCGCTCGTAGCGGATGACCTCGTAGTCCAGGCCCAGTTCCTCCAGCAGCCACAGAACACGCTGGGAGCGGCTGTCGTTCAGATGGTGGACTTTGATCATGGGTCGGCTCCGTTCGAACGGCGCAGACTATTCCGCGCCGCCGTCGAGGAAGTCCAGACCTATCGCGGGGCGCGGCCGCTCCAGCGGGTGCGGGGTTCGGGGCGGGCCTTGGGGGCGGCGCCTTCGCGGCGGTTGCGCCAGACCTCATAGGCCAGGGTGGCGAGGGCCAGCTTGCCCGCGTGCCGTCCGGCGACGCGGCGACCGCCCCGGGACAACAGCAGGCCGCCGAGCAGCGGGACGAGTTTGTGCAGACGGGACATGGAGGGCTCCTTCCCGGCCTCAACGCGCCGGCGGACGTCACGTTTCGGCCTGCGACGACATGAGCTTGAGGCCGGTCACAGAAGGTTTGGCGCGCGCGATTGCAAAAGCGGTGCTAGCCGTGCGTCATGAACAGATCTCGCGTCGCCGCCTTCTTCACCTCCCTGAGCTTTTTCGTCATCGCGGCCCTGGCCGCCGGCGTCGTCGTCGGCGCCCTGGCCCAGGAAGCCGACGCCCCGTGGTTGACCGGCGCGCTGGGCGTGGTCGAGAGCCTGGGGCAGGTGTGGTTGAACGCGCTGCGGATGACCGTCATCCCCCTGGTGTTCAGCCTTCTGGTGACGGGCATCGTCTCCATCGCCGACGCGGCGGCGACGGGGCGGATCGCGGTGCGGGCGTTGACGGTGTTCGGCCTGCTGCTGGTCGGGGCGACCGTCTATGCGATCCTGGCGGGCCTGGGGTTGCTGGCGCTTTGGCCCATTGATCCGGAGGCGGGGCGGGCCCTGCTGGCCGGGGTTCCGGCGGATTCGCTGGCGACGGTGGGCGAGGCGGCGCGGACCGACGGGCTGCGGGCCTTCCTGGCCAGTCTGGCGCCGTCCAATCTGATCAAGGCGGCGGCGGACGACGGGGTGCTGGCCGTGGTGGTCTTCGCCCTGGCCTTCGGCTTCGCCGCGACCCGGATCAAGGCCGACCTGCGCCGGCCCCTGGCGGGCTTCTTCGAGGCGGTGGCCGAGACCCTGGTGGTGATCGTCCACTGGGTGCTGCTGGCCGCGCCGTTCGGGGTGTTCGCCCTGGCGCTGGGCGTGGGCTTGCGGGCCGGCCTCGGGGTGGCGGGCACCCTGGCCCATTATGTCGCCATCGTCTGCCTGAGCCAGATCGGCCTGATCCTGATCATCTATGTGGTGGCGACGGTCTGGGGGCGGATTTCGCTGGGCCGGTTCGCGCGCGCCGTGGCCCCGGCCCAGGTGGTGGCGGTCTCGACCCAGTCGTCGCTGGCCAGCCTGCCGGTCATGATCGAACGGGCGCGCGACTGGCTGGGCGTGCCCCAGACCTCGGCGGGTCTGGTCCTGCCGCTGGCGGTGGCGGTGTTCCGCATCACCAGCCCAGTCGCCAATCTGGCGGTCTGTCTGTATGTCGCCCAGCTGAACGGGGTGGAGCTGAGCCTGGCCGCCCTGATCGCCGGCGGTCTGACGGCGATCGCCGTCTCCATCGCCTCGGTCGGCCTGCCGGGCCAGGTCAGCTTCTTCGCCAGCGTCGGCCCCATCTGCCTGGCCATGGGCCTGCCGCTGGGGGTGCTGCCCCTGCTGCTGGCGGTCGAGGTCATCCCCGACATCTTCCGCACCGTCGGCAATGTCACCGGCGATCTGGCCGCGACGCGGATCGTTGCGGGCGAGGATGGGGAAGAAGAGGCGGCCGAAGCCGCCTAGTTCGCCTTTAGTTCGTCCGGGGCATCAGGCCTTCCGCCGCGGCGACCGAGGCCTCGACGCCCAGGGTGACGGCCGGTTCCGGCGTGATCTTGAACAGGGGCGAATGGTGGCCGGCGGCCTGCTCAAGCTCGGCCTCCGGCGTGCCGCCGACGCTGAAATAGACGCCCTTCACCCCGGTCTCGGGCTGGACGAAATAGGCGAAGTCCTCGGCCCCCATGCCGCCGCGCGGCGTGTCGCGCAGCACGTCAGGGCCGAAGGTCGAGGCGAAGATGTCGCGCACCCGCCGGGCGGTCTCGCGGTCGTTGATGGTGGCCGGCGTGGTCTCGGTCGCCGAACGGGTGACGACGGGCAGCCGGTCCTCGGGCACGTTCAGGGCCAGGGCCGTGTTGCGGGCGACGCGGTCGATCCCGTCCAGAAGGGTCGTGCGGACCTCGGGGCTGTCGGCGCGGACGGTCAGTTGCAGATCGACCTGTTCGGGAATGATGTTGTGCTTGATCCCCCCGTGGATCGATCCGACGGTGACCACCGCCCCCTCCAGCGGACTGACCTCGCGGCTGCGCAGGGTCTGGAGCGAGACCACGATCTGGGACGCGACCAGCACCGGATCGACCCCCATGTGAGGATAGGCGCCGTGCGTGCCCACGCCGCGCACCGCGATGTCGACGCTGTCCGAACTGGACGAGGTGATGTCCAGCGGGGCCTCGATCTTGCCGGTCGGGGTGTCGGCCGAGACGTGGAAGGCCAGGGCGTAGTCCGGCTTGGGGAAGCGGGAATAGAGGCCGTCCTGCATCATGGCGCGGGCGCCGAAGATCCGCTCCTCCGCCGGTTGGCCGATCAGCACCAGGGTGCCGGACCAGTTGGCCTTGCGCGCCGCCATCTGGCGGGCCGTGCCGACCAGGGCGGTGATGTGCACGTCGTGGCCACAGGCGTGCATGACCGGCTTTTCAACCCCGTCGGCGTCCAGCTGGCGCGCCGTCGAGGCGTTGGCCAGGCCCGAGCGTTCCTGAAGCGGCAGGCCGTCCATGTCGGCGCGGATCATGACCGTGGGGCCCGCGCCGTTCTTCAACACGGCGACCACGCCCGTGCCGCCGACGCCGGTCGTGACCTCATATCCCAGGGCCGTCAGCTCGCGCGCCAGCCGCGCCGAGGTCTGGACCTCCTGCCCCGACAGTTCGGGATTGCGGTGGAACCAGTCGAACAGGGTCGCGAGATTGGCGTCATAATCCGCCTTCACCGCCGCCTTCAGACCGGCGTCCTGCGCCAGGGCGGGCGTCCCGGCCGCCAGGGCCAGAGCCATCGCCGCCGTTGTCAATATCGCGCGTTTCATCTGTGATCCCCCAAGCCCCTTTCGCGACCTTAGACCGGGATCGCGGCGAGACAAGAGGGCGTCAGCCGGGCGCGATGATGAACTGGTCAGCCGCGACGATGGCGGTGACGGCGAGGGTGGAGACCAGATAGGTCATCAGGTTGGTCTTCCAGCCCAGACGCAGTCGCCGACTGGCGACGACCGTCAGGACCAACAGCGCCCCCACCGTGATCAGGGGCAGGACATAGAGGCCCAGTCCCATGGCCAGACTGATCCGGGCCTCGTCGTTCGGGTTGATCAGGCTGATCACCGCCGCCATCAGCCGCATGAACAGGGCGAAGAACAGGACGCCATAGGCGGCCAGGCTGTCGCGGGTCAGGACCAGGGCGAAGGCGATCAAGCCTCCGGCCAGGGTGACCAAGGGCCCGGCGGCCGCGATCAACAGGTCATGGTCGCGGGGTACGGCGCCGACCGGGGCGCTGCTGTTCAGGGTGACCGTCATCTCGTGCCCCAGGGCGACGCCGGCCAGCCAGTGCGCCCCTTCGTGAAGGACGAAGGTCGCCACGGAGATCAACAGCAGGAGGACGTAAAAGCCCGGTCCAACCTTGCGCGGCTCAGCCATATCGAAAGTCCCCCTCGTCGATATCGACAGGAAGGGGATCATGGGGACGCCGGGGGCGTCCAGTTAAGCTTTGCTCATGATCCGACGAGGACGCGGCTGATGCGCTCCGCCGCTTTGGCGGCGCCGTCCTGGGCATGGACCTGAGGGCCGACCGCCTCGGCGCGGGCCGAAACCAGCGGATCCTCCGCCAGCGCGCGAAGGGTCGCAGCGACCGTGTCAGACCTGTAGCGAGGTCGCGCCAGCGACCGACCGCAGCCCAGCCGAACCACTCGGGCGGCGTTGTCGTACTGGTCGCCGAGGTGAGGCACGACCAGTTGCGGGCGACCGCTGCTCAGGGCCTGATGGACGGTGCCGATCCCGCCCTGATGCACGATCGCCGCCGCGCGAGGAAACAGAAGGGAAAACGGGGCGTAGGCCGCAACATGGATTTCGGGGTCGGCTTCGGCCAAGGTTCGGTCGCCGTCGGGACCAACCAGCAGCACGGCGCGGCGGCCTAGTCGGCGGGCGGCCTTCAGGCTCTCGACATAGAAGTCGCCGGGGATGTTCACCGCTGCGCTGCCGAGGGTGAAGACCAGCGGCGGCGGCCCGGCCGTCAGGAAGGCCTCGAGGTCGGGAGCAAGGGCGGAGGGCGCGCCGGTCTCGCTGTCATAGGCGGCGTAGCCGACGACGTCGAAGTTGGGAGCAGCGTCGGCTTGGCGGGCACTCAGCAGGGGCGAGTAGAGCCCCATATACAGATCCGCCGAACGGCCTGCGTCGAAGACGATGTTGTCCTTGGTCTGCGGCAGACCCAGCGAGGCGCGGATGGCGTTCATCGGCGCGGTCCAGCGGGCCGTGCTCATGCGACCCAACGCCCTGGTGAGATCATTCAGCCAGAGTTGAGGCCCGCTGGTCGCCGGTTTCAGCCAAGGCGCGGCGGGGAGAAAGGGCGGGTCGTAACGCGAGAAGACCATGGTCGGCTGGAGCGACACGGCCACATAGGGAATACGCCAGCGCTCGGCCGCAAACTGCGCCCCGATGGCGAGGGTGGAGCCCACGACGGCGGCGGCGCCTTCCGTGACGGCGATCAACTGTCGGGCGGCTTCTTCTGCGCGGGGCAGCAGGATGTCGCCGAACAGGAAGCGATCAGACCTGGCGATGGCGGCGGTCAGGGCCGGCAGATCCATGCCGGTGTCGCGCGTCAGATCGGCGATGCTGGGGCCGACCTGATGAAAGGTCAGACCCGCAGCTTCGATCTTGTCGCGGTAGTCGACCGCCGTGGCGATCCCGACGTCGTGGCCTTGCGACTGCAGGGCGCGGCCCAGGGCTATGAAGGGATGCAGGTCCCCGAGGGAGCCGCCGGTCGCGAGAAAGACGCCACCGGCGGCTTTCATCAGGCGTAGTCCTGGATCGGTCGGACATCCAGATCGCCGGCCTTGATGGCGCCGATGGCCTGGGCCGCCGCAAGGGCGCCGGCGGTGGTGGTGTAGTAGGGGATCTTCATCATCAGGGCGGTGCGGCGCAGGCTGAAGCTGTCCTGCAGCGACTGTTTGCCCGAGGTGGTGTTGAAGACCAGGTGGACCTCGCCGTTCTTCATGGCGTCCACGATATGCGGACGGCCTTCCAGCACCTTCTTGACCAGGCCGACCTCGATCCCCTGGGTGGCCAGGTAGTCGCGGGTGCCGCTGGTGGCGATGATGGAGAAGCCCTCGGATTGCAGGGTCTTCACCGCATCGATGATGAAGGGCTTGTCGTCCTCCTTGACCGAGACGAAGGCGCAGCCGGCGGTCGGCAGGGTGGTGCCGCCGCCGATCTGGGACTTGGCGAAGGCGCGGGCGAAGGCGGGGGCCATGTCGGCCTCGCCCTCACGCTTCCAGTCCAGGCCCATGACCTCGCCGGTCGAACGCATTTCCGGGCCCAGGATGGTGTCCACCCCGGCGAAGCGGGCGAAGGGGAAGACGGCTTCCTTGACCGCGATATGGTCGTAGGGCTTGTCGATCAGGCCGAAGGATTTCAGCGGCACGCCGGCCATGACCTTTGCGGCGATCGAGGCGATCGGCTGGCCGATGGTCTTGGCCACGAAGGGCGCCGTGCGGGACGCGCGCGGGTTCACTTCCAGCACGAAGATGCGCGGGTTCTCGCTGTGCGGCTCCTCGATGGCGAACTGCACGTTCATCAGGCCGCGCACCTTCAGGGCCTTGGCCATTTCCGTGGTCTGGCGCTTCAGCTCGGCCACCGTCTCGGCCGACAGGGACCAGGGCGGCATGGAGCAGGCGCTGTCGCCCGAGTGGACGCCGGCTTCCTCGATATGTTCCAGCACGCCGGCGACGAAGACCGTCTCGTCGTCGCACAGGGCGTCCACGTCCACCTCGGTGGCGCGGTTCAGATAGTGGTCGATCAGGACGGGGTCGGAGCCCGAGACGCGCATGGCCTCGTGGACGTAACGGTCCAGTTGCTCGCGGTCGTGAACGATCATCATGCCGCGTCCGCCCAGGACGTAGGAGGGGCGCAGGACGACCGGATAGCCGACTTCCTCGGCCTTCTGGGCGGCCTCTTCGGCGCTGCGGGCCAGGCCGTTGGGGGGCTGTTTCAGGCCGATGGCCTCCAGCATCTGCTGGAAGCGCTCGCGGTCCTCGGCCAGGTCGATGGAGTCGACGCTGGTGCCCAGGACGGGGATATTGTCCTCCTGAAGCGCGTGGGCCAGCTTCAGCGGAGTCTGGCCGCCGAACTGGACGACGCAGCCGATCAGGTCGCCGTTGGAGCGCTCGACCTCGATCAGCTCCAGCACGTCCTCGGCCGTCAGCGGCTCGAAATACAGGCGGTCGGAGGTGTCATAGTCGGTCGAGACGGTCTCGGGGTTGCAGTTGACCATGATCGACTCGACGCCGATGTCGTCGAAGGCGAAGGCCGCGTGGCAGCAGCAGTAGTCGAACTCGATCCCCTGGCCGATCCGGTTCGGACCGCCGCCCAGGATGATGGCCTTCTTCTTGTCCGACGGCTGGGACTCGCACTCGGGGATCTGGCCCAGGGCGCCGGTCTCATAGGTCGAATACATATAGGCGGTGGCGCTGGCGAACTCGGCGGCGCAGGTGTCGATCCGCTTGAACACCGGGCGAACGTTCAGGCCGCGACGGGCGGCGCGGACGTCCTTTTCGGTGGCACCGGTCAGCTGGGCCAGGCGGGCGTCGGCGAAGCCCTTGGCCTTCAGCCGGCGGAACTCGGTCGGGTCGGTCGGCAGGCCCTTGACCCGGATATGGCCTTCCTCGCGCACGATGTCGGCGATCTGGCGCAGGAACCAGGGCTCGTAGGAACAGGCGGCGTTGACCTCTTCCACCGTCAGGCCGTGGCGGAAGGCCTGGGCGATGACGCGGATGCGGTCAGGGGTGGGGATGCCCAGGGCGCGGACCACGGCGGCGCGGGCGGCGCCGGCGTCCTCGACATCGGCGACGCCTTCGATCTCGATCTCGTCGAAGCCGGACAGGCCGGTCTCAAGCCCGCGAAGGGCCTTCTGCATCGATTCCTGGAAGGTGCGGCCGATGGCCATGACCTCGCCCACCGACTTCATCGAGGTGCCCAGCAGCGGCTCCGAGCCGGGGTATTTCTCGAAGGCGAAACGCGGGATCTTGGTGACGACATAGTCGATGCTCGGCTCGAACGACGCCGGCGTGACCTGGGTGATGTCGTTCTGCAGTTCGTCCAGGGTGTAGCCGACGGCCAGACGCGCCGCGACCTTGGCGATGGGGAAGCCGGTGGCCTTGGACGCCAGAGCGGACGAACGCGACACACGCGGGTTCATCTCGATCACCACCATGCGGCCGTCGGCCGGATTGATGGCCCACTGGACGTTCGATCCGCCGGTCTCGACGCCGATCTCGCGCAGGACGTTGATCGAGCCGGTCCGCATCCGCTGATATTCCTTGTCGGTCAGCGTCAGGGCGGGGGCGACGGTGATGGAGTCGCCAGTGTGGACGCCCATCGGGTCGATGTTCTCGATCGAGCAGATGATGATGCAGTTGTCCGCCGTGTCGCGGACGACCTCCATCTCGTATTCCTTCCAGCCCAGCACCGATTCCTCGATCAGGACCTCGGTGGTCGGCGACAGGTCGAGGCCGCGCAAGACGATCTCCTCGAACTCCTCGCGGTTGAAGGCGATGCCGCCGCCGGTGCCGGCGAGCGTAAAGGACGGGCGGACGACGGCGGGCAGGCCGACGAACTCAAGGCCGTCCAGCGCCTCTTCCATCGAATGGGCGGCCTTGGAGCGGGGCGATTCAAGGCCCAGCTTGTCCATGGCGTCGCGGAATTTCTGGCGATCCTCGGCCTTGTCGATGACCTCGGCTTTCGCGCCGATCATCTCGACGCCGTACTTCTTCAGCGCGCCCGAGGCGTCCAGGGCCAGGGCCGTATTCAGCGCCGTCTGGCCGCCCATGGTCGGCAGAAGCGCGTCGGGGCGTTCCTTGGCGATGATCTTCTCGACCATCTCGGGCGTGATCGGCTCGATATAGGTGGCGTCGGCCACCTCGGGGTCCGTCATGATGGTGGCGGGGTTCGAGTTGACCAGGATGACCCGGTACCCCTCGGCCTTCAGCGCCTTGCACGCCTGGACGCCGGAATAGTCGAACTCGCACGCCTGACCGATGACGATCGGGCCGGCGCCGATGATGAGGATGGACTTTATGTCTGTGCGCTTGGGCATCGCCAGCTCTTCTTCTTATTGAACGCTAATGGGTCACGACCGCGCATTCCCAGCCGTCGTATTCCAGCTGGAAGGCCGCGGCCCAGGTCTGCATCATGGACGAGACGGGAGCGAAACTCTCCGCATCGACGGCCATGGTGGTCTCGAGAATCGTCATGTCGCCGTCGCCGCGCGCGATGAAGCCGGCGCGCCGCGCCACCTCGCACAGATCGCCGTGGGCGTCTTCGTCGCCCAGGAAGAAGAACAGCGTGTGGCGCGGCGTCACGCCGCTGTCGCCCTGTTCGGCCAGCGCCGCGCGCACCATGGCGTCGCGTTCGTCATGACTGATGTCCGAGGCGTCCAAGGGGCGACCTGATCCTTCGTAGTTTGCGCGCGCGTAGCCGCCGCAGGGCGTCGCCATGCGGAGCTCGCGTCGGGTTGTCGGTTAAGCGGCCCGTTTAGAGAGGGAGGGGCGGGGGGGCAAGAGCTTTCAGGCTGTCAAATCAGGTCAAAAAGTGATGCGAGTTTGCCACATTCGTTGCGGGAAGGTGTCGACTTTGCGTCATTAAGGTGGTCTGCGGTCCGAATTACACATTAAGTAGACGCTTCATTTCGAACTACACTGGGGGATTCCATGACTCGTCGGATGGGACTTTTGAATGCTTCCGCCTTGGTCGGCGGCGCATTCGCTACTCTGATGGCCGCCGCGCCGGCAATGGCGCAGGAAGCTCAGCCTACGGCTGCGGAGACTGAAGCCTCGTCCGAAGTTGAGGAAATTGTAGTCACCGGTTCGCGTATCCCGAGGAACGAATACACGAGCGCCTCGCCCGTGCAGGTGCTGACCGCTCAGAGCGCCCAGGCGCGTGGTCTCAGCGACACGGCGCAATTGCTGCAGCAATCGACCCTGGCCGCCGGCTCGCCCCAAGTCACCTCGACGATCTCCAGCTCTTTCGTTACCGACGGCGGCCCGGGCGCGGCGACGGTTTCGCTGCGCGGCTTGGGCGCCAACCGCACCTTGGTTCTGCTGAACGGTCGTCGCGCCGGTCCGGCCGGCACACGTGGCGGCGTTTCGGCGTTCGACCTGAACGTCCTGCCGCAATCGGCCCTGTCGCGTGTTGACATCCTGAAAGACGGCGCCTCGTCGATCTACGGGTCTGACGCCGTAGCCGGCGTGGTGAACCTGATTACCGGCGTCGAGCAGGACGGCGGCGAGTTGACCGCCTATTATACCGCACCCTTCGAGGGCGGTGGCGAGCAGATGAACTTCTCCGGCACCTTCGGCAAGACGTTCGAGCGCGGCAGTTTTAGCATATCAGGCGACTACTATAAGCAGTTCGAGCAACTGCAGGGTGATCGTGATTACACCAGCTGCGCTGAGCAATATGTGTTTGATGCTCAAGGAAATCGTGCGGACCGGATCGATCCGCGTACCGGCAAGCCCGCGTGCCTTGACCTGCTGTGGGGCCACGTCTGGGCCTATGATAATACCTTCGCCTCTTTGCCAGGCCGATTCCAGTACGACTATGACGGCGATCTGGGGAACTACATCCCGACCGTGCCGGGTAGTTTGGCCGGCGAAGTGCCGGTCCCGCCGCCTGGGTTCTATCTGGTCGGCTACGACGGCCCCAGCACGGCGGTCATGAACGGCAATCACCCGTTTGATGACGAACAGACCCTGATTCCCGAGGTTGAGCGTTACACGGTCTTCGCCGAGGGCAAATACCAGCTGACCGAGCACGCCGAGGCCTATGCCGAAGTCCTGCTGAATCGCCGCAAATCCTCGACCAAGGGCTACCGCCAGTTCTGGAACTACGCCTACGCCGGCGACTGGTCTTACGGCGCTGGTTATGGCTACGAGAGCTGGGGCGGCGACTATCTGCTCAGCCCCACGCCGATCACCAACCACAGCTCGGCCAGCCAGCAGGTAGACTACGCCCGCGTCGTCGGCGGCGTCCGGGGCGACTTCATCGATCCGGGCAGCTTCCTGAACGACTGGAAGTGGGACGTCTTCTTCCAGTACAGCCGTTCGGACGGCGACTATACCGCCGACGTCATCCTGCAAGACGCCGTTGACAGCCAGAGCTTCCGCACTGACTCCTGCGCCGGCGAGGTCCTGCCGGTGAGCGGGCGGACCTGCATCGACATCAACTGGGCCGATCCCGACTTCCTGGCCGGTAATCTGACCGACGAACAGCGCGCCTTCCTGTTTGACGTCGATAAGGGCAACACTGTCTATGAACAGGCCTATGTCGAAGGCTTCATGGGCGGCGAGCTGTTCGACCTGCCGGCGGGTCCGATCGGGGCGGCGCTCGGCTTCCATATTCGCCACGACGAAATCAACGACGTTCCGGGCGAGATCACGCGCAACGCCAACGCCTGGGGATCTTCCAGCGCCGGCATCACGCAGGGGTCTGAGCGAACGGCCGAGATCTTCACCGAACTGTCGATCCCTGTCCTGAAGGATATGCCGTTCGCCTATGGTCTGGACCTAAGCCTGTCGGGCCGGGTGACCAACACGAAGACGTCGGGCAGCGCATCGACCTATAAGGTCGGCGTGAACTGGGAGTTCTTGCCGGACGTTCGCATGCGCGCCACCACGGGTACGTCGTTCCGAGCCCCGGCTCTGTTCGAACTGTATCTGGCCGACCAGAGCAGCTTCGCCAGCCAGCGCACCGTGGATCCATGCATCAACTGGCAACAAAACCTGGCTGAGGGCACCATCAGCCAACGTCTTGCCGACAACTGCGCCAACCCGAACGGACCCGGCGGCGGCGTGCCCGGGACCCACAACGGGGCCGGCAGTTCGGCGACTCTGTTCGAGGGCGGCGGCCTGGGACAACTTGAGCCGGAAACCTCTACGGCTCATGTTATCGGCCTGGTCTGGACGCCGAAGTTCATCAACTTCAGCGCTGCGGTCGATTATTTCGAGATCGAGATCGAGGACCAGGTCACGAGCCTGGGCTCGAGAACCGTCTCGGCCTGCTATCTCTCGGACAATTTCCCGACGGACCCAGTCTGCAACCAGTTCGTCCGTAACGAGGGAACGCACCGGATCGACACCATCTCCGGCAAGTTCATCAACATTGCTGAACAGACCAACCGCGGCATCGATTTCACGGCGCGCTACGCCCACGACCTGCCGTGGGGCGACCGGTTCTCGATCGACGGCCAGGCGACCTGGCAGTTGGAATCGCGAGAAGCCCTGTTTGCCGACAACATCATTGATACCCTCGGCGAGGTCGGCAATCCGCAGTTCGTCGGCAACCTGAACCTGCAGTACGAGCGTGGTCCTTGGACCGGGGTCTGGGCCGTTCAGATGATCGGTCACCAAGGCAACTATGCCTCGTATGGCAGCGACACCGCCACTGTCGGTGGGCAGGAAGTCTATCTGAAGCTTGATGCGCCGTTCACGGCCTTCCACAGCTTCTCGGTTCGCTATGACGCGGAGAGCTGGTCGATCCTGGCCGGCGTGGCAAATCTGTTCGACGAACTGCCGCCGCAACTGACCACCCTGAACCTGGGCGAATTCAGCACCGTCGGCACCTCGGCCTTCACCTCACAATATACCGAAGGCATGTACGGTCGCCGCGGCTTCGTTCGCATCAGCAAGTCGTTCTGATCGACAAACGGGCTATATGGTCCTGACGGGGCGGCGGGTTCTCGAACCTGCCGCCTCTTTTGTTTCGCGGAGAGTCTGAGACATGGCGGTCATTCTGGGCATGAAGGATACGCTGGACGAAGATGTGGCGCGCTTTGATCCGGCGCCGTTGTCGGTGCCTCTGTTCCTGAACAGCATCCCCAAGGGCGGCACGCATCTTATCCGCAACATTCTGCGGATGTTCGTACCGGTGGCGCAGCACTACGGCCGCGAGTTCGTGCAGATTCCAAACCTGGCCCAGCATCGTCATCTGTTCGATCCCGCCCAGCCGATGATGAGCTGCGGCCATCTACTTTTCAGCGATTCCGGCGTCCACGCTCTGGGCGCCGCGCGGCATATCGTTCTGGCGCGTGATCCTCACAGTTGGGTGCTGGCGCGAGCGCGCTTCTATTTGTCTGACGAGTTTCAACAGGCCAACCTGGCGCATCTGAAGAGCGGCGCTATACCCGCCGACGAGCTGATCAATATGATGATCTTCGGCATCCACGAGCGGACGCCGACGCTGGAGGACATGTATACTCATAATGTCGTCGCCTGGATGGGCACCCGGGCGGTGCTCTACCGGTACGAGGACATCGTCGATGCGGTGGACGACCTGGACAGCAAGGCCTCAGAAGTCTTCTTCATGCGTTTGCTGGAAGACTGCGGCCTGGAGTCCGTGCCTGCAGACTGGCGTGAGCGGGTGAGGGTCGGCGCGGACAAGCGACAGAGCCGAACGGCGCGTCAGAACCTCAATGTTTCCAGCGCGGTCGTTCTGCCCGACGAAATCTCGGAGGCGCAGAAGAAGCTAATCGAGTTCCATGCCCCGGGGCTGCGCGCCCTTCTGGGCTACGCCTGAGGCGTCAGTCCTCTAGCGCCGCGATCCAGTCCGGCAGTTCGTCGATCCGGGCGAGCGAGACATAGCGCGGCTCGTTCACCGGGGCGTCAGCCAGCTCGTGGGCCCAGGTGACGTGATAGGGGATGTGGACTCCGAAGGCGCCGGCGGCGATGGCGGGCAGGACGTCGGACTTCATCGAATTGCCGGCCATGACGGCCTCGGCTGCGCCGGTGCCGTGGCGGGCGAAGACGCGGTCGTAGGTGGCCCGGTCCTTTTCCGAAACGATCTCGACCGCCGTGAACCGGTCGCCGAGGCCGGAGGCGGCGAGCTTGCGCTCCTGGTCCAGCAGGTCGCCCTTGGTGATCAGGACCAGGCGGTAGTTTTCGGCCAGTTCGGCGACGACTTCGTCCACGCCGGGCAGGGTCTCGACCGGATGGGCCAGCATTTCGCGACCGGCGGCGAGGATCTCGCGCACCACCTCGGGCGGGGCGCCGCCGTCGCACAGCTCCATGGCCGTCTCGATCATCGACAGGGTGAAGCCCTTCACGCCATAGCCATAGAGGCGCAGGTTGCGTTGCTCGGTTTCGGCCAGCCGCGCCTCGATGGTCGCGGCGTCGCCGTGATCGTCCAGCAGGTCGACGAACCGCGCATGGGTCAGGCGGAAGATCGTCTCGTTGTGCCAGAGGGTGTCATCGGCATCGAGGCCGACCGTGGTGATGCTCATGCCGCGCCCCTATCATGGGACGAAGGCGGAGGGGAGACGGGATGAACGGATCGGCGGTGGTGATCGGGGCGACGGGCGGGATCGGCCGGGCGATGGTCGAACGGATTGCCGTCGACGGGGCGTTCGAGGCGGTCTGGGCCGTGTCCCGCTCGGGCGTGGCGGTCTCGGGCGCGCAAGGCTTGGCCGCCGATCTGGAGGACGAGGCCAGTCTGGCCCGGGCCGCCGAACGGATCGGTCTGGGACCGGCGCCGACCCTGATCATGATGGCGACGGGGGTGTTGCACGACGGGTTTCAGCCGGAACGCAGCCTGCGTCAGCTGGAGGCCGATCACCTGCTGCGCGACTACCGGGTCAATACGGTGGGGCCGGCGCTGGCGGCGAAACACCTGCTGCCGCTGTTGCCGCGCGACCGGCGGGCGGTGTTCGCGGCCTTGTCGGCGCGGGTGGGGTCGATCGGCGACAATCGGCTGGGCGGATGGCACAGCTATCGCGCGTCCAAGGCGGCGCTGAACATGATCCTGCGCAATCTGGCGATCGAGATGGCGCGCAGCCATCCGCAGGCCGTGATCGCCGGCCTGCACCCCGGCACTGTCGACACGGGCCTGAGCGCGCCCTTCCAGAAGGGTGTCAGCGAGGGGCGGTTGTTCACGCCGGAACATTCCGCCGAGCGCCTGCTGGCGGTGTTGTCGGACCTGACGCCGGCCGACAGCGGCGGGGTCTTCGCCTGGGACGGGACGCGGGTGGCCGAATAACGCGCAGTCGTGACTTGAGCGACGCCGGGTTCTTGCGTCAGATGCCGTCCATGCGCCTCAGAGGTTCCGCCCGGCTTTTCAGTGTCCTGTTGCTCGGCCTGCCCCTGTGCGGCGGGGCGATGGCCATGCCCTCCCGTTCGCCGCTGGCCGCCTTGGTCGCGGTTGCGCCGACGGAGGACCGGGCGCGCCTGAACCAGCGGGTGTTCGACCGGGTGTGGAACGAGGTTCGACGGGGCTATTACGACCCTGCCCTGCACGGCGTGGACTGGGACGCGGCGCGGGCGCAGTTCCGGCCGCAGGCCCTGGCGGCGTCGGATGAGCGGGCGCTGTATCGGGTTCTGAACGCCATGCTGCACCTGCTGGACGACGGTCACGCCGCCGCCAGCCCGCCGACCGCCGTGCGACGCCAGGAGACGCAGTACGAACGCCGCGCCGTCATGGGCATGACGCTGATGCGGGGCGAGACGCCGGACGACTGGACCGTGGAGCGTATTCGCGCCGGATCGCCGGCCGAGGCGGCGGGCGTGCAACTGGGCTGGACGCTGAACACCGTCGACGGCCAGCCGTGGGGGCCGGACATCGAGGCGCGCGAGGGGCAGACGGTGCAGTTGGTCCTGACGGACGAGACGGGGAGGCGGCGCGAGGCGACGCTGACACCGCGCGTCATGGATGCGATCGAGCCCTTCACGGCCGACAAGTCGCGGCCGGGGGTGCTGGTGCTGAGGGTCGAGGAGTTCGGTCAGGGGCTGGGTCCGTGGATGGGCGGGGAGCTGGAAGGCCTGCCCGCCGACGTCGACGTGGTGCTGGACCTGCGCGGCAATCCGGGCGGCCGTCTGTGGGAGGCGGAATCGGTCCTGACCTGCTTCCTGCCGCGGGATCAGGCGTGGGCGACGCGGACGGGGCGCAATGGTCGCGGCGTCGTGCTGCGGGCGTCGGGCAACTGCGGCGACCGGCGCGACCCGGCGGCCAATGATGTGGCGGTTCTGGTGGACCAGGGCAGTCGCAGCGCTGCGGAACTGACGCCGGCGGCCCTGCAGGAGGCGCGGCGCGGCATCGTCGTGGGCGAGAAGACCGGTGGGTCGGTGCTGATCGCGCAGGAAACGGATCTGCCCGACGGGGGGCGGCTGACGCTCAGCCGCGCCGACTTCGTCACCGCCGGCGGCGTGCGCCTGGAGAAGCGCGGCGTCACCCCGGATGTCGCGGCGCCCCGGACCGTGATCCAGCGCCGCGCCGGCGAGGACCCGACGCTGGAGGCGGCCATCGCCGCGCTTCAGGCCGAGGATCGGGCGCGGGTCGAGCCTCCCGTCAGCGGGATATAGATCCGTTCAACAGCATTTGAAGCCGCCCGCGCCGCCGAAGCGGCGCTGTTCGTGGAGGCGGAAGAAGGCGGTCTTGTCCAGCGGAGGCTGGTCGGGATGGGTCGTCGCCGCGTGGCGGACATAGGCGTCGTAGTCGGGCTGGCCGATCATGGCCCCCGCCGTCCGCCTGACGCCGCGACCCCACCGCAGGGCAGTGTCGCGGCACAGGCAGAGCAGGTCCTCGTTCGAGGGCTTAGGCCCGGCCTCAAGCACGGGCCACGTCCGCCGCGTCGTCGGCCGCCGTCAGCTCGTGGCTCTCGGGATATTCGCGCACGGTCGGCCGGTTGTTCAGATAGGCCTTGCGGCAGGCCAGGACGCCATAGACGACCATGGTCACGACCACGAACAGGAAGGCCGCCGTCAGAGTGGAGTTGACGTAGTCGTTGATGACGATGCGGTGCATGTCGCCCGCACTCTTGGCCGGGGCGATCAGTTCGCCGGCGCCCAGGGCTTCCTGATACTTGCGGGCGTGGGCCAGGAAGCCGATGCGGACTTCCGGGTGGAACAGCTTCTGGAAGCCGGCCGTCAGGGTGCAGATCAGCAGCCAGGTCGCCGGGACGACCATGACCCAGGCGAACTTCTCGCGCTTCATCTTGAACAGGACGACCGTGCCCAGGATCAGGGCGATGGCGGCCAGCATCTGGTTGGCGATGCCGAACAGGGGCCACAGGCTGTTGATGCCGCCCAGCGGGTCGACGACGCCGGTATAGAGGAAATAGCCCCACAGGCTGACGGTCAGGGCGGTGGCGACGACATTGGCGCCCCAGGACTTGGTCTCGCGCATTTTGGGCACGGCAACGCCCAGCAGATCCTGGATCATGAAGCGGCAGACGCGGGTGCCGGCGTCGACCGTGGTCAGGATGAACAAGGCCTCGAACAGGATGGCGAAATGGTACCAGAAGGCCATCATGGCCTTGCCGCCGATCACGCCCGACAGGATGTGGGCCATGCCGACCGCCAGGGTCGGGGCGCCGCCCGCGCGCGACAGGATGGAGTGCTCGCCCACGTCGCGGGCCAGTTGCTCCAGCTCGCCGGGGGTGATGTGGAAGCCCCACTGGGCCACGGCGGCGGCGGCCGAGACCGCATCATTGCCGATGATGGCGACCGGGCTGTTCATGGCGAAATAGACCGCCGGGTCCAGGACCGTGGCGGCGATCAGGGCCATGACGGCGACGAAGCTTTCGCACAGCATGGCGCCATAGCCGATCAGCGGGATCTGGCTTTCGTTCTCCAGCAGTTTCGGCGTGGTGCCCGACGAGATCAGGGCGTGGAAGCCCGATACGGCGCCACAGGCGATGGTGATGAACAGGAAGGGGAACAGGGCGCCGGCGAAGACCGGGCCGGTGCCGTCGATAAAGGGGGTGACGGCCGGCATCTGCAGGTGCGGGCGCACGATCAGAATACCGATGGCCAGGGCGACGATGGCCCCGATCTTCAGGAAGGTCGACAGATAGTCGCGCGGGGCCAACAGCAGCCAGACCGGAATGACCGAGGCGATGAAGCCATAGACCATCATCAGTATGGCCAGGGTCGGGCCGGTCAGGGTGAAGGCCGGGCCCCAGAACGGATCGGCCGCGACATGGCCGCCGCCGATGATGGCCAGGATCAGCAGCACGACGCCGATGACCGACACCTCGCCCACGCGGCCGGGGCGCAGGAAGCGGGTGTACAGGCCCATGAAGATGGCGATGGGGATGGTGGCGGCGACGGTGAAGGTTCCCCACGGGCTCTCCGCCAGGGCCTTGACCACGACCAGGGCCAGAACGGCCAGGATGATGACCATGATCATCAGGACGCCGACCTGGGCGATGATGCCGGGGATATTGCCCATTTCGGTGCGGATCATGTCGCCCAGCGACTTGCCGTCGCGCCGGGTGGACATGAACAGGACCATCATGTCCTGAACCGCGCCGGCCAGCACCGCGCCGACCAGGATCCACAGCACGCCGGGCAGATAGCCCATCTGGGCGGCCAGCACCGGCCCGACCAGCGGCCCCGCGCCGGCGATGGCGGCGAAGTGGTGGCCGAACAGGACGTTACGGGGCGTGGGCACATAGTCGAGGCCGTCGTCGCGCCGCACGGCCGGGGTCGGGCGCGAGGGCTGCAGCTGCATGACCTTGTTGGCCAGGAAGCGGCTGTAGAAGCGATAGGCGATGGCGTAGGTGCAGACGGCGGCGACCACCATCCAGACCGCGCTGATGCTTTCGCCCTGGTGCAGGGCGATGACGCCCAACGACACGGCCCCCAAGATCGCGATGGCCCCGAATATCAGGGGGGTGCTGAGTTTGCCCACGACTTACTCCTACTCGACCGAACGGCTGAAGGTTTCACAGCCTGTTTGCACGATAGACCAGCCTAAGGCCAATCGACTAAAGTCGTACACGCCATCCGTCCATCCGGGTTCCCAACTTGGATACACGCGCCCCCGTGCATTCCGCTTAATCCCTTGCTAAGCGCATCGGATGATCGCTCGCCTTCGCCCCGTCCCATTCGACCTCGGTCCCGTCCATTTCGTCGGCATCGGCGGCATAGGCATGAGCGGCATCGCCGAGATCATGCTGAAGATTGGCTATTCGGTTCAGGGTTCGGACGCCAAGGCCAGCGCCAATACCGAACGGCTGGAGAAACTGGGCGCCCGGATCTTCATCGGCCACGATTCCGCTCACGTCAGCGAGGGCGTCTCGGCCGTGGTCTATTCGACGGCGGTCAAGGCCGACAATCCCGAGATGAAGGCCGCGCGCGAGCGCCGCATCCCGCTGGTGCGCCGGGCCGAGATGCTGGCCGAGCTGATGCGGCTGCAGTTCTCGATCGCGGTCGGGGGCACCCACGGCAAGACCACGACGACCTCGATGGTCGCGGCCCTGCTGGACGCGGCCGGCCTGGACCCGACGGTGGTCAACGGCGGCATCATCAACGCCTATGGCACCAACGCCAAGGTCGGCGACGGCGACTGGATCGTGGTCGAGGCGGACGAGAGCGACGGCAGCTTCCTGCGGCTGAAATCCACCGTCGCCATTGTGACCAATATCGACCCGGAACACCTGGACCACTACGGCGACTTCGACGCGGTGCGGAAGGCCTTCGTCGATTTCGTCGAGAACATCCCCTTCTACGGCTTCGCCGCCGTCTGCCTGGACCATCCCGAGGTGCAGAAGCTGGTCGCCTCGATCGATAACCGGCGGCTGGTCACCTATGGGACTAATCCCCAGGCCATGGTGCGGGCCGACAATGTCGAGATGGGGCCAGACGGTTGCCGGTTCGACGTCCTGATCCAGAACGGCGAGACACATACGATCAAGGGCGTGCACCTGCCGATGGCCGGCTGGCACAATGTCTCCAACGCCCTGGCCGCCATCGCCGTGGCGCGCGAGCTGGACGTGTCCGACGAGGCGATCCGCGAGGGTCTGGCCGGCTTCGGCGGGGTCAAGCGTCGCTTCACCACCACGGGCGTGGTCGGGGGCGTGCGGATCGTCGACGACTATGGCCACCATCCGGTCGAGATCGTCGCCGTGCTGAAGGCCGCGCGCCAGGTGACTGAGGGCCGGGTCATCGCCGTGGTCCAGCCGCACCGCTACACCCGGCTGCGCGACCTAATGAACGAGTTCTCGACCGCCTTTTCCGATGCCGACAGCGTGATCGTCGCCGACGTCTATCCGGCCGGCGAACAGCCGATCGAGGGGGTGGACAAGCACGCCCTGACCGACGGCATCCGCCGCTATGGTCACCGCCATGTTCAGGCCCTTGAGAACGCCGCCGTCCTGCCGCGCCTGATCAAGGAAGAGGCGAGGCCCGGGGATGTGGTCGTGCTGCTGGGCGCCGGCGACATCACCAGCTGGGCCTATGGCTTGCCGGCGCAGCTGGAGGCGTTGGGTTGATAGTCACCCTCTCCCGTCGGGAGAGGGCTTTAGCGCACGGCGGCGAAGCCGTCGTTCTGGCGCGAAAGGGTGAGGGGTAAGGTGGTGCGGGCTGGCCCTCCAGCGGTCCCTCATCCGGCCCTGCGGGCCACCTTCTCCCTACGGGGGAAGGTAAGGTGAGAGATGAGGATCTGATGACCTGGCGTGACAACCTTCCTCCCGTGCGTGGCAAGTTGCTGCTCGATGAACCCCTGGCGCCCTTCACCTGGTTCCGGGTGGGCGGGACGGCCGAAGTTCTGTTCATCCCGGCGGATGCGGACGACCTGGCTGACTTCCTGAAGGCGCTGGATCCCTCCACGCCCGTGACCGTGCTGGGCGTCGGGTCGAACGTCATCGTCCGCGACGGCGGGGTCGAAGGGGTGGTCATCCGCCTGGCCGGACGGCCCTGGGCGCAGGTGACGAAGGACGGCGACACGATCACGGCCGGCGCGGGCGCGCTGGATTCCATGGTGGCCAAGGCCAGCGCCAAGGCGGGGCTGGCGGGGCTGGAGTTCTACGCCGGCATTCCGGGCACCGTCGGCGGCGCCCTGACCATGAACGCCGGTTGCTACGGCGCGGAGACCAAGGATGTGCTGGTCTCGGCCTGGGGTCTGACGCGGGCGGGCGAGCGGGTCGATTACGCCCTGGCCGACTTCGGCTACACCTATCGCCATTCGCAGGCGCCGGCCGACATCATCTGGGTCGAGGCCGTCTATCGCGGGACGCCGGACGCGCCCGAGGCCGTGGCCGCCCGCATCACCGAAATCACCAGCCGCCGCGAAACCACCCAGCCGATCCGCGAAAAGACCGGCGGTTCGACCTTCAAGAACCCGCCCGGTCACTCGTCTTGGAAACTGGTCGACGAGGCCGGCTGGCGCGGAAAACTGCACGCCGAGCCAGCGCCGTACGGGGGGGGAGGGGCCATGTTCAGCGACCTCCACTCCAACTTCATGATCAACCCCGGCGAGGCCACCGCCGCCGACATCGAAGGCCTGGGCGAGGCGGTGCGGGCGGACGTCCTGTTGAAGACCGGCGTTCAGCTGGATTGGGAAATTAAGCGGATCGGCCGGCGGCTCTGACCGCCAGAGTTTGACACACATTTTTCACGCCGCGCGGGCGATAAGGTTGACGGCCTGTTAAACAAGTCGGCCGCAATCGGAGAGCCCATGACCCGCGCTTTCAAAGACCTTCATGTCGCCGTCCTGATGGGCGGTCTTTCCGCCGAGCGGGAGGTGTCTCTGACCTCCGGCGAGCAGTGCGCCCAGGCGCTGGAACGGCAGGGCGTGCGCGTCAGCCGCGTGGACGCAGGGCGAGACCTAGCCAATGTGCTGTCGGGTCTGATCAAGCCGGATGTGGCGCTGAACTGCCTGCACGGCGCCTGGGGCGAGGACGGCTGCGTCCAGGGCGTGCTGGAGACTCTGCAGATCCCCTACACCCATTCCGGGGTTCTGGCCTCGGCCCTGGCGATGGACAAGCACAAGTCCAAGGCCGTGCTGAAGGCGGCCGGGATCAAGGTTCCCGGCGGCGGCCTGTATGATCGTCATGAGGTGGCGGCGCGCCACGTGATCGCGCCGCCGTATGTGGTCAAGCCGAACGCCGAAGGCTCGTCCGTCGGCGTCTATCTGGTGACCGAGGGCGCCAATCGGCCGGTCGCCGAGGTGGGCGAGCCCGGCTGGGCCTATGGCGAACAGGTGATGGTCGAGCCCTATATCGCCGGCAAGGAGCTGGCCGTCGCCGTGATCGGCGAGGCGACCGGACCGCGCGCCCTGACCGTGACCGACATCACCCCGACCAAGGGCTTTTATGACTACGAAGCCAAATACGCGCCGGGCGGCTCGGTCCACGTCCTGCCCGCCGTCCTGCCGCCCGCCGTGTTCGAGGCCGCCCTGCGTCAGGCGGAGGCGGCCCACGTGGCGATGGGTTGCCGAGGCGTGTCCAGAAGCGACTTCCGTTATGACGATGTTAAGGACGATCTGGTTCTGTTGGAGGTCAACACTCAGCCGGGCATGACGCCGACCTCGCTCGCTCCCGAGCAGGCCGCCCATACCGGAATGAGCTACGAAGACCTGGTTCGGTGGATGGTGGAGGACGCCTCATGCCCGCGGTAGTTCGCGGCGGTCGGCGACAGAGTTCGGGTTCCTCGCGTGGCGGCGCCTCCAAGAAGGGCGGGCGGCCGCGCGGCGGCGCGCCCAAGCCCGTGTCCGCTATCCCCGGCAAGATGGCCGCCATCGGCCGTATCGATGTTTCGCCCCGCACCGTCATGATCGCCCTGGGCGCCAGCGCCCTGCTGGTCGTCGGGGTTCTGGCGACCGGCGCTCGGGCCGAACGGATCGGCCAGTCGGTCTCGCACGGGATCGACGGGATGACGGCCGGCATGGGCCTGTCGCTGAAGCGGGTCCATATCACCGGCGCCTCGGCCGAGGCCGAGCCGGCCATCCAGCAGGCGCTGGGTCTGTATTCCGGTCAGCCGATCACAAGTCTGGACCTGGACGCCATTCGCGACCGGGTGCAGGCCGTCGGCTGGGTCAGGGAGGCGCGCGTGGTGCGCCTGCTGCCCGACACCCTGATCGTCGAGATCAAGGAACATGACCGCCTCGCCGTCTGGCAGGAGGGCGGTCAGATCAAGGTCATCGACTCGCGCGGCCAGGTCATCAAGGGCGCCGACGCCCGCCGTTATCCCACCCTGCCTCTGGTCGTGGGCAAGGGCGCGGATCTGGCCGCCAGCGAGGTTCTGCCCCTGCTGGCACAACGTCCGCGCCTGATGAGCCGGATCGACGCCCTGGTGCGGGTGGACGAGCGCCGCTGGGACCTGCGCCTGAAGGACGGCAGCCTGATCCAGCTGCCCGCCGTTGAACAGGAGGCGGCCCTGATCCGTCTCGACGCGCTGGATCAGCGCGAACGCCTGCTCGACCTGGGCTTCGCCAGGGTCGATCTCAGAACGCCGGACGAGGTCGCCGTGCGACCCGCCGCCGACGCTTAAAGGACCAATACGATATGGCGGGAAAGCAGCGCGGATCGGCGAACGACCAGGGCCGGGGTATGGACCCCCGCGCCGGCCGCGCCCCCGTGATCGCCGCCCTGGATATCGGCCAGTCCAAGGTCTCGTGCTTTATCATGAAGCCTGACGGCGTGCGCCACGCCGACCGCACTATCCGCGTCGCGGGCGCCAGCCATGTCCAGTCCAAGGGCGTGAAGGGCGGGGCCATCATCAATATGGACGAGGCGGCCCAGGCCATCGGCCACGCGGTCGAACGGGCCGAGCGCGCGGCCCAGAGCCCGGTCTCCGGCGTCGTCGTCACCACCGCCATCGGCCAGATGGCCAGCCACCGGGTCCAGGCCCGGGTGTCCCTGGGCGCCAATCCGGTCGGGGACGCCGATCTGGCGCGCGCCATCGGCATGGCCCTGGCCCAAATCCGTCTGCCCAACCGCCGCCCGATCCACGTCCTGCCCATCGCCTGGTCGGTCGACGGCGCGCGCGGCGTGCATGATCCGCGGTCCATGCGCGGCGGTTCGCTGGGGCTCGACCTGCTGGTCGTCTCCATGGCCGAGAACGTCTTTACGACCCTGAGCCACTGTCTCGAGCTGGCGCACCTGGACCTGCAGGGCGTGGCCGCCGCACCCGTCGTCTCGTCCCTGGCCGCGCTGGAAGAGGACGAGATGGACCTGGGCGCCGTCTGCATCGACATGGGCGGCGGCTCGACCAGCGCCGCCGTCTGGGGCGGCCGGTCGCTGTTGCACATCGAAAGCCTGAACGTCGGCGGCGATCATGTCACGTCGGACATCGCACGCGGCCTGTCCACATCCAAGGCCGGCGCCGAACGGTTGAAGACCCTGCACGGCTCGGCGATGGCCAGCGCCAACGAAGACCGCGAAATGCTAGAGGCCCCGCCGCGCGGCGAGGACGCCTCCGCCGGCCCGGTCATTGTCCCGCGCGCCATGCTGAAGACCGTCATCGCCCCGCGCGTTGAAGAGACGCTGGAGCTGTTGCGTGACCGGCTGAAGAACGCCGGCGTGGGGCTTGAGCCCGGCGCAGGACTGGTCCTGACCGGCGGCGCCAGTCAGCTGAACGGGGTGCGGGAACTGGCCGTTCGGGTGTTCGACCGACCTGTCCGCCTTGGAAAACCCCAGCGGGCGCCGCATTTGGCCGACGCCGCTTCCGGCCCCGCCTTCTGCGCCACCGCCGGCGTTCTGTTGCGCGCCGCCTATGGCCCGCGTGAAGCGGTCTCGGCCAGGAAACTGATGGCGCGGCAGATCACGGCGGCCGATGCGCCGAGGGTTCACCGCGGAAATGTGGTGGGGCGCGTGGCCGGGTGGCTGCGCGATAATCTCTGATTATTCGTCCGGTTCGTTGGCGTTGCGTGGTCTTTCCGCCCCCCCCTGCAGGTAGCGGTTGCTTACACACGTCCCTGTCTCCGCCGCGACAATGTTTGCCGACATAGAAAAAGGGGCGGTGGGAAATCCCACCGCCCTTCAAAGTTTGGTTCGTCGTCAGACTACCAGTTGCGGCTGATCGAGACGAAGGCCCGGCGACCGGCCCAGTCATACTGGGAGGCCAGCGAGACGTTGCCGACGCGAGTCGCGCCGCCATTCGAGACCCAAGGCGCGTTCTCATTGAAGAGGTTGTTGATGCCCACTTGGAAGGTCCACATGTCCGCTCGTTTGCGGATCGAGATGTTGTGGTTCATGTAGGCTTCGGCCGTCACGTCGCGGTACACGGTTTCACCATAGTAGCTGACCGTGTCGGCGGTCCGTTCGTTGCTGGTCTCAGGGATGAGATCGACGTTATAGTAGACCGTCCAATCGCCGCGGTCGAAACGGGCGTTTAGATTGGCCGTCCAATCCGGATAACCGATGTAACCCAGTTGATCTTCGGCTTCCGTTTCACCGAAGACTTGGTAGGTCCATTTGGTTATGTAGGACGCGCGGGCTCCCAGAGTTACGTCGCCGAAGCTCAGCTCCTTGCGGTAGCGAACATTGAGGTCCAGGCCTTCGCTGACTTGCTCGGCGATGTTGATGTAGGAGTCACGAACAGTAAGGATCTGGTACTCACGGGTGGAGCCCGCAGCGCCACGGTCGAACAGTTGGCAAAGCGCCGTATTGCGTTCGGTGCCGGCGCCGTAGCAACCCGCCAGAATGCTGCCGGCGCCGAAGCGGGACACCTGATCTTCGATCGTCACGCTGTAGTAGTCGAGCGCGATGTTCAGATCGGCGAACGTCGGGGTCCAGATCAGGCCGATCGAGTCGGTCGCCGCCGTTTCCGCCTCCAGAACACCAGCGCCGCCGCCCGCGATAACCATGATCGAGGACGCGCCGCCGGCGTTGTAGTCTTCCGGAATGCCTTCGGCCGCGCAGTTCGTCCGGACATCGGCGTCGGTGGATTCGCCCCAGTTAATGCAGGGATCGACGCCTTGGCCAGTGTAGCTGGTCTGATTGGCCAGATACAGCTCGTACAGGGCCGGAGCCCGGAAGGCCGTGCCGTGCGAGGCGCGAATACGCCATTCGGGGGTCACCGCCCAGTTGAAGCCGACCTTGTAGGTCGAGCTTTCGCCGTACGAGTCATAGTCCGAATAGCGGCCCGAGAGGTTGAGGGAGAAGTCGTCGAACAGGGGCAGGTTCTGCAGGACCGGGATTTCGATTTCTGCGAACACTTCCTTGATGGTGTCTTCGCCCTTCGTGCGTCCGGCGGTCGTCAGACCCCATGAGTTCGAAGCTTGGGCCTGTGCGCCTGGTTGGTCGTCCAGCTTTTCCTTGCGGATTTGGAAGCCCAAGGCGCCGGCGACAGCGCCGGCCGGCAGGTCAAACAGTTCGCCGCTGATCACGCCTTCGATGTAGGCATGTTCGTACAAGGTGGTGCCCTGTTCGTAGCCGACGATGAAGTCCGCTTCATCGGCGGCCAGTTGTCCGTTCAGCAGGTAGTCGTTGGTGAACCAGTTGACGCCGCCGGCGGGGCAGCTGGTGGCGGTCGTCAACCAGGCCGTGACGCAGCCGGTGTTCCAGAACTCCGTGCGGTTCGCGCCGGAGACAAAGCCCGATGGCACGACCGTCACGCCGTCCACGATCCGGCCTTGGTGATAGCCGGACGTAGCGAACACGCGGTCGGCATAGAAGAAGTTATTGCCGTAGGTGCCTTCCGAGCGGCTGTATTGGACGGTCAGGTCCCAATCGAGGCCGCGGTGCACATCGATGTGACCGCGAGCACCGGCGACTCCACGCCAGTAATCGACCTGTTGATCAGCATCCATGTTCATGTGTGCGATCGGCAAGGCATAGTTGTTCGTCGCGCCCAGAGGCTGCAGCGGCGCCCAGGGATAGTTCGGCGCGCCGATGAAGACGTTGGGGAACAGCTGCCTCCAGCTATTCTGTTCGGATTCACGGCGGTTGAAGAGGAACTCGCCGTAAAGTTCGACGTTGGGCGTAAGGTCGTATCCGGCGAAGGCCGAAAGGCTGTAGCGCTTCAGCGGCGAAATTGCGGTCCGCGAGTCGTACCGATCCGAGTGTGTCGGATAGGTGCCCTGAAGCTCGCGACGGGTGTCGGTCGGATAGGTCGTGATCTGGCAGTTGCGGTTGGCGGCGGCGTAGCCGGGGGTGGCGTTGTAACCGCCACCCTGGAAGCGCCAGCCGTTCAAGTCGCAACCGATGATGCCGCCGCCGGTAACGGCGCTGGCGTCAGGCGCGAAGTCAAACGACCGGTATGCGCCGTTGATGACTTGGTAGGAGCGAACAAAGGCGTTGATCGACGAGTTGCACTTATAGTCGCCCGTGGCGGGATCGACGATATCGGCACGGATCAGCATTTCCTGATCGTAATAGAAGCGATCCTGCGGGCAGGCGAATTCCTCACGATCCCCAAACAGCAGCGCCTTGCGCTCGTAATAGTCGGCGCCGACCGTCAGGTAGCCACGATCAGACGTCCAGCCTTGGCTGGCGCTGATACGATATTCCTCGCCGCCGGACTCGAACGGTTGGTTTGCGAAAGCGGTGATATTGCCGCCGTCCTGGGTGGTCTTCGTAATGATGTTGACCACGCCCGCCACGGCGTCGGAGCCGTAGATCGACGATGCGCCGTCCGTCAGGATTTCCACGCGCTCGATCTGCGAGCTCGGAATGGTGTTCAGATCGGTGGGTCCGACGGTTCCGCCAATGCCGGCGGGGCCGGCGCGACGGCCGTTGATCAGGACCAGGGTCCGGTTAGCGCCGAGACCTCGCAACGAGATCGTGTTCACGCCTGCGCCGCCGGTGACGACGTAGCCCGTGAAGAAGTTGTTGATCTGCGTGGCCGTGCTCGCCACGGTGGATGATTGAAGCAGTTCGGCTGTGTCGACAGTCCCTTCGAGCGCGGCCTGTTCGGAGGTGATCACCTGGATCGGCTGCGAACTGGTGAATTCGTTGCGGCGGATGCGGGAGCCGGTGACGACGACTTCCTCAACCTGCGCGGCTTTTTCATCTTCGTCTTCCGACGGTGAGTTCTGGCTGGTCTGTGACTGAGCCATGGCCAACGACGGCGCCATGATCGCCAGCCCGGCGATGACGGTGGTCGCAAGCAGGTTTTTCCTACTGCACTTCATAATTTAGATTCCCCAACATGAATCCGGCGCGCCAGAGCGCTCCGAAGGACGGCGTTACCTTGCGTGAAAGCGGAGGAGAGCCAAGCCAAATGTGTCCACTACGTGTCGAGTTGGTGTCGCATGTCGCTTTGATATCACGCAATGGTAACAAATCGGATGGCCCCGCCCACTGGGCGGGCGAACCGTCGACCGTGCTTGCGTGGATGAGACGGCGGTGTTTTGATGCAGAGATTGAAGTTTCGGGTACACTCGACGGGGGCAAGCAAGATTATGAATTATAATAGGAAATTTTGGGTGAGGGGGCTGTTCGCGGTGATTGCGCTCGCCAGCGCCCCGCCGGCATTCGCCGTCAGCGCGGCGCAGAATGCAGCGCCTCCGCCGTCTGCAGACGCCTTTGCGCGCCGCCCCGCTATCGCCTCGGTCGATGTTTCGCCCGACGGGAAGCATATTGTGGCCGTTATTTCGCCTGACGGGAAGAAGCGTGTCGTGGCCCTGTGGTCGACCGACGACATGGAGAAGGCGCCGTTCATCATCGGTTCCGACGACGCGCGCGCTGAAGTCGTCGGCGCCCAGTTCATCAAGAACGACCGGCTTTTCGTCACCACCCAGCAGCTGAGAGACTTCAACCCATTCAGCGGTCAGCGCGAACGCAGCTTCCTGCAGCGCTCCCTGGTCTTGACCCTGGAAGGGCAGCCGGCCCGGAATTCACTCGAGTTCGACGGGCTGAGTGCGACGCAACAGGCCATTGTCGGGGTGGGGAACCTTATCAGCGATCTGCCGCAGGACCCGGAAAGCATTATCGTCTCGGATCCGATGCGAGGGGACAAATATCGGCTGAATCTCTATACGGGCCGGGCCGAGCGCGTGGAGCGCGGATCAGAACGTTTCAGCAGTGAAATCGCTGATCTCGACGGTGAAATACGCGCCAAGTCTCAGTTTGATTTCGACAATGGTGCCGCCTTCATCGGCCAGTGGCTGAAGAATCCCGACACCGGCGAATGGTCCGAGCATTTCCGCTATTACGCCCGGGACCGTCAACCGATCGAGGTCGTCGCCTTCTCCAACGATCCCAACATCGTCTTCGTGAGCAAGACGGAGGGGCGGGATCGCTCGGCGATCTATGAATACAAGATTCGTGAACGCGAATTCGGAGACATCGCCTTCGCCCACCCGTTGTTCGACGCCGGCGGCGTCGTCCGCTCGCGAGCGCCCGCCGACTTTGGGCAGGTCGTCGGCTTTACATATGACGGCGAGCGCAACCGGACCTTCTTTACCGACCCCAATCTGGACGAGGCGTACAAGAACCTCCGTCAGGTTCTCAACATCAACACGGTTCCTGTGTCCTGGATCGATATCGAAACCGGGGAACGGAGCCGGTTCTCGGTGGGCGACGGCGCGGATATCTCGCTGTCGGCGACCTCGGATGATCGGTCCGTCATCATCATCGCCAAGTCGGGCCCGCGCGTTCCGCCGGAATACTACATCCTGGCGGGCGGGCGCGTGCGCCTGCTCGGTCGCGCCTACCCCGAACTGCAGGGGGCGCCCCTGGGCGAGACCACGCTGATTCAATATGAGGCGCGCGACGGTCTGATGGTCCCGGCCTTCCTCACCAAGCCGGATCCGGAGCTCCATGGCCCGGGGCCTTATCCGACCATCATCACGCCCCACGGCGGACCCTGGTCGCGGGATAATCTGACCTGGGACGTCACCGGTTGGACCCAGTATTTCGCCGCGCGAGGCTATGCGGTGCTGCAGCCTCAATTCCGGGGGTCGCAGGGCTGGGGTGAACGGCTGTGGCGTGCGGGCGACGGCGAATGGGGCCGCAAGATGCAGGACGACAACGACGACGGGGCGCTTTACCTGATCGCCCAGGGCGTCGCGGCGCCCGATCGTATCGCCATGCACGGCTATTCCTACGGCGGCTACGCCTCGATGATGGCGGCCGTCCGGTCCAACAACATCTATCAGTGCGCCGCCGCAGGCGCCGGTCCGGCGACGATCGCCCTGTTCAAGAAGGGGACCTACAACAGTCGCTTCCTGCGTGAGTTCCAGCACCCGACGGCGGATGGCGAAGACCCGCTGCGGCGTGTCAACGAGATCACCGTGCCGCTGTTCCTCTATACCGGGGACCGCGACACCCGGGTCTTGCCGTCGGAGTCCGAATCCATGGCGGCGGCGATGCGCTCGGCCGGAAAAACAGTCAAGCTGACTGTTCTTCCGGACATGGAGCACACGCTGAACACCTGGACGCCGGCGAATTTCGCCAACATCCTGACCAGCGTGGAGACCTTCTTCAAGAATGACTGCGGGCCCGGCGGGCTCTGACCGCAGCGTTGCTGAATCGTAAAGGGCGGGCCTTCGGCCCGCCCTTCTTTTTTTGGGTAAAACGCGGCCAAGCTCGTGGTTTGTGCTGTTCTCGAGTCCGACTCACATTATCGCCGTAACCTTCTCTTAACCCTCGTGGGCGCAATCATTAACGCGCTCATAACCAAAGCGATTCGGCGGGGTGTTCGCTTTGGAGCCGGGGGCTGGGTTGTAAGGTCGGAAAAACAGAATGTCGCTTTCATTGGTCAAGCCGCAACACACTGAACTGAAGCCCCGCATCGTCGTGTTCGGCGTTGGCGGCGCCGGCGGCAACGCTGTGAACAACATGATCGACGCCGGCCTCGAAGGGGTCGAGTTCGTCGTGGCCAACACCGACGCGCAGCATCTGTCGTTCGCCAAGACCGACCGCCGCATCCAGCTGGGCGAGACAATTACTCAAGGTCTGGGCGCCGGCGCCCACCCCGAAGTCGGCATGAACGCCGCCGAGGAGTCGGCCGACGAGATTCATCAGCACCTGGAAGGTGCGCACATGGTGTTCATCACCTGCGGCATGGGCGGCGGCACCGGCACCGGCGCGGCGCCCGTCATCGCCAAATGCGCGCGGGATCGCGGCATCCTGACCGTCGGTGTGGTGACCAAGCCCTTCACCTTCGAAGGCCGTCACCGGATGCGCCTGGCCGACGCAGGCGTCGCCGAGCTGCAGCGCTATGTCGACACCCTGATCGTCATTCCGAACCAGAACCTGTTCCGTGTCGCCAACGAACGCACCACCTTCGCCGACGCCTTCGGCATGGCCGACCAGGTGCTGCACTCCGGCGTGCGCTCGATCACCGACCTGATGATCCTGCCGGGCCTGATCAACCTGGACTTCGCCGATGTGCGCGCCGTCATGTCCGAAATGGGCAAGGCGATGATGGGCACGGGCGAGGCCTCCGGTGATGACCGCGCCCTGATGGCCGCCCAGAACGCCATCGCCAACCCGCTGCTGGACGAAACCAGCCTGAAGGGCGCCAAGGCCGTGCTGGTGAACATCACCGGCGGTCTGGACATGACCCTGCTGGAAGTCGACGAGGCGGCCAACGCCATCTCGGCCGAAGTGGACGGCGACGCCAACATTATCTTCGGCGCGGCCTTCGATCCGTCGCTGGACGGCAAGATCCGCGTCTCGGTGGTCGCCACCGGCATGGACGAGAGCGGCGTTCAACGCGTCGAGCCCTCGGCCCCTGCCGCGACCGCCCCCCTGGCGGACCACGGCGCCCGTCGTTCGGCCGGCGGCCTGTACGGAACCCAGGCGTCGCGCACCGCGCCCGAGCCGGCCCGGGAAACCTATCGCGAGCCCACCCGCGCTGAACGCGCGCCCGAGCCCCGTTTCGAGGCCCGGCCTGAACCCCGCATCGAACCGGCGCCCGTCGTCCCGACCTTTCAGGCCCCTCCTGCCCCGGAGCCTCGGCCGGAGCCGGTGATCCGCGTCGCGGAACCCGCCCCCCGCGCCCTGGATCCGATCGTCGATCCCTGGGTCGAGGAATATGAGACGACCCGCAGCCCGTCGGCGCAGTCGCCCCGCGCACCGGAGCCGCAACCCGATCTGTACGCCGCCCGGTCGCCGGAACCGGCCGTCGAAGACTATGACGACCGTGATCACCGTCGCAGCGGCTGGAGCCTGTTCGGCCGGGGAAAGCGCGCACAGCCCCAGCCCGAGCCGACCTACAGCGCCCGTCCGACGTCGCAGATGCGGACCGCTGAACAGCCGCAGACCCAGCCGCAGCCGACCGCCGGCGAGGCTGACGACGATCTGGAGATTCCTTCTTTTCTCCGCCGGCTCGCAAACTGACCGACTGAAATTCTGAAGATCGCGCCCCGGAACCCAGGTTTCGGGGCGTTTTCTTTGGTGAGGGGCTCCAGACGCGCGAGTCCCGGAACGAAACAATCCGAAACCCGACTTTCATTTCGAGCTTGAGCCGGCCGCGCTAGATCGGCGGTGAGGCGCAATCCGCAAAGCAAGGCGGAGCGCACAGGTTGAAGCGAGATTGAGTTTGTCGGTCAGAAACGACCATCACGAGCGCACCATCGTCGCGCCGGCGATCATCGCCGGTGTCGGGGTGCACACCGGCCGCCGGGTGCGGCTGGCGGTTCGTCCTGCGCCTGCGGGCACGGGCATCGTTTTCGTGCGCACGGATGTCACCGATCGCGACAATCGTATCCCCGTCTCGGGCGAGGCCGTCGTGGACGCCCGCCTGAACACCATGATCGAGAACGGCACCGGCGTGCGTCTGTCGACCATCGAGCATCTGATGGCGGCCTTCTGTGCGCTGGGCGTTTCGAACGCGGTGGTCGAGGTGGACGGACCGGAGCTGCCGATCCTGGACGGGTCTGCGCTGGAGTTCGTGAATCTGCTGGACCGCGCCGGCTTTAGGCCTCAGGCCACGCCGCAACGCTATATCGAGATCCTCGAGACGGTTCATGTCACCGACGGCGACAAACACGCGGCCCTGCTGCCTTGCGATCGCTACGAAATGCGGTTCGAGATCGACTTCCCTTCGGCGGTCATCGGCAACCAGGTGATCGACTTCATCGTCGACGAGCCGACCTTCCGCGAAGAAATCATGGCTTGCCGCACCTTCGGCTTCGCCCACGAGGTCGAGGCCCTGCGTCAAGCCGGCCTGGCCCGCGGCGGCTCGCTGGAGAACGCCGTGGTCATCGACGGCGACGAGATCCTGAACCCCGGCGGCCTGCGGATGGAACGCGAGTTCGTGCGTCACAAGGCGCTGGACGCCATCGGCGATCTTTACGTCCTGGGCGCGCCCCTGCTGGGTCGATACGAAGGCTACAAGGCCGGCCATGCCGTGAACAACAAGCTGGTCCGCGCGCTTCTGGCCGCGCCCCATGCCTGGCGTGAAGTGACCCGCGTGCCGGAGATGGCGCAGGCGGGGTGACAAGCGCGCCTTCGCCCCCCTCCCCCTGCGGGGGAGGGGGGCGAAGGCGCAGCCGAAGCCGGGTGGGACGGGCAGGGCGCCGGTCCGCTGATTTATCTTTTTGGAAGAAAGCGCGTCCCTGCCGGGCCGCCCCCACCCCGTCGCTGCGCGACGCCCTCCCCGGACGGGGAGGGAGAATTACCGTGCGGGCGCCTAAACCCCGATGACGCTGATCAATCGGCCGAAATCCGGCTCGCCCTGCTGGAACGCGCGGCGGTTGGAGTAGAAGCGCGCCGCGTCGGTGCAGGTGTCGTGGCCGGTCCAGACGGCCTGGCCTACGCCGGCCTGTTGCAGGCGCCACAGGACGAAGCCGGGCAGGTCGAACCGGCGTTTGTCGTCGCTTTCGCCCGGATGGAAGAAGCGTTCGCTGCCGGGGTCGTGGTGGGCGAAACGGTCCTGGAAATCGACGCCGACCTCATAGCTGGCGGGGGCGATACAGGGGCCGACGACGGCGCGGATATGACGGGGATCTGCGCCCAGGGCCTGCATGGCTGCGACGGCGGAATGGACTACTCCTCCCAAAGCGCCCTTCCAGCCGGCGTGGACCGCGGCGACGATGCGGGTCTCGGGATCTGCCATCAGAATGGGCGCGCAGTCGGCGGTCAGGACCGAACAGAGCAGGCCGGGCTCAACGGTGACGACGGCGTCGCCCTCGGGCCGGTCGCCCTGCCAGGGGCCGTCGGCGACGCGGGCGACGGCGGAATGGATCTGATAGCAGCCGTTCAGATGGTCGGAGTCGGCGCCGAAATGGGCGGCGACGCGACGGCGGTTCTCGGCCACGGCGGCCGGATCGTCCTTGGAGCCGACGCCGGCGTTCAGGCCTTCATAGAGGCCGGTCGAGACGCCGCCAGCGCGGGTGAAGAAGCCGTGGTCGAAGCCGGCGGCGGTCAGCAGCGGATGGGTGATGGGGGCTAGGTCGCTCACAGGTCCCACCCCGGCACGATCAGGGCGCGGGGGGAAAAGATCGCGGCGGCCTTGAACAAGCTTCCCATCTGGTCCTCGGCGGTCAGGCGGTGCAGTTGGCGGTCGATCACGGGGGCGGCGTCGGGCCGTCCCGCCTTCAACCGTTCAGCGCGGGCTTCGATCCCCAGCCGTCTCAGGAACTCGCCCTGGGCCAGGCAGCCGGTGACGTCGGCGCCGGCGCGGACGGCGGCTTCCAGCACGCGCGGGAAGTCGGCCCACTGGGTCAGGTCGGCCTCGCCGGGGCTTTGCAGCGGATCGACCTTCTGGTGGCGGCGCAGGGCCTGGAGGGTGTCGCCGGCCTCGGGCCGGGCGCGGCCGTAGTCGATCAACAGGGCGGCGCCCGAGGCGGCCTTCATCAGCCCGGCCAGGTCGCGGCCGAAGATCGCCTGCTGTTCCGAAATCTCGAACACCTCGCCTGGCTCCATTTCGAAGCCGGGCTTTTCGAACCCGCCCGAAATCGCGGTCAGGCCGAAGATCAGGTCATTGTCATCGGTGACGCCGATGCGGCGTTCGGCCCAGCCGCCGTCGGTGCGGACGAACTGGCGCGCGGGCAGGCAGTCCAGCACCTCGTTGGCGATCAGGATGACCGGGGCGTCGGTCTCGATCCGGGTCAGGTCGCGCACCCAGCGGGGCGACAGATCGGCGCCCGCCAGGGCCTTGGCCTGGAGTTCGCGCAGGGGCGGGCTGGGCTCGATCAGCACCATATCGCAGGCTTCGAGGAAGCCGGGAACCAGGCGGGCCGCACGCAGGGCGTCGCTCATCAGGGTCCCGTCGCCGGGGCCGACCTCGACCAGACGGAACCGCTCGGGCGCGCCCAGCCGGTTCCAGGTCTCGACCGCCCACAGGCCGATCAGTTCGCCGAACATCTGGCTGACCAGGGGCGCGGTGATGAAGTCGCCGCCTTCGCCTAACGCCGGCCGGGACGCGTAGTAGCCGCCCTTGGGATCATGCAGGCAGCGGGTCACATAGTCGGCGACCGTCATCGGCCCCGTCAGGGCGATCTCGCGCGCCAGACGGGTCTTCAGGCTGTCGACCGAAGTCATGCGGAGACGGGCGGCCGGTTCCAGGCGCGCCAGATCAGCCAGCCGCCGACCAGGATCATCGGTATGGACAGCATCATCCCCATGGTCAGGCCCATGGGGAAGTCGGGCATGCCGAAGTCGGGCTTACGCACATTCTCCAGCGCGGCGCGGCAGACGCCGTAGCCGACCAGGAACAGGCCGGTGATGTAGCCCGGCTTCTTCAGCAGATCGAACTTCCAGATGCCCAGCGACAGGATGGACAGCAGCACGATCCCCTCCAAGCCAGCCTCATAGAGCTGGCTGGGGTGGCGGGGCGCGTCGCCTGCGGGGCAGAAGCCGTACATCTGCTGAATGCGATCATTGCAGAAGCGGACGGCCCATGGGACGGTCGTCTCGCGACCCCACAGCTCGCCGTTGATGAAATTGGCCAGGCGGCCGAACATCAGGCCGATGGGCACGACCGGCGCGACGACGTCGCCGAGACGCAGCATGTCGATCTTCTGGCTGCGGGCATAGAGCACGATGGCCAGGCAGACGCCCAGGAACCCGCCGTGGAAGCTCATGCCGCCGGTCCAGAGCTGGAACAGCTCGAACCGCTCGCCCAGGGTCTGGCCGGTGAACAACTGGGCGTACATGATCGGCTTGTAGAAGAGGGCGTAGCCGAGGCGGCCGCCCAGGATGATGCCGAGCACGATCCACAGCACCAGATCGTCCAGCTGCGTGGTGTTGATCGGCGGCTTGCCCGGCGTCCACAGGCGTTCGGTCTTCACCAGGCGTGCGGCGTACCACCAGCCCAGAACGATGCCGGCGACATAGGCCAGGGCGTACCAGCGGATCGGAAGCGGTCCGAGATGGATCAGGACCGGATCGAATTCGGGAAAGGGCAAGGGGCGTTCCTGTGCTGGCCTGTCTCAAAGGGCGGTTTAGCAAGCGCCGCCGCCGCCGTCGCCTGTGAAGACGCATCACGACGCCTTGATGGCGCCCCCGAAGCAGCAGAAAGAAAGGTTTCGTTCACCATGATTGGTGATCCTGTCTTAACGACGTTTGAGTCGGAGCCTTCGATGCAGACCCGCAATCCCATTCTGGACGAGTTCGCCAAGCTGACGACGGGCGCCATGGGCCTGGCCCAGGCCGCCGGCGAAGAGGCCAAGACCGCCTGGCGCGCCCAGGCCGACCGGATCGCCGCCGAGATGGATCTGGTGCGCCGCGATGAGTTCGATGTGCTGAAGGACGAGATCGCCGCCCTGCGGGCCGAGATCGCCGAACTGAAGGCGGCGAAGAAGCCGGCGGGCAAGGCGTCGAGCAAGCCAGCGGCGGGAACGTCCACAGATGGAACTCAACCCGGGGACGCAGCCGGTTGAGCCGAATCCGCGAACAGGCTTACCACTCTGTTAACGGCCGCGATTCTCGCGGACGCAGCGCGAATCGAGAGACTTGATGGACATCGCCCGGCCCGAGGAAATGGACACGCCCTTCGACCCGCTTGAGGTCGTCGAGCATGTTCTCACGGCCGAGAACCTGCCGTTCGACCGCACTGACGACGGCGATCTCGCCTTTGCGCTGGCGGGGGACTGGAAGGATTACGAGCTGTGGTTCGCCTGGCGTCCGGAAGGGGATTGTCTGCAACTGTGCTGCGCCCTGGACCTCAAGGTGGCCAAGAGCCGCAAGACAGCCGCTCACGAACTGGTCGGCCTGATCAACCAGCGCACCTGGATGGGCCATTTCGAAGTCTGGGCCGAGGACGGGGAAGTCGTCTTCCGCCATTCGCTGGCCCTGCCGATGGGCGAACGGCCGACCCTGGCCCAGGCGGCGTCGATGATCGACGCGGCCATCGAGGCGGCGGATCGCTATTATCCCGCCTTCGACTTCATGGTGCGCGGCAACAAGAAGCCGCAGGAGGCGATCGACGCCTGCCTGTTCGAGACGGTCGGCAACGCCTGATGTCGGCCCTAGGTCGAGTGGCCGGCCCCGTCGTCCTGGTCGGCTGCGGCCGACTGGGCTCGGCCATTCTGGAAGGCTGGCTACTGACGCAGACCGTCGCGGCCGCCGATCTGATCATTCTCAGTCCTTCGGAGAAGCCCGCGTCGGAAGCGGCGAGAGCCCATGGCGCGCGCATCAATCCGCCGCTGGAGGCCTTGGTCGAGGCGAGCGTGATCGTGCTGGCGGTCAAGCCGGCCATGTGGCGCGAGGTGATGACGCCGCTGCTGCCCTTTCTCGGCGACGGCGCCGTGATCCTGTCGGTCATGGCCGGCGTCACGGCCACGACCCTTGCGGAAGACATCGGCGGCTGGCCCATCGTGCGGGTGATGCCGACGACTGGCGTGTCGCGCGGACGCGGCGTGGCCTCGGTCTGGTCGGCGGGCGATCGGGCGCGGGCGCTGGGTCAGGCCCTGTTCGAGCCGATGGCCGAGACGGTGGTGCTGGCGGACGAGGCCCTGATGGACGCGGCGACGGCGGTGGCCGGATCGGGCGCCGCCTATTTCTACGCCTTCACCGAGGCCTTGGCGCGCGCCGGTGAGGCGGCCGGGCTGGATGCCGGCACGGCCGACATCCTGGCCCGTGCGACCCTGCGGTCGGCGGCGGATTCCATGGGGGATGACCCGCTTGAGGCGCTGATAGGCCGGATCGCCTCACCCGGCGGCTCGACGCGCGCCGGGCTGGACGCCCTGGCGAAAGACGGCCGTCTGGGGGTCATGCTGGACGAAACGGTTGCGGCGGCCGTGCGGCGAAATCGCGAGATGGGCTGAGGACTATTTCCTTCTCCCTTGGGAGAAGGTGGCCCGCAGGGCCGGATGAGGGACCGGCGGTGGGCCAACTCGCACCACCGTGCCCCTCACCCTTTCGCGCAAGACCGATCGCTACGCTCTCGGGCGCTCAAGCCCTCTCCCGGTGGGAGAGGGACCCTAGTAGCGGCCTTGCTCGATCCGGTCGCCGAAGCGTTCGAAGGCCCGGTCGGCGTCACGCCAGACGCTGTAGCCCCAGACATCGCGAATGTTCGGCGAGAAGTACGAGAACTCGACCGGCCGGGATTGGCCGTCGGCGGTGACGATCTCGCCCTTGATCGCAGCGCCGCCGATGGAGACGCTGCGGATCGGGTCGAGGCCCGGCGTCTGGCGAATCTGTTCGAAGGTCGGCCGGTTCGGTTTCAGATCGACTAGGACCAGATTGGCGGTTGCGCCGGGATAGCGTTCCGACAAAGCCTTGGCGACCTCGGCCTGAAGGCCGGCGATCTGTTCGTTGACCTCGCGGTCGCCCAGCTTTTCGATCTCGCGCTGAAGCTGGGGGCCGACCGTGACGTTGACGGTGGGGTTCTGCGCCTGGGCCATGGCCGCGACGGCGAGGGTCGCGGCCAGGGGGGCGAAGAAGGCGAATTTACGCATCGTATTTGTCTCCATGCCCTGTCGGAAATGAAGATGCCCCTTATGGCGCCGTTTCGCTAGAGGGGGCGACGATTGAGACCTGTCCGGGCACGCGAATGACTGCCTTCAGTCCGCCCATGTCGCTGCGGTCCAGGGTGACGTCGCCCCCGTGACCGCGCGCCACGTCACGGGCGATGGCCAGACCGAGGCCGACCCCCTTGCGGTTTTGATTGCGGGACTCGTCCAGCCGCGAAAAGGGTCGGAAGGCTTCGTCGTACATCTCTTCGGGAATGCCGGGGCCGTCGTCTTCTACGGTAATCTCAAGTCCGCCCGACGCCAGGGAGCGGGCCGACAGGCGCACCTGCTCGCCGTGGGCGGCGGCGTTGCCGGCCAGGTTCACCAGGGCGCGTTTGAAGGCAAGGGGACGAAGGGAGGCGGTAAGGCCGTCGGCGACCTTCAGTTCAACCTCGGCCCCGGCGCGTTTCGCATCCTCGCCGGCCGCCGCCAGCAGGTCTGGGATTGATATAGGCTGGGGCGGTTCTCCGGCCTCGCCGCGAGCGAAGTCCAGATATTCGTCGATCATATGCTCCATCTCGTCCAGGTCGCCGCGCATGGCGGTCTGACGCTTGAACGGCGGGGCCAGGGCCAGTTCCAGCCTGAGCCGGGTCAGGGGGGTGCGCAGGTCGTGGCTGACCGAGGCCAGGAGGGCGGTGCGCTGGTCGATGTGGCGCTGGATACGGTCGCGCATGGCCAGGAAGGCGACGGCGGCGGCCCGCACCTCGCGCGCGCCATGCGGCTTGAACCGGGGCACGGTCTCGCCCCGTCCGAAGGCCTCGGCGGCGTCGGCCAGACGTTCGATGGCGCGGACCTGATTGCGGATGAACAGGATGGCCACCGACATCAGCAGCACCGTGGCGATGGTCAGCCACAGGACGAAGATATGGGCCTGGGTCGCCACGGCGCGCTCGCGCGGGGCGATGATGCGCAGCACGCCCTGCGGCTCCTGCACCTGGATGTCGACATAGGCGGGGTAACGGGTGGTGTCGAACCAGTAGGGGCGGTCCAGACGCGCCGCCAGGGCCTTGTCCAGCACCCGGTCGACGACGCCGATGGGGCCGCGTCTCTGTTCGGTGGGCAGGCTGCGGCCTTCCTGCAGGGCGATGGACAGGGACATGGAGCGTTCGGCGCGATCGGCCAGCCGGTCCAGATTTCGCGGACTGGGATCATCCTCATAGCTTTCGACAGCCCAGGCGATGTCGCCGGCCAGGCCCTCGGACAGGCGCGCGGTCACCGTCTGCCAGTGGGCGTCAAAAAAGATCCAGGTGACGACCACCTGCATGACAAGCACGGGAAGTACGATGATCAGCAGCGACCGGCCCCACAGCGAGGTCGGCAGGCGCCGCTTCAGGAAGCGCGGCCACAGGGGGGCGGGCAGCAGCCGCATGGCGTCCTTACCGGCCTCAGTCGGGTGCGAGCATATAGCCGACGCCGCGCACGGTCTGGAGATAGCGCGGGTTCTTGGGGTCGGCTTCCAGCTTGCGGCGCAGGCGGGTGACCTGAACGTCGACGGCGCGGCCGGTGATGTCCGCGGTGTCCGGCGACAGGCTCATCCGCTCGACCGGAGCGTGGGCATGCAGGGCCAGGGTCTTCAGCAACTGGGCCTCGGCCTCGGTCAGGCGCTGGGGCGCGCCGTCACGGATCAGCTCCAGCCGCTCCATGTCGAACACGGCCGTTCCCAGCTTGATCTCGCGCGGACCGATGGGCTTGCCGCCGGTGCGGCGCAGGATGGCCTCAATCCGCAGCACCAGTTCGCGCGGTTCGAACGGCTTGGACATATAGTCGTCGGCGCCGCGCGACAGACCTTCAATCCGGTCCTCGGGATCGCCGCGCGCGGTCAGCAGCAGGACCGGGGTCTTGGAGGTTTCGGCCTTGGCGCGAACCCAGGAGGTCAGGTCCAGGCCGCTTTCGCCCGGCATCATGACGTCCAGCACGACCAGGTCGAACTCGATCAGCTCCATCATCCGCTTGGCGGCGGCGGCGTGGGCGGCGCCGGTGACGCGATAGCCTTCGCGCGCCAGATATTCCTTCAGCAGTTCACGGATCCGGTCGTCGTCGTCGACGATCAGCAGATGGCGCCCTACGCCGGGACCGGCGATGGGGCCCGAACGGCCGTGCGCGCGCGTTTCGGCCAGGCTCATGCGACATTCCCGGCGATCAGGGCGTTGACCTGAGCGATTCGGGCGGCTCTAACACCGACAGTTCTGCGGGAGACGTGTTTCAATGGCCTTGGTTCCTTTCGACGATCGTGATGGTTGGATCTGGATGGACGGCGAATTCGTGCCCTGGCGGGAAACGAAGACGCACATTCTGACCCATGCCCTCCACTACGGCTCGTCGGTCTTCGAAGGTGAGCGTATGTACGGCGGCGAAATCTTCAAGCTGACGCCGCATTCGGAGCGCCTGAAGCGGTCCGCGAACCTGCTCGATTTCGAGATACCCTACAGCGTCGCTGAAATCGACGCCATCTGTAACGAAACCTGCGCCAAGAACGGTCTGACCGACTGTTATGTGCGTCCGGTCGCCTATCTGGGCCCGGAACAGACCAGCGTCTCGGCTCTGAACAACAAGGTTCACCTGGCGGTCGCCGTCTGGGACTGGCCCAGCTATTTCGACCCCGAGGTCAAGGCGCGCGGCCTGAAGCTGGAATGGTCCAAGTGGCGTCGCCCCGATCCGGCGACCGCGCCGACGACCGCCAAGGCGGCCGGCCTGTACATGATCTGCACCATGTCCAAGAACACGGCCGAGCGGAACGGCTATGCCGACGCCTTGATGCTGGACTGGCGCGGCTATGTGGCCGAGGCCACGGGCGCCAACGTCTTCTTCGTCAAGGACGGCGTGCTTCACACGCCCAAGGTCGAGCACATCCTGGACGGCATCACTCGCCAGACGGTGATCGAGATCGCCAAGGCCAAGGGGATCGAGGTCGTGGTTCGCGACATCATGCCGGAAGAACTGTCGGACTTCTCGGAGTGCTTCCTGACCGGCACGGCCGTCGAGGTGACGCCGGTGGCCGAGGTCGGCGATTATCGTTTCACGCCGGGCGCCCTGTCGCTGGACCTGATGGAGACCTACGGCCGGTTGGTGCGCCGCCAAGCCTAAGGCGGCGTCACCAACGCAGGGCGAAGCGGCCGACGGCGGCGCCGATCAGGCCGGCGGTCGCGATCCCCAGCGTATACCAGGTGGCGACGAAGGCGGCGGTCGCCTCGCCACAGTGCAGCAGACCATAGGCGGTGGCGGCGAGGCCGCCCGTCGCCAGACCCAGCGCCAGACCGGCCGTTGTCGGCCGTGTCTGCGCCAGCCGCCGCGCCGACAGGAAGACCATGGGCGCGGCGAAGGCCGAGACCAGCACGATGTTGCGGCCGCAGATGGTCCAGGTTCCGCCCAGCCAGCCGGCCAGCCGCTGCTCCGGCGGGGTCAGGCTCATCTCAATCACGCCCCACAGCACCGCTGCCGCCACGACGGCGATGAGGGCGAAGGCTGCCGGGCGCGGATCGACGCCGGGTCGTCCTAGCCGTGTCGCCAGCCAGATCCCGCTTCCCGCCAGGGCGGCGGTATAGAGCCCCTTCAGCCACGGGATCGGCCCCTGCAGCGCCTGGCCCAGATCCGATCGGACGCCCAACAGCAAGGCCACGGCCGCCACTGCCGTCAAGGCGGCGGCGGCGAGAAGCACGGCGCTGGGCCGTGCGGGCTTGGCCGGCTCAAGTCCGGCGGCCAGGGCGTCGATCAGGTCTTCAGTCTTCATTTGGGGACACGCTGGCGACCAGCGTCTTCATGGAGCGGTGGACGCTGACCTTGGCCGCGCCCTCGGTAAAGCCGTTGCGCTGAGCCGCTTCGGCCAGGCTGAACCCGCCGACGCGCACATCCTCGATAAGGCGGCGCTGGCGCAGCGGCAGGATGGACAGGACCTTCTTCAGGTCGCGGCGAACGACGCCGTCCTCGACCGTATGTTCGGCCAGCAGCACCGACGCCTCCTCCAGCGGCACGTCGGGGCGGCGGCCCAGACGGCGGAAATGATCGATCAGCTTGTAGCGCGCGATCGCATAGGCCCAGGCCGTGAACGGTAGCGACCTGTCATAGGTCGCGCGCTTGGCGTGAATGGCGATCAGGCAGTCCTGCACGAGATCCTCCGCATCGGCTTCGCAGCCGATCAGGCGACGTTTGAAAAAGGGGGTCAGGGCGCCGCGCATCTCGGACAGCAGGGCGCGCCAGGCCACGGGGTCGCCGTCGAGACCCCGTAACATCAGACGTTTGAGCTCGGCTTCTCTGTCGACCACGCAGCATCCCATTCGCGCCGGACGCCGCGAAGGTTACACGCCCGGCGGCGGACGACGACGAAATATTTCTCGTAACCTTCGCCGCGCCGGGACCGAAACCTCTGCTGTCAGGCCGCTCCGCCCCGGACGGCTGTCACACAGGAAACGATCCCATGAACATTTCCACCAAGATCCTGGTCGGCGCCGGCGCCCTGCTGGCCCTCGGCGCCAACGCGGCCGCCGCGCAAAACCACCCCACCGCGCAGCAGGAAGCCGCCATGGAGAAATGCTACGGCGTGGCCAAGGCCGGCAAGAACGACTGCGCCGCCGGCCCCGGCACCACCTGCGCCGGCACCTCGGTGCGCGACTACCAGGGCAATGCCTGGAAACTGGTAGCCAAGGGCACCTGCACCTCGATCCAGACGCCCAAGGGCAATGGTTCGCTGACCCCGATCGCGAACCGCTGATGCCCCCGCTTCCGACCGCCGGACTGGGCCTGAAGCCCCAGCATTATTCGGAGGCTGCGGCCTGTCCGGCGGCCGGAGCCCAGCGCGGCCTGTGGTTCGAGGTTCATCCCGAGAACTACATGGTCGCGGGCGGACCGCGTCTGTCGTGGCTGGAGACGGTGCGCGCCGCGCGCCCGTTGTCTCTGCACGGGGTGGGCCTGTCCCTGGCCGGCGACGAGCGCCCGGACCGCGAACATCTGGCCCGGTTCCGCGCCCTGATCGACCGGTTCGAGCCCTTTGTGGTGTCCGAGCATCTGGCCTGGTCGCGACGCGGCGGCGTCTACCATCCCGACCTTCTGCCCGTCCCGCGCAGCCACGAGATGCTGAACCTGGTGTGCGACCACGTCGACGAGGCGCAACAGGCCCTGGGGCGGCGGCTGCTGATCGAAAACCCGTCCGCCTATCTGGCCCTGGCCGGACATGAGTGGGACGAGGTCGAGTTTCTGGTCGAGATCGCCCGGCGGACCGGGTGCGGCCTTCTGATCGACGTCAATAACGTCCATGTCAGCGCTTCGAACATGGGCTTCTCCGCCGAGGCCTGGCTGGACGCCGTGCCCGGCGAACTGGTGGGCGAAATCCATCTCGCGGGCCATCGCCCCGATCCGGTCTGGGGCGAGGCCCTGCTGATCGACAGTCACGACGCCCCCGTGTCCGAGACCGTCTGGACGCTCTATGACCGTCTGATCGCGCGCATCGGCCCTCGGCCGACCCTGGTCGAGCGCGACGGCGATGTCCCCGAATTCCCGGTCCTATTGGCCGAACAGGCGCGCGCCGCTGCGGCGCTGACCGCCGTGGAGGCGGTGGCGTGACCAGGTTTCACGCCGCTTTCGACAGGGCGTTGACCGGCGACCTGGACGCCCTGTGGCCGCACCTGGAGCCGGGCGACCGGACGCTGGGGGCGCTGGCCGTCTATCGCAACACGACGATCAAGGGGCGGATGGACGCCCTGGAAGCCAACTATCCCACCGTGTTGCAGATGGTCGGCGAGGACTGGTTCCGCGCCGCCGCCGTCGCCTTCGTCGCAGAACAGCCGGGCGACACGCCGGTGCTGGTCGATTACGGCGCAGGCTTCCCCGATTGGCTGGCTCGTTTCGAGCCGGCGCGGGACATGGCCTATCTGGCGGCCTGCGCCCGGCTGGACCGGGCCTGGACCCAAGCCCATCTGGCCGAAGACGCGCCGTCGTTCGAGCCGCGCGAGGCCGCCGCGCTCGGCCCCGCCCTGGCGGGCGTGACGGCCAACCTGCACCCATCGGTTCAGTTGTTCTGGTTCGAGTGGACCGCGCCGTCCCTATGGCTGGCGCATCGCTATCCTTCCCCGGCCGCGCCGCTGGCGTGGCGAGCCGAGGCGGAAGGCCTGTTGGTGCACCGGCCTGGCTCCGAGGTGCAGGCGCGGCGGTTGAGCCGCGCGGAATGGGTCTTCCTGGACGCCAGCCGCCTCAACCGGCCGTTCGGCGTTGCTGCGGCTGTGGCCCAGGCGGCGGCGCCCGGTCTGGATTTGTCCGCCCTCTTCGCCGGCCTCATCGCGCTCGGCGTCTTCACCTCACCCTCAATCTCGAAAGACTGATCATGAACCGTATCGCGAATATTCACCGACGCATCACCGCCGCCGTGCCCGAGGCCGCCTTGGCCCTGCTGCTGCGCGTCGGGATCGCCACGCCCTTCTTCCTGTCGGGGCGGACCAAGGTCGAGGGGCTGCTGACGATCACCCCCTCGACACGCTATCTGTTCGCCGAGGAATACCGCGTGCCCCTGCTGCCCGCTGACCTGGCGGCGCATCTGGCGACCTATTCCGAGCATCTGTTGCCGATCCTGCTGGTGCTGGGTCTGGCGACCCGGCCGGCGGCGGCGGGCCTGCTGTTCATGACCCTGGTGATCCAGCTCTTCGTCGAGCCGGGCGGCTGGCCCGTGCACCTGCTTTGGGCCGGGCCGCTGGCCTATCTGATCGCCCGCGGACCGGGTGCGCTCAGTCTGGACCGTGTGCTGAAGATCGACTGATACGCGCGCGCCCCTTGTCAGCCGCGTCACTTTGTCCTTGAAGCGGATGAAGCCGGCGCGGGCCGGGCAGGGGATCGCCTTTTCATGTTCAGTCTTCTGAACCTCCAGAGCCTGTTCGGCCTGGTCGTCATCATCGCCCTGTGCTGGGCCATCTCCGAGAACCGGCGCGATTTCCCGTGGAAACTGGCCATCGGCGCCGTGGCGGTTCAGGCGGGGCTGGTGCTGGCCCTGTTCGCCATTCCGGGGTCGCGTTCGGTGCTGGCGGCGGTGACGGGCGCCATCGACGGCCTGGCGGTCGCGACGGCTGAGGGCACGCGTTTCGTCTTCGGCTATCTGGCCGGGGGGGATCAGCCCTATGCGGTTCAGAACGAGGGGGCGCTGTTCACCTTCGCCTTCAACGTCCTGCCGCTGATCATGGTCATCTCGGCCCTGTCGGCCCTGTTGTGGCACTGGAAGATCCTGAAGTGGCTGATCCGTGGGTTCGGCGTGCTGTTCCAGCGCACCATGGGCCTGGGCGGCGCCTCGGCCCTGGCGGTGGCGGCCAACATCTTCCTGGGCACGATCGAGAGCCCCATTGTCATCAAGGCCTATCTGGACAAGCTGAGCCGGTCCGAAATCTTCCTGATGATGACCGTGGGCCTGGCGACGGTCGCCGGTTCGACCATGGTCGCCTACGCCAGTATCCTGTCCCAGAGCCTGCCCAACGCCGCAGGCCACGTCCTGGTCGCCTCCATCGTCTCGGCCCCGGCCGGGGTGCTGCTGGCGCGGATCATCGTGCCCGAGCCGGACAAGGAAGCCATCCAGTCGATCAGCTATGACTCGGCGCTGAAGTACGACAGCAGTATCGACGCCATCTCCAAGGGCACCTCGGACGGCCTGATGGTGGTGCTGAACATCTCGGCTGTGCTGATCGTCTTCGTGGCCCTGGTGGCCCTGGTCAACATCATGCTGGGCGGCTTCGTCGTCTTCGGCGAGCCGCTGACGGTCGAACGGATCCTGGGCGTGCTGTTCACCCCCCTGGCCTGGCTGATCGGCGTCGAGACGCGCGAGGCGGGGCTGGGCGGCTGGCTGCTGGGCGTCAAACTGACCCTGACCGAGTTCGTGGCCTTCATCGAACTGGGCAAGCTGCCCCCCGAGGCGATGAGCGAGCGGACGCGGATGCTGATGACCTACGCCCTGTGCGGCTTCGCCAATATCGGATCGGTGGGCATCACCGTGACCGGATTGTCCGTGCTGATGCCGGAACGGCGTCACGAGGTTCTGGGCCTGATCTGGAAGGCTCTGTTCGCCGGCTTCATGGCCACCCTGATGAGCGCCGCCATCGTCGGCGCCTTGCCAGCGGCGGTGTTCGGGCAGTAGCGTTTCCCAAAACAACGGAGACGCCCCATGAAACTCTACACCTCGCACCGCGCCCCCAATCCGCGCCGTGTCCGCTGGGTCATGGCCGAGAAGGGGGTCGAGGATGTCGAACTGATCGAGATCGACATCCTGACCGGCGATCACAAGAAGCCGGAATATCGGAACAAGGTCGGCGTGCCCCACCTGCCGGCGCTGGAGCTGGACGACGGGACGACCATTTCGGAATCCGTCGCTATCGGCCGATACTTGGAGGCCCTGTATCCGGAGCCGAATCTGTTCGGCCGTGACGCGCGCGAACAGGCGGTGGTCGAGATGTGGACTCGCCGGTGCGAATTCTATCTGTCCAATCCGATCATGCTGAACGTGCGCCACTCCCACCCGGCTCTTGCCGCGTTGGAGGCGGTTCAGATCCCGCAGGTGGCGGACTACAACAAGCTGTCGGCCGAGCGGTTCATGAAGACCCTGGACCGGCATCTGGCCGAGCGTGAGTTCATCGCCCTGGACCGGTTCACTATCGCCGATATCGTCGCCGTGGTCGGTCTGGATTTCGCGCGGATGGTCCGCTATAGGCCTCCCGCCGAGTTCGAGAACCTCCACCGGTGGTTCGACGCCTGTCGGGCCCGTCCGGCGGCCAAGGCCGGGGTCTGAACGGCCTTGCGGTCGCTGACGCCGTCGGATCGCTGGTTGGCCCTGCTGCTGGCGGGGCTGGCCGGCTATGTCGACAGCCTCGGCTTTCTGCAGCTCGGCGGAGTCTTTGTCTCCTTCATGAGCGGCAACTCCACCCGGTTGGCCGCCAACCTCGCTGAGGGGCACTGGCCGGCGGCCGCACATCTGGCGGTCATATTGGCCCTGTTCGTGCTGGGTTCGTTTCTCGGCTCCCTGGTCGCGGGCGGAGAAGGGGCGCGGTCGCGCAGCCGGGTCTTGATGTTCGAGGGCCTGCTGCTGGCCTTGGCCGCTGCTCTTGCGGGCGCGGGGCTGACGCCCGCCGCCGTCGGCCTGATGGTCATGGCCATGGGCGCCGAGAACTCGGTCTTCCTGAGAAACGGGGAGGTCGGGGTCAGCCTGACCTATATGACCGGAACCCTGGTCAAGCTGGGGCAGGCCCTGGCGAGCGCTGTAAAGGGCGGAGACCGGCACGCCTACAAGGCCTATCTGACCCTGTGGGCGGGGCTGAGCGTCGGGGCGGTGCTGGGCGCCCTGACCTTCGGCCGTCTGGGACTGGCGGCCCTTTGGCCCGCCGCCGGTTTCGCCCTGCTGATGGCCCTGATCGTGCGGCTCAACCGCGCGGCGTGAACTTGCGGATCACGCCAGAGAAGGTCATCAGCAGCCGTTCGCCCGTATTGATCTGGCCGCGCACGAAGATCAGGCTCTTGCCCGCCTTGGTGACCTGGCCGGTCGCCTCGATCAGTTCGCCGACATAGGCGCCGTCGATGAAGGTGGAGTCCAGCTGGACCGTGACGCCCGAGGCGCCCTCCATCTCATGATAAGCGATCTGGAACATGGCGATGTCGGCGAAGGTCATCAGGCAGCCGCCGTGCATCCGCCCGCCGGCGTTCATGTGTTTCTGTTCGGCGCGGAAGGCGCAGCGCATGTGGCCGTCGGGGTCCAGCCGGCCGTAGAAGGGGCCGACCACGACGTCGAACGTGTCGTGGAGGTCGTAGGTCTGCCAGCCGGCGAATTCGCCCTCGGCGACGGTGATTTTCTTCGGCATGACGACTCGGCCTTACTTCTGGTCTCGCGGTGCAGCATATAGGCGCAATGAGCGATCCGATCGAAACCGCAATCCTGAACAAAATCGCCGCGCTTGAGCCCGGCAAGAGTATCGAGCCGGCGGAAGTGGCCAAAGAGCTACAGCCCGAGCAGTGGCAGCGCATGTTGCCCAAGGTGCGCGCCACGGCCCTGGGACTGATGCGCCAGGGCAAGCTGACCATCACCAAGAAGGGCAAGCCGGTCGATCCGGACAACTTCCGAGGGGTGACGCGTCTGCGCCAGCCGACGGAGGAAGAGACGGCCCTGGCCCTCAGCCGCCGTCCGCCGGTCGTCGAGGATGATGACGACTGATCTCGACTCAGTCCTGAGCGACATCCGCGCCTGTCGCGCCTGCGCAGGCGTGCTGCCGCATACGCCGCGCCCGGTGGTGCGGGTCTTTGCCGAGACGCGGCTGCTGATCTGCGGCCAGGCGCCGGGGCGGCGCGTGCACGAAAGCGGCCTGCCGTTCACCGATCCGTCGGGCGACCGGCTGCGCGACTGGATGGGCGTGGATTACGAGAGCTTCTACGCCGACCGTCGCATCGGGGTGGCGGCCCAGGCCTTCTGCTATCCGGGCACGGCGCCAAAAGGCGGCGACTATCCGCCGCCGCCGCGGTGCGCCGAGCTGTGGCGACCGCAGTTGCTGGACGCCCTGCCGCAGATGGAGCTGATCCTGCTGGTTGGCGGCTACGCCCAGGCCTGGGCTCTGGGCCGGCGCGCGAAGCCGAACATGACCGAGACGGTGCGGGCCTGGCGAGATTATGCGCCGGACCTTCTGCCGTTGCCGCATCCGTCCTGGCGCAATACGGCCTGGCTGAGGAAGAGCCCCTGGTTCGACCAAGAGGTGGTTCCCTATCTGCGGGAAAGGGTGCGGTCGATCTTGATGGCCCCCGCAAGGATGTGCGCATGAAAGCCGTCGTTTCCGTCATCGCGCTGGCTCTGACGATAGGCGTATCGGCCTGCGCCACGCCCCATATCCAGCCGCCGATGACGCCGCCGCCAGGGTTCGCCGGCGCTCACGTCGAGGATCGCGCCCTGGTCATGTCCGACGGCGCGCGTCTGCCCTATCTGCGTTGGGGGCCGGCCGATCAGGCGCCTTGGGCCGTGATTGTGGCCCTGCACGGCATGAACGATCACGACGCCAGCTTCCGTCTGGCGGGACCGTGGTGGGCCGAGCAGGGGATCGAGACCTGGGCCTATGACCAACGCGGCTTCGGCGCGGCGCCCGGGCGAGGCGTCTGGGCCGGGCGACAGCGGATGACCGACGATCTGCGCGAGGTCACGGCCCTGGCTCGCGCCCGCTATCCGGACGCCGTGATCGCCGTGGTGGGCGAGAGCATGGGCGGGTCGGTGGCGGCGGCGGCCTTCGGATCCGACGCTCCACCCGACGCCGATCGGTTGGTGCTCCTGGCTCCGGGCGTCTGGGGCTGGTCGACGCAGGGGCCGCTGAACAGCGCGGCGCTCAATATCGCCGCGCGCGCCCTTGGGGATGTGGCGCTGGAGCCGCCCGCCTTCATCACGCGCGACATCCACGCCTCCAGCAATACGCTGGAACTGATCCGCAACGGGCGCGATCCGATGAGCATTCTCGCCACCCGTTTCGACACTGTCTATGGGCTGGTCGATCTGATGGAGGCGTCGTCGCGGAGCCTGGGCCGAATCCAGGGCGATGCGATACTGATGTACGGCGCCCATGACGAGGTGGTGAAGAAGGGACCGATGCGGCGGGCCCTGGAACGGGCCGAAGCGGAGGGAGGCGCGCTGCGGACCGCCTGGTATCCGCAAGGCTGGCATCTGCTGAACCGCGATCTCGACGCCGAGATCGTCTATCGTGACGTCGTCTCGTGGTTGAAGAATCCGGGGGCGCCCTTGCCGTCGGGCGCGCCGCCGGTCCTGCCTCAGCTGGAGAAGGCGGTCAGCCCGTAAACCTCTCTTAACGCCACGTTTACCATCGACGCGGCATTTTCTGCCTAGCGGGGCGTCAGTGTCTCCCGCGAGTTTGGGGCGGAAACGCGTGGGCGGCTTTACGGCGGCGTTGCAGAAGTTCGGGATCGGTCGCCTGGCGGCGGTCCTCGGCGTCGCCGCAGGCGTGACCGCCGTACTGGTCGCCGTCATGCTGCGCGTGGGCCAGGCGCCGGATGCGCTGCTCTATTCCAACCTCGATCTGCGCGAAGCCGGCGAAATCACCACCGCCCTGCAGCAGGCGGGCATCAAATATACGTCCAAGGGCGACGGTTCGACCGTCATGGTCAATCGCGACGACGTCGGCACGGCGCGGATGCTGATCGCCGAAAAGGGTCTCGTGACCTCAGGGTCGGTCGGCTACGAGATCTTCGACAACCAGTCGGTCCTGGGCCAGACCGAGTTCCAGCAGCAGCTGAACGAGCAGCGCGCCCTGCAGGGCGAGTTGGCGCGCACCATCATGTCCATGCGAGGCATCACCGCCGCGCGTGTCCATATCACCATGCCGCGTCGCGAGATGTTCACCTCGGCCGCCGGCGATCCGACCGCTGCTGTCCTTGTCGGGCTGGGCGGTCGCGACCTGAGCCCCGACCAGGTGCGGGCGATCCGGAATCTGGTCGCCTCATCTGTGCCCAACCTGAAGCCGGACCGGGTCACAGTCGCCGATCAGAACAATCGCACGCTCGCGGCCGGCGGCGACAATGAGACCTTCAATTCCGCTTCCGCCGCCGAGGCCAAGGGCAATACCGAGGCTCAGCTGCAGGCCCGGATCAAGGATATTGTCGAGGGCGTAGTCGGCATAGGCTCCGCGCGGGTTCAGGTCACGGCCGACATCGACCAGAGCCGCTCGACGACCCAGGAGCAGAAGTTCGATCCCGACGGCCAGGTCGTTCGCTCGACCACCACAAACGGCTCGCAGTCGTCGGACACGACGGGGCAGAACGACGGCGGCGTGACCGCAGCCAACAACATCCCCGGCGGCGCGCCTCCGGCGAACACCCCGGCCGGCGCGACCAGCGCCGAGAACGCCGAAACCACCAATTACGAGATTTCGAACACCACGACCACGACCATCAAGGAGCCGGGCGAGGTCAAGAAGCTGGCGATCGCGGTCGCCGTGGACGGCAAGTGGACGCCCGCCGCCGACGGCAAGGGCGAGCCGACCTATGCGCCCCGAAGCGCCGAGGAGATCGCCCAGATCAAGTCCCTGGTGGCCGCCGCCGCCGGCATCGACGAGGCGCGGGGCGACAAGATCGAGGTCATCAATGTTCGCTTCAACCACGACACCGGCATAGCCGGAGGCCTCGAAGGCAAGTCTTCGCTGCTGGACTTCTCCAGGGCGGACGTCATGCGGCTGATCGAACTGGTCATCCTCGCGGTCGTCGCCCTGCTGCTGATATTCTTCGTTTTGCGCCCGCTGCTGAAGACGGCGGCGGGTGGGGGCTCCACGGCCCTGGCGGGGCCCGACGGTCTGCCTGTCGCGACGGTGACCACCACCGTGATTGGTCCGGACGGCCAGCCGCAGCTGGTTCAACTGCCGGCGCCGAACGAGATGGATCAGAAGATCGACATCGCCCGGATCGAGGGGCAGGTTAAGGCGTCATCGGTCAAGAAAGTCGCTGATTTCGTCGCCGCCCATCCCGATGAGGCGGCCGGCATCCTGCGCAGCTGGGTGGCGGAAGGCTGATGGCCAAGCTCGTCACTAAGAAACTGTCCATCGACGACCCCAACAAGCTGTCGGGGCCTGAAAAGGCGGCGGTCATCCTGCTGGCGTTGGGCGAGGAGCATACGGCGCTGTGGGAGCGTCTGGACGACGAGGAGATCAAGGAGATCTCCCAGGCCATGGCTACCCTCGGCAATGTGACCGCCGAGGCGGTCGAGGCCCTGATGATCGAGTTCGTCTCCGGTCTGGCCGGCTCCGGCTCCGTCATGGGCAGCTACGAGCAGACCCAGAGGCTGCTGGCCGCCTTCCTGCCCCAGGATCGCGTCGACGGTCTGATGGAGGAGATCCGCGGTCCGGCCGGCCGGACCATGTGGGACAAGCTCGGCAACGTGAACGAGGCGGTCCTCGCCAACTATCTGAAGAACGAATACCCCCAGACCGTCGCTGTCATTCTGTCCAAGGTGAAGTCCGATCACGCCGCCCGCGTGCTGACGGCTCTGCCGGAAGACTTCGCCCTGGAATGCGTGCAGCGGATGCTCCGGATGGAGCCCGTTCAGCGGGAAATCCTGGACAAGATCGAGGCGACGCTGCGCACCGAATTCATGTCGAACCTGGCGCGCACTTCCAAACGCGACAGTCACGAGATGATGGCCGATATCTTCAACAGTTTCGACCGCCAGACCGAGGCGCGCTTCATCGGCGCCCTGGAAGAGCGCAGCCGCGAATCCGCCGAGCGGATTCGTGCGCTGATGTTCGTCTTCGAAGATCTGGCGAAGCTGGATCCCGGCGGCGTCCAGACCCTGCTGCGCGCAGTGGACAAGGACTCCCTGGGGCTAGCCCTCAAGGGGGCGTCCGAACCCCTGCGCGAGATGTTCTTCTCCAACATGTCAGAACGCGCCTCAAAGATCATGCGCGAGGACATGGAATCCATGGGGCCTGTCCGCCTGAAGGACGTCGACGCGGCGCAGATGGCCATGGTGCAGGTCGCCAAGGATCTGGCGGCGCGCGGCGAGATCATGCTCGCCGGCCAGGGCAGCGACGACGAGTTGATTTACTGACATGAGCAAGCCCTTCGCCTTTGACACCGAATTCGACGCTGCCGGCGAGGTGGTGCGTCCGGGAAGCTGGAAGCCGGCCAAGCGCAGCTATCTGCCTGCCGAGGTGGACGCCCTGGTGGCCCATGCCCGGCTGGAAGCGCGTCAGCAGGCCCTGGCCGAGATCGAGAACATCCGCGCCATGGCCCTGACCAACATCGCCCAGGGAGTCGCCGCCGCCATTCCCTCGCTGCGCGGCGTGGCCCAGACCCATCGTGAACAGTCGGCCGATCTCGCCCTGGCGGCTGCTCGCGCCATCGGCGGAGCCGCCCTCAAGCACTTCCCTCAGGCGCCCTTGCGGGCCGCGCTGGAAATGCTGGCGCAGGAGATCGACGCCTCGCCCAGGCTGGTGGTGCGGACGGTCGGGCTGGATGACACGGTGCGGAGCCAGGTCGAGCAGGCTTGCGCCGACAGTGGTTTCACCGGCGTCGTGGCCTTCCGCGACGAACCGGGACTGGACCCGGCGGCCTTCCGGCTCGAATGGGCCGACGGACGCGTCGATCATGATCCGGCTGGCTCGGCACAGCGGGTGGCCGAAGCTCTGACCGCCGCCCTGGCCGCCGAGGCGGGGCACGCCGAACCTCCCATTTCCAACGACCGGAGTGATTTCTGATGGCCTCCGACGATCTTTCGCTCGAGGAGTTCCCTGACTCCACCGCCCTGGCCGTGGTCGATGATCATGGCGACAAGACCGCCGCCGACCTGGCGACGGTGTTCGAGGTGCCGGTGAACATCTCGGCCGTGCTGGGCAAGTCGCACATGTCGGTGGCCCAGCTGCTGAAACTGAACAAGGGGTCGGTGCTGGAGCTGGACCGCAAGGTCGGCGAGGCCATCGACATCTTCGTCAACAACCGTCTGATCGCGCGCGGCGAGGTCGTCGTCGTCGACGACCGGCTGGGCGTGACCATGACGGAAATCATCAAGACCGAGGACTCGGGGAGCTGAAGCGACGCCGCGCAGTCTCTGCGCGGTGTGACGATGGCGACCCGGATGAAAGTTTAGAGGAGAAGAACAATGCGTCTTCTGGTGGTAGGCAGACTGAGCGGACAGCTCGCTTCGGCGGTGAAGATGGCCATGGCGCACGGCGCCAAGGTCAGCCACGTCGAGCGCGCGGACCAAGCGACCGAGCAGTTGCGAAGAGGGCAGGGCGCCGACCTTCTGATGGTCGACTACCAGCTCGACATCGCGGCCCTGATCGCCGCGAACGAGGCCGAACGGATCACGGTTCCGGTGGTGGCCTTCGGCGTCGACGCCGACGCACGCGAGGCCGCTGCAGCGATCAAGGCCGGGGCCAAGGAGTTCATTCCCCTGCCGCCCGACGCGGAGCTGATCGCCGCCGTCCTGGCCGCCGTCGCCGACGACGAGAAGCCGATGATCTCGGCCGACCCGTCGATGAAGGCGGTGCTGCAGCTGGCCGACCAGGTGGCGCGCTCGGAAGCCTCGATCCTGATCACCGGCGAAAGCGGCGTCGGCAAGGAGGTGATGGCGCGCTACATGCACGACAATTCGCGCCGGTCGGAACGCCCCTTCATCAGCGTCAACTGCGCCGCCATTCCCGACAATCTGCTGGAATCCGAACTGTTCGGGCACGAGAAGGGCGCCTTCACCGGCGCCGTCGCGCGCCGCATCGGCAAGTTCGAGGAAGCCGACGGCGGCACCCTGCTGCTGGACGAAATCTCCGAGATGGACGCCCGGCTTCAGGCCAAGCTGCTGCGCGCGATTCAGGAGCGGGTCATCGACCGCGTCGGCGGCTCCAAGCCGGTCTCGGTCAATATCCGCATCATCGCCACATCCAACCGCGACCTGGCGCGCGCCGTGTCGGAAGGCACGTTCCGCGAGGACCTGCTCTACCGGTTGAACGTCGTGAACCTGCGCCTGCCGAGCCTGCGCGAACGGCCCGGCGACATCGACGTCCTGGCCGAGCATTTCATCAAGAAGTATGCGGCGGCCAACGGCGTGCCTGTGCGCCCGATGTCGGCGCAGGCGCGACGGGCGATCAGCGCCTATCGCTGGCCCGGAAATGTTCGCGAACTCGAGAACGCCATGCACCGCGCGGTCTTGCTCGCGACCGGCCCGGAAATCGACGTCGACGCCATCCGCCTTCCGGACGGTCAGCCTCTGAGCCCGAGTTCGACGACGGCGGCCCCGGGCGTAACCGGGCATGAGACCCCCTACGGCGGGGGCGTCGCCGCGCGCGCGGCCCAGGCGGCCGACGCCGCGACCCGCAGCTTCGTGGGCCAGACGGTGGCGGCGATGGAAAAGAGCCTGATCCTGGACACCCTGACCCACTGCCTGGGCAATAGGACCCATGCGGCCAATATTCTGGGCATCTCTATCCGCACCCTGCGTAACAAGCTGAACGAATACGCCGACGAGGGCACGACCATTCCTGCGCCTCAGTCGGGGGTTTCCGCATCGGGCTACGCGGCCTGAGCATGGGGCGCGGGCCGAACAGAAGGCGGGTGATCGGCGGCGCGCTGGGCCTGGGCTTCGGCCTTGGCGGCGGGCTGTCCGCCTGCACCCCCCGCAACCAGACCCAGGAGAAGGCCGAAGCGGCGCCGGACTTCTTCCTGTCCGACCTCGAGGCGCTTCACGGCGGCCGGCTGGGCGTCGCCGCCCTGGACGTCGGCAGCGACAGGCGTGTGGTCTGGCGCGGCCAGGAACGTTTCCCCTTCTGCTCGACCTTCAAGGCCTTCCTGGCGGCCGCGACCCTGGAGCGGGCGCAGCGGGATGAAGAACGGCTGGACCGCACCGTTCGCATCACGCGCGCCGACATCGTCCCTCACGCCCCTGTCACCGAACCGGCGGTCGGCGGCGTCCTGACGATCCGGGAGCTGATGCAGGCGGCGGTGGAGGTCAGCGACAATCCGGCCGCCAATATCCTGATCCGCGAGATGGGTGGAATCGCCGTATGGCGTTCTTGGTGGCCGACCTTCGGCGACACCACCACCGTGATTTCGCGCCTGGAGCCGGACCTGAACACCGCCCTGCCCAACGACCCGCGTGACACCTGTCTGCCGGAGCAGACCCTGGCCAATATCCGCGAGATGGCCTTCAGTGATCGGCTGACGCCCAACCACGACGCCCTGCTGCACAGCTGGCTGACGGCCTCGCCGACCGGCCCGAACCGGATCAAGGCCGCCGCGCCGGAAGGCTGGACCGTCGCCCACAAGACCGGATCCGGCGCGAACGGCACGGCGAACGATATCGCCATGCTGACGCCGCTGAGCGGTTCGCCCGTCATCGTTGCCGCCTATTTCACCGGCGCGACCGAGGCGACCGACGACCAGCGCGACGCCGTAATCGCGGAAGCGACCCGTCGCGCGCTGAAGGTTTTGGGCCGTGACTGATACGCCCATGATGATGAAGGACGGCATGGCGCGCCCCACCGGGCGCGACGTCCTGAGCTGGGTCAACCGCGGCGAAGTGCTGATGGCGGTCAGCGTGATCGGCGTGATCATGCTGCTGATCCTGCCCGTCCCGAAGATGCTTCTGGACCTGCTGCTGGCGATCTCGCTGGTCTCGTCCGTGCTGATCCTGATGACGGCCGTGATGATGAAGCGGCCGCTGGACTTCGCCATCTTCCCGACCGTCCTGCTGGTCTCGACCCTGTTCCGCCTGGGCCTGAACCTGGCCTCGACCCGCCTGATCCTGACCCACGGCCAGGAAGGCCACGACAGCGCCGGTCAGGTCATCAACGCCTTCGGCCAGCTGATGATGGGGGGCAATTTCATCATCGGGGTGATCATCTTCGCCATCATCCTGGTGGTGAACTTCGTCGTCATCACCAAGGGTTCGACCCGGATCGCCGAAGTGTCGGCCCGCTTCACCCTGGACTCCATGCCGGGCAAGCAGATGGCCATCGACGCCGACCTGTCGTCCGGCCTGATCACCGAGGACCAGGCCAAGCTGCGCCGCAAGGAGCTGGAGCAGGAATCGACCTTCTTCGGCGCCATGGACGGCGCCTCCAAGTTCGTGCGCGGCGACGCCGTCGCCGGCCTGATCATCACCTTCATCAACGCCATCGGCGGCATCCTGATCGGGGCTTTGCAGCACGGCATGCCGGCGATGGAGGCCGCCAACACCTATGTGCAGCTGACGATCGGCGACGGCCTGGTCACTCAAGTGCCGGCCATCATCATCTCGATCGCCGCCGGCTTCCTGGTGTCCAAGGCCGGCGTCGAGGGCACGGCGGACAAGGCCATGGTCACCCAGCTGGCCACCAACCCCGTGTCGCTGGGCGTGGTGTCGGGTGCGGCCGGCCTGATCGGCCTGATTCCTGGAATGCCGCTGCTGCCGTTCGCAGCCCTGGCCATCGGAGCGGGCTTCATGGCCTGGAGACTGGGCCGAAGCCGGCTGAAGCCCGAGCCGACCGAGGCGGAGATCGCCGCCAACGCCAAGCCGAAGGAGGAGGTCGAGGAGCCGATCTCCAACATCCTGACCATCGATGAGGTCAAGATCGAGCTGGGCTATTCGCTGCTCAGCCTGATCAATGATCTGGAGGGGCGGCGGCTGACCGATCAGATCAAGGCGCTGCGCCGGTCGCTGGCCCAGGAATACGGCTTCGTCATTCCCCAGGTCCGTATCCTGGACAACATGCGGCTTCCGACCCAGGGCTACGCCATCCGCATCAAGGAGATGGAGGCGGGCGCAGGCGAGGTCCGTCTGGGTCATTTGATGGCGATGGATCCCGCCGGACGTCAGGTGGAATTGCCGGGTGAGCATATGCGCGAGCCTGCCTTCGGTCTGCCGGCGACCTGGATCAACGAGAACCTGCGCGAGGAAGCCACCTTCCACGGCTATACGCTGGTCGACCCCTCGACGGTGCTGACTACCCACCTGACCGAGATCCTGAAGGAGAACATGGCGGATCTGCTGTCCTACGGCGAGGTCCAGAAGCTGCTGAAGGAACTGGGCGTCGAGGAGAAGAAGCTGGTCGAGGAACTGATCCCCAGCGTCGTCACCGTCACCACCCTGCAGCGGGTGCTTCAGGCGCTGCTGCGCGAAAAAGTGTCGATCCGGGATCTGCCCGCCATTCTGGAAGGCCTGGCCGAGGCCGCGCCGCACAGTTCCAGCGTCACCACCCTGGTGGAACATGTCCGGGGTCGCCTGGCCCGCCAGTTGTGCTGGCAGCATCAGGGCGGCGACGGCGCCCTGCCGATCGTCACCCTGTCGCCGGAATGGGAAAGCGCCTTCGCCGAAAGCCTGATCGGCGGCGGCGAGGACAAGCAGCTGGCCATGGCGCCGTCACGGCTGCAGGACTTCATACGCAGCGTGCGCGACACCTTTGAGCGGATCGCGATGTCGGGCGAGAATCCTGTCCTGTTGACCGGCCCCCAGACCCGTCCTTACGTCCGCTCGATCATCGAACGGTTCCGCGGCCAGACGGTGGTGATGAGCCAGAACGAAATCCATCCCCGCGCCAAGCTGCGGACGCTCGGACAGGTCTAGTTCGCCATGGTCCACCCGCCGGCCGAGGCGTTGCGGGCCACGTCGTTGACGGGGCGGGCGACCAGGCCTGACTGGGTGATCCAGACCTCGTATTTCGCCCCGTCCGCCATCGGCATATAGGCGGCGGATCCGTATAGGGTGTCGGCGGCGTCGATGTAGCGGCGATATCGACGCAGCGCGTCCCAAGCCTCGACCTTGAACGGCACGGCGCCGTTGCGGGCGTCCGCCTTGACCGCCGCCAGGTCGTAGGCGCTGCGTTCGCCGTGCAATTCCTGCTCGACGGTGCGGTAGCGGCCCGATAGGCGGTCCAGTCGATATTCGGCGTCCAGTCCCAGGACATTGGCCCAGGGTTTCCACTTCAGCACCTGCGCCTCGATCCGCCATTCGTCGCCGTGGACCGGATACCGGGCGCTGGCCGGGGCGGTTTGGTTCTCGCCCGTCGGCTGAACCAGATCGATCTCGTAATACTGCGGGGCCAGCTGGCGCAGGGTCAGGGTCGCGACCGGCCTTTCATAGGTCAGCCGGTCGTAGGTCTGAAGATTCAGGCCGAACAGCGTCGCCAGCGACGCCGCCCAGAGCACACCGCCCCCGAAGACCGTCCCTGCGACGCCGCGAAACGGCCTGCCACCGAACAGGGCCCTTAGCCCTCTGACCAGAAACACGAGGCCAAGCAACGCCGCAGCCGCCGGCAAAATCCACCACCACCAGATCATCAGCCCCACTCCCTTGGCGCCCGCCCCCTCCGGTCGAGCTTGAGCCATATTAACCAGAAGTCCCCAAATGATCGCAGGTTTCGTCGAACAGGCGTTTGACGCAGCTCTGGGGGCCGCTAATGCTCGACCTCATGATGTCTCGTTCCAGTCAGAATTGGTCTCGTTTCAGGGACTTCGTGCGAACACCGTCGCTCGCCCGCTCGATGGCAGGCCTTCTAACCCTGGCCTTTGTCCTGCTGCTGACGGTCAATATCTCGACCTTCGTCATGATCCAGCGCACGGCGGCGGCGAACGAAATGATCGAAAAGGCTCAGGAAATGCGACGGGCCTCGCGCAGCGTCCTGATTTCCATGCTGGACGCCGAGACGGCCCAGCGCGGCTTTCTCCTGACGGGACGCAGCGATTTTCTGGAGCCGTTCGAAGCAGCGCGCAGCGATCGGGAGACGGCGCTCGCCTTGCTGGAGCGTTCGACCATGACGGACGCCAGCCTGCGCCAGCCGGTGGCGCGTGTGCGCCGGCTGGCCGATGCGAAGCTGCGGGAGATGGAGGGTACGCTGACGCTTGCCCGTGAGGGGCGTATCGGGCAGGCGATCCAGGCGGTCCGGTCCGGCGAGGGCAAACGCTATATGGATGAGCTCCGGAGCGCCATCAGCGACTTCGAGGCCCTCAAGTCCACCCGTATCGCCGAACGGACCCGCGCCTCGGAGCGGGCCGCCTTCGTGACAGTGTTGATGAACGCCCTCACGGGCGGACTTGTGTTGATCCTGGCCCTTCTGTCGATCTGGATGGTGCGGCGTTATGTTCAGGAGATTCAGAGAGCCCGCGAGGAGTTGGACGTGTTGAACGCGGGTCTGGAGGACACGGTGAGAGATCGCACCGCGGCCCTCACGCGCGCGAACGAGGAAATCCAGCGCTTCGCCTACATCGTCAGCCACGACCTCCGCGCGCCCCTGGTGAATGTGATGGGCTATACGTCTGAGCTGGAGCAGGCGGGCAAGGTGATCGACCGTGCGATCACCGAGGCCGAAACCCATCGGGAGGTGGCGCCGGACGTCGTGACGGCCGTGCGCGAAGACCTGCCTGAGGCCCTGGGCTTCATTCGCGCCTCGACCGAGAAGATGGACCGGCTGATCAACGCCATCCTGAAACTTTCGCGAGAGGGGCGGCGCAACCTGGCGCCCGAGACCCTGAACATGGCCGTCATGGTCCAGAACATCGCCGACAGCGTCCACCATCAGACCGAGGCGTCCGGCGCGCGGATCATCGTCCAAGAGATGCCCCCTTTGGAAAGCGACCGGCTGTCGATGGAGCAGATTTTCGGCAATCTGATCGACAACGCCGTCAAATATCTCGATGTGGACCGTCCCGGCGAGATCGTCGTATCCGGCGAAGAGGCGGCGGGCGGCTGGGTCGTCTATCGCGTCGCCGACAACGGCCGCGGCATCGCTCCCCGCGACCATGAGCGGATATTCGAACTGTTTCGTCGTTCGGGCAGGCAGGACCGTACGGGAGAAGGATTGGGCCTAGCCTTCGTCCGCAACAGCGTCAGACGGATCGGCGGCTCTATCGACATCGAGTCCGAGCTTGGCAAGGGCTCGACTTTCCTTCTGAAATTCCCCAAACGACTGATCGTGTCGGAACCCGGAGGCCTATCGTGACGCAAGCCGTCAAAATCATCATGGTCGAGGACGATCACGGCCACGCCAAACTGATCGAGAAGAATATTCGCCGCGCGAATATTAACAATGAGATCAAGCATTTCGACGAAGGCGGGGCGGCTCTCGACTACCTGTTCAGCCCGGAAATCCTGGCGAACGGGCCCTTGCTCATCCTGCTGGATCTGAACCTGCCAGATATGTCCGGAACCGACATTCTGGAGCGGGTGAAAGGGGACGATCGCCTCAAGCGGGCGCCCGTCGTGGTCCTGACGACAACGGACGACAAGGTCGAAATCCAACGTTGTTACGACCTAGGCTGCAACGTCTATATCACCAAGCCGGTGGACTATGAGTCCTTTGCCGGCGCCATCCGCCAACTGGGCCTGTTCCTGTCGGTGATGCAGGCCCCGGAGATCGACTGATCGCAGCCCCTGCCGTCATTCGTCTGCTCTATATCGACGACGACCGCGGCCTGTCGCGGCTGGTCGAGAAGGAGTTGGGCCGGCATGGTTACGCCGTCACCTGCGCCCCCGAAGGGGACGCCGGTCTCGAACTGCTGGCGACCAATCAATACGACGTCTGCGCCCTGGATCATTATATGCCCAGCCGTGACGGGCTTGACGTCCTGCCCGACATCCTGGCCCTGCCCACGCCGCCGCCGGTCGTCTATGTGACCGGCGCCCAGGACGGACGGATCGCCGTGGCCGCGCTGCGGGCCGGCGCGGCTGATTACGTGATCAAGGACGTCTCCGAGGACTTCACCTCCCTGTTGCGGTCAGCGCTCGAAGACGCCCTGCTGCGTCGCCGGCTGCAGCACGAGAACGATGTTGCACAAGAAGAAATCCGACTGGCGCGCGACCGGGCCGAGGCCATGCTTCGCGAGGTCAACCACCGAGTCGGCAACTCGTTGCAGCTGGTTTCCAGCTTCATATCGCTGCAAATGCGCCACATCACGGACGAGGGCGCGCGCGAGGCCTTGCGGGAATCCCAGGCGCGGATCGAGGCCGTCGCCCACGTGCACCGCCGTCTGTACACCTCGGGCGACATGAGCCGGGTGGCTATGGACGAATACCTGGAAGGCCTGATGGACGAACTGTCCAAGTCCGTCGGTCCGGGCGAGGGATCGCCTCGCCTGATCGTCAACGCGGCGCCTTTGTGGGTGACGACCGACCAGGCCGTATCGCTGGGCGTGGTTGTCGCCGAACTGGTCACCAATGCGGTGAAATACGCCTATCTGCCTGGGCAGGGCGGCGAGATACGCATCACGCTGAAGTCCGAGGGCGAGCACCGCGCCATATTGACGGTCGAGGATGATGGGCCCGGCCTGGGCGACGGAACGCCCAAGGGCACCGGCCTTGGCGGCAAGATCATTTCGGCCATGGCGTCAGGCCTGCGGTCGGCCGTAGAATTCGACGCCGCTCACAAGGGCGTGCGCGCCAAGCTGGCCTTCGACCTCTAGGGTCGGGTTCGTCATGCTTCAGTTCGGTGTCCGCAATCCTGTTCTCGACTATCGCCACCGCGCGACGGCCTTCGGGGTGGTCGAGCGCGACCGCCTAATCGCCTGTGTCCGGGTGGAACGGTCCAATGGTCCCTATTTCGATCTCCCCGGCGGAGCGCTGGACGGCGAGGAGACCGAGGTTCAGGCCCTGGTCCGAGAGTTCGTCGAGGAAACCGGCCTGACGGTCGCGCCTCTGAACCGCATCGCCGAGGCCGGCCAATATCATCTGAAGAGCACCGGCGAGCCCGTGTACAACGTCGGCGGCTTCTGGACGGCCTCTGTCACGGCGGACAACCCGGACGCCAAATGCGAGGATGATCACACCCTGGTCTGGCTGGATCCGACCTTCGCCCTGTCGCGTCTGCGCCACGACGCCCACGCCTGGGCCTTGGCGGTCTGGCTGCGCCGCGCAAGCTGAGCGTTACGGAACAGCCGGCGCGCTCTCCCGTTTCTTCAATGACTCGCGACGTCATCACGGCGTATCGAGAAAAGGAGAAATATCATGCCCGATCAAGATCGTATCGAAGGCTCGGCCAAGAACGTCGGCGGCAAGATCAAGGAGACCGCAGGCAAGGTGACCGGCGATTCCAAGATGGAAGCCGAAGGCAAGGCGGAACAAGTCGAGGGCAAGGTCCAGAACGCCGTCGGCGGCGTCAAGGACAGTGTCCGCGACGACCGCAATTAGGCTTTCACAAGCCGAATTCGAAGCGCCGCCCGCTGAAGCGGGCGGCGTTTTGCTGATCAGTCCTTGTCCCCGCCCCACAGCTTCAGCGACAAGCCTTTCTTGGCCGTGGCGTCGACGGGGCGACATTCCGAGCTGAAGCCGCCTTCGACCGGGCGTGGGCGGCAGTCCATCTCTTGCGGCAGCGGCGATGCGACGCCGTTGCTTGATCGGGGGCCGCATTGAAGCGCATAGGGCGACCCGTCCCCGCCGCCCCGGATCATCTCGCAGTCGCCGGCCATGCCCGCCGGCCGAAGCGCCTCGGGGAGATCCGCGCCAAGAGCCAGGGCCAGTTGTTCGCGCACATCGGACTGGCAGGTCTCCAGCGGCTTGGCGCCTCGCACCAGGGGGCTGCATCGGGCCCTTTCATAGCCGAAGGGATCGGCCAGGCCCCACGCCGGCACGGTATGTTCAACCGCCGGCGCGACGGCTGCGGCGGTTGGCGCGGGCTCGGGCGTCTCCCAGACGACGGAGGAGGCGGTCTGCTGCAAAAGGAGGGAGGCTAAGGCGGCGGCGATCATCGGTCAGGCCCCTGGGTGCGACCTGACGCCAAGTCGCCGGGGACGCGTCCCTACCTTGTCAGTGCGCGTATCGCCTTGTCGAGCCCTGCGAGCGTCAGGGGGAACATCCGGTCGTCCATAACCTCGCGCAACAGGCCGACCGAGGCGGTGTAGCTCCAGTAGCGTTCCTGAACCGGGTTCAGCCAGATCGACTTGTCCCACTGCTGCCGGGCGCGTTTCATCCAGACGGCGCCGGCCTCCTCGTTCCAGTGTTCGACCGAACCGCCGGGCATGGTGATCTCATAGGGCGACATGGTCGCGTCGCCGACAAAGATGGCTCGCCAGTCGCCAGGATATTTGTGCAACAGATCCCAGGTCGGGATGCGCTCCGTATGGCGCCGCCGATTGTCCTTCCAGACGTCTTCGTAGAGGCAGTTGTGGAAGTAGAAGAACTCCAGGTTCTTGAACTCGGTCTTGGCGGCCGAAAACAGTTCTTCGACCATCTTTATGTGCCCGTCCATCGAACCGCCGATGTCGAGGAACAGCAGGACCTTGATCGTGTTGCGCCGCTCGGGCCGCATCTGGATGTCCAGCCAGCCCTGGCGGGCCGTGCCGTCGATGGTGCCGTCGATGTCCAGTTCTTCCGCCGCCCCTTCACGCGCGAACCGGCGCAGGCGACGCAAGGCCACCTTGATGTTGCGCGTGCCCAGTTCGACCGTGTCGTCCAGGTTCCTGAACTCGCGTTTCTCCCAGACCTTGACCGCCCGACCGTGCTGACCCGGCCCCCCGATGCGCACGCCCTCGGGATTATAGCCGCCGTGGCCGAAGGGGCTGGTCCCGCCCGTGCCGATCCATTTCGACCCGCCGGAATGGCGTTCCTTCTGCTCCTCCAGCCGCTGTTTCAGCGTCTCCATCAGCTTGTCGAACCCGCCCAGCGCCTCGATCTGCGCCTTCTCCTCGTCGCTCAGGTATTTCTGGTTCAGCAGCCGCAGCCAGTCCTCCGGAATATCGGTCGTCAGGTCTTCGCCCGCGCCGACCGATTCGACGCCCTTGAACACCGTCCCGAACGCCTGATCGAACCGGTCATAGTGTTTCTCGTCCTTGACCAGAACCGCGCGCGACAGGTGATAGAAAGCCTCGATCTCACGCCCCGCCAGGTCGCGATCCATGGCCTCCATCAGATGGAGCCATTCCTTCATCGACACCGGAACCTTGGCGTCGCGCAGGGCGGTGAAGAAGGGCAGGAGCATTAATCGTCCGCTTCGTTGGGCGAGGCGTCCGGCAAGTCCGCCGACAGTCGAACGACATGGCCTGTCACGATGTCCCACAACCGGGCGGGCTCGAGCCGGTCATATTCCTGCGCAATGAGATTGCGAAGGCTGATGATCCGCCGCCATGCGATTTCGGTGAACTTGGCTTTCGACGCCTCGGAGAGCTTGTTCGCGGCCTCTCCCAGGACAATCAACTGCATGGCGATAGCATCCGCTATATATATGTCCGTCAGGGAGCGTTCGAACTCGACGTCATCCATCTGGCGTTCGATCTTATTGATCGCTTGCCGCATGCGATACAGATGCGCGGCGTCTCTAGACTGCAATGGCGTCCCTCAATGCCGTGCGCCGGATGTACGGATTGGTGAGTGATGTGTCCGGACAGATTTCGACGGGGCGATGCAGTTCGTGGGTCAGCGATTCCTTGATGTCGAAAAGATCGAAGTAGGACAGGGTCCGGGTTTCATCCACCAGCAAATCCACGTCGCTGTCCGGTCCCGCTTCGTCGCGGGCGTAGCTGCCGAACAGGCGCACGTTGACGATGCCCTGCTCCTCGAGCCAGGGCTTAAGCTCACGCAGCTTTTCCAGCAGTTCGGCGCGGGTCATGGCCGTACCATAGTCTATCCGCGTCGCAAGATGAACTCGTGGTCGCGCCAGGCGCCGACTGGGTACTCGTACTCCCCCGCCTTCTCGAACCCATAGGCGGCGTAAAGCCGCTGGGCCTTTTCGTTGCCGCTCCAGACGCCGATCCACAGCGGGCCCTGAGTGTGGGCCTCCATCCAGTCTAGCGACAGGTTCAGCAGCTTCGTGCCCAGGCCCAGACCCTGCGCGGCCTTCGACACATAAAGGCGGCGCAGCTCCATATGCTCGGGTCGGGCTTCGGGGTGGGGCAGGCCGTTGGGACCGACGTTGGCAAAGGCCAGCAGGTCGCCGTTCCGCTCGGCCACCCACCAGGCGCAGCGGGGTTCGGCCAACTTCTTCAGCGTCGGCTCAGGATCGAAGCTGGCGTCCAGGAAGGCGTTCAGGTCGTCTTCGGGATAGGGAATGCCGAAGCCGGTGACGAAGGTGTCGATGAAGGTCTGTCGGCCCAAAGCGCCCAAGGCTTCGGCGTCTTCGGGGCGGGCGGGGCGGATCAGGGTCTCGGTCATGATCCGCCCTTAGCCTCAGAAGCCGTCGAGCGCGACCTTGCCGATGGTCGAGCCGCTTTCCAGCCGCCTGTGGCCCTCCAGCAGAGCCTCCACCGACAGGGGCCCCAGGTTCTCGGTCAGGGTCGTGCGCAGGGCGCCCGCGTCCACCAGACGGGAGACTTCGCACAGGAGGTCGTGCTGGGCGATCATGTCGGGCGTCTGCTGGAGCGAACGGGTGAACATGAATTCCCACACGAACCCGACCGATTTCTGCTTCAGAAGCTCGATCGGCAGGCCCTTGAAATCGTCGATGCAGCCGATCACCCCCTGCACGGCGACCGCGCGCGCCAGGGCTTCGAAATGGGCCTGGGTCTGGGTCAGGGCGGCGACATACCGGGGCGCGCGCTCGCCCGCCGCCGTCAGGGCCTCGTCGATGCCGCCGGCGTGGTCGATGACGGCATGGGCGCCGAGGTCGAGGCACCACTGGCGGGTTTCAGGACGCGAGGCGGTGGCGACGATCCTCAGTTTCGTCACGGCGCGCGCGATCTGGATCAGGGCCGAGCCGACACCGCCGGCCCCTCCCACCACCAGCAGGGTCTCGTCCTCATCGCGGCCCGCCTTCATTCGATCGAAAAGCAGTTCCCAGGCCGTGATGAAGGTCAGGGGCAGGGCGGCGGCTTCGGGGAAGCTCAGGGACCTCGGCTTGGGCCCGACGATCCGCTCGTCGACGGCCTGGCGTTCGGCGTTGGAGCCAGGGCGGTCGATCTGGCCGGCGTAGAAGACGTCGTCGCCGATCTGGAACAGGCTGACCTCGGGCCCGACGCCGACCACGATTCCAGCGGCGTCATAGCCGAGGATGCTGGCCTGGCCGTCTTCCGGCGTCCGGCTGGCGCGAACCTTGGCGTCGACCGGGTTCAGGCCGACCGCCTTGACCTCGATCAGCAAATCGCGGGCGCGCAGGCTGGGCTCGGGCGCGTCGAAGGCGACCAGGGCGGCGGGGTCGGTCGAGGGGCGGGGGCCGGTCGTGCCGATGGCCTTCATGATGGTCTCCTTGGCTGTTTCGTCGCCTTGCAAATCGGCTTGCGATAGGCTGGCCGCAAGGCGCATCTGAGAAATGATCCATCCGCCATGACCGACCTGCCGATCTTCACCCATCCGTCGATGCTGTCCCACGCGCCGGGTGCAGGCCATCCTGAAAGTCCCGAGCGGCTCAGGGCGGTGCTGGAGGCCTTGGCTGACGCAGGGCTCGCCGGCGACCGACGCGCGGCGACCCAGGCCGAGGTCGCAGATCTGGAGCGGGTGCATCCGGCCGCCTATGTCGCACGCCTGCTCGAGGCGTCGCCGGGCGAGGGGTTGAACCGGCTTGACGCGGACACCGTGCTGTCTCCTGGCAGCGTCCCGGCGGGGCGGTTGGCGGCGGGTGCGACGATCGATGCGGTCCGGGCTGTATCGCGGGGAGAGATGAACCGCGCCTTCGCCGCCGTTCGCCCGCCCGGCCACCATGCGGAGCCGGACCGGGCGATGGGTTTCTGCCTGTTCTCGTCCGTGGCGGTGGCGGCGCGCGTGGCCCAGGCCGAAGGCATGGCCCGGGTGGCGGTGGTCGATTTCGACGTCCACCACGGCAACGGCACCCAGGCCGCGTTCCAGCACGACGACAGCCTGTTCCTGGCCTCGATCCACCAGATGCCTCTCTACCCAGGCACGGGAGCGGCGGATGAGGTCGGCGTCGGCAATATCGTCAACGCCCCGGTCGCGCCCCATGCGGCGCGCGAAGCCTGGCGCGCGACCTTCGTCGGCGGGCTGATGCCGGCCCTGGAGTCGTTCCGCCCGGACCTGATCCTGATCTCCGCCGGATTCGATGCGCACCGCCGCGATCCGCTGGCGCACCAGTCGCTGGAGGCCGAGGATTTCGCCTGGGCTACGCGGGCGGTTCTGGAAGTCGCGCGAAGGACATGCGGGGGGAAGGTTGTATCCTCGCTCGAGGGCGGTTACGACCTTGAAGGACTAGGCCGGTCCGCGGTCGCCCATGTTCAGGCCCTTGGGGAGGACTGAGGACGTCAAAGCCTTGAAATCTAAGGCCCGTCCGTTCGCCATGTCGTCTCCTGCCCTTTCCCTCGATTCGTCCGAAGATCGCGCCGCACGCGTGGTGGCGCCGACGACGTCCGGCCTGCCGGCGGCGCTGCGCCCTGGGGCGATCATCCTGATCCGCCATGGCGAACCGGCCTTGTCGCGCAAATGTCTGATCACCGCGCGGCAGTACGGCGACTGGTGGGCGAAGTACGAGGTCGGCGGCCTGCTGGCCGGGCAGACGCCGCCCGCCGCCCTTGTCGCTGCGGCGGAGGGCGCCGGCGCCATCTATGTCTCGACCCGCCAGCGCGCCCAGGAAACCGCCGCCGCCGTCGCCGCCGGCAAGGAGACGATGACGGACGCCCTGTTCATCGAGGCGCCTCTGCCGCCGCCGCCCTTTCCGGACTGGTTCAAGCTGTCGCCCAAATGGTGGGGCGTCGTGTCGCGATTCTGGTGGCACGCCTTCAATCACCATGGCGGCCAGGAAACGCGCGAACAGGCCGAGGTGCGCGCCGAGGCGGCCGCCCAGGTGCTGATCGCCAAGGCGGCGGGCGGTCGGGACGTGCTGGTCTTCGCCCACGGCTATTTTAATCACATGGTCGGCCGCCGCCTGAACGCCGACGGCTGGAAGCTGGTCGAAAATCAGGGGTTCCGCTATTGGTCGCAACGGCGGTACGAAAAGCGATAGGCTCGCTGTTGAAGCCTCGGGCCGCCCCCTCTAGGGTCCGCGCCCATGACCGACGCCATCATACCTGACGATCTCAGCTTCGAAGCGGCCCTGCAGCGCCTGGAGACCATCGTCTCGCGCCTGGAATCGGGGCAGGCCCCGCTGGAAGAATCCATTGCCCTGTACGAGGAGGGCGCGAAGCTGAAGGCCCATTGCGAGGCGCGTCTGAAGGCCGCCCAGCTGCGCGTCGAGAAGATCGTCGTTGGGCCGGACGGTCAGGCGAAGGGCGTTGAGGCGGCGTCGTTCGAATGACGGACAGGATCAGCTTCGACGACTTCATGAAGGTCGACATCCGGGTCGGCCGAATCGTCACGGCCGAGGCCTTTCCCGAGGCGCGCAAGCCGGCCTTCAAGCTGCAGATCGATTTCGGCCCCGAGATCGGCGTCAGGAAGTCGTCGGCCCAGATCACACGCCACTACACGATCGAACAGCTGGAAGGCCGCATGGTCGCCGCAGTGGTCAACTTCCCGCCGCGTCAGATCGGCCCGGTGATGTCGGAAGTCCTGACCCTGGGCTTTCCCGATGCGGATGGTGAAGTGGTTCTGGTGGGCGTCGATCGCGATCTGCCCTTGGGCGGGCGCCTGTTTTGACCCCAATCCTGGCCGCCAATTCCCCTGAACAGGCCGTGATCGACCGGGTGGCGGAGGTCGCGGACCTCGTCACGGTCGCGCTGGACGAACTTCTGCCGCGGGCGGACGGGCTGGAATCACGCCTGACCGAGGCCATGCGTTATGCAGCCCTGGGGCCTGGCAAGCGGCTGCGGCCCTTCTTCGCCCTTGAGGCCTCCCGACTGTTCGACATCGACGAACGGTCCGTGCTGCGCGCCGCCTGCGCCCTGGAATGCGTCCACGCCTACAGCCTGGTCCACGACGACCTGCCCTGTATGGACGACGACGACATGCGGCGCGGCCGCCCGACCGTCCACCGCGCCTATGACGAGGCCACGGCGGTCCTGGCCGGCGACGCGCTCCAGACGGCGGCTTTCGACATCATCCTGCACGAGGACACCCACGACGACGCGGCGGTTCGTTGCGAGCTGGCGGCGCGACTGTCGATGGCCTCGGGTGCGCGGGGCATGGCCGGCGGCCAGATGATCGATCTGCTGGGCGTACGCGACGATCTGGGCGGGGTCGCCCGGATGCAACGGCTCAAGACCGGCGCCCTGTTCGCCTATGCCTTCGAGATTCCTCTGATCATCGCTGACGCCTCGATCCAGCATCAGCACGCCCTGATCAGTTTCGCCCATGATGTCGGCCTGGCCTATCAGATCGTCGACGATCTTTTGGACGCCGAAGGTTCGGCCGAGGAAATGGGCAAGGCGGCCGGCGGCAAGGACGCGGCCCTGGGCAAGACGAATTTCGTCACCCTGCTGGGTCTGGAGGCGGCGCGACAGAGGGTCGCGCACCTGTCCGACCAGGCCAGGGCTCATCTGGAGCCGTTCGGACATGAGGCGGAAATCCTCAAGGCCAGCGTGGACTTTGTGCTAAAGCGCCGGTCCTGATACGAAACATTGATCCCCCTCAGGGGTTGATCGATCAGACTTTCAAGGTTTCCCCGGTTGATGCCCGACACCCCGCTTCTCGACACCGTCAAGTTTCCCGCCGACACGCGGGGCTTCGACATCGCCCAGCTGAAACAGCTGGCGCAAGAAGTGCGGGCGGAAACCATCGACGCGGTCTCCGTGACCGGCGGCCACCTGGGCGCCGGCCTGGGCGTGGTCGAGCTGACCACGGCCCTGCACCATGTGTTCGAGACGCCTAGGGACATTCTGATCTGGGACGTCGGCCACCAGTGCTATCCGCACAAGATCCTGACCGGTCGTCGCGACCGGATCCGCACACTGCGTCAGCCCGGCGGCCTGTCGGGCTTCACCCGGCGCAGCGAGAGCGAATACGACCCCTTCGGCGCCGCCCATGCCTCGACCTCGATCAGCGCCGCCCTGGGCTTCGCCGCCGCACGGGACCAGAAGGGCGAGAAGAACAAGGTCGTGGCGGTCATCGGCGACGGCTCCATGTCCGCCGGCATGGCCTATGAGGCGATGAACAACGCAGCCGAGGCGACCAATGGCCAGTTGATGGTCATCCTGAACGACAACGACATGTCCATCGCTCCGCCGGTTGGGGGCATGAGCGCCTATCTGGCCGGTCTGGTGTCTGGCGGCGCCTATCAGAACGTCCGCCGCCTGGGCCGCTCGGTCGCCCAGCACCTGCCGCGCCCGTTCCGCAACGCGGCCAAGAAGGCCGAGGAATACGCCCGCGGCATGGTCACCGGCGGCACCCTGTTCGAGGAGCTTGGCTTCTACTACGTCGGCCCCATCGACGGGCATGACATGGAAAATCTGGTCCCGATCCTGAAGAAGGCGGCGGCCATCGAGGATCGGCCCGTTCTGGTCCATGTCGTCACGCAGAAGGGCAAGGGCTACGCTCCCGCCGAAAGCAGCGCCGACAAACTGCACGCCGTGGTCAAGTTCGACGTGATCTCCGGCAAGCAGGCAAAGTCGGTCTCCAACGCCCCCAGCTACACCAAGGTGTTCGGGACCGAGCTGATCAAGCACGCCGCTCTGGATCCCTCGATCGTGGCCATCACCGCCGCCATGCCCTCGGGCACGGGGCTGGACCTGTTCGGCCAGGCCTTCCCCGACCGCACCTATGATGTCGGCATCGCCGAACAGCACGCCGTCACCTTCGCCGCCGGTCTGGCCGCCGACGGGATGAAGCCGGTTTGCGCGATCTATTCGACCTTCCTTCAGCGTGGCTATGACCAGGTGGTCCATGACGTGGCGATCCAGTCGCTGCCGGTGCGGTTCGCCATGGACCGGGCCGGTCTGGTGGGAGCAGACGGCGCAACCCACGCCGGGTCGTTCGACATCGGCTTCATGGGCGCCTTGCCCGGCATGGTGCTGATGGCCGCCGCCGACGAGGCGGAACTGGCGGGCATGATCTCGACCAGCCTGGCCATCGACGACCGTCCCAGCGCCTTCCGCTATCCGCGCGGCGACGGCGTGGGCGTCGAGATCCCGGAATTGGCCGCCCCGTTCGAGATCGGTCGCGGCCGGATCGTGCGCGAGGGCACGTCCGTCGCCATCCTGTCCCTGGGCACCCGGCTTCAGGAATCGCTGAAGGCCGCCGATCTGCTGGCCGCGCGGGGCGTGTCCGCCACCGTCGCCGACGCCCGTTTCGCCAAGCCGCTGGACGCCGATCTGATCCTGCGCCTGGCGCGCGAGCACGAGGCTCTGATCACGGTGGAGGAGGGGGCCATGGGCGGCTTCGGCGCCTTTGTGCTGCAACTGCTCGCCGAAAAGGGCGCGCTGGATCGCGGCCTCAAGGTCCGCACCCTGAACCTGCCCGACGTCTTCCAGGACCAGGACGCCCCCGCCGCTATGTACGCTCTGGCGGGCCTGAACGCCGAACATATCGCGGCGGCGTCCCTGACCGCGCTGGGGGTCGAAGCGACCCGAGCCGTCCGGGCCTGAGACCAGAAGCATGACCGCCGGCGTGTCTCCCCGGCCGGTCGGGTCGGCCTTCCTGATCGGTTACGCCGTCGCCTATATCGGCGCCTTCATCGGTGTCGCGCCCCTGCTTCAGGTGCTCGCGCCCCTCCATGCCGAGTTGATCGACGGCCAGGCCAAGGGGCCTCTGCTCAGCCAGGCCCTGTTCTGGGGCTGTATGGCGGCCGGGATCGGCAATATCATCGGCGGCGCCCTCAGTGACCGGACTCGGTCGCGGCACGGCCGGCGGCGACCCTGGATCGTGGTCGGCGCGGTGCTGACGATGGGCAGCTACGCCGCCATCCAGCAGTCCTCGACCCCTCTGGGCCTGGTGCTGGGTCTGGTCTGTTTCCAGCTGACCTTCAATATTCTGCTGGCCCCACTGATCGCCCTGTTCGCGGACCGGGTGCCCGAGAACCGGCGCAGCGCCATGTCGGCCGTCATGGGCATGGGCTATCCGCTGGCCGCCATGATCGGCTCGGTCGTCATGGCTTGGGGGCCGCAGGGCGAGGTGGCGCGGTTCGCGACCCTGGCCGCCGTCGTTCTGGTCGCGACCGTCCCGTTCGCCTTGCTGTCGCGGGAGGATCCCGTCCCCGCCGACCGGGTGCGGGCGCCCCTGTCGGGTTTTTCGCTCTCCAGTCTGCTGGCGCCCTTCGCTGTTCGCGACTTCACCTTGGCCTGGTCGTATCGGTTCTTCGTCGTCACCGGCTATTCGCTGGTGGCCTTCTATCTGCTCTTCTACATCGCCGACGCCATCGGCTTCCCGCGCCTGTTCCCCGGACGCTCGGCCGAGGCCGGCCATTCGCTGCTGACCGCCATCGCCGTGGTTGGGGTGGTCGGGGTCAGCACCATCGTCGCCATGGGCGGCTCGGGGATTACGCGACGCAAGCCGCTCGCCATCACCGGAGGGGTGCTGTTGGCCATCGCGGCGGCGGTCATGGCGACCACTCAGGACTGGACGACCGTGGTCGTCGCTTTCGCCCTCTATGGGGTGGGCCAGGGCTGCTATGGCGCCATCGACATAGCCCTGATGACCGATGTCCTGCCGTCGGTCGAGGACCGAGGCAAGGACCTGGGCCTGATCAATCTGGCCGTGACCCTGCCCCAGGCGATTGCGCCGCTGATCGCCCTGGTCCTGCTGGAGACCCTGGGCCTGGACTTCCGCAGCCTGTTCCTGGCCGCCACCGCCTGTTTCGGCGGGGCGACCCTGGCGGTGGCCTCGATCAGGCGGGTGCGGTGACGTCTTCCAGCGGACCCAGACCGGTCTCGGTCCGCGCCAGCCGATAGGTTTTCAACGTCTTGTTCTCATACGGCTTGGCCAGGATGGTCGAGACGACGCGCAGTTCGCCGACCGCCTGATCCCGGTCCAGGGTCAGCAGGATGTAGCCCTTGGCCGACTGGTCGCAGAATTTGACCTCGGGATTGGCGGCCTGAAGCGCCAGGCCCAGCGGCAAACCGGCCACCAAGTCCCCCGGCGAGGGGCTGGAGATGGACGATGTTCCGAATTCGACCGCCCGACGCTGGCCGCCGTTGTCGTACAGTTCGTTGACCCAGAAGGCGTGGCTGTCGCCGGCCAAGACAATGGGCTCGACCCCGGCCTGTTTCATCGTCTCGTACAGGCGCTCGCGTCCGGCGGGGTAGCCGTCCCAGCTGTCCAGGTTGAACGGCAGGCCCAGCTTGAACAGCTGGATCGCGCCCTGCACCTGGGGCTGGTACTCGGCGGGCAGGCCGGCGATCATCTGCGCCAGCTGGGCCGGCGGCACCATTTCTTCGATATTCGGTCCCTTGACCCGGGCCATGACGACCTGGTTGCCCAGGATCTGCCACGGACGACCGGCGGCCTTGGACTGGCCCATGGCCTCGCCCAGCCAGCGGCGTTGGTCCTCGCCCAGCAGGTCGCGCGACGGCTCCTGGCGCTGGGCCTCGAAGGCGGCGAGATCGGGACGGCCGTCGGCGCTCTTGGGGATGTTGGCGAAGTCCATCTGCTCGTTGCGGGCCAGCAGCCGCGTCTCGACCATGTGCAGGCTGGCCAGGTCGCCGAAGTGGAAGCTGCGGTTGATCGCCTCCTTCATGCCGCCGGCCTTGGCCTCGCGGATCGGCATCCATTCGTAATAGGCGCGCAGGGCCGCCGCCTTGCGCGTGGCGAAGTCGCCTTCGGTCGCCGGCTGATGGTTCTCGGCGCCCAGCATCCAGGCGTCGTTGGCCACCTCGTGGTCGTCCCAGACGCAGATGAAGGCGGCGCGGGCGTGGGCGGCCTGCAGGTCGGGGTCGGTCTTGTACTGGGCGTGGCGCGTCCGATAGTCGGCCAGACTGACGATCTCGTGCGGGGGCAGGGGCGCTCGGTTCAAGGCGGCGCCGGTGGTCATGCCATAGTCGTCGGCTGCGGCACCGTATTCGTAGATGTAGTCGCCCAGGTGGACGATGGCGTCCAACTGCTCCAGCTGCGAGATCGCCTCATAGGCGTTGAACAGACCGCCGGGATAAAGCTGGCACGAGACTACGGCCAGATTGACCTGGGGCGTCGCGCCCGCGGCCAAGGTGCGCACCCGGCCGACCGGCGAGGTCACGCCGTTGGCCACGAAGCGGTAGAAATACTCCCGACCCGGCTCCAGGCCCTGGCCGTCCAGATCGTGTTTGACGGTGAAGTCGCGCTCCGCCCGGGCGCGCAGGCCGGAAGAGCGGCGAACCACGTCGGCGAAGGCGGCGTCGTTCGCCACCTCCAGCGTGACGGCGACATCCCCGGCCGACGGATCGGCCGGGGTGATGCGCGTCCAGAAGACGGCAGAATGCTGATCCGGATCGCCGCTGGCCACCCCGTGAAGGAAGGCGACCTGACCGGTATGGGCGGACTGGGCGACGGCGGGCGTCGCCGCCCCCGCGCCGAGCAGCCCCAGAAGGCTGCGGCGATCCAGATTCATTGTTCGATCCTCAGAGTTTCAGCTTGAACACCAGGCCGTACGACGCCGGGCGACCGGCGATGAAGGTCGGCATGCCCAGGGCGTCGCCGGTGTTGCCGGCGTCCTTGATGTATTCCTCGTCCAGGACGTTCTCGCCGAAGGCTTCGACGCCCCAGCCGCCCATCGCCGGCGTGTAGCGGACGCGCAGGTTCAGCAGGCCATAGGCGTCCTGGTATTCGTCCTGGACCAGGTCGGCGACGAAGTTGGTCGTCTGAAGGGCCGGGATGTCGTTGTCGTCGTCGAAGAAGACCTTGGACTGCCAGGTATAGGTCGGCTGGACCTCGATCTCTCCGCCGGCGACCGGAAGGCGCCAGGTCGCGCCGATCGAGGCGGCGTTGTCCGGCGACAGGCGGAACTGATTGCCGTCGTAGATGCCGTTTTCGAAGCGCGAGTGGTTGTAGGCATAGGTGGCGAACAGGTCGAGCATCGACGCCACGGTGAAGTTCGCCTGGCCTTCAAAGCCGTAGGACTTGGCCTCGCCGGCGTTGGTGGTGATGAACTGCGTGCCTTCCTGGATCGTCGTCTGGAAGTTTTCATAGTTGTACAGGAAGACCGCGCCGTCGACGCGCAGGCGCCCGTCCAGCAGGGCCGACTTGGCGCCAATCTCGTAGCTGTCCACGGTTTCGGCGTCGACCGGGCTGAAGGTCGGCGCGCCGCCGGGGGCGGACGGACCCGAGGCGCTGATCACTTCCGGACGACGGCCGCGCGCATAGTTGGCGTAGACATTGGTGTCGTCAGTCAGTTCATAGCGGGCTGTGACACGCCAGGTCACGCCGTCGTCTTCCGAGTCATAGTAGGAGAAGTCGCCGTTGTTGGCGGTCGGCTGCGACGTCAGGCCGAAAAGCGGCAGGCCGGGGCGGGTCGCATAGTTCGGCTGAACCAGGAAGCCGGGGACGCCCGTCGAACTGATGATGAAGGAACTCGGCACCGCGCCGGCCTGGATCGCCAGAAGCGTGCCCAGCGCCGAACGGCCCGAGTCGATGCTGGCCGCGTAGCCGGTTGTCTTGTCGTCACGGGTGTAGCGGACGCCTGCCGACACTTCGAAGCGGTCGGTGAAGGCGTAGGTAGCGTCGGCGAAGACGTCGTAGGAATCCAGCTCGGAGCTGTTGATCGGCGTTTCGATATAGGCCGACTGCAGGTTCGAGGCGACGCCGGCCGCCAGGGTCGGCGCCAGCGGCTGAGCAGCAGGCGGTAACAGTCCGCCCAACAGCGCGGCCAGCGCGCCCCTTGCCACGGTGGGATAGGCCGCCAGCGGCAGGGTGTTGTCGCCGACTCCGAGGGGGGAGCCGTCCAGAAGCCCGGCCAGCTGCGCCAGGGCCAGGCGCTCATCGAACTGTGCGGGGGTGCGTTGATGGCCTTCCTCGTGGAACCAGCCGGCGCCGACGAAGCCGCTCAGACGACCGCCGTTGTCGAAGCCCAGACGCAGATCCTGGCTCCATTGTTCGCCATGGGTGTCTTCCGCCGCCGTCAGGATCGGCAGGGACACGCCGTCGGCGTCGAAGGTCTCGTAGTTGTCGAACTCGCGATAGGCGGTGGTCGAGTTCAGGCTCCAGGCCGCGGTCAGGTCGATCCGGGCCAGGCCGGTCACGCCCCAGACTTCGCGGCTCAGGCCCAGCGACTTGCCGCCGTCGAAATCGGCGCCCGGCGTCAGGGCTGCGCCCTCCCAGGGCTCCTTGCCGCCCAGGATCGCGCCGGTGTTCGGATCGGCCGGCCCATAGGCGATCGACTTGAACGAGGTGCCCGAGGCGTGGTCGTTCTGGTAGTTGCCGATCACATCGAACCGCATGGCGTCCGACGGTTCCCAGGCGCCCGACAGGCGCACGGCCTTGGTCTCGATGGCGTTGTAGTCCTCGCCGCCCAGCAGGTTCTCGACCGAACCGCCGCGCGTCTTCAGGCGCGTGGCCAGACGCAGGCCGGCCGTCTCGCCGACCGGCAGGTTCAGCGCGCCCTCGACCATCCGATAGTCTTCGTTGCCGGCCTCGATATTGGCATAGGCCTCGGTTTCGCCGGGCTGGGCGCGGTTCTGGACCAGATTGACGGCGCCGATCAGGGCGCCGCGGCCGTACAGGGTCGACTGCGGGCCCTTGGCGATTTCGACGCGTTCCAGGTCAAACAGTTCGACATAGGAGCCGCGCGACTTGGAGATCGACACGCCGTCCTGGAACACCGACACGCGGGGCTCGGCGGTGGCGGCGCCGGAGTCGGAGGTGATGCCGCGCATCACGAAACCGGGGTTGTTGGGCGACTGGTTCTGAACCAGGAAGCCGGGCACGAAGGCCGAAAGCTGTTCGAATTCCTGAATCCCCAGGTCCTCGAGGAACTGGCCGGAATAGGCGGTCAGGGCGAACGGAACCTCGATGGTCTTCTGTTCGCGAAGCTGGGCCGTGACGATGATCTCGTCCAGCGTCGCCGGTTCCGCGGTCTGGGCCTGGGCCCCGTGCGCCGCCGCCATCACGCCGGTCAGCGCGGCCGCAGCCATAAGCCGCGTCTTGAATTCATTCGCCATCGTTTTTCCCCAAGCTTGGCCTGAACGGCGTCAGTAACCGGCGGCCATGTCGCTGAGGCGACGCTGGGAATGCTGATGGATGACGTTGAGGCGGCGGATGAAAGACATTCCAGCCGTGTACGTTTCATTAACCGCCATAACGAAAGCGGACGGGGGTCAGGCTTTCGGTGCGGCCGTCGAACCTCTCGGGGCGAAGCCGAAGTCGACCATGCTCTGCCGGGGCAGGTCGGCGTCGCCGGCCGTGGAGCGGATCAGCAGTTCGGCGGCGACGGCGCTCATTTCGGCGATCGGCTGAATGACGGCCGTCATGTCGGCGAACCGGGCCAGGGGCGTGTTGTCGAAGCTGATCACCGACAGGTCGCCAGGGACCGAAAGGCCGTGCCGTTTGGCCGTGCGCAGAGCCGCGTGGGCCATGCGGTCGTTGCTGGCCAAGACGGCTGTCGGCGGCGAGGGCAGGGCCAACAGGGTCTCCATGGCGGCGACGCCGGACTCGTACGAGAAGTCGCCGCGCGCGATCAGCGACTCATCCAACCCATACGCCGAGGCGGTCATGGCCTGCCGATAGCCGTCCAGCCGCGCGCCGCTGACGGCGTATTCCTCGCTGCCAGTGATGAAGCCGACACGGACGTGGCCCAGACCCAGCAGGTGATCGACGGCGAAGGCGGAGGCCTTGGCGTCGTCCATCGACACGGCGAACCCGTCTCCCTCAGCGATAGAGGCGATGCGGGCGAAGGGCAGACCCAGCCGGCTCAACAGGCCGGTGATGGCCGGGTTCTCGCTGTGCGGCGGGGTCAGGATGACGCCGTCGGGGTGCAGGGCGGCTATGGCCCCGCGCACGGCGGCGTCGACATGGTCTGAGTGGGTGTCGACCAGCTCGAAGATCATCCGATAGCCGTGGGCTTCGCACTTCAGCATGCCGCCCATCAGCATCTGGTCGACCCAGTCGGTGCCTTCGCCGGACTTCCAGCCCTCGATGGTCCGGTCCCGGTCGTTCAGCGCCATCAGCAGATAGGAACGCGAGCCGCCCATCCGCCGCGCCGCCAGACTGGGGACGTAGCCCAGCTTGGCCACGGCGGCGCGAACCCGCTCCTGCACGACCGGGCGAACATTCGGCTCGTTGTTGATGACCCGCGACACGGTCTGCAGCGAAACGCCCGCCTCGGCGGCGACGTGTTTGATGGTGACGGCGCGACGCAAACTCTGATCCCTTATCCCCTAGGCTATTGTGTCAGGCTTGGCCGCGCCAAGGCAAGCGCGCCGATGTCAGGCCGGCACGGCCAACGGCGTGGGCAGATCGACCGATGGGGCCGGACAATGGGTGTCGATGAAGGCCTGGTGCGTCGGCAGGTCGGCGACGAAGGCGTTCAGAATATTGGCGGCGCGGTCCATCTCGTCGGTCAGGCCGGCGAAGTCGATCCGGTCAACCAGCGGCGGATAGGACCGCGGCTTCACCCCCATGCCGTCCATCACCGCATACCAGCTGACATTGCGGAACAGCGGATCCAGCGCCTCGACCAGGCTGCCGTTGGCGAGGAAGACCTCCAGCTTGTGCTGCAGGCCCTCGGGCAGGACCATGTCCCGGCATTGCCGCCAGAAGGCCGTGTCGTCCCGTCGCGTCAGGGCGTAGTGCAGGATGATGAAGTCGCGGATCTCCTCGTAGTCCACCGTCATCCGCCGATTGTACTCGGCCGCCAGGTTTGGATCGCAGTCCAGGTCCGGCATCAGCCGGAACAGGAAGTCCATGCCGCGATAGATCAGGTGGATGGCCGTCGATTCCAGCGGCTCGATGAACCCGCTCGCCAGGCCCAGCGACAGGACGTTCTTGTCCCAGATCTTCTCGCGCACCCCGGTCTTGAACGGCACCACCATCGGATTGACCACCGGCCGGCCTTCGACCTGCTCCAACAGGCGCGCCGTCGCCTCGTCGTCCGACATGTAGCGGCTGCAGAAGACATGGCCGTTGCCGGTGCGGTGCTGCAACGGGATGCGCCAGCGCCAGCCGCAGTCTTGGGCCTGAGCCAGGGTATAGGGTGTGGGTGGTCCGACATTCTCGGTCTGGACGGCGATGGCCCGATCGCACATCAGCCATTCGGACCAGTCCGTATAGCCGACCCCCAGGGTCTTGCCGATCAGCAGGGACCGGAAGCCGGTGCAGTCGATGAAGAAGTCCGCCTCGACCGTCTGGCCCGATTTCAGTTTCAGCCCGCTGACGAAGCCGTCCGGCCGCGTCATCACATCCTCGACGATCCCCTCGGTGCGTTTGACGCCTCGTGCCTCGGCGAAGTCGCGCAGATAGCGCGCCACCCGTTTCGCATCGACATGGACGGCGTAGGAGGCTCCCCCCACCGGGGTGCGCTGGGCCTTGAACGGCAGCATGAACCGGCCCTGCGCCGCCATCCGCGCGGCGGCGGCGAAGTCCATCAGCGGCCGGTCATAACCGTTCATCCGCGCCTTCAGCCAGACCGGATAGAAGTCGCTGATATCCACCGGAACCCCGATGGCGCCGAAGGGGTGGAAATAGCTTTCGCCCTTCTGCGTCCAGTCCTTGAACTGGATGCCCAGCTTGAAACTGGCCTGGGTCTTCTGGATGAAGTCGCGCTCGTCGATGCCCAGCCGCTTCAGCATCTCCAGGAAGGGCGGGACGGTGGATTCGCCGACGCCGATGGTGCCGATGTCGTCGGACTCGACCAGTTCGATCTCGGCCATCCGCCCCTTGAAATGTTCGGCCATCAGGGCGGCGGCGACCCAGCCAGCGGTGCCCCCGCCGACGATGCAGATCTTCTTCAGGGGGCGGCGGGGCTGGTCCATGTCGGGTCTCATGCGGCTGAGGCGGGGGCGGCGGAGGCGGCGGGATCGAGCCCCGCCAGGAAATGGGCGTGGTCGCGGGTGCGGGCGACCAGATCGGCGATATTGGCCCGCATCTCGGCCAGGCTGCGGCTCAGATAGGCCGGGTCCATGGCGTCCACGGCGGGATCATGATGGTCGGGGTACAGGCCGAAGCCGTCATAGATGGCCAGCCAGCTGGCCGGGTGGAACATCTCCCACCGATAGCGGACGAACTGGCCCCGCGCGGTCCACAGGGCGATTTTGCGCTCCAGCGTCTCGGGGATCGCCATCGCGCGGCAGTCGCGCCAGAAGTCGGTGTCGGTTCGCCGGTTCAGCTTGTAGTGCAGGATGATGAAGTCGCGGACCCGCTCCATCTCCCGCGCCGTCTGATCATTGAATTCGTCCAGGATCGGCTGGGCGAAGCGGCGGTCGGGGAACAGGGCCTTCAGCCGTTCGATCCCGGTCTCGATCAGGGCGATGCTGGTGCTTTCCAGCGGCTCCAGAAATCCGGACGACAGGCCGATGGCGACGCAGTTCTTGGCCCAAGCCTGGGCGCGCCGACCGGGGCGGAACGGAATCCGCCGCGGCTCCGTCAGTGGATCGCCCAGCAGATGGGGCATAAGCTCGGCCAGGGCCTGATCGTCGCTGAGGTGCGCGCTGGAAAAAACCAGGCCGTTGCCGGCCCGGTGGCGCAGCGGGATCCCCCACTGCCAGCCCGCCGACCGGGCGGTGACGCGGGTGAAGGGCGCCGGCGCGTCGCCGGGCCGGTTCTCGCTCTGCACCGCATAGGCGGCGTCGCACGGCAGCCAGCGGCCCCAGTCCTCGAACCCGACGCCCAGCGCCTCGCCGATCACCATCCCCTTGAAGCCCGAACAGTCGACGAACAGATCGCCCTCGACCTCACGCCCGTCGTCCAGGGTCAGGGCGCGCACGAAACCGTCCTCGGGCCGCAGTTCGACCGAACGGATGCGGGCGTCGATCCGGGCGCAGCCCCCGGCCTCCGCATAGGCGCGCAGATGCTGGGCGAAAAGGCTGGCGTCCAGATGAAGCGCCCAGTCGAACACCGACAACTGCGACGGCGGATTGGGCGAGGGCAGGGTGAACTTGCCGCCGGCGGCCAGCGACGCCCCCAACGAATAGGCCGCCAGCGGCGCGGTCTCGCCTGCGCGGCGCTGTTTCAGCCAGTAATGATGAAAGCCGATTCCCTTTACGTCCTGACCGTACAGGCCGAAGGGATGGATGAAGTCCGAGCCGGGGCCGGACCAGTCGATAAAGCGGATGCCCAGTTTGCACGTCGCCTGGGTGGCGCGCATCACGTCGTCGTCGCGCAGCCCCAGCTGCCCATAGAACCGACGGATGGTGGGAATGGTCGCCTCGCCCACGCCGATCGTGCCGATGTCCGAGGACTCGACCACGGTGATCTTCAGCGGGGTGGTGCGGAAATGCTGGACCAGGGCCGCAGCCGTCATCCAGCCGGCGGTGCCGCCGCCGACGATGACGACGGAGCGGATGCGAGGATCGTCGATCTCATCCATGGCTCGGTACCAATACGCGAAAAAAGAGGCCGGCGACACGAATGTCGCCGGCCAGTCTGCTCAGGAAGAGATCAGAAGCGAGCGCGCACGCCGAGCATGTAGCGTGGCTCGAACTGGTTACGGCTGTGGAACTGCTTCTGGCCGGGTTCGAACTCGAAGTAGTATTCCTCGATTTCACCGAAGACGTTCGAGCCATTGGCGTAGACGGTCACCATGTCATTGACGTCATAGGTGATGTTGGCGTCCACGTACTGCGACGTATCCTGGTAGATCGGGATGGCGCCGAAGGTGTTGGCCAGTCGCGGCGTGCGATAGTTCCACGCCACGCGAACTTGCAAACGGTCGCCCTGGTACCAGACGGCGGCGTTCATCGAATGCTCGGAGTTGTCGGGGAAGGGCAGATCCTCGCCCGACAGGTTCTGCGCGTTCTGTGAACTGTCCGAATAGGTATAGCTGCCGTCGAAGCCGAAATCGCTCCAGATCGGCGTGTCGATGAAGTCAGACAGGCCGATCTTGGCGCCCAGTTCGACGCCCTGCAGTTCGCCGCCCTCGCCCTGGACCGGGCGATTGACGTCGACCATGCGACGGATGATGCCGTCGCCGTCGGGATAGGAGCCGCTCATGGGCACGGTTTCGCGCTTGACGAAGCTTTCGATGTTCAGGCGGAAAATGCCCGCGTTGAACATGGTCGCCGGGCCGAAATAGTACTCCAGCGCCAGATCATAGTTCGTCGAGCGCCAGGGATCGAGCTCGACCGTGCCGCCGATGGTGGCGCCGGTGACGCGCCGGATGCCCAACGGTGGGGCGCTGGGATCGTCCGGCGTCGGGCCCAGGGAATCCACCGTCGAGATCGTCACGCCGCCGCCGTAGTTGCCGAGATCCAGGGGGATCATCGTCTTGGCGTAGGACGCACGAAGTTTCAGCTTATCGGTGAAATCGTACTGGAAGTTCGCCGTCGGCAGCCAGTCCGTATAGCTTCGGCTGGAGATGGTGTCGCCGACGTCGTTGTTGGTGTCGCCATAGGCGCGCGTCTCGCCCGTCAGGTTTTGGCGAGCGCGCAGTTCCGTGCGCACCATCCGCACGCCCAGGTCCCCGGTCAGATTGCCGAAGCCCAGGGCGAAGTTGGTGTAGGCGCTGTCCTCGTACAGATCGACGTCATAGGTGTTGCCCGGAATGATGACCTCGTAGGCGTTGCCGAACACGCGCTCCTGGAAGGCGCGCACGTCGTCGAAGTCGCGCGGATCGGCCACCCACACGCCCGGCAGACCCGAGGTGATCGAGCCATAGTCGGACATGAAGTAGGTGTTGTTGTTCTCGCGCAGCAGGGTCGGACGGTTGACCGTATAGCCTTGGAAACAGGTCGGGGTGTTGGCGACAGTCCCAGCGGTGCAACTGTTGGGCGTCGCATCGACCGGAAGCGACGCGTTGAAGCCGGGGTTGGTGACGAATTCGCCCGACTGGCACTGAGTGTTGTCCATCACGACGTCGATGGCCTTCCACTGAGCCGCACAGCCCGCCTGGTTGCCCGCGCCTTGTCCGGCGTAGAAGTCGGAGAACAGGTGGAAGTTGCGGATCTCGACTTCGCGAGCGCTGTGCCGGACCCCGACGTCGATCTTGTTGACGAAGCCGAACAGCGGCGTGTCCTGGAACTCATACCCGCCGTCGAAGCGCACCACGGTGAGGTCGGAGTTGTTGCGCTGGTTGCCTTCCGACGAATAGGCGCCGACCGTGTAGGAATCGAGATTGGACATATAGTCGGTCAGCGGCACGGTCCCCAGACCGCCCGGCAGCGGTGTGTCGAAACCGCTCCACGCCAGACTGGAGCCCGTCTGGTTGATGTGCAGCTGCGGGTCTGCGCCATAGCCGAACGGGTTGGGCGAGATATAGCGACCGCCCTGGCTGCCGACGACGCCGTTGGTGTATCGCGAGGCGGGATAAAGCGCCGCGATAGAGGCTGGATAGAAGGTGCCGCGCGTGCGGTCTGCGCCTTGGCGGAACAGGGTGAAGGTACGATCCGGACCGTATTCCCAGTTGGAAAGATCGCCTTGCACTTGGCCGTTCATGCTCTCGGAATTCGCTTCGGCCTTGATAGCCCTTGCGCTGAAGGTGAAGGGACCGCCCTTGTCGTAATCCAGTTCCAGATTGAAATTCTTGGACTCGTTCTCGGTCGCCCGGTTCACGGTGAACGAGTTCATCCACCAGACGTCGAGGTCGTATTCGCTGACATTCAGCCAAGGCAACCCATTGGGCCCGCCGTTCACCCCGGTCTCGACGAAGTCTGTCGGTGTCGTCCAGCCCAGTCCGCTCCAGCGGTTCGAGATGTTCAGACCGGCGGCGCGATTGTATTCCTGCTGGTGGGTGTAGAAGACCTCGGCCGTCAGGCGGATACCGTCCTCAATGTCGAACTGGAAGGCCCCGTTCAGGCTGTAGCGTTCGCGCTCAACGACCCGGCTGAAACTGTCGTAGCCGTGCGGCGAAATCCAGTTGGGATCGGTCGAGTCGGGACCGCTCCAGTCATTGTTGCCCAGCACGCTCTGGCTGATGCCCGAATAGTTGTTGCCCAGGTTCGAGGAGCTCATGACCCCCGAGATCATCACACCCATCCGATCGCCGCGCCAGTTCAGCAGGCCGTTGACCAGATAGTCGTCCTCCGCCGTGCGCTCGCCGGTCTGATATTCGGCTGCGCCGGCGACGGTCGGACCGTAGCTGAAGTCCATCGGACGGCGGGTGCGCAGATCGATGGTGCCCGAGATGCCGGACAGTGCATTGGACACGTCCTGCGACTTGAACACGACGATCGAGTTCATCAGCTGCGATGGCACGTCGTTCAGGTTCGGCTGGGCCGTCCCCAGGTTGCCGGGCGACAGATATTGTTCGCCGTTTAGCAGGGTGATCACCTGCGGCAGGCCGCGGATGTTGACGGTCGAGCCTTCGCCGGCGGACCGCTGCACCTGGATGCCCGGAATACGTTGCAGGGCGTCGGCGACGGTGACGTCGGGCAGTTTGCCGATGTCTTCCGCCGAGATGGCGTCGACCAGAGCGGATTCGTTGCGCTTGATGTTGATGGCCTGGGCCTGCGACGCTCGGATGCCGGTGACGACGATTTCGCCGATCTCCGCCGGGTCCTGGGGCGCCGGGATCGGCGCCTGTTCTGTGGTCTGGGCATAGGCCGGCGCGACAAGCGCCGAACTCGCCATCAAGGCCGCCAGCATGGGCCTCTTGTGGATTCTCATCTCTATCTCCCTCCTCATTGGCGCCGCGTTTTGTTGTGCGGCATTGGTTCAAGGCTTGATGGTCGACCCTGAAAGCGTGGCCGTCGCGCTCAACCCCGCCTCGGCGGCGTCGCGGGCGACGGTGATGCGGTAGTCGCCCGGCGCGATGCGCCAGCCGGGCAGGGCCGTGTCGTATTCGGCCAGGATGCGCGGCTCGGCCGCCAGCGTGACGCGGCGCGTCTCGCCCGGCGCCAGGGTCACGCGCGCAAAGGCGGCCAGACGGCGGGGCCGATCGCCCGCGGCGACATACAGCTGCGGAACCTCGGCGCCTGCCCGGTCGCCGGTGTTGGTCACATCCACGCTGACGCTGACGCCGTCAGCGCTCGACACCGCAAGGTTGGAATAGGCGAAGCTTGTGTAGCTGAGCCCGTGTCCGAACGGGAACAGGGGCTTGCGACCCTCGCGGGCGTACCAGCGATAACCGACGTCCGACCCTTCCGGATAATCGACGGCGAAGGGCTTCAGTTCGGCCCCCTGCGGCGCGCCCGGATTGGAAGCGGCGGCGGCGTCCACGGCCTTCAGCGCCTCCAGGCCCGGCACGGTCGGACGCGGCGCCTGGTCGGCCGAGGCGGGGAAGGTGATCGGCAGCCGACCCGACGGATTGACCTCGCCGAACAGGATGCGGGCGATGGCCTCTCCGCCGCGCTGGCCGGGATACCAAGCCTGGATCACCGCCGGGGTCTTCTCCAGCCAGGGCATCAGCACCGGCCCGCCGGTCTCCAGCACCACCACCGTCCGGGCGTTGGCCCCGGCCACGGCCTCGATCAGGCCGTCCTGATCATCGGGCAGCGACAGGGTTTCGACGTCCTGGGCTTCGGTCGTCCACTGGGTGGCGAAGACGACGGCGATGTCGGCGGCCCGCGCCGCAGCGGCCGCCGCCGCAGGATCCCTGCCGTCCACATAGGTTACGGTCGCGTCCGGCGCGACGGCGCGAATGGCGTTCAGCGGCGACGACGCATGCCAGGTGATCCGCGCGAACGAGGCCGCCGCGCCCGAGGTCAGCGGGATCTCCACCGGGGCGCCACCCACCGACCGCACCTGGGACGAGCCTCCGCCCGACAGCACGCCGACGCCGGCATGGCCGCCGATCAGCACGATCCGCTCCGCCGTCTTGGCCAGCGGCAGGACCCCGCCCTCGTTCTTCAACAGGACGATCCCCGCCTCGGCCGCGCGCTGGGCCACCTCGGCGTTCTTCGCGTAATCGATCGGCTGTTCGGTCGTGACCACCGGCGCATCCAGCACCCCGGTCTCGATCAGGCCGACCAGCAGTCGGCGCACCATGTCGTCCAGCCGCGCCTCGGGGATCCGTCCGGCGTCCAGCGCTTCCCGGAACGGGGCGTCGAAATACAGCGCCCGGTCCAGCTCCTGACCCGAGGCCTGGTCCAACCCCGCCAGCGCCGCCTTCTCGGTCGAGTGGACCGCGCCCCAGTCCGACATGACCCAGCCGTCATAACCCCAGTCGCGCTTCAGCACCTGGTTCAGCAGGAAGTCGTTCTCGCAGGCCCAGTCGCCGTTGATCTTGTTGTAGGCGCACATGACCGAGCCGGGATTTCCCCGCTCGATGGCGATCTGGAAGGCCAGCAGGTCGCTTTCGCGCAGAGACGCCTCGTCCAGGCGCGCGTCCATGATCATTCGCCCGGTCTCTTGCGAGTTGAAGGCGAAGTGTTTGATCGTCGAGACGATCTTGTTTGACTGGACGCCGCGGATATGCTCCCCGGCCATGACCCCGGCCAGCAGCGGGTCCTCGCCAAGATATTCGAAATTCCGCCCGGCCCACGGATCGCGCGTCAGGTTCACCCCGCCGGCCAGCAGGATGTTGAAGGTCTTGGCCCGTGCTTCGGACCCGATCATGGCTCCGCCGGCATAGGCGATTTCGGGATCGAAGGTGGCGGCCGTGGCCAGGCTGGAAGGCAGGGCGGTGGCGACGTCGCCCTTGCGCTGTTCGACCTGGTTGGCGACGCCCAGGCTGGCGTCGCTTTCGCGCAGGTTCGGTATGCCCAGGCGCGGGATGCCGGGGATGTGGCCGGCCGAGGGGATCATGTCGGCGACGGGCGCGCCGGGCGTGCGCTCCGCCATCGGCGGGAAATAGCCGTGGATCAGCTGGAGCTTCTCGTCGCGTGTCATCTGCGACAGCAGGGCGTCCGCACGCGCAGAAACATTCGCCTGTGCGGCGACGGTCGTGCCTTCGGGCGCCTGTGCGGCGACGGCCGCGCCTTCAGGTGGATGCGCGAGAACGGAAAGCGGCACCGCGCCTATGGCCAGAGCCAGGGCGAGACGGCTGATCAACGACGGCGTACGAAACTTCAAAACATCCCCCAAGACCGAACTCCGCGACGGTCGCCGCCGTCAGAACAAGAATCTGGGAGACGCGCACACAATCCATGATGGCGGCGGACAGCCGTCAGCATCGCCCGCTGCAGCAGGCTTTTCGATCATGTTTGCGGATGACGTCTGTGACGCCAGGTTCCACCGACCGCTATGGCCGATGATCTTCCGCTCCCTGTACGGAGACTCTTCGGCCCCTCGCAGACTCAGGTAAGCATGGATTGAGAGCGTTCACAACACGAAATGGACATGATCGAACGTTGGTATCAGACCAGGTCGTTCACATGTCGTTTCAAGCGCGCGGGAGCGGTCGCTGGATTTATGGCAGGATTTCCCTATTGCTATCAGTTGGATGCTCCAGGTGACTTGTTTTCACGGGGCAGCATTGCACTCGCCACAGCCGTTCCGGACGCTTGCCGCAGACGACCCGGCGCCGACTTCGACACAAAACCCGGGCATCGCGAATTGCTCGGTGGGGGGCGGTCGCCAACGGCTAAGAAGCCGGTGATGATTTCCATCGCCGGCCTCTCGCCACGCCTCATCTATGGTCTTCGCGTTCGTCGCCGGTGAAACCGACGCGCGAACTCTGGCTCAGAGCACTCCGATCATTGAGGCCACCAGCGGGTGACGCACGATGTCACGTTCGGCCAGCCGCACCACGGCGATATTCTCGATGGCTTCCAGCCGAGCCGAGATGTCGGACAGGCCGGATATGCCCGGCAGCAGATCGGACTGCTGCGGATCTCCGGTCACCACCATGGTCGAGTGCCAGCCCAACCGCGTCAGCAACATCTTCAGCTGGACGTAGGTGCAGTTCTGGGCTTCGTCGACGACGATGAAGGCGTTGTTCAGGGTGCGGCCGCGCATGTAGCCGATGGGGGCGATCTCGATCAGGCCCTCGGCCATCAGGGCCTTGACCCGCTTCATCGACAGCCGGTCCGACAGGGCGTCGTACAGCGGGCGCAGATAGGGGGCCAGCTTGTCCTCCATGTCGCCGGGCAGGAAGCCGATCGACTCGCCGGCCTCCACTGCGGGGCGGCTCAGCACGATACGCCCGACCTTGCCGGCTTCCAGCGCCTCGACCGCCTTGGCCACGGCGAGATAGGTCTTGCCGGTGCCTGCGGGGCCGAGCGCCATGACCAGATTGTGCGCGTCGATGGCCGCCATCAGTTCGATCTGGCCTTCCGACTTCGGTTTCAGCGTCTTCAGATAGCCCTGCTCGCGGTCGTCATTGTTGGGATAAGGCGACCAACCCGACCGCTCGTTGTGAGGGGCGTGGAGACGACGCACTTTCGACTCCTCTATGAATTCCCGCGAATCCAGGATTCCGCTTTCACGGGACTGACGCTTCATTGCCGCACGCTTGGTCATGGACGCCTCCAGGGCATGAAAAAAGGCGGACCCGCACGGGTTCCGCCTTGGATGGTCTTGGGGAGGAAGGATCGCGGCCCGCGCTGCGGCGACCGCCCGGATCGACAGCTGGGCCGTCCGCAACGGGATGGACCCGCCGCCGAACAACCGAACCAGGATCCCAACGCGCCAACCGAAAGCCCCGATAATTGACCGGATCGGGCTTGATCCGGCTTCAGATCCGGGGCCGAAATGGCGACCCACGAATCGCATCAACAGTTAGATGCTATCGTGGTTAGAAATCTGTTAAAGCCCTCGTTTTTAGAAGATTAGGCGGCGTTCTGATGACAATTTACGCCTTAGGCGACAGCAAACCTCAGTTCCCGCCTGAGGGCGAATACTGGGTGGCGCCGAGCGCATCCGTGATTGGGAACGTGATTCTGCATCCCAACGCCAGTGTCTGGTTCGGGGCCGTGCTGCGCGGCGACAATGAGCCGATCATTGTGGGTCCTGACAGCAACATCCAGGACGGCAGCGTCCTTCACACCGACATGGGGTCGCCCCTGACCCTCGGGCGGGGCGTCACCGTCGGCCACCAGGCCATGCTGCACGGCTGCGAGGTCGGCGATTACAGCCTGATTGGCATCGGGGCGGTGGTGCTGAACGGGGTCAAGATCGGCCGTAACTGCATCATCGGCGCGAACGCCCTGCTGACGGAGGGCAAGATCATCCCCGACAACAGTCTGGTGGTGGGCCAGCCGGGCAAGGTGGTGCGCGAACGCGATCCCGACCAGATCGCCGTGCTGCAGCTGTCGGCCGAACACTACGTCCAGAACTGGAAACGGTTCGCGGCGGACCTGCGTCCCCTCTGATTCCGCCCCGGAGGAGCGGAAGTTAGGAGGCTAGGATCTTTCGCGCCGCCGCCGCATCGGCGTCGATCTGGGTCTTCAATGCGTCCAGCCCGTCGAAGCTTTCCTCGCCACGCAGCCAGGCGACCAGTTCCGTCTCGATGGTCTGGCCGTAAAGGTCGCCGTCGAAGTCGAATAGCCAGACCTCCAGCAGCGGCGTCTCCAGCGCATACATGGGCCGCACGCCCAGGCTGGCCACCCCGTCCACGATCCGTCCGTCGGCCAGCCGGCTGCGGGTCGCATAGACCCCATAGGCGGGTCGCATGTAATCGCCCAGCGCCACATTGGCCGTGGGCACGCCGATGGTGCGGCCGCGCTTGTCGCCGTGGATCACCTCGCCCTGTAGGGCGAAGGGGCGGCCCAGTATGGCGGCGGCCCGGTCCATGTCCCCGGCCTTCAGCGCCTCGCGCACGGCGCTGGACGACAGTTTCAGCCCGTCGGCGTCGTCCAGCCGCTCGGCCACCGACACGGTGAAGCCCAGCCGTTCGCCATAGGTCTTCAGCGCCTCGGGCGATCCGGACCGGCCCTTGCCGAAGGTGAAGTCGAAGCCGACGGCGGCGTGGCGAACACCCAGCCCGCGCGCCAGAACCTGTTCGGCGAAGTCGGCGTCGCTCATGCCGGCCATCTCGCCGTCGAACGGCAGCAGATACAGGATGTCGACCCCCAGCGGCGCCAGGGCCTGCGCCATCTGGTCCGCCGTCATCAGGCGAAAGGGCGCCGCCTCGGGCTGGAACCAGCGGCGCGGATGGGGATCGAAGCTGACCACGCCCAGGGGCGCGCCCAGTCGTTCGGCGGCGGCCTTTGCGCCTGCAATGACCGCCTGGTGCCCCCGGTGCACGCCGTCGAAGGCGCCGACCGCAACCGCTGCGCCCTTCAGGGCGTCCGGCACGTCGCGCCAGTCGCGGACGATCTGCATCAGCGCTGGGAGGGCTTGCGCCGGCGCGGAACGCGGACGACGGCCACGCCGTCCATGATCATGGTCTCGCCGACAAAGCCCTCGCAGCTCAGCTTGACCCGCGCGCTCTCGGCCTCGACCTCGATCACGGTGATCAGGATGCGGACGACGTCGTCGATCCGCACCGGCTGATGAAAGGCCAGGGTCTGGGAGATATAGATCGACCCGGCGCCTGGCAGCATGGTCCCGACCACGGCCGATCCGAACGAGGCGCTCAGCAGGCCATGGGCGATCCGGCCGCGATAGGCGGTCTTGGAGGCGAAGGCCTCGTCCAGATGGACAGGATTGAAGTCATCGGAGGCCTCGGCGAACAGCCGGATCCGGTCCTCCGTCGCGACCACGATTTTCTCGGCGGCCATGCCGACGTGAAGTTCGTCCAGGATGTAACCACCGGACGGATGCTGCTGTACCAATTCGACCATGGATCAGGCTTTAGCTGCGGTGCGACAAAATGGCGAGCCTTACCAGGCGAGTTCGAGCGCGGCGTATCGCGCATATGTTGTTTCAGCCTTCAGCAGGTCGCCGGCGCGGGCCGGGTCCAGGGTCCCGTCCTCGCCCTTGGCCTGGTCGCCGTGGATGCCCTGGGCGATGAACAGGCAGTCCAGGGCCTGGGCGTTGGCCCCCATGACGTCGGTCACCACCCCGTCGCCGATGCACAGGACGCGCGACCGATCGACCGGCCGCCCCAGCAGGGCCTGCGCCTCCCTGATCGCCAGATCATAGATCGGCGCATAGGGTTTGCCCGCCATGACCACCCGACCGCCCAGCGACTCGTAAAGGTCGGCCAGCGATCCGCCGCAGTAGATCAGCCGGTCGCCCCGCTGGACCACCCGGTCGGGGTTGGCGCAGATCAGCTCCAGATCCCGCGACGCGGCGACCGTCAGCCGTTCGCGGTAATCCTCGGGCGTCTCGGTCTCGTCGTCGACCAGGCCGGTTACGGAGACGAAGGCCGCCTCGGCGGCGTCGCTCGCCACGTCCAGACCCAGCCCGGCGTACAGCGGCGCGTCGCGCTCCGGGCCCAGCAGCAGGGCCGGCCCCGGCGCCCGTTTGGCCAGTTCGGCGCGGGTGGCGTCGCCGGAGGTGACGAAGGCCTTCCACGCCTCGCGCGGCACGCCCAGACCGTCCAACTGGGCGATGACGTCCGACGCCGGGCGGGGCGAGTTGGAGATCAGCACCACATGCCCGCCCTCGCGGTTGAACCGCATAAGGGCCTCGCACGGCGCTGACCAGCTTTCGCGCCCATTGTGGATCACGCCCCACACGTCGCAGAGCAGGATGTCATAGTCGCCGGCGACGGCGCCGAGGTGAGGCAGAGCGTGGGGGAGGGTCATGACGCCCTCTTAGCCCGTCTCCCCTTGCGGGAGAAGCTGGGTCAGCTGAACCGGCGCCGCTGCTCGGCGCTGCGCAGGGTCGAACGCAGGAAGTCGGCCGGCGGGTCGGTTTCGGCCAGCACCTGTTCCTTGATGGCGCGGGGTTCGCCGAACAGGTGGCCCTGGCCCATCGCCACATCCAGCTCGAGGATGTCGACGACCTGGCGCTCGTTCTCGACCTTTTCGGCGATGACCTCGACCCCGTAGCGGCGGGTCAGGGCGGCGAAGTCGGCGGCCTGGATGTCGGGCATGGACCGTAGCGGCGCGCCGCCGTCCAGATCCAGAAGCTGTTCGATCAGCAGGTCGGCCGAGACCTTGAGGAACTTCACGTCCGCCCGCTGCAGATCGGCGAAATCGAGGTCCAGGGTCTGAACCTTGTCCAGCGAGAAGCGGAAGCCCAGGTCGGCCAGCTTGGCCATGTTGCGGGCCTCGACGGCTCCGCGCGCATCGAAGTTGGCCTGGCCCAGTTCGAAGATCAGCGCCTGGTTCAGGTCGCGGTTCTCGCTGAGGAAGTCCAGGAAGCGCGGGAAGAAGGTCTCGTCGCCCAGCGAGGTCAGGGCCACATTGCAGAAGACGCCGACCTTGCGGTCCTGCCGCGCCAGCCGGCGCACGATCTGGGCGCAGCGGAACAGCAGCAGATTGTCGATGGCCGGCACCAGACCCTCGCCCTCGGCCAGAGACAGATACTCCGCCGGCATCATCACCCGGTCGGTCGCATCCCGCAGGCGGGTGAAGCTCTCGTAGAAGATGGTCCGGCGCTGGGGCAGGGAGACGACCGGCTGGAGGTACAGGTCGACCCGACCCTCGCTCAAGGCTTCGTGGATGGTCCGCAGCAGGACGTTGGACTGGGCCAGGCGGCGGCCCTCGAAGGTCTCGACGCCGATGTTGGGCGCGCTGGACAGACGGTGGTCGATGCTCTCGCTCATCTGCTGGACCAGGGTCTCCAGCATCCGCACCTCGCCGGTCAGGGCGTCGGTGTCCGACAGGGCGCCGCTCTCGATGGCGTGGGCCAGTTCGGTCAGGGCGCCCTGAGTCGACTCCATCGCATCGGCGAGCAACCGGTGCGCCTCGCGCACCTGGTCGATCTCCTTCTTCAGGGCGCGACGGGCGACGATCCCCGTGACAATGCCGTGGAAGGCGCCCAGCAGGCCGAGGGCGCCCAGGGCCCCCGCCACACCCGCGCCGGCGCCCAGACCGGCACGCCACAGGAAGGCTCCCACGGTCATGCCGAGGAACAGATAGGCGAAGTACAGAAAGCCCGTGGTCAGGTTACGCATCGGCTGGCGGTGGCCACTCCCGGATGGAATCGCCTGAGTATCAGGCTATCAATGTCGTTCGGCTAGAGCCGGGGTGCAAATAACCCGGTGGAACTCAAGGGAAACGCAATGGAACTGTTCGATCTGACCGGCAAGGTCGCCATCATCACCGGCTCGTCGCGGGGCATAGGCAAGGCGATCGCCGAGCGGCTGGCCGAACACGGGGCCCGGGTGGTCATCTCCTCGCGCAAGGCCGGGCCCTGCGACGAGGTCGCGACCGAAATCAACGGCAAGTACGGCGAGGGCCGCGCCATCGCGGTTCCCGCCAATATCGCCTCCAAGGAAGATCTGCAGCGGCTGGTGGATCAGACCAACGCCGCCTTTGGCCAGATCGACATCCTGGTCTGCAACGCCGCGACCAATCCCTACGCCGGCCCGATGGGCGGGATCGCCGATGATCAGTTCGAGAAGATCCTGCAGAATAACGTCATCTCGAACCATTGGCTGATCCAGATGGTCGCGCCGCAGATGGTGGAGCGCCGGGACGGTGCGATCCTAGTGATCTCGTCCATCGGGGGCTTGCGCGGCAACGCCCTGATCGGGGCCTATAATATCTCCAAGGCCGCCGATATGCAGCTGGTGCGGAACCTGGCGGTCGAGTGGGGGCCGTCGAACGTGCGGGTCAACTGTATCGCCCCGGGCCTGGTCCAGACTGATTTCGCCAAATACCTGTGGGAGAACCCCGAGCTGCTGAAGACGGTGACGGAGCCCGCGCCGCTGAAAAGGATCGGCCAGCCGGATGAAATCGCCGGCACGGCGGTCTATCTGTGCAGCCCCGCTTCGGCCTATGTGACGGGGCAGACCCTTGTGGTGGACGGTGGATTGACGATTGCCTGGTAAGCGGAATGATTTGCGGCAGGATCTGATGTGGCGCCTGGAGGCCTTCGGCTTCCAGGCGCTGTTTGGTTTCTTGCGTCTCCTGGGCGTCGAGCGAGCCTCGGGCCTGGGCGGATGGCTGCTGCGGGCGCTGGGGCCGAAGACGGGCACCCAGAAGACGGTGATGCGCAATCTGCGGATCGCCTTCCCCGACATGGCAGAAGCTGAGCGCGAGGCGCTTGCGCTGGAGCAGTGGGACCGGACGGGCCGGACTTTCGCCGAGCTTGCGGTGATGGATCGGCTGACGCCCGAGGGCGGTCGGGTCGAGGTGGTGGGGATGGAACGGCTGCACGCCCTGCGCGACAGCGGCAAGGCGGCGGTGCTGATCTCGGGCCATCTGGCCAATTTCGAGGTGATGGCGGCGGTGATCATGGCCTCGGGCCTGCCGTGCCAGGTGACCTATCGGGCGGCGAACAATCCCTATGTCGACGCCCTGATCCGCCAGAGCCGCGAGCGGTACGGCATCCGCCTGTTCGCGCCGAAGGGGGATGGGACGCGCGAGCTGATGGCCGGCATGAAGCGGGGGGATTCCATCGCCCTGCTGGTCGATCAGAAATATAATCAGGGGCCGGAGGTCGCGTTCTTCGATCAGCCGGTCAACGCCTCGCCGGGAGCGGCGCGGCTGGCGCTGAAGTTCGACACGGTGATCCAGCCTCTGTCGGTGGTGCGTCTGCCGGGGGTGCGGTTCCGGGTGACGGCCCATGAGCCGATCCGGGTGGCCGAGACGGGGGACCGTGACGCCGACATCCTGGCGGGGGTTCAGGCCGTGAACCGTTTCGTCGAGGACCGGGTTCGCGAGGTTCCGGAAGACTGGTTCTGGGTCCACAGGCGGTGGCCGGACAAGGTCTACGCCGCCCTGTCTAAGCCGCGTTGACCGACCGCCCCGCGTCTCCGGCGCGACGGAAGGGGCCGGCATGATCGGCCGCGTCGCGGCGGCGGCGGCAGGGGCCGCAATAGGTGTCGGTCCTGACGAAGGCGCGGGGCCTGAGGATCACCGCTCTGATCCGGTCCAGGATGGCCTTGGCGGTGATCGGCTTGACCAGGAATTCGGTGACCCCGGCGTCGCGGGCGGCGTAGATGCGGCTCTTCTCCGCATGGCCGGTCATCATGATGATCGGTAGGTAGATGTTCGTGCTGTCAGGGCTGGTGCGGACCAGCCGGGTGAATTCGACGCCGTCCATCGGGAACATATTGTAGTCGATCAGAGCCAGGTCGACGGGCTTCTTTCGCAGGATGTCCAGGGCCGAGCCGCCGTCGGCCGCCTCGTGGACCTCGCGAATTTCTGCGGCGTTCAGGATCGCGGTCGCAATGGTCCGCATGTGCTGGTTGTCATCGACCAGCAGGACGTTGAGCGATTGAAGAGATGGCATTCGGGGCCCCGCCGAACCGATCAACTACGCTAAGGGATTTCCCTTAACCAGGCAAGCTTCAGCCGAGCAAGCTTGGGCGGGACCGTCAGGCTAGGCGGTGCGGGACGCGGGCGTCGATCAGAAGCGAGGGATCCAGATTTCGGTCGCGCCATTTCAGGCGCCAGCACAGGTGCGGGCCGGTGGCGCGGCCGGTCATGCCGACCCGGCCCAGGGCGTCCCCGCGGCGGACGGTCTGGCCCGGGATCACGTCCTGCTGCGACTGGTGCAGATAGGCGCTGATCAGCCCCTGGCCGTGATCGATCAGGGTTAGACCGCCTTCGAAATGCATGTTCGGCCGGGCGAAGACCACGCGGCCGTCGGCCGGCGCCCGGATCACCGTCCCGGCCGGGGCGGCGAGGTCGATGCCGTAGTGGGGCCGGGCGGGCGTGCCGTTCAGGATCCGCTGGGCGCCCCATGCGCTGGAGATGCGATAGGTCTCGAGCGGCCAGACGAAGCCGTCGCGGAAATCGTCGGCGTCGGCGCGGCTGGCGAAGGCCTCGGTCTTGAGGGCGACCTCGCGCTGGATGCGGGCCAGAAGCGCGGGGTCGCTGGGCTCGACGGTCGCGGGCGGCAGGCCGTCGACGCGGGTGGAGGGAAAATCGTGGGGGGCGATGTCGAGGCGTCGACGGCTCGAGCGGCCGCCGAGCCGGGCCTCGATCTCGACGCTGGAGGCGGCGTCGCGGTCGAAGCCGAGGACGAAGAAACCGTCGGCCGAGGCGGTCGCCAGGGCCTCGCCGTCGACGAAGATCATGGCGCGGGGCGCGGTCCGCCCGAAGGCGTAGCCGCCCTGACGCCAGGCGCCGTTGAGCGCCAGATCGATCGCCCTGCCGCTCTGGCCCGGGCCTTCGGCGCTCCAGCCGCTGCGCGGCAGGGCCAGGGCCGCCCCGGCGCCCAGCAGCAGGGCGCGGCGCGCGGGGATCATGTCGCTGTCATCCGGGCGAGGAATTCGACCGGGCTGAAATAGGCCTCCTGCCGGGTCGGGCTCCAGTAACGCAGGGCCTCGAGCGGAATGGGCCTGTCCGTGACGGCGCAGCGGACGAACCGCCCCGGTTTCAGCACGGCGAATTCGCCGTCGCCATAGTGAAGTGAAGCCTGTGCCGAGGTTGTCGCGTCCATGGGGCCAGTTAACGATGATCGCCGCTTGAGGCCAAGGGGCGTTTCGGAAGAAACGCCTCAGGCCGTGGCCGGATTGGGGCCGGCTCGGTCGGTCTCGTGGTCGATCGCCGCCTGTCGGGCTTCGGGCGAACCGGCGGCCGGCGGCCGGGGCCTGCCGCCCATCCGGTCGGTGAACAGGAAGACGAAGGGATTCAGCGAGATCGACAGCAGTGCGGCGGCCAGGATCAGGTCGTGGGTCTCGCGGCTCATGGCCCCAAGGCTGACGCCCAGGGCGGCCAGGATGAAGGAGAATTCGCCGATCTGGGCCAGGGCGGCGGCCACGGTCAGGGCGGTCGGCCGGTCCAGTTTGAAGGCCTTGGTGATGACCAGGGCGGCGGCCGACTTGCCGATGATGATGATGCCCAGCACGCCCAGCACGGCCCAGGGCTGGCGCACCAGGATCATCGGGTCGAACAACATGCCGACCGAGACGAAGAACAGCACGGCGAAGGCGTCGCGCAGCGGCAGGGACCGTTCGGCGGCGTTGTGGCCCAGCGGCGAGGCGTTCATCACCAGCCCGGCCAAGAAGGCTCCCAGGGCGAAGGAGTGGAACAGATAATAGGCCAGCCAGGCGATGCCGAGGGCGATGGCCAGGACGCCCAGGGTGAAGAGCTCGCGCGACCGGGTGTGGGCGATGCGGACCAGCAGCCAGGGCACCAACTTCCCACCCAGGACCAGCATGGCGACGACGAACAGGACGACCTTCAGCAGGGTCCAGCCGACATTCAGGCCCAGGGCCGCCAGATCGGTCTGGGCGCCGGCGGGCAGGATGATCATCGGCAGCATGACCAGGGCGATGACGATGACCAGATCCTCGACGATCAGCCAGCCCACGGCGATGCGGCCGATCTCGCCCTTGACCTGTTTGCGCTCTTCGAGCGCGCGCAGCAGGACGACGGTGGAGGCGACCGACAGGGCGAAACCCATCAGCAGGGCCTCGGCGTCGCCCAGGTGAAGCACGAACCGGCCCAGGGCCCAGCCGAGGACCGTCGCGACGCCGATCTGGACCAGGGCGCCGGGGATGGCGACCTTGCGGACCTGCATCAGATCCTTGGGCGAGAAATGCAGCCCGACGCCGAACATCAGCAGGATGACGCCGATCTCGGCCAGCTGGGGCGCCAGTTCGGTGTCGGCGACGAAACCGGCCGTATAGGGGCCCACCGCGACGCCCGCGACCAGATAGCCGACCAGGGGGGACAGTTTCAGGCGATTGGCCAACATGCCGAACACGAAGGCGAGGACGAAGCCTCCGACCAGGGTGAGGATCAGGCTGTCGGCATGCGGCATCGAGGCTCCTGTCGCGGGCGAGGGTAGAGTTTTGGGATGTTTCTCAGGTGGGGCGTGTCGGCCGGTCTGACAAGATGACGCAGTGTCGCGTCGGGCATGAGTCTTCGCCTTCGCCGCTTTCGCAGCGAAGTTCGGGGAGGGCGTGGGACGCCGGGTCTGCACCCGGGGTTTGGAGTTTTAATTACCGTTTCGGCGCAGTCGTCGTCCCACGCGGTCGTTTTCCACACGCACTCCGGCTGGCGGCCCTCTTTTTAGAGCCTTGCCGGATCGGCGGGCCGCCTTGCGACGGCTTCGCCGGGGCGGACATGCCGACAAAGGTCGACAGCGGTCCGCTTTCCTAGGCGTGCGGCGAGCAGAGGACGGCATCCATCGCCGCCCCTAGGGACCCCGGCGGTCTCCTCCCCGCCGGCTTCATCGCTCGACCACAGCCCCGCCGCCGTCAGGGCGCTGGATCCGACGCCCTCCCCATCGGCGGGGATGAGCAGAGCATATGGGCGCCGGCGAGTAGGGCGGGGAAATAGGGGTAAAAATCTGGCAAACCGTTGGAATCGTTACGGCAGGACCAGCGTCATTGTGACAGTTGGCCGTTCGGGCCCCCTCCGTCTCGCCGGCTTCGCCGGCGATCCACCTCCCCCAAGGGGGGAGGATTTCTGTGCTCGCATTCCTCCCCCTTGGGGGAGGTGGCGCGGCGCAGAGCGCCGTGACGGAGGGGGCGCGGACCTAGAACCAGCCGCTGCGGCGCCAGCGGTCGTCGCCGCGGTAGCGGTCGTCGGGGATGTAGCGGCCGTCGCGGTCGTACCAGCCGTAGCCCTGCTGGTAGCGGTCGTAGCCGTCCAGGGCGTAGCCGTGGTCGTAATACTGGCCGTCCTCGGCTTCCCACCAGTCGCGGGGATAGGGGGTGTGCTGACATTCGTAATCACTGGCGCGGCTGGCCCAGGACGGGGCGTAGCGGTCGCGGTAGCGGTTTTCGAAGCGGGGGCGGCACAGGTCGCGCGACCAGACGCGGTTGTCGTGGGCCTGGATGCTGGCGCGGTCCTCGGCGTAGATGGCGTCGCGGACGCCGGCGAAACTGTTGCCCGTGACGACGGCCCGGCCCGAGGCGGCGGCGACCCCGACCTGGTCGACGCGGACGCGGTTCTGATCGAACAGGAGCTCGCCGTTATAGAGGACGGCGCCCTTGTCGCCCTTGCAGATCCGGCTGTTGGAGACCGAGACCGAGGCGCCCTCGACCGCCACCCCCTCGACATAGCCGCAGATCTTGGCGTTGCTGATGGCGACCTGACCATAGTCGCGGGCGGATCGGACGATGACGCCGATGGCGCGCGGGCCGAAATTGTTCGGCTGTTCCGACCCGATCAGGGTGACTGAGGTCAGGGTGGACGGGGCGCCCGATCCCGGCGTCAGATCGACGCCCGACTGGGCCCCGGTGATGGCCAGTTCGTACAGGGTGGCGGCGGCGCCGTCGGCGACGATGGCGGCCGACACCGTCCGGGCGTCGATGATGACGTCGCGCAGGTCCAGCAGGCCGCCGTCGGCGTAGATGGCGGCCTCGTCCCCGGCGTGGCGGAAGCCGACCCGGCTCATGACGATCTCGGCGTTGTAGCCGACCACGCAGGCGGCGTCGCCGCCGCGCGGCGAGGCGAAGACCAGGTCGCGGACCTCGACCCGGACGCCGGGGGCGACGGTCAGGCAGGGCAGGCCGTCCGGAGCCACGAGCGTCGGCGTCGCCGCGTCCCAGCGGCGCGGGTCGAAGCCGCTGTCGCCGATGATGGTCATCGGCTTGTCGATGTTCAGCCAGCCGACGCAGGCGCCGGCCCGGGCGCGGATGATCAAGGTGCCGCCGGGGCGGACACGCTGGACCGCGCTCTCGATCGCGCCGGAACCGGGATTGCCGCCGCAATCGACCAGGACGACTTCTTCCTGATGCGGGGGACGGGGCAGGGGGCGCCAGTCGGGGCCGCGATAACGGCCATAGTCATAGCGGCGATGGGCGCGGGGCCGGCTGCGGGTCGGCGGGTCCAGCAGGACGCCGAAGTTGGGCCGGGTCTGGGCCTCGACCTTGGCCGCGACCTGGGCCTGAACCGGGTCGGGCAGGGCCGCCAGGGTGGATAGGGCGAAGGCCGCAAGGAGCGAGACTTTCGCGAGCGAGCGGATGTTCATGCGACCAGACCCTCCCTGTTAACGGCGCTGTTGTTGGGCGCGGGACACCTGGGACAGCAGGGCCTGCAGGCGCGAGGCCGAGGGGCCGAAGCCCGACAGCGCGGATTCGATGCGGTAGGCGACGGCGTCGGCCTTGTCCTGATCCGCCACCCCGGCGACGCCGAGGGCGAAATAGGTGGACATGGCGAACTTGGCCTCGGGGCTGCCCTGGCGGGCCGCCTCGCTGAACCATTTGAACGATCGGGCGTAGTCGGCGGGCAGGCCGATCCCCTCGGCGTACATGACGGCCAGGACCAGCTGGGCCTCGGACGAGCCGTTGACGGCCGCCAGCTGAATGGCGCGGACCCGTTCGACCGGGGACAGCCGACTTTCGGTCGCATGGCCGATCATGGCCTCGAAGGCCTCGATCTGTTGCCGGGACAGCTGTTCGGGGGCGGTGGCCGTCTCCTGGGTCACGCCGAGATAGCGCAGGGCGCGGCCGACATGGACGAAGGGCAGTTCGCCCTGAAGCCGCGACAGGGCGTATTCATAGGCGTCGCCGCGCGGCCGGGATTCGTCCGAGAAGGGCACGCCCGACGCCGGGGCCTCCAGCGGGTAGAATTCGAACGGCGGGGTCCACTGGCGGGCCTTGGCCTCGACGAAGCCGGCGTACTGGGCGCGGCCGGGCGAGGAGCGTTCGAAGTCCTTCATCAGCACATAGGCGCCGACGTCCCCGGTCTGGACCGCCAGATAGTTGTAGAGGTAAGCATCGACGTCGTTGCGCTGGAACAGGTTGACCGCCGCCCAGTAGCCGCCGCGATTGCGCTTGGCGCCGATCGCCTGCCCCTCGGGGGCGCGGCCGATGGCCTCGAGGGCTTCGCGATTGTCCTCGGGCTCTCCGAACGGGCCGTAGAGGCCGTCGTGCAGCCGGGCCAGGGTGCGATAACCCTCGGCGTCCTGGGTCGACAGGATGTAGATGACCCGGTCGCGCACCGCCTCCTGCTCCTCGCGGCTCATCCGCGACAGCTGGCGGTCGAGCACCTGATAGGCGCGGTGGCGTTCGAAGGCGCGGCAGTCGTCGTATTTCGACAGGGGCCTCAGTCCGCCGCCGAAGGGGCCGGAGCGGCGTTCGACCCCGTTGACCGGGGCGTAGCCCTCGTCATTGGCCAGGGCCATGGCGTACCAGACCGAGCTTTCGATCGGGTCTTCGATATTCTTGTCCGTGGCGCGGGCGGCGCCATAGCGCGACCCCAGTTCCAGCTGGGCGAAGACGTCGCCCCGGAAGGCGGCGCGGCGCAGGTGGCGCAGGCCGGCCTCCTGGGCGTTGAACTCGGACCCCGTGACCGAGGCCGGGCGGGGGCAGGAGAGGGCGGCGTCGTTCTGGCCGCGACCCCAGAAGGCCGGGCGGCCGTCGCCGCAACTGGCCAGGACCAGGACTGCGATCAGCAGAACCGGAACGGCCAGGGCGCCGCCCGCCAGCGCCGTGCGACGCCGCTGGAGCCGGGACGGATCGCGATCGCCGTTGTCGTAATCCCCCATGGGTTCCTGCCGCTCCTGATCCCTGTCTCAAGCCACGACACAGGACGGGGCGCACCGGCTCCGGCAGGTCGAACATTTCAACATGGTTAACGATGTTTTGCGACAAAGCGGCGCCGCAGCAAGCCCCAAATTTCCGTGTTCCGAACCTTGTTGTGCGATTTCTGATATTTAGAATTTCGTGGTCGACGGCGGACCCTCGCGCCGGGGACCGCCTCGGCCTATATCGGCTTCCGAATCGAAGGAGCCGCCCATGTCCTACATCGCCCGCGACGACCGCCCCGCCGACAAGGCGGACCGTTACGCCGAGGTCGAGGCCGAGGTGCTGGCCGTGCTGGAGGGGGAGCCCAATCTGACGGCGCGGATGGCGACGGTCGCCTCGATGCTGGCCGACGCCTTCGACCATTTCTTCTGGACGGGCTTCTACGTGGTGGCGCCGGACAAGGCGGATGAACTGGTGGTCGGGCCCTATCAGGGGACGCTGGGATGCCTGCGGATCGCCTTCGGGCGCGGGGTGTGCGGGACGGCGGCGGCGACGCGTCAGACCCAGATCGTCGAGGACGTCCACGCCTTCCCCGGCCATATCGCCTGCGACAGCCGCTCGGCCAGCGAGATCGTCGTGCCGGTGCTGGACGCCAAGGGCGATCTGATCGCCGTGTTCGACGTGGACGCGACGACGCCGGCCGCCTTCGACGCCGTGGACCAGGCGGGGCTGGAGCGGCTGATGGCCAGGGTCTTCGCCGCCGGCTGAGCTGAAGAACAAGAGGGGGAAGGGATGGAGGACGAGATGACGCAACGGGTGATGGTGATCACCGGCGGGCACGGGGTGCTGGGCCGGGCCGTGCTGGAGGCCGCGCGGGCGGCGGGGCTGGCGGTCGCCGTCATCGACCACGCCGAGGGCCATCCGGTCCCGGCCGGGGTGCTGGAGATCGGCGGGGTGGACCTGACCGATCCGGCCCAGGCCGAGGGGGCCGTGGCCTCGGTCATCAGCCGGTTCGGGCGGCTGGACGTGCTGGCCAATATCGCCGGGGGCTTCGTCTGGCAGACGACGGACGACGCGGCGCCGGCCTGGGACCGGATGCAGGCGCTGAACCTGACCACGGCCCTGAACGCCAGCCGCGCGGCCCTGCCGTATCTGAAGGCGGCGAGCGACGGGCGGATCGTCAATGTCGGCTCGGCCGCGGCGCTGAAGCCCGGCGCGGGCATGGGGGCCTATGGGGCGGCCAAGCTGGGCGTCCACGCCCTGACCCAGGCCCTGGCGGAGGAGCTGAAGACGACGGCGGTCACGGTCAACGCCGTCCTGCCCTCGATCATCGACACCCCGGCCAACCGCAAGGACATGCCGGACGCCGATCCGGCGGCCTGGGTGGCGCCGGCCGATCTGGCGGCGGTGATCCTGTTCCTGGCCTCGCCCGAGAGCCGGGCCATGACCGGCGCCCTGGTGCCGGTGACCGGGCGGGTCTGATGCGGGGCGAGCTGGTCCGCAGCGTGCTTTATCTGCCGGCGTCGAACGCGCGGGCGGTGGAGAAGGCGCGGACGCTGGACTGCGATGTGGCCATTCTGGACCTGGAGGACGCGGTGGCGCCCGAGGCCAAGGCCGAGGCGCGGGCGGCGGCGGTGGCGGCGGTTCGCGCCGGAGGTTTTGGGCCGAGGCTGGGGGTGCGGATCAACGCGCTGGACACCGACTGGGGCGAAGACGATCTGGACGCCCTGGCGGATGCGGGCGCCGGCCTGATCGTCGCGCCCAAGGTGGAGACGGTGGAGACGGTTCACGCCATCTCGGCCCGCGCGCCGGGGGCGGCGTTGTGGGCCATGATCGAGACGCCGCGTGGGCTGATCGCGCTGAACGATATTGCAGCCGCGGGCGGGCGGCTGGACGGGCTGATGCTGGGGGTCAACGACCTGGCCAAGGCGCTGGGGACCGGGGCGTCGCCGGATCGTGAGCCGTTCAAGCCGTGGCTGGCGGCTCTGGTCGTCGCGGCGCGGACGCACGGACTGCTGGCCATCGACGGGGTGTTCAACCGGATCGAGGATGCGGACGGACTGGCGGCCGAGGCGGTGCAGGGGCGGCTGTACGGGTTCGACGGCAAGAGCCTGATCCATCCGTCGCAGATCGCGGCCGCCAACGCCGCCTTCTCGCCGTCCGAGGCGGAGGTCGCCCGGGCGCGCGACATTGTCGGGGCCTTCGCCGCGCCGGAGGCCGAGGGACGCGGCGCGATCCGGGTCGGGGGCGCCATGGTCGAACGCCTGCACCTGGACCAGGCCGAAGCCCTGCTGGCGCGACACGCCGAGGCGACGAACCGCCGGTAAAGCGCCGATCCGGCGTTTCCTATTGCGCCCGGACGCTGTAGGAAGCCCGCCCTTCGAGGAGCCGGGTCATGACCACGCCACAGCCGCTGACGATCGGCATAGATTTCGGCACGACCAATTCCGTCGTCGCCCTGGCCGATCCGAAGACGGGCGCCGTCCTGGTGCAGTTCGCGATCGAGGGCGGCGAGACCGCCACCTTCCGCTCGGCCCTCAGCTTCCAGTTCCACGCCGCCGAGGGCGAGGGGCGGCCGGAACGGATCGTCGAGGCCGGCCCCTGGGCCATCGAGGCCTATGTCGAGGATCCGCACGACACCCGGTTCATCCAGTCGTTCAAGACCTTCGCCGCCAGCGCCGCCTTCACCGAGACCCGCATCCACGATCGTCGCTATACGTTCGAGGATCTGCTGTCCGCCTTCCTGCTGAAGCTGCGCCACCATGCGGGGGCGGCCATGGCCGACCTGCCGCCGCGCGTCATCGTCGGCCGGCCCGTCACCTTCGCCGGCGGGCGGCCGGACGAGGCCCTGGCCCTGGAGCGTTATGAGACGGCGTTCAAGCGGCTGGGGTTCGAGGACGTCCGCTACGCCTATGAGCCGGTCGGCGCCGCCTTCTATTTCGCGCGGACCCTGAAACAGGATGCGACGGTGCTGGTCGCCGACTTCGGCGGGGGCACCAGCGACTTTTCCATCATCCGCTTCGAACACACGCCCGACGGGCTGAAGTCCACGCCCCTGGCCCGGTCGGGCGTCGGGGTGGCGGGCGACGCCTTCGACTATCGGATCATCGACAATCTGGTGTCGCCGGAACTGGGCAAGGGCAGTTTCTACACCAGCCTGGGCAAGACCCTGCCGGCGCCCCAGCGCTATTATTCCGCCTTCGCCCGCTGGGACCAGCTGGCCCTGCTGCGGGCCTCGCGCGACATGCGCGACATCCGGGGCCTGGCCTCGACCTCGCTGGAGCCCGAGAAGATCGAGCGGCTGATCGAGGTGCTGGACGACAACCACGGCCACGCCCTGTACCGCGCCGTCTCGACCCTGAAACAGGACCTGTCGCGCGCCGAGACGGCCCAGTTCTCGTTTGTCGCCGGCGGGGTGCGGATCGAGGCCCCGGTCGCCCGCGCCCAGTTCGAGGCCTGGATCGCGCCGGAGCTGACCGCCATCGAGACCGCCCTGGACGAGGCGCTCCACGCCTCGGGCCTGCCGCTGGAGGGGATCGACCGGGTCTTCCTGACCGGCGGCACCTCCCTGACCCCGGCCGTGCGCGCCCTGTTCCACCGTCGCTTCGGCGCATCGCGGATCGAGACCGGCGGCGAGTTCGAATCCATCGCCGCCGGCCTGGCCCTGATCGGGCTCCAGCCCGACGTGGAGCGCTGGACCGAGGGCTGAGCCGCCGCCGCGGTGCGGGAACATCGGCGGCGCGCGGGTCTTATTTCCTGAAACCCAGGAGATAGACCATGACCGACCGCAACCGCGAGCAACAGGCCGAGGACGCCCTGCCCCAGGGCGTCGCCCGGGGCCGATCGCTGAACACCCCGCCCGAGGAGCTGCGGCTGCGCGCCGGCGGAATAGGGCCGGGCGGCCAGGTCGGGCCGGACCCCATGACGCAGCGGCTGCAGGAAGGCCCGTCGTCCAGCCGCCAGCCCGAAGGCGACCTGCCCCAGGGCCCCCTCAGCGCCGATCCCCGCACGCCGGTCCCGACCACCGCGAAGGACGAGGACGTCGACGACCTGGACCAGAGCTGAGGTCGAGCGGGGCGGGGAGGGGGCTTCACCTCAAGCGGAACCCTTGCCGCCGCCCTGCGGTTTGAGCTGAAAGGGGGGCGGACGGTTGGGCTGACGTCGGGTGCGAGCGCTGGCGGAGCTCCACGCTGGGTCTCGCCATGGGGGTGGACAGCCGGCGGAAGGGGGATTTCCCGGCAGCCCTCAAACCTCTGTCGACCCGTCCGCGCGAGATTTAATCAGGGGGTCGGGAATAATCGCCGTGCGTCGGCTGTCTATTGCAGGTCCAGCCCACAGAAGGAGTTGACCTGTGATAACCCGCGCCATCATCGCAACCGTACTCGCGCTGTCCGTATCCACCGCCGCGCTGGCCGCTGATCCGGCCAGAACGGGGGAAACCGCAAAAGGTCCCGCGCTCACGAACGCGCAGGGTATGACCCTCTACACGTTCGATAAGGACAGCGACGGCAAATCGGTCTGCAATGGACCCTGCGCCGCAAACTGGCCGCCCTTCGCCGCCGATGCGGATGCGCAAGCGAGCGGAAGCTATACCGTCGTCATCCGGGACGACGGCTCCCGTCAATGGGCCTACCAGGGCCGCCCCCTCTACACCTGGACCAAGGACGCCAAGCCGGGCGACATCACCGGCGACGGCGTCCTCAACGGCGCTTGGCGCATCGCGCAGCCCTAGGCGCTCTAGGCTGCGGACGCGAGACGAGCAGCTGGCGTGACGGCTGTCCGGACACGATCGCGCCGTCGAGGTCGCCGGGCCGTTCGGGATCCGGCGACTATCGGCAGCGGCCGGGGCTCGTTCGGAGCCGCACGGACCTGGCCTCGCAATGGCTCAGCTGACCTTCGCAAGCGACTTTGCCCTCCGAATGAGCCCTGTTCGCCGAAAGCGGACTTTCTCGATGTCCCTTAGAGTCAGGGGCGGACAGCCAACCGGTGCATGGGCCGATGACTCCAGTCGCTGAGCCGCTCTTAACCGATTTTGACCCACCTCTAAGTGGTCTCGACAGAGTGTCGGGACCATTTAAGCGTGGCTCAATCGCTGCCTGAAAACCGTGCGATTTTTCCCGCCACCACTTAGCTGACCACTTAACGGCGCCTCAGTCGCCTCCTGCACCTTTGCACGAGGTTAGGGCGGGTTAGCGCCAAAACCGGTCCTCAAGCGACAGTGAGCAAGCGGACCTTCCCATGCCGGTGCGGATTACGGGTGGTCCTCGGCGAGGATCGCCTTGAGGATGGCTTCGGATCGTCGTTGTCCGTAACCGCGACCATAGGCGCTCGAGGTGACCGCGATCACCAGATTCCGCTCCGGAATGACATAGATCTTGTTCCCGCCGTTTCCCGACGCGAAGCGGACCGCGACCGTCCCGTCGCCGATCCGGTAGGTCTTGGCGTACCAGAAATAGCCATAGGCGTCGGCATAGGGGTCGTCGGCCTCCGGCGGGATCGGGACGCGGGGTTCGAGCATGGCGGCGAGGCCCGCCTCGCTGACGATACGTTGCCCCTGGTAGAGGCCTCCCGCCCTCACGACCTCGCCAATCCGGGCGAAGTCCCGCGCGTTCAGCCAGAGGTTTCCCTGCCCTTTCGTATGGCCGCCCCGATCCGCGTCCCATCGCCAGGCATCGATATCCAGGGGCGTGAAGAGCGCCTCCTCGGCGAAACGGGACAGGGATTGACCCACAGCCTTCTCGATGACCAGGCCGGCGACATATGCGGTCAGGGAGTTGTAGCGATACAGGGTTCCCGGCGCGTTCGCTCTCGGCACCGCGAGCGTGAAGGCCAGCGGATCGGCGGCCTCATCAAGAAAAACCTCGTCGCCGGGCGAGGGTGTGTCCCCGTCGAAAGCGGCCAGACCCGACCGCATCGTCAGCACTTCACTGAGCCGCACATCGCCGATGGCGCTGCCCGTCGCTTCGGGCCAGTAGGTCTGAACCGGGTCCGACAGGGCTGAGATCAGGCCGCGGTCCACGGCGATCGTCGCGAGCAGGGCCGTGACGCTCTTGCCCGCGGACCTGACGTCATGAAGCGTCTCGCTGGTCTCCCCGTTGAAGTAACGTTCGGCCACGACCTGGCCGTCGCGCATCACGACGACCGCATTCAGGTCCGGGTTTCCGTCGTGGTCCCAACGGGCGAGGACAGCGTCCAAGACGTCCTCAGAGGCGCTGGCCGGGCCCGGAGTGGCTGCGCAGGCGAGGAGGCTGAATGTCATCACTAAAGCAAGGGCGAGGCGCATGGTTCGATCCTGTTCGATCTGTTCTTCAGGGATCCTGGCTTGACTGGAGACATTTGTCCTGGACCGGTGCCTGCTGGCAATCTTCCGAAAGCGGACGTCGCAAACAGCCGGGTTGAGTCAGGGGCGGACAGCCAGCCGGTCGATGGGCCGTTGGATCCGGTCGTCGAGCCACTCTTAAGTGGTTTTGAGCCACTCTTAAGTGGTTCGACAAAAAAGGTGGTAGGCCCGGAGGGACTCGAACCCCCAACCAGACCGTTATGAGCGGTCGGCTCTAACCATTGAGCTACAGGCCCCCAGGACGCGACGGGACCGGCGGTCCCTGGCGCGCGGCGCGGCGGGAGGAACCGCCTAGCAGGGGTTGGCGCGGCTTGCCAAGGGGCGCGGGGTCGTCGGACGGTTTTCGGTGAATTCATCAAGATGAACGGAAACCGACGGGGAGGCGCGGACGTTGGTTCAGGTGTAAAAGGCCAAGGTTGCGGCCATGGATCGACGAACCCGTCGGTCGGGATCGTTCTACGGAGACTTCTGCATGAAACGCGCGTTCAAAACCCTGATGCTGGGCGGGGCCCTGACGGCCGCCGTCGCCCTGGGCGCGGCCGCGCCGACGATGGCCCAGACCCTGCAGCCGGGCGCGATCCAGATGATGCAGCCGGCCCCGTCGCTGAACCTGTCGGCCTATGGCGAGGTCAAGGCCGCGCCGGACATGGCCACCATCAGCTTCGGCGTCCAGACCGAGGCGGCGACGGCCCAGGAGGCCATGCGCGACAATGCGACCCGGATGACCCAGGTCATGGCCGCCCTGCGCCGCGCCGGGATCGCCGAACGCGACGTCCAGACCTCGGGTCTGAACCTGTCGGCGCAATATGACTATGTACAGAACGAACCGCCCAAGCTGCGCGGTTATCAGGCCGTGAACCGGGTGACGGTGATCATCAACGACCTGAGCAAGGTCGGGACCACCGCCGACGCCGTGGTCGCCGCCGGGGTCAACCAGATCGACGGCATCAGCTTCGGCCTGAAGGATCCGAGCGCGGCCGAGGATGGCGCGCGTCAGCTGGCGGTGCGGGCCCTGCAGGCCAAGGCGCAGCTGTACGCCCAGTCGCTGAACGTCCAGCTGGCCGGCATCCGCAACCTGAGCGAAGGCGGCGGCTATTCGCCCGCGCCGCAGCCGCAGTTCGCCGTCCGCGCCATGGCGATGCGTGAGGACGCCAGCACCCCGGTCGCCGCCGGCGAACTGACGGTGCGTATCGACATCACCGGGATCTACGACATCGCCCGCTGATCGGCGGCGATCCAATTGGAAAGGCCCGCCGTCGCCGGCGGGCCTTTCTGTTCGCCTAGACGAACGGCGGCTCTCAGGCCGCGCGCTTGATCTCGTTATTATCGTCCAGCAGTACGACGTTCGGCGTCCACTGGCGGGCTTCTTCCTGGGGCAGCTGGCCATAGGTGACGACGATGACCTTGTCGTTCTTCTGGACCAGGCGGGCGGCGGCGCCGTTGACGCCGATGACCCGGGAGCCGCGCGGGGCCTCGATGGCGTAGGTGGTGAAACGGGCGCCGTTGGTGATGTTCAGCACATCGACCTGCTCGTGCGGGAAGATGCCCGCCGCGTCCAGCAGGTCCATGTCGATGGCGATCGACCCCTCGTAGTCGAGGTCGGCCTGGGTCACCGTGGCGCGGTGCAGCTTGGACTTCATCAGGGTGACCAGCATGGGGCGGTCTCCGAAACATGACACGGGGCGACAGGCCCCCGCTCGCAGGCGGCTCATATAGGAATTTACGGACCGCGCATCAATCGCGTCGCGGCGCCGCAACATGCCGGCGCCGCAGGGGAGGGGCCGCCGACGTTGCGGGACGTTCATTTGACGGTGACCGTTCCGGCTCTATGGTGAAGCCGAGCCATTTCGGCCCTTGCGAGCGCGCCTTCTCCCATGAAGCAATTCTTCCTGACGGTTCTGGGTGTCTTCACCGGACTGATCCTGTTCGTCGTCGTCATTCCGGTGGTGCTGCTGACCGTGGCCATCGCCGGGGCCTCCAAGCCCACGACGCCCGCGACCATGGTGCTGGAACTGGACCTGCGCGACGGGATCAGCGACCAGCCGTCGAGCAATCCGTTCGCCGCCTTCGGCGGCTCGGACCTGTCGGTGACCCAGGTGGTGGATGGCCTGGCCCAGGCCGGGGAAGACGCCAGCGTCAAGGCCCTGCTGATCCGTCTGCCGGAAATGGGCATGACCCCGGCGACGGCCGACGAGCTGCGCCAGGCGATCCGCCGCTTCCGCGCGTCCGGCAAGCCGGTGATCGCCCACAGCCAGGGATTCGCGCCGGTAGGGGCGGTGATGTCGACCTATATGGTCGGCGCCTCGGCCTCGGAACTGTGGATGCAGAACACGGCCGGCTTCCAGGCGACGGGCTTCTCGGCCGAAAGCCTGTTCCTGGGACGGGCCTTCGACAAATACGGCGTCCGCGCCGACTTCGAACAGCGTTACGAGTACAAGAACGCCGTCAACGAATACACCCAAAGCGACTATACCCCTGCGCACCGCGAGGCCATGACCGCCTGGATGACCTCCCTCTATGAGAGCGCCCTGGCCAATGCGGCTCAGGACCGCAAGACGACCTCGGCCGCGCTGAAGACGGTGATCGAGGCGGGTCCCTATTCGGCGGAACAGGCTTTGTCGAACAAGCTGATCGACAAGGTCGGCCAGGTCGAGGAGGCCGAGGCCGAGATCAAACGTCGCGCCGGCGACAGCGCGGAAATCGTCGAGTTCAGCACATACGCCTCCGACAAGGGCGAGCGGACCGGCTCGGGCCGCAACGCCATCGCCATCGTCGGCGGAGAGGGCGCCATCGTCACCGGACGCGGCGCCAGCAGCTTCGGCGGCGGGTCGTCGATCCACTCGGACGACACGGCGGAGGCCATCTATGACGCCATCAAGGACAAGAGCGTGAAGGCCATCGTCTTCCGCGTCTCGTCGCCGGGCGGATCACCCGAAGCCTCGGAACAGATCCTGGCCGCCGTGCGCGCCGCCCGGGCCGCCGGCAAGCCGGTGGTGGTCTCCATGGGGTCCTACGCCGCCTCGGGCGGCTACTGGATCAGTTCGGAAGCCGACTGGATCGTGGCCCAGCCCTCGACCCTGACCGGCTCCATCGGCGTGTTCGGCGGCAAGTTCGTGGTCGCCGACGCCCTGGGACGGTTCGGCGTGGACCTGCGCGACCTGACGGTCGGCGGCCAGTACGCCGACGCCTTCTCGCCCACCCAGTCCTTCACGCCCCAGCAGCGCGCCGCCTTCGCCGGCTCGATGGACCGGATCTATGACGACTTCATCACCCGCGTGGCCACGGGCCGCAAACTGGAGCCGGCGCGGGTGCGCGAGATCGCCAAGGGCCGGGTCTGGACCGGGGCCCAGGCCCTGCCGCTGGGCCTGGTCGATCAGCTGGGCGGTCTGACCGAGGCGGTGGCCAAGGCCAAGGCCCTGGCCAAGATCCCGGCCGACGAGTCGGTCCGCTTCAAACATTTCCCCAAGTCGAAGTCGCCGTGGGAAGCCCTGTCCGAGATGTTCGGGGTCCAGAGCGAGGCGGCCCAGGCCCTGGTCATGCTGGGCGGCGTCATGGCCGATCCGCAGGCCCAGGCGGTGATGCGCCGCATCGAGGGCGAGCGGATGCGCAGCGAGGGGGCGGTGGTCCTGGCCGACCAGCCGATCTTCTGAGGACGGGCGTGACGATCCATCGCACACAGGCGTGAGGGGGCGATCCATTGACCCCGGGCCCCGATGGACCGACATTGGAGGATAGGCGTTCTTCGGGGCGCCTGAAAGGATGATCCATGTTCCAGTCTGAACGTCTCGCCACCGTCGGCTTCGCCGCACGCCGCCGGCCCAATGGCCTCGTCGCCTCCGTCATGTGGGTCGCGGGCGTGATCGCCGCCGTCGCCGCCATGGCCGTCGGCGCGGTCCTGGCCGTCTTCACAGCCGCTGCGGTCGCGGTCATCGCCCTGTTCGCCGGGGTGCTGGTCTTTCTGGCCGGCCTGGCCATGCGGGCGCGCCGCAACCTGGCGCCGCGCCGCCGGGCCGGAGACCCGGATGTGATCGAGGCGCACAAGGTGGACGGGACCTGGGTCGCCTACGGCTGGGAACGCAAGGGCCGCTGAGTCCCGACGCCATGCTCGACCTGATCTCGGCGCCCTCGCCGAACTTCGACACGCGCCGTGCGCCGCCCGACATGCTGGTGCTCCACTATACCGGCATGGAAACGGGCGAGGCCGCCCTGGCGCGGCTGCGTGATCTCGACGCCAAGGTCTCGGCCCATTATCTCGTCGAGGAGGACGGCCGGGTCTTCCACCTCGTGCCCGAAGAACGGCGCGCCTGGCACGCGGGGGCGGGGGTCTGGCGCGGCGAGACCGACTGCAACGCCGCCTCGATCGGCATCGAGATCGTCAATCCCGGCCATGAGTTCGGCTATCGCCCCTTCCCCGAGGCGCAGGTCGCGGCGGTCATCGCCCTGATCGGCGACGTCCGCGACCGCTGGACCATTCCCGACAACCGCATCATCGCCCATTCCGACCTGGCGCCCGAGCGCAAGACGGATCCCGGCGAGCTCTTCCCCTGGAAACGGCTGGCCGAGGCGGGGCACGGCCTGTGGTTCGAACCCGCCGCCGAACGCATCAAGGCCCTGGGCGGCCTGTTGCAAAAGGGCGACCAGGGGATCGGGGTCGTGGTGCTGCGCGCCGGCCTGCACCGGCTGGGCTACGGGCTGACGCCCGGCGGCGACTATGACGCCGAGACCGAGACCACGGTCCGCGCCTTCCAGCGCCACTGGCGACCCGACCGCATCGACGGGGTGGCCGACGGAGAGACGCGGGCGCGGCTGGTCGGTCTGTTGCAATTGGCCAGCGTCGAAAGCGTCACGGGCGTGCTTGACTAAAGGTCCGCGCGGTCCTGGAAGGGGCTGTAGATTCTCAGGATCGTGACGGTGCGGGCGTCTTCGTTCCATTCATAGAAGAAGCGGTAGCTCTCGCAGACTCGCTCTCGGACGTTCGCGTTGTCACCTAAGGGCCAACGGTTGGGCGCCAGCTTGAGGTTATTCATCGCCTCCAACAGCGCGGCGTAGCGTGATCGGCCGTGTAAGCCGCTGCCGGGCTGGGTGAGCCAGGTCTTGGCTTGGTCGAGGTCGCGTCGCGCCCGTTCAGTGACGATCAGGGCGTTGCGACGCATTCAGCGAGAAGCTGTGTTCGCCCAGGCGATTTCAGCTTCCAGCCATCTCTCGGCCTCTTCGCCTTCGATCACGCGACCAGCAGCGATGTCGGCATAGGCTTCGGCCAGGAGGGCGCGCTCATGGACGAGTCGGCGCTCGCGCTGTTCGGCGCTTTCCTGATTGGCGATGTTGGAGGCGGGTTCGACCATGCCTTGATCATATCCCATTTGCTGCCCCTACGCATCCGTTGGTTGACCTGCGCGGCGCGGCGGCGCATCTAGCCCCCGCCAGACGGCTGGACGGTCGCGGCGGACTTTGCGTCCGTCGAGGAAAGTCCGGGCTCCACGGTGAAAAGGCGGCGGATAACTTCCGCCCGGGGCGACCCGAGGGATAGCGCCACAGAAAGCAAACCTCCGGCCTCGCGAGGCCGGTAAGGGTGAAAGGGTGGGGTAAGAGCCCACCGCGTGCCTGGCAACAGGGACGGCATGGCAAGCCCCGCCTGGAGCAAGACCAAATAGGGACATCGCGCGGGGTTCGCCCTGCGGGGCTCACCGCCTCAGATGTCCGGGTAGGTCGCGAGAACCGTTCAGCAATGGACGGTCCAGAGGAATGATCGTCGAAGCTCTCACGAGCGGAACAAAACCCGGCTTACAGGCCGTCTGGCATATTCCTTTCCTGATCTGCGCGCCGGTGGGCGCGACCAAGGCGCAGATCCAGCCTGGGCCCCACGGGGCTCGACCGGATCGGATGGGCCTTCACAAGCCGTTTATCCCCGTGTTCCCGCATCCGGCGCGCCCGTCCCCGGAGCCGTCCGCATTAACCCTTTGTCGGCATGACGAAGATTAAGGTCTTGCACAGGCTGTGAGTATATCCGCTGTTCTGTGTATGTTCTGTGTATGTTCTGTTGATTGGGCCGTGCTTAAGCCGCCACAGGTCAAGACATGGTTAAGTATCGTTACCAATCCCATTGAGACCCATTTCATCCCATGCTATCCCAATCGCATGAGTTGGGCTGATGAGGCGGGCGCGGCGGGCGTTCGTCAGGGCATCTAGGGGCGGGCCGAAGGGCTCGATGGACAGGGCGTGTTTCTCTCGACCTACGAGAAACAGTTGGACGGCAAGCGCCGTCTCCTGATCCCCAACGATTTCCGCACGACCGAAAACGGCGCCGCTGGCGGCGTGTTCATCTTTCCCTCCATCGAGGCGGACTGTCTGGAAGCGGGCGGGGATCGCCTGTTCGCCGTCTATGCCGAGATGATCGAGTCCCTGCCGTTCGGTTCCGAAGAGCGGTCGGCGCTGGAGTGGCAGGTGATGGGCGAACAGGTGCGCCTGGCCTATGATTCCGGCGGCCGCATCACCCTGCCGGAAGGTCTGTGCGCCGAGGCGGGGCTGGAGGACACGGTCGTCATCGTCGGCCTGAACGACCGGTTTCAGATCTGGTCGCGCGAGAAATGGGCGGCCCGTCGCGCCGAGCAGCGCGCCCTGGCCAAGGCCGGCATGGCCCAGATCGGCGCCCTGAAACTGGCGGCGCAGATGAAGCTGGCGGGGGGCGGGTCGTGATCGAAGCGCCGCACGCCCCCGTCCTGCTGGCCGAGGTGATCGAGGCCCTGTCGCCCGCGCCCGGCGACGTGGTGATCGACGCCACCTTCGGCGCCGGCGGCTACACCCGCGCCATCCTCGCGACCGGCGCCGAGGTCATCGGCCTGGATCGCGATCCGACGGTTCAGCCGCATGCCGATGCTGTCGCCAAGGACTTCCCCGGTCAGTTCCAGTTGATCCGCACGCCCTTCTCCGGTCTGGCCCAGGCTTTCGCCGACAGCGGCAAGGCGAAGCTGGACGGCGCCGTCTTCGACATCGGCGTCTCGTCTATGCAACTGGATCAGGCCGAGCGCGGCTTTTCCTTCATGCGCGACGGGCCGCTGGACATGCGGATGTCTGATGAAGGCGACACCGCCGCCGACATCGTCAACACCTGGGACCACGGTCCCCTGGCCCATATCTTCAAACTGTATGGCGAAGAGCGTCAGTCGGGCCGGGTGGCGACCGCCATCCTGCGCCGCCGCGTCGAGCGGCCCTTCACTCGCACCCTGGATCTGGCCGAGGTAGTCGAGAAGGCCCTGGGCGGACGTCGCGGCGCGCCGATCCATCCGGCCACGCGCGTGTTTCAGGCCCTGCGCATCGCGGTGAACGACGAGCTGGGCGAGCTGGAGCGCGGGCTGGAGGCGGCCGAGGCGAGCCTGGCGCCCGGCGGCCGTCTGGCCGTCGTCACCTTCCATTCCCTGGAAGACCGGATCGTCAAGGCCTTCCTGACCGAGCGGACCGGCAACACGCCCGCTGGATCGCGCCACGCCCCCATCGCGATCAATCCGCGCAAGCCCAGTTTCACGCTTCAGTTCAAGGGCGCGCGCGAGGCAGGCGACGAGGAACGTGCGGTCAATCCGCGCGCCCGTTCGGCCAAGCTGCGCGCCGCGATCCGCACCGAGGCGCCGGCCTGGGCCTCGACGTCGGGGAGGGCTGCGGCATGACCACGGCGCCCTTCTTCGACTATTCGCGCAACGCCCTGCAGCGGCTGTTCGACTGGAAGGTCCGCGGCGTGCGCTGGATCGAGATCATCGGCGTGGCCCTGGTCGCGGTGATGATCGTCTCGGTCTATGCGGCCAAGGCGGCGGCGGCGCGCGAAAGCAGCCGTATCGCCCAGCTGGAGCAGGATATTCGCGAAAACGGCCAGCGGGTCCGCCTGCTGCGCGCCGAGGTCGCCCGGCTGGAGCAGCCGGCGCGGCTGGAAAACCTGTCGCGTCAGATCGGTCTGGCGCCAGTCGAGGTCCATCGTCAGGCCAAGGAAGCCCAGCTTCCCCAGTTGAAGGCCACGCCCCAATCGACGTCCCCGTCGACCGCCCAGGCTGGGCCTGCCGCCGCAGTCGCCCCGGACGAAATCGCCGCCGCTGCGCCGGAGACGGTGCAATGAGCGTTCAGGATCATCGCTATCACCGGCCCGCGCCGGGCATGGACCTTCAGGGCCGGCTGTCGCCCTTCTGGCGGGGTCTGTCGGAACTGATCTGGCGGCTGGAGCACGGGTTCGAACGCGCCCGCGCCGACGCCCGACCGGAAGAAGACACCCGCGTTCGCATCTTCCTGATCCTGATCGTCTTCTCCTGCGTCTTCGCTGGGCTGGCCATCGGCGCCTCCTACAAGGCCCTGTTCGGCGAGGCGGGCGGTCGCTGGGCGGGCGCCAATCCGAACGCCCTGGTGCGCGGCGACCTGACCGATCGCAACGGCGAACTGCTGGCCACCAACATCATCCACTATGGCCTGTATCTCGATCCGGCCGAAATCTGGGATCGCGACCTGGCCTTCCGCCAGCTGCGCCGCGCCCTGCCGCGCCTGCCGGCCGCCCGGCTGCACAAGGTGCTGGACGGGGATCGGCGCCTGATCGCGCTGACCGGACTGACGCCGCAGGAGAAGGCTGCGGTTCACGACCTGGCCCTGGGCGGGGTGACCTTCGAGCCCGAGGATCGCCGCGCCTATCCGCTGGGAACCTCGGCCGTGCACCTGATCGGCGACGCCGATACGGGCGGGCAGGGGATTTCCGGCGCCGAACTGGCCTTCAACGACGAGATCCGCGCGGCCGGCCAGCGGGGCGAAAGCTTCCCCCTGTCCATCGATCTGCGGATCCAGGGCGTGGTCGAGAACGAGCTGGCCGCCGCCGCGATCCAGCACCAGGCCAAGGGCGCGGTCGCCATCGTCACCGACGTCCAGACCGGCGAGGTTCTGGGCATGGCCAGCTGGCCGAACTTCACCCAGTCTGACCGCAAGGCCGCGCCGGACGGCGCGACCCTGAACCGCGCCGTCTCGGGCCATTATGAGATGGGCTCGGTGTTCAAGACCTTCACCGTCGCCGCCGGTCTCGACACCGGTCGCGCCGACATGAGCACCCTGTTCGACGCGTCAGAAGCCTTCCAGATCGGCGATCGCAAGATCAAGGACTTCCACGCCCAGAACCGGATCATGACGCTGGAGGAGGTCTATCTCCATTCGTCCAACATCGGCACCTCGCAGCTGGCGGTGCAGATGGGGCCGGACACGATGCGCGACTATTTCCGCCGTCTGGGCCTGCTGGACGCCGCCGGAATCGAGCTGAAGGAATCGGCGCGCCCGGTCCTGCCGCGTCGCTGGGACAACTCGACCCTGGCCTCCCTGTCCTTCGGCTATGGCATCATGATCACCCCGGCCCAGATGGTTCAGGCCATGGGCGCCCTGACCAACGGCGGGCGGATGGTGCCCCTGTCCCTGCGGCGCGGCGGCGCGCGGGGCGCCCAACCGCAGCAGATCGTCACCGAGGAGACCTCGCGCGCCATCCTGGAGCTGATGCGCGCCAATGTGGTTCGGGGCTCGGGCGGTTTCGCCGATGCGCCCGGTCTGCGTGTCGGCGGCAAGACCGGTTCGGCCAACAAGCTGGTCAACGGCCGTTACGACCCCAGCCACGCCCTCGGCTCCTTCGCCGCCGTCTTCCCGGTGGACGGGCCGCTGAACGGCAAACGCTACGCCGTCTTCGTGCTGATGGACGAGCCGGGGACCTATCCCAAGACCGGCGCCTATGTGGCCGCGCCCGCCGTGCGCAACATCGCCGACCGGATCGCCGGCTTCCTGGGCGTAGAGCGCCGCGCCGACCGCTGGCGCACGGCGACCGGCGAAAAGATCCCGGAATATCAGGACGTGCAGGGGGACGGCCTGTGAGCGCGCTTCACCTGTCCGATCTGCTGCGCCGCGACCTGGCGTCCGATCCCGTCATCACCGGCGTGACCGCCGACAGCCGCAAGGTCGCGCCCGGCGCCCTGTTCGTCGCCCTTCCGGGCACGACGGCGGACGGCCGCGCCTTTATCCCCCAGGCCCTGGCCCAGGGGGCGGCCGCCGTTCTGGCCCCCAGCGACACCCCGGACAGCGCCGCGCCGGTGCTGGTGACCTCGGGCGACGTCCGCCGGGCCTACGCCATCGCGGCGCGCGGCTTCTACGGCGCCCAGCCCAAGACCTGTGTGGCGGTGACCGGCACCAACGGCAAGACCTCGGTCGCCGCCTTCTGTCGCCAGATATGGGCCGGTCTGGGCCACAAGTCGGCCAGCATGGGCACCCTGGGCGTCGTCGGCCAGAAGGGCGACAAGACCTACGCCCTGACCGGCCCCGGCCTGACCAGTCCCGACGCCGCCGAGGCCGCCCGCCTGATGGCCGAGCTGGCCGCCAAGGACGTGACTCATGTGGCGGTCGAGGCCTCGTCCCACGGCATCGACCAGCGGCGTCTGGACGGGGTGGCGCTGAAGGCGGCGGCCTTCACCAACCTGACCCAGGATCATCTCGATTATCACGGCACGATGGAGGACTATCGCGCCGCCAAGCTGCGCCTGTTCGAGGCCCTGCTGCCGCGCGGGCGGACGGCGGTGCTGAACGCCGATTCCGACGCCTATTCCGCCTTTGCTTCGGCCTCGATCATGGCGGGCCTGGGCGTTATGGGCGTAGGCGAGCGCGGGCGCGACCTGACCCTGATCGGCCGCCAGGCGACGCCGGAGGGTCAGCGCCTGACCCTGGACGTACGGGGTGATGTTCGCGACATCCTGCTCCCGCTGGCCGGCGCCTTCCAGGCCTCGAACGCCCTGGTGGCGGCGGGACTTTGCATTGCGGCGGGCGACCGCGCCGAGGATGTGATCGGCACGCTGGAAGGTCTGACCGGCGCCCAGGGACGGCTACAACGCATCGGCGCGTCCCAGGCGGAAACGCGGGGCGAGGTCTATGTCGACTACGCCCATACGCCTGACGGGCTGGAGACGGTGCTGACCGCCCTGCGCCCCCACGCGACCGGCCGTCTGATCGTGGTCTTCGGCGCGGGCGGCGACCGGGATCGCGGCAAGCGGCCCCTGATGGGTGAGATCGCTGGCCGTCTGGCCGACGTCGCCATTGTCACCGACGACAATCCCCGCAGCGAAGACCCCGCCTCGATCCGCGCCCAGGTCCGCGCCGGCTGCCCCGACGCCCTGGAGATCGGCGATCGCCGCGCGGCCATCGAGGCGGCGATCGAAATGATGCACGAAGGGGATGTGGTGGTCATCGCCGGAAAAGGGCATGAACAGGGTCAGATCGTCGGCGGCGTCACCCACCCGTTCGACGACGCCACCGTCGCGTCCGAGGCCCTGTCGCTGAATGCCTGATACATCCGCCCGCCCGCTCTGGACGGCCGCCGAAGTCGCCGCCGCCACGCGCGGCGTGCTGCATGGCGACGACCGTCCGATCACCGGCCTGACCTACAACAGCCGCGAGATCGCGCCCGGCGACCTGTTCCTGGCGCTGAAGGGCGCGCGTGACGGGCACGAGTTCGCCGCCTCCGCCTTCGCCGCCGGCGCCGCTACCGCCCTGGTCGACCACCCCGTCGAGGGCGGCACGTATGTCGTGGTGCCGGACACTCTGCACGGACTCGAAGCCTTGGGCGTCGCCGCGCGCGAGCGGGCGCCCCATGTCAAACGCGGCGCTGTCACCGGCAGCGTCGGCAAGACCAGCGTGACCCAGGCCATCAAGGCGGGGCTCGATCTCGCCGGGCCTGCCCACGCCTCGATCAAGAGCTACAACAACCATATCGGCGTGCCACTGACCCTCGCGCGGATGCCGGTCGAGACCCAACGCGCCGTGTTCGAGATCGGCATGAACGCCCCGGGCGAGATCGCGCCCCTGTCGAAATTCGTCGCCCCCCACGCGGCCTGCGTCACCACGGTCGGCCCGGTCCATATCGAAGCCTTCGCCGACGGCGAGGCGGGAGTGGCGCGCGAAAAGGCCGCCATCTTCCAGGGCCTCGTCCCCGGCGGGACGGCGGTGTCGAACGGCGATGTCGTCTTCTCGGGCCTGTTGTGCGACGCGGCCAGGGCGGTCGGGGCGCGGCTGGTCACCTTCGGGACCGATCCGGGGCACGACGCCCGCCTCAAGGACTTCCGCCCGGACGCCGAGGGGGCGACGGTCTTCGCAGAGTTGTTCGGCAAGCCGCTGGAGTATCGGCTGGCCCAGTCCGGCGCCCACTGGGGGCTGAACAGCCTGTGTGTCCTGCTGATGCTGGACGCCCTCGACGTCGCACTGGAGACAGGGCTCCAGGCCCTGGCCGGGTTCCAGCCGCTGGCGGGAAGAGGCCAGACCCGCACCGTCAACATCCCCGGCGGCGGCGCCTTCACCCTGATCGACGAGAGCTACAACGCCAATCCCCTGTCGATGACGGCGGGCTTCCGCAGCCTGGGCGCCCGCCCGACGGCGGGCCGCCGGATCGTCGTCCTGACCGACATGCTGGAGTTGGGCGACCAGAGCCGCGCGCTGCACGAGGGACTGGCCCAGCCTATCGAGGCGGCCGGCCTTGATCTGGTCCATGCGGCGGGTCCTGAGATGCGGCGCCTGTACGAGGCCCTGCCGGTCTCGCGCCGCGGCCTCTGGCGCGAGACGGCGGCCGAACTCGCCGCCGAGGCGCCCCTGCTGGCTGCGGCGGGCGACGTCGTCATGGTCAAGGGGTCGAACGGATCGCGGGCGTCGATCGTCGCCCGGGCCCTTGCGGATCTTCAGGACGACGATAAGGGACGGCCGGCGGACGGCGAAGCGGCGCTTTAGGAAAACAGCATGTTCTATCTTCTGTACCTCTACTACGCCGACATCGCGCACCAGTATCCGCTGCTGAACCTGATCCAGTATCAGACCGTCCGCACCGCTCTGGCCCTGGCGACGGCGGCCATTGTGGCCGTGGCCATGGGCAGCCGTTTCATCAACTGGATCCGCGCCAAACAGGGCAAGGGCCAGCCGATCCGCGACGACGGTCCGGTCTCCCACCTGTCCAAGGTCGGCACCCCCACCATGGGCGGGCTGATGATCCTGGCCGGCATCGGCGTGGCGGTCTTCCTGTGGGGCGACCTGACCAATCCCTATATCTGGATCGTGTCGGGCGTGACGGCGGCCTTCGGCGTGCTGGGCTTCATCGACGACTACGCCAAGGTGACGAAACAGACCTCGGCCGGCCTGACGTCGAAGCAGAAACTGGTGGCCCAGACAGCCGTGGCGGTGGTCGCCGGGGTGCTGACCGTGCTGTGGATGACGCATTCGCCGACCTCGCCGGGTCTTGAGACCTCGATCGCCTTCCCCTTCTTCAAGGCCGTGCTGCTGAACATCGGGTGGTTCTATGTGGCCTTCGCCGCCTTTACCATCGTCGGCTTCTCCAACGCCGTGAACCTGACCGACGGCCTCGACGGGCTGGCGACGGTGCCGGTGATGATGGCGGCCGGGGCGTTCGGCGTCATCTCCTACCTGGCCGGCAACTTCGTCTTCGCCCAGTATCTGCAGGTCCACCATGTGCCCGGCGCCGGCGAACTGGCCATCTTCTGCGCCGCCATGATCGGCGGGGGCGCCGGCTTCCTCTGGTACAACGCCCCGCCGGCCAAGATCTTCATGGGCGACACCGGGTCGCTGGCTCTGGGCGGGGCCCTGGGCGCCATCGCCGTCACCACCAAGCACGAGCTGGTGCTGGGCATCGTCGGCGGCCTGTTCGTGATGGAGGCCGCCTCGGTCATGATCCAGGTCGGCTATTACAAGCTGACCAAGAAGCGGATCTTCCTGATGGCGCCGATCCACCACCATTTCGAGAAGATGGGCTGGCCGGAATCGACCGTGGTCATCCGGTTCTGGATCATCGCCGGGGCGCTGGCGCTGGTCGGCCTGTCGACGCTGAAGCTGCGTTGACGCCATGATCCCCGTTCCCGGTTTCGAGGACAGGCGGGTCGCGGTCTTCGGCCTGGGACGGTCGGGGATCACGGCCGCGCGGGCGCTGAAGGCCGGGGGTGCGACGCCGATCCTGTGGGACGACGGCGTCTCGGGCCGGCTTCAGGCCCAGGCCGAAGGCTTCGTGGTCGAGGACCTGACGAACGCCGACTGGTCCGGCTTCGCCGCCCTGGTCCTGTCGCCCGGCGCCCCCCTGACCCATCCCAAGCCGCACTGGACCGTGGACAAGGCCCGCGAGGCCGGCGTGCCGGTCGTCGGCGACATCGAACTGTTCGCCCGCGCCATCGCCGTTCTGCCTCAGGGGCAGCGGCCGAAGATAGTCGCCATCACCGGCACCAACGGCAAGTCCACGACGACCGCCCTGATCGGCTGGGTGCTGCAGCAGGCGGGCCTGACCGTCTATGTCGGCGGCAATATCGGCATCGGGGTGCTAGCCTTGCCAGAACCGACGCAGGGCGCCGTCTATGTGATCGAGGTCTCCAGCTACCAGCTCGATCTGACGACCCGCTTCGCGCCGGACGTGGCGATCCTGACCAACATCAGCCCGGATCATCTGGACCGGCATGGCGGGATGGAGGGCTATGTCGCGGCCAAGCGACGGATATTCCAGGCTCAGGGGCCGGAGGCTGTGGCCCTGGTCGGGGTGGACGAGGAGTGGGGGCAGGGAATTGTCCGCTACCTGGCCTCGCGTGTTCTGACCATTTCTTCCGCTCATCCCGGCGAAAGCCGGGACCCAGTGCTTTCGTCAGGACACGATGCCGGGGATCAGCGTGCTGCCGCATCGCAACCGCCGGAGCGCCCACAGGACTGGGTCCCGGCTTTCGCCGGGATGAGCGGAATAGAGGTGCGATCAACCTCGATAGAGTCGGACGGCGCGATCCTCGCCGACCTCTCCGCCGCTCGCTCGCTCCCCGGCCGGCACAACGCCCAGAACGCCGCCTTCGCCTATGCCGCAGCCCGCGCCCTGGGCGTGTCGCATGACGCCGCCGTCAAAGGCCTTCTGACCTTCCCCGGTCTGGCCCACCGGATGGAAGCCGTCGGCCATATCGGCCCGGTCCGCTTCATCAACGACTCCAAGGCCACCAACGCCGACGCCGCGCGCCAAGCCCTGTCCTCCTATCCCAAGGTCTTCTGGATCGCGGGCGGCAAGCCCAAGGACGGCGGCATCGACGACCTGACCGACCTCTTCCCGCGCGTGGCTAAGGCCTATCTGATCGGCGAGGCGGCCGAAGCCTTCGCCACGACCCTTTGCGCGAAGGGGCGCGACACCCCCCACGTCATCTCAAAGACCATGGACGCCGCTGTCGCCGCAGCCGCCGCCAACGCCCAGGCTGCGGGCGGCGACCAGATCGTGCTATTGTCGCCCGCCTGCGCCAGTTTCGACCAGTACCCCGACTTCGAGGTGCGGGGCGAGGCGTTCCGCGCCGCCGTGCTGGCCCTCGGCGCAACCCCGGAGACAGCCCGATGAGCGCCTCCTACACCCCCGCCTTCTCGCGCAACGACCAGAGCCCGGTCGCCCAGTGGTTCTGGACCGTGGATCGCGGCCTGCTGGGCGCGGCCCTCGCACTGATGGGGCTGGGCGTGGCGCTCAGCTTCGCCTCCAGCCCGGCCGCCATCCTGGCCGATGAATCGATCACCGACCCCTTCCACTATTCGTGGCGGATGATGGTCTTCTCGGGCCTGGGCCTGACCCTGATGCTGACCAGTTCGCTGCTGTCCCCGCGCGGAGTGCGCCGCATCGCCGTCCTGGCCCTGTTCGGCGCCATAGTGGTCATGATGGCCCTGCCCTTCATCGGCGACACGGTGAAGGGCGCCGCCCGCTGGGTCAATTTCGGCCCCTTCAGCCTGCAACCGTCCGAGTTCGCCAAGCCCGGCCTGATCGTCTTCGCCGCCTGGATGTTCGCTGAGGCGCAGAAGGGGCAGGGGGTGCCCGGCGTCACCATAGCGTTTGGGTTTTACGCCCTCACCGTCTGTCTGCTGCTGATCCAGCCGGACATCGGCCAGACCCTGCTGATCACCACCACCTTCATGGCCGTCTTCTTCATGGCCGGGGTGCCGTTCAAATGGATGGCGGTCCTGGCCAGCGCCGGCATGGCCGGCCTGGTGTCGCTCTATTTCGTCTTCGGCCATATGCGCGACCGTCTCAGCCGCTTCTTCTCGCCCGAGACCACCGACACCCATCAGATCGACGCCGCGTCTGAGGCCATTCGCGCCGGGGGCCTGGTCGGACGCGGCGTGGGCGAAGGGGTGATGAAACGTCACGTCCCCGACCTGCACACCGACTTCATCTATTCGGTCGGCGCCGAGGAATTCGGTCTGGTGCTCAGCCTGATCATGATTGGCCTCTACGCCTTCATCGTGGTGCGGGGCATGCGCCGGGCGATGAAGCTGACCGACCCGTTTGAGCAGACGGCGGCGGCGGGCCTGTTCATGCTGATCGGGCTTCAGGCCTGTATCAATGTGGCCGTGAACCTGAACCTGATCCCGACCAAGGGCATGACCCTGCCCTTCATCAGCTACGGCGGCTCGTCCATGCTGGCCATGGGTCTGACCATGGGCTTCGCCCTGGCCCTGACCCGTCGTCGGCCGGGGGCGTATGAGCCGGGCGCCAGCCTGGCGCGGCCGGGGCGGCGGTTGCTGTAAACGGCTTTATTTGTCGCCCGGCTTCCAGAGGGCGAGCTTCATTTATGATTCGTCATCCTAGGCCTTGTGCCTAGGATCCATAGACTCGAGCGGCGCCGCTCGAACTGCGATGTCGGACACCGGGCGTATGGATCCTAGGCACAAGGCCTAGGATGACGATGGGAAGTATGGGGCTTCGCGCATAATCCGAATCGCGGGTGTCAGCTTAATCAAGGCTTTGACCGCATCGACCCCTCATCTTCCTACCACTCCCGAAATCCGTGCCATCCTGTCGTCCACAAAGGTTCAGGGCTAAAGGAGCGGCTTCAAACAATGCAGAATGCAGTGGCGGTTTGGCGGTTTGTCACCCTGTTTTTACGACACTCTGACGTGCCCATGCAGAGAATTAAGCCTATGCAGACCCAGCCCTTCGGAGACCGTCACTGATGTCCAAACTCTGCGTCGTCGCCGCCGGCGGAACCGGCGGCCACATGTTCCCGGCCGAGGCCCTGGCGCGGGAACTGGCCGCGCGCGGCTGGCGCGTGGTGCTGGCGACCGATCATCGCGGCGAGCAATACGCCCACGCCTTTCCGGCCGAGGAACGGCTGGCCCTGGACGCGGCGACCGGCTCCGGGCCGCTGGGCCTGATCAAGGCCGGCGTGGCCATTTTCAAGGGGGTGATGCAGGCGCGGGCGGCCTTCGACCGGCTGGGGGCGGACGTGGTCGTCGGCTTCGGCGGCTATCCCTCGGCGCCCGCCCTGGTGGCGGCGGTGACGTCGCAACGCCCGACCGTCATCCATGAGCAAAACGCGGTCCTGGGCCGCACCAACCGGATCCTGGCCCCCTATGTGAACCAGGTCGCCTCGTCCTTCCCGACGCTGGAACGGGCGCCGGCCAAGGTCCAGGGCCGCTCGCACGTCGTCGGCTCGCCGGTGCGGGCCGAGATCCGCACCCTGTTCGACCGCCCATATGTCGCCCCGGTCGAGGGCGGCCCGATCCACGTCCTGGTCACCGGCGGCAGCCAGGGCGCCCGCATCCTGTCCGAGACCACGCCCCGCGCCTTGGCCGCCCTGCCGGAGCCCTTGCGCCGGCGCCTGAAGGTGCAGCAGCAGTCGCGGCCCGAAACCCTGGAGAACGCCCGCCAGATCTATCTGGAGGCCGGGATCGAGGCCGAGGTCGCCCCCTTCTTCCGCGACATGGCAGAACGGCTGTCGAAGGCGCACCTCGTCGTCGGCCGTTCGGGCGCCTCAACCTGCGCCGAACTGGCGGTCGCGGCCCTGCCGTCGGTGCTGATCCCCTTGAAGATCGCCATGGACGACCACCAGCGCCTGAACGCCAAGGCCCTGGTCGACGCCGGGGCGGCGGAGATGGTGCTGGAAGACGACCTGACGGTTCAGGGCCTGACGGCGACCCTGGAGGGCCTGTTGTCCGACCCCGCCCGCCTTGCCGCCATGTCTGCGGCGGCTCGCTCGGTCGCCATTCCTGACGCCGCCGAACGCTTGGCCGATCTGGTGGAGGCGACGGCGAAGGTTTGACAGCTTCAACCGGATCGGGTCTCGCGCGTTATGGAGGAATGCCTCCAGAAATCTCCGCCATGACACGCCAGGTCCATGACCTGTGGGCCCGTTTCGCCTGGCTGCCCGAATGGGCGGTCATCATCCTTGTGATCGCCGGCTTCGTGGCCGGCGGCTGGATCGCCCATAAGATCGTCTTCGTCATCCTGAGACGCGTGGTGAAAAAGCGGGACGTCTTCTGGCGCGGCGTGGTCGAGCGGGCGCGGATGAAGCTGCGCGTGATGATGATCCTGATCGGCATCGGCATCGGCGTGACCGTGTCGCCGATGGACCCGGCCCCCTCTGCCGACATCCGTGAGGTGCTGCGCTTCCTGTTCGTCCTGACGGTCGGCTGGCTGGCCTCGGGCGTGCTCGACATGTGGTCGGTCATGTACCTGAAGCGCTACAATATCGCAGTCGAGGATAATCTGCTCGCCCGCAAACACCTGACCCAGACCCGCATCCTGCAGCGGGTGGCGAAGGTCGTGCTGTTCATCGTCACCGTGGGCCTGGCCCTGATGACCATCGCCGGCTTCCGCCAGTGGGGGGTCAGCCTGCTGGCATCGGCCGGGGTGGTCGGCATCATCGCGGGTCTGGCCCTTCAGCCGATCCTGACCAATATGGTCGCCGGCATCCAGATCGCCCTGACCCAGCCGATCCGCATCGATGACGCCGTCATCGTCGAAGGCGAGTGGGGCAATGTCGAGGAAATCACCGCCACCTATGTGGTGGTCAAGATCTGGGACTGGCGGCGGATGGTCCTGCCCCTGTCCTACTTCATCTCGACGCCCTTCCAGAACTGGACCCGCGAGAACGCCCGCCTGATCGGTTCGGCCTTCTTCTACGTCGATTACGAAGCCCCGATCGACCGCTTGCGCACGGCCTTCGAAGGCATCGTCAAATCGTCCAAACTGTGGGACGGCGACGTTCAGGTCATGCAGGTGACCGACATCACCGAACGGGTGATCCAGGTCCGCTGCCTGGCCAGCGCCCGCTCCGCCGGCGTCGCCTTCGACCTGCGCTGCGAGATCCGCGAGAAGCTGATGGCCTTCATGCGCGACGAATGTCGCGAAGCCCTGCCGCGCGACCGCCTGGAATGGCCGCAAGGATCGGACCGACCGGTCAGTCCTTCAACGCCGTCTGGCCCCGACGGATTGCTTCGTCCAGCCTGATCGGCTCGCGATCCGGGGCGGCCCCGCACGCTACGGCTTGCAGCTCCGCCGCGTCGCCGCCCGCAGCCGCCGCATAGGCCGGGGCGGGGTCTGCGGTCGCGGGGCCTTCGGTTCCGTCTTCGCGCAGGGACGCGAAATCGAGCCGATCCGCCGTGTGCGCCCGGCAGTCGAAGGCCCAGCGGGACCAGCCGCCGACATAGGTCACATCCCCGACCTTGAACCCCGCCTCCGTCACCTGAAGCTCGCGCATCCGGGCCGTATCGCCCTCCCGCTCGATGGAGGCGACATCGGCGTAGACGGCGAACCGGCCGACGCCGGTCTCGACCAGTTGGGGGTCGGCGAATGCGAGCAGCAGGGCGATCATGCGACCAGTTTCTCCGCCTGGTGCAGGTCCACGCTGACCAGCTGGCTCATGCCGCGCTCGGGCATGGTGACGCCGTACAGCCGGTCCATCCGGCTCATGGTCACCGGGTTGTGGGTGATGACGATGAAGCGGGTGTCGGTCCGCGACCGCATCTCGTGCAGCATCTTGCAGAACCGGTCCACGTTGGCGTCATCCAGCGGAGCGTCGACCTCGTCCAGCACGCAGACCGGCGCGGGGTTGGCTAGGAAGACGCCGAAGATCAGGGCCGCCGCCGTCAGGGCCTGCTCGCCCCCGCTCATCAGGCTCATGACCGACAGCCGCTTGCCGGGCGGGCAGGCGTAGATCTCCAGCCCGGCCTCCAGCGGATCGTCGCTCTCCACCAGCTTCAGCTCCGCCTGGCCGCCGTCGAACAGGGCTTCGAACAGGGCTTTGAAGTTGGCGTTGATCACGTCGAAGGCCGCGACCAGCCGCTCGCGACCCTCGGCGTTCAGTTCGTCGATTCCATCGCGCAGCTTGGCGATGGCCTGGGTCAGGTCGATCCGCTCCGACCTCATGCTGTTCAGCCGGTCGCCGTATTCGACCACCTCGTCCTCGGCGCGCAGGTTCACGGCGCCCAGGGCCTCGCGCTCGCGCTCCAGCCCGTACAGCAGGCTCTCGGCGCCGGCGGCGTCGGGCGGGCGGGCCACGGCCTCGTCGGTCAGCTTGCGGGCCAGATCTTCCGGCGACATCTGGGCGGTCTCGCGCAAGGTCGCCTCGGCCTCGGTGAGCTTCTCTGCTGCGGCCTCTGCGCGAGCGGCCAGACCGGCGCGAGCCTCGCGGGCCTGGGACGCGGCGGCGTCGGCGGCGCGGGCGGCGCGGTCGGCCTCGGCCGCAGCGGTCTCGGCGGTGGCCATGGCGTCGGACGAGGCCTGTTTGCGCTGTTCGGCGGCGGTCAGCGCATCCAGCAGCTTGCTGCGCTGTTCCGCAAAGCCCTGGGGCGCGACCTCGGCCTGTTTCAGCAGGGCGGCGGTCTTCTCTGCGTCCTTAGCCAGGGCGGAGACGCGGGCGCCGCTGTCCTTGGATCGGGCGATCCAGCCGTCGCGGGCGCGGGTCAGGCTGCCCAGGCGCTGTTCGCGGCCCTGGCGGTCACGGGCCTCGGCGTCTCGGTCTGATCGGGCGGTCTGGGCGGCGATGCGAGCCGTGTCGGCGGCAGCGCGGGCGGCGGTCAAGTCGTCGCGCAGGCCGGTCACGGTTTCGGACGGGGCGTCGACAGCCTGTGCGGCGGCCAGAGCGGCTTCGGCCTCGGCCACTTCGGCGGTCAGGCGCGCCAGGGCTTCGTCCAGCGCCTGGGCGCGGGCCTCGCGGCGGGTCTGGTCGCGCATCAGGCTTTCGACGCGGTCGCGGGCGGCGGTGACGGCCTTGTCGAGGGCGAAGGGCTTCAGGCGGGCGGCCTTGACCGTCTCCTCGGTCAAGCGGAAGGCCTCGGCCGTGGTCTTCTGCTGCGCCTGCGCCTGCTCTAGGGCCGGCTTGCCCTTGTCGATCTCGGCTTCCAGCTCGGCCAGACGGGTGCGTTGGGCCAGGCGGACGGCGGCGGGGCGGGGGGCTTCGGCGCGGCTGACAAAGCCGTCCCAGCGGAACAGGTCCCCCTCGGGCGTCGCCAGACGAGCGCCGACCGGCAGGGTGCGGGCCAGCTCGGCCGCCTGGGCGCGGGAGGCGACGCCGCACAGAGCCAGGCGGGCGGCCAGTTGCTCGGGGGCCTGGACGTGATCTGACAGGGGCTCGACCTCGGCGGGCCAGACCTGCGGGCGGGGCTCGGCGCCGCCCCAATAGGCGGCGGCGCGGGCGTCCAGCGCGGCGTCGAGGTCTTCGCCCAAGGCGGCGGCGAGGGCGGCTTCATAGCCCCGGTCGGCGCGGACCTTGTCGAGGGCGGGCGGATGGTCGCGTTTGCCGCCGACCAGCAGCTGGGCCAGGCCGCGCGCCTCGGTCTGGAGCCGACCCAGCCGATCTTCGGCGGCGCGGGCGGCGGTGCGGGCCTCTTGCTCGGCGCGGGCCAGGTCGCCGCGCTTGGCCTCTGCGGCCTCGACGGCTTCGCGGGCGGCGGTCAGCTCGGCCTGGGCGGTCTCCAGCGCCTGGCGAGCGGTCTCAAGCTCGGGCGTTTCCAGCGGACCCAGGGCGTCGCGTTCGCGCTGCGCCTGATCCCGCTGGGCGGCGACGCGGGTCAGGCGGGTTTCGGCGTCGCGGCGGCGGGCGGCCTCGGCGTTGGCGCGGGCCTCGACGGCGGCGAGGGTTCCGGCCAGGCGTTCGACCTCGGCGTCGGCGGCCTTGCGGGCGTCCTCGGCGGCGGCCAGGGCCTTGTCCAGTTCGGGGCCGCGTTGGGGGGCGGCGGCGATCTCGGCCTGGAGACGGGTCAGTTCGTGGTCCAGCCGGTCCAGTTCGCGCCGGGCGTCGGCGGCCATATTGGTCTCGCGCTCAGTATCGGCGGCGATGCGGGCGGCCTCGGCCTTCAGACGGTCCACCTCGGCGCGGGCGGCCTGTTCGGCCATGTCGAGCCGGTCGCGCTCCAGGCTGGCGCGGTGCAGCAGGGCGGAGGCGACGGCGTCTTCTTCCCGCGTCGGCTTCAGCGCTTCCTGGGCGGCGAGGGCGGCGGTCTGGGCGGCGGCGGCTGCGGTCGTCGTCTCGGCCACGGCGCGGTCCGCGTCACGCAGTTCCTGGGCTGCGGCCTCGGCGGCGATCTGGGCGTCGTTCCAGCGGGCGTAGAGCAGGGCGGCCTGAAGGGCGCGGATCTCGGCGGAAATCTTCTTGTATTTCTCGGCCTGACGGGCTTCGCGCCTCAGCCGGTTCAGCGCCGTCTCCAGCTCGCGGCCGATGTCGTCCAGCCGCTCCAGATTGGTCTCGGCCGCCTTCAGGCGCAGTTCGGCCTCGTGGCGACGGGTGTGCAGGCCGGCGACGCCGCCCGCCTCTTCCAGAATGCGACGACGGTTCTGGGGCTTGGCGGCGATCAGTTCGCTAATCTGACCCTGGCGGACCAGGGCGGGGGAGTTGGCGCCGGTCGAGGCGTCGGCGAACAGCAGCTGGACGTCGCGGGCGCGCACCTCCTTGCCGTTGATCCGGTAGGTCGAGCCCTGGCCCCGGTCGATACGGCGCGACACCTCCAGCACCGGGCTGTCGGTGAAGGGTTGGGGCGCGCGGCGTTGGGCGTTGTCGATGGTCAGCTGGACTTCGGCGTGGCTGCGGGGAGGACGGCCCGCAGCGCCGGCGAAGATGACGTCGTCCATGCCCTGACCGCGCATGGCCTTGGCCGAGTTGGCGCCCATGACCCAGCGCAGGCTTTCAAGGACGTTGGACTTGCCGCAGCCGTTGGGGCCGACGATGCCGGTCAGGCCGGATTCGATATGCACCTCCGCCGGGTCGACGAACGACTTGAAGCCGACGAGCCGGAGGCGCTGGAACTGCATCGGTCCTGGCGGTTACCGGCGCAGCAGCGGGTCGATGGCGGCCGAGAGGGCCTCCAGCGTGGGTTCGGCGACGGGCTTGCCGTTGACGAAGAAGCTGGGCGTGCCCGCCACGCCGGCCTGTTGCGCCCCTTCGATCTGGGCCTGAAGCGCCGCGCCGGTGGCGGGGTCGTTCAGGCAGGTCTCGATCTGTTCGCGCGTCTTGCCGCTGGCGGCCAGACCGGCGTCGAACCAGGGCTTGGCGCCGGTGGTGCGCAGCTCAGCCTGATCGTGCATGAAGACCTCGGCCACGTCGAAATAGCGGCCGGGCGCGGCGCAGATGGCGACGGCGGCGGCGGCGGCGGCGACATTGGCCGGGGCGGTCGGCAGGTTGCGATGGACCAGCCGGACCTTGCCCGTGTCGATATAGCGCGCCTTGAAGGCCGGCAGGACGTCGTTGTGGAAGGCGGCGCAGTGCGAGCAGGTGAAGCTGGCGTATTCGATCACCGTCACCGGCGCGTCGGCCCGACCCAGGACATGGTCCTGAGCCGTCACGGGCGGCGGGGGCTCGGCGGCGAAGGCCGGCCCCGCCAGCGCGGCGGTCAGGAGGGCGAAGGTGAGGACAGCGCGCCGGATCATGGCCTATTTCGCCAGTTCGGCGTCGATGGCCGTGGACAGGTCAGCCAGGCTGGCGCCTTCGCCGCCGGGGGTGATGACCTGGGTGTCGTTGACATAGAAGGCCGGGGTGCCGCTCACGCCCTGGGCGCGGGCGGCCTGGACGCGGGTTTCCATGGCGGCGACGGCGTCCTTGTCGGTGACGCAGTCGTTGAACTGCTGCTCGGACATTCCGGCGGCCTGGGCGGTGCGCAGCAGCCAGTCGCGCGGCGAGGAGGTCAGCATTTCCTGCTGGGTGGCCATCAACTGGTGGACGACGTCGAAATACTTGTCCGGGCCGGCGCAGCGGGCGACCAGGAAGCCGGCGGTGGCGGCGTCGACCGGCGGGGTCGGCAGTTCGCGGAAGACGTAGCGGACCTTGTTGGTGTCGACGTATTTGGCCTTGAACGCCGGCCAGGTGTTCTTCTGCCACAGGGCGCAGTGGGGGCAGGTGACCGAGGCGTATTCGACCACGGTGACCTTTGCGCCTTCCGGCGCGCCCAGACCCATGTCGCCCTCGGCCGCGCCCTTGGATCCGCCGCCGCAGGCGGCCAGAGCCATGGTCGCCATGGCGGCGCCGGTGATGGCCGCACGGCGGCTCATGCGGGCGAAGCGGGTTTCGAAATTGGCCATGGGACTTCCTTGATCGGAGCGTTGCCGGATGATCGCGCGATTCCCGGGGAACAGCGCAAGCTTGATCATTCGAGAACAGGTGCGGCGAAGATTTGTCAATCGCGGTCGTTCGAGCGGGACAGGGTGGCGCGGCCCAGGCGGGCCAGGGCGGCGCGGAGTTCGTCGGGGGCGTCGGCGATGGAGGCGGTCAGATCGGCCTCGGCCTGGGCGGCCAGGGGCGGGGGTTTGACGGCGCGTTTGGGCCGGGCGGCGGCCTCGGTCAGGGGTTTGACCGGCCCCTGGGCGATGCGGAGGCGGTCCACCGAACCGGCGCCGAGGAACAGGTTCACGCGGGCCAGGATGTCTTCGGACTGGTGCTGGACCAGAAGCGCGGCGGCGCCGGCGACGCGCAGCTCCAGCACGCCGGGCTGGCCGGCCTTGCCCTTGGTCAGCTTTTGGGGGCGGGTGACGCGGGCCAGGCGGTCGCCGACGATCTCGCGCCAGCGGGGCTCCAGCGCGCCGGCGCCGCGGCCGAATTTCTCGTCCAGCTTCTTGATCAGGGGCGTCAGGGCCTGGCCGGCGCGCGGGGCCGGGCGCGGCGCCGGGCGGGTGCGGCGGCGCGACAGGATCTCGCGGACCTCGGCGTCTGTGGGCAGCGGGCGGCGCATGGGGCTATATAGCGCCATCTCATGCCCCCAGTCTCTCCCAACGTCGCTCTGATCCGTTCCGAATTGCTGGCCTGGTACGACGGCCATGCGCGCAGTCTGGCGTGGCGCGTGCCGCCGGGGGCGGAGAGGCGGACCGAGCCCTATCGGGTCTGGCTGTCGGAGGTGATGCTGCAGCAGACCACGACGCCGCATGCGACCCCGTATTTCCTGAGTTTCACCGTCCGCTGGCCGACAGTGTCGGATCTGGCGGCAGCCGAGGACGGGGAGGTGATGGCCGCCTGGGCGGGGCTGGGCTACTACGCCCGGGCTCGCAATCTGCTGGCCTGCGCCAGGGCGGTGGCGGGCGAGCATGGCGGGGTGTTTCCGGATACGGAGGCGGGCCTGCTGGCCCTGCCGGGGGTGGGCGCCTATACGGCCGCGGCCGTGGCCGCCATCGCCTTTGATCGCCCGGCCAATGTGGTGGACGGCAATGTCGAGCGGGTCATGGCGCGGCTGTTCGCCGTCGAAACGCCGGTTCCGGCGGCGCGGCCTGAGCTGAGGCGGTTGGCGGGGCTGTTCGTCACCGATGAGCGGCCGGGCGATTGGGCCCAGGCGCTGATGGATCTGGGGGCGACGGTGTGCCGGCCCAAGTCGCCGCTGTGCGGCCAGTGCCCTACGGCGGACCAGTGTCTGGGACTGGCCAGCGGGAGCCCGGAGCGGTTCCCGGTAAAACTGAAGAAGGCTGAGCGGCCGCATCGTCGGGGTTTCGCCTTCGTCATGATCGATCCCGACGGACAGGTGGCGCTGGAGCGGCGGCCGGACAAGGGGCTGCTGGGCGGGATGCTGGGCCTGCCCACCAGCGACTGGAGCGCCGCGCCCGATCCGGCGCCGCCGGTCGCGGCCGACTGGCGCGAGGCGGGGGCGGTCGAGCATGTCTTCACCCATTTCAGCCTGACCCTGACGGTACGGGTCGCGCGGGTCGAGGCGGGTGGCGACTATCAGTGGCTGGCGCTCGACCAGGCGCGGGCCGCCTTGCCGACCGTCTTCGCCAAGGCGCTGGATCGGGCCGGCGAACCGGCCCTGATCTGACGGCCTATTGCATCCCGGCGCGGACCTCGGCGCGGAGGGCGTCGATGGATTTCAGGCCCTGGTCGGTCTTGAAGCGCCAGTAGGTCCAGCCGTTGCAGGCGGGGGCGTTCTCGAACAGGGCGCCCAGTTTGTGGATCGAGCCGGTCATCGAACCGGACACCAGCGAGCCGTCGGCGCGGACGCGGGCCTCGCGCTCGCCCTTGGGGCAGTACAGACGGTCGCCGGGGTGCAGCAGGCCGGCCTCGACCAGGGCGCCGAAGGGCACCTTGGGCTCGGCGCGTTTGGAGCCCATGACCATCAGGTCTTCGGGATTGGCGGGAATGACCGAGGCGATGCGGGTCTGGGCCACCTCGGCATAGGTCTCGTCACGCTCGATGCCGATATAGTGGCGGCCCAGGCGTTTGGCGGCGGCGCCGGTGGTGCCGGTGCCGAAGAAGGGGTCCAGCACGACGTCGCCGGGGCGGGTGGCCGACAGGAGCACGCGGTGCAGCAGGGCCTCGGGCTTCTGGGTCGGATGGGCCTTCTTGCCGTCGGCGTCCTTGATCCGCTCTTCGCCGGTGCACAGGGCGAAGGTCCAGTCGGAGCGCATCTGGGTGTCTTCGTTGAAGGCCTTCAGGGCGTCGTAGTTGAAGGTGTAGCGCTTCTGGTCGCGCGACCGGGCGGCCCAGATCAGGGTCTCGTGGGCGTTGGTGAACCGGGTGCCCTTGAAGTTCGGCATCGGGTTGGACTTGCGCCAGATGATGTCGTTCAGCACCCAGAAGCCCAGATCCTGGATGGCCGCGCCCAGGCGGAAGACGTTGTGATAGGAGCCGATCACCCAGATCGACCCCTCGGGCTTCAGCACGCGGCGGCATTCGGTCAGCCAGGCGCGGGTGAAGGCGTCGTATTCGGCGAAACTGTCGAACTTGTCCCAGTCGTCGTCGACGGCGTCGACCTTGGAATTGTCGGGACGCAGCAGGTCGCCGCCCAGCTGGAGATTATAAGGCGGGTCGGCGAAGACCATGTCGACCGAGGCGTCGGGCAGGCTTTTCAGCACGGCGATACAGTCGCCGCGGTGAATGAAGTCCTTGGCGAGGACGGGGGTGTTGAGCTCGGACATGGAACGCGGCCTCGAAACAGTGAGACGGTCATGGTGAATCCTTACGGTTAAGGCAGTGTTGATTCCGGGGGTTCTTTGCGCGCCGTGATGCGGGCGAGCGGAGGCGCCGACGCGCTTTCGCTGCGAAGTGTGGAGGGCAGGACGGAGCGCCGGGCCTCGCCCGGAGTGAATAGTTTTTACCGTTTCGACGAAGACAGACGCTCCGCGCGCAGGGTGTTTCTACCGGCCGGGGATTTTGAAGCGGCAGTTGTGATGCCTCTTCCCCAAGGCCTGCGTCAGGTCGGCGATCCCTGCGAGGACCGTCCCGAGTGCGACCGGGTTCCTAACCCCGTGTCCTCCGCCGACGTTTCTGCGCGGGATGAGCCCACCGATGCACCGTCATGCGGCGCGAGGGAATCCCACCCCCGCCCCTGATCCCTACGCTCCCGCCGCCGCAAGGTCGCAGGCCAAGCGAGCCCTCCAAGCGACGAGACCGGGGGTATTATGAGGGGTGTGGGAGGGGTGATTGGTTGGAGGGGGGGGAGAATCTAACAAGCTGTTGGAATCATTGAAATGAGACCAGCGTCATTAGGATAGTTGGACTCGTTCGTTCGGGCCCCCTCCGTCTCGCCGGCTTCGCCGGCGATCCACCTCCCCCAAGGGGGGAGGATTTGGTCATCGCATTCCTCCCCCCTTGGGGTAGGTGGCGCGGCGCGGAGCGCCGCGACGGAGGGGGCCTGTTAGGTTAGCCCCGCACTACTTTCACGCATCCCGCGGCTTCGCGGGCCCGTTCGCGGGCTTCGTCGACGTCGGCGCCGCGGGCGACAGCGACGCCCATGCGGCGGCGGTCGAAGGCTTCGGGCTTGCCGAAGAGGCGCAGGTCGGCGGTGGGGACGGACAGGGCCTCGGCGACGCCTTCGAAGGCGACGCCTTGCGCCTCCATGCCGCCGTAGATGACGGCGCTGGCGGCGGGTTCGCGCTGGGTCACGTCGACGGGCAGGCCCAGGATGGCGCGGGCGTGGAGGGCGAACTCGCTCATGGTCTGGCTGGCGAGGGTGACGAGGCCGGTGTCGTGGGGGCGGGGCGAGACCTCGGAGAACCAGACCTGGTCGCCCTTGACGAACAGTTCGACGCCGAAGACGCCGAGACCGCCCAGGGCATCCGTGACCTTGCCGGCGATGTCCTGGGAGGCGGCGAGGGCGGCGGGGGTCATGGCCTGGGGCTGCCAGCTCTCGACATAGTCGCCCTTGACCTGGCGGTGGCCGATGGGGGCGCAGAAGTCCGTGCGGGTCGAGCCGTCGGCGGCGCGCGAGCGGACGGTCAGCAGGGTGATCTCGAAGTCGAAATCGATCCGGCCCTCGACGATGACGCGAGCGCCGGCGACGCGGCCGCTGTCTTGCGCATAGGTCCAGGCGTCGGCGATTTCGTCGGGACTTTCGACGAACGACTGGCCCTTACCGGACGAGGACATGACCGGCTTGACGAAGTTGGGGTAGCCGACGGTCTCGGCGCCGGCGGCCAGCTCCTCGGCGCTGCCGGCGAAGGCGTAGGGGCTGGTCGGCAGGCCCAGGTCTTCGGCGGCGAGGCGGCGGATGCCCTCGCGGTTCATGGTCAGTTGCACGGCGCGGGCGGTGGGGATGACCACGGCCAGGCCGGCGGCCTCGATATCGGCGAGGACCTCGGTGGCGATGGCCTCGATCTCGGGCACGATGATGTGCGGGGCCTCGGCCAGGATGACGCCGTTCAGCACCTGAGGATCGGTCATCGGGATGACGTGGCTGCGGTGCGCCACCTGCATGGCCGGGGCGTTGGGATAGCGATCGACGGCGATCACCTCGACGCCGAGCCGTTGCAGCTCGATGGCGACCTCCTTGCCCAGTTCTCCCGAGCCCAGCAGCATGACGCGGACGGCGGTGTCGGAGAGGGGGGTGCCGAGTTTCATGAGATCAGGCTCCGGTAGCGGGTTCGATCAGGTCCCAGGCGTTGCCGTAGAGGTCTTCGAAGACCACCACCTTGCCATAGGTCTCATGTCGCGGGGTTTCGCGGAAGACGACGCCGGCGGCAAGCCAGGCGGCGTGATCGCGGATCAGGTCGTCGGTTTCGAGGAACAGCCAGACGCGGCCGCCGGCCTGGTTTCCGACCTGGGCCTTCTGGGCGTCGGTCGTGGCGCGGGCGAGCAGCAGGCTGGTTTCGCCGCCTTTGGGGGTGACGCGCACCCAGCGTTTGCCGCTGCCCATGTCGGTGTCCTCGCTGAGGTCGAAGCCGAGCTTGCCGACATAGAAGGCGACGGCCGCGTCATAGTCGTGGACGAGAAGGCTGATCGCGCCGATGCGGCTCATGGGGCGGGCGTCTGGGGGTGGGCGACGGGAAGGCCGAGGATGCGGGGTTTCATCGTCTGCTCCAACGTCCCTTCTCCCCCTGCGGGAGAAGGTGGCCCGGAGGGCCGGATGAGGGTCGGTTGATGGGTCGTCGCGGTCGGCGTGACCCCTCGCCCGACCGCGCCAGGACGACGGCTGCGCCGCCGTGCGCGGTCTCCCTCTCCCGCAGGGGGAGAGGGAGATGAAGAGAGATTACAGTCGGGCTTTGACGGCCGCGACGACGGCGTCGGCGGTGATGCCGAACTTGTCGTAGAGGACTTCGGCCGGGGCGGAGGCGCCGAAGCCGGTCATGCCGATGAAGGCGCCGTCTTCGCCGATGAAGCCTTCCCAGCCCTGTTTGATGGCGGCCTCGACGGCGACGCGGATCGTGCCGCGGCCGATGACCGAGGCCCGGTAGGCGGCGTCCTGTTGCTCGAACAGTTCGAAACAGGGGACGGAGACGACGCGGGTCGGGACGCCTTCGGCCTCGAGGGTCTCGGCGGCCTTGAGCGCGAGGGCCAGTTCCGTGCCGGTGCCGAACAGGGTGGCCTTGGCCTCGCCCGAAGCGGGCTTGATCTCATAGGCGCCCTTGGCGGACAGGTTTTCCGTGCCCGCGACGGTGCGGACGGCTGGGGTCTTCTGGCGCGACAGGGCCATGGCCGAGGGGGCGGTCTTGGTCTCCAGCGCGATCTTCCAGCATTCCATGGCCTCGACCGTGTCGGCGGGGCGGAAGACCAGCAGGTTGGGGATGGCGCGCAGGGCGGCCAGGTGTTCGACCGGCTGGTGGGTCGGGCCGTCCTCGCCCAGGCCGATGGAGTCGTGGGTCAGGACGTGGATGGCGCGGACGCCCATCAGGGCGCCCAGACGGATGGCCGGGCGGCTGTAGTCCGAGAAGACCATGAAGGTGCCGCCGTAGGGGATGATCCCGCCGTGCAGGGCCAGGCCGTTCATGGCCGCCGCCATGCCGAACTCGCGGATGCCCCAGTTGACGTAGCGGCCTTCATAAGTCGGGGCGTCCAGGATCGGGGTGCCGGCGACGAAGGTGTTGTTCGAGCCGGTCAGGTCGGCCGAGCCGCCGACCAGTTCGGGGATCGACGCAAAGACCTGGTCCAGGGCGGCGCCCGAGGACTGGCGCGTGGCCTGGGCGGGCTTGGTTTCGATCAGTTCGGCGATCTTGGCGTTCAGGGCGTCGAAGGCGCCCTCGGGCAGGTCGCCCTTCATGGCGCGGGTGAAGTCGGCGGCCTGGCCGGAGGCGGACAGGCGGGCCTCCCACTTCTTGCGATCCTTGGCGCCGCGACGCCCGACCTTGGCCCAGGCGTCGGCGATGGTCTGGGGCATTTCGAAGGGGTCGTGATCCCAGGCCAGGCCCAGGCGGGTGGCGGCGATCTCGGCGGCGCCCAGGGCGGCGCCGTGGGTCTTGTGGCTGCCTTCCATGGTGGCGGCGCCCTTGCCGATCTTGGTCTTGCAGGCGATCAGGGTGGGCTTGTCCTGGCGGGTGGCCCATTTCAGGGCGGACTTGATGGCGTCCATGTCATGGCCGTCGATGGCCTTGACCGCCCAGCCGGCGGCCTTGAACCGGGCCTTCTGGTCGGTGGCGTCGGACAGGGAGACCTTGCCGTCGATGGTGATCTCGTTGTCGTCCCACAGGACGGTAAGCTTGTTCAGCTTGTAGCGGCCGGCCAGGGCGATGGCTTCCTGGGACACGCCCTCCATCAGACAGCCGTCGCCGGCGACGACCCAGGTGCGGTGGTCGACCAGGTCGTCGCCATATTTGGCGGCGAGGTGACGTTCGGCCATGGCAAAGCCGACCGAGGTGGCCAGGCCCTGGCCCAGGGGGCCGGTGGTGACCTCGACGCCGGGCATGTGGCCGTATTCAGGGTGACCGGCGGTCTTGGAGCCCCACTGGCGGAAGTTCGACAGTTCTTCCTTGGTCGCGGCCTTGTAGCCGGTCAGGTGCAGCAGGGCGTAGATCAGCATCGAGCCATGGCCGGCCGACAGGATGAAGCGGTCGCGGTCGGCCCAGTCGGGGCGGCTCGCGTCGAACTTCAGGAACTTCGAAAACAGCACCGTGGCGACGTCGGCCATGCCCATGGGCATGCCGGGGTGGCCCGACTTGGCCTGTTCGACGCCGTCCATGGCGAGGACGCGGATGGCGTTGGCCATCTGCTGGGGCGTGGCCTTGGGGGCGGATTTGGCGTCGGTCACGGGGGAAGACCTTTCGGCGGAAGCGGAAATTCAGAAGCGCGCCGCTTTACCCCGGCGCGTCCTCGGGTTCTATACGGAATTTATAAGGAGCGACCGATGGCAGACGCCACCACGGCCGCACGGGTCCGTATCGACCGGGCCCTGGCCGAACTTGAACGCAAGATCCTGGAACTGAAGGCTCGTCCGGCCTCGGCGCCGGCGATCGCCGACGACGACCTTTTCGCGCCCCGGTCAGGGAATGGGCCGGATGCGGCGCGCGTGGCGGAGCTGGAGGCCGCCGGACGCGAGGCGTCGCAGGCCCTGGCGCGGGCGGCGGCGGCGGTGCGCGAAGTGCTGGCGCAGGATGATTTGGCCGGCGATGACCTGACCGACGACGAAGAGACCGAAAGCGAGGCCCGCTGATGGCGACGGTGACGGTGGAGGTGAACGGCCGGCCCTATGCGGTAGGCTGCGCCGACGGGCAGGAAGAGCGGGTCCGCATCCTGGCCAAACAGTTCGACAACCAGGTGCGCCAAGTGGCCCAGGACGTCGGCCATGTGGGGGATCTGCGGCTGTTCCTGATGTCGGCGCTGATCCTGTCGGACGAACTGCACGAGGCGCGGCTGAGCGGCGGCGCCAGTCCCGCGCCTGCGACCCCGGCCCCGGCGTCGACGGACGGCGTCGCCGAGGCGCTGAACGCGGTGGCGGCGCGGATCGAGAAGATCGCCCAGGGACTGTGAAGCTCCGGACGTCGAAACCTCGGGTTCAGGTGGTTGACCGTATGTAACAGCACTTATATAAATACCTCATGTCCCGCTCCGCCGCAACACTCGGAACCCTGCTGCGTCGGCTGGTGGACCAGCTGGACGGCGCCGTCCAGGAAGCCTACGCCGACGCCGGCCTGGACTATCGTCCCCGGTTCACGCCCATAGTCCGGGCCCTTCTAAGTCACGGGCCGGCGACGATCCGGACCCTGTCGGCCCGCACCGGCGTCAGCCATTCCGCCGCGAGCCAGACCATCGCCGAGATGAGCGAGCGCGGTCTTGTTTCGCTGAAGAAGGGCCAGGACGCGCGAGAGCGCATCGTCGCCCTGACGCCCGCAGGCGAAACCCTCGTCCCCCGCCTGGAAGAATGCTGGCGCGCCACCGAGCTTGCCGCGCGGACACTGGACGAAGACCTGGGTCAGCCGCTGGCGACAGTGCTTGTCGCCGCGCTTGCGGCGCTGGACCGCCGTTCCTTTACCGACCGCCTGAGGTCCGTCCAGACGAAAGCAAACTTATGATCACGCTTCGACCTCTCCTGCTCGCCGGCACCCTGGCCGCGCTCGCCCCCTCGCCGCTGCTGGCGCAGCAGGCCGCACCGGTCGCCGTCGCGCGGTCATCCGCCGCCGCGACTCTGACGGCGGAACAGCGGGCGGCCGCAGTCGCCGAGATCGTGAAGACGGTGAACGACCGCTACGTCTTTCCCGAACGCGCGCCGGCGATCGTCGCCCGTCTGAACGACAGCCTGGCCGCCGGCCGCTACGACACCGACCAGCCGGGCGCCTTCGCCGAACGCGTCACCGCCGATCTGCGGGCGTCGAGCACTGATCGACACATGTATCTGAACTACGACCCCGACGAGTTCGCAGCGGCCGCCGGCGGGGAAGACGGCAATGATGCGGCGCTTGACGCCGTGTGGGACCGGCGCGCCCTGCGCGGCGCTCACGGTCTGGCCAAGACCGAGCTCCTGGCGGGCAACATCCGGTATCTGCGCATCAGCGGCTTTCAGTGGGTGAACGACCAGACAGGTCTCGCCTATGACGGAGCGATGCGTTTCCTGCAGGGCGGCGACGCGGTGATCATCGACATCCGCAGCAATGGAGGGGGCTCGCATGCGGCGGTTCGCTATCTGCTGAGCCATTTCATGGACGGCGACCAGTTGGACATCACCTTCCTGCAGGCGGGCGAGGAGCCGATCCAGTCTCGGACCCTCGAATACCTTCCGGCCGGCCGGATGAAGGGCAAGCCCCTGTATGTGCTGACGGATCGCTATGTCGGATCGGCGGCGGAGGCTTTCGCCTACGACGTTCAGCAATTCCATCTGGGCGTCCTTGTCGGCCAGACGACCGGCGGCGCGGCCAACAACAACGAATTTTCTCCGGTCCCTCCCGGGTTCATGCTCAGCGTCTCGTCAGGCCGGCCGGTTCATCCGGTGTCGGGGACGAACTGGGAAGGCGTCGGCGTCGCGCCGGATGTTGCGGTCGATCCCGACCTGGCGTTGGCCACCGCAGAGTCCCTCGCGCTCGAGGACTTGCTGAAGCGGGCGGACGCCGCGCCCGCTGATCGCGCGGACTGGGAATGGGCTCATGCCGGCGCAGAGGCGCGGCGGGTTCCGGTCTCGATCCCGGCGTCCAGGCTTCGATCGCTTGCCGGGACCTACGGGACCCACCGCATAAGGCTTGAAGGCGCCGGCCTGGTCTGGGTTCGGAGCAATGGCCGGACCGCCCGCCTTTCGCCGATGACTGCAGACGGCCTGTTCGCAGTCGACGGCTACAATGACCGCCTACGCGTCCGCCTGGACGGCGCGGCGATGGAGACGCACTGGATCGGTGAGCCGGCGCCGACGCGGTTTCCGCGCGGTTGACGCGCCCAGCCATTGTCCCGCCCCGGCTAAGAGCCTATCTTGTCAGACGGCGGGTCCTGCTGCGGCCCTCGTCGAAGGCATACATTTCCTCGCGACCTTAATTCACTCAAAGGGATCTGTCCCTGTCCGGGCTCGAGGGCCTGGGCATATGGAGCCCACCTGGCTACCCAGGTTCGAGAGGATTTAAACGCCCTTCACGGTTCTTGCGGCGCCGCCAACCTCTCTCTTTTTTGCGCTATCGCACGCCGCGCGGCGGCTCGCTGCTTGAGCGCGTTTGTTGTGTCGCTACCGCTCGCGACGCGGTCGCTCGCCGCTTGAGCGGGGCCGGATGCGCGCGGCATGGTCTCTGTGCGGAACGGGGCGGGGGGTGTAAGTCGGCGGCATGACCCTTGAGAAGCATGAAGTCCGGTCCGCCGCCCGAGCGCGACGCAAGGGTCTGGCCGAGGCCGATCCGATGGCCGCCCAGCGCGCCGCCGATCATGCAGAAGCTCTGCCGCCCGGACAGATCGTGGCGCTCTATCGTGCGATGGGGTCTGAACTGGACACCGGGGCCCTGGCTGTAGCGCTGGAGGCTGCGGGGCGGCGGCTGTGTCTGCCGGTCGTGCTGGAGCGGGACGCGACGATGATCTTTCGCGCCTGGTCGCCGGGCGAGCCGCTGGAGATGGACGCCGCCGGATGCCCCGCGCCCCTGCCGCTGACGGAGGTGGTGGATCCGGATCTGATCATCACGCCGCTGCTGGCCTTTGACGCGGTCGGCGGGCGGTTGGGGCAGGGCGGGGGCTATTATGATCGCACCTTCGCTGCCCGGCCGGACGTGATCCGGATCGGCTTCGCCTATGCGGGACAGGCGGTCGAGGTTCTGGCGCTTGAGGCGCACGACGTGCGGCTGCACGGGGTGCTGACCGAGGCGGGGTATCGGGATTTCGGCATATCCCATTGACATATACGTCCGTCGGGCCAATAGCGAGCTGATGAGCCCGCCGCTGAAAGCCACAGTCTTCAAGTCGAACCGCTCGCAGGCTGTGCGCCTGCCCAAGGCGGCCGCCTTTCCGGATGACGTGAAGGAACTGCGGGTCATCAAAGAGGGCAAGAGCCTGCGCCTGGTGCCGGTCAACGCCCTGTGGGACGACTTCTTCGACCGGCCCGGCATTCCAGACTGGCCGGATCGGGATCAGCCCGAGATGCAGAAGCGGGAGGAGTGGTGACCGGCTTCATGCTGGACATCAGCATCTGTATCGAAATTCTGCGGGGTCGCAGCGGCGCCCTGAACGAGCGCCTGAAGAGCGAACAGGCGCCGTTGCATGTTTCGACGGTGGTCGTCATGGAATTGGCGGTCGGCCCGAACAAGCTGGCCGATCCGCGACGACGCGATTTGCTGGAGGCGTTTCTGGCGCGTCTGGAAATTCTTCCGTTCGATGAGGACGCCGCGCGGCACACGGCGGAAATCCGCGCCGTGCTGGAGCGCGAAGGCCGGCCCATTGGCCCCTATGATTATCAAATCGCGGGCCACGCCCGCAGCCAGGGACTGACCGTGGTCACCCGCAACATCGGCGAATTCGACCGTGTAGCCGGCCTCAGGGTCGAGCACTGGTCGGATCCTAGTAAAGGCGTACACGAATGAGACTGGCCTTCTTCGGCGACGTTATCGGCAAGTCCGGCCGTGACGGGATCAGCGATCATCTTCCGGGCCTGAAGCGCGACCTGAAACTCGACTTCGTCGTGATCAACGCCGAGAACGCCGCCGGCGGGTTCGGCATCACCGAGAACACGGCGCGCGAGCTGTTCATGGCGGGGGCGGACTGCCTGACCCTGGGCAATCACTCGTGGGATCAGCGCGAGGCCCTGACCTATATCGTGCGCGAGCCGCGCCTGATCCGGCCGGCCAACTATCCGCGCCTGATGGATGCGCCGGGGGCCGGGGCCAATCTGTTCGAGACGGACACGGGCCGCACCGTCCTGGTGATGAATGTGCTGGGCCGGGTGCATATGGACCCGATGGACGATCCGTTCGGGGCGGTGGAGCGCGAGCTGGCGGCCGCGCCCATGGGGGCTGTGGCCGACGCCGTGATCGTCGACATGCACTGCGAGGCGACCAGCGAGAAGATGGCCATGGGCCACTTCTGCGACGGGCGGGCCTCGCTGGTGGTCGGCACCCATACGCACGTCCCGACCGCCGACTGCCAGATCCTGCCGGGCGGTACGGCCTATCAGACCGACGCCGGCGGCTGCTGCGACTATGACAGCGTGATCGGCAACGAGAAGGAAGAGCCGTTGCGCCGCTTCACTACCCGGCTGTCAGGCGGGCGCTATACGCCTGCGTCTGGGCCGGCGACCATCTGCGGCGTCTTCGTGGAGACGGACGACAGGACGGGGCTGGCGACGCGGGTCGAGCCGATCCGGGTCGGCGGGCGGCTGTCGCAGGCGGTGCCGGTTCTCTGATCGTCAGGCCAGGTTGAGCGTATTCGATCCCGCCTCGACCACAAGGGTTTGACGGGTCGACAGCACGCCCGACCGGTCCGACACCTTGTCGAGCACCTTGAACTGGGTGGTCCAGAGGGTCGGCGTGGCTTCGCAGACCATGTAGCCGCGCTGGGAGTTGCGGAACTTCAGCTGGGGATTGATGGCCATGAAGCGGTCGTAGTCGGCGCCTCGGTCCGAGCCGTCGCCGCCCGAGCTGATCGAGGTGCCGACGAACTCGACCGCGATGGGGGCGCCCTCGGGCTGGCTGCCGTCCAGCCACAGGCCGCCAGCGTAGTTCTGATGCTCGTCGCCGGTCAGGACCACGACATTGTCGATGCGGCGGTCGCGGATGTGGCGCAGCAGACGGTTGCGCGGCACGCGATAGCCGGCCCAGCTGTCGGTGTTGACCCCTTGGCCGCCCGAGGTGTTGCGGTTCAGGTCCATCATCATGACCTGCTGGGCCAGGGTCTTCCAGCGCGCCTTCGAGCGGTCGAGATTGGTCAGCAGCCACGCCTCCTGGGCGTCGCCCAGCACTTGGGCCGTCGTCGCCTCTATACCGGGGCAGGTGGCGTTGTAGCGGTCGCCGCAGGGTTGGTCCGTGCGGTACTGGCGGGTGTCGAGGAAGGCGATGTCCAGCAGGTCGCCATACTGGGCCCGGCGATAGGCCTGCATGGCGACGCCGCGCGGGAAGGCCGATTTTCGCATCGGCATGAATTCGTAGAAGGCCTGCATGGCCGCCGCCCGGCGCAGGTTGAAGATCTCGGGCGGCGTGCCGTCCTGGTCGATGTCGCCGACCCAGTTGTTGTCCGTCTCGTGGTCGTCGTAGGTGCAGAACCAGGCCGCCGAGGCGCGCGAGGCCTGAAGGTCCGCATCCATCGTGTATTGGGAATAGCGGCGGCGGTAGTCGTCGAGGCTGTAGATCTCGCCGCCCAGGTGGACGCGGGTGTTGTCCTGGGGGCCTGAGCCCGACTGATAGAGCGGGTTGCCGCGCCCTTCGTAGATGTAGTCGCCGTAGCAGAAGATGAAATCCAGATCCTCTTCCGCCATCTTGCGGTGGGCGGTGTAGTAACCGCTCTCATAGGCCTGGCAGCCGGCGACGCCGAAGCGGACGGCTGAGACCGAAGCGCCGGCCAGGGGGGCGGTCTTGGCGCGGCCGACGCCGCTGCGCTCGGTCCCGCACTGGAAGCGGTAGAAGTAGGGGCGGGCGGGCTCCAGCCCCTCGACCTCGACGTGGACGGAGTGGCCCAGCTCGGGTCGGGCGATCGCCTCGCCGGATCGGACGACGGTGTTGAAGCCGCGGTCGGCGGCGACCTCCCATTTCACGGCGACGGGCGCACGGGGCATGCCGGAGCCGTAGGCGACCGGGTCAGGGGCCAGGCGAGTCCAGATGACGAAGCCATCGGGCAGGGGGTCGCCGGCCGTGACGCCCAGCCGGAACGGGTTGGTGTCGAAAACGGCCTGGGCCAGGGCGGGGCCGGTCGGCGACAGCGCCAGACCGCCCCCGAAGGCGGCGAGCATGGACCGGCGGGAGAGGGCGAGCGTGGTCATCGAATATCCCCGAACTGAAGTCTGGCTCTATCGCCCCGATGTGACAGATTTTCCACCCGCGTCGCCGGGCGGGGGGCGTCGTTTCGGGCGTCAGGCGGCCGAGCGGCGTCGCGACAGGGCGACGGCTTTTCGGATCTGCTCCAGCTCGGCGGCCCGTTGTCGGGGCGTATGGGCGTCCATCACATGCCGCTGTCCCGCGCGCGCCAGGGCGAGGCGTTCGTCCGGGTTCTGGATCAGACGCTCCATCGCCGCCGTCAGGCTTCCGGGCGTGACGTCATCGACATAGAGGGCATGGTCGCCGCTGGCCTCGCGCAGGCCGCCGCGACCGGAGGAGATCAGGGCCGCGCCGGCCGCATGGGCCTCGACCGCCGTCAGGCCGAAGGGCTCGTCCCACACCGAGGGGGTCAGGGCGATGGCGGCGGTCTTCATCTGGTCGCGCACCTGCGACAGGGGGGCAGAACGCAGGACGGCGACACGGGCGCCGTAGCGCTCGAGCGGGGCGAGGTGCGGCGCGGCCCAGGCGGCGTGCTTGTCCCAGTCGTTCAACATCAGAACCGCCCGCCAGCCGGGATGGGCGTCGAGCACGGCGGGCAGGGCGGCGCACAGGACGTCCAGCCCCTTTTCCGGCATGGCCCGGCCGGCGAAGGCGATGACCGGCTGACGGTCGTCGGGCGAGGCGAGCCAGGGGGCGGCGTCGATGGCGTTGGGCAGGGCGTGGGCGCGATCGGCGAGGCGGGGATAGGTGCGGGCGAAGGCGTCCCGCTCGGCGACGCTGACGAAGACGAAGCCGTCCATCCGGGCAAAGCGCGCAGCGTAGCGCCACCGGTCCAGCAGATGGCGGGCCGGCTTCAGGGCGTTGTGCCGATACAGCAGATGGGCGGTGTGCGGGAAGCGTGCGGAGACGGCGAGCGCCTGTCGGACCTGCTGGTGGTGTTCGATCAGGTCGGGCTGGAAGTCGTTGAGGGCGGCGACGAGGGCGCGCTGGCGGCCGCTATGCGGCAAGGCGACGACGCCTGGGGCATGGAGGTCTTCACCCCCCTCGCAACAGAAGATGCGCGTCTCGTGGTCGGCGTTGGCGGCCAGCAGGGTCCGGACGACCGTCTCCATGGAATTGGGCAGGGCTGCGGAAAAGCGACAGCCCGGAGGCAGGAGAACGGCGGTGCGCAAGGGGTAATCCGACAAGAAGCAGCCGCCGCCTATAGGCGGTTTGTGTTCTGATCGCGGCGGATTGCAAGGTGGGGGCGTCGGCCCGCGTTTAGCGCCGTCGCGCGCGCAGCCGCAGGCGCATCGGTTCGCGGCTGCGCAGGGTGATCTGGTGAACGGGGCGGGGTTCGACCGTCGTCAGGGGCTCGACCTCGGCGGCGCGCAGGATGGAGGCCAGGGCGATCACCGCCTCCTGGATGGCGAAGGCGGCGCCGATGCAGATGCGGGGGCCGGCGCTGAAGGGGATGTAGGCGTAGCGGTCGATGGATTTGCGGTTCTGGGGCAGGAACCGCTCCGGCCTGAAGGCGTCGGGGTCGTCCCACAGCAGGCTGTGGCGTTGCAGGATCCAGGGGGAGATGATGACGGTGGCGCCGGCCTTGATCGGCTGGCCGCCGATCTCGTCGTCGGCCAGGGCCTTGCGGGCCATGGTCGGGGCGGGCGGGAACAGGCGCATGGTCTCGTCCAGCACGGCGCGGGTCCAGGGCAGGGCGTCGGCCCATTGGGGGTCGGAGACGTCGAAGGCGTCGGCCTCGTCCTGAAGCCGGGCCAGATATTCGGGTTGGCGCGACAGCAGGTGCAGGGTCCAGCCCAGGGCGCGGGCGGTGGTCTCGTGCCCGGCCAGGATGAAGGTCAGGATGTTGGCGGCGACCTCTTCGTCCGACAGGCCGGGGCCGCCGTTCTCGTCGCGGGCCAACAACAGGGCGCTGAGCAGGTCGTCGGGCGGGGCGTCGCCGGCCTCGATCCGGGCGCGGCGGGCCTCGACCAGTGTGGTGACGCGCTGTTCGAAGAAGCGGGCCGAGCGGAAGCTGGCCAGGCGGCCCAGGCGGGGCGCCCAGTCCGGCGCGCCCAGCACGTCCAGCGGATCGATACGGGCGCCATTGGCCAGGAACTGGTTCAGGGCGCGCTCGAACCCGCGCGCCTCGCCGCCCAGCTCGTCCGAGAACATGGTGGCGGACAGGATGTCGAAGGTCAGGCCGGACATCTCGGAATCGATGTCGAGCACCCGGCCGCGCGCGGACAGGGACCAGCCGGCGACGCGGGCCTGGCAGACCTCGGCCATGCGGGCGTTGAGGGTGGCCATCTTGGCGGGGGTGAAGAGCGGGGCCAGGATGCGGCGGGCGCGACGCCAGGTGTCGCCTTCCGTCAGCAGCAGGCCTTCGGCCAGCATGGGGCCCAGGACGCGGCGCTGAAGATCGCCCTTCTCGTAGTTGGCGGCGTTCTCAGTCAGGACGTGGCGGACGCCCTCGGGGTGGCTGACGACCAGGATTTCGCCGAAGGCTGAGTTCCCGTGCAACTGCGGCTCGGTGAAATGGCGCTCGGACCACATGCGGATAGGGTCGCGCCAGCTGATCCACAGGAAGGGCAGCAGAGACAGGGGCTTGCCTGCCCGACGCGGAGGGACGGCGGGGCGGAAGATGGCGTCGGCGGTCGTCGCGTCCATAAGACGCTCCTGTTCAAATCGCCCGTCAGCCGGGCGCGTCGTCCCTAAAACGCTCGATCTGGTGCATGCGTTCATGAAGCATAGTGGACCAGCACGACGTCAACGAGAAGGCGACGTCCTGCCGATTGCGCCGAGCAGCCGCGCCATATCCCCAGCACTCAAATCCTTCGAGCCTTGGCCTGAGGCTGCGGGCTTCAAAACCGGGGCCGCCGGCGCCGCTTCACCCGATTGAGCGGCTCTGCGCTTTTCGCGCCGCTCGAACAGGAAGCGTTGCAGACCCCAGACAAGGTGAGGCGTCCACGGCTGGCCGCAGGCGGTCATCTTCCCCAATTTGTTCAGAAGGCCGGCGATCTCGTTGGGCCGGGTGAAGCCGTTCTTGAAACAGGCGCGGAGCCACGGATCGAGCTCATCCAGAAACGCCTCTTTGGATCGATTGCGAAAACTGAAGTGCTTCAGTTCGTCTCTCGTGATCTGTGAAGGCTTGGACGGCGTCCGTGCGGCAGGCCGCCCCGGCTTCCGCTCGGCAAGACGTCCCGTCGGCGCGGTTTTGGAACCGGGAGAACGCGCCCGTTTTCCGCCGCCGGGATAGGATCCTTTAGCCATGCTCAGTTCGCCGCCGGAGCGGCGGTCGGCGCCCAGGCCTTCAGCTCGGCGATCTCGCGCGTCTGGGCATCCACGACGCTCTGGGCCATGCGCCGGATTTCCGGATCGCGGCTGTCGCGCAGGGCGACCCTGGCCGTGGCGACGGCGCCTTCGTGGTGGGCGATCATCTTGGCGACATAGGCCTGATCCGCGGTCTGAGCCGCGGCCTGGGTCTCGGCCGTCGTGCGGGTCGCCGCCGTCTGATTGGCGGCCGACGCTTCACGCAGCGCCTGCTGCACCGGATCGCCGCCGCCGTCGCAGGCCCCTAGCACGAGGAGCAGCGCGATCGGCGGGGCGGTGCGGATCATGCGGCGTCGCCAAGCCAGCCCGGCATCCAGCCTTCGTGCCATTCGCGCAGGTGGGCGACGGGGATGCTGAACAACTCGCCCTTGTCGCCCTTGGAGCCGAAGGCGTCGCCGCCGGCGTGGCCGACGACCGAGGCGTGCAGGCCGGCGGCCTGGGCCTTGGCGATCAGGGCGTCGGCGTCGGGGACCGCGACCAGATAGCGGGCCTGGTCCTCGCCGAACAGGAAGATGTGGGCGTGGGCGGCGCTGGAGGCGTCGAGGGTCACGCCGACGTCGGAGGCCAGGACCAGGTCGGCGGCGGCGCCGATCAGGCCGCCGTCGCTGAGGTCGTGAACCACGGTCAGGTCGCCGGCCTCGATCAGGTCGCGCACGAAGTCGCCGGTCTTCTTTTCCAGCTTCAGATTGACGGGCGGCGGGGCGCCGTCCTCGCGGCCCAGAACCTCGCGCAGATAGATGGAGGCGCCCAGTTCGCCGTGGGTCTGGCCGATCAGGACCAGCGTATCCCCGGCCGCCATGGTCGAGAAGTTGGTCACCACGTCGTAGTTGGGCAGCAGGCCGACGGCGCCGACGGTCGGGGTCGGCGGAATGGCGACGCCGTTGGTCTCGTTATACAGGCTGACATTGCCCGACACGACGGGGAAGGCCAGTTCGCGGCAGGCCTCGGCCATGCCGTCGATGGCGCGGACGATCTGGCCCATGATCTCGGGCCGCTGCGGGTTGCCGAAGTTGAGGTTGTCGGTGATGGCGATGGGGCGCGAGCCGACTGCGGTCAGGTTGCGCCAGGCCTCGGCCACGGCTTGTTTGCCGCCCTCGTAGGGGTCGTTCTGGACATAGCGGGGGGTGCAGTCCGAGGTCACGGCTAGACCCTTGTCCGTGCCGTGGACGCGGACCACGCCGGCGTCGGCGCCGGTGGCCGAGTCCTGAAGCGTGTCGGCCATGACGTGGCGGTCGTACTGTTCCCAGATCCAGCGCTTGGACGCCATGTCGGGGCAGGCGATCACCTTCATCACCGCATCGGCCCAGTTTTCGGGCGCGGGAATGTCGGAAGGGTTCAGCCTGGGCTGCAGCTCGGGCTGGACCCAGGGGCGGTCGTACAGGGGGGCGTCGTCGAACAGGGGCGCCAGGGGCACGTCGCAGACGGTCTCGCCGTGATGCTTCAGCACCAGACGGCCGGTGTCGGTGGTGACGCCGATGGTGGCGGCGTCCAGGCCCCATTTCTTGAAGATGCGCTCGCCGTCGGCCTCACGGCCGGGCTTGAGGACCGCCAGCATCCGCTCCTGGCTTTCCGACAGCATCATCTCATAGGCGGTCATGCCCTCTTCGCGCTGGGGCACGGCGTCCATGTTCAGTTCGATGCCGACGCCGCCCTTGCCGGCCATTTCGACCGAGGAGGAGGTCAGGCCGGCCGCGCCCATGTCCTGGATGGCGGCGACGGCGCCTGAGGCCATCAGCTCCAGCGTGGCCTCGATCAGCAGCTTCTCGGCGAAGGGGTCGCCGACCTGGACGGTGGGGCGTTTCGATTCCGACTCGTCGTCGAACTCGGCCGAGGACATGGTGGCGCCGTGGATGCCGTCGCGGCCGGTCTTGGAACCGAAATAGACGACCGACAGGCCCGCCGAGGGCGCGGCCGAATAGAAGATGCTGTCGGCCTTGGCCAGGCCGACGCACATGGCGTTGACCAGGATGTTGCCGTTGTAGCCGGCGTGGAAATTGGTTTCGCCCGCCACGGTCGGCACGCCGACGCAGTTGCCGTAACCGCCGATGCCGGACACCACGCCCTTGACCAGGCGCTTGGTCTTTTCGTGCGACGGATCGCCGAAACGCAGGGCGTTCAGCAGGGCCACGGGCCGGGCGCCCATGGTGAAGACGTCGCGCATGATGCCGCCCACGCCCGTCGCCGCGCCCTGATAGGGCTCGATGTAGGAGGGGTGGTTGTGGCTCTCCATCTTGAAGATGCAGGCGTCGCCGTCGTCGATGTCGATCACCCCGGCGTTCTCGCCCGGGCCGCAGATGACGCGGTCGCCGGTGGTGGGGAACTTGCCTAGGTGGATCTTGGAGGATTTGTACGAGCAGTGCTCGGACCACATGACCGAGAAGACGCCCAGTTCGACATGGTTGGGCTCTCGGCCCAGCCGGTCGAGGACGACCTGATATTCGTTCGGGGCCAGGCCGTATTCGGCGGCCAATTCAGCCATCGACTTGGCGGGGGTCTTTTGCGGAGCGGTCATGGGCGGGGCTTCTAGCCGCAGATGGGCCGATAGGCTATATTCTAGACAGTATTTTGGGAGTTCTAGAATGGGCCTCAGCATCAAGCGCGCCGAGACGGAGCGCAAGGCGCGCGCCGTCGCCGAACGGATGGGGGTCAGCCTGACCGAGGCCATCGACATCGCCCTGGACAAGACCTGGAAGGAACTGACCGCCGAGGAGGCGGCGGCGGAGCGGGCGAGGAAGCGCGAGGCGCTGTTCGCCTATTTGCGGACCCTGCCGCCCGGCGATGGCCGCTCTCTTCAGGAAATCGACGATGAGATGTACGACGAGCACGGTCTGCCGCGCTGATGGTCATCGACACCTCCGCCTTCGTCGCCATTGTTCTGAGAGAGCCGGAAGCGGCGACGTTCGATGAGCGGATTCGTTCGGCGACGACGCGCCGGGTCAGTGTCGCGACCTGGGTCGAACTGGCGGCGGTGCTGACGTCTCGGCTCGGCATGGACGCCCGGCCCGTGCTCGAGCGTCTTGAAGACGAGTATCGGCTGGACCTAGTCCCCGTCGATCAGGCGCAGATGCGGATCGCGTGCGAGGCCATGGTGCGGTTCGGCAAGGGGCGGCATCCGGCGCGGCTCAACTATGGCGACTGTTTCGCCTATGCGCTGAGCCTGTGCAGCGGCGAACCGCTGCTGTTCAAGGGCGACGACTTTTCTAAGACGGACGTGGCGATCACGATCTGAGTAGGGGGGAACGTCCAGAGGCTGGGCGACATTTCGTGTGTAGCAACACGGAGTTCACCATGACCGACACCCCCATCGACCCCGCTGCGACCCCGGAAGACGAAGATCTGCCCGAGATTGCCGCCGACGACGCCGGCGCCTCGGCCATGGCCGAGCAGGCGCAGAACGAGGATGAAGACGAGGGGGACGGCATCTGATGCGCTCCACCCCCTCGACCAAGGTCACGCCGGCCACCGGCCAGCAGATGGACCGTTCCAATGATCCGGCTACGACGCGCGAAATGGACAAGGCCGCGCCCGAGCAGGCGATGATCAGCCGGCGGCAACGGCTGACGGGACAGGCGACCGGGATCGGCAGCGTCGGATTTCAGGAGACCGGCGCTTTCGACGTTGGCGCCGGGGAAGACGCGGCGATCGATACGCCTGTGACGCCGACCAAGGACTCCTAGCGCTCGCCCCCCGGCTTCAGCCGGAAGGCCAGAAGCACTCCGCCGATCAGCAGGACGATGGCCCCGGCCAGGGCAGTGAAGGCCACCGCAGGCTTGTCGGTTTGTTCGGCGACGAAGGCGCCGAGCAGGCCCCAGGCTGTGGGCAGGGGATAGGCGATGGTCCGCAGACTGGCCGTCACCGCCAGAGCGACGGCGGTGGTCACGACAATGGCCAGGATGGCCCAGGCCCCGGGCGACAGGGCCGCCGGCAGGGCCTCGAAGGCGGTCAGGGTGGTGATCAGGTTCAACGGCGCGGCCACCGTCAGCCAGCCCGCGAGCGCCGCCAGGGGCCAAACCAGCAATAACCTGTCGCGATCCGTTCGGCTGAGCGCCCGGATGGAGCCGGAATAGGCCACCAGCGGCGCGAGCAGGGCGATCAGGGAGGCGAAGATGACGATGACGCTGGCCGCCTTCAGGTTCAGGGCGGCGACGACGATCCACATCCCGATGCCGAAGAAGGCGACGGCCGACGGCCAGCCCATCCGGTTGATCAGGGGGCTCTCGCCGGTCTGGGGCAGCACCTGACGGACGGCGTAGGCCAGCAGGCCCAGATAGATCAGGCCCCAGATCGAAAAGGCGTAGCCGGCCACGCGCAGGGTGGAGTTCCCATCCGCCGCGAACTCGGCCTGGGTCAGGCCCAGACCGGCCAGGTTCTGCACCATAGGCACGACCAGGGCGAAGACGGCGGCGGCCAGAACCACCAGACGGCGGGTCCGCTGGGCGGGGGTGGGGCGGAGGGTCGAGGACATGCGGATTCCGATAAGGCGGCGTTCAGGTGGAGTGTACGCGCTGAAACGCCGGAAGGTTCACCGTATCGGCATGAAATGTGACGCTTGCCCAGAGCGCGACCAACGTGCTGGGGTGCGGCCATGTCAAAGCCCGCCGCGTGCCTGATCCTCGTCCTGATCGCGACGGCCGCTTGCGTCGTTGCGACGCCTGGACAGACGCAGACGTCAGGCCAGACGAGCGCGCAGGACGTCGTGATGTCTGCGTCGGCGCAGGCGGCATGGGCGCGGGTGCGGCAGGCGGCGACGCCGGAGCAGCAGGCACTGGAGGTGCGCGCCTTCCTGGCGGCCCTGGCGACGGCGAACAGTCGGCCCGTGACGCCCGCCCTGGATGTTCGCGACCTTGCGTCCGGTCGGGCGGTGTCTCTGGATGATCCGGCGGTGGTGCAGCGCCCGCAGGCGCATGAGGCGACGGTCAGCGTCGCGGGGCAGTTCCTGCTGTTCCGACCGCTGTCGCGCGCCAGTCTGGAGCCCTTCTTGCGTCGCTAGCGGAACCGGCGGGGCGGCGGCTGGTTGTCAGACCAGGCACGAACTGGAGACCGAAATGGCCGATCGCGACGACGAAACCCCCCGCTTCGAAACCGACGAAGTCGAAGCCAACCACGCGATAGAACAGGGCCAGGGTGTGGGCGCCCGAGAACTGGCCGCCCAGCGCGATCCGGGCGGCGTGGTCACGGTCGACGAGGACGAAGAGCTGGAGAACGGACAGTCGGCGCGTCCGGACTGATCTGACCGGGCCGTCGATTGCTTGACGGAGGTTCGATGATCGGGGTTCATGTAGCGCATGAACGCGAACCCCGCCTTCGCCCTGGATGCGCTTCTTCGTGAGGCCCTGTCCACGCGTGCGCAAGGAGACCCAAAGCTGGCGCTCGCCGCCGCCGAGCGTGTGCTTCGGGCTGATGGGCGCAATATCCTGGGCTCGATCCTGAAGGCGGACGCCCTGGCCGCCCAGGGCGATTCGCGTTCCGCCTCCACCTTCTACGGCGCGGCTCTGGCCAGCGCGCAGCAGCGGGGCGCGGCGCCTGAACTGAGCGACGAACTGCGGCGGGCGCAGCAGGCGCTGGCGGACATGAAGCGTCGGTTCGAGGACGAGCTGCTGGCCGGGGTCAAGGCGCGGGGGTTCGACGAATCGCGGTCCAGTCCGCGTTTCGCCCTGTCGCTGGACCTGCTGACCGGACGCAAGCCGCTGTATCACCAGCAGCCGAAATTCTATCTGTTTCCCGGCCTGCCGCAGGTCCAGTTCCAGCCGCGTGAGGACACGCCGTGGCTGGCGGAAATAGAGGCGGCGGCGCCCGCCATCCGGGCCGAACTGGAGGCCGTTCTGGCCGAACCCGCCCTGTTTGCCCCCTATGTGGAGGACCGGTCCAACCGGCCGCGCAGCGGACAGGCGGGCATGCTGGAGAACCCGGCCTGGAGCGCGGTCTTTCTGTGGAAGGACGGCGTTGTGGTTCCCGAGATCGCGGCGCGCTGTCCCCAGACGCTGAGGGCGCTGGAGGCGGCGCCGCTGAGCATCATTCCGGGGCGTTCGCCGTCGATCCTGTTCTCGGAACTGGCGGCGGGCGCGCGGATTCCGCCCCATCATGGCCTGATCAACACCCGTCTGATCTGCCACCTGCCGCTGGTGGCGCCGCCGGGGTCCTGGTTCAGGGTGGGGTCTGACCTGCGCCAGTGGGAGGAAGGCCAGGCCTGGGCCTTCGACGACACGATCGAGCACGAGGCCTGGAACGACAGCGGCCAGGACCGGACCATCCTGATCTTCGACGTCTGGAAGCCCGAGATCACCGAGGAGGAGCAGGAGCTTATCTGCGCCCTGTTCGACGCCATCGACGCCGGGGGCGGGGCGACGCCGAAACTGGGGACCTGACCTGGGTCAGGTGAGCCCGAACTCGACCCACAGCGGATAGTGGTCGCTGATCCGCCAGGACAGCTGGGTGCGGGTCAGGTTCTGCAGGACCACGCCCTGGAAGTTGAGGCCGCCGGCCTGGCGGAACGCCAATGAGAGGTAGGGTTTGCCGTCCTTGCGCCGCTCGAACCAGGCGATCTGGTCAAAGAAACTGGCCAGGTCGGGCTTTTCCACGGACGAGCTGAGGGTGCGCGGCACCTTTTCCAGGCCCGGAGCGGTGACGAGGCCGGTCGAGGTGAAGGCCTGCCACAGCGGATCGCCGTGACGGTCGATGTTGAAGTCGCCCATACAGATCAGGTTCTGGCCGTAGTCGTCCATCGACTCGGCCCAGTGACGCAGCCATTTGGCGATGGCGGTCAGTTCGGCGACGCGGTCCGCGCCCTTCTCGCCATAGACGATGTGCAGGGTGACGAGGACGAAGGTCTTGCCGGAGGCGTTGAAGCTGACGGCGTAGGGGGTGCGGACGAACTGGCGCTGGAAGGCGTTGGCGGGGGTGGCGTAGGGGGTGTCCAGATCCTCGGGCACCACCAGTTCGCAGGCCAGGCCGGACGGTTTCAGCCGACGACTGTCGTAGATATAGGCCAGACGCTCGTCATTGCCGGGATCGCCGTAGGTGACGTCGGTCATCAGGAAGCCGAAGTCGGGCCCCAGCTTTTTCAGGACATGACGCAGGGCGCGCAGATTGGCCTTCACCTCCTGCACGGCGATGACGTCGAACCGTTCGAGCACCGCCGCGATCAGGACGGCGGCGTGGAAGTCGCGGCGGGGGCTGTCGCCCTCCTCGCTTTCCCATTTCTCGGTCAGACTGCCGAAGCCGCGGATGTTCCAGGTGGCCATCAGCAGATTGTCGCCGGCCGTCTTGGGCGGCACGGCGTCGAGCAGGGCGTTCAGTCGGTCCAGGTCGTCGCGGACCGCCTGTGGCAGTGGGTCGAGAATAGTCGCCATGATCGCCCCCGAGACGCCGATGCATCTTCAGGTTAGCGCAGAACGCGATCATCGCGTGTCACAAGCCCGCGATAACGTGGGTCGGTGAGCGATCAGGCGGCGGCGTAGATGCTCTGGAACAGGACCGCGCCGTCGGCGGAGCCCAATTCGGCCTCAAAGGCGCGGTCGGGGTGGGGCATCATGCCCAGGACATTGCCGCGCGCATTCTGGATGCCGGCGATGTCGTTGACCGAGCCGTTCGGGTTTTCGACGTAGCGGAAGACCACCTGACCCTCGCCCTCGATCCGGGCCAGGGTCTCGGCGTCGGCGAAGAAGTTTCCGTCGCCGTTGCCCTGGGTCATGGTCACCTCGCGCTGGCCCTGATAGCCGGCGGTAAAGCGGGTCTGGCCGTTGGCGACGGTCAGTGCGATGGGCTTGCAGACGTATTTCAGGCCCTTGTTGCGCAACAGGGCGCCGGGCAGCAGGCCGGCCTCGCACAGGATCTGGAAACCGTTGCAGATGCCGACCACGGCGACGCCATTGTCAGCAGCTTGCTTCACCGCCTGCATCACCGGCGACTGGGCCGCCATGGCGCCGCAGCGCAGATAGTCGCCGTAGGAGAAGCCGCCGGGAATGACGATCAGGTCCAGGCCCGAGGGCAGTTCGGTCTCGGCGTGCCAGACCATCGAGACGGGCTCGCCGGTGGAGCGTTCGACGGCGACCTTGCAGTCGCGATCACAGTTGGAACCGGGGAAGACGATGACGGCTGCGCTCATGGCGCGGCCCTTTAGCAGGGTTCTTTTGGCTTGTCAGGCCGTCGCGTGCTTTCGCCCCGCCAGCCAGGCGATCACGAAGATTGCAAATCCACCCAGGGACAGGCCGACGCCGACCCAGCCGGTCGAGGTCCAGCCGTAGCCGGCCGCAATGGCCATGCCGCCCAGCAGGGGACCGATCGCGTTGGCGGTGTTGAAGGCGGAGTGGTTCAGGGCGGCGGCCAGGGTCTGGGCGTCGCCGGCGACGTCCATCAACCGGGTCTGGAGGATGGAGCCCAGGCCGCCGCCGCCGCCGATCAGGAAGACCACGACCATGACCGCCCAGAGGTGCGGGGCGGCGAACGGATAGAGGACCAGAGCGGCGGCGCTCCAGAGCAGGAGGCCGCCCGCCGCCGGGAAGCCAATCCGGTCGGCGGCCCAGGCGCCCAGGATATTGCCCAGGAACATGCCGACGCCGAAGACGGCGAAGACCCAGGGCAGGATCTCCGGCCCAACGCCGGTCACAGTCTGAAGGGTCGAGGCCAGATAGGCGTAGACGGCGAACATGCCGCCGAAGCCGACGGCGCCGACCCCCAGGGTCAGCCAGACCTGGCTTCGCTTCAGGGCCCCCAGCTCGCGCATCGGGCTGGCGTCGGCGTGTGCGGGATCGCGTGGGGCGAACAGGGCTACAAGAGCCATGGTGATCACGGCCAGGACGCTGACGATGGCGAAGGTCCAGCGCCAGCCGAAGGCGTGGCTGATCATATTGGCGAAGGGCACGCCGATCACGGTCGCCACCGTCAGCCCCATCAGGACGGTCGAGACGGCGCGGGTGCGCAGGTGCAGCGGCACGACCGAGGCCGCGACCAGGGCCGCGACGCCGAAATAGGCGCCGTGCGGCACGCCGCTGAGGAAACGGAAGACCAGCATCCACTCATAGGTCGGGGCCAGGGCCGACAGGCCGTTGCCGATGGCGAACAGGGCCATGAAGCCGATCAACAGCAGCCAGCGCGGGCTGCGTGCGCCGAGTACGGCCAGGATCGGTGCCCCCACCACGACGCCGGCGGCGTAGGCGCTGATGACATGGCCGGCGGTCGGGGCGTCGACGCCCAGGCCGGCGGCGAAGTCCGGCAGGATGCTCATGGCCGCGAACTCGGTCACGCCGATGGCGAAACCGCCCATGGCCAGGGCGATCAGGACCAGGGCCACACGACCGGCGGTCATGGGTTCGAAGATAACGTCGGAATCGACGACGGCGCCGCTGGAGGCCATGGCGAGAAAGTCCGGAACGGGGAGGGAATGTTGCGGTGCAATATAGGGCGAGACCGGCGTCCCGCAATGGAGCCGCCGGGCTTTCGGACCATGGCGGATTGTTAACTTCGCCCATCCCCACGGCGATGATACCCAGCGGATATCGATAACAGGGGTCGGTGATATGGCTTCGGTGTGGACTTCGGCGGCGGCGGTTTGCGCCTTACTGACCGCCTCAACAGCGGTCGCCCAGACGCCCGAGCGCGAGGCGCTTCTGTCGAACCCCACGGCGCTGAGGGATGCGGCCGCACATGACGGCGATCCTCTGTCGCAAGGTCTGCTGGCCGCCTACGAGTTCCGAGACGCTGAGGCCCGCACGGCCCTGAAGACCTATCTGGCCGGCGCGACCGGCTCCGAGCCTGATCGCAGTCAGGCCCTGTCAGCCCTTGCCGGCGTGCTCCTGCGGGACGGCCTCTATGGGGAGGCGGCGGAAGCCATGAGTCGGCTGTTGGAGACCAGCGAGACAGAGGACGAGATTCGCGCCACCACCCAGTCCCTGACGGTGGCCCGGGCGCTGGCCGACACCCCGCCTCAAGCCCGGATCGCCTTTGCCGCCGGAGTCGTCGCCATTGAGCGGGATGCAGCGCGCCTGGCCCGCATACCGGTGGAGGTGAACGGCTCGCCCCGTCAGTTCGTGTTGGACACCGGCGCCAACTTCTCGGTCGTGACCGAGAGCGAGGCGGCGGCTCTGGGGTTGCGCATTCTCGGCGATACGGCGGGGGTCGGCAGCATCACCCAGGCCGGGGCCGCTTCTCGCATCGGGGTGGCGGACGAGGTGAAGATCGGCGCCGTCGTGTTTCAGCACGTGATCTTTCTGGTCATGCCGGACGCCAGCCTGACCTTCGCGGGCGGGGCCTACAGGATTCCGGGCATCGTCGGTTTCCCCGTGATCTCGCGGCTGGAACGGCTGGAAGTCGCCAAGGGCGCCGACGGTGTCGAGACCTTGAGCTGGGGGCCGAGCGGGCCGATGCCGGTTGTACGCGACCTGTATGTCGATGGGCTGACGCCGCGGGTTTATGTGCGGGTCGGCGGGGGAGAGCCTGTGCCGTTCGCCTTTGACACCGGAGCCAATCGCACGACCTTGCGTCCGGTCCTGTTGGACGAACGGCCCGATCTCGCGGACGGCGCCGTCGAGAGCCGCGAACAGGTCGGCGGCGCAGGAGGCGAGCGCACGGTGGAGGCGCGCCGTGCGCCGGTGGTGGAGTTGCAGATCGATGATGTGGGCGTGCGGCTGACCGATGTCAGCGCGGCTGACGAGCATGCGGGCGGCGACATGATCCGGGGACGCCTGGGACAGGACGTGCTGTCCCAGGGTTATGTCATGGATTTCCCAGCCGGCGACTTCCAGTTGAAGCAGCAGACGCCCTGAGACTCAGCCCCGGTTTTCGTAGGTCGCCGTGATCGAGGCCTTGGCCAGGGTGTGGAAGTGGAGGTTGAAGCCGAAGACGGCGCCGGAATCGTCGGCGGTGACGTCCAGCCGGTCCACGTCCACGGCGAAGACGGTGAAGATGTAGCGATGCGGGCCGTGGCCGGGGGGCGGGGCGGCGCCGCCGAAGCCGGCCTTGCCGTAGTCCGTGCGGCCCTGAACGGCGCTGAGCGGCAGGTGGCCGCCGGGCGAGCCGGCGCCGGTCGGCAGTTCGGTTACGTCAGCAGGGATGTTGGCCACGGTCCAGTGCCAGAAGCCCGAACCGGTCGGGGCGTCGGGGTCATAGCAGGTGACGGCGTAGCTCTTGGTCTCCTCGGGCGCGCCGGACCAGGCGAGGTGGGGCGAGGTGTTTCCCTTGGCATGAACCTGTGCGTCGTGCAGGACGCCGCCGTCCTGGATGTCGGTGGAGGTAAGGGTGAAGGTCATCTGAAGGGCTTCCTCGGGAGTGCAGAATCAGGTGGCGGACAGGAGACGCGCTTTCACGCCGCTGCGGTCCAGCAGCCGCACCGCCTGAACGTCGAAGGAGACGAAGGTTTCCCCACCCAGCCATTGGCCGTCATGGGCGATGACGCCGTCAGCGAAGTCGCCGCCCGCTTCGAGCACGGCGAGACCGGCCTCGGCCGCGGGACGGTCAACCGATATGTTGCGCATATCCAGCAGGCGACGAATGGCGGTCGCGATATCCTCGCGGGAGGCGCGATAACCTCGGGCCAGCACCCAGGCGAATTCACACAGGGATTGGCTGCTGACCGCCACCCGATCAGCGGATTCCAGGGCCTCTACCGCCAGACCCTGCTGGTCCTCGTCGTCGCCGACGATGGCGCGTAGCAGGACGTTGGTGTCGGCGGTGATGTTCACGGCTGTTCAGGGTCAGCGCCGGCTTGCGCGGTCAGAACGCCGATCTCCTCGATCGACAGGCGCGCCCCGTTCGTTCGACCTTTCAGGAACCCCGAGAGATCGGACCAGGAGCCCTTCATCTGCTCGGCGCGGAGCTCCGCACGGCCGTCGGGCAGAAGGTCGAGATGAATCTTCTGCCCGGGCTGGATGCCGAGATGCTGCAACACCTCCTTGCGGAAGGTCACCTGGCCTCGGCTAGTCACGGTGAGCGTGGTCATGCCGACAATGTAATGCAATCGTGCATTACATACAAGAATCGGCGTCAGGCCGCCTCGATGCGGTAGCCTTCGATCACCGTATTGGCGAGGAGCTGCTCGCACATCTTCTTGGCCTCGGCCTGGGGATCTTCGGCGCCGGCGAGGTCGAACTCGATCAGCTTGCCGACGCGAGCGTTCGACACGCCCGACCAGCCCAGACCCTGCAGAGCGCCCTCGACGGCCTTGCCCTGGACGTCCAGGACGCCGGGCTTGAGGAAGACGTGAACCTTGACCTTAGCCACTAGTGCAGCCCTCCCTGAATCACCGTCGGCATGCCCTTCATGATACCCAGTCGACGCGCGACTTCGGTGTAGCTTTCGATGACATTGCCCAGATCGCGACGGAATCGATCCTTGTCCATCTTCTCGCCCGTAGTGGCGTCCCACAGACGGCAGGAGTCGGGGCTGATTTCGTCGGCCAGGATGACGCGGCTGAAGTCATTTTCCCAGATGCGGCCGAACTCGATCTTGAAGTCGACCAGGGTGATGCCGACGGCGCCGAACATGCCCGACAGATAGTCGTTGACCCGAACCGTCATCGCCAGGATGTCGTCCAGTTCCTGGGTCGAGGCCCAGTTGAAGGCGGTGATATGCTCTTCGGTGACCATAGGGTCGTTGAGCTCGTCCTTCTTGTAGTAGAATTCGATGATCGAGCGGGGCAGGGGCGTGCCTTCCTCGATGCCCAGACGCTGGCTCATCGAGCCGGCGACGATGTTGCGGCAGACGACTTCCAGCGGAATGATCTCGACTTCGCGGATCAGCTGCTCGCGCAGGTTCAGGCGCTTGATGAAGTGGTTGGTCACGCCGATGCCGTTCAGGCGCGACATGATGAATTCGCTGATCTGGTTGTTGACCACGCCCTTGCCTTCAAGGACCGCCTTCTTTTGCGCGTTGAACGCGGTGGCGTCGTCCTTGAAATACTGGATCAGGGTGCCGGGCTCGGGTCCTTCGTAAAGGATCTTGGCCTTGCCCTCGTAAATCTTCTTGCGCTTGTTGTTCATAATCCGTCCCGGCCTACGGGCGCCCTCCAGAAACAAAAATCGCGCGGCCATGGTGGAGAGGGGAAGACCCGGTCCTGGCGGCGCGTTTTGGAATCGTTCGGGCAGTCAATCTCGTTCGCGGTCTCCTTAGCTTAAGGCGGCTCCCGATACAAATAAGGCGGAGCCGTAAAGCCGATCGGCGAGGGTGCGACGGAAGTCATGTTGCGTTCAGGCGCGGTCCGGCTATAGACGGCGCTTGCCCCGAGGTTAGCGGGGCGTGCGGAGCTATGCTGGCGACATGACGACCTTCGACGATCGGGAAAAGGCCTTCGAGGCCAAGTACGCCCTCGATCAGGAGCAGGAATTCAAGGCGATCGCCCGGCGCAACAGGATGTTGGGCCACTGGGCGGCCGAAAAGATGGGCCTGTCGGCCGAAAGCAGCGACCAGTACGCCGCCGCCATCGTGCGCGCCGACATGGAGCAGCCGGGCGACGAGGACGTGTTCCGCAAGGTCGCCGGCGACTTCAAGGCCTCGGGCCTGTCGGTGTCCGAAGGCGAGATCCGCTCCAAGATCGACGAACTGGCCTCCATCGCCCGCGAGCAGATTCGCGCCGGCGAGCCGCGCGCCGAATAATCATCAGAGACATCGGCCTTCGGGCCTGAACGCCAGACGTCGAAAGGGCCGCACCCGGGGGAAAGTGCGGCCCTTTCTTTTTGCCGGGGACGTTGGGGGATGTCTCACCCGGCGTACTGTGCGTCTCGCGCCCCTGAAGAACACGGGGCGGGGGATTTGGTTTCAGCCCGTTCCGACCGGACTGAAATTATTTTTTACGGCATCAGAACCGTATCGACGACGTGGACCATGCCGTTCGATTGAGCCACGTCGGCCTGGGTGATGGTGGACGTGCCGCCCTTGGCGTCGGTGATGACCCAGGTGTTGTTCGGGCCGGCTGCGACCTTCAGGTCTTCGCCCTGAACCGTCTCCAGGGTGGCGGTCCCGCCATTGGCCTGGGCCTGGCTGGCGATGTCGGCTGCGGTCAGGCGGCCGACGACGACGTGATAGGTCAGGATCTTGGTCAGGTCGTCCTTCATGGCCGGTTGCATCAGGGCGGTGCGGGTGGCCTCGGGAATTTTCTCGAAGGCGGCGTTGTCGGGGGCGAAGACGGTGAAAGGGCCGGGGCCCTGCAGAGTCTCGACCAGGTCTGCAGCCTGAACCGCGGCGACCAGTGTGGACAGGTTCGACGCCTTGGACGCATTGGCGACGATGGTCTCGTTCGGGCTCATGGAGGCGCCGCCGACCATCGGGTCGGCCGTCATGGGGGCCATGGCCGCGCCTTCGGCCGGCGCCATGGCGGTGGAGTCGGCGGGCGTGGCGGTTTCGTTGTTGTTGCAGGCGCCGAGCGCCATCAGCGTCCCGCCGGATACGGCGACGAGCATGAGCGTGCGAAGATTTGTCATGGTGTTTCGTTCCCTGTTGGTCCGCGCGGTGGCGGTCACGACAAGGTTACGTTCGAGTTCACCTAAAGGATGCGTGCGGCGTGACAAGAGGACGCAGCTTGGCCATTCAGTCTTCGAAGACGACGGTCTTTGTGCCTTGCAGCAAAACGCGGTCCTCGAGGTGTCGACGAACTGCTCGAGCCAGAACGCGACGCTCGATATCACGACCCTTACGGATCAAATCTTCCGGGGTGTCGCGGTGGCTGATCCGTTCGACGTCCTGTTCGATGATCGGGCCTTCGTCCAGGTCGGGCGTGACATAGTGGGCGGTGGCGCCGATGACCTTCACCCCGCGCGCATGGGCCTGGTGATAGGGGCGGGCGCCCTTGAAGCCCGGCAGGAAGGAATGGTGGATGTTGATGCAACGTCCCTCCAGCCGGCGGCTGAGATCGTCCGACAGGATCTGCATATAACGGGCGAGAACGACCAGTTCCGTGCCCGTGTCCTCGATCAGGCGCAGCAGGTCGCGCTCCTGCGCCGGTTTGTCGGCGGCGCTGACCGGCAGGTGGTGGAAGGGCAGGTCGCCCAGATCGACGTGGCCGATCATTTCTCGCGGATGGTTGGAGACGATCGCCGTCACCTGCATCGGCAGTTCGTCGATCCGCCAGCGGTACAGCAGGTCCGCCAGGCAGTGATCGAATTTGGACGTCAGGATCATCACCTTGCGCGGCGCCGGCCCGCGCAGGGTCCAGTCCATGGCGAACCGCTCGGCCAGGGGGGCGAAGGCGTCACGGATCGTCGCCTCCAGATCGCCGTCGGCCGGTTCGAACACCACGCGCATGAAGAAGGTGGCGCTGGAGGCGTCCCCGAACTGCTGGGCGTCCGAGATATTGGCGTCCCGCTCCAGCAGGAAGGCGGAAACGGCCGCGACGATGCCGTGGCGGTCGGGGCAGGAAAGGGTCAGGATCATCAGGCGGCAGGCTTATCCGGGAGAAAGTTCCCCAGTATGGCCCAGCTCTCCGCCTTTGCCGACAAGGATATTGCATGGGCGGGGCTGGAGGACGGCAGAACGACCAAGGCGACGCCATTCAGGTCGGCGAGGATCCGTCTTCCCAGCTTGGCCGCCAAGCCGCCGTTGAAGGCCACGGCGCGCAGTTGCGGCAGGCTTTCGATCAGCCCGCGCAGGTCCGCGGCTTCGGGCGACCGGATCGCCGCGTCCAGACTGCCGGATCGCTGTGCCGAGGCGATCACGTCCCACAGACCGACGCCGCGTGCCTTCAACCGGTCCAGGCGGTCAGGGTAGGGCAGGGCGGTTAGGGGCTCGTCCAGCACGCCGCCGATCAACGGCCAGAAGCCGTTGCGCGGGTGGGCGTAGTACTGGGCCGCCTTCAGCGAGGCGTCGCCGGGCAGGCTGCCGAGGATCAGCAGGCGGGTGTCCGCATCGACGACGGGGGAGAAGGCGTGTTTGGTCATTCGTGCCGACGCGCCGCGTCCCGATACACCTGGCGGTCGCGTCTGCCCATCGCGACGACGGTCACCGTGACGATTGCGTCCTCGACCCGATAGACCAGCCGATATCCGGAGTCGCGCAGCTTGATCTTGTAGTGATCGCGCATCCCGTGGAGCGCGTCCTTCGGCACGCGAGGATGTTCCAGCCGTTCGGCCAGCTTCTTCTTGAACTGGGCCCGGACCGGCGCCCCCAGTTTCTCCCACTCTTTCAGCGCAGTGGGGAGGAACTGAAGATCAAAGCGCATCGAGCGAGACGTGCACTGGCGTCTCGTCCTGCCGCTGGCGGATGGTCTCGATCAGCGCCAGATCGTCCAGGCGTTCGACCATCGCCTCATAGGCGGCGGCGGGGACCATATAGGCCATGACCCGATTGTGGTTCAGCACGGCTACGGTCTGGCCCGCCGCGTCGTCCATGACGGCGCTGGGGCTCTTCTTCAGGTCAGAGACGCTGACCGCGACAGAGGCTTCGACCCGTTGCATGGAGATAGAGTACGAAAATCGGTGCGATTTTCAATACTGAAGATTACCCCTCGCCGAACACCCGCTTGAACACCACGTCCACATTCTTGGTGTGGTAGCCGAGGTCGAACAGGGCCTCGAGCTGCTCGGCGGGCAGGGTGACTCGGTCGTCGGCCTTGAGGAAGTCCAGGAAGGCGCCTTCGCCGCGCCAGACCTTCATGGCGTTCTCCTGCACGGCGGCATAGGCCGCCTCGCGCGAGATCCCGGCCTGGGTCAGGGCCAGCATGACCCGTTGCGAATGCACCAGACCGCCCAGGCGGTCGATGTTGGCCTGCATGTTCTCGGGATAGACGTTCAGCCGCTCCACCACATTGGCCAGGCGCTGCAAAGCGAAGTCCAGGTGGATGGTGGCGTCGGGACCGATGCCGCGCTCGACCGACGAATGGCTGATGTCCCGCTCATGCCACAGGGCGACGTTTTCCATCGCCGGGGTCACGGCCGAGCGGACCAGACGGGCCAGGCCGGTCAGGTTCTCGGTCAGGATCGGGTTGCGCTTGTGCGGCATGGCCGACGAGCCCTTCTGGCCCTTGTCGAAGAATTCCTCGGCCTCCAGCACCTCGGTGCGTTGCAGGTGGCGGATCTCGACGGCGAGGCGTTCGACAGACGAGGCGACGACGCCCAGGGCGGCGAAGAAGGCGGCGTGACGGTCGCGCGGGATGACCTGGGTCGAGACCGGCTCAACCTGAAGTCCCATCTTGTCGGCGACATATTGCTCCACCGCCGGATCGACATTGGCGAAGGTGCCGACGGCGCCGGAGATGGCGCAGGTGGCGATCTCTTCCTTGGCGGTGACCAGGCGGCGTTTGGCGCGCTGGAACTCGGCGTGATAGCCGGCCAGCTTCAGGCCGAAGGTCACGGGCTCGGCGTGGATGCCGTGGCTGCGGCCGACGGTCGGGGTGTATTTATGCTCCTTGGCGCGGGTCTCCAGCGCCGCCAGAACCCGGTCCACGCCGTCGATCAGCAGGTCCGACGAGCGGGCCAGCTGGACCGCGAAACAGGTGTCCAGCACGTCCGACGAGGTCATGCCCTGGTGCAGGAAGCGGGCTTCGTCGCCGACGATCTCGGCCACATGGGTCAGGAAGGCGATGACGTCGTGTTTGGTGGTGCGCTCGATCTCGTCGATGCGGTCGGCGTCGAAGGTCGCGTCCTTGCCCTTGGCCCAGATGGCGTCCGCCGCGTCCTGGGGGATGACGCCCAGTTCGGCCATCTTGGTCGCGGCGTGGGCCTCGATCTCGAACCAGATCTTGTACTTGGTCTCTTGCGACCAGATGGCGGCGGCGACGGGGCGGGAATAGCGGGTGATCATGGGCCGGTCGTGTCGGTCCGGGCGGCGCCGGAGTCAAGGTTCATGGCGGCGGACCTTGCAAAAACCACCACGTCACGGCGACCTCTGGTCCCCACGGTTCTATGAAGACTCGCGCCACAGAGATGTCCCATTTGGGCTTCGCAAGATCGCATCCTGCTTAAGTCTCATTGAAGGTCTTGCTGAAGGCTGTATTACAAGCGTACATCGACGCGGGAGTCATGCGACTATGAAGATCACCGACGCCGAGTTCACGGTCATGGAGGCCTTGTGGCGAGGGCAGCCGCTGTCGGCGGAGGATTTGATCGCGGCGGTCTTGTCCGAGGCGAGCTGGGGCGAGGCGACGGTCAAGACCCTGATCAACCGCTTGCTGCGGAAGGGCGCCATTCGGTCCGAGCGGGCCAACGGTCGGCACAGCTATCATGCGGTGCTCGAACGGGCGGACTATGTGCAGGCCGAGAGCGAGACCCTGCTGGACCGGTTGTTCGGGGGGCAGCTCGCGCCGCTCGTGGCCCAGTTCGCGGATCGCAAGACGCTGAGCGCCGAGGATCGTCGGCGGTTGAAGGCGCTGATCGACCGGCTGGACGACGATGCGTGACCTGATCGGTCTGCTGCTGGAGCTGAACCTGGCGCTGGCGGGCGCGGTCGGGTTTGTCGCCTGTCTTCGAGGGTTTTTCCGTCAGTGGTTCGGTCCCCGCGCCGCCTATGGACTTTGGTGGGCGGTTCCCGTCGCCTTGGTTGCGGTCTGTATTCCGCGTGAGGGCGCGCTTTCGGGGGCGGCGGGCCTGGGGCTGTTTGCGGCACGCGAGGTCCAGATCGGTCTGGTGTTGACCTGGGTCGGCGGCATGCTGGTCAGCGCCCTGGCCATGGTCGTCGCTCAGCGCCGGTTCGCCGCCTTGGAGCGGCGAGGCGAGGCGGGCCCAGCCCTTATCGGCGTGCTGGTCGGGCGGCTGGTCATGCCGGCCGACGCGGACCGTCGATGGTCGCAGGAAGAAGTCGCCCTGATCCGCGCGCATGAACGGGCGCACCGGGAGCGGGGGGATCTGAGAGTGAACGCCGTCGTCGCCGGGCTTCGGTGCCTGTTCTGGTTCAATCCGCTCGCGCATCTCGGCGCGGGGATGCTGCGGTTCGACCAGGAGCTGGCCTGCGACGCCACGGTGATGGCGGGACGCCCCGGCCGGCGGCGGCTCTATGCGGAAGCCTTGTTGAAGGCGGGGTCGGCGTCCGCAAGCCCGCTTGGGTGCGGGTGGACCCAGGGCGGCGTCGCGGCGCTGGAGGCGCGGCTACGGGCGCTGCGGCTCAGTTGTTGGTCGCCGTCCAGCGCTGGGCTGCTGTTCACCGTCGCCGTCCTGGCGGTTACGGCGGGGACGGCCTGGCGGCTGCAACCGGCGACGCCTGAGGAGCCCCGCGTGCGGCCGGGAGTAGTGCTCCATCTTCGACTGTTGCCGCCGACGCAGGCGCGTTGAAATCGCAAAGGACAGGCTTGACCAATCTACAAATGTAAATCAGATTACATTTGTAACCCACTGGGAGAGATGTCATGCGCCTTAAGTCCTTTTTGATCTTGGCGGCGAGCCTGTCCGCCTGGAGCGCCCAGGCGCAAACCGTGGAGCCGGGGGGACGCGGCCTGAAAATTCTCGCGGCGTTCAATGATGCGGGGCCGCTGAACAAGGTGATTGTTCTGGGTCTGTTGGCCTGTGCGATCGCAGCCCTGGTGATCGCGGTGCGGGGACGATTGGGGCGGGCGTCCGCCGGAGCGGGCTTCGTGTCCGGATTGCGCGTCGGCGGCCCATTGATCGCCCTGGCTGCCGTGTTCCACAATCTTCTCTGCTGGAATGTCTACCAGGCCTGGTTCAACCGACCGCCGTCGCCCCTGCAACTGGCCCAGGGCAATGCGGAACTGGCGCTGATCGCCGTCGCGGGCACGCTCGCATCTGCTGTCGCTGTGTTCAGCCTGGCCCATCTGCGGGCGGTTCACGACCGGCGCTTGGGTAAGGAATCGGGCGGTGAATGAGGGCGGGCGGGCGGTGATCGGCCTGGTCGCGGTCTTGATGCTGACCGCCTGCGAGGCCGACACCCACCGTTGGCTGGACCGACAGGCGGCCGTGGACCCGCCGGCGCTGTGGCAGGTCGAGACGCCGGACGGGGACGCGCGGCCGGTGCGGATCTGCGCCGACCGAAAGCTCAGCGACGGTTTCGCCGAGTTGATGCCTTCGGTTCAGGAGCAGGACTGCGAGATTTCGCGAGCGCCGGTCGAGATCGAGGGCGGGAAGATCCAGACCTGCACCCTGTCCGGCCAGAAATTCCTGGTGCGAACGCGCAAAACAGGCTCCGCGGACAGGTTCACCGTCGATTTTCGCGCGGAACGGCTGAATGCGCGCCCGCCTCAGGTCTTCGTCCAGCAGAGGCGATACGTGCGGCTCGGCCCCTGTCTCAAGGGCTGGCGCGTCGGTGACAACAGCGATCAGGATGGCGGGCGCAGCAATAAGATCTGGCCCTCCGCCTGGTGAGGCGAGACGGCGGATCCCCTAGAGCTGCCCCATCGTATTGTCGTGATCCACGGCCTGCCGCTTCAGCCAGGCGACGAAGGCCGTGGCGCTGGGCGACGGCGGGCGGTCGCGGGGCTGGACGACGGAATAGGCGAAGCCGACCGCTTCCGAACCGTCGGGGAAGGGGGCGACCAGGCGGCCGGAGGCGAGGTCGGCCTGGGCCAGGGTGCGTTTGGCCAGGGCGACGCCGCGGCCGGCCATGGCGGCCTCGATCAGCAGGCCCGACTGGTTGAAACGTGAGCCCCGGCGCGGGTCTGGGTGGCGCACGCCGCGCGCCTTCAGCCACATGGCCCAGTCGGGGCGGCTGGGGTCGCCGTCGTTGGACATGTCGTGCAGCAGGGTGTGGCGCATCAGGTCGGCGGGCGTGCGGATCGGGTGTTCGCCGTCCATCAGGGATGGGGCGCAGACGGGCAGGACCGTCTCGGTCATCAGCCGGTCCACGGTCAGGCCGGGATAGTCGCCGGGGCCGTAGCGGACGGCGAGATCGACCTTGCCCTCGGTCAGGTCGGCCGGCTCCATGTCGGCCGAGATCCACAGCTCGATCTCGGGATGGGCGGTGTGGAAGTCGTCCATGCGCGGCATCAGCCATTTGGAGGCGAAGCCGGGCGCGACGCTGATCGACACCTGTTTACGGCGCGGCGGTTCGCGCAGCAGGGCCGAGGCGTCCATCAGCCGCTCGAACCCTTCGCGCAGCAGGGGGACGGAGGAGCGGCCCAGGTCGGTCAGTTGCAGGCCGCGCGCCTCACGCACGAACAGGGGGCCGCCGACGATGTCCTCGAGCAGGCGGATCTGCTGGCTGACGGCGCCCGGCGTCACCGCTAATTCGTCGGCGGCGCGCGAGAAGTTCAGGTGACGCGCGGCGGCCTCGAAGGCGCGAAGGGCGTTGAGCGGGAGCAGGGAACGGGCCATCGCCGTTAGAAATCCTATCAGCGAGCCAAAGGCAATCTGGTTTGCGGGTCTGGACGGGGAAGCCGATGGTTCGCGCTCTGCCGTCGTCCCCTTCTTCCCCTGATGACGGCCCTGAAAGCAAGATGATGCGTGTATTTCTCGCCTCCATTCCGCTCGAGGCCGCCAAGATCGTGATCATAGGCGGCGGTGAGCCCGCCCTGGCCAAGCTGCGACTGTTTCTGAACACGCCGGCCGAGCTGCTGTGGTTCGCGCCGGATGGCGCGCCGCCGAAGATGGAGACGCCGCTGACGGCGCCGGAGCCGGTGCTGCGTACGCCCGAGGCGGACGACCTGGCGGGCGCGCGTCTGGTCTTCATGGCCCTGGACGACGCGGATGAGCTGACGCGGCTGGGCGCCCTGGCCCGGGCGGCGGGGGCTCAGGTCAATGTGGTGGACAAGCCCCATCTGAGCGACTTCCAGACCCCGGCCCTGATCGACCGCGACGAGGTTGTGATCGGGGTCGCCACCGGCGGATCGGCGCCCATACTGGCGCGCGACGTGCGCTCGCGGATCGAGGGCGTGCTGCCGGCGGGTCTGGCCAATGTGGCCCGGCTGGCGCGCGAGCTGCGCGACACGGTCAAGGCGAATGTGCCCGACTTCATGGCGCGGCGTCGGTTCTGGGAGAAGGCGTTCCGGGGGCCGGCGGCCGATCTGGCCGCGGCAGGCCGCACGGCCGAGGCGCGGCGCGAGATGCTGCGGCTGCTGAATTCGGCCGCGCCGGAACAGGGCGTGGTCCATATCGTCGGGGCGGGGCCGGGCGATCCCGAGCTGCTGACCCTGAAGGCGCTGCGGGTGTTGCAGGACGCCGATGTCATTATTCACGACCGGCTGGTGCCGGATGCGGTGCTGGAGCGGGCGCGGCGCGACGCCAAACGCCTGTATGTCGGCAAGGCGCGCGGCGAACATTCGGTGCCACAGGACCAGATCGAGGCCCTGATGATCGAGGAGGCCAAGGCGGGGCACCGCGTCGTGCGGCTGAAGGGCGGCGATCCCTTCGTCTTCGGTCGCGGCGGCGAGGAACTGGAGGCCATGCGAGCGGCGGGCGTGCCGGTCTTCGTCGTGCCGGGCGTGACGGCGGCCTTGGCCTGCGCGGCCTCGGCGGGGATTCCGCTGACCCACCGCGACCACGCCCAGGCGGTGACCTTCGTGACGGCCCAGGCCAAGCCGGGCGGCGTCGACGCCGACTGGACCCGACTGGCTGGAGCCAACCATACCTTGGCCATCTATATGGGCGTGGACCGGGCCGAGGAGACGGCGGCCAAGCTGATGGCGGCGGGCCGTCTGGGCTCGACCCCGGTCGCCATTGTCGAGAACGGCAGCCGGCCGGACGAACGGGTGCTGACCGGCCGACTGGACGGGCTGGGCGCCCTGGTGCGCGGCGCCGACCTGAGCGGGCCGGCCCTCTTGTTCGTCGGCGAGACGGCGGCCTTCTCGGCGGCCCAGTTGGACGTACGTGCGGAGTTCGCGGCGTGAAGATCGTCACCGCAAACCGTCTGTCGGATGGCCGTGTCATCTATGCGGGCGTGGACAATCAGCCGGTCGAGGGCATCGATCAGGCCTCGACCCTGGACGACGCCACGGCCGAGATCGTGCTGGCCGAGGTCGCCGGGCGACCGGACATCTTCGTCAATCCCTATCTGGTCGAGGTTCAGGAGCGCACGCCCTCGGGCCGGGACCGGCTGAAGGAGCGGATCCGCGCGACCGGGCCGACCGTGGGCAACAGCCTGGTGCGGGAGTCCGCCTGATGTATCGCTACGACGAGTTCGACCACGCTCTGGTGCGTGAACGGGTCGAGGAGTTTTCCGACCAGGTGGCGCGCCGCGCGTCCGGCGCCCTGACCGAGGACGAGTTCAAGCCGCTGCGGCTCATGAACGGGGTCTATCTGCAACTCCACGCCTATATGCTGCGGGTCGCCATTCCCTATGGGACGTTCAATAGTCGGCAGATGCGCCAGCTGGCCCATATCGCCCGCACCTATGACAAGGGCTACGGCCATTTCACCACGCGGACGAACATCCAGTACAACTGGCCGGCCCTGACCGATCTGCCGGCGATCCTGAGCGATCTGGCCGATGTCGAGATGCACGCCATCCAGACCTCGGGCAACTGCATCCGCAACACGACGACCGACGTCTTCGCCGGCGCCGCCGACGACGAGATCGAGGATCCGCGTCCCTGGTGCGAGATCATCCGGCAGTGGTCGACGATCCACCCGGAGTTCAGCTTCCTGCCGCGCAAGTTCAAGATTGCGGTGATCGGGGCCGAGAAGGATCGGGCGGCGATCCGCACCCATGACGTGGGGCTTCAGATCGTGCGTGGCGAGGACGGCGGGACGGCTTTCCGCGTCTTCGTCGGCGGGGGGCAGGGGCGTCTGCCCCATATCGGCCAGGAGATTGCATCGGCCGTGCCGGCGGCGGACCTGCTGGCCTATCTGACCGCCATACTGCGGGCGTGGAACCTGCTGGGACGGCGCGACAATATCCATAAGGCGCGGATCAAGATCCTGGTCGCCTCGGTCGGGCTGGAGGCCTTCCGCGAGGAGGTGGACAAGCATTACGCCACCCTGCGCCTGGAAGACCTGCGGATCCCGGAAGACGAGGCCGAGCGGATCAAGGCCTATTTCGCCCCGCCGCCGTTCGAGGATCTGCCCAAGGCGAGCGCGCCGTTCGACCGCGCCCTGCTGGCCGATCCGGACTTCGCCCGGTTCGCGAGGAACAATGTGCGGCGTCACCGCAAGGCGGGCTACGCCTCGGTGGTGGTTTCGCTGAAGCCGGTCGGCGGGGTGCCGGGCGACATCACGGCGGACCAGATGGACGCGGTGGCGGATCTTGCCGAGCGATACGCCTTCGACGAACTGCGCGCCGCCTATGAGCAGAACCTGGTCCTGCCGCATGTGAAGCTGGACGACGTGCCGGCGCTCTGGCGGGCGTTGCGCGAGGCGGGACTGGCGACGGCCAACGCCGATCTGGCGACCGACGTGATCGCCTGCCCGGGGCTGGATTACTGCAGTTTGGCCAACGCCCGGTCGATCCCCGTGGCCCAGGCCCTGTCGAAGCGGCTGGCCGACATGGACTATCAGGAGCGGCTGGGGCCGGTCCGGATCAATATGAGCGGGTGCATCAACGCCTGCGGCCACCACCACGTCGGCCACATCGGCGTGCTGGGCGTCGATCGGAAGGGCGAGGAATATTACCAGATCACCGTCGGCGGTTCGCCCGACGAACAGGCGGCCCTGGGCGACATCGTCGGCAAGAGTCTGCCGGCGGACGAGGTCGCGCCCGCGATCCAGCGGACCCTGGACCGCTATCTTGAAATCCGCGCCGAGGGCGAGCGGTTCATCGACACGGTGCGCCGCGTCGGTCCCGATCCTTTCCGCGACGCCATCTATGAGACGCTCGATGCTGCAAACGCTTGAAGGGGTCCAGAACGGGCCCCGCCTGTCGGTCACGACCCCGCTGGACGAGGTCGAGGCCGCCGCCGCCGCGACCGACGTGCTGGTGCTGGAGTTCGACGCCTTTCGCGACGGGCGCGGCTTCTCGCTGGCGGCGGTGCTGCGCGAGCGGGGCTATGCCGGACGTCTGATCGCGGCGGGCAAGGTCTTGCCGGACCAGGCGCGGCAACTGCGGCGCTCGGGCTTTGACGCGGTGGAGCTGGCGCCCGGCGCGGACACGACGGCGTGGGCGCGGATGGACCATGCGTTCAGCGGTTCCTATCAGCCGGCGGTCGATCCGGCGCCGACCATCTGGCAAAGGCGGCGGGCGGCGTCGAACGACCCCGACCTGCAAGGTCTGGCCGACCGGCTGAACCGCGAGACGGCCGGCAAGGACGCTTCGGAAATACTGAAAGCGGCGCTGGATCCGGCGCTGGGTCTGCGTGTCGGCGCCATATCCTCGTTCGGGGCGGAATCGGCGGCCCTGCTGCACATCGTCGCCGAGACGGACCGGGACGTGCCGGTGGTCTTTCTGGAAACGGGTCAGCATTTCCTCCAGACCCTGTCCTATCGCACCCAGCTGACCAAGGCCCTGGGCCTGACCGACGTGCGGCTGGTCACGCCCGACGCGAACGAAAAAGCGACCCTGGACGCGCGCGACGACCTGTGGCGGACCGACGCCGACGCCTGCTGCGACCTGCGGAAGGTGCGGCCTTTGGCGCGGGCGACGGCGGGGTTCAACGCCGTCATCACCGGGCGCAAACGCTATCAGGCCGCCACGCGCGCCGAACTGAAGCCGTTCGAGGTGCTGGACGGGGTGCTGCGGATCAATCCGCTGGCCGACTGGGACGCCGACGACGTCGAGGCCTGGCTGGAGGCGCACGACCTGCCGCGTCACCCCCTGGTCGAGCAGGGCTATCGCTCCATCGGCTGCTGGCCCTGCACCCGCGCGGTCCAGGAGGACGAAGAGGCGCGCGCCGGACGCTGGTCGGGGATGGACAAGGTCGAGTGCGGCATCCACCTAGGCAAGCGTCAGGTCGCGGCCTGATCCCCCTCCCGTTCGATTTCGCCTGAAAGCTGAAACGTGTCCGTCACACCGTCTGTCATCGACCTGATCGGCCATACGCCGCTGGTCCGCCTGAACCGCCTGTCCGATGAGACGGGCTGCGAAATCCTGGGCAAGGCCGAGTTCATGAACCCCGGCGGGTCGATCAAGGACCGCGCCGCCCTGTCTATCGTCCAGACCGCGCGGGCGTCGGGCGCACTGAAGCCCGGCGGGACCATCGTCGAGGGCACGGCGGGCAACACCGGCATCGGCCTGGCCCTGGTCGGGGCGGCCCTGGGTCATCCGGTGGTCATCGTCATTCCGCGCACCCAGTCGGAAGAGAAGAAGTCCGCCATCCGTTCGCTGGGCGCGCGTCTGGTCGAGGTGGACGCCGCCCCCTTCTCCAGCCCGAACCATTTCGTCCATTATTCGGGGCGTCTGGCGTCCGAACTGAACGAGAGCGAGGCGGCCGGGGCGATCTGGGCGAACCAGTTCGACAACACCGCCAACCGCGACGCCCATTATACGACGACCGCGCCGGAGATCTGGGAGCAGACCGGCGGCAAGATCGACGCCTTCGTCTCGGCCGTTGGCTCGGGCGGCACCATCTCGGGCGTCGCCGCCTATCTGCGCGAGAAGAAGCCGGACGTGACCATCGCCCTGGCCGACCCGGCCGGCGCGGCCCTGTTCAACTGGTTCACCAAGGGCGAGATGAAGGGCGAAGGCTCGTCGATCACCGAGGGGATCGGGGTGGCGCGGATCACCGGCAATCTCGAAGGGTTCAAGCCCGATCACGCCTATCGGATCGAAGACGCCGAGTTCCTGCCAATCCTGTTCGACCTGGTGAAGTATGAAGGCCTGTCGCTGGGCGGATCGGCTGGGGTCAATATCGCCGGCGCCGTGCGGTTGGCGCGCGAGATCGGGCCGGGCAAGACGATTGTCACCTGCCTGTGCGATCCGGGCTCGCGCTATGCGTCCAAGCTGTTCAATCCGGAATTCCTGCGCTCGAAGGGTTTGCCGGTTCCGGGGTGGGCTTAGGACCCTCTCCCGCTTGCGGGAGAGGTGGCCCGGTGTCCGCGCAGCGGACCAGGGTCGGAGAGGGGAGTCTCGTTTAAACGGAAGACTTCCCCCATCGTCAGGCGTGTCGCTTCGCGCCACGACCTGACACTTCCCCCGCAAGCGGGGGAAGGTCCTATTTCTCCTCTGCGATCCAGGCGTCCATGCGCTGGTCCAGCAGGGCCAGCGGCAGCGGGCCCTCCGTCAGCAGGGCGTCGTGGAAGGTGCGGATGTTGAACTTCGGCCCCAGTTCGCGCTCGGCGCGGGCGCGGATTTCGCGCAGGCGGATTTCGCCGATCTTGTAGGCCGTGGCCTGGCCGGGCCAGCCGATGTAGCGCTGAAGCTCGGTCTCGATATTGTGGGGCGCGAGGGCCGAGTTGTCGCGGAAACAGGCGCGCGCCTGTTCTTCGCTCCAGCCCATCCAGTGCAGGCCGGTGTCCGCGACCAGGCGGCAGGCGCGCCACATCTCGTAGGACAGGCGGCCGAACCGTTCGTAGGGCGTACGGTAGAAGCCCATCTCCTCGCCAAGAAATTCGGCGTACAGGCCCCAGCCCTCTGTGAAGGCGGTGACATTGGCCTGGCGACGGAAATAGGGTTGGCCCTCGGCCTCCTGTTGCAGGGCGATCTGGATGTGGTGGCCGGGCACGGCCTCGTGCAGGGTCAGGGCGGGCAGTTCATACAGCGGGCGCTGGTTCAGCTTCGACGTATTGACCACATAGTGACCGGCCACGCCGTTCTGCATCGAGCCGCCGTTGTAGCGACCGGTGGTGTAGTTTTCCTCGATCTGGGGCGGGACCGGCTGCACGTCGTAGGGCAGGCGGGGCAGGGTGGCGAACAGGGCCGGCAGGCCGCCGTCCGCGCGCTTGGCCATCTCCGACGCCTTCTCGATCAGGGCTTCGCGCGTGGGGGCGTAGAATTGGGGATCGGTGCGCAGGAAGGCCAGGAAGCCGGCGAAGTCGCCGGTCCAGCCAGCGGCCTTCATCTCCACATCCATTCGGGCGCGGATGCGGGCGACCTCGGACAGGCCGATCTGGTGGATCTGGTCCGGCGTCAGGTCCGTGGTCGTGTGGCCGCGCACGAGATAGGCGTACATCGCCTTGCCGCCGGGGCGGTTTCCCAGACCCGGTTCGGTCGGGGTCTTGGGCAGGTATTCGGTCTCGAGGAAGGTCAGCCAGGCCCGGCGCGCCGGAACGATGGTCGAGGCGACGGCCGACGCGGCCTGGGCCTTCAGCCGATCGCGCTCGGCCTGCGGCACGGTCGAGGGCAGGGTGGACAGGGGTTTCAGCAGCGGCTCGGCGTCGGGTGTGATCGCAACGTCGTTGCGCGCCAGCGCCAGCGCGCTTTCGGTCACCGAGCGCGCCTGCACCAGACCGGTTTCAAGGCCGCGCCGGGCGTTCGCCGTGGTCTGGGCGTAGATGTCGCCGAAGCCCCGGATGCGGCGCACATAGGCCTCGGCCTCGGCGACCGAGTTCAGTCGCGTGCTTCCGCCGACATAGAGGGCCCAGGTCCCCGGCCCGCCCTCGCTGTCGAAGGCCAGGCGCGAGGTGTCATAGTCGAGCCCCTCGAGGCTGCGCTTCAGGCTGTAGAGCAGGAAGGCGTGGTTGATGCCGCCGCTGTGGGACAGGCCTGAGGGGGCGATGGCCTGTAGCCGGGCCACGAAGGTTTCCAGCGGCGCGCGCTGGGCCAGTTCGAATTCGCGCGACAGATCCGGCACCCGGCCCATGGCGTCCACGTCGCCTTCCTCGCCGGCGGAGAAGGGGTCGATAGACTTCAGATAGGTTTCGTAGTCCGCGATCACGGCGTCGAGGGCGATCTGGGCCGGCGTCGGCGCAGGCGTCTGGACGGGGGGCACGGCGACCGGGGACGGCTGGGCGCCGGCGGTCGACGGCGCCGCTATGGCGAAAACAGCCGCAACGGCCAGGTAGGAAATATTCATGACGCCCCTTCCAGATGATCGACAGGCAAGCGGACCGCGGCGAGGCGGTCAAGCCGCAGAGATCAGTCGCAGGCGGCGAAGAAGCGTTCGATGCCGGTTCGGGACGACGGGTGGGCGGCATAGGTCCGGCGTTCGTCGCCCTCCCAGACAGCGATCCAGCCCAGGCGACGGAAGCGCTGGAAGACAGGATCCTTGGCCTTGGCCTGCGCCTCGGCATAGTGGCCCGGGATGATGCCGGCGGGTTCGGACATCGCCGCATAGGTTTCCATATCGCCGCCGGATTCCAGACGCAGGTGGGACGTCGGCTTGTCCACCACCGCGGCGAGGTCCAGCACGCCGGACGCCGTGCGGCAGGACAGTTTCAGCTTCACCTCGTCGCTGTCGGCGAGACCATAGGTGAGGCTGTTTTCCGGCGGCTCCTGGTGCAGATGCCAGTCGAGGTCCGAGACGGGGGCCGGCCCGGCTGCCTCCGACGTCAACTGGGGCGCTGCGCCGGGATGGGGCGTGGCGCAGGCGGCGAGCGCCGACAGAGCCAGAAGGGGCAGGAAGGGCTTCACCAGGCGCATGATCGACTCCTATCTGGAGCAACGGTCGGCGAAGCGTCGAAGCTTGGCAAGATGGGAACGTTCGACCTTGATCACGCCGCCTGTTTCCCCGGCCATGATCGAGAGGTCGCCGGATCCTACAAAGGCGGCGAAGAGCGGATGGTCGGTGCGCAGGACGACTTCCAGTCGGCCGCCCCGACCGATGCGGGCCTCGCTGGTCGTCGAGGCCGCGCCCGAGGTCAGGCGAGCAAAGCTGGACCGGGGCGTCGGCTCCGCCTGAACATCATAGACAGTGATGTCGACCAAGCCGCCCGGAGGATCGCACTGAAGGGTGACCCGAAGGCGAGGGGTGTCGGGGATTTCGTTGGCGAGAACGACGGGACCGCCGCCTTCATAAAGTGTCCAGGTCCAATCCGGTCCCGATTGAGGCGCAGGGACCTGGGACCCGGCAGCCTGGGCGCCTGCCGTCTGCAGACCCGCCGTCTGGGCAGCGAGCACCAGGGCGGCCGCGAGAAAAGGATTCATCGATCAGCCCCGCCCACAGCGGACGCAAGGCGCGTCCCAGCTTCATTTCGTCAAGCGCGTGACGATCCGCAATAGGCGAGGAAGTTGGAGATCATTCCCCGCTCGGCCGAATCAGCCTTGAGCTGGAAACGTCCGGCATCGCCCTGGACGGACATAGCGCCCCTTGAAACCAAGCCTGTCAGGCTGGCGTCTCTCAGGGACAGGCGCGTCTCGACCGCGTCGCCGCCGCTCATTGGGTCCAGGGGTGTGGGGCCGAACGAGGTGGCGATCAAGCGCGGCGAGTCCGGCTGCACATCGCCATAGATCACGGCGGTCGCATCCCCCGGCGAACAGGTGATCATCATCGCCAACTGATCGGAGTTGGCGACGCCATAAGCCAGTTTGGCCATAGTCCCTTCGTGGCTGACATGCCACGCCATCGCCGGAGCCTCGGCGTAGGCAGGAGACGGCGCGGGCTCGAGCGGCTGGGTCCGGGCGGCGAAAGCGACCAGGACGACTGAGGCGGCGGCGGGGATCAGAACCTTGAACATGTCAGTACTCGCGTCTGGCTGGCAAACGCGGGTAGACGTTAACGGTTCACGGCTCCGCTTTGATGATTATGACCTGTGGCATGGCCGCATCACGGGTGTGGCCTAGAAGGGGCTGAACCGCTCGACTAGGCTCTGGGCCGCTGGGGTGGCCTGCATCCGGCTGATGTCGCCGCGGCCGCCGTAGGAGATGCGGGCTTCGGCGATCTGGGTATGGTTGATCGAGTTGGCCGATGAAATGTCCTCGGGCCGCACGATGCCGGCGACGGTCAGTTCGCGGACCTCGCGATTGGTGCGCACTTCTTGCCGACCCTGGATCACCATGTTGCCGTTGGCCAGAACATCGGTGACGACCGCCGCGACGGTCAGGGAGACCTTCTCAGAGCGGCTGACCGATCCGGAACCGGTGGCGTTGGATTCACCTTCCAGCCCGACCATGTTGGCGGGATCGAACCCGCCGGGGAAGGCGCGGCCCAGGCTGTTCTCCAGGCCGAAGAAGTTCGAAACCCCGGCCGAGGAGTCGTTCGACCGCGACCGCGCGGTGGTGTTTTGCGTCTGGGCCCGGTCGTCGATATCGATTTTTACGGTCAGGATGTCGCCGACGTGGCGGGCGCGCTGGTCGCCGAAGAAGGTGCGGGCGCCGATGCGCCACAGGCTGTTGGCGCTGGCGGGGGTCGATTCTCCGCGAAGGGCCGGGGCGGGCATATAGGCCTGCTGGACCGGAACCAGGGCGGCGGGATAGCCGATCGGGGCCAGTTGCGGTCCGCGGACGGCTTCGACGGCGGTCGAACAGGCCCCCAGGGAGGCGCCGGCGGCGATGAGGATCAGAGTCTTACGCATGACGGAATTCCCTAGCGGGCGGCGAACTGTTGAGACGTGGCGCGAGTGATGTCGGCGACGGGGCCGGCGACCGCCTGGCCCGGGCCGGACGCCACAGCATCGATGATCCGGTTGGAGGCGGTATTGAGGACGGCGACAGGCTCGCCCTGGCGCGCATTGCGCATGGCCTTGCCCATGATGCTCAGGTTCACCCCGCCGACCTGATAGGTAACGCGCACCATGTCGTTGCGGGCGATGACCTGTTGGCCGGAGACTTGTCGCGCGGGACCGGCGGCGACAGAGGACTGTCGCGCTTGAAGCGCTGCGGTCTGGGTGCTCCCTGTATCAAGGTCGGGAGCGGAGGATCGCCGAACGACGACGCGGCGCAGGCCGGCGGGATTGTCCCAGTCCAGCCCGGCCTGACGGGCCTGAGCCTGCAGCTGGCCGGCCTCGAACACGACGGAGGGGCCGACGCGTCGGGCCACAACGACCCCGGCTGCGGCGCCGGCGCCGTCGAAGACGTCGCCCAGGGTGACGTCGCCATCGGCGTCGACCGGATTGGACTTCAGCGTCACAGGCGCGGCGACGGCTGCGCCGGCAAGGGCGCAGAAGACGGCGGAGACGAGCAGGGTGCGAAGGCTGATCATGGCTTACCCCTTCACCTGGGCCGCCACCGACAGCATTTCGTCGGCGGTGGAGATGACCTTGGAGTTCATTTCATAGGCGCGCTGCGCAACGATCAGCGCACTGATCTCGGACACCGAGTCGACGTTCGAAGCTTCGGTATAGGCCTGCAGAATCTGGCCGAAGCCGACGTCGCCCGGCGTGCCGACATTGGCGGCGCCCGAGGCGGCGGTCTCCAACAGCAGATTGTCGCCGATGGCCTCCAGGCCGGCCTCGTTGAAGAAGGTGGCCAGCTCGATCTGTCCGACCGTGGTCGGCGCGGTCTGACCCGCCTGCGTCACCTGCACCAGCCCCGACTTGGAGATGGTGATGTCGGTGGCGTCCTGCGGAATGGTGATGGCCGGCTCCAGCGCATAGCCATCGTCGGTGACGATCTGGCCTTCCTGGTTGACCTGCAGATTGCCGGCCCGGGTGTAGCCGATCTCGCCCGACGGCAGGGTGATCTGGAAATAGCCCTTGCCGTCAATGGCCATGTCATAGGGGTTGCCGGTCGCTTGGGGCGTGCCCTGTTCGGTGACGCGGTAGACGGCGCCGGCCTTGACGCCCGCACCGATCTGGATGCCGGTCGGGACGACGGTGCCCTGGCTGGACGATTGCGCTCCCATCCGTTCGACGTTCTGGTACAGCAGGTCCTGGAACTCGGCGCGCTGCTTCTTGAAGCCCACCGTGTTCATGTTGGCGATGTTGTTGGAGATGACCTCCACATTCAGCTGCTGGGCGGCCATGCCCGAGGCTGCGGTTCTGAGCGCGCGCATTGTCCGGCTCTCCTTTAAGCGGCCCGGCCGAGGCGCTCGACGGCGCGACGGCTGAGGTCGGTGGTGTTCTCGATCATCCGGGTGATGCTCTCGTAGGCCCGGCTGATCTCGATGAGATTGGTGATTTCCATCAACGGATTGACGTTCGACGCCTCCAGCGAGCCCTGATGAATCTGGACGTCGTTCGCCTCGACCGGCTGGATGTTGGAGGCGTTGCGGTAAAGACCGTCGCCGCCCTTCTCGAGCACGCCCGGGGTGTCGAAGCGGACCACGGACAGACGGCCGGTGATCTGGCCGTCCTGGGTGATGGTGCCGTCGGCGCCGACCGAGACGGCGCCGAGGTTCGGGTCGAGCACGATCTCGGCCCCGCCGCCCAGGACGGCCTGGCCCTGTTTGGTGGTCAGCCGTCCCTCGGGGTCGATGGTGAAGGCGCCGTCGCGGGTATAGGCCTCGCCGGCGGCTCCGTCGCGCACGGTGAAGAAGGCGGTCTCGCCGGCGATGGCGAAATCAAGGGGACGGCCGGTCTCCGACATCGCCCCTTGGCCGAAGTCGCGACCGACGCCGTTGTCCAGCACGAAGCTGGCCGAAGGACGGATGGCGTCGTTGCGGGCCCGCTGGCCCACTTCCGTGCCGACCATCAGCTGTTCGACCTTGAATCCGGTGGTGTCGGCGTTGGCGACGTTGTTGGCCACGATATCGAGTTCGCGGCGCAGCGTCATCTGACGGGACAATCCGATATAGGCGGCGTTTTCCACGAGAGGCGTGCTCCTTCGCCAATCCTCCACGCAACGGCCGTGCCAACAGGGTTAATCAAGGCGGAATGCGGGTTTGCGCCCTAAGGGACACCCCCTAGCCCGGCAAAATCTGCCGTTTGTAAACGTGGCGTTAACCAAGCCCGGTCGATCCTCCCCATGAGATTCTCCGGGGCGAGCGCATGTTGAAGTTTGGCAAGAAGAAGGGCGACCCGAACGCTGAAGCCGACGCGCCGGCCGCTGCAGAGGGCGCCGAGGGCGAAGAGGGCGCGCCGAAGAAAAAGAAGCTGCCGATCCTGTTCATCATCGCCCCGGTCGCCTTGCTGGTGCTGGGTGGAGGCGGCGCCGCGGCCTTCTTCCTGATGAAGCCCAAACCCGCGGAGGCTCATGGCGAAGCGGCGGCGGAAGGTCACGGTGAAGAGGCCGCAGCCGGCCACGGCGAGGAAAAGGCCGAGGCCGGAGGGCACGGCAAGGAAGCGAAAAAGGAAGAGGGCGGGGGACATGGCGCGCCCGCCGAGGGCGGCGAGGCCGACCCGTCGCTGGGCAAGATCTCGGAAGGGCCTGACGGCGTGACCTTCTACACCCTGCCGGACATGGTCATGAACATCCAGTCGACGGGCGGTCGGGCGACCTTCCTGAAGCTGAAGCTCACTCTGGAAATGCACGACGCCGAAGTCGCCACCCAACTCCAGTCCGAAATGCCGCGTCTGCAGGACATGTTCACCGGCTTCATGCGCGAACTTCGGCCCGAGGACCTGAGCGGTTCGGCTGGGACCTATCAGCTGCGCGCCGAGATACTACGGCGGGTTAATCTGATCGCCGCGCCGGGCAAGGTCGATGCGGTGCTGATTGAAGAAATGCTGGTGAACTAGAGCATGACCGACGCCCCGATCGAGGCCTTCGGAGGCTTGGGCGATCCCGCGGACGCCATGTCCGAGCGCGTTCTGAATCAGGACGAGATCGACAGTCTGCTGGGCTTCGATCTCGGCGACGACGACGGCTCCGAGAAATCAGGCATCCGAGCCATCATCAATTCGGCCCTCGTCTCGTACGAGCGTCTGCCGATGCTGGAGATCGTGTTCGACCGCCTGGTGCGGTTGATGACGACCTCGCTGCGGAATTTCACCTCCGACAACGTCGAGGTGTCGCTGGACAATATCTCGTCGATCCGGTTCGGCGACTATCTGAACTCGATCCCGCTGCCGGCCATCCTCGCGGTGTTCCGGGCGGAGGAGCTGGACAACTACGGTCTGCTGACGGTCGATTCCAACCTGATCTATTCGATCGTGGACGTCCTGCTGGGCGGACGGCGCGGCACAGCGGCGCTGCGGATCGAGGGGCGGCCCTACACCACTATCGAGCGGGTGCTGGTGCAGCGGATGGTCGAGGTGGTGCTGAACGACGCCCGGCAGGCGTTCGAACCCCTGACCCCGGTCACCTTCAATCTGGACCGGCTAGAGACCAATCCGCGCTTCGCCGCCATCGCCCGTCCAGCCAACGCCGCCATCCTGATCAAGCTCCGCATCGACATGGAGGATCGCGGCGGCCGGATCGAACTGCTGCTGCCCTATGCGACGCTTGAGCCCATCCGGAAAATGCTGCTGCAGCAGTTCATGGGCGAGAAGTTCGGCCGCGACAACATCTGGGAAGGCCACTTGGCCACGGAAATCTGGACGACCGAGACCGAGGTGCGCGCGGTGCTGGACGAACAGACCATGCCGCTGTCCACCGTGTTGAATCTCAAGGTGGGCGATACGATGATGCTGAACGCCACGCCAGATTCGGAGATCTCGATTCAGGCGGGCGCCATACCGCTGACCACCGGCCGGATGGGCCGCAAGGGCCAGCACATCGCCGTGCGGGTCGAGGGACCGATCAATCCCGAGGCCGCCGCCCGTATTAGAGGGTCTCGTTGATGGCCGGCATGATCATGGACGGGGTGCTGATGGCGCTGCTGATCGCGGCGATCGGCTATGGGATCAAGCTGGAGCGCAAGCTTGCGGCCCTGCGCGCCGGTCAGCTGGCCTTCGCCCAGGCGGTGACCGAGCTGAACGCCGCCGCCGGCCGCGCCGAAGCGGCCCTGGCGACCTTGCGCGCCTCGGGCCAGGAGACCGACCTCCTGCACGACCGCATCATCAAGGCGCGCGAGGTCAAGCAGCAGCTGGAGACCCTGATCGCGCGGGGCGCGCCCATCGCGCCGGCTCGCGCCCCGGAGGAAAGCGCACCGGTCCAGGCCGAGGCCTTCCGCCCCGCCGCGCCTGCCGCCGTTAATGATGACGAGGAACGCGCCCGCCGCATGGCCGTGCTGGCTCAGCGGATCCAGGGCATGACGGCTCCCGCCGCCGCGCCGCGAGCGGGCGTTCCGGCCGGCCGCGACAATGTCGCCGCCATCGTCCAGGCCCTGACTGCAGCCGGGTCCGCTAACCAGATTGCAAAACAAAACCTAAACGCCGCGCGTCGTAATCTCGACGACGATCTGTTCGCCGCCTGAGTCCGGAACCCCATTCCATGGCCCGCATACCCCGTATCCTGCCCCTGATCGCCGTCGCCATCGGCGGCGTCGTCGCGGTGCGCGCCGTCGGCGTGGCGCCCGGCCTGTTCGAGGGCGCCAAGGCCTGGGCCGAGGAGGCCCCCGCTGCGGCCGGGGCGCCGGCCAAGCCGGCCCTGCCGGGCACCTGCGCCCTGTCGCCGGAACAACTGGCGCAACAGGCCGGGATTTCCCCCGCCGAGCTCAAGATCATCCAGTCGCTGTCGCAGCGCCGCACCGAGCTGGACGCCCGAGACCAGGACTTCGCCACCACCCTGCCGCTGATGGTCGCCGCCGAGCAGAAACTCGATGCGAAGGTCAAGGCGCTGGAGGCGCTGAAGGCCGAGATGAAACAGATGCTGGGCCAGGTCGACGAGCGCGAGAAGGCCGAGATCGACCGTCTGGTCCAGGTCTATTCCGCCATGCGGCCCAAGGAGGCCGCGCCGGTCCTGGCCACGCTGGAGGACCGGGTCCGCCTGCCGGTCGCCGCCGCCATGCGGCCGCGCACCCTGGCCGCCATCATGGCCCAGATGACGCCGGCCCAGGCCAAGGAACTGACCGAAAAGCTCGCGGCGCGCTTCCAGGCCCAGCAGATGGCCGCCCGCGCCGCCGCCGCCGAAGCGACGCCGCCGCCGGCCGCGCCGGTCGCAGAACAGGCCGCCGCCCCGGCGGCTGTGGCTGCGCCCCAGCCCACGCCCGCGGTTCAGCCGCGTCAGACGCCGCGTCCGGCCGCGCGCCGGCCCGCACGCCGTCCGGCGGCCACCCCGCCGGCCGCCGCCGGCCCCGCGCCCTATCAGCCATCGACCCCCGCCAAGGACGAGCCGCGCCAGACGGTGCAGTAGTCGCATCCGGATTTTTCCGTAGCGGCGATACGCCAATATAATAACCATTCCAGCGCATCATCGCCTCACGCTCCATCCAAGGGGCGAGGCACAGAGGATGATACGCCGTGGTCGGCGAACTTCTTTATATGGCGCACCGTCTTCGGCGCATCCTGATCCTGGGCATGATCGCCGCGCCGCTGGCGGTCGCGGCCCTGATGGTGCAGCGAAGCCTGAGCTTCTGATCGGCGGTTTCGGTTGGCATCGGGGCCGGGCGCGGCTATCACCGCGCCTTCCCGCTATCCGAGCCGCCGAACGATCATGTCCGACACGCCCCCCGACCGCCTCTCCGTCGATCCGTCCAGCCCCTTCCACGATGCGGACGTGCTGCAACGCGGCGTCGGCATTCGCTTCAAGGGCGAGGAAAAGACCAATGTCGAGGAATACTGCGTTTCCGAGGGCTGGGTGCGCCTGTCGCTGGGCAATCGCGTCGATCGCAAGGGCAAGGCCCTGACGGTCAAGCTGCAGGGCGTGGTCGAGCCCTATTTCCAGAACGGCTGAGTCTTTCTAGGGTCGGGACTTTCCGAGTCTGGAGTCGCGCCAATGTCCCTTCGTCTGCTGACCGCGAGCGCGCTGGCGCTCGGTCTCGTCGCCCTGACGCCCGAGGCCAAGGCCCAGGATGCGGCGGTGGTGGAGCAGGCGATCGCCGTCCGCGACGCGGCGATGCGGTCGAATATCGCGCTCGATTACGTCACCCAGCTGACGACGCGGTTCGGCGCCCGGCCGGCGGGTTCCCGGTCCGAGCAGGACGCCGCCGCCTGGGCCGCCGACTATCTGCGCGCGCACGGTTTCCAGAACGTCCGCATCGAACAATTCCCCCTGATCGGCTGGGACCGGGGCGAGAGCTCGGCCGCCATTGTCGGCGACCACGCCCAGGCCCTGGTCGCCGCCGCCCTGGGCCATTCACCGGCGACGCCGCGCGGCGGCGTGGAGGCCGAGGTGGTGCGGTTCGCCTCGATGGAGGATCTGCAGGCCGCGTCTGACGCGGCCGTGCGCGGCAAGATCGTATATATCGACCTGGGCCAGATGCACCCGATGCAGGACGGGTCCGGCTATGGTCCCCAGACGCGCGTGCGCGGGGCGGGGCCGGGCGTGGCGGCGGCCAAGGGCGCGGCGGCCTTCGTCATGCGCTCGGTGGGATCGGACGAGGATCGGATGCCGCACACCGGCACCACCCGCTATGTCGACGGCAAGCCGACCGTTCCGTCCTTCGCCCTGTCGGCCCCGGACGCCGATCAGGTCAGCCGTCTGATCGCGCTGGGCGAGCCGATCCGGATGCGCCTGACCTCGACCGCCCACACCTATGAGACCCACAGCCAGAATGTCATCGGCGACCTGCCCGGCGCGACCCGGCCGGACGAGATCATCGTGCTGGGCTCGCACATGGACAGCTGGGACCTGGGCACCGGCGCCATCGACGATGGAGCCGGCGGCGCCATCACGGTCGCGGCGGCCAAGGCCATCGCCGACAGCGGGCGTCGCCCCGCGCGCACCCTCCGCGTGATCTTCTACGGTTCGGAGGAGGTGGCCCAGCCGACTCCCGAGACCGGCAACGGCGGCGGCGTCTACGCCCGCAACCAGGGCGCCGCCCTGGACCAGCACGTCATCGCCGGCGAGAGCGATTTCGGCGCCGACCGGGTCTACGCCCTGCGGCTGCCGGCGGGGGCCCAGGGATCGGACTTCCAGAAGGCCGCGACGCGCGTCCTCTATCCGATCGGCGTGCTGGCGTCCGATCGCGTCGAGACCGAGGGCGGCGTCGATGTCGGACCGATGGGCCCGCTGGGCGTGCCCTTCTTCGGCCTGGCGCAGGATGGGACCCGCTATTTCGACCTGCACCACACCGCCAACGACACCCTGGACAAGATCGACCCGGCGCAACTGAACCAGAACGTCGCCGCCTGGGCGGGCCTGGTCTGGCTGATCGCCAATTCCGACGTCGACTTCCGCGCCATGCGATCCACGGCTCAGGCCGCGCCCGCGCACTGAGCGGCTTGGCCCCGCCGTCCGGTTCTGGCTATAGAGCCGGACCGGCTCGCGGGCGTGGCGAAACTGGTAGACGCAGCAGACTTAAAATCTGCCGGACGAAAGTCCTTGCCGGTTCGATCCCGGCCGCCCGCACCAAGAGGCCGTCGCATGCCTCAGAACGGGAAGAAGATCGGGATCGCCACCATGGCCGCGCACCAGGTGATCAGGTTCAGCGGCAGGCCGACGCGAACGAAGTCCATATAGCTGTAGCCCGCCATGTTGAAGACCAGCACATTGGTCTGGTAGCCGAACGGCGTGGCGAAGGCGGCCGAGGCGGCCATCATGACGGCGACCAGGAAGGGGCGGGGATCCACGCCCAGGCTCTCGGCCAGGGCCACGGCGATCGGGGTGATCAGAACCGCCACCGTGGCGTTCGACAGCAGTTCGGTCGCGAACAGGGTTACGCCGTACAGGACGATCAGGGCCCCGAGCGGCCCCATGGGCCGGATGACGTCGATCAGCCGGTCGGCGCCGGCCGAGGCCAGGCCGGTCACCTCGATCGCCGTGCCCACCACCACCATGCCGGCGATCAGCAGCAGGATTTCGGGCCTCAGCCCGGCATAGGCCTCTTCCGGGGTGATGACCCGCAACAGGATCAGGGCGACGGCGCCGGCGAAGGCCGAGGCCGCGATGGGGGCCCAGCCGAGGCCCGCGGAGGCGATGACCAGGACGAAGACGGCGAGCGACATCATCGCGGGCCTCAGCCGGAAGGGCCGGTCGGCCGCGCCGTACAGTTCGACGTCGCCGAGATGGGCGTCGCCCGACCCGTCCGACTGGTTGCGGGATTCGCCCAGGCGGGGCAGGCCGAAGGGAATGAGCCGCAGGCGCCGTTTCGCCGCCTCTGCCGCCGGTCGGCGTCGCGCCGCCTCCATCTCGGCCAGGCGGGCGCGCTCCGCCTCGTCCTTTGACACCGACTTGCCCAGTTGCCGGGCGCCGACGAAATACAGCCACAGGCCGCCGACGACGGCGATGAACAGGCCCACGGGGGTGATCTCGAACAGGCCGAACACCGGCTGGCCCGCATTGCGCGCCATGTCGTTGACCAGGAGATTGGTCGAGGTGCCGATCAGGGTCAGCAGGCCGCCCATCACGGTCACGTGGCTGAGCGGCATCAGAAAGCGTTTCGGCGACAGGCGCAGCGACTGGGCCACGTCGCGGATCACCGGCGCCGCCAGCACGACGACCGGCGTATTGTTCAAGAAGCCCCCGACCGCGCCGCACAGGCCGATGACGATCCAGATCCCGGTGGCCCCCACCCGCGCCGCCAGCCGCGTGGCCTGGCGGATGAGCAGGCCCAGCAGGCCCGACAGTTCGACGGCGTAGGCGATGACGAACAGGCCGGCCAGGGCGATGACGGCGGGACTGGCGAAGGCGCCCTGCACCTCGACGGGCCGCACCACGCCGAGCAGCAGCAGTACGGCGGCCCCCGTCAGGGCGACGACGTCCGCGCGGGCCTTGCCGTGGATCAGCACGCCGACCACGCCGATGAGCACTGCCAGGGCGGCGATCTGGTCGAAGGTCATGCGGCTTGCAGACCGCTCCTCGTCGCTTTCGTCAACCTTTTTCGGAGGGGACCCCCCAAATGCGGGAACCCCATGCTAGGGTGTCTCCATGTTGGAACCGACCGTGTCGCCTCGCCCGTCGGTCGTCGCGCTGGCGGCGTCCATTCTCCTGCTCGCCGGATGTCAGCGCGAGGACGCCCAGACGCCGCCGCGCCCTGATCCGGTCGTCGAAGACACGCCCCCGGTCGTGGTCGGGCCTGCGCCCGTTCTTGACCGTGCGGGTCTGCTTCAGGCCATGGACATCGCGGCTTCGGCCTATGCGGCCGGCAAGGACCCCGGCGGCGGCGGCCTGGCCGGGCGCCGATTCGTCATCCGCCAAGCCTTCGGCTGCAGCGGACCGACGCCCCCGCCCGCAGAGACGACGCCGGGCGACGGCCTGGCCGCCTGGTCGTGGGGCGAGCGCCGCCAGGGTCTGAACCTGACCTTGGCGCCGGGCGACTGGACGGAGTCCTCACTGCTCGCCGGCGGCGCCGATAGCTGGGAGGCGGCCGAAGGCTTCTGGTTGCCTCGACCCTGGCTGCGGGCTGAGGGCTGCCCTGGCGCTTCTGGCGATCCCCTGGCGAGCGGGCCGGTCCCGCCGTCGCCCCAGACCGTTGGTCTGGCCGCCGTCTTCGAAGAAGACGGGTCGCGGCTGGGCCGCCGCAACGGGCGGGCCTATATGTTCACGGTGCGCGGCGAAGGCGATCAGCCGCCAGCTCCGCCGGCCGACGGCTATCGCCTGGTCCTGGAGGGGCGGATGACTGCGTTCGCCAATGGTCGCGCCATCCGTTGCCGCGCGGCCAGTCCCGACCAGAGGCCGGTCTGTATCGGCGCGGTACAGCTCGATCGTGTGGCCTTCGAGGACTCAAGCAGCCGCACGCTGAGCGAGTGGCGCCCGGGATAAGCCTGACAGCCGACCGGCGCCGGTTCAGAAGATGTCGCCGTTCGGCGGCGTCCGCACCGACATAATGGTCGCCAGACGATCGGCCGCCGCCGCCATGATCTCGCGGTCCGCCTGAGCCAGACCGTCGAAGCGGGAAGTGAAATCCTCGCCCAGCAGACCCGGCGCGGCCGCCAGGGCCCGCCGCCCTTCGTCGGTTAGACGGGCGTGCACGACGCGGCGATCCACGGTGGAGCGATAGCGGACGACCATCCCCTTAGCCTCCAGCTTGTCCAGCACGGCCACCACGGTCGGGGCCGACATGGAGGCGTCACGCGAGATGGCGCTGGTGCTGACCTCGCCTAGGGCGCGGATCGACTGCAGGACAAGCATTTGCGGCAGGGTCAGGCCCGTCAGCCGGGCGATCTCACGCGAGCGAACATCAATCGCCTGGGCGATCCGCCGCACCGAACGGAGCAGGGACGTGGACAGGTCGCCCGGCTGGTCAGGAGAAATCTCGCTCATCGGGTTGAACTCTTTCGCACACTAACCATTTGTACACGCTGCTTCCACAATTCAAGGAGGACCCATGTGCGGTCTGAGCGGCGAGATCAATTTCGATGGACGGCCGGCCGACGCCGGCGCTGTCCAACGCATGACGGATGCGCTCTCGCCCCGTGGACCGGACGGGTCCGGCATAGTGATGCGCGGCCCGGTGGGGCTGGGGCACCGCCGGCTGAAGATCATTGACCTGTCCGAGGCGGCGCAGCAGCCGATGGTCGACGCCGACCTGGGCGTGACCCTGGCCTTCAACGGCTGCATCTATAACTACCCAGAATTGCGGGAAGAACTTCAGGGGCTGGGCTTCCGCTTCTTCTCGCACGGCGACACCGAGGTCATCATCAAGGCCTGGAAGGCCTGGGGCGAGGCCTGCGTCGACCGGTTCAAGGGCATGTTCGCCTTCGTCCTGCATGAGCGGGACACGGGCCGCACCGTGATCGCCCGCGACAGGTTCGGCATCAAGCCGCTGTATCTGGCCGAACAGGGCAAACGGCTGAGGTTCGCCTCGACCCTGCCGGCTCTGCTGGCGGCGGGCGACGTGGACAAGACCATCGATCCGGTCGGCCTGCACCACTACATGACCTTCCACGCCGTGGTGCCGCCGCCGCACACCATCCTGAAGGGCGTGAAGAAGTTTCCGCCGGCGACCATCCGGGTGATCGAGGCGGACGGGACGGCCAAGGACCGGCTGTACTGGCAGCCGGACATGACCCGCCATGCCGAGGACGCCGACCTGACGGCCGAGGACTGGCGCGACCGGGTGCTGGACAGTCTGCGCGAGGCGGTGAAGCGCCGCATGGTCGCGGACGTGCCGGTGGGCGTGCTGCTGTCGGGCGGGGTGGATTCCAGCCTGATCGTCGGCCTGCTGGCCGAACTGGGGCAGAAGGATCTGATGACCTTCTCCGTCGGCTTCGAAGAGGCCAATGGCGAGAAGGGCGACGAGTTTGTCTATTCCGACCTGATCGCCAAACACTATGGGACCAAACACCATCAGATCTTCGTGCCGCACCAGCGGCTGATGGAGGCCCTGCCGGGGACCATCGGGGCCATGTCGGAGCCGATGGTGTCTTACGACAATGTCGGCTTCTATCTGCTGAGCCAGGAAGTCTCGAAACATATCAAGGTGGTGCAGTCGGGCCAGGGGGCGGACGAGGTGTTCGCCGGCTATCACTGGTACCCGCCGATGCTGGAGGCGACCGACCCGGTCGAGACCTACGCCAAGGCCTTCTTCGACCGCAGCCATGCGACGCTGAAGACCCAGTTGAACGGCGCATACATGGCCGACACCGACGTCAGCCGCGCCCTGGTCGAGGCCCATTTCGCGCAAGGCCGCGCCGCGACGCCGGTCGATCAGGCGCTGCGTCTGGACAGCCAGGTGATGCTGGTCGACGACCCGGTGAAGCGGGTCGACAACATGACCATGGCCTGGGGTCTGGAGGCGCGCGTGCCCTTCCTCGACCACGAACTGGTCGAGCTGGCCGGCCGGATCCCGCCGGAGCACAAGCTGGCCCAGGGCGGGAAGGGGGTGCTGAAGGAGGCGGCGCGTCTGGTAATCCCGTCCGAGGTGATCGACCGTAAGAAGGGGTATTTCCCCGTCCCCGCGCTGAAATACATCCAGGGCCCGTATCTGGAGATGGTGCGCGAAGCCCTGACCAATCAGGCGGCGCGCGATCGCGGCCTGTTCGACAGGGGCTATCTGGACACCCTGTTCGCCAATCCGACCGAACATATCACGCCGCTGCGTGGATCCGAGCTATGGCAGGTCGCCGTGCTCGAGATGTGGATGCAACAGCATGGGGTCTGACACTCGCCCGACGCGCCCCAAGGCCCACCGCCTGAAGCGGCTGCGGCACGAGGGGCTTAAGCCGCCGGTGCAGGCGGGCGAGGGGCCGACGCCGGACGCCGTGCTGGACTGCGGCTGGGGCCGTCTGCTGTTCGCCCAGACCTTCGCCTCGGCGGAACCCCTGGTCGAGGCCTTGCGCGCCGAGGGACCGGATCGGCGCGACATCGCCTTCTATGTCCGCAATCCCCACGTCCTGCTGGCCCAGGCGCCGCAGGAACTGTTCCTGGACCCGTCGCACACCTATCGGTTGGACTTGGCCACCTATCGCGCCAGCCCTCGTCAGCCGCGGGGGTTCACCGTCCGCCGCATGACGTCGGAAATGGACGCCCAGGCGGTCAACGACATCTACGCCAAGCGCAAGATGGTGCCGGTCCCGCCGGACTTCTTCTGGTCGCACCGGGACGACCGGACCCTGACCTATTTCGTCGCCGAGGATACGACGACCGGGGCGGTGATCGGCACGGTGACCGGGGTCAATCACGCCCGCGCCTTCGACGATCCCGAATGCGGTTCGTCGCTGTGGTGTCTGGCCGTCGATCCCCAGGCGACCCAGCCGGGCGTCGGCGAAGCCCTGGTCCGGCGGCTGGCCGAGCATTTCAAGACGCAAGGCCTGGCCCACATGGACCTGTCGGTCATGCACGACAACGACCAGGCCATCGCCCTGTACGAGAAGCTGGGATTTCGCCGCGTGTCCTTCTTCGGGGTCAAGCGCAAGAACCCGATCAATGAGGCCCTGTTCGTCGGACCGACCGACGACCACGACTTGAACCCCTATGCCCGGATCATCGTCAATGAGGCGCGGCGGCGCGGCATCCATACCGAGATCATCGACGCCGAGGGCGGACTGTTCCGTCTGAACTGGGGCGGCCGGTCGGTGCGGTGCCGCGAGAGCCTGTCGGAGCTGACTTCGGCCGTGGCGCTCAGCATCTGCGACGACAAGCGGATGACGCGGCGCATCGTCGAGGGTGCCGGGGTGCGTGTGCCCGAGCGGATCGATGTCGACAGTCCGACGGCGATAGACGCGGCGCTGGAGCGGTTCGGCGCCCTGGTGGTCAAGCCCGCGCGGGGCGAACAGGGGCAGGGCGTCGCCGTCGGTCTGACGACGATGAACGAGGTGCAGACGGCCCTGGTCCGCGCGCGCCGCATCTGTTCGGAGGTGCTGATCGAGGAACAGGTCCACGGCGAGGATCTGCGTCTGGTGGTGATCGACTACAAGGTCGTGGCCTGCGCCCTGCGTCGTCCGCCGCGCGTCATCGGCGACGGACGCACCAGCCTGCGCGCCCTGATCGAACACCAGAGCCGTCGCCGCGCCGCCGCCACCGGCGGGGAATCGACCATTCCTGTCGACGGCGAGACCGAGCGGACGCTGGCCGAGGCCGGTTATCGACTGGACGACGTGGCGCCGGAGGGGGCGGAGGTGCTGGTGCGCAAGGCGGCCAACCTGCACCTGGGCGGCACCATCCATGATGTGACGGAGGAGGTACACCCGACCCTGATCCGCGCCGCCATCGCCGCCGCGCGCGCCATCGACATCCCGGTCACCGGCATAGACCTGATGGTGAAGTCGCCGCGCGAGCCCGACTACGCCTTCATCGAGGCCAATGAGCGCCCCGGCCTGGCGAATCACGAACCGCAGCCGACGGCCGAGCGTTTCATCGACCTGCTGTTCCCCCTGTCCGCCCCGACCTCGGCGCGGACCGCTCCCCGATCCGAAGCCTGAAGGAGGCCGCTTGGCCCGTCCCGCGATAGACCTCGATTATCTGAAGGCCCGGTTGGCCGATCTGCTGAACACGCCCAGCCCGACCGGCTATACCGACGAGGCGGTCTGGATGCTGTGCCGGGAGCTGGAGCGGCTGGGCCTCGACTACGAGATGACCCGTCGCGGCGCCATTCGCGCACGCCTGTCCGGACGCGACGCCCGGCCGGCCCGCGCCGTCGTCGCCCACGTCGACACGCTCGGCGCCCAGGTCAAGCAGGTCAAGGCGAACGGCCGGCTGGAGCTGGTGGCCATCGGCCACTGGTCGTCGCGTTTCGCCGAGGGCGCGCGCGCAACGGTCTTCTCCGAAGGTGGCGCCTGGCGGGGCACCATCCTGCCCTTGAAGGCGTCCGGCCACACCTTCAATGAGGAGGTGGACACCCAGCCCGTCAACTGGGCCCAGGTCGAACTGAGGATCGACGCCGTGACCCACGGGCGGGACGACACCCTGGCCCTAGGCGTGGACGTCGGCGACATCGTCGCCATCGACCCCCAGCCGGAGTTCATGGACACCGGTTTTATCGTCTCGCGCCACCTGGACGACAAGGCGGGGTGCGCCACCTTGCTGGCCGCGCTGGAATGCATGATCCGCGAAGGCCGGACCCCGACCGTCGACACTTGGTGGCTATTCACCATCGCCGAGGAGGTGGGGTTGGGGGCCTCTTCGGTTCTGGTGCCCGACGTGGCGGCCATGGTCACGGTCGACAACGGCACGACGGCGCCGGGCCAGAATTCTTCGGAGTTCGGGGTCACCATCGCCATGGCCGACCAGACCGGCCCGTTCGACTGGCACCTGTCGCGCAAACTGGTCCAGCTGGCGCGCGATCACGAGATTCCGCACCAGAAGGACGTCTTCCGCTACTACCGCTCGGACTCGGCCTCGGCGCTGGAGTCGGGCGCGGATATCCGGACCGCCCTGATCACCTTCGGCGTCGACGCCAGCCACGGCTATGAGCGGATCCACGAAAGCGCCCTCGAGGACCTGACGCGCCTGTTGATCGCCTATGCTGAAAGCGACGTGGAGATCGTACGCGACGCCAAGCCGATGAGCAGCGCCAAGGGCTTCACCCATCAGCCGATCGACGATCAGCCCGACTGAACGACGGGCCGCCGCCCCTTGGGATCACCGGCGCGGATGTCTGGGCCCGGTTCCGGACGCGAATGCGATCAGCCGCCACGTCCGGCGGCGATGAAGGCTGAGATGGTCGGAAAGGACTCGGCCCGAGGACGCATGTTATCGCAGACGTAGGACTTGATCCCGCCATAGATGCCGCCCGACGGGGTGGAGTCCCAATCGGCGGTCTCCGCCATCCGTTCCCCCGTGGCGCCGTCCGGACCATAGACGATGGTCGCAGTGGTGCGAGAATGGCCGTCCGAACACCGGACCGACAGTTCTTCAACCTCATGGCTCAGGTCGCTCGCATCGCCTTGAGCCGGGACGCGGGCGAAACGGGTGGCGGCTATGCCTTCGACGGGCGTCAGGGTGTCCTGGTCCACCAGATAGATGATGCGGTCGCTGGCGGAAAACTGCGTCCAGGTTTCCGCCGCCGCAGGCGTGGCCGCCGCCAGGACGGCGAGGCTGATGAGTGTGAGTTTGGCGATTCCGCGCATGTGATCCTCCCCTAGAGGGAGAGGATTTGATACCCGTGATCGCCCGATTTCAAGCCCTTCCTGCCCGTGTCAGGGGCGCACGCGATCAGGCAGGGCCGCGACCTCTTCGGCGTTCAGGGATTTGGTCACCAGGGCGCGACAGGCGCCATGGCCGGGGGAAGCGCCCGGCACGAGAATCCGGACAGGATCGCCGACGCAGACCGTGTCGGATCCGCCTCCGGTCGGCAGTACCGCGATGGAGGTCGCCGAATCGAGATCCCAGCAACCGCCGGCGGTGTTGATGTGGAAGACGTCGTCGCGCAGCGAACGGATATAGAGGTTGGTCGATCCTTCGGTGCGGAAGTTGCGTACGCTGTCGGTCCGGAAGCAGCGGGCCTCGGCCCGGGCCTCACCGGTCCCGGCGGACGTGTCGGCGACGGGAGCGCAGGCAGCCATGGACGTGGCGGTCAGAATGGAGGCAAGCGTGGCGACAGTCGGAAGGCGGCGCATGGAAATTTCCCCTTTGTGAGCGGGGTGATTAGAGATTCCTGTATCTGAACGCTGGATGAACACCGTTCACGCCTGAGACAGCCTGTCCGGCTCGACCCGCGCCGCGAGCGCCTTGGGCAGAGGCGAGGGCGCGCCGGCGACAAGCGCAGCGATATGTTCACCCAGCAGCGGCGCTGCGCAGAAACCGCGCGAGCCCAGGCCGGACAGCAGATAGATCCCGTCGGCCCGCTGTCCGGCCAGGGGCAGGCGGTCGGGGGTCGTGGCGCGGATGGCGACCCGCCGGCGACGCTCGCCGGCCTCGGCCCGTTCGGCGAGCCGGGGCAGGCGGGCGCGCAGGGTGTCGAGGTTCTGGGCGCTCTCCGCATCGCGCGGCTCCAGGGCGACGTCGCCCCTTACATGGGTCGCGCCGTACAGGAAGCCGGCGACGGTGGGGGCGACATAGCCGCCCCAGGCCAGGCCGGGGATCGAGGGCCTTTCGCACCAGTCGGCCTGACCCCGCACCGGCGAAAGGCCGGCTCCGTCCGGCAGCAGGCCGGCCGCGCCCCAGCCGGCCGCGACCACCACGGCGTCGACCCGAGCCAGCATCTGGCCGCCCGGGCCCCGTACGATCCAGTCCTGATCGACCCGTTCGATCTGCGTCGCCTCGGCCGTGAGGATTTCCACACCCTCGAGCCAGGCCTTCAGGATGGCGGCAGGTTGGATCACCCGCGCGTCGGCCATCATCAGCCCGCCGACGGTTGACACCTCTCCCATGCGTTCGGACGCCGTCCGGGCGTCCACGATCGACATGGCCCCGTCACGCCACAGCGGCTGATCGGCGATCTTGCCGAAGCGGGCCGTGTCTCGCGGCGCATGGGGCAGTTGCAGGACGCCCTGGCCCAGCACCGCGTCGGGCGTGGAGTCGTACAGATCGCGCGCCCGTTCCAGCGCCTGGGCGTACAGGCCGGCGATGGCCGGATCTCCGGCGTCCAGTCGCGGGGTCGCCAGGCCGGCGGGAAAGCCCGATCCACCGGCGCCGGGCCGATCCGCCTCCAGCACCACGGGCGCCATCCCCGAGGCGACCAGGGCGCGCGCGACGGCGGCGCCGGCGATCCCGGCCCCGATCACCGCGACCGTCGGCCGGGCGTCCGGGCCTCTCGCACCGTTCAGCCGCGCCTCCAGCCGTTCGCGCTTGCGGCCATGGCCCGGCTTCTTCTCGACGACGAAGCTGCGCTCGGACAGGCCGCGTCGAACCGCCCCGGCCACGGTGAAGGTGGCGACCCGGGCGTCCGGCGCCGAAAGGGCGGCGATCCGGTCCATCACGGGGTCGGACCACATGGCGGGGTTCAGTGCGGGCGAGAAACCGTCCAGGAACCAGGCGTCGGCCGGCCCCGACCACTGGTCCAGCGCCCAGGCGGCGTCGCCGATGGCAAGGTCGAGGACGGCGTGGAATCCGGGCAGATCGAGACGATGAAAGCCCGGCGTGGGCGCCGGCCAGGCGTCGGTCAGGGCCTGCGCCGCCTCGGCCAGTTCGGGCCAGGCCCCCAGGGCGCGACGGGCCTCGTCCGCAGCGAGCGGGAAGCCTTCGATCGAGAAGATGTTCAGCCGCCCGCCTTCGGGCCGGGTCTCGCGCCACAGGGTCAGCAGGGCGGCGATGTTCAGCCCGGTGCCGAAGCCCAGTTCCGCCACGCTGAACCGGCGGCGTCCGGCCCAGGCGTCGGGCAGGCCGCAGCCGTCCAGAAACACCGCGCGCGTCTCGGCTAGACCGTCGTCGCGCGAGAAATAGACATCGCCGAACCGTCCCGAGCGCGGCTCGCCCTCCTCGGTCCAGGTCAGCTGCGGGGAGGTGTCGTCGATCATCCTGGGCGCTCTAGCACCTTGGCCGCCCATAGGAAAAAAGGCCGCACCCGATGCGGGGCGGCCCGTTCAATGGCGCGGAGCCTCAGTGGCCGCTGTCGTGGGCCGGAGCTGCAGCCGGGGCTGCTGCCGGAGCGGCGGTCGCCGCGGCGTGGGTCGTATCGGTCCCGCCATGGGTCTCCTCGGCGGCGGCGGAGGCCGTCGCGGCGTTGGCGTCCTGGGCGGCTTCATTGGCGGCGGCGGCGGCCTCGGCGGCGGCCTGGTCGGCGGTCAGGGCGGCTTCGGCGGCGGTGCCTGCGGCCTCGACAGCGTCGCTGGCGGCCTCGTGAGCCTTTTCCTCCGGCGCCTTGGAGCAGGCCGCGAAGACAAGAGCGGCGGTGGCGAGGGCGGCGAGGGCGGTGATGCGCATGAGAATCCTCCGGATGCTTCTTTTCGCGAGGGTCGAGCCTCGCCTTCAACGATACCGTCGCCGCGAACCCCTGAGCAAGGCGGATCGGGATCGGGCGGGCAGGCTGTCAAACCATTGGGCGGACCCGGTGTTCCGGTCGCCCGCCGGCGTCAGTCGTTGCCGATGTTGTTGAGCACCTCTTCCATTTCGGCGAACGAGGGCTGTGAAGCGGACGGAATGTCGCCCCGGCCGATCTCCACCGAAATCTGGGCGGCGTTGCCGTGCAGGTGGGCGATCAGCACCGACTGGATCATCTTGTAGTAGGCCGCTTCCTCATTGATGATCGAGGTCAGGCGGGCGGCGAAGGGGCCCACCAGCCCATAGGCCATGAACACGCCCATGAAGGTGCCGACCAGGGCGCCGCCGATCATGCCGCCCAGGATCTCCGGAGGTTCGGTGATCGAGCCCATGGTCTTGATAACGCCCAGCACGGCGGCGACAATGCCCAGGGCCGGCAGGGCGTCAGCCAGGTTCTGCAAGGCGTGGGCGTTGTCGAGATGCTCGTGGTGGTGCTTCTCGAGCTGCTTCTCCATCGCGTCCTCGACCTGATGCGGATCCTCCAGGTTCATCGTCATCATCCGCAGGGTGTCGCAGATGAAGTCGACGGCGAAATGGTCCTTCAGGACCTTGGGGTACTTCTGGAAGATCGTCGATTCCTTGGGCTTTTCGATGTGGCTTTCCAGAGCGACGACGCCTTTGGACTTCATCGTCTTGGTCAGCTGGAACAGCAAGGACAACAGATCCTTGTAGTCCTGCTTCTTCCACTTCGGCCCGGCGAAGGTCTTGCCCAGGCCCGCCATCGATCCCTTGACCACCGTTATCGAGTTGGAAATCAGGAAGGCTGCGATGCCCGCGCCGCCGATCGCCATCAGTTCATGAGGCGCGGCGTGGAGGATGACTTCGAACTTGCCCCCAGAAATGGCGTAGCTGCCGAAGACGAGACCGAACAGCAGCACAATGCCGATGATCTGGAACATGTGACGCGAAATCCTGACCCGAGAGGGCTCAAGGATGGGCCTTTAATGATTAAGACGGCGTTTCGCGAACGCCGTCTTATCTTGTTTCAGAGGCGGCCTTCGCCGTTCAGGATGGCGGCGCGCGACGCTGCGGTCAGTTTCTGGTAGCCGGCCTTGCCCCCGCGCACATAGAGTGCGGTCCCGGCCTTTTCCGGATCGAAACCGTCCGCGACCAGGTCGGCCTTGCGGTATTTGAACGTGCCGGTGGTCTCGGCCGCCTCGATCAGGCGCAGGAAGACCGGCTGGGCGTATGCTGGCAGCTTGCCCTCGATATGGTCGGCCAGACGTTTGGCGTCGAACTTGTCGTCCAGCACCAGCGCCGCCATGCCCGCCTTGCCGTCCTGTCCCGGCACCGGCACCCCATAGACGATGGCCTCGGCGACGCCAGGCGCGGTCATCAGCACCTGCTCGACCTCGGACGTCGACACGTTCTCGCCCTTCCAGCGGAAGGTGTCGCCCATCCGGTCGACGAAGTAGAAATAGCCCTCCGCGTCCTGTTTCATCAGATCGCCGGTGCGGAACCAGCGGTCGCCCTTCTTGAAGACGTCGGTCAGAATCTTCTTCTGCGACGCGGCCTTGTCGGCATAGCCCGAGAAGTCGTGGCGGATGTCGTTGCCGATCTCGCCGATGGCCTCGCCGACCTCGCCGACGCGGGCCAGGCGGCATAGTCCGTCGGTCCCGCGGATGGGTTGTTCGCTGTCGACGTCGAACTGGACCAGACGGATGTTGATCTGTTTCTTCAGATAGCTGGGCACGCGGCCGATGGCGCCCTGTTTGCCGTCGAAGTTGAACAGCGAGACATTGCCCTCGGTCGAGCCGTAGAACTCCAGCACGTCGGGAATGGCGAACCGGCTCTGGAACTCGGGCCAGACGTCGGCGCGCAGGCCGTTGCCGAAGGCCAGCCGCAGCTTGTGCTTCTGCTCATAGGCCTGGGGCGGGCAGTTCACCAGATAGCGGCACAGCTCGCCGATATAGACGAACATGGTCGCGCCGGACGCGACGACGTCGGGCCAGAAGCTGGTGGCGGAGAAACGCTTGCGCACGACCAGCCGCGCCCCGTTCAGCAGGGCGGCGCCGACCCCGACCAGTCCCCCGGTCGAATGATACAGCGGCAGGACGTTGAAGATCCGGTCCTTGGGCGTCGAACGGGTAGCGCCGGCGAAGGCGCGCATATAGGTCCGGGCGCGCGAATGGGGGATTCGGGCCGCCTTGGGCAGGCCGGTGGTGCCCGAGGTGTAGATATACAGCGCGGTGTCGCGGTTGGTCAGACCCTCGCGGACCGACCGGGCAGGACGGACGGAGGAGGCGCCGCGCACGGGCTTGTCCAGGCCGCGTCGGTCGCTGGTCTCGTCCTCGTCCTTCAGGCCCAGGACCCACAGCATCAGGCTATGGCTGACGAGCGGACGCGCATCCTCGACCTGGCGCCAGCAGTCCTCGTCCGCCACGACCTGGAAGGCGTTGGAGATCGCCAGACAGTGGGCGAGGCCCTGGCCGCTGAGATTGGTGTTGATCAGGGCGCTGGCGATGCCGACCTTGGAAAAGCCGATCCAGGCCGCCAGATATTCGACCCGGTTCGTCATCATCAGGGCGATCGTGTCGCCGCGGTTCAGGCCCCGGCCCTTGGCCCAGTGCGCATAGCGGTTGGCCATGGCGTCCAGGTCGCGATAGGTCAGGCTGCGCCGTTCGTCCTCCACCGCGACGTTGTCGGGGAATCTGTCGACGGCCTCTTCGATGTCGTCGCACAATAGGATGTCGCTATCCAGCTCGATGGGCTTGATGCGCTTCAACAGGCGGAACAGGCCGCGAGCGAAGCGCACGTCCCTGCGGATATTGGCTACCAAACCCATGCTCGCCGATACTCCGGTCTCTGCGTGTTCCACCCATCCTCGTGATGAACGAAGGGGGGCTATCCGGTCAACCGCGAGGCGGGCAAACGCCAGAGAAACAGTCGTGATCGCCGGAAGACGTGTCTCATTTGTTCCGGTGACGTCGGGGAAATCCAGAGGCGGCGCGTGCTTTTCCCGCCTTAATTGATCGGTTTCGCCCCGTAAAAGGTGCGGATCAGGCCCCATCTGCGGCCGGTTCGGTATTTCTTGAAGGTCATTCGAGTCCTGCCGGAACGGGTGGGACAAGACGGTGTTTTCCGACCGATGTTATGGAGGACACCTCATGTCTATGACCTATGCACAGACCAATCCCGCCATCGCCTCGACCGATAGCGTCGACGCAGCCGATGGCGTCTTCATTCCCCGTTACGCCCAGACCCGCCGCAAGAAAAAGCCGGTCCGGACCTGGATGATCATCGCGCCGATCGGGGCGCTCGCCGTGATCGGCACGGCTGCGGCTCTGGTGATGGGCGGCGGCGAGACCGCGCCGTCGCCTTCGGCCCAGGCTCCCGTTGAGACGCGCCAGGTCGCGCCGTCGGCGCTTGACGCGGTTGCGCCGACCCCGGCCCCCCTGATCCAGGCTACGCCCGCGACGGCTGCGGCCCCCGTGCAGGCGAGCCCGGTCCGCGCTGCGCCTTCGGCCCCCGCAGCCCGTACGGAACAGGCCGCCCCGCGCCGCGCTGCGCCGGTCACGACCCAGCCGCCGGCCTCGCGCGCCGAAACCCCGGCCGAACCGACAGGACCGCGCGCCTACAGCGCTTCGCCTTCTTCGGCGAGCGCAACCCCGGCCGCGCCGGCGATCCAGACCGCGCCGGTGGAGGCCCCCGTTCAGGCGCCGGCTCCCGCCATCGCGGTCCAGCCTCTGAGCTGACCGACCAGGACGGCCCCGACGCATCGTCGGGGCCTTTCGCCTATCGAGCGGGCTGGGCCGGATACTCCAGCCGGCTGACATCATAGCCCAGGGCGCGCGCCCTGTCGGTGAGGGCCTGGACCTCGGCGTCGCTGGGGACTTCCCGCGTATAGATGAACAGCCGCTCGAACGTCGGGTCCGCCGATATGAACCAGCTGTAGTCGTCGGCCCGGTCCAGCACCCAGTAGTCCCAGGTGACCAGGCCGTGCAGATAGCGGACCCGGAGCTTGGCGTTCATGCCAGGATCCAGGATACGCCCCCCGCCTTCGATGGCCTTCTCCTTTCCTTGCGGCGAACCGACCTGACAGGTGTCGCGCACGTCGATGCGGTCGCCGCCGACCGGGGTGTAGATCGACGCTCCCGCCACGCAGCCGTCCGTCAACCGGTCGGGCAGGCGGGCGATCTCCAGCCAACGCCCCGACCACAGCCGCTCCAGATCTATCGCCTTGGTCGGCTGGGGCGCCCGATATTCGGACGGCGACGGCGCGGTGACGCAGCCCGAAAGCGAGGCGAGCAGGCCGGCGGACAGCGCCAGGGCGGCGGTCGTGGATTTCATCGCGGACATCGGCTTTCTATTCTTGCCATCAAGGCGCAACACGCGGCCAAGGTTCCGTCACCCAAGTGCGGCACGATGGCGCCCGTCTCCAAAATCTCACAGCGACCACCAGTATCAATCGCTTGCGACCCATTGCACAGTATCGTTTTACGTCAGCGCTCTATGGAGACCTGACCTAGTGGACGCCGCTATCCTGACCGAAGCCCTGAACAAATCCGGCCTGACCCAGCCCGATTCCGCGCGGCTGACCCATCTTCAGCGCCTTGAGGCCGAGAGCATCCACATTATGCGTGAGGTGGCGGCCGAGGCCGAGCGACCGGTCATGCTGTATTCGATCGGCAAGGATTCGGCGGTGATGCTGCACCTGGCCCGAAAAGCCTTCTATCCGTCCAAGCCGCCCTTCCCCCTGCTGCATGTTGATACGACGTGGAAGTTCCGCGCCATGTACGCGATGCGCGAACAGGCCGCCGCCGATCTGGGCGTCGAACTGCTGGTCCACCAGAACCCCGAGGCTGTCGCGCGCGGGATCAATCCGTTCGATCACGGCTCGGCCCTGCACACCGACCTGTGGAAGACCGAGGGGCTGAAACAGGCCTTGTCCCTGCACGGCTTCGACGCGGCCTTCGGCGGCGCTCGTCGCGACGAGGAGAAGTCCCGCGCCAAGGAGCGGATTTTCTCCTTCCGCACCGCCGAGCATCGCTGGGACCCCAAGAACCAGCGGCCCGAGCTCTGGCGGCTCTACAACACGCGCAAACGGCCGGGCGAGAGCATCCGCGTCTTTCCCATCTCCAACTGGACCGAGCTGGATGTCTGGCAATACATCCACCTGGAGCAGATTCCGATCGTGCCCCTCTACCTCGCCGCTGAACGGCCGGTGGTCGAACGCGACGGCGCCCTGATCATGGTCGATGACGACCGGTTCCGGCTGCGCCCCGGCGAGACGCCGCAGATGAAGTCGGTGCGGTTCCGCACCCTGGGCTGCTACCCCCTGACCGGGGCGGTCGAGAGCACGGCCGCAACCCTGCCCGAGGTCATTCAGGAAATGCTGCTGACCACCACGTCGGAGCGTCAGGGCCGGATGATTGACCACGACCAGTCCGCCTCGATGGAGAAGAAGAAGCAGGAGGGCTATTTCTGATGGCCCACCAATCGGACCTGATCGCCCGCGACATCGACGCCTATCTGGACGCCCACCAGCACAAGAGCCTGCTGCGCTTCATCACCTGCGGCAGCGTGGATGACGGCAAGTCCACCCTGATCGGCCGGCTGCTCTACGACTCCAAGATGATCTTTGAGGATCAGATGGCGGCGCTGGAGGCGGACAGCCGCCGCGTCGGCACGCAAGGGGGCGACATCGACTTCGCGCTTCTGGTCGACGGCCTCGCCGCCGAGCGCGAACAGGGCATCACCATCGACGTGGCCTATCGCTTCTTCTCGACCGAAAAGCGCAAATTCATCGTCGCCGACACCCCGGGCCACGAGCAGTACACCCGCAACATGGTCACGGGCGCCTCGACCGCCGACGCCGCCGTCATCCTGATCGACGCGCGCCGGGGCGTCCTGACCCAGACGCGGCGCCACGCCTATCTGGTCAGTCTGCTGGGCATCCGCCATGTGATCCTGGCAGTCAACAAGATGGACCTGATGGGCTGGTCCCAGGGGGTGTTCGACGCCATCGTCGCCGACTTCTCCGCCTTCGCCGACCAGATCGGGCTTCAGGCCTTCGACGCCATCCCCCTGTCCGCCCTGCGCGGCGACAATATCACCGAGCCCAGCGCCCATTCGCCCTGGTACGCCGGCCCGCCTTTGATGAGCCTGCTGGAGACGCTGGAGGTCGGCGACGACCTTCAGGCCGATCCGTTCCGCCTGCCGGTGCAATGGGTCAACCGACCCAACCTCGACTTCCGCGGCTTCTCCGGCCAGATCGCCGCCGGGACCGTCCGTCCGGGCGACCCTGTCCGCGTCCTGCCGTCGGGCAAGACCTCAACCGTCGCCCGCATCGTCACCGCCGACGGCGACCTGGCCCAGGCCGTCGCCGGCCAGTCGATCACCCTGACCCTGGCCGACGAGATCGACGTCTCGCGCGGCGACGTCCTGGCCTCGGCCGACGCCCCGCCCGAGGCCGCCGACCAGTTCGAGGCCACTGTGGTCTGGATGGACGACGAACCCCTGCTGCCGGGCCGGCCCTACTTGCTCAAGATCGGCGCCAAACTGGTCGGGGCCACCATCACCGAGCCCAAGCACAAGGTGAACGTCAACACCCTGGAGCAGCAGCCGGCCAAGCGGCTTGAGCTGAACGAGATCGGCGTCTGCAACCTGTCGCTGGACGCCCCGGTCGCCTTCGCCCCCTATGTCGAGAACAAGGATCTGGGCGGCTTCATCCTGATCGACCGGATCTCGAACCGGACGGTCGGGGCAGGGCTGCTGAACTTCGCCTTGCGCCGGGCCCACAACATCCACTGGCAGGCCCTGTCGGTGGACAAGGACGCGCGCGCCGCTATCAAGAACCAGAAGGGCCGGGTCATCTGGCTGACCGGCCTGTCCGGCGCCGGCAAGTCCACCATCGCCGATCTGGTCGAAAAGCGTCTCTACGCCGACGGCCGCCACACCTATCTGCTGGACGGCGACAATGTCCGCCACGGCCTGAACCGCGACCTGGGCTTCACCGAGGAGGACCGGGTCGAGAACATCCGCCGCGTCGCCGAGGTGTCGAAACTGATGGTGGACGCCGGCCTGATCGTCCTGGTCAGCTTCATCTCCCCCTTCCGCGCCGAACGCCGCATGGCCCGCGACCTGCTGGGGCCGGGGGAGTTCGTCGAGGTCTATGTCGACACGCCCCTGGCCGTCGCCGAGCAGCGCGACGTCAAGGGCCTGTATAAAAAGGCCCGCGCCGGCGAACTGAAGAACTTCACCGGCATCGACAGCCCCTACGAAGCCCCCGAGGCGCCTGAGATCGTCGTGGACACCACCACCATGTCCGCCGAAGACGCCGCCGAACGGATCGTCGCCTGGCTGGACGGCCGCTTCTCGACCGAGGATTTCAGCATCTGATCGGGGCGGCGAGGGGGCTCAACCGTTCTCGTACCCCCGCCACCATTTGACGAAGCGTGGCAGGCCCTCGGCCAGGGTGACCTTGGGCCTGTACCCGGTCAGGGCGTTCAGCTTGTCGATATTGGCGTAGGTGGCGGTGACGTCGCCGGGCTGCATGGGCCGCATGACCTTCTCGGCCTCGGCGCCCAGGGCGTCTTCCAGGGTGGTGATCATCTCCATCAGGCCGACGGGCGAGCTGTCGCCGATGTTGTAGATTTCGTGCCCGCCCTTCGCCGGCGGATGGTCCAGCACGCCCAGGATCCCGTCGACGATGTCGTCGATATAGGTGAAGTCGCGCGCCATCTCGCCCTCGCCATAGACCTCGATCGGCTCGCCGCGCGCGATCTTTCGCGTGAAGCTGAAATAGGCCATGTCGGGCCGGCCCCAGGGGCCATAGACGGTGAAGAAGCGCAGGCCGGACTGGGGGAAACCGTACAGTTTGGCGTAGCTCTGGCTCAGCAATTCGCACGAGCGTTTGGTCGCCGCATAGAGCGACACGGGCTCCACCGTCGGATCGTCCTCGCGGAAGCCGCCGCCCTGCAGCGGCCGGTCGCCATAGACCGAGCTGGACGAGGCGTAGACCAGATGGGTCGCTCCGCCGTGCCGCGCCGCCTCCAGCAGCGACAGGTGGCCCGCCAGGTTGGACCGCTCGTAGGCGAAGGGGTTCTCGATCGAATACCGCACCCCCGCCTGGGCGGCGAGGTGGATGATCCGCTTGACCCCTTCGTCGGCGACCAGGGCGCGGATCTGTTCGTGGTCGGCGATGTCGGCCCGCACCATGCGAAAGCCCTCGCGCGCCTCCAGCCGCGCCGCGCGGGCCTCCTTCAGGGCCGGGTCGTAATAGGTGTTGAAATTGTCGACCCCGATCACCGTTTCGCCGCGGTCGAGCAGGCGCTCGGCCGTGTGCATTCCGATGAAGCCGGCCGCGCCGGTGACCAGGACGGGGTCCGCCATCAGCCGCGCCCGATGCCCGAGTATCTGAAGCCCTGGCGTTCCATGTCCTCGGACCGGTACACATTCCTCAGGTCGACCAGCACCGGCTGGTTCATCAGGCGTTTGACCCGGTCCAGATCCAGCGCCCGGAACTGGTCCCATTCGGTGATGATGACGACGGCGTCGGCGCCTTCGACGGCGTCATAGGCGTTGGCCTTCATGACCACGTCCGGCAACAGCTTGCCGGCCTCGTGCATACCCTCGGGGTCGAAGGCCTGGACCCGGGCGCCGGCGGCGATCAGGGCAGGGGCGATGTCCAGCGACGGGGCGTCGCGCATGTCGTCGGTGTTGGGTTTGAAGGTCAGGCCAAGCAGGGCAATCGTCTTGCCCGCGACGCTGTCGCCCAGGGTCGTCTCGACCCGGCCGGCCATGGCCTTCTTGCGCGCGTCATTGACCTCGACCGTGGTCTCGATCAGCCGCACCGGCGCGCCGTACTGCTGGGCCGTTCGGACCAGGGCGATGGTGTCCTTGGGGAAGCAGGAGCCGCCATAGCCGGGGCCGGCGTGCAGGAATTTGGAGCCGATCCGCTTGTCCAGGCCGATGCCGCGCGCCACCTGCTGCACATCGGCGCCGACGGCTTCGCACAGGTCGGCCATCTCGTTGATGAAGGTGATCTTCATCGCCAGGAAGGCGTTGGCGGCGTATTTGATCAGTTCCGATGTCCGGCGACCGACGAACAGCAGCGGGCTCTCGTTCAGGTTCAGCGGACGATACAGCTCGCTCATCACCGCCCTGGCCCGCACGCCGGGGGCGCTGTCGACGTCGTTGACGCCGATCACCACCCGGTCGGGGCGTTTGAAATCGCCGATGGCGGCGCCCTCGCGCAGGAATTCGGGGTTGGAGACGACCGCAAATTCGGCGGCCGGATTGGCCTTTCTGATGATGGCCTCGACCTCGTCGCCGGTGCCGACCGGCACGGTGGACTTGGTCACCACCACGGTGAAGCCGTCGATCAGGCCCGCGATCTCCTCGGCCGCAGCATAGACGTAGCTCAGGTCGGCATGGCCGTCGCCGCGACGGGTCGGGGTCCCCACGGCGATGAAGACCGCATCGGCCTCGCGAATGGCCTCGGCCCCGTCCAGGGTGAAGAACAGTCGGCCTTCCTCGACATTGGTTGCGACCAGATCGTCCAGGCCCGGCTCATAGATCGGGATCTCGCCCCGCTTCAGCCGTTCGATCTTGGACGGGTCCTTGTCGATACAGGTCACCACATGACCGAAGTCGGCGAAGCAAGCCCCTGACACCAAGCCGACATAGCCTGTACCGATCATCGCGACGCGCATTTGACGAACCTCTTGAACAATGGGTTTGCCTCTAGCGATTATTTTTGTGCGAGGCGATGGAGCCGTGACCGATACGGCCCAATTGATCGGGGATGCGTCTGGCGCGGACGCGCCGAACGTTCGGTCTAGCTTACGCTTCAGGCGCGGGGAGGTTATAGGGCCAAGGCGGCCTGGACGCCGCAGCCGCCGGCGAGACGCGACGTCAGGGCCGGTCCGTGGAGTGTGGAATAGATGGAACTGATCATCGGGCCCCGGACCTATTCGACCTGGTCGCTGCGCGGCTGGCTCGTGATGAAGCGCTCCGGCGCCGACTTCGCCGTAACCGGCGTCCGCTATGAGACCGAGGCGCAGAAGGCGGCGCTGCGGGACCTCTCGCCGTCCGGGTTCGTCCCGGTCCTCAAGGTGGACGGGGAAACGATCTGGGATACGCTGGCGATCGCGGAATGGGCCAACGAACACTACCCTCAAGCCCGCATGTGGCCCGCAGATCCTGCGGCCCGCGCCATGGCGCGGTCGGCGACGGCTGAAATCCACTCCGGTTTCGCGGCGCTGCGGAGCGTTTGCGGTACGGCGCCGGATCGGCCCATGGTCGGCGACGCCCGCTCCGAGACCCCGTCCGATCCGGCTCTGGATCGTGACCTGGCCCGGCTGGTGGCCCTGTTCGGACAGATGCGACGCCGGTTCGGCGCCGGCGGGCCGTGGCTGTTCGGCGACTGGTCGATCGCCGACGCCTTCTACACGCCCGTCGCCGCACGCCTGCGTCATTTCCAGATCGATCTCGCCGATCATGGCGACGACGGAACCGCCGCCACCTATGGTGCGGCCCTGCTGGCCCAGCCCGACTTCCGCCTGTGGGAATCCAAGGCCCTGGCTTAACGCTCCGGAAACCAGGCCCGCGCACCGGCCGTTAAGCGGACGGCGTTATTCGTGATCTAAGCGGAACCGGATGTTCCGACCGGGAGAGGCTGATGCGGGGTCAGGTTGTCGATGCGAGCCACGCCAACAAAGTGCGGATCGACGCGGTTCCGTCGCCGGTGATCAATCCTGTGATCCGCTACGGTATCGCCGCCGTCGTCGGCTTCGCCCTGTGGGCGATGCTGCTCACCGCCATCTTCTGAGCGTCTTCTACTGGTCGGCGGCGACCGTGGTCGCCTGGGCCACCAGGAGCGGCTCGGCGGTCGGCGCGGGCGGGACATAGTCCAGCGAGATCGGCACCCGCTGAGCGCCTGACGCCACCGCGTCCAGGGTGTTTAACGGTCCGCCGAACAGGCGCTGGTAGATCCAGTAGCTGGCGACGACCTTTTCCACATAGTCCCGCGCCTGCGGCACGTCGATCGTCTCGATCAGCAGCAGCGGATCGGCGTCCGGCCCCAGTTTGCGCACTGCCGTCAACATCGGACCCGGCCCGGCGTTATACGAGGCCACGGCCCGCAGCAGGTCGCCCTCGAAGGCCGGCAGTTGGAGCATCCGATTGATATAAGCTTGGCCCAGCCGCATGTTGGTGGCTGGAACCAGCAGCTTGGACGGATCGGTGACGAAGGTCCGGTCGCCGGTCATCTCGGCCGCCGTCGTCGGCATCACCTGCATCATCCCATAGGCGCCGGCGCTGGACCGGGCCTCAGGATTGAAGTCCGTCTCCTTGCGCGCCAGGGCGTAGACCAGCGCCTTCTCGATGACGAAGCCGCCTTCCGGCTCGAGCGCCGGCATCGGGAAGCGCGTCGCGTCGATCCGTGTCGCGTCGCCGCCATTGCCCGACATCATCACGCGCGCCAAGGCGGTCCACATCCGTGCGGCGTCGCCCACGGCCGTGCGCAGGCCAGACCTCAGCTCGTTTTCGCCTTCGCTGCGGCGGCCGACTTCATAATAGGCGACGGTGCGTTTGGCGCGGGCGTCGCCCTGGACGAAGGCCTCCAGTTCATTCGCCTCCACCCCGGCGCCCTCGGGCACATAGACGGCGCGCTGCAGGCGCGGCTCGGCGCGATAGGGGCGGGGCCCCAGGTTCTCGATTGCAGGCTCCTCGCCCAGCTGACGCAGGGCGATCTGACCGTAGAAGGTCGCGGGCCATTGGGCCGACAAGCGCAGATAGTCTTCCACCCGGTCCTGCCGGCCTGACTGGGCGGCGGCGCGCGCGGTCCAGAAGGCGGCGCCGGCGCGCACCCACGGGTCCTCTGTCGGATCATTGGCGACCCGTTCGAAGGCCGTGAAGGATTCGTGGAACTGACCCAGCCTCCATTCCGCCAGTCCGACCGTCCACCAGTCGCCGATCTCGCGTCCCAGAGCCGAGGCGCCGGTCAGGTCGTCGTTGTTGTAGGCGATGCGCGCGGTCTTCATCGGATCGACGGCGGGTTCGCCCGACACGGCGGAGACGACGCTGTTCCAGGTTCGACCCAGCAGGCCGCCGGGCTTGACCGGCTCGGGCGCGCCGTCCGGGCGGCGGCGCAGGGCCAGGGCGTAGACGCGGCCGGCGCAGGGCAGATCGGAATAGGTCTCCAGCCAGGCCGTCAGTTCCTCATAGGTGGCGACGTGGTCGGGATGAAACAGGCTTTCGAACTCTACCTGACCCAGCAGAACCCGATCCTGAGCCTGTCGGGCCGAGGCGCGGGCCGCCTCGATATCGCCCCGCCGTAGCGCGTCGAAGGCGGTGGTGTAGGACAGGCGGTCGGCCGAGCTCAGGGCCGTGGGACGGGTGGAACCGGAAGCGGCGCCGGACATTCCGTCAAAAGGCGTCTCCGCCACCGCCGAGCCGGCGGCTGCCCAGCCTGAAGCGCCAAGCGCAAAAATCAACGTCGAGGCGAGACTTGCCCGGCGGAACATATTCATACGCGGCGGCCCCGTTGGCGTCGCCCTGCCCGTTCTCGTCAGGCGGGGATCGTGTGGCGTTGGTCGTCAAACGACCAGCATGCCTTAAAGCGGCGGTAACCTCAACCTGCGCCGTCCAGCCGCGCCGAAAGCGCCAGCAGATCGGACCAGACCTGCCGTTTCGCCTGGGGCTGTCGCAGCAGGAAGGCCGGATGCAGGGTCGGCAGGGCAGGGGTCGACAGCCCCCCTTCCGCCAGCCGCCATTCGCGCCACTGGCCGCGCATCTTCATGATCCCGTCTTCGGTTTGCAGCACCGACTTGGCCGAGGCCGCCCCCAGCAGCAGCACCGCCTTGGGCTGGAGCAGGGCGAAGGCGCGCTCGACGAACGGGGCGCAGACGGCCTGTTCCTGTGGCGTGGGGGTGCGGTTGCCGGGCGGGCGCCAGAAGACGGTGTTGGTGATGAAGACCTTGCCGGTCAGACCCGCCGCCGCCAGCATCCGGTCCAGCAGTTTGCCGGCCGTGCCGACGAAGGGCTGGCCGACCCGGTCCTCGTCCGCACCGGGCCCCTCGCCGATCACCATCACCTGGGCGTTGGGATCGCCGCGCCCGAATACCGACTGGGTCGCGCCCATGCCGCGCAGGGAGCAGCCCTCGAACGCCGCCACCGCCGCCGCCAGATCCTGCAGCGTCGCGGCGCCTGCGGCCAGACGACGCGCCTCGGCCACGGCCGCTTCGGGCGTGTATCCGCCGATGGGGGCGACCACCGAGGCGGTGGCTTTCTGCACCGCCTTCAGGGCCGGGGCCGGGGCCAGATGAGTATGATCGACCGGCGCGTCGCCATAGCAGGCGTCCACCCCCGCATCCCGCCAGAAGGCGAGCAGGCTTTCGACTGCAGCGATGTCATGGGGTTGTGCGTTCATGTCCAAGGTACCGATAGGCCTTGACCGCCCTCGCGTCACCTTCCGATAAGCGGCATAACCACACGAACAAGCTGGATTTCAGGGGAAGACATGGCCGAAGAAGCCATCGAGGGCGGCGCAGAGAACGCCCGCCAGGAAGCGATCATCGACAATCTGCCGCCGCTGGAGGCGCTGCAGGGTGTCGAGCGCGAGGTCATGGAATATGACGTCGTCATCGTCGGCGGCGGCCCTGCGGGCCTGTCCGCCGCCATCCGTCTGAAGCAGCGGGCGGAAAAGGACGGCAAGGAAATCTCCGTTGCGGTGCTGGAAAAGGGCGCCGAGGTCGGCGGCCATATCCTGTCGGGCGCCGTGATCGATCCCAAGGCGCTCAACGAACTCTTCCCTGACTGGAAGGACCGCGGCGCGCCGCTGGAGACGCCGGTCACCAAGGACAGGTTCCTGCTGCTGGGCCCGCAGGGTTCGGCCGCCCTGCCCATGCCCCTGCTGCCGCCCTTCATGCACAACCACGGCTGCTACATCGCCTCGCTGGGCAATGTCTCGCGCTGGCTGGGCGAACAGGCCGAGGCGCTGGGCGTCGAGGTCTATCCCGGCATGGCCGCCAGCCATGTGGTCTGGGAAGATCAAACTGGTCGAGTGAAGGGCGTCGTCGCCGGCGTCTTCGGCATCGACCGCGAAGGCAAGCCGACCGGCGACTTCCAGCCGGGCATCGAACTGCACGGCAAATATGTCTTCATCGCCGAGGGCGTGCGCGGTTCGCTGGCCAAGACAATTATCGCCAAACACAAGCTCCAGGACGGCAAGTCGCCCCAGAAATACGGCATCGGCCTGAAGGAGCTGTGGCAGGTGCCCGCCGAACAGCACCAGCCCGGCCTGGCCCAGCACACCACCGGCTGGCCGCTGGACGAACACACCGGCGGCGGCAGCTTCATGTACCATTTCGGCGACCGCTATGTGGCTATCGGCTACGTCGTCCACCTGAACTACAAGAACCCCTTCCTGTCGCCGTTCGACGAGTTCCAACGCTTCAAGCACCACCCTTCCATCGCCCCGCATCTGCAAGGCGGCACGCGCATCTCCTACGGCGCGCGGGCGATTACGGAGGGCGGCTTGCAGTCGATTCCGAAACTCAGCTTCCCCGGCGGCGTCCTGATCGGCTGCTCGGCCGGCTTTGTGAACGTGCCCCGCATCAAGGGCAGCCATAACGCCATGAAGACGGGCATGCTGGCCGCCGACGCCGCCTATGATGCCGTTCAGGCCGGGCGCGGCGGGGATGAACTGGTCGAGTACCAGACCGCCTTTGAGAAGAGCTGGGTCTACAAGGAACTGTCGGTCGTTCGGAACGCCAAGCCCCTGTTGTCCAAGTTCGGCACCACCCTGGGCGGGGCGCTGGGCATGGTCGACATGTGGTGCCGCACCCTGCTGGGCGGCTGGTCGCCGATCCCGACGCTGCAACACGACAAGACCGACGCCGCCTCCACCGGCCTGGCCTGCGACTATCAGCCGATCGTCTACCCCAAGCCGGACGGCAAGCTGTCGTTCGACAAGCTGTCGTCGGTGTTCATCTCCAACACCAACCACGCCGAGGACCAGCCGGCCCACCTGAAACTTTTGGACCCGTCCAAGCCTATACAGGTCAACCTGCCGAAATATGGCGAGCCGGCGCGGCTGTATTGCCCGGCGGGCGTCTACGAGGTCATGTATGCGGACGAGGTCGCCAAGACCGACCCGCGCTTCGTGATCAACGCCCAGAACTGCGTCCACTGCAAAACCTGCGATATCAAGGATCCGTCGCAGAACATCGTCTGGACCACGCCCGAGGGCGGCGGTGGCCCGAACTATCCGAACATGTGACGCAACGTCTCTAACCCGCTCATGCCAGCGAAAGCCGAGACCCAGGTCTTTGGGCGAAAGGCGCTCGAGGTCGAAGTCCGGTGGTCATCCGACGCACCGGGGGTGTGAAAGCACTGGGTCCCGGCTTTCGCCGGATGAGCGGAGTTGGGGAAGCAGCCATCCGCCCTCTTGCGGGGGCGGATGAAAGCGTGAAGGGTCGCGGCATGATCGCCTCCCGTTCGCGCCTGTTCGCCGCCTCCCTGACCGTCCTCGCTCTGGCCATCGCTCAGGGCGCGGCGGCGCAGGATTTGCCCGCCGGATCCTTCCAGACCGACCCGAGGCCGGCGGGGCAACTCGGCCCTTCGATCCAGTCCGGGCCCGAGCCGTCACCGCCCGCCATAATCCTGCGTCCTGACCAGACGCAGGAGGACGCCGTGCCCGGCGCCGCGCCCGCCGAGGATGAACCGGAAGACGGCGCGCCCGAAGTCGATACGCCCAACGGAGACCCGGCGATCGACGTCGTGATCAATGACGAGCCCGCCGACCCGCCCATACCCGAGGTGTGGTCGCCGATCCCGACCGACGCCCAGGGCCGCAGCGCCTATGGCCTGTATCTCGCCGGCAAGCTGGCCCTGATGACGGGGGAGGGGGAGAAGGGCGCCACTTGGCTGGCCCAAGCCAACGCCCTTACGCCGGAACAGCCGCGCGTGCGCGAACAGGCCTTCACCTCGGCCCTTCTGGGCGGCGACCTGGATGTCGCGGCGCGTCTGGCCCCGATCGCCGACGCCTCGGCCGCCTTCACCGAGGGCGGACGGTTGATCTCCGCCGTTCAGACCTTCGTCCGGGGCGACGCCCGCGCCGCCAACGCCGCCCTGGCCGCCCGGCCCATCGCCGCCCCCCACAGCCGCGCCGGCCTGATGGTCGCGCCCTGGATCGCGGCGGCCGCCGGCGACTGGACCCGCGCCCTGGCCGCGCCCCCGACCCAGGGCGACGCCCTGACCCTGGCCTTCGCCCGCCAGAACCGCGCCCTCCTGCTTGAACGGCGCCGGAACTACGCCGAGGCGGGAGCCGAGCTGAAGGCCCTGTCCGACCTGCCGACTATCGGCGCCCTGTTCCACCGTCCGTACGGCGAGTTCCTGGAGCGGCGCGGCAAGCGGGACGAGGCCCTGGCCGTCTATCAGGCCGCTGTTCAGGGCCGAGCGGTCGATTTGGCCACGACCCGGGCGCTGAAGCGGCTGCAGGCCGGCGGTCGGCCGCCGGCCGCGCCGGACTTCCGCCGGGGCGCCGCCCAGGCCCTGGCTACGGCTGCGGCCCAGGCTGCGGCCGAGCGCGGCAATGAGTTCGCCGTCGTCTATCTGCGTCTGGCCCTGAACCTGCACGAGGACGCCGCCACCCAGATCCAGCTGGCCCAGGTGCTGGACCGGATCGGGCTGAAGGCGGCCGCTCGGACCGCCCTGTCGCGCGTCGGCCCTGAGGACCCGGTCCTTTACGCCAACGCCCGCGCCCAGCTGGCGTTGAGCCTGGCGCAGGACGATCAGTCCGATGCGGCCCTCACCGAGCTGCGCGCCGCCGCCGCTGCTCAACCCGACGATCCGCGCATCGCCCTGGTCATGGCGGGCCAGCTGATGCAGCTCGAACAGAATCAGGCCGCCCTGGACCTGTTGAACGGTCCCTTGCTGAACACCCCGGACCAGGGCGCGCAGATCCATTTCCTTCGCGGTGCGGCGCTGGAGTCCCTGGACCGTATTCCCGAGGCCGAGGCCGAACTGTGGGCCGCGCATCAGGCGGATCCGAACGACGCCGACACCCTGAACTACCTCGGTTATCTGTGGGTGGACCGGGGGCTGCGCGTCGACCAGGGCGCGGGCCTGCTGGCCCAGGCCCATGCTGCGGACCCGGAAAACGGCAACATCCAGGACTCGCTGGGCTGGGCCCAGTTCAAACAGGGCTATTTCGACACGGCCGTCGTCACCCTGGAGGAGGCTGCGGACAAGGAGCCCGCCAACGCCGAAATCAACGATCACCTGGGCGACGCCTATTGGCGCGTGGGGCGCAAGCGCGAGGCGGTGTGGCTGTGGAAACGGGTGCTGAGCCTGGATCCCGACGCCGACCGCAAGGCGGATGTGGAGCGCAAGATCGCGCAGGGCCTGGACGACGCCGCGCCGGCCCAGGGCGTCTCGCAATAGACCCCATGCCCGCGCTTTCGGCCCTGGCCCCGGCCAAGATCAATCTGTTCCTGCACGTCGGCCCGGTGGACGCTTACGGCTACCATCCGCTGTGCAGCCTGGTCGCCTTCGCCGACATCGGCGATGAAATCGCGGTCGAGGCGGCGGATCGGCTGTCCTTGACCGTGACCGGCCCGTTCGGCCTTGGCCTTGCGGCCGAACCCGACAATCTGATCCTGCGCGCCTTGCGTCGCTTCGGCCAGGCCGCCGGGATCGGCGAGCCCCGGCTGAAGGTGACGCTGGACAAGCGGCTGCCGATCGCCGCCGGCCTAGGCGGCGGCTCGTCCGACGCCGGCGCGGCCCTGAAACTGGCGCGCCAGGTCCTGTCGCTCGACATCGACGACGCGGCCCTGGAGAGGCTCGCCGCCGAGATCGGGGCGGACGGCCCCATGTGCCTGCGCGCCCGCACTGCCTGGGCCGAGGGCAGGGGAGAGGTCTTGACCGAGGAGCCGCGCCTGGCGCCCCTGCCGGCCGTCCTGTTCAATCCCGGTGTCCCCTCGCCGACCGGCGCGGTCTATCGCGCCTATGACGCCGGTCCCGCCCGATTGGCCGATCGGCCCGATCCGCCTGCCGGATGGAGCCCGCCCGTCGTGATCGACTGGCTGGCGGGACTGCGCAACGATCTTCAGCCGCCCGCTGTCGCCCTGACCCCCGCCATCGCCGAAGCGCTTGCGGCCGTGGCGGCGGCGCCCGGCGTGGCCCTCGCGCGCATGTCCGGCTCGGGCGCGACCGTCTTTGGACTGTGCGCCACGGCCCCGGCGGCGCGCCAGGCCGCCGCGCACCTGGCCGAGACCCATCCCCAGGCCTGGGTCCGGTCGACCGGTTTGGCTTTGCAGTAATGTCGTCCGATTTGTGGCCGAATACTCTAGATTGAGGCCGCGATGCGCGTGGATCGCCCGGATTTTACCGCGATCATCACGAAAGTTACAGTTTGTTTCAAAATTCCGGAACCGGATCACCGGTCCCCGATTTGAACGGCAGTTCCGATGACTGGAACGGATCGCGGCTTCACCGGCGCGGTCTCAAACAGGAAAGAGGATAACCGCCATGCTTCGTGCAAAACGGCTTGCCGCCACCGCCGTCGTCGCCCTGATCGCCGCCCCCGCCTTCGCTCAGGAAATGACTCCCCCGACCTCGCCCCCGACTTCGGGTCCGTCCTCAACCCAGACGCCGGCCGCTGATTCCGCGCCGATGGACGCCGCCGCGCCGACGGCTCAGGGCGCTGCGCCCGCGGCCGCGCAGACCGCCCCGGCCGCCACGCCTGCTGCGGGCGAGTCCGTCGTAGACGTGCTGAAATCGAGCGGCCAGTTCACCACCCTGCTGTCGGCGCTCGACGCCGCCCAACTGACCGAGACCCTGGCGACCCGCCCGGCCATCTCGATCTTCGCCCCGACCGACGCCGCCTTCGCCGCCCTGCCGGAAGCGGAACGCACCCGTCTGATGGACCCGGCCAACGCCGCCGAACTGCGTCAGCTCCTGCTGTATCATGTCATCGTCGCCGACGTGACGCCCGACCAGATCGAAGGCAAGCGCGGCGGCGTGCCGACCGCCGCTGAGAGCCAGGTCTTGCTGGACGGCACAGGCGAGATGATCAAGGCCGACAACGCCACCGTGGTCAGCGCCGAACTGGACGCCTCGAACGGCGCCGTCTTCCCGATCGACCAGGTCCTGAACCCGGCGAACTCGCTGGCCGCCATGGGCGATGAGGAGGCCGCAACCGCGCCCGAGACGGCCCCCGCCGACGACGCCATGCCGGCGGATTCCGCCGCGACCACCACCCCTATGGCGAAGCCACCGGTTCCCAACACCACGACGGGCGAGGTCCCAAATCCCGCCGCCCCCCCGCCGGTTTCGACCCCCGACGCCGTGGATGGCGCCGCCGAAGGCGACACCACGCCGCAATAAGGCTCGATCTGCAAGCCAGAGCGTGTTGAAGCGGAAGACGGCGGGCCCTATGGTCCGCCGTCCTTTTTTCAGCCCCTCCCGAGCCCGATTTGACCACCCCGACCGAGCCGCTCGCCTTCCAGGATCTGATCCTGACCCTGCACCGCTATTGGGGCGATCAGGGCTGCGCCATTCTCCAGCCCTATGACATCGAGGTCGGGGCCGGCACGCTCCACCCCGCCACCGTCCTGCGCGCGCTCGGCGCCAAGCCGTGGAAGGCCGCCTATGTCCAGCCCAGCCGCCGCCCCGGCGACGGCCGCTATGGCGAAAACCCGAACCGCCTCCAACACTATTACCAATACCAGGTGATACTAAAACCGAATCCGGACAATCTTCAGGAGCTGTACCTGGGGTCGCTGGCGGCGATCGGGATCGATCCGAAGCTGCACGATATCCGCTTCGTCGAGGACGACTGGGAGAACCCGACCGTGGGGGCCTGGGGCCTGGGCTGGGAGGTCTGGTGCGACGGGATGGAGGTGACGCAGTTTACCTATTTCCAGGGCGTCGGCGGCATCGAGGTGGACGTGGTCTCGGGCGAACTGACCTACGGGCTGGAGCGTCTGGCCATGTATGTGCAGGGCGTGGACAACGTCTATGATCTGAAGTTCACCAAAGAAGGCCTGACCTACGGCGAGGTCTTCCTCGAGAACGAGCGCCAGCAGTCAGAAGCCAACTTCCACGGCTATGACGTGGACGGTCTGAAGCGCCGGTTCGAGGACATGGTGTCGGAGGTTTCGCGACTGCTGGACATGCGCGGCCCCCAGGGCCAGCCCCTGGTCCTGCCGGCCTATGATCAGGTGCTGAAAGCCAGCCACCTGTTCAACCTGATGGACGCCCGCGGCGCCATCGCCGTCGCCGAACGCCAGAGCTACATCGGTCGCATCCGCGAACTCTGCAAAGCCTGCGCCCTCGCTTATGTTGAACAAGAGCGGAAAACCGCCTGATGCCCCAACTCCTTCTCGAAATCTTCTCCGAAGAAATCCCCGCCCGCATGCAGCAGGGCGCCGCGCGCGACCTGGAGCGCATGGTGTCCGACCGGCTGAAGGCCGCCGGCCTGACCTGGGACGCGCTGACCACCTATGCCGGCCCGCGCCGTCTGACCCTGGTGATCGACGGCCTGCCCGCCGCCACGCCCGACCGCGAGGAAGAGGTCAAGGGCCCGCGGGCCTCGGCCCCGGACCAGGCGCTGGAAGGCTTCCTGCGCAAGACCGGCCTGACCCGCGATCAACTGACCGAGCGCGACGGCGTCCTGTTCGCCGTCCTGTCGTCCAAGGGCAGGGCGACCACCGATCTGGTCGCCGAGACGGTGGACCAGGTGATCCGCACCTTCCCCTGGCCCAAGTCGATGCGCTGGGGGTCCGGCACATTGCGCTGGGTTCGTCCAATCAAGCGCATCCTGTGCATTTTTGACGGCAAGGTCGTGCCGTTCGAGATCGACGGCATCCAGTCCGACGCCATCACCGAGGGACACCGATTCCTCGGCTCGGGCCAACTTCTGAAGGTCAGCGACTTCGTCGACTACCGCACCCAGCTGGAGAAGAATTTCGTCCTGATCGACGTGGCCGACCGCAAGCTGCGCATCCTGGAACAGGCCAAGGCCGCCTGCGCCGCGCGCGGTCTGACGCTGGTCGATGATGACGGCCTGCTGGACGAGGTGGCGGGCCTGGCCGAATGGCCGACCCCGATCCTGGGCGACATGGACCCGCAGTTCCTGGCCCTGCCGCCCGAGGTCGTGCGCCTGTCGATGAAGGTGCACCAGAAATATTTCGCCGTCCGCGATCCGTCGAAGGAGGGCCTGGCGCCCAACTTCCTGGTCGTCGCCAATGTCGAGGCGACCGACGGCGGCAAGGCCCTGGCCGCCGGCAACAGCCGCGTCCTGTCCGCCCGCCTGAACGACGCCCGCTTCTTCTGGGACGAGGACCAGAAGGTCGGCTTCGACGCCTGGAACGCCAAACTGTCCGGCGTCACCTTCCACGCCAAACTTGGCACATTGGCCGAACGCGTCGAGCGGATCGCGGCGCTGGCCCGCGAGATGGCGCCCCTGGTCGGCGCCGACGCCGACGAAGCCGAGATGGCGGCGCGCCTGTCCAAGGCGGACCTGCTGTCGGGCATGGTCAGCGAATTCCCGGAACTGCAGGGGATCATGGGCGGCTATTACGCCCGTCTGGCCGGCCATTCCGACGCCGTCGCCGACGCCGTCCGCGACCACTACAAGCCGCAAGGCCCCGCCGACACGGTCCCGACCGCGCCCGTCACGGTCGCCGTCGCCCTGGCCGACAAGCTGGACACCCTGGTCGGCTTCTTCGCCATCGACGAAAAGCCGACGGGGTCGAAGGATCCGTTCGCGCTGCGGAGAGCGGCGCTGGGCGTGATCCGGCTGGTGCTGGAGAATGGTGTGCGGTTACCCCTCACGGAGGCGACAGCCCGCCAGTACATTCGCGCCTTGATCGACATGCTGAGGTGGGCTGGCGACAAGCTTAGCGAGCAGACCATTGCCCAAGTCCGTAGGGCCGGCTTCGAAGAGGTCCTCAAGATTGATCAGCACATCGGCGCTTCGATCGCAGAGTTTGAGGCTAGGTTAGAGCAAGGTCTTTATCCATCCGTCGCAACCGCCGACCTCGTCGGCTTCTTCGCCGACCGCCTGACCGTCCTCCTCCGTGACCAGGGCCAGCGCCACGACCTCGTCGCCGCCGTCTTCGCTCTGGGCGACGACGACCTCGTCCGCATCGTGCGCCGGGTCGAGGCCCTGGCCGCCTTCCTCGCCACCGACGACGGGGCCAATCTGCTGGCCGGCTACAAGCGCGCCTCCAACATCCTGCGCGCCGAGGAGAAGAAGGGACCGGTTCCGACCGGCATGGTCCAGACCGGCCTGCCGAACCAGCCCGAGCCCGAGACCGTGCTGGCCTTCGCCGTCGCCGCCGCCCGCACCGCCGTCGAGGCTGCGCTGGAGACCGAGGATTTCGCAGCCGCCATGACCGCCCTGGCCGGCCTGCGCGCCCCGGTGGACCGGTTCTTCGAGGATGTGCTGGTCAACTCCGACGTGGCGGAGGAACGCGACAACCGGCTGAAACTGCTGGGTCAGGTGCGGGACGTGATGGGGCAGGTGGCGGACTTCGGACAGATCGCGGGCTGAGCCGGGCCCCCTCCGTCTCGCCGCTGCGCGTCGATCCACCTCCCCCAAGGGGGGAGGATTTCGGTCATCACTGCGCATTCCTCCCCCGTTGGGGGAGGGGGACCGCCGCGCCTCTTGCGCGGTGGTGGAGGGGGCCTGCCGCAGACGAGGTCTAGCCCCACGCCCCCAACCGCCCTAAACCTCGCGCTCATTCCGTCGGACCCGCCTTGACCCCAGTTTCGGACATCGCCGCCAAAACCCCCGCCTGGGTCTGCGCGCCCGGGGTGCTGAAGGTCTCCTTTCTCGACGTCTTCCTGAACGAATACGACCTGCGTCGCCTGCCGGGCGCCGACGTCCAGGCCGTGCTCGGCTGGGGCATGAAGCCCTCGGCCGCCGCTGGGCGCCGCTGGGCGGAACAGAACAACCGCCCCTATGTCGCGCTGGAGGACGGCTTCCTCCGTTCGGTCGGCCTGGGGGAGGCGGGGGCGGCCAGCCTCAGCCTGATTGTCGATGACCTCGGCGTCTATTATGACGCCACCCGGCCCAGCCGGCTTGAACACCTGATCCAGACCGCCGACGCCTGGTGCGACGCCGCCACCACCGCCCGCGCCCGCGCCCTGATCGACCGGATCGCCGCCTCGGGCGTCTCCAAGACCAATATGGGCGGGCCGCTGGACCCCGGCCTGTTGCGGCCCGGCCGCCGCGTCCTGATCGTGGACCAGACCTTCGGCGACGCTTCCATCGGCTATGGCCTGGCGACCCAGGACAGTTTCGACGCCATGGTCGCCGCCGCCCGTCGCGACGAGCCCGAGGCCCAGCTGATCGTCAAACGCCATCCGGCCGTGGCGGCGGGCAAAAAGCGGGGGTGCATAACCGACCTGTCCGGCGTCACCCTGGTGGACGCCGACGTGCGGCCGGCTGGCCTGCTGGCGGCGGTGGACGCCGTCTATTGCGTCACCTCTGCCCTGGGGTTCGAGGCCCTGTTGCGGGGCCTGCCGGTGCGCTGTTTCGGGGCGCCCTTCTATTCCGGCTGGGGTCTGACGATCGACGCCGTGGCCACCGGCCGACGCGGCGTCGCCCGCACGCTGGAACAGGTCGCCGCCGCCGCCCTGATCGCCTACAGCCGCTATGTCGATCCCGTCACCGGCGAACGGTGCGAGGCCGAACAGGCGCTGGAGCGGTTGATCGCCCTGCGTGACCGCGCCGACCGTCTGGCGGGACCCTGGTCCGCCGTCGGCTTCGCCCCGGCCAAACGCCCGCCGGTGCGCCGCCTGCTGAACTCGCCCAAGGCGCGGACGCGATACTTCATGTCGCCGTCGCGCGCCGCCGCTCATGCCGCCGCCACAAATGGCCGGCTGATCTGGTGGGCGGGCAAGGAGAGCGAGGCCGTGCGCCGGGCCGCCGCCGATTTTGCCGGCCCGACTGTCCGCATGGAGGACGGCTTCATCCGCTCGCGCGGTCTGGGGTCGGACTTTGTCGGCGCCCTGTCGGTCGCCCTGGACGACCAGGGCGTCTATTACGACCCGTCGCGCCCGTCGCGGCTGGAGACCCTGATTGAGACGACGGAGGCCACGCCCGCACAGCTGGCCCGCGCCGCTGCGCTTCGGACCCGCATCGTCGAGGCGGGCCTGTCGAAATATAATCTGAAGGGCCAGGCGCCGGCCGACTGGCCTGCGGATCGCGATATTCTGCTGGTCGTTGGCCAGGTCGAGAACGACAAGTCGATCCTGCTGGGCTGCGAACCCGACCTGGCTACCAACTCCGCCCTGGTCGAGGCCGCGCGGGCCGATCATCCCGACGCCTTCCTGGTCTATCGCAATCACCCCGACGTTCTGGCCGGCAACCGGCCGGGGCGGCTGGAGGCCTCGGCCCTGGCCTCGGTGGACGCCAGCGCGGACGGGCTGGACATCATCGACTGTCTGAACGCCTGTCGCCGGGTGGCGACTCTGACCTCCCTGACAGGGTTCGAGGCCCTGATGCGGGGCAAGGCCGTGTCGGTCTATGGCCGGCCCTTCTACGCCGGCTGGGGCCTGACCGACGACCGGCTGGGCTTCGAGCGCCGCACCCGGCGCGCGACCGTCGATCATCTGATCCTGGCCGCCCTGATCCACTATCCCCTCTATGTCACCCCGACGGGCTGGCCCTGCGAGGCCGAGGATCTGGTCCAGGCCCTGATCGCCGCCCGCGACCAGCCGCCGCCCAAGGCCCCGCGCGGTCAGATCCAGCGTTGGGCCGCCGGGATCATCGCCTCTCTCGACCGCAGGCCGCCGCCGTCCTATTGAAGGCGTTCGCAAAGGAAACTGTCTACCCGTGACAAACGCCGTCATCGCCGCCACCGGCCTCTTCACCCCCGAACAATCGGTCTCCAACGCCGAACTGGTCGACAGCTACAACGCCTGGGCCAACGGCTGGAACGCCCGCCACGCGGCCCAGATTGAGGCCGGTGAACTGGAGGCCAAGCCCCATTCCTCGCCCGAGTTCATCGAAAAGGCCTCGGGCATCAAGCAGCGGTTCGTGCTGGACAAGGCCGGGGTGATCGACCCTGAACGGATGGCCCCCAACCTGCCGGAACGCAGCAATGACGAGCTGTCGATCCTGGCCGAGATGGCGGTCAAGGCCGCCCGCCAGGCCATCGAGGCCTGGGGCAAGCCGGTCAGCGAGATCGGCGCGGTGCTCTGCGCCGCCTCCAACATGCAACGCCCCTATCCGGCCATGGCCATCGAGGTGCAGCAGGCCCTGGGGATCGAGGGCTTCGCCTTCGACATGAATGTGGCCTGTTCCTCCGCCACCTTCGGCGTCAAGACGGCGGCGGACTTCATCGCCGGCGGCTCGGTCAAGGCCGTGTTGATGGTCAACCCCGAGGTCTGCTCGGCCCACCTGAACTTCACCGACCGAGACAGCCATTTCATCTTCGGCGACGTGGCCACGGCCGTGATCGTGGAATCTTCCGAGACGGCCGGGCCCGGCGGCTGGGACGTGCTGGGCACGCGGCTGAAGACGGTCTTCTCGAACAATATCCGCAATAATTTCGGCTTCCTGAACCGCAACGCCCGCGACACGGACCATCTGGATTCGCCGGTCGCCGACGACAGCGCCCAGAACGACAAGCTGTTCATCCAGCAGGGCCGCAAGGTCTTCCGCGACGTGGTGCCGATGGTGTCGGACATGATCGTCGATCACGCCGGCGAGCTGGGCCTTGATCCGCACGAATTGAAGCGGTTGTGGCTGCACCAGGCCAACATCAACATGAACACCATGATCGGCAAGAAGGTGCTGGGCCGCGAGCCGTCGTCGGACGAGAACGTCATCATCCTCGACGACTACGCCAACACCTCCTCGGCCGGCTCGATCATCGCCTTCCACCTGCACAACGACGGCTTCGCCCCCGGCGAGACCGGCCTGATCTGCAGCTTCGGCGCGGGGTACTCAGCGGGGACGGTGTTCGTGCGCAAGCGCGGCTAGGTCGGAGAACCAAAAAGTTTGACCGCTGTTACGTCAGGTTAATCCTGATCTGAGAAGATAATTGCTCAGGCTACGCTTGAATCCCCCAACGGATTTTGCGAGGCCTTTGATTGTCGAGAACAGGGGAGTTCCCAGATGGCTCAGACGACACCGAAGACGGTGCTGGAAAGTCTGGCACAGGATATCGCCGCCGTGCTCAAGAGCATGGGCGGTTCTGCCCATCAGAACCTGGTCGTGGACTGCGTCGCGGCCCTGAAACGTCAGCGCGGCGAGGCGGTGAACACGCCTGATTTGCGCCAGAAGATCATCGAGACCTTCGAACAATATCGCGACTGGTTCATCCGCCCCTTCGGCGAAGGCTCCCAGCGCTGGGCCTTGGCCGGCGACTTCGCCTGACCTCACATCGGCGGCTGGGTCTTGAAGAAGGCCGTGGCGCCCGTGCCGATATAGAGGGCGGCGAAGATCGCCACGAGGACGACGATCAGCACGATGACGCCGCGCTTGCTGCGAAGGATCGGGGGTTTGGGAGTGCGTCTGGACATGGTGGTCTAACCCGCAAGCCATCTGACGGTTTCGCGAGGCGGACAATGAAAAGCCCCGCCCGGCAGGCCGGACGGGGCTTCGGCGGCAGCGGCGAACCGCGCGCCTGACGACGGTCCTGACGGCGGGGACTGGACGGGGCGTGAACGGCCCCGCCGCCTGGACGGTCTTTTCGGAAGCGAGCCCTTAGCGGGTCACATAGTTGGCGTTGACCCAACCGCCGCCGGCGATCTGGATCCAGTCGCCCTGCGAGGCGACGGCGGTGAAGGGCTGGCCGGCCGACAGGCTGCCCGACTGGCGGAAGCCGGTGCCGGGGCCGCTGCGGATGCGCAGGTTCGATCCGGCGCGATAGGTGTTGGCGTTGGCCTGGGCTGCGGCGCGGGTGCGTTGCTGGTTGCAGCCGATGTAGGAGCCGGCCGCCGCGCCGGCGCCGGCGCCGACCACGGTCCCGGCTGTGCGCTCGTTGCGCGCCAGGTTCGACCCGACCACGCCGCCGACCACGGCGCCGATCAGGGCGCCTGCGCGCTGGCGACCGCCGGGGGCGTCGCAGTTGGTCACGCCATTGGCCTGGGCCTGGGCGGCGATGGGGGCGGCGGTCACCAGGGCGGCCAGAGCCGCAGCCGTGGCCAGACCCGTCTTCAGAAACTTGCTCGACATCACTGTATCTCCTGTCATCGGGTTTGCCGATGAGGACACAATGCCCGGCCGAACCTGAAGGCTCCCGGAGCTTCGCCGTTATTTTCGGTTCATCTTAGGGGGCGCACCGCGCGGCGGCGTTCGATCAACCGCCGTGCGGCCTCGGTGCTGCGCTCGACCAGGTGTTTGCGGCGGACGAACTGGAAATCCATCACCCGGGCCCACAGGTGCAATAACCGATCCTGGGTGACGAAGACCGTGATCGCCTCCACCTCCGGCGGCGGGCCCCAGGCCTCGGACAGCTGGGCCAGATGCTGGGTGCCCGCGTCGTCGGGCAGGGGCTCGCATTCGGCGATCCAGTCCCAGCTGCACAGCTCCGGCCTCGCCGAGATCAGCGTGAGAGTGGCCTCCAGGACCTTGTCCGCCGACCCGGCGGAGACCAGATCGATCAGTAGTATCCGCGCCTGTTCGTCGATCTCGTACCGCACGTCGCCCCTCCGGCCACGCCCATACCCTCGCGGTACAGTTAAGAAATATTACGCGACGTCAAGATTGCGTCAGTTCGCCGCGCGCCCCCGCCTCGATCAGGGCGATGGTCTGCGGCAGGCCGTAGATGGCCGCGAACGAGCCGAAGCGCGGCCCCTGCGACGCACCCAGCAGCACCTCGTACAGCGCCCCGAACCAGGCCCGCAGTGGCTCGAACTCATGCGCCTTGCCCACCGCATAGACCTCGTTCTGGATCAGCTCGCCGTCCGTGGTGTCCGCCGGCAGGGCCTTCAGCCGTTCCGCCAGGTCCAGCAGCGCCGCCTTCTCCTTGTCGTCGGGCAGGCGATACGCCTTTGAGGGCTTCACGAAGTCCTCGTAATAGTTCAGCGCATGGTCCATCAGCCGGTCCAGCAGCGGCTCGTTCTCCGGCGTGGCGTCGGGCAGATATTTGGCGAAATAGGCCCACAGCTGGTCCTTGGTCGAGGCGTTGGCCACCCCCACCAGGTTCAGCAGCAGGGCGAAGGACACCGGCGAGGTATGGGTCGGCGGCTCGCCCGCATGGATCGACCAGACCGCATTGTCGATCCGCTTAGCCGGCTCCTGGGTCTTGTAGCTTTCGATGAAGGCCAGATAGTCGTCGATGGCGCGGGGAATGACGTTGAAGTGCAGGCTCTTGGCCGACTTCGGCGACTGGAACATGTACCAGCTCAGGCTCTCCGGCGTGCCGTAGCGCAGCCATTCGTCCATCGTCAGGCCGTTGCCCTTGGACTTGGAGATCTTCTTGCCTTCGATATCCAGGAACAGTTCGAAGTTGAACCCTTCCGGCGGCGTGCCGCCCAGGGCGCGACAGATCTTGCCGCTCTCGCGCACGCTCTCGATCAGGTCCTTGCCCGACATCTCGTAATCGACGTCCAGCGCGACCCAGCGCATGGCCCAGTCCGGCTTCCACTGCAGCTTCACATGGCCGCCCGTGACCGGCAGTTCGGTGCGTCCGCCGGCCGGATCGTCGAAGACGATGGTCCCCTTCTCGACGTTCCGCTCCAGGGTCGGGACCTGCAGCACATGGCCCGTGATCGGGCTGACCGGCAGGAAGGGCGAATAGGTCGCCCGCCGCTCTTCGCCCAGGGTCGGCAGCATGATGGCCATGACTGCGTCGAACCGCTCCAGCAGGGTCAGCAGCGTCGCGTCGAACACGCCGGACTTGTAGGTCTCGGTCGAGCTCATGAACTCATAGTCGAAGCCGAACCCGTCCAGAAACGCCCGCAGCCGCGCATTATTGTGCGCCCCGAAACTGTCGTGCGTGCCGAACGGATCGCGCACGCGGGTCAGCGACAGGTGCAGGTCCTCGCGCAGCAGCTCCGGGTTCGGCACGCCTTCCGGCACCTTCCTCAACCCGTCCATGTCGTCGCTGAAGGCGATCAGTCGCGTGCGCCAGTGGTCGCCCGTCAGCGCCCGGAAGGCGTTGCGCACCATGGTGGTCCGCGCCACCTCGCCGAAGGTGCCCATGTGCGGCAGGCCCGACGGCCCATATCCGGTCTCCAGCACCACCGGCCGGCGCAGGGCCTCGAACTTCGCCAGGGCCTCGTCGCCCTTGCCAGCGTCGATCAGCGCCCGCGCCTCGGCCCGCTCACTCTCGCCCAGCCGCTTTTTCAGAACATGGGCCAGCAGATTGCGGGCTTGTTCGAACGGCCAGGACTTGGCCTCACGGGCGAGGATTTCGAGGTTCTGAAGCATGGCGGCGGTTTGCAGTCTGCAACCCGCCGGGTCAACCGCCTTATCCCCCGCTCCGTCAGCCCCTGGCGGCGATGACGATCACCTCGACCTTGTAGTCCGGCGAGGCCAGCCGGCTTTCGCCCGTGGCGCGGGCCGGCGGATTGGCCGTATCGACCCAGGCGTCCCAGACGCTGTTCATCGCGTCGAAATCGGCGATATCGGCCAGCCAGATCTGGGCCATCAGGATCTTCGACTTGTCACTGCCCGCCTGGGCCAGGAGGGCGTCGACCTCGGCCAGCGCCGTCTTCGTCTGGGCGATCACGTCATCGCCGGGCTCTCCGACCTGGCCGGCCAGATAGACGGTGTCGCCGTGAACCACGGCTTCGCTCATACGGGCGCCGGGTTGGATGCGGGTGATCATGGGGAGGGCTCCTGATTATTTGGCCCCTATCATACCCGCTCAACGCCGTCGGTCGAACGCGCCCACCGCCCAGCTCACCACCGCCGCCCCGGCCGCCACGATGATCGCATCCTCGATCAGCCCGCTCTTCGTCTGCCCGATCCGCTTCATCGCCTTTTTCCGCCCGGCCAGCCCGAGATAGGCCAGCGGAACCGCCGTCCCCACCGCAAGCGCCGCGCCCAGCTTCTCGCGCCCGCGCGGCGCCAGCGCAGACCCGGCGATCCCCGCGCTCATCACCCGCGCCAGCAGGCCCAGGAAGACCGTCCGGTCCGGCGCCGACTTCATCTTGTCGCCGAACAGCTCGCCCACGCCCATTGCCAGACCGCCGAACTTGAACAGCGGATGATCCAGCAGCACCAGCCGCCCCGGCGTATCCCGATGCGCCAGCCGCGCCCCTGCAAGGGCCGCCATGGGCGTCATGGACCGGGCGCTGGCGACGGCGCCGATGAGGACGGAGGGAAGGAGTGCGAGGGTTTTCATGTCCGCTGAACACGCATCGGATCGGAAGGTTCAGCCGGATCATTCCCGGCGCACTCGCATTGTCCCTCCGACCGATCCCTGCACAGGCCCTCCACGAGGTTCCCATGAGCTATCGCCGCTTCGCCGCCATGATCGCGGTCTCCACCGTCGTCATGTACGGCCTGATGTATCTGAACACCTATCAGATCGAACACGTCCGTTTCAGTGAGACGCGGCTCTACATGGCCCTGCTGATGGGCGCCGTCATGGCCGCCATCATGATCGGCTTCATGTGGTCGATGTACGAGAAGCCGCGCGTCAAACAGATGATTGTCGCGGGCGCCGTGGTCGTCTTCGCCGGCTCCCTTTGGCTGGTCCGCAGCCAGGCCACCGTCGGCGACCTCGCCTATATGAAGGCCATGATCCCGCACCACTCCATCGCCATCATGACCAGCGAGCGTGCTCATATCCGCGATCCGCGCGTTCGCGCGCTCGCCGACGATATCATCGAGGCCCAGGTGCGTGAGATCGGCGAAATGAACGCCCTCATCGCCGACCTGTCGCGAAATCCGCCGCCGCCTGACGCCCCGGATCTGCCCGCCCGCTCGCCCGCCTCTTGACCCCCCGCGCGCGGCGTGGCCTGTGCCCCGCCTGATGAAGACCGCCGATTTCGACTTCGACCTGCCCGACGACCGCATCGCCCTGCGGCCCGCCGATCCGCGTGATTCCGCCCGCCTGCTGGTGGTCAAGGACGGCGCCCTGGACGACCGCATCATCCGCGACCTGCCCGACTTCCTGCGCCCCGGCGACGCCCTGGTGTTCAACGACACCCGCGTCATCCCCGCCCGCCTGTCGGGCGTCCGCACCCGTCCCGGCCCCAACGGAGAGACCCTGACGGTCGCGGTCGAGGCCACGCTTCACCACCGCGACGCTCCCGACGTCTGGTCCGCCTTCATGAAGCCCGGCAAACGCATCAAGCCGGGCGATAGAATCCGCTTCGGACAAGAAGCCGACGCCGCCTGCGATCTAAGCCGTCTCGACGCCACCGTCGCGGCCAAGGGCGACGACGGCCTGATCACCCTGAAGTTCGACCTGTCCGGCCCCGCCCTGGACGACGCCATCCGCGCCGTCGGGGTCATGCCCCTGCCGCCCTATATCGCCGCCAAACGGCCCGAGGACGCCCGCGACCGGTCGGACTATCAGACCGTCTTCGCCGAACACGACGGCTCGGTCGCCGCCCCCACGGCGGGGCTGCACTTCACCCCCTCCCTGCTCGAGGCGATCCGGGCCAGGGGCGTCTCCACCCACGCCGTCACCCTGCACGTCGGCGCCGGCACCTTCCTGCCGGTCAAGGCCGACGACCTGGCCGACCACAGGATGCACAGCGAATGGGGCGAGGTCTCGCCCGAGACCGCCGCCGCCCTGAACGCCGTCCACGCCGCCGGCGGCCGCATCGTCTGCGTCGGCACCACCTCCCTGCGGCTGCTGGAAAGCGCCACGACCGAGGCCGGCGAGATCCGCCCCTTCCACGGCGACACCGCCATCTTCATCACGCCCGGCTACCGCTTCCGCGCCGTGGACGTGCTGATGACGAACTTCCATTTGCCCAGATCGACCTTGTTCATGCTGGTCAGCGCCTTCGCCGGCCGCGATACGATGAGGACGGCCTACGCCCACGCCATCGCCGACGGCTACCGCTTCTACTCCTACGGCGACGGGTCCTTGTTGTTCCGGGCCGCCGAAAAAAGCCACGCCTGACAAGCCCCCCTCATCGTCGCTGAGCGACCCGTCCGCCCTGCGCGCCTTCGCGCGCAGGGCGGTGACGATGGCGCGACGGCAGAGAAACCGGTTTCCCGCTCACGCATTGTTACATCTGCCATGGCCAAGGCGGTTTCGCCGCGCTAGTCATGCCGCATCTGCGAGCGGGCCAACCCGCCGAACCTTCTCCAAGCTCAGGGGCTAAAGATGACTCAGTGGGTGTACGGCTTCGGCGGCGGGTCCGCCGATGGCGATGCGTCGATGAAGAACCTTCTCGGCGGCAAGGGCGCGAACCTCGCCGAAATGTCTTCGCTGGGGCTGCCCGTCCCGCCCGGCTTCACCATCACGACCGAAGTCTGCACCTATTTCTACACCAACGGCGAGACCTATCCCGCCGATCTGGAAGACCAGGTGAAGGCCGCCCTGGCCAAGGTCGAGGCCATCGTCGGCAAGACCTTCGGCGACGTCGAGAACCCGCTGCTGGTCTCCGTCCGCTCGGGCGCACGGGCGTCGATGCCGGGCATGATGGACACGGTGCTGAACCTGGGTCTGAACGACCAGACGGTCGAGGGGCTGGCCAAGCTGTCGGGCGACCGGCGCTTCGCCTTCGATTCCTATCGCCGCTTCATCACCATGTATTCGAACGTGGTGCTGGGCCTGAGCCACGACGACTTCGAAGAAGTGCTGGACGCGCACAAGGATCGGCTGGGCGTCAGCGTCGACACCGACCTGAAGGCCGAGGACTGGGAACGGATCGTCGTCGACTACAAGGCCGTGGTCGAACGCGAACTGGGCCATCCCTTCCCGCAGGATCCGCGCGACCAGATGTGGGGCGCGGTCGGCGCCGTCTTCGCCAGCTGGATGAACGACCGGGCGAAATTCTATCGCCGCATGCACGACATTCCGGAAAGCTGGGGCACGGCCGTCAGCGTCCAGTCGATGGTGTTCGGCAATATGGGCGAGACCTCGGCCACCGGCGTGGCCTTTACTCGCAACCCCTCGACCGGCGAGGCGCGGCTGTACGGCGAGTTCCTGATCAACGCCCAGGGCGAAGACGTGGTCGCGGGGATCCGCACGCCCCAGTCCCTGACCAGGATCGGCCGCGAGGAGATGGGCGAGACCGCCCCCTCGATGGAAGAGGCCATGCCCGAGGTGTTCGGCCAGTTCGTCACGGTGGTGAACACCCTGGAGAGCCATTACCGCGACATGCAGGACATCGAGTTCACGGTCGAACAGGGCCGGCTCTGGATGCTGCAGACCCGCAACGGCAAGCGCACCGCCAAGTCGGCGCTGAAGGTGGCCGTCGATCTGGCGGCCGAAGGTGTGATCACCCAGGAAGAGGCGATCAGCCGGGTCGAGCCCTCCGCGCTGGACCAACTGCTGCACCCGACCCTGGACCCGGATGCGGCCCGCACCGTCATCGCCGCCGGCCTGCCCGCCTCGCCCGGCGCGGCGACCGGCAAGATCGTGTTCGACGCCGACGAGGCCGAGCGGATGTCCGGCCTGGGCGAAGCGGTCATCCTGGTGCGCGAGGAGACCTCGCCCGAGGACATCCACGGCATGCACGCGGCGCGCGGCATCGTCACGGCGCGGGGCGGCATGACCAGCCACGCCGCCGTGGTGGCGCGCGGCATGGGCCGGGCCTGCGTCTCCGGCGCCGGCGAGATCCATATCGACGAGGCCAAGGGCGTCTTCACCGCGCGCGGCCGCAGCTTCAAGGCCGGCGAGATCATCACCATCGACGGGTCGAAGGGCGAGGTGCTGGACGGCGCCGTGCCGATGATCGAGCCGGAACTGACCGGCGACTTCCAGACTCTGATGGCCTGGGCCGACAAGGTGCGTCGCCTGAAGGTGCGCGCCAACGCCGAGACGCCGCTGGACGCCAAGACCGCGCGGGGCTTCGGCGCCGAGGGCATCGGCCTGTGCCGGACCGAGCACATGTTCTTCGACGACACCCGGATCGCCGCCGTGCGCGAGATGATCCTGGCTGACGACGAGGCCGGGCGCCGTACGGCCCTGGCCAAGATCGCGCCGTTCCAGAAGTCGGACTTCGTCGAACTGTTCGAGATCATGGCCGGCCTGCCGGTGACGGTGCGCCTGCTGGACCCGCCGCTGCACGAGTTCATCCCCCACACGGACGAGGACATCGACGCCCTGGCCGCCTCGTCGGGCATAGACGCCGAGAAGCTGAAGCGCCGGGCCAAGGAGTTGCACGAGACCAACCCCATGCTGGGCCACCGCGGCTGCCGCCTGGGCGTGGCCTATCCCGAGATCTACGAGATGCAGGTGCGGGCCGTGCTGGAGGCCGCGCTGGAGGTGAAGAAGAGCTCGGGCGTGGCGCCGATCCCGGAGATAATGCACCCGCTGGTCGCCCTGGGTCTGGAGATGAAATATCTGCGCGAACTGACCGACCGCACGGCCAAGGCCGTGTTCGCCGACGCCGGCGACAGCGTCGAATATCTGGTCGGCACCATGATCGAACTGCCCCGCGCCGCCATCCGCGCCGGGGACCTGGCGGAATACGCCCAGTTCTTCAGCTTCGGCACCAATGACCTGACCCAGACGACCTTCGGCATCAGCCGCGACGATTCGGGGCGGTTCCTGCAGGCCTATCTGGACAAGGGCATCTTCGAGACGGATCCGTTCGTGCGTCTGGACCAGGACGGCGTCGGCGGCCTGATCGAGATCGCGGCCGAGCGGGGCCGGGCGGTGCGGCCCGAGGTCAAGCTGGGTATCTGCGGCGAGCACGGCGGGGATCCGTCTTCGATCGCCTTCTGCGAGAAGGCCGGGCTCGACTACGTGTCGTGCTCGCCCTACCGCGTGCCCATCGCCCGCCTGGCGGCGGCTCAGGCGGCGCTGAACGTGGAACGCGAGAAGGACCGATAGGGCGGCCTGACGGGCGTGAGCCCTATTGGCTGACCCACAGGATTCGCGCCATCCATTCGATGTCCCCGCGCGCCACCATGCGCGGCGGATAGGCGGGGTTGATAGAGGCGAGCGTGGCGGCGCGGGCGGTCAGACCGGTCAACTCCTTGGCCACCACCTCGCCCGATGTCAGTCGGGCCACGATCCGGTCGCCGCGCCGGACGGCGGGGCCGCTTCGGTCCACGATCACCCGATCGCCTTCGCGATAAAGGGGCGACATAGAATCGCCCGTGATCCGGAGGCTGAAGGTGGACGGGCTGGCGCGAGGCAGCTCGGTCTGGTCCCACCCGTCCCCGGCGGGCAGGCCCGCATCATCGAAGAAGCCGTCCAGACCGGCGCTGGCCAGACCGAGCAGGGGCACGGTCTGCGGCGACGAAGGAGCGTCGTCGGCTAGGGCGGCGAAATCGGCCAGGGATACGCCGGTCGCCTGCAGCACCAGGGTCACGCTCTCGGTCGACGGCCAGCGCGGCCGCGGCGGATCACCGGCCCCGAAGCGTTTGGACGGATTGAAGCTCGTGGCGTCCAGCCCCGCCCGCCGCGCGAGGCCCGAGGGCGACAACCCCTCGCGCCGCGCCAGAGCGTCCACGGCCTTCCACAATTTGGCGTGCGAGAGGGGCATAAGCTTCCGCGAGTGAGTCGGGGAAGGCTAGGGCATGGCGATAGGATTTTCTACCTATTCGTCCGCTGCTCGTATTCTGCGGCGGCCTTGCGTTCCTGCCAGACCCAAAATGTGCCGACGCCGATACAGAGGATGATGAGATAGCCGGTCAGATTCATCACCGTATAGAGTGACGCCAGCGGAATTGTCGGAACCGTCAGGCTCATGATGTGACCCATTACAGTGATCAACTGGATGCCAGTGATCCATACGGGCCAGGATTGAGGAGAACGCCACGCCAAAGCCGCGAACACGACCAGGGACAGGACGTCGATCAGGAAAATGCCGATCGGCAGACCCTTAAATCCCTCATTCTCTTGGAACAGGATAGAGGCGAACCAAGCCAGAATAAAATACCCGGCCGCAGCTCTCTCGCGTGATCCGCCCTTTATAAAGGCGAACAGAGTCATTCCGACCACAAATACGGCGCCCACGACAGCGTAAGCCATATTCACCATGAAATCGCCCCCGCGCTTAGTGCACGGGGGCGACAATGAACCATTTCTGGTTAAGCGAGAATGTCAGCCCGCTAAGCTTACCAAAAATTCACCCGACGGAGCGGAGGTGAGCCGACGCGCGGGTCTCCTTCGGGTCGAGCCAGTCGTCGGGCTTGCCAACCGGGCCGAGGGCGTAGGTTCCGAAGCCCAGGCGACGGTGGTCCTTTTGCAGTTCGGCGTGGCAGGCGACGATCGACTCGCGAGCGGCGGCGAGAGCGGCGATGGTCTCCATGGCCTTGGCCTGCGAAGCCGTAGCAGCGACGGGCGAAAGCGAGAGGGCGGCGCGGGCGCCGATGAAGGATTGCACCAGTACGGTCGCCTGGGTGATGGCGGCGTCGATGGCGTTCTCAGTCGCATGCAGATCGCCCGCGACGCTGGCGATGACTTCGGTCCGGTCCATTAGAAAAGCCCCTCAAACAAGGTTTACAATGGATGAATTCTTAACACGTCTTAACCGTGTTTGGTAGAGCCGTCTTAACCTTTCCGCAAACCCGCGTTGAACCGCCGCCTTTAATCGAAGTCCTGGAAAAGCCTAGGGATTATCCAGCAGGAAGTGTGCGGTCAGGGAGGCGATGGGCTGGCTTCTCGTCTCCTGCCAAGCTTCGGCCTGAACATGGGCGACGCGTCGACCGGCCCGGCTGATCTGGGCTCGAGCGAAGACGTTCATGGGCCGCCCGGTACGCAGATAGGCCACGGTGACATTGATCGGACGAGGCAGGCGCGGGCTGGGGAAGGCGAGTGCGACCTGGGCCATGGCCGCCATTTCCAGCAGGGCCGCCGTCGAGCCGCCGTGCAGGGCGGGCAACATGGGATTGCCGATCAAAAGTTCGGCGAAAGGCATGATCACCGTGATCTCGTCGCCGCTGACGAGCGTCTGAAGATTCAGGAAGCGAGCATAGGGAATGCGTTCGAGCAGGTCGCTCATGTCACCGCCTCGCGACTGGCGGCGGCGTTCCTGGAGGTCGGGGGACGGTTCAGAACATAGGCGGACTGGGCGGCGGCGACAGGGTCGGACGGGTCCTCCTCGAAGGCCCAGGCGCGAACGAAGGCGATCGTGGGTGTCAGCCGATAACATCCGGCCTGCGCCAGAAGGCTGGTTCTGGGACGCGCGGCGCGCATGTAATCCACGCGGAGGTCCAGGGTCGCGATGGGCTGAAATTCCTCCATGGCCGTCCACACCGCCAGGCCGCCGATATGGTCGAGCAGGGTGGTGACGAGACCGCCGGCGAGAACGCCGGTGTCGGGATCCCCGACCAGATCCTCACGCCAGGGGACGCGGATGCGGGGCTCGCCCCCATGCAGGCCGTCGAAGGCGAAGCCTAGCGCGCCGGTGTGGGCCGAGCCCGCCGCAAGCTGCGGCAGGATGGTGTCGACGAAATTGTCGTGCATGCAACGAATGTCCGTTATGCCCTTGGTCGTTCATTGTATGGCGGGGCGCCCCGACGGCGTCGAGAGCGTTAGGCGTCAATGATCCGACCCGAAGACCTGCTGCATCCCACGCCCGCCGGCCTCTACTGCCCACCGGGGGACTTCTATATCGATCCCGTGAGGCCGGTGGACCGGGCCGTGATCACCCATGGCCATTCCGACCATGCGAGGGCGGGACATGGCGCGGTTCTGGCTACGCGCCAGACCCTGGCCATCATGGCCGAACGCTATGGCGCCGACTTCGCCGGACGCCAGCAGCCGGTCGACTATGGCGAGGCGGCGTCGATCGGCGGCGTGGATCTGCGGCTGATCCCCGCCGGCCATGTCCTGGGGTCCGCCCAGGCCGAGGTCCGGTGGAGGGGCCTGACCATGGTGGTGTCCGGCGACTACAAGCGACGACGGGATCCGACCTGTCCGGCGTTCGAGCCCACGCCCTGCCACGTCTTCATCTCGGAGGCGACCTTCGGTCTGCCGGTCTTCCGTCATCCGTCGGCCGATGAGGAGATCGGGCGGCTGGTGCGGTCATTGGGTCAATTTCCCGAACGCGCCCATCTGGTGGGGGCCTATGCCCTGGGCAAGGCGCAGCGGATCATCCGGTCGCTACGCGAGGCCGGATGGGCGCGCCCCGTCTATGTTCACGGAGCCATGGAGCGGCTGAACGCCCTCTATGAGCGGGAGGGCGTCGATCTGGGTCCGATCCTTCCGGCCCGCGGGCTGCCGAAAGGCGCGCTGGGAGGGGAGGTGGTCATCGCCCCGCCGTCCGCGATCCAGGACCGGTGGGCGCGTAGCTTCGCCGATCCGGTGACGGCCTTCGCCTCTGGCTGGATGGGGGTTCGGGCGCGAGCACGTCAACGGGGGGTTGAACTGCCGCTGGTGATCTCGGATCACGCCGACTGGGACGAACTGATCGCCACCTTCGAGGAGTTGAAGCCCGAGGAGATCTGGATCACCCACGGCCGAGAGGAGGGGCTGTTGCGATGGGCCGAATTGAACGGTCAGAAGGCGCGCGCGCTGCGGCTGGTCGGCTACGACGACGAGGACGAGGCGACAAGTTCGACGCCGTCGGCATGAGACCGGTCAGGCGCGTCGAGACGTCCGTCGGCGGGCGGGACTTTCGGACGCTCCGTCCGTTGCGGCGTCCGTCCCAGGGGTCGACAGGGCTGCGTTCATGGCCATGCGCAGCCGTTCGGGCTTGATCGGCTTCTCCACTACGGCGGCCATGCCGATCGACAGATAGTGTTTGGCGTCTTCCGGGTCGGCGTTGGCGGTCAGGGCGACGATGGGCACGCGGCTGGCGGGCCCGTCGAGGGCGCGAATGGCCTGGGTCGCCTGAACCCCGTCCATGCGCGGCATCTTGATGTCCATCAGCACGAGGTCGTAGCGGTTTTCCTGCACGGCCTGGAGCGCCTCAAGCCCGTCTTCAGCCAGTTCGGAACTGCAGCCGAACATCTCGCACAAGGCTTGAGCGACCACGCGGTTCGTTGCGTTGTCATCGACGATCAGAACATGGGGAGCCGATTGAAGGTTCAGTTCTGAAAGGTCGGACACATTGGACGGCGCCTCGACCTCGACGATGGCGCGCCGGGCGGTGATGTCGAAAGCGAAGGTCGCGCCGCGCCCCTTGTTGTTCTCGGCCCAGATGCGGCCGCCCATCCGGTCGATCACCTGACGGCAGATCGACAGGCCCAGGCCGGCTCCGTCGGGCCCCGAGCCATGGACAAAGGGTTCGAAGATGCTGTCGACGCGGTCGACGTCCACGCCGGGGCCGTCGTCGCGGACGCGGGCTTCCATGCGGACCTGATCGCCGTCGACCCAGGCCTTGAGCCCGGCCTCGACGACGCCGTTGCGCGCGAATTTCAGGGCGTTGCCGATCAGGTTGTTGAACACCTGTTTCAGCCGCACGCCGTCGATGACGGCGGCCAGTTCGGTATCGCCTTCGTAGCCGACCATCAGGGTGACGCCGTCCTGCGACGCGCGGGGTTCCCACAGGGCCTGAACATCGTCCATGACAGCGCGCAGCGGCGTGGGAGCGGGGTTCAGTTCAAGTTCTCCGGCCTCGGCCTTCGACAGGTCGACGGCGTCCTGGAGGATGCGCAGCAGGCTTTCGGACGAGTCGATGATGGTCTGGACATGCGCCTGGGCGGCGGTGTTCAGCGGCTGGCGACGCAGCAGTTCGGCGACGGCGAGCACGCCGTTCATCGGGGTGCGCAACTCGTGGCTCATGATGGCCAGGAATTGGCTCTTGGCGCGGGCGGCGGCCAGGGCCTGGGCGCGGGTGTCATTGAGGATGGCGGTCTGATCGGCCATCAGCATGTCATGCGCGCGCTGCCGATCTGTCGCGACCTTGAGCAGGGTGGCGGCCGTCCCGACCCCGTGATAGCGGCCGTTTCTGGTGACGATGAAGCCGCGCAGCAGGGCGGCGGGACCGCCTTTGAGAATGATGTCGCAGAAGGCGTCCATCTCGACGTCGCCTTCGACCACCGCCGGCTCGGGGTCCATGGCGCAACTGATGGGGCGCCCGTCGTAGAGGGCGTGGCCGAAGCGGCCGGCGATCTTTTGCAGGAAGGCGGTGCGTTCCACGAGGCCGACGGGACGGTCATTCTCGACAACCGGAATGACGAGCGTGTCCGGTTCGCGTTCGAACCGGGCGAGGACTTGGCAGCCGAGGGTCGAGGGTGCGACCGGCTGCGCCTGCTCTGAAAGGGTCTCGATAATCGGCATACTGCCTGGAACTCCTTACTCGCCCCCCATATGCTCCGGTAGCGCTTGCGGATTAGTTAAGCCCGATCAAAAAGTTTCGTCCGTTACAAGCGGTGTCATAGGCGGATTTTGCGCCGGAGGCGGGTCTGGTGTAGAAGGCCGGCCCGACCCATCTAGGGTCCTCATCCCTTTGTGCATGCGCGCGGCCGACCGGCCGACCGCAGATTCGTCATGAGCGTCATCCTGGAAAAGTCTTCCACATCGGCTCTGGTTCTGTTCTCCGGCGGGCAGGACAGCGCGACCTGCCTGGCCTGGGCGCTGGAGCGGTTCGAGCGGGTGGAGACGGTCGGCTTCGACTATGGCCAGCGCCATCGGGTCGAGATGGAGGCCCGTCAGGCCGTGCGCGCCGGCATGGGGGCGGCCCTCCCGCAGTACGCCGACCGTCTGGGCGACGACCATGTGGTGGACTTGACCGGCTATGGCCGGATCGCCGAGAGCGCCCTGACCGCCGATCGCAAGATCGAGATGGATGCGCGCGGCCTGCCCACCACCTTCGTGCCGGGGCGCAACCTGATCTTCCTGGTGGCGGCGGCGGCCCTGGCGGATCGGCGCGGGCTGGAGGTGCTGGTCGGCGGCATGTGCGAGACTGACTATTCCGGTTATCCCGACTGTCGCCACGAGACGATGGAGGCCATGGCGCGCGCCCTGTCGCTGGGGCTGGACAAGCCGGTGGTGATCGACACCCCGCTGATGTGGCTGACCAAGGGGCAGACTTGGGAACTGGCCGAGCGAATCGGCGGCGAGGCTCTGGTCGAGCTGATCATCGAGGACAGTCACACCTGCTATCAGGGCGACCGGACCCATCGGCACGCTTGGGGCTATGGCTGCAGCGAATGCCCGGCCTGCGAGCTGCGCGCGGCGGGCTATGAAGACTGGGTCGCGTCCCAGGGCGCCGAGACGTGACCTATTCGGCCAAGGAAGTCTTTCTGACGGTGCAGGGCGAGGGCGGACAGGCGGGCCGGCCCGCGGTCTTCCTGCGCTTCGCCGGCTGCAATCTGTGGAGCGGGCGCGAGCAGGATCGGGCGAGCGCCGTCTGCACCTTCTGCGACACGGACTTTGTCGGCGTGGACGGGGACGGCGGGGGCAAGTTCGCCACGGCGGACCGGCTGGCCGATCATGTCGCGGCGATGTGGCGGGGCCGGGAAGGCGATCCGAAACTTGTGGTCTGCACCGGCGGCGAGCCTCTGTTGCAACTGGACCCGCCGCTGATCGCGGCCCTGCATGCGCGCGGTTTCGAGATCGCCATCGAGTCCAATGGCACCCTGGCGGCGCCGGACGGGATCGACTGGATCTGCGTCAGTCCCAAGGCGGATGCGGCTGTGATCCAGATCAAGGGTCAGGAGCTGAAGCTGGTCTATCCGCAGCCCAAGGCCCTGCCGGAGCGGTTCGAACACCTGGAGTTCGAGCGGTTCTGGCTCCAGCCCATGGACGGCCCCGACCAGGCGGCGAACACCGCCGCCGCCATCGAATACTGCCTGACCCATCCCCAGTGGCGCCTGAGCGTCCAGACACACAAGTACATCGGCGTCCGCTAATGCCCGTTTTCGAAATCACCAAACAGGCGACCTTCGACGCCGCCCACCACTTTCCCAACGAACCCGAGGGCAGCATCTATCGCCGCGTCCACGGCCATTCCTTCACGGTCGAGGCGACGATCCGCTCCGAGACCCTTGACGCCGAGCACAACTGGGTCGCCGACCTGGGCGCGCTGGACCGGGCGCTGAAGGCGGCGGCGGAACAGCTGGACCACGGCATGCTGAACGAGCACGAGGGGCTGGAACTGCCCAGCCTGGAGAACCTGTGCCTGTGGTTCGCCAAGACCCTGAAGCCGGACTGGCCGGGGCTGTGCCGGGTGCAGGTGGCGCGGCCGACGATCAACGAGCGGTGTGTGCTGAGCCTATAGGCCCAGTTGGCGGCGGATCACGCGAAGCTTGGGGTCTTCGGCATTGCAGGCCGATTTGACCCGGCGCCAGTCTTCGGCGGAGAGGGCGGGAGCGCCGGGACGTTCGGCCTCGCGGGCCTCGCGGGCGCGACGTCCGGACGCCGGGTGGGTGGCGGCGAACTCGGCCGCCTCGGCCAGCTTCTGGTTCTCCATCTTAGACAGGCGGTCGAAGAAGGCGGCCATGCCCTTTGAGCTGAAACCGGCCTCGTGCAGCAGCGCGCGGCCCCGTTCGTCGGCTTCGTGTTCGGCCGCGCGGCCGTAGCTGAGGTCGGTCGCCTGACCGGCAAGAAGCACCGCCTGTTGGCCCGCGCCGGAGCCCCCGCCGACGACGGCGTCCAGGATCAGACCCAGACCCAGGCTGCGCCACACCGCCTGCATGACGTGGCGCTTTTCGACGTGAGCGATTTCGTGCGCGACCACGGCCGCCACCTCGTCCGGGGTTTCGGCCGAGCGGATCAGGTCGTCGGTGACGATGATGGAGCCGCCGGGCAGGGCGAAGGCGTTGATCATCGGGGCCTGGACGGCGCGGATGCGGATGTCGAACACGGTGTCGGCGTTGGAGGCCAGACGGTCGGTCATGGCCTGGAGGGCGGCCTGGCCCTCCTCGCCCTCGCAGCGCGAGAAGAGGGCGCTCATCTGCAAGTCGAAATTCCTACCCATGTTGCGCTCGTATTCGACCGGCGTCGCCCGGGCGAGCGGACCTGACAGGGCCGGGACGCCGATGAAGACGAAGGCGGCGACGGCGGCGGCCGTGGCGGTCAGGGCGACCGCCAGCCGCCGCTCGCGCGACCGGTCGCGCTGCGCCGTTCGTATCGCCAGATCTCCGCCCAGCCGGGTCCAGTCGGCCCGCGACAGGACAAGCCGGGCGTCGGGATCGTCGGTGTGCGACAGACGGGCCTCGTCCGCCTCGAACACCACCGTCAGCCCCACGGACGACCAGCGCCGGCCCTGCCCGTTCGCCGACAGGGTCACGGCCTCTTCTTCGACCGCGACGACAGCCGGAAAGGGGCGGGCGCTTTTGCCGTCGTAGAAGCGGCCTTCCATTTCAGATGGCCGAGAAGCCGAAGGCGTCGGCCAGGCCTTCGCCCGAACCGGGGCCGCGGGTGGTCTGGTGCGCCAGCCCGACCTTGGCCTTGCCGTCCGATTTCAGCCGCGTGATGAGGAAACGCGCCGTACGCGCCTGGGCCCAGGGCATCAGGAAGCCCAGGGTGATGATGATCAGGAACAGGTTGCTGACCGTCAGCCACCACAGGGGCAGGGCGTTCACCTTCAAGGTGAAACCGGCCTTGTCCATCGTCACCCCGCGAGCGATCGAGCGGAGCTTGGCGGCGTGGTAGGGGGCCCAGATCAGCATGAAGATCGGCGCCAGCAGCGCCATGACGCCGTAGATCCCGAGAATGAACACGACGTCGGGCGGCCCGGCGGTTCCAGGTTCCGGCATCAGGCCGGCGTGACTGAGGGCGGCGAGTGCGACGCCAACGACAATGATCAGCACAACATAGCCGACGGCGGTGCCGACCCAGCCGATGGCGTAGGGGCCGTAGAGGCTCTCGCCTTCGGAGCGGCCCATCTGGAAAGCGATCTTGCGGTCGCCGAAACGCATTCCACCCCAGAGCGAGCCGGCCAGCTTGCGTTCGGCCGCCGGCCAGAACCAGCCGAAGGTGATGCTGGTGAGCAGAAGATAGCCCAGGAATCGTAAGCCGTATTTGGCGCCGGAACCTGTCAGCCGGAAGCGTATGCCGCGCCAGGTCGTGCGGCTGGCCATATAGCGAAAGGCGCTGAAGACGCCGAAGCCCCAAAGCCAGTAAAGGAACAGGTAGAAGGGGAAGATGATGAGGGCCGCCAAGCCCGGTTGGTTGAACTGAACCGCAAAGACGATCAGGAGGAAGGGAAGGCCGAGCACAACGAGGGCCAGCAGGAATCCGACGAACAGTTCGACGCCGCGACCAGTGTATTCGAAGGCCTCGTCATTCAGGCGCACGCCGCGCCAGATCCGACGCCGCACCTCGGTCTTGCCCCAGAACCGCCAGAGGGTCAGGGTCACGATGTTCAGCAGGCCGTTCTTCAGGCTGAGGCCCAGGAATTTCGACGACTGGAGCGTGGTGGAGAAGACCAGGGTCTCGGCGCCTTCGTCCGGATCGGAAATCGGACCCAAGGCGTCATAAAGCGGGCGCGCCGGCGTCGGCGCGTCATCGGTACTGTCGGTCAAAACGCATCCCCCTACTGTATCCCCTGTTCTGGATATCCGCAGACAACGCGAGGGTGCAATCGATTAAATCGAGAGCGGGCTTCATTGCCGGCGCTGCAGCCGACGGAGCGCCTCAGGCGGAGACCCACTCCACCAAGGCGGCGCTGACCGCTTCGGGCTGTTCCAGGGTGGAGGCGTGGCCGCAGTCGGGGATGACGACGAGGCGGGCGCCGGGGATGGCGTCGGTGATTTCCTGTGCGCGCTCCGGCGGGGTCAGCGGGTCGCGGTCGCCGACCAGGACGAGGGTTGGAACCTTGATGTCCGCAAGATGTGAACGCGAGTCGATCCGCTTGGTGATCGCCGCTTCCTGGCGGATGAAACCGTCTGATCCGACATCGCGGCCCATGCGGATCTGGACGTCGATCAGATCCTGACGGCCGCGGTGGTTGGGATGAAGCAGGTTGGGTGTGACCTGGGCGAGGACCGCCTCCAGTTCGCCGTTCCCGACCCGCTCTATCAGCAGGCGTCGCGCATCGATCTGCTCGGGCGTGTCGGCGCGGGCCGAGGTGTTGAGCAGGGCCAGCTTTACGACCCGTTCCGGCGCCTGTCGCAGGATCTCCATGGCGATATAGCCCCCCATGGAGATGCCGCCGAGCGCAAAGCGCGGCGGGGCGTCGCGCAGGATAGCGGCGGCCATGACGGCGATGCTGTCGCCCTCAAGCGTCGAGGCGACGGTGACGGGTCCGTGGGGCCACAGGGCGACAGTCTGGGACGTGAACATTTCGGCCGTGCAGGCGAGGCCGGGGATCAGGACGGTCGGGGTCATGTGAGGACAGTAGCACGAAACCTTTCCCGCCCGCGCAGGGGGCGAAGGAGGCGGCGTTTGGCTCAGTCGGTCAGCAGGTCTTGCCCTGACGCTGCCGCTGTTCGCAGCGGCGTTGGTCGCGTTCATAATCGCGCTGTTCGCGTTCGCGGCGGGCGCGGGTTTCCTCATCGGAGGTGGTGACGGCGTCGAAGCCGGCGCCGACGACCGCGCCGCCGGCCTTGGCCGTGCCGCCCACCACGGCGGCCGTTCCGCCGACCACGGCGCCGACGAGGCAGCCCTGGAGCATCAGCGCTGCGCCAAGCAGGAGGGGGAGGGCGGCGGCACGCAGGGGGCGACGGTCGGTCATCGGAGGTTCTCTCGTGATATGTCGACGATACAGCCCAATGGTGAATGGGGGCTGACCATCGTCGGGGTCAGGCGCCCCGTTGCGGGAGCAGTTTGCGGCGCTGTCGTGCGATCGCCAGCGGGGTTCCGTCCGCCCCCCAGGCGGTCGCCTCGTCCACCGTCCAGCCCAGGCCCAGGTCCAGCATCCGGAACTCGAAGAAGGCCCAGCCGTCCGGCGCGGTCTGCGGCGTCGGGTCGGTCAGGATGTCGATGCGCAGATCGACGGTGGTCATGGGCGCCGGGGTGGACGAAGCCGTCCAGGCCGGGGGGTAGAGGGCGTCCAGCAGATAGCAGAGCCCGACCTCGTCCAGCGGCCGGCGGTCGGCCATCCGCATCCAGGTGCGCTCGATCACCGGCTTGCCCGCATTGCCGCCCAGGATGTTGGGGCCGCCGTCGAAACGGTATTCGACGTGCTGGGCGAAGTGGGGCGACATCGGCCCCTGGATGGTGGCGGCGGGGTTCAGGCTGTCCAGCGGGGGAGGCGGCAGATGAAGCGGGGTCAGGGGCGGCGTGTCCCCGTCCAGGCCATAGGTGCCGGTGGCGTGATGGGTCATGCGGCCGTCCTGCTCGGCCTCGACCGCCGCATAGATCACATTGCGGCCGCCCTTCAGCAGGCGCGGGCGAAAGGCGACCTGGTCGCCGAACCGGGCGGCCGACAGATACTGGACCGACAGGGTGCGTAGCGGCGCGGTCAGGGACAGGCCATGACGCATCGCCTGGGCGCACAGGGCCGCCAGCAGGCCGCCGAAGGGGAAGCCCTTTTCCGGCGCCAGGCCCGAGGGGCCGTTGGAGAAATGACCGGGCACGGGGGCTGATAGACCGCCGTCGTCCAGGGTATGGAAGGCCAGGGCGGCGTCGAGGGAAATGGGAGTCGTCATGTGAGCCATGGGCGCGATCCTGCGTCAGGCGAAGAAGAGGCGGAAGGCTAAAAGAGAGCCTTCCGCCAGTCGGGAACAAGGGCGGCGAACCGGGAGGTCCGTCAGTCCGTTGCCAAACAAGACTGACCTAGCGGGTTCGGTTTGGCAACCCTCTTGCCAAGCGGCTGACGCGGGGTCACTTTTGTCGCATGGGACGCACCGCAGACTACAGCCGCCAAAGCTGCTCCATCGCCGCCACTCTGGAGGTGATCGGCGATCCGTGGACCCTGCTGGTCATCCGCGACGCCTTCAACGGGGTGCGCCGATTCGAGCAGTGGCAGGATGATCTGGGCGTGGCGCGCAACGTCCTGGCCGCGCGGCTGAAAAGCCTGGTCCAGCACGGGGTGCTGGAACCGCGCCGCTATTCCGAGCGTCCGCCGCGCAATGAATATGTGCTGACCCCTAAGGGCAAGGATCTGTACGGGGTGCTGGTGACCCTGCACGGCTGGGGCGCCAAACACGTCTATGGCGAGACCGACTGCGGCATCGACATGGTCCACTCGACCTGCGGCCAGACCCTGACGCCGCGCATCGCCTGCGGCTGCTGCAACGAAATCGTCAAGCCGAGGGACATCCTGCTGACTCGCGCGGAGAACCGGCCGACGGTGGGGGATGTGATGCCGAAGGACGAGGCGGCTTAGGGAACAAGCCTAGCCAGGTCTGGATGCCCGACGGGCCGTGGAAGTCGGGACGAGGGTCTGATCCTCATTCTCGTCCTCATCAGGCGCATATTCGAGAATATCGCCCGGCGCGCAGTCCAGATAGCGGCAGAGGGCGTCGAGGGTGTCGAACCTCAGCCCCCGCACCTTGCCGGATTTCAGCAGCGACAGATTGGTCTCCGAAATGCCGATGGCGCGCGCCAGGACGTTGGAGCGCACCTTGCGCCGGGCCATGACCACATCGAGACGCAGGATGATGGGCATCAGACAAACCTCGAAGCGTCGTCGTGGACCTCGGCGCCCAACTGCATCACGCGGGCGATGACCAGCAGGACCAGGCCCAGGCAGAGGGCCTTGGCGCTGTCGAGCCGGAGCCAGCCGTCGTCGTCGAAGCCGCTGGCGCTGACCAGGATATGTCCCAGCGTCGGCGCCACGGCGTAGGCCAGGAGCCAGAGGGCGATCCGGCCGATGCAGCGGGCGTTCTCCGCCGCAAGCACGATTCCCGCGTGGTAGAGGCCGAACAGCCGCCGCAACTCCCACAGAACAGCCAGGGCTGGACCGATCATCAAGGCAGCCGAACCCGCCAGGGCCAGCTTACGGGTGAAGGGCAGAACTCCGACCGTGGTCCAGCCGGGGGGCAGGGGCGGCACGTCGCGGCCCAGCATGATCTGCATCCCGCCCGGCCGGACCTGAAGTCTCGGTCCGTCATAGGCCAGAACGCCGACGACGGCGGTGGCCAGGATCACGGCGCCGATGACGAAGAGGGCGGCGAACAGCCATTCCAGCGGGCGGCTGAGACCTCGGATCCTCGTCAAGGAGGCGGCCTCGGCCGGAACCGGGGGTGGGAGTTCAACGATAGTGGCCATAACCACGGTCTCTTTGATTGACAGATATATTTTTATGTATTTCGATATGTAACGCCACGCAAGCAGGGGAGACGCCGCATGGGATCGCCGAGGATTTCACGATGGATCGGGCTTGTCATGCCTGTCCTCCTGCTGGCGCCCGGCGGATGCGCCACTGTGGCGGCCGTCCATCCCGTCGTTGCATCCGACCTGGGCGCGCCCTCGCGCGCTTCCGCCCTGGAAGCCAGCCTGTCCCAGCGTGGCGTCGTGACCTTCGAGCGGGTTGTCTTCGCGCGATGGACGGCGGGACGCGGGGCGTTCATCGATCGCGACGACCCCCGCACCGCCGGCGTTCCCAAGGGGATGGAGGAGGCGGTGATCTACGCCTATGTCATCGACCATCCCCGGTTCGGTCGATATCTGATCGACAGCGGCGTTTCGGCTGATCTGGAGCCGCGTCTCAATCCTCTGATGCGCCGCGCCCTGCGCGATCTGAACGTAAGGGTCGAGCAGACTACGGCCGAATGGCTGCAAGGGCGGGCGTCGCCGCGCGCGGTCTTCCTGACCCATCTGCATTTCGACCATGTGGGTGGGCTGTTGGACGTGCCGGACGATACCACAGTCTATGTCGGTCGCGGGGACGCCGAGGAGCGGAGCTGGACGTATCGCGTGATCGGACGGCCGGCGGATACGGCGCTGGAGGGAAAGGGGCCGTTGCACGAATGGGCGTTTTCGCCCGATCCTGATGGGGCATTCGCCGGGATCATAGACATCTTCGGCGACGGGTCGGTCTGGGCCTTGAGCCTGCCGGGGCATTCACCAGGCTCGACCGGCTATCTGATCAATGCGGTGGATGGTCCGAAGCTGGTGGTCGGGGACGCGGTGTCGACACGACTGGGCTGGGAACAGGCCATGCCCCAGCCGCTGCCGGCCTCGGTCCGCGCCGACGCTGAAGCGTCCGCGCAGCGTCTGCGCCGCTTCGCCGCCGCCCATCCCCAGGTTGAAGTCTTCCTGGGGCATCAGTCACGGACGAATCAGACCGACTAGGACTTCTGAGAAGCCCTCACCCCTGCGGCGTGATGAACACCGGGTTGGCGTAGAACCACAGGTCGCTCCAGGGGTCTTCGCCGGCGGGGTCGGGGGTGGGCTCAAGCTCGGCGCCGTTGGTGCCGCGCACGCGGATATAGCGGGGCGTGGGCGAGGCGGGGAGGGCGTGGCGGACGGTGATGATATCGCCGTCGCGGGTCCAGTCGGCGGCGGTGAAGCGGCGCTCGACCCGGGTGGAGGGGTTGTGGTCGGCGTCGCGGTCGGGGCGGGGGCCGGTGACGTCGCCGACGATCAGGTCGATGCGAGCGACGGCGCTGTCCTTGCCCGAGACATTGGGGGCGGCGGGGTCGCGCAGGCGGATGGTGACGACGACAGACTGGTTCGCCGGGGCCTTCAGTTCGCCGCCGATGTCCGCCGAATGGCCGCCGGATTGCGCCGTCACGTCCAACTCGGAAATCAGGTCGCCGGTGGTCACGAAGATGCGGCCCGCGCGCAGGCCGTCCAGCACATCGGCGTGGTCGCGGCGGGCGAGGACATAGGTCTTGGAATATTCGCCGGGCCAGAAGTCGACGCCGCCCTCGCTATAGTGGCGGTGCGAGTCCGAGGTCGAGGTGATCCACCAGCGACGACCCTCGCCCAGCATCGAGTCCCAGAAACCGCCCAGCCGCGCCGTCATCTGGTCGAAGCCGCCCATGGTCGGGGCGCGGCCGTAGATGCCACGCATGCCGTCGGGCTTGATCGAGCCGTCGGGGTTCAGGGTCGAGGCCTGGTGGCCCGGCGCGCCTTCCATGCCGACCGCCACGCGCGGGGCGGTGTCGTTCCAGTCGCGCAGTTCGGCCGGGTCGTACTGGCCGTATTCCCCCAAACCCGTCGCCGAGCGCGACGGGTGGTTGGCGATCACCACAGGCCGGTCGTTCAGCCCGTCCATGACCCGCAGGGCCTCGATCATGCGCGGCTCCTGATCGCGGGCGGGGTCGGCGGGCCAGGGCTCGCGCTTGGCGAAGCGGCTTTCCAGGTCGCGCAGGGTGTCCCGCTCGGCTTCGGTGCGGGGCAGGATCAGGCTGGAATGGTCGCCGCCGGGGGTGTCGAACTCCATGCCGTAGAAAAGCAGCAGGTCTGGGATCTCCTGCCGGGCCATCAGCAGTTCGGGATAGGCCTGTTCGGCGTTCAGCTTGGAATGATTGGGGCCGCCGTGGTCGGTCGAGACCATCCAGGCCAGGCCGAAGCGATGGGCCATGCGGGCGTTCTGGGGGATCGGATAGATGGCGTCGCCGGCGATGACGGCCGTAGGCGGGGCGTCCGGGTTGGCGGGATCGGGCGTATAGCCGACGCTGTAGCGGCTGTGGACGTGGTGGTCCCCGGCCAGCCAGGTCCGCGCTTCGTCCGTGGCGACGGATGCGGCGGGCGCGACCGGCTGGAGGCGAGCCGGATGGTGGTGGTCATGGCCCTCGTGCGCAAAGGCCGGCGTGGCGACGACGGTCAGGGCGATCAGGATCGCGGCGTGAGGGCGAAGGGTCATGCGACGGGTTCCGGCAGGGTTCGACCCCGCCTAACGGCTCCATATGACAGACTGACGAAAAACCGGTGCGACAGATGGCGCCCCGGACGGGGTTGAGGGGGATGGATGCTGCCGCTTTCTGGCAGCAGGTCTGTTAGAATCGCGTCGTGTCCCGGTCCGAACGCCTGCTCGATCTTCTGAACGCCCTGCGGCGGCGTCGCCGGCCGGTCAGCGGTCGTGCGCTGGCGGAGGAGACGGGGGTCAGTCTGCGCACCCTGTATCGCGACATCGCCAGCCTGCAGGCCCAGGGGGCGACGATCGAGGGGGAGCCGGGGGTCGGCTATGTGCTGAAGCCGGGCTTCCTGCTGCCGCCGTTGATGTTCACGCCGGAGGAGGTGGAGGCCCTGGTGCTGGGCTCGCGCTGGGTCGCCGACCGGGCCGATGCGCGGATGCGTGAGGCGGCCCTGGGGGCGCTGGCCCGGATCGCGGCGGTGGTGCCGCCGGACCTGCGCGACGAGATGGAGACCTCGGCCCTGTTGGTCGTGCCCGGCGCGCCGTTTCCGACCGATCTGGTCGATCCCGCCCTGTTGAGGAAGGCGATCCGCACCGAGCGGCGGCTGAGGCTCTGTTATCGCGACGAGGCGGGGGCGGCGTCGGAGCGGGTGGTCTGGCCCTTCGCCCTGGTCTTCTTCGACCGGGTGCGGCTGCTGCTGGCCTGGTGCGAGCTGCGGCAGAATTTTCGCAGTTTCCGCACCGACCGGATCGTTGAAGCCGAGGTGACGGAGGCGCGCTATCCGGCCCGCCGCCAGGCCCTGCTGAAGACCTGGCGCGAGGCGCAGGAAAAACGGGGTGAGGCGGGATCATGCTGACAGGAACTGGCAGTAGTCCGGTCTAGGTTTGTTCTCGTAGAAGGCGGAGGGCGAACATGACCGACATCGACGACATTCTTCTGGCGGTGGCTGATCCCGAGGCCAGCGCCCGCTTCTATTCTGGCCTTCTGGGGCGCCGTCCCTTGATGGCAGGGCCGGACCGAGCCCTGTTCATGATGCGCTCGGGCCGGGCGCTGGGCCTGATGCGGCGGGCCGGCGCTGAGGCGGGCGAGGGGCGCGAGCTGGAGTTTCCGCTCGAAGACCCGGCGGCCGTCGAACAGGCCCATATCGACTGCTGGGACCGGGGCGCGCGCATCCTGATCCCGCCCACGGAGATGGAGGCCGGGCGCGGCTTCGTGGCGCGCGACCCGGACGGCAACCGGCTGAGGGTGTTCGCGGCGGCGTGAGGCGGCGCGTGTTCCAACACGCGCCGCCCAGCGGTCATTGGCGCACGTATTTGTCCAGGAAGGCCAGATAGGCCTCCTGGGCGGTGATGCGATTGTCGCGGCGGGTGAAGCCGTGACCCTCGTTGGGGAAGAGGACGTATTCCACCGGCACGCCGTTGGCGCGGACGGCGGCGACCAGTTCGTCGCTCTCGACCTGAAGCACACGCGGGTCGTTGGCGCCCTGGACGACCAGCAGGGGCTTGGTGATCCCGTCGGTATGGAACAGGGGCGAGATGCGGCGGTGGCGTTCGGCGTCGGTCGCGGGGTCGCCCATCTCGTCATACAGGGCGATGCGATTGGCGCCCCACCAGGCGGGGATGGACTCCAGGGTGCGCACCCAGTTGGTCACGCCGAAGATGTTGACCCCGGCGGTGAAGGCGTCCGGATGGAAGGCCAGGGCGGCGGCGGTCATGTAGCCCCCGTAGGATCCGCCCATAACCGCCACCTGGTCGTCGGCGACCCAGTCCTGCTGACGCAGCCATTCGCCGCCGGCGACGATGTCGCGCAGGTCGGCCTCGCCGTGCTTCTTGTCGTCCATGTGGAAGAAGGTCTTGCCGTAGCCGGAGCTGCCCCGGTTGTTGGCGCCCAGCACCGCATAGCCGTGGTTCACCAGGTGCTGGACCATGGCCGAATAGCCGCGTCGGGTCTGGCCCCCGGGCCCGCCGTGGACCAGGACGATGGCCGGCGCCGGATGGGCGGCCGAGGCGCCCCGGGGCTTGTAAAGAACCGCCGGGATCATCACGCCGCCTTCGCCGGGATAGCGTACGATGGTCGCCTCGACCAGGACGTCCTCATTGATGGCGGGGTTCAGGGCGTGGGTCAGGCGGCGGGCCTGGCCGGTGGTCAGGTCGGCGACGAAGATGTCGGCCGGCGAGGTGTCGGACGAGACGGTGAAGGCGATGGTCTTCTCGTCTTCGCTGAAGCGCACATTGCCGATGTCGCCGTCGGGCAGGCCGTTCAGGGCGACCGGACGGTTCGCCGTCGTGTCCAGCAGGGTCAGATCGGTCTTGGCGTCGGCGTTCAGGCCCGAGACGCGGTAGCGGCCGCTGGGCGAATAGAAGACGAAGCTGACATCCCAGTCAGCCTGGATCAGGGGCGTCACGGCGCCGGTCGTCAGATCGTGGCGGAAAGCCTGCTGGAACTCGCCGTTCTGGTCAGTGCCGATCAAAACCGCCTTCGAATCCGGCGTGAAGTCATAGGCGGCGTAGGCGATATCGCCTTCGTGCGGCGTCAGCAGCTTGGGTTCGCCCGGCTGGGTCAGATCCGCCAGATAGAGATCGTTGTTGGCGCTGGTCAGCGACTTGTCCAGCACCAGCCAGCGGCCGTCCGGCGACAAGGCCGCAGGGGAGAAGCCGCCGGTGTTCTCGAACACCATCCGGTGCTCGTAGGTGGCGGCGTCATAGGCGATGACGTCGAAGGCCGCCGCGTCGCGACCGTTGGACATGACATAGAAGGTCTTGCCGTCGCGGCTCCAGCCCAGGAAGTCGGCCTTGACCTTGTCCCCCGGCGTCAGGTCGGTGACGGTTCCGTCGACGGCGCGAACGAACAGATGGCTCAGCTCATCTCCGCCGCCGTCCTGGCTGAACAGGATGCGGGCGTCGCTCGGGAAATAGCTGACCGGGTTGGCGGCGCTGGTGGTCGAGGCGGTCAGGGCGACGGGATCGCCGCCCGCGATGGGCAGGGCGTAGGCGTTGAACACGCCCGTCTTGTCCGAGCGGATCAGCACCGATTTGCCATCGGGCGAAAAGGCCTTGGCCCCGCTGTAGGCCAGGCCATAGCTGGTCGTGTCGAAGAACTGCGCCGCGGTATAGGTGGGCGTCGCCGGCTGGACGGGGGCGGAATGGGCGGCGGGCTGGGTCGCAGCCTCGGCGGCGAGGGCCGAGGCGGGAAGGGCGGCCATCAGGGCCAGTACGGAAACCAGGCAGGCGGCGGTGCGCATCGGAACCTCTCGTCAGGGATGATGACCGTAAGAGGCGCCAGAAGACCACGGCGGATGCAGCCTGTCTCCGATTTAATCCTGCGGGCCTAAAGCGCCTCCAGGAAGGCGACGAGGTCCGCGCGTTCCTGGGCCGTCAGGTTCCGTTTGGCCAGCAGGGGGTCGGTGGTCGGGAAGAGGGGATCGTCCTTCTGGTCCGGGCGGGGAAGGGGGCGGGCGCCGCCGGCGTCGTAGAAGGCGACCACGCCCTCGAGCGTCGGCAACAGGCCGTTGTGCATCCACGGGCCCGTGCGGCTCACATTGAGCAGGGACGGGGTGCGGAAGGCGCCGACGTCGGCGGGCGCGCCGGTAACTTCATAGCGGCCCAGATCCTGACGCGCGCGGCCATAGAAGCTGAGGCCCAGATTGTGGAAATTCTGGTCGCTGAGCAGGGGGCCGGAGTGGCAGTTGGCGCAACCGGCCTTGGTGCGGAACAGGTGCAGGCCGCGCAGCTGTTGATCGTTCAGCGCGTCGGCCCGGCCGGCGAGGAAGCGGGCGTAGGGGCTGGAGCGGGGTTTCAGGGTGCGCTGGAAGGCGGCCAGGGCCTTTGCGATCCGGTCGGTCGTGACCTCGGGCGAGCCGAAGGCCTGGGCGAAGGGGGCGGCGTAGGATGGGTCGGCGGCGATGCGGGCCGTGACCACAGGCAGGTCGGCGGCCATCTCCCTGGCGTCGACAATGGGGTGCAGGCTCTGCTCCTCCAGGGTCCTGACCCGACCGTCCCAGAACAGGCTGGTCGCCCAGGCGGCGGTCGCCACAGATGGCGCGTTGCGCCGTCCCCTTTGGCGGTCATGGCCGAAGGAGGTGCGGACGCCGTCGGCGAAGCCCAGTTCCCGCGCATGGCAGGAGGCGCAGGCGATCTGGCCCGAGGCGGACAGTTTCGGATCCTCGAACAGGCGCTGGCCCAGGGCGGCCTTTTCCGGTGTCGTCGGATTGTCAGCCGGCTCGGGCGCCGGGGGCAGGGAGGCGAACTCGGCGAAGGTCGCGCCCTCTTGCAGGAGCGGACGGGGCCAGGTGTCCGGGCCGCCGGCGTAGGCGAGGCGCAGTTCGCCGTCGCTGGAAGGCGTTTGGACCCTCGACACCGCCGCCCCCACGCCCAGATGGAGCGCGAGGACGGCGACGACGAGGGCGGTGATGTCGCGGGCGGGGTTCAATATTGGTACTTCAACGAGACCCAGAGATTACGACCCAGCTGATAAGGGTTGGTGGTCGAGGTCGAGTTGTTGTTGCGGACCGTGTCGAACAGGTTGTTCACGCGCAGGTCGAGGGTCGTCGTGCCGTACTGGGTCCGAACGATTTCGGCCTGGACAGACAGATTGACATCGACCGAGGCGTCATAGGTGATCGGCCCATAGACATCGTAGCGGACGCCATCCACGGTGGCGGTTTCCCCGGTGTCTTCCACACGAGTGAATTCGTCTCTGAAGCGCGCATTGACGTTGGTGCGCATGCGTCCGTCGAACCAGGACGAGGCCCAGTCGGCGTTTATGATAATGGGGGAGGCGAAGTCCTCGCGTTGATTGTCCGACAAGGCCTTGAACAGAGAAACTACTTCGCCCTTGTAGTAGACGAGGGTGTCGCCTTCGAGATCCGCGCTCTCGTCAAACAGGCTTATGTTGGTGGCTTGAGACTTCGAGAAGTTGGTGTTCAACGCCAGATTATGTCGGCGGCCGAAGTCGCGGTTCCATTCCAGCGACAGCCCGCGGTATTTCGAATACCCGTCGTTGTTCGGGGTGCCGACCAAACGGGTGTTTGTCCCGCCCGAGTCGGTGATGTAGGTCTCGCGAACCTCGCTGACAGAGAATTGGTCCTTGCCGTCGCGCAGGATGCCCTTGACGCGGAAACGCCCCCCTAACAGGTAGCCTTGCATAGCCGCGGTCAGCTCATCGGAGTAGGGCGTGGACAGGTCTGCCTGGGAATAGCGGTTCAGACTGGATTCGTTGGTCAGCCGCCACGTGTTTCCCCAGACGCCGTTTACGGCGGTGCGCGTGTACTGCTGGGTCTGAAGGGTGTTTTCGCGGATGGCGTAGCCGAGGAAGGATTGGCGATAATAGCGATTGGCGCCGATCGTCGCCGTCATGCCGGCCCAAGGCAGACCATGGGAAATCGACAGGCGCGGCGCGACGCTATGATTGTCCAGGAAGGACTCGTAGTCGTAGCGCAGGCCTGCGCGGACCTCGAAACCAGCCCAGTCGAAGTCATATTCGCTCCACAGGCCGTAGGACTGCAGATCGACCTCGGTGCGATAGGCCCGATAAACCTGCATTCGGGAAATGGCGTAGGAGCCGGGAATGCAGGTTAAAGCGGCTTCCTCGGCAGGATCGGCGCACTGGGTCGAGGTGCTGGCGACCGGCGTCTGATAGGCGTAGTTGGTTTCCGGTCGATTTCTCATCACATCGACCTGGGTGAATTCGAGTCCCAGATTCAGATCTCCGGCGCCGAGGGGCTGGGTCCAGGTCGCCTTCAGACCCAGATCCTTCTGGTACTGGTCAATGTCGCCGAAACTGCCCTTGGTGCAGGTGGAACGCGTGCACCAGTCCACATTCGGATCGGAGCTCGGCAGCGAATAGTTGATTCCCGGCGCCTCGCGGCCGCTGTCGGCGTCGGTGTAGCTGAGTTGCACCGCCCACCGGGCGTCGCCGTGTTGGCCACGCAATCGCGCCTTGGTCGTCAGGCCGCCGCCTTGCTGGCGCATCAGACTGTCAATGGACGCCGCCGCCGCATTGGTGCTTTCATAGGGGCTCCAGTTGATCTGGCCGTCGAACGTCAGGTTTGAAGCTAGGTCGTATTCGGCCTTGAGGAGATAGTTCTCGGACGTACTGGTCTGGCCGTAGGTCGGATCAACATAGCCTGCCGTGCGATAGTAGGTGACCAGGGAGTCGGAATAGCTGTAGGCGGCCAACAAGCGCAGACGTTCGTTGACGGGCAGGTCTACGGAGAAGCCGTAGCGCGTCTTTTCGTAATCCGGCTGTTCGGGAAAGACGCCGTTCAGTCGTGCGCGCACCGAGTCAGACATGCGGTAGCTGGCCATGTCTGTCCGCGTCAGGCCGTAGTAGGCGGTGACGCCATAGGTGTGCGCAGGCGTGCGCGTTTCGACATCTAAGACGCCGCCCAAGAAGCCGCTGTATTCGGCTGAGACGTTTGAATCGAGCAGGGTCATCTTGCCGATCAGGCTGGAGTCCACCCAGATGCCTTGGACCGAGCCGCTGGCGACAGTGTCGATGCCCTGGACGCCGTCTGGGCTGAACAGGCGCGAGCCTACGCTGACCCCGTCTAGGATGAACAGATTGTCCCAGGGACTGGCCCCGGCGATTGAGATCTGGGCCGGACGGATATCCTGAAGGTTCTCGTCAACCGCCATGCCCTCGTCGTTGCTGAACTGCACCGTCGGAACGAGTTTCAGCAGTTGGTTGGCGTCGCCGGAGCCCGGCGCGCGGTCGCGGATTGAGTCGGCGCTGAAGGTCGTTTCACCGGAGTTGATTGGCGAGCCGTAGCTGTAGGCGGTGGAGGCGCGGGATTCGTCGGTGACGACGACGGTGGGGATGGCGGCGTCGGCTTGATCCGCCTGGTTCTGCGTCTGGCCCTGAGCCTGAGCAGCGCCGGCGAGCAGAAGAGCCGCCGCGCTGGCGGATGAGACGAGTGCGATACGCATGGTGATGAACCCCAACCCTATTAAAGGGGACGCGGGGTACCCGCGACACACCTTAATTGCAACTCATTATCAGTTGCGTTCTCAACAATCCGGTTCTATTCGGTCGCGCATGCCGTCCAAGTTCGTTTCCCCGTTCGCCAAGGCGGCGATCGGACTGGTCGTCGCGGTCGTTCAGCTGGGTCTACTGGCGACGCTTGCGGTCGAAGCCGTCCATCCGCCCGCGCCCGACCAGGGCGGGGCTCCGGTGATCGAGCTGACCCTGACGCCGCGTGCGGCCTTCGACAGCGAAAACGGATCGGCGGATTCCATGGCGGCCAAGGCCGAGCCACCCGCAGAGACGGCCCCGAAGCCGACGCCCAGCATTGCGCCTGTCCTGCCGACGCCGATGATCCGGCCGACCCCGGTTCTTGGCCTGGAGACGACACCTGTCGCCGCCCTGACCTCCGTCGCCTCGGCGTCGCTCGCGACGATCCAGACTGAAGGGACGGGTCGGGGTGAGGCGAGCGCGGATGGGGCGCGGGATTCACGGCGGGGTATGACGGGCGGCGGGGCGGCGACGACGACGGGCGCCAATGCCGGCGCCCAGGTGGACGACTATTACGCCCAGGTCTTGCGGTGGGTGGAGACGCACAAGCGCCACCCCGGCGGGGTCACGGGCATGGTGACGGTGGCCTTCACCCTGGATCGGCGGGGGCGGGTCAGCAACGAGCGTATATTGACCGGCAGCGGCCGGGCCGCGCTGGACGCCGTGACTCTGAGCCAGATCAGGGCCGCAGAGCCCTTTCCCCGTCCGCCGCCCAACACCACCTGGCGGACGCGCGAGTTCCGGGTGAGGCTGGATTATCGGCCGCGCGAGGGCGGGCGATCCGCGCGCTGAAGCTCAGACCGCGACCGCCGTCGTGTCGCGGATGAAGCCGCCGCCCAGGACGCGGTCGGGGTCGGTCGGGTCGTACAGGGCGCAGGCCTGACCGGGGGCGACGCCTTCCTCGCCCTCATCGAAGACGATGCGGACGTCGCCGTCGACCAGGGCCAGACGGGCGGGCGAGGGCTGGCGGGTCGAGCGGACGCGGGCCAGGACGGGGAGACCGGACGTGGCGGCCTCCTGGATCGTGGCTTCATCGCCCAGCCAGTTGGTTTCTTCCAGCGTCAGGCTTGCGGTCAGCAGGGCTTCGCGCGGGCCGACGATGACGCGGCGGGCTTCAGGCTCCAGCTTGACGACGAACAGGGGCTCGCCAACGGCGACGTTCAGGCCCCGGCGCTGGCCGATGGTATAGTCGGTTATGCCGGCGTGGCTTCCCAGAACCCGGCCGTCCATGTGCACGATCTCGCCGGCCTCGCGCCCTTGTGGACGCAGCCGGTCGATCAGGGTGCGATAGTCGCCCGAGGGGACGAAACAGATGTCCTGGCTGTCCGGCTTGGCGGCGATCTTCAGCCCCAGTTCGGCGGCGACGCCGCGCACCTGGGGCTTTTCCAGATCGGCCAGGGGGAAGCGCAGATAGTCGAGCTGATCCTGGGTGGTGGCGAACAGGAAATAGGACTGGTCGCGCGAATGGTCGATCGCCTTGCGCATCTGCGAGCGGTTGCCCACCGCAGCGCGGCGGACGTAATGGCCGGTCGCCATGGCCTCGGCCCCCAGGTCGCGGGCGACGTCCAGCAGGTCGCGGAACTTGACCGTCTGATTGCAGCGGATGCAGGGGACCGGGGTCTGGCCCTTCAGGTAGGAATCGGCGAACTGATCGATCACCGCGTCCTTGAACCGGCTCTCGTAGTCCAGAACATAGTGGGGGATGCCGATCATTTCGGCGGCCAGACGGGCGTCGTGAATGTCCTGGCCCGCGCAGCAGGCGCCCTTCTTCTTCAGCGCCGCGCCGTGGTCATAGAGTTGCAGGGTCACGCCGACGACGTCATAGCCGGCCTTGTGCAGCAAAGCGGCGACGACGGTGGAGTCCACCCCGCCCGACATGGCCGCGACGATGCGCGCCCCGACCGGCAGGCCAACCGCCGCCCGCGCGTTCTCGACCGCCGCATCCATGTCGGTGCGGCGAATGTCGGGAACAGGGCAGATGTCTTCGACCAGGGTCATGGCCGCCATTTAGTGCGGAACCGGCGCGATTTCGAGGCTTGGAAACGAAAAGGGCCGCATCCGTCGCCGGATGCGGCCCTCCTCGTCTTTGGGGGGAACCCTTAGGAGCGGTAGCTCTGGATCCGCGTCGTGCGCAGACCCTGCATGCCCCATTTGTCGATGGCCTTCTGCCATGCGAGGAATTCTTCCGCCGTCAGGCGGTACTTCGCCAGGGCGTCGTCCAGGCTCAGCAGGCCGCCGCGAACGGCGGCGACGACCTCGGCCTTGCGGCGGATCACCCACCGATCCGTATCGGACGGCGGCAGATCGTTCAGGGTCAGGGGCGTGCCAGTCGGTCCGACCACGTATTGTTCGCCTTTGCTATTCAGGCGTCGCTCTTGCAACATGGGCTTATGCCTCTTTCACCAACACCGTAGTGTCATGAACGTAGGCGACGCCCGCTAAGGTCGGTTTAAGCGTCGTGGTGAAGGAACGGATAAAATCCGTCCCGCCACGAATGACTCTGTAAACCTTGCTTGAGCGACGATTCATTGAGACTAACGCTTAGTTACTGGCCGATCAGCGTTTGATATTGATCAGTTCGGCGAGCATTTCGTCCGCCGTCGTGATGATTTTGGATGAGGCGGAATAGGCCCGCTGGGTCGTGATCAGGCTGGTGAATTCCTGGGACAGATCGACAGTGGAGGCCTCGAGTTGCTGGGCGGCGATGAAGCCCGCCCCGCCTGTGCCCGCCGCCTTCAGGTTGAAGGTGCCGGATTGAAGACTCACGGCGAAAGCGTTGCCGGAAACCTCTTTCAGGCTGTCAGGGCTCGGGAAGGTGGCGACTGCAACCTGAGCGATGCGGCGCATCACGCCATTGTCGAAGATGGCGGTGACGAAACCGCTGTCGTCGATGGTGATTTCGCTAAGATTACCGAAGGCCGTGCCGTTGGTGACGGTCGATTGGACCACCGACGCTGTGTTCAGCTGGCTTAGGCCGCCGGCAGAGGTGTTAAGGTCCAGCGTCACGGTCTGGGCGGCGATGCCCAGACCGTCGGCCCATTTGACCTTGCCATCATCCAGGGGATCGTTCGGATCGATGGTGTTGGTCGGGTCCGACTCCTCGAAGGTCAGAGTCGCCTGGGTCGGGTCAGCAAACAGGCCCTTGCCCGCCGGCCAGCTTTGCATGGTGTCGACATCAAGGCGGCCGGAAGGGGTGAAGGCGATCAGGCCGGTCTTGATCTGCCCGTTCGAGTAGGGGGCGCCTGTCACCACGTCATCGGCGGGGACCGCGACGATTTCAGCATACCACTGGTTGGGCTCTTCACTCTTCATGAAGCGAATTTCCAGGTTACGCTGCCCGCCCTTGGAGTCAGACACCGGGATATTCATCTTGAAGTCCGGCTTGACCCCCACGGGGTTGTCGTCGTCGGCGTTGTACATCGCCATGGAATTCGTAAGCGGGTCGTACTTGGTCTTGGCGATACCATCCGTCGTGACGCCGAGGTCGGCGAGAGACACGGTGTAGGCGGCCGGCGGGGGCGCGCCTGTGGTCGGCGTGATGGTGATGTTGCCGGCAGCGACCGTGGACGTGCCGTTGGTGCTCGCAGCGTCGTCCGGGACGAAACTGGTCAGGGCGCCGGCGGCGTCGTAGGTGGCGACACCCTTGAGGGTGATGATGCCGGACTTGATGGTGACGTTGTAGGTTCCGTCCGCCTGACGCGCGTAGTTGACGCTGAAGTCACGTTCCACCGGCGGGGCGGCGGTGTCTTCAACGCCCTTGTACGATTGCGAGGCCGCAGCGCTGGACAGCTCCTGCGTCGAACGCAGGTTGGCGTTGATCTGGACGCGGGTGGTCGGTTCGGCGGTGCCACCGACGGAGCCGATGTTGATCGAACGCAGGCGCGACAAATCCGAGGGGTCGGTCGAGATTTCCCCGTTGGAATCGACGGGCCAACCCTGAAGATAGAGGCCGGCGCTGTTCTTCAAATAGCCCAGGTTATCCACCCGGAAGGCGCCGGCGCGCGTGAACAGCCGGGTGTCGGTCGCGGCGACGCCTTCGGCCTTGTCGGTCACGACGAAGAAGCCCTGGCCGTCCACCGCCAGGTCGGTGCTTTCGGTCGTGCGTTGCAACTGGCCTTCCTGGCTGATGAAGGACCGCGCGCTGACGACGACGCCGCCAGCCGAGTAGGAGCCGCCCGTGCGGGTCTGGCTGTTGACCAGGGTCTGGAATTCACCCTGGGACCGTTTGTAGCCGACGGTGTTGACGTTGGCGATGTTCTGGGAAATGGCCGCCAGGGCTGCCGAGTTGGCGGCCAGGCCGGACACACCGGCCAGCATTGCGCTGTTCAAGCTCATGAATACGCTCCTTGAATGGAAATCATCGGGAAGGCGGCGGAGCGCATCATGCGGCCGCCTCCTCGGTCGGGACGTCCGGATTCTCCGTATCGTCATTGCTTGGTTCGTCAGCGATCTCGTTCAGCGAAATCACGGTCGAAAGGGGCAGGATGGAATCGCCGATCACCAGATACGGCGCGCCGTCGTACATCTCGACACCGCTGACACGGCCGCGGATCAGGGCCTGGCTTTCGACCTTGCCGCCTGTGGCGTTGGTGGCGGCGACCTTCAGCGTATAGACGCCGCCGTCTTCCGCGGTATCGCCACCGGTCAGCTGGCCCTTCCAGGTGAAGTCGTGCACGCCGATCGTCTTTTCCGGAGCGGCGCCCTCCCAGACGACCTTCCCCTTGCTATCGACCACCTGAAGCTTCACGTTTTCGGCGTTGGCGCCCAGTTCGTAGCTCCAGGTCGCTTCGCCGTCCTCCAGCGAGGTAGCGGTCCAGGCTGCGGTGACCTGTTTGCCGATGTAGTTCGAAGCATTGTCCAGCCCGCCCGCCGATTGGGCGGCCACCAGACTGGTCAGCAGATCGTTGGTCAGCAGTTGCTGCTCCACGCCGGCCATCTGGGTCAGTTGCGCCGTGAACTCGTTGGAGTCGAGGGGCGACAGCGGATCCTGGTTCTTCATCTGCGTGGTCAGCAGGGTCAGGAAGGTCTCGAAATTCGAGGCCAGCATCGTCGTGCCGCTGTTCAGGCGGCCCTGGGCGTCGACGGATGAAACGGCGGTGGCCATGGGGTCAGACCCTCACATCGACGCGGTCGCGCGTCTGGGATTGATTGGTCCAGGCGCCTTGAAGCGGCGTAGCGGAGAGATCGGCCTGTTCGATCAGTCGGGCCCCGCCGGCAAAGGGGGTCTGGCGTTGCTGTTGTTGCCGGTCGAAGCCGCCGCCGGAGGCGTCCCGTTCGGTGAAGTCGAGCGAGTCGCCGGACACCTGGAAACCGGCGTCCTGAAGCTGTCGCCGCAGTTCGTCGGCGCGTCCGCGCAGCTCTGCGGCGGCGGCGGGATTGTCGAAGGCCAGACGAGCGGCGAGTTGACCGTCAGAACCGATCTCGAGGCTGACATCGACCCGGCCCAGATCCTCGGGCGTCAGCACCATGTCGAACCGGGTCGAACGACCTTCCATTTTCCGGGCGATCTGGGCGGCCAGATGGGCGGTGGTTTCGATGGTGGCGTGCGACAAGGAGGATGCGCTGGTCGCCTGGGACAGGCTGGCGGCCGAATTTAGGGCGCGAGCTTCCATAGGGGCGTCGAGGGGCGCGGCCGTGGCCGGGCTCGTGCGCGGCGCGTCGAGAGGAGGCACGGCGCTGCTCTGGACGCCGGCGGGGGCGGCGGCGATATCGATGGATGATTGGCCCAGCGTTCGGCTAGGCGTCTGGTCAAATGTCGAGGCGGCGTCGGCTAGCTCCGCCCGGTCGGTCGAAGCGGACGTTGATCCGTTCTGCATCGACGACCGGTGGTCGGTCTGAACTGATCCGGACCAGACTGGAGTTTGTTGCGCGGACAGCGGCGCGGCTCGCACTGGGGCGTCGGGCTTCGGTGACGTCGTTGCGCCTTCGTTGGAACTGTCGCCGGGGACGGGGAGGGCGTCAGACACCGGTTCAGCTGCCGCCTCTTCGGCGCTGATGGCTCGGATCGCTTCGGCGACGGCCAGTTTCAAATTCGCCCCGGCGGTGATCTGGGTTGTTTGGACGGCGGGCGCAGCAGCCTGCTGGAGCACGACCTTGATCTCGGCTTTCGACGAGGCGGACGTCTCGATTCCCAAGTCCGCCTCGCTCAATCCCGCGGTCGGTTCAGCCTTAGTCGAAGGGGGAGAAGCGAGCCGGATGGCAAAGTTTTCGGCCAATGTCGTCTTGGCGACGTTGGTCTCGCTGCTTGCGGCGGTCGCAGTAGAGGTCGGAATGGGGGGCGTCGGGAGGGGCGATGCCGTCTGGCTTGCGGCGAGGCTGGACGAGACCGGGGCGTTTACCTCGGACGACTGCGGCACGGCCGCCATAGTCGGGACGGGCGGCGCCGGTGCGTCAGCCGCCGGCTTCGTCAGAAGGGCCTTCGTACTCTCGTCGGACTGCGGGGCCTCGGCAGGGTGGGGCGCTAAAGAAGTCGCGGCTAGCGCCTGTTCTGCCCCGCCTGCGCTGGCAGACGAGGTCTGGCTTGCCGGAACGGGCGCCGCAGCGTCCGCCTCGACCTGGTGCTGTTCACGCCCGCTTTCGATCGACGGAACAGGCGCCTGTACGTCAATCGGCTGCGCGATCTCCAGGCCCATCGCGCTCGTTGCGCTCGAACCTTCGGATCCGACGTCGGCAGGAACCGTGTCCGACGAGGCGGCGGGAGCTGTTGTCGGGACCACGACCGGTGCGGCTAGAACCGGAGGCTGAGATGAAGCCTGGGACAGGTCAGCGGCCGTCGGCTCCGTCTCCGTCTGTTCATCGACGGCTATCGGGGGCGTATCGATCGAGGCGGACTGGTCGGGCGACGTCGCCTCTGCCTCGACCAAGATCGGCCCGGTTTGAGCGGCCTCAAGATCGGTCGTTGAGATCGTGGTCAAGGACAGACGGCCCTGCGTGGGGCTCGGCGTATCGGGGGCCCGGGAAGCCGTCTTGGTCAATGCCTGAAAGGCGTCTGAGAGTTTGGAGGAGAAGAGGCTTGTCGTCGCGTCGTCCTGAACATTCGGCGCAGCAGTCGGCGCTCCGGCGGATGACGGAGACACGGAGGCGAACATGGCGAATGCGGACGGCATGGGGTCGCAGGCGGCTTTCAGGACTGGGCGGCGCCTGCTGCGCCTGGTTCTTCGTTTGGCCTGTCGCAAAGGGCGGGCCAATCCGTTTGCTATTGAAAGAAAACAGAAAAATAGAACCACCCGTTGAGGCTGGCGTCCCTCATGGTCGTTTCTTGCCGTGCCTTCGTTAGTTTTTGCCCGGCTCCGAGCTTCACGAGCATATTGGGCCTCGTGTCGCGTTGGACATAATTGGCCCGGGGCTTGCGCGCCTTGCCGGCCATGAAGATTGCGCGATCCGCGATGTCGTTGAAAAACAATGCTCTGCCCGAGCATCGACGGCGCGTGACTGGGCAAGAACTGCGTATTGCGGGGCAGGGCCTGCCGGGCAGGGCGCCGGTCAGGGCGAAGGAGACGCAATCATGTCGCTGACGTCTATCATGAATATTGCGACCTCGGGGCTGCAGGTCGCACAGGCTCAATTGCGTGTCACTTCCGACAATATCGCCAACGTCAATACCGCCGGCTATGTCCGCAAGCTGGCGGATCAGACCGCCGCAGTGGCCGGGGGACAGGGGGCGGGCGTCGATGTGTCTCGGGTTCGTCTGGCGACGAATCGCTTCTTACAGGCCGCCGGAATGGCCGCCAGTGCAGACGCTGCGCGTCAGACCGTGCGCTATGAACTGTACGACCAGATCCAGACCCAGTTCGGGGACCCCAGCGGCGATGGCGGCTTCTTCGCGGACATCGACAAACTGTTCGCCAGCTACGCTACGCTGGGGGAAAGCCCGACCTCTTCCGCCGCGCGCCAGGATACGGTCTACAAGACCCAGGCTCTATTTAACGAGGCGGCTGGGATCGCTGCCGACATTCAGGCGGCGCGGCAAGAGGCGGACAGCCGGCTGCGGAGCGCGGTCGAGACCATCAATCCGCTTCTGGAACAGATCGACAAGCTGAACGGCACGATCGCGTCGGGTTCGGTCATCAATCAGGACGTGACCGGCGCCCAGAATGCGCAGCAGACGCTGATCAATGAACTGTCCCAGTATATGGACGTCAAGATCGAGTCCCGTGCAAGCGGCGGCGTGACGCTGCGTACAGCGACGGGTATGACCCTCGTCGGCGAAGGACATGCGACCCTGAGCTATCAGGCCGCAGGGACTGTGGACGCCACCACGGCCTTTTCGGATATCATGATCACCGAACCGAACGGCACGCGTTGGCCGCTGCTGGACGGCGTGTCATCGGGCGAGATCCGGGGGTTGGTGGAGCTACGCGACATCGATGCGCCCGCCGCCGCGGCCCGGCTGGGCGAACTGACGGCCAAACTGGCTGACGAACTTAACCGGGCCCACAACGCCAACAGCAGCGTGCCGGCGCCGACCAGTCTGACCGGTCGAAACACCGGCCAGTCGCTGGAGAACGCCCTGACCGGATTCACCGGCACGACCACGATCACGGCTGTGGACAGTGCGGGCGTGATTCAGGCCTCGGCCGAGATCGTGTTCTCGGGCGCGACCATGACGATCAACGGTGTCGCCGCCGACCCCACGACCTTCCTGGCGACGATCAACGCCCAACTGGGCGGTGCGGCGACCGTCGGGTTCTCAGGCGGCCAGTTGCAGATTGAGGGTCAGGGCGGAAACGGGATCGCGATCGCCGACGATGCGGCGAACCCCAGCAGCAAGGGCGGACGAGGCTTTTCACATTGGTTCGGGTTGAACGACCTGGTCAGCACGACGACGCCGAGCTTCTACGACACCGGTCTCACCCTCGCGTCGGAACATGGATTTGACGCGGGCGAGAGCCTGACGTTCCGCTTTGGCAGCGAGACAGGTTCGCGGCTGAGGGACATCACCGTGGCGGTGCCGGCAGGAACCGGAACCATGGGCGAATTGCTGACCGCTTTGAACGACCCGGTGGCGGGTGTGGGACGATATGGCGCATTCAGCCTGGACGCGTCGGGGACCTTGAGTTTCAAAGCCTATGACGCCAGCCGAACGACCATGAGCGTGGTGAAGGACGCCACGACCCAGGACCCGTCGGGTCTGTCGATGTCGCAGTTGTTCGGTCTGGGTGGGACGGGTGCGACGCGGGCCGGCGCCTATTCCGTTCGTAGCGACCTACAGCAGGACCCGGGAAAGCTGGCCCTGGCCCAGTTGAACCTGTCAGCCGCAGCTGGAACCTCGGCCTTGAGCAAAAATGACGGACGAGGCGGCCTGCTGCTGGCCGACGCCGGCAAGAAGAACGTCAACTTCGCCTCCGCCGGCGGCCACAGCGGCGGGATCAAGACCCTCTCGTCCTATGCGGCGGATTTCGCGGGCGATCTCGGCGCCAAGGCTTCTGCGGCCAAGACCCGCGCCGAGACGGCGACGGCCCTGGCCCAAGAGGCCGATAGTCGCCGCAACTCGTCTGAGGGCGTCAACATGGACGAAGAACTCGTCAATATGACCACCTTCCAACAGGCCTATAACGCTTCCGCACGCCTGATTCAGGCGAGCAAGGACATGTACGACGTGCTGATCGGAATCCTGCAATGACCCGGGTCGCCACCTTCGGAAACTATCAGTCGGCCCTGCTCAATCTCATGAGCGCGCAGAGCCGCGCTGAACTTGCGCAGGAACGTATCGACAGCGAGAAAATCGCCACGGACATGTCCGGCTATGGTCGGGGCGCCGAACAGCTGACCAGTCTGACCTCGACAAAGGCCCGACTGGAAGGATTCATCGGCGCAGGCGAAAGCGCGGCGGCGCGGCTGACCGCCCAAGACCTCGCGATGACCCGTATCTACGAGGGAGGCACAGGTGCGCGGGAAGCCATCGCCGATGGTATCGCAGCGGGCAACATCACGAATCTGATGACTGAACTCGGTCTGCAGTATCAGCACGTTCAGAGCGGGCTCAACGCCGAACATCAGGGAACCTATCTGTTCGGCGGCGGACGCGGCGACGCCGCGCCTGCGACGGCCAAGACGATGGCGGATCTGGCTGCGGCTCCCTCGACCGCCTCGACCTTCGCGAACGACGACCTGAAACAAAAATCGCGTATCGACGAGAACACCATGGTTGAGACCGGTTTTCTGGCCAGCGAGATCGGCGGTCCTCTGACCGAGGTGTTCCGCAATATGCAGGCCTATCAGAACGGAACCCCGGTCATCATAGACGGCGTCACCTATACGCCCGCTGGCGCGGGGACGCTGACGGGCCAGCCGGGCGCCGCGGTCTCCGCCTTTCTCACGGCCCAAATGAACCAGTTCGAACGGGCGAACGAGGGGGTCACGAACCAGACCGCCAAGAACGGTCTGGTGCAGAACCAGGTCGAAACCGTCCTGGATGCGCACGAGTCCCAGAACCTCGCCCTGGACAAGCTGATGACTTCCAAGGCGGGTTACGACCCGGCGCAGGCGATCACCGATCTGCAGGCGGCGCAGGTGGCGATCGAGGCGTCGGCGCAGGTCATCAACTCGCTGCGCAGCACGTCATTGCTGGATCTCTTGCGCTAAAGTCCCCTAGCGGACGTCGCCGCAAGACAGGCGGGCAAGAGCTTCAGCAGGCGTCCTTCGCCGGGGCTGTGTCAGGGAAGTAGCGACGCCCAAGCCAGAGGGCGACCGAGACAAGAAGGATCAGCACCGGCACTTCAACCAGCGGCCCGATGACGGCGGCGAAGGCCACGGGCGAGGTCAGTCCGAAGGCCGCGATTGCGACAGCGATCGCAAGTTCGAAATTGTTGGAGGCGGCGGTGAAGGCGAGGGCCGTGGTGCGCGGATAATCCGCCTCGATCAGTCGCCCCAGCATGAAACTGACGACGAACATGACGAGGAAGTAGATCGTCAGCGGAACGGCGATGCGTAGCGCGTCCAACGGTAAGGCGACCACCTCGCCGCCCTTCAGGCTGAACATGGCGATGATCGTGAACAGCAGGGCGATCAGTGTGATGGGGGCGATCCGAGGCAGGAATTGCGTCTCGTACCAGTCAGCGCCCCTCCTTGCGATCAGGGTTCGCCGGGTCAGGAAACCACCAAGGAAGGGCAGGCCCAGATAGACCAACACTGCGCCCGCGATGGTCCAAACGCCAACCTTCACCACATTGCCCTCCAATCCAAATATTGACGGAAGGACGGTCAGGAACAGCCAGGCGTAGAAGCTGAAGAAGACAATCTGAAACAGCGAGTTGAAGGCGACCAAGCCCGCCACGTACTGATTATCGCCGCGCGCCAGTTGGTTCCACACCAGAACCATGGCGATGCAGCGGGCCAGGCCGATCAGTATGACGCCGGTCATATATTCCGGGTCGTCGCGGAGGAAGATCAGCGCCAGGGCGAACATCAGAACCGGACCCAGGACCCAGTTCTGGAACAGCGAGAGCAGGAGCACGCGCTTGTCGGCGAAGACGCGCGGCAGTTCCTCATACTTAACCCGCGCCAGAGGCGGCTACATCATCAGTATGAGGCCGAGCGCGATCGGGATGTTGGTCGTTCCGATCGCCAAGCCGCCGATCCACGCCGGCAACCCAGGTACGACCGTCCCCATCAGCACGCCCAGCGCCATGGCCGCGAAGATCCAGAGCGTCAGCCAGCGATCAAGAAAGGAGAGGCGGCGTTTCGGCGGTTCGCTGATCACGGTGTCGATCATCGGAGGACCCTCCGCCCGTCGGTGTCGATGACGACTTCGCCGTCTTCCTTGGAGAATGGTCCCAGCCCCTCGGACGGGAGAAGGTCCAGAACCGCCTCGGACGGCCGGCACAGCTTCACGCCCATGGGCGATACGACGATCGGCCGGTTCAGAAGGATCGGGTGCGCCTCGACGGCGTCCAGAAGCTGCCTATCCGTCAGGGCGGGGTCACTCAGCCTAAGTTCAGCATAAGGCGTGCCCTTTTCGCGCAGGAGGCTGCGCAGGGCCACGTTCATGCGCTCGACCAGCGCCCGGATCATGGCGGGGCTGGGCGGCGTCTTCATGTACTCGATGACATGCGGCTCAATCCCGGCGTGACGGATCAGGGCCAAGGTGTTGCGAGACGTCCCGCAGGCGGGGTTGTGATAGATGATGACGTCCATCGGATCCTCAGGCGGGGCGGGGCGCGAGTTCGGCCAACAGCGGCTGGCAGAGTTCGGCGCGGCCCTGGCAGCAGTCGTTCACCAGGAAAAGCGCCAGCGCCCGAAGATGGGTGAGGTCGGCCCGATAGATGATCGACCGGCTGCGGCGCTCGGAATTGATCAGGCCGGCGCGGGACAAGACGCCGAGATGCGCCGACATGGTGTTCGCCGGCACCGCCAGCGTATCGGCGACCTCGCCTGCGGGCAGGCCTTCAGGCTCGTGCAGGACCAGCAGACGGAAGGTGTCGAGCCGTGTGGGCTGAGCCAAGGCGGCAAGTGCAAGAATGGCGGACTTGGATTCCATTATTCCATAGTATTGGAATTGTGGAGAGGAACAAGCGGCTTCCGGCTGTGGAATCTTCAGTCACGAGCGGGCGGACGTGCCTCGCAGCCGCCGAGCTTCGAAAGGGGCGAAGGCCAATAGCCCCAGCAGAGCCAAGCCAAGTATCCAGCGCACTTCAACATTGGTTCGCTGCAGGAGGTGAGGGGAGGTTAAGGCCATCACGTGCGTCAGGACTGTAACCAACTGAGCGCCGGCAGCGAGGATGAGCCACCAGCGGTCAAACCGGACCGTCAGCCAGAACAGCGCCAGGAAGGTCACGCCATCCACGGCGGTGACCCCCACCCGCCATCCCGATATCTCGATCGGCGTGACAAGCTGTGTCGCGACGAAGGCGACACAGACCGTTCCGGCGGCGAGTCTTTCCGGCCGCTGACCGCCGACCGCGCACCAGGCGATGCTTGCGGCTGTCAGCACCCAGTAGGCCAGGATTTGGGTTGCGAGCGTCAGAAGCTGAGCTCAGGAAACGGCCGTGAGATGACGCGCCGAGGTCTCGCGGATCGGGCGATCGTCATCCGGCTTCGATTCGGGACCTGCCAGTCGCCAACTGATCCGCATCCGCTCGGCGTCAGCCTTCATCTGGTGGTGCGCCGCCACGACCGCGCCACGCGCCGCGCCGACGGTATGCATGGCCTGAAGAATATTCGCCAGGGCGTCCTGGCCGACCACTGCAGAGATGTTCTGATCCACACGGCCAGCCGTCATGCTGGAGACCAGAAGGGCGGCTTCTGAAAGAGCCTTGTCCAGCGCGTGTTCTGTCGAATGAAGGCGGCGGGCCAGATCCTGGCCGAAGTCGGTACGGTTCATTTGAAACTCCTGGGGTCCATGTGGTGACCTACTGGAGGAGCGTGTGGACGGAGACGAGCACGGCCAACATCACCACCAGCAGAAAGGCGGCGATGAGAATTAGGCCGAGCCGAGGCAGCAGGCCGCGAGGGGGGACGGCTGGGAGGTGAAGGCCGAACGACTGTGGGCTATCGCCCCGAGCGCCAGGATTTCCCTCAGCAGGTCCGTGGTAGACAGGCTCGGGGCGCTTTCCTGCGTCGTCTTCAGGATGTGCAGCACGGCGTGGAGGTGGGGGCCGTCGCCAGCCATTTCCCGGATCACCGCCTCCAGTTCGTTCCAGCCCCACTGGGGAAGATCGCGTCGTTGCATGATCATCTTCGGCTCCATTTGCCAAAGCAGAAGGCGGGATTTCGCCGGGCAGCACGATCCGGGAAAAACCCTCTCCATATCCGGTATGGAGACAGCCGGTTCGGCGTAGCAACTGCACTGCGGCGCGGCTGCTGGTCACGCCAAGCTTTCGTCGCGCATTCGCCAGGTGCGACTCCACCGTAGTGGTCGCAAGGGCGAGGTGTTCGGCGATCTGGCCGGCCTGCATATGATCCGCGACGCCTTCCAGACAGCGTCGTTCCTGCCGGGTGAGGCGGGCAGAGACGATCCTATCGATCTCGTTGTCCATACGCGGGGCGTGTCAGCGGGACGGGACGCGGCGGTTTGTGGAAATATGGGGCGCCGCGGGACTGGCGGCGTGAGGACGCGCGCGCATTGCGCCGCCGACCAGCGCGCCTGAGGTGTTGGAGGTCGCAGAAGATCGGGCCATGGCCTTGCCGGAAAAGTGTTAAGCTTCGCCATCATAGACGCGTCGTCCGCGATTGCAGCCGGAAAACGCGACAGCGTTTCAAAACGGTATCTCTTACGAAACGAGTTCCGCAGTTCGCCTGTGTGAAGGTCGTATGCGGGCTGCGCGATCTTAAGCAGGCTCAAAGGCGGCCCCTCAGTCCGCGGGGCCACAGATGGGAGAAGGTCGTCGGCGCCGTCCGTCTGCGTATGAACTAAAGGCCACGCTGCGGGTTGGATTGGGGTCGCCGTTGTCGGCGGCTTCGGAGGAGACCCCCATGCACGCTGCATCCGCCTTCCGCGCGCGAATTGAGCCCTTGCGCGGAATTCTGATGGCCTTTCCCATCGCTCTTTTCAGCTCGGCGGTCGTCAGCGATATCGCATATCTGCAGTCCGCCCAGATGCAGTGGTCGAACTTTTCGGCCTGGCTGATCGTCGGCGCGCTGGTGTTCGGCGGGGTCGCCGGCCTGTGGGCCATCGTCGATCTGGCCCTTTCGTGGCGCGGACCGGCAAGGAGGGCTGCTCTGATCCATCTGGCTGCCTTGGCCCTTGCCTGGATTTTCGGCCTGATCAACGCCTTCAAGCACAGCCAGGACGCCTGGAGTTCGGTCGGCGCCTTTGGCCTGACCCTGTCGATCCTGTCCGCGATCCTGACGCTGATCGCAGGCTGGCTCGCCTATTCGACTACAACGGTGCGGGAGATCGCGTGATGATCCGGAAACTCTTCTGTACGACGGCCATGGTGCTGGCGCTGGCGGGCTGCGGCCGCGCGGGTTCGGATCTGAACCAGACCGGCGCCAACCCTGATCTGCCGGGCCAGGATGAAACCCTGGTGCCGCCGATGAAGATCGCCACCCCGACCGGCTGGAACGGCGAAACCCCCGTCGTTCCCGATGGATTCACGGTGACAGCCATGGCCACCGACCTGAAGATTCCGCGTCAGATCCTGGTCCTGCCCAACGGCGACATCCTGATCGCCGAGGGATCCGGAGGCCATGCGCCCAAGCTTCGGCCCAAGGACTTCATCGCCGGGGTGATCAAGGCCAAGGGCAAGACCAGCGTCAAAGGTGGTGACCGGATCACCCTGCTGCGCGACGCGAACGGCGACGGCCAGCCCGAGGTCCGCAGCACTTTCATCGACAATCTGGACGCCCCCTATGGCATGGCCTTCGTCGACGGCGCCCTCTATGTCGCCGAACAGGGCGCTCTGGTGCGTTTCCCGTATCAAGACGGCCAGACCCGGATCACCGCGCCCCGACAGGAGCTGACCAAGCTGCCGTCGGCCATCAACCATCACTGGACCAAGTCCCTGACCGCCAGCGCCGACGGACTGACCCTGTATGTCGGCATAGGCTCGAACAGCAATATCGGCGAGCGCGGTATGGCGGTTGAACAGGATCGGGCGGTTATCTGGGCTGTAGATCGTCAGACCGGGGCCCATCGCACCTTCGTCACGGGCATCCGTAATCCGACCGCCCTGGCGATCGAACCGAACACCAGCGCCCTGTGGGCCGTGGTCAACGAGCGCGACGAGCTGGGTCCGCATCTGGTTCCCGATTACCTGACCTCGGTCAACGAGGGCGCATTCTATGGCTGGCCGTATTCATACTGGGGCCAAAACACAGATCCGCGCGTCCATCCGCAAAAGCCCGAGTTGGTGGAGACGGCGGTAAAGCCGGACTACGCGCTCGGCTCGCACGTGGCGGCCTTGGGGCTCAGTTTCGCGCAGAACGGCGGCTTTGGCGGCGGCTTCAGCCAGGGCGCCTTCATCGGCGAACACGGCAGCTGGAACCGTCAGGATCTGGCCGGCTACAAGGTCGTCTGGGTGCCCTTCTCCGGCGGTCGTCCCGCCGGCCCGCCTGTCGATTTCGTAACCGGCTTCATCAACAACGGCGAGGCGCGCGGCCGTCCGGTCGGCGTGACCTTCGATCCGCAACGCCGGATCCTGCTGGTGGCCGATGATCTGTCCAACACCGTGTGGCGAATTGCGCCCCGTCCTTAAGGCGGCGGCGAGCAAGCGAGGGCGGCATGGCGGATGGTCTGGACACCTACAGGGCCAAGCGGGATTTCAGCCGCACGCCTGAACCTTCAGGCAAAGCCAAGGCGGGCCCCAAGGGACGGCTGACCTATCTGATCCAGCGTCACGCCGCCACGCGGCTGCACTATGATTTCCGCATCGAGCACGAGGGGGTGTTGAAGTCCTGGGCCGTCACCAAGGCCCCCTCGCGCGATCCGTCGGTCAAGCGGCTGGCGGTGGAGGTCGAGGATCACCCGCTCGACTACGGCACGTTCGAGGGGACCATCCCCTCGGGCAATTACGGCGCGGGGACGGTTCAGCTGTGGGACCGGGGCGAATGGGAGCCGCAGGGACCGGACATCGACGCCGCTCTGAAGCGCGGCTCGTTGAAGATGATCCTGCACGGGGAACGGCTCAGCGGCGGTTGGGCCCTGGTGCGGCTCAAGTCGGACCGGGGCAAGCCCTCGAAGCGCAACAACTGGCTGTTGATCAAGGAGAAGGACGAGGCCGCCGTTCCGGGCGAGGGCGACGCCAACATGGAAATCGACGCCTCTGTCGCCACCGGCCGCAGCCTGGCCGAGATCGCCGACGGCAAGACGCAGTGGACGGCGTCGCGGCCCGTCGCGCGCAAGGGTCCGAAAAAGCCCCAGGCGAAGTCGAGCGAGGTCAGCTTGGCGGCGCCTTCGTCCTTTGTGCCGATCCAGCTGTGCAAGATCGTCGACCATCCCCCCGGGGGCGCAGGCTGGGTGCATGAGATCAAGTTTGACGGTTACCGCATCCAGATCGCCACCGGCGGCGGGCGGGCTCGGCTCTACACCCGGCGCGGCCATGACTGGACCGACCGGTTCCCGCAATTGGCGGCCGACGCAGCGGCTTGGCCCGACGGCGTCGTGGATGGCGAATTGTGCGCCCTCAGCGACGACCACACCCCTGACTTTTCAGCGCTCCAGGCGGCGATCTCCGACGGAAAAACCCAGGATCTGGTCTATTTCGCCTTCGACCTGCTGAGCGAGGGTGAGGACGATCTGCGCGACCTGCCCCTGTCGCACCGCAAGGCCCGGCTTCAGGCCCATGTGGACAGAGTTCCGGCCAAGGCGCGGTCGCGGCTGCGCTATGTCGATCATTTCGCCTCGACCGGTCAGGCGGTGCTGGAAAGCGCGTGCCGGATGGACCTTGAGGGGGTGATCTCCAAGAAGCTGGACGCCCCCTATCAGCCGGGCCGCTCATCGACCTGGGTCAAGTCCAAATGCCGGGGCCGCGATGAGGTGGTGATCGGCGGCTGGTCGTCGGAGGGAGGCAGCCGGTTCCGGTCCCTGCTGGTGGGCGTCGCTGAGGACAAGGGGCTGCGTTATGTCGGTCGTGTCGGGACGGGATATGCCGCACCCTTGCTGAAGACGCTTCTGCCCGCCCTGAAGGCCGCGGCGGCGGACGTCTCTCCCTTCGTCGGCAAGGGCGCGCCGCGCGGCGGCAAGGATATCCACTGGGTCAGGCCGGTGCTGGTCGCGGAACTCGAACACGGGGGGCTGACCGAAGGCGGCTCGCTGCGGCATGCCGCCTACAAGGGGTTGCGTGAGGACAAGGCGCCGACAGACGTGACCGACGCGCCGCAGCCGCCGCCCAAAACCCCCGCGTCCGGCAAGTCTGCGGCCCGGGCTCGGTCCGCCAAGGATAAGGTCGTCATCGCCGGCGTCACCCTGTCCAGTCCCGACAAGGTGCTGTGGCCGGCTGAGGACGGACGGCCCGCGATCACCAAGAAGGATCTTGCGCTTTATTACGAGGCGGCGGCTCAGCGGATTCTGCCTCACGTCGCCGATCGACCTGTGTCGATCATTCGGGCGCCGGACGGGATTGCGGGCGAGACCTTCTTCCAGCGTCACGCCATGCCCGGTTCGAACCCGCGTCTGAAGCTGATCGACGTGCACGAACGCAAACCCTATGTGGCCGTCATCGACGTCGGCGGACTGGTCGCCGTCGCCCAGTCCGGAGGGCTCGAGCTCCATCCTTGGGGCTGTCGGCCCGGCGACCCGGAGACGCCGGAGCAGATCACCTTCGATCTCGATCCTGACGAAGGGCTGGATTTCGCGGCGGTGATCTTGGCGGCGAAGACGGTGCGGACCAAGCTGGAGGCCAAGGGGCTGCACCCCTTCGTCAAGACCACCGGCGGCAAGGGGCTTCACGTGGTGGTCCCCATCAAGTCCGACGGCCGAAGCCGCATCGAGTGGGATCAGTGCAAGGCCTTCGCCAAGGCCGTGGCGGAAGAGGTCCGACGCGACGATCCCGACCGCTTCACCACCACGCTGGCCAAGAAGGCGCGGGGCGGGAAGATTTTTATCGACTATCTGCGCAACGGTCGGATGGCGACGGCGGTCGCCCCCTGGTCGGTGCGGGCCCGACCGGGGGCGGGGATCGCCTTTCCCCTGTCCTGGGGGCAGGTCAAGACGGGGCTGGACCCGCGCGCCTTCACCCTTCACGACGCGCCGGCCCTGCTTAAGAAAGCCGATCCGTGGAAGGATTTCCGCGCCGGCGAGGTCAGTCTGCGGCCCGTGCTGAAGGCGATGGGGCTCTAGGTCAGGCCGCCTTCTTGCGGGCGGCCGGCTTCTTCTTGGCGGGCTTTCCAGCCGGCTTGCCAGTCGCCGCGCCCTTCAGGCTGTTGCGCAGGGCTTCCATCAGATCGACCACATTGGTGTCGTCGGGCTCTGGCGCTTCGACCACGCCCTTGCCGCCCTTCTGCTTGGCCTTGATCATGTCGCGCAGGGCGTCGTCGTAACGGTCCTTGAAGACGGACGGATCGAAGTCCGTCTCCTTCTGGGCGATGATCCGGCTGGCGATCTCGACCATATCCTTGTCGGCCTTGACCGCCGGTATGTCGTCGAAATAGTCGTCCGCGGCGCGGACCTCGTCGTGGGCGCGCAGCGAGTAGGCCACCAGTCCCTTGTCGCGCACCTCCAGCGCCAGTTGCCGCTCGCGCCCGCGCAGCACCAGGGTGCCGATGGCGATCTTGCCCGCAGACTTCATGGCGTCGCGGATGACCGCGAAGGCTTCGACGCCAACGCCCTTTTCCGGCACCACGTAGAAGGGGTCGCTCCAGTACAGACGGTCGATGTCGTCTTCATCGACGAAACTGTCGATACAGATGGTCCGCGTCGTCTCCAGCTTGACCTTGTCGAAATCGGCGTCGTCGAACAGGACATATTCGTCCTTCGCCACCTCATAGCCCTTGACCAGGTCCGAGCGTTCGATCGGGCCGGTATCCGGGTCGGTGGGGACCATGCGGATACGGTTGTTTGTGTCCGGATTGATCAGATGGAAGCTGACATGGGCGCTGGACGAGGTGGCGGTGTAGAGGGCGACCGGGCAGGTGACCAGCGACAGTTTCAGATGCCCCTGCCAGGTGGGTCTCGCGGCCATGGTTGTGTCTCCCTGCGTCGTTCGGATCCCTAACGTTGCGCCGGCGCGAGGGTTTCCCGCCGACCTCAGCGCAGGGTGCGAACCGCGATCCGGCCATGGCGGTGGCGGGGGATGACGACAGCCCGACCATCCACATGCTGGATATTCAGATCCACCACCGCCTCGCCGACTGCCAGCCCGGTTATCTTCAGCCGCTCCAGCCCGGCCGGCAGCATCGGATCGGCCATGTCGATCGTCCCCGTCCAGGCGTCTATGGACAGGCCCAGCGTCGCCTGGAGCATCAGGAAGACCGAACCCGCCGCCCAGGCCTGGGGAAGGCAGGCGACCGGATAGGCGATCGGCGGCTCGCCCGGCGTGCGGGGGAAGCCGCAGAACAACTCGGGCAGCCGCAGGTGGAAATGGGCGGCGGCGGCGTAGATCTCGGCCAGAATCTCAGCGACGGCTTCCCGTTCTCCGTAGTTGGCCATGCCGGCGGCGGCCATGGCCGTGTCGTGGGGCCAGACCGAACCATTGTGATAGCTCATCGGGTTGAACCGGGCCTGGCCAAGTTCAAGCGTGCGAATGCCCCAGCCCGTGCGGAACTCGGCCGAGAGCAGGCGCTTGGTCACGCGCCGCGCCCGTTCGACCGACGGCAGGCCGGTGAACAGCAGATGGCCGGCGTTCGAGGCGATGGCGCGACACTGTTCGCCGTCGCCGTCCAGGGCCACGGCGTAGAAGCCCTCGTCTTCCATCCAGTATTTGTCTTCGACCAGGGCGCGAACCTGCTCGGCCCGCATCCGCCATTCCGGCGCGCGGCCGTCGTACAGCCGGTCCCCCAGATCGGCCAGGGCGCGCCAGGCGGCGAAGGCGTAGCCCTGCACCTCCAGCAAGGCGATCGGTCCCTTGGGGAAACGGCCGTCGGCGTGGAAGATCGAATCCTCGGAATCCTTCCAGCCCTGGTTCGACAACCCGGTGTCGGCCCCGCGCTGATAGTCGATCAGGCCGTCGCCGTTGCTGTCGCCATAGTCCCGCATCCAGTCCGCTGCGGCGACCAGGTTGGGCCAGAGGGTGCGGATCAGGTCCAGATCGCCCGTGCGGCTGGCGTAGGCGCCGGCCAGGGCGATGAACAGACATGTGGTGTCGACGCCGCCGTAGTAGAGGCCGAACGGCACCTCTCCCATGGCGCTCATTTCGCCGCCGCGGGTCTCGTGCATGATCTTGCCGGGCTGGCTGTCCTGGAACAGCGAGGTCTCGGTCGCCTGGCGAGAAGCCAGATAGGTCAGCACGCCCTTGGCCAAGGACGGATCCAGCCACAGCATCTGCCAGGCCGCGATGATCCCGTCCCGACCGAACGGAGTCGAGAACCAGGGCGTACCTGCATAGGGGTAGGGCCCGGTCGGAAGGTCGGTCGTCAGCAGCGCCATATCGGCCCGCGACTGATCCAGCCAGTCGTTGAACCGCGGACTGCGCGGCCCGCGCAGCGATGCGCCGCGTCGGCGTTTGGCCCGCATCCCCACTCGGGCCTGGACAGCGTTCTGGCGCCACCGCCGAGCGTCGGGGGCTTCGCACGAATCCACGCCGCACTCGATGTAGAGGTCCACGGTTCGGCCCTTCGGAAGGCTGAACATGAATTCCGCACGTTGCGGGGTCAGTCGCGCTGGCGGCTCGGAAAAGGCGAGACAGCTGGACCGTTCCACGCCGTCCAGGCCGGTGTAACGGAAGCCGACCCGACGGCCGTCCATCGTCGGCGTGTGCAAGGTCCCGGTCTTGGCCCTATGCGTCCCGCGCACCTGGAAGATGTCCGCGAAGTCGGCGCCGAAATCGAACGCGAGGGGCAGCAATATGTCCTCGACCCCGTGGTTGACCATCTGGATGCGTTCAAACATTCGTCGATCCCACAGGAAGCGGCGTCGCTCGATATGCATGACGCCGGCCGGCGCCGAACGACCGCCCATCGGCGGCAGGGGACGATTGGTCGTGTGACAGGAAAAGAAGACATTGTCCTGGCTGACTCCCGACGACAGCCGTGACGGCTTCAGCAGTCCCACCGTCATCGTCCACCGCGACAGCACGCGGGTGTCGCCGGCGAACATGCCGTCCGCCCCCCCCTTCATGTCGCCCCAGCCGTCGGCCACGAGAAAGGCGTCGCCCGCCTTCAGCGCCATCAACTGTTCAAGGCCGGACGCCTCGACGGTCTCGCCCGCGCTCAACATGGTGGAATAGGCGTCGTCCATTCGGTCTCTTCCCCGTCGTTTTGAGGCCTGTTGAACGTCTCATCCGATTGCGGCGCTCAGAGGCCGCTTGGATGATCAAATGAAACAGGCGGCGGAGAGTTCATCTCCGCCGCCTGATTTCTTGGGAAATCGCCTGCGATCAGGCGATGGCCGCGAAACTGCGGTCTTCATCCATCGGCCGCAGATTGGTGACCACGTCCTTCAACGGCGGTTCGGCGAAGGGTCGGCGAGCCAGCAGATCGCCATAGACGTCAAGATAACGACGCGCCATGGCGGTGGCGGAGAACCGCAGGTCGAACCGTGCGCGGACAGCCTCGCGGTCCAGAAGATGAACCCGACCCGCTGCGGCGATCGCCTGTTCCATGGTGTCGACCAGGAAGCCGGTCGCTCCGTCCTCGATGATCTCCGGCGTGGATCCACAACGGAAGGCGACGACAGGCGTGCCGCAGGCCATAGCTTCGATCATCACCAGGCCGAAGGGTTCGGGCCAATCGATCGGGAACAGCAGGGCGTCGGCCCCGCCCAAGAAGGCGGACTTCTGGTGATCGCCGATCTCGCCGATGAATTCGATCAACGGATTGCCCTCGACCATCGGGCGGATCGTCTCTTCCCAATAGCGTTTGTCGGCGGCGTCCACCTTGGCGGCGATCTTCAGGCGACGGCCCAGCTTGGTGGCGATCTCGATGGCCCGGTCCGGCCGCTTCTCGGGCGAGATGCGGCCCAGGAAGGCCAGATAGCCCTCTGACTTGGGCGAGAACAGGTACTGCTCGCCCGGCATGCCGTGATGGACCGTGGCCTTCCAACTGGCGAAGGGCAGGGGTTTGCGCTGATCGTCGGAAATCGACACCAGTCCGAACTCGCTCCAGCGCGCATAGACTCCAGGAAGATCTTTCATGTCCAGCCGTCCATGAAGGGTCGTGATCGTCTTGTCCGCATGCTGCCTGAACAGCGGGAAGTGGATCATATCCGTATGGAAGTGGATCACGTCGAAATCGGCCGTGCGGTCCAGCACCTCTCCCAGCATGGACAGGTGGGCGGCCAGGTCCGATTTCAGTGGCGCGGGATCCAGCCGGATGGCCTGGTCGCGAACCGGGATCAGACGCGCCCGGGTCTGGGCGTCAGCGCTGGCGAACAGGGTTACCTCGTGCCCCAGATCGACCAGCGCGTCGGTCAGATGAGCGACGACGCGCTCGGTTCCGCCATAGAGCTTGGGAGGAACGGCCTCGTAAAGCGGGGTGACCTGCGCGATCTTCATGATGTATGTGCTCCGACCCGCCGAACCGGGCCGCATCGATTAATGTTTTCGTCCGCCTGAGGTTCCGTTTCAGTCGGAATTTCTTTAATGGTTCCGGTTGCTTACGACATACTCAAAACGGACCTTCTGTACGAATTCGCGCAAAGGGGAAGGCGTCGCCCTGGGCCTCGGCTGTATGGGCAATCCTGAGGGTGCGAAGGCGCAAGAAAGCTCGCCGCGGCGTTCCGGCGGTCCTCTGACCGGACATCCGTGGTGCGATGTGAACCGTAGATTTCTTGGCGTGTTGTGGGTGTGTGCGCCCCCCCCCCCCGAATGGGTGGCGCAGGGGAGCCGGAGCGATTGACTGTATCTGAATCTGACGATCAAACCGTCTCTGAAAAGGCGGGGCGAGACGCCCTTCGCATCGAGGCGGAGGTGATGGGTCTGGACCGCAGCACCGATCCATTCGTGTCCGCCGTGCGCGCGACACGAATGCCGATGATCATCACCGATCCGCGTCAAGCCGACAATCCCGTGGTGTTCGCCAATGACGCATTCTGTCGCCTGACAGGCTACGACCGCGAAGACATCGTGGGCCAAAACTGTCGATTTCTGCAGGGGCCCGAGACGAATTCGGAGGATGTCCGACGGATACGAGAGGCTGTCGACGCCGTCCAACTCATCGAAACCGACATCCGTAACTACCGCAAGGATGGAAGCCCGTTCTGGAACCGTCTGCTGATGGCCCCCGTGTTCGACGCAAACGGCGCCTTGGCCTATTTCTTCGCCAGCCAGGTGGATGTCACGGCTGATCGCGAGCGTCTCGCCGGGCTCCAAACCGACAAGGCGGCGCTGGAGGCGGAACTGACCGCGCGCCAGCGCGCGGATCACGAGCGGGACCGCGAACTGGATTTGGCTATGCGGGCCGGCGGGCTAGGCGCCTGGAGCGTCGATGTGCGGACACGCACCCTGGTGGCCTCCGAAGCCTACAAGACCTTGATGGGTTGGCCAGCCGAGGCGCCGTTCACCTACGAAGACCGCCAGGAAATGATCCACCCCGATGATCGCGATGCGGTCCTCGCACAGAGCGAGGCGACCATCAGGGAGGGTGCGGACTACTACATCACGCACCGCGTCATTACCCCGCTCGGGGATGTGCGCTGGATGGAGGCGCGCGGGATACTGGTGCTCGGCCCTGACGACAGACCGGTGCGGATCGCGGGTGTGACCACCGACATTACCGAGCGGGTGCGCTCCCAGCGTTTGAGTTCCGCGATGGTGGAATTGTCGGACGTCCTGCGCGACCTTGAGGACCCCGAGGACATCACTTATGCCGCCGCGGAAATCCTGGGTCGCACCCTGGATGTAAGCCGCGCCGGCTTTGGTATCGTCGACCGAGATCGAGAAACCATCACCATCGCGCGCGACTGGAATGGACCCGGGGCTGAAAGCCTCGCGGGCGTAAGGAATTTTCGCGACTACGGCTCCTATATCGAAGACTTGAAGCGCGGGGTGACGGTCTGTTTTTCGGACGCCCAGGAAGATCCGCGTACGATGGAGACAGCGGACAAGCTGGAAGCCATAAAGGCCCGGGCCGTCGTCAATATGCCGCTGAAGGACCAGGGCGGCATGGTCGCCCTGGTCTATTTGAACCACGCCACCGCCCGAGTCTGGCAGGAGGATGAGATCCGGTTTCTCAGCGACGTCGGCGAACGGACGCTGGCGGCGCGTGAACGCCGCCGCGCGGAACGGCATCTCGCCAAGCTGGCGGCCTCCCTGGAGCGGACAGTAGAGCAGCGGACCGCTGAGCTGATGGCGAGCGAGGCGGCCTTGCGGCAGTCGCAGAAGATGGAGGCTGTCGGCCAGCTGACGGGCGGCATCGCCCACGACTTCAACAACCTGCTGACAGGAATAACCGGCAGCCTGGAGATGCTGGCCAAGCGCATCGCCGAGGGCCGCGTGTCCGAGACAGGGCGATTCATCGCTGCGGCTCAGGCGGCGGCCCAGCGGGCCACGGCCCTGACACACCGCCTCCTCGCCTTTTCCCGCCGTCAGACTCTGGAGCCGAAGGGGGTCGCCGTCGAAGCCCTGGCGCGCGGAATGGAAGACCTGATCCATCAGACCATCGGGCCAGCCATCCGGTTTGAAACCAACTACCACTCCGGGCTCTGGCCCATCCTCGTCGATCCAGGCCAACTGGAGAACGCGCTCCTCAATCTCTGCATCAACGCCCGCGACGCCATGCCCGATGGCGGAACACTCGTCCTCGAGATTTCCAACCGCGTGATGGCTCCTGCGCTGGACGCCGACTTCAATTTGACGGCGGGCGACTATGTACGGATCAGCGTTACCGATACGGGCGTGGGCATGACCGAAGAGGTTATGGCTCGGGCTTTTGACCCCTTCTTCACCACCAAGCCCCTCGGCCAAGGCACCGGACTGGGCCTCTCGATGATCTATGGTTTTGTCCGGCAGTCGGGCGGCCAAGTTCAAATCAATTCGCGACCCGGCGAGGGATCCGTGGTGGCCCTCTATCTGCCGCGCCACCACGGCGTGGTTGAGGTCGGAGCCGGCCCGGAGGAGTATCCTGCGCCGACCATGTCGCCGCATCGACGGACCATCCTTGTCGTGGACGACGAGGCCACGATCCGAATGCTCGTGTCGGAGGGGCTTTCTGAACTCGGCTATGATTTCCTGGAGGCCGAGGACGGGAGCGTCGGTTTGGAGGCCTTCAACTCGGACCGGCCGATTGATCTTCTCGTCACCGACGTGGGCCTGCCGGGCGGCATGAACGGCCGGCAGTTGGCCGACGCCGCCCGCATTGGCCGGCCGGAGCTCAAGGTGCTGTTCATCACCGGTTACGCCGAGACCTCTGTTCTGAGCGGCGTCGATCTCGACCCAGGCATGCACATCCTGACCAAGCCTTTCGAACTCAAGTCCTTAGCGCGTCGGGTGCAGGCCATTCTGGGCGATGACTGAGGGCGTTGGGCCGGTTGGCTGTGGCGTGTCCGAAGGCCGTGTCGCCGAGACCTCCGTTCGATATACGACTTTCCGCTCGGGAGGTCGGGACTAGGCGGACCGACGATGTGGCCTCGGGACTTCTGAAAGGTCGGCCTGCTCCGGTTGGACAGTCCTGGCGACGCCGTGATCGAGGGCAGGGCGAAGCCGGCTCACTTGTCGATCCGGTGTGTCCGCGTCCTGATCGAGGGTGTTAAGCGTGAAGGCGAAGGCGGCGCCGCCCAAGGCGCTGGGCGCTAGATCGATGTCGCCGCCGTGCGCCTGTGCGATCGTGCGGCAGATCGAAAGCCCGAGCCCCATTCCGCCTGGCTTGCTGCTAGCCAGGGGCTGGAAAAGCCTGTCGACCATCTGCGCCGGCACACCAGGCCCATTGTCGCTGACGATCATTCTAAACCCTTGGGGAGTTTGCGATCCGGCGATTTCGACCCTGCGCCGCATGCCGTTCGCCGGCGCGTCCATCGCGTTCCTGACCAAGTTTATGACAAGTTGCTGGAGTTGGACCCTGTCGCAATGGGCGAAGTCCTTCGGATCCAAGCGTGCTGATACCTTTGCATCAGACTCGCGCGCATGGATATTCAGGATCGGCATGATCTCGTCGATTACCTCGGCGACATTCTCGAGCTTCTGAAAACCCTTCTCGTGGGTCATCAGAGACCGAATCCCTCGGATGATGTCCGAGGCCCGTTCGACCTGGCCTTGGGCCGAACAAACCAACTTTTTCAGGTCCGACCTGTCCGGCTCAGCTGCGGCGAGAAAACTGTTCGTCGCCGCCAGGAAGTTGGTTGCCGCGGACAGCGGTTGGCTAAGTTCGTGAGCTATCATCGACGCCACCTCGCCCAGCGAATTCAGTCGCCAGTTGTAGGTGATCTGGAGCCTAAGATCCTGAAGAGCCACTTCCGCGGCGACGTGGCTCGTCATGTCCTGAATGAAGAGGGTGAAGATGTCACGGCCGTCCTTGGAGAACTGGGCGGCCTGAAGATCCACCAGGGCGTAGCCGCCATCCGGACGTTTGATCCGCCAGTGGAAGTCGTTTCCAACCCTGCGGCTCAGCGCGTTGACCTCTGCGATACCGGATGACGACCTCAATGCGGCCACATCGAAACCGTCGATCAATTCGGCGATGTGGATCGGTTCTGGGCCTCCCAGCGAGCGCCCGAAGAATTGGTCCGCCTTGGTGTTGGAGCAGCAGACTAAACCCGCCTCATCAAGGCCGACGATGGCTATCGGCGCATCCATGACGATGATGTTCGCAAAAGACTCCAACCGATCCTCCCATCCGCTCATGACATCTTCCCTGTGTCGAGAAGTTCGCGTCACTAGCTATAGTTGAAACATGTATGTTGATTTATGTCATTATGGAAAACTCCAATATCTGTTTAATCGAGATTTTGTTCTGATAATCAGTATCAATATCTTTTGAATTTCCTCATCGTCAAAGAGGTGAAGGGCGCTCAACGAGGTGAAGCAGGTGATGTTGTTGAATCATGTTGCCGCCTGCCTGTGAGGGGCTATCTCTGTCATCAACTTGTCGCAAACACTCGTGGGCCGTCTTTTTCGCTCGACGGGCTGCAAGAGGACGATCTTGCCTGCTATGACGCCGTCAACAGCAATAACCGCATAGGGACTCTCAGGTATGGTGCGCGACATTCGCCATTTCATCGACGGCTCGGCATTTGACGGCGCTTCGGGTCGTTTCGGCGACGTCTTCAATCCCAACACCGGAGAGGTCCAGGCCCGCGTACAACTGGCCAGTGTCAGCGAAGTCGATCGCGCGGTCCAGGCGGCCCAGAACGCCTTCAACGGCTGGGCCAGCACCAATCCGCAACGCCGCGCCCGCGTCATGTTCGACTTCAAGCGCCTGGTCGAGGCGCGGATGGACGAACTGGCCGAGCTTCTGTCCAGCGAGCACGGCAAGGTCATTGCTGACTCGAAAGGCGACATCCAGCGCGGACTGGAGGTGATCGAGTTCGCTTGCGGCATCCCCCACGCGCTGAAGGGCGAATACACCCAGGGCGCCGGCCCGGGCATCGACGTCTACTCCATGCGCCAGCCGCTGGGCGTGGTCGCGGGCATCACCCCGTTCAACTTCCCCGCCATGATTCCGATGTGGATGTTCGGGGTGGCCATCGCGGTCGGCAACACCTTCGTGCTGAAGCCGTCCGAGCGGGATCCGTCCCTGCCGGTGCGGCTGGCCGAGCTGATGCTGGAGGCCGGGGCGCCCAATGGGGTTCTGAACGTGGTGCACGGCGACAAGACGGCGGTCGACGCCATCCTGACCCACCCGCTGGTCCACGCTGTCAGCTTCGTCGGCTCGTCCGACATCGCCCACTATGTCTATCAGACCGGCGCCGCCAATCATAAGCGGGTCCAGGCCATGGGCGGGGCCAAGAACCACGGCATCGTCCTGCCTGACGCGGATATGGCCCAAGTGGTCAAGGATCTGACCGGCGCCGCCTTCGGCAGCGCGGGCGAGCGCTGCATGGCCCTGCCGGTGGTCGTGCCGGTCGGCAAGAAGACCGCCGACGAGCTGCGCGAGCGACTGGTGGCGGAAATCCCTGCGCTGCGGGTCGGGGTCTCGACCGACGCCGGCGCCCACTATGGTCCCGTCGTCACGGCCCAGCATCGCGACCGCATCGCCGGCTGGATCGAGAAGGGGGTGCAGGAAGGCGCCGAACTGGTCGTCGACGGCCGCGACTTCAGCCTGCAGGGGCACGAGAAGGGCTATTTCATCGGCCCGTCGCTGTTCGACCATGTGAAGCCCGACATGTCCTCCTATCAGGAGGAGATATTCGGCCCGGTGCTGCAGATCGTCCGCGCCGAGACCTTCGAGGAGGCCCTGGCCCTGCCGTCGAACCACCAGTACGGCAACGGCGTCGCCATCTTCACCCAGAACGGTCGCGCGGCGCGCGACTTCGCCGCCCGCGTCAATGTCGGCATGGTCGGCATCAATGTGCCGATCCCGGTGCCGGTCGCCTATCACACCTTCGGCGGCTGGAAGCGCTCGGCCTTCGGCGACATCAACCAGCACGGCATGGAGGGCGTCCGCTTCTGGACCAAGACCAAGACCGTCACCGCCCGCTGGCCCGACAGCGCGCTGGAGCATGCGGACAGCTCGTTCGTCATTCCGACGATGCGCTGAGGCAGATGATCGCCACGGTGCTTAAACGAGTTTGGTGGCTTCTCGCGCTGAATGCTCTGGCGATGGTCGTTTACAGTTGGGCAGATTCACCAGGGATATATGAACCCGCTGCGCGCTCATTCGACGTGGAATACGCCTTGATGGGCTATCTAAGAGTCAGGTCTGTTCTGCCGTTCTTGGTTCTTGTTTGCCTGATCGACGTGGTGTGGATTGCTCTTCGCCTACGTCGAATCCGTCGAGGCGAATCCCAGGCATTTGCTGGCAGTTTACTCGCCCTCAGCGGCGGCTGGATCGCCACTTACGTCATCAACCGAATCCTTGGCTAGACGATTATGGACTTCGCCCTTACCGACGACCAACGCGCCATACAGGACGCGGCGCGCGCCTTTGCCGAGGCCGAACTGGCTCCGAACTCGGCCCGCTGGGACGAGGAGAAACACTTCCCCGTCGAGGTGATGAAGCAGGCGGCCGAGATGGGCTTCTGCGGCATCTATACGGGAGAGGAACACGGCGGCATGGCCCTGGGCCGGGTCGAGGCGGCGCTGATATTCGAGGAGCTGTCGCGGGGCGACGTGGCGACGGCGGCCTTCATCTCGATCCACAATATGGCGACCTGGATGATCGACCGGTTCGGCTCGGACGATCTGCGCGCGCGGTTCGTGCCGGATCTGGTCGGCATGGAGAAGATCGCCTCCTATTGCCTGACGGAGCCGGGATCGGGGTCGGATGCGGCGGCGCTGCGGACGACGGCGGTGCGGGACGGCGACCACTATGTGCTGAACGGGTCCAAGGCCTTCATTTCCGGCGCGGGGACCAGCGATCTCTATGTCGTCATGGTCCGCACGGGCGGCGGCGAGGGGGCGAAGGGTGTCAGCGCCCTCGTGGTCGAGGCCGGGACGCCCGGCCTATCGTTCGGGGCCCAGGAGAAGAAGATGGGCTGGAACGCCCAGCCGACCGCCATCGTCCAGTTCGATGACTGCCGCGTGCCGGTCGCCAATCTGCTGGGCGAAGAAGGGGCGGGCTTCCGTTACGCCATGGCCGGGCTGGACGGCGGGCGACTGAACATCGCCGCCTGTTCGCTGGGCGGGGCTCGGCTGGCGCTGGAGACGGCGCAGGATTACGTCGCCACCCGCAAACAGTTCGGCCGACCGATCGGCGAGTTCCAGGCGTTGCAGTTCCGCCTGGCCGACATGGCGACCGACCTGGAGGCGGCGCGGCTGATGGTGCTGCGCGGCGCCTGGGCCGTCGACACCGACCATCCGCAAAAGACCCAGTGGTGCGCCATGGCCAAGCGTCTGGCCACCGACGCCTGTTTCCAAATCGCCGACGAGGCCCTGCAACTGCACGGCGGCTACGGATACTTGAAGGATTATCCGCTGGAACGGATCGTGCGCGACCTGCGGGTCCACCGCATCCTGGAAGGGACCAACGAGATCATGCGCGTGATCATCGCGCGGGAGATGGCGCGATGAGCGAAGCCGAAATCATCGCCCGCATCGAGAACGGCGTCGGCCGGATCAGTCTGAACCGGCCCAAGGCTATCCACGCCCTGAACCGGGCGATGTGCGAGGCGATGACGGCGGCGCTACTGGCCTGGCGCGACGATGCGGCGGTGAAGTCGGTGCTGATCGACCATGCCGGCGAGCGCGGCTTCTGCGCCGGGGGCGATATCCGCATGATCGCCGAGAGCGGGGCGGGGGACGCGTCTGAGGCCAAGGCCTTCTTCCTGGCTGAATACCGGCTGAACCATCTGATGTTCGACTATCCCAAGCCGATCACGGCCATTGTGGATGGGATTGTCATGGGCGGCGGCGTCGGGATTTCGGAGCCGGCGGCCATCCGCATCGCCACCGAAAGGACCACCTACGCCATGCCGGAGACGGGCATCGGCCTGTTTCCCGACGTGGGCGGCGGCTGGTTCCTGCCGCGGCTGCCGGGCCAGACCGGCGTCTGGCTGGCGCTGACGGGGGCGCGGCTGAAGGCGGCGGACACGGTGGCGTTGGGGATCCACACCCATTTCGTGCCGGCCATCGATATCGAGGGGTTCAAGGCGGCGCTGCTGGCGAACCCTGCGGACCCGCTGGAGGAGGCGAACCGCTGGGTCTGCGCCACTGAGCCGGAAGAGGCGCCGCTGAACCCTCATCGCGAGGCCATCGACCGGCTGTTCGCCTTCGACACGGTCGAGGCGATTTTCGCGGCGCTGGAGGCGGACGGCTCGGAGTGGGCGTTGGCGCAACTGGCGACGTTGAAGACCAAGTCGCCGCAATCGCTGAAGGTCACCTTGCGCCAGCTGCGGACCGGGGCGACGCTCGCCGGCTTCGCCGAGAACATGGCGATGGAATACGCCCTGGGCGGTCGGGTGGTGCAGACCCACGACTTCCAGGAAGGCGTGCGGGCCGTCATCGTGGACAAGGACAATGCGCCGAAATGGTCCCCTTCGGACCTGTCGGGCGTTACGGAGGCGACGCTGGACGCGCTGTTCGCGCCGTTGCCGGACAATGAAAAATGGACGCCGCTGCCCTGACAGCGACGCCGACCAAGGGAGAGAGACCATGACCAAGATCGCCTTCATCGGCCTGGGTAATATGGGGGGCGGCATGGCCGCCAATCAGGCGAAGGCCGGCCATGCGGTCGCCGCCTTCGACCTGAACGCGGCGGCGCTGGAGCGGGCGTCGGCGGCGGGGTGCGCGCCTGCGGCCTCGGTCGCGGAAGCTGTGCGCGACGCCGAGGTGGTGATCACCATGCTGCCCGCCGGCCCCCATGTGCATAAGGTCTATGCCGAACAGATCATCGGCGCGGCCCCATCCACCGCCCTGCTGCTGGACTGTTCAACCATCGACGTGGAGACGGCGCGCAAGGTGGCGGGCCTGGCCAAGGAGGCGGGTTACGCCTTCGCTGACGCGCCGGTTTCGGGCGGCACGGCGGCTGCCGATGCGGGAACCCTGGCCTTCATGGTCGGCTGCGACGAAGGCGACTTCGCGCGCGTCGAAGCGGCGCTGGAGCCGATGAGCCGGATCACCATCCGCGCCGGCGATCAAGGCGCCGGTCAGGCGGCCAAGATCTGCAACAACATGCTGCTGGGCGTCTCCATGCTGGGCACGTGCGAGGCGATCGCCCTGGCCGAGAAGCTGGGTCTGGATCCGGAGCGGTTCTTCGAGATCGCGTCCAAATCGTCGGGCCAGTGCTGGAGCGTGACCAGCTATTACCCCTGGCCCGGCCCGGTGCCGACCGCGCCGTCGAACCGCGACTATCAGGGCGGGTTCGCCACGGCCATGATGCTGAAGGATCTGAAACTGGCCCAGGACGCGGCGGCCAAGTCGGGCGCATCCACGCCCCTGGGCGCCCAGGCCGAGGCGATGTACGCCCTGTTCGATGGACTGGGTCACGGCGGGCGCGATTTCTCGGCCATGCTGCAGATGTTGCGGGGGCGGTTGAGCGATCTGGACGCGGGATGATCCGATCCCCGGCCGCCGGCGTAAATCGTGGCGTCTGCGGCCGGACCTGCCCTATTAGACGCTTTTTACCGCTCGCACTGGACCGCCACGCCTCATGATTGCATCGCCGCCCCGGATCGGAGGCCTGGATGTCCAGGGTTGGGGCGATCCGGAAGATCCCGTCGTCCTGCTGATCGGCCCGCCCGAGCATTTCTCGCCCGACTGGCGCCAGTGGGTGCGGGCTCTGGTCGAGGCTGGGCGGCATGTGTTGCTTGCCCCTGCGCTGGACGCTGGCGAAGAGGCGACGGCTCTGCGCGGTTTGCTCACCGACATCTCGTCGCGGCCCGCTATCCTGTGTCTGGCCGACACCTTGGCGCGCGTGGCGCCGGCGCTGGTCGTTACCGGGCCGCCCCTGGCGAGTTGCCTGATCGTGGTGGGCCAGGCGCCGGTCGCGGCGACGGCGCCCTTGGACGACTTGCCGATCCTGACGCTGGACCCCGACACGCTGTCCGATCCGGCGGAGACGGCAGACGCCGTCATTCTGGCCTTCCTGGAGCAGCAGGCGCCCCGTGACGCCCTCTACTACCAAGCCGGGTCCGATCCCCGCACCCTGCGCGACGCCCTGGGCTGTTTCGCCACCGGGGTGACGGTGGTCACCACGTCGGACGAGGCGGGGCAGCCGGTCGGTCTGACCGCAAACTCCTTTTCTTCGGTGTCGCTGGACCCGCCGCTGATCCTGTTCTGTCTGGCCCGCAGCTCGTCCAACCTGGAGCGTTTCCAGCGGGCGGAGCATTTCGCCATCAACGTTCTGCACATCGGCCAGCAGCCGATGTCCGGCGCTTTCGCCCGGTCGTCGGCCGAACGGTTCGACGGCGTGGCCTGGGAGACCTGGGACACGGGCGCGCCCATCCTGTCCGGCTCGCTGGCCAGTTTCGAATGCGCGACCCATCAGGTGGTCGAGGCCGGGGACCATCTGGTCTTCATCGGCCGGGTCACGCGCGCCCGGTTCGAGCCGCGCCGTGACCCGCTGCTTTATTTCCGGGGCCGCTATCGTCGGCTTCATTTCGCCTGATTGCAGGTGCGCCCGGTTCACATCGGGCGGTCGGATCGCTATCTCAGACGCCAAAGCAAGAGGAAGCTCGCCCATGTCCGCCGATCCCGTCGTCATCGTCTCCTACGCCCGCACGCCGATGGGCGGTTTCCAGGGCGCGCTGTCGGACGCCAAGTCCACCGATCTGGGCGCGACGGCGGTGAAGGCGGCGCTCGACCGGGCGGGGCTCGATCCCAGCAAGGTCGAACAGATCATCATGGGCTGCGTCCTGCCCGCGGGTCTGGGCCAGGCGCCGGCGCGTCAGGCGGGCCTGGGCGCGGGCCTGCCGACCTCGACCGAGGCCACCACGATCAACAAGATGTGCGGATCGGGCATGCAAGCCGCGATGATGGCGCACGATGCCCTGCTGGCCGGCTCGGCCGAGGTGATCGTGGCGGGCGGCATGGAGTCGATGACTAATGCCCCCTATCTGATGCAGAAGCACCGGGGCGGCGCTCGGATCGGTCACGACGTCATTTCCGACAGCATGTATCTGGACGGGCTGGAAGACGCCTATGAGCCCGGCAAGCTGATGGGGCAGTTCGCCGAGGATACGGCCAAGGCCTATCAGTTCACCCGCGAACAGCAGGACGCCTATGCGACCGAAAGCGCCGGTCGCGCCAAACGCGCCCAGGACAGCGGCGATTTCGACGCCGAGATCGCGCCGGTCGAGGTCAAGACCCGCAAGGGCGTGGTGGTGGTCGATCGCGACGAACAACCGACCAAGTCCGATCCGTCCAAGATCCCCAATCTGAAGCCCGCCTTCGGCAAGGACGGCACCATCACCGCCGCCTCGGCCGCCTCGATCTCGGACGGCGCCGCCGCCTTGGTCATGATGCGCCAATCGACGGCCGAGGCCCTTGGCCTGACCCCGGTCGCGCGTGTCGTCAGCCAGGCCGCCCATGCCCACGAACCCAGCCTGTTCACCACCGCGCCGGTCTTCGCCTTGCAGAAGGCGTTGGCAAAGGCGGGCTGGACGGCGGACGATGTCGATCTGTGGGAGGTCAACGAGGCCTTCGCCATCGTGCCGATGATCGCCATGCAGGAGCTGGGCGTCCCGCATGACAAGATCAACGTCAACGGCGGCGCCTGCGCCCTGGGGCACCCGCTGGGCGCCTCGGGCGCGCGCGTCCTGACGACCCTGCTGTCCGCTTTGAAGGCGCGCGGCAAGACCCGGGGCATGGCCGCCCTGTGCATCGGCGGCGGCGAGGCGACGGCCATGGGCGTCGAACTGATCTAGCCGTCGTCTGTTGTCGCGGGGGCGCCCTGTTGGCGGCGGTGATCCTGGGCTTGCCGCCCCGACGGGACAAGGCCTAGGACGGGCTTCATGACTGCACTGCGCCGGCTGATCGACCCCTATCTGCTCATGCTGATCGGCACGGTGGTGCTGGCGGCGCTTGTTCCGGCGAGGGGCGTCGGCGCGGCTGCGGCGGAGGTCGCGGCGACGGCGGCAATCGCCCTGCTGTTCTTCCTGTATGGGGCCCGGCTGTCGCCTGGAGCGATATGGGCGGGGCTGTCGCACTGGCGGCTCCAGGGAACGGTGCTGGCTAGCACCTTCCTTCTGTTCCCGTTGTTGGGGCTGGCGGTGTTCTGGGCTACGCGGTCCTGGCTGGCCGAGGATTTGAGGGTCGGCCTGTTCTATCTGTGCCTGCTGCCGTCGGCGGTGCAGTCGTCGATCGCCTTCACATCCATCGCGCGAGGCAATGTTCCGGCCGCTCTGTGCGCGGCCTCGGTTTCCAACCTGGCGGGGGTTGTGATCACGCCCTTGCTGGTGATGCTGTTGCTGCCGGTGGGGAGCGCGGGGGTTTCCCTGTCGTCGGTCGAGAGCATCGCCCTGCAGATCTTGGCGCCCTTTCTGGCGGGGCAGGCGGCGCGGCCGTTGATCGGGGGGTGGCTGATGCGGCATGGGCGGCTGACCTCGGCGGTGGATCGAGGATCGATCCTGCTGGTGGTCTATGTGGCCTTCAGCGCGGGGGTGGTGTCCGGGGCCTGGACCCGGCTGTCGCACCTGGACCTGGCGTTGGTGGTGGTGCTGGACATTGTGATTCTGGGCATAGCCCTGGTGGTCACGACCCTGGCCAGCCGGAGACTGGGCTTCTCGCGCGAGGACGAGATCGCCATCGTCTTCTGCGGGTCCAAGAAGAGCATGGCCAGCGGCTTGCCCATGGCGGCCATCCTGTTCGCCGGGCAGAGCGTGAGCCTGATCGTCATCCCCCTGATGCTGTTCCATCAGATCCAGCTGTTCGCCTGTGCGGTTCTGGCGAGGCGGTATGCGCAGGCGCTCCCGGTCGAGGTCAGATGACGCGGTGAAGGACGGCGGCGTCGGCGATCTGGCGCATGACGGCCTCATGGCCCGGAGCGTCGATGGGGCTGGACAGGCCGATGGAGCTGCACCCCCGGCGGGCCAGGTCGCAGGCGGCGGCGACCAGGGGCTCGATCAGCTTTTCCGGCCGTAGGAGGTCGAAGGCGACCAGGGTGTCGACCATGAACTGTCGCTCGCCCGAGGGGGTGGTCGAGATGGAATAGGCCAGTATGGCCCGGACGCATTCGTTGGCCACGGCGGCGAGTACTCCGCCCGAGGCGGGGGGCGCATCGACCCGGGCGCGCCACGAGTCCAGCGTGAGGCGCGGGTTCCCCATGTGGGCCAGCACATAGGTCTGGTCGGCTTCGCCGCTTTCGAGGCGGCGATATTGGAGAGCGCTCATTCTCGGCCCCTTAGGCCATGGACGAAAGGACCGCCTTGATCTCCGTCAATCCGTTTGCGTCCATCGGATGCGAGGCCTAACCTCTGCGAACCATGCTCGAACTCAGATCCCTGCCCACGGACTGCGCCCAGCGCCGACAGGATTCGGTGTGTTCGACCTGTGGCGCGCGGGCGTTCAGCGTGTGCAGCAGCCTGGATCCTTCCGACCTGGCCGGGCTGGACGCCATTGCCGAGCGGGTGTCGCTGAAGGCGGGCGAGTCCCTGATCCGCGAGGGGGATCCCGCGGTCCACCTGTTCAACATCACCTCGGGATCGGTGCGGATCTACAAGCTGCTGCCGGACGGGCGGCGTCAGATCACGGGCTTCCTGTTCGCCGGCGACTTCGTCGGTCTGGCGACCGGTCAGGACTACGCCTTCTCGGGCGAGGCCATCGAGGATGCGACCCTGTGCCGGTTCCGCAAGACCGATTATCGCGCCCTGATCCGCGAGCGACCGCTGCTGGAAGAGGCCCTGCTGGATCGGGCGACGCACGAACTGGCGGCGGCGCAGAACCAGATGCTGCTGCTGGGCCGCAAGACGGCGCAGGAGCGGATCGCCTCCTTCCTGCTGGACCTGCCCACCCGGGATCCTTTGCGGCCGTCGGCCGAGGATCAGGTGCGGCTGCCGATGACGCGGTCGGAGATCGCCGACTATCTGGGCCTGACCATCGAGACCGTGAGCCGGGTGTTGACCAAGTTGAAGACGACCGGGGTGATCCGGCTGCTGGCCCTGAACGAATTGCGGATCGAACAGCCCGATCGTCTGCGCGACATCGCCGAGGGCGAGACCTAAGCCCAGACCCGGCAAATGCAGTGGGTGGCGTCGTAAAATCATACCGCCAAACCGCCAAACCGCCAAAATGCAGCTTCATCCCTTATGTCCTTCGCCTCTGCGTCATCGAGGTTCGTGGCGCGGAGAGGAGTGTAACCCGGCGGGCGGGCCTGTCGGGTTGAAGGGTGAAAACGCGCCGCAAACCCGCAGCCCGGCGTGAATCGCAGCGCGCGCAAATAAATCCGGGTGTGGCCGTCTTCAGACCAGGGCCTGCTGACGGTGGGCGGTCAGACGCACGCGGCCGTCGGTTCCGACGCCCTCGATCCGCAGCGTGCGGTCGCACAAACGGGTCGGGGCCGGGCGGTGGCTGACGATGATCAGGCCCTGGCCAGCGGCCTTCAGGCGACGGTCGAGCGCGGTCAGAACCTGGGCCTCGGTTGCGGGGTCCAGGCCCTCGGTCGGTTCGTCCAGCACCAGCCAGGGCGCGGGCCGCAGATAGGCGCGGGCCAGGCCGAGGCGGCGGCGTTCGCCGCCCGACAGGCGCTCGCCATTGGGACCGACGCGGGCGTCCAGGCCCGCCGGATCGGCGCGGACCCGGTCGGCCAGGGCCGCATCTTCCAGCGCCCGCCACAGGGCATGATCGTTTGCGGGCCCCGCGAGCAGCAGGTTCTCGCGGATCGTGCCGTCGATCAGGCGGATGTCTTGAGCGGCGTAGGCGAACAGGGCCAGCCGGTCGTGGGATGCGATGTCGGCGATGTCCCGCCCGTCCAGTTGCGCCTCGTCCGCGACGGCGTCGCGAAGGCCGACCAGGCGTTCGATCAGCGTGGTCTTGCCTGCACCGGACGGACCGATCAGGCCCAGGCGGAGGGGCGGCGCCATTCGGGCGCCGTCGGCCGAGAGGATCAGGCCGGCGTCGGTCGGCGCGGGCCCATGCCGCGCCGGGGCTGCCGAGGCGAGGGCGTCGAGACGGCGTGTCGCCTCCACGGCGGCGCCGTTCTGCAACAGGGCGCCGACCAGACCGGCGGCGGATTCGATGCCCATGACGGCGGCCAGGGCGGCGAGGGCCGTCATCGGCAAGGGGGCGCCCAGGGTGGCGGGGATGACGGCGGCGACGGCGAGGCCCGTGACTGCGGCCTGCCAGACGGCCATCCAGCCGGCGGCCTGGGTCAGGGCGATCTGGGCTCGGTCGAGCGCAGCCGCGGCCTGGGCGGCCTCGCCGGCGGCCCAACGGTCCAGGCCATAGGCCTTGAGCTCCGGGGAGACGGCCTCGAGCGCAGACAGCCGATCCTTGAGCTCGCCCGTGGCGATCTGGACCGCGCGACCGGCGGGGGCGGCCAGACGACGGGCGATCAGGATCGATCCCGCCGCGCCGAGACCCATGGCGAGCAGCAGCATCAGACCGGCGAGGGGGCTGGCCATGCCCGCGAGCAGGGCGGACGAGGCGACGCCCGCGCCCATGGCCCATGGGGCGGAAAGTCGGACGAACAGGGTCTGGATCGCGTCCACATCCTGCACCAGTCGGGCCGAGGCCTCGCCGGACGACAGGGACAGGGCCTGGGCCGGAGGCGCGGAAGCGAGGGCGTCGAACAGTTGCGGTCGCAGCCGCGCCAGGGCCTTCAGCGCCGCCTCATGGCCGGCGACGCGTTCGATGTAGCGGGCGCCGGTGCGCAGGACGGCCAGCAGGCGGATGGTGGCGCTGGGCATCATATAGTTGAAGGCCTGGACGGCGACGGATCCGGCGACCCCGGCGATGGCGGCGCCGGTGATGAACCAGCCTGACAGGCCCAGCAGACAGGCGGCCGCGACCGCGACAGTCGCGCCCCCCGCAGCGGCGAGGCGCAGGCGGGTTCGCTGAGCCTGCCGTTGCGCGGCGATCAGGGCGCCGACGCGCGAGGGAAGGGGACGGGTCATCACAGGCGCACCACGCGGTCGGCCATGGCCGCGACGGCGGCGGAATGGGTGGCGATCAGGGTCGTGCGGCCCCGCGTCGCCTGGCGGATCAGGTCCAGCATGGCTTCTTCCGCAGCGGGATCCAGATTAGCCGTCGGCTCGTCCAGCAACAGGATGGGCGCGCGCTTCAGAATGGCGCGCGCCAGGCCCAGTCGCCGCCGCTCGCCGCCCGACAGGCCGCCGCCGCGTTCATCGATGGGGCGGTCCAGGTCGCCGAACAGGCCGGCCTCTCCGGCGGCGACCAGGATGCGGCCGGGGCAGGCGGAGGGATCGGCCAGACGGATATTGTCGCCCAGCCCGCCTGGAACGACGACGGGGTTCTGGCTGGCCCAGGCGATCTGGCCGGCGAAACCGCCCGCCTCGCTCAGGCGCGCGCCGCCGACCTCGACCTCGCCGGCGGTCAGGGGCGACAGGCCCAGGAACAGGTGCAGCAGGCTGGACTTGCCCGAGCCGCTGGCGCCGACCAGGGCGACGATCTGGCCGGGGCGCACGTCGAGGTCGAAATCGGCGATCACCGGCGCGGCGTCGCCATAGGCGATGGAGACCTTGGAGAAGCGGATCGCCGGGGCGTCTTCCGGCAGGATATGGCGGTCCCGCGCCGGGGCTTCGGGCGTGATCAGGGCGGGGACGGCGGATTCGGCGGCCTGGCGGTCATGATAGGCGGCGGCCAGCCGACGCAGAGGCTGATAGACCTCGGGCGCCAAGGCCAGGACGAAGAAGGCGCGGCTCAGATCCAACTGCTCCGGCGCGGGGAAGGGGAGCAGTTTCAGCAGATTGAAGCCGCAATAGACGGCGATCAGGGCCACGGACAGGGCCGAGAAGAACTCCAGCACCCCGGACGACAGGAAGGCGATCCGCATGACGCGGTTGGTGCGACGCTCCAACTCGTCGGAGGCGCGGGCGATTTCGGCGGTGGTGCGGGTGCGGGCGTCGAAGGCCAGGATGGCGGGGAGGGCGCGCACCCGGTCGACGAACAGGCCCGACAGCCGTTCCAGTGCCTGGAACTGGCGGCGGCTTTCGCCCGCCGCAGCCGTGCCGGCCAGGATCATGCCGAAGATGAAGGGCATCAGGGTGAACAGAAGTATGCCGGCCGAAAACGGGCTGGCTACGGCGGCGACGGCGATGATCAGCAGGGGCGACAGGCCGGCGGCCATCTTCAGCGGGGTGAAACGGGACATATAGCCGTCCAGCGCGCCGACGCCTTCGACGACAGCGGTCAGGCGATCATCGGAACGGGCGCCGCGTCCAAACAGGTCGGCCAGCAGCCGGTCGCGCACGCTGGTCTTGACCGAGCGGCCGAGGCGCGCCCCGACGACTACCGCGGCCTGGCCGACCAGGCCGCGGGCGATAAGGCTCACCACCGCCAGCAGCAGCCAGGGCAGGGCGGCGAAGGGCGAGACGCCGAAGGTCGCCACGGTCATGGCCAGACCGCCGGCGAAACCGACCGCCGGAACCACATCCGCCACAGCCAGAAGACCCGCCAGGGCCGTCAACCGACGCCAGGGCGCGGCGGCCTGTTTGAGCCAGGCTGCGGGGGAAGCCGTGATCGGCGCCGAGGTCATTCGAACACTCCAGCCTCGGGACGCCCCGAAAGCCATTGGACAAACCGTCGTTGGGCGAAATGTCCAAGGACGATCAGTCCACTACGACCCACCGTGCAACGGGGCTTTGATCGAAATCAAGGCGACCGCCCCGCCTTGGTTCTAGGGCGGGAGAAACGTCGGTCGTCGGGGCCGGCTACAAGGAGCCTAGAGCCATGATCGACCTCGCGGTCGTCGACCTATCCAGGCTGCAGTTCGCGCTGACAGCCCTTTATCACTTCCTGTTCGTCCCCCTGACCCTGGGGCTGTCGTTCATGCTGGTCATCATGGAGTCGATCTATGTGATGACCCGCCGGCCGATCTGGCGAACCATCACCCGCTTCTGGGGCACGCTGTTCGGCATCAACTTCGTGCTGGGCGTCGCGACCGGCATCACCATGGAGTTCCAGTTCGGCATGAACTGGAGCTATTACAGCCACTACGTCGGCGACATCTTCGGGGCCCCGCTGGCCATCGAAGGCCTGATGGCCTTCTTCCTGGAAGCCACCTTCGTCGGGCTGATGTTCTTCGGCTGGGAAAAGCTGAAGCCGTCGGCGCACCTGTTCGTCACCTTCATGGTGGCGCTGGGCACCAACCTGTCGGCCGTGTGGATCCTGATCGCCAACGGCTGGATGCAGAACCCGGTCGGCGCCGCCTTCAATCCCGACTCGATGCGGATGGAAGTGACGGACTTCATGGCCGTGATCTTCAACCCGGTGGCCCAGGCCAAGTTCGTCCACACCGTCAGCGCCGGCTATGTCTGCGCCTCGGTGTTCGTGCTGGGGGTTTCCGCCTTCTATCTGCTGCGCGGCAAGCATGTCGGCTTCGCCAAGCGGTCGATGACGGTGGCTTCGGCCTTCGGTCTGGCGGCTTCGCTGTCCGTCGTCGTCCTGGGCGACCAGTCCGGCTATGCCCTGACCGATAACCAGAAGATGAAGCTCGCCGCTCTGGAGGCCATGTGGCACACCGAGCCCGCGCCGGCCGGCCTGACCCTGATCGGCATCCCCAGCATGAAGGACCGCGAGACCCACTACGGCGTCCATGTGCCGTGGATCATGGGCCTGATCGCCACCCGCACCATCGACAAGCCGGTTGAAGGCATCTTCGAACTGGTCGCCACGGCCGAGACGCGGATCGAATCCGGCGTCATCGCCTATGACGCCCTGGAGAAGGTCAAGGCCAACCCGGCCGATCCCGCCGCCCGGGGCCTGTTCGAGACCCATCGCCGCGACCTGGGCTATGGCCTGCTGCTGAAGCGCCACGTCGCCGATCCGCGGATGGCCTCGCCCGAGCTGATCCAGCAGACGGCCTGGGAGACGGTGCCGAACGTGCCGGCCCTGTTCTGGAGCTTCCGCATCATGGCCGGCGTCGGGATGTTCATGATCCTGTTCTTCGCCACGGCCTTCTTCCTGTGCACCGTGCGCAAGCATGACACCCGCTGGTTCCTGCGCCTGGCCGTCCTGGCCATCCCGCTGCCGTGGATCGCGATCGAGTTCGGCTGGATCCTGGCCGAGTTCGGGCGTCAGCCCTGGGCGGTGGAAGGCGTGCTGCCGACCTTCCTCGGCGCCTCGTCCCTGACCGTGCCCCAGCTGTGGGCGACCATCATCGGCTTCACCGCCCTGTACGGCGCCCTGGCCGTGGTCGAGGTCCGGCTGCTGCTGTTCGCCATCAAGAAGGGTCCGTTCCACGAGCAGGAAACCTTCGCACCCGCCCCCGAGGCGCCCGCGACGCCTGTCGCCGCGCCCGCCGTGGCCTGAACCAGAGAGACTTAGGACATCCGACAATGGATCTTCCAATCGACTTCGCAACCCTTCGCCTGATCTGGTGGGCCCTTCTGGGGGTTCTGCTGATCGGCTTCGCCCTGACCGACGGTTTCGACCTGGGCGTGGGGGCCCTGCTGCCCTTCGTCGCCAAGACCGATGAGGAGCGCCGGATGGTGATCAACACCGTCGGCGCGACCTGGGAAGGCAACCAGGTGTGGTTCATTCTGGGCGGCGGCGCGATCTTCGCCGCCTGGCCCTTCGTCTACGCCGTCAGCTTCTCGGGCTTCTACCTGGCCATGTTCCTGGTCCTGTCGGCCCTGATCCTGCGGCCGGTGTCGTTCAAGTACCGCTCCAAGCGGGCGTCGCCCAAGTGGCGGTCGTTCTGGGACTGGTGCCTGTTCATCGGCGGCTTCGTACCGGCCCTGGTGTTCGGCGTCGCCGTCGGCAACGTGCTGCTGGGCGCCCCCTTCCGCCTGGATAGCGATCTGCGCTCCTTCTACGACGGCAGCCTGCTGGGCCTGTTCACCCCCTTCAGCCTGATCGCCGGCCTGCTGTCGGTGGCCATGCTGGTGCTGCACGGCGCGGCCTGGCTGTCGGTGAAGGCCGAAAAGGGTCCGGTGCTGGAGCGGGCGCGTCTGTACGGCACGATCGCCGGCGTTCTCGCCTTGGTGCTGTTCGCGGCGGGCGGCCTGTATATGGCCTTCGGCGGCGTCGGCTACCGGATCACGGGCGACCTGGACGTCCAGGGCTTCTCCAACCCGCTGCGTACGACAGTCGAGGCCGCGTCCGGCGCCTGGCTGGACAACTACGGCCGCTATCCGTGGATGATGATCGCCCCGGCCCTGGGCTTCGTCGGCGCGGTGGTCGGGCTGTCGGGCATGTGGCTGAGGTCCGCGCCCCTGGCCTTCGGCGGATCGTCGCTGTCGACCGTCGGCATCATCTCGACCGTCGGCCTGTCGATGTTCCCCTTCATCCTGCCCAGCTCGATCGATCCGCAGTCCAGCCTGACGGTCTGGAACGCCTCCTCCAGCCACGTGACCCTGTTCATCATGCTGATCTGCACGCTGATCTTCCTGCCGATCGTCCTGATCTACACCAGCTGGGTCTATTCCGTGCTGTGGGGGCGCACCTCGACCGCAGCCCTCAAGACCAACCCCGACCTCTACTGAGCTCAAGGAGCATCAAGTCATGTGGTATTTTTCCTGGATCCTGGGTGTCGGTCTGGCGGTGGGCTTCGGCGTGCTGAACGGCCTGTGGCACGAGTTCCATCTGTTCGACGAGGGCGACAAGGGTCTGTCGGTCGACGCGGCGAAAGAGGGCGATGTCCCTCTCTAGCCCCACCGGTGCGCGCCATGGCGGCGTGCAGACGACGCGCGAGCTGATCGCCCGCTACGACGCCCACGCGCCGCGCTACACTTCCTATCCGACGGCGGCGCAGTTCACGCCCGCCGTCGGGGCCGCCGACTGGGGGGCGTGGCTGTCGGCCGCGCCCCTTGATCGCGCGGCGTCGCTGTATCTGCACATTCCCTTCTGCAAGCGGCTGTGCTGGTACTGCGGCTGCAACACCCGGGCGATGAACCGGGTCGCGCCGATGAGCAGCTATGTCGACTTGCTGCTGGAGGAGGCCGACCTCGTGCTGGCGCGGATCGGTCGCCGGGTGCGGGTCGGGTCGATCCACCTGGGCGGCGGCACGCCCAACATGCTGCCGCCGCAAGAGCTGGAACGGCTGTTCGCCGGTCTGGCCGCCCGTTTCGACCTGGGCGACTGTTTCGAGATCGCCGCAGAATTGGACCCCGAAGTCCTGACCCAGGACTGGGTCGAGGCCGCCGGGCGGATCGGCCTCAGCCGCGCCAGTCTGGGCGTGCAGGACCTGTCGCCCAAGGTTCAGGCGGCGGTGAACCGGCCCGAGTCCTTCGAGACCATCCGATGGGCGGCCGAGGCGCTGAGGGCGCAGGGCGTCACCTCGCTGAACCTCGATCTGATGTACGGCCTGCCGCTTCAGGCGGTCGAGAATGTGATCACCACCGTGGCCCAGGTCGCAACGCTGCGACCCGACCGGATCGCCCTGTTCGGCTACGCCCATGTGCCGTGGATGAAGCCGCACCAGAAGCTGATCAACGAGGCCGACCTGCCGGGACCCGAGGCGCGCTTCGCCCAGAGCCAGGCGGCGGCGCGGTATCTGGTGCAGAAGGGCTGGCAGGCGGTGGGTCTGGATCATTTCGCCCTGCCGCACGACTCTATGGCCGCAGCGGTGCGGGCCGGCCGGCTGCGTCGCAACTTCCAGGGCTATACGACCGACGAGGCGCCGGTGCTGATCGGCCTGGGGGCGTCGTCGATCAGCCGCACGCCGCAGGGCTTCGTCCAGAATCTGACCCAGGAGCGCGACTGGCGCGCCGCTGTCGAGGCCGGAGACCTGCCCGTCGCGCGGGGCGTGACGCTGGATCCGCACGACGCCTTCGTCGGTGAGATCATCGAGCGGCTGATGTGCGACTTCGCCGTCGATGTCGCCGCGATCGCCGGCCGACACGGGCGAGCGCTGAGCGAGGTCGAGCAAGCCTGGCCCCGGCTGCTGCAGTTCCAGCTGGACGGACTGGCCGAGGTCTGCGGGTCGGTGGTGACGGTCACGGACCTGGGCCGGCCCTTCGTGCGCGCCGTCTGCGCCGCCTTTGATCCCGCCGCCGTCGACATCGAGAAGCGGCACGCCCGCGTGGTCTGATTGGACAGATTGTCCAACCCCTGCATGGGTTTGCGCTGGATCAAGGCCGGACCCGCGCAGGGGGCGCATCTCCCCTTCAAGACGCTCGGACAGGTCGCATGAGGCGGCAGCGGGCGTCGGGGATGAGCAAGATGAAACTGAAAACCCTGATCCTCTCAGCCGTCGCCGCCGCCGCCTTCGCCGCGCCGGCCCTCGCGCAGAGTCCTGCCGCCTGGGAAATGCCCAAGAAGGGCGACTGGATCATCACCGGCCGCGTGACCGACGTCTTTTCCGAGGCCGACAACGCCATCACAACCGCCGCCGGCGTCGATTCCGGCCTGAAGGTCGATGTGGGCGACAGTGTCATGCCGACCCTGGGCTTCACCTATTTCCTGACCGATCACTGGGCGGTCGAAGCCATCCTGGGCACGACCAAGCATGAGATCCGCGCCCAGGGCGGAACGACCGACGTCGCCGTGCACGAGACCTGGGTCGTGCCCCCGATCGTGACCCTGCAATATCGCCCGCTGACCGAGGGCCGTTTCAGCCCCTATGTCGGCGCGGGGATCAACTACATGCTGTTCTACAGCGGCGAGGACAAGAACGGCTTCAAAGTCGATCTGGACGACAGCTTCGGCTACGCCCTGCAAGCAGGCGCCGACATCGGCATCCAGGGGCCGTGGAGTCTTAACCTCGACGTCAAGAAGGTGTGGGTCAGTGTCGACGCCGACGTCAATGACGGCGCTCTGAAGAGCGAAGTGGATCTGGACCCGTGGGTCGTTTCCGTGGGGGTGGGCCGTAAGTTCTAAAAAAATCGACATCGGAAATGCGTTCGAAATGGAAGCCCCGCCGGTTCGCCGGCGGGGCTTTCGCTCGTTTGCGGAGACGCTCGACAAAACCGGCGTCGCGCCCTAGCGAGAGGCGAGCCGCGTGTTGCGGTGCAAACTCGGGATTTCCGCATGCCTTCCGGTCTGATCGCCCTGCTCGACGATGTGGCGGGGATCGCCAAGATGGCGGCGGCCTCGATCGACGATGTCGGGGCTGCGGCGGGCAAGGCCTCGACCAAGGCCGCGGGCGTGGTGGTGGACGATGCGGCGGTGACGCCGCGCTATGTCACAGGCCTGTCGCCCAGTCGGGAACTGCCGATCATCGGCAAGATCGCCCTGGGGTCTTTCCGCAACAAGCTGATCTTCATCCTGCCGGCGGCGCTGTTGCTGAGCGCCTTCGCCCCCTGGGCCATCACGCCGATCCTGATGTGCGGCGGGGCCTATCTGTGTTTCGAGGGCGCTGAAAAGCTGATGGAGGCCTTCGGGCACGCCGGCCATGAAGAAGAGGCCGCCGCCGTGGGCGATCCCGCGTCGCTGGAAAAGGCGACCGTGGCGGGGGCTGTGCGTACCGACCTGATCCTGTCGGCCGAGATCATGGCCATCGCCCTGGCCGACGTCTCGACCCAGCCGATCGTGACCCAGGCGGCGATTCTGGCGGTGGTCGGCGTCGCCATGACCGTCGCCGTCTATGGCGTCGTCGGTCTGATCGTGAAGATGGACGACATCGGCCTTCATCTGGCCGAGCGCCCCAATGGCGGAGTGCGCGCCCTGGGACGGGGCCTGGTCAAGGGGATGCCGGTGGTGATGAGCGCCCTGTCGATCATCGGGACCGCCGCGATGCTGTGGGTCGGCGGCGGCATACTGGTGCACGGGACGCATACGCTGGGCCTGCACTGGCCCGCCGAGCCGCTGGAGCATCTGGCCCATACGGTCGGGGCCGCGACGGGTCCTCTGCACGGCGTGATCAGCTGGGCTGTGACGGCCTTGGGGTCGGCCATCATCGGCGTGATCGTCGGCGGGGTGATCGCCCTGCTGGTTCATCAACTGGGGCGGCTGCGGTCCAAGTCCGCCCACTGACGCTGCGAGCGCCTCGGCTGTCATGCGTTTGCCATCGCCGGCCCGTACAGCGCCTGCCTGAATATCGGAGTAAGCCTATGTCCTTGTCGCGCATCACGGTTGCGGCCGTGGCCGCCCTTTCGCTGGGCGCCGCCGCCGTTCCGGCCATGGCCCAACAGACCGGGGCTCTACAGACCGGGGCTCAACAGACCGCGCACGCGGCCCTGACGCCGCCGAAGCTGATCGTGACCATCGTCGTGGACCAATTCAGCGCCAATCTGTTCGATCAGTACCGCGGTCGCTACACCGGCGGCCTGCGCCGGATGGCGGATCAGGGGCTGGTGTCGATCAACGGCTATCAGACCCATGGCCTGACCGAGACCTGCCCGGGTCATTCGACGGTTCTGACCGGCCTGCATCCGGCCGAGACCGGCATTCCGGCCAATGACTGGATCGACGGCAAGACCGGCAAGGAGGTCTATTGCCTGGCGGCGCCCGCCAACCATCTGGCGAACGGTCGTGACGACGTGGACAACGGTCCGGTCGGCCCGGAGCAGCTGCGCGCCACGACCCTGGGCGACTGGCTGAAGGCCGTCAGTCCGCAGAGCAAGGTCTTCGCCGTTTCGGGCAAGGACCGGGGCGCGATCAACCTGGCCGGCCATCAGGGCCAGGCCTTCTGGTTCACCGAGGGCTTCGGCCTGACCACCTATGTCGAGCCGGGCGAGACGGCGCAGGCCAAGCTGGCGCCGGTCGCAGGCTTCAATCGCGACTTCCGCCTGGGCATGAGCCTGGCGCCGGTCGCCTGGGATTACACCGATGACCAGTGCCGCGCGCTGGCCGGCGACTGGACCATTCGCGGCCAGACCTTCCATTCGACCCTGCCGCCGGCGGGGCTGAAGTTCGACACCTCGCCGATGCTGGACGAGGAGACGCTGCACGCCGCCGAATATCTGCTGGACAGCCAGAAGCTGGGGCAGGGGGCGGCGACTGACATGCTGGGCGTCAGCCTGTCGGCCACGGACCGGATCGGCCATATGTACGGCACCCAGGGGCCGGAGATGTGCGAGCAGATGCTGCGCCTCGACGCGGCTCTGGGCGAGTTCCTGGACCGGTTGGCCCAGATCCCCGGCGGCGCCCTGGTGGTGCTGACGGCGGACCACGGCGGTTCGGACTTCGTCGAACGTCTGCACGACCACGGCTATCCGCACGCCCGCCGCGCCGACATGGCCGCGATCCAGGGCGTCAATGACGCGCTGAAGGCGCAGTTCAGCCTGACCGCCGATCCGCTTCAGGCCGGGGGCAGCGGGCTGATGGTCGCCGACGCCCAGCACCGGTCGCTGCCCGACCCGCTGCGGACCCAGGTCGCCGAGGCGGCGGTGGAGCTGTTGCGCGCCCTGCCGGACGTCGGTTTCGCCGAGACCCGTGACCGGCTGCTGGCGGAGCCCCTGCCGGACAGCCGCCAGCCGGAGATGATGAGCCTGCGCGAGCGGATGCGCCTGTCCACCGTGGCCGAGCGGTCGCCTGACATCCAATTCGCCTTCGCCCAGAACGTCAATGCAGGCGGCCGGGTGGGTGGAACCCTGGCGGGTCATGGCAGCCCGTTCGAGTACGACCGTCGCGTGCCGATCCTGTTCTGGTGGCCTGGCGCGACCGGTGAGGAACGGTTCCTGCCTATCCGCACCATCGACATCGCCCCGACCCTGGCGCATGTCATGGGGGTGGCGACGCCCAAGGTCGAAGGCCGGTGCATTGACCTGAACGGCTTTACCGTCGCCGACTGTCCGACCCAGTGACGCTTGTTCCCAAAACGGGATCGCGCTATAAGGCAGGATGAATGTCGTCGCCCGGAAGACTCTCCAGGCCTTCTGGACCCGTCATCCGTCGGCCAAGGGACCTCTGACGAGTTGGTACGATCATGCGAAGGCCGCAGACTGGCGGTCTCCGCAGGATGTGAGGAATGATTTTCGTTCCGCCGATTTCGTCGGCGACAACCGGGTTGTCTTCGATGTCGGCGGCAACAAGTATCGGGTGGTGGTGCGAATTTCCTACACCTTCAAGCAGGTGTTGGTGAAGTTCGTCGGCACGCATGCCGAGTATGATCGCATCGACGTGGAAACCGTCTAGGCCGAGGAGGAGATGAGCGTGCACATCCATATTCTTCGCGACGAGGCCGACTATCAAGCGGCCCTGGCGGCCTATGAAGCCTATTTTGACGACGAACCTGAACCGGGCAGCGAGGTCGGTGATCGGTTCGAACTGCTGGGGCTGCTGCTGGCGAAATATGAGGAAGATCATTTCCCTATGCCCGCCGGCGATCCGGTCGAGGCGATCCGGTTCGCCATGGAACGCCAAGGGATGAGCCAGTCGGATCTTTCGGAAGTGCTGGGGTCACGGTCGCGGGCGTCTGAGGTGTTGAATCGCCGACGCCCCCTGTCCGTGTCGCAAATTCGCAAGCTGTCCCGCGAATGGCGTATTCCGGTTCAGGCGCTGATCGGCGAGCCGGAGGCGGCCTGAGATGACGCCGGCGCGATAAACTCCTGTTTCGGACCCGTAAACTCGTGTTTCCCAGCGGGGCCGTGGCCTTACGTCGGGACAGTTTCATCGGCAGAAGGGGGCAAATCGTCCTAGGCTAGAGTTGTCTAAGCTGGGCGACCCAGAAACGAACAGGAAGCGTCCCCCATGAACAGAGCCCGCCGCGCCCGCATCGTCGCGACCCTGGGGCCTGCAAGCCGCGCCCCCGGCACGGTCAAGGCCCTGGCCCAGGCCGGGGTGGACGTTTTCCGCCTGAACTTCAGCCACGGCTCGCATGAGGACCATGCCGCCGCCCTGAAGGCTGTGCGCGGGGCCGAGATGGCCTTGCAGCGGCCGCTGGGCGTGCTGGCCGATCTGCAGGGCCCCAAGCTGCGGCTGGGCCGGTTCAAGGATGTCGAGATCGCGGTCAAGCCGGGCCACAAGATGCGGTTCGACCTGGACCCGACGCCCGGCGACGAAACCCGGGTGCAGATGCCGCACCCCGAAATCTTCAAGGCCCTGCGCACCGGCATGCTGCTGTTGCTGGATGACGGCCGGGTGCGGCTGCGGGTCAATGACCGGGCCGACGACTGGGCCGATGTGACGGTCGAGAGCGGCTCCAAACTGTCGGACCGCAAGGGCGTGGCCGTGCCCGAGGCCGTCATCCCCGTCTCGGCCCTGACCCCCAAGGACCGCGAAGATCTGGCCTTCGCCCTGCGTCAGGGCGTGGACTGGGTGGCGCTCAGCTTCGTGCAGAAGCCTGAGGACATGGCCGAGCTGAAGCGGATCGTGAACGGTCAGGCGGCGTGTCTGGCCAAGATCGAGAAGCCGGCGGCCCTGACCGATCTGGAGGCCATCCTGGACTATTGCGACGGGGTCATGGTCGCGCGCGGCGACCTGGGCGTCGAACTGGACCCCGAGGACGTGCCGGTGGCGCAGAAGCAGATTGTCCGCGCGGCCCGGAACCGCGGCGTGCCGGTGATCGTCGCGACCCAGATGCTGGAGTCGATGACCAGCGCTCCGTCGCCGACCCGGGCCGAGGCCACCGACGTGGCCAATGCGGTCTATGAGGGGGCGGACGCCCTGATGCTGTCGGCCGAGACGGCGTCGGGCGACTATCCGCTGGAATCCGTCGAGATCATGAGCCGGATCATCGAACGGGTCGAACGCGATCCCATGTGGCCCAAGCTGATGGGCGCCGAACACGCCGGCATGGACGAGCATGACGTCGACGCCCTGGTCGGGGCTGCGGCCATGGCGGCCAATGCGCCGTCCACCGGTTGTCTGGTGGTCTTCACCACCCTGGGCGGCACCGCCCGGCGAATGGCGCGCGAGCGGCCGCTGAAGCCGATCCTGGTGCTGACGCCCAACGCCAATACGGCGCGTCGTCTGGCCCTGGTCTGGGGTCTTGAGCCGCGACTGGGCGACCAGCCGGACTCGCTGGAAGACGTCACCGACGACGCGGTCAACAGCGCGGTGCGGTATGGCCTGGCCGAGCCGGGTCAGCGGATCCTGATCCTGGCCGGCACGCCGTTCGGGGCGCCCGGCGCCGCCAATCTGCTGCGCCTGGCCCATGCCCCGGCGAAGGCCAAGACGGCGGGCAAGAAGGGCTGAAGCCGCCCCTGGGTCAAGACTCTGGCTTAGCCGGACGATCCGGCTACTGTATGCGGATGAATCGGCGCCCCGCATGATCAAATATATCGGCTCCAAGCGCGCCCTGCTCGGGCATGTGACCGGCGCCGTGGCCAGCGTGCTGCCGCAGGGCGGGCGGGTCTGCGATCTGTTCTCGGGCACGGCGCGGGTCGGTCATGCGCTGAAAAAGCAGGGGTTTCAGGTCTGGTCCAACGACCACAACGCCTATGCCCACACCCTGGCGACCGCCTATGTCCAGGCGGACCGCGAGCGCTGGATCGAGCGGGCCGAGGCGGTGCTGGCCGAACTGCGGACGGTTGCGCCGCAAGCCGGCTGGTTCACCCAGGCCTTCTGCCACGACGCCCGCTATTTCCATCCCGACAATGGCGCGCGGATCGACGCCATGCGCGACCGGATCGAGGCCATGGGGCTGGAGCCCGAGCTGAGGGCGATCGCCCTGGTCAGTCTGATGGAGGCGGCGGACCGGGTCGATTCCACGGCTGGGGTGCAGATGGCCTATATGAAGCAATGGGCCACGCGCGCGCTGAAGCCGCTGGAACTGCGCCTGCCCGACCTGCTGCCGGCGATCGGGGCGCCGTGCAGGGCGACGCAGGGGGATGCGGTCGAGATGGCCGAACAGGTAGAGGCGGACCTGGTCTATCTGGACCCGCCGTATAACCAGCATTCCTATCTGGCCAACTACCACTGCTGGGAAAGCCTGGTGCTGTGGGACCGGCCCGAGACCTATGGGATCGCCAACAAGCGGGTGGATGTGAAGACCCGCAAGAGCGCCTTCAACAGCCGGCCCGGCATCGGCCCGGCCCTGCGGTCGGTGGTCGAGCGGATCAAGGCGCCCAACCTGATCGTCAGCTTCAACGACGAAGGCTATCTGAGCCGGGCGGACTTGGTGGAGATGCTGTCGGCGCGGGGCCATGTCCAGGTCGTCGAGATCGCCCACCCCCGCTACGTCGGCGCCCGCATCGGCATCCATAATCCGCAAGGGGTCAAGGTGGGGCAGGTGGGGCGGCTGCGGAACGTCGAACATCTGTTCGTGGTCACGGACCGGCCGGTGGAATTGCCGGTCGCCGCCTGACACCGGGATCAAGCGGCGTCGGGAACCCCACTCGGCGGGCGCCGTTGATCCCTCATGCAACCGCCCGTCACACACACCGGAATTCCCGCTCGCGAAGAGGATTACCGCGTGCGCCCGGCCGCCGAGCCCAAGTCGTGGGTGTCGGATCAGCCGGTCGAGGCGCTGGGCGCGGACGCGCGGGCCTGGCCTGATCAGGGCGCGCGTCTGTACACCCACAATGTCGAGCGGTTCGCCCGGGCTGAAGCCGCGCCGGCGGAGACGACCGAAGCTGACGTCGAGCCGACGGTCAGTCCGCCGCCCCACTGGATGATCATGATCGCCGGCGCCGCCGTCGCCGCCCTGATGGGCGCGCTGCTCGGCGGGATGATGCACATCTGAGGCGAGGCCTCAGGCCTCTTCCAGCAAAGCCTTGATCGGCGCCCAGCTGCGGCGATGGGCGGGGCATGGGCCCAGGGCCTTGAGGCCCGCCGTGTGGGCTGGGGCGTTGTAGCCCTTGTGTCCGGCGAAACCATAGCCGGGGTATTGGGCGTCCAGTTCGATCATCAGCCGATCCCGCGCCGTCTTGGCCAGGATCGAGGCCGCCGCGATCGACAGGGACAGGCCGTCGCCGCCCACCACGGTCTGGATCTCGCACGGCAGTTTGAAACGATAGTTGCCGTCCACCAGGGCCGCGACCGGCTGGACCTGCAAGGCCTCGATGGCGCGGCACATGGCCAGGCCGGTGGCGTGCAGGATGTTCAGGTCCTCGATCTCTTCCACCGACGCAAATCCGACGCCCCAGGCGACGGCGCGGGCCTTGATCTCGGGCTCGAGGGCGGCGCGGCGCTTTTCGGTCAGGGCCTTGGAGTCGTCGATACCCGGCGGCAGATCGTCGGGGTTCAGGATCACCGCCGCCGCCGACACCGGCCCCGCCCACGGACCGCGCCCCGCCTCGTCCACGCCGCAGACGGGGCCGTTGACGCGCTGGATCAGCACGGTCTCGAGCGCGAGGGTGGGGAAGGCTTTCGGATTCGCGGGGGCTTTAGCCATGGCCCGCCATCGCATGAACCTGGGCGTGACGGAAGCGGGGGGTCTGGTGATCATTCACCATCACGGCCGCTTTCATGACCGTGATGCCGGACATCACAAACGCCAAAAGCGGACGTCGGGTGAGGCTATCGCAGGATTAAGCGCGTCACAGGCGGCCGTCAGGTTCCTGTCAGCCTGAGCAATCAGTCTTGGCGATGCGGGGAAATCGGTCATCTCCTGTAGGATGGCAAAAGGCGCGCCAGGAGTTCGGATCTCGACCATGCGTCTCCTGCTTATTGAAGACTCGACGCGGCTGGGGACCCTGCTCCAGGAGGGGCTGAGCCGCGAGGGATTCGCGGTCGACTGGCGCGGGGATCTTGAGGGCGCCGCCGAGGCCGCCGCCAGCGTGGCCTACGATCTGATCCTGCTCGATCTGGGGCTTCCGGACGGCGAAGGGCTGGACTGGGTGCGGACGCTGCGGCGAGCGGCGGACCTGACGCCAATCCTCGTACTGACCGCCCGCGGCGGGCTTCAGGACCGGGTCACTGGTCTGGACGCCGGAGCCGATGATTATCTGGTCAAGCCCTTCGAACTTTCGGAGCTGGCGGCGCGCTGTCGGGCGATCCTGCGTCGACCCGGTCAGCGCATCAGCCCCGTGCTGACGCTGGGCGACCTGAGGTTCGATGTCGCCTCCCGGCAGGCGATCTGTGGCGACACCCCGATCAACCTCTCGCGCCGTGAAGGGGATCTGCTGGAGATGCTGATGCGCCGGGCCGGCTCGGTCATCACGCGCGGGGTGCTGGAGGAGTCGCTGTACGCCTTCAACGAGCCGGTCACCCCGAATGCGGTCGAGGCGGCGGTGTCGCGGTTGCGGCGCAAGCTGGATGACGCCGGGTGCGCCGGTCGACTGCATACGGTGCGGGGGTTGGGCTATCTGATGCGGGACGCCTTCACGTGACGCGGTCGCCGTCCATCTTCCAGCGGCTGGTGCTGGGCTTCGCCCTGATGAGCTTTATCGGCGGGACGATCCTGCTACTGTTTGTGGGGGTCGAATACGGCCTGTTGTCGCGCTCGCGGCGGGACGAGATCCAGTTCGTCGGCATCGCCAACGAGGTCGCCGATCATGTGGTCATACCGCTTCTGGTGCTGATCGCGCCCATGACCCTCGCGGCGCTCTGGGTCATCCGGTCCTCGCTGCGACCCCTGGGGGTCGCTGCGGCGCGGATCGAGGTCGCCCAGGCCGCAGACAAGGGCTTCCGGGTCGAGGTCGATGATTTCCCCACCGAGGCGACGGGTTTCGCGGACGCCGTCAACGGCCTGCTGGCGCGGCTGGACGAGGCCGCCAGCCGGCAGGAGGCCTTCGCCGCCGATGTGGCGCATGAACTGAGAACCCCGCTTGCGGTGCTGGCGTTGGAACTGGACCGACTGGACAGCGACGATGGCCGCCGTCTGAAACAGGACGTCGCGGCCATGTCGCGTCTGGTCGATCAGCTTCTGATAATGGCGCAGCTGGACGCCCAGTCTGCGGCGCCGGCGACCGCGACCCCGGTCGATCTGGCGGAGATCGCCGCCGAGATCGTCGCCCAGTACGCCCCCTTCGCCATCGACGAAGGGAAGTCGCTGGCCTTGGTGCGGGCGCCCGCACCCGCCGTCGAGGGACGGCGGGAGGCTATCGCAGCGGCGCTGCGCAACCTGGTAGAAAACGGGCTGCGGGCGACGCCCGCCGGCGGGGCGGTCACGGTGATCGTGGGCCCGGGCCCACGGCTTTCGGTGATCGACGGCGGCCCCGGTCTCGCGCCCGCCCGCCTGGCCGAGCTCAGCCAGAGGTATCGCCGGGGCGATCACGCCAGCGGCAGTGGGGCCGGGCTGGGGCTGGCCATTGTCTCGCGCATCATTGCGGCGCATGGCGGACGGATCGAAACGCGCCCGGACCGGTCCGAACTGATCCTGGCCTTTCCCGGCGCCGACAAGGACCGATCATGAGCCGACTGGAACGACACCCCGAACGCCATCTGGTGGCGCGGATCGGCTGGCTCCGCGCCGCCGTTCTTGGCGCCAACGACGGCCTCGTCTCCACGGCCAGCCTGAGCGTCGGGGTGGCGGCCGCCGGGACGGGCAAGACCGGGATTCTTGTCGCCGGTGTCGCTGGCCTGGTCGCCGGGGCCATGTCGATGGCGGCGGGCGAATATGTGTCCGTCAGCTCGCAGTCCGACACCGAAGCCGCGGACCTGGCGCGCGAGCGGGCGGAACTGGCGGACGATCCGGAGGCGGAGACCCGCGAGCTGGCGGGCATCTATCGTAGCCGGGGCGTCAACCCGGAGACCGCGCTCGAGGTCGCCCGCCAGTTGATGGATCACGACGCCCTCGGGGCCCACGCACGGGACGAACTGGGCATCTCGGACCAGACCTCCGCGCGCCCGATCGAGGCGGCCCTGACTTCGGCGGCGACTTTTGCGGTTGGCGCGGTCTTGCCGCTGCTGGTCGTCGTCATGGCGCCGGCCTCCGCCCTTGTCGCCCTCGTTTCCGGCTCGACGCTGCTCGGGTTGGCCGTGCTGGGCGGACTGGGCGCTAGGGCGGGCGGCGCGGGCATCTGGAAGGGGGTTCTGCGCGTGACGTTCTGGGGCGCGCTCGCCATGGGCCTCACGGCCGGCATTGGCCGGGTGTTCGGCACTGTGCTGTAGCCGTCGACGGTTTCGGACCTCTCAGTCCTTGTCTTCCTCATGCGCCTCTTCCCCGGCCTCGATCTCACCCCGCTCGGACGATTCCCCGGCCCCCTCTCTCTGCCCAGGCGCGAAGGCGTTGGGGTCGATCTGCGTCGCGGCGTAAGCGGAGCCGGCCACGGCCAGAATCGCCATCGGCACGGCGAGGCGCACCGGGGGCGCGGCGTCCTGAGCATGGGGGAAATGGGTCGTCTTCTTGCGGCCTGTGATCATCGCCCCGATCAGATTGTCACGGGTCAGAACCGTCATGGCGATGACGGCGACGACGTGCAGGGCGATCAGGGCCAGCAGGGTCCAGGCGATGACCTCGTGGGTATCCTCACCGCCCGTGACGCCGGTGAACACCGTGGCGGCGGTCAGGGCGAGCAGGCCAATGACAGCAATCCCGCCCAGGGGGTTGTGGCCCAGCGAGGCGTGAACCCGACCGGCGAACAGGCCCGTGACATGCCCCATCATCCGCGAGGGCCTGATCAGGTTGGCGAAGCGCGCATGCTCGCCGCCGACGACGCCCCAGACCAGTCGGAAGGCGATCAGCACCGCCGCGACCCAGCCGGCCAGCTGGTGCCAATCTGACAGGACGCTGTCCTCTTCCGACGATAGGAACGCCAGGGCGATCGAGGCGACGAGCATCCAGTGGAACAGGCGCACGCCGAGGTCCCAGGTCTTGATGGTTCTGATCGGCGGGGTGGGGATGGCGGTCATGATCGATCTCCGTTCGAGCGGAGATCTGAACCTTGAAACTGACCGCACCCTGACACCGAACGAACCGGTTCGGGGTCCGCCACGGGTCGATCTCAGTCATCGTTCAAGACCTGAATTCCGACCTTGGAGTCAGAGGTTCATCGCCCGGACTTCCCTATGTCGGAAGCAGGTCGTCTGGTGGTCGTTGACCATGCCCACGGCCTGCATGAAGGCGTAGACGATGACCGGGCCGCAGAAGTTGAAGCCGCGTTTTTTCAGGGCCTTGGCCATGGCGACGGACTGTTCGGTCCGGGTCGGGGCCTGGCGGAAGTCGGCGAAGGGGGTGTGGATCGGTTCGCCGCCGACGAAGGACCAGAGCCATTCGGAGAAGTCTTCTCCGTTGTCTCGCATCTCGAGCCAGATCTGGGCGCCGCGGATGGCGGCGTTGATCTTGGCGCGGGAGCGGATGATGCGGGCGTCGCCCAGCAGGCGCTGGATGTCGGCCTCGTCGTAGCGGGCGACAATCTCGGGGTCGAAACCGTCGAAGGCGTCGCGGATGCCCTCGCGCTTTCGCAGGATGGTGATCCAGGCGAGGCCGGCCTGGAAGCCGTCGAGGACCAGTTTCTCCCACAGGGCGCGGGGATCGCGTTCCGGCACGCCCCATTCGGAGTCGTGATAGGCGATGTAGAGCGGGTCGGTGGTCCCGCACCAGCCGCAGCGGCCCGAGGTGTGTGAGTCGGTCATTCGGCGATGTTGCCGGTTTGTTCAGGATCAGGGAAGTGGGGGCTTTCGTCATCCTCCGACGAGCGTAGCGAGATCGGGGGACCCAGCGGCGCGCGAGAGCGCGAACCTGTCGCGGGAGAGATGTTTCAACGTCGTGCGGCGGATAGATTTCGCCTGACGGCGCCGCTGGGGCCCCCGGTCTGCGCCGCAAAGAGGCGGCTTGCCGGAGGATGACGAAAGGCGCAGCTCAGTCCCTGACCAAACCCCCGTCCACCACCAGGTTCTGGCCGGTCACCGCACGGCTCCAGGGGGAGGCGAAGAACAGGGCGGCGTCGGCGAATTCCTCGGGCGTGGTGACAGACCGCAGCGGGGTCATGCCGGCGATGAAGTCGAAGACGGCTTCCGGCGTGGCGGCGCTGGCGTCGGTGGTGCGCAGCAGGCCGCCGGAGACCATGTTGACGGTGATGCCGTCGGGGCCCAGGTCGCCGGCCGCGGTGCGGGTCAGGGACAGGAGCGCAGCCTTGGCGGCGGTGTAGTCGTGATAGGGCACGACCGGGTTCTGGAACAGGTTTGTGCCGATGTTGATGACGCGGCCGAACTTGCCGGCGGCCATGCCCGGCGCCGTGGCCTGGATGGTGTTCAGGGCGCCGTGCATCACGGTGGAGAACTGGGCCGCCAGTTCGTCCCAGCTGATTTCGGTCATCTGGGACCGGGCGTCGCCGTTGAAACTGTAGTCCAGGGCGTTGTTGACGACGGTGGTGACGGGGGCGGCGAACCGGGCCTGGGCGGCGGCGACCAGGGCGTCGACGGCGGCGCGGTCAGTCACGTCAGCCTGAAGGGCGATGGCGCGGTCGCCGATCTCTGCCGCCAGGGCGGTCGCGGCCTCGCCGCTGGCGCGCCAGTTGATGATCACGCGCGCCCCTTCACGCGCGAAGGCGCGGACGGCGGCGGCGCCGACGCCGCGCGCGCCGCCGGTGACGAGGACGATCTGGTCGGCGATCTTCATGGGAGACGACTCACGCGTTGGTGGAGGGGATCACGTCCTGACGCATCCAGGCGGGCCGACGCAAGCGCACGGGACGGCCCTCGACGGTCAGGTCGCCGTCGATACGGTCGATGCGCACAAGCGCCATGGCCGAGCCGTCGCGGCCCGACAGCACCTCGCCCGCCCGTAGCTCGCCTTTCAGCACCTCGGCGCCGAAGGCGGGCGGCGGGCCGTCGAAGTCGAGCGGCATCATCCGGTTCTTGATCACGCCCCGGCGCTTCATGCGCGACGTCGTCTCCTGGCCGACGAAACAGCCTTTCTGGAAGTCGATCCCGTTCAACAGGTCGAAGTCCGCCTCGATCGGATAGGTCTTGTCCTGTGGAGCGTCGGCGGTCGGATCGGGGACGCCGATCGACAGACGGTGGGCGTCATAGTCGGCCTCGGTGGCGTCGCCCTTGCTCTCGCTTGTCGCGGCCTCGCCGTACAGGCGGCTGCCCATCAGGGGTGTTCGCGGGTCGGGAATGAAGTCGGCGGGCGCATCCTGCCAGGCGGCGAAGACCGGGCGGTCGTCGGCGGCCACCTGGACCTTGGCGCGGAGCCTGTACATCGACAGCCGCTGGATCAGGGCGTTACGGCGCTCGGCGGCTACGTCCAGCAGGCCGCCCTCGGCCTCGCCCAGGATGAACAGGTCGAACAGCAGCCGGCCGGGCGGGGACAGCAGGGCGCCGAACCGCAGCTCGCCGTCGGCCAGCGTCTCCACGTCCTGGGTCAGCAGATTGTGCAGGAAGGGCCTGGCCTCCTCGCCCGTGACGGAGATGAGGGCGCGGGAGGAGAGGCGGGCGATGGGCATGGCGCCAAGATAGGGACGCGCGCCTCCGGGCTCCAGACCTGTTGTCGCCGCAAGCCGTCAGTGGGGCGTTCGGTCCTGGATGAAGGCCGCCACATCCTCGACCACGCCGGGCGCCAGGGGCAGGTCGGGGCTGGAATAGGCGGCGATGTTTGCGGCCCGGTCCGCGGGGGCGGTCTTCAGCACATGATTGACGCCGTCCCACAGCTTCAGGGTCGCCTGCGGATCGGCGGCGGCCAGGGCCTGGGCGTCGGCGACGCCGACCTGGATGTCGGTGGTCCCCTGGCCGATGAAGACCGGGCCTTCATAGGCGGCGATCAGGGCGGCGGGGTCCAGCGGCAGCCAGGAGATCAGATAGGGCTGGACTGAGGGGCGGAACAGGGCGGCCAGGGCGGGCGGCGTATCGGCGACGGTGCGGCCTGCCTCCAGTTCGGTCAGGGCGGAAAAGGCCTGGGTCTTCATCGGTTGGGGCAGGGCGGCCAGTTGTTCGCGAATGACCACGCCCGCCGGACGACCGGCGCCGGATAGCAGGACCAGGCCGCAGACTTTGCTGGATTCGGGGTCGTCGCCGCCCTCGACGGCCTTCAGGGCGATAAGGGCGCCCTCGCTGTGGCCGATCAGCCAGGCGCAGGGCTTGTCGGCACGGCCGGCGGCCTCGGCGGCCCAGGCGTGGGCGTCGGCGACATAGGCGTCAAAGCGCAGATCGAACTCATCTCCTCCGGCCGCCGCGCTCTGGCCGACGCCCCGCTTGTCGATGCGAAGAGTGGCGATTCCCTGCGCCGCCAGCCCGTCCGCCAGCAGGCGGTAGGTCGAAGCTGAGACGCCGAGAGGATTGTTTCCATCGCGATCCGTCGGGCCGGAGCCCGGCAGGATGACGGCGACGGCGCTCGCATTCTCGGGCGTCAGCAGGGTTCCGTGCAGGGGCGCGGGCTGGGCGGGCAGGGCGATCTCGGTGGAGACCGGACCGGCGAGCAGGGCTAGGGTCAGCATCAACATGGCGGCCTCCTAGGTGGATGGGGTTCAGAAGGGCTGGCGGTCGGGATCGCTGCGCCAGACGCGCCAGCTCTCGAACACCGAGACGGCGGCGACGATCAGGACGGCGACGATCAGGGACAGGGCGCCAAGCGGTTGGGGCGCCAGGGGCGCGGCCATAAGGCCGACCAGCCCCAGCAGGAAGAGCAGGCGTCCCGCCAACCGGTTGGAGCGGTCCCAGGCCAGCCGACTCTTGTAGCTCCAGGGCGTGCGGACCCCGACCACCGGATTGGGCGCGACCCGGCCGAGGAAGGCGCCCAGGACCAGAAGGATCAGCGACACCCCCGCCATGGTGACGACCGGTCCGGTGTCGGTCGTGGCGTTGCCCAGCCCCGCCCAGCTGATCAGCAGGCCGATGAGGGCGAAAACGAACAGGGTGACGCCCTGGCCGATCCGCAGGGACCGGCCGCGCGAAGGGTCGCCTTCAGAAACGGCGCGCAGGGCGCTCAGGCCCAGCCCGGCTGTGGCGATGAAGCCGATCAGGGTCATGCCGCCGAGGAAGGTCGCGAACTCGACCCGACTTCCCCACCGATCCACCTGGAACTCGCTGTTCCAGTGCATCGGTATCGGCTCTGCGGGGCCGTTGAAGCCGACGTGCAGGGCGAAGGCGGTCTGGACCGCAAAGATGGCGAAGGTCAGATAGTCCAGCAGCGACAGGCGATCTTTCATCGACGCGGCTCCTTCTGGCCGATGGACGGGGCTTCGGCGGTTTCGCCCGTTCCGGCCATGTCCATCAGAAAGGCCATGGCCTCTTCGATGGCCGAGATCTCCAGCCGATAGCGAATGGTCTGGCCCTCGCGCTCGGGACTGACGAGGCCGGCTTCCTTTAAGGCGTTGAGATGGCCGGTGATCGTGGGCCAGCTCATGTCGAAGCCGGCGGCGATGTCGCCGGAGGCCAGAGGACCGGCGCGCAGCATGGCGATGATGCGACGGCGCACCGGATGCGACAGGGCTTTGAACAGGATGTTCATAGGAAAGACCCTAATTAGGGAATGCGCTAATTGCAAGAGAGGGTGCGGCAAGACGCGCGGAGGCGAGACAAGGTGCGCCATTGCAAGGCAATCGCATCAGGGGGTATGAGCCGCCTCTTCCTTGATCTTGAGAATGTTTTGCAAACCATGGCTCGCTCGACCCGCCGTCTCGCCTGCGCCGCCAGCCTGCTGGCCCTCACTGTCGCCACGCCCGCCCTGGCCCAGCAGGCGACGACCGCGCCCGCCGAGCTGGACGAGATCGTCGTCACCGGCTCGCAGGTGCGGCTGACCGGCGTGGCCGCCGGCGGTCAGGTGGCCACGGGCGGGCGGGTCGGCCTGCTGGGCAATATGGACGTGATGGACACGCCCTTTTCGACCAGCAACTACACCGAGACGCTGATCCGCGATCAGCAGGCGCGCGGCATCGGCGACGTGCTGCAGAACGATCCGACGGTGCGGGTGTCCAAGGGGTTCGGCAATTTCCAGGAGCTGTATGTGATCCGGGGCTTCCCGGTCTTCTCGGACGACATGAGCTATAACGGCCTGTACGGCGTGTTGCCGCGTCAGTTCGTGGCGGCCGAACTGGTCGAGCGGGTCGAGGTGTTTCGCGGCGCCAGCGCCTTCCTGAACGGCGCCGCGCCGGGCGGGACGGGCGTAGGCGGGGCCTTCAACCTGACGCCCAAACGCGCCGGCGAACCCCTGACGCGCCTGACCGCAGGGGTGTCGGGCAATGACGAGATCTACGCCGCCGCCGACCTGGCCCGTCGCTTCGGCGCTGAGGAAGAATGGGGCACCCGCCTAAACCTGGTCAGCCGCGATGGCGAGGGCTCGGTCGAGAAAGAGAACGGCCAGCTGCGCGTCGTCGGCCTGGGCCTGGACCGCCGAGGCGCCCGCGTCCGCTTTTCGGCCGACCTGGGCTGGCAGGACCACCGCATCGACGCGCCGCGTCCCAGCGTGACCCCGGGTACCGCCATCCCTGACGCCCCGTCGGCCGACAAGAATTTCGCGCAGTCCTGGACCTATACGGACGAGGAGCAGCTGTTCGGCGCGGTGCGTGGCGAGTTCGACCTGTCGGACACGGTCACCGCCTGGGCGGCCTTCGGCGGGCGTCAGGGCCAGGAAGACAACAGCCTGGCCAATCCGCGCGCCGACGCCAGCGGCGCGATCCGCGGCTATCGCTTCGATAATATCCGCGAGGACACAGTCTGGTCGGGCGACGTCGGGGTGCGCGCCGACCTGACGACCGGCCCGGTCGAGCACCGTCTGGTGGCCTCGGCCTCGCAGATCCAGTCGAAGTCGAAGAACGCCTGGGCGGCTTCGAGCTTCAGCGGCTATGCGTTCGGGACGCTGAGCAACCCGATCCTGGGGCCTGCGCCGGCCATCACCAGCGTATCGGGCGATCTGGATGATCCGAACATCACCGAGCGGGTCAAGAACACCAGCGTCGCCGTGGCGGACGTGATGTCCTTCCTGGACGGCCGCGTCTTGGCGACGGTCGGCGTCCGCTATCAGGAGATCGAGACCCGCTCCTACGCCTATGCCGACGGCGCCTTCGGCTCGGGCTATTCCAGCGATGCGACCACCCCGGCCTTCGCCCTAGTCTACAAGCCCAGCGACAAGATCTCGCTATACGCCAACTATGCCGAGGCGCTTGTGCCAGGAACCACCGCGCCGACGCTGGCGAACGCTGTGGTAGCAGGCTGGGGAGACGCGGCCGTGCCGGTCACCGTCACCAACGCAGGCGAAGTGCTGGAGCCTTTCCGCGCTGAACAGGCCGAAGTCGGAGTGAAGTATGACGCGGGGTCGTTCGGCGGCACGCTGAGCGTTTTCCGCACGACCCTGCCCAGCGCGCTGGTCTCGATCACATCCAACGGAGATCCCGTCGCGGGCGCTCGGCCTACAGGCGTTTACACCGACGGCGGCGAGCAGGAGAACCAGGGCGTCGAACTGACCGTCTATGGCGAGCCGGTCGCCGGCCTGCGCCTGATCGGCGGCGCGACCTGGCTGGAGGCCGAGATCAACCGCTCGCTGACCGCCGCGAACGAAGGCAACTCCGCCATCGGCGTGCCGAACTTCCAGATCAACGCCAATGTCGAATGGGACGTGCCGATGGTCAGCGGCCTGACGCTGGAGGGCCGTGCGGTCCATACCGGCGCGCAGCCCGCCAATGCGACCAACACGCTGGAGCTGGAAGAGTGGACCCGGTTCGACGCCGGCCTGCGATACGCCTTCGTCGCCGGCGGCAAGGATCTGACGGTGCGGGCGCGGGTCGAGAACCTCGCGGATGAGGACCAGTGGGTCGCCGTCGGGGGCTATCCGGGTTCGAACTATCTGACCCTGGGCGCGCCGCGCACCTTCCGCCTGTCGGTCTCGGCGGAATTCTGATCGGATGAAGACGCGGACCATCCGCGCCTGGTCGTGGACGCACAAATGGTCGAGCCTGGTCTCCACGCTCTTCCTGCTGATGCTGTGCGTCACGGGCCTGCCGCTGGTCTTTTCCCATGAGATCGAAGAGGTCCTGCTGGAGCAGGCGTGGACGCCGGCCAATCCGGGCGGACCGCTGCTGAGCCTGGACGAAGTGCTGGGCGCAGGCTTGGCGCTTCACCCGGGCGAGGTCCCCGCCTTCATGAGCTTCGACGAGGACCGGCCGGTGGTGAACGTCACCAGCGTGGATCCGAACGGCCCGGCCGGTCGCTACAGTTTCGAGCCGATCGACCAGACCAGCGGCGCGGTCGCCCCGCCGGTGGCGGGCCATCCGGTGATGGAGTTCCTGCTCCAGCTGCACACCGACATGTTCCTGGGCCTGCCGGGCATGCTGTTCCTGGGCCTGATGGGTCTGATGCTGATCGTGGCCGTGGTGTCGGGGGTGGTGCTGTACGCCCCCTTCATGCGGCGTCTGCCGTTCGGCACGGTGCGCGCGGCCAAGGCGGCGCGAACGCGGTGGCTGGACTATCATAATCTGCTGGGCGTGGTGACCGTTGCCTGGGTGCTGGTGGTCGGGGCGACGGGGGTGATCAACACCCTGGCCACGCCGATCCTGGCCTATTGGAAGAACACGGCGCTGAAGGAACTGACCGTCGCCTATGACGCCCCCGCGCCGACGGGCGAGCGGGCTTCGCTGGATGCGGCGGTGGAGCGGGCGAAACAGGCCCTGCCGGGCATGAAGCTTCAGTTCGTGGCGTTTCCGGGGACCGACTATTCAACCGACCACCACTATGCCGTCTTCTTCCACGGCGACACGCCGCTGACGACCCATCTGACCACGCCGGCCCTGATCGACGCCCGGACCGGACAACTGTCGGCCGTGGCCCCGACGCCCTGGTATGTGAAGGCCCTGTCGCTGTCCCAGCCGCTGCACTTCGGCGACTATGGCGGGCTGGGGCTGAAAATCCTGTGGGCGCTGCTGGACCTGGCGACCATCGTCATCCTGGGGTCCGGCCTGTACCTGTGGCTGGTCAAGGCGCGGTGGAAACCGGCATGAGCCGCAAGGACCTGAATCTGTGGGCCATCTTCGGCGCGCCTGTCGCGGTCTTCGTGCTCAGCCTGACGGGGCTGATCGGCGCCCTGCTGGGAGACGGCGTCTGGGATGCGGTCTTTTCGGCCCTGCTGGCCTCGACCGTGGTCGTCACCGTCTGGGCCCTGATCCGGCGCCGACGCTGACCGACGTCAGATCGAGAAGCTAACGCCGCAGCCGCAGCTGGAGGCGGCGTTGGGATTGCGGACCACGAACTGGGCGCCGGCCAGTTCGTCGACATAGGCGATCTCGGAATTCTTAAGGAAGGGGACCGAGACCGGGTCGATCAGGGCGGTCTGGCCGTCGGCCTGGATGCGCAGGTCGTCGTCCTCGGCCGTTTCGACCAGTTCGAACCGGTACTGGAAGCCTGAACAGCCGCCGCCGTCCACCGCCACGCGCAGCATCAGGGTCTTGCCCTCGGCCGCGCCCAGCTTGGCCAGGCGTTTGGCGGCGCTGGCGGCCAGGACAATGCCTTCCGGCGCGCGCGTGGCGACGCTGAAGGCGGGTGTGGACGGTTCTGTGGATTGGACGGTGCTCACGGCTGTCTATATGAGGCGCGCAAGGGCGTTCGCAAAGGGCCGCCCGCATCAAACCAGCCTCAAAGTTGATGACTTGAGCCAGACACCTCTCGCCCCCTACGCCGAACGCGCCGATCTGACCAAGGGCCGTCGCTTCTTCGAGCCGCCCAGCCGGACCCGCACGCCCTTCGCGCGCGACCGCGACCGGATCATCCATGCGACCGCCTTCCGCCGCCTGAAGGAGAAGACCCAGGTCTTCGTGGCGCATGAGGGCGATCACTATCGCACCCGCCTGACCCATTCGCTGGAGGTGGCGCAGATCGCCCGGTCGTTGGCCCATGCGCTGCGGCTGGATGACGATCTGGCCGAGACGGTCGCTCTGGCCCACGATCTGGGCCACCCGCCCTTCGCCCATGCGGGCGAGGACGAACTGGTGATCCAGATGGCCGACCACGGCGGCTTCGACCACAATGTCCAGAGCTTCCGCGTCGTCACCGAGCTGGAGAACCGCTATCCGCAGTTCGACGGCCTGAACCTGAGCTGGGAGACGGTCGAGGGGGTCATCAAGCACAATGGGCCCGTGTCGCACCGGCTGGACGAACCGGCCTGGTCGGTGGTGCGGCCGTACCGGACGGACGGCGAGGCGGGCTGGGACCTGCGCCTGGGCACCTTCGCCTCGCTGGAGGCCCAGTGCGCCGCCATCGCCGACGATATCGCCTACAATAACCACGACGTGGACGATGGGGTGCAGGCGGGGCTGATCACCCTGCAAGACCTCGATCAGGTGCCGCTGATCGGACCCATGCTGGCCGAGGTGCGGCGCGACTGGCCGGCCATCGACGACCGGATGCTGCGGATCGAGGCCGTGCGGCGGATGATCGGGGTCATGGTCGAGGACGTCCTGGCCGAGACGGCGCGGCGGCTGGAAGAGGACCGGATCGGCTCGACCGAGGACGTGCGCACGGCGTCGCGGACCATGGTGGACTTCTCACGGTCGATGCACGCGGACCTGGCCATTCTGCGCAAGTTCCTGTTCGAGCGGATGTATCGCCACTACCGGGTCAACCGGACGCGCAGCCAGGCGCGGCGGGTGCTGTCGCAACTGTTCGAATTGTTCATGGCCGAGCCGGAGGTGATGCCGCCGGAGTGGAGCGTGCCCGCCCTGACCGAGGACCGGACGGCCAGGGCCCGTGCGGTGTGCGACTATATCGCCGGGATGACCGACCGCTACGCGATAGAAGTCCACCAGAAACTGTTCAGCCTCGACCTGGCGCTCGATCTGTGATTCGAAAGACGGCGGCGGGGCGTTAGACTAACCGTTCGACGCGCCGATTCGCTGCGTCGGACAGAACGGCGGAGCGCGACCATGTCTTTTGATGACGACAACAGACCCGGACAGGGCGCCTATACGCCCCCGACCGACGACGATCTGCCGTTCCGTCGCAATTCCTATGATCCGCGCGCCGGCGGCGGCCGAAACGTCGGGTCGGGCGGGGGCAAGTCGCCGCCCGTGACCCTGATCGTCAGCGCCGTGATCCTGCTGGTGCTGATCATCGCCGTGATCTTCTTCTATCGCTCAGGCATGCGCGCCTCGACCGACGCCCCGCCGGCCGTCGGCCAGCCCGTCGGCGAGATGAAGACCGCCGCGCCGGTCGACGCTCAGCCGGTCGACCCGGCGGCAGGCGTCCGCGTGTATCGCGACGAGGCCGAGACCACCGACGCCCCCGTGACCTTCACCCCGCCGCCCGAGGCGCCCCAGCCGCGTCCGGCCGCGCCCCCGACCGCCGCCCCAACCGGCCAGGGCCTGCCGACGGCCGCCCCCGCGCCCCGTCCCGCCACCCCGGCGCCCAAGACCGACGCCCCGACGCCCGCCGCTCCGGCGCCGACAGCTCCCGCCGCCGGCGGCTCAGCCTCGGTCCAGATCGGAGCCTTCTCCTCCACCGAGATCGCCGACCGGGAATACGCCGCCGTCGCCGGCCGCTTCGGCCAATATGCGTCGGGCGCCGAAAAGCGGGTGACCGAGGTGACCTCGTCCAGCGGCTCGACCCTGTACCGCACCACCTTCACCGGCCTGTCGCGTGAGCGGGCGGTGGCCTTCTGCAACGCCCTGAAGGCCGCCGGACGGGATTGTATCGTTCGGTGACTTCCGCCGCCATTTACGGATGTGCGGGCCATCGGCTGACGGAGGAAGAACGCGCCTTCTTCGCCGAGGCGCGGCCGTGGGGCTTCGTGCTGTTCCGGCGCAACATCGACAGCCCGGAACAGGTGCGGGCCCTGACGGACGAGCTGCGCGCCGCAATCGGTGACACCGACGCCCCGATTCTGGTTGATCAGGAGGGCGGACGGGTTCAGCGGATGGGGCCGCCCCACTGGCCCAAGTATCCGCCGGGGAGCGCCTATCTGGAGGCGGCTGGCGATATAGACGCCGCCCGAGACCTGGTGCGCTTGGGGGCGCGGCTGATGGCGCACGATCTGCGCGACGTGGGGATCAATGTTGATCTTCTGCCGGTGCTGGACGTGCCGGTGCCCGGCGCCCACGACATCATCGGCGACCGCGCCTATGGCCGCGACCCTCAAACCGTGGCCCTGCTGGGCCGCGCGGCGGCTGAGGGGCTGCTGGCGGGCGGGGTGCTGCCCTGTATCAAGCATATGCCGGGGCACGGTCGCGCTTTCGCCGACACGCACAAGGACTTGCCGACGGTCCACGCCGATCTGGAAACTCTGGACGCCTGGGATTTCGCCCCGTTCAAGGCCCTGTCCGACATGCCGATCGGCATGACGGCGCACATCGTCTTCACCGCCATCGACCCAAAACGTCCCGCCACCCAGTCCAAGAAGGCGATCCGGCTGATCCGCGAACGGTTGGGCTTCGGCGGTCTGCTGCTGTCGGATGATCTGGTGATGAACGCCCTGTCCGGCAGTCTGACCCAGAGGGCGCACAAGGCGCTGAAGGCGGGATGCGACATCGTCATCCACTGGAACGGCGACATGAACGAGATGCGTCAGGTCGCCGAGGGCGTCGGCTCGCTGAAGGGCAAGGCGAAGGCCAGGGCCGAGGCGGCGATGGCGCGGATCGTCCGTGTTCCGGAGCCCCTCGATCCGGTCGCGGGCCACGAGCGCTTCTTCCGCGCAATGGAAGGCAAGCTGGACGCCGCCAAGGGGCCGGACGTGGGCGAGGCCCAGGCGTGACCCGCGTAGACCGTACCGGCCTCAAGCAGCGCGAAGCGCGGTAGGCCAACAAGAATGACCGACGCCTTTCAGCCCAATCTGGATTTCAGCGCCGTCGCGGAGGTCGAGGAGCGTGAGGCCTTCGTCGTCGATCTGGACGGTTATGAGGGGCCGCTGCACGTCTTGCTGGCCCTGGCGCGGACGCAGAAGGTCGATCTGCTGAAACTGTCGATCACCCAGCTGGCGGAACAGTATCTGGCCTTCGTGCATGAGGCCCGGCGGCGCAACTTCGCCCTGGCGGCGGATTATCTCGTGATGGCGTCCTGGCTGGCCTATCTGAAATCCCGCCTGCTGCTGCCCCGCACCGAAAAGGACAAGGGCGAGGAGCCGCCGGCCGAGGTGATGGCCGCCGCCCTGGCCTTCCGCCTGCAGAAGCTGGAGGCCATGCGCAAAGCCGTCGACCAGCTTTTGGCCCGCCCCCAGCTGAAGCGCGACGTCTTCACCCGCGGCGATCCCGAGGCGACGGTGATCGTCCCCTCCGACCGGATCGACGCAAGCCTGTATGAGCTGATGAGCGCCTATGTGACCCAGCGTCGCCGGGAGGGCGCGCGGCGTTATTCTCCCGGCCAGAGGGTCGAGGCCTTTCCGCTTGAGGCGGCGCGCGACTGGCTGCGCGAGATCATGCCCCGCCTGGCCGACTGGACCCCGCTGGACCAGGTCGCGCCGCGTCCCGAAGATGCGGACGGCCCCAGCCAGGCCAGCTATACGGCCTCGACCCTGTCGGCCAGCCTGGAACTGGTGAAGGAGGGGGCGATGGACATCCGCCAGACGGCGCCGTTCGCGGACCTGTATCTGAAGCGGCGGGGAGAAGGGCATCCGCTGGAGCTGACGCCGTGATGCGTGGATTGACGAAGGCCCATGTCTGACCTGTCCTTCCAACCGGACGAGGCCGAGATCGAGCGCCGGGTCGAGGCCCTGCTGTTCGCCGCCGCTGGGCCCTTGAGCGCCGCCGAGATCGCCGCCCGCCTGCCCGAGGGCGCCGACGTCGCCCGCGCCCTGTCCGGCCTGCGCGCCCGGTACGAGGGGCGAGGCGTCGAGCTGGACTGCGTCGCCGACCGCTGGCGGTTCCGCACGGCGGCGGACCTAGCCTTCATGATGACCGAAGAGCGCGAGGAGCCGCGTCGCTTGTCTAGGGCCGCGCTCGAGACCCTGGCCATCATCGCCTATCACCAGCCCGTCACCCGGGCCGAGATCGAAAGCGTGCGCGGCGTCACCCTGTCGAAGGGCACGCTGGATCTGTTGCTGGAGATGGGGTTCGTGCGGCTGCGCGGGCGTCGGCGCACGCCGGGACGGCCCGTCACCTACGCCACCGCCGACCGTTTCCTGGAACATTTCGGCCTGGCCAGCCTGTATGATCTTCCCGGCGCGCAGGAGATGAAGGCCGCCGGCCTGCTGGATCTGTCGCTGCCGGTCGGATTCGAATTGCCCGATCCAGGCCGAACCGACGCCGCCGAGGACGAAGGCCCCCTTATGGAAGACGACGCGCCCGAGTTCGCCCAGGATTTCGTCGGCGATTAGGGATAACTCCGTATCCGTCCATTAACGGCCCCTGGCGTCCTCAACCCATAAGCTTGGCCTTAGAGGGACGGGGGCGTCGGGTGAAGTCAGATTTGAACGGATTCCGCATCGTCGGCTTCCTGATCCTTGCCGCCTTGGTCGGCATGATCGGCGTGCTGGGCATTGTCAGCAAGGGAATCGACGACCACCAACGCGGGCGCGATCAGGCGATGGTCGGTCTAAGGTTGGCCCGCGTCACAGAGACCGCCGGCGAGGATCTGGCTCCGGTGACGGTCTGGGACGAGGCTGTCCAGGAACTGAGCGGGCCGAATGCTTCGCAGTGGTTTGATCGTTTCGTGGGCCCCGTCTACACCCATCGCCACGGGCATCTGGCGACGTTCAGCTACAATTCTTCAGGCCGTCTTGTGCGGGCCCATCACGCAAACGGAGGGCCGCATGCAAACGAGAGCCACCCTCTGGCGCGGGCCGTCCGTCCGCTGATCGACCAGCTCGCCGCCGAGGCGCGGCAACGCGATCGTTCGACCCATGGCAAGGCGGCGCACCTTGTAAGGACGAGCTTCGTGCGGGTCGACGGCGCCGTCTATGTCGTGGCGGTCTCCACGGTCGTGCGCCACACCGCAAACGGGCCTGCAACGGGCGGCGATCCCATGATCGCGACCTTCAAGCCCTTCGATGCCGAGGTCGAATGGATTCGGACTCGGATGGGCAAGGCGGACGTGCGGTTTTTATCCGGAACCCGCCCGCCAAAAGGCATGGCGGCAATACCGATCCTCGACGCCAACGGCGCGCCACTTGGCCAGGTGGCTTGGACGCCGGAACGTCCCGGCTACAAGATATTGACCCACGCCCTGCCGGTTCTGCTTTTGATGATGGGCATCTTGGCGACGTGCGCCGGTTTGCTGATGAGGCGGATGTATACGGACATGTGTCGCCTGCGGGCGTCTGAGGCGGCGCTTTTGGTTGCTCTGAAACAAGCCGAGGCTGCGAATGCGGCCAAGAGCCGCTTTCTGTCCAACATCAGCCATGAGCTGCGCACCCCGTTGAACGGGGTTCTTGGCATGGCGGAAGTGCTCAGCCAGGATCCGTTGACGCAGCGGCAGCGTGACCGCCTCGATATTCTGAAGGAATCCGGAAATCGGCAGTTGAGGTTGATCGAGGATCTGCTTGACGTCGTTCGGCTGGGCGACGGCGCCGTGACGCTGGACGAGCGCCCCCTACGACCCGCCGTCTTGTTGCGCGGCCTTTACAATGATTATCGCGCCGCTGCTGCGGCGAAGGGGGTTTCGCTCAAGGTGGATGCGACTGAGGGCGAGTGGCTGGGCGACAGCATTCACCTGGAAAAGCTGCTGGGCGCCCTTGTTCACAACGCCATCCGTTTCACCGAGTCTGGCGAAGTGAGCGTGCGCGCCCTCGCTGGCGATGGCCTGATTTTCGAAGTTCAGGACACGGGCCCCGGTATGACGAAGACCGAGACTGCAGTTCTGTTCGATCCCTTTGCTCAGGGGGACGACAGCAGAACCCGCAAGACGGAAGGTCTGGGATTGGGCCTGACGGCCGCCAATGGTCTGGCGCGGCTGATGGGCGGACGGATCGACGTCGACAGCACGCCGGGGCGCGGCAGCCTGTTCCGTGTGATTCTGCCGCTCGAGCCCATGCTCAGGTCGTCAGAAGCCGCGGCAGCTTGAAGGTCACAGTCTCGCGCGCGCCGCCGTCCTCGGTGACGGTGGCGTCGAACCGCGCGCGAATCGCGTCGATCAGGGCTTCGATCAACGGTTCGGGCGCCGAGGCGCCGGCGGTGACGCCCACCGTCTGAACCCCGTCGAACCAGCTCCAGTCCACCTGCGAGGCGTCGTCGACCAGCCGGGCGTCGCGGGCGCCGGCGCGTACCGCGACTTCCACCAGCCGGGCCGAGTTGGACGAGTTCTTGGACCCGACCACCAGCACCAGCTCGCAGCCCTCGCCCAGCACCTTGACTGCGTCCTGGCGGTTGGTGGTGGCGTAGCAGATGTCTTCCTTGTGCGGGTCCGGCAGTTCGGGGAAGCGGCGTTTCAGCACCTTCAATATGCCCGCCGTGTCGTCGACCGACAGGGTGGTCTGGGTCGCATAGGCCAGGGGGGCGTCACCGGGCCGCTCGAACGATTCGGCGTCGGCCTCGGTCTCGATCAGGCTGATGGCGCCCGGCGGCAGTTGACCCATGGTGCCGATCACCTCCGGATGGCCGGCATGGCCGATCAGGATGATATGGCGGCCCGCGTCATGATGACGCTCCGCCTCCACATGGACCTTGGAAACCAGGGGGCAGGTGGCGTCGAGGAACAGCAGCTGGCGCGCCTGGGCGTTGGCGGGCACCGACTTGGGCACGCCGTGGGCCGAGAAGACGACCGGCCGGTCGTCCGGACATTCGTCCAGCTCCTTGACGAAGATCGCGCCCATGGACTTCAGCCGCTCGACCACATGGCGGTTATGGACGATCTCGTGGCGCACATAGACGGGGGCGCCGTATTTCTCGATCGCGCGCTCGACGATCTGGATCGCCCGGTCCACCCCGGCGCAGAAACCGCGCGGCGTCGCCAACCGCACCGCGATGGGGCGGTGTTCGGGCGAGGGGGCGGGGACGTGCATGTTCATGGCCGCAACCTAGTCGTTCGCGCGACATATCGCCATGCGGGGCGAGCGAATCCCCGCCCTCAGACAGCGACGCATCGCCACGGTCAGGCCCTGTCCTGCGAAAATCGAGCTTGAACAAAGATTTAGCCCGTATTCACGACGCCTTGACCAACCGGCCGCTCACGATTAGTTTCCGCGCCGAATTCAGACCCGCCCGAACAGCGTGTTCAGGCGCTGAGCGAACAGGTCCTGTCCCCTATGTCGGAATCGCGCGAAGAGGCGATCAAACGCCTCCAAGACAGCGCATCCGCATTGGAGGCGCGGACGACGGCGGAGAAATCCGCCGAGCTGACCGGCCATCAGGTGGCGGGGCAGGCCTACAAGATCATCGCCGAACTTCTCGGCGGGGTTCTGATCGGTCTGGCGTTCGGATTTATCGCGGATTGGGTCTTTGGGACCCGCCCGTGGGGTTTGATCGGCGGGGTCCTGTTGGGCTTCGCCTTGTCGATTTACATGGCGCGTCGCACAGCAAACCGGCTGATGGCGCAGGCCAAGGCGTTAGGGACGTCGGCTCCGGCCGATCCTTACGTCGAGGCCGACGAAGACGGGGAACGATAGGGCTTCATGGCCGATCCGATTCATCAGTTTCAGATTCAGAAGGTCATCGACCTTCCTGACGTGACCCTGCCTGTGCTGGGGACGGTCGATTTGGCTGTGACCAATTCGCACATCGCCATGACGGCCGCCTTCGTCGTGATCGTCGGCTTCCTGGCCGCCGTGACCTCGAACGCCCAGGTCGTCCCGGGTCGCCTTCAGGCCGCCGGCGAGGGCCTGTTCGGCCTGATCGACAATCTGGCCGACTCGATTATTGGTCATGAAGGTCGCAAGTATTTCCCGTTCGTCTTCACCCTGTTCGTCCTGATCCTGGGCATGAACATCCTGGGTCTGTTCCTGACCTTCACGGCGACGTCGCAGCTGGCCATCACGGTCACCTTCGCCCTGATCACCTTCGGTCTGGTTCTGGCCGTCGGCTTCGCCAAGAACGGCCTGGGCTTCTTCAAGCTGTTCTGGCCCATGGGCGCGCCGCTGGCGCTGCGCCCGGTCGTCGGCCTGATCGAGTTCGTCTCCTTCCTGCTCCGTCCGGTCACCCTGGCGCTTCGTCTGTTCGGCAACATGCTGGGCGGCCACGTGGCGCTGAAGATCTTCGCCGGCTTCGTCGTGTCGCTGGGCCTGCTGGGTCTGGGCGGCGGCGTGGGCCTGCTGGCCTTCCCCGTTGCGGCCCTGTCGCTGGGTATGGTCGTGGCGCTGACCGCGCTGGAGTTCCTCGTGGCCTTCCTTCAGGCTTTCGTTTTCGCCGTTCTGGCCTGCATCTATCTGAATGATGTGGTCAACCTGGACCACGCCCACTAAGGGCCGGACCAGTCTCTTCACCCCAACCACCAACGACTTAATCTAGGAATACAATCATGGACGCTGAAGCCGCCAAGTACATCGGTGCCGGTCTCGCAACCCTGGGCATGATCGGTTCGGCCCTGGGCGTGGGCAACATCTTCGGCCAGTTCCTGGCCGGCGCCCTGCGCAACCCGTCGGCCGCCGCCGGCCAAGTCGGCAACCTGTTCGTCGGCGCCGCTCTGGCCGAAGCCCTGGGCATCCTGGCCTTCGTGCTCGGCATCCTGATGATCTTCGGCTGATATCAGCCGATACCGGCGCGCGGGGTTCGCCCGCGCGCCGTTTCATCTGATCCTGCAGCAGACGGTTCATGGCCAGCACCCACACCAACGACGCGCTTCCCGCTTCGGTCGAAGCGGACCTGCACGCCGAGACGGCGACCGCCGCCGAGCACGGCTCGGGCGGCCTGCCGCAATTCCAGTTCGAACACTGGGCGGGCCAGATCGGCTATCTGCTGATCCTGTTCGTCGTCCTGTACGTCCTGGTCTCCAAGGTCTTCGCGCCGCGCCTTCGCAAGGTGATGGACGAACGGGCCGATACGATTTCCAACGCCGTCGCCACCGCGCGTCAGGTCCAGGCCGAGGCCGCCGACCAGGCCGCTCAGGCCCAGGCCGAAGTCGCCAAAGCTCGCGCCGACGCTCGCGCGATGGCCGCCGCCGCCAAGGCGCGCGTGACCGAAGACGCCAACGCTCGTCAGGCCGCTGAAGAAGCCGTGGTCAACGCCCGCATCGCCGAGGCCGAGACCGCCATCGGCAAGACACGCGATGCGGCCATGGCCAATGTGGCCGTGATCGCCTCCGACGCCGCCGCCGCCATGGTTGAGCGCCTGACCGGCAAGACCGCCACTGCGGCCGAACTGGCTACGGCCAAGGGAGCCGTCTGATGAACCTGATCTTCGAACACGGCATCTGGAGCTTCGCCAACGCGGAGATCTGGGTCGGTATCGGCCTGCTGATCTTCTTCGGCATCCTGATCGCGGCCGGCGTGCCCAAGATCGCCGCCGCCCAGCTGGACGCCAAGGGCGCCAAGATCCAGGCTGACCTGGACGAGGCCGCCCGTCTGCGCGCCGAGGCCGAGGCTCTGCTGGCCCAGATCCGCAAAGAGAAGGCCGAGGCCGAGGCCCAGGCCGCCGAGATGATGGCCCAGGCGGAAGCCGACGCCCGTCGTCTGGAAGTCGAATCCAAGGCCAAGCTGGAAGAGACCCTGGCCCGTCGCCAGAAGATGGCCGAGACCCGCATCGCCCAGGCCGAAGCCCAGGCCTCGGCCGAGGTCAAGGCCGCCGCTGCTGACCTGGCCGCCAAGGCTGCGGAACAGATCCTGGCCGCTCGCCTCGCCGGCGGCGCCAAGGACCCGCTGCTGGACGCCGCGATCGCTCAGATCGGCGATCGACTGAACTAGTTCGCGGCCTTCGCCGTTCAACAAAAAGGGCCCCGCCGTCGCGCGGGGCCCTTTTCTATTCCGGCATGAGAAGATCAGTGGGCGATGGCCCCTCCGGCGAACTCCGCCGCCTGGCGCTTGTCGCGGCTGACCAGCCGCGCATAGACATTCCCCAGGACGATGCCGAACACGGCGTGGGTGATCAGAAGCCAGCCGATGGTGCCAAAGCCTGCGCCGGCGGTGAAGGTCCGGTAGTTTCCGAACATCACTATGGCCGCCATCATCACGACCCAGGCGCCGACCGCGAAGACGATGCCCTTGGTTTCCGGCGTGTCCGTGGGCAGTCGTGGGCAAAGCATCGCGAACAGCGGCCCCAGGATGAATACGCCGCTGAAGACATGGATGGCCCAGCCGACGGCCAGGTTGCCCGGCATCCCGATCATGTTGGCGATCACCCCTTGGAAGGGATCGAACCAGTTGAGGAAGAGGTTTGGTATTTCAAGCAAGGAAACGGCCACCGTCGCGGCGACACCCGCGACCAGACCTTTTTGTACGCGTGACATCATGACCTTGGCGCCTCCCAACGCTTTAGTGGATCTCTGATAACGCCAGCGCAGAATACGCCTGACGGGGGAGGACCGGGTTCACGATGCCGTGGTTAGCGGCTGCGATAACGCAGTTGCGAAATCTTCCGTTAACTAGCGGAAGATTTTCCGGAAATAGCGTCGCATTCCCTTGCGCGTCCGTATCAGCCGTCGCCCCGAACGCTTCAGCACCACCTTTTCGGCCCGCAGCGCCTGTTGCCAGAACACCGGGGCGAACTCGGGCTTCTTCCGCATGAGTCGACGGAAGGGATAGACCCATTTCGGTCGGGCGTACTGGGCGCGGATGAACAGACGCTTGGCCCCGAAGGAGCTCTTCAGGATCAGCATCAGGCCGACGGCGATGACGGGAATGCCGCCAGGGCCGGGCAGGGGCGCGATCAGAATGCCCAGAAGCACGACGAACAGCCCGCCGGCCATCAAGGCCCAACGCTTCAGCGCGCGCAGCGTACGGCTGCGCGAGCGGGAGGACGGAAGGCGGATCGCAGTTGCGAAGGTCAAGACGGCGCCAGACGGAGAGGAGGGAGGAGGCCCAATGACAACGATCATCACGGCCGCCCGATCCCCGTTGGGGAGGGGAAAGAGCAACCGTGGCCAACCTGCCACAGCGACCTTAAGACGGTGTGTCCATGGCCGATCCGTGTCTGGGATGTGAAGCTTTGGTCATGATTGACCAAGGGGTCTGCGCTGTTGCAGACAGGACACGAATGCAGAATGGGTCTGTTTGGACGCCGATCAGACGTCCCGTGCTGATCAGAGGTCGCGGGGGTGCAGGCCCGTGGTTTTTGCTATCCGGGCCATCATGCGGGGACCGATCTCTTCTTCGTCATGAAAGGCGAAGACGACGTCAGACCAGCCGTCTCGGGACAGGGTGCGATGGGAACCTGTACGGTGCTTCTCCACCCACCCCAGTCGATGCAAAGCCGCCAGAACGCGGCGGGCCGGCCTTTGCGCTGGGCCATTGGCTCATGCGGCGGCGAAAAATCCGCCCAACTCGGGGGCGGGTTCGCCGTTCTCCAGTCGATCCGCCAGGACACGCAGGACGAGGGCTTCGACGCGCGCCTCCGCTTCATCGCGCGTCGCCCCATAGGCGAGGGCGCCGGGGACAGCCTCCACCTCGGCGATCCAGCGCCCGTCTTCTTCCTGTTCGACCGCGACCTGCATGAGTTCAGGGTCGCGCGAAAGACGGGCGCTGTCGAGTCTGGCCTCAAGCCGCCTGGTTCGAACCTGCCGGCGCGGTCCAGCGCAGCACCGGCGAGCGGGCCGCGCGGGTTTCGTCCAGGCGCTTCAGCGGGGCGTGGAAGGGCGCGCCCTTGAAGCGGTCGACGTCGCCGGCTTTCGCCGCTTGGGCCAGCAGGCGCATCGCGTGGATGAAGCGATCCAGTTCGGCCTTGGACTCGGTTTCGGTCGGCTCGATCAGCATGGCCCCGTGGACGACCAGGGGGAAATACATGGTCATCGGGTGGAAGCCCTCGTCGATCATCGCCTTGGCGAAGTCGAGCGTGGTAATGTCCGTGCCCTTCAGCCATTCGTCGTCGAACAGGGCCTCGTGCATGCAGGGGCCGTCGGGGAAGGCCGCCGACATCAGGTCCGACAGGCGGGCCTTGATGTAATTGGCGTTCAGCACGGCATCCTCGGCCACCTGGCGCAGGCCGTCGGCGCCGTGCGACATCATGTAGGACAGGGCGCGGACATACATGCCCATCTGGCCCTGGAAGGCGCACAGACGGCCAAAGGCCTGCTCGGCCTCGTCCTCCTCGCGCTCGATCAGGCGATAGCCGTCCTCGTCGTGCACGACCCAGGGGGCAGGCGCGAAGGGCGCGAGGGCCTCCGACAGCACCACCGGACCCGCGCCCGGACCGCCGCCGCCGTGCGGCGTCGAAAAGGTCTTGTGGAGGTTGATGTGCATCGCATCCACGCCGAGATCGCCCGGACGAACCCGGCCGACGATGGCGTTGAAGTTGGCCCCATCGCAGTAGAAATAGGCGCCGGCCGCGTGCGTCAGGCGGCTGATCTCCAGGATGTCGCGCTCGAACAGGCCGCAGGTGTTGGGGTTGGTCACCATGATGGCGGCGACGTCGTCGCCCAGCTTCGACGCCAGGTCGGCCACGTCCACGCGGCCGTCTTCGGTCTGGGCGACCTCGACGACGGTGTAGCCGACGAAGGCGGCGGTGGCCGGGTTGGTGCCGTGGGCGCTGGTCGGCACCAGCACCTTGCGGCGCTTCTCATGCTGGCCCGAGGCCTCGTGCGCGGCGCGGATGGCCATCAGGCCGCACAGTTCGCCGTGCGCGCCCGCCTTGGGCGACAGGGCGACGGCGGGCATGCCGGTCAGGGTCTTCAGCCAGTGGGCCAGCGTATCCATCAGCTCCAGCGCCCCCTGCACCGTCGAGATCGGCTGGAGCGGGTGGATGTCCGAGAAGCCGGCCAGGCGGGCCATCTTCTCGTTCAGGCGCGGGTTGTGCTTCATCGTGCACGAGCCCAGCGGATAGATGGCCAGGTCGATGGCGTGGTTCTTTTGGCTCAGCCGCACATAGTGGCGCATGGCCTCGGGCTCGGACAGGCCGGGCAGGCCGATCGGGTCCTTGCGAACCAGGTCGCCCAGGTCCGAACCGTCCGTCTTGGGCTCAGCCAGATCGACGCCGGTCTTGCCCCAGCCGTCACCCTCGAAGATCAGGGCTTCGTTCTGCAACAGACCCCGGCCGCCGGTCAGGGTGGCGGGCTTGGACTGGACTGCGTTCGGGGTGGTCGGACGGCCGACGGTGTTCATGGTGCTCATGGTCGTTATCCCTTACGCGCCGAGGACTTGGGTAAGCGCCTTGGCCAGGATCCGGATGTCTGCATCCAGGGTGGTTTCAGTGGCGGCGACCAGCAGTACGTCGTCCATGCCTGCATCGGGCGCCAGACGGCTGTAGGGCACGCCGGCCAGCAGGTGGTGACTTGCCAGCGCATCGACCACCTCGGCCGCGTTCTTGGGCAGGCGCACTGCGAACTCGTTGAAGAAGCGCTTCGTCAGGATCTCGACGCCCGGAATGGCGGCCAGGGCGTCGCGTGTGGCGACGGCCTTCTCGTGGTTCAGCAGGGCCAGTTTGCGTAGGCCCGTCTCGCCCAGCAGGCTCATATGAATGGTGAAGGCCAGGGTGCAGAGGCCGGAATTGGTGCAGATGTTCGACGTCGCCTTGTCGCGGCGGATATGCTGTTCCCGCGTCGACAGGGTCAGGACGAAACCGCGCTCGCCGTCGGCGTCCACGGTCTCGCCGGTCAGGCGGCCGGGCATCTGGCGGATCAGCTTCTCGCGCGTGGCGAACAGGCCGACATAGGGACCGCCGAAGTTCAGGGCGTTGCCGATCGACTGGCCCTCGGCCGCGACGATGTCGGCGCCCATTTCACCCGGCGACTTCAGCAGGCCCATGGACACGGCCTCGGTGACCACGACGATCAGCAGGGCGCCGGCGGCGTGTGCGGCCTCGGCGATCTTGGTCACATCCGTCGCCGTGCCGAAGACGTTCGGGGTTTGAACCACGACGCAGGCGGTGTCGGGACCGATCTGGTCGATCACGGCGGCTTCGGCGTCCACGGCGGCGGCCAGGACCTGGGTTTCGACGCCGACGGCGTGGACCACGGTCTCGGTCGCCTTGACGTAGTGGGGGTGAACCCCGCCCGAGATCACCGCCTTGTTGCGACGGGTCACGCGGGTCGCCATCAGCACGCCCTCGGCCATGGCGGTCGAGCCGTCATAGAGCGAGGCGTTGGCCACCGGCATGCCGGTCAGGTTGGCGACCTGGGTCTGGAACTCGTACAGGTACTGCAACGTGCCCTGGGCGATTTCCGGCTGATAGGGGGTGTAGCTGGTCAGGAACTCGGACCGCTGGATCACGTGATCGACGGTCGCCGGGACGTGGTGCTTGTAGGCCCCTGCGCCGCAGAAGAAGGGCACGGCGCCGGCCGTGGCGTTCTTGGCCGCCATGGCGGACAGGGCGCGTTCGACCTCCATCTCGCCGGCCACGCGCGGCAGGTCCACCGGCCCGTCCAGCCGCGCCGCCTCGGGCACGTCCACGAACAGGTCGTCGATCGATTTCGCGCCGATGGCGACGAGCATCGCCGTGCGGTCGTCGGGCGTCAGGGGGAGATAACGCATGGTCTTGTCCTGGGCCGTGAAAGGCCGAAGACCCGCTGACTCTTAATCAGCGGGTCCGATGGGGCTTAGAGGGTGGCGAGGAAGCCGTCGTAGGCGGTCTGGTCCATCAGGGCGTCCAGTTCGGCAGCGTCCGACACCTTGATCTTGGCGAACCAGCCGTCGCCTTGCGGGGCGGCATTAACGGTTTCCGGGGCGGTCGACAGCGCGTCATTGGCCTCGACCACCTCGCCCGAGACGGGGGCGTAGACGTCCGAGGCGGCCTTGACGCTCTCGACCACGGCGAAGCTGGCGCCCTTGGCGACGGTCTTGCCGACTTCCGGGACTTCAACGAACACGACGTCGCCTAGGGCGTCGGCGGCGTGCTTCGAGATGCCCACGGTGGCGATGTCGCCGTCCAGGCTGACCCACTCGTGATCCTTGGTGAACTTCATGATCTGATCCTCAGACGGTCTTCGGTTTGCGGTAATAGCGTTGCGCCACGAAGGGCATGGCGACGACTTCGGCGGCGGCGGATTTGCCGCGCACGACGACCTTCAACTCCGTACCCAGCGCGGCATACGCCGGCGGCACGAAGCCCATGGCGATGTTCTTGCCCAGCGTAGGGGAGGGGCCGCCCGAGGTGACCTTGCCGATGACGTTCCCGTCAGCGTCGGCGATCTCGGCGCCTTCACGGGCCGGGGCGCCTTCCTTGACGATCAGGCCCACGCGGACACGCGACGGCCCCTCAGCCAGTTCTTTCAGGATCCGGTCGGCGCCGGAGAAATCGGCCCGTTCCTTGCGTGACTTGGACAGGGCGAAGGTCAGGGCGCCTTCGACCGGGCTGGTGCTCGGGTCGATGTCATGGCCGTGCAGCGGCAGGCCGGCTTCCAGGCGCAGGCTGTCGCGGGCGCCCAGGCCTATCGGCTTGACGCGGGCGTCCTCCAGTATGGTGTTCCAGACGCGCTCGGCCTGATCCGCCGGCACCGAAATCTCATAGCCGTCCTCGCCGGTATAGCCCGAGCGCGAGACATAGCAGTCGACGCCGAACAGCATCAGCCGGGCGCATTCCATGAAGCCCATCTCGGCCAGGAGCGGCTCGTACGCCGACATGACTTCGGCGGCTTCCGGTCCCTGGATGGCGATCAGGGCGCGGTCCAGCACCGTCAGCTTGGCGTCGCCTTCAAGGTTCGCCTCCCAGAAGGCGAAGTCCTCGTCCTTGTTGCCGGCGTTGACGACGACGAACAGGCCGTCGTGGTCGGGACGGCCGGCCATCAGGTCGTCGATGATGCCGCCGTCCTTGTTCAGCAGCAGCGAATATTTCTGTTTGCCGGCCTTCAGGATTTCATAGTCGCCGGGCACGAAACGCTCAAACTGGGCGGTGGCGTCGGCGCCGGTGATCTTGCACTGGCCCATGTGCGACACGTCGAACAGGCCGGCGTGTTCGCGAGTCCAGCGGTGCTCGGCCAGGACGCCCTCATACTGGACCGGCATGTCATAGCCGCCGAAGCCCACCATCCGGGCCCCTAGCGCGCGGTGCGCGGCGTTCAGGGGCGTCGTTTTAAGAAGGGGGGTCTTCAGGGCTTGATCGGTCATGGTTCAGGCTTTCACGGTCGCGTTTGGTGGCGGAGCTCCGCCGTCTTCGCGCCCCCGCTGTCCTGAAGCCTGAGAGATTCCGGCGACCAAATCATGTCGCCTTGCTCCGTCGGCGCGCCCGTGAAGAGCGACTTTCCAGCGTCCGTATGCTGTCGCGGTCCGTTTGCCTGAGCGTTTCCGGGGCGGTTGCGCCTTCGGCGTCGGCCCGCCGAGGCGCACCGAACTCTCCCGCGAGAGCACCCGACCTAAGCCACCGACTCCGGGTCCAAGTCAAGCGTCGGCGGCTTTCGGAGGCCGTAAGGCGGCGTCATTGTCGCCGTTCGCATCGCCTGTTGTTGCGTCGCCCTTGCCCTCGCGCCGTCGGCCCGCCAAGAACGGGAACCGCCTCAGCCGCACCGGACCGACTGCATGACCGCCGACCGCACCCGCCTCGACGCCCATATCGCCGCCCTGGACGCGCCCGAGGGTCTGAAGACGGTCCTGACCGTCGTCGCCGCCACCTGCGCCGACATCAGCAAGGTCGTGGCCGGCGGCGCCCTAGCCGGCGCCCTGGGCGCCTCGGGCCAGATCAATGTTCAGGACGAGGAGCAGAAGAAGCTCGACGTCATGACCAACGACATGCTGACCGACGCTCTTCTGGCCAGCCCCGCCGTCGCCGGCGTCGCCTCCGAGGAAATGGACGAGGTCCAGCCCGCGCCTCATTCGACTGGTGAATACCTTGCCCTGTTCGACCCGCTGGACGGCTCGTCCAACATCGACATCAACGCCATGGTCGGCACCATCATCTCGGTGCTGAAGTCCGCCACGCCTTCGCCGACAGAGGCCGACTTCATGCAGCCGGGCCGCAATCAGGTCGCCGCCCTCTATGCCCTCTACGGTCCCCAGACCATGCTGGTTCTGACCACCGGCACGGGCGTGAAGGGCTTCACCCTGTCGAACGACGGCGACTGGATCCTGACCCACGACGACATCGCCATCTCGCCGGACACCAAGGAGTTCGCCATCAACATGTCGAACCTGCGCCACTGGTCCCAGCCGGTGCAGACCTACATCGGCGACCTGCTGAAGGGCGACGAAGGCCCGCGCGGCAAGAATTTCAACATGCGCTGGGTCGCGGCCATGGTCGCCGACGTCCACCGCATCCTGATGCGCGGCGGCGTCTTCCTGTACCCGTGGGACAGCCGCGAGCCGACCAAGCCTGGCAAGCTGCGCCTGATGTACGAGGGCAATCCGATGGCCTTCCTGGTCGAACAGGCCGGGGGCAAGGCGACGACGGACGGGGTGCAGCCCATCCTGGACATCCAACCCGAGCATCTGCACCAGCGCATCCCGGTGGCCCTGGGCTCGGCCAACGAGATCGACGCCTACGCGGGCGTGTGATGCTTATCCGCCCTACCGACGCCCTCCTGGTCATCGACCCGCAGAACGACTTCTGCGAGGGCGGCCGTCTGGCGGTCGCAGGCGGGGCGGGGATCATGCCGCTGATCAACCGGCTGGCCGAGCGGTTCGCCCGGGTGGTCGTGACCCAGGACTGGCACACGCCGGACCAGATTTCGTTCGCCTCCAACCACCGCGGCGCGACCCCCTTCACCGAGATCGAGGTCGCCTACGGCCGCCAGATGCTGTGGCCGGACCACTGTATCCAGGGTTCGCCCGGCGCCGACTTCCATCCCGACGTCGCGCCCACGGTGAAAAAGGCCCTGGCCGTAATCCGCAAGGGCTACAATCCGGCGGTGGATTCCTATTCCGGCTTCTTCGAGAACGACCATCGCACCCCGACGGGCTTGGCCGGCCTGTTGCGCGACCTGGGCGTGACCCGCGTCTTCCTCGCGGGCCTGGCCTTCGACTACTGCGTCCGCTTCACCGCCGAGGACGCGGTGCGGCAAGGCTTCGAGGCCCTGGTCATCTCCGACGCCAGCCGCGCCATCGCGCCGCAGACCGAGGCGGCGGCGCGGGACAGTTTCCGGGCGCTGGGGGTCGCGGAGATCGGGGCGGCGAGCGTCCTTGTCTAAACCCCTCTTCGTCATCCTCCGGCGAGCGCAGCGAGACCGGGGGACCCAGCGGCGCGCGTGAGCGCGAACCTGTGGCGGACGAGGTGTTCAAACATCGAGCGGCGGAAGCATCGCCTTCGGCGCCGCTGGGTCGCCCGGTCTGCTCCGCGAAGACGCGGCTTGCCGGAGGATGACGAAAGAAGAGGCGTCAGCCCCGCTTCGCGTAGGCCTCCACCTCCGCCACGAACGCCGCCTTCTCCGCCTCGCCCAGGAACGACCCCTCGAAACTGTTCCGCGCCAGCAGCGTCACCTGCTCCTTCGTCAGCCCGACCGCCGCCGCCAACCGGATGTAGTTGTCGTTCATGTATCCGCCGAAATAGGACGGGTCGTCCGAGTTCAGGGTGACGTGCAGGCCCCGGCGCAGCATCTCGGGCACGGGGTGGTCCTTCAGGTCATCGACGACGCACAGTTTCAGGTTCGACAGCGGGCAGACGGTCAGGGTCATCTGCTCGCGCGCCAGCCGCTCGACCAGGACCTCGTCCTCCATCGAGCGATTGCCGTGGTCCATCCGGTCGATGTGCAGCAGATCGAGCGCCTCGTGGACATAGGCCGGCGGGCCTTCCTCGCCGGCGTGGGCGCACAGTTTCAGGCCCAGGTCGCGCGCGGCGGCGAAGACGCGCTGGAACTTGGACGGCGGATGGCCGACCTCCGACGAATCCAGCCCCACCCCGATGAAATGATGCAGATAGGGTTTGGCCGCCTCCAGGGTCGCGAACGCCTCTTCCTCGGTCAGGTGACGCAGGAAGCTGAGGATCAGGCCCGAACTGACGCCCAGTTCCGCCTTGGCCCGGTCCATCCCCGCGATCAGCCCCTCGACCACCACGCCGAAGGCCACGCCCCGGTCCGTATGGGTCTGGGGATCGAAGAAGATCTCGGCGTGGCGCACGTTATCGGCGGCCGCCCGCTGGAAATAGGCGAAGGCCAGATCCTCGAAGTCCTTGCGCGTCAGCAGCACGGCGGCCCCGGCGTAATAGATGTCCAGGAAATCCTGCAGGTTCGAGAAATCATAGGCCGCCCGCACCGCCTCGACGCTGTCATAGGGGATGGACACCCCGTTGCGCTGGGCCAGCTCGAACATCAGCTCCGGCTCCAGCGAGCCCTCGATGTGCAGGTGCAGCTCCGCCTTGGGCAGGCTGGCGATATAGGCGTCGAGGTCAGTATCAAGTTTGCCGGTCATAGGCCGTTCTCCTGCGCATAGTCTTCCAGGCTCATGACTTCGATGCCCGTCGCCTCCGATGCCTCCACCTTGGCGATCAACTTCTTGTCCGCCGTCAAAAAGGGGACACCCAACTGTTCTGCGTGAGCGACGTAAAAGCAGTCATAGGCCGGATGTTCCAAGGCGATCGCCAACTGCACCGCCCGTTCGATCAGTCTGCGACCGGGCTCCACATAGAGGTTCATCGTCTCGATCAGTTCGACGGCCTGCATCGCCTGATCGCAGGTGATGTCGCCCATCCGGCAGCGCTTCCAGATGATGTTGGCGCATTCCGACAGGATCAGATCGGGCGCCGACCATGCCTGGGCGCGCAACGCGGCGACGGCGATGGAGCTGTCGGGCTCATGTAGGGCGACCTTGATCGCGACGCTGGCGTCCACGACGATCAACGATAATCCCGATCTTCTCGGATCAGGATTTCGGAGGGCGTGCTGAGCTTTCCCTTGGTGGCGTCGCGAAGGGCGGCGGCGCGGCGCTCCCACTCCGCGTCGATACGAGGCGTCAAAGCCTTGCGGAGAATTTCGCGATGCTCCGCCTCGGCCGAGCGATTGTTTTCCTGGGCGCGCTTCTTCAGGGCGATGGCGATGTCATCGTCGATGTTGCGGACGTGGAGGCTGACAGGCATGTTCGCTCCTTATGCTAGCACATATAGCACGGGGCGGGCCTTGCCGCCATTAGGCGTTCGACACCACCAGCCGCAGATGGCCAGTCTTGGTCTTCCTCGCATCGTCGGTCGGCGGCGGATCGGGGGGCGGGGGTAAGCTGGGGCGGGCGCTCCAGGCCTCGGGCCGTTCGATCCAGCCCTTGGTCGTCTTCAGCCGGTCGGGCAGCATGGACTGGGCCAGCAGATTGGAGCCGATCCCCACCAGTTCGTCGGTCCAGTTGGCGATCTGGCGGTTGTGAAGCCGGCCGGGCGGGGCGACACTGACGATCCGCTTGTTCGGATAGGCCTCGCGCACGAACCTCACGGTCGCCGCATGGTCCCCGTCGGTGGTCAGCAGATAGATGCTATCGACCCGGTTCGCCGCCACATCGTCCGCCACCGCCAGGGCCAGATTGACGTCGCTCTGCTTCTCCGTTGCCGCGCTCCAGACATGGCTGCAGGCGCGGCAGTGTTGGCCGTGGACGATGAAATGGCCCATCAGACAGCGCACGCGCCGCGCCCTCAGCGCCGTTTCATAGCGGAACTGCGCCTCCATTCGCGCCCGGGCCTGGGGCTTGTGCGCGCTGACCCAGACGACGCCGGTCAGCCGCTCAGTCGGATCAATCAGCCCCCGCCCCAGGGCCTGCAAGTCCAGCCACAGCCATTCTCGCCGCTTCTGATCCAGGAGCGCGTGGAACAGGTTGTAGCCGTCCACATACAGGACGGCCCGCCTTTTCAGGAACGGCGGCGTGAGGTCGCCTGGCCCAAAGGGGCGCAGGGCCGCGTCCGCCATGCGGATACGCCCCCGATGCTGACCCCAGGACTTGCGCCCCTTCGACTGCTGACCGTCGGGTTTCCCCATCCGTCGCCCGCTCCCTGTCCCCGGTGAAGGTTAACCAGAGCCGTCGAGCGGAGTCCGCGTCTTTCAGGTCACATAACGGCGGTCACATCCGTTCGGGCGTCTTGATCCCCAGCAGGGTCAGGGCCGTCTCGAGCTGGCGCAGGGCCGCCGCCGACAGGGCCAGGCGCGAGGCGCGCGTCGCCTCGTCCGGCGCGACCAGCACCGGGCAGGCGGCGTAGAATTTCGAGAACGACTGCGCCACCCGATAGGCGTGTTCCGCCACCAGATGCGGCATCCGCTTGTCATAGGCGTCCGAGACGGCGGTCGAGAAGGCGTCCAGCGTCAGGGCCAGGTCGCGCTCCGCCGGTTCGGCGATGACAATGGCGCCGGGCGTCGCGCCCTGTTCGGCGGCCTTGCGCAGCAGGGATTTGATCCGCACCGACTGGTACAGCAGATAGGGGCCGGTCTTGCCCTCGAAGCTCATGAACCGGTCCAGATCGAAGACGTAGCTGGTGGTCCGCGCGTTCGACAGGTCGGCGAACTTCAGCGCCGCGATGGCCACCTTGTGCGCGATGGCCTCGAATTCGTCCGGCGACAGGTCATCGCCCAGCTTGGCTTCCTTCAGCCGCTCGCGCGCCTTGTCCGTCGCCTGGTCGATCAGGTCGCGCAGCTTCAGCACCCCGCCCGCGCGGGTCTTGAACGGCTTGCCGTCCTGGCCGTTCATGGTGCCGAAGCCGAGATGCTCCAGCGATCCCTCGACGGCGTAGCCGGCCAGATAGGCGGCCCGGAACACCTGTTCGAAATGCTCGGCCTGACGTTCGTCGACGACGTACAGGGCCAGGTCCGGCCCCAGGGCCTTCTTTCGGTCCAGGATCGTCGCCAGGTCGGTCGTGCCGTACATGGCCGAGCCTTCCGAGCTGATCACCAGCAGGGGCGGGGGCGAGGGGGCCTCGACCACCGAGCCGTCGGTCAGCTTCTTCTTGCGGGTCTCACCCGGCTTGGCGACATGCACCACCTGGGCCCCGTCATCCTCGACCAACAGGCCGGTCGCCTTCAGATGCGCCAGCATTTCCGGCATCTGCGGGTCGGCGTCGCTCTCGCCGTTCCACAGGTCGAAATCGACCGACAGATCGCCGTACTCGCGCTTCAGCGCCTCGCGGCTGACCGCGACGAAATGCTTCCAAAGCGCGCGATAGCCGGGGCGACCGTTCTGCAGTTCGGCCGTCGCTTTGCGCGCCCGGTCGCGGAAGGCGGGGTCTTCCTTGGCCTTGCCGGCCGCCAGCGGATAAAGCCGGTCCAGGTCGGCCAGGGTCACCGGACTTTCGGCCGGGAAGGGCCCGTCGCCCTCGGCCATGAAACCTTCAGCCAGCCCTTCGTCGCCGCAGGCCACGATCAGCAGCCCCATCTGGAAGCCCCAGTCGCCGAAATGGGCGTCGCCGGTCACGTGATCGCCGCGGAAGCGGAACAGCCGCTTCAGGCTCTCGCCGATGATGGCGCTGCGCAGGTGGCCGACGTGCATCGGCTTGGCCACGTTCGGACCGCCGTAGTCGATGACCACCTTGCGGGGATCGGCCACGAGTGCGGCGCCTGCATGGTCAGCGTCGGCCGCGACCTCTGCGGCGCGTTCGGCCAGCAGCGCATCGGCCAGCTTCAGATTGATGAAGCCCGGCCCCGCCACCTCGACCGAGGCGAAGCGCGGATCGGCGGTCAGCCGCTCGGCGATCTTGCCAGCCAATTCGCGTGGATTGGCCTTCAACGCCTTGGCGGCGGCCAGGGCCCCGTTCGACTGGAAGTCGGCCAGGTCGGGGCGGTCCGACGGGGTGACGCGGGCCAGGGCCGCATCCACGCCTTCGGCGGCGAAGGCGGCGGCGACCGCTTCGCTGAGAACGGTCTTCAGATCGGACATTACTGGCTCGGCGTAGAGGCTTGGGCCGTTCCGGCGGTGACGCGGAAGCGGCTGCCCGAGCGGTTGAACTCGGCCATTTCAGGCGTGACGTCGAAACCGATCAGAACTTCGAAATTGCCGCCGCTGGTGTCGATGCCGGCGCGCGGGATCACGATGCTGCGCTCCTCATGGACCGAGGCGGTGCGCTGACCGTCGAACTTCACCGGCAGGTCGAAATATTCCTTGGCCAGGACGGCGCTGTTGCGCTCGGTCACGGCGACCCAATAGCGATAGGTCTTCTGGTCTTCGCTCGCCTGCTCGCCCCGGCCCAGCTCGAACAGGATGTCCATGTCCAGCTTGATGGGGTCGCTCTCGCGATATTCGCAGTCGGCCGAGACGCCCTCAATCTCGCCGGTGAAGCCGACGTTGGCGATGGCCGCGCGACCGCCTTCCAGCTCGACATAGCGGGCGGCGTCGTACAGCACCTTCACGAAGGGGCAGGGACCGGCGTTGGCGCGACGGCGTAGCGGCGCGAATCGCGGCGCGCGGTCGGCGGGCCCATTGTCGGATCCATCGGCCTGCTGGCCGCTGGGCCCGCGCTCCCGCTGCCCCGGAGACATCTGCGCCTGGGCGGCGGTGGGCAGGATGGAGGCCGCGATCGAGACGGCGGCCAGGGCGGAAAGCACGCGACGCATCAGTTATCTTCCGACAGCGAGAGGACCAACGCCGTGGCAGGCGTCCTTGGAACAGGGGCGAAAGGTCTTACAGACCCGGAAGCTTGAAACCGCCGCTGCGGCGCGGCTGGATCGTGATGGCCTGCTGGCCGCCGGTCAGGGCCTGAAGCCGGGCGGCCTCGGTCGAGGCGTCGATCGTCTGCTGGCCGTCGGCCGTCTGGCGCACCGTCGGCGCCTGGGTCGAAGCATCGTCCTTGCGCCAGAACATCACGCGGTTGGCGAAGCTCTCCTCCTTGTGGGCGATGTCGCCGAACTCGTCGTCGATGACGTAGCGGGCCAGGGGATCGGCCTGTTCGGCGCCGGCCTGAGCCACCAGGACCTGCTCGCCCGGCGTACGGGTGATCGCCTGGCGCTGGCCCAGCAGAATCTGACGGGCGGCGCTTTCAGGCGCCAGCTCTTGCGGGCGCGGCTGGCCCGGCGCCGGCGGGCGCAGGCCGTACTCAGGCGGCACGCTCAGCGGGGCGGTGGAGACGGTCACGAACTCATCCGGCACGACCTTGGTCAGGCCGATGCCTTGCTTGATGCTGCCGCAAGCCGAAACGGCGAGCGCGGCGGAGGCGGCGAGGGTCAGTACGGCGACACTGCGAATACGCATGGGTTCAGGCTCTGATCGGCTGATGCACGGAACGCCTCTGCGGGCGTTGTTGGCATAGTGAAGACGGGGTGATTACGACTTTTCGGGGGCCGCGCCAACCTTCGAGCCTGATCGGCGGAGACGGCGATCCCGCCGAGGCCGTAAATCAGGCTCTGGATCGGACGAAAGCCGGGTTCAGGCTTTCGCGGCTCTGTCGGACAGGAAGCTGTCCAGAATCAGCAGGACGACGCCGATGGTGATGGCGCTGTCGGCGATGTTGAACACCCAGGGGAAGACTCCCGTGCCCGACACGTCGATGAAGTCGACGACATAGCCGAACCGGATTCGGTCGATCACATTGCCCAAGGCGCCGCCCATGACGAAGCCGATGGCGGTGATCAGCAGGCGACGATCTGACTGGGTCGCCCACCAGGCCAGCCCGGCCGAGACGATGACCGAGAAGATCGTCAGCCCCCAGCGCGCCTCGCCCCCGCCGAACAGGCCGAAGCTGACCCCGGTGTTCTGTACGAAGGTGAAGCGCAGGATCGGCGGCAGCACCTCGGCGAAGACATAGCCGGCCGGGATCTGGCTGACTGAAGCCACGTCCGGCAGGCTCAGAATCCAGGCCTTGGTCAGCTGGTCCAGAACGATGATCAGAACGGCGATGCCGTAGGCGGCCAGGGCGATGCGAGTGATCTTCATGCGGCGGCGGTTAGCAGGAAGCGGCGCCAGGGCGAAGGGAAAACCGCCGAGCCCCGAACTTCACATCGGCGAATTCATGATCAGAAAAGAAAAATGGTTCGCACGGTGATTCGTGCGGCCACCGGCCTTTGCCGGGCGAAAACCCCGTTCAATCCGCCTGAGATGAGAGCGGATTAGAATGGCGTCATGATCCGACCGCCGCTCATTCCTGTCGAACCCGTCCCGTGGGGGCTCATGCCGGGCCGGAGGCTTGGCGCGAATGGCGCCCTGTCGCCCTGTTTTCGCGCCAAGCGCCGATTGGCAGGTTGGCGCTTTGTCACCCTGTTTTACGACAAGCGCCAACGGATCAGAACAGGTCGCCCTGGCTTGGCGTCGGCGGTTTGGGCCTTGGCGCGGGCTTGGGCGGAGGGGGCGACGCGACCCGTCCATCCCCGCCGTCGATGGTCGCGCCCCGCGCGCCGTCCCCGAACACCAGCCGCACCGCCTGGCCGGGCTCCAGTCCCGCCGCCGCCGTGATCCAGTCGCCCTCGGCGTTCTCGACCCGGGCGAATCCAGGCTTGGGCCGTCCGGGATTCAGCGTCGCCAGCGCGCGCGACAGGGCGTTCAGCCGGTCCTGGTCGCGGGTCAGCCGTCGCTCGACCGTCGGCTTGAACCGGGCGGTCACGGCGGACAGCCGGTCGCTGCGACGCTCCAGCGCCCGGTCCAGCAGCCCGCGCCCCAGTCGCCCGCCGACGCCGGCCAGGCGACGTTCGTGGACCGAGACATTGCGTTGCAGCCCCGATCCCAGCCGGCTCGACACATGGTCCAGCCGCTGCTGCGCCAGGGCCAGCAGGTCTTCGGGTCTTGCCGGCAATCCGCGCGCCACGGCCCTCAGCCGGGTGCGCCGATCCTCGATCAGCCGCCCCCCCGCCAGGACCATGCGCCGGTCCAGGTCGGCGACCGCATATCTCAGGTCCGCCAGCACGGGCGTCGCGATCTCGGCCGCCCCCGTGGGCGTCGGCGCGCGCCGGTCGGACACGAAGTCGATCAGGGTGGTGTCCGTCTCATGCCCCACGGCCGAGATGATAGGGATCCGCGCCGCCGCCACCGTCCGCGCCAGGCCTTCATCATTGAAGCACCACAGGTCCTCCACCGAACCCCCGCCGCGCGCCACGATCAGCAAGTCGAGACGGGGGATCGGCCCGTCCGGCGTCATCGCGTCGAACCCGCGAATGGCGTTCGACACCTGGCCGCACGCCGCCTCTCCCTGGACCACCACGGGCCAGACGATCACCCGGCAGGGCCAGCGTTCGGCGATCCGGTGCACGACGTCGCGGATCACCGCACCCGTCGGGCTGGTGATCACGCCTATGGTGCGGGGAAACTGGGGCAGGGGCTTCTTGCGCCCCGGCTCGAACAGACCTTCCTCGCGCAACCGGACCTTCAGCCGCTCCAGTTGCGCCAGCAGGGCGCCGGCCCCGGCCGCCTCCATGCTCTCGATCACGATCTGGTACGACGATCGCGCCGGATACGAGGTGATCTTGCCGGTGACGATGACCTCCAGCCCCGCCTCCGGCTGGACCCCCAGGCCGCGCACCGATCCCTTCCAGATCACCCCGTCGATGGCCGACTTGTCGTCCTTCAGGGTCAGATAGATATGGCCCGAGGCGTGACGATTGACCTTGGACACCTCGCCCCTCAGCCGCACATGGCCGAATCGCTCCTCCAGCGTCCGCTTCAGGGCGAAGGACAGTTCGGAGATCGACAGGGGCGGATTGTTGTCGCGCGGGGCGGCGGCCTCGGCCGGGCCTTCGAACACGTAGGAGTCGTCGCTCATCGGCCTATCCTAGACCGGGTCGCTTCACGCGGGAACAGGAACCGCGCCGTTCCGTTCGCCTTTCATGGCCGCCGATCCGCAAGATACCGATCCGGAAAACCGCGACCCGCGCGAGCGCGGCCTGATGCGTCGCAGCGGCGCGGGCGGGGCCATGAGCCCCTGGCTGATCATCGGCGCAATCGCCTTGGTCGGCCTGGCCGTTTATGTGCTTTCGGCCTTGTTCTGACGCTTCAGCCCGGCGGACGCTTGACCGCCCGGCGTAGGCCCGTCATTGCCGACTTCATGATTATTCTTCTCGTCGGATCGGGCGGGCGCGAACACGCCCTGGCCTGGAAGATCGCCCAGTCGCCGCTGGTCAAACGCCTCGTCGCCGCCCCCGGCAATCCGGGCATCGAGAAGCTGTGCGAGCTTCGCCCGGTCAAGGCCGACGACGCCGACGGCCTCGCCGCCCTGGCGCGCGAGATCAAGGCCGATCTGGTGGTGGTCGGGCCGGAAGTCGCCCTGGCCGCCGGTCTCGCCGACCGTCTGGCCTCGGCCGGCATCCCTTGCTTCGGCCCCACCGCCAAGGCGGCCCAGCTGGAGGTGTCTAAGGCCTTCTCCAAGGCCTTCCTGGAACGCCACGAAATCCCCACCGCCGGCTACGGCGTCTATGACACGGTCAAGGACGCCAAGGCCGCTCTGGACGTGTTCAAGCCTCCCTATGTCATCAAGGCCGACGGCCTGGCCGCCGGCAAGGGCGTGGCCATCAGCCCGGACCGCCCCGACGCCGAGGCCGAGATCGAACGGATGCTGGGCGGCCGCTTCGGCGCCGCCGGCGCCCGCGTCGTGATCGAGGAGTTCATGGACGGCGAGGAGGGCTCGCTGTTCGCCCTGTGCGACGGCCAGCGCGCTGTCCTGTTCGGCGGCGCCCAGGACCACAAGCGCGCCTTCGACGGCGACACCGGCCCCAACACCGGCGGCATGGGCGCCTATTCGCCTGCTCCGGTCTTCACCGCCGACCTGGTGCAGCAGGCCGACGAACGGATCGTCCAGCCCACCATCCGCAAGATGGCCGAGGAGGGCGCCCCCTATCGCGGCGTCCTCTACGCCGGCCTGATGGCCACCGCCGACGGTCCCAAGGTGGTCGAGTTCAACGCCCGCTTCGGCGATCCCGAATGCCAGGTGCTGATGATGCGGATGGCCGGGGACATCGTTCCCTATCTGCTGGGCTGCGCGCGGGGCGACGTCTCGGGCCTGCCGTCCCCGGCCTTCAAGCCCCAGACTGTGATCTGCGTCGTCATGGCGGCCAAGGGCTATCCCGACAGCCCGCTGGAAGGCTCGATCATCCGCGGCGTCGATCAGGACTTCGGCCCTCACGTCCAGGTGTTCCACGCCGGGACCAAGCGCCGCGACGACGGCCAGCTGTGCGCCGCCGGCGGCCGCGTCCTGAACATCTGCGCCGAGGGCGACGATATCGCCCAGGCCCGCGAGCGCGCCTATGACGCCATCCGCCAGATCGACTGGCCCGGCGGCTTCAACCGCTCCGACATCGGCTGGCGCGCCCTTGGCCGGGGCTGACCGTATCGGCGGGATGTGCTAGGCTCGCTCCATGGCTGATCCCGCAATTGATCACGACGAAGAAGATCTGTTCTCGACGCCGGACGACGCGGCGGACGAGGCCGCGACCTTGCGGGGCCTTGCCGATGCCGCAGCTGGACGGGTCGTAGACAACGAGACCGTGATGCGATGGGTCGAGTCCTGGTCGACGGCCAATCCTCTGCCCCGGCCTAAATGCGGTTAGTCGTCTGGACGGATCAGGCGCTGAGCGATCTGGAGGACATCAGCCTCTATATCGCCGACTTCAATCCAGCTGCTGCGGCGCGCTTCTTGATTCGATTGAAAGCTGCTGCCGAGAGCCTCGCGCATTTCGCGGACCGGGGACGCCCTTCCATTCATGGAACACGAGAACTGACTCTGGTGAAGCCCTATCTGATCCGGTACGCGATCCTGCCTGATCGGGTTGAGGTCGTCACCATCAGGCATTCCGCCCGACGGCCCGAGCGATAGGTCTCACGCCCAGGCGAACAGCAGCCGCCCTTCGCCCATTCGCTCGCGCAGTTCCGGCAGATCGGTGTGGGCGACCGAGAAACAGCCGTAGCTGCGACCCAGCTTGCCTTCGCGGGCCAGGAAGTCCGGGTCGGCGTAGTCGGCGCCATGGATGATGATGGCCCGCTCGCGCGCCTTGTCGTTGGTGTATTCCAGCCCGTCCAGCAGGACGTTCGGGCCCTGCTGCGATCCCCACCCCGCGCCCGCTGTGGCGTAAGCCCCGACCGAGGACATGTTGGAGTCCGGCGTGTTGGAGAAGCGCTGGGCGTAGCCCGTGTGGCTGGGGTCTGAACCGCGCCCGTGGCAGGTGCGCAGCACCTTGACCTCGCCGGCGATCAGATCGACCTCGTACAGCCGCTCTTCGCCCGAGAATTTCTTGAAATCGACCAAGTACATCCGGTCGCGAAGCGGGATCTTCCGGTGGTGGATGTCCAGGGCCGCCATCGCCCGCTCCATCAGGTCCTTACGCACATGGCCGCGCGGATCGAGAGGCGGCGGGGTGACGACGAGGGCTTCCACGACGGGGGCAGGCGCGGGCGGTGCAACCGGCTTGGCCGCCGCCAACGTGGTCACCGGGACCGATGCTCCGGCGCTGGCGCAACCGGCCAGCATGGCCGATCCGCCCAGAATGAGTCCTCGTCTTGAAAGCCGCATGCGACGCCCTCGTTGCGGTTTATCTTCGGAGATGTTTGTTTCAAATGGTTACGGGCGAGGCAACCTGAGCCTTGTGGGGCATTTTTGCGGCGCGCGCCGCAGGGGAGACATAGATGATCCGTTTCGGTCTGGCGCTGACGGCGTTGATGGCTTCGGCCACGGTCGCGGCGGCGCAGCAAAGCCCCGCCGCGCCTCAAGTTTCCCCAATCCAGGCGACGACGTTTGTCGAAGCCGGCCGCTTGCTGGCGGACCCGTCAAACGGCGTTGTGCAGCGCGGTAAAACTCTCGTGATCAGAGGGAACCAAGTTGTCGAGGTTCGCGACGGCTTTGTCGGCGACCCGTCTCAAGGGTCGGTCGTCGATCTTCGCGATTCCTTCGTCCTGCCGGGTTTGATCGACAGCCACGTCCATCTGACGGGCCAGCAGAACCCCAATTCCCGCCTTGAGGAAGTTACGCAGTCGGAAGCGACCCAAGCTATGGTCGGCGCCCGCTATGCTCGCCGCACCCTGATGGCGGGCTTCACCACGGTGGCGGACCTCGGCGCCGGCAACGAAGCGATCTTCGCCCTGCGCGAGGCGGTGAAGGCTGGCGACGTGCCCGGCCCGCGCATCATCGCGGCTGGGTCTTCGGTTTCGATCCACGGCGGCCACGGCGACGCCAACGGCTTCCGCGAGGACGTTCTGCATCTGCTGTCGCCGGAAAGCGTCTGTTCGGGGCCTGAGGACTGTATGCGCGCGGTCCGGACCCAGGTCCGCTCGGGCGCCGACATCATCAAGATCACCGCCACGGGCGGCGTCCTGTCCAACACCGCCGCCGGCCTGAACCAGCAGTTCAGCGATCCCGAACTGACCGCCATCGTCGAAAGCGCTCACCGCATGGGTCGGCAGGTCACGGCGCACGCTCATGGTGTCGACGGGATCAACGCCTTCCTGCGCGCGGGCGGCGATTCCATCGAACACGGCACCTACCTGGACGATCAGTCGATCCGTCTGTTCAAGACCAATGGCGCCTGGCTGGTGCCGACCCTGCTGGCCGGGGACTTCGTCGCCCGCATCGCCTCCGGTCCGAACAACTTCTTCACCCCCGCCCAGACCGCAAAGGCGCTCGAAGTGGGCCCCAAGATGCTCGACATGGCCCGCCGCGCGCACGAGGGCGGTGTGAAGATCGCCTTCGGCACGGACAGCGGCGTCTCCGCCCATGGCGACAACGCTCAGGAGTTCGCCCTTCTGGTCCGCGCAGGTCTGACGCCGCTGGAAGCCATTCAGGCCGCCACCGTCGGCGCGGCCGAGCATCTGCGCATCGCCAGCGAGGCCGGCAAGATCGCGCCGGGCATGCCCGCCGACATCGTCGCTGTGACGGGCGATCCGCTGACCGACGTCACCGAACTGGAGCGGATGAAGTTCGTGATGAAGTCCGGCGTGGTCTACCGCGCCGACTGAATCGGGTCTGCAAGGAAGGCGTTGAAAGCCGCCTCATCTTCGAACCCGGCGACGACCGGCCAGGCCGTCACGCGCGCGCGCTGGTCCGGCGTCAGCCGCACCCAGTCTTTTTCCGTGGTCACCAGACCGGCGCCATAGACCGCCGCCCGATCGGTCAGGAACCCCATGTCGGCGGCGCTGTAGGCCGCGTGGTCGGGGAAGGGGACGAAGTCCACGAGGTCGCACCCTGCCGCCCTCAACGACCGCTCGACCTTCCACGGCTTGGCGATGCCGGCGAACCCGACCTGAGGCCCCGAGGGCGGCGGCCCCTGCGGCGTCAGGCGCGCCACGAACACCGGCAGGCCGTCGAATACCGCAAGCAGTTCGAGATCAGCCGTCTCCACATCGGTCGGCAACATGACCACCACGGCGTCGGCGCGGGCCAGCCCGGCCTTCAAAGGCTCTCGCATCGGGCCGGACGGAAAGACCGAGCCGTCCCCGAACGGCCATTCGTCGCCCCGTGTCTCGCCGTCCACGACGATCAGGCTGACGGTCTTCTTCAAGGCGGGGTTCTGATGTCCGTCGTCCAGCAGCAGCGCCCGCGCGCCTTGCGACACGGCCGCCCGCGCCCCGGCGATACGGTCGCGCGAAATCCAGGCCGGGGCGTCCTGCGCCAGCATCAGCGGTTCGTCGCCGACGTCCGCCGCCGTGTGAATCTCCAGATTGACCCGCACCGGGCCTTCCAGCCGGCCACCATAGCCGCGCGACAAGCCTTGCGCCTCTACGCCCGCTGCGCGGAGCAGTCGCAGCACCTCGCGCGTGACCGGGGTCTTGCCCGATCCGCCCACGGTCAGATTGCCGACCGAGATCACCGCGCAGCCCGGATCGAACGGGACCGTCCGTGCGATCCGGCGCGCCGTCACCCCGGCCCAGATCCAGCCCAGGGGCTTCAGCACCGTGCGCGTCATCCGCGCATGATCGCGGTCGCGCACATACCACCAGCGCGGCGTATTCAACTTCATCGCCTCGGCCTCTTTTGCGGCGTCAGCGGCGACAGCCAGGTCCACAGCCGGTCCAGACCGCCGCCCGCCTCGGCCGCTGCGCGCCGGGCGCGCTCGCCCATGGCCTTGGCCGCCCCTGGATTCGCCAGCAGAGGCGAGATCGCCTCGGCCAGATCCCACGGCGCCTGGACCAGGATCAGGCCCCCCGCCTCCGCCAGGGCCGAGGTGACTGTGGCCCAGTTGGACGCGTCCGGCCCCGTCACGGTCGGTCGGCCCAGCCGCGCGGGCTCCAGCGGATTATGCCCGCCCACCGCCGGCAGGCCCAGAGCCGGGGCGAACGATCCGCCCATCACCACCACATCGGCCAGACGCAGGAACAGGCCCATCTCGTTCAGGGTGTCGGCCAGATAGACGTCTGTATCTCGCCCGATGGTCTCGCCCCGCGACCGCATGGCGAAGGCGACACCCTCGCGCTGCAAGGCCGTGGCGATGTGCGGCCCCCGCTCTGGATGCCGCGGCAGCAGGATCAGGCAGGCCCGGTCGGCCAGCTTGTCCAGCGCACGGACGATGGCGATCTCCTCGCCCTCGTGTGTGCTGGCGGCCATCACCACAGGCCGGTCGCCGATCGCGGCGCTCAGACGGCTGAACGCGGCGGTGTCATGGGGCAGGGGCTCGCCCGCCAGCTTCAGATTGACCAGGCCGTCGATGCGCGCGCCCAGGCTCTCCAGCCGCTGAGCCGACAGCTGATCCTGCGGCAGCACCAGGTCGAACGCACCGGTCACCGCCCGCGCTGAGACCGGGAACCGCGCCCAGCCATCCACCGTCTTCTCGGTTATCCGTGCGCTGACCAGGGCCAGTTTCACGCGCCGCCGATGCGCCTCCAGCAGCATATTGGGCCACAGCTCGCTCTCGACGAAGATCGCCAGGCTGGGCCGCCAGTGATCCAGGAAGCGCGCGACGACGCCTGGCCCATCGACCGGCGCGTACTGATGGATGACGCCCTTCGGCAGACGGTCGGCCAGAATCCGCGCCGATGTCACCGTACCCGAGGTGACCAGCACCGTCAGGTCGGGCCGCGTCCTCACGAACCGCTCGACCAGGGGCAGTAAGGACAGGGTTTCGCCCACGCTGACGCCGTGCAGCCAGACCAGATCCCCTTGCGGTCGCTCCAGGCCGGTGAAGCCCATCCGTTCATCGACGCGCGCCGGGTCTTCCTTGCCCTTGGCCGCGCGGGCGTCCAGCAGGCGCGGGGCGAACGGCTCCAGCGCTCGGGTCAGCAGCCGATAGGCCAACAGCGGCAGGGGGGTCACGACTTAAGTTCCGTGATGGCGTCGGCTCGCACCTCGACCGCAGTCAGTCGGGCCGTCCAATCGGAGACGACATCGGCCATGTCAGCGCCTTCCGGAAAATCGGCGCGATCCCAGACGACCGCCCCCTTGCCGAAGGGCAGGGGCAGCACCGCCTGGTCCCAACTGTTGAACCGGATCGCGGGATTGCAGGACAGGCCGATGAACAAGGCCGGCGCCTTCGACAGCTTGGCCATCATGGGTAGACCTTCGGCCATGACCCTCGCCGGTCCACGCGGACCGTCGGGCGTCAAGGCCAGGGCGCCGATCTTCAGCTGTTTCAGCCCGTCGCGCAGCGCCTGCGACCCGCCCTTGGCCCGGTCGGCCTTGTCCTTGTTGGCGGAGGACCCCCGCACGGCGGGAAAACCCTGGCGCGCCACGGCCTTGGCGATGAACTCCCCGTCGGCCGACAGCGAGATCAGCCCTTTGGCCGGTTGCGCCCGGTCCAGAGGCCACGACGCCGGCGCCAAGCCGATGCGGGAGTGCCAAAAGACGCACAGGACCCCACCGCCCTTGGCCCAGACCTCTTCGGCGACCGCCTGGTTTTCATGGGTCCATCGGATGGTGGCGAAACAGAACTGCATCCACTGCGCCAGGAGCCAGGCCAGCGCGGACTGGATGACCGGGTTACGAAGGGGCCTCAAGCCACAGCCTCGACAGTTGGAGCGCCGCCGTCCAGCGACTGCTGTCGGGCCAGACGGGAATAGAGCCCCCCCTTGGCGACCAACACGTCGTGTGACCCCTGCTCCACGACCCGTCCGGCCTCGATCACATAGATCCGGTCGGCGTTGCGAACGGTCGACAGCCGGTGCGCGATCATCAGGGTGGCGCGGCCTTCCATCAACCGCTCCAGCGCCGCCTGCACCAGGGCCTCGCTCTCGGTGTCCAGAGCGCTGGTCGCCTCGTCCAGCAGCAGGATCGGCGCGTCCTTGACGAAGGCGCGGGCGATGGCGATCCGCTGGCGCTGCCCGCCCGAAAGCCGCAGCCCCGCTTCGCCCGCGCGGGTCTCATACCCCTCGGGCAGGGCGGTGATGAAGTCGTGGGCGGCGGCGGAGCGCGCGGCCTCCTCGATCTGGGCCTGGGTCGCGCCTGGCCGGCCATAGGCGATATTGGCGGCGATGGTGTCGTCGAACAAGAAGGGCTCCTGTGTCACCAGGGCGATATGGTCGCGCAGATCGTGGATCCGCAGCGACCGCACGTCGGCGCCGTTGATCGTCGCCGCCCCGCCCGTCACATCATAGAAGCGCGGCAACAGGCTCAGGATCGTGCTCTTGCCCCCGCCCGAAGGGCCCACCAGGGCCACCGTCTCGCCCGGCGCGACCCGCAGAGAGACCGCATCCAGCGTCGGCGCGCCGCCAGGGGCGTAGGCGAAGGACACCTGGTCCAGCACCACCTCGACCGGGCCAGGGGGCAGGGGCGCGGCGTCCGGCGCCTCGCGGATCTCGGCCTCGATGTCCAGGGCGCCGAACAGGCGGCGTGCAGCCGTGAAACCCTCCGCCATCACCGTCGCCAGATTGGTTACCTGGCGCAGGGCCTGGCCGGCGGCCAGCAGCATGCCGATGAAGGCGGCGAACCCGCCCACCGTCATCTCGCCCGACTGCGACCGCCATCCGGCATAGGCCATGACCGCCGCCACCACGACATAGGCGACCATGTCGCTGGACGGGCCGGCGAAGGCGCGGGCGTTGGCGCCCTTGATGACGTGGCGCTGGCGACGGGCCACCACCTCGGCGACACGGTCCTGCTCGGCCGCCTCGCGGTTTTCGATCTTGATCAGCCGAACCCCGTCCAGATTCTCCATCAAGGCGGTGGACAGGTTCTCGGTTTCGGCCATGGCGCCGCGCGCCGCCTTGCGGGTCTTGCGCCCGAACCGGCGCAGCACCAGCGCCACCAGAGGCACCCCCAGCAGCACGACCATGGTCAGCTGCCAGTCGATGAACCCCATGTAGATCAGCACGGCGATCAGGGTCAGTAGGTTTTGGGTGTAGTTGACCACGCCCGAGGTAAAAGCCTCGCGCACCATATTGGCGTCGAACAGGACGGAAGAGACGAAGCCGCCTGAATGCTGACTGCGCAGCCGGGCAAGGTCGGCGCGGATCATGGCCCCAAACAGACGGATCTGAATATCGCCGACGATGGTGTGACCCAGACGGTTGACCAGAGCCGCCTGGCCGATGGCGGCTAGGGTCCGCATCACCGCGACCGCCAGGATGGCGGCCGGGATCCAGATAATCGCCTTGTCCGCCGGGAAGCTGACGACCCCGAACAGGCTGATCGGCTCGGTCCCGCCCAGGAACAGGCCGTTGACGGCCGGCTCCAGCAGCTTCAGCAGGGCCGCCGTCAGCAGGCCCGTCATCGCCGCACACAGCACTGACAGGATCAGCGATCCCTTGTGCCGGGACAGATAGTCGCGCCAGATGCGCGCCAGCAGGGCGCGCAGGGGCATGGTCTCGGAAGCGGGCGCGGTCATTGGCTCTCGGTCGTCCGAGCCGCCGTTCAAGTCAAGGCTTGTCAGGCGACGGTTCGAGCAGGTGCCCCTGTTCGTCCGCACGGATCAGGGTTTCGCCCGGCGCCTCCTCGACCCTGACGGCGGGGGGGACTGTCGGATTTGACGCATAGCGATGGCCGTCGAACGGCACGGCGGCCTCGTAACCTTCGGTGATGCCGCCTCCCGCGACATAGACGCCGATATCGCGACGGCCGTGGGACTGCTGCTCCAGCAGGCGGATCGGCGCCCGCGCCACGCTCATTTCGCCGATGGATACATAGGCGTCGCCCTCGCGGCTCAGCACCAGCAACTGGCATCCGCCCGACCCGCACCAGTTCGGCCCGGTCAGATAGACCAGGGTGGTCGCACCATCGGGCGTGATCGCGGCTGTATATCGCGTGGCGCCCACCGCGCCCTGCGCCTTCTCGCGCAGATACGAGGTCAGGGCAGGGTCCTCCGGCGGCGGGGTCTGTGCAGCGGCAAGACTGGCCCAAAGGCCCAAAGCCAAGGCTGTGGTTGTGGCGATGGTCTTCATGTAGGCCTCCTGTTTCGGCAAACAATCCAACGCGCGAACATCGACTTCAGATGACGTGGCCAGTCGGGAACGCTATCTGGCGGCCATGGCGCGCTTTGATCTTTCGACCGCGATGGGCCGTTTCCGGGCGCATTGGCATTATTTCTGGGCGGATCACGCCTTTCTGCGCCTGGTGTTTTCGAACGCCCACTGGCTGGGTCCGGACCTGGTGCGGACCAACCAACCGTCGCCGCGTCAGCTGGCCTATTGGAAAAAGAAGGGCGTCCGCACCGTCATCAATCTGCGCGGACAGCGGGACGAGGGCTACTACTGGCTGGAGCGCGAGGCTTGCGAACGCCTGGGCCTGACTCTGATCGACGCCCCGCTGGATTCGCGCGATCCGCCTCAGACCGACCGCATCCACCGCGCCCGCGACCTGTTCAAGGCCATCGAATATCCGGTTCTGATTCACTGCAAGTCCGGCGCGGACCGGGCGGGCATAATGGCCGTCTTCTATCGCCACTTCCATCTGGGCGAACCGATCTCGGTTGCCATGAACCAGTTGTCGAAGAAATACCTGCACTCGCGCGAAGGGCTGACCGGCGTGCTGGACTATACGCTCGAGAAATACGTCAACGAGATCGAGCCGCGGGGGATCAGTTTCATCGACTGGGTCGACAGCCCCGACTACGATCCCAAGGCGATCCGCGCCGAGTTCAAGGCCGGCTGGTGGGGCACGCTGTTGACCGAGAAGCTGCTGAAGCGAGAATAGGGGCTCAGCCCCACGGACCTTTCGGGGGCTGGTCGCCGCCGTCACGCGGCTCAGCCGCCAGTTCGGCTTCGCGCCGCGCCTTGCGGTCGGCTTCCCACTTCCTGAACCAACGCGCATAGCCGATCTGTCCGCGCAGCGAAAAGCTGAACAGGACCAGCACTGCCAGCAGGCTGACCAGTTGGAATATCTGTTGCGGTTCCAGGTTCATTTTCTTCCTCGCATCCAGACTTCAACGTGTGACCAGGGAGCCGGTTCGGCTCCCTGGTGTCGCAGGATCAGGCCCGATTTTTTAGGCGACGTCGCCGCGCGGGTCGATCAGCTTGTGGGCGTGCAGGATGAAATAACGCATGTGGGCGTTGTCCACGGTCGCTTGGGCGCGCGCCTTCCAAGCCTGTTTGGCTTCGTCATAGCTGCCGAAGGCGCCGACGAATTCGACCTGCGACAGATCGCGGAACGTCGGCTCGCCCAGGTGGCGCAGTTCGCCGCCGATGACGAGGTGGAGCAACTGGGGCGGGACGGAGGATTGATCGGCCATCGGATGTCCTTGAAGTCTGGGGAGGGCTTTTGCCGGGGCATAGGCCCAGAACGCCTAAGGATCAATGTATGACAGGGTTTTTCAGCCCAAGACCTAGGTCGATAGCGGCACGTTTTTACAGTCCCTGTCTTGTTTGCCGTGGGCCTCGCCATCAGGCATGATGCGGTCATGAGCAGCGATCCAGAAAACCTGACGCTCGTCTTTCTGCGGCGCATCGACGCCAAGATCGATACGCTGACGCTTGATGTGCGCGAGCTCAAGGAACGAGTGTCCGGCGTGGAACTGGGGCTGACGTCCGTGCGTCGGGATATCGCGGGCTTGGCCGAAACCGACGCCCGCCTTCAGGTTTCGCTGGACCGTATGCGGGACGACGTCGGCCGCATTCAGCGTCGTCTGGATCTACATGAAGAGCCGGCCGCCTAGACTGGGTTTGCTCAGGTCGATAGCGGCACGTTTTTACAGCGTCGCACGATCAGCGGATGCAGAGCAGGGGCGGCGCAGACCAGGCTGGCCTGACGTGGATCCGAACGGTTGAAACTCCAGGGGCGTCCATGGTGGTCGCTGACCCGCGCCCCGGCCTCCTCGGCGATCAGACTGCCCGCCGCCACGTCCCAATCCCATTTCGGCGTCAGAGCCAGGGCCGCGTCGAAGGCGCCGGCCGCGACCAGGGCCATCCGATAGGCCAGGGCGTTGCGTTTCGAAAACCGCAGCGCCGGCCAGGGCTCGTCCCAGTGCGACCCCTCGATCATCCGGGCGTCGCCCAGCACCGAGGCGTCATCCAGAGTCTCGGCGTCCGACGCCCGCACGACGATCCCGTTGCGCCGCGCTCCACCGCCGCGCGCAGCCACATAGGTTTCCTGAACCTCCGGCGCATGGATGACGGCGGCGACCACCTGGCCGTCCTCGACCACGGCGATGGGCACGCACCACCAGGGTTGGCGCTTCATATAGGCCACCGTCCCGTCCACCGGATCGACCACGAAGATCCGCCGCTTTGACAGCCGCCCAGGTGAATCCGCCGTCTCTTCCGACAGCCAGCCATAGTCGGGGCGGGCGGCCAGCAGCCGGTCCTTCAGCATGGCGTCCACCGCCAGGTCGCCGCTGGTCACGGGCGATCCCCCGACCTTAGACTCGATCCTCAACCCAGCCTCGCGTTCAGCGACCGCCAGCGCCCCGGCGTCGATCGCCGCCTGGCGGATCAGCTCCAGATCTGAGGCTAGATCGATCATTTGCCCGCTATGGCCACCGCGTCGAACATCAGGCTGGGCACGTTGAACCCGCCCCGGAACTCCAGGTCGGACCCGCGTTGGAGGCGCAGGTAGAGCTCGGGCAGCTTGCCGGCCACCGTGACCTCGTTGACCGGATAGGCGATCTCGCGGTTCTCAAACCAGAAGCCGGACACCCCGGCGGACCAGTCGCCGGTGTTCCCGTTCAACGACGGCCCGAACATGGAGGTGACCAGAAGCCCTGACCCCGCATCGGCCTTCAGCCCCGCCAGATCCCGCTCGCCCGGCTCCATGTGCAGATTGTGGGTTCCCACCCCCGCCGGTCCCGCTAGGCCGCGCGAGGCGTGACCGGTCGACTCCAGCCCCAGCTGCCGGGCCGAGGCGCTGTTCAGCAGCCAGGTGGTCAGCACCCCGTCGTCGAACAGGGCGCGCCGCTCGACCTCGACACCTTCATCATCGAACGGCGTCGAGCCCAGGCCGCGCGGCCGGAATGGATCGTCGATCAGGGTAACCCCCTCGGCGAACACCCTCTGACCCATCCGGTCCTTCAGGAAGGAGGTGCCGCGCGCGATGGACGGTCCCGAGATGGCGCCGATCGCCGGCGAGACGATCTGGCCGGCCATGCGGTTGTCAAAGATGACAGGGGCGGTGGTGGAGGCGATCTTGCGCGCCCCGGTCCGGGCTACGGCGCGTTGGCCGGCCGTCCGCCCGATGACCTCGGCGCCCGGTAGGTCGGACAGGTGCCGGGTCGAGCGGCTCTCGCCCCCGCGCTCCATGGCCCCGTCCTTCTCGGCGATGACGCCGACGCCCAGCGAAAAGGCCGAACCTTGATAGTCGCCGTCGAACCCGTGCGACGTCACCAGCCGCCACCGGCTGGACGACCAGGACGCATGTCCGCCTTCCGACCTGGCTACGCCCTCCACCGCCAGGGCCGCCGCCTCGGCCTCGGCCGACACCTGTTCCAGGGCTTCGGCGCTGCGTTCGCTGGGGTCGAACAGGTCCAGTTCGGCGAAGGGGCCCCGCGCCAGCCGATCTACGGGGGCGAAACCGGCATGGGGGTCTTCCGGCGCCAGTCGGGCCATGGCCACCGCCCGTTCGACCAGGCGCGCCTGGGTCTCGGGCGACAGGTCCGACGCCGACACCGACGCCTGGCGCTGTCCGACGAAGACCCGCAGGCCCAGGTCGCGCGACTCCTCGCGCTCGACGTCTTCCAGCTTGCCGTTGCGCACCCCGACCGACAGCGAGCGGCGATCCGCGCTGACCGCCTCGGCGGCGTCGGCCCCGGCCTTCAGCGCAGCTTGGACGATATCATTGAGAAGATCGGTGGAGACAGGCGCGTACAGGGTTTCAGTCATGCCCCGATATGGCGGACCCTTTGCTGCGCCGCAACCTTGCGCCTCAGACGACGGCGAAGGCGATCAGGGCCACGGCGGCCGTCAGCAGCGCCACCCAGGTCAGCAGCATGCCGATCACCCGGCCCAGCGACGGCCCTGTCTGGAACAACAGACCCAGGGCATGAACGACGCGACCGACCAGCAGGGTCGCTCCCACCGCATGCACCATCCAGGCCGGCGACCCGATGGCGGCTAGCAGCAACAGGGCGACCATGCCGGGCGTCGCATATTCGGCGCAGTTGCCGAAGGCGCGGCTCGCGGCCAGCAGATCCGGGTTCCCGCCGTCGCCGAACGAGACCATGTGTTTGCGTCGCCCGCTGACCACTATGCCCGACAGCACCAGCATCAGCAGGATCAGCAGACCGCTCCACAGCGCGGCGGCCTGAACGGCTTGCATTAAGGGTGTGGTCATCGATCAGTCCTCGCGGCCGACGGGATACAGCAGATAATGGTCGTCATAGAAGGGCGTGCGCTCATAGAACCAGGCCAGCCGCGCCTGCGGGTCGGCCGCAAACGCGGGCTCGGCCGCCAGCTTGGCATCGAACTCGGCCTTCAGCGCCGGATCGGCGGCCAGCATCTTCTCCGCCAAGGGCGCGATGGCGTAGGCCTCGATATATTCGACACGGCTCATGACCTCGGGGAACATGCCCCAGGCGAAGAAGCTCTCGCTGGACTGCGGCTCCAGCAGCAGCACGACGATGTCGCCCAGCGGCTGGTCGGTCGGCACCCGAACCGAGCCGGTCGGGAAGGTCCAGTCGCGGCGCTCGACCTCGACCGTCTTGGCCGAGGCCTGGACGTGACCCTCATTGGCCCGCGTCGCCAGTTTCGGTTCGACCAGGCGCAGCATCGACAGGTTCACCGTGCGCGGCGCCTCGACCGTCTCCATCTCGACGCCGTGGACCTTCAGCCGCTCGATGATGTCGGTACGATAGCTCGGCACCCAATAGGCGGTCGGGCGGTTCAGGGTCAGCGTCGGCTTGGACCCATAGAAGGGCATCTGCCACAGCTCGGGATCGGCCCGGCCCAGCCAGCGCACCTCGTCGCGGCCCGAGGCGGGGCTGTGATACATCTCGTACAGCACGCCCTTGAAGGGGCGGGTGGAGGAGGGGGCCTCTTCCGCTTCGAAGTTCGCCGCGATCTGGGCCGGCCGCAGGGCACGGTCCTGATCCGTCGCCGCCTTCAGCGCTGCGCCCTGGTCCGCCAGCAGCCGCATGGCCTCCTCGATGAAGACATAGGTGCCAAGCACCCGTTGCTCGTGCGGCTTCAGGCTGTGGTTCTCGATCAGGATGGTCGGCAGATGGGCCGCCGAACCCCAGCCGTTCGAGAATCGCTCGCCCAGGCCGCCGTCCGACAGCCCCTTCTTGGGCTCGTCGTCGTCGATGCCGAACACCAGTTCACCGGGGATGTGACCTTCGCGCTCCAGCGCCGGGTTCATCGCCGGCTTGAACACCGAATCCAGCCAGGCCGAGCCGTTCGGCGAGCGGCTGAACGATCCGTCCTCGCCGTTGAAGCCGTAGGTGACGTCATACTGGTAATCCAGGCCGTCGGTGACGTGGACGTCCACATACAGGTCCGGCCGGTACTTCAGGATCAGACCCCGCACCGCCCGCATCTCGGGCTGGTCCAGCTTCAGATAGTCGCGGTTCAGGTTCTGGTTGGTCGCCGTATTGCGCCAACCCTGAATGCGCGGCCCGCGCTGGTTCGGGCGGGAATAGGCGCTGGCCCGCTCGTGCCCGTCCACGCTCAGGATCGGGATCAGGATCAGGTTGACCCGGTCCAGCAAGGCGTCCTTGCCGTAGAAGGCGATGTCGCGCAGCACCATCATGCCCGCGTCCTTGCCGTCGATCTCACCCGGATGGATGCCCGCCTGGACCATCAACACCGGCTTGGCCGGATCGAATTCGGCGCCGTCCTTTGAGGCGATCACGGCATAGATCGGCCGCCCCTCAGGAGAGACGCCGAACTGTTCGATACGGATCAGGTCGCTGGCCTGATCCAGCCGGTCAAACCAGGCGCGGGTGTCGGCGTAGTTGGGCGAAAAGTCATGCGCCGGATCGGCCTCGAACGCCGTGACCCACGGATCGCTCGCGTCGCGCAGCAAGGCCTTGGACGCCCCGTCCCACGCGGGCGCCGGCGGCAGGAAGGCTTGGTCCCACGGCGCGGTGTTGGGAAGCGTCTGGGACATGGCGGGGCTCACGCTACAGGCTAGGGCGGCAAGAAGGGCCGAAATCAGGGAAGTGGATCGCATGGCCTTTCGTGAGCCGATTGCCTCGGCCTGACAAGCTGTCACCCGCCGCCCCCCAGCGCGGGCGCCCAGCCGCCGGCCTTGACCAGCAGGGCGGCGGAGTTGGCCATGCCCCACAGGCTGTAGAGCAGCACCATGATCAGGGCGCTCACGGCGACCTTGCGCCACGGCGCGAACGCCGCCGTCGCCGTCCCGGTCACGAAGATCGTCACCCCGACCCACAGCCTTGCCGACCCGGCCAGGCGGCCGAACTCAGCATTGATCTGCGCCAGGATGATCACCACCATCGCCACGATCAGATTGGCCGCCAGGACACAGCCGAACACCAGCCGCCGGTGGGCCCAGAAATGGTCGTCCAGGTCGATCCGCTCGTCGCCGCCTTCGGCCGACACCCGCGGAAAGGTCACGCTGGCCGCCACATAGAAGGTCGCCGCAATGCTCAGCGAGACCAGCAGCACGAATGTGTTGAAGGGCGCCCCCCGGAAGATCACCCAGGCCTGGTTCCAGAAGGTGGCGATGTCGATGGCCACGAACAGGGCCAGCAGCGGCGTTAACCAACCGAACCGGATCCGCCGTTTCTCATGCAGTACCCGCGCGAACCCGCCGACTAGTTCGGCGACCGACAGGCCCAGCAGCAGACCGTAAAAGCTGAAAAAGAACTCGAACGCGCTCAAGACAGCCCCCCGGCGACCTAATCCTCAAACATCTCACGCAGAACGGCGAGTAGCCCTAGCATGTCAGAAGAAGGCAGCTTGCCAAGCTTTCGCAACATACGTGATCGGTCGACTGATCGAATCTGCTCGATCAAAAGTCGGCCCTCCTTGCCGCCAAATCGCACATCTGGCCGAAAACGCGAGGGCCGACTGCCGCTCGTTAAAGGTACGATGACGTGTACCGGGAGATGGCTCAGGTTATCCGGCGACACCACGACGCAGGGACGGGTCTTCCTCAACTCGCTCCCTACGGTCGGATCAAGTCGGACCAGCCAGACTTCACCTCGCTGGATCAACCGGGCTCTCTTTCATTTTCCGCAAGCGCGGCCTCAAGGCGGGCGATGTCTTCATCTGACCAGTCGTCGCCCAAGGCTTCGGCGTCCGTGTCTCCCGTGAGGTCTGCGTCGAGCCATTCGCGCTCTTCTTCGGTCAACCCGGCGGCGGCGATCAGTTTAGCGTCCTCCGCCCAACCTTCGCGCACCTTTCGCTTCGCAGGCACTATAGTGACTTTGCCGGGCTCATAGACGAACTCAACGGCGCCGCCCTCGCTGACGCCAAGCGCCGCCAGCACCGGCTTGGGCAGGATGACCCCAGCCGAATTGCCGATCTTGCGAACCTTGCTGGTCATGACCGTGCTCCGTTACAACAAAGTTATAACATGGCGGCCGCGCTATTTCCAGATCGGCGTCCCGTCGCCCGGCAGACCCAGCCGGCCCCACAGGTCGTTGACCCGTTCGATCACCGCCTCATCCATGCGGATTTCCTCGCCCCATTCGCGCTTGGTCTCGGGCGGCCATTTATCGGTGGCGTCCAGACCGATCTTGGAGCCCAGGCCGCTCTCGGGGCTGGCGAAGTCCAGATAGTCGATGGGCGTCGACTCGATCACGGTGATGTCGCGCGCCGGGTCCATCTTGGTCGAGATGGCCCACATGACGTCCTTCCAGTCGCGGGCGTCGATGTCGTGGTCCACCACGATGACCCATTTGGTGTACATGAACTGGCGCAAATAGCTCCAGACGCCCAGCATCACCCGCTTGGCGTGGCCCGGATAGGCCTTCTTCATCGACACCACCGCGATCCGGTAGCTGCACCCCTCGGGCGGCAGCCAGAAGTCGACGATTTCCGGGAACTGCTGGCGCAGCAGCGGAATGAAGACCTCGTTCAGCGCCTCGCCCAGCACGCTGGGCTCGTCCGGCGGCCGCCCGGTGAAGGTCGTCAGATAGATCGGGTTCTTGCGCATGGTGATCGCGCTGACCTGGAAGACCGGGAACTTCTCGACCGAGTTGTAATAGCCGGTGTGGTCGCCGTACGGACCTTCGTCCTCGAACTCGTCCAGCAGGACATGGCCCTCCAACACGATCTCGGCCTGGGCCGGCACCATCAGCGGCACGGTCTTGCACGGGACCAACTCCGCCTTGGCCCCCCGCATCAGGCCGGCGAACTGATATTCCGACAGGGTGTCCGGCACCGGCGTCACCGCCGCCAGGATGGTCCCCGGATCGGCGCCCAGCACCACGGCGCAGGGCAGGGGCTCCTTGGGGCGGGCCCTCTTGTGCCGCGCATAGTGTTGCGCCCCGCCACGGTGCGCCAGCCAGCGCATGATGGCCTTGTCCTTGCCCAGCACCTGCATCCGATAGATGCCCAGGTTGAAGTCGTCCTCGCGATCCTCGCTCGGCCCCTTGGTCACGACCAGGCCCCAGGTGATCAAGGGCGCGGGCTCGCCGGGCCAGCAGGACTGAACGGGCAGGGCGGTCAGGTCGATCTGGTCGCCCTTCAGCACCACCTCCTGCACCGGCGCCTTCTTCACCGTCTTGGGCCGCATCGACATGACGGTCTGCGCCAGGGGCAGCATCTCCATCGCGTCGCTCAGGCCGCGCGGCGGCGTCGGATTGCGCAGGAAGGCCAGCAGCTCCCCGACTTCGCGTAGCTCGCCCGCCGTCGTCCTGTTCTTGCCCTCCAGCGTCACCCCCATGGCGACCCGTTTCACCGTGCCGAACAGATTGGCCAGGCAGGGAATGGGGCTGATCGTCCCGTCCGGCATGACCGGTTTTTCGAACAGCACCGCCGGCCCGCCGTTCCTCAACAGCCGGGTCTGGATTTCGGTCATCTCCAGTACGGTGGAGACGGGTTCGGACACCCGCACCAGCTCGCCCTGGGCTTCCAGTTGGTCGATGAAGTCACGCAGGGATTTGTAGGCCATGTCTCCGCCTAAAGCGCCGGGGCCGAACTGTCACGCCTCGTTCGACTGAAGGCCCGATCCAGCCCGACCAACGCCAGCCCGACCCCCAGGAAGAAGCCCAACAGCCCGCCGAAGATCGCCAGCACCCGGCCCAGGCCCAACTCGTCAACATTGACGAACCCATAGGGCCACCAGTGGGTCGTCAGCCCGTGCGCCAGGGTCCAACCTGCATAAACCAGGGGAAAGGCCAGCCATTTCACTGGATCTACCCACCGCAACCTGCCCTTGGGCGTGAACCACAGCCAGTCCAGCAGGAAGGCGGCAGGCATCACATAGTGAAGCACCAGATTGACCCCGAACGTCAGGCCCTCGGGCTTCCAGTAGGGGGCGATCAGGAAATGGTACACGACGCCGACCACCACGATGTACATGGCGATCGCCGCCCGCACCCCCTCGCCGGCGGTCCACCGCGCCACCCGTCGGCCGGGACTCATCAGCGGCCCGGTCAGGGCCAGGGCGACCAGGATGTTGGTCAGAATGGTGAAGAAGCTGAAGTAGTTGACCGTGCGCTCCAGCACGGCCCACCCCTCCACCGGCCCCACCATCAGCACATATTGCAAGGCCAGCGCCGCCCAGCCGATCACGGCGAAGCCGGCGCGCCACAGACGCGGTCGATCCCGTTCACGCAGCATGCGCGCCCCCTGAAACAGTCAGTCGATCAAGCGGCGGCCTTGTCCCACTGATAGGTCGGGTCAAGCCAGTCGCCCAGCCGCTCGCCGCGATCCAGCGCGTCCATCCGTTGCATCTCCTCACCCGACAGTTCGAAGTCGAAGATGTCGAAATTCTCGCGCGCCCGGCTTTCCTTGGTGGTGCGCGGGATGGCGATGATCCGGTTCTGGATCAGCCAGCGCAGAGTGACCTGGCCGTTGGTCTTGCCGTGGGCCTCGGCGATCTCGGAGATCGTCTTGTCATCGGCGATCTTGCCCTGGGCCAGGGGCGACCAGGCGGTGATCGAAGATCCCAGCTCGGCCGCCGTCGCCACCAGTTGGTCGATCCCCAAATAGGGATGGTGCTCGACCTGGTTGGTCAGCAACCGCGCCTTGGACAGGCTCTGCGCCTGTCTGAACTCCTTGGACGGGAAGTTCGACAGGCCGATCGACTTCGTAAGCCCCTGGTCTTTGGCCTCGTTCAGCGCGCCCAGGGTTTCTTCGAACGTCGGCGTCGGCCGGGGCCAGTGCAGCAGCAGCAGGTCCGGTGTCGTTCCCAGGCTCTCGGCCGATTCCTTCGCCTGTTTCAGCAGGGCGTCATGGGTGAAATGCTCGACCCAGATCTTGGTGGTCAGGAAGATCTCCTCGCGGGCCACGCCCGAATCCACGATGCCTTCGCCGACCGCCTTCTCATTTTTGTAGATCCAGGCGGTGTCGATGTGGCGATAGCCGATCCGCAGCGCCTCGGCGACCATCCGGCGCGCGTCCGCCGGCTCCAGCTGCCAGGTGCCGAAGCCGAGCAGGGGGATCTCGACGCCATCGACGGTGATGGTGGGCTGATCGCCGTAGGCCATGGGGAAATCCTTCTTACTCGGGGAGCAGCACAGTTAGGCGCCGGGTCGGGCCTTCGAAACCCCCGCGTCGAACCAATCCAGAATTTCCTGCCACAGCGGTTCCAGCCCTTTGCGGAAAGCGCCCTCGTGGCCGATCCGTCGCGCGCCATAGTCGCCGGCGCGACGCACCACGATCTCGGACGGGGCATTGGGATAGGCTTTCAACAGCGCAGCCCCCGTCCCCGGCGTGGCGATGGGGTCGTCCGGGAAGATCCAGGACCGGATCGGCGCCCGCACCTGATCGAACGCCTGGGGCTCCAGGGCGCGGGACTTCAGCTCGTCCAGGAAATAGGCGGGCTTCAGGCACCACCGCTTCCAGGTCTCGAACACCCCGCGCGGCAGATCCGTCCCGCGCCACAGCTTGCCGGCCCGGACATAGCCGTGTCGGCGCAGATGGCTCGGGCCGAAACCGAACCAGAAGAACAGCTCCATCGGATTGTAGGTCCGGCGGTGTCCGCCCCACCATCCGGTTCCGACCGAGACGAAGGCGTGCCGCCCGATCTCGGCCTGGTTCGGCATGAAGCCGACGAAATGGCCCCCGACGCTGTGCCCCACATGGAAGACCGGCAGGCCGGGCGCCGCCTTCTTCAACGCCTTCAACGCCGCCGGCATGTCCAGCCGGCCCCAGTCGGGATAGTCCATCTCCATCGCCGCCAGATCCTCGGGCCGCGATCCGCCGATGCCGCGATAGTCATAGGTCAGGACCACGCAGCCCCGCTCGGCCATCCAGCGCGCGAACCGGGCATAGAAGCCGCGTGGAAACCCCGTGCCCGCAGAAACCAGCACCGCCATCCTCGGCGCGTCGCCCCGGAACAGCGTCGCTTCCAGCGGCCAGCTGTCCACGGCCTTGATGACCCGATCCTCGACCGCCAGCCCCATGTCGTTTCCCTGTCCGTTCTTATTTTAAACGGACCCTGCATGGTTTCCCCGACGTCAGGTCAAGCGCAGTCGTAGGCCTGCACCAGCCGCTTCGGCGCCACCTTGCGCCACCGCTTTTCCAGCGCCGCCTTCAGCCAGACGGGATCGACCGTGGCGATCCGCGCCAGTACGATCGGATAGTCGCGGTAGTGATCGGTGAAGTGAAAGGCGGCCGGGTCCATCTCGATCAGCAAATCCCGCTCATCCAGATTATCCAGATGCACCACGATACTGTGGTCCAGATTCGGACGCAGCCAGGTGAAGAACTTTCCCGCCACCTTGAACGACGGCTCGCCATAGGACACGCCGTCCTCGACCCCGGGGAAGGACAGCAGCAGCGCGCGCACCTCGTCATGGGTCATGTCAGCACGCCAATCTCAATAAGCCAGCGCGATGCCGTCCTTGCGCATCTCGGTCGCCGCGCCATAGGTCCAGCGCCCGCCGGGGTTCATCTGTTTCATGACGTTCTGATAGCCGCCGAAGCCGCCGTCCGGTTCGCCCAGGGTCCAGCCCATGGCCCGCAGCTGCGCCTTGGTCGCCTCGGGAACCCCGCTTTCGAGGTGCAGCACCCCGGTCCCCTCCTGCGGCTGGCCCGTCGGTTCGGACGAGCCATAGTGTTGCCAGCGCGGGGCGTCGCCTGCCGCTTGAGGCTCGAGGCCATAGTCGACCATGTTGATGATGATCTGAGCCTGGCCCTGGGGCTGCATGGCGCCGCCCATCACGCCGAACGCCATCCAGGGCTCGCCGTCCTTGACCGCGAAGCCGGGGATGATGGTCTGGAACGGCCGCTTGCCCGGCGCATAGACATTGGGATGGCCGTCGGTCAGGGCGAACAACTCGCCCCGGTCCTGGAACATGAAGCCAAGCGGTTCCGACCCATTGTCCGGCGCCAGGCCCGATCCCATGCCGCGATAGTTGGACTGGATCCAGCTGACCATCATCCCGTCGCTGTCGGCGACGCTGAAATAGGTGGTGTCGCCGTGGTGCGGGGCGTCGCCGGGCATGACGCGGTCCATCACCCGGTCCGGCCGGATCAGCCTGGCCCGTTCGGCGGCATAGGCCTTGGAGTTCAGCCATTCGACCGGCGTCCTGGAGAATCGGTCGTCGGCGAACCAGCGCGCCCGGTCCTCGAACGCCAGCCGCTTGGCTTCGGCCTGGACGTGCAGCGAGGCGGCGGACTGGAAGCCCATGGATTTCAGATCGAACTGTTCGCAGATGTTCAGGATCTGATTGGTGGACAGGCCCTGCGTGTTCGGCCCCAGGCCGAAGACATCCACGCCGCGATAGCTGGTCTGGATCGGCTCGACCCATTCGGTGTGGTGGGCCGCAAGGTCGGCGCGGGTCATCCAGCCGCCGATCCGTTTGAAATAGGCCTCGATCTGATCGGCTATGGGGCCGTCATAGAAGGCGTCGCGCCCGCCCTCGGCGATCATCCGCAGGGTATTGCCCAGATAGGGGTTGGCGAACATCTCGCCCACCTTGGGCGTCGCCCCCCCGGCGGCCCAGATGCGCTTGCGGTTATCGTTCTCCTCGATGGGGATCACGCCCCGGTCGAAGGCCGCCATATTGCGTTCCAGGTAATAGGCGATGACCTGGGGCACGGGCGCGCCCTGTTCGCACAGCTCGGCGACGGGCAGCAGCACGTCCTTCCACGGCAGTTTCCCATAGCGCTGGTGCGCGCTCCACCAGGCGTCCACCGTGCCCGGCACATTCACCGTCACCGCCCCATAGCGGGGCAGATAGCCGTCGATGGCCTTTGAGCGCGCCGTCTCCAGGCTCAGGCCCCGCGGGCTCGGCCCGGATCCGTTCAGCCCGACCACCTTCTTCTGTTTGGGGTCCCACAGCATGCAATAGGCGTCGCCGCCGATGCCGTTGGCCACCGGCTCCAGAAAGCCCAGGGCCGCATTGATGGCGATGGCCGCGTCTATGGCCGATCCGCCGCGCCTCAGGGTGTCGATCCCGATCAGGCTGGCCGCCGGATGCGCCGTCGCCGCCGCGCCGTTCGCGCCCCAGACCGTCGACCGCCCCATGAATTTCGGTCCGGTGACCCGGTCGCCGATGCCGACGCCGGCATAGGGATCGGCGGGACGGGCAGGGGCGGGGGCCGCCTCGGTCGGCTTGGCGGTCGGAGACGACTGCCGCGCCTGAACAGCGGTCGCCGCCAGGGCTCCGGCAGGCAGGGCGGACAGGAAGGTGCGACGACGCATGGGCGGACTCCTCGAACAGCCGATTTGGCATCAAGGCGGTCAGCGCGCGTGTGGGCAAGCCTTGCCGCAAAGAAAAAGGCCGCGTCCCTTTCGGAACGCGGCCTTGATCCTGGATAGAACCTCGGTCCTATTCGATGTCTTCGTTCAGCAGGCCGACCTTGAAGAAGCCGTTCTCCTGCATCTTGTTCATGACTTCCATGAACTGCGAGTATTTCACTTCCGGCTGGGCGCGGACGAAGACGCGCTCTTCCTGGCAGGAACCGCCGCCCAGGGCGGTGCAGACGTCGGCGGCCAGATTGTCGATCGAGGTTTGCTTCTCGGCGATGAACAGCTGACCGGTGTCCTGGATGGTGATGTACACCGGTTCCTTTTCTTCGGTCGGATTCACCGGCGGCTGCGCCGGCGGCAGGTCCAGACGGATGGAGACGGTCGCCATCGGCGCGGCGACCATGAAGATGATCATCAGCACCAGCAGAATGTCGATGAACGGCGTGATGTTGATATCCGCCGTTTGTTCGATCGTGTGCTTGTCCCCGCCGGAACCGCCGATCTTCGCAGCCATGCTTCGTCTCCGTTACTCGCCGGCCGCGATCCGCGCCGACATTCCCTATGGATCGCCCGAGAGCTTGATCGGTTCTTGGCGTCCCGATGCGCGCTTGTAAAGCGGTTCTAAATGATCCGGCGTTCCGGAACGTCAATTATCTGCGACAGTCGAGGGCTTACGCCTTCGCCAGCTTCAGGAAACGGTCCATCAGGGCAGGATCGGACTTGAAGGCGCCGGTGAACCGGGTGGTGACGGTCGAAACATGCCGGTGATGGACCCCGCGGGTCGTCATGCACTGGTGGGCGGCGTCGATCATCACCGCGACGCCCCTGGGCTGCAGGTGCGATTCGATGGCTTCGATGATGTCGTTGGTCAGGGTTTCCTGGTTCTGCAGCCGTCGGGCGAAGATCTCGACCACCCGCGCCAGCTTGGAGATGCCGACCACCTTCTCGCCGGGCAGATAGGCGACATAGGCCTTGCCCAGGAAGGGGGCCAGGTGGTGCTCGCAATGGCTCTCCACCTCGATCTCGCGCAGAATGACCATGTCGTCATAGCCGGTCACGTCCTCGAAGGTGCGCGACAGCTCCTTGGCCGCGTCGGCCTCATAGCCGTCGAACCATTCCCCGTAAGCGTCGACCACCCGCTTGGGCGTGTCGATCAGGCCCGCCCGATCGGGATTGTCCCCGGCCCAGGCGATCAGGGTGCGCACGGCCTCCAGCGCCTGTTCGCGGCTGGGGCGCTGTACGGTTTCGTCGCTGACGAGGACGGGCTTGGCGGGGATGACGCTCATGAACTCGATTTTCCGGCCGAGGCGGTCGGGGCCGCCCGGTATAGCTTCTACAATCCGTCGGGACTGTATATCAGGCCGCTATATGGGACGGACCCTCCGTCCTGCAAGAAAACCCGCCGAAGACTGATCCATGCCGCTGCACATCCACGACACCCCGCGCCGTGAAAAGCGCCTGTTCGAACCGCGCGATCCGAACCGGGTGACCCTCTATGTCTGCGGCCCGACGGTCTATGACTACGCCCATATCGGCAATGCCCGCCCGCCGGTGGTGTTCGACGTCCTGGTGCGGCTGCTGCGCCGGACCTATGGCGCAGACAAGGTGATCTACGCCCGCAACGTCACAGACGTGGACGACAAGATCAATCAGAAGGCCGTCCGCGAAGGCGTGCCGATCGGCGAGGTCACGGCCCGCTACGAAGCCGCCTATCTCGCCGACATGGGCCTGCTGAACGTCAGCCCGCCCGACCTGGCCCCCCATGTCACCGACTATATCCCGGCCATCGTCAATCAGGTCCAGGCCATCGTCGACGCCGGCTGCGCCTATGCGGCGGAAGGCCACGTCCTGTTCGACGTCTCCTCCTATCCGTCCTACGGCGCCCTCTCGGGCCGGAACCTGGACGACATGATCGCCGGCGCCCGGGTCGAGGTCGCCCCGTACAAGAAGAACCCCCACGACTTCGTCCTGTGGAAGCCGTCCAAGCCGGACGAGCCGTCCTGGCCGTCGCCCTGGGGCGAGGGACGTCCCGGCTGGCACATCGAATGCTCGGCCATGATCGAACAGGCCCTGGGTCTGCCCATCGACATCCACGGCGGCGGCATCGACCTGGTCTTCCCCCACCATGAGAACGAGATCGCCCAGGGCGTCTGCGCCCACGGCCATGCCCATGGTGACAAGGCCCACGACGAATACGCCCGCTACTGGATGCACAACGGCTTCCTGACCGTGGACGCCGAGAAGATGTCCAAGTCCGTCGGCAACGTCCTGCTGCTGCACGACCTGGTCCAGGCCATGCCGGGCGAGGTCGTGCGCTGGGCGCTTCTGTCGGCCCACTATCGCCAGCCTCTGGACTGGAACCAGGGCCTGCTGGATCAGTCCAAGAAGTCGCTGGACCGCCTCTACGGCGCCCTGCACCGCTCCAGCGGCGTCGAGGTTCTGGATCTCGATCCTCCCGCCGACTTCATGAAATCGATCGAGGACGACCTGAACACCCCCGGCGCCATGGCCAGCCTGTTCGCCCTCTCCAGCGAGATCGAGCGCGGCATGACGGCGGGTGATGCGGCCGCCGTGGCCCAGGCCCGCGCCCGTCTCATGGCCTGCGCCTCCATCCTGGGGGTGCTTCAGTCCGACCCTGCCACCTGGCTGGAAGGCGACGTCTCAGACGCCCTGCGAATCGAGGTCGAGGCCCTGCTGGACCAACGCGCCGCCGCCCGTGCCGAAAAGAACTGGCCCGAGGCCGACCGCATCCGCGACCGCCTGAACGCCCTGAACGTCGTCGTCATGGACGGCCCCGACGGCGCGACCTGGCGGATGAAGGGCTGACGCTCAGGCTGCGGCCAACTGCCGGATCAGCGCCTTCTCGAACCCCTTGGCGTCTGGGCCGGGCAGGGCGGTCTTCAACTCACCGCTTTCGTACAGCTCCATCACTTTCGGATGGACATAGGAGGCCCGGCACACCGTCGGCGTATTGCCCAGCAGGCCGGCGACCGCCTTCACGCAGACGGCGATCTTGCGTTTCGCGTCGGTGGGCGAGGTCGGTGGCTCCATCTCGCGCAAGGCCCGCGCCGCCGAGACCGTGCCCGCCCAGGTGCGGAAATCCTTGGCCGAGAACTGCTCGCCCATGGCTGCGCGAATATAGGCGTTCACATCGTCCGAGGTGACGGGACAAAGCTCCCCGTCGGCGGTGCGGTATTTGAACAGATGCTGGCCCGGCAGCTCCTCCAGCGCCCGCACCACCCCCGCCAGCCGCCGGTCGCGGACGCTGACCCGGTGGTCCTTGCCGCTCTTGCCGCGGAACTCGAACGTCAGGGCCGCGCCGTCCACCTCCAGATGCCGCTTGTTAAGGGTGGTCAGGCCATAGCTGCGGTTCTCCCGCGCATAGGCCGCATTGCCGACCCGGATCAGGGTGATCTCCAGCAGGCGCACGGCGGTGGCCAGCACCTTGTCCTTCACCGGCCCCCGCAGGTTCAGGTCATGTTCGACCTGGGCGCGCAGCTTGGGCAGGGCGCGCGAAAAGGCCGGCAGCTTGTCGAACTTGTTCTCGGACCGGGCCGCGCTCCAGCCGTCGTGATAGCGGTACTGTTTGCGCCCCTTCACGTCGCGGCCGGTCGCCTGGATATGGCCGTTGGCCTTGGGGCAGATCCACACGTCGGTCCAGGCGGGCGGAATGGCCAGGGCGCGGATCCGGTCCAGAACCTTGGGGTCCTTGATCGGCTGGTTCTTGGCGTCGCGGTAGGACCAGCCCTTGCCGGCGCGCCGCCGCCGGATGCCGGGGGTTTCGTCGCTGCACCAGCTCAGCCCCTGCGGAATCTCGGCCGCAATATCCACGCCGTGCGATCCGTCCGCCATCCCGGCGTTTCCTTTTCATTGGTCTTTCAGCGGCTTGCCTCAGACCTGCGACGAACGCGGCGTCGCGTCCGCGAGTTCCCCTTGACCCCGCGCGCCCGGCGCGACACGAGGCGGCATGAATTATCGCCACAGCTTCCACGCCGGAAACTTCGCTGACCTGGTCAAACACGCCCTGGTCCTGTGGCTAGTGGGGACCCGCGCAGCCTCGGGCCCGCTGACGGTGCTCGACACCCACGCCGGCGCCGGCCTCTATGACCTGTCCGGCGACGCCGTGCGGTCGAAGGAGGCCGAGGCCGGGGTCGCGCGTCTGATGACCGACCCGGATCTGCCGCACCTGATGCAGGCTCTGGCGGACCGAGTGGCGGCGCTCAATCCTGACGGCGGCGCCCGCTTCTATCCCGGCTCGCCCCTGCTGATCGCCGAGGCGCTCGGGAGCGAGGGCCGCTATGTCGGCTATGAACTGAACCCGCCCGTCCGCGCCCTGCTGGCCCAGGCCCTGGCCGACCGCCCCAACGCCGAGGCGCGCGAGGGCGACGGCTACGCCCTGGCCACGGCCGAGGCGGCGCGGGTCAAGGCGCCCCTGATCCTGATCGACCCGCCGTTCGAAAAGCCCGACGACTATATCCGCTCGGCCGAAACCGCCCTGGCGGTGGTCCGTCGCGACCCCGCCGCGACCGTCGCCATCTGGACCCCGCTGAAGGATCTGGAGACTTTCGACGGCTTCATCCGCCGGCTCCAGACCAAGGCCGGCCCGACCCTAGTCGCCGAGGCCCGTCTGCGTCCCCTGACCAATCCGATGAAGATGAACGGCTGCGCCCTGGTCATCGTCAATCCGCCGCCGGGCGCCGAAGACGCCGCGCGACAGGTCTGCGGCTGGGTCGCCGACCGTCTGGGCGATCCGGGCGGCAAGGCTGAAATCTGGTCCTTCTGATCCGCGCGCGGCGCCCCTATGTTGGCGCCATGACCCGTATCGCCATTCTGGAAACCGGCCACCCGCCCGAGGCATTGAAGGACAGTTTCGACGACTATCCGGCCCGGTTCCGCGCCCTGCTGGGCGAGACCGTCCCGACCACCCGTTTCGACGTCCAGTCCGGCCATCTGCCGTCCGACCCCGCCGCGTTTCAGGGCGTGATCGTCACCGGCTCGGCCGCCGGGGTCTACGACGACCTGCCGTGGATTCCCCAGTTGATCGACTGGCTGCGTGCGGCGCGGGGCCGGACCCGGATCGTCGGCATCTGTTTCGGCCACCAGGTCCTGGCCCACGCTTTCGGCGGCGCGGTCGAGAAGTCGGACAAGGGCTGGGGCGTCGGCCTGCACCGCTATGACGTCCATGCCGAGGAACCGTGGATGCAGCCGCGCGCCCGCACCATCGCCATCCCCGTCTCGCACCAGGATCAGGTCGTGGCCGTCTCGCCCGATGCGCGCGTCATCGCCTCCAGCGGCTTCACCCCCTACGCCGGCCTGGCCTGGGGCCAGGACGCCATCTCCTTCCAGTGCCACCCGGAGTTCCAGCCCGACTACGCCGCCGCCCTGGTCGAGGTCCGGCGCGGCTCGCGCATCCCCGAACCCCTGGCCGACGCCGCGCTCGAAAGCCTGAAACGCCCCAACGATCGCGCCGTCCTCACCGCCTGGATCCGCGCCTTCCTGCTGCTCACCCCGCCCCCGGTGGAGGATCAGGGCAGCGGGATCTGATCTTCATCGGGTTTTGAGGAGCTCCACGTTTCAACCAAAGGTGTTTCCAATCCAGTTGGAACTTGCAGCTCGTCACAGTTGCCGTAGCTTTAGCTGATCGTGGAGGGCGTTCCGTGGGTGTTTTCAGCATTTGGCACTGGGTAATCGTTGGCGTTGTCCTGTTCGTGTTGGGCTACCCAGCCTCGCGAGTATTGAAACGTATAGGCTTTTCGCGCTGGTGGGGCGTGGTCGCCTTGATCCCCTACGTCAACGTTGTCGGCTTATGGATTCTGGCCTTTGTGAAATGGCCGATCGAGCGGCGCTAGGCTCAGCTTATCATTGTGAGCAGACGATCAGTCTGTAGGCCGCGCGATCTCCTAGAGCTTCGTTCCTCGGGGTGAACGTGAAGGCCTAAACCCCCAGCACCGCGATCAACCCCAGGCTCAGCCCCACTAGCGCCGCCAGTGACAACACCACGGCCGCAGCCACCCGCCCGCCGGCTCGCGCCACGGCCCGGATGTCGGTTTGCAGCCCAAGCGCCGCCATGGCCGCCACGGTCAGCAGGCCGGAGGCCGCCGCCATCGGTTCGAGCGCCGCCTGCGGGATCAGGTCGAGGTTCCTGAGCGCGACCATGGCCAGAAAGCCGACGATGAACCAGGGCAGCAGCCGGTGCAGACCCGGCCCGTTCGCTCCCTCCGCCCGGTCCCTGAACATCAGCGATAGCACCAGGATCACCGGCCCCAGCATCAGCACCCGCGCCAGCTTGACCACCGTCCCCGTCTGGGTCGCGACCGCGCCGAACGGGGCGGCGGCCGCCAGCACCTGGGGCACGGCGTAGACAGTCAGCCCCGCCAGGGCGCCGAACTGCAACCCGCTCATCGACATCAGTCCGCCCAGCAGCGGCAGGGCCAGCACCACCACCACCCCCAGCACCGCCGTAAAGGCGATGGAGGCCGCCACCTCTTCCCCGTCGGCGTCGATCACGGGGGCCACGGCGGCGATGGCCGAGTTGCCGCAGATGGCGTTGCCGCAGGCGACCAGCAGTGCCATGCGCGGGTTCAGCCCCAGGGCCCGCCCGATCCCGAACCCGACCAATATGGCGGCGGCGACCAGGGCGAAGACGCCGGCCACGAACCCCAGCCCCAGCGACGACAGGGTCGCCGCACTGACCGAGGCGCCCAGCAGGGCCACCGCCACCTCCAGCAAAATCTTGGCGCTGAAATCGATTCCGACCCTGAACCGCTCGTCCGGCGTCCAGGCCGCCCGCACGCCGGCCCCCAGCAGAATGGCCAGCACCAGCGGCTCCAGCCAGGCCTTGCCGAAGACGTCCCGCTCCAGACTGGTCAGGCCCATGGCCGCCAGGGCGACCGCCAGGCTCATCATCAGGCCGGGCCAGACCGAACGGCCGAACGCGCCCAGGCGCGCCGCCAGGCCGACGGGGCGGGGCAGGGGCGGGGTCGCGACAGCGGCAGGGGCGGCGAACTTCATTGTCCAGCTTGATGCACGCCCGCTCGACCTCGGTCCAACGGATTGTTATGGTCGTTTCAATCCGATTTGGAGATTGATCGTGACTCTGGAGCGCCTGCGAATCTTCGTCGCCGTGGCCGAGCGTCAGCATGTGACGGCGGCGGCGCGGGCGTTGAACCTGACCCAGTCGGCCGTCTCCAACGCTATCGCGGCGCTTGAGGCCGAACATGACGTCCACCTGTTCGACCGCGTCGGCCGGGGCGTGGTGCTGAACCAGACCGGCCAGGCCTTCCTGCCGGAAGCCAAGGCCGTGCTGGCCCGCGCGGCGGCGGCCGAGGCGGCGCTGGCGGACATGAGCGCCCTGCGGCGCGGTCGCCTGACCGTCTTCGCCAGCCAGACCATCGCCTCCTACTGGCTGCCCCGTCGCCTGGTGGCCTTCCATGTCGCCCATCCGGGCATCGAACTGGACGTCCAGATCGGCAATACGCGCCAGGCCGCTGCCGCCGTCCTGGCCGGCACCGCCGAGATCGGCCTGGTCGAGGGCACGGTCGATGAACCCGCGCTGGAACAGACCCGGATCGGCTCCGACCGCCTGGCCGTTTTGGTCGCGCCCGATCATCCCTGGGCGGGCCTGCGCCGGTTGTCAGCGACTGATCTGGCCTCGTCCCCCTGGGTCCTGCGCGAAGCCGGCTCGGGCACCCGTTCGACGCTGGAAGAGGCGGTGCGTCAGGCCGGGGTCGATCCCGCCGACCTGCCCGTCGCAATGACCCTGCCGTCGAACGAAGCGGTTCTCGCCGCCGCCGAGGCCGGGGCCGGCGCCACCGCCCTGTCCGAAAGCGTCGCCTACGCCTCGGTCGCCGCCGGCCGCCTGGTCACCGCCGCCTTTTCCCTGCCGGAACGCCCCTTCCGCCTCCTGCGTCATCTGGAACGTTACCGCAGCCGCGCCGGCGACGCCTTCGTAGCGGCGATGATCTGAAGCTCGATTGAACGCAACATCGTCAGCGCCGCCACCGTCGCTGTTAGAAGGGAAGCGTCACTGAAGAGCCGGACTGACACCCGGTCAGCGAACAATTCCCAAACTGGCCACGATTGCCTGTACGACCGATGCGGCCGTACTGGTGGCTGTAAGGAAGCTGTCGAAGGAAGAACCGGACGCTTTGAGAGACGGCGCCGCAAGCTTGCGGATCGTCTCGATATCAGCTCCTTGGGCGGCTGCTTCTATGAGTTTATCCGCAAAGGCCGCCTTTTCCGTTTGGAGGAGATAGGCGGTTTCTATGCCTTCGATATTCAGCCCATCAATTTCAGCAGAAATGTCGCCAGCAGTTACGACGCCAAAACGACCACCCTTGATGGTTCCGTTTTTGATGTTGATTGTCATGTCATTCCCCTAATTCTAGGATGGTTACCTAGAATGGCGCAATTTACAACCTGTCTATGCAGAATAGAGTTTCGAGCGTCGTGGCATCAAACGCGCGGTCCGGCTCACCCAAGAGGGCTGCCATCCAGATCCACACCTTGCGTGATTGTGAAGGCCGGTCCTCCAGATTAGGCTCATGATCTGTTCCGAACTTCCTGGGTGGCGGAACAGGGGGCTGACCACAAATTGCGCTGCTAATCTTCGAAATTATCGGGTGATTTCAGAAATTCAGACCATCGACCTAACACTCCTTCCAGCGGTGTTATGATGCGTGGCGGTCTTTGACAATCGAATGGAAACACCCCGCTAAACTGCACTCTTCGGCATATTGCACCGGTTTTCGCCGGCCGTCTGGTCACCGCCTCCTTCGCCCTGCCGGAACGCCCCTTCCGCCTGCTGCGCTACTCCGAACGCTACCGCAGCCGCGCAGGCGACGCCTTCGTGGCGGCGATGGGGTGAGCGGACGCGGGGGATGCGCCCTAGTTTCCGCTCCGGGCCATACCCTACACCCCACACCGCCGTCATCCTCGGGCTTGACCCAAGGACCGGGCTGTCCGCCGCATTGCGTCAGCGGCTGGCGCACAGGCCGATCCGCATCCGGTCCTCGGGTCAAGCCCGAGGATGACGGCGGTAAAGCGCGGTTGCTACAGCCCGATCCGGGGAAACACGAACCGCTCCAGCAGCAGCGAGGCCGCGAAGTAGAAGCCGATCACCACGAACAGGGTCAGCGGGATCTGCGGCTGGTGCGACAGGGTCAGATAGATTCCGTACAGCACCGCAAACAGGGCCGAGGTGGCCAGGGGCCGCAGCAGGATTTTCGCAAGAGGGGACGTCACGGCCATTTCACCACCGGGGGCATGGAGCTGAGGATCGAATCGACGTTGCCGCCGGTCTTGAGGCCGAACATGGTGCCACGGTCGTACAGCAGGTTGAACTCCACATACCGCCCGCGCCGCACCAGCTGCTCCTCGCGCTCCTCCGGCGTCCAGGCCTCGCCCATCCGCGCCGCGACGATCTTCGGATAGATGTCCAGGAAGGCCAGACCGACGTCGCGGGTGAAGGCGAAGTCCCGGTCGTGGTCGCCGCTGTCGTGGTGGTCATAGAAGATGCCGCCGGTACCCCGCGGCTCCTGGCGATGCGGCAGGAAGAAATACTCGTCGCACCAAGCCTTGTACTTGGCGTGCCAGTGCGGATCATGGGCGTCGCAGGCCGCCTTCATCGCGGCGTGGAAGGCCAGGGTGTCCGGGTGGTCTTGTCGCCGATCCGCGTCCACCACCGGCGTCAGATCGCCCCCGCCGCCGAACCAGCTCTGGGTCGTGGCGATGAAACGGGTGTTCATATGCACCGCCGGAACCCTGGGGCTGACCGGATGGCAGATCAGGCTGATCCCGGTGGCGAAGAACCGGGGATCCTCCGCCGCGCCGGGCACCGTCTTGGCGTAGTCGGCCGGAAAGGATCCGTGGACGGTTGAGACATGAACCCCGACCTTCTCGAACAACCGGCCGTGCATCATCCCCATGACGCCCCCGCCGCCGTCCTTGCGGTCCCAAGCCGTCCGGACGAACCGTCCCGGCTCCCCCGGAAACAGCTCGGCCGGCGCCGCATTCTCCAGCGCCTCGAAGGCCGCATGGATACGGTCGCGCAGATACTCGAACCAGGCGCGGGTCTCGACCTTCTTCAGGTCGAGCGGATCGGAAAAGGCGGCGTCGCTCATGCCGTCTCTTAGACCTTCCCCCGCTTGCGGGGGAAGTGGCAGGTCGTGGCGCGAAGCGACACGCCTGACGATGGGGGAAGTCTTTCTTTGGAAAATTAGACTTCCCTCTCCGACCCTGGTCCGCTGTGCGGACGACGGGCCACCTCTCCCGCAAGCGGGAGAGGGTTCTTTTCTCCAGGTCCGTCTGTCAGTGTGCGTCGCAACATAAGGGAGTCGCATTATGATCCGTCGTCTGCTGGCCGGCGTCGCCGTTGCCGCCTTCGCCACCGCCGCTCATACCCCGGTTTGGGCCCAATCCGCCGGCGAGGCCCGTGTGCTGGAGATCCTGAAGACCACCCCCCTGATCGACGGCCACAACGACCTGCCCTGGGCCCTGCGCCAGCAGTACGGCAACGACGTCTACGCCGTTGATCTGACGACCGATCTCGAGGCGACGACCCAACTCCACACCGACATCGCCCGCCTGCGCGCCGGCGGCGTCGGCGGCCAGTTCTGGTCTGTCTATGTCCCCGCCAGCCTGACTCCGCTGGAAGCGGTCGAGGAGACCTTCGAGCAGATCGACACGGCCAAGCGGATCATCGCCGCCCACCCCGACGTCTTCGGTCTGGCGACCACGGCGGATCAGGTTGACGCCGTCTTCGCCTCAGGCCGGATCGCCAGCCTGATCGGCATGGAGGGCGGCTACTCCATCGACGACTCCCTGGCCCTGCTGCGCGAGTTTCATCGCGCCGGCGCCCGCTACATGACCCTGACCCACTCCAAAACCACCACCTGGGCCGACAGCGCGACCGACGCCCCCAAATGGGGCGGGCTCAGCCCCTTCGGCGAGGATGTTGTGCGCGAGATGAACCGTCTGGGCATGATGGTGGACCTCAGCCACGTGTCCGAGGACACCATGCTGGACGCCATGCGGGTGTCCGACGCCCCGGTCATCTTCTCCCACTCCTCGGCCCGGGCGATCACGGCCCATCCGCGCAACGTGCCCGACCGGGTGCTGCGGATGATGCCTGAAGACGGCGGGATCGTGATGATCAACCTGGCCCCCGGCTTCGTCTCCGAACGCGTCCGCGCCTGGAACGCCGACCGCGCGGGCGAGGAGGTGCGGCTGAAGACCCTGAACCCCGGCGATCCGACCGCCGTCGAGGCCGGCCTGACCGCCTGGTCCGCCGCCCATCCGACGCCGGAGGCGACCCTGGCCGACGTGGTCGCCCACACCCAGCATGTGCGTCAGGTGGCGGGCATCGATCACGTCGGCCTGGGCGCCGATTTCGACGGCATCGGCAGCCTGCCCGAGGGCATGACCGGCGTGGACGCCTATCCCCGCATCCTCGCCGCCCTGATGGACGCCGGCTGGACCGAGGCCGACATCCGCAAGATCGCCGGTGAGAACCTGCTGCGCGTCATGCGCGCCGTCGAAGCCGCCGCCGCCTCCAAGGCCGCCGAACGACCGTCCTTGGCCAAGCCCGCCGCCGGCTAGGCGGCCTTGCCTTTCGGGCCGGGACCGGGCATCAGGCGCGCCTCACCTTGGACCCGGCCTGTTTGAAGCGTCGGGTGGCTATCCCGGCCGCCGATCCGCCGGGAAACCCGCCGCATACGACCATGGCCGCGCGCCAGGTCGGCGGCAGACCCCAGATGAACCCCACATGTCCCTTATCGCCTCCGCGCGCCAGCAATGGCTCGCCAACCCTCGCCGCGACCTGCTGGCGGGGACCGTCGTCGCCCTGGCCCTGATCCCCGAGGCCATCGCCTTCTCCATCATCGCCGGCGTCGATCCCGCCGTCGGCCTCTACGCCAGCTTCGTCATCGCGGTGACCATCGCCTTCGTCGGCGGTCGTCCGGCCATGATCTCGGCCGCCACCGGGGCCATGGCCCTGCTGATGGTCGGTCTGGTCCGCGACCACGGGCTGGAATACCTGTTCGCCGCCTCGATCCTGTGCGGCGTCTTCCAGATCGCAATCGGCCTGCTGAAACTGGGCCGCTACATCAAGTTCGTCAGCCGAAGCGTGATGACCGGCTTCGTCAACTCCCTGGCGATCCTGATCTTCCTGGCCCAGATGCCCGAGCTGATCGGCGCCAACTGGCAGACCTTCGCCCTGGTCGGGGCCGCCCTGGTCGTCATCTACGGCTTCCCGCGCCTGACGAAGGCCGTGCCGTCGCCCCTGGTCGCCATCATCCTGATCAGCGTCTTCGTCATGATGACGGGCCTGGACGTCCGCACTGTCGGCGACATGGGTCAGATGCCTTCGACCCTGCCGATGTTCCACCTGCCGGCCGTGCCCCTGACCTGGGAGACCCTGGCCATTATCGCCCCGATCTCGGCGACCCTGGCCTTCGTCGGTCTGCTGGAAAGTCTGCTGACCGCCAATCTGCTGGACGACATCACCGACACCCCGTCGGACAAGGACCGCGAGACCCGCGGCCAGGGCATCGCCAACATCCTGTCGCCCCTGTTCGGCGGCATGGCCGGCTGCGCCATGATCGGCCAGTCGATCATCAACGTCACCTCCGGCGCGCGTGGGCGGCTGTCGACCCTGTGGGCCGGCCTGTTCCTGCTGTTCCTGATCCTGGTGCTGCGCGACTGGGTGGCTCAGATCCCGATGGCGGCCCTGGTCGCCGTCATGATCATGGTCTCCATCGGCACCTTCGACTGGAACTCCGTGCTGAAGATTCGCGCCGTCCCCTTCCAGTCCTCGATGGTGATGATCGCCACGACCGTGACGGTCGTCGTCACCCACGACCTGTCCAAGGGCGTGGTGCTGGGGGTTCTGTTGTCGGCCGTCTTCTTCATGCGAAAGGTAGCCAAGACCCTGACGGTCCAGGAGATCGAGACGCCCGAAGCCGGCGTCGTCCGCTACAGGGTCGAGGGCCAGCTCTTCTTCGGCTCGGCCGGGCTGTTCGCCGCCAGTTTCGAGCACCACGGTCATCCGACGCGGGTCGAGATCGACATGACCGGCGCCCATCTGTGGGACGTGACCGGCGCGGCCGCCCTGGACAAGGTGATCGCCCGCTACCGGCGCCAAGGCGCCGAGGTGGCGGTGTCAGGCTTGAACACCGCCAGTGCCGCGCTCGCCAACAAGGGGAGCCCCGTTCAGGCCGCGCCAGGTCATGCCTGACCTAGAAGGCCAACGCCGCGCTTACATGGGCGACGCCGGACACCATGGCCCAAACCGCGGCGCCGGACGCCACCATTGCCAGAACTCTTCCCCACTTCGCCATAATCAACCCTCCGAATGATCAGCACCCCGACAACGCGGGTATTCAGATTCGGATGCGGGCGTAACGCGGGATTTGTCAGCCCCAGGCCTCGACGGCGCCGCGGCGTCGCACGGGAGCGGCCTCCACGAGCTGGGTGCGGGGCTCGGCTTCGGCCCTACCGAACAGCCAGCCCTGCCCGTATTCGACCCCCAGGGCCTTTAGTTCCGCCACGACCCCTTCGGTCTCGATCATCTCGGCGATGGTGTCGAGCTTGAGCGACCGGCTCAACTCGACGATATTGCGCAGCATGTTGCGGACTACATCGTCCGCCTCGAGGTCGCGGACCAGGGAGCCGTCGATCTTGACGGCGTCGACAGACAGCTTGCGCAGATAGTCATAAGAGGCCGCGCCGGAGCCGAAATCATCGATACAGACCTTGATGCCTGCGTCGCGCAGGCCCGCAAGACGTCGGTTGGCGGCCTCGATGTCGGCCAGGGCCGAGGTCTCGGTGATCTCCACGATCAGCCGCTTGCGCTCGGTCGGCGAGCCTGCGGTCATGTGCAACAGATGCTCGACATAGGAATCATCACTCAGCGAGGCGCCAGACACGTTGATCGCCATCTTCAGCAGGCCGGCCCCCGGCGCCCGCATTCGCTTCAACACCTTCTCGGCGACCACGAGGTCGAAGGATTCGATCAGGTCCAGTTCCTCGGCCATGCGAATGGCGTTGGCGGGGCCGCTGCTGGCGTTGAAGCGGGCCAAGGCTTCAAAATGGTGCACCGAGCGCGTGGCGAGGTGTACGATGGGCTGGTAGTGAACCTGGAACTCACGCGACTTGACCACGCTGCGGAAGGCTTCGGCCTCGCGGAAGGTGCGTTTCAGCGATTCCGAGAAGGCGACCTGCGGATTGGCGAGACCGTCGTCCTTGAGACAGCCTTCTATGGCGTGGCGCATTGCGCGGAGTACGCACAGGCTGTCCGACCCGTCAGGGACGCCGGCGCCGAAGGATTCGGCGTCCAGATCAACCCCTTCGGCGCGCCCGGCCTCAATGATTTCTGCGGCCAGATCACGCGTGTCGCTGCTGGGACGGAGCAGGGCGAAGCGCTCCGGCGTGATCTGAGCGGCCGAAGAGCCCCGAACGGCGGCCGACTGGAGCGTGGCCTCGATGCGGCGTTGCACCTTTTCGGCGACTTCGCCTGCCAGATCTTCCAACCCGCGAATGTCCAGAAAAGCCAGCGAAAGGCCCGCCCCGCCGTCGACGATGCTGGCCGCATTGTTCAGGAAGCTCTCGGCGTCGACAAGAGGCGAGGTCTCGATATCGGCCACCGCAATCGCGGGACCTTCATAGGAGATGGCGCAAGATATGGCCGGCGCGAGTTGGGGGAGGATGAAGGCGCGGAGCGACGCACGCCGGACCCGATCAGGTCCGGCCGCGATCAGTATCTGCGTGGCGGGCATTCGGCCGCCCGGCTTGGTCGCCAGCAGGGCCTGCAGGGTGGCGTCGCCATGATGAAGGAGGGTCGATAGCGGCTTGCCAATCCAAAGAGCGCCGGCGTCCGTCCCGGGCAAGGGGCCGGCGCCCAGCGCGAAAACTACGCCGCCCTGGGCGTCGATTTCGACCAGCGCGTCGGAGGACGCGAAACACAGACCGAGAAGGCGAGCAGTCATCGACATGCCGCCAGAAACCATGGCGGCGCTTAAAAAATCGGCAACATCGGCGGCGTTTTAATCCTGCGTCGATTACGATCTCAGGCCTTGCGGTTAATAGCCACCGCGCGACCGTCGCCGAGAGCGGCTCGACCGTCTGCAGCATAGGCCGAAGCTGGAACCCGGGCGGCCGCGACCTCATGGGCGATGGCGCGGACCAGGCCCTCGGAGATCTTACGAGCGGCCTCTACCGCCCGGGCGTGACGGGACAAAACGTCGTCGAAGACGCGGGTGGCCTCAACCAGCGCCTTTTTGTCGGAAGCGGGAGCGCCGGCCAGCAGGCTGGGATCGGCCTTTACGTGGCCGGAGTCGCGACGATAAAGGTTCGCCATCTCCTGGGTTGCGGCCAAGCTTGCGGCCACATCGCGGGGACGTCCTTCTTCGAAGGCGCGGGTCTCCGCAGCGAGGCGGTCGGTCAAGCTTCGCGTCAGTCCCAGCAGTTGGCGGACGCGCGCGCCGGCGAGGTCGGATTCGTTCACTGAACCTTCTCCTGCATCTTCAGCATTTCGTCCATCACCGGACCCGCGAGCCCGATGCCGCCGGACGCGACGGTCTTTTTGGCCATCTCGTCCAACATGAAGCTGCGCCAGGTCGCCTCCGCCTGGCCGCCGCCGAACAGGCCGTCCGTGGACAGGCCCTCGAACATCGGCTTCAGCATCTGGGAGAGGAAGGACGCCTCGAAGGCCTCCGCCGTTTCCTTCATCTTGTCGCCGGCCACGCCCGTCGCAAGCCCCTGGACGGGGCGGATCAGGTCGGCCGAAACGGTCAGGTCGCCCATGTCTACATCACCTCGATGTCGGCCTGCAGCGCGCCCGACGCCTTGATGGCCTGCAGGATGCTGATCATGTCGCGCGGACTCACGCCCAGAGCGTTCAGGCCGTTGACGACGGTGGACAGGCTGGTCCCCCCGCCGACGAACCGCATCTGGGTGCCCAGGTCTTCCTCGACGCTGACCTGGGTGTTGGGCACGACGGCGGTCTGACCCTGGCTGAAGGGGGCGGGCTGACTGACGAAGGGTTGTTCGTCGACCGAAATGGTCAGATTGCCCTGGGCGATGGCGACGCGGGATATCCGCACGGCGTCGCCCATGACGATGACGCCGTTGACCTCGTCGATGATCACCTTGGCCGGGGCGTCGACGGTGACGGGAAGGTTCTCCACCCGGCTGATGAAACCCGCCATGCCCAGCTGACCGGGCGCGCGCAAGGCGACGACGGTGCCGTTCTCGGCGAGGGCCGTGCCGGGATAGGCGGCGTTGACGGCCGCCGCCACGCGCTGGGCCGTGGTGAAGTCAGGATTGCGCAGGTTCAGGCGCACCTCGTTCATATTGGCCATCTGGAAACCGGTCTCACGCTCGACCGAGGCCCCCGAGGCGATGCGGCCGGCTGTCGGCACGCCGCGCGTCACCGATGAGCCCGATCCGCCCGAGGCCGAAACGGAGCCTGTCTGCACCGAACCCTGGGCGACCGCATAGACCTGGCCGTCGGCGCCCTGAAGGCTGGTGACCACCAGCGACCCGCCCAACAGGCTCTTGGCGTCGCACATGGACGAGACATTGACGTCGATCCTCGACCCAGGCGTGGCGAAGGCGGGCAGTTCGGCCGAGACCATCACGGCGGCCATGTTCTTGGTGTTGGCGTTGGCGCCGCGGATATTGACGCCGAGGCGCTCGGTCATGCCTTCGAGCGACTGGCGGGTGAAGGGGCAGTTGCGCAGCGAGTCGCCCGTGCCGTTCAGGCCCATGACCATGCCGTAGCCGACCAGCTGGTTGCCACGAACGCCTTCGACCGCAGCGATGTCCTTGATTCGCGACTGCGCCAGGACCGGAGAGGAGACGGCTCCCAGGGCGGCGGCGGCGGCGAAAGGCGCGGCGAGGCGGGCAAGCAAATTCTGCATCGGTCAGACGTCCCAGGCGGCGTGTCATTTATCCTGATGCCAGGATCGTGCCGAACTACAAGTCACTGAAAACATGTTGTTAAATGCGGCGCTTTCGTCAGCCCAGCGGCAAGTTTTGCCGGGGCGTTAACCAAACAGTCATTCCGTTCGCCAAGGATGGTCCCATGAGCGGGAGCATCCTCCGATGAAGGTCACCGGGACGACTGGGCCCAGCGCCCCGACAGGGGGCAAGGCCGCGCGCGCCGCCAGCGGATTTTCCTTGGGCCAAGCCGGCGCCGCAGCCGCGCCGACCGCGCCCTCAGCGGCCGCTGCAACCTCGGCCGTGTCCGACGTCTCGGCCCTGATGGCGCTGCAAGGCGTAGAGGGGCCGTTGGAGAAACGCCGCCGCGCCGTGAAGCGTGGCGCGGGACTGTTGGATCGGCTGGACGAGATCAAGTTGGCCCTGCTGTCCGGCGACGGCGACGGCGATAGCGTCGCGCTGGAGCAACTTGCACGAACATTGCGCGAAGACCGCCCCGACGACGGCGACGCGGACCTGAAGGCCCTGCTCGATCAGATTGACCTGCGCGCCTCGGTGGAACTGGCCAAGGCTGAACTTCGTCGCGGCGGCGCCTGACGCCGAAAATTCCGATATTTCAGGATATAGCGCCCAAACTGCGCGCCAAATGTCACGCAGCCGCAGCGTGTCGTCCATTCATGATCACGGAATCGCGAACGCCGTTGCCGCGACTCTTAAGGCTGACTATACGGCCCATACGCCACAGGGGGGCGTGCTTAGAGAGCGTGAGTGCGATGAACGCTTTGGCGTCCGTTGTGTCCGACGAAACCGGTCCTTATCGGCCGTCCGACGACGAGCCGTTCATGAATGAACGGCAGCTTGCCTATTTCAAGAAGAAGCTGCTGGACTGGAAGGACGACATCCTTCGAGAGTCCAAGGGCACGGTGGTCAATCTGAAAGCCGAGACCGAAAATCACCCCGATCTGGTGGATCGGGCGTCGTCGGAATCGGATCGCGCGCTGGAGTTGCGCACCCGGGATCGTCAGCGCAAGCTGATCTCCAAGATCGATGACGCCCTGCGTCGTATCGAGGACGGGTCGTACGGCTATTGCGAGGACACCGGTGAACCGATCGGTCTGGGACGTCTCGAGGCCCGTCCGACGGCCACCCTGTCGGTCGAAGCCCAAGAACGCCACGAACGCCGCGAACGCGTCCACCGCGACGACTGATCTCAGACGGGCAGGGCCGGGGTCAGATCTGTCTGGCTGAAGTCGTCGCCCTTGTAGAGCAGAGGCAGGTTTCGCTCCTTGGCCAGGGCGTAGGCAAAACAGTCGCCCAGGTTCAGCCTGGCTGGCGTGCGTTTGCCGAACCTTGTCTCGGCCTCCACCGCGATCCGCGCCGTCTCTCCGCCTGCGGCAGTGATCTCAATGCGAAGAGCGTCCATCAGCGCGAGCAGGCTTTGCTGGCCGTCGGGACCTAGGACGCGGCGTGCGGCGACTGTCGTCTCCCAAAACCCGAGCGGTGACAACAACGACGGCGTTTCAATCAGCAACTTCAGAAAAGCGTCTGCCTCCGGCTCTCCGGCCAAAATGGCGACCAACGCCGACGCATCGACGACGATCATTTTGGAAGGCCGTCCTCATCATAAAAATCGTCGTCCGTTGGCCATGTCGCCAATCTCGGCATCGCGCTGACGCGAGCCAAGATGGCTTCGACCGCCGCGCGACGATTCTCCCTGTCGTCGGAGGCTCGAGCCTCGTCCGCCGCAATGCGCTCGTCCAGCATCGTCTCCACCAGTTCGGTGATCGACTTGCCTTCGCTCTTGGCGCGTTGGCGCAGTCGTTCGGCGACGTCGGGCTTTCGGATTTGCACGGGGGCGTTCATGACGCCTTGAGTTCTATCATGACGGCGGTGGCAATCCAATCCACGCCTTGACTTCGCCCGGTTGCGGCGCGACCTAGCCGCCTCGCTTTCAAGGTGGTCTCCCATGTCCGTCAAGGTCCGTTTCGCCCCGTCCCCCACGGGTAAGCTGCACGTCGGCAATGTCCGCACCGCCCTGGTGAACTGGCTGTTCGCCAAGGGGCAGGGCGGGTCGTTCGTGCTGCGGATCGACGACACCGACCTGGCGCGCTCCACGCCCGAGTTCGAACAGGGGATCGAGGACGATCTGACCTGGCTGGGGATGCCGTGGGACGAGCGTTACAACCAGTCCAAGCGGTTCGACCGTTACGAGGAGGCCGCCGCCAAGCTGAAGGCGTCGGGCCGGCTGTATCCCGCCTATGAGACCGCCGACGAGCTGGACCGCCGTCGCAAGGTGCAGCTGTCGCGCGGCCTGCCGCCGATCTACGACCGCGCCGCTCTGGAACTGACCGAAGACCAGAAGGCCGCCTACGAGGCGGAGGGCCGCCGTCCCCATTGGCGGTTCAAGCTGGAAGGCAAGCGGGTCGCCTGGGAAGACCTGGCGCGCGGCCATGCCGAGGTCGACTCCGCCTCCATGTCGGACCCTGTGCTGATCCGCGAGGACGGCCTGTTCCTCTACACCCTGCCGTCCGTGGTCGATGACATCGACATGGCCATCACCCACATCATCCGGGGCGAGGATCACGTCACCAACACCGGCGCGCAGATCGAGATCTTCGAGGCGCTCGGGGCCTCGGTCCCCGGCTTCGCACACATGCCGCTGCTGGTCGGCGCCGACGGCGCGGCCCTGTCCAAGCGTCTCGGCTCACTGTCGATCAGCGACATGCGCGACCAGGGCTATGAGCCGATCGCCATCACCAGCCACCTTGGCCGGATCGGCACCTCCGATCCGTTGGAAGTCGGGGAGTCGGTCCAGGCTCTGGGCGCCAGCTTCGCCTTCACCAAGATGGGGCGTTCGCCGGCGCGCTATGACACGGCGGACCTGGACCGGCTGAACGCACAGGCCTTGCATGTCATGGACTATGCCACGGCCGAGCCGCGCCTACAGGCGCTGGACGCCGATCTGGGCGAAACCTTCTGGTCGGTCGTCCGGGGTAATCTGAACAAGTTCGTCGATGTGGTTGAAATGGCGAAGATCGTGCGTGGCCCGATCCAGCCGGTGATCGAGGACGCCGCCTTCATCGACGCCGCCGCCGCCCTGCTGCCTGAAGTGATCGACGAGACAGCCTGGTCGGCCTGGACCAACGCCGTCAAGGCCGAGACCGGCGCGAAGGGCAAGGCGCTGTTCATGCCGCTGCGTCTGGCGCTGACGGGGCAGGCGCATGGGCCGGACATGGCGGCCATGGCGCCGCTGATCGGTCGTGAGACCCTACAGCGGCGTCTGAAAGGCGAGGCGGCCTAAGCCGCCTCGACCTGGATCAACCGTTGCAGACGGCCAGTTCGTCGGCGCTCAGGGCGACGCCCTTGTAGGAGAAGGCCGTCACGCGGCCGAACTTCTGCACGACGCGGCGGCAGGCGCGCGTCGCCGGCTGTTCCGTTCCGCCAGCGGCGGTGCAGGTCGCGCCTTCGCAGGACCAGCGCGCGCCGTCGATGATGGTGGCGCGCGCGGGCGCGGTGGCGGCGTCGGCCAGGGTCAGGCGGGTGGCGGCGGGGGCTTCGGCCATCGCAGGGGCGGCGGCGAACAAGGCTGCGGCGACGAGCAGGACGCGCATCATAACTCTCCGGATTGAAGAACGGCGTCGTGCCGTCGCGGCCAATGTCAGTTTTCGATAAAAACTGTCAACCCGACCCGGAAAATATTTATGAGCAGCGATAACCTATCGACGATCATATTTCCTTTCGGTTGCGCCGTCATTGGCCTGGATCTGAACCATCGCCTCCTCGACCGTATCGGCGACGGTCCAGGCGTCCAGGAAGTCGGCGGGCGTCATGCCCTCTTCGACACTATGGCGCATCAGGGCGAAGAAGCCGTCCCAGAAGCCGTTCAGATTGAGGAAGACGACCGGCTTCTGATGCAGGTCCAGCCGCTTCCACGACAGCAACTCCACGACCTCTTCCAGGGTTCCTATGCCGCCCGGCGCGACCACGAAGGCGTCTGACTGATCGTACATCAGCTGTTTGCGCTCGTGCATGGAGGTCACGACGACGGTCTCGACCTCGTCGAACAGGCGTTCGCGGCTGCGCAGGAATGCGGGCATGATGCCGACGACGCGGCCGCCGGCCTCGTGCGCCCCCCGCGCCGAGGCGCCCATCAGTCCAACGCCGCCGCCGCCATAGACCAGCCGCCAGCCGGCTTGCGCCGTCGCCCTGCCGAAGGCGTGGGCAGCCTTTGTATAGGCGGGGTCAGCTCGGTCGGAAGAGCCGCAGAACAGGCAGACGGATGGGCCGTCGAACGGTTCGATCGCAACGGGGGGCAGGGACATGAGGCCTCGAACTGATGGTAAAGCGCGGACGGCCATGGCCAAACCGGCGACGGTCGAGTTAACAGATGTCCGAACCGCTGCGGCGTCAGCCATATATCGTCAGGACGAAGGATGAAACGCCGGATCATCGCCAGAGCCACTGTATCCGCAGCCCTGTTCGTGAGTCTGTCTGCAGGTCTGGCCGGTTGCTCTTCCGCAGAAGACGGAGAAGCGCGGCCGGTGGAGCCCGCCCAGGGGTCTGCCTGGGCGCGGCCTCCGTTGATCGAGAGCGCCGCCCGCGAGGGTGGAACGGTTCTGGTGCGAGGGCGTGCCGGGGCCGATGCGCGGGTCGTCCTGCGCGGGGCGGATGGTGCGGCGGTGGCGGTCGGCGCAGACTCTTCGGGTCTGTTCGAATTGCGTGTTCCAGCCGCGTTCGGAGACACCCGGCTGACGCCCGAGACGCAGGTCGGCGAAGACGCCGCCCCCTCGGCCCAAAGTCTTGTTCTGGTTCGAGGGGGGGGAGGACCGATGGTCCTGATCGCCCCGGGCGAGCCGACGGTGCGGCTGGACGGCCGGGGCGTACTGGACGCCGTGGATTCCGACGGTTCGGCCGTCATCATGTCGGGTTGGGTCTCGGGGCCGGCGCCGACCGTCATGGTCGATGGGGTTCGCGCGGTCGTGGTCGGGCAAAGCGGAGGGCGATGGCGCGCCGCGGCCCCGGGCGGCGCTCCGGCCGTGATTCAGGTCGGCGCCGATCGCTTCTCCTTTCCAGGTTTCGGAACCCAGTCCGACTTTACGCCGATCCGTGCCGGCCAGGGGTGGAGACTGACCTGGCCGACCGGACCCAGCGGGCGTCAGACGACCTGGCTGCCGGATCGGGGCTCTTAAGGCGGCGTTAACCGAAGCGGTCGAAGGACGATGTTGTCCCTATTTGGGACGCACCATCACCGAAACTTTTTCAAGCCCGGCGCCCGCGCCGGGCCTTTTTTTGCAGGCTCAGACGGCCATGTTGTCGATCAGTCGCGTCTTGCCCAGCCAGGCCGCGACCAGGATCCGAGCCGGAGCGTCGACAATCCCGTCACGGAATGGCGACAGGTCTTCTGCACGGCGGACGGCGACATAGTCGATCCGTTCGAAGCCGGCCTTCAGGATTGCGGCGTAGGCCTCACGCTCGACGCCCGGCAGCGGCCGGCCTGCGGCGGCTTCGGCGGCGGCGTCCTTCAGAATCTGGTTCAGGCGGCGGGCGACAACCAACTCGGCTTCGGACAGGTAATCGTTGCGCGAGGACAGGGCCAGGCCTGCTGCGTCGCGATGGGTCGGAGCGGCGATGATCTCGACCGGCAAGTCCAGGTCACGGACAAACCGCCGAATAACCATCAGTTGCTGATAGTCCTTCTCGCCGAAGACGGCGATGTCCGGCTGGGCTTGATTAAACAGTTTAGTCACGACCAGCGCCACACCGCCGAACATTTGAGGGCGGAAGTCGCCTTCAAGACCCAGGGCCGGGCCCGTCATGGCGATGCTGGTCGCGAAGCCTGGGGGATACATCTCTTCCGGCGTCGGCGCGAACATCAGATGGCAGCCCGCGCCGGCCAGTAGTCGCACGTCTTCATCCGGGCGACGGGGATATCGGGCCAGATCCTCGGTCGGTGCGAACTGGGCGGGATTCACGAAGTTCGAGGCCACGACCCGATCCGCGCGCCGCCGTGCTTCACGCACCAGGGTCAGGTGGCCTTCGTGGAGGGCTCCCATGGTTGGAACCAAGGCGACGATCAGACCTTCCCGTTTCCAGTCGCGCACCACGGCGCGCAGATCCGCCACGCTGCGGACGACGGGGAGGGATGAAGGCGCTGTCATGGTGAATCGGTTAACCCTGTGGCTTAAGCGTGTCGGTGCACCAGACTTCAAACCCTGGCGATTAGGGTGGTGCTTATGACGCCACGCGAAGCGACCCGTCCAGTTCTCATCGTCCTTGCCATGGCCCTCGCGGGTTGCGGAGCAGTCGAGGGCGATCGCCATCAATTCCAGACGATGGCGGAGCATGTCGCAGCGATCGATGTGCCGATGGATCCCCAGTCCGTGCGACACGGCGACCCATCGCGTCGGTCCGCCGAAGCGCAGGGACTGCGGCCGGCGAAATTCTCGCCCATGAAGGTCGCGCTGATGACCCCGCATGAAATGTGGGACGCCCGTGACGGCTTGATCAGCGTGACGGAGGCGAGCGGGGTCCGGACGAACGGACTGCGGGACGCCGTCGTGGCCAAGGCGGAGCCGGCCGTTCGGCGGGCGGCGGCTGAGGTTGTTGCAGACACCCTTGCGGCCTCGCCTGAAACGCCCAGGCTTCGACCGGCGGTCGTCCGCTCCCGGGCGACCGGAGAGGGGCGGATGATCCAGTTGGGCGCCTATTCCAGTGAAGCCGGGGCGCGGGCGGCCTGGAGCCGGTTGAAGGCCGGCGATGCGCTTTCGCGTCTGTCTCCAGTGTTCGAAACCATTGATGTCGACGGCCGGATGTTGACCCGGCTGAAGGTCGGGCCGATCCCGAACGAGGCGGCCTCCGCCCTGTGCGCCGCCGCCCAGGTGGCGGATCCATGGTGCCGCCGCGCCGGCTGAGACGGTCGGGGCCTTGCAGTCCACAGGTATGCGTTAACTCCGCGTTGACCTTTGGCGTCAGGACGCAGAGTCTTGGCCTCTAAAGGCTGGGCAGGTTTGAGTCGCCCCGGCCGCCAGAGAGGATTCCCTCATGACGCAGCCTCACGTGATCGTCCTCGGCAACGAGAAGGGCGGGGCGGGCAAATCGACGCTGGCGATCCACATCGTCACCGGTCTGCTGCATGCCGGCCGCTCGGTGGCGGTGATTGACCTGGACCTGCGCCAGCGGTCGATGCATCGCTTCTTCACCAACCGGCTGGCCTGGCTGGCGGCGAACAAGCAGGAATTGCCCCAGCCGTTCATGCCTGACATGGGCGACGGCAAGGCCCTGGCGCGGGCCGGGGTGGACGAGCAGATCGCCGCCTTCGACCGCGCCTTCGACGAGGCGGCGGCGGCCGGTGTGGACGCCATACTGATCGACACGCCCGGCGGCGACACCGCCGTATCCAACGCCGCCCACGCACGGGCCGACCAGATCGTGACGCCGATGAACGACAGTTTCGTCGACTTCGACCTGCTGGGCGAAGTGGACCCGGTGACGCTGGATTTGTTGAAACCCTCAATCTATTCCGAAAGCGTCTGGGAGGCGCGCAAGGTCCGGGCGATCAGCCAGGGCCGGAACGCCACCATCGACTGGCTGGTGGTGACGAATCGCCTGGCCGTGGCCGAGGCGCGCAACCGCAAACGCCTGGAAGAGCGGATGAACAAGCTGGCCAAACGGGTCGGTTTCCGCGTCGGGCCGGGCCTGCGCGACCGGGTCATCTATCGCGAACTGTTCCCGTTCGGCCTGACGGTCGCCGACCTGTCCAACGAGGTGCGGCCGGTCGCGGTGTCTCTGGCCCACGTCGCGGCGCGCCAGGAGCTGCGCAACCTGATGAAGGCCATGGGACTGGAACAGGCGCTGAGCCCTCTGGACGTGGCGGCCTGAAGGGCTGGATGAGGCCATGAGCCTGATCTGGCTGGCGCTGGCGGCGATCGCCGTCTGGGCCCTCGTGCGGCTGGGGCGTCAAACCGAGCGACGCGGACGAGCCCACTGGCGCGTCACCGCGACCCTGCTGGGATCGGTGCTGCTGGCTGGAGGCGCGCTGTCGGCGTTTCGTGGCGCCTGGTTGTGGGCGGCTGTGCTCGCGGCGGCCGGGCTTTACCTGGCCTGGGCGTCGCGCATGCGGCCCATGGTCAGATCGGAACCGATCAGCGAAGCCGACGCCCGCGCCGTGCTGGGCGTCCGCGCTGACGCGAGCGAGTCCGAGATTCGCGCCGCGTGGAAAAAAGCTATGGGGCGAGCCCATCCAGATGCGGGCGGCACGGAGGGTCTGGCGACCCGCGTCAATGCAGCCCGGGATCGACTGCTGAGAAAGACCGGACGCGTCTGAACCCTCGTTGCTCCTCGCCGTCACGACGGTGAAGAGATTATGCGCGGGATTGATCCAGACCGGTCAGGCGGGGTTGCGGGAAAGCTTGTCGGTTGATGCCGCAACGCGGCCTTGATCCAGCCTGAAAAGGCGTGCGGTATGGCGGGGCTTTAAGCCTGAAATCCTCGGATGATGATGAAGACCCGACCGATCGTGCTCGCCGCCGCCCTTGCCCTGTCGGCCTGCGGCAACCCCACCAATTCCAAGGCCCAGGAGGGCGAGTTCGCCCAGCCGACGCGCACGGCTCCCAGCGACGCGGCGGGAATGAAGTCCAGCTTCGCCCCTGTGGTGCGATCTGCGGCGCCCGCCGTGGTCAATATCTCGGCCCGCAGCGTGCAGCGGGTTCAGGCCGATCCCTTCTTCCAATTCTTCGGTGGGGGCATTCCCCAAGCGCGGGTGGCCGAATCCGTGGGCTCGGGCGTCATCGTCCGCTCGGACGGGATCGTGGTGACCAACAACCACGTCATCCAGGGCGCCCAGCAGATCAAGGTCGTGCTGAATGATCGGCGCGAGTTTCCCGCCACCGTCATTCTGGCCGACGAGCGCAGCGACATCGCCGTGCTGCGGCTGGAGAACGTCAGCGACCGCCTGCCGGTCCTGGCCATCGACGATCAGGAAGAGCAGCAGGTCGGCGACCTGGTCCTGGCCATCGGCAATCCCTTCGGGGTGGGCCAGACCGTGACCAACGGCATCATTTCGGCCCTGAACCGGACCGAGACCGGCATTTCCGACAGCGGCTCCTTCATCCAGACCGATGCGGCTATCAACCCCGGCAACTCAGGCGGGGCGCTGGTCGACATGGATGGCGATCTGATCGGCATCAACACCGCCATCTTCTCCCGCTCGGGCTCTTCGGCCGGGGTCGGGTTCGCCGTGCCCGCCGCCATGGTCAAACGGGTGGTCGATAGCGCCCTGGGCGGGGCCAAAGCCGTGGTCCGACCCTGGCTGGGCGTAAAGGGCGACACCGTCACCGGCGACATCGCCGGCAGTCTGGGCCTGAGCCGGCCGCAGGGGCTGGTCGTCACCGACGTCTATGCCAACGGTCCCGCGGCCCGCGCCGGCATCCGCCAGGGCGACGTGATCACGGCCGTGGACGGTCAGGAGATCAACGACCAGAACGGGCTGAACTACCGCATCGGTTCCCGCAATCCGAACGACCAGGTCCAGGTCGCCGTGCTGCGCGACGGCCGGGCCCAGACCCTGACCGCGCGCGTCCAGACCCTGCCGGGCGACGCCGATCCCCAGCAAGGTACAGTGGTCCAGCAGGGACCCTTGCAAGGCGCCATGGTGGCTCAGCTCAGTCCCGCGCTGGCGGATCGCCTGGGCGGCGATCCTTTCGCCACCGGCGTGGTCGTGCTGGGGGTTTCGGGACGGGGCTACGCTGCGAGCGTCTTCCGTCAGAACGATCTGCTCGTCAGCATCAATGGCCGTCAGATCGCCACGGCAAGCGACGCCCAAGCCGCCAGTGCTGGTCGCGGGCCGTGGGAGGTCGTAATCAATCGCGGGGGCCGCCAGATCAGGGGCGTGCTGCGTTAAGAAGGCTTGCTCTCCGCCCTCCTGCGATTACCTTGGATTGGCGATCCGCTCGCTGAGGTCGTGGCGAAGTGTGGAGGAGGGGGCGTGAACCGCGGGGTTGGTCTGGCCTGTGCGACGGTTCTTGCTCTTGCGCCTATGGGCGTGGGGGGCGTCAAGGCCGCCCCGCGTGGCGAGCTGTGCCATCAGGCCACACCGGGGACGTTTGTTCTGTCCGGCCCCATCGATGCGGCCATGACGGCTTGCGTCGAAAGCCGTTTCGCTCCCGCGACCACCGAACTGGTTCTGACCAGTCGTGGGGGCTCGGCGGATCAGGCGATGCGTATCGCTGAAAGGTTCGAGGGGCGGCGGCTGACCATGACGGTGAAGGGCGAGTGCAACTCGTCCTGCGCCAACTATTTTCTGCCTTTGGCGGGTCGACTGATTGTCGAACCGGGCGCGGTGATCGTGATCCACGGCGGTATCGATCCCGGCCTGATCTCGCGACACCTTGTCCCGGACGGCGGAATGGCCGCTGCTGGGGTCGATCTCCGACCGATTGCGGACCGTCAGCGAGACTTCATCGCGCGCAACGGGATCAATCCCGGCTGGCTTATGTACCGAGAAGCCGGCTCCTTGAGCGTTGAACGCCTCGACGGTGAACTGGCGGACGCGGACGCGCGCACCAAGGCTTGGCTGGTCGAGGAGACGATGGCGAAATCCTGCCTGCCGAACACAATGGTCGAATACCGGACCGACAGGCGCGGCGAATGGCTTAGCGACTCCCGTCGGCGCGCCCTTCGACGTCAGAACGTCGCCCGCTCCAACACCGTGGTTTGCAACTGATGCCCATTGGCCCGACCTGCCCGCACTGCAACACCCGTGTCCCGTTTTTTAAGACCCAGTTTGGATTGGGCAGGCCGTTCGCTTGTGTCGGTTGCGGGAAAGAACTCGTCGTCCCTAAATCTCAGGCTCTATTTTTGGGCTTCGCGATGATTTCGATCTTCCTGCTCGCCGAGAGTCGCTTTCCGTCGGAATGGGGCGGAATGCTGGGCTTGTTAGGGATCATGGTCCTGGTCGGCCTGCCCCTCACCTGGGCTGTGACGCGGGTGAAGGCGCTCTGAGACTTCAGTCCTTCGGTCCGCCGATCGACCAGGTGTGGCCGAAGGGGTCGCGCAGGACGCCGTAGCGGTCGCCCCAGAACTGGTCCGCCATGTCCATGACGGGCTCGGCGCCGCCGACGGTCATGGCGCGGGTCCACCAGGCGTCGGGATCGGGGACTTGCAGGTGAAGGGTCACGCCGGCGGGCCGCACGTCCTGAACGCCGGTGTATTCCGGGAACTCGTCGTTCAGCATCAGGCTGGCGCCATTGATCTTCAGATGGGCGTGGATCAGCCGCTCGCCGTCGTCGGCCAGGCGGCGATCCAGCACCTCGGCCCCGAAGGCGATGATATAGAAATCGATGGCCGCCGAGGCTCCACGCGACGGAATCGTCAGGTGCGGGGTCAGGCCTGAGGTGGGGCCTTGGTTCGGATGGGCGTCGGTCATGATCGATCTCTGTAGCGCTGACCCATACTAACGGGTGAAAACCGCTTTAGGCACGACTACATAGGTCGCAATGAGCGATCTTTTCGAAGCCTCCGGCATATTGCCGCCCGACGCGCCCTTGGCCGACCGTCTGCGCCCGCGCACGCTGGACGAGGTGGTGGGCCAGGATCATCTGCTGGGCGCCGGCGGGCCGATCCGGCGGATGATCGAGGCGGGGCGGCTGGGCTCGATGATCCTGTGGGGGCCGCCCGGCACCGGCAAGACCACAATTGCCCGGCTGCTGGCCCAGGCGGCGGGCTATGAATACCAGTCGATCAGCGCCGTCTTCTCCGGCGTCGCCGATTTGAAGAAGGCATTCGAGGCGGCGCGGATGCGGCGGGCGGCGGGCCAAAGCACCCTGTTGTTCGTCGACGAGATCCACAGGTTCAACCGCGCCCAGCAGGACGGCTTCCTGCCCTTCGTCGAGGCCGGGGTCGTCACCTTGGTCGGGGCCACGACCGAAAACCCCAGTTTCGAGCTGAACGGGGCGCTGCTGTCGCGGTCGCAGGTCTATGTGCTGAAGCGGCTTGACGATGCGGCGCTGGATCAGTTGTTGACGCGGGCCGAGGCGCATATGGAGCGGTCGCTGCCGCTGGCGCCCGAGGCGCGTCAGGCCATGCTAGCCCTGGCCGATGGCGACGGACGGTATCTGCTGACCATGTCCGAGGTGCTGTTCGACCTGGCTGAAGGCGAAATACTGGATGTTCAGGGGCTGGCGGCCGTGTTGCAGCGTCGCGCGCCCGCCTACGACAAGTCGCGAGAAGAACACTACAACCTCATATCCGCTCTGCATAAATCGGTTCGGGGGTCTGACCCGGACGCGGCGCTATACTGGCTGGCGCGGATGCTGAACGGGGGAGAGGATCCTCTGTATCTGGCGCGGCGGATCGTGAGGATGGCGGTCGAGGACATCGGCGAGGCGGATCCGCTGTCGATCCTGGTCGCCAATGCGGCCAAGGACACCTACGACTTCCTAGGCAGCCCCGAGGGCGAACTGGCCCTGGCCCAGGCCGTGGTCCACCTGGCCACCGCGCCCAAGTCCGTCGGCGTATACGAAGCCTTCAAGGCGGCCAAGAAGGCGGCCTATGAGACGGGCTCGCTGACGCCGCCGGCCCATATCCGCAACGCCCCAACCAAGCTGATGAAGTCGCTGGGCTACGGCAAGGGCTATCAGTACGATCCGGACACGCCCGAGGGCTTCTCCGGCGCCAACTTCTTCCCCGACGAGATGGAGCGCCGCACCTTCTACAAGCCCAAGGGTGAGGGGCATGAGGAGAAGGTCAAGGCGCGGCTGGAGCGCTGGGCGGAGATGCGGGCGCGGCTGGCGGGCGAAGCAGCGGACCAGACATGAATCTGAATCAGGTCACCGTCCAGGTCGCGGACATCCCGTCGGCGCGCGCCTTTTACGAGACCTTGGGTCTGACCCTCATCGTTTCCAGCCCCCACTACGCACGCTTCTTGTGTTCAGGCGGCGCGACCTTCTCGATCCATCTCGCATCAGACGGGCGAACGAACGGGACAGCGGTCTATTTCGAATGCCAGGATCTGGATGAGCGCGTCGCGGCTCTAAAGACGGCAGGTCTGGCGTTTGATGTCGATCCCGTCGATCAGGCTTGGCTGTGGCGAGAGGCGTGGCTGCGAGACCCGGACGGCAATCGAATCTGTTTGTATTTTGCAGGCGATAATCGGGTCAATCCGCCATGGCTTCTGAAAGACGAGGTCTGATGCGTCGTACGGCAGGGATATGAAACCGGACTCGGATTTTTGCCGACGAAACGTCTAGAAGCCCCCGATGACCTCCCGCCAGCCCGTCGCCCTGTCTGAGGATGAGATCGCCGCCGTCCGGTCGTGGGTGATCCACGAGGACGATCATGTGATCGCCTTTTCCAAGCCGTCCGGCCTGTCCAGCCAGGGCGGGCGGATCCAGGCCCATACGCTGGACGATCTGCTGTGGGCCTTTGCGCGGTCGAACGGCAAGCGGCCGGAGCTTGTGCATCGGCTGGATCGCGACACCTCGGGCGTCATCCTGGCGGCCAAGACCAAGCCGGCAGCGGGTTTCCTGGGCAAGGCGTTGCAGATGCGGCGGTTCCGCAAACAGTATTTGGCCCTGCTGTCCGCCGCGCCGGAGCCGGCGTCCGGGACCATCGACGCCCCGCTGCGGCGCGAGGAAATCGGGCGCGAGTCCTATATGCGGGTCGTCGCCTTCGACGCGCCCGGGGCGCAGGGCTCGCAGAGCCGTTATCGGACGCTGGCCGCCAATGATCAGGGCGCGGTGGTCGAGCTGGAGCCGCTGACGGGGCGGATGCACCAGTTGCGGGTCCATATGGCGCATCTGGGCCGTCCGCTGATCGGGGACGTCCGCTATGGCGGCGCTCTGACCACTTTGGTCGGGCCGGCGCCGCGCCTGATGCTCCACGCTTTTAAGCTGAGCTTTCCTCATCCTGAGGGCGGGACCACCACGGTGGAGGCGGCGCCGCCCTCCGATTTCGCGGGCTTGCGAACCGCGCTGGGCCTCTAGACGGAACGCTCCGGCTCAAGCAACGCTATCTCCGTCAAAGGGAGACAACGCCATGAAGCGCCTCGCCATTCTCAGCCTCGCCGCCTCGACCCTCGCCCTGGCCGCCTGCGCCAGCCTGGCCCCCTACGGCGCTCAGCGCGCGCCGGGCGGGCAGGGGTATTCGGAGCAGCGGATCGAGTCGAACCGCTATCGCGTCACCTACAACGGCGTCGGCGCGCCGGGCGCTGTGGCGGACTACGCCCTGGTCCGGGCGGCCGACCTGACGACCGACCAGGGCTATGACTGGTTCGAGGTGACCCAGAGCTGGACCGACGGTCGTCCCGGCGGCGCAGGCGGGGTGCGACCGAGCGTCTCCATCGGCGGCGGCTCCAGCCGGTATGGCGGTTATTCCGCCTCGGGCGTCGGCGTCGGCCTGGGCCTGAACTTCAGCGGGCCGAGCCCGACCTCGACCTCGCTGGAGATCGTCATGGGGCGGGGCGCAAAGCCCGACCGTCCGAACGCCTATGACGCCCGGTCGGTGCAAGCCTCCATCCCGCGCTGATCAGCGCCCTCTCGTGAGGGCGCGATATTCGACCAGCCGTTCCTTGTCGCGCCGGACCTGGTCGCCGACAGTGTTGTCCACGTCGAGCGAGGCATAGCGGACCCAGCCCTCGGCCCCCAGCTTGTCCTGGATTGCGTCGGCCGGCGTCTGCCAGCGGAAATAGGACAGCCAGGACACGCCGCCGGCCAGCAGGACGGCGATGATCTGAAGGATGCGGAAGCCGATCTCATTGGCCGCCGGTGCGGGGAAGAAGATGAAGAAGATCAGCCAGATCACCAGCACGGCCGGCGTGGTGATCCGCCCGAACCAGCGCATCCAGTAGCGTTCGCGCCGCACGCGCCACAGCTCCATCTGGATGAACTTCTCCAGATACTCCATCCGGGCGCCGATCCACATGACCAGACGCGTCAGATAGAGGGCGCGCTGACCCCAGGCCTTGCCGTCCATCTGGTAGGTGGTTTCGGCCTGGTCCGACAGGGCGCGGGCGTTGGTGAACAGGTTTTGCAACTCCCGCGTCCGCTGCACGATCTCGCGCGACAGCTCATAGGAGTCGTTCTCCAGCCGGAAGCGGTACTGGATGAACAGGATGGTTGAGACGCCGAAGAAGATCCCGCCCGTCACGAGCATGGCCAGCACCCCCAACCCCAGGCCGGCCGGCTGGCCGCCCGCCCATTCGGCGAACAGGGTCGGCCCTATCTCGGCCAGGACGGCGAAGGCGATCAGGGCCAGGGCCTGGGTCAGCCGCTTGATCCCCACATGGACGCACAGGGCCCGGAAGATGCGCCGCCCATAGGCGTGAACCCGGCCGCGGATGTCGCGGTCCGCCGGAAACCGCTCCTCGATCTGGCGCGAGAACAGGACATGGAAGCGATCAGGCTTCTTCTCGTTCTCCCAGAACGGGAAGATGTCGAGGGGCTGGTTGAAATACAGGTCGATGTTGGCGGAGATGCGCGCGATCGCCTCGTTGTCCAGGGTGAAGTAGTCGCTTTCCTGGATCGGTCGCAGAACCCCTTCGTCCGATATGGCGGGGGTGTCGCTGGGCGTCGGCGTCGGCGGCGCCGCGCGCGGGGCCCCCGCGGGGGCTTCGGCCAGGTCGTGCGGCTGCTCAACGGCCGACGGTTCCGGTTCGGCGACGGGGGGCGGCGGCGTCATCGTTGGCGCGATCACCGGGCTCTGGCTGTCTTCCTGCGACATGACGTACGTCCCCGACCTGAACTAGGCTGCCTCGGATATCGCCGTTAACCATGCCCGAGGGCAAGTGAAGTTTCGGTCAGAGACACGCGACGGCGCGGGAGGCTTCGCTTTCGGCGTCGGCGGCGTATATAGCGCCGGATCATGACACGGTTTCTTCTCGTCGCCGCCGGCGGAGCCCTGGGCTCCATGGCCCGGTTCGGCCTCGGCCTTCTGGCCGCCCGGCTGGCCCCGAACGCCACATGGCCGATGGGCACCTTCGCGGCCAATGTCCTGGGCGGTTTGGCCATGGGGCTGCTGGTCGGTTGGCTGGCCTTCAAGGGCGGCGCGCAACAAGAGACGATCCGCCTGTTCGCCGCCGTCGGCGTGCTGGGCGGTTTCACCACCTTCTCCTCCTATTCGCTGGAGGCGGTGATGATGATCGAGCGCCGAGATTACGCCTTGGCCGCCGCCTATGTGGTCGGATCGGTGGTCCTGGCCGTTGCCGCCCTGTTTATCGGCCTGATGGTCGCCCGCCGCGCCTTTGGAGCCGCCCTTTGACCGACCAGCCCCCCATTGAGGACGCGCCCAAGCGTGAAGTCCTGACCATCTATGTCGCCGAGGATGAGGACGGCATCCGGCTGGACCGCTGGTTCCGCCGCCGCTGGCCGCACCTGTCCAACATCCAGGTGCAGAAGATGGCCCGCAGCGGCCAGATCCGCGTGGATGGCGCCCGCATCAAGCCGGAAGGCCGTCTGACCGCCGGCGCCGCCGTGCGCGTGCCGCCGATTCCGGATGACACCTCGCGTCAGGCCGGGGATCTGCACACCCTGTCGGAACGCGACATCGCCTTCGCCAAGTCGCTGGTCCTTTACGAGGACGACATGGTCATCGCCATCAACAAGCCGCACGGCCTTGCGGTTCAGGGCGGGACCAAGACCAGCCGTCACGTCGATCGCCTGCTGTCGGCCTGGGGCGAGGGGATGGACCGGCCGCGCCTGGTCCACCGTCTGGACCGCGACACCTCGGGCGTCCTGCTGCTGGGCAAGGGGCCTGAGGCGGCCAAACGGCTGGCCGGCGCCTTCGCCCGTCGCCAGGCCAAGAAGACTTATTGGGCCATCGTCATCGGCAATCCGAAACCCTATTCGGGCCAGATCGACATGCCGCTGAAGAAGACCGGCATCAACGATTTCGAGATGATGCGCCCGGCCGAGCGCAAGGACCCCAAGGCCGAACCGGCCGAGACGGCCTTCAGCACGGTGTCGCGCGCCTCGCACCGCGCCTCGTGGATGGCCCTGCGCCCCTTCACCGGCCGGACCCATCAGCTGCGCGCTCATATGGCCGGGATCGGCCACCCGATCCTGGGCGATCCCAAATATGGCGATGAGAAATCCAGGGAGCTGTCCGGGCCTCTGAAGCTGCAGCTTCATGCCCGAAGCATCGAACTGGATCACCCGCGCGGCGGGGTGCTGAAGGTCACGGCGCCCCTGAGCCCTGAAATGAAGGCCGGCTTCGCCCACTTCGGCTTCTCAGAGGACGAGGCGGAAGACGATCCCTTCCTGGGCGTGAAGAGAATTCGATGAGCCATATTCCCCCGCTCGATCCCATGGTCGCCGCCCGCAAGGGATTCCGCGAGACCGAGGAGACGGTGCGCCGCTTCTGGACCACTGTCTCGGTCGAGCCGCATTCAGAAGGCGGCTGGGCCGTGTTGTTGGACGGACGGACGCCTAAGACGCCGGCCAAGGCGCCATTGGTGCTGCCGACCCAGGCCGCCGCACGGTTGGTCGCCGACGAATGGGCCGCACAGAACGAGATCCTCGAACCTTCGACCATGCCGGCGACTCGTCTGGCCTCGACCGCCATCGACCGGATCGGCCACGCGCGAGAGCCGGTGGCCGACGAGGTCGCCGCCTACGCCGGGTCGGACGTGGTCTGCTATCTGGCCGAACATCCGACGCCGCTGGTCGAGCGCCAGCAGCGAGAATGGGGGCCGTGGCGCGACTGGGCGGCGCGCGAGATGGGGGTGGCGCTGGAGTCGGTCGCCGGCATTGTGCATCGGCCGCAGTCGCCCGAGGCCATCGCACGGGTGAAGGCGCACGCCTTGTCTATGGACGATTTCCGCCTGACGGGGCTGGCGACGGCTGTGCCGTTGCTGGGGTCGGCGGTGCTCGCTCTGGCGGTGGAGCAGGGCGCGCTGAAGGGCGGCGCCGCGTTCGACCTGTCTCGGATCGACGAACTGTTTCAGGAGGAACAGTGGGGCGTGGACGCCGAGGCCGCAGAACGCACCCAGGCGCGTCGCGCCGAGGCGGAACTGCTGGACCGGTGGTTCAGGACGTTGGACTAGCCGTCGAGGCGGCGATGAGGGCTGAGCGTTCCTGATCGGTGAGGTGCCGCCACCGGCCCTCGGGCAGGTCGCCCAGCTCCAGCGGGCCGATGCGGACGCGATACAGGTCGACGACTTCCAGCCCTACCAGTTCGCACATGCGGCGGATCTGGCGATACTTGCCCTCGGTCAGGACGAAGCGCAGGCGCTGAGGCTCGATCTGGGTGACGCGGGCCGGCTTGAGCGGTTTGTCGTTCAGCACCAGGCCGTGGCGCAGGCGGCTGAGCTTGCCCTCGGTGATCACGCCGTCGACGACGACCAGATATTCCTTGTCGAGTTCGGACGCCGGCCCGATCACCGCCTTGGCCACGACCCCGTCCGACGACAGCAGCAACAGACCACGTGAGTCTTCGTCCAGCCGGCCGATCGGGGGCAGGGAGGCGTCGCGCGCCGGCGTCTCGCCCTCGCCGATGCGATTGGGCGTCTTCAGCAGGCGGACGGCGGGGATCTTGCCGGGGTCCGGCTGGCCGGAGACGTAGCCGACCGGCTTGTGCAGAACCAGAGTCATGCCGGAGGCCAGCGACGCCTGGGCGGTGTCGTTCAAGGTCAGGGTCTGGCCCGGCTCGATCTTGCGGCCTGCATCGAGAATGGTTTCGCCGTCGATGGACACCAGTCCCTCGGCGATGAGGCTCTCGGCCTCGCGACGCGAGCACACGCCTGTCTGGCCCAGCCATTTGTTCACGCGAACCGGTTCGTCGCCATCATAGGTGCGGGTGAAGGCCATGGGATTCCGTCGCTAAGTCAAGGCCGCTCTCTAGAGCCGGGTGGTGATGCGAGCAAGCCGAACCGGCGCGTCAGGATCACGACACGTTCAGGCCTTGGTCGGAAAGGTTGATCTCGGCGTCATTTTCACTATATCAGGCGGCATTCCACAAACGATCCAGAGTGCGGGACGGTCAGCGCCGGACCCGTCGATTTTCGTTTTTCTGGTCATTTGTATCGCTGGTTCGACGGTCCCGATCGTTGGATCTGGATCATTATTGAAACCCTCGAAGGAGACGTCTTGTACGCTCAAAGCAAATCTTCCGCCGGCCCCCGTCGCACTGGTTACAACCGTCCTGTTCCCACCCGGCTGCGCATGGGACTGGTGATGCGACGTGACATGGACTTCGGCGAACTGGGCGACGTCGAAGGCGCGCTGCGGGCTGAAGGCGTGGGCTTGGCGCCGATCTCGACCGGCGACGCCAGCCTGATGGCCGGCGGCGTGACCGTGCTGGCCACGGCCACGGCGGCCGATATCGCCGGAGGGCGGCTGAGGGGTCTGGTCGTGCCGGGCGGCTCGCAGGACGAGACGGCGCTGGCCGCCGTGCGTTCGCTGGTCGATCTGGCGCGGGCCCACGGCTTGCCGGTGTTCGCCTTCGCCGACGGCGTGGCGGTGGCGGCCGCGAGCAGCGGCGACGCGACCGAAGGCCAGGCGGCCCTGTTCAAGGACGGCGAGGTCCGGCTTCTTGAAGACCGTGCGGCCCTGTCGGCCGCCGTCGGCGCGCTCTGATCAGGCGCGCCTGAACAAGAGCGTCAGATTGTTCGCCGGCATCTCGACCCGGAGCGTGGGCGCAAGTCCATGCGACCGGGCGAGACCCTCGACCTTCTCGCGCTCGCGCAGGCCCCAGGCCGGGTCTCGCGCCATCAGGCTGTGGTCGAACGCCGCGTTGGACGCCGCCAGCGGGACATTCGTCTCGCGATAGGGGCCGTAGAAGACCAGAAGACCGCCGGGGCGACGAAGCACACGACCCGCCAGCGCCATCAGCCCCTCGGTCGCCGACCAGGGGCTGATGTGCGTCATGTTCGCACAATAGACCGCGTCGTACTCGGCTTCGGGCCAGGTCGCCGGATCAGCGGCGTCCAGCGCCAGGGCAGAGCGCAGGTTCGGCGGCCCTTCGCGCCGCCAGGCCAGGATGCTGTCGCGCGCCTCCGGACTGGGGTCGGTGGGGGTCCACTCCAGGTCGGGCAGGGCTGTGGCGAAGCGAAGAGCGTGTTCGCCCGAGCCGGCCGCGATCTCAAGCACCCGCCCGCGCGCTGGAAGATGCGCCCTCAAGACCGCGAGAATCGCTGCGGCGTTGCGTTGCGCCGCCGGCGATGAAAGGGCGCCCTCGGGCGTGGCGGAGATGGAATCCAGGGTCTGCACCAGACGTTCTTAGCGGTCCTCGATGCCCAAGGGGAGGGTGATCGCCGCTGCGGCTTTCGCCTGGATGGGGCAAGGGGTTGAATGCGAGGTTAAGTCATCGTTTAAGTCGGTCATCGACGTTAAGTGATTGGTAACCAAGATGCGCCGCGCGATCCGTATCGGTCTGTTCATCGGCACGGTGCTGGGCATGAGCGCCTGCGCGGCCTCGTATGACGCCGACGGCCGCCCCGTTTCAGGCGCCTATGGATCTGTCGAGGCGGGCCGCGCGGGCTAGGACGCGAGGAAACAATGGCGTAAAGCGCGATGATGGCCTAGTATCCTCGCGCGGACGCCGAATGTCGCGCCGCGTCGGTCCCCAAAACCCCTTAGATGTTACTCATCGCTATTGTCGTCGTTCTGCTCCTCGTGGTGCTCAACGGCTTGTTCGCCATGACCGAATTGGCGGTCGTCTCGTCACGGAGATCCAGGCTCCAGAGCCGGGCGGAAAGAGGGGACCGTGGCGCACGCAAGGCGCTGAAGCTGTCGGAAGAGCCGACGCAGTTCCTGTCCGCCGTCCAGGTGGGCATTACCCTGATCGGCATTCTGGCGGGCGCCTACGGACAGGCGACCATCGCGGCCGAACTTGACCGGATTCTGGAAGTCAGCTTCCCGGCCCTGGCGGCCTATACCGAAATCTTCTCGACCGCTCTGGTGGTTGTCTGCATCACCTATATCTCGCTGATCGTCGGCGAACTGGTGCCCAAGCGCCTGGCCCTGATCTTCCCCGAGACGATCGCCTCGAAGATGGCGCCGCCGATCTCGACCCTGGCGATCGCGCTGAAACCCTTCGTACTGCTGCTGACGGCCTCGACCTCGGGCATTCTGAAACTGATGGGGGTCAAGGACCGCGACGGCTCGGACGTCACTCAGGAAGAGGTGGCGACCATCCTGGCCGAAGGCACCTCCGCCGGCCTCATCGAGCCCGAAGAACAGGTGATGATCGAGGAGATCCTGCGTCTGGGCGACCGCCCGGTGCGGGTGGCCATGACGCCGCGCCATGACGTCTTCTGGATCGCCTTGGACGATCCCGAACCGGTGCTGCGCGAGGAGATCCGCACCTGCCCCTATTCGCGGATCGTGGTGGCGCGTGAGAGCGACGTCGATAATCCTCTGGGCGTGGTCCACAAGAAGGACCTGCTGGACGCTCTGCTGACCGATGGAAGGTTCGACATCGAACCCCTGGTCGCGGAACCTGCGTTCATTCCCCAATCGACCTCGGTGCTCAAGGCGCTGGAGATCCTGAAGGGCTCCAAGGTCCATATGGCCTTTATCGTCGACGAATACGGCGCCTTCGAAGGCGTGGTGACGGCGACCGACATTCTGGAAATGATCGCCGGCGACTTCAATGAAGGTCATGACGAGGAACAGGCCTGGATCCATCAGCGCGCCGATGGCAGCTGGCTGGTCGACGGCCAGACCGATCTGGATGAGCTGGCTGATACGTTGGGCGAGGACTTCGGCGAGCATGAAGGCTTCCACACCGTCGCCGGCCTGATTCTGCACCAACTGTCGCGCGTGCCGGACGAGGGCGAGGTGGTGCAGGTCGGTCGATTTGAGGTCGAGGTCGTCGATATGGATGACCGCCGTATCGACAAGTTGATCTTCAAGGAACTGATCCAGGCCCAGGACGAGCGGGCCGCCATCGCCGCGCATCTGGAAGACTAGTCGCAAGTGTCACATCGCCCTTGAAATACCGGGCGGTGTCGGGCATACGCCCCCCTCTGGCGAACGCGCGGCCTGATGGGGCGCGCGGTTGTCTAGGAGTTTAGCTCAGCTGGTAGAGCACCGGTCTCCAAAACCGGGGGTCGTGGGTTCGAGTCCCCCAACTCCTGCCAATCCCCCCTGTCGCTTCCGGATGGGACTTCCCATCTGGGGCGACAGGAACAATTGTGTGAAGAGCAACTGATGGCCAAGGCCAAATCTCCCGGCAAGCGGCCTCAGGCCGGCGCAAAGCCCCAGGTCGTCGCGGCCGGCGCCACCGTCACCGTTGACCCGACCGAGCCCAAGAAGCCACGCACCAGCCCGGCCCAGTTCTTCAGCCAGGTTCGCGCCGAGGCTCGCAAGATCGTGTGGCCCAGCCGCAAGGAGACCTGGATCACCTCGGTGATGGTCTTCATCATGGTGGTCATCGCCGCGATCTTCTTCTGGGTGGTCGACACCGGTCTTGGTTTCGCCTTCCGCTACATCATCGCTCTCGGATCCTGAGAAAGACGCGCCCATGACCGATGCAGCGCCCGCAAAGCCCGCCAATCCGCGCCACAAGTGGTATATCGTCAACGCCTACTCGAACTTCGAGAAGAAGGTGGCGGAACAGCTGCGCGACCAGGCCAAGCAGCAAGGCCTGGAAGACGCCTTCTCCGAAATCCTGGTTCCGACCGAGGACGTCGTCGAGATCCGTCGCGGCCGCAAGGTGAACTCGGAACGCAAATTCTTCCCCGGCTATGTGCTGGTGAAGATGGAAATGACCGACCAGGCTTATCACCTGGTCAAGAACACGCCGAAGGTCACGGGCTTCCTGGGCGCCGCCGGCGGCACCAAGCCCTTGCCGGTTTCGGAACGTGAAGTTCAGAACATCATCGGCCAGGTGGAAGAGGGCGTCGAACGTCCGAAGCCCACCATCCGCTTCGACATCGGCGAGAAGGTCAAGGTCATCGACGGCCCGTTCGCTAGCTTCGATGGTTCGGTCGAGAGCGTCGACGAGGAACAGGCCCGCCTGCGCGTCGCCGTGTCGATCTTCGGTCGCGCCACTCCGGTCGAGCTGGAATACGCCCAGGTGGAGAAGGTCGCGGGCTGATCGCCCTCTGACCATTCAGATTTGAAGCCGCGTCCGAAAGGGCGCGGCTTTTTTCATTTCACCTCCCCATCGGCCTTCGCCGACGGGGAGGTGACGTTCGACCTCCGTTTGCCTTTCCACCCCCCCTCTGTTACACGCGCGCCTTCGCTCGGCGGGCCTCGGCTCGTGGAGCGTCAAATCCGTGGGAGGCAGCCATGCCGCACCACGGCTCACCGGCCCGCCGTTAAGTCGTCGGGTCATTCATAGGAGAGACCAATGGCCAAGAAGATTCTCGGCTATATCAAGCTGCAAGTGCCGGCCGGTTCGGCCACGCCTTCGCCCCCGATCGGCCCGGCTCTGGGTCAACGCGGCGTGAACATCATGGGCTTCTGCAAGGAGTTCAACGCGCGCACCGAGAAGGAAGCCAAGGGCACCCCGCTTCCGACCGTTATCACCGTCTATCAGGACAAGTCGTTCACCTTCATCACCAAGACGCCTCCGGCGACCTGGTACCTGAAGCAGGCCACGGGCCTGAAGTCGGGTTCGAAGCTGGTCGGCCGTGAAGTCGCCGGCAAGATCACGCAGGCGCAACTGCGCGAGATCGCCGAAAAGAAGATGAAAGATCTGAACGCCAACGACCTCGACGCGGCGGCCAAGATCATCGAAGGCTCCGCCCGCGCGATGGGCCTCGAAGTGGTGGAGGGCTAAACCATGGCCAAGCAAACCAAGGCTCAAAAGGCCCGCACCGGCGTCACCCAAGACCTGCTGCCGTTCACCGACGCCATCAAGCTGGCCAAGGAAAACGCCAAGGCCAAGTTCGACGAATCCCTGGAGATTTCGGTCAACCTGGGCGTCGATCCGCGTCACGCCGACCAACAGGTCCGCGGCGTCGTCAACCTGCCGTCGGGTACGGGCCGTGACGTTCGCGTCGCCGTCTTCGCCAAGGACGCCAAGGCCGCAGAAGCCACCGCAGCCGGCGCCGAACACGTCGGCGCCGAAGATCTGTACGAAAAGATCGCCGGCGGCTTCATGGAGTTCGACCGCGTGATCGCGTCGCCGGACATGATGGCCCTGGTCGGCCGTCTGGGTAAGGTGCTGGGCCCGCGCGGCCTGATGCCGAACCCGAAGGTCGGCACCGTGACCCCGAACGTCGCCCAGGCCGTCAAGGACGCCAAGGGCGGCGCCGTCGAGTTCCGCGTCGAGAAGGCGGGCATCGTCCACGCCGGCATCGGCAAGGTCTCGTTCACCCAGGACGCCCTGGAAGCCAACGTGAAGGCCATCGTGGACGCCCTGGTGCGTTCCAAGCCGACCGGCGCCAAGGGCACCTATGTGAAGCGCATCAGCCTGTCGACCACGATGGGCCCGGGCTTCAAGGTCGACCCGGCCTCGCTGGGCGCCTAAGTCGACTGCGTCGATAGACAATCGGTACTGAAGAACGGCGGGGAGCGATCCCCGCCGTTTTTTCTTGCCTGCCACCCGGTCGCCCGGCAGGGTGTGGCTGTAATCGGGGGTTGGGATGAGACACGTTTTCGGCGGCCTGATGCTGGCCTTGACCCTGCTGATCGCGCCAGCCGTCCAGGCCGAGGCGCGCGACGACGGAGCGGCGCGGTTGGCCCTCGCCACCAAGTTCCTCACCCTGATGCAGGGCGAGGAATTGGGTGCAGCCCTTGGCCAGATGACGTCGATGATGATGCCTGCCGAGCTTGAAGGCATGTCCGATGAGGATGCGGCCGAGTTTCGGGCGGCGATGGCGGAAATGACCGGCCGAATGATGCCGCGGATGTTTGCCGCCATGGCGCCGATCTATGCCGACATCTTCACCCTGGAAGAACTTGAGGCGCTGGTTGATTTCTACCAGAGCGACGTCGGTCGCTCGATGGTGAGCAAGAGCTACCAGGCCGCCCCGCGGATCGCCGAGGCAATCCAGGCGATCATGCCTGAAATCATGGCCGACATGGGCAATGTGCTTTGTGACCGGTTCGACTGCTCGCCCGAACAGCGTCGCGAGATGAAGGCGGCCCTGGCGCAGGGAACGCGAGGTCGATGAAGGCAGGAGGCCGTGACCCGGCGCCGCGGTCGGGTCTAGGCCTCAGCTTTCCATGAAGGCGCGCTGGGCCTTCATCATGGCCGTGATGAGCCGTTTTTCCTGGTCGGTCAGATAAGGGTTCCACACGTCGAAGATCAGGATCACCCGCACGTCGTCGGCGTCGTTCCAGGCTTCGTGCTCGATCGTGTCATCGAACACCCAGGCCTCGCCCAGTTTCCAGTCTCGCACCGTGTTGCCGACGCGAAACCGCGCGCGTCCGGGCAGACGCAAGGGCAGATGCGCCAGAAGCCTCACGTTGGAAGAGCCGGTGTGCGGCGGAATATGGGTGTGCGGCTGAAGCGCCGAGAACACGGCGGTCGGCGCGAAACCGTCCTGACGCGCCATTGGCAGACCTTCGAGAAGCTGCGTGGTCTGCGGGCACCGGTCGCACATCTCCTGCTGCTTTTCGCCGTTCTTCCACAAAAAGAGAGACGTCCATTTGCGGGAGTGGTTCAGTTCGCCCCATTGATTGACCGGCGCCCCCTTGGGAAAGGCGATGTAGGGCGTAAACGCGTCGAAATCGTCAGCAAGGACAGCGTCCAGTTCGGCCTGGATCGTGTCGTTGGCGGCCTCGAGTTCCGCCAACCAGGGAAACAGGGTGCGATCGTAGAAGGGTATGACCGGCAGGCGCGGGTAGTTCAGCAACAAGGGTTGCTGCTTCACCGGCTGCTTCAGGCCTGCATAAATTTCGAGGCTCTCGTCGAAGCGATCCCGGACCGTCTCATCCAGGCCCTCCTTCAGCGGAGCGACTTCGGCCTGCATGAAGTCGCGCAAGGCGTTCGCCTGCGTATCGACGAGGCGCGCGGCGTAGTCCATCTGGGCGGTGACCGCAGGGGGAATATGGGTGCGGGGAGGCGCGATCTTGAGGGCGTCGCGATAGATGGGAACGGCGGCCTTGGTCCCGGCCACCTTCTCGACCATCGCGCCCTTGGCCAGCAGGGCCATGAAGTCATACGGCTGCAGATCCAGCGCCTGGTCCAGCACGCCGATCGCCGCCGTGAAGTCGCCCAGCAGCCGATAGGCGACAGACCGATTCAGCAGGCTGTTGTGCGTGCGTCCGAAGGCGTCGGCGCGATCCAGCAACGTCAGGGCCATACGGGCGTCATGGCGCGCTAATGCCTGGCCCGCCTGGAGCAGCAGCGTCTCCTGCTCGCTGTCGATCTTGGCCATGCGACGCTCCCCCAAGCGCAGATGAATATTCTGTAATCTTGCATGCCCTCGACCGCGGTCAATGCGGAATCGTCCGTATCGGGAGGGGCCCAGCGGTTTGGCGGCGGGTGTTGCAGAGGTCTGTGGCGGCGGGACCGAAGCCCCGCCGCCGGCCGTTTCTCAGTAGGCGGCAGTGAAGCGGGCGCGGCTGTGGTTGTGCTGTTCCAGCTCGTCCACCATCGCGATGGCGTAGTCGGCGAAACTGATGCGGCTTTCGCCCTTCTCGTCCGTGATCAACTGGTCTTGCCCGGTGCGGAAGGCGCCGAGGCGGGGGCCTTCCTCGATGAAGGCGGCGGGTGAGAAGAAGGTCCAGTCAATCTGGGTCTCCGACCACAGGGCGCCGAGGAAGGCGATGCCGCCCTGGGCGAAGGCTTTCCAATCTTCGGGGAACTCGGGCGTGTCGATCAGGCGGACGCCGGGGGCGACTTCCAGGCTTGCTGCGCCGCCGGTGACGAGCAGGCGAGGGACCCCGGCGGTCTTAAGCGCTGTCAGCAGGGTTTCGGCGGGTACGTCGAAGTGCAGGGCGCTGATGACGGCCTCCGATCCCTCAATCAGGGTCGCCAGATCTTTGGCGTTCGAGGCGTCGCCGGCGACCGGCGTGACGCCGGCTGCAGCGGGAATGGCTTCGGGCTTGCGCGCGATGGCGGTCACTGTGTGACCGCGCGTGGCGAGTTCCCTGGTGATCTCCGAGCCGGCGCGACCGCTGGCGCCGAGGACTGCGACTTTCATGGATGGCTCCTTTTGGTATCCAATGGTGACCAAGTGCGGTAGGTACATCAGTCATGCAAGACGGCACCATTTCCTCACCTGGTCACTCCTACGAAACCTGGACGCGCGGCGACGTGTTCGCGGCCGAATGTCCGACGCGACTGTTGTTGGACCGGATCGCCGACAAGTGGAGCACGCTGATCCTGATCGTGCTGGGAGACGGGCCGATCCGGTTCAACGCGCTGAAGCAACGGATCGACGGGGTGTCGCAGAAGATGCTGAGCCAGACGCTGAAGTCGCTGGAACGCGATGGTCTGGTGTCCCGCTCCGTCGTGCCGACCGTGCCCATATCGGTGACCTATGCGGTGACGCCGTTGGGACTGACGTTGATGGACGCCATGCGGTCGATGATCGACTGGGCGGAGACACGGATGCCCGACGTCGCTGCGGCCCAGGTCGCCTACGATGCTCGATCAGCGGAAGCGCACTGAGTTTTATTGACCTCTGCGGCGAACGGCCGCTCCCCGACCGCGTTCCTGTCGCGACCTTGAAGGGGACGCGATGTTTGGACTGGGAAGAGTGGTGGGCGACAAGCCCGTCCTGGACGGTGGTGATCCGTGGAAGGGGCGGCTGGCGTTCGGCGCCGTGGTGCTGGTGGCGGCCTATTTCGCCGTCCAGCTGATCGTGACGCTGCAGACGCTGTGGCTCTTGATTTTCGGGGCGATCCTCGCGGCGGTGGTGCTGCGGGCTCTGGCCGATCCCATCGTGCGCTGGTTCAAGCTTCCTGATCCGCTAGCGGTCTTTCTGTCCTTGCTGATCGTAGCGGCGGTGCTGGGAGGAATCCTGACCCTGTTCGGAACCCTGATCGCAGAACAGATCGTCGCTCTGGTCGCCGTGCTGCCGCAAGGGTGGGAGCGGGTCCAGTCGTGGATTCAGGCTCAGCCCTATGCGGCGCAGCTGTTGAACCAGCTTCGGAGCCTCAGCGAGCAGACAGGCCAGGCCCTGCAACTGGCCCAGCAGTTCGCCCTGGGCCTCGCTTCCGGGGCGACCAGTCTAGTCTTGGTGGTGGTCGCGGGAGTGTTTCTGGCCATCGAGCCCGGGAAGTCGCGAGAAGGCCTGTTGTCTCTGGTCCCGCTAGAGCGCCGCGCGCGGCTGCGAGAGGTGCTGAACAGTTGCGGTCGCGCGCTGAAGGGCTGGCTGAAGGCGCAGCTGTTCTCGATGGTTCTGGTCGGAGTTCTGACGGGCGTGGGCCTGGCTCTGATCGGAGTGCCCTCGGCCGTGGGTCTGGGCCTGCTAACCGGCCTGGGGCAGTTCGTGCCTATCGTCGGCCCCATCGTGTCGACCGTGCCAGCCGTGCTGGTGGCGGCGACCCAGGGAGGAGAGACGGCGCTGATGACCCTCGCGCTCTATGTTTTCGTGTCTCAGCTGGAGGCCAATTTCATCACTCCGATGGTGCAGAAGAACGTCGCCAACCTGCCGGTCGTGCTGGGCATATTCGCCGTGGTGGGGATCGGCGCCCTGTTCGGGCCGCTGGGGGTGCTGTTCGCCACGCCGCTGGCCCTGGTGCTGCACACCCTGATCACCATGCTTTATCGGCAGGACGTGCTGGGAGATCCAGATGCGAAGGCGCCGGGCGAAAAATAAACCGCGTCTTCCGTGGCCTGACAACTTGACGCAGGGTCGACGATCCCGTTTGCAGAGCTGCGCCGAGCGGGCATCCAGGGGATCTGACGTGACGAATGGGCGAGGACCGAGGGCGAAGTTCGCCCATCGCTGCGCGTGGCTGCGGCCAGGAGGGCCGGGGTGACGATCGCAACGTCCAAACGCACCATGCGGTCGGAGACCCGTCAGGTGGCGGCCCTGCCTTGGCGGGTCGAGAACGGCCAGCGCCGCATCCTGATGATCACCTCGCGCGAGACGCGTCGATGGGTCATCCCCAAGGGCGGCCGCATGGCGGGAAAGAGCGATCCTGAGGCTGCGGCCCAGGAGGCGCTCGAAGAGGCTGGGGTCAGGGGCGATATCGACACGCGCTCCATCGGCGTCTTCCGCTACGCCAAGGGGCTGAAGGCCGGGGGCGTGCGCCGGTGCGTGGTCTCGGTCTACCCCTTGCAGGTGCTGATCCAACTGGGCGCCTGGCCCGAGGCGCATCAGCGTGAGCGCCGCTGGATGACGCCGGCCGAGGCGGCGGACGCCGTTCAGGAGCCGGACCTGGCGGCCCTGATCCGCGATTTCGACTCAACGCCCGCACAGGATTAAGACGCCGGCGGCGGCCGCGTCGCCGGAGACTATCGCCAAGTCGCGAGCGGACATCGGCAGGCGAGCCCGCCCTGCTAGTCGTCCAGTTCGGGATATCGCCTGAACACGCCGTCCTGGTTGAAGGAGATGCGACGGGGGCTGTCGAGATAGGCGGCGATGCGGGGCAGGGCGGCCACGCGGTCGTGAAGCGCGACGACGCGCGGCGTCTCCTTCGTCACACGCGCCATCGCCCGGGGGAAGGCGTAGCGAAGGCCCTGCACCACCTGAAACAGCGACAGGTCGGCATAGGTCAGCCGGTCGCCGACGAGCCAGTTCGAACCCGCCTGATTGTGCTCCAGCACCCGCTCGGCCCAGGTCAGAAACTTCTTGATCCGCTGCGTGCGGAAACCCTCGGCGCGGCGGGCGGCCTCGGGCTTCTGGTCGTCGTAATAGGCCATCAGGTCGACCGGGTGATGGGTGTCGTGCGCCTCGGCGACCAGGTCCGCCAGGGTCAGCTGGATCTGGTTCAGCCAGGCGCGGTCGTTGTCGCCGTTCGGGGCCAGGCCCAGCTGCGGGCCGACCCAGGCCAGGATGGCGGCGACCTGGCCCACGGTGCGGTCGCCCAGCCGCAGGAAGGGCGGGGCGAAGGATGGCGTGGAGGCCTGTTTCATCAGCGTCATCATCGCCTTGCCTTCGTCCTGACGCGAGACGTCGATATAGTCGGCGCCGGCGACCTCGAGCGCCAGACGGACGAACTCGCCCCGCCCCTGGATAGTGGGCCAGTAGTAGAGTTCATAGGCCATGCGCTCGGCTCCTTGATTTCCTGTCGGGCTCCCTGTATGAGCGCCGCTTCCCGTCAGAGGTTCATGCCTTTGACGGTCCTGTCCGAGAACTTCGGGGCGTGGGGGTCACCCAGGCCGTAACTGTCAGAGAGCCCTCTGACGCCGTGGGGAGATGGGGACGCGAACCTGCGCTGTCAGCCCGCATTCCGGGACGGACGCCGTCAGACGCATCCTTCGGACAATACGACCGGCTTTAACGCTTCGCAGCGATGCGCGGCGCTTTGGCCAATCCGTCGTCGGGAATAAGCCCGGCGGCGAATACCAAGACTGGAGACCGCAATGGACCGCGCTCAAAAAGCCGAGTCGATCGAAACGCTCAAGGGCGTATTCGCCGACGCCGGCTCCGTGGTCGTGACCCACAACCTGGGTCTGACCGTTGCGGAAATGGAAGATCTGCGCGGACGTCTTCGTAAAGAAGGCGGCGCGTTCAAGGTGGTCAAGAACCGCCTGGCGCTGAAGGCGCTCGAAGCCGAAGAAGGCAGCGACTACCACGGCCTGTTCAAGGGTCCCGTGGGCATCGCGTACGCCGAGAACCCCGGTACGGCCGCCAAGGTCGCCACCGAGTTCGCCAAGGCCAATGATCGCTTCAAGATCATCGGCGGCTTCATGGGCGACACCGTCGTCGATCAGAAGGGCGTGGAAGTTCTTTCCAAGCTCCCGACCCTCGACGAAGTGCGCAGCCAACTCATCGGCCTGCTCAATGCGCCCGCGACCAAGATCGCCGGCGTGCTGCAAGCACCCGCCGGTCAGCTGGCTCGCGTGTTCAACGCCTACGCCACCAAGGAAGCCGCGTAAGCGGCACAGCCTTTCATCTCTGCATCACTCTCTAAAACCAATCCTCCGAAGGAAAACTGACAATGGCTGACCTCGCCAAGATCGTCGAAGACCTGTCCGCTCTGACCGTTCTCGAAGCTGCTGAACTGTCGAAGCTGCTTGAAGAAAAGTGGGGCGTCAGCGCCGCTGCTCCCGTCGCCATGGCCATGCCGGCCGGTGGTGGCGCTGCTCCGGCTGAAGCCGCCGAAGAGCAAACCGAATTCACCGTTGTCCTGATCGACGGCGGCGACAAGAAGATCAACGTGATCAAGGAAGTCCGTGGCGTGCGTTCGGACCTGGGGCTGAAGGAAGCCAAGGACCTGGTCGAAGGCGCTCCGCAGAACGTCGTCGAGAACGTCTCCAAGCAAGTCGCCGACGAAGTCGCCAAGAAGCTGACGGAAGCCGGCGCCAAGGTCCAGATCAAGTAAGATCTGACTTTCGGCAATTGCTGAATATCGGAAAGGCCCGGCGGGAAACCGCCGGGTCTTTCCTTTTTGGGGCCTATCGCCCTTCGGGCTACTTGAGGCCTGTGCGAGGCGCGACGGCTAGGGCTTGGTCTGTATCAGTTCTGCGGGCGTGATCGGGCGGCGAAGAAGGCCCACATGGCTTCGTTGTCGGCGACCCAGCTGTGGCCGCCGTCGCGGGTGATGCGGCCGACGACCTCGGCGCCCTCGCGGCAGTCGGCGTAGCCTTCCGCATAGACCGAAGCCGAGACCCAGTGCGTGGGGCGCGTCGTGGCGCAGCCGTTCAACTGGGCCCAGCGCTGCTCGGCCGCGTGCATCGTATAGCTCCAGTAGGGGGCGCCCCCGCCCTGGATCGGATTGGTCGTGTCCGCGTCACCGGCGAAGGCGATGACCGGCATGGGACGCGAGGGGCGGCAGGTGGCGGGGTCGGGCCGTTCGGGCGCCTTCTTGCGCGGATTGCCGGCGCGCAGGCCGACGACCGGCGCAATGGCGGCGAACCGGTCGGCGGCCACGCAGCCCAGCCAGGATGTCATCCGACCGCCGCCTGACAGGCCGGTGGCGTAGACCCGGCTGTCGTCGACGCAGCCCTGTGACGCCAGTTCCTCGACCATCTCCACCAGGAAAGCCACGTCGTCGGCATCGTCCGGACCCGGAACCTCGCCAGTGATGGTCGGTACGCCGGGCACATTCCAGACGAAGCCCCGGTCGACCGGGATGCCCGCGTCGGGGGCGGCGACGATGAAGCCGTGTCGGTCGGCAGTCTCGGCCAGGCCCGAAGCATTCAGAATTCCCGCCCCCGTGCCGCCGCTGCCGTGCAGGACGAAGACAAGGGGCGCAGGCTTGTCAGGGCCGAATCCGCGCGGAATATGGACCTGTACCACGCGCCGGTCGGGACCGAAGGCGACGCTGCGGGTGGCGCCGGGCTCTCCGACCGTGCAGTCGGCCCTGGCGACGGACGCCAACCCGAATAAGCCCAAACCGAGCGCCAAGGCTCCGAGCCAATGTCTCATACCACATGTCTCCTTCTGTACGGGTCGGCAGGGTGAAGCGATTCCGGGTGCGCCACACAGACCGATCGCCGACCATTGGTGGATCGGTCTGGCTTCCCATTTGTTAGGCCTGAAAAGGAGATCCCCCACATGAAGATCCTGACGGTTCTGACCTCGCACGATCAACTCGGCGACACCGGCAAGAAGACCGGCTTCTGGCTCGAGGAACTGGCTGCGCCCTATTATGCGATGAAGGACGCCGGCGCGGAGATCGTGCTTGCCTCGCCCAAAGGCGGTCAGCCGCCGCTGGACCCAAAGAGCGACGACGCGGACGCCCAGACCGAGGACACGCGCCGGTTCAAGGCCGATGCCGAGGCCCAGGCCGCCCTCGCCGCGACCGTCGAACTGGCGTCGGTGAAAGCCGATGATTTCGACGCCGTCTTCTATCCGGGCGGGCATGGCCCGTTGTGGGACCTGGCGAACGACGCCGATTCCATCGCCCTGATCGAGGCCTTCGCCAAGGCGGACAAGCCGACCGCCTTCGTTTGTCATGCGCCCGGCGTGTTGAAGTCGGTCAATGGCCCGAATGGCAATCCGCTGGTCGAGGGCCGCAAGGTGACGGGCTTCACCAACTCCGAAGAAGAGGCCGTTGGCCTGACCGAAGTGGTGCCCTTCCTGGTCGAGAATGTGCTGAGCGCCAACGGCGGCGACTATTCCAAGGGGCCGGACTGGGGGTCGTATGTAGTGGTCGACGGCAAGCTGGTGACGGGGCAGAACCCGGGCTCGTCGCGTGAAGCGGCTGAGGCGCTGCTGGGGTTGTTGAAGTAGGGGCTTACACCTCCCCGCGCGCGAAAGCGCGTGGGGAGGACAGATCGCGGTAGCGATCAGGAGGGGGCGACTCTGACAGTGGTGATGACCGGCTCCGCGCCCGGCACCGAGTCGCCCCCTCCTGGCGCTCTCTGACGCGATCGCCTGTCCTCCCCATTCGCCTGCGCGAATGGGGAGGTGATCTTTTCTAGCGCCGACGCGGAGCGAGAATTTCAGACAGACGATCCGGCGTTCCCTCGATCCGTTCGAGGCGCGGATAACGCAGGCCGTCGCGGTAGTCGAAGGCGACGGTACGGAAACGGTCGCCGGACTTGATCAGCAGTTCGAGGGGGGCGTCCGTGCCCTTGGCCGCGGTGACGGCGTTGCGCAGCACCTCGGCCGATCCGGCCTTGCTGTTGACGGCGACCAGGCTCCAGCCTGCGCCGATCCCCTGTTCGAAGGCGGGGCCGTCCCAGCGGATGTTGGTCAGCTTGTCGCCAGCCAGGGTGAAGCCCAGCGAATACTGGAAGTCGTTGGCCCAGCCGGTGTTGACGGCTTTTTCATCGGTGGTGGGGGTGTCGGTATAGGTCAGGCGCCAGCCGCCGCGCTCGATCCCCGCCAGGGGCGCGCGGGCGTCGGGGCCGACGGCGTCGAGGCGGTCGCGCAGGAAACCGGCCCAGTCGTGCGGGTGGACGGCGTTCAGGGCGGCGACGACCTGATCGAAGGTGTAGCCCTGGGGATTCCATTCGCCGTCGTCATGGCCGAAGAAGCCCTTGGCGAAGTCGTCGAGCGACTTGCGGCCGTTCGTCTCGGCCCGGATCAGGGTGTCGGCGTCCAGCCAGACCAGCAGGCTTTCGCGGTAATAGTCGCCGGTGCCGCGCATCCATGACGGGAACTGGCCGGGGACGCGGTAGCCGAGGAGGTTGTGGTTGTTCGTGTCCTGAAGGGCCCGCCACTGGCGCCCCGGCTGGTTGTCGTAGAAGGCGGCGACATTGGCCAGGGTGGCCAGGGCGACAGGCTTGGAGTGCAGGCCGGCGCGGGCGGCCAGGACGTCGCCCCAGTATTCGGTCTGGCCCTCATAGACCCACAGCAGGGTGTTCTGGGTCGGGACATTGTGGTTGGCGGTCAGTTCGTCCGCCGGGCGCATGAACTTGCCGTTCCAGGAGTGGGTGTACTCGTGCGGCAGCAGGCCCCGGTCGCCGGCGCTCTTGGCCCAGCCGGTGAAGAACTCAGGCTTGCCGGTATTCTCTGAACTGCGGTGATGCTCCAGGCCTATGCCGCCCATCTGATCGGTCAGGGCGAACAGGAACTCATAGTTGTCGAAGTGGCGGGCGCCGAACAGGCGGTCGGCCTGCTGGACCATGGTCTCGTAGAGCTTCAACTGCTCGTCGGTGGCGGCCAGGCCCTTCTCCTCATCGGCGAGGAGGTTCAGGTGGACCCTTGATTCAGACGGGGCGCCGGTCGGGTCGATATCGACGCGGCGGTAGTGGGCGCCGGCGAACATCGGGCTGTCGATCAGGGTGTAGAGGTCGGTCGTCTCGAAGGTGGCGACGTCGCCTTCGCGGGACGCCGTGGTCAGGGCCGTGCCGTACTTCCAGCCAGAGGGCAGGACGACGGAGGCGGCGACCGGGATCTGGCGGCTGTAGTAGCCGGCCGGATAGAGGATGGCCTTCTCCCACTGCAGATTGACCATGGCCGGGGTCATCAGGACGCGCCAGTTGGAGCTGTCCGGCTGGGTCAGTTGCTGGAATTCGACCTCGATGCTGGTCACGCCCGCCGGGATGTCGAGGTGGAAGGCGTAGGGATCGAGGGTGTCGCGCAGCCACTCGATCCGCTGTCCGTTCGCCGTGACCGTCAGGCCGGCCAGCAGCTGGATCGGGCCGGTGTCGGCGTGGTTGCCGGGCAGGTATTTCGGATAGAGCAGGGTCAGGGGGCCGGGACCGGCGACGGGGATGGTTTGGCGGACGCGGATGATGCGGCGGTCGAGGTCGGTGATGTCGGCGCGGTACTGGATGACGCCGGGATAGGGGGTGTCGGCAGGCGCCGGGATGGCCGGCTGAGGCCGGGGCAGGGCCAGAGCGGCCTGGGTCGGGTCGGTGACGACCGGCGTGGACTGGAAGTCCTGGGCCAGGGCCGGGGCGGCGGTCATCAGGGCGGCGAGGCAGGCGGCGGCGGTCAGGCGGGTACGCGGCATCAGGTCATCCGAACGGGAGGGCAGGCCTGCACCGTCGGGGAGAGGGGGAGAGGCGTCAAGGGACACAACGTCACCTCCCTGTGCGCGAAGGCGCGCGGGGAGGACAGGTCGCGCCAGCGACCAGGCGGGGGCGACTCCGACGGTGGGGGTGACCGCGCCAGCTTCAGGCGCCGAGTCGCCCCCTCCTGGCGTTCGCTGACGCTCTCGCCTGTCCTCCCCGTCGGCCTTCGCCGACGGGGAGGTGAGTTTGGTTCAGCGTTTGCGGGGCGTCAGGATGTCGCTCAGTCGGTCGGGGGTTCCCTCGATCCGTTCCAGGCGCGGATAGCGCAGGCCGTCGTGGTAGGGGAGGGTGATGGTCTTGTACTGGTCGCCGTCCTTGACGATCAGGGTGACGGACACGGCCGGATCCTTGGCGGCGGTGATGGCCGCAGCGATGCGGTCGGGGTTGGAGGCCTGGCCGTTGACGGCGACGATCTCCATGCCCGGCGCCAGGCCGGCGTCGAAGGCGGGGCTGCCCCACTGGACGCTGCGGATGGCGTTGTTCTCGCCGGTCTGGAAGCCCAGCGAATAGGTGAAGTCGTTGCGCTTGAACTCCCCGAACAGGGTCTTCTGATAGGCGGTCGGGGTCTCGCCATAGGCCAGGCGCCAGCCGCCGCGCGTCAGGCCGTCCAGCGGCGCCTGGGCGTCGGGGCCGGTCGCGTCCAACCGGGTGCGCAGGAAGGTCGCCCAGTCGTTGGCGACGACGCCGTTCAGGGCCGCCACCACATCTTCGAAGGTGTAGGGCGCCGGTTCGAAACTGCCGTCCTGGACGCCGTAGAAGGCCTTGGCGAAGTCATCCAGCGACTTGCGGCCGCCGGTCTTCTCCCGGATCGTCGTGTCGACGTCGAGCCAGATCAGCTGGCCCTCCGAATAATAGTCCTCGTCGCGCTGCCACGACAGCCAGGCCTTGGGTTGGCGCTGGCTGATGATCGGGTCGTTGGTCGTGTCCTGAAGCGCGCGCCATTGGCGGCCGACGCGGGCGTCATAGGTCGCGGCGGTCATGGCCAGGGACTCCATCGCCTGGTCCTTGGTCAGCAGGCCGGAGCGGGCGGCGATCACCTGCCCGTAGTATTGGGTCTGGCCTTCATAGACCCAGAGCAGACTGTTCTGCATCGGGCTGTTGAAGTTGGGGACCAACTGGTCGGCGGGGCGACGCCATTTGCCGTCCCAGGAGTGGTTCATCTCGTGGCTGAGCAGGTCGCGGTCACCGAGATGGGTGGCCCAGCCGGTGAAGAACTCCGGATCGACCGAGTTTTCGGAACTGCGGTGATGCTCCAGACCGATGCCGCCCAGCTTGTCGGTCATGGCGATCAGGAAGTCGTAGTGGTCGAAATGGCGGGCGCCGTACAGGCGGTCCATCTGAACGACCAGATTGCGCAGGATCTGGATCTGCTCGTCCGTGGCCTCAAGGTTTTTCGTCTCGTCCGCGACGAAGTTGGCGCGAACGGGCGAGCGGCCGCCGGGGTTCAGGTCGATCTGGCGATAGTGGAGCCCGGCGAAGACGGGGCTGTCGATCAGGACTTCCAGATTGACCGGCTTGAAGGTCTGGACGTCGCCGTCCTTGGTTTGCGGCTCCAGCGCCGTGCCGAACTGCCAGCCGGTCGGGAACTTGACCTTGGGCTGGACCATGATGTTCCGCGACCAGTGGCCGGCGGGATAAAGCAGCATCTTCTCCCACTGGATGTTCAGCATCTCGGGCGTCATGGTCACCCGGCCCTGATTGCCGGTGGTCGGCGACAGGTGTTGCATGGTCACGGTCAGGCTGGTCGCGCCGGCCGGGACGGTCAGGTGGTAGGCGAAGGGCGAGAGGGTGTCGCGCACCCATTCGACGCGCTGGCCGTTCGCGGTGATCTCGATGCCCGCCAGTTGGGTGATCGGGCCGACGGGGCCGTGGTTGCCGGGCAGCCATTCGGGGAAGAAGAGGGTCATGGGCCCCGGCTGCGCCACCGGAATGGTCTCGGTGATCGCGAAGATATGCTGGACCAGGTTGGTGGCGTCGATATCGAGCGTGATCACGCCTGGGTAGGCGACGTCGCGGGCGGCGGGGATGGCGGGCAGGGGCGCGGCCAGGGCGGGCGGCGCCGCCGACGCCTGCTGGGCCAGGGCCGCAGGGGCGGCGGAGGCGAGCAGGAGGGCGACGCCGAGGCCGAGGGAGGCGGCGCGTAGGTGGAAGGGGGACATCGACACGAACTCTCAAGCCACTAGGGGAGGGCGCGACAGTCCGCCGCAGGGTGCGGTGCGTCAAGGTTTCAGAGGGGCCGAAATTGCACTCCGCGCCCTAAAACAGTGCAATGTGCAAAAGAGTGCAATTTCGGCCGGTCAGACTTCCTCCCTCGGTCTCAGCGGGGGGACGTCGGGTAAGAAGGGCGCGCTGTCCGGGTCGGTGGCCCAGGCGTAACTGAGCACCGTCGCCTTGTCGTAGTTCGCCATCTCGAACAGATCCTGGTGCAGCTTGCTCCAGCCGCGCGCCTCGATCAGCCGGCCCTCGCGCACCGCACGGGCGACATTGGCCCAGGCCAGGCGAGCTATGTCCGCCGAGCTGCAGGGCGCGCCGGCGTCCAGCAAGGCGATATCTTCGGGAGGCTGCTGGGCGAGGACGTCGCCTTCGGTCCTGTCGCAAAGACGCCAGGCTTCAGTGCGGGCGCGCCATCGGAAGGTCGACAGGCTGAGGCCATGGCGCTCGCAGACCTCGGCGGCCGAGGCGCCGGCGAAATAGTCGGCGCGGGCGGCGGCCCAGACCTTGGGGGGACGCCGCGTCCAGAGAGACGGCGGGGCGGAGACGGGGGGCGAAAGATCATCGGTCATGCCGATCATCTTGCTTGAGCCGCCAGCTCAGGCGCGCTGGAAGGCTGATTTAGTTCTCAAATCGTTGAACAGGCAAGGCAAAGACTTCAGAATTAGGAAATCCGAGGACGCTCTGCGCGCCTAATTCGCTGCGCTGGTCAGCCCGCAGGCTTGACCTCAAGCAGTTCGACCGAGAAGCGCAGGGTCGAGTTGGGCGGCAGTTCGTCGCCGCCGACCCAGCGGCCGCCGTAGCCGAGCGAGGCGGGGATGACGAACTCATAGATCTCGCCGACCCGCATCAGGGCGACGCCCTCGGTCCAGCCCTTGATGACGCGGTTCAGCGGGAACTCGGCCGGTTCGTTGCGGGCGTAGGAGCTGTCGAACTCGCGTCCGTCGATGAAGGTGCCGCGATAGTGGACCTTGACCGTGTCGGTCGCCGACGGCTGGGCGCCTTCGGGGTGGGCCTTGCCGACGCGGCGGTACTGAAGGCCGCTTTCGGTCGTGGTCCAGCCGCGCCGGGCGCCGTTCCAGGCCAGATAGGCGGTGTTGCCCGCGTCCCAGGCCTGCTGCGGCGTGAGCGATGCCTGACCCTCCACCTCGGCGGCGGCGCGGGCGGCGGCCGAGGCGGTCTCGGCATAGGTGACGGGCTCGCCGCGCGAGGCGCAGGCGGATAGGGCGAGGGCGGCGAGCAGGGGCAGGGCGATGCGAGTCATAAGGCGACGCTAGGACGCCCTGTGAGGCGCGTCCAGTTCAGAGCCCGGTCAGGGCTGCGGAAACGCGCGGCTGGAAGTCGGGCTGTTCGCCAACGTCGTTGTGGCCGGCCTGAGGGAAGCTGAGGTGTTCGACCTTGACGCCTTCGGCCTCGAGTTCTCGGGCCAGACGGCGACTGAGCGACGCCGGCAGGGTGTCGTCGCGGCCCGCCTCCAGCACCACCGCCTTGCCGGGATAGGCCTGAAGCGCGGCCGGGATGTCGATGCTGTTCAGATTGGGCGCGATGTGGATGCGCACGAAGGGACGCGCCCAGCCGACCATGGTGTCGACGGCGGCGCGGGTGCTGGGGGTCGTCGTCTCCAGCACCAGGGCGTCGGCGCGCATATATTGCGCGGCCTGGGCGCAGACGGGGCCGCCCAGGGAATGGCCCCAGGCGATCAGCTTGCGGCCCTCGGCGTCGGCCTGGGCGCGGGCGGCGTCGGCGACGGCCGTGCCGGCGGCCATGAAGGTCGCGTAGTCAGCCTGGCCCGCCGTGTCGCCATAGCCGGGATAGTCGAACATCAGGGCGTCGCCGAACGGCGCCAGCTTGGCGGCGGTCCTGCCCGCGCCGGCGCTGCGCCGAAAGAGATTGCCGCCGCAGAACAGGATCAGGGGCGCGCCGGCGCGACCGGTCCGAACGCGGGTGACGCCCACGGCTCCGCCCGAGTAGGGAAGGCTGAGGACGTCGGCCTCAAAATCCATAGGGATATCGGCGGGCAGGGTGATCTTTTCGGCGGCCAGCCGGGTGTCGGGATAGAAGAAGGCGTCCTCCGGGACGTTCATCGACAGGCAGCCGGACAGCAGAACGGCGGCGGCCAGGATCGTAAGGCGTCGGTGCATGTTTCGCTCTCCCCTGGAACGATCATGCGGAGGTCGCCGGGGTTGTCAATCGGGTGCGTAGGCGACGGTTTCGCCCTGCCGTCGTCTGGTTCCCGAAAAACTGCGACCCAGGTCTTTATTTCGCCGTGGAAGCGAGTATATGTCCGCGTTCCGCAACACTCCTAAAGAGTCTGCGCGCAAGCGCCGAGGCCCGGTCCGTCGCCCTCCGACCGGAGCGAAGGCGCGGCTCCTTCCCCAGGGAGCCGGTACATTTCAGGCGTCCTGGCCCGGCAGCGGGCCGAGGGTGGACGCCGAAAACCTGGCTGCGGACGCTTAAACGCGCGCCGTGGCTGCTGCATTTCACGCGCGATTTCCCCGGATTGCGCGCCATGGGAAACACTGAATGACTGACGTCGCCCACGATCTCGCCATCAACGGTCAGATCGCTTCCGCCACTTCGTTCACCGGCAAGAAGCGCATCCGCAAATCCTTCGGGCGCATCCCCGAAGCGGTTGCGATGCCGAACCTGATTGAGGTCCAGCGCGCTTCCTACGAACAGTTCCTGCAACGCGAGGTCCGCCCGGGCCAGCGCAAGGAGCAGGGCATCGAGGCGGTCTTCAAGTCGGTGTTCCCGATCAAGGACTTCAACGAACGCGCCATCCTGGAATACGTCTCGTACGAGTTCGAGGATCCGAAGTACGACGTTGAGGAATGCATCCAGCGCGACATGACCTATGCCGCGCCGCTGAAGGTCAAGCTGCGGCTGATCGTGTTCGAGACCGACGAGGAAACGGGAGCCCGTTCGGTCAAGGACATCAAGGAGCAGGACGTCTACATGGGCGACATCCCGCTCATGACGGACAAGGGCACCTTCATCGTCAACGGCACCGAGCGCGTGATCGTCTCGCAGATGCACCGTTCGCCGGGCGTCTTCTTCGACCACGACAAGGGCAAGACGCACAGCTCGGGCAAGCTGCTGTTCGCCGCCCGCGTGATCCCCTACCGCGGTTCGTGGCTGGACTTCGAGTTCGACGCCAAGGACGTGGTCTATGTCCGCATCGACCGCCGCCGCAAGCTGCCGGCCACGACCTTCCTGATGGGTCTGGGCATGGACGGCGAAGAAATCCTGAAGACCTTCTACGAGACCGTGCCCTACGAGAAGCGCGGCGAGGGCTGGGTCACGCCGTACAAGGCCGAGCGTTGGCGCGGTGTGAAGCCGGAGTTCGACCTGGTCGACGCCGACACCGGCGAAGTGATCGCCCAGGCCGGCCAGAAGATCAGCGCCCGCGCCGCCAAGAAGCTGGGCGACACCACGACCTCGCTGTCGCTGGCCGCCGACGCTCTGGTCACCAAGTACCTGGCCAATGACGCCGTCAACTTCGAGACCGGCGAGATCTTCGCCGAGGCCGGCGACGAGCTGGACGCCCCGACCATCGAAGTGCTGGAGCAAAACGGCTTCACCACCATCGAGGTGCTGGACATCGACCACGTCACGGTCGGCGCCTACATGCGCAACACCCTGCGCATCGACAAGAACGACACCCGCGAGGACGCCCTGTTCGACGTCTATCGCGTGATGCGTCCGGGCGAGCCGCCCACCCCGGAAGCCGCCGACAACATGTTCAACTCGCTGTTCTTCGACAGCGAACGCTATGACCTGTCGGCCGTCGGCCGGGTCAAAATGAACATGCGCCTGGAGACCCCCGAGGTTTCCGACGAGATCCGCGTCCTGCGCAAGGACGACGTGCTGAAGGTGCTGCAGATCCTGGTCGGCCTGAAGGACGGCCGCGGCGAGATCGACGACATCGACAACCTGGGCAACCGCCGGGTCCGTTCGGTCGGCGAACTGCTGGAAAACCAGTACCGCGTCGGCCTGCTGCGGATGGAGCGCGCCATCAAGGAGCGCATGTCCTCGGTCGATATCGACACGGTCATGCCGCACGACCTGATCAACGCCAAGCCGGCCGCCGCTGCGGTTCGCGAGTTCTTCGGTTCGTCGCAGCTGTCGCAGTTCATGGACCAGACGAACCCGCTGTCGGAAATCACCCACAAGCGTCGCCTTTCGGCGCTTGGCCCGGGCGGTCTGACGCGTGAGCGCGCGGGCTTCGAAGTCCGCGACGTGCACCCTACCCACTACGGCCGCATCTGCCCGATCGAAACGCCGGAAGGCCCGAACATCGGCCTGATCAACTCGCTGGCCACCCACGCGCGCGTCAACAAGTACGGCTTCATCGAGAGCCCGTACCGTCGCGTGAAGGACGGCGTGGCCCAGAACGAGGTGGTCTACATCTCGGCCATGGAAGAGTCGAAATACACGATCGCCCAGGCCAACATCGAACTGAAGAACGGCAGCATCGTCGAGGACCTGGTCCCCGGCCGGATCAACGGTGAATCCCAGCTGCTGAACCGCGACGCCGTGGACATGATGGACGTGTCGCCGAAGCAGGTCGTTTCGGTCGCCGCCGCCCTGATCCCCTTCCTGGAAAACGATGACGCCAACCGGGCCCTGATGGGCGCGAACATGCAACGTCAGGCCGTGCCTCTGGTGCAGTCGGACGCGCCGCTGGTCGGCACCGGCATGGAAGCGGTTGTGGCCGTGGACTCCGGCGCCGTCGTGGTCGCCCGTCGTGAAGGCGTCGTCGAACAGATCGACGGCACCCGGATCGTCGTGCGCGCCACCGGCGACGTGGACGCCGCCCGTTCGGGCGTCGACATCTATCGCCTGTCGAAGTTCCAGCGTTCCAACCAGTCGACCTGCATCAACCAGCGCCCGATCGTGCGCGTGGGCGACCAGGTGAAGGCCGGCGACGTCATCGCCGACGGCCCCTCGACGGACCTGGGCGAACTGGCCCTGGGCCGCAACGCCCTCGTCGCCTTCATGCCCTGGAACGGCTACAACTTCGAAGACTCCATCCTGATCTCGGAGCGCATCGTGCGCGACGACGTCTTCACCTCCATCCACCTCGAGGAATTCGAAGTGATGGCGCGTGATACGAAGTTGGGCCCGGAGGAAATCACCCGCGACATCCCCAACGTCGGCGAGGAAGCCCTGCGCAACCTCGACGAAGCAGGCATCGTGGCCATCGGCGCCGAGGTCCAGCCGGGCGACATCCTGGTCGGCAAGGTGACGCCGAAGGGCGAAAGCCCGATGACCCCGGAAGAGAAGCTGCTGCGCGCCATCTTCGGCGAGAAGGCTTCGGACGTCCGTGACACCAGCCTGCGCCTGCCGCCCGGCGTCGCCGGCACGATCGTCGACGTTCGCGTCTTCAACCGTCACGGCGTCGACAAGGACGAGCGCGCCATGGCGATCGAACGCGCCGAGATCGAACGCCTGGGCAAGGACCGCGACGATGAGCTCAAGATCCTTGAGCGCAACGTCTATGGCCGCCTGAAGCCGCTGATCCTGGGCAAGAACGCCGTCTCGGGCCCGAAGGGCATCGGTCGCGGCGAACTGACCGAAGAGAAGCTGGCCGAGGTCAGCCGTGGTCTGTGGTGGCAGATCGCCTTGGACGACGAAAAGGCCATGGGCGAGCTGGAGGCGATGAAGCGCCAGTTCGAGGACGCCCGTAAGCAACTGGACCGTCGTTTCGAAGACAAGGTCGAGAAGCTGCAACGCGGCGACGAACTGCCCCCCGGCGTGATGAAGATGGTCAAGGTCTTCGTGGCCGTGAAGCGCAAGCTTCAGCCCGGCGACAAGATGGCCGGCCGTCACGGCAACAAGGGCGTCATCTCCAAGATCCTGCCGATCGAGGACATGCCGCACCTGGAAGACGGCACCCACGTTGACGTCGTTCTGAACCCGCTGGGCGTGCCTTCCCGCATGAACATCGGTCAGATCTTCGAGACCCACCTGGGTTGGGCCGCCGCCGGCCTGGGCAAGCAGATCTCCGGTCTGCTGGAAGCCTGGCAGCAGGGGGGTCAGAAGCAGGCGCTGATCGATCGTCTGACCCATATCTACGGCCCGGAAACCCCGTTGCCGCAGGATGAGGAAGAGCTGATCGAACTGGCGAAGAACCTGTCCAAGGGCGTGCCCTTCGCGACCCCGGTCTTCGACGGTGCGCACATCGGCGACATCGAACGCCTGCTGGAAGAAGCGGGGCTGAACAAGTCGGCCCAGTCGATCCTGTACGACGGCCAGACCGGCGAGCAGTTCAAGCGTCCGGTCACGGTCGGCTACATCTACATGCTGAAGCTGCACCACCTGGTCGACGACAAGATCCACGCCCGTTCGATCGGCCCGTACTCGCTCGTCACCCAGCAGCCGCTGGGCGGCAAGGCGCAGTTCGGCGGTCAGCGCTTCGGGGAAATGGAGGTCTGGGCTCTGGAAGCTTACGGCGCCGCCTACACCCTGCAGGAGATGCTGACGGTGAAGTCCGATGACGTGGCCGGCCGGACCAAGGTCTACGAGGCCATCGTCCGCGGCGACGACAGCTTCGAGGCCGGCATTCCCGAGAGCTTCAACGTGCTCATCAAGGAAATGCGTTCGCTGGGTCTGAACGTGGAGCTGGAGAACAGCTGAGTTTGCAGTGGCGAGTGACGAGTGGCGAGTGGCGAGAAATCGCCGCCGCCGCTCGGGCCTCACTCGCCGCTAACCACTCGCCAGTCTCCACTCTTCTCTATTTTCGCGGCCCCCGCCGCAGAAGGAAAACAAGATGAACCAGGAAGTCCTGAACATCTTCAACCCGGTCCCGGTCACCCCGACTTTCGACCAGATCAAGATCGCCCTGGCCTCGCCGGAGAAGATCCGGTCGTGGTCGTTCGGCGAGATCAAGAAGCCGGAAACCATCAACTACCGCACGTTCAAGCCCGAGCGTGACGGCCTGTTCTGCGCCCGTATCTTTGGCCCGACCAAGGACTACGAATGCCTGTGCGGCAAGTACAAGCGCATGAAGTACAAGGGCATCATCTGCGAGAAGTGCGGGGTTGAAGTCACCCTGGCCCGCGTTCGCCGCGAGCGCATGGGTCACATCGACCTGGCCGCCCCGGTCGCCCACATCTGGTTCCTGAAGTCGCTGCCGTCGCGCATCTCGCTGATGCTGGACATGGCGCTGAAGGACGTCGAGCGCGTCCTGTATTTCGAGAACTATATCGTCACCGAGCCGGGCCTGACCCCGCTGAAGCAGAACCAGCTGCTGACGGAAGACGAGTTCTACCGCTACCAGGAAGAATACGGCGATGACGGCTTCACCGCCGAGATCGGCGCCGAGGCCGTCCGCAACCTGCTGATGGGCATCGACCTGCACGCCGAGGCTGAAAAGCACCGCGGCGAGCTGGCCGACAATCCGTCAGAAATGAAGGCCAAGAAGGCGTCCAAGCGCCTGAAGCTGATCGAGGCCTTCCTGGAATCGGGCAACAAGCCCGAGTGGATGATCCTGACCATCGTGCCGGTCATCCCGCCGGAACTGCGCCCGCTGGTGCCGCTGGACGGCGGTCGTTTCGCGACCTCCGACCTGAACGACCTGTATCGCCGCGTCATCAACCGGAACAACCGCCTCAAGCGCCTGATGGAGCTGCGGGCGCCGGACATCATCATCCGTAACGAAAAGCGGATGCTGCAGGAATCCGTCGACGCCCTGTTCGACAACGGCCGTCGCGGTCGGGTGATCACGGGCGCCAACAAGCGTCCGCTGAAGTCGCTGGCCGACATGCTGAAGGGCAAGCAAGGCCGCTTCCGTCAGAACCTGCTGGGCAAGCGCGTCGACTACTCGGGCCGTTCGGTCATCACCGTGGGTCCGGAACTGAAGCTGCACGAGTGCGGCCTGCCCAAGAAGATGGCGCTCGAGCTGTTCAAGCCCTTCATCTATGCGCGCCTGGACGCCAAGGGCCTGTCGGGCACCGTCAAGCAATCCAAGCGCATGGTCGAGCGCGAACAGCCCGCCGTCTGGGACATTCTGGACGAGGTCATCCGCGAGCACCCGGTTCTGCTGAACCGCGCGCCGACGCTGCACCGTCTGGGCATCCAGGCGTTCGAACCCAAGCTGATCGAGGGCAAGGCCATCCGCCTGCACCCGCTGGTCTGTACGGCGTTCAACGCCGACTTCGACGGCGACCAGATGGCTGTTCACGTCCCGCTGAGCCTCGAGGCCCAGCTGGAAGCGCGCGTCCTGATGATGTCGACCAACAACATCCTGTCGCCCGCCAACGGCAAGCCGATCATCGTGCCGTCGCAGGACATCGTCCTGGGTCTGTACTACCTGTCGCTGGTCAAGGACGGCGAGCCGGGTGAAGGCAAGCTGTTCGCCAACATCGGCGAAATCGACGCCGCGCTGGACGCCAAGGTCGTCACCCTGCACAGCCGCATCAAGGCGCGCTGGACGGAACAGGACGCCGAAGGCAAGGAGGTGACCAAGGTCATCGACACCACGCCGGGCCGGATGAAGCTGGCGGCCCTGCTGCCGCGTAACCCGAACGTCGGCTACCGCCTGCTCGAGAAGAACCTGACCAAGAAGGAAATCGGCAATCTGATCGACGTGGTCTATCGCCACTGCGGTCAGAAGGCGACGGTCATCTTCGCCGACCAGATGATGGGCCTGGGCTTCCGCGAGGCCGCCAAGGCGGGCATCTCGTTCGGCAAGGACGACATCGTCATTCCGGCCAAGAAGGTCGAACTGGTCGCCGAGACCCGCACCCAGGTCGAGGAGTACGAGCAACAGTACGCCGACGGCCTGATCACGCGCGGCGAGAAGTACAACAAGGTGGTCGACGCCTGGGCCAAGGCCACGGACCGGATCGCCGACGCCATGATGGCCGAGATCGCGCAGCCGCGCGTGCTGATCGAGGGTGAAAACCCCGACATCAACTCGGTGTTCATGATGGCCAACTCGGGCGCCCGGGGTTCGCAGGCGCAGATGAAGCAACTGGGCGGGATGCGCGGCCTGATGGCCAAGCCCTCCGGCGAGATCATCGAGACGCCGATCACCTCGAACTTCAAGGAAGGCCTGACCGTTCTTGAATACTTCAACTCCACCCACGGCGCCCGTAAGGGTCTGGCCGACACCGCGCTGAAGACCGCCAACTCGGGTTATCTGACCCGCCGTCTGGTGGACGTGGCGCAGGACTCGATCGTCACCGAACAGGACTGCGGCTCGACGCGCGGCATCACCCTGCGTGCGGTGATGGAGGGCGGTGACGTCCTGGTCTCGCTGGGCGCCCGGATCCTGGGTCGCTATGCGGCCGAGGACATCAAGGAGCCGGGCACGGACACCGTCCTGTTCCCCGCCGACACCTATCTGGTGGAAGAAGTGGTCGAGGCCGTCGACGCCGCCGGCGTTCAGTCGGTCAAGGTCCGTTCGGCCCTGACCTGCGAGGCGGAAGCCGGCATCTGCGCCCACTGCTACGGGCGTGACCTGGCGCGCGGCACCAACGTCAACATCGGCGAAGCGGTCGGCGTCATCGCCGCCCAGTCGATCGGCGAGCCGGGCACCCAGCTGACCATGCGGACCTTCCACATCGGCGGTACGGCCCAGGTGGCGGAAACCTCCTTCATGGAGGCGACCAATGCCGGTACGGCCAAGATCACCGGCCCGACCGTCGTCGCGGCCCACGGCGACCTGGTGGCGATGAGCCGCAACGTCATCGTGACCGTGGTCGTGGACGGCAAGGATCGCGAGACCCATAAGGCCCCCTACGGCGCCCGGATCCGGGTCAAGGAGGGCGGCGAGGTCAAGAAGGGCCAACGTCTGGCGGAGTGGGACCCCTACACCACCCCGATCCTGACGGAAGTCGGCGGCCTGATCCGCTTCGAGGATCTGGTCGAAGGCCTGTCGGTCAAGGAAGAAACCGACGAAGCGACGGGCATCGCCCAGCGTGTCGTCAGCGACTGGCGCGCCAGCCCGCGTGGTTCGGACCTGCGTCCGGCCATGGGCGTAACCCTGGGCGACGCCTACGCCAAGCTGGCCTCGGGCTCTGACGCCCGGTACCTGCTGCCCGTGGGCGCGGTTCTGTCCGTGTCGAACGGCGACGAGGTCAAGCCGGGCGAAATCATCGCCCGCGTTCCGACCGAAGGCGCCAAGACCCGCGACATCACCGGCGGTCTGCCGCGCGTCGCCGAACTGTTCGAAGCTCGCCGTCCGAAGGACTGCGCGGTCATCGCCGAGATGGATGGTCGCGTCGAATTCGGTCGCGACTACAAGAACAAGCGCCGCATCAAGATCACGCCGGAAGTCAACGCCGACGGCGTGCAGGGCGAACCGGTCGAGTTCCTGATCCCGAAGGGCAAGCACATCTCCGTCCACGACGGCGATCTGATCCAGAAGGGCGACTACATCATCGACGGCAACCCGGATCCGCACGACCTGCTGCGCATCCAGGGCGTCGAGGCGCTGGCCGAGTATCTGGTGAACGAAGTGCAGGAGGTCTATCGACTGCAAGGCGTGCCGATCAACGACAAGCACATCGAAGTCATCGTGCGTCAGATGCTGCAGAAGGTCGAAGTCCTGGATTCGGGTGAAACCACCCTGATCCGTGGCGACACCGTCGAAGTCGCCGAAGCCGTTCTGGAAAACCAGAAGGTCGAGAAGCGCGGCGGCCGTCTGGCCACCACCCAGCCCGTCCTGCTGGGCATCACCAAGGCGTCGCTGCAAACCCGCAGCTTCATCTCGGCGGCGTCCTTCCAGGAGACCACCCGCGTCCTCACCGACGCCTCGGTCCACGGCAAGAAGGACATGCTGGAAGGCCTGAAGGAGAACGTCATCGTCGGCCGCCTGATCCCGGCCGGTACGGGCGCCTATCTGCGGGCCCTGCAGAAGATCGCCAACGATCGCGACGCCGAGCTGACGCAAGCCCGCGAAGACGCGATCGAGCCGTTGCCGGCCGATCTGCAACTGGAGCTGGAGAGCAGCGAAGGCTGATCTCCGGGTTCGGATGTGATGAAATGAAGAGGGCGGCGCCGGCGACGGCGCCGCCCTTTTTCGTTCAGTCGTCGGCCTTGCCGCCGATGCGAAGTCCGCCGAGGCTGGCCGACAGGCCCTGCGGACGGCGTTCGCCCGGATTGATCGTCGTCTGCGCACCCTGGCGCATGTCGACGCCGGGCACGTCGGGCAGCTGAGCGCCCGCACAGCCCGTGCCGAAGTTCGAGCCGACGCAATCCGCCGGCCCGACCACGCCGACGCCGCCGGACAGGGGACGGCGGCGTTGTTCCCATTCCGCCAGACGGCGCGCGCCCTCGCGGGCAAAGGCGGCGTCGCGTTGGGGATTGCCTGAGCCGGTGATCGGCGCGGCGTTCTCTCCCCGGCGCGCGAACTCGTCGCGGCAATGGCGGCGCTCCATCTCGTTCAACAGGTTGGGCGAGGCGCAGCCGGGCAAACCTTGGCGCAGCGACCGCGCCATGGCCCCGCCGCGATTGGCGGGATCCACGCGCCAGACATCGGCGGGCGGGGGCGCGCCTGGAGGAGCCGGCGCGGCCAGACGTGGACGCAACGGGGCAGGGCGGGGCACAGCCTCCGCTTCGGGCGCGGGCGCACGAACAGAAGGCGCCGCCGAGGACGTCTGGGCGGCTGCGGCGGGCGCGATATCCGGCGTGGCCAGGGTCGGCACACGGGGTCGTTCGTCCGGCAGCAGGGGACGGGGTTCGATGTCCAGATAGATCGGCGGCGGTTCAGCGATAAAATCTCGCCCCTCGATCCCCAGCGCGGTGAAGGACAGGGCGGCGATCAGGGCGGTGTTGATGGCGACAGACGCCGTCGCCAGACCCGCCTTGCGCCAGTCAGGGCGTCGGGATTGGGGACGAGGCAGGGCGGACACGCTCATTCACGACGCTTTCTGAGGTTGGGCAGTATGCCGTCCCGCGAGGAGAATAGCTCGACGCTGACGTTGACGCCTTCGCACCCGGACATGGGATTGGGATTTTCGCAAGGCGGATCGCCCCGAGGCGGCTCGGCCCGCTGCGCCTCCCATGCGGCCAGGCGTCTGGCGCCCTGACGCGCGAAAGCGGCGTCCCGCTCCGGATCGCCCGATCCGGCGATGGCGCGCGAGCCTTCGCTTAGGCGCGCCCATCGGGCGTCGCAGCGTTGGCGGTCTTCGACAGTCAGGCGATGCGGCGCGTCGCATGAGGTCAGGCCGACGCTCGCCCGCCCGGCGCGCGGCGCCGTGCCGGGCGCGACGCGCCACCGCTCGTCGATGGAAGGCCCGGCCGGAACGGCGGGTGCCGGCGGCGGAACCTCGTCCGAAGCGAGATGGGAAGCAACGACCTGGCGCGCGGCGGCGGAGGCCGCGAGATCCGATCGGCGAGATGCGACGCGGGCGGCCCGGTCGGTGGCCAGGGGCTGGCGCGGTTCGATGTCGAGATAGAGGGGGTGAGGACTGGCGCGGGCGAGGATTCGAGGCTCGGTTTCGCCGAAGTGGAGCAGCGCGATCAGTCCGGCGTTGAGGCCGAGCGATGCGGCGACCAGACCGGCGTTCCGCCAGCCCCTGCCGTATGACCGTTCGCTTCGCCTTTGCGCCACACGTCCTCCGGTCCGCCAAACTGGGCCGCGAGCATGGCGACTTTCGGGTCGATCCATCGTCGGCTCAGTTCTTGCCGAACAGGGAGCGAAGGCCGGGGTAGTCGCCCTCGCCCGACCTGTAGTCGCGCCACCGCTTCTTGGCCGCCGCCTCGCGGGCGAAGCCGGAGGCCCGATCCTCGTCGCCGGATGGTTGCAGCGGCGGGTCGCGCGGATCGACCTGGGCGAGGGCCAAGTCCCGGCAGCGTCGCTGTTCGGCCGGCGCCAGGGTTTCGGGCCAGGCGCAGTTGGGCGGGCCGTGGCGAGGCGCGCGCACTGAAGGCGCGCCGTGCGCGAGCAGACTGTCGCGGCGAGCAAGCCATTCCCGAGAGAGACCCGCCGGGAGGGCGGCCGGCGCGCCTTTATCCATGTCCGACGCCCGCTCATCCGTGTCCGCCGCCCGATCGATGGCCCTCGACGGCGTGGACGGGGAGGGGAAGGCGACGTCCCCGCCGTCTTTGGGTTCGAGGGGCGAGGCGGGGGCTGCGGGCCGGATCGGCGGCGGCGGCGCGGGTTCGATATCGAGATAGAGTATCGGGCCGACAGCGAGGGGGCGCTGCGTCCGCGCACCCCGGCCCTCCATCGACAGCAGGGCCAGAACCGCAGCGTTCACGCCTAGAGCAGCGACAGTCGCGCCCGCCCAGCCGATCCTGCCCGTCGTCGCCATGCCGTCCGTCCCCCACCGACCGTTCGATCGAAGCTCGACTGCAAGGGTGGCTGGATTCAGGCGCTGGTTTGTCTTGTTCGCGTTACGGCTGTGTGGCGAGGACTTCTCGGGGGAGGTACGTTCGGCTGTATATCCGCGACTTCTTGACCTTTCCCCCCATCGCGCGTAGAAGCCGCCCACTTTCGAGGCGTGGCCGGTTCGCCGGTCGCCGAGATCGTGACAATTGAACGGACGGGCTGTGCCCGCCGGAACGCCCAAAGCGCGCGTTCCGGCCCTTTGTGTTTTCCGGCTTGCCGGAGAGAACGCAGGGGCTGTTTGGGTCACGCACTCAGTCTCGATGACACCCGGGCGAGGGGATGGTCCCCCGTTCACAAGAAGGCGAGAGGCGCTTCGGTCGAAAGACACACGCCTCCATCAGAAGTCGAGATAAGTTTCGAATGCCTACGATCAACCAGCTGATCCGCAAGCCGCGCAAGCCCAAGCCCACCCGTAACAAGGTGCCGGCTCTGGAGGGTTCGCCCCAGCGTCGCGGCGTCTGCACCCGCGTTTACACCACGACCCCTAAGAAGCCGAACTCGGCTCTGCGTAAGGTCGCCAAGGTCCGTCTGGCCAAGAACGGCTACGAAGCCGTTTGCTACATCCCCGGTGAAGGCCACAACCTTCAGGAACACTCGGTTGTTCTGATCCGCGGCGGCCGCGTGAAGGACTTGCCCGGCGTTCGCTACCACATCCTGCGCGGCGTGCTCGACACGCAAGGCGTCAAGGATCGCAAGCAGCGTCGTTCGCACTACGGCGCCAAGCGTCCGAAGTAAGCCATTCGCGTCCGGGTCTTTGCGCCCGGAGGCCTTTTCGAGATCTTCCCGGCGAGCGCCGGGCACTGCAAGGAATACTCCATGTCGCGTCGTCACCGCGCCCAGAAGCGTGAAGTTCTGCCGGATCCCAAGTTCGGCGATCTGATCGTCACCAAGTTCATGAACTACGTCATGTACGAAGGTAAGAAGGCCGTCGCCGAGAACATCGTTTACGGCGCCTTCGACATCCTGGCGGACAAGAAGAAGGAGCAGACTGCGGTCGAGACCTTCCACACCGCTCTGGACAATGTCGCGCCTTCGGTCGAAGTCCGTTCGCGTCGCGTCGGCGGCGCCACCTATCAGGTGCCGGTCGAGGTCCGTCCGGACCGTCGCCGCGCCCTGGCCATCCGCTGGCTGGTGAACGCTGCGCGCAAGCGCGGTGAAAACACCATGACCGAAAAGCTGGCCGCCGAGCTGCTGGACGCCTCGAACAACCGCGGCACCGCGGTCAAGAAGCGCGAAGACACCCACAAGATGGCCGAGGCGAACCGCGCCTTCAGCCACTATCGCTGGTAAGCGTCTTAAAACCGTCTCCCTTTCGAAGCTAAGGGACGGTTCCTATCTAAGACTATCCGGCGCGGGCGGTTTAAGCTAAATCGCCCGCGCTCGCTTATCCGCCGCATCGACGATCATTCCCGGGGGCGCCGTCGCGTCCTTGACCTACTTCTAAGGCACGTTTTCATGGCTCGTACGCACAAGCTCGAGGACTACCGCAACTTCGGCATCATGGCCCACATCGACGCGGGCAAGACGACGACGACCGAGCGGATTCTCTATTACACCGGCAAGAACCACAAGATCGGCGAAGTCCACGACGGCGCCGCGACCATGGACTGGATGGACCAGGAGCAGGAGCGCGGCATCACCATCACGTCCGCCGCGACGACCGCCTTCTGGCAGGGCAAGCGCCTGAACATCATCGACACCCCCGGCCACGTGGACTTCACCATCGAAGTCGAACGCTCGCTGCGCGTCCTCGACGGCGCCGTGACCGTGCTGGACGGCAACGCCGGCGTTGAGCCCCAGACCGAAACCGTCTGGCGCCAGGCCGACAAATATTCGGTGCCGCGCATCGTCTTCGTCAACAAGATGGACAAGATCGGCGCCGACTTCGACGCCTCGGTCCAATCGATCCGCGACCGCCTGGGCGCCAAGGCCGTGCCGATCCAGTTCCCGATCGGCGCCGAGTCCTCGCTGACCGGCCTGGTCGACATCGTCGAAATGCGTTCGGTCGTCTGGGACAACGACGCCCTGGGCGCCAACTTCACCGTCGGCGAGATCCCGGCTGACCTGCTCGATAAGGCCAACGAAGCCCGCCAGTACCTGATCGACAACGCCGTCGAACTGGACGACGAGGCGATGGAAGCCTACCTCGAAGGCACCGAGCCTTCGGTCGAAGTGCTGAAGAAGTGCATCCGTAAGGCCGTGCTGACCGGCGCCTTCTACCCGATCCTGTGCGGCTCGGCCTTCAAGAACAAGGGCGTGCAGACGCTGCTGGACGCCGTGGTCGACTATCTGCCGTCGCCGCTGGACATCCCGCCGACCCCGGGCATCGATTTCAAGACGGAAGAGCCGATCACCCGCAAGGCCTCGGACGACGAGCCCCTGTCGGTCCTGGCCTTCAAGATCATGGACGACCCCTTCGTCGGTTCGCTGACCTTCTGCCGCCTGTATTCCGGCAAGATGGAAACGGGCATGAGCCTGCTGAACTCCAGCCGTGACAAGCGCGAGCGCGTCGGCCGGATGCTGCAGATGCACTCGAACAACCGCGAAGACGTTAAGGAAGCCTTCGCCGGGGACATCGTCGCCCTGGCCGGCCTGAAGGAAACCCGCACCGGGGACACCCTGTGCGATCCGCTGAAGTCGCCCGTCATCCTCGAGAAGATGGAATTCCCGGCCCCGGTCATCGAGATCTCGGTCGAGCCCAAGACCAAGGCCGACCAGGAGAAGCTGGGCGTCGCCCTGGCCAAGCTGGCTTCGGAAGACCCGTCCTTCACCGTCTCGACCGACCACGAGTCGGGCCAGACCATCCTGAAGGGCATGGGCGAGCTTCACCTGGACATCAAGATCGACATCCTGAAGCGCACCTACAAGGTCGAGGCCACCATCGGCGCGCCGCAGGTCGCCTATCGTGAATCCCTGGGCCGCAAGGTCGATATCGATTACACCCACAAGAAGCAGACCGGCGGTACGGGCCAGTTCGCCCGCGTCATGATCACCTTCGAACCGGGCGAGCCCGGCTCGGGCTTCGTGTTCGAAAGCGCGATCGTCGGCGGCGCGGTGCCGAAGGAATACATCCCCGGCGTCGAAAAGGGCCTGAACTCCATCAAGGACTCGGGTCTGCTGGCCGGCTTCCCGCTGATCGACTTCAAGGCGACCCTGACGGACGGCAAGTACCACGACGTCGACTCCAGCGTGCTGGCGTTCGAAATCGCGGCCCGCGCCGCCTTCCGCGAACTGAAGGAAAAGGGCGCGCCGAAGCTGCTCGAGCCGATCATGGCGGTCGAGGTCGTGACCCCCGAGGAATACCTCGGCTCGGTCATCGGCGACCTGAACGGCCGTCGCGGCATGATCCAAGGTCAGGACATGCGCGGCAACGCCACCGTCGTGAACGCCTTCGTGCCGCTGGCCAACATGTTCGGCTATGTGAACACGCTGCGCGGCATGTCGCAGGGTCGCGCCCAGTTCACCATGCAGTACGACCACTACGAGCCGGTGCCGCAACACGTCGCCGACGAAGTGATCAAGAAGTACGCCTAAGCTTTTCCTTTCGGAAAAGCGGACCTAAAAGCGCCCGGCCCGAAAGCCGGGCGCCCTTAACCCCCAGACTGCAGGAACCCCGGTTCGGGGACCTAGGAGCTAGAAAATGGCCAAGGAAAAGTTCGAACGCACGAAGCCGCACTGCAACATCGGCACGATTGGTCACGTTGACCACGGCAAGACGACGCTGACGGCGGCGATCACGATGACGCTGGCCAAGGCCGGCGGCGCCAAGGCGATGGCCTATGCGGACATCGACGCTGCGCCGGAAGAAAAGGCGCGCGGCATCACGATCAACACCGCGCACGTGGAATATGAGACGGCCAACCGTCACTACGCCCACGTCGACTGCCCCGGCCACGCCGACTATGTGAAGAACATGATCACCGGCGCCGCTCAGATGGACGGCGCGATCCTGGTGGTGTCGGCCGCCGACGGCCCCATGCCGCAGACCCGCGAGCACATCCTGCTGGCCCGTCAGGTCGGCGTGCCGGCCCTGGTGGTCTTCATGAACAAGGTCGACCTGGTCGACGACGAAGAACTGCTCGAGCTGGTCGAGATGGAAGTGCGCGAGCTGCTCTCGTCGTACCAGTTCCCGGGCGACGATATTCCGATCACCAAGGGTTCGGCCAAGGCCGCGACCGACGGCGTGAACCCGGAAATCGGCGAACAACGCGTTCTGGCCCTGATGGAAACCGTCGACGCCTATATCCCGCAGCCGGAACGTCCGGTCGACCTGCCCTTCCTGATGCCGGTCGAAGACGTCTTCTCGATCTCGGGCCGCGGCACCGTGGTCACGGGTCGCGTCGAAAAGGGTATCGTCAAGGTCGGTGAAGAAGTCGAAATCGTCGGCATCCGTCCGGTCCAGAAGACGACCTGCACCGGCGTCGAAATGTTCCGCAAGCTGCTGGACCAAGGTCAAGCGGGCGACAACGTCGGCGTTCTTCTGCGCGGCACCAAGCGCGAAGACGTCGAGCGCGGTCAGGTTCTGTGCAAGCCGGGTTCGATCACCCCGCACACCAAGTTCCTGGCTGAAGCCTACATCCTGACCAAGGAAGAAGGCGGCCGTCACACCCCGTTCTTCACCAACTATCGCCCGCAGTTCTACTTCCGCACGACCGACGTGACCGGCATCGTGCAGCTGAAGGAAGGCGTCGAGATGATCATGCCCGGCGACAACGCCGAGCTGAACGTCGAACTGATCACCCCGATCGCCATGGACCAGGGCCTGCGCTTCGCCATCCGTGAAGGCGGCCGCACCGTCGGCGCCGGCGTCGTCGCCAAGATCATCGAGTAATCGAGGATCGAAATCGGCCTCAAGTCGCGAGCCTCATCGGGGCGAGCATAGGCCGAGAGACAGAGTAGCGTAACAGAACGGCCCCCGGAGACATCCGGGGGCCGTTTTGCTGTCTGGGGGGGTGGATCGGGCGGTCAGATCACCGCTTGGCCGCCTCGATCATGCTGTTGATCTCGGCGGGGTCGATGCTGGCGGCGGCCTTGCCGTTGACGAAGAAGGTTGGGGTGCCCTGAAGCTTCAGCGCCGCTGCGGTCGTGTGGATGTCGGCGATGTGCCGCGTGGTCTCGGGGGCGGCCAGGGCCGCCTTGGCGCGGGCCAGGTCCACGCCGTGTTCGGCCAGGATGCGGTCGACGGCCTGGGGCGTCAGGGCCCGTTCGCGCATCAGGGCGTCATAGACCTCGAGATACTTGCCCTGCTGGTGCGCGGCCAGGGCGGCGCGGGCGGCGTACTGGGACGCGATGTCCTCGCCCCGGTCCAGGATGGGCCAGTCCTTGAAGACGAAACGGACGTCCGGGTGGGCCTCCATCAGGCCGCGGAACTGGGGCGCCACGGCCTTGCAGCCGGGGCAGCGGAAGTCGAAGAACTCGATCACCGTCACCTTGGCGTCGGCGGGGCCGAAGGCGGGGTCGCGGCTGTCGGGCGCCAGCAGGGCGGCGTTGGCCGTGGCGGCCGCGTTGGTCTCATCGACGCGGGCCTGACCTTCCTTGGCCTGAAGCGCCAGGCTGGCCTCCTGCAGCACCTCGGGGTGTTCCAGCAGATAGGCGCGGACGTCGCCGCCCGAGCCGCCCCCGAAATAGGGGGCGGCGGCCAGGCCCAGGGCCACGACCGAGACGCCCAGGGCGACATAGCCGGCGACCCCGCCGGTGAGGCGGCTACTCTTGGCGGGCGGCGCAGTCTGGGTCTCAGGCGCGGAGGCGTCGTCGGTCATGAAGGCTCGCAGTCAGAAAGGGCAGGGCGTCAGTTCAGCGTGGTCGGCTTGCGCGCGGCGTCGCGGCGGTCGAGGTCCAGCAGGTCGTCAGGCGTGGCCCCGGAGGCCAGGACGATGTCCACGGCCCGGCGCCATTCCATCGAATTGGGATCCAGCATGCTGCGGGCCCGCAGGGCGAACTGGGTGGCCTCGCGCTCCTGACCGGCGGCGAAATAATACTCGGCCGTGGCCAGGCGAGCCTCGCCCTCCTTGCCCTGGGCGGCGTAGGCCTGGCCCAGCAGACGCCAGGCCATGGTGTTCTCGCGCTCGGCGACCGTGGCGTGTTTCAACTGGTCTATGGCCTCGTCCAGGTTCTTGGGATCGTCGGTGCCGATCAGTGCGTGGGCCAGGTTGATGCGCAGCAGGGGGGCGTCAGGCTTGAGCAGCACAGCCTCGCGGTGGGCGGCGACGGCCTCGACCGGGCGGCCTTCCTCGAAGAAGATCTGGCCCTTCAGTTCGGCGAAATAAGGGTTCTGAGGGTCTTCGGCGATCAGGGCGTCGACCGCGGCCAGGGCCTTGTCCGTCTGGCCGTCGCGGTACCAGGCGATCGCGCGGGCGTAGCGGCCGGGCAGGCTGACGTCGGTGGACGGATAGGCGCGCAGGGTGGTGGTCGGCGAGTCCATGAAGGCGTGGATCTTGGCCAGGATCAGCGCGTGCTGGGCCATTCGTTCGGGACTGTCGCGATGACCATAGTGGGGCTGGTCCTGGACGTAGCGGCGCATCGATTCGATCCGCTGCGACGACAGCGGGTGGCTGCGGAAATAGGGATAGCGGCGGGCGTCCGAGAAGACTTCCTGGGCGCGGAAATTCTCGAAGAAGGACACCAGGCCGGCGCCGGATTCGCCGGCGCCTTCCAGCGCGCGGGCGCCGGTCAGGTCGGCCTCGCCTTCCTGGCTCTGCATATACTGAAGCGCGCCGATCGTGCCGAAATACTGGCTGGAGCCCAGCAGGGCGACGCCGGCGTCGGGCGCGCCGGCGGCGATGGCCAGGGCGCCCAGCGCCATGGTCATGAACATCGGCTGTTTGGCGGCGTTCTGGGCCCCGTCGCGCAGGGTGTGGCGGTTCTTGATATGGCCCGCCTCGTGCGCCATCACGCCCAACAGCTCGTTGGCGTTCTTGGTCCGCAGGATCAGGCCGGTGTTGACGCCCATGATCCGCCCGCGCGTGGCGAAGGCGTTCAGTTCGTTGTCATTGACCAGCAGGACTTCGACGTCACCGGGGTTCAGCCCCATGGAGACGAAGACCGGGTCGGCCCACTCGCGGATGATCCCCTCGATCTCGGTGTCGCGGATCAGGCTCTGGGCCGAGGCCTGGCCGGCGGCGACGAGGGCTGCAAAGCCCACCGCCGCCGCCGTCAGAACACGGGATGCGGATCGGGGAAGCCACGTCATGGCGTACTCCAAAAACGACCGGCCCCCCGCCAGCATCCTGACAGTCTAATCGTGACCGATCAGCGGCGCCACCACCCGCGCTTGGGCTTTGCGGGCGGTGCGACGATCTGGTTGGGATCTTCGTCAATGATCGCCTGGACATCGACTTCGGGCGTCGGGGCGACGATGGGCTCGGCAAGAACGGCGGGCTCGGCCAGAACGGCGGGCTGAGGTTCTGGCGCGACCGGCGGCTTGGGCTTTTCGACCGGGGCGAGCTCGACCGGCTCGGCGGCCAGGGCTTCCTCGGGCGTGACGTCCAGTTCGACCGGGCCGCCCTCGACGGAGGCCTCGTTCGGCTCGATCGCCGTGTCCGGGTGCGGCTCGACGTGGGCCTCGACCTCGACGGTCGGCGCGGCTTGAGCCACGGCGTCTGCCGACTTGCGGCGGACGCGACGACGTTGGGGCTCCGGCGCAACAGCGGGGGCGTCAGCCTCGACCGTGTCGGCGGCGGGTTCATCGATCACCGCCATCGGCGTGTGGGGCGAGCCGTCGGGCGGCATACCTTCGTTGGTGGCGCGGTTCTCGACCTTGATCTCGTGGCCGACAGCCTCGCCGCCCCGACCCCGGCCGCGACGACGACGGCGACGCGAACGGCCGCCTTCCTCGCCGGAGCCTTCGCCTGCGACAGCGTCCAGACCCTCGATCTCGGCTTGAGCCTCTGCAGGACGTTCAGCGCGGTCGGGACGTTCGTTGCGCGGCTCGGGACGGCCCGGGTTCAGCGGGTCGAACCAGACGTAGGGATCGTCCAGAGACGGGGTGCGGCCGCGCACCCAGGTGTAGACGTCGCGCTCGCCGTCCTCACGGACGCGGCGACCGCCACGGCGGCCACGACGGCGACGGCGGCCGTTCTCGTCTTCCTCATCGTCCGAGGCGTCGTCGAGGTTCAGCGTATCAGCGGCGTCCGAAGTGTCGGCGACCTCGACGGTTTCCTCGTCGCGACGACCGCCACGGCGGCGACGGTTGCGGCCACGACCCCGATCACGACCGCCCGACTCGCTGCGTTCAGCCCGTTCGCGCGGCTCGTCGTCGTCGCTGTCTTCGCGATCCAGCGCCTCGTCATCATCGTCGTCGCTGACGATCTCCTCGTCGTCGTCCTCATCTTCGTCTTCGTACAGCGAGGCGTCGAAGTCGTCGTCGAGGTTGGGCATCTCGATCTCGGGCGCGACGAAGTCCTCGTTGGTCTCGGTCCGCTCGATATTGTGTTCGCCCTGGCCCAGGCTGTCATCGATCTGAACGATGACGTTCAGGCCGCGACGTTCCAGCAGCGACTGCAGATAGGCGCGCTTGTGGTTCAGGATGTACAGGCCGACGGCGGTGCAGACCTTCAGCACCACCACGCCCGCGCCGTTCTTGCCGGCCTCGATGTCGACCGCACGCAGGGTCATCAGGGCGGCGGATTCGGCGGAGCGGATGCGGCCGGTGCCTTGGCAGTGCGGGCAGGCCTCGGTCGCGCCCTCGATCACGCCCAGGCGACGGCGCTGACGGCTGATCTCCATCAGGCCGAAGGGCGAGATACGGCCCATCTGGATGCGGGCGCGGTCGGCCGACAGGGCCTCTTTCAGCACGCGTTCGACCGCGCGGTTGTTCTTGCCCTCATCCATGTCGATGAAGTCGATGACGACCAGGCCGGCGAGGTCGCGCAGGCGCAGCTGGCGGGCGGCTTCCTCGGCCGCTTCCATGTTCGTCTTGAACGCCGTCTGTTCGACGTTGCGTTCCTTGGTGGCGCGGCCCGAGTTGACGTCGATGGCCACCAGGGCCTCGGTCTGGTTGATGACCAGATAGCCGCCGGACTTCAGCGGCACGACCGGCTGATGGATCTGGGTCAGCAGTTCTTCGATGCCGTTGGCCGCGAACAGGGGCCGCGAGCCGCGATACAGGTGAACCTTCTTGGCCTGGGCGGGCATCAGCACGCGCATGAAGTCGCGCGCCTCCTTGAAGCCCTCGACGCCCTCGACCTGGATGCCGTCGAAATCCTTGTCGAACATGTCGCGAACGGCGCGGCGGACCAGGTTCTCTTCCTCGTAGATGACCGAGGGGGCGTGAGAGGCGAGGGTGGTCTCGCGGATCGTCTCCCACAGGCGCAGCAGATATTGATAGTCGCGCTTGATCTCGGCCTTGGTGCGCTTGGCGCCGGCCGTGCGGATGATCAGGCCCATGCCCTTGGGCACTTCCAGCGCCGCGACGGCGCTCTTCAGGCGGCGACGGTCGGAAGTGTTGGTGATCTTGCGGCTGATGCCGCCGCCCTTGCCCGTATTGGGCATCAGGACACAGTAGCGGCCGGCCAGCGACAGCCAGGTGGTCAGGGCCGCGCCCTTGGCGCCGCGCTCGTCCTTGACGACCTGGACCAGCAGGATCTGGCGACGCTTGATGACGTCCTGGATCTTGTAGCGGCGCATCAGGCGGCGCTTCAGGCGCTCCTCGTCGGCCAGGGCGGCTTCGGGATCGGCGTCGTCGTCGGATTCGCGACCCAGATCGTCGTCATCGTCGTCGTCGTGCGCCTCGGCCATGATGGCTTCGCGGTCGGCGACCGGGATCTGGTAGTAGTCCGGATGGATTTCGTTGAAGGCCAGGAAGCCGTGGCGATTGCCGCCGTACTCGATAAAGGCGGCCTGCAGGCTGGGCTCTACGCGGGTGACCTTGGCGAGGTAGATGTTGCCGCGAAGCTGGCGCTTCGCACGGGACTCGAAATCGAATTCCTCGATCTGGCGTCCGTCAACGATCGCGACCCGGGTTTCTTCCGGGTGGGCCGCGTCGATCAGCATGGTCTTTGACATGAAAAGTCTCTCTCTGGCGCGCGCAGGCCGACCGCCCCGGAACACCGGGTAGGGTCATGGCGGCTCGCCGAACGGGGGGAAGGGCCGGCGCACGCGACATCCCTTCGCCGGGGAGGGCGAAGCAGGCTTGATCAAGCCGTTGGGGAGCGCAGGCGGAAAGGCCCATGGAGGTCGTCGGTCCTGAACCGGGCGCGCCAATCCCTGGGGAAGGCCGCGACCCTGGTCCGCTCTTCGAACCACCGGCGGCGCCGGAACGGTTCTAGGATTGGTGAAAGTCAACGCCGCGAGGAGGGCGCGCCGGGATTCGCAAAGGCGAAATGGCGCGATCGGTTCGCGGACGGTTCACAGCATAGTCACGCTGTACGCGAATTAAAAGGTGTTCGGCCTTAACCCCCTGAATACGAGCCTCTGGCATGATGCAGCTGAAGTTCGAGTAGGATGGGTTCGACGGCGTTATGGGCGGTCGCTTTTTGACAGATGTGGTGCGCTGGGGCGCGAGGGAATGGGCGATGACCGCCCTGTCCTTCCTCGTCATATGCGTGGTCGCCCTGTTTGCGACGCGTGGTTTCGCCTGGGGCGCCCAGGGCGATGTCCTGGGGATTCGCTTCGGCGCCGACGGCGACCGGACCCGCGTGGTCATCGATCTGGACAAGTCGACGCAGGGTCGGGTGATCGACGCCGGCGCGGACGGCCGCGTCACCCTGGCCCTGAACGGCGTCGCGCCGGGCCGGGGTCTGAACGGCGGCGGATCGGGTCTGGTCCGGTCTTATCAGGTCAGCGCGGCGGGAGCAGCCTCTCGCGTTCAGCTGGAGCTGGCGCGTGGAAGCGAGATCGAACGCCGCTTCCTGCTGCCGCCCGGCGACGGGGTGGCCCACTATCGCTATGTTGTGGATCTGAAGGCCGTGGGCGGCGCTGTGCCCGCGCCTCGAGCCGCGCCGCGTTCGACGCCGGCGCCGCGTCGCGCCGAACGGCCGCTGATCGTCATCGACGCCGGCCATGGCGGACGCGATCCCGGCGCCAGCGGGGCCAAGGTCAGCGAAAGTCAGGTCACTCTGGCCGCCGCCCTGGCTTTGAAGGCCGAGCTGGAGCGGACCGGCCGTTATCGCGTGCGTCTGACGCGCGAAACCAACACCTATGTCGATCTGTATCGCCGCGTCGCCATAGCGCGTCAGGCCGACGCCGACCTGTTTATCTCTCTGCACGCCGACGCCGGCGCCGATCCGGCCCTGCGCGGGGCCAGCGTCTACACCTTGTCCGAACAGGGCGCCGGCCGGGCGGTGCGTGAGTTCACGCGGAGCGACAACTGGCACCGCGAACTTCATTTGCCCGGCCGCGATCCATCGGTGGACCGGATTCTGCTCGACATGACCCAGCGCGCCACCCAGAACCGCTCGGCCCAGTTCGCGCGAGTCCTGCTGACCCATCTGGAAGGCTCGGACCATCCGCTGCTGCGTCGTAGCCACCGCGACGCGGGCCTGGCCGTGCTGCTGGCGCCCGACGTGCCGGCGGTGCTGCTGGAAATGGGCTTCATCACCAATCCCGAGGACGAGCGGCTGCTGACCGACGAGCGCGCGCGTCGGCGTCTGATGAAGTCGGTCGCCGACGGCATCGACCGCTATTTCCGCGAGCCGGCCGCACCGCTGATGACGGCGTCCAACGACGGTGCGGGACAGCCCTAGGTCGGTCTGCAACCAAGATCATGCGAGGCTGTTCTGATGGCCATGAAAAGAGCGATCATCACGGGCGGCGCGGGGCTGATTGGCGCTGGGCTTTGCAAGGCGTTGACGGAAGAGGGATGGGAAGTGGCGTCGTTCGACGTCAAGATCGCCATCTCTGACGTTCGGCAGGTTCTGTGCGATGTCAGCGACGAGGCCTCGGTCAAGGCCGCTTTCGACGATTTGGGATGGTCCGAACTGGATCTTCTGGTGAACAACGCGGGGGTCGCGGATCCGCACAACGGGCCGCTCGCCGAACTGTCGCTCGATGCGTGGCGACGAACCCTCGACAGTCATCTGACCGGCGCCTTCCTGATGAGCCGCGCGGCGATTCCTCTGATGCGAGAAGGGGGTTGCGTCATCAACATGGCGTCGACGCGCGCCTTCATGTCCGAACCGAACACCGAGGCCTACGCCGCATCAAAGGGCGCCTTGGCGGCGCTGACCCATGCCATGGCCATCAGCCTGGGGCCGAAGCTGAGGGTCAACGCCATTGCGCCCGGCTGGATCTCCGACGGCGAGGACCTGAGACCTGTGGATCATGAACAGCATCCGGCCGGTCGGGTCGGCGAGGTGGAAGATGTGGCCCGGGCCGTGATCTATCTCACCGACGCCAGATTCGTCACAGGGCAGGTGCTGACCTTGGACGGGGGAATGACCCGCAAGATGATCTACGCCGACTGAACCTTTGCCCGGCCGGGCCCTTACGCCAGGCCGGCCTTCTTCAGCGTCTTCCAGGCCTTGATCACGCGTTGCAGCTTGGCCTCGGCGCCCCGGTCGCCGCCGTTGGTGTCCGGGTGGAAACGTTTCAGCAGGCCATGGTATTGGGCCTTGATCCGGGCCTTGTCGGCGCCGGGCTCCAGATCCAGGTCGGCCAGGGCGGCGCGTTCCAGCTTGCCGATACGGCGATCCTCGGTCGGCGATTGCGGCGCCTGATCGCCCTTGCGCCCGAACAGGCCGAAGCTGTCGCGCCAGGACCCCGCGCCGGTGTTGTTCGCCGTGCCCATCTTGGCGGAGAAGGCGGCGGCCTCGCGCGTGAACTTGCCGGCCTTCATTTCCCAGGTCGGGCGGCCGCCGGTCATGGCTTCGTTCTCCTGAAGGGTGCGGACCTCGCCCTCGCTCATGCCCGCGTAGAAGTTCCAGCCCTTGTTGTACTCGCCCGCGTGGGCCTGGCAGAATTCGTAAAAGTCATTCAGCCGCTCGCGTGACTTGGGGGCCTTGGCCGTTGCGGCCTTGCGGCAGTCAGGCCATTGGCAAGGCTTCTCGCCGGGCTTGAGGTGCAGGACGTCCGCCTGGGCGGCTTCCTCCTCCTGAGCCTTCGGCGGTTTCACCCGGATGTCGGTGAAGCGCGGCTTGTATTGAAAGGAGGCGGACATCACACGAAGTGTAGTGCGGATTTGGACCTCTTCAAGGAAACGATCATGTCAGACGGCCCCGTGGCGAAGATTATCCGCGAAAAACTGAGCGCCGCGCTATCGCCGCAACGACTGGAGATCGAAGACGACAGCGGTCGGCACGCCGGCCACCACCATGAGGGGGGCATGGATGCGAAGCCGGGCGGCGAAAGCCACTTCAATCTGCTGATCGTTTCCGCCGCCTTTGAAGGACAGTCGCGGGTATCGAGACAGAGGGCCGTCAACGCGGTGTTGAGAGCAGAATTGGCCGGGACGATTCACGCCCTGTCGATCAAGGCTCTCACGCCTGGCGAGGCCTTCACAGCGTGAGATTGCAGAAAAAGACCGACGTTCACTCCGTCTTAGAAACTTGGTCCTAGCGTCTCTCGAACAACTACAGGGCGGGGCGGCGACACATGGTGGAATCGGATGGGGTCGCGAAGGCTTTTCCAGGGGACCGACGCGCGGGCGATCCTGCTCAGGCCCTGACGGCGATTCTTCAGACCCAGTATCTCCGCTATCTGATTATCGCCACCTGGGCCATCGGCCTGCTGGGGACGGTGGCTTGGTGGCAGGCGATCCTGTGGTTCATCGTCACCCTGTCCGCCGGCTCCATCCGCGGCGTAGTCGAGCACCAACTGAGCCACCGGGTCAGCATGGGCTGGGGCATGGTCTTCCCCCTCGTGGCCACCGTCACGACTGCAGCCTGGGCCGCCGCGCCCCTGATCGCCTGGTTTTCAGACGCAGCCTTCGGCCGTCCTCTGGCCATCGCGCTGATCATCTGCGGCTTTGTTCTGGTATTCGCCCAACTCCGCAGTTCGCCGCGCCAGGCGGTCATTATCTCCTCGCCCTACGGCGTGGCGGCCGGGGTCATTCTGTTCAGCCTGTGGGGAACGTCCGAGTTCTGGTCGATGCTCGCTGTCGTGCCGTTCGTCGTGGCGGGCCTGCTGGTCCTCGTCATGATGACCATGCTGCGTGAACAGAGGATCGAAGCCTTCCAGGCGCACCAGGCCCATCTGATCGAGGAGCTTGAAACAGCCCGGGACAAGGCGAACGCCGCCAACGAAGCCAAGTCCAATTTCCTGGGTGTGATTTCGCACGAACTTCGCACGCCGATGAACGGCGTCCTCGGGGCGGCCCAGTTGCTGAGCGCCACCCGACTTGAGGGGGGACAGCGCGAATATCTGTCCATCATCCGCAACTCCGGCGACAACCTGCTTTCGCTGCTCAACGACATTCTCGACATGACCAAGATCGAGGCTGGAAAGATGACCTTCGAGGTCGTCGACATCGTCGTCGCCGACCTGCATCGGCGGATTTCCGGCCCCTTTGAAGCCCAGGCCGAGGCCAAGGGGCTGAGCTTCATCTCGACCTTTGAGGGCGATATCCCCGCCGTGGTGAAGGGAGACCCGTTGCGCGTCTGCCAAGTGGTGCAGAACCTCTTGTCGAACGCGGTCAAATTCACCGACAGCGGCGATATCCGCTATACCGTGCGCGGCCGACGCATCTCTGACCAACGCGTCGATTTCGAGTTCTCGGTGACCGACAGCGGATCCGGCATTTCCCCTGCGGACCTGGCGCGGCTGTTCCAGCCTTTCACCCAGGTCGACGCCTCGTCGACGCGGCGGTTCGGCGGTACGGGGCTGGGGCTGACCATTGCGCGGCGCATGGCCAATATCATGGGGGGCGACATCACCGTCACCTCAACCGTCGGCCAAGGGTCCTGTTTCACCTTGGTGGTCGAGGCCGAAGTGGTGGAATGGGCCCGTCCCATCGCCGCCGAAACCGTCGAGACCGAGGTCGAGGTCGTCGAAAGTCTCCGCGTGCTGGTGGTAGAGGATCACCCGGTCAACCGAATGATCCTGGAAGCCTGGATGAGCACGGCCTCGCATGTGGTCACGACAGCGGAAAACGGCCAGTTGTCCATCGAAGCCGCCGCTGACCAGCAGTTCGACCTCATCATCATGGACGTCAACATGCCTGTGATGGACGGTCTGACCGCGACCCGCAGGATCCGGGAGGGTCAAGGACCGAACGCCCAGACTCCGATCGTCGTCCTGTCCGCCTCGGCGCGCACCGAGGATCATCAGGCCGGTCTGGACGCCGGCGCGGACGCCTATCTGACCAAGCCCATCGACTTTGGCGCTCTGGCCGAAATGATGAGCCGAGTTCCGGGCGGTCGCGAAGCGGTATCATGGGCCGTCCCGGCCAAGACGGATCAGTCCTTCGCCGCCTGATTGAGGCTGAAAGCCGGCGGCAGTCTGAATGAGGGCGGCCGTGCCGGTTCAGACCCGCCTCAGCCGGCGATCTCCATAGTGCGGGCAAGTCTAATGGTTCGACCGCAGATGGAGACATCCCAATGAAGAAGATCCTCACCGCCACAATGGCCGCGGTTCTGGCCACCAGCACCCTGGGCGCGGCCGGGGCCGCCTCGGCGCAATCGCGCAACGACGCGCGTCACGAGCAGCGTCAGGATCGCCGGGACGACCGACGCGACTTCCGTCAGGATCAACGTCAGGACCGCCAGGAAGCCCGGCAGGATCAGCGCCAGTACAGCCGCTGGCAGCAGGCCCAGCGTCGCTACACCGCCCCCCGCTATGTCGCTCCGCGCGGCTATGCGGTGCGGACCTGGAGCTATGGGCAGCGGATGCCCGCCTATTATCGCGCCAATACCTATGTGGTGAACGACTACGGCCGCTACGGCCTGCGTGCTCCGCCGCGTGGCTACCAGTACGTGCGCAGCGGCAACGACGTGGTTCTGGCGGCGGTCGCCGGCGGTCTGATCACCGCAGTCATCGCCGGCCTGTTCAACTGATCAGAAGCGGATCGAAGACGTCCCGGAGGGAAACCTCCGGGGCGTTTTTCGTTTTGGGCTGACGGCGACGCTCGTCGGGCCCAGAATGGATGGATATGCGCGTCTTCGCCGAACTTCTGGACCGACTGTCGTTGACCGCGTCGCGCAACGCCAAGCTTGTTCTTGTCCGGGATTATCTGAGGACCACGCCCGACCCCGACCGCGGCTGGGCCCTGGCGGCCCTGACCGGCGATCTCAGTTTCGACGCGGCCAAGCCGGCCATGATCCGCAAGGCGGTCGAGGCGCGGGTGGACGGGGTGCTGTTCGGCTGGTCCTACGACTATGTCGGCGACCTGGCGGAGACGGTCGCCCTGATCTGGCCCGCCTCGCCGGACCGGCGGCCCAATCGCGAGCCCGAACTGGCCGAGGTGGTCGAGGCGCTGCGGACCGCCGGCCGAACCGAGGTGAAGGGTCTGCTTGAGGGATGGCTGGACGCGCTTGAGCCCAAGGGGCGATGGGCCTTGCTGAAACTGATGACCGGCGGGTTGCGCGTCGGCCTGTCGGCGCGTCTGGCCAAGACCGCAGCGGCGATGATGCGGCCAGCCACGCACCGATCTTCGCCGTCCACGGAGGAGGCGGAGACGGTCACGGTGCTGGATCCGATCGAGGTTTCGGCCATAGAGGAAGTCTGGCACGCGGTCGCGCCGCCCTACGGCGACCTGTTCGCCTGGTTGGAAGGCCGGGCGGAGAGACCCAGTCCCGACGCGCCGGGCCGCTTCCGGCCCGTGATGCTGGCTGTGGCTGTCGATGAGGCGGTCGATCTTCCAAAGATGGATCCGGCAGACTACGCAGCCGAATGGAAATGGGACGGAATCCGCGTCCAGGCGGTAGTCGAAGGCGACGTGCGGAAACTGTGGTCCCGCACCGGCGACGAGATTTCGGGCGCCTTTCCCGACGTGATGGAGGCGCTGGCGTTCGAGGGCGCGCTGGACGGCGAACTGGTCGTCTGGCGCGACGGCGCGATCGCGCCTTTTGGAGACCTGCAACAGAGGCTGAATCGCAAGACGGTCGACGCCAAGGCCCTGACCGCCTTTCCGGCGGCGGTGATCGCCTATGATCTGCTGGCGGACGAGAGCGGCGATCAGAGGGCGCGTCCCCTGCGCGAAAGGCGTGCAAGGCTTGAGGTCCTGGTCGGTGAACACCAGGGCGCGCGGCTGCATCTGTCGCCCTTGGTCGACTATCCGGACTGGGGCGCTCTGGCACGGTTGCGCGCCGACCCCCCGGTCGGGGCTGCGGCCGAGGGGCTGATGCTGAAACGCTGGGACAGTCCCTACCTCGCTGGGCGCCCCAAAGGCCCCTGGTTCAAGTGGAAGCGGGATCCGCACGTCATCGACGCCGTCCTGATGTACGCCCAGCGGGGACACGGCAAACGATCCAGCTTCTATTCGGATTACACCTTCGGCGTCTGGACCCCGGACGGCGCCTTGACGCCTGTCGGCAAGGCCTATTTCGGCTTTACCGACGAGGAACTGAAACAGATCGACAAGTTCGTGCGCGATCATACCGTCGAGAGGTTCGGCCCGGTCCGGTCGGTCCGCGCCGAACGCGATTTCGGCCTTGTGCTCGAGATCGCTTTCGAAGGCCTTCAGCGTTCGGCGCGGCACAAGTCGGGGGTGGCCATGCGTTTCCCTCGTGTCAGCCGCATCCGCTGGGACAAGCCGGCGCGCGAAGCCGACACCCTGGCCGGCGTCATGGACCTGCTGGCCGCCATTGAGGGCGGCGGCGGGCGGATCGCAAAGACTTAGAAGACGCTCAGTCCGGGCGAACGACCATACAGGTGACGCGACGTTCCGACAGGGCCTCGCAGGCGGCCTTGGCGGCGTCCTCGGTCAGGCCGGTGAAGCGCGAGCGATACCAGTCTCCGGCTGTTTGGACATTGCGTTCGGCGGTGGTGAACTGGGAGCGGAATCGGCGGTTGACCTCGGTCAACCAGTCCGTAGCGACCTTCTCGTCGCGGAAGGCGCCAACCTGAACGGCCCAGCGTCCCGCAGGGCGAGCGGCGCGGGCCGGCTCGCGCGCTGGCGGAGGCGTGGCGCGGCGGGCGGTGGGGGAGGACTGGGCGCCGTTCAGCGATGCGGTGAGATTGCCGGGCGCGCGGTGCGTCGGGCCCGCTGTCTCTGCAGCGGCCCGCTCCGACGGCGCCGGAGTGATCCGGGTGGGCAGGGCGGAAGGCGCAGGCGCCGCCGTATAGGCCACGGCGCTGGATTCGGCCCCGATTTCGTCCTGGTCCTCATCAGCCAGTGAAGCGTAGGCCACAGGAGCGCTGGGCGACAGGGCCTCGGCGCCGACGCCAAAGCCGCGCTGCTCGAAGAAGGTCTGGGCGATCTGGATTCTCTCGCCCTGCGCCCGGCGCCGCTCGACCTCGAAGCCGGTGTCCATCAGTTCGGCCACATGGGCGTTGCGGCTCGCGCTTGAGCGTCCGCCCAGGACGATGGTGATCAGGCGACGGCCGTCCCGCACAGCCGAGGCGGCCAGATTATAGCCCGAAGCGTTGGTGTAGCCGGTCTTCATGCCGTCATAGCCGTTCCCGGTCGGCAACAGGCCGTTGGTGTTGCGATAGCTGCGACCGTTGTAGGCCCAGTCGTGCAGGCCGAAGTAGCTGTAATACTGGGGGAAATGTCGCATGATGGCGCGTGCCAGGATCGCCTGGTCGCGGGCCGAGGTCGTCTGGCGTGCGTCGGGCAGACCGTTGGCGGTGAAATAGCGCGTCTGGGTCATGCCGAGCTGTTGCGCCTTCGCGGTCATCAGGGTGGCGAAACGCGATTCCGAGCCGCCGATGTGCTCGGCGATGGCCACGGCCATGTCGTTGGCCGAACGCACCGCAGTGGCCCGCATGGCGTCGTCCAGGGTGATGGTCTGGCCTGCGCCCAGCCCGAGTTTCGAGGGTGGCTGCGACGCCGCTTGCGGCGAGACCGTGAGGACGTCGTCGGCATGGACCTTGCCCTGAGACAGGGCCTCGAACGTCAGGTACAGCGTCATCATCTTTGTCAACGACGCCGGATATCGGCGGCTGTCGGCATGGCGCGAGAACAGCACCTCGCCCGACGCCGCGTCGATGACGATGGCGGCGTAACGGCTGTTTTCCTGCGACTGGGCTTCGATCGGCCTGACGTTCGCCCCAAGGACGAGCGAAAGCGCGAGAACGGCGAAAAGGCCACGACGGAGAAAGGCGATCATGGGCGGTTACGACCCTCGGTGAGCAGGGTGCGACAGGCCCCCCGGCCGACGCGATTGAAGGACTAACATAGGACGCCTGGGTTTCATGGTGGTTAACCGCCCGTCAACGGGAATTTGAACTGCCGATCAAGGTTATCGCTGATTACATTGTGCGCTGCACAATGGGATTGAAAAACCTTCGCACTTGCAGCATAGTGAGGGTCTGCGAGGGTCCGCCTCGCGTTGGGATCCGTCCAGCGCCCGTCCCCGCGGGCCTCATCACCGGAGATGACGATCATGGCCGACGCCGCCGAAACCGTGAAGAAGACCGCCGACCAGACCACCGCCGCCGCTGCTTCGGCCGCCGCCAAGGTTCAAGCCCAGGCCGAGACAATTCAGGCCGCCGGAACCAAGGCCTTCCGCGAAGGCGTGGACAAGTCGGTCGCCTCGCTGACCGAACTGAACGCCCACGGCAAGAAGAACCTGGACGCCCTCGTCGAGTCGGCCACCGTCGCCCAGAAGGGCGCCGAGGCCCTGTCGCAGCAGGCTCTGGGCTTCGCCAAGACCTCCTGGGAAGACGGCGTCGCCGCCTCGAAGGAGCTGTCGAGCGCCCGTTCGGTCCAGGAGTTCTTCGAGCTTCAGACCAACTGGGCCAAGAAGTCGATGGAACGCTATGTCGCCGAGCTGACCAAGACCAACGAGATCGTCACCGCCACGGTCAAGGACAGCTTCAAGCCGATCAACGAGCGGGTCACCGCCTCGGTCGAGACCTTCCAGGCCGCTCGCTGATCCCAGCGGGCGCCACCAGGCTTGAGGCCCCGGAGTTCGCTCCGGGGCCTTTTTCTTTTTGGGACCGACTGGATTCACGAAACCTGTGACTGGACGCGGCTTCAAATCAGGCCATCATTCCCTATCTGATAGCCAAGACGACTCCCCGATACGGAACACGAATGCCCATTCAAAGGCCCGGTGAAACCGGGGGCGGCGCAGGCGCCGCCACCATCACCGAAACCAAGCCGAAGCTTCAGAAGCCCTCGTTGTATCGGGTGCTGATCCTGAACGACGACTACACGCCGATGGAATTCGTCGTCTATGTGCTGGAGCGGTTCTTCCAGAAGAGCCGGGAAGAAGCCACCCGCGTCATGCTGCATGTGCATCAGCACGGCGTGGGGGTTTGCGGCGTCTTCACCTACGAGGTCGCCGAGACCAAGGTCGCGCAGGTCATCGAAACCGCGCGCCGCCACCAGCACCCGCTGCAATGCACGATGGAAAAGGACTGAGAGGAACCTCCCTATGCCTTCATTTTCCCGTCCTCTCGAAGAAACCCTGCACCGCGCCGTCGGCTACGCCAACGCGCGTAGGCACGAATACGCCACGCTCGAGCACCTGCTGCTCGCGCTGATCGACGACCCGGACGCCTCTGGGGTCATGCGCGCCTGTAACGTGGATCTGACCGCCCTGAAGGCGGCGCTGACCCTTTATGTCGACAATGATCTCGCCGCCCTGGCCACGGCCGATGGCGAAGACGCCAAGCCGACGGCCGGCTTCCAACGGGTGATCCAGCGCGCCGTCATCCACGTCCAGTCGTCCGGCCGCGAAGACGTGTCCGGCGCGAACGTCCTTGTCGCCATCTTCTCGGAGCGCGAGAGCCACGCCGCCTATTTCCTGCAAGAGCAGGACATGACCCGGTATGACGCGGTCAACTTCATCGCCCACGGCATCGCCAAGAAGGCGGGCGGCGGAGAGACCAGGCCGGCCAAGGGCGCTTCGCCCGAAGAGTCCGAAGACGCAACCGCGGTCAAGTCGGGCGGCGAGGCGCTGGAAGCCTATTGCGTCGACCTCAACGAGAAGTCGCGCCAGGGCAAGGTCGATCCGCTGATCGGTCGTCAGGCCGAGGTCGAACGCTCGATCCAGATCCTGTGCCGCCGGACCAAGAACAATCCGCTACTGGTCGGCGATCCCGGCGTCGGCAAGACCGCCATCGCCGAAGGCCTTGCCCGCAAGATCGTCAACGGCGAAGTGCCCGACGTCCTGAAGGACGCCACCATCTATTCGCTGGACATGGGCGCCTTGCTGGCCGGCACCCGCTACCGCGGCGACTTCGAGGAACGTCTGAAACAGGTGGTCAAGGAGTTGGAGAACCACGACAACGCCGTGCTCTTCATCGACGAAATCCATACGGTGATCGGCGCGGGCGCGACGTCAGGCGGGGCCATGGACGCCTCGAACCTGCTCAAGCCGGCCCTGGCTTCGGGTTCGCTGCGGTGCATGGGTTCGACGACCTACAAGGAATATCGCCAGCACTTCGAGAAGGACCGCGCCCTCGTGCGTCGTTTCCAGAAGATTGACGTCAACGAGCCGACGGTCGAGGATACGGTGAAGATCCTGAAGGGGCTGAAAACCTATTACGAACAGCACCATAAGGTCCGCTACACCGACAGCGCCATCAGAACGGCGGTCGAACTGTCGGCGCGGTACATGACCGACCGCAAGCTGCCGGACAAGGCGATCGACGTGATCGACGAGGCCGGGGCGTCGCAGATGCTGGTGGTTGAATCCAAGCGCAAGAAGGTGATCGGCCAGAAAGAGGTCGAGACCGTCATCGCCAAGATGGCCCGGATCCCGGCCAAGTCGGTGTCCAAGTCCGACACCGAAAGCCTGCGCGAGCTGGACGTCGATCTGAAGCGGGCTGTGTTCGGCCAGGAGCAGGCCATCGAACAGGTCTCGGCGGCGATGAAGCTGGCGCGGGCGGGTCTGCGTGATCCGAACAAGCCAATCGGCAGCTTCCTGTTCAGCGGTCCGACCGGCGTCGGCAAGACCGAGGTGGCCAAGCAGCTGGCGTCGACCCTGGGCATCGAGATGCAGAGGTTCGACATGTCGGAATATATGGAGCGCCACACGGTCAGCCGGCTGATCGGGGCGCCTCCGGGCTATGTCGGGCATGACCAGGGCGGTCTGCTGACCGACGCCGTCGATCAGCACCCGCATTCGGTGGTGCTGCTGGACGAGATCGAGAAGGCGCACCCGGATGTCTACAACATCCTGCTGCAGGTGATGGACAACGGCATGCTGACCGATGCGGTCGGCAAGAAGGTGGACTTCAGGAACGTCATCCTGATCATGACCACCAACGCCGGGGCCGCCGACAACGCCCGCGCCTCCATCGGCTTCGGCCGGGGCAAGGTCGAGGGCGAGGACGACAAGGCCATCCAGCGCCTGTTCGCGCCGGAGTTCCGTAACCGCCTGGACGCCATCGTGGCCTTCAAGCCGCTCCAGGCCGATACGATCCGCTCGGTTGTGACCAAGTTCATCCTTCAGTTGGAAGCCCAGCTGGCGGACCGGAACATCACCATCGAACTGACCGACGAGGCGGCCGACTGGCTGGCCAAGAACGGCTTCGACGAACTGTATGGCGCGCGTCCGCTGGCGCGGGTCATCCAGGACTCGATCAAGAAGCCGCTGGCCGACGACATCCTGTTCGGGCGTCTGACGCGCGGCGGGCATGTGAAGGTTCAACTGAAGGACGGCAAGATCGACTTCGACATCAAGAGCGCCGGCGGCGTTCCTGCGAAGTCGGAGGAAGAAGAGACGGCCTGATCGGGCCTGATCCAGAATGAACTGAAGGCCCGGGTGGAGACGCCCGGGCCTTTTTTCATGCGCGTGGCGTTCGCGGGCGGCATACTGGACCCATGGGGCAGACGGAACAGTTTGATCAGGCGGCGGCATTGCTCGTTCAGGCGGAGCGGCGGCTGGCGGATGGGGATCTGCACGGCGCCTTCGCGGCCTACAAGGCGTGCCTGAAGGCGGCGCCCGATTTTGCGCCCGGACTTGCGGGCATGGGTCTGTTTCTGGCTGAGCACGGCGATCCCGGAACGGCGGCCCAACTGCTGAGCCAGGCGATGGTGACCTGGGAGGCAAGCGGAGAGGCGACCGGGGAGGCGGCGATGCGGGTGCGGGTCGCGCCGGCGCTCGCGCGGTTGCTCGAAGGGTTAAAGCCCAGCGCCTGGGATCCGGCGCTGGACCGCGATTTGCTCGTTTGTCTGACCTCGCCCACCGTAGATCCGCAGACCCTGGCGCGCGTCACGGCGGAGACCCTGCTGTTAAAACAGGGGCGGTTCGACGGAACGGCGGCGATGCTGGAGGCCATGGGGCGTGACCCCTTGTGGCTGGCCTTTCTGTCGCGGTGCGTGAACGTCAGCGCCGCCATGGAGATACGTCTCGACGCCGTGCGGACGGCGGTGGTCGAGGCGGCCGGCGCATTTGAATCGCCTGTCGGAGACCTGGTCGCCGCCCTGGCGATTAACGGCTTCGCTTCCGAATATGTCGCACCGGTACAGGCAACTGATGGCGTTGCCGCCGTGCTGTTCCGGTTGCGGACCGGGTCAGAGGCCACGGCCTTGGGGGAGGGTGAACTTCAGGCGCAACTGATCCGCCGCGCCATTGACGAACCCGCGCGGGAGCGCGCCCTGGCCCAGTCCGTGCGGGCTCTGACGCCCGACGGTGCAGACGCCGTGTCCGAAGCGGTCAAGGATCAGTACGAGGCGAACCCCTATCCGCGTTGGTCTGCGCCCCCCGCGCCCACGCCGCGAAGGCTCTCTGACGCGATCGCGGCCTTGCCGGCACTTGACGACAAGGCCTTCGGGGGCCGGGTAGAGAAGGTTCTGGTCGCGGGGTGCGGCACGGGGTTCGAGCCCATCGACATGGCGCGGATGGACCTTTCGCTTGTGATCACCGCCATGGATCTGAGCCGGGCCAGCCTGGCCCACGGCATGCGGGTGGCCGAAGACCTCGGGCTGACGCGGGTGCGGTTCGTCCAAGGCGACATCCTCGCGTTGGACAAGGTACAAGCGCGGTTCGACGTCGTCACCAGTACGGGCGTGATCCACCATATGGCGTGCCCCGAGGACGGGCTGGCGCGGCTGGCGGGAGTCTTGCGGCCGGGCGGCGTGGTGCGGCTGGGGCTCTACAGTGAGCGAGCGCGGACGGTGGTGCGGGCGGCGCATGACCTGATCCGGGCGCGGGGCTGGACGCCGGTCGAGGCGGACATCCGGGCGTTCCGCGCCCATGTTCTGGCCCTGCCCGACGGGGAGCCCTTGGCCGCGCTGAAGGAGAGCGCCGACTTCTACAGCCTCAGCGGCTGTCGCGACCTCGTCTTCCATGTTCAGGAGCATCGTTACACGCCGCCCCAGCTCGGCGAGTTGATCGAGCGAGCCGGGCTTCGACTGGTCGGGTTCGAGGCGTCGCCGGAGGCGAGGGCGGCGTTTGCAGCCGCGTTCGGGTCGGCCGATCCGCTGGATCTCGGCCTGTGGGACCAACTGGAGGCGCGACGGCCCGAGCTGTTCGCCGGCATGTACCATCTGTGGGCGCAGAAGCCGACGTAGAGGTGGACGTCAGCCGTCCTTTTTGAAGGGCGACAGTTCCTCGGTCATCTCCAGTCTTTGAGCCTCGACAGCCGGGCCTTCACGCCTGAGATAGTCGGCCACCGGGCCGCGCAGCGCGCGGTCGGCGATGAAGTGGGCCGAATAGACGGGGGAGGGCAGATAGCCCCGGGCGATCTTGTGCTCGCCCTGGGCCCCGGCCTCGACGCGGGACAGGCCGCGCGCAATGGCGAATTCGATGGCCTGATAATAGCAAAGCTCGAAATGCAGGAACGGGACCTCTTCCAGCGTGCCCCACTGGCGGCCGTACAGGGCGTCGCGGCCGATGAAGTTGAGAGCGCCTGCGATGGGCGTTCCATCTCGGATGGCCATGACCAGGGCGATGCGCTCCGCCATCGTCTCACCGACCCTGGTGAAGAAGTCCCGCGTCAGATAGGGCCGCCCCCATTTGCGGTCGCCCGTGTCCAGGTAGAAGGCGAAGAAGGCGTCCCAGTGGGCCTCGGTGATCTGGGCGCCGGTCAGCACGCGGATGTCCAGATCCGTCTGGGCGTCGCGGCGTTCGCGGCGGATCGTCTTGCGGCGGTTGGCCGACAGGGCGGCCAGGAAGTCGTCGAAGGTTTGATAGCCGTCATTGCGCCAGATGAACTGGATGTCCTGGCGGGGCAGCAGGCCGGCGTGGCCCATGTCTGTCCACTCGACTTCGGTTGGGAAGTTGATGTGCAGAGACGAGACGCCCAGCCGCTCGACCAGGGTGAGGGCGCCCTGAAGCAGGGCCTGCCGCACCGTCGCGGCGTCTGTGTCGGGATGATTGAGGAAACGCGGGCCGGTCGCCGGGGTGAAGGGCACGGCGCCCAGCAGCTTGGGGTAATAGCGTCCGCCGGCGCGCTCATAGGCGTCGGCCCAGCTGTGGTCGAAGACGTATTCGCCCTGGCTGTGGCCCTTCAGATAGAGGGGCATGACGCCGAGGACGGCGTTGTCCTCGTCCTGCAGGGCCAGATGGCGCGGCGCCCAGCCTTCTTGCGGGACTGCGCTGCCGGAGGCTTCGCAGGCGTGCAGGAAGTCGTAGGAGACAAAGGGATCGCCGGTGGGACGCGCGCAGGCGTCCCAGGCCTCGCGGTCGATGTTTGCTATGGCGTCATGGACGGAGAGCTGGAAACTCACGCCCTGCCCCCAAAGTCCGTCATCCTCGGGCTTGTCCCGAGGATCCATAGACTCAGCCCATCGACGGTACGCACGCCGTAGACACCAGGAGTATGGATCCTAGGCACGAGGCCTAGGATGACGGGGAATGAGGTGGAGCTGACGGTCAACGGATCTCCACGATGGCGTCGATCTCGACCGCGAAGCCGAGGGGCAGTTTGTAGACGCCGACGGCCGAGCGGGCGTGGCGACCGGCGTCGCCGAACACCTCGACCATCAGGTCCGAGCAGCCGTTGATGACGGCTGGAATGGCCTCGAAATCCGGTCCGGCCTGGACGAAGCCGCCCAGTTTCACGATCCGCACCACCCGCTCCAGGTCGCCGTCGCAGGCGGCCTTGATCTGGGCCAGCAGGTTGACGCCGCACAGGCGGGCGGCGGCGTTGGCCTGTTCCGGCGTCACGTCGACGCCGACCGTGCCCTTGATCCCGCCCGATGCGTCATTCGACAGCTGGCCAGAAATATGGACCACCGCGCCAGTCTGGACAAAGGGCACATAGTTGGCGACCGCCTTGGCGGGTTCCGGCAGGGTGATGCCGAGTTCGGCGATGCGGGCTTCGATGGTCATGGGGGCTCCTTGATCTGGTCGGCGGTTTAGCGCGGCGCAAGGGCGGCGTCACCCATTCGGCGTCTTAAGCCTTCGCCAATCGCGCGGTCGTATGATCTTCGCCATGGATCTGCACCTGACCCCCGATGTCGCCGCCTTCCAGGCCGTGCTGGCGCGCCTATCCTCCGAGGACTGGGCCCGTGTCGACGCCGTCAGCCGGACAGCCGCAGCCAAGGCCGCAGAGGCCGCGCCTCACTGGGATTTCGAAATGCCGGCCAAGGCGGTGGACGCCGTTCTGGGCGCGGGCGTCTCAGACGAGGTCCGGCGCGGGCTGATCGCTTCGTGGGCCTTGCAGTTGCCGGATCGGGTCGCGGCCATGGGCCTGCCGGCCGAAGTCCTGGCCCTCTATCCCTATTGGTTCGAACAACTCGCCGCCTTCCTGACCAAGGCCGAGGGCGACTATGATTTCGATCACTGGGCCAAGGATGTTCGCTTCACCCTGGCGCTCAGCGTCCCGGCGGCAAAGAGCCAGGTGATCGATCTCAGTTCCCCGGTCGGGCCGGGGCAAATCATCAAACATGTGCGCGACGGCTGGGGCTTCGGGCCTCTGTTCCGATATCTGGCCGCGGGCGCCAAGCGTGAGCCGTGGCTGGAGGTCCATACCGAGAGCCGCTGGCTGCGTGGCTTCAACGAAGACGGATGGAACGAGGCCTGGGCCACGGCCGCGGAAATCTGTCGGACCCGGCCCGAGCTGGCGGGGATGATCGGCTCCAGCTGGTTCTATGACCCGCCCCTGACCGAGATCAGTCCGCGTCTGGCCCATCTGCGGCTCAATCCGCTGAAAGGCGGCGCCTTCATGGTTCACCAAGGGCCGGGTGATATCCACACCGAACGCGCAAGCACAGCCTCGGCGTCGCGCAAGGCGCTGATCGACAGCGGCGACTACACCGCGCGGTCGTGGCTGATGGTTTGGCCGAGGAAAGAACTGATCGCCTGGGCGGATCGCAGGAAAATGGAAGAGGCTGGATGACAGCGGGGGCCTAATACGCCGCCATTCCCCACGCCGCGGCGACGGGCAGTATGTCTAGATCGGCGGCCTTGGCCAAACGGATCAGGCGGTCGATGTCTTCGGGGCGGCAGCCGTAGGGTGTGGGGGCGTCGCTGACGTCGTGGCCGTAAGCGATCAGCCAGCCCTTTGACGCCGCCGTGTTCGCGACCAGTTGCTCCAGATCATAGCCGGGCAGGCGCCGGCTCTCCAGGCCGATGGCCTGCAACAGGTTGCGATCTGCGCGGCCGGCGTTGATCCCGTCGCGCACGCCACGTCCGCACAGGAAACGGCGGTCGATGATGGCCTTTGAGCCCAGGGCGCAGTCGCCGAACGGATAGGCGAAGCTGAGCATCTGATAGTCGTCTAGCCGTTCTGATACCCAGGCGGCGTTGCGGGCCAGGCTGGCGTCCAGTTCGGCCGGCGACAGGCGCAGGGTCGAGACGTGTTCGTAGGTGTGGCAGCCGACCTCGTGACCGGCCTCGTGCAGGGCTTGCAGATGTTTGGTCTCGAACTGAGGCAGGTCCAGGTTTCGTTCGCCGGCCAGACCGCCGCAGATATAATAGGTGGCCTTCACGCCGTGCTGCGCCAGCACCGGCCCGGCCTCGAGCCAGGCGGAGGCGGGGATGTCGTCGAACGACAGGCTCAGCACGCCTCGCGCGGGCTGGATCGTCGCGGGGCGGACATCCAGATAGCGGCCGGCGCGGCGGCGCATCTTGTCGACGAAGGCGTTCATGCCGCCCTTATGACCTAACGGGCTTAAGGCCGGGTTTCAGACCGTGACGGGTTGGGCGGTCAGGCCGCGGACGCCGAAGACGCGGCGATAGCGTTCGATTTCGGTCGGATCGCCGACCGCCTTTGCGGGATTGTCTGACAGTTTGACGGCGGGCCGGCCGCCGGCCTCGACGACCTTGCAGACCAGGGAGATGGGCTCCAGCTCAGGGGCGGGCGCCGGCGAACAGTCGCGGAAGTCGTTGGTCAGATTGGTGCCCCAGCCGAAGCTGAGACGCGCTCGGCCATGGAAATGGGCGTGGGCGGCTTCGATGCCGTCGATGTCCATTCCGTCCGAGAAGATCAGCAGCTTCTCCTTCGGATCGCGCCCGCGCGCCCGCCACCATTCGATCAGCCGTTCGCCGGCTTCGATCGGCGGCGCCGAGTCGGGGCGGAAGCCGGTCCAGTCGGCGACCCAGTCCGGCGCCTGATCCAGGAAGGCCTCGGTGCCGAAGGCGTCGGGCAGGACGACCAGAAGATTGCCGCCGTAGTGCCGCCGCCACTCGTCCAGCACCGCATAGGGCGTCTGGGCCAAGGCCGCGTCGTCGGGCGCCAGGGCGGCCATGACCATCGGCAGTTCGTGGCCGTTGGTGCCGATGGCCTCAAGATCGTTCTCCATGGCGTGAAGCACGTTGGAGGTGCCGATGAAGGACCGGCCCAGGCCTTCCTTCAGCGCCTGAATGCACCAGCGCTGCCACAGGAAGCCGTGGCGACGACGGGTGCCGAAGTCGGACAGGGCAAGATCGGGCAGGGCGCGCAGCCGCTCGACCTTGGACCACAGCCGGGTTTTGGCCCGGGCGTAGAGGATATCGATCTCGAACCGTCCGAGGCGACGTAGTCCGACCCGGCATCGCAGCTCATTCAGGATGGCCAGCGCCGGGATTTCCCACAGGGTGACCTCGGCCCAAGCGCCGGAAAAGGTCAGGACATACTGACCGTCCTGAACCGACAGGTCGTAATCGGGCAGGCGGTAGTCGGTCAGCCAGCCGATGAAGTCGGGCGAGAAGATCTGTTTGACGCCGTAGAAGCTGTTGCCCGCCAGCCAGACCAGCTCCTTGTTGGTGAAGCGCAGGGTGCGGGCGTGGTCCAGCTGGTCGCGTAGGGCGGTGATGTCGATCTCGTCGGCCAGGCGGACGGATCGGGTGCGGTTGATGACCTGGAACACCACCGGCGTGTCGCGATGCTCGCGCCAGATCATCTGCAGCATCAGCAGTTTGTAGAAGTCGGTGTCCAGCAGGCTGCGGACGATCGGGTCCAGGCGGAAGCCATGGTCGTAGGCGCGTTTGGCGAGGTCCATGCCGCTTCCTAGGACTTCAACGCGCGTCCCGCCACCACGGCGTTCTTGCCGAACTTTTCACGCAGCTTGTCGATGGCGCGTTCGGTTTTGAGCGTTCGGGTCTCGGTGGTCTGGAACAGGCCGGCGGGGGCGTCTTCGGCGTCCTGGATGTCGGCCATGCCGATGCCGATCAGCCGATAGGGCGGGCCCAGTTCCGGCTTCAGCAGGTCGCGGCCGGCGGCGAACAGGGCGCGGGCGGTCTGGATGGGTTCGGCCAGGCTGATGCGGCGGGTTATGATCTTGAAGTCGGTGCGGCGCAGTTTCAGCACCAGGACGCGGCTGGCGACGCCGTCGCGGCGGGCCTTGGACGCCAGCTTCTCGCAAAGGGGCCACAGTTCGGCCTCCAGCGTCTCGGCCGTGATCAGGTCCTCGTTGAAGGTGGTCTCGGCGCTCATGCCCTTGCGGTCGCGGTCCGGGTTTACGGCGCGGGCGTCGCGGGCGTGGGACAGGTCGTAAAGGCGCAGACCGGATTCGCCATAGCGTTTGACCAGGTCGCGCACGTCGGCCTGGGCCAGGTCGCCGATGGTGGCGTAGCCGTCGCTGCGCAGGGCCTTGCCGAACACCGGGCCGACGCCGGGCAGGGTGGTGACCGCACGGGGCGCCAGCAGGGCCTGGGCGTTGGCGGCGCCGACGACCGAAAAGCCGCGCGGCTTGTCCATCTCGGACGCCATCTTGGCCAGGAAGCGGTTGGGGGCCAGGCCGATGGAGACGGTCAGGCCCGTCTGATCCTCGATCTGCTTCTGGAAACGGATCAGTTGAAGGGCCGGCGGTCCTCCGTTCAGTCGTTCCGTGCCCGACAGATCGACCCAGGCCTCGTCCAGCGACAGCGGTTGGATCAGGGGCGTCAGTCGGCCGAGGGCGCCGAGGATGCGTTCCGATTCGAAGACGTATTTGGCGAAGTCGGGTTTGATCACCACCGCTTCGGGACAGGCCTTCAGCGCCTTGAACATGGGCATGGCGCTGCCGACGCCGTACTGGCGGGCGATATAGCAGGCCGTCGATACCACGCCGCGCTTGCCGCCGCCGACGATGACGGGCCGGTCGCGCAGTTCCGGTCTGTCGCGCTTCTCCACCGAGGCGTAGAAGGCGTCGCAATCCATGTGGGCGATCGAAAGTTGATCCAGTTCCGCATCCGCGACGATGCGACGAGATCCGCACGCCGGACAGCGTCGCTCTGGCGGCCCCTCGGGATTGTCCCCGGTCCACAGACAGTCGCGGCAGACGGCCTTTATGGCCACGTTTAAGGTCTCCGTAACCTTGGCTTCACCCCAACTTAAGACTGGGAAGGGCAGTATCGCACACAACGAGGCGTCGCCATTCGCAGGCGATGCAGGTCAGGTGATGATGTCCAAGAAAGTCCTCATCGTCGAGGATAACGAGCTGAACATGAAGCTTTTTCATGATCTGCTCGATTCTCAGGGGTATGAGACCCTTCAGACCCGCGAGGGGCTGCAGGCGCTCGCCTTGGCGCGCGCCCACCATCCCGACCTGATCCTTATGGATATCCAGTTGCCGGAAATCTCGGGACTTGAAGTCACCAAATGGCTGAAGGACGACGATGACCTGAAGTCCATCCCGGTCATTGCGGTCACCGCCTTCGCAATGAAGGGAGATGAGGAACGCATCCGTCAAGGCGGGTGCGAGGCCTATATCTCCAAGCCGATCTCGGTCATGCACTTCCTCGACACCATCCGGCAGCACATGGGATGAGCGCGCGGATTCTCGTGGTTGACGACGTGGACGTGAATGTTCGTCTGCTCGAAGCCAAACTGACCATCGAATATTACGACGTCCTGACCTGCAACAACGGGGCGACGGCGCTCGCCCTCGCGGCTGAGCGCCAGCCGGACCTGATTCTGCTTGATGTCATGATGCCCGGCATGGACGGGTTCGAGACCTGCCGCTTGCTGAAGATGCGGCCGGAGACCCGCCATATTCCGGTGGTGCTGGTGACGGCGCTGGATGGGCGCGAGGATCGCATCCGCGGGCTGGAGGCAGGGGCCGACGACTTCCTCACCAAGCCGATCGACGACGTCGTCCTGTTTGCCCGCGTCAAGTCGCTGACGCGGCTGAAACAGGTGATGGATGAACTGAGGGAGCGCGAGGAAAGCAGTCGGCGCATGGGGGTGGAAGGCGAGGCCGCCGCACGCCTGCGCAGCGAAGGCGGCCGCGTCCTGATCGTCGATGACGACGCCGCTCAGGCCCAGAAGATCGCCGCAGAACTGGGGCGCGAGCATCGCGTTGCAATCGAGGCCGATCTCGAGGCTGCGATGGCGGCGGTCAAGGGACCGCTGGATCTGATCATCGTCAATGTCGCGGCCCAGAGCTTCGACGGGCTGCGGGTAGTGGCCCTGGCCAAGTCGGGGGATGCGCGTCGCGCCCCGATCCTGGCCGTGGTCGAGCCGGCTGAACGACCCCGCATGGTCAAGGCCTTGGAGCTCGGCGCCACAGATATCTTGCCGCGCCCGATCGATCCTGAGGAATTGTCGGCCCGGGTCAGAACCCAGATACGTCGCAAACGCTATACCGACTTTCTGCGTCAGAAGCTGGACAGCAGTCTGGAGATGGCTGTCACCGACGCTCTGACCGGTCTGCATAACCGCCGCTACATGACCAGCCAACTGCAAGCCCTGGTCGGTCGCGCCGCGCACGGCGGGTCGTCGGTGGCCCTGCTGGTGCTGGACATCGACCATTTTAAGTCGGTCAACGACGGCTTCGGTCACGACGCAGGCGACGAGGTGCTGGCCGAATTCGCCGTGCGCCTGGCCACCAATGTGCGCGCCGTGGACGTCCCGTGCCGGATGGGCGGCGAGGAATTCGTGGTGGTGATGCCGGGCGCCAGTCTGGAGGACGCCCAGATGGTGGCGGAGCGAATTCGCCGCGACGTGGCCTCGGCGCCGTTCCGGGTCATGGGCGGCAAGGAGCAGCTGACCATCACCATCTCGATCGGGGTCGCCGCCACAACCGGCGACGGCGACACGCCCGAAGGCCTGCTGAAACGGGCTGACGAAGGGGTATATGAGGCCAAATCCAGCGGCCGCAACAAGGTTGTCGCCAAGGCGGCCTGACGTCCCTTCCTCATTCCGCCCCATGGGGATGAGAGAAAGCCAACAACCAGAAACGCCCGGCTGGGACCAGCCGGGCGTTTCGCATTATCTCAGCAGATCAAGGGATTACTTGATCTTGCCTTCCTTGAAATCGACGTGCTTGCGCACGACCGGGTCGTACTTCTTGACGACCATTTTTTCGGTCATGGTGCGGGCGTTCTTCTTGGTGACGTAGAAGAAGCCGGTGTCGGCCGTGGAGTTCAGGCGGATCTTGATGGAAGCCGGTTTGGCCATCGGAATTACCTCTGCGACGGCGAAAGCCGCTTAAAATAAGAGGCGCGGAACATACTCAGGATCGCCCCAAAGTCAACGGGCGCGATGTCGCCTTGATGCGGCGCGGCTCATATATAGTCTGGGCCTATGAAAATCGCATCCTTGCTGGCCGCAGCGGCCCTGGTTTCCCTGTCGTCCGCTGGCCTCGCGGCTGCGGCGCCGGCTCCGGCCCAGGACGCGTTCCTGGCGCGGCTGAACGCCCTCTGCGGTCAGCGATTCGAAGGCCGGGTCGTCACGACCGACGCCGCCGACGCCCGGTTCGCCAGCGAACGGCTGATCATGCACGTCCGCGACTGTTCGCCGGACGAGGTGCGGATTCCCTTTGCGGTAGGCGAGGACCGGACGCGCACCTGGGTTGTGACCAAGACGGACGCCGGCCTGCGGCTGAAGCATGATCACCGGCATGAGGACGGCACGACCGACGTGCTGCACTGGTACGGCGGTGATACGACGAGCGCAGGCACGGCCGAGCGGCAGGAATTCCCGGTCGACGCGGAATCGATCGCCCTGTTCAACGCCAACGACGCGGCGGTCTCGACCACCAATGTCTGGGCGATGGAGGTCCGTCCGGGTCGGATGTTCGCCTATGAGCTGCGGCGGCCGAACCGGCATTTCCGCGTCGAGTTCGACCTGACGAAGCCGGTCGCCGAATAGGTCAGACGGCGCGCCAGGGCTGGAGCGGCCGCACGGTGGCGCAGGCGGGGCCGCCGTCGCGGGCGCGGCCGGGCAGAATGGCTTTCAGTACACGCCCCTCGCGCGCCAGGGCCAGCAGGTCGGCGGGGATGTCGTGGACGTCGATCTTGGCGCGACGGCTCCATTCGCTGTGCTGCCCCGCCGATGTGCCGATGGCGATATAGACGAAGCGTCGTGACGGCCCTTCGCGTCGCACGAAGGGACCGGTCAGCCGCCCGTCGTCGGACAGGGTGATGGGGACGTCGAAACTGATCGGACCCTCGTCGGCGATGCGAGGATCGACCGGCATGTTGGCCTTGTCCTGCAGGCTGTAGGCGACGCCTGGGACCGGGTCTGCTGTGGTCAGGCGCAGGGTGATGGCGCTGGGCATGGTCAGTCCCTGTGATCGACGACGTGGCGGCCGCGGACCATGCGCACGAAGGGCAGGGGGCGGTCGGGATTGGCGCGGTCCTGGGCCAGGCGCTCGGCCAGTTCGCCCAGCACGAAGCGGGTGATGGCGGGCAGGTCCAGGGCGCGAGCGTCCTCCAGGGGGAGCCAGGCGATCTCGTCCAGTTCGCCGGACCCTGCGGTCGGCTCGGGCGTCAGCAGGGCCTCGGCCGACGCCATGAAGAAGCGGGCGTCGAACCGCCGGGTGCGGCCGGGCGGAGTGACGGCCCGCGCGATGTAGGACAGGACCGACAGGTCGGGCAGGGCGCCCGCCTGTCGGTATTCGCGCCACGGTCCGGCGACGCTAGCCGACGGGGCGGGCCGCCCCAGGATCAGCCCGGTCTCCTCGAAGGTCTCGCGCACCGCCGTCAGCGCCAGGGCGCGCGCACGGCGGGCCGGCAGTTCGCCTTCCAGCCGCCGCGCGACATCGGAGGGGAGGTCGCCCGTCGAGGCTGCAGTGAAGTCGCTGCGGTCGATCCGCCCGCCCGGAAACACCCATTTCGACGCCATGAACACATGCCCCGGCGCCCGCCGCCCCATCAGCACCTCCGGCCGCGATACGCCCCGAGTCAGGATCAGGGTTGCGGCGTCCTTCGGCCGTTGGGGGCCACCGACACGCGGGGCGTCAGCCAGATCCTGAGCGGCATCGAAGGGGGAAGAAGATGGCACATACCCAGCATATCACGAACGCGACGGCTTTGTTGGTTCACGCGCGTCGCCAATAGGCCACGAACACGAAGGTCCCAGGCTTGGCTGGGTTCGACCCATAACGCCACATCTCATTGCGGAGGCCTTCAAGTCCTTTTGGAATGGTGGCCAAGTCCTGAAGCCGAGACATTAGGTCGATGATATCACTGCCTGAGACGGCAGGCCGCGTCGTGCCGGCCGCTTCGCACAGTGTCGCGCTGCAAATCACGCCGAAAGAACTGATGTCATCGGTCTCGCGCAGGATTTCCTGATATCGCTGCGAAAGCCGCGCCTCCGCTGCGGGAGACCATTGCGGGTCAGCGGCGCTTGCGGCTTCTGCATGTAGAGTGGCCAAGTCGGGCTCACGATTCTCCTGCGAGATGATATCTGCCACCACGCCGTCATCATGCTCTGTGATTGCGGACGCGGAAGGTACGGAGGTATGTTGAGCCAAAAGGAATGCAGCGGTAAGCATTGCGGCGGCCGTCATGGGCAGTCTCCATCGTCTTAAGAATGACGCCCGCCGGTAGGGCGCCGCGTCTGGACGAATGAAGGATGACGGAAAGGCTGAAGGGGTCGCTAGGTCGATTAAATCGTCACAATTTTCCTGGGCAATGATGAGGCGCGCTAGTTCGCGGCTGCTGCCGACGCCGGTCTTGCGCCGCGCCGAGCGCAAACGTTCGTTCACTGCTGCGGTCGTGCCGCCCCGGAGCGACGCGATTGACTTGGCGGTATGTCCTCGAGCCAAAAGCCTCAGAACATCGCGCTCTGCTTTGTTCAGGCGGTCCAGAACCGAAGTGTCGCCAGCGGTCATCCATAGCTCCTTGAGTGTCCACTATGACCAACAGCCTAGCTGCGGGCCTCACCAAATAAATTGGTGGCGGTGCTTCTACTTCCTTTTGCCCTTGCGCACGCCCTTCAGTCCGCCCGCCGGCTTGGAGCCGTTGCGAGGCTTGGGACCGCCCGGCCGGCCCTTTCCGCGCATGGGCGGGCCGTCGCCGCCGCGTCCGCGTATGCCGTAGCGCGGCGCCGGAGCGTTTGGATCGCGGGGCTCCGGCTCGCTGAGCATTTCGAACACCAGGCCGCCGGTGACGGGGGTGGCCTCCATCAGCTTGACCTCGACCTTGCGGCCCAGGGTGAACCGCTTGCCGGTGCGTTCGCCGACCAGGGCGTGGGCGCGGTCGTCGTGGGCGAAATATTCGCTGCCCAGGGTCGAGACCGGGACCAGGCCGTCGGCGCCCGTCTCGTCCAGCCGGATGAACAGGCCGAAGCGGGTGACGCCGGTGATCCGCCCGGTGAAGGTGGCCCCGACCCGGTCCTCCAGGAAGGCGGCGATATAGCGGTCCATGGCGTCGCGCTCGGCGGCCATCGACCGGCGCTCGGTCATGGTCACGCCCTCGGCAATGGCGGGCAGTTCCGCGATCTCGCGATCCGTCAGCCCGTCCTTGCCGAAGCCCAGCGCCCGGATCAGGCCGCGGTGGACGATCAGGTCGGAATAGCGCCGGATCGGCGAGGTGAAGTGGGCGTAGCGATCCAGGTTCAAGCCGAAGTGGCCCACATTGTCCGGCGAATAGATGGCCTGCATCTGGGTGCGCAGGACCACCTCATTGACCACATCGGCGTATTCGCCGTCGCGCGTCTCGTCCAACAGCTTGTTGAACCGCTTGGTCGTGCCCGGCTCGCCCTTGTTCCACGGCTTGCCGATGGTCGAGAGGAAGTCGGCCAGGTTGAAGATCTTCTCCTGACTGGGCGCGTCATGGACGCGGTAGATCAGCGGCGTCTTCTTCTGCTCCAGGGTCTCGGCGGCGCAGACATTGGCCTGGATCATCATCTCTTCGATCAGCCGGTGCGCCTCCAGCGAGGCGCGCTTCTCGATCGAGGCGATGCCGCCGTCTGGCGCCATTCGGATGCGGCGCTCGGCGGATTCGATCTGCAGCGGGCTGCGCTTCAGCCGGCCCTTCAGCATGGCGTGATAGGCGTTCCACAGCGGATAGAGGATGGCCTCCATGATTGGGCCGGTGGCGTCGTCAGTTTGCCCGTCGATGGCCGCCTGAGCCTGTTCGTAGCTGAGCTTGGCGTGCGACCGCATCAGGCCGCGCACGAACTTGTGGCCGGTCTTTCGGCCGTCCTTGTCGAACACCATCCGCACGGCCAGGCAGGCGCGGTTCTCGCCTTCCTTCAGGCTGCACAGGCCGTTCGACAGAACCTCGGGCAGCATCGGTTCGACGCGGTCGGGGAAATAGGTCGAGTTGCCCTTGTCGCGCGCCTCGCGGTCCAGATGGGTTCCGGGGCGGACATAGGCGGCGACATCGGCGATGGCGACCCAGACGATCCAGCCGTTCGGGTTCTTGGGATCGTCGTCGCGCGCCGCATAGACGGCGTCGTCATGGTCGCGCGCATCGGCGGGGTCGATGGTGATGAAGGGGACCTCGCGCAGGTCCTCGCGCCCCTTCAGCGTCGGCAGGGCCTGATCCTCGGCCTCGCGCTCGACCGCCTCGGAGAAGCCGGTCGGGACGCCGTGGGCGTATATGGCGATCAAGGAGGCGGCGCGGGGATCGTCCTCCTTGCCGATATGTTCCAGGATCTTGCCGCGCTTGGGTCCATAGCGCTGCTCGCCCTTTTCGATGGCGGCCAGGACCAGGTCGCCGTCGCGCAGATCGCCGGACTGGGCCTGGGGCACCAGCAGCACGTCCTTGGAGCGGCGGTCGACCGGCTCGACGCGAGTCTCGCGCGCCGACTTGCGGATGACGCCCAGGACGCGGTTCGTGCCGACGTCCAGCTTCTTGATCAGTCGGGCTTCCCAGCCGTCGCCGCCGCGCTGGAACTTGACCAGCAGGCGGTCGCCCAGGCCGGGGGCGGGACCGGGCTTGCCCTTGTCGGGCATCAGTATGGCGCGGGGCGCGTCGGCGCTGGCCTCGACCAGGCGGACATACAGTTCACCGTCCCCGTCGCGTTCGATCACATCGGCGACGCCGACAGGGGGCAGGGCGCCGGCTTCGGAAAAGCCCTTGCGGCCGCGCTTGCCCAGTTTTCCTTCTTCTTCCAGTTCGCGGATCATTTCGCGCAGAGCCCGGCGGTCGCCGCCCTTCAGCCCGAAGTGGCGCGCGATATCTGTCTTCTCCGCCGATCCGGCCTCGCGCAGGAAGGCGAGGAGGGTGTCTTTGTCGGGGAGGCCGGCGGGCGGACGTTGGGTGGGTTTGGTCATTTCGTCTTTCAGACTGCCGAACTCTCGGCAGGATTCATACAGGGCAGGCCGACGGCTTGGGCAGCGGCGGCCAGATTATCGTCGAGCGTGATCAACCTGGCGTCGATGCGCCGGCAGATCGCGATGTGGAGCGCGTCGGGCGCGCGGAGTTTCAGGTCGAACTGGCGCACGAGAGCAGTCGCCTCGCGCACGTCGGTCGGATGGATGTCGATGAGGTCGCCAGAGGCGATGACCCAGTCGTCGAGATTGCCCAGGAGATGATCGCCCTGATCAACTGTGCGCGCCCGCATTCGGACCAGGCGAGAGATGGCTGAAGAGACCTCTGCCACGACGAAGTCGCTTACTAGCAGATCGGCTTCCGTGGTTGTGGTGTGATCGACGACCGATTGGCCGGCCGGTTCGCTGAACAGGATCGCCGCCAGGGCGCTGGCGTCGAAATAGTCGATCATTCGACGGGCTCGTCATACATCCCGTTGATCAATTCGACCGTGGTCATGCCCAGCGGGGGCTGGGATAGGCGACGGTTGGCGATCTCCAGAAGCCTGGCCTTACGCTGTTCCGGCGTCAGGCTCGGCAGAGAGCGGATTTCGGCGACGGGCTTACCGTGACGGGTGATGATCACCTTCTCGCCCTCGATGGCCCTATCGAGCAGGCGCGGCAGGCTGTTCTTGGCTTCGGCTACGCTATAGGCCGCCATTATCTCTCTCCGAATATGGCCATAAATATAGCCATTTTGCCGTGACCCCGCCAGTCATGCCCTTTAGAGGGATCGGGAACTGTTCACTGCGGTCAAATCTTGCATGAGTTGACCGAGTGAAGGCGGGGCTTCAGCTTCCGCCAGATCCTCCAACGGAGTCGTCCATGACCCTTTCCGCCCCCGCCCTGAGCGCGCTCGTCACGTCGCCGCTGGATCTGATCGGCAAGACGCCGATGGTGGAGGTGACGAAGATCGACACCGGCAAGTGCCGGTTGCTGTTGAAATTGGAGTCCCAGAACCCCGGCGGCTCGATCAAGGATCGGATCGCCGTCGAAATGCTGGACGCGGCTGAAAAAGAGGGCTGGCTGAAGGAAGGCGGCACCATCGTCGAGGCGACGGCGGGCAATACGGGCCTGGCCCTGACCCTGGTGGGCCGGGCGCGGGGCTATAAGGTGCTGCTGGTCATCCCGGACAAGATGTCGAAGGAAAAGATCCAGCATCTCCGGGCCATGGGCGCCGATGTGCGCCTGACCCGTTCGGACGTGCCGCACGGGCATCCCGAATATTACACCGACATGGCCGAGCGTCTGTCGCAGGCCATTCCCGGCGCCTATTACGTCAACCAGTTCGCCAACCATTCGAACGCCGACGCCCATGTGAAGACGACGGGGCCGGAGATCTGGGAGCAGACAGGGGGCGACATCGACGCCTTTGTCGCCGGCATCGGCTCGGGCGGGACGATCACCGGCGTGGCGCGCTACCTCAAGAGCGTCGGCTCCAAGGCCCAAATCGTCCTGGCCGATCCGGTCGGATCGACCCTGGCCGGCATCGTCAACGACGGTGTTCCGGGGCCTGACGGCAGCTACACCGTCGAGGGCATTGGCCAGAACTTCGTGCCCGATACGGCGGACATGAGCCTGATCGACAAGGCCTATTCGATCCCGGATGCGGAGGCGATCGCCACGGCGCGCGAACTGTTGCTGAAGGAAGGCATCCTGGCGGGGTCGTCGTCGGGCACGCTGATCGCCTCGGCCCTGCGTTGGTGCCGCGAACAGACCGAGGCCAAGACCTGCGTCACTTTCGTCTGCGACACCGGGGCCAAGTACCTGTCCAAGGTCTATAACGACGCCTGGTTGGCGGATCAGGGCCTGGGCGAGCGTGAGTTGCACGGCGATCTGTCGGACCTGATCAACCGTAAATACGAGAAGGGCGACGTGGTCGTGGCCGGGCCGGGCGACACCCTGGACACCGCCTTCAAGCGGATGAAGGGCGCCGACGTGTCCCAGCTGCCGATCATCGAGGACGGCCGTCTGGTCGGCATCCTGGATGAGAGCGATCTGATCCATGTGATGAACACCGACGAGATCACCCGCAAGGAGCGGTTCGCCAAGCCGGTGGCCTCGGCCATGACGCGCGATCTGGATACGCTTCAGGTCAAGGAGCCGCTGGACGCGTTGATCCCCGTCTTTGATCGCGACCGGGTGGCCATCGTGCTGGACGGCGAAAAATTCGTCGGCCTGATTACCCGCACCGACCTGATCAACCACCTCAGCCTGAACCGGTAATCCCATGGCCGACACCAAGAACAGCCAGGGTTTCTCGACCCGCGCAATCCATGCGGGACAGCACCCCGACCCGACCACGGGCGCAGTGATGACGCCGATCTACGCCACCTCGACCTATGCCCAGGAAAGCCCGGGGGTGAACAAGGGGTACGAATACGCGCGGGGCAAGAACCCGACGCGCGAGGCGTTCGAGGCCTGTATCGCCGACCTGGAGGGCGGCACGCATGGGTTCGGCTTCGGCTCGGGCATGGCGGCGACCTCGACGGCGCTGGAACTGCTGGATGCGGGCGATCATATCGTCACGGGCGACGACCTGTACGGCGGATCGTGGCGGCTGTTCGAGCGGGTGCGGCGGCGGACCATGGGGCTGGACTTCGCCTATGTGGACCTGAGCGACATCGCCGCGGTCGAGGCGGCGATCACGCCCAAGACGAAGATGCTGTGGGTCGAGACCCCGACCAATCCCTTGATGAAGCTGGCCGACATCGCGGCCCTGTCGAAGGTGGCCAAGGCGCACGGCCTGCTGCTGATCGTCGACAACACCTTCGCCACGCCCTTCTGCCAGCAGCCGCTGAGCCTGGGGGCGGATGTGGTGATGCACTCGGCGACCAAATACCTGAACGGCCATTCGGACATCATCGGCGGGGTGCTGGTGACGGCCGATCCCGACCTGGCGACGCGGATCAAGTTCCTGCAGAACTCGGTCGGCGGGATCATGGGGCCGTTCGACGCCTTCCTGGCCAACCGGGGACTGAAGACCCTGGCGCTGCGGATGAAGGCGCACTGCGAGAACGCTCTGACCGTCGCCCGCTGGCTGGAGACCCGCAAGGGGGTGGCCAAGGTCATCTATCCCGGCCTGATCGCCCATCCGCAGCACGCACTGGCCGCGCGGCAGATGCACGGCGGCTACGGCGGCATGGTGACGGTGATTCTGGACGGCGACCTGGAGCGCACCAAACGGGTGCTGGAGCGGGTCGAGGTCTTCACCCTGGCGGAGTCGTTGGGCGGGGTCGAAAGCCTGGTGAACCACCCGGCCATCATGACCCACGCCAGCGTGCCCAAGGAGGTCCGCGAGGCGGGCGGCATCACCGACAGCCTGATCCGGCTATCGGTCGGGGTCGAGAACGTCGAGGACCTGATCGCTGATCTGGGTCAGGCCCTGGGCTGATCCTGGGCGTCGCTCATGCTCAGGGCGACGAAGCTGCCTTCGAAGCGGCCTGCGGCCTGACCATCCTCGGTCAAGATCGCCACGACTGTGACACGCGCCTTCCCGCGCCGATTGAACTGGGCGACGAAGCGCGGCCAGCCGGCGGGATCGGCCAATGTGGCGGTGGACTGGAACGTCCCCGCGATGGCTCGGTCATAGTGGACGGTGTTGGACTGGATCACCAGTCGAGCCTTCAGCCCTTCGGCTGTCAGCCGGGTGTGCACCAGCGACCAGGCGGAGAGAATGGCCAAGGCTGAGGCGCTTCCACCAAACACTGTGTCGCGGTGATTGATATTGGGCGCGAGAGGCGCCTGAAGCGTCAGGGTGTCCGGTGTGATGGCCTCGACACTGACCTGCATCGCGCGGGAGAGCGGGATGTGATCTTGGAGATAGGACTGGAGGGCGTCAGGCGTCATGGACGCCTTTTAGCAACCTTGGCACGCCCAGCCAGCCTGGTGTCGTCGTCAGCCTCAGCTGGAGGGCAGAGCCGTCTGGTGGCCGGTGACGGGGGGCAGCTTCTTCTTGGGGGCGGCGCGCTTGACCGGGGCCTTGGCGGCCTTGGGCAGGGCGGCGCGGCGGGCGAGTTCGTCGTCGATGACCGGCAGGATGTCGCTGGCGGCCATGACCTGGGTGGAGGCGCCGTGTTCGACCAAGCGGGCGGCGTTGGCGCGCAGGGTGTTCAGGTCGGCGTCGGTCATCGTCGGGATCATGTCGGCGAGCGGGGTCATGTCGTCATCCGTGCAGAAAGGCTTCAGGGCCGGCGCGCGAGGCGCCAGCCCTTCAGCTGATTGAAGGCGATCTCGACCACGACCGGATCACCCAGCCCGGAGACGCCCTGAGGCGAACCGAGCGTGGGCAGAACCGTCACGACGTGGCCGTTGTCCAGGCGAACCTTGCGGCTGCCCAGCGGCAGTAGCTTCGTCACCTCGCCGTCGAAGGCGATGGTGTTGAGACGCGTGTCCTACTCAGCCGCCGTAAGGCGACCGGCGGATTCCTTGCCGGAGCGCTGGTCGCGCTCGATTTCGTAGCCGATCTTTTGGCCTTCGTTCAGCGAGCCGAGGCTCGAGGTTTCGACGGCCGAGGCGTGGACGAAGACGTCCTTGCCGCCATCATCGGGAGCGATGAAGCCGTAGCCTTTGGTGGGGTTGTACCATTTAACAGTGCCGGTAGCCATTTGGAGACCTCCGTCTGGCGTTGACCGCAGGGAGGGATCCCTGGTCGGCCTGTCGGGTCTGAATGGGATCGGCTTTTGGACCTCGGTGCGTGATGCAAAGGGAGCAGCGGCGTTACGCAGAGAGATCGACCGTCCCCATATGGGCCTCCCGCCACCCCGGCGCAAGGGCGGGGGGTCAGAAGGCGTAGGCGAGCTTGGCCACCAGGGCGTCCTCGTACTGCTCGTCAAGCGGGGCGGCGTCGGTGTCGTAGTAGCGCAGGTCGAGGTCGAGGGCGTCGGTCAGGGCGTAGGTCACGCCCGCGTTCCAGCCAGTGTAGTCGGGGCCGCCGTTCTGTTCGCGTCGCCCGAGGGCGGCCGAGCCGTCGAGGCGGGGCGTGAAGGCCCAGCCCAACTCGGCCTCGACCCAGACATAGGACCGGGTCGAACCGGGGGCGTCGGGGGCGTACTGGACCAGCAGGGCGGCCTGGGCGGGACCGACGGCGCGGCTGACCTCCGCGCTCAGCTCCACGCCGTCGGCGTCATAGCCGGCCTCGACATCGAGGCGGCGCTTGTAGGCGACGTTGAGATCCAAGGCGTAACCGAAAGCCTCAGGCCGGTAGCCGACGATCCAGTCCGTCTCGATGTTCGAGCCGCCCGCCTGGATGGTCTGGAAGCCGGGGGAGACATAGATCAGGCCGTCGGCGCTCTCCCAGGCGGCATAGGCGGAGACATAGGCGTCATTGCCGGACTTGGAGGCGGCCTTGGAGCGGTTGTCCGTCCCCGCTTCGACCTCAAAGCCCCAGACGCCGCCGCCGGGAGACGTCTGGGCCTGGGCGGGGATGACCGCAGTCAGGACCAGAATGGGAGCCAGCAGGACGGAGGCGACGAGCGACGGGATACGGATCATGCGGGCTCCAACGCGCGGAATGCGCGAAGGAGCCTTACAGGGTCGCGGTCTTGGCTGAAAACTGTTCCGTGGCCTGAGCGAACTCTTGTCGCAGGCGGGCGACCAGTTCGGCGGTCGGCAAGACGTCGTGGATGGCGCCCGCGCCCTGGCCGGCGGACCAGACGGTCTTCCAGGCCTTGGCCTCGTCGCCCATGTCCAGCTTGTGCTCGGGCAGGTGTTTGGGGTCGATCCCGTTCTCGACCAGGGACTTGATCATGAAGTTGGCCGGGATGCCGGATACGGCGGGGGTGTGGACGATGTCGGTCGAGCCGCTGTCGATGATCATCTGCTTATAGGCCTCGACCGCCATGGCCTCGGTCGTGTTGATGAAACGGGTGCCCATATAGGCGAAGTCGGCGCCCAGCATCAGGGCCGCCGCCACGTCCTGACCGGTGGAGAGGGCGCCGGACAGGATGATGGTCCCGTCGAAGAAGCTGCGGACCTCGTTGACCAGGGCGAAGGGGTTGATGATCCCCGCATGGCCGCCGGCGCCGTTGGCGACCAGGATCAGGCCGTCGACGCCCGCCTCGGCCGCCTTTCGGGCGTGGCGGATGTTGGCGATGTCGTGGAAGACCTGACCGCCGTAGCCGTGGACCGCGTCCACGACGTCGCGCACCGCCCCCAGCGAGGTGATGATCAGCGGCACCTTCTCATCGACCGACACCATCATGTCGGCCATCAGCCGGGGATTGGTCGGGTGGACGATGTGATTGACGCCGAAGGCGGCCGCCTCGGGCTTCAGCCGACCCTTGATCTCGTGAATCCAGTCGCGATAGCCCTCGGTCGTGCGCTGGTTCAGCGACGGGAAGGTGCCGATGACCCCGGCGTTGCAGGCCTCGACCACCAGATCCGGGCCCGAGACCAGGAACATGGGGGCCGAGATGATCGGCAGGGTCAGGCCTTTTGCGAGCGAAGCGGGAATGGCCACGGGCGTCTCCTGGGTTTTGTTTCGCTACGCTTAGCGGGGTGTCGCGGGGGAAGGCAATCGGGAGGGTGCAGTCTGCAAAAGAGTGAAATTGGGGTGGCGGCCCGACGTCTTCCCTTCTTCCATGGGAGGGGAAGCTGTGTGCGGGGAGGATTTTCATACGCGCCGCGAGCGCCTAAATGCGCCCCATGACCCACTACACCGACAACCTCAGCCAGCTCGGCGCCCAGACCGCCGCCCCGACCAGCCCCGAGACGGCCGTGCTGGAGCGGGTGCCGAACCCGCATGGGGATACGCTGTATCTGGCCCGGTTCACGGCGCCCGAGTTCACCAGCCTGTGCCCGGTGACGGGCCAGCCGGACTTCGCCCATATCGTCATCGACTATGCGCCGGGCGACTGGCTGGTCGAGTCCAAGAGCCTGAAACTGTACCTGACCAGTTTCCGCAACCACGGCGCCTTCCACGAGGACTGCACCGTCGCCATCGGCCGGCGGCTGGCGGACCTGCTGGCGCCGAAATGGCTGAGGATCGGGGGGTATTGGTATCCGCGCGGCGGGATTCCGATCGACGTCTTCTGGCAGACGGGCGTGGCGCCCGAGGGGCTGTGGCTGCCGGATCAGGGCGTGCCGACTTATCGCGGGCGGGGGTGAGGCCTTGCGTCCTTCTCCCTCTGCGAGCGAAGGTGGCTCATTGAGGGGTACAGAGGGGTGCAATGCTGCTGTTCATTTTCGCCATTCTTACAGGCCAGGACGCCGGTCAGAATACGCCCCCGGATGTCGCGGAGCGGACGCCGCCTGTTCTTGAGGCATCGCCCTTCATCCAGCCGCCAGCGGATTTCATGGATCTGGAAGGCGAAGGGGTTGTTAGACTGACCTGTTTGGTCACGACGGAAGGCCGTGCGCGCGATTGCAGCGTCGTCTCGGAAACGCCCGAGGATCTCGGGCTGGGCCAGGCCACTCTAGCGGCGAGTACGGATTTCCGTTTTCAGCCTGCGACCGCAGCCGGTTTGCCCGTTGAAGATGAGATCAGCTTCAATGTTCGCTTCAGAGTCTCAGGCGAGACGGGACCAAGGCGAGAAGGAGCCGTCCGGGCGCCCCCAGAGATGGATAGGGCGATAAGGCCGGTCGATCATTTGGGTTATGTCCAGGGTCTGTGTGCGACGTTCCTGAGTGCAGGCGAAAGGGGACGGCTCGAGGCGGGGTACGCGCGGTTTAAAGCCGATCAAAAGAAGTTGCCCCTGTTTGATCAGGTTCTGTTCGGCGCCTTTGGCCGCGCCAAATATGGGGACAGCGCACCACCGATGTCCGAGGATTACTGCGCCGCCTCGCTAGAGTCGGCGTGGGAGGGATACGAGGAGGCGTCCGAACTGATAGCGACTGTTGAGGCTTCGCTTCCGACGATGGCCAGACGGCGATAGGCGGTTGTTCCTCGATCTGCGAACTTGCGTCCTTCTCCCGCAAGGGGAGAAGGAATGAGTCATCGCCTTCCGCTCGAAGCCTGGGGCCGCCGCCTCCTCACACGCGCGGAGACTTGGGCCGACCGGTCTCGTCCGCATCGCTACGCCTACGAATTCCTCTGGTTCGGGCTGAAACAGGGGTGGGCGTGTCTGTTCGGGGGGCTGATGTTGGTGCTGATCGTCGGCACCTTCCTGTGGTGGCCCGAGACGGCGTCGATCTCGCGATATGATTTTCTGGCGGTCGGGGCGGTGGTGATCCAGGCGGCCATGCTGGCGTTCAAGCTGGAGAGCTGGGAGGAGGCGCGGGTGATCTTCCTGTTCCATGTGGCGGGGACGATCATGGAGCTGTTCAAGACGGCGCACGGGTCGTGGGTCTATCCCGAGGACAGTCTGTTGCGCATCGGCGCGGTGCCGCTGTTCTCGGGCTTCATGTATGCAGCGGTCGGCAGCTATATCGCGCGGGTGCAGCGGATCTTCCATATCCGGGTGCGGGCCTATCCGCCGCTGTGGACGACCTGGGCGCTGGCGGCGACCATATACGTCAACTTCTTCGCCCATCACTGGCTGCCGGACGTGCGGATCGTTTTGTTCGCGGCGACGGCGGTGCTGTTCGGGCGGGGCTGGTTCTATTTCACGGCGGATCGGCGCAGGCGGTCGATGCCGCTGCTGCTGGGCTATGGGCTGGTGGCCCTGTTCATCTGGTTCGCCGAGAACCTGGGCACCTTCGCGCGAGCCTGGACCTATCCGGGGCAGGACGGCGGCTGGGAGCCGGTGTCCCTGGGCAAGCTGGGCGCCTGGTTCCTGCTGATGATCATTTCCGTGGTGCTGGTGTCGATCGTGCACCGGCCGGAGCAGGAACCGTCAGGCGATGTGGGCCAGTGATGCGGCGCGGGGCCAGGCGACCGGCGCCAGGGCCTCAAGCGCCGGCTTGGCCAGAAGATAGCCCTGCATCAGATCGACGCCCAGATCGCGCAGGACGTCGTGTTCGGCCAGGGTCTCGACCCCCTCGCACACCGGCTCGACGCCCAGGTCGCGCAGCATGTTCAGGGTGTTGCGCACGATGGTGCGCTTGACCGGGTCGGCGTCGATGTCGCGGATCAGGGCCATGTCCAGCTTGACGATGTCGGGCTGGAACAGGGCCAGCAGGCCCAGGCCTGCATAGCCGGCGCCGAAGTCGTCGATGGCCGTCTTGAACCCCATGGCGCGATAGGACCGCAGGATGTTCAGGATGTGGTCGGCGTCCATCGCCTCACTCTCGGTGAACTCGAAGATGATCCGGTTCACGGGAAAGCCGGTGCGCATCGCCGCCGCCAGAGTGGCGCGGATACAGGCGCGCGGCTCATAGACCGCATTGGGCAGGAAGTTGATCGACAGGTTGGCGCCCTCGGCCGCCATGTCGAGGCCGGCCGCCAGTTCGATGGCGGTGGTGCGGCACAACTGGTCGAAGGCGTAGCGGTTGTCGGCCGAGATCTGCGCCAGAACCTGCCCCGCGCCGGCGCCGTCCTGTCCGCGCACAAGGGCCTCGTAGGCGAAGACGGTCTGGGTCGAGACATCGACGATCGGCTGGAACGCCATGGTGATCGGCAGGTCGAAACCCGTTCCGTCTTTGCAACCCGCACAGGACATCGGCCGTAACGTCTCTGGTTAAGGCGCTGATGTTAGGGAGAAAAGATTAACAGAGGCCAATGCTCCGCTTAGGGCAGGCGCGTGACCTTGGCGGCCATGTTCGGGCGGGGGCGTTCCAGGGCGGGCTCGGTCAGGGTTCCGATGTGAATGAAGCCGGCGACGGTTTCGCCCTCGGTCAGCCCGAACAGGGCGACGGCCTGCGGATCGTAGCTGTACCAGTCTGTGATCCAGCTGGAGGAGAAGCCGAAGGCGCCGGCCGCGTGTTCCAGGTTCATGCAGACGGCGCCGGCCGACAGCTGCTGTTCCCAGATCGGCTTGGCGTCGGGGATGGGGGCCGAGACGACCAGGATGGTGACGGGGGCGGCGGTCAGCTTGGCCAGGACCGCCTGGTCCTTGGCCGGCTTGTCGCGGAGCTCGGCCAGGACGGCGAGCTTCTCGGCGATCTCGGCGCGGCTGCGCGGGCCCAGGACGACGAAACGCCAGGGAAAGAGCTTGCCGTGGTCCGGGGTGCGGGCGCCGAGTTGCAGAATGGCGTCCAGCTGGCTGTCAGACGGACCGGGGGCGACCAGAGCCTGGGCGGGGGCCGAGCGCCGGGTGGCCAGCGCGTACAGAACCGCCGGGGACGGGACGGGCAGTGGGACGGCTTGGTTCAGCGCGAAATGAGGCAGGTCGGTCATGGCCTGTAGCTAGGCTTTCGTCCCGGCCTTCGCCATAGGTGTGTCATGCGCAATTCCGACGAACCAAAATGGGCCGCAGGTCTGGCGAAACCGCCGGCCTGGCGCAGCGACGGGACCGAGACGGTGTTCGATAATCCGTGGATGGCCGTGACCCGACATCCGGCGACGGCGCCGACGGGGCATGCGGCCGACTACGCCGTCGTGCGGTTAAAAAATGTCGGGACCGGCGTTCTGCCGGTGTATGAAGACGGCACGGTTGTGCTGGTGGGGCAGCAGAGGTTCGCTCTGGCCAACTATTCCTGGGAAATGCCCGAGGGCGGGGCGCCGCTGGACGAGGACCCGTTCGACGGGGTCCGCCGCGAACTGGCGGAGGAGGCGGGGCTGGAGGCCGCGCACTGGGCGCCGGCACTGTCGGTCGAGATGTCAAACTCCATCACCGACGAGATCGGCAAGACCTGGATCGCCTGGGGGCTGAGCGCTGCGCCAACCGCGCCGGACCCGACGGAGATCATCGCCGTGGTGCGGGTTCCGTTCCTCGATCTGCTGGACGAGATTGGCTGCGGGACGGTGAAGGATGCGATGACGGTGGCGACGGCCTACAAGGCCTATCATATGGCGTTGAACGGAGAACTGCCTCCGGCGCTGGCGCGGGCCATGCTGGGGCGGGTATGATGTCGCCGAAGGAGCCGATCATGGCCAAGCTTGAAATCGTTGCGGAAACCGACAGCGTCTGGCGCCAGCTGCGCGCCTCGGCCGAGGCCGCGTCGCAGGAAGAGCCCCAGCTGGGGTCGCAGATGAATGCGGTGATCCTGTCGCATGACGATTTGGCCGGCGCCCTCAGCTTCCAGATCGCGCGCAAACTGGCCGACGGGGAGATGAGCGCCATGTCGGTGCGCGAGGTCTGCCTGTCCGCCTTCATCGCCGATCCGGCCATGGTCGCGGCGGCAGAGGCCGATCTGCAGGCCGTGGCCGAGCGCGACCCGGCGATCCGCAACCTGTTGCAACCCTTCCTGTATTTCAAAGGCTTCCAGGCGCTGCAGGCCTGGCGCGTGGCCCACTGGCTGTGGGGGCAGGGGCGCGAGACCCTGGCCTTCCACTTCCAGAGCCGGATTTCCGAACTGTTCCAGCTGGACATCCATCCGGCGGCGCGGCTGGGCCAGGGGCTGTTCCTGGACCATGGCACCGGCATCGTCATCGGCGAGACGGCGGTGGTCGGCGACGACGTGTCGATGCTGCACAACGTCACCCTGGGCGGCACGGGCGCCGAACGCGGCGACCGCCATCCCAAGATCGGCAAGGGCGTCTTGCTGGGCGCCGGGGCCAAGGTGCTGGGCAATATCCACGTCGGCGACTACGCCAAGGTGGCCTCGGGCTCGGTGGTGCTGAAGGCCGTGCCCTCGGGCTGCACCGTGGCCGGGGTGCCGGCGCGGCTGGTCAACTGCCCCACTGGCGCCGAGCCGGCGCGGACCATGGACCATACGCTGGCGGACGTGGTGTACGACTTCGTGATCTGACGGGTTTCCCTCAACGCCCGACTTCTCTAGGGTCCGCCGCCAACCTAAGACCATGAGGCCCCCCGTGAAAGACACCGACCTGAAGCGCATCGAGGCCCACCTCAAGCGCACCTTCAACACCGGCGGCATCATCGTGAAGGCCCGTCCCAAGCAGAACGACTCGGCCGAGGTCTATGTCGGCGACGAGTTCATCGGCATCGTCTTCGAGGACGAGGACGAGGAAGGCTCGTTCATGTTCGAGATGGCGATCCTGGCCGAAGACCTGCCGGAATAGGCTGTCGTCCCCTTCGTGATCGTCCGGCGCAGACCGGGCGATCACGCACGACCGCGGGCGGGGCCTCTAGAGCCAGCCTGCCGCTTTCAGCACGGGGCCATGGGTCCGGCTGACCGGCGCCGTCAGGCCGCCGACGAGGCGTATTTCGCCCGTCCCACGCCGCCAGCGCACCTCTTCCACAGCCTCGGCCGCCACCCACCACGAGCGATGGACCCGCCATCCGTGCGCCCGCGCCAGTTCGTCCAGGGCGTCGGCGAACCGCAGGGTGATCAACTCCGCGCCTGCGTCGGTATGGACCCGCAGATAATGGTCGTGCGCCTCGATGGCGATCAGCCGTGCGCCGCGGCGTCTGGCGGATAGTCTGCGCCGGAACGCGGCCTCGGTCTCGGGCAGGGGCGGGAGGACGAGGGTGCGGGTCTCGACCCGCGCGGGAAGCTTGCGCCAGACCAGGGCGCGGACCGCCATGGCCGCCAGCATGATGGGCCAGACCTGCCAGAGCAGCGGCAGATAGATCGACCAGCGCTGCTCTGCGAACATCAGGTGCTGGGTCACGACGACGAACAGGGTCACCAGCGGGGTGGCGAGCGCCGAGGTGACGACAACCCGTCTCCACAGGACGGGCAGGCGCCGGCCCAGGCTCTCGTCCACCGCGACCGCGATCAGCCCGCCGCCCAGCATACAGGTCAGCCAATAGGCGTAGCGGGGCGCGAGGGGCGTATCGTCCGAGTCGAAGGGGCCGAGGAAACCCAGCAACAGCCCCATGGCGGCGAGCATGACGGCGTCGACGGCCCAGCGTCGCGCGGACTTCGCTCCGATGATGGTCTTCGCCCTGTGGCCCATGCTGTCCCGTTCGCGCACCCACGGCGCCGTTCGCGAAGTCGGGCCTAGCGAGCCGGCGGCGGCGCGGCAATGGCGTTGGGCGAGAACCCAACCCTGATCGGAACACCCATGTCGCAATCCTGGCTCGCCGCCGCCCTGACCCTCATCGTTTCCGCCGTCGCCGTCGCCGTCGCCATTCCCGCTCTGGCCCAGGCGCCGGGGGCAGACGTCGATGCGCGGCCCGATCCGGCCGTGGTCTGTCATGTCGGCGTCTATCGGCTGGACGACGGCAGTTGGGTGGATGTCGCACCGCTGGCGGACAAGGGGCTGCGGTGGCGTCGGCTGGACGGGGCCACGGCCAGGATGATGCTGGACGCCCAGGGTCGTTGGGTCAGCACCCTGGGATCCACCACCCGCGTCGAAGGTCCGCAACCGCAGCTCGGACCCTGCGAAGAGGGGCGGATCGTCTTCGGGGGACAGACCGGGCGCCGTCTAGATCAGGACGTGCGGGAGACGACCTTTGTCGGGCAAGGCGGGACGCGCCTAGTGGGGCGGCTGATCCTGCCGCCGGGCGACGGGCCGGTCCCCATCATGGTCGAGGTTCACGGATCGGAAGGCGCCAATGCGCTGGACTTCAACGCCTTCCAGCGGTTCGCCCCGGCCGAGGGCGTGGGCGTCTTTGTCTACGCCAAGCGGGGTTCGGGCGGCTCGGAGGGGCGCTACACCCAGGACTTCCATGTCCTGGCCGAGGACGCCGCCGCTGCTGTGATCGAAGCCCGTCGGCTGGCCGGAGATCGGGCGGGCCGGGTCGGCCTGCACGGCGCAAGCCAGGGCGGCTGGGTCGCGCCACTGGCCGCCAGCCTGACGCCGGTGGACTTCGTCACTGTGGGCTTCGGCCTGGCCTATGGGGCGCTGGCCGAGGACAGCGACCAGGTGATGCAGGACCTGAAGGCCAAGGGCTGGGGCGCCGATGTGCTGGATCAGGCGCGCGAGATCACCGATGTGACCGGGGCCTTCATCGCCTCGCGCGGGGCGGTCGGTTTCGACGGTATCGAGGCCGTTCGGGCCAGGTATCGCGCCCAGCCCTGGTTCGCCGATATCAGAGGCGAGTTCACCGGCCTGTTGCTGAATACGCCGAACGACCAGATCGTCGCCATGGCGCCGGTGCTCGATGTCGGCACCTCGTGGGACTACGACCCGCTGCCGGTGCTGAGCCGGCTGGACGCGCCCATGCTGTGGATCCAGGCGGAGGACGACACCGGCGCGCCGCCAGAGGCCACACGCCAGCGGCTGATCGACCTGGCGGCCCAGGGGCGACCGGTCACCCTGCTGGAATACCCCGACACCGACCACGGCATCGTCCGGTTCGAGACGGCGGCGGACGGCAAGCGCACCGCGATCGGCTATGCGTCCGGCTATTATCAGGCCGTGCTGGATTGGGCGCGGACGGGGCGGCTGGGCGGGGCCTACGGCGACGGGCGCGTGCTGGCGAAGTCCGCGCGGTGACAGGGGTTGGCGGTCGTCCTGCGGCAACTTGCATGGGGGCGAACCTGAGAACGTTCTCAAAAATGGCTTGACGGTCTGTCGCGTCCCGTTCCTTAATCCGCGGCGAAGGGCGGCGTATCGATCGCTCGGGAGAGGCGCACAGGGTGAGGGGTCGGAATGTCGCCATTCCGCCACGCCTGTCCGCTTGACTTCCGATCCGTCAGACGCACGCCTCCTGGTTCATCCTGCGAGGAAATCCCATGCGCGCGACTGTGTCCCTGATGGTGCTGGCCCTGGCCATGAGCGGCGGCGCCCCCGCCCTGGCGCAGACGGCCGCGGTTCCCGAGGCGGCGCGGGCCAATCCCGCGCTATGGCCCCAGGCGGCGACGCCGTCGGCGATCTCGGACGCGCGCACTGAGGCCTTTGTCACCGAACTGATGGCCAAGATGACGCTGGAGGAGAAGGTCGGGCAGCTGATTCAGGCCGACATCTCATCGATCACCCCGGACGATCTGAAGACCTATCCGCTGGGCTCGATTCTGGCCGGCGGCAGTTCGGGGCCTTGGGGCGACGACAAGGCGACGGCGCAGAAATGGCTGGACCTGGCCCGCGCCTTCCGCGCCGCCAACGAAGCGCGCGGCGGCACGACCATCCCGCTGATCTACGGCATCGATGCGGTGCACGGACACAACAACGTCCCCGGCGCGACCATCTTCCCGCACAACATCGGCCTGGGCGCGGCGCGCGATCCGGATCTGATCCGGCGCATCGGGGCCGCGACGGCGCTGGAGGTGGCGGTGACGGGGGCGGAGTGGACCTTCGGCCCGACCCTGGCCGTGCCGCGCGACGACCGGTGGGGCCGGGCCTATGAGGGCTATGCCGAGGATCCGGAGGTCCAGCGGTCCTACGCCGGGCCGATGACCCTGGGGCTTCAGGGCGAACTGCAGCCGGGGCGGCCGCTGGCGCCCGGCCATATCGCCGGATCGGCGAAACACTTCCTGGCCGACGGCGGCACCTTCGAGGGCGAGGACCAGGGGGATTTCCGGGGCACCGAGCAGGAGCTGATCGACGTCCACCTGGGCGGCTATGTCCAGGCCATCGACGCGGGCGTGCTGTCGATCATGGCCAGTTTCTCGGGCTGGAACGGCTATAAGCACTCGGGCAATCCGACCCTGCTGACCGACGTGCTGCGCGGGCCGCTGGGGTTCAAGGGGTTCGTGGTGTCCGACTGGAACGCCCATGGGCAACTGCCGGGCTGCACCAATGAGAGCTGCGCCCTGGCGGTGAACGCGGGCATCGACATGCTGATGGCGCCCGACAGCTGGAAGCCGCTGTACGCCTCGACCCTGGCCCAGGCCAAGTCGGGCGAGATCCCGATGACGCGGGTAGATGAGGCGGTGCGCCGCATCCTGATCGCCAAGGTCAAGACCGGCCTGTTCGAGCCGACGCGGCCGATGGAGGGCCGGTTCGAGGAACTGGCCTCGCCCGCGCACCGGGCCCTGGCGCGCGAGGCGGTGCGCAAGTCGCTGGTGCTATTGAAGAACGACGGCGTCCTGCCGGTTCGGGCCAATGCGCGGGTTCTGGTGGCGGGGACGGCGGCCGACGACATCGGCCAGGCCTCGGGCGGCTGGACCCTGAGCTGGCAGGGCACGGGCAATTCCAACGCCGACTTCCCCCAGGGGCAGTCCATCTGGGGCGGGATCGAGGAGGCCGTCAAGGCCGGCGGCGGGACCGCAACCCTGAGCGCGGACGGGAGCTTCACCACCAAGCCGGATGTGGCGATCGTCGTCTTCGGCGAGACCCCCTATGCCGAGTTCCAGGGCGACGTGGACAATCTGGACTATGTGCCCAGCGCGCCGCTGGAGACGCTGAAGCGGCTGAAGGCGGCGGGGATTCCGACCGTGTCGGTCTTCCTGTCGGGGCGGCCGATGTGGACCAACCCCGAGATCAACGCGTCGGACGCCTTCGTGGCCGCCTGGCTGCCGGGCACCGAGGGCGGCGGGGTCGCCGACATTCTGGTGGGCGGCGCCGACGGCAAGCCGCGCAACGACTTCCACGGCAAGCTGTCCTTCAGCTGGCCCAAGGATGCGACGGGGACGCCGCTGAACCACGGCCAGCCCGGCTATGACCCGCAGTTCGCCTATGGCTATGGCCTCAGCTACGCCGCGCCGGCGACGGTGGGGATGCTGTCGGAGGAGAGCGGGGTCTCGGCCCAGGCGACCAATCTGGACCGTTATTTCGTCGACGGCCGGTTCGTATCGCCGTGGAGCCTGCTGCTGAACGACGCCGGGGGACAGACCCGGCCCGGCACGGCCAAGACGGCCTCCAGCCCGCGCGCCGGCGTCGCCTCGCGCCCGGTTGACGACCTGGCCCAGGAAAGCGGCCAGCAGTTCGTCTTCGCCGGAACCGGCGCCGCCAGCGTCGAAATCTGGGGCACGCCCGTCGATCTGACGCGTCAGGCCAATGGGGCCGTGGCCCTGGGCTTCCGCTACCGCGTGGACGCCGCGCCAAGCGCGCCTGTGGCCTTCAAGCTGGGCGGCGGAGCCATCGACCTGACCGGCCTGCTGCGCTCGGCCCCGGTGGGCCAGTGGCGCGAGGCCCGTATCCCCCTGACCTGTTTCCGCACCGACGGCGGGGATCTGTCGAAGGTCGAGGTGCCGTTCCACATGGCGACGTCGGGCAAGATGACGGTGTCAGTGTCGGAAATCCGGCTGGACGCCAGCCAGACGGAGACGCGCTGTCCGGGGTGAGCGGCTGTGAACTCCCTAAGCGGAAGCGCTAAGCTTCCGCTTAGGGTGATGGGGTGGACGCCCCCCGACGGCATCGATGTGCCAGAGTGAGGGTGTTGAACAACACTCGAAGGAGGCGTCCATGGGACAGGTTAGCACTGTTGGTCTGGATCTCGCCAAGAGCATCTTTCAAGCGCATGGCGCGGATGCTTCGGGCGATGTGGTGTTTCGCAAGAAGTTGGGGCGAGGGCGTTTGCTGGCGTTCTTCGCAGGCCTTCCACCTTGTGTGGTGGCGATGGAGGCCTGCGCTGGAGCCCATCACTGGGGTCGCGAGCTGACCCGACAGGGCCACACGGTCCGGCTGATCCCACCGATCTATGTGAAGCCGTTCGTGAAGCGTCAGAAGAACGACATGGCCGACGCAGAGGCGATCTGCGAGGCGGCGCAGCGACCCAGCATGAGGTTCGTGCCGCTGAAGCAGGAGGAGCAGCAGGCCAGCAGCGTGGTCTTCCGAGCCCGGGACCTGCTGGTGCGTCAGCGTACCCAGACCATCAACGCCCTGCGCGGCCATCTCGCCGAGTACGGCTGGATCGTTCCCAAGGGCGTGCCGCACGTCGATCGGCTGATCGCGCGCGTCGAGGACCCGGCCGAGGGGCTTCCACCCGCAGCCCGAACCATTCTTCTGGTCCTGGTTTCGAGCTTGCGAACGCTCGACCAGCAGATCGCTGTGCTCGACGCAGAGATCGCTTCTCGCGCCCGGCATGATCCCGTCGCGCGTCGACTGATGACCATCCCAGGCATCGGACCGATCACGGCGACGGCCCTGATCGCGCTCGCGCCCTCTCACGAAGCCTTCAAGAGCGGACGTCACTTCGCCGCCTGGCTGGGCCTCACGCCACGACAGCGATCCACCGGCGGTCAGCAGAAGCTGGGTTCGATCACCAAGATGGGCGAGCGAACGCTTCGACGGCTTCTGACCATCGGGGCCAGCGCCGTCATCAAACAGGCCGCCATCCGAAGCGCACCAGCAGGGTCGTGGCTCGACCAGATGCTGGCGCGAAAGCCGAAGATGCTGGTCATCGTCGCCTTGGCCAACAAGAACGCCCGCATCGTCTGGGCGCTGTTGGCCAAGGGCGATGTCTACCGGGCTCCGGGCGCGCTGGCCTAGCCAGTACGAACGCGAGACGTCGAGGCGTAGGATGAGCGAAGGAGCGTATGGCGCAACAGTCGGCGAGACGGGATCAGGAAAACCAGGGCTTTCCACCGTGCTTCGAGCACGCTCAGGGTGATTTGGACCGGATCCGCGAACTCCCATACAGGCCAGCGACGGTACGCCGCCGCAGTACAGGCCGGACAGATGGCAGCATCCGACTACGTGTCAGAAACTCTCGGATTCACTCTTGCGCTGAAGGGGGCGTCCACAGATGGAAAGCGGTCGTTACAAAGCCCAGCGGTCGCATACGTCCAAAGCGAGGGCGGGAATATCGATCGGTCTGGTCGTGTCCACGGCTATGGTGGCCCCCACACCCATGGGCCGGTCATATTCGGCCAACATAGCCGGCGGCAGAGCGCGTAGGGGGTGAGCGCCAGCGTGATGGGTGGAAGTCGCAGCCCGTGCAGCAAACCTCCTGGCCGTTTCAGCCGGCCCGCAATCACAATGGATTTCCACAATGTCGGCTTTAAGGGACCGAAGTTTCCCCAATTCATAGTCGCTATGAGGACGGAAATTCGCCTCCAAAACTGCGAACGGCGTCCTCGTCGCCAGCGACCATAAAAGCTCCATGGCCGCGCCGCCCAATCGCCTGGAAGCGTCCAACGATCCGGCGTCGTCGCCCAGAACATCCACCAAGGTCTCCTTGATAAAATCCTTGGAGAACAGCGGATAGTGGAGATAAGCCGCAAGCGGGACCGCAAGGGTCGTTTTACCGGCGCCTGGCGCTCCAGACACGATCACCAACCTGCGCCTCATCGTTCCGTCTCGCGCTCTGCGCCGTCAACCTATCGAGCTACCGGCACGCAGCAAGCCGGAAGCGGCTCATGCTCACCTCCCGCTGCGCGTCAGGAGTCTAGCTGATCCGTCGCGTTTTCACACAGCCTCGGTCGAACGGTGACCCGGGGTGTGGTCCGGAAAGCGGACAGGGTTCCACAGGCCTGTATTCGTCGAGGGGGCTGTCGGACCGCCTCCGCTCTCGACCGGAAGGCTCGCGTTCAGGCCGGCGTTTGCAGCGGGTCGAGCGGGAAGGCGACTTCGACGATCAGCCCGTCGGTCGCCCATTGGCGGGTCAGGGCGCCGCCCAGCTGACGGACCACGCTGGCCTTCAGGGAGGATCCGAAGCCTTCTCGGGTCGGCGGAACAACCGTGGGGCCGCCGGTTTCGCGCCACTGGAGCGTCACCTGACCCTCCTTCAGCGTCCAGGTCACCGAGACGCGGCCGCCGCCATTGCTGCAGGCTCCGTATTTGTTGGCGTTGGTCGCCAGTTCGTGGAGCAGCATGCTGAGGGGCTGGACCTGGTGCGGCGAAAGCCCGATCTCGGGGCCGTGGGTGTCCACGGTGTCCCTGGGGCAAAGGGCTTCCAGCTCTTCCCTGACCACATCCTCCAGCCGGCCGCCCTCCCAACGCCGACTGGCCAGTGAGGTCTGCGCGCGCGCGAGGGCGCCGATCCGCCCGGCGAGGGCATCCTTGTAGCTTTCGACGTCGTCGGCGCGGGTCAGCCGCGTGAGCGACTGGACGATCGAGAGAACATTGCGCGCCCTGTGATCGACCTCGTTCATCAGCAGCTGGCGGGCCTCCTCGTTGCGCTTCTCCTCACTGATGTCGCGCGCTTCGATGACGGTGCCGATGACCTTCGCCTCGCTGTCGTAGATCGGGCTGGCCGTGAAGGCGACAGGGTAGAAGGAGCCGTCCTTATGAACAAAAACCTCCTCGCCCTGCGTCCCGGCCTGTTCCGGAAAGGCGCGGTCGATGGCGCACTCCGAGAGAGGGAAGGGCGAGCCGTCCGGATAGGTGTGATGAATCACGTCGTGGAGGGGACGTCCGGTCGTTTCCGCGAAAGCATAGCCCGTGAGTTTCTCCGCCGCCCTGTTCATGAATACACAGTACTGTCGTTCATCCATGAGGAAGACGGCCATGGTCGTGTTGCTCAATATGACATCAAGTCGGGTGGCTGTTTCTCGCAGCGCGGCCTCAACACGTCGATAATCCGTCGTATCCTTGATGGCGGCATAGAAGACCGCGTCATCGCCGTCGTCAAAGAGTTGAAGCTTGACGGACACATTGTATGTGCTGCCGTCCTTGCGTTGGTGGAGGGTGTCGAAGTCAAGTCTGTCGACCTCGCCAGATTGGAGGGGTTTGATCAGTCTCAGGAAATCGGCACGACTGATATTCGGCTTCAGATCCCAAGGTGTCAGCCGTGAGAGTTCTTCGGAATTATAGCCGAGATTGTCGCGGGCGCCCCTGTTGACGAGTCGAAAGTAGAAGTCGGGCTCGCCGAATATATAGACCTCGCTCGCAGCTTCTTCGACGATGCGTCCGAGGCGCTCGCTGGTCACACCGATAGATTTATTCATGACCAAATCTGCTTCCGACGGGCGCATGACCGTAGATAGTCGCTCGACCCATGGCAATGGGCTGATGCGACCAGCAATGGCCAAGCTTTCGTCTGAAGCCGGTGATCAAGAGGGTGAAGTAAACTTTCGGCGAGAATCGAAAATTCCGAACGCCGAACCCCGCCGTCTTATCCCGCGTCGGCGATGAAGGTCAGGGTGTGGGTGTAGCTGCGATAGGGGGTGGGGGCGCCCGCCGGGGCGGCGGTGCGGTGGCGGACCTGGGTCATATAGGCGCCGGGGGTCGAGACGCGCAGGGTCAGGACGCCCGAGGCGTCGGTGGCGGTTTCGGCCTCGATCTTCCTGCCGTCGTACTGGCCGGCTTCGCGGAAGACGGTGACGGGGGCGTTGGCCAGGGGCTGGCCGTCGAACAGCAGTCGGAAGCTCGCGTCCTCGCCGGCGACGATCTGGTTCGGCTGGATCAGGGGCTGGAGCTCCAGGCCCTGGCCGTTGGGCTTGAGCGCCGCGTCGTCGGGGGCGCCGCGCACCACATAGACCTCGGCGACGGTGATGCTCTGGACATCGACCAGTTCGGCGCCGGGCGGGGGTGGCGTGTCTTCCTCGCCGACCATCTTCCAGCCGGAGGGGGTGTTGTACATCTTGGCCGCGCGGCCGGCGCGCGGTCCGGACGACAGGCGGTAAAGGCCGTCCACCGGCGTCGGCGCCTCGAACACCGCCAGGTCGCGCAGATAGGTGACGGCGCTGATCGGCGTGTCGCCATTGGGGCCCACCACGTGGAAGCTGTCAGAGCGCATGACCACCTCGGCGTTGAAGACGTCCTCGGTGAAGGCGGCCTCGACCGTGACATGGTCGCGCCGCCCGGCGTCGAACAGGTTCGGCCGCAGATAGGGGGAGTGGGCCTGGGCCGCCCCGGCGCTCCAGACCGCCAGGATGGAGGCCAGCAGGCCGGCGGGGATGGTGGGGCGAGTCATGGGGCGTCCTCCGCTTTCGAGCGGAAGACTATTTATATGAGAACGATTTGCAAGAGCAATTGGTGGGGCGTCGCGCTTTCTCTTTCGTCACCTGGCGGCGAGGATCACGGCGCGACAGGCGATATGTTCAGTTTGATGCCGTAGCCATCCGACCGCATCTCCATCGCGGCGCGGGCGCCGCGCTTAAAGGTCAGCCGCGGGTTGGCGGGCGGATGATCGCCGTCGGCGATGGCGATCACCAGGTCGAGGTCCGAGTCAGGGCCGATCTCGTTCAGAACCACAAGTTCGGCGTTGAGGGTGAAGCTCTCCATCCCGTCAGAAATGGAAATCTCAGTCATTCCTTCTTCGCGGATCAGGGTGCGGGCGGCGACCGTCTCGACGCCTTCGCTGACGACCGAGACCTCGATCGCGTAACGAGCGGTCGACGGTGCGGCGTCGCCGGACGCGGCGGCGGTGCTGAGAATGGCGAGAAGTGTGGCGAGCATGAGCGTTCCCCCTGGGTGTCGTAAGGGATTTGGGCATGGCCTCAAGTGGAGGTCAATCGCTACGCCACCTCGGCGAGCGCCTCTTCCGCGGCGACCCAGGCCACCTCGGCGGCGTCCAGGTCGGCTTGCGTCTTGGCGCGGGCGCGGGTCAGGCCTTCCAGGGCCTTGGGATTGTTCATGGAGGCATTGGCCATGTCGTCGTCGATGCGCGCGATCTCGGCGGTCAGGCGGGCCATGGTTTCTTCGGCCTTCTTGACGGCGTGACGCAGGGTCGAAGGGGAGGGGCCGGATTTGCGGTCGTTCTTCTTGCCCTTGTTGTTCTGGGCGGCCGGCGCGGCGGCGGCCTCTTCCTTCTTGATCTGGCTGGGTTTGGCGATGGCCTGTTTGGCGCGGTCCAGCACGAACTTGGCGTAGTCGTCCATGTCGCCGTCGAACGGCTTGACCGTGCCGTCGGCGGCCAACCACAGCCGGTCGGCCACCATCTCCATCAGCGACCGGTCGTGGGTGATCAGGATGACGGCGCCGGAATAGTCGTTCAGGGCGTCGAGCAGGGCGCGGCGGCTGTCGATGTCCAGGTGGTTGGTCGGTTCGTCGAGGATCAGGACGTGGGGCGCATCCATGGCCACCATGTTCAGCAGCAGTCGGGCGCGTTCGCCGCCCGACAGGCTGTCGACCGTGGTCTCCTGCTTTTCATAGCCCAGGCCGAACTGGGCCAGTTTGGAGCGGCGGGCGCTTTCAGGGGCGTCCGGCATGGCGCGGCGGATGATCTCCAGCGGCGTGTCGGTGGGGTCCATGGCCTCGATCTGGTGCTGGTGGAACCAGCCCACGCGCATCTTGCGGTCGCGGTGCAGTTCGCCCTCGGACACGTTCAAAGCGCCGGCGATCATCTTGGCGAAGGTGGACTTGCCGGCGCCGTTGACGCCCAGCAGGCCGATGCGGTCGTCCAGATCCATCCGCAGGTTCAGATTGCGCAGGATCGGCTTGCCGACATCATAGCCGACATTGGCCCGCTCCAGCCGGATCAGCGGGGGCGCGAGCGGACGCGGCGGCGAGGGCAAGGTGAAGGGGGCGACCCGTTCCTCGATCGTGGTGGCGACAGGCTGCATCTTCTCCAGCCGTTTCATGCGCGACTGGGCCTGGGCGGCCTTGGAGGCCTTGGCCTTGAACCGGTCGACGAAGGCCTGGAGGTGGGCGCGTTCGGCGTCCTGCTTGGCCTTGGCCGACAGCTGCAGCCGGGCCTTCTCGGCGCGGGCCTTTTCGAAGGCGTCGTAGTTGCCGGTGTAGAGGGTCAGGGTGTGGTTCGCGAGGTGCAGGATATGGGTGCAGACCTCGTTCAGCATCTCGCGGTCGTGGGAGATGATCAGGGCCGTGTGCGGATATTTCTTCAGCCGCGCCTCAAGCCACAGGGCGCCTTCCAGGTCGAGGTAGTTGGTCGGTTCGTCGAGCAGCAGCATGTCCGGCTCGGCGAACAGGGCGGCGGCCAGGGCGACGCGCATGCGCCAGCCGCCCGAGAACTCGGACATGGGCCGGGCCTGGTTCTCCTGGTCGAAGCCCAGGCCGACCAGGATTTCGGCGGCGCGCGCCGGGGCGGCGTCGGCGTCGATCTCGATCAGGCGGGCCCAGATCTCGCCCATCTCTTCCGGCTCGGCGGTCTCCAGCCGGCCCAGCAGGGTGTGGCGTTCGACGTCGGCCTCAAGAATGGTGTCGATGACGCTGACGGGGGTGGCCGGGTGTTCCTGATCGACCGAGCCGATGCGGGCGGTCTTGGGCAGGCTGATCTCATCGCCGGCGGCGTGAAGCTCGCCCAGGATCAGTTTGAACAGGGTGGACTTGCCGATGCCGTTGCGGCCCACCAGCCCGACCTTGGCGCCCGGCGGCAGGCTGACAGAGGCGTCCACGAGGAATTTGCGGCCCCAGGCGTTGAAGGTCAGGTCGGTGATCTGGAGCATGGGAGGCGCAATGGACTTTCTGACCGGTCATCTCTATATGACCAGTCATGACGTATGATCTTGTAAGCGGCGAGGTCGTCATAACGGCCACGGAGTTCAAGGCCAAGTGCCTGGACCTGCTGGATCGCGTGAACTCGGGCGAGATCCGCAGGGTTCGCATCACCAAGCGCGGCAAGGAGGTGGCGGTCTTAAGGTCTCCCGATCACCCAACAGAGAAGCCTTGGGACCCCAACAGCATCTTCGGCGGTATGAAGGGCACAGTGATCATACCTGAGGGGTTGGACATCGATGGTCCAATCTACGACCCCGCCATCCACGGGGTGTGCGACCCGGAGCGTGGTCTGTGGGATGAAGAATGAGCGGCGTCCTTCTGGACACGAACGCCTTCATCCGCATGGTTCTTGGAGCTTCGATCCGTCAAGAGGCGCGCGACGTCATCGCCAAGGCGGCGCAAGCCGACGATCTCTGGATTTCTTCGGTCTCAGCCTGGGAAATCGGCATGCTGGCGACCGCGACCCGAACGGGGCGCGTGCTGCAGATTACCGGAGATCCTGTCGTCTGGTTCGAAGCGGCGATGTCCAGCGCAAGTGCGCAAGCTTTGCCTCTTTCGACGGCGGCGGCGGTCAACGCCGCAAGGCTGCCTGCACCGTTTCACAAGGATCCTGCTGACAGATTGCTGGTGTCGCAGGCTCGGGTAGACGATCTCGTCGTCGTCACCCGCGACCGCGCTATTCTGGACTACGCCGCCGCCGGTCACGTGCGGGCCATCGCCTGCTGAAAGACGGCTTGGCGCGGGGGCGGGGCGTCGCTATAAGCCCGCGACCTTATTCTCCCTAACAAGAAGTCAACTCCCATGACCGAACGCACCTTCTCGATCATCAAGCCCGACGCGACCCGCCGTAACCTGACCGGCGCGATCAACGCCGTGATCGAAGGCGCCGGCCTGCGCATCGTGGCCCAGCGTCGCGTCAAGCTGTCGACCGAGCAAGCTCAGAAGTTCTACGAGGTTCACGCCGAGCGTCCGTTCTACGGCGAACTGGTCGAGCAAATGACCGCCGAGCCGGTGGTCGTGCAGGTGCTGGAAGGCGACAACGCCGTCGCCGCCTATCGTGAAGTCATGGGCGCCACCAACCCGGAACAGGCCGCTGAAGGCACGATCCGCAAGCAGTTCGCCTTGTCGATCGGCGAGAACTCGGTCCACGGTTCGGACAGCCTGGACAACGCCAAGCTCGAGATCGCTCAGTTCTTCACCGACGACCAGATCGTCGGCTAAGCGCTCAAGTCGCGAGGGACCGCGTCCCGAGCGTAGCGCAAAGTCAGCTCAAGTCGCGAGGGACCGCGTCCCGAGCGTAGCGCAAAGTCAGCTCAAGTCGCGAGGGACCGCGTCCCGAGCGTAGCGCAAAGTCAGCGCTCACGTCGCGTTCCACAGTTCGCAACAGCGACTGAGACATTAAGGCCCGCGCCCGGAACCGGACGCGGGCCTTTTCGTTGGGTCAGTCTCGTCTGAGTCCCCCCGGAGTAGCCTTATGAAAACCCTGCTGAAACTGACCCCCGTCATCGGCGCCGTGGCCCTGCTGGCCGCGTGCGGACAGACCATGGAACAACGCGCCGCCACCGGCGCCCTGGGCGGCGCCGTCGCCGGCCAGGTGGTCGGCGGCAACACCGGCTCGACCGTCGCCGGCGCTGCAATCGGCGCTGTCGCCGGCGCGGCGACCACGCCGAAGTAAGACCTTCAGCCTGAGCTGAAAAAGAAAGGCCCGGAGCGATGCTCCGGGCCTTTTTCGTTCGGGCTGCGTGACCGCTTACCAGATGCGGGCGCGGGCCTCGGGGGCGATGTACGCCTTCTGGTCCGGCGAGACGCCGAAGGCCGCGTACCAGGCGTCGATGTTGCGCGGCGAGGTGGCGGCGCGGACCGAGCCTGGCGAGTGTGGATCGGTGGTCAGCTGTTCCTTGAGGGCCGCCTCGCGCGACTTTTCGCGCCAGACCTGGGCCCAGCCCAGGAAGACGCGTTGGTCGCCCGATAGGCCGTCGATCACCGGGGCCGGCTGGCCGTTCAGCGACTTGTGGTAGGCGTCGAGCGCCAGCAGCAGGCCGCCCAGGTCGGCGATGTTCTCGCCCATGGTCAGATCGCCGTTGACGTGGACGCCGGGCAGGGGCTCCAGGCTATTGTAGATGTCGCCCAGAACCTTGGCGCGCGCCTCGAAGCGCGCGGCGTCTTCCGGCGTCCACCAGTCGCGCAGCACGCCGTCGCCGTCGGACTTGCGGCCCTGGTCGTCGAAGCCGTGGGTGATCTCGTGGCCGATGACCGCGCCGATGCCGCCGTAGTTGACCGCCGGGTCCGCGTTCGGATCGAAGAAGGGCGCCTGCAGGATGGCGGCCGGGAAGACGATCTCGTTGCGCGGCGGGTTGTAGTAGGCGTTCACCGTCTGGGGCGTCATGCCCCATTCCAGCGGATCGACCGGCTTGCCGATCTTGCCGCGCTGATACGCCCATTCGAACGCCGAGGAGCGTTCGACATTGCCGTACAGATCGTGGGCGGACAGTTCGAGGCCGTCATAGGACCGCCATTTGTCGGGATAGCCGATCTTCACCCCAAACTTGGACATCTTGTAGAGGGCCTGTTCGCGAGTCGCCTCGCTCATCCAGTCCAGGGTCTTCAGCCGCTCGGTCATGGCCGCGCGGATGTTGTCGACCAGGGTCTCCATCTGGGCCTTGGACGAGGCGGGGAAGTGAAGGCGGACATATTCCTGGGCCAGGACCTCGCCCAGCTGGCCGTCGACCAGGGCGACCCCCCGGTTCCAGCGCGGACGGTTCTCGGGCTGGCCGCGCAGTGTCTTGCCGCGGAACGCGAAGCGGGCGTCGACGAAGGCCTTGGACAGATAGGGGCTGGCCTGATCGACGATCTGGGTGGCTTCCCACGCCTTCAGGGTCTCGATCGGGGTGTCGGCGAAGACCTGGGCGATGCCCGGGAAGGCGGTGTTCTCCATCAGGACCAGGGTGTCGAGGTTTCCGACCTGGGCGCCGTCGAGGAAGGCGGCCCAGTCGAAGCCCGGCGCCAGGGTGGCCAGGTCGGCGACCTTGGACGGGTTGTAGAGCTTGTCGATCTGGCGACGCTCGACCGTGGTCCAGTGTTTCTCGGCGACCTTGGTCTCGAAGGCCAGGATGTCGGCGGCGCTCTGGGCCGGGTTGGTCCAGCCGATGGCGGTGAGCGTCTGGGTCAGATAGGCCAGATAGGCCTCGCGCTGGGCGGCGAAGTCCGGCTTCAGATAATAGTCGCGGTCGGGCAGGCCGAGGCCGCCCTGGGCCAGATAGGCCGAGTTGATGTTCGGGTTCTGCAGGTCCTCGAACACGGCGACGCCGAACAGCGAACCGCCGAAGCCCGAATGGCTGGCGCCCATCAGGCGGGCCATGGCGGCGTGGTCGGTCACAGCCTTCACGGCGGCGAGGTCGGCGGCCATGGGCGCGGCGCCCAGCTGTTCGACGCGGGCCTCGTCCATGAAGCTGGCGTAGAGGGCGCCGACCTTCTGGGCGTTGGCGTTGGTCGGGTTGGCGGCGCTGGTCTCGATGATCGACTTCAGCTGGGACTGGGCGTTCTCATAGAGGACGTCGAAGGGACCGAACCGCGCCTTGTCGGCCGGGATCTCGGTGGTGCTGAGGTAGGTGCCGTTGGCGTATTCGTTGAAGTCGTCGCCCGGCTTCACCGCCGTGTTGCGGCCGGCAAGGTCGAAGCCCCAGGCGCCGAATGGGGCCGGAGCGCCGTGCGCGCCGTGCGAATGGTCCTGAGCCGAGGCGCCGCCGGTCAGGGCGACGACGATACAGGCCGAGCAGGCGGCCATGAGGCGAATACGTTGCATGAAGGATAAGGTCCCGATTTTGATCGGCGGCACCTTTGCGCCGGTGCGGCGCGCTGTCGCATGAAGATTTCGTAATCTGGTGACGGAGGATTTACAGCGGGAGGGCTCAGCCCCTCTCCAGACCCCGGCAGAAATCCCCCAGCATCTGCGGATACAGCGCGTGCTCCGCCGTCTTGACCCTTTCGGCCAGGCTGTCGGGCGTGTCGTCGGTCAGGATGGGGACTCGGGCCTGGCCCAGGATCGGGCCCTCGTCCACGCCCTCGGTGACCAGGTGGACGGTGCAGCCGGCCTCGGCGTCGCCGGCGGCGATGGCGCGGGCGTGGGTGTCGAGGCCGGGATAGAGGGGCAGGAGGCTGGGGTGGATGTTCAACATCCGGCCGTCCCATGCGCGCACCAGCCAGGGCGTCAGGATCCGCATATAGCCGGCCAGGGCGACCACCTCGACGCCGGCCGCGCGCAGGGCCCCGTCAACCGCCCGCTCATGGGCCTCGCGGTCTTTGCCGAACGGCTTGTGGGGGATGGAGGCGGTCGCGACGCCCTTGGCCGAGGCGATGGCCAGACCGCCCGCGTCTTCGATGTTGGACAGGACCAGGGCGACCTCATAGCCGCTGTCGGCGACCTGACCGGCGTCGATCAGGGCGGCCATGTTGGAGCCGGTCCCGGAGATCAGGACGGCGACGCGGACGGGAGAAGCGGCTGGGGACGACATGGCCGCCCCCATGGCGGGGCGGGCGACGCTTGGCAAGGATCAAACACGATCCGCTCTTGTTGTCCGCCGTGTTCGGACGTTACCGTATAACGCCGCCCATCCGACGAGGGGTCCTGAGGGCCGGCGCGTACAGGGGACTATAGCATGAAGAAACTGATCTGCCTCGCGGCCATGGCTGCGATGCTGGGCGCGCCCGTGGCGTCCTTTGCTCAGGAGAGCGGCTCGAACAGCGGCGCCAGCGGCAGCGGAGCGATGCGCTCGGCCACCGACCGGTTCCGCAACGCCAACGCCGACGCCATCGAGAAAGATTGGGCGCGCGCGCCGGTCGAGGAGGCCGAGGTCACGACAGCCCATTCGGTCAACGCCCATGGCAAGACCCTGAGGTATCACGCGACGGCGGGCACCCTGACGGTCCGCGACGACGCGGGCATGCCGACTGCCAGCCTGTTCTACACCGCCTATACGCTGGACGGTCAGCCGCTGGGGACGCGGCCTGTGACCTATCTCTACAACGGCGGGCCGGGCTCGCCGACGGTGTGGCTGCACATGGGGTCATTCGGGCCGATGCGGGTCCAGACCGATGAGCCGACGGTGGTGCGGCCCGCGCCCTTCGCCTTCGGCCCCAACGACATGACCTTGCTGGACCAGACGGATCTGGTCTTCATCGACATGGTGGGGGCGGGCTTCTCGCGGCCGCTGGGCGAGACGCCGGGTTCGGCCTTCTGGGGCGTGGACCAGGACGCAGACGCCTTCGCCCGCGCCATCATGCGCTACACGACCAAGTTCAGCCGCTGGTCCAGCCCGAAATACATCATCGGCGAATCCTACGGCACCCTGCGCACCGGCGCCGTGGCCTTCCAGCTGGAAGACCGGGGCATGTCGCTGAACGGGGTGGTGCTGCTGTCGTCGATCATGAACTACGGCGTGCGCCAGCCGGGCTATCCGCAGAATTTCGTGACCCTGCTTCCGACCTATGCGGCGACGGCCTGGTATCACCGCAAGCTGGCCCATCCGGCGGCGACGGTGGAGGAACAAGTTCAGCGGGCGCGCGACTTCGCGCTTGGTCCCTACGCCTCGGCCCTGGCCAAGGGACATATGATCACGGACGCCGAACGCGCCGACATCGTGCGTCAGATGAGCGAATTGACCGGCCTGTCGCCCACCTTCATCGACAACGCCAATATGCGGGTCGAGCTGAGCAGCTTCCGCAAGGAACTGCTGCGCGACCGGCGCCAGACCATCGGGCGGCTGGACACCCGCTATCTGGGCCTGGACGACGACGCCTCTGGGGATTCGCCCGAGGACGATCCGTCCAGCTCGGCCGTGACGGGGGCCTATTTCGGCATCTTCCGCGACTATGTGGCCAATGAGCTGAAATACGAGACCGACGTCGAATACCGGATGTCGGCGCGGGGCCTGCCGGGCTTCAACTGGAACTGGAACCATCGTCCGCCGGTGGGCGGACCGCAGACGACGCCGAATACGGCGGTCGATCTGGCCACGGCGATGCGGCGCAATCCGTATCTGAAGGTGATGGCGCTGAACGGCTATTACGACGCCGCCACGCCCTTCTTTTCGACCGAATTCGATCTGGCCCAGATGATGCTGGAGCCCAGCCTGCGTCCGAACCTGGAGTTCACCTACTACGAGGGCGGGCACATGATGTATCTGAGCCATGACGCCCTGGCGAAACTGCACGCCGACCTGTCGCGCTTTTACGGCGAAACGGCGAACGGCGGGGCGCGCTGATACGCAAAAGGGCCGGAGGCGTCGCCGCCTCCGGCCCTTGTTTCATTCGAAATCGGAGCGTCGAAGGATCAGGCCGCTTCCAGCTGTCCGCAGACGAAGGCGACTTCGCCCGCGTTCAGCAGGGCCGCCAGCACCGGCTCGGCGTTCTCGGGAGAGACGATCAGCATGAAGCCGACGCCGCAGTTGAAGGTGCGGCGCATCTCGTGGTCGCTGATGCCGCCGGTTTCGGCCAGCCACTGGAAGACGTGGGGCATGGGCCAGCTGTTCCAGTCGAACGAAGCCTTCAGCCCTTCGGCGATACAGCGCGGCGGATTTTCGATCAGGCCGCCGCCGGTGATGTGGGCCGCGCCCTTGACCAGGCCCGCCTTCATCAGCGGCAGGACCGGCTTCACATAGATGCGGGTCGGCTCCATCAGGGCCTGGGCCAGCGAGCGGTCCTTGGCGAACGGGGCGTCGTCGCCCCAGGCCAGGCCGGACTTCTCGACCACCTTGCGGACCAGCGAATAGCCGTTCGAGTGCGGACCGGTCGAGCCCAGGCCGATGATGATGTCGCCGGCCGCCTGGCGATCCAGATAGGGCAGGGCGTGGCCGCGCTCGACCGCGCCCAGGCTGAAGCCGGCCAGGTCGTAGTCGCCGTCGGTATACATGCCCGGCATTTCGGCGGTCTCGCCGCCGACCAGGGCGCAGCCGGCCTGGCGGCAGCCCTCGGCGATGCCGGCGACGACGCGGCGGGCGGCGTCGATCTCCAGACGGCCCGTGGCGTAATAGTCGAGGAACAGCAGGGGCTCAGCGCCCTGGGCCAACAGGTCGTTGACGCACATGGCGACCAGATCGATGCCGACGCCGTCATGACGGCCGGTCTCGATGGCGATCTTCAGCTTGGTGCCCACGCCGTCGGTGGTGGTGACGATCAGCGGGTCTTCAAATCCGGCGGCCTTGAGGTCGAACAGGGCGCCGAATCCGCCCAGCGAGGGCTCCGAACCGGGGCGCGCCGTGGACTTGGCCAGGGGCTTGATGTGTTCGACCAGCATCTCGCCTGCGTCGATGTCCACGCCCGCATCGGCGTAGGTCAGGCCATTTTCGAGAGGCTTTTGGGTGTCGCTCATGGTGTTCGGGCCTGGAATCGGGGCGGAAATGCAGCGCGGCTCTTGCCACAGGTGGGTTGCGGGGGGCTATAGCATCGGAATGACGCCGATCACCACCAATGAGGCGCTGGCCGATTTTTGCGCCCGCCTCGCCACCGCCCCGTTCATCACGGTCGATACCGAGTTCATGCGGGAGACGACCTACTGGCCCAGGCTGTGCCTGATCCAGGCCGCATCCGCCGACCATGCCGGGATCATCGACCCCATGGCCGACGGCCTGGACCTGGAGCCCTTCCTGGCCCTGTTGCGCGATCCGAAGATCATCAAGGTCTTCCACGCCTGCCGACAGGACGTGGAGATCTTCGTGCGTCTGGGCGCCATGCCCAAGCCGATGTTCGACACCCAGGTCGCGGCCATGGCCGCCGGATTCGGCGAACAGGTCGCCTATGATTCGCTGGTGCGGCAGATGCTGCGCGTCGAACTGGACAAGGGCAGCCGCTTCACCGACTGGGCTCGACGCCCGCTGTCGGACAGCCAGCTGGTCTATGCCCTGGGCGACGTGACCCATCTGGCGGCCCTGTATCCCAAGCTGCGCGACCGGCTGCAGAAGGAGGGACGGCTGGACTGGGTGATGTCGGAGATGGAGAGCCAAGTCGATCCGGCCCTGTACGACACCAACCCCGAGAACGCCTGGAAGCGGCTGAAGCCCAAGAAATTTTCGGCCAAATATCTGGCCGCCTTCAAGGCTGTGGCCGTCTGGCGCGAGCGCGCCGCCCAAGAGCGTGACCAGCCGCGCGGCCGCATCCTGAAGGACGAGGGCATCGACGAGGTCGCGCAACAGACCCCGACCGACCCCGAGGCCTTCAACCGTCTGCGCTCGGTGCCCAAGGGCTTCGGCGGGTCGCGCCTGGGTCTGGAACTGGCCGAGGAGCTGAAGCGCGTCCTGGCCGATCCCGAATCACACGCCCCTGACATGGAGCGGCCTGCGCACCGTCAGCCGGCGCCGCCGTCGGTGGTGGAACTGCTGAAGGTGCTTCTGAAGGCCAAGAGCGACAATGCGGGCGTGGCGTCCAAGCTGATCGCCACTGTCGCCGATCTGGAGAAGATCGCCGTCAGCGACGACGCCGATGTGGATGCGTTGAAGGGCTGGCGGCGCCAGATCTTCGGCGAGGATGCGCTGAAGCTGAAGCGCGGCGAGATCGCCCTGGTGCTGAGCGGGGCGCGGGTCGAGGTCGTCGAGATCGAAGGCTAGGCGCCGGCCGGCGGCTCCCACAGTTCGATAGGATTGCCCTCGGGGTCGTGGATGCGGGCGAAGCGTCCGACCTCGGGGCTGGCGTCCCACTCATCCTTGGTGACGACCTCTACGCCCGCGGCCTTGAGAGAGGCGAGCAGGGCGTCCAGGCCTTCGACGCGCAGGTTCAGCATCCAGCGTTTGTCCTGGGCGAAATAGTCGGTCGTTTCCTTGAACGGCGAAAAGACGGTCGGTCCCGCCTGCTGATCCCAAAGGAACTGGCCCTCTGGCGCGCCGACGCCCAGGTGTTTCAAATACCAGGCCGAAAGCGCCTGCGGGTCCTGGGCGCGGAAAAAGAAGCCGCCGATTCCGGTTACGGGCATGGAGTGTTCCTCTCGTTCTGCGAGAGGCTGAACCCTGCCGGGCGGACTGTCTAGATCGACAGGCCCAGCCCCATCGCCTCGGCCAGAGCCTTGGCGCGTTTCTTCGTCTGGTCGCCCAGCAGGAGGTCGGCATAGCCGTCCGTAGCGGTCAGGTTCAGATCGCCGCCCTTCACCGTCGCCGTCGCATTGGCCAGGAGCTGGGACGAACGGCCCGACAGGTCGCAGGCCAGGCGGATGGCCAGGCCCAGGGCGCGGGCGCGTTTGGCCGCGTCCTCGTTCAACAGCCGGGTGATGATGTCCGGCTGGGGCGTAGCCGGGCCGCCGCCGTAGCGGGCGTTCATGACGGCGGCCAGGAAGGCCCGTTCGGCATGGCTGACGCCGGCGACCGGCGCGCGCAGCACCTGGTCGAACGCCAGTTCAAGCCGGTGATCAGGGTGCAGCCGGGCGCCCAGGTCGGACAGACGGCAGGCGGCGGCGGTCAGGATGGAGTCCCGTGGTTCTCCGAAAGCCTGGGGCAGGGCGGCGATGATGTCCGACATCCAGCCGGTCAACGCCCCGGGCAACGCCGGATCAATGCCTTGTCGTCCGCCCAGGGCGGTGCAGCCCGCCAACAGGGGGTCGGCGGCGCGGGTTTCGTCGTCCAGGGTGTCGAACAACAGACCTTCGCGCACGCCCCAGGCCGACATCTCGATCCGCTTCAGGTTCAGATGCTTGATCAGACCTTCCAGCACCAGGCCGGCATAGGGCAGGGTCTCGGCGCGCTTCTTGGATACGCCCGGCAGTTTGATCAGGCTCGCGGCCGACTGCTGCGCAACCAGCCGCGCGGTCTCAAGCGCTTCGTCCGCCGTCATCTCGTACTGGTGGACGACTTTCAGCGGATAGGACTTCAGCCCCATATGGACCTGGGCCAGGGTGCGCCAGGCGCCGCCGACGGCGTAGAGGCGGTCGCTCTGGAACCTGACCGCCACGGGTTTCAGCCGCTCGTCGATGCGGGCCTTGATCCGGTCGGCGTCGAAACCCTTGCCCTCGGCCAGGGCGAAGGGGCCCAGGGGCAGGGTCAGGCCGTGTTCGACGCCGTCGCCATTCAGCCGCGTCAGCTCCAGACTGGCCCCGCCCATGTCGGCCGAGACGCCGTGGGCGTCAGGCGCGCCGGCGAGCACGCCCATGGCCGCGTATTTCGCCTCTTCCTCGCCCGAGAGGACGCGGATCTGCAGGCCGGTCTCGGCCGCGACGCGCTGGCAGAACTCAGGCCCGTCCTCGGCCTCGCGCACGGCGGCGGTGGCGGCGATCAGGGTGGCGTCGGGGCGCACGCCTTCCAGCACGGCGGCGAACCGGCGCAGGGCGGTCATGGCCATGACCACGCCTTCGGGCGACAGTTTGCCGGTTGTCGGCAGGTCACGACCCAGGCCGGCCAGGACCTTTTCGTTGAACACGGTCCAGACGGCGCGGCCTTCCAGTCGGTAGAGCACCAGACGGACCGAATTGGAGCCGATGTCGATGGCCGCGACGTCGCGGCCGATAAGCGCCAGATCGGCCATCAGCGGCCGGGACGTTCGTAACGCAGGGCCTCGGGCAAGGTCTTCACCTTGCGTCCGCGGCCCGACAGGCTGGGATTGGTCATGAAGTATTTATGGGCCGAGAAGGGCCGTTCGGGATCGGCGGCCTGGACCCGCGTATAGCGCCCTTCGGCGTCCAGAACCCAGCTTTGTGCGTCGTCCTTCAGATTGGCGACCATGATCTGGTCCAGCACCTGGTCGTGGACGGTGGCGTTGCGGATCGGGGTCATCAGCTCGACCCGGCGATCCAGGTTGCGCGTCATCCAGTCGGCCGAGGAGATGAAGAGCTTGGCCTTGTCGTGCGGCAGGTCCTTGCCGTTGGCGAAACAGACGATGCGGCTGTGTTCCAGGAAACGGCCGACAATGGATTTGACGCGGATGTTCTCGGACAGGCCCGTGACGCCCGGCCGCAGGCAACAGATGCCGCGCACGACCAGGTCGATGCGCACGCCCCACTGGCTGGCCCGGTACAGGGCGTCGATGATCTCGGGATCGACCAGCGAGTTCAGCTTGACCCAGATGGCGGCCGGCTTGCCCATGGCGGCGGCCGACATCTCCTTGCCGATCAGTTCGATCAGGGTGGACTTCATGTTCAGCGGCGAGACCACCAGGGCCTCCAACTCGTCCGGGGTGGCGTAGCCGGTGATGTAGTTGAACACCCGGCTGGCGTCGCGGCCCAGGACCGGGTCGCACGAGAACAGCGACAGGTCGGTGTAAATCTTGGCCGTCACCGGATGATAGTTGCCGGTGCCGAAGTGGCAGTAGGTGCGCAGGGCCTCGCCCTCGCGCCGCACCACGACGCTCAGCTTGGCGTGGGTCTTGTATTCGACGAAGCCGAAGACGACGTGGACCCCCGCCCGCTCCATGGCCCGGGCCCAGCGCAGGTTGGCCTCCTCGTCGAACCGGGCCTTCAGCTCGACCAGGGCGGTGACGTTCTTGCCGTTCTCGGCCGCCTCGATCAGGGCGGCGACGATGGGGCTGTCCTTGGAGGTGCGATACAGGGTCTGTTTGATGGCGATGACGTTCGGATCCCGCGCCGCCTGACGCAGGAACTGCACCACCACGTCGAAGCTCTCGAACGGGTGGTGGATCAGCATGTCCTTCTCGCGGATGGCGGCGAAGATGTCGCCGCCATTGTCGCGGACCCGCTCGGGATAGCGCGGCTCATAGCCCTTGAACTTCAGGTCAGGATGGCCGCCCGGAATCAGATCCGACAGCTGGGCCAGGCCCAGCATCCCGTCGACCAGCACCACGTCCTGCGGCGCCGCCTCCAGTTCGCCGACGATGAAGTCGCGCAGGTCGGTGGGCATCGAGGCCTCGATCTTGACGCGAACGACCGAGCCCAGGCGGCGCTGTTTCAACGCCTCCTCGAACTCCAGCACCAGGTCCTCGGCCTCTTCCTCGATCTCGATGTCGCTGTCGCGGATCAGCCGCAGCAGGCCCTTCTCCAGAACCTCGCAGCCGGGGAACAGATGGTCGATGAACAGCAGCAGCACGTTTTCCAGCGTGATGAACCGCTTGCGACCCGGCGCCGAGCGGCCATCGGTCGGCAGCTCCCAGAATCGCCGCACCTGGGTCGGCACCGGCACGAGGGCGTAGAAGGTCTTGGTCTCGCCCTTGCGTTTGAGCTTCAACGCCAGGGAGAAACCCAGATTGGGCAAGAAGGGGAAGGGGTGGGCCGGATCGATGGCCAGGGGCGTCAGGACGGCGAACAGCTGGTTCAGGAACTCGGGCTCCAGCCGATCCTTCTCGGTCTTGGTCAGGCGATTACGGTCGACAACCTCGATGCCCGCGGTGACCAGTTCCTTCTTCAGCTGGCGCCAGCGCACCTGTTGCTCGGCCATCAGTTCGCCGGCCGCGATATTGATCCGCTCAAGCTGTTCGGCGGGGGTCAGGCCGTCGGCCGAAAGGACGCGAACCCGTTCGCGCAACTGGCCCTTCAGGCCCGCGACGCGGGTCATGAAGAACTCATCGAGATTGTTGGCCGAGATCGACACGAACCGCAGCCGCTCCAGCAGCGGATGGTTCGGATTGGCGGCTTCCTCCAGCACGCGCTCGTTAAAGGCCAGCCAGGAGATCTCGCGGTTGAAGAAGCGCGCGGGCGAAGCGATCAACTCCTCGTTCAGCGCGAGTTGAGGGGCGCGAGAGGCGGGAACTTCCTCGCCCCGGGTGGCGTCGTGGATGGCGGCGTCAGTCATGGCCCGGTTCTCGCCCGCGACGGTGACAGTCGCAAGCGAGGTTTGATATTTTCATCGCTGGACGCGATGGGGCGACAGATCGCCGCCAGGCCCGCCGGGCCCATGCAAGCTCCAGGGCGGATCAGTCGTCGTCTGCGGCGTCGGCGGAAACGGCCATCTGCTCCAGGGCCTGGCGGGCGAGGATACGGGTGACGGGGCGGTGCAGGGCGTCCAGATGGGCGACCACCGTCGCGGCCATGTCGGCCGACCGGTCGAGGCGTCGCACCAGATAGTCGATCACCTCCTCGGCCGGGGTGATGCTGCGCTCGGCGAACCGGGCGCGCAGAATGGCGGAAAGGACTCGGTCGTCCGGGGCCTCGACCGCGACGGTGCGGACGGCGTCGAGGCGTGAGCGCAGGTCGGGCAGGTCGGTCTCCCAGGTCCTGGGAGAGGCGCGATCCACCAGCAGCAGGGCGCCGCCGCCCGCCTGGGCCAGGTTGATCAGGTGAAACAGGCTCTCGTCGTCGGCGTCGCGGGCGCAGTCCAGCAGGATGGGGCGACCCTCCAGTTCCAGCGGATCGACCAGGGCGGCTTCGACGCCGTTCAGCGGCACGGCGCCGACCCGCTCGGCCCAATCGGCGGCGATCCGGCTCTTGCCCGAGCCCGCTGGGCCATACAGGGCCAGAACCGAACCGGCGCCGTCGGGCCAACGGGACAGGACGCGCACGGCCTCGGCGTTGCTTTCGGCCGTCACCAGGGCCTCGCCCACGAGCGGGCGTTCCAGCGGCAGGCGCAGCTGTTCGGCGGGGCTTGGGATCAGGGCGCTCTGCGCGGGCATGGGCCTGTCATAGCAGAGGCCGGAGCCGACCGCGCCACGCCGGGCCTGTTGGTAGCGGGGAGGGAAGGTCCGCCCTGTGGACGAAATCAGGCGAATTCGGCCAGGGCGGGGTTGAACTTGCCGGCCTTGAACTCGGTGACCGTGTAGTCGGCGAGGCCGTGGATCTGGAACGGATCGTCTTTCAGCAGGGTCTCCAGCTCTTCTTTCGTGCCGCCGCTGCGGACAACCAGGATGCCGCCGGTGCGCGGAACCATGGGCCCGGCGGCGATGATCAGGCCGCTGGCGACATGGATGTCCAGCCATTCGCGATGCTCGACCGTCTTGGCCTCGATGGCTTCGATCGGCTGGGTGTAGGTGATGGTGACGATGAACATGAGATATCTCTAATTCCGGCCACTCGGCGAGCGGCGGGCTCTTTCGCGCTCAAATGACTGACGTTGTTCTTCCTGTCCGGCAAGTGTCGGGACGCCGACCGCGACTCGTGCGTTGTCGGGAAGCAGGTCGCGATTGTAGCTTCTCTGGGTCACGGGGTCGCCGTTGGACGGTATCTGAAACTGTGTGCCGTAAATCTGGGCCCTGCCGCTTTCCTGCAGATAGCGATCCAGGGTCGCCGCCGCGATCCAACCCGCATCGGAGAAACCCTTGGCCAAAGCCGTCACGGCTAAAGCATGCGCCAGAAGGTAATCGTCAGGCTGGTCGCCATGCTGATAGATGAAGGCCGCCCGATAATAGTCACGACCGCTCTTCAACGCCCCGGCTTGCATCAGTTGGGTAAGTTCGGCGCGTCGTGCGGCGTCTTTCACGGCAACTTGCGGCCCGATCTTCAGCATGTCTTCGCGATCCGCCTGGTCGGCGTCGAACAGCGCCTTGACGGCCGGGTCGTCCGAGACATCGGTATCAGGTTCGCGGCGACCATAGGCGCGGTCTCCACCCCAGTCCGTCTCGACTATCGCCGGATCACGCGGCCGATATAGGGATAGAGGCGGCATGGGCGGGCCTTCGACGAAGGCGAAGGTCGCCCAATCCTTCGCAGCCAGACGTACTTCGTAAACCTCGCCGTTCGGCCGCGTGAGAGTGATGTGATCAGCAGTCGACGCATTGATCTTCAGGTCTTCAGTGAAGACAGGGCCGTTGACGCCGCTCAATGCGCCGTCCTGTAGCAGCGTCAGGTTGGAAGGACGGGTCAGGCTCGCGATGGGCGCGTTTGTATCCGGGATGTCGATGATGAAGACCGTGCGGCCCTCAACAGCCCAAACCCATCGTCCGGACAGGTCCGGCGACATCTGCGCCCAAGTCGGAAGGGCCGTCATGAATGTGGCGGCTGAAATCGCGAGGACAGCGAGGATAAGGCGATGGAGCATTGGACGCTTCCTTTTGAGGGCGACGCAGTTTGTGGACGGCCACGCCGCTTCACAAGACACTCAGGTGGATTTGATAGGCTGTGCAAGCATGACCGAAAGCCGCCCCGACCTTGACTTTCTGGGGCGATAATGCGCCCTACGCCGCTTCGATTTCAGGCGCTCCGGCGTCAGATTCCACCGCAGAATTCCAGACGGTCCATCCATGCACGCCTACCGCTCTCACACCTGCGGCGCCCTGCGCGCCTCCGACGCCGGTTCCGCCGTCCGCCTGTCCGGCTGGGTGCATCGGAAGCGCGATCACGGCGGCCTGCTGTTCATCGATCTGCGCGACCATTACGGCCTGACCCAGCTGGTGCTGCACCCGGAGACGCCGGGCTTTGCGGCGGTCGAACGCCTGCGCGCCGAGAGCGTGATCAAGATCGACGGCGAAGTCGTCGCGCGCGAGGCCGGGGTGGTGAACCCGAACCTGCCGACCGGCGAGGTCGAGGTCCGCGTCCAGGGCGTCGAGGTCCTGTCGGAAGCCGCCGAACTGCCGATGCCGGTCTTCGGCGATCAGGAGTATCCCGAGGATATCCGCCTGGCCAACCGCTTCCTCGACCTGCGTCGCGAGCGGCTGCACAAGAACATCGTGCTGCGCTCCAGGGTCATCTCCTCGATCCGCCAGCGGATGGTCGCCCAGGGCTTCCTGGAGTACCAGACCCCGATCCTGACGGCCTCGTCGCCGGAAGGCGCGCGCGACTTCCTGGTGCCGTCGCGTCTGCACCCCGGCAAGTTCTATGCGCTGCCGCAGGCGCCGCAGCAGTTCAAGCAGCTGCTGATGGTCTCGGGCTTCGACCGCTATTTCCAGATCGCCCCCTGCTTCCGGGACGAGGATCTGCGCGCCGACCGGTCGCTGGAATTCTACCAGCTCGACGTCGAGATGAGCTTCGTGACCCAGGAAGACGTCTTCGCCGCCATCGAACCGCTGATGCACGGCGTGTTCGAGGAGTTCGGCGAGGGCAAGCCGGTATCGCCCATCGACGGCGTCCACACCTTCACCAACGACTTCGGCGAGACCTTCGAGCACAAGGGCTTCGAACGCCTGACCTACGCCCAGTCGATGGCCTGGTATGGTTCGGACAAGCCGGACCTGCGCAATCCGATCAAGATGCAGGTCGTCTCCGACCACTTCCGCGACGGCGGTTTCGGCCTGTTCGCCAAGATCCTGGGCGCGGACGAGAAGAACGCCGTCTGGGCCATTCCTGCCCCGACCGGCGGCTCGCGCGCCTTCTGCGACCGCATGAACTCCTGGGCGCAGGGCGAGGGCCAGCCGGGTCTGGGCTATATCTTCTGGTCGGACGATCAGGGCGCCTGGGGCGGTCCCATCGCCAAGAACCTGGGCCAGGAGCCGACCGAGACCCTGATGTCCTCGCTGGGCCTGGGCAAGGGCGACGCCGCCTTCTTCACCGCCGGCCTGCCGTCGGTCTTCGCCAAGTTCGCCGGCCTGGCCCGCACCCGCGTGGGCACGGAACTGAAACTGGTCGACGAAAACCAGTTCAAATTCTGCTGGATCGTCGACTTCCCCATGTTCGAATGGTCGGAAGAAGAGAAGAAGGTCGACTTCAGCCACAACCCCTTCTCGATGCCGCAGGGCGGGCTGGAGGCCCTGGAGACCCAGGATCCGCTGACCATCCGCGCCTTCCAGTACGACATCGTCTGCAACGGCTATGAGCTGTGCTCGGGCGCGATCCGGAACCACAAGGCCGAGATCATGCTGAAGGCCTTCGAGATCGCTGGCTACGACGCGTCTGTGGTCGAGGAACAGTTCGGCGGCATGCTGAACGCCTTCCGCTATGGCGCGCCGCCGCACGGCGGCCTGGCCCCCGGCATTGACCGCATCGTCATGCTGCTGGCGGGCGAGACGGCCATCCGCGAGGTCATCGCCTTCCCGCTGAACCAGCAGGGCGAGGATCTGCTGATGAACGCCCCGACCGAGGCGGAAGAGCGTCAGCTGAAGGATGTCCACATCCGCACGGCCGTGCCGATCAAGGTCTGATCGGCCACGCCTGACCGCTGAAACGAAGAAGGGGACGCTGCGGCGTCCCCTTTTTTCTGTTCAGTGTTCGCCGGACACCAGGCGGCGCACAGCCGGGGGAGCCGGCGGGGCCGGTGGCGCGGGCGGGGTGCGGATCACCCGGATGGTTCCCCGACAGGCCTGGGCCGTCAGGCGGCCGGGCAGGCGGGTCGAGCCGTCGCCGCAGGCCTCCCGAATTTGATCCTGGGTCAGGTTGCGCGCGCCGGACAGATCCGCGCCCCGAATGTCGGTCCGGCGCAGCGAGGCGTCGTTGAAGTCGGCGCGGGCGAAAGTGCCGCCCGTCAGGCGCGCGCCGTCCAGACTGGCGTCCCGGAAGGAGGCGCCGGAGAAATCGCCGCCTGACAGGTTGGACGCGGTGATCTCCGCATCACTGAAATCGGCGCCGACGGCATGGACATTGGCTAGGGTGGCCCCGAACAGCTCGCTGGACGAGAAGTCAGCGTTCGCCAGGGTCGCGCCGTTGAAATTCACCCCGTGCAGCTCGGCGCTGGACAGGTCGGCCCGGGTCAGATTGGCGCGGACGAACGACGAGCCCTGCGCCTCGGCGCCGGTCAGAATCGCTGAGGTGAAATTGGTCGAGGTCAGATTGGCGCCGACGATCTCCACGCCGGTCAGGTTGGCGCGGCTGAAGTCGCTGCCGGTGAAGTTGGAGCCGACCATTTCGGCGCCTCGCAGATTGGCCCCGATCAGGGTCGCGTTGATGAAGCTGGCGCCGCTGAAGGTCGCGCCCGACAGATTGCGGCCCGACAGTTCACACCGGTTGCACGATCCGCCCAACGACACAGACCGGGCCACATCGCGATCCTGAACCGTCATCTCGACCCTGGCGAAGGCGGGGCCGGCGAGCAGCAGCCCGGCTGCCGCGATCAGGGGGGCTTTGAGAGAGAACCGTGTATGGCGAGCGATCTGTTTCACGCAGCCTGAATGCCCCGAAACCCCGTTCATACCTACTTAAATCGAGGTAATTTCATTAAAACCGGGCAAGGAGACGGGCGGTCAGCAGGCGGGAATGCGGAGGTTTGCGGGCAGAACCGTCGAGGCGTCGCCGCACGCCCGGTTTACCTGAGCCTGGGTTAGGCCGGTCGCGCGGGACAGGTCAGCGCCGGACAGATTGGTCCCCGAGAGGTTCGCGCCCGAAAAAGCGGTGCCCTGCAGATAGGCCCCCACGAAGCCGGCGTTGGTCAGGTCGGCGCGCGAGAAGTTCGAGCCGGAAAAGACCCCGCCGTAGGCGTCGACGTCGCGCAGATCCGCGTTGGCGAAGCGGGTGCGGTTCATGACGCTGAGGCTGAGGTCGGCCTGACGCAGCCGGGCGCCGGAAAGATTCAGCCCGCGCGCCTCAAGTCCCGAGAAGTCGCCCTGGAACAGGTTGCAGCCCGAGCAGGAGGCGCCGCGTTTCACGCTTGCGATCTGGTTCGCATTCTGGGCCAGGACAGGTGTCGCGGCCGCCGCAAGGACGGCGAGCGCGAGGGAAAGAAGGGTCAGGCGGGACATCGGGTCGCTCCAGCGAAGGCGTCGCATCGCGGCAGTTTAGGCGTCAGCCGTTAACTTAGCCCTGATCGCCGCCCTGAAGCGCGGGCGCGGCGCCGCAGGTGTCGCAGATCCAGGCGTGGCCCCGCTGCTGCAGGCTGAAATCGCCGCAGGCGGGGCAGGCGACCGCTTCCGTGGCCGCCACGACCTTGGCGTCCGGCTCGGCCTTCTTGCCGAAGGGCAGAACGACCAGATTGTCGGGCGCAGAGCCGCGGGCGAACCCCTTGGAGATGAAGCGGGCGGCCGGCACGGCCTCGCTCTCGTCCGGCTTTCCGCCCCCGAGTCCGTCCCCGAGCGGTTCCGGGCCGGCGTTGGCCAGTTCGTCTCGGTCTAGATAGGAAACGCCCAGTTCGCGGAAAATATAGTCGAGGATCGAGGTCGCCGAACGGATGGAATCATTGCCGGTGACGCGTCCGGCGGGCTCGAACCGGGTGAAGACGAAGGCGTCCACGAATTCGTCCAGCGGCACGCCGTACTGAAGGCCGATCGAGATGGCGATGGCGAAATTGTTCATCAGGCTGCGGAAGGCGGCACCCTCCTTGTGCATGTCGATAAAGATTTCGCCGAGTTCGCCGTCCTCGTATTCGCCGGTGTGGATATAGACCTTGTGGCCGCCGACGGCCGCCTTCTGGATGTAGCCCTTGCGACGGTCCGGCAGCTTGCGCCGCGCCGGTCCGCGTTCGACGACGCGCTCGATGATCCGTTCCGGCGGCGCCGCGCCGGGCGGGGGCGGTGCGCTCGCGGCCTGCGAACGGGCCGGGTCGAAGCGAGGCGTCGAATCGGTTTTGGGCAGGGTCAGCAGGGGACCGGGCGGCGGGGCCGCGCGGCATAGGCGTATCGCGCGCCGGCCTTCGCCGGCGGCCTGGCTGAATCGGCGGGCGGCCTGGGCGGCGGTCGCTCTCCAGTCCAGGATTTCGACGCCCGCGTCTGGTGCGTCGCTGTATGGCTCCACCGCGCGGCGCAGGTCGGCTTCGAGCAGGGCGGGGTCCGCCAGCAGGGCGGCGACGGAAGGCGGCGCCTCGGGCCAGTCCTTCAGGTCGCCATGGCCGAAAACCCAGCGCGCCGCCTCGGCCTCAGCCTCCTCGGGCACGCCGAGCAGATTCAACAGGGGGCCGTCGCCGTCCTCAAGCCCCAGCACGTCGCGGATGAAGCCGGGATCAAGCACGGGGGCGGCGAAGACGGCGTCGAAATTGTCGGCCCCGGCCAGGGCCTGCTCGATCGCCGCCAGTTCGATGTCGGTGAAGCCGAAGGCGCGCAGGGTCGCATGGTCGACGCCGGGCGCTTCGACCAGGGTCCTGCGGCCGAACAGCCGGCGTTCGGCCGCTTGGATGTCTCCGCCCACGCGGACGAGCACGCGCGCCAGCCAGGGAGCGAGGCGGCGGCCAATCTCGCCGTCGGCGGTCTGGAAGACGTCCACCACCGAACAGGCCCCCAGACCCAGGCGCAGCCGCGCCTCGGAATCATCGACAAACAGGCCGATCGCGGCGTGGCGGCGGGGAGCGGCGGTCTTGTTGAAGGCCTTGGCCGCGACGGCGGCGAGGGGATCGGTATTGACCTTCAGCCGGGTCCGACGGGCCTTGTCCACATCGGCGATCTGGCTTTTAAGCCCCTCCCAATCGGCGCAGGGGCCGCGCAGTCGGGCCAGGTCGACCGAGGCTTGGGCCGCGGCGCCGGCGGCGAGGGCGGCGACACCCTCGGCGCGGGCGACCAGATCGCCGCCAGACGGAGCAAGAGCCGGCGCCAGACCTTCGAGACCCAGCGCGACGGCGAATCCGGATCCCTGCAAATCCAGGGCGACCGTCCACAGCCGCACCAGGTCGGGCAGAAGCCTGAATGACCCCGCGGCCCCCTCGTCTTCCTCCAGGGCGACGATGGCCGAGAGATCCAGGGCAGCGCCCTTCACGGCGGGCTCGGTCAGAATGTCGGCCTCGCGCGGATCGAAGGTCAGGACCAGGCCGCCGTCCAGCGCCGCTTCGGCGGCGAGCAGCGCTTCGGGCGCGCCGGCGGCGATTTGGGTTCTGGACGCCAAGGCCGCCAGGGGCGCGCTTTCGCCAGACGGACGCAGGGCCAGGGCCGGACGTTCGCCGTCGACAGCGCGCAGGATGTCGGCGTCCGTGGCGCCGCGACGCCGTGCGGTGGCGGCCGCCCGGCCAAGGGCGGGGTTGCGGGAGGGATCGCTGCAGTCGCCGTGGGGGCCTTCGCAGCGGTCCACAGCGTCGGCGACCGCGCGTAGGGCGTCGGCCAGGGCCTCGGCTGACTGGAGCGCCAGCCGCGCGGTGGTGCGTTCGGCCCTGTGCTCGGCCAGGCGTTTCGGCGCGGCAGGGTCGGACAGGTCCAGAATCTGGGCGGCGGTGAAGACTGTGGCCGGAGCAGCGAGACCGAGCCATATCGTCGCCGCGAGTTCGGCCGCGAAGGCCTGGGCCTCCAGGGGATCGGCGAAGACCTTGTCGGTCAGTCCCACCGCGGCCAGGCTTTCGACCCAGGCGTCTACGCCCCCCTTCAATCCGTCGCCGGTCGGCAGGGAGGAGGAGGGAAGCGTCTCACACCAGTCGAGCCAGGATTCGATCCGCGCGTCGGACCATCCGGCGGGCGCCAGAACTTCCTGGACCACGGCGGCGCGCTCAATGGCGCGGGTCTCCATCCTGACTCGCCGAGCACGGTCGGCGAAGTCCGATTGAAAGCGCATGCCCAGCGTCTCCCCGAAAGCGTTGGACTACATTATGGCTTTCCTGCCGGGCGCGCTACCAGATGTGGTAGTTATCAACGGCTGAATTGTCTGTTCGTCGTTGGGCCAGTCCTCAGCGGAAACGGCGCTGAAACACGCCGGCGGCCCCGGCTCCAATGCGGCGGCCGGGCCACAAATCGACACAAAGCGACAATGCGCCGCTTGCGGCCCACATTGCTCCTGTGTCATGTAACCGATTACATTATTTATCGACAGACCTTCGATAAGGGGGCTGGGACGATGACGCTCAGAGAGGAACACGTGGAAATCTCCGCCCCGTCAGGCCTGAACGGACATGCGCCGGCCGCCAAGGCCGCGACCATCCGTGACGTGGCGGAACGGGCGCAGGTGTCCGTGGCCTCGGTGTCGCGGGTGCTGAACGGCTCCGACGCCATCACCGAGACCACGCGTCGCCGGGTGCTCGATGCGGTCGAACATCTCCGCTACGTCCCCCATGTCGGCGCGCGGAGCCTGTCCACCAGCCGGACGGACACAATCGGCGTCATCCTGCCGGACCTGTACGGCGAGTTCTTCTCCGAACTGATACGCGGCATGGATCTGGCCGCGCGGGCGCACGGCAAGCATCTGATCGTGTCCAGCTCCCACGGCGACACCGAAGAGACGATGGCGGCGCTGCGCTCGATGCGGGGCCGGGTCGACGGGATGATCGTGCTGTCGCCCCATCTGCGCGCCGCCAATCTGGCCGCCGACGTGGCGGGCCGGACCCCGGTTCTGGTGATGAACGGCGGCCTGGACGAGGGCGGTCGCCCGTCCATCGCGGTGGACAACCACGGCGGCGCCGTGGCGGCCGTCCAGCACCTGATCGCCACCGGTCGGCGCCGCATCGCCCATATCCGGGGCGCAGCCGGCAACCTGGAAGCCGACATCCGCGCCCAAGGCTACGCCAGCGCTCTGGGCGGCCAGGAACCGATCATTGTCGAGGGCGACTTCACCCAGGCGGCCGGGCATCGCGCCGCCACCCGGTTGCTGGCTCTGGACCAGCGCCCCGACGCGGTGTTCGCGGCCAACGACATGATGGCCCTGGGCGCCATGCTGGCCTTCCAGGAGGCGGGGGTGCGTTGCCCTGAGGACGTAGCGGTCATCGGCTTCGACGACGTGCCGCTGGCGGCCCTGGTCCGGCCGACGCTGACCACGCTGAGAGTGAATATCGCGGAAATGGGCCGCCGGGGCGTCGAACGCCTCATCGGCCTGGTCCAGGCCGGCGCCGGCGCCGATCCGGACACCGCTTGTGAAATCGTTCGACCGGCCTTGGTCGTTCGTCAATCCACCGCGGCGGCCTCAACCGCCGGGTCAAACCCCGATCGTACAGCGGCGTCGCCGTCGTGAATCGGATCCATCAGGAGGGGACTCAAGGATGATCAAGTTCAATACGCGTAGCGCGGCCCTGGCCGCCGTATCCGCCTTCGCCATCACCGCAGGCTTCGCCGGCGCGGCGTCCGCCCAGGTCGCGACCTCGACGATCCGGGGCAGTGTCACCGACGGCGCCCAGGTCGAGCCTGGCGTCACCGTCGTGGCCCGCAACGTCGCTTCGGGCTTCACCAACCGCACCACGGCGAACGCCCAGGGCGGCTACACCCTGTCGGGCCTTCGCCCGGGCACCTATGAGGTGACGGTGACCACGGCGGACGGCGAAACCGCCACTGACACCGTCAGCATCGGCGTCGGCCAGGTCGGCAACCTGGATCTCGTCATCGCGGACGCCGGCGCCGCAACCAACGTGGGCGAGATCGTCGTTGTGGGCCGCCGTTTGGTCGAGGTGCGCACGCCGGAAAACGCGACCAACGTCACGACGCAGCAGATCCAGACCCTGCCGCAGATCAACCGCAACTTCCTGAACTTCGCCGCTCTGGCTCCGGGCGTGCGGGTCGGCACGAACGATGCGGAAGTTCAGATCACAGCCGGCGGGCAACGTGCGGAATCTGTGAACGCCTTCATCGACGGCGCCAGTCTGAAGTCGAACATCATCGCGGGCGGCATCGTCGGTCAGGACGACAGCCGCGGCAACCCGTTCCCGCAGGCGGCGATTCAGGAGTTTCGGGTCGTCAGCCAGAACTTCAAGGCGGAATACGAACAGGCTTCTTCGGCGATCATCACTGCGGTCACCCGTTCGGGCACGAACGAATTCCACGGCGAAATCTTCGGCACCTACCGCAACCAGGATATGGTGACGCAGGATGTCTTCTCCGAGCGTCGCGGCGCTGAAAAGCCGGACCTGAGCGTCAAGCAGTACGGCGCGGCCTTGGGCGGTCCGATCATTCAGGACCGTCTGCACTTCTTCGGCAGCTATGAGCACAAGCAGGAAAACCGTGCCGCCACCGTGACTTTGGGGCCGGTGGGCAGTCCGTATCAGCAACAGTTTGCTGAATATCTCGGCACCTTCGCCACCCCGTTCGAAGAAGACCTGTATTTCGGCAAGCTGAGCTTCCAACCGGCCGAAGGACATCTGATCGATCTGAGCGTCACCTATCGCGATGAAGGCGACGTCACGGGCGTGGGCGAATCGAATGCGTTCGAGCGCGCCAGCGGCCTGCAGCAGACCACCAAGAGCGCCAATCTGCGCTACCAGTGGCAGGCTCAGGGCTTCCTGAACGAGTTCGCAGTCGACTACCGCAATTATAACTACAACCCGACGGCGGCCAATTTCGATATGCCGGGCGCGAGCTACCGCATTTTCACCAACGCCTATGATCCCAATGGTGGAACCACGATCCTGAATGTGGGCGGTGCAAATAGTCGTCAGGACATCACGGATGAAGCAGTCACCATTCGTAACGATCTGACCTTCAACGAAGTCGAGTTCAACGGCTTCCACACCATCAAGCTGGGTGTGAAGTTCTCGAACCAAGACTATCATGTTGAGAAGGAGTTCGGTCGCAATCCTCAGTTCTTTTACGACCTGAACGGAACCGCCAGCGGCGACGCTTCGGTGCCTTACCGCGTTCAGCTGGGCAACGCCTTCCCGACCGTCGACCTGACCAACAAGGTTTATGGCCTGTACATTCAGGATGACTGGCAGATCACTGACAAGCTGGAACTGAACCTCGGCATCCGCTGGGACTACGAGGATAACGCCAGCAACCCGGACTATGTGACGCCTCAGTCGGTGATCGACGGTCTGAACCAGTGGATTGCTTCGACCGACGGCGGCAAGCCGGCTGGCTATGCACCTAGCTGGTTCAACATCGACGACTATATCTCGACCGGCGACAACCGCGATCCGTACGCGAAGGCTTTCCAGCCGCGGATTGGCTTCTCCTATGATGTCTTCGGTGATCGCGGCACTGTGATCTTCGGCGGCGCGGGCCGCTACTACGACCGGGTGAACTTCAACTTCGCGTTCGACGAGATCGCGAAGCCGTTTGACACCTCCAAGACTGCTTTCTTCACAACCACGCCCGGCGCAGTCCAGGACGGCACGGCGGCCAACCCGTTCCTGTGGAACCCCTCCTACATGACGGCGGCGGGGCTGGATCCGCTTTTGGCCAGCCTGCCGGGCAAGGGCGAAGCCTTCCTGTTGAAGAACGATTACGAGCCGCCGCGCACCGACCAGTTTAACCTCGGGGTTCGTCAACGCGTCGGCGACTGGCAAACCGAGTTCACCCTAGCCTACGGTAAGACCGAGAACGAGTTCACGTGGCAATATCTGAATCGCTGCCGCGAGCCGAACTACGGCAACGACGGCGACGGTTTCGGCGACAACGGAGGTTTCTGCGGACCCGGCGCGGCCAACCCGTACCGCAGCTACCTGGTGTCGGATCATAACAAGGAGCGCGAATTCACCGCCCTCTACGTCAAGCTGGACAAGCCCTATACTCGGGACTCCGGCTGGGGCGTGAACATCGCCTACACCTTATCGGACTCGCAGCAGAACGGCGGCAATGACAACTTCTGCTTCGACTGTTTCTCGGTCGAGAGTTCGCCTATGCGGAATTCTGCTGACAACGAACGGCACCGGATCGTAGCCAATGGCATCGTCGATTTGCCGTTGGACTTCCAACTGTCGGGCATTCTGACGCTGGGCTCGGGCACGCCGTTCAACGTGTTCGATGGAACGGGTTCGAGGTTCTATTTCCGTCCCTACGGCGGTTATCCTGATAAGGAGAACTTCTTCATTCCGAATGCCTTCGCCTATCGGAATCTGGATCTTCGCCTGACGAAAAACTTCCCGGTCGGAGAAGGAAGCGAGCTGCAGCTCTACGTCGATGCAATCAATATTTTCGACTTCAAGAACTACAGCGGCTTCAACGGCGATGCGGGTACGCCCAACTTCGGCAACCCGAGCAGCGTGCTGTTCCCGACGCGGACGTTCCAGATCGGCGCCCGTTACTCCTTCTAACTCCCCCTGAGCCTGGGCCGCCTTCCGCTTGCGCGGAAGGCGGCCTTCTTCTTGATACAGACCCAGTGAGCGTGCCCATGAACCGTCGGAACTTCCTGATGCGAACCACGGCTGGAGCCGCCGCTCTGGCGGTCAGCGGCGTCGTCGCGGGACAGGCGGCGGCGCAGGCGGTGGCGAGTGCGGTCAACGGCACGCAGCGGCGGCCCCTGCGGCTGGACCGCGAAATCAACGAGCTTCAGGAACGCACCTTCCGCTGGTTCGAGAAGGTCACGGATCGGCGCACCGGCCTGACGCCCGACCGCTGGCCCAGTCCGTCCTTCTGCTCCATCGCCGCGGTCGGCTTCGCCCTGACCTGCTGGCCGATCGGCGTCGAACGCCGCTGGATGAGCCGGGACGAGGCGCGCGAGCGGACCCTGATCACCGTCCGCTATTTCCACAGCCTGCCCCAGGGGCCGGAGCCGACCGGCACGGCGGGGCACAAGGGCTTCTTTTATCATTTCCTCGATATGGAGACCGGTCACCGCTATCGGACCAACGAGCTTTCGACCGTGGACACGGCCCTGTTGATGGCCGGCATGCTGTTCGCCGCACGCTATTTCGACGGCGATCATCCGGACGAGGTCGAGATCCGCAGCCGGGTCCAGGCCCTGTACGAGCGGATCGAATGGGACTGGGCCGTCGTGCGCGACAACCGGATCACCATGGGCTGGCATCCGGAGAGCGGCTTCATCCCCTCCGACTGGCACGTCTATAACGAGGGCATGCTGGTGCTGCTGCTGGCCATCGGCAGCCCGACCCATCCGGTCTCGGTCAATGTCTGGCACGAATGGGCCGCCAGCTATGACGAGAGCTGGACCGACCGCTGGGGCAGCTGGCACCTGAATTTCGCGCCGATCTTCGGCCACCAGTACAGCCATATGTACGTCGACTTCCGCGGCATTCAGGACGCCTGGATGCGCGGTCAGACGGCTCAGCTGGGCGAGTATCTGGACTATTTCGAAAACAGCCGTCGCGCCGTCTACGCCCAGCAGAAATACGGCCACGACAATCCGGGGCAGTGGGTCGGCTATTCGTCCGAGACCTGGGGCCTGACGGCCTGCGACGGGCCGGGCGATTTCAAGCAGACGATCAACGGGGTCGAGCGCGAGTTCTTCAGCTATTCGGCGCGCGGCCCCGGCGACCGCGACGACGGCACCATCGCGCCCACGGCGGCGGCCAGCTCCATCGCCTTCGCGCCCGAGATCGTCATCCCCTGCATCAAGGCGATGAAGAGCCGGTTCGGGGCGGGGATCTATACCGAGTGGGGCTTCCTCGACAGCTTCAACCCGACCCTGACCCAGCGCGACGGGCCCTTGCAGCACGGCAAGATCATTGACGGCGTGGGCTGGGTCGCCGACGACTATCTGGGCATCGACCAGGGCCCCATCGTCGGCATGACCGAGAACCATCGCTCCGACTTCATCTGGCGCTACATGCGCGGCGAGCCGCACATCCGTAAGGCCCTGGAGACGGCGGGCTTCACCGGCGGCTGGCTGAACGCATGACCTCTGGCCCGCACAGGCGGGGCGCCCTGGCGCTGCTGGCGGGCGGGGCGGCGGCGGCCTGCACGCCGCGTCGTGACGGCGAGACGGTGCTGCGCTTCTGGGCCATGGGCAATGAGGGCGGAACGGTGGGCCAGCTGATGCCCGAGTTCGAGCGCCGCAACCCCGGCGTCCGCGTCGCGGTCCAGCCCCTGCCGTGGACGGCGGCGCACGAGAAGCTGCTGACCGCCTACGCCGGCGCCTCGCTGCCGGACGTCAGCCAGATCGGCAACACCTGGGTGTCGGAACTGACCGCCATAGGCGCCCTGTCGCCGACCCCGGCGGCCGCCGCCGACCTGCTGACCGATCAGTTCGAGGCGGTGCTGGAGACCAACGAGGTGGCCGGCCGGGCCATGACCACGCCCTGGTATGTGGACACGCGCCTGCTGTTCTACCGCACGGACCTGCTGGCGCGCGCCGGCTTCGACGCGCCGCCCCAGAACTGGGCCGAATGGAAGCGGGCCATGCACGGGGTCAAGCGGGCGGCGGGCGGAGACAACTACGCCATTCTGCTGCCGTTGAACGAGTTCGAGCAGCTTCTGACCTTCGGCCTTCAGACCGAGGAGCCCTTGCTGCGGGACAGGAATACGCGCGGCAACTTCTCCAACCCCGGCTTCATCTCGGCCCTGGCCTTTTATCGCAGCCTGTTCGCCGAGGGGCTGGCGCCCCTGGCTTCTGCGGCGCAGATCTCAAATGTCTGGACCGAGTTCGCGCGCGGCTATTTCAGCTTCTACTTCTCCGGCCCGTGGAGCGTCGGCGATTTCCGCAGCCGTCTGCCGGCGTCGTTCCAGCCGAACTGGGCCACGGCCGGGGTGCCGGGGCCGAACGGCCTGGGCGCCTCGGCGCCGGGCGGCTCCAGCCTGGCGGTCTTCCAGTCCTCGCCGCATCAGGAGGCGGCCTGGGCCCTGGTCCGCTATCTGTCCGAACCGGCCGTCCAGGCCCGGTTCAACACCATCGTCGGCGACCTGCCGGCGCGGAAAAGCGCGTGGGACATCGCCCAGGTCGAACGCGACCCGATGCTGGCGCCTTTCCGCGGCCAGCTGGAACGCGCCAAGGCCGTGCCCAAGGTTCCGGAGTGGGAGCGGATCGTGACCGAGATGCAGATCGTCGCCGAACGGATGGTGCGCGGCGAATACAGGCCCGAGACCGCGGCCGCCGAGATCGACCGCCGCGCCGACCGGCTGCTGGAGAAGCGCCGCTGGATGATGGAGCAGGGCAGGGCCGTATGACCGTCGCCGATCCCGCAATACCTGCCGTCCGACGTTCACGTGGCCCCGCAGCCCGCGAACGCGCCGCCTGGGCCTTAGTCGCCCCAGCGATGATCGCCATCGGCCTGTTCTTCGCTCTTCCGGTGATCGCGGCCCTGCTGCTCAGCCTGACCGACTTCGACATCTACGCCCTGGCGAACCTCGACAATCTTCGCTTCGTCGGCCTGCAGAACTACCAGCGGCTGATGACCAATCCGCTGTTCTGGGGAGCGATGAAGAACACCCTGACCTTCGCCGTCCTGGGCGTGCCCCTGTCCATAGCCGCGTCCCTGGCGGCGGCGGTGATCCTGAATGCGCGGGTGGTGAAGTGGCGGCCGATCTGGCGGGTCATGTTCTTCGCCCCCTATGTCACCACCCTGGTCGCCACCGCCGTGGTGTGGCGCTATCTGCTGCACACCCGTTACGGCGTCATCAACTGGGGGCTTGAGAGCATCGGCCTGCCGGCCGTCGACTGGCTGGGCCAGCCCTCGACCTCCATCCCCGCCATCCTGATGTTCGTGGTCTGGAAGATCTTCGGCTACAATATGCTGATCTTCCTGGCGGTGCTCCAGACCGTGCCGGACGATCTGTACGAGGCCGCCCGCATCGACGGCGCCGGGCCGTGGAAACAGTTCCGCCATGTCACACTGCCGGCCATCGCCCCGACCATGTTGCTGGTCTCGATCATCTCGGTCGCCAGCTTCTTCCAGCTGTTCGCCGAACCCTATGTGATGACCCAGGGCGGCCCGGCCCAGAGCACGGTGACGGTACTCTACTTCATGTACGAGGAAGGCTTCAAATGGTGGAACCTGGGCTCCGCCAGCGCGGTCGCCTTCGTGCTGTTCCTGTGCATCCTGGCGATTACGTTGGTCCAGTTGGCCGTGGCCAAGCGGGTGGGGGCGTACCAATGAAAATCCGCGCCATCCTCCTCAACCTCGCCGTCGCCCTGATCGCGCTCATCGTCCTGTTCCCGCTGGTCTGGATGGCGTCGGTCAGCTTCATGCCCACCGGCGAAGCCGCGACCTTCCCGCCGCCCCTGGTCCCGTCGCGCTGGACGCTGGAGCATTATCAGGACCTGTTCCTGAACCAGGGCATGGGCCGCTATCTGTGGAACAGTTTCGCCCTGGCGACCCTGGCGACGATCCTGGCGCTCAGCTTCACCGTCCCGGCCGGCTACGCCTTCGCCAAGCTGAAGTTCACCGGGCGCGAGCGACTGTTCCAGCTGCTGGTCGCCGCCCTGGTGGTGCCGGCCCAGATCGGCACCCTGCCGCTGTTCCTGATGCTGAAGGGGATGGGGCTGGTGAACACCTACGCCGGCGCCCTGGTGCCCTGGCTGGCCTCGATCTTCGGCCTGTTCCTGGTGCGCCAGTATGCGCTGAGCATTCCCGACGAAATGCTGGAGGCGGCCCGGATCGACGGCGCTAGCGAGGGCCAGATCTTCCGCCGCATCGTCCTGCCGACGCTGCAGCCGATCATCGTCACCCTGGGCCTGTTCGTCTTCCTGGGCAGCTGGAACGACTTCCTGTGGCCGCTGATCGTCTTGTCGGACCAGTCGAACTACACCCTGCCGGTCGCCCTGGCGGCCCTGTCGCGCGAACATGTGCAGGACATCGAACTGATGATGGCCGGCGCCGTCGTCACGGTCGCGCCCGTCCTGATCCTCTTCCTCGCCCTGCAACGCTACTACATCCGCGGCATGCTCGCGGGCAGCGTGAAGGGGTGAATCTTGTAGCCCTCCACCGCCGTCATCCTAGGCCTTGTGCCTAGGATCCATAGACTCCGTCGAGGACGGGACCCACGCCTTCGACACCGGGCGTATGGATCCTCGGGACAAGCCCGAGGATGACGGGGAGAGGGAAAACTGGAGTAATCCGATGCGTATCCTGACCTCCGCCCTCGCCCTCAGCGCCGCCCTCATGGCCGCCCCCGCCGTCGCCCAGGACACGCGCGTCCTCGACAGCATGGACGACGTCTCGCGGTGGCAGGCCAGCGCCTCCACCGACGTCCACGCCGCCGTCTCCGCCGTCGCAGGTCATGACGGCCGCGCCGTGCGGCTCGACTACGATTTCGACGGCAAGGCGGGCTATGCGGTGGTCAGTCGTCCGCTGCCGTTCGACCTGCCGGACAATTACGAGATCAGCTTCTGGGTGCGCGGCGCCGGGCCGGTCAACACCTTCGAGGTCAAGCTGACCGACGCCTCGGCCGAGAACGTCTGGTGGAAACAGACGGCCCGCTACGACTTCCCCGACGGCTGGACGAAGTTCGTCATCAAGCGTCGCCAGGTGTCCAAGGCCTGGGGCCCCAGTCCCGAGACGGTGCTGCGCCGCGCCGAGCGGGTCGAGTTCGTCGTGGTGGCGGCCGAGGGCGGCAAGGGCGCCGTCGAGATCGACCAACTGAGCCTTCGCGCCCTGCCGGTCGAGCCCCTTGTGCCGCCCCAGCCTGTCGCCGCCGACGGCCGGCCCCAGACGACCGCCGCCAACGCCGTCGATCTGGACCCGAAGACCGCCTGGACCACGCCCGTGGGCGAACCGTCGGCGCTGACGCTGGACCTGGGCTATGAGCGCGAATTCGGCGGCCTGACCCTGCGCTGGAGCGAGCGCGGCGCGGCGGCGGACTATCGGATTTCGGCCTCGACCGACGGGCGCGACTGGCGCGACCTGGCGACAGTTCAGGGCGGGAACGGCGGCGTCGACTGGCTGCGTACGCCGGAGGCTACGGCGCGGTGGCTGCGGCTGGAGCCGCTGAAGCCGGTTCCCGCCTCGGACGTTGTCGGCTCGTCCGGCGCGGGCCAGCGGCTGGGCGCGGGGCAGGCGACGACCTATGCGCTGAATGAGATCGAGGTCGAACCCCTGGCCTTCGGCAAGGACGCCACGGCCTTCGTCGAGGCGGTGGCCAGGGAGAACCGGCGCGGCCTCTATCCGCGCGGCTTTTTCGGCGAACAGCCCTACTGGACCCTGGTCGGGGTGGACGGCGGCGGCGAGAGCGGCCTGATCGGCGAGGACGGCGCCATCGAACTGCGCCGCGCCGGCCCCAGCATCGAACCTTTCGTCGTCGACAACGGGCGGCTGATCACCTGGGCCGACGTCAATATCGAACAGGGGCTGAGGGATGACGACCTGCCCATACCGTCCGTGACCTGGACCGCCGACGACTGGACGCTGAAGATCACCAGCTTCGCCGACGGCGCGCCGGACCAGGCGCGTCTGTGGGGCCGCTATGACCTGACCAACACCTCCAACCGGCCTCGTCGCCTGACCCTGGCCCTGACGGCGCGACCCTTCCAGGTGAATGGACCCGTGCAGTTCCTGGCCATTCCGGGCGGCGTGGCGCCGGTCGAGCGGATCGCCTGGGACGGCGCGAGCCTGACGCTGAACGACGATGTCCGGGTTCACACCCTGACCGTGCCGGACGCCGTGGCGGTTTCGAGCTTCGACGCAGGGGCTGATCCTCAATCATTGATTCTGCCGACGTCGCGACGGCCCGCAGGCGAGCCGGTCGCCGTCGCCGACGCCACAAACCTGCCGGCCGGGGCCCTGCTGTATGAGGCGACGCTCCAGCCCGGCGAGACGCGCACCTTTGGCTTCTTGTCGCCGCTGGCGGGCGAGACGCCGCAGCCGCAGGCGGGGCAGGGCGTCGCCGCGCTGGATCAGGCCGAGCAGGCGCTGGCGGCGGAGTGGCGCGAGAAGCTGGACCGGGTGGACCTGACCCTGCCGCCTGCCGCCCAGCGGATCGAGGACGCGCTGAAGTCGTCCCTGGCCCATATGCTGATGTCGCGTCAGGGGCCGATTCTCCAGCCCGGCACCCGCAGCTACAACCGTTCCTGGATCCGCGACGGGGCCATGATGGCCGAGGGGCTGAACCGGCTGGGCATGGCCGAGCACTCCGCCGACTATCTGCGCTGGTACGCCCCCTATGTGTTCGACAACGGCAAGGTTCCATGCTGCGTCGACGCGCGCGGCGCCGATCCGGTGCCCGAGAACGACAGCCACGGCGAGTTCGTCTTCCTCGCCGCCGAGACCTATCGCTACACCGGCGACGAGGCCCTTCTGCGCCAGGTCTGGCCCCAGGTACAGAAGGCGATCGCCTACATGGACGAGCTGCGCGCCTCCACCCGCACCACCGCCTTCCAGGCCCCCGACCAGCGCCACCTGTACGGCCTGCTGCCGCCGACGATCAGCCACGAGGGCTATTCGGACAAGGCGGCCTATTCCTACTGGGACGATTTCTGGGGCCTGCTCGGCTACAAGGACGCGGTCTTCATCGCCCAGACCCTGGGCGACGCCGAGGCCGCCGTCCGCTACGCCGCCGCGCGCGATCAGTTCGCCGCCGACATCCGCGCCTCCATCGTCGCGACGGCCGCACATCACGACATCGACTGGATCGCCGGCGCCGCCGATCGGGGCGATTTCGACGCCACCTCGACCACGATCGCCCTGTCACCGTCGGGCGAGCAGGATGATCTCCCGCCAGAGCTTATGGGGCGAACCTTCGACCGCTATTGGGAAAATTTCCAGAACCGCCTGACCAACCGCACCGCGTGGAAGGACTATACCCCCTACGAATGGCGGTTGGTCGGCGCCTATGTGCGGCTGGGGCAGAAGGACCGGGCCCTGGCGGTGCTGGACTTCCTGATGGCCGACCGCCGGCCCGAGGCCTGGAACGGCTGGGCCGAGGTGGTGGGGCGCGACAAGCGCGAGCCCCGCTTTATCGGCGACATGCCGCACGCCTGGATCAGCTCCGACTATATCCGCTCGGCCCTGGACCTGTTCGCCTACGAACGGGACCGCGATCACGCGCTGGTGCTGGCGGCGGGCGTGCCTCAGGTTTGGCTGGATACGGCCGAGGGGGTCGGGGTGAAGGATCTGCGCACGGCCTATGGGGCGCTGACCTACGCCTATCGCAAACAGGGGGCGGCCTATGTGCTGACCCTGGGCGACGGCGCGACGCCGCCGGGCGGCTATGTGCTGCAATGGCCGGCAGGGGAGGGGCGGCCTGAGCGGGTCCGCATCGACGGGCGGGCCGCGCAATGGTCCGGCGACGAGCTGGCGATCCCAGCAGTCGCGCGGCGGGTGGAGATGCGCTGACATCTCACCTCCACGCGCGCGAAGGCGCGCGGGGAGGACAGGCGGGAGCGTCAGCGGACGCCAGGCGGGGGCGACACGGTGTTAGAAGCTGGCGCGGTCATCACCGACGTCGGAGTCGCCCCCTCCTGATCGCTACGCGATCTGTCCTCCCCGTTCGCCTTCGCGAACGGGGAGGTGAGGTCAGTCTTCCGCCTTGGCCTTCTTCGCCGGCGCCTTCTTGGCCGCAGGCTTCTTCGCAGCGGCAGCCTTCTTCGGCGCAGCCGCCTTCTTGGCCGGGGCCTTCTTCTTCGGCGCCGCCCCGGCCTTGGCGGCCAGCAGCGGCAAGGCGTCTTCCAGGGTCAGGTCTTCGGGCGCCGTGCCCTTGGGCAGGGTGGCGTTGATCTTGCCCGACTTGACGTAGGGACCGAAGCGGCCGGCCATGACGTGGATCGGCTCGCCCGTCTCCGGGTGGGCGCCCAGGTCCTTCAGCGGAGCGGTGGCGGCGCCGCGACCGGGGCGACCGGCGCGCTTCTCGGCCAGCAGGGCGACGGCGCGGTTCAGACCGACCTCGAACACCTCGTCGATGTCCGAGACATTGGCATAGGTGCCGGCGTGCAGGACGAAGGGTCCGTAACGGCCCAGGCCCGCCGTGATCATCTTGCCGTCCTCGGGGTGAACCCCGACCTCGCGCGGCAGGGCCAAGAGGCGCAGGGCCTGGTCCAGCGTCAGGGACGCCGGCGACCAGCCCTTGGGCAGGGACGAGCGTTTGGGCTTGTCACCCTCGGGCGGCGTGATTTCGACATAGGGGCCGAAACGGCCGATCTTCAGCTGCACCGGCTGGCCGGTCTCTGGATCCATGCCCAGTTCGCGGTCGCCGCTTTCGGCCGAACCGTCTTCAGCCGATGGGCTGGCGACGGGGCGGGTGTATTTGCAGTCCGGGTAGCGTTCGCAGCCGATGAAGGCGCCGAACCGGCTGGTCTTCAGGCTGAGCTGGCCCTGGTGGCACAGGGGGCATTCGCGCGGGTCGGACCCGTCTTCCTTGGCCGGGAAGATATGGGCCCCCAGCGACTCGTTCAGGGCGTCGAGAATGGCCGTGGTGCGCAGTTCGCCGGCGGCCTGGGTCGCGGCGTGGAAGTCCGACCAGAACTCGCGCAGCAGCACCTTCCAGTCCAGTTGACCGGCGGACACCTCGTCCAGACGGGTCTCCAGCGCGGCGGTGAAGTCGTATTCGACCCACTTGGCGAAGAACTGTTCCAGGAAGGCCGTGACCAGCCGTCCCTTGTCCTCGGGATAGAAGCGGTTCTTGTCCACCCGCACATATTCGCGGTCGCGCAGGGTCGACAGGGTCGAGGCGTAGGTCGACGGCCGCCCAATGCCCAGCTCTTCCAGCTTCTTGACCAGGGTGGCTTCCGAATAGCGCGGGGGCGGTTCGGTGAAATGCTGGTCGGTCCGGATGGCGTCGACCTTGGCCTTGGCGCCTTCCTTCAGCGCGGGCAGGCGGCTGGTGTCGTCGCCTTCATCGTCTTCCGCGCCCTTCTGCTTCTCGTCGCGGCCTTCTTCATAGACGGCCAGGAAGCCGTCGAAGGTCACCACCTGGCCGGTGGCGCGCAGGCCGGTCAGACCGTCCGGGGTTTCGATATCGACCGTGGTGCGGTCCATGCGGGCCGCCTCCATCTGCGAGGCGACCATCCGCTTCCAGATCAGCTCGTACAGACGCTGAAGATCGGATTCGAGGCGCAGGCTGTCGGGATGGCGTGCGATGTTTGTCGGCCGGATCGCTTCGTGCGCTTCCTGAGCATTCTTGGCCTTGGTCTTGTAATAGCGCGGCTCTTGCGGAACGAAGGCCGGGCCGAACTCCTTGGCGATGACCTCGCGCGCCTGGGCGATGCCCTCGGGCGTGGTCTGGACGCCGTCGGTCCGCATATAGGTGATCAGACCGCCGGTCTCGTCGACGCCTTCATACAGTTTCTGCGCCGCCTGCATGGTGCGCTGGGCGCTGAAGCCCAGCTTGCGCGACGCCTCCTGTTGCAGGGTCGAGGTGGTGAAGGGCGGGGCCGGATTGCGGCGGACGGGCTTCTTCTCTACCGAGTGGATGGTGAAGTCGCCGGCGTCGATGGCCGCACGCGCAGCGGCGGCGGTCGCCTCGTCCTTGATGTCCAGACGCTGCACTCGCTTGCCGGCGTGCTTGACCAGACGGGCGGTGAAGGGCGGGCTGTCGGCGTTCAGGTCGGCCTCGATGGACCAGTATTCCTGCGCCTTGAACTTCTCGATCTCCATCTCGCGATCGACGACGATGCGCAGGGCGACGGATTGGACCCGCCCGGCCGAGCGCGCGCCCGGCAGCTTGCGCCACAGGACCGGCGACAGGGTGAAACCGACCAGATAGTCCAGCGCCCGGCGGGCCAGATAGGCCTCGACCAGCTCCATGTCGATCTGGCGCGGATTGGCCATGGCTTCGAGCACGGCGGACTTGGTGATGGCGTTGAAGGTCACGCGCTCGACGTGCGTATCCTTCAGCGCCTTCTTCTTGTTCAGCACCTCCAGCACGTGCCAGCTGATGGCCTCTCCTTCGCGGTCGGGGTCGGTCGCGAGGATGACGCGGTCGGCGCGCTTGGCGGCCTCGGCGATTTCGGACAGCCGCTTGGCGCCCTTGGCGTCGGCCTCCCAGTGCATGGAGAAGTCGTCGTCGGGCAGGACCGAGCCGTCCTTCGACGGCAGGTCGCGGACGTGGCCGTAGGACGCCAGAACCTCATAGCCGGAGCCGAGGTATTTATTGATGGTCTTGGCCTTTGCGGGGCTCTCGACGATAACGAGGTTCATGCGTGTTCGGTCTCGGGAAGGGGCGCGAACGTGGTTGGAGCGGAGCCATGTGTCAATGCACCGGCCGCCGGACGCCCGTAAACTAGCCCGTAATCTGGGAGTGGGATCAGGCGCTGACTATCACGGATTGCGCGCGAATCCGGAAGAGACTTCACTATATTGACGCGAGGCCGCCGGGCAGCAACTCGGCGCGGCCCGCCAGGCTCAGCTCCAGCAGGGCGGCGGCGACCTGGCCCATGGGGGCGTTCAGGGCGCGGGCGATCTCGTCGCGCGGCGTCGGGGTGGGGGAGAGCAGGGCGGCGACCCGGTCGAGGAAGGCGTCGTTCACCTCCCCATAGTCCATGGGATCCGACGGCGGCGCGCGCAGGGTGCGCAAGGTGTGGAAGGCGCGCTCGATATCCTCGATCCCCTCGCACAGGATGGCGCCCTGGCGCAGCAGTTCGTTCGGGCCCTTGGCGCGCGGGTCCAGCGGCGAGCCTGGCACGGCGAAGACGTCGCGCCCCTGTTCGGCCGCCAGCCGGGCGGTGATCAGCGAGCCCGACTTGATCTCGGCCTCCACCACCACGACGCCGCGCGACAGGCCGGAGATGATGCGGTTGCGGCGGGGGAAGTCCTTGGCCTGGGCGCGGGCGCCGACGGGGCTTTCCGACACGACGCAGCCCTGGTCGATCAGTCGCGCGTAAAGATCCGCGTGTTCGGGCGGATAGATGTCGTCCACCCCGCCGCCCAGCACAGCGACGGTCCCGCTCGCCAGGGCGCCTTCATGGGCGGCGGCGTCGATGCCGCGCGCCATGCCCGAGACGACGACATGACCGGCCTGACCCAGTTGCAGCGCCAGGCCGCGCGCGATTCTCTGGCCGCCCGCCGAGGCGATACGGGCGCCGACGATGGCGACGCTGGGCGTGTTCAGCAGTTCGACCCGACCCCGCGCCCACAGAATCGGCGGTGGCGGGTCCAGGTTCGCCAACATCTCAGGATAGTCGGGATCGCCCAGCACCAGCAGGCGCGCGCCGATCCGCTCGCCATCGGCCAGTTCGCGCTCGATGCTTGCGACGGGCGGGGGAATGGAGGCCGCGCCCGATTTGCGGACCAGATCGGGCAGAACCTCCAGCACGCGGACGGCTGAACCATAGCGGCCCAGCAACTGGGAAAAGGCGACGGGACCGATGCGGTCGGTGCGGGCGAGCCGCAGCCGGGCGAACCGTTCGTCCGCCGCCAGGGTCACGTCTTCTTGGCCCCGATACGCGGTTCCTCGCCCTTCAGCAGCCGGGCGATGTTCTGGTGGTGACGCACCCAGATCAGCACGGCGGCGAAGACGGTCAGGCACAGGATCGGCATTTCCACCGGCAGGCCGACGGCGGCGAGCGGCAGCAGGGCCAGTAGGGGCGCGGTCGCCGAGGAGATCAGCGCCGCCAGCGACGAATAGCGGAAGACGAAGGCGCTGATCAGCCAGACGGCGCCGGCCACCAGGCCCAGGGGCCAGGCGGCGGCCAGCAGCAGACCATAGAAGGTCGCCACCCCCTTGCCGCCCTTGAACTTGAGCCAGACGGGAAACAGGTGGCCCAGGAAGGCCGCGCCGCCGGCGATAGCGCCCGCGACCTCGCTGTCGAACAGCGCCCGCGCGATCAACAGGGCGACCGCCCCCTTGCCGGCGTCCAGCAGCAGGGTGGCCAGGGCCAGATCCTTGCGGCCCGTCCGCAGCACATTGGTCGCGCCGATATTGCCGGAGCCGATATTGCGCACGTCGCCGGCGCCGGCGGCGCGGGTGATCACCACGCCGAACGGAATCGAGCCGAGCAGATAGCCGCCCAGCGCGACCAGCGCCAAGGTCCCGATCGCGGGGCCTGCCAGATCCTGCACGTTGATTCTCTCCCCGGGAAATGCTGCGGCAAAATGCGTCGGCGAGCGTTTCGGAGCAAGGGCGATCCGACCTCTTGACCCAATGATTGCCGCAGGGTCAGGTCCGCCCGCCCTGCCGGAGAGTCTGATGACCCGAATCCCCACCGCCGCCGCCCTGATTTTGTTGATTTCCACCTCGGCTTGCGTGGGCGCCGCGCCGGCGAGCCCGACCCCGACGGGGGCACCGGCCATGGCCGCCTATTTCGACTGTGTCCGCGACGGCGGCGTGGCCATTTCGGCGCACCGGGCGGTCTCGGCCATGGACCAGCCCGAGAATTCCATCGCCGCCATCATGGCGACAGGCCGCGCCATTCCGGGCGCCATCCTCGAACTGGACGCGGTCCTGACCAGGAACGGCCATCTGGTCCTGATGCACGATGAGACGATGGACCGGAACACGACCGGGCGGGGCCGCGTCGCCGACCTGACCCTGGCCCAGGTCAAGGCCGCCCGCCTCAAGGCCTCGAACGGCGCCCTGACCGACGCCGCGCCCCCGACCCTGGCCGAGGCTCTGGACGCCGCTGGGCGCGTCGGCGCCATCGCCAGCCTGGATCTGAAACCGGCCGACGGCGCCACCACGGTCGATCTGGCACGCGCGATCATTGCCGAGGTGCGGCGTGCCGGCGCGCAGAACCGGGTCATCCTGATCACCTATAATGACGCCGACGCCCGCGCCGTGGCGGCCCTGGCGCCGGAGATGATGATCTCGGCCGGTCTGGACGGGGTGGAGGATCTGGACGGGCTGAACGCGTCGCAGATACTGGCCTGGACCGGCACGCGCGAGGAGCGGCCCGTCCTGTGGTCGGCCCTACGTCAGGCCGGCGTCGAGGTCCAGTTCGGCACCCTGGGCGCCGAGGGCCGCCGCCGCGACGACCGCTACGCCGCCGACGGCGACGTCTCCGAATATCGCGACCTGTTCCGCCAGGGCGTGACCGTGATCGCCACCGACACGCCCCTGGCGGTCCAGTCGGTGCTGGGCGCCGAGGTCGCCAAGGCCGCGACCTGCCGCCGCCCGCGCTGACGCGACGATTTGCGCTCGATCAAAGAGCGGACGAGCCGGCTAGGGCAGGAGGAGGATCAGGAGTTCAGCATGCGCGATGATCTGATGTTCGACGTGGCCGTGGTCGGGGCCGGACCGGCGGGCCTGGCCTTCACCCGGTCGCTGGCCGGGGCCGGGCTGACGGTGGCCGTGATCGAGGGCCAGGACGAGGCCGCCCTGCGCGATCCCGCCTTCGACGGCCGCGAAATCGCCCTGACCCACAACTCCATCCGCCTGCTGAAGAGCCTGGGGGCCTGGGACCGGATCCCGGCCGAAGACATATCGGACCTGCGCGAGGCGCGGGTGCTGGACGGCGGCTCGCCCTTCGCCCTGACCTTCGACGCCGGCGGTGCCGACCGGCTGGGCGTCCTGATCCCCAACCACCTGATCCGCCGCGCCCTGTTCGAAGTCGTGGAAGGCCAACCGGGCGTGACCCTGATGGCCGGGCGACGAGTGGCCAGCTGCGCCGTCCAGGGCGCCGCCCCGCGCGGCCGGGTCGTGCTGGACGACGGCGCGACGATCCGGGCCAAGCTGATCGTGGCGGCGGATTCCCGCTTCTCCGGCGTGCGCGACCAACTGGGCGTTGGCGTCGAGATGAACCGACTGGGCCGGTCGATGATGGTCTGCCGGATGCGCCACGATCAGGCGCACGGCCATGTCGCCACCGAATGGTTCGACCACCGCCAGACCGTCGCCCTGCTGCCGGTCGCGGACGTTGATGAGCGGGTCTCCTCCGTCGTCCTGACCCTGGCCGCCCCCGCCATCGCCGACCTGATGCGCCTGTCGCCAGACGCCTTCGCGGTCGAGATGGAGCGGCGGCTGAAGGGACGGCTGACCGGCCTCGAACTGGTCGGAACCCGCCACGCCTACCCCCTGGCCACCACCTGGAGCCGCCGGTTCGCGGGCGAGGGTTTCGCCCTGATCGGCGACGCCGCCGTCGGCATGCACCCGGTCACGGCCCACGGCTTCAACCTGGGTCTGCGCGGACAGGACGCCTTGGCCAAGGTGTTGAAGTCGGCGCGCGGCGGGGACATAGGCTCGGAACGCCTGCTGGCCCGCTATGAACGCGATCACCGCCTCGCCAGCTGGCCCCTCTACCAGGGCACCAACGCCCTGGTCCGCCTGTTCACCCAGGAGACGCCCCCGGCCCGTCTGGCGCGCGGCGCCGCCCTGCGCGCCGGTCAGGCGACGGCGCCGTTCAAACGGGTGGTGAAGCGGATGCTGACGGCGTGAGTTCTACTTCTTCGCGGGCAGCAGGGCTTCCAGGGCGCGGGTGAAGCCGACCGGCGCGACGCTCAGATGGTCCTCGTCTTCCAGCACCACCGACCGAACCGTCAGGTTCGGATAGGCGTGGGACTTCAGGATACGCTCCATGGTCCGCACGTCGGCGACCATGTCGTTTTCGCTGGTGTTGCGGCGATCCGGTCCAGGCACTTCCCAGCCGCCGATATACATGAAGACGTCGGCCGGCAGGTCGCGGTGAGACCGAGCGTATTCCGCCTCCATCTTCATGATGCGGTGGTCGTCGAACCAGAAGGATGGACTGCCTAAGGCGTAGCCGGAGAACAGGGCCGGATCGGTGAACAGGATCTGGGCGCCGAGCAGACCGCCATAGGAGTGACCCAGCAGGATGCGGCGGGCGGGATCGGCGCGGAACCGACTTTCGATGAAGGGCAGGGCCTCGGTTTTCAGATAGGTCTGATAGGCCGGCCCTTGACCGTGGATCATGGAACTGGCGCGTCGTGGGCCGTTCGGGGTGGGGGTATAGTCGCGGTTTCGGCTCACCGTGCCGCTGTCACCCCGTGAATAGGACAGACCCACCAGGATGAATTCCTCGATCACCGGCCCGTCCAGGTTCATTCGGCGCGCGATCTGCCGGATGATGGGGAAGGCGTAGTCGGCGTCGGTGACGTACAGAACCGGATAGCGGCGCTGCGGGCTGGTCTCATAGCTGGGCGGCAGGCTGACGAAGACCTCGTAGTCCCGGCCTGAGACGGGGTCCGGCACAGTCCAGACCTGGGTGCCCTTCAGCACATAGGGGGCGCCTTCGGTCGGCGCATCAGGCGCTGGGGATGACTGCGCGTCGGCTCGTTCCGAACAGCCCATGACGGCGCCTGCCAACAGGACCAGCCCCAGACCGGCGGTGCGTTTCCATATCGTCATGTGCGTTTCCCCAAGCTTCACTTTCGTCGAGCCTAGGGCTGAATGTGGCGGAAAGCCGGAGGAGTCAGAAAACCTTCCGCCCCGCCACCCAGGTCCCGATCACCTTGCCCTGCAGCCGTCGCCCGTCGAACGGCGAGTTCTTCGACTTCGACCGCAGCTTGTCCGCATCGACGATGATCGGCGCGCCGGGATCGAACAGCACCAGGTCGGCCGGCGCGCCTTCGGCCAGCACCCCGGCGTCGAGGCCCAGCAGCGCCGCCGGTCCCTGGGTCAGGGGACGCAGCACGTCCAGCAGGTCCAGACCGTCCTCGTGATGCAGGGTCAGGGCGGCGGGCAGCAGGGTCTCCAGGCCCACGGCGCCGGGCGCGGCCTCGGCGAAGGGGCGGCGCTTGTCCTCGGCGGGGGCGGGGGCGTGGGCCGAGGTGATGACGTCGATCAGGCCTTCGCGCACCGCCTCGATCAGGGCCTGCCGGTCGGCTTCCGACCGCAGCGGCGGGTCCAGCCGGTAGAAGGTGCGATAGTCGCCGATGTCCACCTCGTTGAAGCACAGGTGGTTGATCGAGACGCTGACCGCGACCTCCAACCCCTTGGCTCGGGCCCGCGCCAGGGTCTCCAGCGCGCCTTCGGTCGAGATCTGGTCGACCAGGAACCGGGCGCCCGTCTGTTCGACCAGGGCCAGGTCGCGCTCCAGCCCGATCCGTTCGGCTATGGCCGGGCTGCCGGACAGGCCCAGCCGCGTGGCCAGTTCGCCCGAGGCGGCGACGGCGCCTTCGGTCAGCCAGGGATCGGATGGACGGCAGGCGATCAGGGCGTTGAAGGCGGCGGCGTAGCTCATCACCCTCTGCAGGGTGCGGCTGTTGACGATCACCTTGTCGCCGTCGGTGAAATACAGGGCGCCGGCCTCGTCCATCAGGCCGATCTCGGCCATCCGCTGGCCGTCCAGGGCCTTGGTCGCGGCGCCGGCCGCCCGGACATTGACCAGGTTCAGGGCCGCGCCGCGCCGCTGGATGAAGTCGATCATCGCCGGGTCGTCGACGGCGGGGTCGGTGTCGGGCTGGACCACGATGGTGGTCACGCCCCCGGCCGCGGCGGCCAGGCTGGCGGACTTCAGCGTCTCCTTGGGCTCGGCGCCCGGTTCGCCGGTCTTGACCCGGATGTCGATCAGGCCGGGCGCGAGGCACAGGCCGTCGGCGTCGATCACCTGATCGGCGTCGATCTGAACCGCACCGTGAACGACGCGAACTATGCGGCCGTTCTCGATCAGGACGCCGCCGGGGCCGTCATAGTCGGTGACGGGATCCAGCAGGCGAGCGTTGAGGATGGCGACGGTGGTCATCACTTGTCCCCCCAACGGGCGGAGAGGGAGGCCAGCACGGCCATGCGCGCGGCGACGCCCATCTCGACCTGATCCTGGATCAGCGAGACGTCCAGGTCGTCGGCCACGTCGGAATCGATCTCGACCCCCCGGTTCATCGGCCCGGGGTGCATGACCCGGGCGCCCGGCTTGGCCCAGGCCAGCTTCTCGCGGTCCAGACCCCAGAAGCGGAAATATTCGCGGGTCGAGGGGACCAGGGCACCGGCCATCCGCTCCAGCTGAAGCCGCAGCATCATCACCACGTCGCAGCCGGCCAACCCCTCGCGCATGTCGTGGAACACCTCGCAGCCCCAGCGGTCGGCGTCGCCGGGCACCAGGGTCGGCGGCCCGATCAGGCGCACCCGCGCCCCCATCATCTGCAACATCGCCACGTTCGACCGCGCCACCCGGCTGTGGGTGATGTCGCCGCAGATGGCGACGGTCAGGCTGGTCACGTCGCCGAAGGCGCGACGCATCGACAGCAGGTCCAGCAGGGCTTGGGTCGGATGCTCATGCCGGCCGTCCCCGGCATTGACGACGGCGCACCCGACCTTCTGGCTCAGCAGCTCCGCCGCGCCCGAGGCCGAGTGGCGGATAACCAGAATGTCCGGCTTCATCGCATTCAGCGTCACCGCCGTATCGATCAGGGTCTCGCCCTTCTTCAACGAGGACGAGCCGACCGGCATGGTCACCACATCGGCGCCCAGCCGCTTGGCGGCGATCTCGAACGAGGAACTGGTGCGGGTCGAGTTCTCGAAGAACAGGTTCACGACCGTGCGCCCGTGCAGCAGGTCCAGGGCCTTGGACGACTGGCGATTGAAATCCACGAAGGCGTCGCCGAGGTCCAGCAACTGCGGCGTGACGAAGGGGTTCAGATCCGAGGCGGCCAGGAAATGGGCCTTGGGGAACGGAACCAGCCGCTCGCGAATGGTCTGGTCGGTGACGTCGTGGGGCTGGGTCATCGAGACGCGCCTATAGGCGGGAGTCGGTGCAAACGCCAGTGTCGGGCGCCCGTCAGGTGAAGTGGAACAGAATCAGAAGGATTGGAATGACCACGGCGCTGCCCACGGTGGTCAGGGCGATGACCCCCGCGATCAGGGGCGCGTCCCCGCCCATCTGGCGCGCCAGGATGTAGGAGGCCGCCGATCCCGGCGCCGCCCCGCAGATCAGGGCGATCCCCTGGGCCAGACTGTCGCCGCCCAACGCCCAGGCGATGAACCACATCAGCGGCGGCATGACCCCCAGCTTGACCAGGGTAACGGCGGCGATGGTTCCCTGGCGGCGCTTGACCTCGGCGAACGAAAGCCCCGCTCCGGCGACGATCAGCCCCAGCGGCAGGGCGGCCGCGCCCAGAAGGTCCATCGCGTCCGACAGGCCGGGGATCAGGGGCGCGCGCAGCAGGTTCAGCGCCAGACCGATCAGACAGGCTAGCAGGATCGGATTGGCGATCATCGATTTCGCCAGCCCCAGGGCCGACGGCTCGCGCCGCAACGCCCCCCATTTGGCCAGAACCGCCACACAGGCGATATTGGTCACCGGAATGATGAAGGCGATGGCCACCGCCGCCATAGCCGTACCCTCCGAACCATAGACGGACTGGATCACCGGCACGAAGACGAAACTGTTCCAGCGGATCACCCCCTGGAACACGCTGGTATAGGCCGGGCCGTCCAGCGGGATCAGCGGCCGTGCCGCGAATGTCGCCGCCGCCACGATCAGGGTCGCCCCCACCGCCGCAGCCCCCGCCACCGTCGCGCCGCCGCCAGACAGATCGGCATGCCAGATCGCGGGGATCAGGAAGCTCGGATAGAAGATGTTGATCGACAGCTTCTCGATCGGCCGCCAGGCCTCGTCGGGCAGGAAGCCGGATTTTCGCAGCCCATAACCCAGGGCGATCATCAGAAAGACCGGCAGGACGCCGGCGATAAGCCCTGTCAAACCCAGGTCGCCTGATCCCGCACCCGATCCAGCGCCCCCTGCAGGATCCAGGCGGCGGCGGTGCGGTCCACGACCTGCGCCCGGCGCTTGCGGTTCAGGTCTAGGTCCTCGATCAGGAACCGCTCGACCGCACTGGTGGACAGCCGCTCGTCCCAGAAGGCGACGTTGATCGGGCACAGCCGCTCCAGATTACGGGCGAAGGCGCGGCAGGACTGGGCGCGCGGCCCCTCGGTTCCGTCCATATTGGCGGGCAGGCCGATCACCAGGGCCGAGACCTTGCGATGGGCCATCAGCTTGAACAGCTGTTCGGCCTCCAGCGTGAACTTGGACTTGCGGATCAGCTCCAGCGGCGAGGCGATCAGGCGCGTGGCGTCCGACACGGCGACGCCGATGGTCTTCTCGCCCAGATCCAGCCCCATCCACGGCGTGTCGGGCGGGCAGGCGGCGGGCAGGTCGAGGAGGTCGAGAACGGGCACGGCCTGCGGTTAGGACCGGCGGGCGGGGAAGTCAAAGGCGGAGGCTTAGGTAAACAGTGTCAGGGCCGACAGTCGCGGCTGTAGGCTTCGTCGTAAGGCTTGTCGAAACAGGCGATCAGGCCATCCAGGACGTCCAGATTCATGGGCCATTTCAACGTCAGACCGTACTTCTCTCCGAACGCGCGAGCCGATACTTCGAAGTCGGGCGGCGGCGGCGTGGCGGCCAAACGGGCTCGCGCGGCCTCCAAGCCGGCGCGATCACGGTTCAGAAAAGCGACGGTTCCCAGCGCATAGTCATGAAATCCGTCCGTCTGAAACGCCGGATTCACACCGGCCATCAGCAGGCGCACCGCAGGCCGAGTCTGGCCAAGCGAGGCCCGCACCTGTCCCTCGTGCCAATAGTTGGTGTGAAGCTCGCTCTGGGTCAGGTCACCCCAGTGTGCTTCGCGATAAGCCGCCAACAGATCAGCCGCCGTCTCGCGACATTCCTTGAGCGCCGCCAGCGGTCGCCAGCCCCCATCCATGTCCTGATCGAACGCTTCCGGTGATAGGGCCAGCATGGCCTCCCTGTCGTAGGCGCAGGGATCGGGCGTCGGCGCGGACTGCAACAAGGCGGCGGCGATGGCGGCGAGCAGCATGACGTCATCCTGGCGTGTGGGAGCTAAAGCAAAGATTGTGATTGCGGCTTCAATTGGACCGCAAGATTGGCGGTTGATGCACGTGAATGCGACATCCCGCTCGACTGGCCCCTCCGTATGGGAAGCGCGCCACAAGGCGGTCGAGATTTATTTGTGCACCACACCCTTCTGCGGCGACGCAAGGGTTTGCGGCCCGTTTCACCCCCTCGAACCATCGGCGTCTCGTCCAAGATTATAATGCCCTCCGAAATGCCGGAGGGTCGCGATGCAGTGGATTTTTGGCGGTTTGGCGGTTTGTCACCCTGTTTTTACGACACCCCTCCCGGGCATCGTTCAGCCTCCGGGTCGCCAGCGGGGCGATGTTCTTGTGAATCCCCGCCCGTGCCGCTAATCCGACCCCCTAGACCCCTTTATCGACGTGCATTGGAGGGCCGCATGGCCATCGACGCTGCGACGGTGCGCAAGGTTGCGCATCTCGCCCGCATCAAGACCCCCGAGGATCGGCTGGAGCCGCTGGCCCAGGAGCTGAACGGCATCCTGCAGTGGATCGAACAGTTGAACGAGGTCGATGTCGACGGCGTCGAGCCCATGACCTCGAACGTCGCCCAGCCCCTGCGCCTGCGCGAAGACGTGGTCACCGACGGCGGCAAGATCGACGCCGTCCTGTCCAACGCCCCGAAGTCGGCCGACGGCTTCTTCGTCGTGCCCAAGGTGGTCGAATAATCATGAGCGACCTGACCAAACTGACCCTGAAGGCCGCCGTTGACGGCCTGAAAGCCAAGGACTTTTCCTCGGCCGAGATCACCCAGGCCTTCCTGACCAAGATCGAGGCCGCCAATCCGACGCTGAACGCCTATGTCGAGGTGACGGCGGACAAGGCCATGGACATGGCCCGCGCCTCCGACGCCCGCATCGCCTCGGGCGAGGCCGGGGTGCTGGAAGGCGCGCCGCTGGGCATCAAGGACCTGTTCTGCACCGAGGGCGTCCAGACCACGGCCGGCTCCAACATGCTGCGTGGCTTCGTGCCGCCGTATGAATCGACCGTCACCGCCAATCTGTGGCGCGACGGGGCGGTGATGCTGGGCAAGCTGAACATGGACGAGTTCGCCATGGGCTCGTCGAACGAGACCTCGGCCTTCGGTCCGGTCAAGAACCCGTGGAAGTCGACCGGTTCCAACGCCGATCTGACCCCGGGCGGATCCTCGGGCGGGTCGGCCTCGGCCGTCGCCGCCGACCTGTGCCTGGCCGCCACCGCCTCCGACACCGGCGGCTCGATCCGCCAGCCCGCCGCCTTCACCGGCACGGTCGGGATCAAGCCCACCTATGGCCGCGCCAGCCGCTTCGGCATGGTGGCCTTCGCGTCGTCGCTGGATCAGGCGGGACCGATCACCAAGACGGTCGAGGACGCGGCCCTGCTGCTGCAATCCATGTGCTCGTTCGACGCCAAGGATTCCACCAGCCTCGACGTCCCGACGCCCGACTGGACCCAGTCCGTCGGCAAGTCGGTCAAGGGGCTGCGCATCGGCGTGCCGCGCGAATATGTCGTGGACGGGATGCCCGCCGAGATTCAGGCCCTGTGGGACCAGGGCGTGGCCTGGCTGAAGGACGCCGGCTGCGAGATCGTCGAGATCAGCCTGCCGCACACCAAATACGCCCTGCCGACCTATTATATCGTCGCGCCGGCTGAGGCTTCGTCCAACCTGGCCCGTTACGACGGCATGCGGTTCGGGCACCGGGCGGATCAGTTCAGCTCGCTGGACGACCTCTACGCCACCTCGCGCGCCGAGGGCTTCGGCAAGGAGGTCCAGCGTCGTCTGACCATCGGCGCCTATGTGCTGTCGGCCGGTTTCTACGACGCCTATTACGTCCGCGCCCTAAAGGTTCGTCGCCGTATCGCCGAGGACTTCGACAATGTCTGGGGCCAGGTGGACGCCATCCTGACCCCCTCGACCCCGTCGGCCGCCTTCGCCATCGGCGACAAGCAGATCGACCCGCTGACCATGTATCTGAACGACGTCTTCACGGTCACGACCAACCTGGCCGGCCTGCCGGGCATCTCGGTCCCTGCCGGCGTCGATTCCGGCGGCCTCCCGCTGGGTCTCCAGGTCATCGGCAAGGCCCTGGACGAAGCGACGGTGTTCCAGGTCGGCGCCGCCTTGGAACGGGCGGCAGGCTTCACAGCCAAGCCGGGCCAGTGGTGGTGAATTAAAAGGGCCGGCGAGATCGCCGGCCCTTCTTCTTCATCAAGCCGCCGGAAGCGCCTTCAGATCCGCGTCGATGGCCGCGATCTTCTCGTCGGTGATGGCCCCTTGGGAGTAGGGCGCGACCTGCCGAAGGGTCATGCCCTTGAACTGGCCATAGGCGGGATGCTTGTCCATGCCGGGCAGGTGCTTCTCCAGCACCGCCTTGGTCGCCGGATCGCTCACGAGGGCCTCGATCGGGCTTTCGATGGTCGGACGGGCGTGGTGCTCGTCATGGGCGTGATCTTGGGCCGGAGCCGGGGCGGTCTGGGCCGAGGCGGCGCCGACCAGAAACAGGGAGGCCGCAGCAGCGGCGAACAGGGTCTTGGACATGGGATTCTCCATTGAGGCGACCGATGTTGAGCGCGATTTCGCGACACCCTCAAGACACCCTCTTTCTCGCCGCCGCCGACGGCGCTAGGACGAACCCATGACCGACACTGTTCCGAACTCGAAAACGATCAAGGGCCGCACCGGCGATTGGGAAATCGTCATGGGGCTGGAGATCCACGCCCAGGTGGCCTCGAAAGCCAAGCTCTTCTCCGGCGCCGCCGTCGGCTTCGGCGCGGGGCCGAACGAACAGGTCTCGCTGGTGGACGCCGGCTTCCCCGGCATGCTGCCGACCCTGAACAAGCATTGCGTCGAACAGGCGGTGAAGACCGGCCTGGGCCTGCGCGCGCAGATCAACAAGCGCAGCCAGTTCGACCGCAAGAACTACTTCTACCCCGACCTGCCGACCGGCTATCAGATCAGCCAGCTCTATTACCCCATCGTGGGGGAAGGCGTGGTCGAGGTGGAGGCCGAGGACGGCAGCTTCTTCAACGTCGGCATCGAGCGGCTGCACCTGGAACAGGATGCGGGCAAGCTGATTCACGACCTGTCGCCGACCGAAAGCTATGTCGACCTGAACCGGGCCGGCACGGCCCTGATGGAGATCGTCTCGCGCCCTGATCTGCGCACGCCGGAAGAAGCGGTGGCCTACGTCAAGAAGATCCGGACCATCCTGATCTATCTGGGCACCTGCGACGGCGACATGGAGAAGGGCAATCTGCGCGCCGACGTGAACGTCTCGGTCTGCCGCGCCGGGAACTACGAGAAGTTCAAGGCCAGCGGCGATTTCAGCTTCCTGGGCACGCGCTGCGAGATCAAGAACGTCAACTCGTTCCGCTTCATCTCCCAGGCCATCCAGTACGAGGCGCGCCGCCAGATCGAGATCCTCGAGGACGGCGGTTCGATCACTCAGGAGACGCGCCTGTTCGACCCGACCAAGGGCGAGACGCGTTCGATGCGGTCGAAAGAAGAGGCGCAGGACTATCGCTACTTCCCCGATCCCGACCTGCTGCCGCTGGACCTGGAAGAGGCCTGGATCGCCGAAATCAAGGCGTCCCTGCCTGAGCTGCCGGACGAGAAGCGCAAGCGGCTGATGAGCGAGTACGGCCTGTCCCAGTACGACGCCATCGTCCTGATCTCGGAACAGGCCAAGGCCGATTATTTCGAGGCCGCCGCGAAGGGGCGCGACGCCAAGCTGGTGTCCAACTGGGTCACCAACGAGGTCTCGGCGCGTCTGGCCGCCGACGGCAAGGACTTCAGCGAAAACCCGCTGCCGGCCGCTCATGTGGCCCAGCTGGTCGAGCTGATCGAGACGAACGTCATCTCGTCCAAGATCGCCAAGGAGGTCTTCGATCACGTCTGGAACGGCGAGGGCGCGCCGGCCGAGGTGGTGGAGAAGCACGGCCTGAAACAGGTCACCGACACCGGCGCCATCGAGAAGGCCATCGACGACATCATCGCCGCCAACCCGGACAAGGCGGCCGCCGTCGCCGAGAAGCCCCAGGCCTTGGGCTGGTTCGTCGGCCAGGTCATGAAGGCCACTGGCGGCAAGGCCAATCCGGCGGCGGTCAACGACATCCTGAAGACCAAGCTGGGACTGTGAGCGACTGAGAAGAGAGAAGGCCCGAAGATCGCTCTCCGGGCCTTCTTCGTCGAGACTACCAGCGCCAGGCGTCGCGGATGACGTCGATGATGTAGCCGTCGTATTCGTCGATCAGATAGATGGTGTTGTCGACCAACACCCACCGCGTGCCCTCGGGCGGATAGCCCAGGCCATAGGTGCGCCAGTCGTCCAGCCGGTAGCGCCAGAAGACGTCCGGCAGATAGTTGCCGACCGACCAGTAGCGGCCCCAGTATGAGCGCGGCACGCTGTAGTAGCCCCAGCCCGGCGCGAAATAGAAGCCGACCCGCACGCCGCTGTAGCCGTGGAAGCGCCGGTCGTTCCGCCACCAGTCGGAGCGGTGATTGCGATAGAAGTCCCGCCGCCATTGCTCACTGTTGAAGCGGCGTCGGAAGTCTTCATGCCGGTCTCGGTTCTGGTTCCAGCCCGAGCCGGGACGATCTGGGCGACCTGGGCGGTTCCAGTTGTCGTCCGGCCGATCCGGACGGTTCCAGCCGCCGCCGGGCCGATCAGGTCGGCCCGCATCACCGCCCGGTCTGTCGGGCCTGCCGCCATTCCCGGGCCTATCGGGCCGGTCGGGGCGGCCGCCATTGTCGCCCGGTCGGCCGCCGTTCGAGGGACGGTCTGGCCTGTCCGGGCGGCCGGCGCCGTTTCCGGGCCTGTCAGGTCGGTTCCAACCGCCTTCAGGACGGTCGGGACGGGACGGACGGTCGCCGCCAGCGGGACGATCAGGCCTGCCTTCCCCGCTGTTGGGCGGACGGGCGGGACGGCCGCCGGTGCTGGGCCGATCTGGCCGTGAGGGGCGGTCTTCCGTCCTTGGCCGCTCGGGTCGTGGGGCGCTGTTCTGCGGACGCTCGGGCGGTGAGGTTTCCGGTCTGGACGCGTTCGGTCGGTTCGGAGCCGGGCGTTCTCCGCGCGAGATCTGCGGGCGTTGGGGGCGGTCGGCGTCGCGCTGTTCGCGACGGGGCTGACCATCCTGGGCCAGTGCCTGGATTGGGGCGGCGAGCGGCCCCGCGACGGCGGCGACGGCGGTGAAAGCCACCAGAAGGCGTTTCATGGTCTTTTGTTCCTGCACGCCGGTTCTCCGGCGGCTTGAGAGGATGATCGCGCCGTGTCGATGAACCCGAACTGAACAAGGTCTCGTATCGAAACCCGCCTTTGGAAAGCCCCACGATCGGATGTCGCGGGGCTCTCCGGTTCAGCGACCCAGCGTCCTCAATAGACGTTGGACAGGACGCTGGCGATCAGGCCGGTGGCGACCGCGATCAGCACGATGTCGCTGCCCGCGTGGACGTAGCGATAGCCGCGCGGGGCCGGACGCAGATTGTAGAAATAGGGGTCTCGCACATAATAGCTGCGGTACTGGGCCGGCAGATACCCGCCCGTTCTCCAGCGATAGGCGGAGTAGCGCGGTTCGACCCGGTAGTAGCCGTAGCTGGGCGCGTACCAGTAGCCCGAGCGCGGACCGTTGTAGCCCCGGAAGTCCGACCGCCCGCGCCACCAGTCGCGATTGTTCCGATCCCAACGGTCGTTGCGATAGTCTCGCCGGTCATCCCGGCGCTCGTCGCGATAGTCGCGGCGATCGTCACGGCGGTCCTGCCGATAGTCCTGGCGATTGTTGTAGTCGCCCTGACGCCAGTCGCGACGGTCGTCCCGACGTTCGTTGCGATAGTCACGCCGGTCGTCGCGGCGATCCTGGCGGTATTCCCCGCGGTCGCGGTTCTGCGCCTCGGCCAGCATGGGGACGGCCGTGGTGGACAGGGCGATGGCGACGACGGCGGCCTTGGTGAGGCGGTTCATCTGCTTGCTCCATTCTGGGCCGCCGACGGAAACGACGAACTGGCCCGTTAATGGCGTTCAAGCTCGGATTTCTCGTCTGAACGCCTCCTGAACGACCGTGTCAGGATTGAAACCTGCGTTGCGGTAGCGCGTGCACAGCCCCAAATGTCACCTGCATCTCGAGGAGGCCTATGAAATGACCGCACCGATTGAGCTCTGGTACTGGCCGACGCCGAACGGATGGAAGGTCTCCATCGCCCTGGAGGAGATGGGGCTGCCCTATGAGGTCAAGCCTGTGAACATCGGCGTTGGGGAGCAGTTCGAGCCGGCCTTCCAGGCCATCAGTCCCAATGGTCGCATGCCGGCCATCGTGGATCCTGACGGACCCGACGGCGAGCCGATCTCGATCTTCGAGTCCGGCGCGATCCTTCAGTATCTGGGGAACAAGTCGGGAAGGTTCTATCCGACCGAGGTGCGCGCCCGGGTCGAGGTCGATCAGTGGCTGTTCTGGCAGATCGGCGGGTTGGGGCCGATGGCGGGGCAGACGCATCACTTCCGCCAGTATGCGCCGGCCATGATCCGGGATCAGCGCCAGATCGCCTACGGGGTGCGACGCTATACGAATGAGACCCATCGGCTGTATGGCGTCATGGATCGCCGCCTGCGGGACCGGGAATACCTGGCCGGAGACTATTCCATCGCCGACATGGCGGCATGGCCCTGGATCCTGCCAACTTTGCAAGGGCAGACGCTGGATGACTTCCCGAACCTTGCAGCATGGATCGAGCGGGTGGGCGTGCGGCCGGCGGTCAAGATCGGGCGCGCCTTGCTGGAAGAACGACGGGGGAATGCTGGCGCTTCCGGCAAGGATGCGGAGGCGGCGCGAGCAGTTTTGTTCGGCCAGCGGGCGCACAAGCCGTAAACAAGACATTTCCAACAGATTGCAGATTGCTGAATCGTCGCCGGAGTATTCATTTCTGCTTTACTGAAAAGTTTGGCGGCAGCGTTCGCTGTTAACTTTAACTTCAAACCGGCGGTATTTGATGCGGTATCAGAGACGGGCCCAGAACGGCGCCCGTTCAGGAGATACGGTGATGAACGCGCAAGAAATGGCGCACGACCCGCAGGCCGCTTCGGACACCGAAGGCCTGCCTCTGCCGACGACCGACATGTCGGGCGACGACCTGTTCAAGCTGGGCATGATGTATTCGGCCGGATCGGGCGGTTGCCCGATGGACCGGGTCTCGGCCCACATGATCTTCAACCTGGCCGCCATGAAGGGCTCGATCGAAGCGCGCGTCTATCGCCGCGAGATGAGCCTGGAAATGGAACGCGAAGAGATCGCCGAGGCGCAGAAGGCGGCGCGCCGGTACATCGACATGGGCGTGGTGCGGCTGGCCGCCTGATCCCTAGAAGGTGGCGTAGCCGTTGCCGTTCGATCCGTTGATCGAATAGCTGAAGCCGATCGGCATGGCGGCGCGCACCTGGGTGAAGAAGGCGGCGAGTTCGCCGAGCGTCGAACGCGGCACGTAGATGATGTCGCCACGACGCAAGGCCACGACCTCGCCGCGACGCGGGCGCAGATCGACCACCCGCATCATGCGCGAGCCTCCGGGGCCGCGCCGGATCAGCGCCACACGATCCGGCTTGCCCGAGGGCAGGAAACCGCCCGCCTGTACGACAGCCTGATAGGCGTCCAGGTCGCCGGTCATCTCGATGACGCCGGGGGTTCGAACCTCGCCGTCGATCCAGACACGGATCGGCCCGGCCTGTCTCAAGGTCACTTCAACGACCGGACGCACCAGTTGCGAGGCGTAGGCGGAGGACGCCTCCCGTTCCAACTCGGGCAGGGTGCGGTCCGCCGCCATGATCTGGCCGATCAGCGGCAGGGCCACGCGGCCGTCGGGACCGACCTTCAGCGTGCGGGTCAGTTCGGCGGCGGTGGGCATGGCCACCTCGATCTCGTCGCCCGGATAGAGGAGATACTCCGGCTCCTCGTCGGTCCAGTCGGCGAACGGGATCGCCGGGAAGTCCTCACGGCTCGATGTCTGCACCCTGTCCGTGCGAGCGATGGGGCGCGGCATGCGGGCGGCGTTGCCCCCGCCGCAAGCGGCCAGGGTCGCGGCGGCCGATCCGAGGGCCAGCAGGAACAGTCGGCGATCTGGCGTCATGGAATCGGTTTGGTCCGACGAAAACAGGTTGATTGCAGCCTCGCGCCTTATGGGTAACCGATGGTTAACGCCGGTGGGCGAAAGGTGAAACGGACCAAGAGTTTCCTGGATTCGCCCGCCCATGCGTTCGACGGCCTATGTCACGACCCGACCGCGTTACGGCGTGCTGGATGTCGTCGGCCTGCTGTTCCGCGAACTGCTGCTGATGATCGTCGTCTTTCTGGTCATCTTCGCCCTGGGGGCGGCGGCGGTGTTGACGCTGAAAAAGACCTATACGGCCCAGGGCGCGGTGTTTGCGGGCGTGGGCCAGGAGTATGTCTATCAGCCGCGGGTCGGCACGGCGGAGCGGGGGCAGGCGCCGCAGGGGGACGAGGTCGCCAGTTCCGAGGCGGCGATCCTGAGTTCGGGGCAGGTGCGCCAGCGGGTGGTCGAGGCGCTGGGGCCGGCGGCCATCCTGGGCAAGACGCCGACAGGATCAAAAGATCGGGCCGAGGCGGCGGCGCGCAAGCTGGTCGGCGGCAGCCTGGGCGTCGGCACGGCGCCGGGCAGCGCGGTCATCCGCCTGAGCTACGAGGCCGACGATCCCGAACGGGCGGCGCGGGTGCTGAACACTGTGATCGAGCAATACCTCGCCTATCGCCGCGAGGTGTTCCAGGACAAGACTCCGGCCATCGCCACCCAGAGGCGGGCGTTCGAAGGCGATCTGAGCGCGGCGGATCAGGCCTATGAGCAGTTCCTGACCAGCAATGACATCGGCGACTTCACCGCCGCCAAGACGACCCTGGCGGCCGTCTATCAGACCGTCTTCACCGACCGGATGTCGACCCAGAGCCAACTGAACCAGACCAGCCAGAGGCTGAACACCCTGGTGGCGCAGCAGGCGGCGACGCCGGCGGAGGTGGCCCTTCAGCAGGACCTGAACATCTCGGCCCAGGACCAGGTGCTGCAACTGCGCACCGAGCGGGAACAACTGCTGTCCCGCTACCAGCCCGACGCCCAGCCGGTGAGGGACATCGAGGCGCGGATCGCCCAGTTGCAGGCCTATGTGGGTACGGGGACGGCAGTGGGGCCCAAGGAGGTCCGCACCGGGCCGAACCCGGTCTGGACCGAGCTGGAGACCAACCGGATCAACACCCAGGCCGACCGCGACGCCCTGGCGGCGAGGCTCTCGGCGCTGGATCGTCAGTTGACGGACATTCGGTCGCGGCAGGCGCGGCTGACGGCCCTGGAGTCCGAGAATGCGACCCTGGCGGGCAACCGCGAGGTCCTGACCGCCAACATCCGCGAGTTCCAGCAGCGCGAGAGCCAGAGCCGGGCGGATAACGCCCTGGTGGCCGCCGGCGCCGACAATGTCACCGTGATCGAGCGGGCCCAGCCGCCGTCGACCGGCAAGAGCCTGAAGGTTCCGGCCCTGGCCGCCGTCTTCCTGTTCGCCGGGTTCACGGCCCTGTGCCTGGGCCTGCTGCGGATTTTTACGCGGCGGGGCTTCTCGACGCCCGACTCGGTGCGGCGGACCCTGGACATGCCCGTCCTGGCGGTGGCTCCGGCCAAGGCGCACTAGGAGCGTGGCCGTGGTAATCTGCGGGCTGGTGGAGCGCGCATAGCGATTCGATGGTCGATCTGACGTCCGAAATGGCCGGCCTGTGGGCGGCGCTGGGGCCTGCCCCCGCGCATCGCGCCCGCGTGATCCAGTTCGCCGCCGCCACGACCGGAGAAGGCGTCTCGACCGTGGCGCGCGAGTTCGCGCGCCTGGCCGCCGTGCGGGCGCGCAAGCCGGTATGGCTGGTGGACGGCGACCTGGCGCAGCAGGGGCAGCTGGACGCCATCTCCGCCGAACCGGATCGGTTCGGCCAACTGGGCAAGCCGGCCCAGGCGTCGCCCGACGGATCCAGCTTCTTCGCCGTCACGCCGGCCCCGACCGGTCGGGACGGCAAGCCGGTGCCGCCCGCGCGCCTGCTGACGGCGCGCCCCTGTCTGGGCGGGCGGTTGTGGACGACCCGGTTCCATATGGAATCCCTGCGCTCGGGCCACCGAGTCGAGGCGGTGGGGGAGCCCCGCTACTGGGACGCCCTGAGGCCGCACGCCGACACCATCGTCATCGACAGCCCGGCGGCGGACCGCAACGACATGGCGATCATCCTGGCGCCCTTCGTCGATATGACGGTGCTGGTGGTGGCGGCCGGCGGCGCGACCGCGAGCGGACCCGTGATCCTGCGCGACGAGATCGAAGCCGTCGGCGGGCGTATCGCCGGAGTGGTCATGAACCGCTCGACCTACAAGCCGCCCAAGTTCCTCAGCCGACTGGCGGGCTAAGCGGTTTTCGCAGCATCGCCGCGCCGTAGAGTTTCGGCTCGAACCCTTTGGTCCAGAAGATCTTGCCGAAGCCGCGCGCGGTGCGGTCCAGGGTTTCGGCGCGGGCGGGGCGGCGGAGCAGGGTCAGGGCGAGGGAGGCGAGGCCCCAGACGGCGGTCTGGGCGGCACCGATCAGCATCCAGCGGGCGACGCCGGGCCAGTCGCGGCGGGCGGCGGCCATCTGGCTGGGGCTCTGGCCATAGGCGAAGGCGCGCAGCAGGGCGTAGTTCAGGGTGGCGCGGTCGGGGGGCGCGAACTCGTCCACCCAGGCGTCGGCGGCCCAGCCGAACCGGCCGCCGCGCGCTTGCAGGGCGGTGAACAGGCGGTCGTCCTCGCCGCCCGTCTGATCCATGGCGGCGTCGAACGGCGAGAGGCCGGGCAGGGCCGTGGCGCGGACCATCAGACTGTTGCCACAGCCGTGGATCTGGTCTGTCAGGCCGGTCTGGGTCGGGCCGTCGCGGCCGAAGAAACGCTCCAGATAGGCGGTGGTCCAGCCTGTGCCGTCGGGCACCCGGCCCCGGATCGGGCCGAACAGGACGTCGGCGCCGGTCTGAGACTGGGCCTGCAACAGGGCGGCCAACCAGCCGGGGGAGGCGGCCTCGTCGTCGTCGAGGAAGGCGATCAGGGGGGCGTCGGCAGCGGCCAGTCCGATGTTTCGCGCCGTGGCGACGCCGGGGACGGGGGCGTGGGCGTAGGTCAGGGGAACCGGCGCCTCGGCCCGCAGGCGGTCGATCAGGGCGGCGGCCGAACCGTCCGGGTCGTTGTCGGCGATGACCACGGCGGCGATCCGGTCCAGCGACCCGACCTGGGCGAAGACCGAACGCAGGGCCCGCTCCAGCATGGCGGGGCGACGCAGAGTGGGGATGACGACGGCGACGTCCCGCATCAAATCGCGTCCGCATAGACGGCCGCGCGGTACAGGCGCAGGGCGAAGGCGCGGGTGCGGGTCGGCAGCAGGGGCGACAGGGCCGCGCCCCGGGCCATGCGACGGATCAGCGGCAGGGACGGCAGGCGTTTCAGGGCGCGGGCGGCCTTGTAGCTGGGGTAGGTCTGGACGATGGCCGGGTGCAGGGCGACCACGCGGGCGAAGTTGGCGGCGCCCTGGTCGAACTTGCGCGCCAGGTCCGGCACCGTGTCCAGGCCCATGTGGGTGGCGGGATTGTCGATGTGGACCACCTGGAACCGGCGGGCGACCCGCATGGCCCATTCGACATCCTCCCACCCCCAGCCGGTGAAGCCGGGGTCGAAGGATTCGACGGCGAAGACATCGCGCCGGACCAGCAGGTTGGAGGTGTAGACGTATTTCTCGGGCGTCCTGGCGCGCTGGGCGGCGCGGACGCATTCGCTGGCGCCGGACAGGGCGCGGTGGACGGCGAAGCGGCGGTCGCGCGGCGCCTGTTTCAGCGAGAAACCGCCGAAGGCCACGGCCGGATCGTCGCGCGCGATCAGATCGACCCAGGTCTGGAGGAAGTGCGGGCTGTCGGGCTTCATGTCGCTGTCGAGGAACAGCCAGGAGCCGGCGCGGGCGGCGATGGTCAGCCGGTTGCGACCGCGCGCCCGACCTTCGTTGGCGGACAGGGTGACGAGCCGGGCAGGCAGGGCCAGGGCGTCCAGCGCGGCCTTCAGCCGGGCGGTCAGGGCGGCGTCGCCCGTGCCGTCGTCCAGCAGGATCAGCTCGACCCGGCCGGCCAGGGCGGGGCCTTCGGTATCCAGCCGGCGCAGCAGGGGCTCGGGATCGTCGCCCAGGAAGGGGATCAGGACCGACAGGGCGGGCCGGGCGGCTGCCCAGCCGGAGTTATCGTGGATATCGGCGCGGGAGCCGCTCATGCCGTCGCCCCTCGTCGGGCCTGGATCAGTCGGTTTAGCACGTCGCGCACTCCGGCGGCGTTAAGCGTCAGCGCCAGGGCCGCATAGACCAGTCCGCCGAGGCTCGCGTGCAGCATCAGTTCGACAAAACCGCCCAACGGCGGAAGGCGCCAGACCACCAGGGCCATGCCGGTCGAGGCGACGCCGCACCGGATCAGCGCCTCCCACGGAATGGGCAGGGCGATCGCGCGGCGGCTGATCAACAGACAGGCGACTAGGCCTATGGCGAAGCTGAGGGCCGTGGCGACGGCGGCGCCCAGCACGCCCAGCCGGGGGATCAGGATCAGGTTCAGCAGGATGTTGGCCAGGGCCGGAATGGCCATGGTCACCAGCAGCAGGCCGGTCTTCTTGCCCAGGGTGAAGCCGAAACCGAAATAATAGGCGATCAGGCCGGACATGAAGGCCGAGGCCGCGATCCAGGGCGTGACCAGGGCGGCGGCGACGCGCAGCTCGGGGCCGATCATCAGCTCGGCCAGTGGCCGGGCGACCAGGGACAGGCCGACGGCGGCGGGCAGGCCGATCAGGATCAGGGTCGAACCCTGCTCCAGGGCCGTGTGACGCAGCGCCTCTCGGCCCCCGCGCTCCAGCGCCATGACCATGGCCGGGGCCCCGGCCGCGCCCAGCCAGATGAACATCACGTCCAGGGTGCGGTTCGCCAGGCTGTAGCTGGCGTGATAGGCGCCGACCGCCGCCGCGTCCATGAAGGCCGCCAGCAGAAAACGGTCGGTCGAGGCCAGGACCAGGGCCAGGGTCAGGGAGGCGGCGATCGGGTAGCCGTAGGCGGCGTAGGCCTTCAGCCGCGCGCGATCCACGGTTCCACCGGCCGACTGGCGCAGTTCGCCCGGCAGGATGAAGGGCAGGGCGAACAGGGGGGCGATCATCAGCCCCAGCATGGGCGAGGATGCGCCGGCGCCGGCCAGGGCGAAGCCGGCCCCGACCAGAAAGCCCAGCACGGCGACGCCCATGTCCACCGTGGCGGCCTTGGACACCTCCCCGGCGGCGCGATACCGCTCCTGCGCCAGCTTGGCCAGGTTGCGGATCGGGGCTCCGGCCAGGCCCAAGCCGACCGCCAGCTTGAAGGCCGGGGTCAGGGGCAGGAGCCAGACCACGAGCGCCGCGACCGGCACGAAGATGGCGATGACGGCGAAAGAGGTCCGGTACAGGCTGGCGAAATGGGTCGCCAGGCCGCCCGGCGTGCGCTCGGCCGCCCAGAAGCGGGCCATAGAGGCCTCCAGCCAGCTGAAACTGACCGTATGGGCCAGGCTGGTGACAGAGAAGGCCAGGGCGTAGTGGCCGAAATCCTGTGGGCTGAGCAGGCGGGTGAAGACGACGATGGTCAGGAAACCGACCACGCCCTGGACGATCTGGGCCGGCAGATAGCCCCAGACGCCGCGCCAGAACATGCGTTTCTCGCTCACCTGACGGCGGCCCGGTCGCCGAACAGGATGGGAAGGGTGATCAGCATGATCCACAGGTCCAGCCAGAAGGACTGGCGCTGAATATAGTCGATGTCGAGCGCGACCCGGCGGCCCACCTCGGCCTCGGTGGCGATGGGGCCGCGCGATCCCTTAACGGCGGCCCAGCCGGTCATGCCGGGCTTGAGCCTGTGGCGGTGAGCATATTCGGCGACCAGTCGCGCGGATTCGGTCTCGCCGGTCTTCATGCCGATGGCGTGGGGACGCGGGCCGACCAGGGACATCTCGCCCTTCAGGACGTTGAACAGCTGAGGCAGTTCATCCAGGCTGGTGGCGCGGATGAACCGGCCGACGCGGGTGACACGATCATCGTCGACAGTGGTCTGGCGGCTGGCGGCGGGGTCCGCGTCCGCATGGCGCATCGACCGGAATTTCCAGACCACTATGGCTTCCTGGTTGAAGCCATGGCGGCGCTGACGGAAGAAGATCGGACCGGGGCTGTCCAGACGGATGGCTGCGGCGATGATCGCCATGACCGGGGCGGCGAGGATCAGGGCCAGGCCGCCGATCGCCAGGTCCTGAATCCGTTTGGCGACAGCGCGGCGGTCCGCCGCGCCTCCGTCGCCGATCGTCGCCAAGGGCGCCTGGGCCAGACGGTCCAGAACAGCGTCGCGATCGCCCTCGGCCAGGACGGTCAGGGGATTGGGCAGGGTCTCCAGTCGGCGCGTCAATTCCCTTACGCGGGGTCCGGCCTCGGCGTCGATGGCGAGCACGATGCGGTCGACATAGGGCAGGATTCGGTGGTTCGGCAGGGCGGCGGCGCGGCCCAGCACGGGCACCCCAACCAGACGGTCGGGCGTGCGCGACAGGCGGTCGTCGAACACGCCCAGCACATTCAGGTCGCGTCGCTCGAGCGCCCGCTCGATCAGGGCCTCGGCGCTGCGTCCGGCCCCGACGATGACGATGTTGGGCGACAGAATCCCCCGCCGCTGCCAGCGTGCCGTCAACCCCAGCCATACGGCGTGCAGCCCTGTCAGCGTCACCACGGTAGCCAGTGCCCAGGGCGCGAGCGCGCCCCGGGCGGATCCTTCAAGCGTCAGCGCGACCAGGGCCGCCGCGCCTGTCGCCAGCAGCACGGCCGCGACCACGCGAACCAGATGGACCATGGCGGCCCCGTCCCGACCGAATCGATAGAGATTTAGGCTTCTCAGCAGCGTCAGGACTGTCGCTGCGCCTGTCGCAAGCGGCAGAACCGCCGCGACCGTCAGGGTTTGAAGGTCGATCGGACCCCGCGACCCCAGAGCCAACACCGTCAGACCCGCCACAACCACGATGTCGGTTGCGCGGAATCCATAGGCGGCTAGGCGCATGGCCGATCGCTCGCGTGCGTTCAGCCACGCCTCGGGCCGGAATGGTCCCCGCGCGACGCCGGGCGCCGCGTGCTCGACCGGCGTCGCGACGCCGGTGGTGGCGAGGGGGGAAGCACAGTCAGGCATGACGGTCCAGGATTTGCGGTGGTCGTCATCCTGCACGCTGCAACTGTATGCGGCGTTAACAACAGGTCTTTGCACCGAACCGATTGCACGATGCGGCCGGCTCGGCTATCGAGCCCTTCGCTGGAGACGTGGCCGAGTGGCTGAAGGCAACGGTTTGCTAAATCGTCGTACCCTGTAAGGGGTACCGAGGGTTCGAATCCCTCCGTCTCCGCCACCTTCTTGAAAAAAGCGCTTTCAAAACAGCGGGCTTAAAGCGCTGTTTCGGCAGGCCCTAAAGCCCGCCCTAAGGGGCCATTTTCTGTGCATAAGCCACCTAAGATGCGCAGATGGGCCGGTGTCTGTTGAACCGGGCCCAAACTACGGTGGTCCCGCTGCGAATCATTGCGCAGTTCACCTCCCGATTAGTTGGCGTCCAACAGATGGCGGTGACGCTATTGTAGCTGCTGCCAATCTTCTCGCAGGAAAGCGTCTGGCCAGGCGCAAGGGGGCGAAGAACGGCGGTTGCCGATGCTGTAGGGCATGGATGCCCCTCAGAGCACGTCTCGTTGCTCTACCGCGCAGCTACGGCGTGGAGACGGACTCTCGTGCCATCTTCGCACCGGAGGGTGTCGCCGTCGTTGACATAGGCAGCCTGACACGAAAACCGGTTTGTCGGCTGCTCCTGATATACCTGAGGCTCTCCCGTGGCTTCTCCGCTGATCAATTGGACTTGATCGCAGAAAGCCATTGGAAGGACTGCACTGGTCAAATCCTGACCGCCAATCGAAGCCGTAGCCCCGAAACGCAGCGGGCTCTCTGAGTGGAGCATTCGCTAGCGTAACTTGTGGTTTTATTCCACTGTGGCGTAACGACGTTCGAATCAGAGATACAAAGGAGCATCTATGCCGACCAACCAAGTGCCGTACGAGGCGGCGGCCACGGCCTTTTTAACGGTAGTAGAAGGCAACTTGGCCGCCATCGCTGCAGGCCCTGAGCTCGGTTTGGCGCTTCCGCCCGACTTCAACTTTACTGCCTTCTCGCCCTACGACGCGGCAAAGCTCGAGTACGTAAATCAGTTCACGGCCAGCCTTGCCGAGATCGATATGTATCAGGCACGCGGGATAGCTCACTACAATCCAGAGTACCTCGAAGGTGCCCATGCATTTCTGGGCTCGGTCATGGGTGCGGAAATGGACACCGTTGGAACCCAACCAGCATTGCTCGCAGGCATCGAAGCGTATGGGAACCTCTATAACGCTGGGACGTGGACCAACATTCTGACCTGGCTTCAGCGGCGTGCAATGGGCCAGTACAGCGCGACTTTCATTGGCTGGTACTCGGCCGGTGGGCCCAACAATCACCAACCTCTCGACATGTCCCTCCGTGTCAGCTTCACCGACGCTAATGGGAGTGCGCAGTCAAAGACGTTACAGGTTGGCACTTATTGGACGCTCGATCTGCTCAAGGGTGCGCTTGATGACCTCTTCGCGAATCCGACGTATCTCCACTCATATGACGTGACCAGCCCGAGCGGAGCGCTGCTCGGCCCTAACACTCAGACGCTGACGGCCTTGGGTCTGAAAGATGGTGATACGGTCACGGCGACCCTGAAGATGTCCTCAATCACGCCTGGGCCAGGGTCTCCATACGGCCCCGGCGGCATTTTTGGGCCTGACGGTCCCCTCCACGACCTGAAGCCCCTGTCAGGCTGACTCCCGCGAGACATCGCGCCTTCCCATGGCTCGCTCAACAACGCTACCGACCTTCTGACCAAGGCACATCTCAACTAGCTCACCCAGCCCCATTTCTCTGCGGCGTCCCATCCACTGGTACACATAGACCCAGCTTTTTCGACGTTCAGAGATGCGCAGATAGAGACCTGCTCCATCATTGTGGAAACCAATGCCAAGGGACTTGGCGGCGAGTGCGGTAAGGCGATTTGTTGTGTTCATGAAGCCGACGCGGCCCTAAGCGTGATCCTAAAACAAGCAGTTGGATTGCTGGAGCCGGCGGTGGACAGCCCTAGGCGGACTTTGCGATAAACGGCTGTATGTAAACGTGAATTGGAGGGGTGCAGACAAGGGCGGATGCTCGTTCCGGGGGCTCCGTCTCCGCCAGCCTTTTCAAGTCGATGCGCCAACCCTCCCAGCCGGCCGGACCGGGCCCGGTCGAACTTGCGATGGGACGCGGGGCGACCTAGGCTTCCTCACCGCATTGATAAAGGCGGGTGTGTCCGGAGCCCTTGAATGTCTGACGCCTCGCTGATCCTGTCCCGGCGCGATCTGGATTTCATTCTGTATGAATGGCTGGAGGTCGAGCGGATGACGCAGCGGGCGCGGTTTGCGGATCATGACCGGGTATCGTTCGACGGGGTGCTGGACACCTGCGCCCAGCTTGCGGCGGATATGTTCGCGCCGCACAATCGCAAGGCCGACCAGAACGAGCCGACCTTCGACGGCGAGCGGGTGACGATGATCCCCGAGGTGGCCCAGGCCCTGGCGGCGTTCCGCGAGGCGGGTCTGTTCTCGGCGGCGCAGGACTATGAGTTGGGCGGACTGCAACTGCCCAATGTGATCGAGCGCGCCGGCTTCGCCTGGTTCCAGGCGGCCAATGTCGGCACGGCCGCCTATCCCTTCCTGACCATCGGCGCGGCCAATCTGCTGAAGACGCACGGCACGGCCGCGCAGATCGACGCCTATGTGCGGCCGATGCTGGAGGGGCGGTTTTTCGGCACCATGTGCCTGTCCGAGCCGCAGGCGGGTTCGTCGCTGGGCGACATCCGCACCCGCGCGGTTCCGCAAACCGACGGCAGCTATCGGCTGTTCGGATCGAAGATGTGGATCTCGGGCGGGGATCACGACCTGTCGGAGACCATCGTCCATATGGTGCTGGCGCGGATGGAGGGGGCGCCGGCGGGGGTGAAGGGGATCTCGCTGTTCGTGGTTCCCAAACACCTGCTGGACGAGAGCGGCGCGCCGGGCGAGCGCAACGACGTCGTCCTGGCCGGGCTGAACCACAAGATGGGCTATCGCGGCACGACCAACACTCTGCTGAACTTCGGCGAGGGGCGGCATACGCCGGGCGGGCAGGGGGGCGCGGTCGGCTGGCTGGTCGGGGCGCCGCATCAGGGGCTGGCCGCCATGTTCCACATGATGAACGAGGCGCGGATCGGGGTCGGCGCGGGCGCGGCGGCCCTGGGCTATACCGGCTATCTGCACGCTCTGGACTATGCGCGCGGCCGGCCGCAGGGACGGCCCCTGTCGGCCAAGGATCCCGCCAGTCCGCCCGTGCCGATCATCCAGCACGCCGATGTGCGCCGCATGCTGCTGGCGCAGAAATCCTATGCCGAGGGGGCGCTGGGGCTGAACCTGTATTGCGCGCGGCTGACTGATGATCAGACGACGGCGGAGGACGCGGCCGAGCGGGAGCGGGCCGGGCGGCTGCTGGACATGCTGACGCCGATCGCCAAGAGCTGGCCGTCGCAATGGTGCCTGGAGGGCAACAGCCTGGCGATCCAGGTGATGGGCGGATACGGCTATACCCGCGACTATCCGGTCGAACAGTTCTATCGCGACAACCGGCTGAACCCGATCCACGAGGGGACGCACGGGATCCAGGGGCTGGACCTGCTGGGCCGCAAGGCGATTATGGACGGCGGCTCAGGGCTGAAGCTGCTGGGCGAGACTGTTCTGGCGACGGTGGCGCGGGTGTCGGGCGACCCCGAGTTGGAGCCCTATGGCGAGGCCCTGGCCAAGGCCATGGTCCGTATCGGCGAGGCCACGGCGACGGTGTGGCGCGACGGGGAAGCGGAGCGGGCCCTGGCCAACGCCTCCACCTATCTGGAGGCCGTGGGCCATGCCGTGATGGCCTGGATCTGGCTGGAACAGGCGCTGGCGGCGGCGGGCAAGACCGGGGACTTCTACGACGGCAAGCGTCAGGCCGCGCGCTACTTCTTCCGCTGGGAACTGCCCAAGATCGGGCCGATGCTGGACCTGCTGGTCAGCAAGGACGACACGACGCTGGCGATGCAGGACGCCTGGTTCTGATCAGGCGGCGGCGGTCCCGCGCCAGAAGGTCCGGTCGACCAAGCAACGCACGCGGCTGAAGGCGGCGGAGGCGCCGGCCATGACCCGTGCCTCTTCATCGGCCGTCAGATCGGGGGCGTCGAGGGCGGCGGTGAAGCTGCGCCAATGGTTGGCCCGACCCTCGGGCGAGGCGGCCAGATGGCGGGCGCCGAACTCGGCCGACAGGCCCAGGCCTGCGGCAGCCTTCAGCAGAAAGGCGGCGCCCAGGTTCGATCCCTCGGCCACATAGAGCCAGCCCAGGGCTGTGGACGCGTCCACCGGCTCGCCGGGTTCAAAGCGGGGGCGTTCGTCTTCCAGCGCAGGCGCGGCCTCGAGATCAGCCAAGTCCGCGCAGACCTGCTGGTAACGGCGGCGGTCAGCCAGATCGGGGATCTTGTTCGCCAGCTCGGGCGCGTCGTAGAGGGCGGCGATGTCGCGGTGGAACAACTGCTGCACCCGGAGGAAATCCGCATAGGCGTCCCGGCTGGCGAAGGGTTCGGCCTTCATGATCGCCTGGTCCAGCCCATCGTGAACGCCGTGGGTGGCGGCCTTCAGACGCCTGGCGCGGCTCGTATCGACTTCGGTCATTAAACGCCTCGGGTTACTGAGGCTGGAGCTAACCTAGTTGCGAACAAATCGCAAGTGGGTCGGGCGTCACGGGCGGATGAAATGCGGCACGAAGCGCGAGGTGTTGCGAGTGATGCGGCCCGTGTCCTCACGCAGGCTGATGCCGGCGGGCTCGGTCCCCACGACCCATGAGCCGACGATGACGTGGTTGCCGTCGAACAGGGGCGGATTGCAAAGGGCCTGACGAATGTAGCGCCCATCGCCATAGCCGCCGTCCACGACCTCGGCCGCGCTGAGGCCCTGGTCGATCAGTTCGACATTGTCGCCTTCGCGCGAGAACAGGGGCTTGCGGACATAGGATGACCCCAGCGCCGCCTCGGCCGGATCGCCTTCGAAATAGGATTCCAGCAGGTTGGGGTGGCCTGCATGCCGCTCCCACAACAGGGGTAGGATGGCCTTGTTGGACAGGATGCTCTTCCACGCCGGCTCCAGCACCGTCACGTCGGCAGTGGGCAGGGGGGCGGCGTATTCGTCGCGCAGCATCTGCTCCCACGGATAGAGCTTGAACATCGCCTGGATGATCCAGTTCTCATGGTCCACGAACCGGCCGTCGGCGTTCAGGCCAATCTGGTCGATGGCGACGAACTGAGGCTCCAGCCCGGCCTGACGCGCCAGGTCTTCGAGGAAACGCACCGTCTGGCGGTCCTCGACGAACTCGGCGTCCGAGGCGAAGTGGACGAAGCCGCCGTTGGGGAAGATGGCGCGGAAGCGGTCGACCAGCTTCTCGTGCAGGCTGTTGAACTGGTCGGCGTCGGCGGGCAGGGCGCCGGCCGCGATCTGGTCCTCCAGCCACAGCCACTGGAACACCGCCGTCTCATAGATGCTGGTCGGAGTGTCGGCGTTGTACTCGTAGAGCTTGGCAGGACCCTTGCCGTCCCCCGAGCCAGCATAGGCGAAGTCGAACCGGCCATAGAGGGACGGGTCGCCCCGTTTCCAGCTGGCGGCGACGTAGTCCCGCATGGTCTCGGGAATATCGAGCTGCTCCATCAGCCGCTCGGACTGAACGGCCTCATTGACCAGTTCCAGACACAGGCCGTGCAGTTCTTCGGTCGGCGCTTCGATCCCGTTCTCGATCTCGGGCAGCGAGAAGGCGTAGGCCGCCGTCTCGTCCCAATAGGGTTTGCCGTCGGTATGGCGCCAGGTGAAGCCGAGTTCCTCGGCCTTGGCGTCCCAGTCGGTGCGGGGATCGAAGCGCAGACGCTCCATGGTTCAGGCCGGGTCCTTGTCGGGGGTCGCCACGCCTGGAGTAGATTGGCCGATGCGCGGCGTGACCACGGTCACGTCCGGCTGGCTGAGGCGGGCCAGAACGTCGTCGGCCGAAGAATGACCGGGCAGGATGCCGGCGTCGCGCAGCTTGGCGTCCAGGTCGGCGCCGGTGCGGCGGTCTTCCAGGGCCTGGCTGGCGTTCAGTTTTTCCTCCTGGATGGCCTGGCGCTGCTTGATGCGTTGCAGGCTGTCGGCGGCCGAGCCGATGCGCGACTGGGCGCCGGCCGAGTTCAGGGCGACCGAGGTCTGGGCGCGCTGGACGGAGTCGTTGACCTTGACGATGTCGATCTCGCGACGGAGCGTCTCGATCTTCTGGTCGGTCGAGGCGATGGCCGTGCGCAGGCGGGTCTCGGCCGTCTTCATGTCCTCGATCAGCGGGCCGCGGCTGGTGATCTCGACCTCCAGCTCGGCGATACGGCCGGCGACCTCGCGGGCCAGGTCGGTCTTGCCCTGGCCCAGGGCCGAACGGGCCGAGCTTTCGTATTTGGCGATCTGGTCGCGGAAGCTGGCCATTTCGTTCTCGGCCATGCGGCGACGGGCCACCAGGCCGGCAAGGTCGTCGCGCGCCTTGCCCTGGGCGTTGTCGGCGTCGCGGATTTCCTGATCGAGGATCTTCAGGGCGTTGGCGTCGACGACGCCCTGGGCGGCGTCATGGGCCGAGCCGCGGAACAGGGCGGAGAGTTTTCTGAGCATGGACATGGTCGGGTCTCCGGGTCAGGCGGCTTCGGCGCCGAAGGTTTCACGCAGTTCGGTGGCGTCGATCGCGTTCTCGGCCAGGGTGCGCAGTTCGATGAGTATGGTCTGCAGCGTCGTCTTGCACGACAGTTCGCCCATCAGCTCATACACGTCTTCGCCGCCGACGTTGGTGATGGCGAAGTTGGACAGGGGCACCACGCGCTGGGCCTTCAGCAGGAACTCGTTGAAGGCGTGACGGTCGGTCTGTTCCGACACGGGCCACAGCAGGACCGAGCAGACGATCTGGGCGCCGCCGACGCTGAGATAGACCGGCAGGTCGCCGTATTCGTGCATGGTGGCCAGGAGTACGGCGTCCGCGCCCTCAAGCACGCGCAGGGTCATTTCCCCCTCGCGCAGCAGGGGCGAGCCGTCCATCGCCGCCTTGATGGCGGGCACGGTCCAGGGTGTTTCGATCACGGCGTCCATAGGGTGGTCGTCTCCAGGGGTGATTGGGTCAGAAGTGGGGCGCCGCGTGCGGCCGGCAAGGTTCTGAGCGGCAAGCCGGGGGCCGCGGGTGGAATCCGTGACGATGGCGCGCACGGCGGCCTTCACATCATCGCGAGCGGATTCGGGCACCCAGAGCTCCAGCTTCACCATGCCGGCCGCCCGACGCGCCTGTCGCCACGCACGAATGCGATCATTGGCGGCGGAGGAGGGCGGGGCGGCTGAGGGCATGTTTCATGAAACGCGTAACATGAACGCTTGACTTCGCCTAGGGGTCTGCGGTCAGGTGGCGACGAAGAAGGGGATGGCATGCTGCTGCCGAGGATGAAACTGGCGCTGATCTTCGACCGGGCGTTTCACGCCATGGCCGATATGCACTGGCGGATGCTGACCGGGCTGATCCTGTTTCATGCGGTTTCGTCCTGGCTCCTGCTGGCCTTGGCGGGAGAGACCGAGCTTCATCCGCCTGTGACCTTTATCTACTGGTACGCGACAACGGCCTATACCGTAGGTTATGGCGATCTCAGCCCGCAAGGCGTCGCCGGGCGTCTGGTCACCGCCATCTGGATCTTTCCCGGCGCCATTGCGGCCTTCACCACTGTGGTGGCCAAGGTGCTGGGCGCCATCGGCGACATCTGGCGTGCGCGACGAGCCGGAAAGGGAGACTATTCCAAGATGACCGACACGATCATTCTCATCGGCTATCACCCGACCCGAACGGCCAAGATGATCGGGGAGTTGTGCGCTGAGTTGAACACGACCCAGACCCTGGTCCTGATGACGCGGCAGGTCATCGCCGATCTGGATCCGCGGGTCCGGTACGTCCAGAGCGAGAGCCTGACGTCGTCCGAAGGCTTGGCCCGCGCCGGAGCGGCGACGGCCAGCCGGATCCTCGTGTACGCCGACACTGATTCCGACACTCTGACCGCGACCCTGGCGGCGTCCGCCGTGGCGCCGAAAACGACGCATATCGTCTGTTTCTTTGAAGACGCCGACAGCGCGCGGCTTCTGGCTCAGCACTGCCCGCAGGTGGAGATCGTCTTGTCGTCCGGTCCGGAGATGCTGGCGCGTTCGGCGCGTGATCCGGGCTCCAGTCAGGTCATCAGCGCCCTGACCAGCCAACTGGATGAAAGCGCCACCCTGTTCAGCCTGAAGTGGCGGGGGGCGGCGCAATCGGTCGGCACGCTGACCCAGGGGCTGCTTCAGCATCGCGCGACGCTGCTCGCGCACCAGCCGCAGGGCGTCGATGCGCCGCGTTTCAACCCCTCGGCGGAAACGGCCGTGGAGGCCGGCGACCGCTTGTTCTATGTTTCTTCGGCCCGGCTGGATCAGGCCCGCCTGGCCGGAAACGCGTAACGATGTTCAAGAAGCTCTTCGGATCGTCGGACAACTCAGAACCCGCCTCCAAACTGGCGACGGTGCGCAACATCACCGTGGGCCGCACCGTGTCGCTGGATCCACTGGCCTGGCGCCGGTTGGGGGACGAGACGCATTTCGCCCTGGATCGCGACGTGCTGGATATTTCGGCCCAGGGTCTGGTCAGCCTGGACGGCGGGCAGTTCGTCCATCGCTTCTATACCGACGACCACGTCATGCTTCAGGCGATGAGCGACGACGAGGCGGGGATAGAGTCCTATGACTTCAGCCTGTTCATCCCCTGGACCTCGGCCTATCCGCCGGGCGAGCGGGAGCGGCGGATCTGGCGCGACCGGCTGTCGGCGCCGGTGTTTCATGGGGCGGCTGAGGAACTGCCCGACTATCCGCGTTTCTGGTTCGCCGAGAGCGATGCGATCCAGCCGCCGGTCACCCTGTGGGAGACCATCTGGGACGACCGGGCCGCGACGACGCCCTATGCCAAGATCTTCCAGACCTGCATGCTGTATGCGCGGGAGCTGGCGGACGGGCGCGAACTGATGATCGCCCTGGAGCAACAGCCCGAGGGCGGCGAGACGACGCACGAAATCATGATCGGCATTCCACTGGAAATGGCCGAGTTCCGCGCCTGAGGCGCACATCAAAGGCAGACAGAATGTTCGACTGGTTCATATTTCAGCAGGGGGCGATCGCCTTCATCATCGCCTTCGCGGCGGCCGGCGCCTTCACCGTGGCGTTCAAGCTGGTCTACCAGTGGGTCACGCCGTACCACGAGCATACGCTGATCCGTGAAGGCAATACGGCCGCCGCCATCGCCCTGGGCGGGGCCTTGATCGGCTATGTCCTGCCCCTGGCCTCCGCCCTGTCGCATACGGTGAGCCTGATGGAGTTCGCGGCCTGGGCCCTGCTGGCCGGCATCATCCAGATCGTCGTTTTCGTGGCCATCAGCCGTATGGCGTTCCGCAATCTGGTGGCTCGCATCGAGGCGGGCGAGATCGCGGCGGCCGTCTATCTGGCCTCCATCTCCATCTGCGTGGGCCTGCTCAACGCCGCCTGTATGACGTCGTGACCGCCATGACCGATCTCCAGAAGGACCCGGGGAACCTGCCCCAAACCACCACCATGCGGCGGCTGAAGCGGTCACGCGTGCTGCACGTCAGCAGCCTGATGGCCACCGCCAGCTTCTCGCTGGCCGCCTGCGGCGCCCCGGACGTTCCGGCGCCCCAGGCCGAGCCCGTGCCTGCCTTGGCCTATGCCTCTCTGGAGGAATGCCGCACCGCCAACGACATCCCCGACGACCAGTGCGACGCCGCCCTGGCCAAGGCCCAGGAAGAGGCGGCCAAGACCGCGCCCCGCTACGCCACGCGCGAGGAGTGCGAAGGCCAGTGGGGGCCGTCGCAGTGCCAGCCGAACAATCAGGGCGGCAACGGCTCCTTCTTCACGCCGCTGCTGGCCGGTTTCGTCGTCGGCCAGCTGTTGAACGGCGGCGGCTATCGCGGCGGGGGGCCGTTATATCGCGATCGCGAGAATCGCTATTCCAACGGCTATGGCGGCGGCTACACCTACCGCGACTATCGCACTGGCCGCACCATCACCAACGCCCGTGAGCATGGCGACGTGGCGCGCCAGGCGCCCAGCCGGGTGCAGAGCCGCACGACGGTCGTATCGCGCGGCGGTTTCGGCGGCGGCGGGCGTAGCTACGGCGGCTGAGCCGGCGAACCGAGGCGCATGATCGACGGCCCGCAGGATGCGCCTGCGGGCCGTTTTTCGTGCCGAAATCGGCCGAACAAGACAGCGCCGTGAAGTTTGAATGAAAAGCCCTGTCACACATTGAGGGGGGCTGAGAGCCCGTCGTTGAAGCGCCTAGAACTCACTGGGGGCTACTCAAATGAAAAACCGAATCCTTGGCACGACGGCGTTCGCCGTGGTCGCCGCAACGCCGTTCGTCGCCTTGGCGCAGGCCGCCGAACCGGCCGCCGTTACCGCGGCGAGCCAGGCCGAAGCCACGCTGGACGAGATCGTCGTCACCGGCTCTTATCGTCGCAGCCTCGAAGAGGCGGTGGACATCAAGCGCAAGACGGTTGGCTTCTCGGACTCCATCGTCGCCACCGACGTCGCCAACTTCCCCGAGCAGAACCTGGCCGAGGCGCTGCAGCGCATCCCCGGCGTGACGATCGAACGCAACAAGGGCCTGGGCCAGCGCGTCAATGTGCGCGGCCTGCCCACCGAGTTCACCTTCGTCAGCATCAATGGCCTGGCCACCGCCTCGGGCAGCGGCGGCCGCGACGTCGAATTCGACATCTTCGCCTCGGAAATCCTCCAGCAGGTGACGGTCCAGAAGTCGCCGCGCGCTGCAGACGAAGAGGGCGGCATCGCCGGTTCGGTCAATATCTCGACCGCCCGTCCGTTCGACTACGCCGGCCGGCGGGTCGTCGGTTCGGTCGAGGGCGCCTACAACTCGATCTCAGAAGAGGTCGATCCCAAGATCGCCTTCCTGGCCAGCGACACCTGGGGCGATTTCGGCGCGCTGGTGTCCTTCTCGACGGCCCGCCGCACCAACCGCACCGACTCGAACTCGGGCATCAACTTCCGTCCCATGTCGCGCTTCCTGGCCACGTCCACGGGCGCCCGGGGCACGCAGGCGGCGGCGGTTCTGCTGCGCGACGCCGGCATCTCGGTGCCGAACCGCGCCGACACCAATGTCACCAACCGCATCATCTTCCAGGACAAGGTCGGCGACCGCGCCTATCTGAACACCCAGGACCAGTGGGGCGGCACGGTCGCGCTGCAGTATCGTCCGTCCTCGAACTTCAGCCTGGCCTTCGACGCCATGGTCGGCGCTTATGAGACCACCGAGGACGAGTATGACGCGGCGGCCTATTCGGCCTCCAGCCGTTCGACCCTGGAAACCATCCATGAGTACGACGACACCACCCTGGCCGACTACGGCATGGTCGTGCTGCGCGACGTTTCCTACACCGCCACCCAGCACGAGTTCCTCAGCAAGGAGCGGATCAACAATACCGACTACCAGCAGTTCGGAACCGAGCTGAACTGGAGCGGCGACAGCTGGAAACTGCACGCCATCGCCGGCTATTCGGGCGCCGAAAAGACCCTGGACAACTCCAACCTGAAGCACGTCGCCTATGCGCCGTCGCGGACGCGCTGGACGGCCGAGGGCGGCGAGACCATTCCGAGCGCTAGCTCCGCCGGCTTTGACATGTACAACTCGCCGTCGCGCTACCTGTTCGAGGCGTATGAGACGACCTACGAAGCGATCAACGACGACAAGTACGCCGCCCAGGTCGACTTCACCAAATATCTCGATTTCAGCTTCTTTCCGGCGCTGAAGAGCGTGCAGGTCGGCGCGCGCTACACGGACAAGTCCAAGGAGCGTCAGTACGGTTCGCTGAACATCCAGGGGCCTTCGGCCGGCAGCACCGCCTGGCTGAACACCCGCACCCTGGCGGACAGCGAGTTGACCCCGATCGGCGACCTCGTCCCCGGTGGTGATTACAGCGTCCGCGACCTGACCTGGAGCCAGGTGTCGAACGACTACGCCCGTCGCACCTTCCGCTACGACGGCTTCTTCACCCCGTTCAACGTCGGCGACTACTATGAGGTGACGGAAGAGGTTCTGGCCGCTTACGCCATGGCCGACCTCGCGTTCGACCTGGGGCCGGTGCCGGTCGCGATCAACGGCGGCGCCCGCTACATCGACACCTCCATCACCTCGTCGGGCTATCACCAGATCCAGAACCCGAACGGCTCGACCGGCTATACCCCCGAGCCCGTGTCCAGCGACGGCGGCTACGACAAGGTGTTGCCCAGCCTGAACATCACCGCTGATCTGACGGACAGCCTGATCTTCCGCGCTGCGGCGTCCGAAACCCTGATCCGGCCGGCCCTGACCGACCTGGCCTACAAGCGCACGGCCAGCTGGAACTCGTTCCGCTTCACCGACGGCAACCCGAACCTGAAGCCGACCTACGCCAAGCAGTGGGAAGTGGGCCTGGAACAATATCTGGGCGACGGCGGCCTGCTGGCGGTCTCGTACTTCTGGAAGGAAATCGAAGGCGTGGTGCGCCAGGCCCTGACGGGCACGGTGCCGAACGTGACCAAGTACAACGCCAACGGCACGATCGACGGCGTGTACGAGTTCGACGTCTATCAGCCGATCAACGAACCTGGCTCCTATGAGGTCAGCGGCGTGGAACTGGTTGCGGTGGTGCCGTTTGGCCAGTTCTTCGCCCCGCTGGAAGGCTTCGGGATCAACGCCAACTATACGGTGCTGGACAGCTCGCTGATCGGCAACTCGACCCTGGGCATCCCGACCCCGCCGGCGGGTCTGGCCGACAATACCTACAACGTCACCCTGTTCTACGAGAACACCAAGTTCCAGGCGCGCGCGTCCTACAACTACAAGGACAAGTACGTCGAATCCATCGGTTACGAGATGTATCCGATCTGGCGCGAGGGCTATGGCCAGCTTGATCTGTCGGCCAGCTACAATGTGACCGAGAGCCTCCAGATCAACCTGGAAGGCATCAACGTCACGGACGAGGCCACCAAGGGCTACACCATGGATCCGTCCTTCCCGACCATGTACGAGTTGTCGGGTCGCCGCATCAATCTCGGCCTGCGGATGGAGTTCTGATCCATTTCCGGACCTGAACATCATTTGATCGCTAACAGGTCAGCCTCTTGATCCGCCAGAGACTGACCTGCGCAACGTCCCCTTCGCGAGAAGGGGACGTTTCGTGCTTTTGAAGCCGGCCGGACGTCGGGAGGAGGTGGCCGTGGCGCTTGATCGTCTTTTCGCCGAACTCCGCCGCGACCTCATGGGGTATCTCCAGCGCAAGGGTTTGTCGCCGGAGGACGCGGAGGACGTGGTGCAGGAGGCCTTGGTTCGCTTCCATCGCGCCGGGCACGACCTGTCCGGCGCCGATGCTCGCCCCCTGTTGTTCGTGATCGCCCGCAATCTCCAGATGGACCGGTGGAAGGCCGCTGGCAGGAAGGGCGTGCGGGGCACAGACGACATTCATTCGCTGGACGCCGGTCCGCGCGCGGTCGCCAGCGATGCGCCTGCCGCCGACCAGCATGTCATCGGGCGGGAGAACCTGGCGGCTGCGGCTGCAGTCATTCGCGCCTTGCCCAGATCCACGCGAGAAGCCTTCCTGCTTCACCGGTTTGACGACATGACCTACCGCCAGATCGCGACGCGGTTGGGCGTGTCGGTCAGCATGGTCGAGAAACACATTGCCGAAGCGCTCCGTCAGCTGAAGATTTCGCGAGATGACTGAGGTGTCTGGCGCCGCTGTCGTTGTGAGTATTGAAAGCGTTGGCGCACTATCCCCCTGCCACGTCCCGGAGCGTTTCGTTCGCGCATGATTCAGCGCCTGACATCCCTGTTCGATCGTCGGCCGCGAACCGCCGAATCCTGGCTGGCGCGACTGCGCCGACCGGCTGTCAGTGCGCGCGATCAGGCGGCCTTCCTCGAATGGCTGGAGGCGGACGAAGACCATCTTCGTCAGTATGAGGCCGCGAAAGTCCGACTGGCCGGCCTGGAGCCGTTGAAACCCGTCTTTGCCGACGACCTTGCGCGGTTGCGTGGACGCAGGGCCCGAAATCCGCACCGGCGCATCCTGATCGCCGGGGGGCTGGGCGGCTCTGTCGTCGCCGCCCTGGCGGTCGCCGCCCTGGTTCTTCCCGGCTTGCGGCACTCTCCGACAGAAGCAGGGGGCCGCCTTTACGCCAGCGCTCCGGGGCGGATCACAGACGTGGCGCTGGAAGACGGATCTCGCGTCACGCTGGATTCGGGGTCGAGCATACAGGTCCGGTTCGGCCAGGATGCGCGACGCGTGGAACTGCTGCAGGGCGCGGCCTATTTTGACGTCGTGCACAATCCAGATCGGCCTTTTCAGGTCGCCGTCGCGGATCGCCGCGTGATCGTGACCGGCACGCGGTTCGCTACGGTTCTCAGGCGAGACCGGGCCGAAGTGTCGTTGCTTGAAGGGCGCGTGGCCATCAGCCGTCTCGATGTCGGCAAGGCGCGTGCGCTCCAGCGGGCGGTGGTCATGGCGCCGGGGCAGCAGGCCGTCTTCAGTCCGAATCTCGACCGAGTGAGCATAGGCCGGGTCGATGTCGAATCCGCCACCGCATGGCGGGAGCGCAGGCTGGTCTTCCATGACGCCCCGCTCTCGGTCGTGATCGGGGAGGCGGGACGCTATGTGGATATGCCGCTGGTCATCGCGGATGCTTCTCTGGTGAAGACGCGCGTGACGGCGGTTCTGCCTTTGACCGGAGAGGCGGCGCTGATCGACCGCCTGGACGATCTGTTGCCGATCTCCATCGAATACACCGACGACGGACGCGCGCTGATCCACGCGGACTAGGCCTATCGCAGAGCTGTCATGAGGCGGCGCTATGGGTCGGGGATCGATTGTTCGCCCTCTTGTCGCAAGGCACGGCACGCTTGAAACCGTTCGCACCATCGACGCCGTTCGGTGCGCGACGAGGCGCTGTCGCGGCGGTCGTCGTCTCCGTTCTGGCGATCGGCGGTTGGGGTGGGGCGGCGCATGCTCAGCCGGCGCTTCAGACGTTCGACATTCCAGCCCAGGACGCCCGGCGCGCGCTGGTGCAGCTCTGTGTCTCCGCCGGTTGCGAACTGGCCTTCCTGTCGTCTGTCGGCGAGTTTCAGCGCAGTCGACCAGTCCGGGGCCGAATGTCCTGGCGAACCGCCGTGGTTCAGATGCTTGACGGCACGGGCCTGAGACATCGGTTCATCGGCGCGCGTGGCGTTCGAGTGTGGATGGAGCCTCCCGCGATGACCCGCAGCCCGCCGGACGTCCCCGCGGAATTGGACTCGATCACCGTGATTGGCCGGCTGTCGCAACAGATCGAGGAATCGCTGCGTCGAAAGCAGATCGCCGACGTCATCTCCGACAGCGCCTCCTCGACCCGGATCGGCGAGCTGCCGGCCGCCAACCTCGCAGAGGCTTTGCAGCGCGTGCCTGGGGTCGCCATAGAGCGGGAGGTGGGCGAAGGCCAGTTCGTCAGCGTCCGAGGCCTGGGGCCGTTATTTCAGTCGGTGACCCTGAACGGCGCCCCGGTCGCCTTCAATGAGAATATCCGCAACTCTACGCAGAGCGGCCGGCAGTTTCGTTTTCGGGCGCTGTCGGCCGATCTTCTGGCGGGCGCGCAGCTGACCAAGTCGGCGACGCCGGATCTGATCGAGGGCGGGATCGGGTCCAATATCGACATAGAAACCGTCGGCGGCCTGGACGGCGACCCCTTCCTCAGCCTTCGCGGCGGGGTGGCGACCGAGGCGCGCAAGCGCGAGCCCGAGGTCGATCTGTCCGTGGCAGGGCGTTTCGTTTCTGGTGACGGAACCTGGGGATTGGTGGGAGGCGTGTCGCAGGAGGGGCGCACCGTTGTCTATGACCGGTTTCAGATTCAGCGCTATCTGCCGGTGACCATCGGCGGTGAAGAGGTCGTGGCGCCCAGCGACGTCCGCACCACCGTAGAACAGGAAGACCGGCTGCGACGCAGCGCCTTCCTGGGCGGCGAATGGCGGCCGTCCCCCAGGATCCATCTTCGGTTCGACAGTCTGGTTTCGACCTTCGACAACGCCATCCGCGAGGACCGGGTCGTTTATGGGCTGGGCGAATTGCTCGAGGCGACGGATGCGACGGCGATGGTCACGGACGGCGTGGTCACCGGGGGTTCCGTTCGGGCGGGCACGATAGACAACAACACCGAATTTTCCGAACAGTCGCATCTGAACGTCGTGGCGTCAGGCGTCGCCACGATCATTCTGGGCGAATGGACGCTGAAGCCTCGCGTCAGCCTCTCCGAGGCCCGCTCCCGACTCGACACGCCCCTTGAGCGGATTTCCTTCCGCTCAAGCGACCTGCCCGCCTATGGTTTTGATGTTAGCGGCGGCGCGTCGAGCCGCACCGCCGCGAACATCGATACGGATTTCGATCTCGACGATCCCTCCGCCTTCACTTTCAAGCGGCTGGGCGTCCGCGCGATCGAGTCGGTAGATGAGGATCTGACGGCCCTCCTTGACGTCCGCCGAACAGCCAACTTGCGGATCGGGCCGCTCAGCCTGGTGGATGCAAGTTTTGGTGGTCAGTTCAGCGACAGGTCGCGCGACTATCAGCGACGCGATCGGGAAGCCGCTCTGCGTCAGGACATGTCGGTGACCCCCGCCTTTCTTGGGCTGCAGGTCTACGAAGGTGTCTTCGACGCTCTGATTCAAGCTCACCCCGGCCGCTGGGCCGTCGCGGATTTCGAATCCTTCCAGAACGCCTTCCTCATCCCCGGAGAATACGATGGCCTTCGGGTTCGCTCCGAGGACTTGCGACCCACCGGCGCCGACCTGCAGAATTCCTACCACGTGGACGAGCGGGTGGGCGCCGCCTACGGCCGCGTCGATTTCGAGGGTCAGGCTGACGCGACGCCCTTCTTCGGCAATCTGGGCCTGCGCCTAGTTGCAACACGCACGACGGTGCGCGGGGCGTTTCTAAATTTGGATCGGAGCGGCGCCGCGGCGATCCGCCCCGTGTCCCACGCCGGCGGCAATCTTCGATTTCTGCCCAGTCTGAACATCGCTTTCGACCTCGACCGGGGCCGCAGGCTGCGGCTGGCCGCTTCGCGCACGATGACCCGACCGTCGCTGGCGGACCTGCGCCTGGCGACGGCCCCCGCCAGCACCCTGGTTTCCGCCATCTATGACCGAGGACAGGCGGAGATCGACGACCCCCAGCCGGGATCGCTTTTCACCGGGGTCGGAGGAAACCCCGATCTCGACCCCTATATGTCGACCAATCTCGACGCCTCGTTTGAATGGACCTTCACAAGGGGCGCGCTCAGCGTCGCGGCCTTCCATAAGACGATCGACGATTTCATCGGCATTGTGGAAGCACTCGAAACCCTGGTGTTCGAGACCCGCGCCGGTCCGCTGGTGCGGGCCGAAGTGTTGATGTCGCGGCCGGCCAATCTGGGCCGCGCGGTCAGCCGGGGGCTGGAGATCGGGCTCCATCGGCGTCTTCCCTCGGGCTTCGGCCTCTGGGCCAGCGCAACCCTTACGGACGCCCAGGGGCCGGGCGACCGCACCCTGGCCGGGGTCTCACGCCTAGCCTATTCGATAAATCCCTTCTTCGAACACGGACCGTTCACGGCCGGGCTTTCATGGTCCTGGCGGTCGGCCTTCCGCTCCGAAGCGGACATGCAGGGGGGAGGGGTGTCGGACTTCACCGTCGGCGCCGCCGGCTATCTCGACGCCCAGGCCTCACTCGACATCGGTTCTGGCGCGCAACTGGTCGTCGCGGCCTCAAACCTGACCGATACGACCGACCTGGCCTACGAATACGACCAGCGTCGCCTGCTGCAGCTTGGCCGCGTCGGTCCCAGCTTCACCGCCAGCCTGCGCTGGTCCCTTTGATGACATCCAGGACGGCTTCGTCTGTCCGGACGCGCGCGACGCCCAACAGGCCTCGCTCACCCGCTTTCACGACCCAAGGAGTCTCCGATGTTCAACCTGATGGCCGCCCTTCTGGCGAGTTCCACCCTCGCCGCCGCCCAGCCCGCCTGTGATCTCGAAGCGGCCGATGTTCGCGCGGCGGGCGGCGACGCCTGCGCCGCCGCCTGGATGGATCGTCGGCTGGGCATGAACGACCTAACCGCCGTGGGCACCCACAACAGCTACAAGCTTCCCATCCCCGCCGCCGAGCTTCAGGCGATGATCGCCGTCCAACCGGGCGCAGCGGCCCTGGACTATTCCCACCGCCCCTTGAGCGCGCAACTGGACGCTGGCGCGCGCCAGATCGAGATCGACGTGCTGAACGATCCGCAAGGCGGACGCTACGCCCGCCCGCTGTCGGCCCTGGGCCGACCAGGCCAGAGCGCTCCGACCAGCGCCGCCTTCGCCGAGGCCATGGCCAGACCGGGCTTCAAGACCCTGCACATGCCGGACGTCGATTTCCGCAGCAGTTGTCTGACCTTCGTGGCCTGTCTGAGCGAGATCCGGGACTGGTCGCGCGCTCATCCCGACCATGCGCCCATCCTGATCATGCTGAACGCCAAGACGGGCGGCGCTTCCATGCCGGGCGGGGTGACGCCCTTGGACTTCGACGCCGCCGCCTGGGACGCGCTGGACGCCGAGGTCCGCTCGGTCTTCGCCGCCGACCAGCTGATCACGCCGGATCTGGTGCAGGGCCGCCATCCAACCTTGCGCGACGCCGTCCTGGCGGGCGGCTGGCCGGCGCTGGGCGCGGCGCGGGGCAAGGTCTTCTTCGCCCTCGATGAAGGGCCCGAGAAGGTCGCGGCCTATCGCGGCGCGCGGCGTTCGCTGGAGGGTCGTGTCTTCTTCGTCAACACCGACGAGACTTCGCCCGCCGCCGCCTATCTGACGATCAATGACCCCGTCGCCGAACAGGCCCGGATACAGGCCGCCGTCCGCGCCGGCTTCATCGTCCGCACCCGCGCGGACGCCGATACGGCCGAAGCCCGCACGGGCGACGTGACCCGCCGCAGCGCCGCCTTCGCCAGCGGCGCCCAGTATGTCTCGACCGACTATATGTGGGCCGATCCGCGGTTTCCGGGCTATGAGGTCCGTCTGACCGGCGCGAGCGCCGCCGTCTGCAATCCGGTGCGGACCGCGCGGCGTTGCGACGGCCTGGCCGTCGAACTGACGAACGGCGCCAGTCCGCGCGGATATCTTGCGCCCCAGGAGCGGCCCGATCTCACCCAGGTCCTCGCGCCGCCGCCCGAACCCGGTTCGCCCCGCGCCGTGGCCGACATCGGGGTCTTCATGGAGACACGCGCCCTGCAGGGCACGGACCGGTGGGCCCTGGCGACGTCCGATGTCTCGGGCGAGGTCTATGACGACTTCGCCGAGGCCCTGGGGGTTCGTCTGACGCCCCAGGCGGCGCCGGTCCTGACCGCCCTGCTGGATCGCGCGGGCCAGGATCGCTCCGTGGTCGGCGACGCCAAGACCCATTGGGGGACGAAGCGCCCCTACATCGGCACGGACCAGCCGATCTGTGAAGCCAAGAGCGACCATCTGGCCGGCAATCCCGACTATCCGTCGGGCCATTCCGCGCACGGCGTCCATGTGGGAATGATCCTGGCCGAACTGGCGCCTCAACGCGCCGACGCCCTCTATGCGCGCGGCCGAGCGTTCGCCGAGAGCCGCTACATCTGTGGCTCGCACAGCTACAGCGCCGTGGAGGCCGGCATCCAGTCCGGCATGGTCATCTATGGGGCAGAGCAGCGTTCGGAGGCCTTCCGTCGCGACATGGAGGCCGCCCGCGCAGAGGTTCAGGCGGCGCTGGTTCGAGCCGGCCTTGCTCAATAGAGTTTGGAGCTCCGCTGGTCTTCGGCCAGCGGAGCCTTGCCTTCTGGCCGTGCCCGATTACCGTCGGCTCGGGACGCGGCATGCGGCCGGCCGTCTTGTCGTGGTGAATCAGAGGATTTTCGCGGTCCCGGCCTTCCCTAAAAGGGGCGCAGGGGCGATGGCGGGCCACAACCGATGGAAATGAGCACTACACCTACGCTATAGCCCTATCCGTTCAGCACATGCCAGACTGAGGAGATAGCTCCTAAAAGCACGCTCTCGAACTCGGACGCAGACACCGTGCCAAGCTCTGGCCCAACGGCACCACCCTTCTGCGGGATACGATCCTGAAAGGTAATCCTGTGGCCATCGCGCTTGATGACGATGATCGTGTATCCACCAAACATGACGTTATGGATGCCGTCGTGAGAACCACTGGACGATAGGGCCAGAAGGTCACCGAACAAGCCAACAACATCTAAGTCTTCTGACGGGGCCTCATAAGATCCGACCCGGAGGGTGACATAGTGTGAACCAAGGCCCTTCTCACGCGCCACGACATACAGGCTGGGCCAATCGATCTCGATTGGTGGCGTCTCGCCTGCCAAACTTCGTGGGAGCTCGGGTCCAAAGTCGATGTGAAACGCAGTCAAGTGTGGCTCACGGTGAGCGAACGACACTGCATGCCAGCCCGCTCAGTCAATCGCCTTATTCTATCAAGCAGTTCCTTATCTGATGAGAGGATATTACCCTGCTGAGCTTGCAACAATTCCAAACTGAGTTCCTCAACTTCGTCGCCGACGAACGTCGCAGGATCAACAATCACCCAAAACAACTTGGATATCATCGGGAATTTCGGAACGATAGTCGCACCAGATTCATCGACGGTGCAAAGTCCATTCTCCGCAAACCAGTTTGCTGCCCTGGTCTGATCGAGATCAACCGCTGAAAAAATCAAGCCAATGTCGGGAATGTGGACCATATTCGCCGCGTCAATGACATCGGGTTGGTCTGCGTCCACGATCCACAATGTTGCTTCTGTGTTCATGGGCATTGGCTAAAAGCTGACATCAACATAATATCGGAATCATGGCGACTGAGCTAAAGGGACGCCCCACCATCCGATAATTGGGCATTCATGAGCTCTTCTATCTTAAGAAAATAGGATTGAAATTCCTCAAGAATGGGCATGTCGCGCGCGCCAACTAGATAGCTTTCTAGCTGCACCCAGTCATTTTTGAGATAAAGGTACGCCGGTACAATAATAGTTTGTGCATGCCCATATGGTGTTATTTCCACAGCAAATCGAAACCAATCGTCCAGCTTCCAATCCCCAAAACGCTCCGTGAAATCGTCGATGATCGGCTGAATTTCACGCGTAAGATCGTCTCCCCTCAGATCGTGGGATATCGGAATGAAGATCGGAGGAGCGGCATAGGCAGGAAACTGAGGTTTAAACGTCGGACCGACCGCTTCTCTGAAAATCTTGAAGGCAAACCGGTTTATCTTCGGTGATATTGCTCCAATCGACATAGATATCCCACCGTTATCTCTGGTAGCGAGCGCCCAGTGATCAAGGTCGGGTTGCTGGGTATGTCTTAGGAGCACGCCACTTTTTGTTCGAGAAAATCCATTCGCCATCAGCGGTTCGACCACTTCAGCTGCAACGGTTTCCATTGGCATCGTACCTCGGAACTTCAAAAGTGATTTGACCAACGTTTATGGGCAATCCTGGTATGTAGCCAGCCTGCGCCGCTCTAAACCCAACAGGAACGAGGCGGTAGTTGCTGCCGAACCTTGGATAGACCGCTCGTTGGTTAGGCGTAAATCCACCACCACCCGTTTTCACGTCAATGAGAATGTGTGCGGGGGGCGTTAGCCCAGGCGCACCAGCCAACCCCGCAAATCCGACCGCCGCATCGGCGACGACTCGGATGTTGCCCTGCTGCGGGTCACGAAAAGAGACGTTGCGAGTGACGCGGAAACCAGCAGCGCGATATCGCTGCAGTTCTTCCTCCAAAGCGGCTTCGTGGCGCGCACGGTTCGCCGTACATGTGTTCTCACGCGGGGCCGTCACCGTAATGGTAGCTAAAGTCGCGACGGTCACGCCCGAGCCTGCTGTCCCACCGCCCAGACTTCCGAAGTCACTGCGCCACAGCCGCCTTCCGATGACGATGAGGTCGTCCAGATCTACCGGACAGAGGATGCCGTATTCGCAGTCACCAGCACCGAGCCCCGACGGATCGCTCAGGTTAAGCGGATCTGCCCCGACATAGGCGTAGAGGTTCGGTCCGGCCGCATAGCCCGCAGGATCGGGCTGCATGAACCGCCCCAATCCGGGCGCGTAGGCTCGCGCCCGGTAGTGATAGAGTTGCGCCTCGGGGATCCAGACTTGTCCCGTGTACTGGAAGCGCCCGGCGTTAGCCGCGCCCGGGACGCCGTATTCGTCATAGGTATTGGTCGCGATACCCACCGCAGAACCATTGGCGATCGAAACGACGGACTGGCGTTCATCGGCGAGCAACCAGCGGCGGTCTGCCGTTCCAGCTCCCTCATAGGCGGTGGCGATGTCATCCACACCGAAGCCCGGCACATAGCGGCGCAGCATGCTGCCAGACGCATCGTATTCCCCGACGACCTGTTGGCCTTCGTATAGGAAACGCGTCGCGATGGAGCCGGTCGATATCTGGTTGAGGCGTCCGGTAGGATCATACACCAAGCCTGCACTGTTGGCCGTGGTGAGCTGGTTTAGCGCGTCGTAGCCATAAGTTCCGGCCGTTGCGGATGTGATGTTCTGGCGGCTGTCATAGCCGACACCGGTACCACCCACTGCGGTGACCTGGTTCTTGCCGTTGTTGGAGTAGCTGACCGTTCCGGCCCCAGGCGCATAGGCATAGGCTGGGTTCGACAAAGTTCGGGTGACGATCTGTCCGGCAGGATTGTAGGCATATCCGAGCGTCAAATCGTTCGCCGTGCCAGAGAGGTCATGGCTGAGACTGATCAAGCGCGAAGCGCCATCATACCCCCAACTGCTCCCGACGCCGTTCCCGCGCCCCGCGAAGGTACGACGCCCCAAGCTGTCGTATCCGTATGCCGCCAGAACACCGACGCCGGAGGTCGCGCCATTCTCACGGATGGCGGTCAGATTGTTGAGGAAGTCCCAGTCGTACTGGACATAGAGGTTGTCCGGCCATGTGATCCGGGTACGCCGCCCCGCCAAATCATACTGGTACGTTAGGGTCTTGTTGGGTGGCGACTGGGTTTCGCCCACTAGGCGGCCCAGCGCATCCCATGCCCAGGACGAGGATACGGAAGGGCTTGTATAGGCCGCCGCCGTCATCCGATCGAGATTGTCGTAGCCGAACGTCCGATCCGCGACGGCCGCGCCACCAAGCGAGGTGCGACGATTCAAGGCGTCGTAAGCGCTTGTGATCGTCTCGCCCGCACGATTGCGATGGCTGATGACGTTGCTGGCCGGATCATAGCCATACTCTTCGTAATCCGTCGTCGAAGACCCGCCACCAGTGGCGTTGGGATAGCGCAGCTGGTGCAGACGGTCGAAGCCGTCATAGATCAACGTCGAAACATTGCTCGCCCCGTCGGTCTGCGTTTGCGGCTGACCGTTGGCGGTGTAGGTCGTGCTCGTAGAAATGGCCGACGTCGTGCCGTAGCCGCTGGTCTGCACGGTCAACTGATTGGCGGAGTCATAGGTGAACGCGGTAATGCGATCCGGACCGAACGTCCCGGCGCTCGCCAATGTACAGGCCGAAGTCGGCGAGGTCCCGAAGGTGGCGGGGTTCATACGAACCGTCTGGCAAGCCGGTCTCCCGACCACATCATAGCTAGCCTGCGTCAGTGCATAGGTCACGCCGCCCGCGACCAAGCTGCCGGAGGTCACTCGTCCGGCGAGATCATAGGTCGTCGTGGTTCCCTGGATCGCGCTGAAGGACTCGCCCTCGTCCGTCGTCGTGCCCGTTTCGGAGAGGGTTACGTCCCCTTTGGCGTTGCGCGTGTAGCGCTGCGCCCGATAGTTAGAGTTGCCGTTTATGTAGGTGACCGGCTCTCGAACAAGGTACAGTCGCCGCATCGCGTCGTACCAGTAGAGCGTCACATCGTCGTCGGACTCGCTGGAACCCGGCAATGGCCCATCGACCATCCGGACATCGCCGTTTGGCGTGTACGCCATGGTCGTCGTCGCCGTAAGCGCCCCATCTCCCGAGCCTTGGCTGGATTGGGTTGGCTGAAGATTATTTGAGACGCCGGACACACCGTAGGTGATGGTCGTGCGCGCTTCGTTGGCCGTGCCATCACAACTTGTGCCCGTCATGCATTGCGACACGGCGGTCGGCAGGGTGATCGGTGTCGTCGCCTGGCCAAAAATTCCGCCCGCGCCCCGATACCAAGCATAAAGCGAGGTATAGGAAACCCGGATCTGCGGCCTAGCCGCGCCCGACGAAGGCGCTGGTTTGGTGAGCACGGTCAGGCCGCCATGCGTGCCGTCATACGCATAGTCGGTGACGTTGCCTCTCTCATCCGTCGTGGTGACCGGCTGATTGCAGATCACGGTGTTGGTGCAGAAAAGATCAGGATAAGTCGCGGAAGCCACGATGTCTGGAATTCCAGACCCTGGCTTGGCGCGGGCACGGGTTTCGAGGATGTTGCCGCGCAGGTCGTAGGTATAGCCGACCGAGTTGCCCTCGGGCTGGATCGCCGTCAGCATGCGGCCGTAACTGTCGTAAGTAAACTGGCGCGTACGACTTAGCGGGTCGGTCAGCGATGTCAGTGTTCCAGTCGGCATGTCTGAAACCGCCAGAGACGGCTGACCGGCTGGATCAACGACAGTGATGGTCCGGGTACCGCTCGAATCCGAGAAATTGTAGGTATAGGTCTCAATGCCGTTGGAATGGGTGTGAACCCGGCCGTCCGGGCTCCAATAGGTCAGTGCGATGCTCGGCGCAGTGTCGCCGGCGCGCGTCACAGATCCAAGGAAACTGGCATAGTAGCTATAGCTCGTGGTCTGATTCAGCGCATTGGTGGCCGTCTGGAAGCTGACATTGGTCGTGTCGAATGTCGCGCTGGGCCAGGTCCGGCTGAACGAGCAGGACGTCGCTGATGGTTCGCAAGCATCAACGGTTCGGTTAAAGGCGGTGACCTTCTTGAGCCGTATCCACTGCCCCCATTGGGAATAGTTGACGGCGTCGTTGCGGACATACTCAAGGCTGATCTGATAGCCGCGATTGTTCTGCACGGACTGGAGCCGCACGGCCCGCACCGTCGGTTCGGGGCACGAGCCCGTGCCCGCTTGGCGGCAGAAATAGGTGCTTGTGTAACTGTATTGCTGAACCTCGCCGTTCGGCCGGGTCAGGAACTGGATGAAGCCTTCATTTCCGTCCCAGTTGCCGTAGCTGCTGGCCAAATCGCGGTTGAACCGGGCAACGGTTCCGTCCCGCAGGGTGTAGGTCCAGAAATAGCCGTCGGTCGACAAGGTGGAACCGATGCGCTGGTCTGAGTTGTACCCTAAGCTGGATTCCGTGAAGGTCTCCGAGGACGCGCCGAGGCTGACGGTGATCTGATCACCGTCCCGGTTCACGGTTCCTACGAAACCATCGCGCCATCCAGAGCGGAAATCATCGGGCTGTTGGATATAGGTCATGTCCCAGGCGAGGCCGCCCTGGGCCGGATCGCCGACGGAGGCAAAACGCTCGGTGTGGTAGAAGCGTCCCGACACCAGGTCCACACCACGCGCATCGGTGTTGTAGAAGACGGGTGGCACGATGATGCCGCCCTCAAGCAAACTCGCCGTCGGCTCTGTCGAAACGGATGACAGCGCAACGCGCGCCGTCTCAACCGCAGGGGGTGCGACCGCAGTCATCACCTCCGGTGGCGCTCCAGTCTGGGACACTCCGTCTGCTTCCATCGTGGAGCCAGCCGGCATGGAGCCGCTGCTCGTCGCCCTGGTGGTTCGGTTATCCGCGCCGTCCAAGTCATAAATGGTCGTCGTCGAACCTGTCGTGCGAGCGACTGAATTCACCCGTCCGTGGACGTCGTAGGCGTACGCCTCCGATTGCCGAGCCTGCCCTGGCGTGGCCAAGACACAGCTCACCAGAAGTCCAGATAGCCAGATGCCGATACGCATGGGCCGCCCTTCGATCACGCATTTCAGACAGGTGCGGAGGCCCACTCAGGCCCATATGCTGCACGACCACAACCGTTGCGCGATAGCCGAAGATTGGATATCGCCGATCCGTGACCGTATGGTGATGATTTCATCTCCTATCCGGTGAGCCCGGACGACTTCTCGGCGGCCAGCTATACTGATTTCCATTCAACCCGGATGATTTCGCTCAGCCCGGAATCGTCCAGAAACCCAACACCTAAAATAGGACCGCGGGAACCCGCCGGTCGTCCGGAAGGCGTTCCAGCCGTTGAGATCAGGGCGGTTTCTGCTACTGCTGGGTTGCCAACCTCTTTCCGAACTCACGTTAGAAGTCCGTGCAGAAATCGGCGGTGGTTGAGTGTTAATCTCGCGGTATATCGCGCCATGGCGCAGCATCGACGGGTGGCGGGCCGCCGCCGATGAAAATGAGCACTACACATACGCTATAGCCCTACGTTCAGAATGACGAGGCGAGTTAACATCAATCTTTGACTTTTAGCGGTGCTTGGTGACGTAGGCCGGACACAACGTCTACAGGCGCAAGGCCTCCCGCAAGTCGTACTCTCTCGACTGATGCCAAACGGGGCGCGCCCTGCTATGCGGCTCGCTTCCTCCGCCGCGAAGCGTTTCACGCATCGCCTATCTCGGGAACCTGTAGGCCCGCTGCTCGCCTCCAGGCGTCAAGCACGTTCTGGAGCACAGCAGACAACGCACGACCACCTGTTTCGGTCAGCACGATGACTTGCAGCACGCCACCCCACTTGCCTTCCCCGAAGCGCCCTGCGCCGTAGACCGTGTCTGCGACGAGCACCGCCTCGTTGGCGGCAACCTGTCGCTCCTCCAGCCTGCGCGTGAGAATCGCATGCTTGAGAGAGTCAGCCACGTCCCTAAGCAATTCGACATCGGGCAACTGACGATCAGTGCGGAGCGCCGTGCAGAACGGAGCCAACCAGCTAATGATATGCGGAGGCTTTGTCACGTCTCGCGGCAGCCAATGCGGACGGGCTCTCAATACGACCTCGCCGAAATGATGCAAGTAGAAGGAAGCCGCTCCGCCTTCCCGAAGAGCATCAAAACGGGCACGTTCGGTAGCGGCCTCATCCTTGGCGAGCACCGCTTGGGTCAGGCGATGCTCGGCACTCAGATAGGCCTGCCATGCCGGAATGACGATCTCGCGGAGGTGTTCATCCCATGGCAGTTGCATAGACCAATCGGGTGTCCGGCGACGCGATCTGTCAAGGCTGTTTAGGCTCGCTGACTGCGGAGAGGATGACCGCGCAGTGGTGATGGACACGCGCGAAACGGGAATGCTACGGTCGCAGTAAGGCTTACAGGCCAGATTTGTTGTCGCCTTATTGCGGCATATGAAACAACGTCTCCATACCTCATGGGACGCTATGCTCGGGCCGAAACGCTAGGCTCGCTGGGGATAGGAGTGCCTGTAAGCCGCCCCACAACGAGAGGTCGGTGAATTTGTCCAAGTTGGAGGATTTGAGGGCGGCAACCACGCTAACCGAATTTGCGGCCCTGCTGTCGACCCCAACCCGAACGCTCATCAACATCCTCCACAGGACGCCAGAAGCCTCGAAATATCGAAGCTTCCCAATCGCCAAAAAGTCAGGTGGCGAGCGCATGATCAACGCGCCGATTGGGAAGCTGAAGATCTACCAGCGCGCGCTAGCCAACATCCTCTATGCCTGTGACGAGGAGGTTCAGACTGGGCGAAAACCCTTGTCGCATGCGTTCCGCAAGGGGCAATCGATTGTTACGAACGCGTCCGTTCATAAACGCCGCCGCTTCGTCCTTAACCTAGATCTCCAGGATTTCTTCCCGACTTTGACGTTTCCGCGTGTGCGCGGTTTCTTCATTAAGGATCAGAACTTCGCGTTGACACCGGAGGGGGCAACGATACTGGCCCAGATCGCCTGCTACCAAGGTGCGTTGCCGCAAGGCAGTCCATGCTCACCGATCATCTCCGATCTGGTGACGCGGATCCTCGATCAACGGCTCGCCCGGTTCGCCAAACAGCACCGAGTAACCTATTCGCGGTATGCGGACGACATCACGTTTTCTACGAACGCCAAAGTGTTCCCCACGGCTTTGGCAGCAGGAGGGACTTCCCCCGACGACCCGTGGGTTCTTGGCCAGCCATTGATCGACAAGATCGTCGGGTCGGATTTCGCGATCAACCCAACCAAGACACGGATGCAGGTGTCGCCGTCGCGGCAGCTCGTTACCGGCCTGACGGTCAACCAAAAGGTCAATATCTCGCAAGCCTACTGGCGCGGCGTGCGCTCGATGTGCCACTCGCTCTTCAAGACCGGAGCCTACTACAAACCGTCTGCGGGACCTGAGGCAGTTACTACGAGTCTCCGGCCCATTCGCGGCGCCCTCGGGCACGTCTTCCACGTCAAAAGCAAGTCGCACATTAAGCCGACAGACCCGACGCGGAACCGCTACAAAAGCAACAACAAGACCGATGTGCCGGCGATCTTCGGACAGAGTACCCACGAAGATTTTTACTACTACGATTACTTTCTGGCGTTGGAGCAGCCGCTCATCGTCACCGAGGGGCACACAGACCCGGTGTATCTGCGGAATGCGATACGGAAACTTGTCGCCAAGCATCCAACGCTCGGTGCTGTGACGCAGCGCGGCTTCGAATACAAAGTCAGATTCTTCAATTATGAAAACAACGTCGCGGACATGCTTAAGATGGGCGGCACCGACCCTCTTAAGCATCTGGCGGTGGGCTACGAGGATCGTCTCAAACGCTACGACCACAGGCCGTTGAGCCATCCCGTCATTCTTCTGCTGGACAACGATGCGGGATTGAGCAGCTTCACGGGAGCGGTGAACGGGAAGTTCGGGAAGGTCATCGACCAAACGACCACTGCGCTGTTTTATCACCTGACGGCCAACCTCTATGTCATTAAGACGCCTGAGCCGGCTGGTGGGGGCCAGTCATGTATCGAGACACTGCTGGGAGCCGATTTCCCGAAGCTGATGGCTGGGAAGGTGTTTCCCAAGGACAAGGAGAAGCTCGACCTCACGAAGCATATCAAAAAGACTGACTTCGCAAGGAAGGTGGTGGCCAAAAACGCCGGGACCATCAGCTGGTTAGGCTACGATCCTCTCCTTGATCGTATCGACGCTGTTTTAGCTGACTATAAAGCTCCTGCTTCGCCGTTCGCGACGTCAGCCGCCACACCCTGATTAGCTCGGCTGACAGCCTCGGCGGTCGGCCTCGTCACCGCCCACCAATGTCTGACGCCGTTTGCCGGTGTGTTCTCGCCGTGAAGGCCGATACCGCCGTGCCAGGACATCTGCCAAGCGGTGAAACCGGGATGAGCTGGGCTCCGGACGCCCGCGTATACGAAACTTCCTCGACCTAGGTTTCCGCCCACGCGGGCAGTTTGCGCCGGGAAATACGGCTCGATGGCCGCCCACATCCTAAGCTCATGATCCGGATGGAACATCTGCGCGTCGGGTGTCCATTCCTTTAGAAGTGGCTCGGCATAGTGATGGAAGTATAGCCCCGCCACGATCAGCTCGATCAGCCGCTTCGTCTTTGACGGATCGATCTTGACCACATGCATCTGCTGCAAAATGCCATTGACCCGGACCCATTGAGGGGGCTCGTCGATGCCAAGCTCGTTCCGAAGACGCTGGTTCTTATCAAGCCTCGGCTTTACCCGTTCCCGCCGATAGCGGTTTCCCTCAACATGGTTGGAGCCGATCATCAAGGCAGTCGAGACATAAAGCTCAAGCTTGGATTTCGCGTTGTTGCACGATGCGCAGGCGGGGACCTGCGGAAGGTCGCCCTGATCTTCCTTCAAGAAGAATGCTCGCGCGACGACATGGTCGTTGGTTGTCGAGCTGCCCGGCGCTCCGCAATACGCGCAGGTCTTTGCTTTGTAGCGTTTACTTTGCCCCATTACGGAAAGAGCTCACCCACTCGAACAAAGCATTCGCCTGTTTCAACAGCCCGGCGGACCTTTCGGTCGATCACGTCACTAAGCGGAATGCGGCGACGCAATGCCTCGGACAGGTCATGACCATCCATGCACACGATCTGCTTGCCGCGTCCGAAGGCGGACAGACCATCAGGCGAGAAACCGCAGTAGCTGATGAACAAGCCTCTTGCCCAAGCGACCTTCTCGGCAACCTTGCCATTGAAGGTGTGGAGGTCGCCAGTCCCGGTCATGGCGTTCTCCCATTTGGCCTCGATGAGATAGGTTTCCCCGCCAAGTTGGAAACTGCCGTCGATCTGCTCCCCGCGATTCCGGAATGGCTGCCGGGCCTTGAGGCCATGGGCGTCGAATAGGTCTTTGAGGAATGTCTCGAAGGCAAAGCCACGTGGATGCGGCGCGAGTTTGGACAGCGCCAAGAGATCCTGCTCGAACTTGGCAAGATAGCTAGGATCAACGGTTGGCGCTGACGACGTTTGCTGGTGGGGCGGCGGTTGCGGTGTAGCCGATGGCAAAGGTGACCCGCCTAGCCGCACGATGACTGCCGACATGCGTGAGGCGGCATTCGCGACCGTTTCCTCGGCTTGCTTATGTTCGCGGTGGGCCTCGCGGTATTCCCACAGGGCGGTCAGGACCCTAGCGACAGTCTTGTCGTCGGCCTTCTCGAAAAATAGCCGTAGACGCTTTGCCTTTGAGCCTCCACGCTCCGAATAGGTCGGGTCGTCGATGTTGATCCTTAACTCGCGCCGGAAGAAATCGCCGAAGGTCCGGTCGCTGAAGTCCAGAACGTAACCGCCGCCCATTTCCAGAATGGATTCGATCAGCAAACTGTCGGTGGATTTTAGCGTGCTCATGCTTTCTCGAAGCGCTGTCGTCGTTGCGGGCTACATGAGCCTAACGGCGCTGTCCCGATACTTCAAAGTGTCAGAGAGGGCGTTTCATCGCTCATGGCCTCTCTTCGATGCCCTGCAGGCCGGTCACGCCATGCGGCGCTCGCCCAGGTGCGCAGCTTTGTTCACGCGGACTTAAGAGACGGCAGTTGATCGCGCCTACTCGACGTTGCGTTCGATTACGAGCCTCGTCGATATCGCGCAGCCTGGGCTCGGCAGTGTGGTCGGGGAGCTGATCCAGGTCATTCTTCCGGCTAACAGGTAGGAACGCGTGGCGAAGTTCGTCACCGCGCTGGACTGTCGGCTGAGAGCAATGGACGTCCAGCTTACTTCACTGGTTTGGCACTGCCCGTCGCAATGCAACGACCGCCCGCTCTTGCCCGGGTTTCACACCCGGATATGCTGCTCGCGCAACCTTGGCCTTTTGGGGAACCGTCCCGTTGCCAAGCGCTGCTTTGGGTGAGCTTACAAGGCGAACGAGATGCGCAACGTCGAACAGATCGACTGCCAAAGCTGGGCAGAGTTCAGGGGCAGAATCATCGCCGACCAATTTCCCGGTGGGCTCTTTAGGAAGGGACGCTACCTGTTTCGCGGGCAAGGTTCGGCCGAATGGGTCCTCGGAACGAGCTTTGACCGCTGGTATCGCGGCGACCGCGCGAACAAGAACGAGACGGCTGAACGGCTACTCACGGAGTTCCTGGCCGAGACTGAGCTTGAAGATATGCCGGACAAGCTCAGGGGCGACCGACTGGCGATGTTAGGCCTCGCCCAGCATCACGGTCTTCCGACACGACTGCTCGATTGGAGCGAAAGTCCCTTCGTTGCTGCGTTCTTCGCTTTCAGCGGACACGTACGGCAAGGCATCAATCTCGAGAAATACGTGGCGGTGTGGGTGCTGGATGCAGAGAACGCCGTATGGAGCGAGGAACTCGGCTGCGCCATTGTGAAGGTTCCCGCATTGTGGAACCCGCGAATCCGCAACCAGTTCGGCCGCTTCACATATCTGAGGGCTCCCTACGACACACTGGAGGATCACGTCGCGGCCTTTGGGGAACGTGAAGTGACGCTTCGTCAGTACCGCGTACCAGTGAGGGATTTCCGCTTCGCCATGTCAGAACTCGATGCCATGGGTTTGACGCACGCGCGCATTTACCCCGGTCTAGAAGGCTATGCGCGGGCGGCTGAGGTTCGCGTTGCGCTGGAGCGCCTAAACTTCGGTGATCAGCCCGTGCGCTAGCAGGCCTAGCGATCAGATTGGCCGCGAGTTCGTTGCGTCAGCGCTGCGAGCGGGTAAACTGCGACGATCAGCTAGCTCGTAGAGCGCTTCCGATCCCAATTCGGCGGCACAAGGAACTGGCCACGTCTCCACTCCTCTACAATCGCGTCCTCGAACCATTTGTCGGTGAGGTGCGCGTGATCCAGCACGATGAGCTGAAGGCCTCCAGCGATCTCTCTGCAAGCGCGATGCATGAGACCAAAGAGGGCCTGAACCGCATAACGGTCCTTATCTTCCAGCGGGTCTAGCCGGCCTTCCTGATCGCGTTCGGCTGGATAATGCGCCTGGGACGGTTGATCGAAGATCAGAATGCCGGGCACCGGGCGGGCCCGCTTTCTGAACCACCAGTGCAGCGCCAGATAGGTAAGTACGTGGTAGCCGACCCAGTTCTCGCCGCTACCCATCCGGTTTAGCGGAATGGGGCCATCCTCGGTGTCAGCGACGACGGTGAGCTTTTTGAGATCGAGGCGCAGCTCGCTGCCGCTGTGTTCGAGGTCGAGATCCTCGGCGTAGCGCGACATCTGCTTGCTGATGATATTAAGATAGGTGTCGAGTTTCTGCGCGACATCGTCCGCGTTGACTGCGGCCTCCAGTGTTTCGACCTTGCGTTTTGCGGTTTCGATCAGTGGGCCGAAGTCGACCTCGGCCTCGTCAGGTTTAAGATTGTCGAGGAAGGCGCCGATGCGCCCTACGACGCGGGCGCGCTCCAACAACATATCTTGCTGAGCCTTCGCACGTTCGTCTTCGGCAACTGCTCGTGAGAGCGCGGTCTGGGTTTCGATCAGATCGCGTTCCAGCTTGATGCGACGCTCATCGAGCCCCTCGATGTGTTTCTGCAAATGAGGTTGTTCGACCTCGACGGCTTGAAGCTGGCGTGTGACATTAGCGAGCGCCCCGTTGATCTGTGCCGATGTCGGGGTTGGGACTTCGAGTTCCGATTCGCAGACAGGGCAGATGTTCCCATCTGCCTCGCCTTTGAACAGGCCGATAGCGCTCAAACGAGCGCGCTGCTCAGATCCTTCGCGCGTAAAGGCGGACTGTTCGGACATCAGCAGGCTGGCCGCCCGCTTGTTGTCGCTCGTCTGCTGCAAAACCTCTCTCAAGGTGGTCTGCTCATTGCGCAAGCGGTTGATGGTGTCGCCGAAATCTGGGAGCGCATTGGGCGTACTTAGTTCCACGCGGCTAGCGGATTCGAGGCGGGCCAGCGCCATTTCCACTTCGACCGGTTCGAAGGCCTGGTCGATAATCCCAACCCGTTTGGCGTCATTGACCAAGCGGCGGATTCGCCCGAGGTCGGCATTGCCTTGGTCGCGTCGGCGGGAAGCCCGCGCCTCAAGTTCCTTGAGCGCGTCTCGCGCATTGTCCAGTTCGTGCTGCCGAAGGAAATGATCCTCGTCCACCGCGCCAAGGAAATAGGGAAGCGTGTCTTTGATCGCCTGCGGGATGTACTCATCGCCCTGGCGATGGAATAGGCGATCCCGGTTATCGATCTCGTCCTGCTTCTGGAAGCATAGGAACAACGCATGGCGGATCGTCGCTTCAAGCGGTCGCCGGGTGCCGCTCTGGGGGCGATGCTCATTTTCGGAGATGCCAACGAAGCGCGAAAGAAGACTGATCAGCTCGTCTTCAAGAACATTCTTGGTCAGGTCGGCGAACGCCGGCGGGGCCTCGAATACGCCCCGACGCATGTAAATTTCGGAGCCGAGATCAGTTCCGGGGCCGGGGTTTCGTCGAGCGATAAACAGCGTGTCGTTGCCGTTGACCACTTCTAGCCCAAACCAAGAAACACTGCGTCGGATCACCCCCTCGGCAACATTACAACGCGACCGGCCAAGGCAGTAGTCGATGATGTCGATGATCGCCGACTTCCCGGTTTTGGAATCGCCCGTGATGACGTTGAGGCAGTCACGTTTGAACGAAAGCCTTCTCTGCTCACCGTCATGGGAATAGAGCACAATCGTTTGGATGCTCATGGTCATGGCTTCACCCCCCAGGCGGATAGGATGGTTGAAGCGGTTCCTGCCTTGGCAAACCAGCGTCCCATCATGCGCGCGCAGCTTAATCCGTCCGCCGCGTCCTCGGTGAGCGCGAGGACGAACTTCTGTCCGGCGGCCAATGTGGATGAGCCTGTGGAAAGGCTACCGTCCTCAAACACGGCGAGCACCTTCCGATCGATACAGAAACGAATTGCTTCCTGGACTGCCGGGCGCAGCGAGCGTGCCCTTTCCGCAAACCCGACCAGAGCACCTGGATTGCGCTCTCGCCATGTGTACAGCGAAGTCACCGTGGAGCCGGGAAGCAACCGGCGCGTCTTCTCGTGAAGAGCAATGGGCAATGCGATGAAGGGCAATACAAAGGGACAGGGACAACCTTTCGCCTTTTGATACTCCTTCACGAACTCGGTCGTCAGGAGACCACACAGAGCTGGATTAAAGAGGTTCGCTTCCTCGGATGGCCGGGCGTTCCAACGGGGGAGTGTCATGCAGCTTCCCCCTGTTCGACTTTGCCGAATATTGATGCATGGTCGGGGTGCCAACCGAGAGCGACACCATCAGACAGAATTTGGTAAGAGCCAGAACAAAGCCACGCCTCGTGCCGGTTACGGAATGGTGCCTGAACGCGGTTGGCCCAGTGGAAAAGCTCACGCCCGAACTTTTGCTTTTCATCATCGGTGGAAGGCTGAGCCGCTTCTTCCATGGCGAGACGTTCACGTTGCCAGCGGTCTATCAACGCGTCGTCGTAGCGTATCGACTCACCGTCAAGCAGCACGTTTTCGCGAGCCCAAGCACCCCGTTGTGCGGTAGCGCGGTAGAAGTCGCGCTTTGCCATGTCGATTGCGCTTTCGCCTAGGCCAACGCGACGCATCTGGCGAACGAAGGTCCGTGTTTCCGCCCCCGCAGCATCTGCTGGAGTAGCTTCCACATCGACACTTAAGATTAGGTCGTCGGTCCGATAAGCGGCGGCGACTTCATCAATCTTGGAACGCAGAGCAAGAAGGGAAATAGCTGGAGCGCTGGCATCCGACAACGAAAGAATGACTTGAGCGAACCACCAGCCCTCGAGGTGATCGACCAGCCCGCTGACATGCGCTTCGGGAACTGAAAACCGCAGCTTGTCCTCAATCTCTGACCGAGCATCGGTGATCGAGGGCGCGTTGTCGTAGACGAAAATGGCCGTGATCAGGTTTCGCTGGTCGGGTTCCGGCAGGGCGAGGAAGGCCATGCGCGCAGCACTGGTTTCGGTATTGGTCGAACTGCCAGCTACGTGCCGCAGTTCTTTCAACGCTTTCTGCTCATCCTCCGTAGGCCGGCCGGGGCGCAGCATCGCAGCAATGGACTCGTCGGCCGCGGTGCCGGTGGTGAGGATAATAAAGCGCCGCTCGAAAGGCAGACTGGGATCGGCTTTCACCTGGTCGCTCCAGATGCGGAGCGTTTTCCAGAGATCGACACTGGCATCCGTCAGGTTGCCAGCCTTGGTGTGGTGTTTCAGCTGAATCTGGTCACGCAGCGCCTGACCCTCGTGGAAGGTCACATCGTCGAAGCGCTCGATAGCGATGGCGAGGCCAGGTGAGGTTTTGGATGCTTCCAAACCTAATAGGAGCGCTTCTCGGCACTGATAAAGGTAGCCGAGCATGGAGTTCGTTGCGTTGTACTTTGCCAACACGCCAGTCATTTCCACCAAGCCTCGCGCAAGTTCTAGGACTCATCTTCTTATTTCAGCTTAGGCGCACATTATTTGGGTGATCATTGAAATGTAAAGCGCAATCGGAAGTGGTTGGCCGAACCAGCCACTGCGTAGGCTTACCCCCCGTCGTAACTGCAAGCATGAGGGAAATGGGGCATGGGCCGAGCGGCACGACCACCGCGCGGAAATCCAAGCGAAGCTACTGGCGTGGGCCCGCACAGAGAGGTCCGCTTATGGCACCCCAAACCTGAGCCCCTAATGGCGCATCTCGGATGCTTGCAGATGGGGCTAGACGTTGAAATAGCCTGATCGAGCTCCCGGCGATTGAGTGCCGCCGTATTCGGGCTCGGCGATCCACCAGTGGCGGCCGGGTTTCAGCGGCCCGGTCGCGGCGCCAAACTCCCGCCAGCGGGCGAAGTCCCTCGTCCCGCCCTGCGCAGGAGGAGATCAGCCGTGGAGCATTTTGCCGGTCTGGACGTGTCGATGGAGGAGACGGCGGTGTGCGTCGTCGATACCGAGGGGACGGTGCTGATGCGCTGCTCCGTTCTTACCGATCCCGAAGCGATCGCGACGGTGCTGGCGCCGTTCGCGCGGACTTTGCGCCGCGTCGGGCACGAGGCGGGTTCGTTGTCGCCGTGGCTTCAGCCCGGTCTGAAGGCCCTGGGCGTGCCGGTGGTCTGTCTGGAAACCCGCCATGTCCGCGCGACAATGGCGGCCCAGCGCAACAAGACCGACGCCGCCGACGCGCTGGGCCTGGCCCATCTGATGCGCACCGGCTGGTTCCGCCAGGCCCATGTGAAGACCGACCAGGCCTACCGGCTGCGGCTGTTGCTGATCCAGCGCCGTAACCTGAAGCGCAAGTTCCTCGATCTGGAGAACACCATCCGCCACTCGTTGAAGAGCTTCGGCGTGCGGTTGAACAAGGTCGGTCGCGGCGGCTTCGATGCGGCGGTGCGCACGGCGTCGGCCGACGATCCGCTGACCGCCGAGTTGATGGACTGCATGCTCGAAGCCCGCGCCGCGCTGTGGAAACAGTACCTCAAACTGCACGATCTGGTGGTCAAGATCGTCGCTCAGGACGCCCTGTGCCGACGGCTTATGGCGATCCCCGGCGTAGGGCCGATCACCGCCCTGACCTTCGTCACGGCGATCGACGATCCGGCCCGGTTCCGCCGCTCGCGCAACGTCGCCGCCTACTTCGGACTGACGTCCAAACGTTGGCAGTCCGGCTCGTCGATCGACATCCAGGGCCGCATCAGCAAGGCCGGCGACCCCGATGTTCGACGCGCGCTCTACGAGGCCGCCAGCGCCATGCTGACGCGCTTCAAGGGCACGACGGCGCTCAAGACCTGGGGCATGAAGCTCGCCAAACGCTGCCACAAGAAGGCGGTCGTGGCGGTCGCCCGCAAGCTCGCGGTGATCATGCACGCCATGTGGCGCGACGGCACCGAGTACCTCGACCGACCTGCCGACAGCACCTCCACGACCACGACCTCGGCCAAGGACCGCAAGCTTCTCGGAGCCTGTGCATGACCGGGATCATCCCCATACGCGACGCGGCTGCGGCCGCCTGAACGCAAGGAGATCCGCTTCGGCGGAGAGAAAGGGCGCAGACCATGGAATGCGGGAAGCACGATATCTTGCCTGTGGCCGGAGTGATCCAGGACCACGCTCGAGTGCCTGTGACGATGCCCCGCGAGTCCGATAGCAGCATGTGCCTCGACGGCTCGACGACCGCTCAGACGGTCCCAAGCCCGCCGTCGATGAGCCCGGAAGAGTGCACGGCGCGCCTCGACTTCTCCCAAGAAACACGGATCCAACCTCAAAGCGTCGATTCTCGCGTCTACTCGTCCATCGGAGTACACTGGAGACCATCAGAGAAAGGAAGACGGTCATGCCGAAGAAGAAAGAGAAGAGCCCGATTAAGAGGGCAAGATAAAAGCCGCAAGGTGCGGGCCGGGTTAAACGAAGATTCTCCCTTGCTTTTCAGTCGGATCTGACAAGGTGCGCGTCCGCACCGCAAGGTGCATCGCGGGTAGCATGTTAAAGAAAAAGCAAAATAGGGACCTTGGTCGCCGTTTACTTTGGCTGGGCGGGGTGGATGTAGGTCAGCATCCCGCCCCGAAGCGAACTTCGCTTTGCGACCCGTTGCGGACGTACGCACAGTCCGCTTCCGGCTTGCTGCGTGCCGGTAGCTCGATAGGTTGACGGCGCAGAGCGCGAGACGGAACGATGAGGCGCAGGTTGGTGATCGTGTCTGGAGCGCCAGGCGCCGGTAAAACGACCCTTGCGGTCCCGCTTGCGGCTTATCTCCACTATCCGCTGTTCTCCAAGGATTTTATCAAGGAGACCTTGGTGGATGTTCTGGGCGACGACGCCGGATCGTTGGACGCTTCCAGGCGATTGGGCGGCGCGGCCATGGAGCTTTTATGGTCGCTGGCGACGAGGACGCCGTTCGCAGTTTTGGAGGCGAATTTCCGTCCTCATAGCGACTATGAATTGGGGAAACTTCGGTCCCTTAAAGCCGACATTGTGGAAATCCATTGTGATTGCGGGCCGGCTGAAACGGCCAGGAGGTTTGCTGCACGGGCTGCGACTTCCACCCATCACGCTGGCGCTCACCCCCTACGCGCTCTGCCGCCGGCTATGTTGGCCGAATATGACCGGCCCATGGGTGTGGGGGCCACCATAGCCGTGGACACGACCAGACCGATCGATATTCCCGCCCTCGCTTTGGACGTATGCGACCGCTGGGCTTTGTAACGACGCTCCCCACCCCTAGCCGCAGCTCGGCGCGTCCGCTTTTGGGCTGTGGTGGGGATGTCCGTTTTTCGCGGGGGTATCGATGTCGTGGTCCGACCCATTACGGACATTTGGGCGACATGGCTAATAGGCGTCTCACGCCGCCAGCCTCTGTTCCTCGCCCGGTGCGGGGACCGGACGGCGCAGCGCCCGGTCGCGCAGCCGCAGAAAAGGTCGCTCGATCAGCGCCCACAGCAGGATGGCGGCGGCGAAGTCTGCAACGAGATAGGCGGCAACGCCGGTCCAGCCGTGCAGCACCCCGTCGCCCAGGATCTCGCGCAGCATGTGCTGCACCGGCTTGTGGACGAGGTAGAGGCTGTAGGCCAGAGTCGCTACGGCGGTGAACGGCTGCAACGGCAGCCGCCGCAGGGCCGGCTCCAGGTCGAGCAGGGAGCAGAGCAGCAGGGCGCTGGCGAGGCCTGCCAGGGGATACAGGACGACAGTTCCGGCCAGATTGAGCACCACCCCATCGGCCCCCTCGACGCAGAGGATCACGGTCCCGGCGGCGGCCGCAAAGCCTAGCGGTCCGGTCAGCCAGGGCGGCGCGAAACGGGTAACGAGGGCCGGGCGGAAGGTGCGGGCGGCAGCCAGCAGTACGCCCAGGGCGAGGCCGTCTAGGCGGGTCCAGGTCGGGTAATAGATCAGCCGGAGGAAATCGGCGGGCCGCGTGGCCGGATCGGCAGCCGGGCCATGCCAGATCCCCCAGCGCAGGGCCATGCCGCCGAGAATCACGGCCGTCCCGACGGCTAGCGTCGGTCCCCATCCCCTGAAGCGAGCCAGGAGGAGAACAAGCGTCGGCAGGATCCAGTAGAAGTGCTCCTCGACACAAAGCGACCATGCTGACGTGAAGGCGCCAGTCACCCGGTAGTCGAGGCCCAGGTTCATGCTGAAGGTCAGGAACCGCCACAGCGGCTGGATCGCCTGGCCGTCCGAGAAGCCGGGCAGCAGGAAATAGAGCGCCAGCACCACCAGGAAGGGTGGCAGGATGCGAAAGGCACGGCTGGTCCAGAACCGCCCGAAGTCGACGCCGTTCCCGGCCGCGATCCCCTTCAGCAACTGGGCGCCGATCAGGTAGCCGCTCAGTACGAAGAACACGTCGACCCCCAGCCAGCCGAACGGCTGGACGGTGAGCAGCGGCTCGGGTCTGGCGGGCTTAGGCATGTGCCAGGCCATCACCAGCAGGATGGCGGCGGCCCGCAGCAGGTCAGGGCCGTAGGCGCGGCGATGAGTGGCTTGAAGCGAAAAACTAGAGAGAGCGGTCAAGCCCCTCGAAATAGCGTTCATGGCATGTCCTGAAGACCGCCAGGAAGTTTAAGGGCGATCAAGGACCATGATTGCCCAATCAGCCTTGAGTCGTCATCGAAGCCCGCCGAAATTTTTCGCAATGCCGATCCTGGCTATCGCGGTCGAACGTCCGTTTCCAGGCGGGGTGGCGATGACCGCACCCGACCCATAGCCGACCTCAAGGGGGTGCATTACGGTTATCGCCTCAAGAGAGGCGATCCCGAAATGTCTACACTTCCAACCTTGAGCACGGCCAACGCTTATCAAGCCATGTTCGCGTTCATTGAGGCATACTGGAAGCGGGGTGGATGCACCGACGATCAGGTCGCTATGCTTCTTTCAGGGATGCAGGGCGGGGACGGCCAAACCGCCGATCCAGCTATGTGGGGCGATTGGCTCGACGCCATAGGCTCGGTCACGGGTTTTCGATTGCCCGAGCTATGACGCAATGTCCGCTCTCTGCGCCGCTGTCGATGTCGTGGTCCGACCCATTGGAGACATTGGCCGTGGGCAGAGTGAATGCAAATACGGCCTCCGATATTTACGCCCAGTCTGCGCGCAACAGCCGAAGCGCGATGCGGTCCATGCTCTGTTGTGACATATCCGTGTTGTTGAGCAGGACAACGGTCCGACGCTCATCCAGCACATGCGCCAGGACCGAACGGTAGCCGTCCGTTCGTCCTGTCTCCCACGCCGCCAGGCGCGTCCCGCCTGGCGTGGCGAGACGGGCGACCCGACCGCCGATGGCGTAATGCTGATCGGGCGTTGTGATCCTCAGCATTTCTGCGCGGGATTGCGGCGTCAACAGGGGGGTGTCGAAAACGCCGGACGCGGCGCGGAGAAGATCGTTGGCGGTGCTGGAGTAGCCGCCGGCAGCGGCGAGGAACGCCGGTCGCGGAGACATCTTGAGCACGGGTGGCGAGATCGAACTATAGGCCTTGGCCGTATCGGGACGCCCATCGAAATCGAACTTCGCCACATCGGTGTCCGGAAGCCGCAGGGGCGTCACGACCAAGTCGTCGACAACGCGCTCGAACGGTTTTCCAGTCGCCCCTTCCACCATCGCGACGACGAGAATCCAGTTCGTGATCGCATAGTCGAAACGGGCGCCGGGTTCGAAGATCAGTTCGCCGGAGCAGAACAAGTTGGCCGCCTCTACGGCGGTCATGGTCGATCGCTTGAGGGTGGGGTCCGCCTCGACGGCGGGTCCATAGAGGTTGGGAACGCCGCTGGTGTTGCTCAGCAACTGGCGGAGGGTGACCCGCCCGCCCGCGTCCTTCCGGAAGCCTGGCAAGGTGTCTGCGACTGACGCGTCCAGACTCATCAGGCCCTGCTCCACCAGCTGCAGGATCGCTGCGACGGTGAGCCATTTGGATATCGAGGCGATGACGTATCGATCTCGGGCCGACGCGGCTCTCCCAGTCTCGGCGTCGGCGAGCCCGTAGGCGTTCTGGAACGTGGGGCGGCCGCTGTCTCCCAACAGCACCACGCCGTTGAAGTCGAACTCGCTGACGATGGTGTTGATTCGAGCCGTTTCAGCCAGCGCCTGCGCATTGTTGCCTAATGTCGCAGAGGCGGCGGGACCGCCGAACGCCGCAGCAGTGGCGCCGGCCAGGATTGTACGACGGGTGAACATTGGCGCCTCCTGACCCGCCGGGCGGCGGTCGCGGGAAGGTGCGACGTGGGGGTGCATCCGCCAAGTTAACTCGGAGACAGGTGGAGCGACGCTTCCTCGACACGAGCTCTCATCAATGGCCGCTAACCACCCATTAAAGACATTCCTAAGTCTCCCTTAGGGAGCTCTGTCGATACTGGGGCGCTGTGGGTGGCGGACTCGTCGGTATCCGTGGCTTTCCAGCCACCACCGGCTTCGTGAGTGGGCCGAACCGCTCTCGGCCGGTCAAGGGCGGCTGCGCCGTCGCTAAGCGATGAGCGCGTGCCGCGCTCACCCCTGACAGTCCGTTCGCGGCCCGGCGATTGGCTGCCGTGGTGATGCTGGTGAGGATCAGGCCTTCAGGCGAACGCCAGGCCCGCCAGAGGAATCCGCAGAAAGGAACATGACCCCTTCCGCCTCAAGCGCCGCCTGAAGGCGATCTAAGGTCGTGGCCTGCATACCGCCTCGATTGGCCTCAAATCGATGGATGGTCGAATCCGCGACCTTGGCGCGTTCGGAGAGCACGCGAACGCTAATGCCGAGGCCCGCGCGAGCCATGCGAATCTGAGCGGCAGTAATCATTTTCGGCGAAAATCTCCGACTATTTGAAGAATTCTGTTGACTCGGTCGGCGAATTCCTCTGAACTCTAACCGAATTACTCCGAAACTCCACCGTTCAGTGTAAACTGAGCGACCGGGCTGCTGCGCGGGAGGTCACGCATGCCTGACGATCATAGGGCTCACTGGCATAGGCGCTGGCTTGCGCTGGACGACCAACGCATCCGGCTACTGGACCTGTGGTGCGACCTCAACAGAGACCTGGAGCGACGGCCGGGATGGTTCGCCCTTTCCGACGCGGAGAAGGCGGAGGCCCAGCAGGCCAACGGCTTACAGGAGATCAGCGCGCGACTGCGTGTCGTTCATCGCCGCGTCGGCCGGTTGCTGCGCAAGATGCCGACCGGCCCCAGCCGCGACTATGACGCCGTGCTGTATAATCTGCGGGTGGCGGAGCGGCTTATCGCTCTAGAAGAGAACGCCGTCGTCTACGCCATTCTCTCTCGGGCCGTGCGCGACCTACGAGCCATCAGAGGCGCGTCATGACCCGCCAGGGCCGCCGTGGGGAGGCCAGAGCGCGCCAAGCTCTTAAGCGGGCGATCTTCGACCTTCCTCCAGACTTGCGCGACGTATTGCTCCTGCACCGCTTTGCTCGCCTGTCGTACGAGGAGATCGGCAAAAAGTTGGATCTCGAACGGGACGAGATCGAAGCATACTTCGCGGAAGGCATGTCGTTGATTGTCGATGCGACATGGGCGCCCGAGACCTGAGGTGGTCGCTTCGACAGGTCCGCGCGCCCGTTCGCGCCTATCGCCTGTAGTCCGAGAACGCCTGTCTTTCAGCGCGCTCATGCGAGGCGAGCTTGGTCGCAGGATTGGGCTATTCGGGTGCGGCGCGCTTGGCCCGATTCTTTCGCCATGCCGCGCACCGATCCTACCCGCCCGTCCACAGCCTCCGAACAGCTTGCCGCACTGTTGGGCGAGCCGTGGCCCTTTACGGGCCGTCCGCCCAAACATGATCCTTCATCGTGGCGCGTCATTGACGACTGGCCAGAGGCCGTGCCGGTGACCGACGCAGAAATCATGGTGTGCATGGCGTGGTTCGGCGACGTGTTCGATGACCTGTTCGTCGGGGACGCCCCAGCGGCGCCCTCGCGGGAATTCCGGGAGTGACATTCCAGGCGCGGGCTGATTCCCTGTGGTTCTGATCTTAGGAGACCCGCCATGACCCGCGCCGCTCTCTATCTCCGCGTCTCCACCGTGAGACAGGCGGAACATGCGGTGTCCATCCCGGATCAACAGAAGCAGGGAGAGGCCTGGTGCGAGGGGCGCGGCTACGATCTGGTCGAAACCTTCGTGGAGCCGGGCAACAGCGCCACCAACGACCGGCGCCCAGAGTTCCAACGGATGATTGAAGCCGGGACGGCCAAGCCGCCCGCCTTCGACATCGTCTTGGTGCACAGCTTCTCGCGCTTCTTCCGCGACGCCTTCGAAATGGAGTTCTACGTCAGGAAGCTGGCCCGTAATGGGGTCAAGCTGGTCTCCATCACCCAGGAGTTGGGCGACGATCCGATCCACGACATGATGCGGCGGATCATGGCTTTGTTCGATGAGTATCAGTCCAAGGAGAATGGCAAGCACGTCTCCCGCGCCTTGAAGGAGAATGCGCGTCAGGGGTTCTGGAACGGCGCCCGCCCGCCCGCCCTTCGGCTACCGCATCGTCGCGGCCGAGACGCGGGGGACCAAGGTCAAGAAGGTGCTGGAGATCGATCCGCTCCACGCCGACACCGTGCGGTTGATGTATCGGCTTGCGCTTCAGGGCGACGGCGCCACCGGCCAGATGGGGATCAAGGCCATCGTCTCGTACTTGAACAGCCGTCGCATCTTCACCCGCGACGGCGGGCGCTGGGGGATCGGCCAAGTGCACCGTATCCTGACCCGCCGCACCTACATCGGCGAGCATGAGTTCAATCGTCGGGACAAGGACGGCAATCCGAAGCCTCTCAGCGAGCGGGTCGTGGTGCCCGTCCCGTCGTTGATAGACCCCGACACGTTCGACGCCGTTCAGACCCTCCTCAAATCCCGCAATCCCAAGGTCATGCCTGCACGGGTGGTGTCTGGGCCGACGCTGCTGACGGGCCTGATCCATTGCGGCAAGTGCGGCGGGGCCATGACCATCCGCACCGGCAAGGGCGGGCGTTACCGCTACTACGCATGCTCGACCAAGGCCCGCCAAGGTCCGACCGCCTGCGAGGGCATGGCGGTCCCCATGGAGAAACTCGACGATCTGGTCGCCGAGCATCTGGAGACGCGGCTGCTTCAGCCCAAGAGGCTGGAGGAGGTGCTGGAAGCCGTGCTGGACCGGCGACAGGAGCAGGCCGGGCGGCGGCGCGATCACATCGCCGAACTGAACAAGCGGGCCACGGAGGCCGATCAAAGGCTCAAGCGACTATACGACGCCATAGAGGCGGGCGTGGCCGATTTGGACGATCCAGCGCTGAAGGATCGGCTCGACGGCCTCAAGGCCATTCGGGACCAAGCCAAGGCCGACGCCGAGCGCGCCCAAGGGATGCTGAACAGTTCCGGGCATCAGGCCGTCACGCCGGAGATGCTCAAGCGCTTCGCTCGCACCGCTCGCCAGCGCATGCGCCTGGACGACGGCGGCTATCGCCGCGACCACCTCCGCGCCCTCGCTCAGCGGGTCGAGGTCAATGTAGGTGAAGTTCGTATAATGGGATCAAAGGCCCGGCTGCTTCAGGCCATTACCGCCAACGGCGGCGTGGGAGCAGTGCCCACTCAAGGACTGAAGTGGCGGAGAGGGTGGGATTCGAACCCACGGTACCCTTCCAGGCACGCCGCATTTCGAGTGCGGTACATTCGACCACTCTGCCACCTCTCCGCGGCGCATCAGTCGCTTGGTCGAGCGAGCGGCTTCTCTAATGGCAGGCGGGCCGCACCGCAAGCGGTCTTTGAAAGAAATCCGACCCTATCTTTGCGCCGGCAGGGACAGGCCCGGCGCGGCCCCCGTCTGGGGATCGACGCCCTTGAATCGAAACAGTTCCGCGGGGCGTCCGCCTGTGGCGGAAGACAGTCGTCCGGTCGGCTCGACCAGGCCGGTTCGTTCGACGCCGCGGCGAAAATTCTGCTTGTGAAGCGTCAGTCCAGAGACGGCTTCGGCGGCGGCCTGGAGTTCGGACAGGGTGAAGACCTCCGGCGTCAGGTCGAACAGAACCGGACGGTATTTCAGCTTGCTGCGCAGCCGCCCGAGACCGGTCGCCAGAATGCGCCGATGGTCGGATCCCATGGTCACGCCGGGAAGGAGAAATGCGGCGTCGGTCGGCGCCTCCCGGGCGTCACGCCAAGCCTCCGCGACCAGTCTCGCCTCGTACAACAGCTCGTAGCGTTCCAGCACCCGTTCCTCGTTCCAGCGATGCTCCGGGCCGAGGGCGAACAGGGCGCGGACGCGGCCCCAGCGTCGCTCGTCGCCGCCGGCCCAGCGTGTCAGACCATCGACCAGGCTCTGGTTCAGGCCGACAGGGTCGGCGCGACGGTCTTCCCAGGGAAAGACGTCGAGGACGGCGTCCCAGCGGGCGTCATGGGTCTGGCCTTCGGCCGCGTCGGACGTCAGGGCGAGATAGCCGACCGAAACGTCGCGCTGACGACCGAGGGTGGAGGCGCCGCCGCGGCCGGCGTCGCCGAAGGTGTACAGTTGCTCGACGAAACCGAGCCTGAACCCGGTCTGTTCGGTCACGAAATCCCGAAGGGCGCGTTCGAAGGTGCGGTCGCGCGCCGGGTCGAAGGGACCAAAGGGCAGAACACGCGCGCCCTCGTCGTCCCGGGTCGTCAGGACGACGGCCTTGCGGTCCTTCAGCGTCATGACGACGACCGACAGGCCGATCCGCACGCCCTGATCCGCCGCTTCCGCCATGCCTATTCCGTGTGCCAGGCGTCGTCGACGGGGAGAAGACCGACCGCCTTGGCCAGGACCTGATAGCGTTCCAGATAGCGGGCCTGGGCCACCGAGGCCGGCTGGGGCTCGATCATCAGACTGTATCCATTGGGCGGAGACCCGAACAAGCTCAGGGATTCCTTTTCGGTGAACCCTGCCAACTGCGTCGCCTCGAAATAGGCGCAGGCCTTGTCCGCCTTCTTGATCAGGGTCTTGATGGTCTGCGGCGTCTTGGGCGGCAGGCCGTAACGGACATGGATGGCGGCCTCCAACCGCGCTTCGAAATCCTTATATCCCGAGCCAAGCGCCGCCTTGAACGGCGAAATCATGTCGCCGATGACATATTCGGAGGCGTCGTGGAGCAGGGCGGCCAGACGCCATTTGGGATCAAGGCCGGGCTTTATGTGAGCGGCGATTTCCTCGACCACGACGCTGTGTTGGGCGACCGAAAAGGCGTGTTCGCCGATCGTCTGGCCGTTCCAGCGCGCGACCCGGGCCAGACCGTGGGCGATGTCCTCGATTTCGATGTCGAAGGGCGAGGGGTCGAGCAGGTCCAGGCGTCGGCCCGACAGCATGCGCTGCCAGGCGCGGACTTCGGTCTTCTTCTTGGGTCGCTCGGCCAAATCGTCGATCCTGATGCGTGTGGGCTGGTCAGGTGACGCAAAGCGGCGCGTGGATCAAGACTTGCGGGGCGATCCGGGTGGATCAGACGGCGTCTGGGCGTGAAAAAGCCGTCAGTCGCCGACGTTCAAGGCGACCAGCTCCTTGGCGGATTCGAAGACGCGGCCGTTCTTGGCCTTGGAACGCATGGTGGCGATGACCAGAGGGCCGCCGGCCGGACCGCGCGCCACGAAGCCGACCTGACGCCAGGCGCCGGCCTCGACGTTGTCGTCGGCCAGCAGGAAGGTCATGCGCGTGGCCTCGCCCGGCGCCTGGGTGCGGACCTGGGTGGTTTCGCCGTCGGTGCGGACGCTGACCGCGCTCGTCTCCGAGCGGACGCCCTGGCCGTCCTTGGATTGGATGTTGATGCCCGCGATCCGCACCGTGGCGTTGTCGCCCTGGGTCTCGATATGAAGGCCGGGCAGGCTGACGGTGGCGTCTTCGCCCCTGGTCTTGATGTTCACGCCGGGCGCCTCGACCGAGGCCTTTTCCTCGCCCGCCTCGGTCTCGCGGGCGTCGATCCGCACCGCCGCCTGGGGAATTTCCGCCGAGAGGCGGCGTTCGTAGTCACTCAGGACGTCTTCGGGCATGCGGCCGTCCAGCTTGACCAGATAAAGCACCACCTCGGCGCCGCGCGGCCCGCCGTAGGTGCAGGATCCGCCGCCAGGGCTGGCCGATCCCTTACGCGTCAGGACGCTGACGGTGTCGGGGCATTGCAGACCGTCCACCACCTTCAGCACGCCCTGGGACGCCTCGTCCGGGGAGCGGGTGGTGGAGGTGGTGATGCGGACCGCGTTTTCGCCGTCGCACGCCGAAAGGCCGGCGCTGAGGATAGCGGCCGTAAAACCGGCGGCCAGAAGACGATACGGGACGGTAACGCTCATGGTCTTCATTGTGATCGCAAAGCGCCGGTGATCCAGTGAAATCGCGGTAATGCCACTCAGCCGCCCGGACGGCCGCCCTCGCGCCGTCCCAGGAAGGCCAGCCGCTCGAACAGGTGCACATCCTGTTCATTCTTCAACAGAGCGCCGTGGAGCGGGGGGATCAGGCGGTTGGGCGTCTTCTCACGCAGGGTCTCCGCGTCAATATCCTCGACAAGCAGCAACTTGAGCCAGTCCAGCAACTCGGAGGTCGAGGGCTTCTTTTTCAGACCAGGCGTATCGCGGATCTCGTAGAAGGTTTTCAAAGCTTCAGCGACCAGTCGCGGCTTGATGCCAGGGAAGTGGACATCGACGATGGCCGACAGGGTCTCGGCGTCCGGGAAGCGGATGTAGTGGAAGAAGCAGCGGCGCAGGAAGGCGTCCGGCAGCTCCTTTTCATTGTTCGAGGTGATGATGACGATGGGGCGCACCTCGGCCCGAATGGTTTCGTCGATCTCCTGGACGTAGAATTCCATCCGGTCGAGCTCCTGCAGGAGGTCGTTGGGGAATTCGATGTCGGCCTTGTCGATCTCGTCGATCAGCAGGACGGGGCGTGTCGGGGCGGTGAAGGCCTCCCACAGCTTTCCCTTCTTCAGGTAGTTGCGGACGTCGTGGACGCGTTCGTCGCCCAGCTGGCTGTCGCGCAGGCGGCTGACGGCGTCGTATTCGTAAAGGCCGTTGTGGGCCTTGGTGGTCGACTTGACGTGCCAGGTGATCAGCGGGGCGTCGAACGCCTTGGAAATCTCATAGGCGAGAACCGTCTTGCCTGTGCCGGGTTCGCCCTTGATCAGCAGGGGGCGCTCCAAGGCCACGGCCGCATTGACCGCGATCTTGAGATCCCCAGTGGCGATATAGCGATCGGTGCCTTCGAACCGGCTCATGACAAAACCCGCTCCGTGAATGTCACGAAGCGGGTTAGCCGATCGGTAGAGATATGAACAGCGATCAGGTGATGTGTTTGGCGGACACCGGATCGCTGGCGGGGAAGGTTTCTTCCAGACCTTCATCGACCAGGGCTTCCTCGCGGGAGACCCCGTCCTTGACCTTGTCCTTCAGTTGATCCGGCTTGCCTTCTTCGGCCTGGATCTTCTTGGCGAACGGAGCGTCTGTCGATGCGTCGGTCTTGGCGTGGTTGTCGGTCATTCGTTGTCCTTCTTAGATTGCGGTCTTGTCTGCGTCTGCGTCTGGCGCGTATCCGAGCTGCTCGATATCGTCGTCATCGAGCCTACGCGCTTCCCAGTGGGCCGCGCTGGCCTGGGCGCCGCGCTCGTTTTCCATCAAGCCCGAATAGACAAGTTCGATCTCGTCTTCAGAGCGGGAGCCGTTGCTGTCCGCGTCCGACTGGCTGAGGGTCTCGCCGTCAAGGCCAAGGAGGGCGTCAGCCTCTCGTTCGACGCCGTCCAAGGCAAGCTGATCGTCCAGGTCGATGTCGTCCTCATCGAACTCATCCTCGTCGGCGTCCCCATCGGCCTGGGTCAGGTCCAAAACCTGGTCGGCTTCGTCCAGCAGGATGTCGCCTTCGCCTTCGTCGTCGATATGGGTTTCGTCGAAGGTTTCCGACTGTTCCTGATCGTCCTGATAATCATTGTTCGGCATGGTCGCCTCCTGTGCACACAGGAAACGTCGCGCCGGACCACGTGTTCCAGCCTGTACGCCGGACAAGAGATGATTAACCCTCTTGGCTTAAGAGGCTATTCATTGCGGTGGTCCATGTTTGATGGGTCCGCCCGTGGGAGTTCGGTCGTCCATGGCCTTGAAGCTGTCGTTGAAACCCGGCGAAAAGTTCGTGTTGAACGGCGCGGTGGTCCAGAACGGCGACCGTCGCGGGGTGCTGATTCTTCAGAACCGCGCGAGCGTGCTGCGCGAGAAGGACATCATGCAGGCGGAGGAAGTCGTCACTCCCGCCCGACGGATCTATTTCCCGATCATGATGATGTATCTCGACGAAGCCTCCGCAGGAAAATTCTACGACGAATTGGCGCTGCGGATCTCCGAATTCATGGGGGCGACCAAGAACCCCGCCATTCTCACCGAATGCGTTTCGGCGTCGCGGCATGTGTTGGCGCGGGAATACTACAAGGCCCTGATGGCCGCCCGGAAGATTGTCGAGTACGAAGAAAAGGTGCTGAATGTCGCTTCAGGCGTACAAAGCGGCGACGTCGCGGGCTGAAACGCCGCGCGACCTTGAATACAGGTTGTTTGGCCAGGTGACCCGCGCGCTTGTTCAGGCTTCGCTGGCCGATGATCGCGACATGGCGACGCGCATAGACGCGCTCGACTGGAATCGTCGTCTCTGGACGACGTTGGCTACCGATTGCAGCGAGCCGACGAATGTTCTTCCTGCGCCCCTGCGGGCGCAGATCATTTCGCTGAGCCTTTTCGTGGGCCGGCACTCCTCGGCGATCATGCGCGGGGAGGAAACGTTTCAGGATCTCATCGATATCAACAGGATGATGATGCAGGGCCTGTCTGGCGGCGCCCAGCAGGCGGCCTGAAAAACAGGTCCAGTTCACGAAATCGAGAAGCCTGTTGCTGCAAGGCCTTGAGACGTCTTACCTTTCGAATCCCTGTTGAACAGTCGAAAGGAGGTGATCCAGTGTCTCATTGTCATCAATCGCGTGCGGTGGCCGCGACCCTGGTCCTCGTCGGAGGCCTGGCCTGATCCTTTCGGGCTGAGTTGCGGTCCGGCCGTTCGCGGTCAGACAATGAAGGGCCGTCGCGGCGACGCGGCGGCCCTTTTGTCGTTCAATGGAGAATCTGTGCGAACCAGCCGGCGGCGTGATGTGCCACCTCGAACACCGTGCGCCAGATCAGGAACAGGTAGAGGGCGCAGGCGGCGGTGGCGAGCGCGCCCAGAAGAATGGCGACGCCGTCCCTCTGCATCATGCCGAGGGCGAAGAAGACCAGGGCGATGCCGGGCAGGGCGTCTCCGAACGGGATGGGCAGGGCCATGATCAGAGCCAGTATCACGCAGACCAGGCCTGTGACCGTATCTGCGACCTCGCCCGTCAGAAACGGAATGCGCGGCTGGGTCAGGTTCTCGACATACCGCACCGCCTTCATGATCCGCGAGACCCCCGCACGATAGGCCGCGCGACTGATGGAGGTGCGTAGGGCCCACCGCGGGAGCCAGATCGAACTGCGCTGAAAGGCCAGTTCCAGCGACATCAGGATGATAGGTACAGCGAACACCGCCTTGCCGCCCGGCGGCCAAGGCAGCAGGGCCAGCATGGACAGGATCAGGATCATGGCCCCGAAGCCGCGCTCGCCGAAGGCCGCGACCAGTTCTTCGAGCTTCAGCTTGGGATCGTCGCCTTCGCCAAGCTCCTCGATCACGTCCGAGAAGAGCCGCAGGTCGTCGTTCGGCTTGTCGTGGGCGGGCATCAGGGGCGGAGCTCGGGGGGAGGAGTTTCGCCATTTAGGCGCACACAGGTTTCACCGCCACTTACCGAACGGCAACAAAGCCGAATAATCGCATCGGAGGCGATTATTTCTTCGCCGCGTGTTCGGGTTTGCCCTTCCGTTTGGTGTGGGCGAAGTCCTCGAGCTGTTTTTCGGTCATCGACTCGACCATCGACTTGGACGCGCCCTTCAGTTCTGACTTGGGCGTGTCGCCGCGTTTGGCCGACAAGGCGGCGCCGGCGGCCTTTTGCTGGGCTGCAGATTTTGCGGGCATCGGATGTCTCCTTCCGCCCGGAAGAAGCCGTCAGCCGCCCAGCAGTTCCCGACCGATCAGGAAGCGGCGGATCTCATTGGTGCCGGCGCCGATGTCATAGAGCTTGGCGTCGCGGACCAGGCGTTCGACCGGCCATTCCTTGGTGTAGCCTGCGCCGCCCAGGGCCTGAACCGCTTCCAGAGTGACCTTCACCGCGTTCTCTGACGCCAGCAGAATGGCGCCGGCGGCGTCGTAGCGGGTGGTCAGGCCGGCGTCGCAGGCGCGGGCGACCGAATAGACATAGGCCCGGGCGCTGTTCAGGGCGACGTACATGTCGGCGACCTTAGCCTGCATCAGCTGGAAGCTGCCGATCGGCTTACCGAACTGTTTGCGGTCGCGGACGTAGGGCAGGACGACGTCAAGCGCCGCCTGCATAATGCCCAACGGGCCGGCAGCCAGGACTGCACGCTCATAGTCCAGGCCGCTCATCAGCACGCCTGCGCCGCCGCCCAGGGGCCCCATGATGTTCTCCTCGGGGACCTCGCAGTCCTCGAACACCAGTTCGGCGGTGTCGGATCCCCGCATGCCCATCTTGTCCAGCTTCTTGGAGACGCTGAAGCCCTTCATGCCCTTTTCGATCAGGAAGGCGGTGCAGCCCTTTGATCCTGCGTCGGGATCGGTCTTGGCGTAGACGACCAGGGTGTCGGCGTGGGGGGCGTTGGTGATCCAGAACTTGGTCCCGTTCAGGACGTAGCGATCGCCCTTTTTATCCGCGCGGGCGCGCATCGACATGACGTCCGATCCCGAGCCGGCCTCGGACATGGCGAGGGATCCGACGTGTTCTCCGCTGATCAGCTTGGGCAGGTATTTCTGTTTCTGCTCGGGCGTGCCCCAGCGACGGATCTGGTTGACGCACAGGTTGGAGTGAGCCCCGTAGCTGAGGCCGATCGAGGCCGAAGCGCGCGACACCTCTTCCATCGCCACGACGTGTTCGAGGTAGCCGAGGCCCAGGCCCCCGAACTCTTCCTCAACCGTGATTCCATGCAGGCCCAACTCGCCCATCTCGGGCCAGAGTTCGCGCCTGAATTCGTTCTTTTCGTCGATCTCGGCTGCGAGGGGGGCGAGGCGGTCGGCCGCCCAGCGGGCGGTCGTGTCGCGGATGGCGTCTGCGTTTTCGCCGAGGCCGAATTCCATGGACTGGGGCGCGAAGGGAATGCTCATGCGTCAGGAGTTACCATCGTGCATCCTCTTTCGCAAAACAGTCTTAGGCTTGGTCGACTCGGCCCCAGCGTCGATAAAGGTTGTAAGCAGATGCGCCGACGCAGGCGAGGGCGATGACGGCCAGGACCCAACCAATCAGGGCCGGTTCTCCGTTCGACGCGGACGCCTGTCTGAAGGCTGCCATCGAGGCGCCGAACGAGAGCAGGCCGATGATGCCCATTGCCAGGAAGGTCAGGGTCTCGCTCCATTTGAATCCGGACGGGACGGTGACGTCCGTCTCCTGGCCCAACTCGACCGCGGCGTCGTCCACCGAGCCGCCTTCCGGCTCGAACAGGGGCGCCTGGTCCGGATGCGACGACGCATTGTGCTCGGGCCAGACCAGCCGGTCCTCCGGCCGCTGGGTTTGATGTTCGGGCGCGCCTGTCAGAGTCAGGTGCGCTGGAGGCGTTTGAAGGACAGGAACAGGGGCGGTGGGAGCGAACACCGGAACCACCATCGGCTCGGACGGCGGCGCGGCGGTCTGAAGTTCCGGTTCAGCCTCTTGCTGGAATGAGTTCGTAGGAGGGGTCGTCTCGACCGATTCCGCCTCGACAGCGGCCGGGTCGAGCAGGCTGTCCGGGGAGGCGGCTTCCTCGGCAGGCGTCAGTTGTTCGGCCGCTGGCTCCTGCGCCACGGAATCGTTGGATAGATCGGCGAGCGGCGTTTCCTCGGCTTCGTCGGAGGGGAGAGCCGGCGTAACGGATTCGGCCTTCACGGGCCGAAGGCCGAACCCCACCAGCGGTCCCAGGGCGCGAACCGCGTAGGGAGAATAGAAGGTCGATGCGGCGGCCGGTGTGGGCGCCTCGATCGGCGAAGGCGTGCCTGTCGAGATTTCGTCAAGCGGAGCGGCGACGGGAGGACCGTGATTGCCGCTAGAATCTTCCGACGTGGGCTGCAGGTCCGGCGTCAGGTCGGACGCCGTTTCGGAGGCTTCGTCCGCCGCGCCGGCCAAGCCTTCGCCGAGCAGGGCGGCGACGGCCGCCTCGCGCGTCATGGACGTTGCTGCGACGGCAGGAGGCGGAGGCGAGCTCTGCGGCTGGGTTTCGGAGTTCGAATCAGAGGACGGCGGCAGAGCCGGGAAGGGGGCCGCCGCAGGTGCGTCGACAGCCTCCGTCTGCTCCGACGGCTCGATCGATCCGGCGGCTTCGACCAAAATGGCCGTGGGCGGGGGCAGGGGCGCGGCCAGCAGATCGGCCAGCGACGCTGGCGCGTCGGGATCCGCCACGAACAGCGCGCGCTCGGCGGCGCGGCGGCGCGGCGGAGTGACGATGTCCGGATCATCCACCCATGTGGTCAGGGCGTTGGCGGCCTCGAGTGGCGCGCCGGCGTTCAGTCGCGCCAGGACGTCGGACGTCTTGAACCGATCGACGCCGACCGAAAAGGCGAAGCTGGACAGGGCGTCGAACTGATGCTGGTTCAGCGGAACCTGGATCGTTCTGACCGCCTCCGCCACGGGAATCAGGTCGTATTGCAACAGGAGTTCGGCGTCGCTCTCCGACACCGTCAATCCTTCGCGCGCTGACTTGGTATGGCCATAACCGATGGTCCAACGGCCATCGGCGCGCTGAATGGCTCGAGGGCGGAAACCCTCGAAGCTCTTGATCAGAATGACCCCTTCGCGAGAGATCTTGGCGGGTTTGGTCGTGTCAGACAAAGGTGTTGCCCCAAAGCGAGACGGCGGCCGAAGCCATGGCGCCGTCTCAGCAAGCATGGGGCCAGATTTCTACAACAGAACCATCGTCGCGAGGCCGAGGAAAATCAGGAATCCGAAAAAATCCGTCGTCGCGGTGACGAAAACGGCCGACGATACGGCCGGGTCGAACTTCAGCTTCGACAGCGTCAGGGGCGTCAGCACCCCGATACAGGCGGCCACCAGCAGGTTCAGGATCATGGCCGCGCCTATGACGAGGCCGATCCTCCAATCTTCGTCACGGAACCAGAAGCCTGCTGCGACGCCGATCAGAGGGGCAAGCACCATGCCGTTGGCGACGCCCACCGCCAGTTCCCGCAGGAAGGTCCGCATCGCATTGGCCGAATTCAGTTCGCGCGTCGCGAGGGCGCGCACTGTGACGGTCAGGGCCTGGGTGCCGGCATTGCCCCCGATGGCCGAGACGATCGGCATCAGCACCGCCAGGGCGACGATCTGCTGGATCGTGCCCTCGAACAGGCCGATGACGCTGGCGCCCAGCGCCGCCGTCGCCAGGTTGATCGCCAGCCAGGGGACACGGCCGCGCACGATCTCGGACACGGATGACCCGCGGTCCTCGTCGGCGACACCGGCCAGACGCAGGATGTCCTCGCGGTTCTCTTCCTGGATGATGTTGACGATGTCGTCGACGGTGATCTGACCGACCAGCCGGCTTGCCGCGTCCACGACCGGCGCCGAGATCAGGTGGTATTTCTCGAAGATATACGCGACTTCTTCCTGGTCCTGATCGACGGTGATCTCGTTGATCGGCTCCATCAGGTCGCTGAGGGCGACGCTGCGCGGCGCCCGGAGCAGGCTGCTGATCGGCACGCCGCCCACCGGGCGATTCAGAGGGTCGACCACATAGATGTCGAAGAAAAGCTCGGGCAGATCGTCGCCTTGCTTGCGGATGTGGTCGATGGTGTCGCCCACGCTCCAGAATAGCGGGGCGGCCATAACCTCGCGCTGCATCAGCCGGCCGGCGGACTCCTCATCGTAGCCCAGGCTGTTTTCGATCGCGGCGCGGTCGACATCGGGCATGGCGGCGAGGACGCGTTCACGCTGGCCCTCCTCGAGGTCCTCGACGACGGCGGCGGCGTCGTCGGAGTCCAGTTCCTGCAGGGCTTCGGCCAGGGCGCCGTGCGGCACCCGTTCCAGAACCTCTTCCCGAATTCCGTCGTCCAGTTCGGGCAGGGTCTCGGCCAGCAATTCCGGCGGCAGCCACAGCACGACCACGGCGCGGACCTCGGCCGTGATGAAGCCCATCAGGTCGGCGACGTCGGCCGGGTGAAGGTCTTCCAGCAGCGACCGCAGCCGCATTCCGTCGCCGGCGTCGGCGGCGTCCACGACTTTCTCGACGAATTGAGGGGTGAGGACATAGTCCGCGTCCAGGGCGGCGTGGTCTTCGGTATCAGGCGCTTCGGCTGGAGCGAAGGCGGAGTCCGTGTTGCTCACGTTGTCGCCTCCCTTGGTATGTCCAGCCGTAGTTAGCCGATGAATCGCCCTGTTTAGCCAGATGGTGCGGTCGAGAAGACTCGAACTTCCACGGGTTGCCCCACAGCGACCTCAACGCTGCGCGTCTACCAATTCCGCCACGACCGCTCGCATCGGAGCGGCGGCGAATAGACGAAGCCGCCGGAAAAGGAAAGGCTCTCTTTTCCATCGCGTCGCGCTTTATGCGTCTCGGCTGTTCCCGCCTCAGGCCGCGCCGGCCATGAAGTCATAGACGTCGGCGGGGCGGGTGACGGTGATGGCGATGCGGTCATCGCGAATCTCGATCTCGCCGCGGGCGACCGGATGATTGTTCGCCAGGATCCAGACCTCGTCGCCTTCGGAGGCGTCCAGCGGAATCACCGCGCCGCGTCCCATCTTCAGCAGTTGGGACATCGGCAGCACCATACGGCCCAGCACTACGGAAATTTCGACGTTGACGGCGTTGATCTGGGACACGGGTGCTCTCGTTCACTTGAGGTCGTCCCCTTGCGGAAACGCCTCGAGCTGCACATTGAAGCCGTATGCTTGCCGAGCCGTTAAGTCCTGACCTTCAAAAGCTGCGCCGCGAGGACGATCGCCCCGTCGAATGGGTCGTGTCGTCACGCCATGTCGACTACGCCGCCGCCGAAGCCTTCATGGAGGCCCGCGTCGCCGCCATGGCGGCGGGAGAGGCGGACGAGATGGTGTGGCTTCTGGAGCACCCCCCTCTCTATACCGCAGGGGTTTCGGCGCGGGACGAGGACTTGCTGGACGCTGGGCGGTTCCCCGTGCACCGAACGGGGCGAGGCGGGCAATTCACCTATCATGGGCCAGGGCAGCGCGTGGCCTATGTCATGCTGGACCTGAACCGGCGGGGCCGGGATGTGCGCGCCTTCGTGCGGGGGCTGGAGCAATGGCTGATCGGCGGATTGGGCGAGTTCGGGGTGACGGCCGGCGTGCGCGAGGGCCGGGTCGGCGTCTGGGTCGAGCGCAGGGGCGCGGGTTGGGCGCGTGAGGACAAGATCGCCGCGATCGGCGTCAAGGTGCGCAAATGGGTCAGTTTCCACGGTGTCAGCCTGAACGTGGAGCCAGATCTGGATCATTTCGGCGGCATCGTGCCGTGCGGCATCCAGGAGCATGGCGTCACCAGTCTGGTCGACCTGGGCGTACTGGCGACCATGGACGAGGCTGACGCGGCGCTGAGGAGCAGTTTTCACCGGATATTCGGCGACACAAAGCCGCAGACGGCGCCGCTCTAGCGGGAAGAGCGAGGCAGAAAAACCGCGGGCAGTCCGACTTCCCCTCGCGTGGGGCTTGGCAAGCAGGGTTCGCTTAAGGTTTAACGGCCGCACCCTAAGCTTCCCAGCCCGAGCCCCGGAGTCTCCATGAACCGCTTGATCGCCGCCTCGGCCGCCGTCCTGTCCCTGACCCTGGCCGCGGGCGCCGCCTCGGCCCAGGACTTCCGCGCTCTGGCGCAACAGGATCTGCAGACGGTCCACGACGTCCTGGCCGCCAACCATCCCGCCGCCGTCGTGCCCGGCGCGCCCGGTGACGCCTTCCGCCAGTGGATCGACGCTGGCCTGGCCGACGCCCGGTCCAAGGTCGGCCGCGTCAACAGCGGCGACAGCCACGCCTATCTGCTGCGCTATTACGCCAACGGCTTCCGCGATTCGAATATCTCGGTCCGCCCGACCTATGAAGGTCTGGGCCCCTTCTTCGCCACCGGCTGGTCGGGCGTGACCACCGCCTGGCGCGACGGCAAATATGTCGTCGCCTATGTGAAGCCGGGCGTCCGCAATGCGCCGCCGGTCGGCTCGGTGCTGATCGACTGCCTGGGCAAGAGCGCCGAGGATCTGGCCGCCGAACGCCTGGACCGCTGGGAAGGGGACTTGACGACCGAGGCGGGCCGCGTCCGCACTGCGCCCTATCTGCTGTGGAACCGCAATAATCCATTTGCGGGTGGAATGCCGCCGCTGTGCAACTTCCAGAACGGCCGTCGCACCAAGGAGTATCAGCTCCAAGGCCAGCCGGCGGACCCCGCTGCACTGGAAGCCGCCTACCGTGCCACTGTCTATACGCCCAGCGCCACCCCGCTGGCGATCGAGACCGTCAACGGCCGCCCTTGGCTGCATGTCCACACTCTAGAGGACCAGGCTGATTTCGCCGCCTTCTTCGCCGCGGTCGACGCCCAGCTGGACGCCATCCGGGGTCCGCAGGGCTTCGTCATCGATCTGCGCGGCGCCAACGGCGCATCGCTTAACGCCACGGGACGCGGCTACGTACTTGCCAACCACATCTGGACCCCCGAGTTCACCGTCAGCCGCCAGCCGGAGGCGGGTTCGATCACCTATCGAGCCACCCCGGCTAATCGCCAGTGGTTCGTCGATACCTTGGCGCGGATGCAGGCCGATCCGCGCTTCGTCGCAGAATCGAGCGCGGTGATCGAACAGACCCAGGCCATTGTCGCCGCCTTCGATTCGGCCCTTGCCGCCGGCCAGGAGACCTTCTCGATGCCCGGCCGTCCCTCGGTGCCGGACACGGGTGCGCCCAATCCGGTCGCCGGGCCGGTGATCGTCCTGGTCGATGGCGGTTGCACCAGCGGCTGCCTGGATACGCTGGACCTGCTGACTCGCCTGCCGAACGTGCGTCTCGCCGGATCCGTCACGGCCGAAGACTCGATCTTCGTTGAACCGACCGTGCTGCGCCTGCCGTCGAACTATGCGGACCTCAGCTATGGCCACAAGGCCTGGATGACACGCGAGCGGGGGAATGACGCACCCTTCGCCCCGGCCCAGGGCCTGACCTACGCCGGCAATCCGACCGATGAGACGGCGGTCCGCGCCTGGGTCGGCACGTTGTTCCAGTAAGACGAGCCGCGACGGGCGCATCAAGGGGCGGGCAGGGGTGGAACCTCGGCCCGCCCCGTCTTATTTGAGGCTAATGACCGATCTCGCCCCAAACACCGAAACCAAGCGCTCGCCATCTGGCTATGACCTCACCCCGCCTGACGAGGCCGAACGCGCTCGGCTGGAAGCCGATCTGAATCCTGAGGAAAGGCGCGTCCTCCTGTCTCACGGCACGGAGGCGCCCTTCTGCGGAACCTTGCTGGGTGAGAAGCGGGCCGGGGTCTTCTGCTGCCGCGAATGCGGACTGCCTCTGTTCAAGAGCGGAACGAAGTTTGAGAGCGGCACCGGTTGGCCCAGCTTCACCGAGCCGGTTGATCCGACCCATGTCCACGAAGTCCGCGACACCAGCTACGGCATGGTCCGGATCGAGACCCAGTGCGCCCGCTGCGGCAGCCACCAGGGCCACGTCTTCCCCGACGGCCCGCCGCCGACGGGAAACCGCTACTGCATCAACTCCGTGGCGCTCAGCTTTGTTGCGACGGGCGAGCCCCTGCCGGACCCGTTGCAGCGGGGGGACGGAAACGCCTGACCTTGGCCTTATTCGCCGTGCTAGGATGATCTGGAAGGAGACGGCGCATGATGATCGCAGGATTCTTGGCCGGTATGGCGCTGATGGCGTCGGGGAGCGACCCCGACGGCGTTGTCGCGACCGCGCCCACCAACGCTCCCAGCCTGGCGGACGCCCTGGCCGCTGCGCCCGAGGCTGTGGCCGCCGCACCCACGGCCCAGGACGCCGCGCCCCACGGCCTAACCACTGAACAGCAGATCCAGCACTGGATCGACAGCCGCACCCCCGGCGCCAGCTTCCAGGAGCCGACCGACGCCGGCCCTGTTGATGATCGTCAGGTTCATGGGATGGTCGAGGCGGGGGTGGGCACCGGGGGCTATCGCAGCTACGCCGCCGCAGTCTCCATGCCGATCGGCGAGAACGGGCGGCTGGATTTGTCCTATCGCGAGGGCCGCAACCAGCCGTGGGGGTATGGTTATGGCGGCGGCTACGGCTTGCGCGGGCCAGGCCTTCATTCGCCCTACGGCGGCTGGAGCGGCCGGGGATACGGCGTCGACGCCAGCAGCAAGTCGCTGTCGATGGGGCTCAGTTGGACCAAGGACAAGGATACGGACGAACGGGATCCATATCGGCCCGGGGCGTCGACCTACGACTGAGGGGCGTGGTCACCTGGCACATGTCCAAATGGCGCCTGGCGCCCTTAAGATCGGGGCCATCGCCCCTCCATCCAAAGGACGATCACCTGCGCCTATGCAAAAGGCCCGGCTTTCGCCGGGCCTTTTCAGTCTCAGATGGTGCCGCCGGGGGGAATCGAACCCACGACCTCAGCCTTACCAAGGATGCGCTCTACCACTGAGCTACGGCGGCCCCGACTGAGGAAGCGGCCGTATAGCCAGAGGCTTCCGGGGAGGGAAGCGGTTTTTTGACGATCTGAAAGAAAGTTTGGACATGGCCCCTGATCACGGCATTCTACGGTCATGACTCGCCCCCCGCATGACGCCGATACCCCGACTGCCGCGCCCGTCGCTGCGCCCTCTGCCGAATCGAACACGCCGTCGGAGGTGGAGCGGGCCAGGGCTGAGCGGGCGATCCGGTTGGCTTCCGCCTTGCGCGCCAACCTTAAGCGCCGCAAGGCGCCGGCCCGCACCCCGCCGACGCCTAAAGACAGCAACTGAAAGTCATCGGCCCGCGCCCGCTCCGCCCTTTGGCAAGCGCGCTCTGACTTGCTAGAGAACCATCCCCCCGAGGCGTTTCCTTCGGGCGCGCTTCAAGGACGTCATGGACAGTATCGCCATTCAGGGCGGCGCCCAGCTTTTCGGGGACATTCCCGTCAGCGGCGCCAAGAACTCCGCCATCAAACTGATGGCCGCCTCGATCCTGACGGATCAGCCCCTGTTGCTGACCAATATGCCGCGCCTGGCGGACACGCGGTTCCTGGGGCAACTGCTGCGCCAGTTCGGCGTCGAGGTGACCGAGCGCGACGGCGCGGAGGGGCAGGAGAGCCTGTTCCACGCCCGGACCCTGAGTTCGACCTTCGCCCCCTATGATCTGGTCCGGCAAATGCGGGCCTCGTTCAACGTGCTGGGGCCGCTGCTGGCCCGCACCGGCGAGGCCAAGGTGTCGTTGCCCGGCGGTTGCACCATCGGCGCACGCCCGGTGGACTTGCATCTTCAAGCCCTGACGGCCCTCGGCGCCGAGATCGAGCTGGAAGAGGGCTATGTCACCGCCAAGGCGCCGTCCGGTCTGAAGGGCGCCGAGATCGAGTTTCCGTTCGTTTCGGTCGGCGCCACCGAACACGCCCTGCTGGCGGCCGTGCTGGCCCAGGGGACAACGGTTCTGCGTCGCGCCGCGCGCGAACCCGAGATCGGCGATCTGGCCCGCTGCCTGACGGCGATGGGGGCGAAGATCGATGGGATCGACACCGACGTCCTGACCATCACCGGGGTCTCGTCGCTGAGCGGCACGACCTGGTCGGTGATTCCCGACCGCATCGAAATGGGCTCCTACGCCGTCGCCGCCGCCATGGCGGGCGGCGAGGTGCGGCTGACCAAGGCGCGGGCCGAGCTGATCGGCGCCCTGACGGACAAGATGATCGAAGCCGGCGTGGAAGTGACGCCGACCGCCGACGGCGTGCTGATCAAGCGCGATCCCAAGATCCGGTTGCAGGCGGTGGATATCGAAACCGCCATCTATCCCGGCTTCGCCACCGATCTGCAGGCCCAGTTCATGGCTCTGATGACAACGGCCGACGGCGTCAGCACGGTGCGCGAGACCATTTTCGAGAACCGGTTCATGCATGTGCCGGAGCTGGCGCGTCTGGGGGCAGAGATCTCGGTCCATGCGGGCGAGGCTCAGGTGCATGGGGTGGAGGTGCTGCACGGTGCCCAGGTGATGGCCACCGACCTTCGGGCCTCCATGTGCCTGGTCATCGCCGGACTGGTCGCCCAGGGCGAGACGACGGTCGGACGCGTCTATCATCTGGATCGCGGTTTCGAGCGTTTGGAAGAGAAGCTCGGCGCCTGTGGCGCGGATATCCGACGGATCAAGGGTCAAGACGATGGGATGGGCTGATGAGCACTGAGGTCGACCGCGTCATCCCCGAACCCAAGGCGCCGGTCGAGCCGCTGCGCCTGCTGGCGGAGGACGCCGACGATCTGCAGATCATCTCGGCGGCGCTTCAGGACGCCATCCTGCGGCCCGTGGACATCGTCTGGGAGAAACAGGCGCGCACCCTGACCATCGCCTTCAGCCGCTTCTGCTGGGAATGCGGCGGGACACGGGTGATGTGCGCCATGCAGTTCGGCGACGTCATGGCGGTCAAGAGCCGGCGTCTGTCGCGTAGTCCCGATGCCTCGCTGGAGCTGCTCGCGCTGGATTTTCTGCCGGCGGAGGCGCCGGGCGGACGGGTGATCCTGATGTTCGCGGGCGGCGGCGATCTGCGGATCGACGTCGAATGCCTGGACGCCGTAGTCACCGATATCTCCGAGCGGTGGCCGGCGCGGGTCGCACCGACCCACCTGGACGCCCCTGAACTGGATGAAGGGAATGCGGCATGAGCGGCGCCCACAGGCTGGCCTCGGTCGAGCTGGACACGGTCACCCTGCCGGCGGCGACGGCCGAGATCGAGCATGAGCGTCGCGTCGCTATCTTCGACCTTGTCGAGAAGAACAGTTTCGAGCCCGTGGGGGCGGAAGGCGGCTCCTATAGACTGAAGCTGTCGCTCCAGGACAATCGGCTGGTGTTCGACATCGACGGCGAGGACTTCACCCGGACCTACGCCATCAGTCTGACGCCGCTGAAGAGCGTGCTGAAGGACTATCTGCTGATCTGCGACAGCTATTACGAGGCGCTCCGCGGCTCGTCTCCCAGCCAGATCGAATCGGTCGACATGGGCCGGCGCGGCCTACACAATGAGGGCGCTGAGCAGCTGAAGACGCGTCTGGACGGCAAGATCGTCGTCGATCACGAGACGGCGCGGCGACTGTTTACGCTGCTCTGCGCCCTCTACCGTCGCGGCTGACCTCGACTATCTCTGCATTTTCGGGCATTAGGCCCCTCCATTCCGCCCCTCGCGCCCGCCCGGCGTGGGGTCGAACGCATATTCAACGGGCGCGAGAGGCCGCATGGCTAAGGAAGAACTGCTCGAGTTTCCCGGCACCGTCAGCGAACTGCTGCCGAACGCCACCTTCCGCGTGACGCTCGAGAACGACCACGAGATCATCGCCCACACGGCGGGCAAGATGCGCAAGAACCGCATCCGCGTGCTGGCCGGCGACAAGGTTCTGGTGGAAATGACCCCCTACGACCTGACCAAGGGTCGCATCACCTATCGCTTCAAGTAAGGGGCGGCTCGTATGAGCCGGCCTGAGCTGGTGCTGGCCTCGGCCAGCCCGCGCCGCATTGAGTTGCTGGCGCAGGTCGGGATCACGCCCGACCATATCGATCCCGCTGATATCGACGAGACGCCGCTGAAGGGCGAGACGCCCACACGTCTCGCCGAACGCTTGGCGACGTCAAAGGCTCAGGCCGTTGCCGCTCGGCGGCCCGACGCCGTGGTGATCGCCGCCGACACCGTGGTCGCGGTAGGTCGGCGTTTTCTTGAGAAGGCCGCCGATGAGGCGGAGGCGACCCGTTTCCTGAAACTGCTGTCCGGCCGCAATCACCGGGTCTTTACCGGCGTGGCTGTCGTGCGCGACGGAAAACTCTCCTCGCGGGTCAATGAGACCCGCGTAAGCTTCAAGCCGCTCTCGGACCATGAGATCGCCGCCTATGTCGCCACCGGCGACTGGCGCGGCAAGGCGGGCGGCTACGGCATCCAGGGGCCGGCGGGCGCCTTCGTGCAGCGAATCGTCGGCAGCCATCCCGCCGTCATGGGCCTGCCCCTCTATGAGGCGGTGCAGTTGTTGCACGGCGTCGGTTGGCGGGCATGAGCGGCGAGGTCGAGACCTTTCTCGATGAGGCGCCCGGCGAGACCCGAGGCGCGGTCCTGCGTGACGGCCGCTACACCCATCTTCTGATCCATCGGGACGGCGATCTGCCCCAGCATCGGCTGGGCGCTCGGTCCGTTGGCCGGGTGGCGGAGATCAATCCCGGTCTGCGCGGCGCCTTTATCGATCTGGGCGCCGGGGTTCCGGCCTTTCTGCCCTTTCACCGCAACGAACGTTTGACCCAGGGCGAGCGGCTGGAGGCGACGGTCATCGCCGAGCCGCGCGCCGGCAAGGGCGCCGTCTTGCGCCGCCTCGGACCGGGGGAGGGGGCGCCTCGCCTGTTGGAGGCCGCGCCCAGCATCACCGCCCAGCTGCGAGACCTCGGCGGGGGCGGGGGCTTGACCACAGGTCTCGCCGCCATCGACGCGGTCACGGAGGCGGAGGAAGAGGCCCTGGCGCCCAGTCATGTCTTCACCTCCCACGGAATCGACCTCGCCATCCAACGCACCCGCGCTCTGATCGCTGTCGACATCGATCACACGGCCGGGACGGGGCGTGATCCGAAACAGGCGCGTGCGGCGGCGAATCGCCAGGGGCTGAACCAGGCCGCGCGTCTGATCGGCCTGCGGAACTGGGGCGGGCTGATCGTCATTGACCTGGTCGGCGACGCCGAGGACGCCTCCGCTGGAGACAAGGCGGCCCGCGCGGCCTTCGCCCACGAACCCCAGGCCGTGTTCGGCCCGATCAGCCGGTTCGGCCTGTTGCAGATGTCGCTGCCGTGGCGGCGGAGGCCGATCGAAGAGATTCTGTTCGAGGGCGGCGGAAGGCGGTCGGTCCAGACCGAGGTGCTGGCCCTGGCGCGTGCGCTGCGCCGGCGACTGTTGTCCGACACGCGGTCTCCACGCGTCGTCGCGCGCTGTGCGCCGGACGAGGCGGCTTTTCTGGCCCCCCTGGCCGCCCGAATGGGGCCGCGCGCCTCGGTGCGGGCTGACGCTGACGTACGGCGAGGGTGCGGCCGTATTGAAGGACCGGATCGATGAGCACATGCCCCATCTGCCGCAAGGCCGACGCAGATCCCAAATACAAGCCCTTCTGCTCGCGACGCTGTTCCGAGGTTGATCTTCAGCGCTGGTTCACCGGCGCCTACGCCATTCCGGCCGCGCTGGACGAAGGCGCCGAAGATGATGGCGAAAAGGACTGAAACGACGCTGGACAGGCCGAAAAGCCTCGCCTATAGACCCGCCTCTCGCGACGCCGCGTCGGCGCCTGGATAGCTCAGCTGGTAGAGCAGCGGATTGAAAATCCGCGTGTCGGTGGTTCGAACCCGCCTCCAGGCACCATCTTTTATTTGGCTGCGAAAAACCCCTCGATCCACTGTTTCGGAGCCAGTCGTAAGGCCGTCGCCGCGTGCGTCATGGCGCCGCGACCAGAGCCAGGGGACGGATGATCCGAGAAACGTTCCCCCGGAAGCATAAAACTGCGCGGGATGGCGCTTTCGAACAAGCTTGCGCCAACCGCTTCAAATTCATCACGGAAATGTCGTGCTTCCGCGACGCGAGGGCGGGGGGCGGCACGATCTGACTGATCTTCGTGCCTTAGGGGAAATCCCGCTCTTGTCCCTTGACGCTCCGGTAAGGGTTCGCCAAAGGGGTTGCGACGCCCTCCCACAAAGGCGTCAGACGGATTCTCAGGAGGCGCGTTCTCCAACGGTTCGGACATCGGAGGCGGTACGGGCGACCGGACGCGTCTCCACTCAAGAATTCAGCGACCGATTGATCCTGATGGGACATTGGGCGTTGAAGGAAACATTTCAGGTTGGGGGGCGGCCCTTTGACACGGCCGCACCTTTGGTTCCACGAGTCAGACCAAGCAGGAACTGGCGAATTATGCTGAACAGCAAAAAGACGAACATCATTCTCGCCATGGCCGGCGCCGCCGTGCTGATGGCGAGCTCGCCGGTTCTGGCCCAGGCCCCGGCCGAGCCGACCCCGGCAGCCGCGCCTGCGGAAGCCCCGACGGCGATGGCTCCCGCCGCCGACGCGGCAAACCCGGAAACCGTCAACGAGTCCGTTGGCGGCGCTCACGGCGGCGGCATCACCCCCATCTCCATGTTCATGGAAGCGACCCTGGTCGTTAAGGTCGTCATGGCCGGCCTGCTGCTCGCTTCGATCCTGTCCTGGACCCTGCTGCTCATCAAGCTGTTCGAGTTCGGCTCGCTGAACCGCAAGACCGACACCTTCCTCGAGAACTTCCGCGGCGCCCGCACCATCGCCGACATGCGCGCCGTCGCGACGCAAGAAGAGTTCGACGGCAACCCGCTGGCCGACATGGCCGCTGCGGCGACCGAAGAAATCGAAATGTCGCGTCAGGCTGGTCTTTCGGTCACCGGCGAACATCTCGACAACGCCATGGGCCGCGCCCAGGCTGCCGTCGTCGCCGTTCAATCCGGTCTGGCCAAGCGCCTGTCGGGCGGTCAGCAGTTCCTGGCCTCGGTCGGCTCCATCGGCCCGTTCGTGGGTCTGTTCGGCACCGTGTACGGCATCATGAACTCCTTCATCGGCATCGCGGAATCCAACACGACCAACCTGGCCGTGGTTGCTCCGGGTATCGCTGAGGCCCTGCTGGCCACCGGTATCGGCCTGTTCGCCGCTATCCCGGCCGTCGTCTTCTACAACTACTTCAACACGCGCATCGCCGGCTACGGCACCCGCGCCGACGGCTTCGCCGCTGAGCTGCTGAACGGCATCTCGCGTCAGCTCGACAAGGGGGCGTAAGACGGATGGCCGCCAAGATTAAATCGGGCGGCGCTGGCAACCAGGTAGAGGCCAACAGCGATATCAACGTCACGCCTTTCGTTGATATCATGTTGGTCCTGCTGATCATCTTCATGGTCGCGGCCCCGCTCGCTTCCGTGTCGGTGCCGGTCGAGTTGCCAATCGCTGTCGCCAAGGCGGCCCCGAATCCGCCCAAGCCGGTCTATATTTCGATCCAGAATGACGGCGACGTCTTCGTGGGCGATTTCCCGACCAGCGTCGGCTCGCTGGGAGATGATTTGCAGCAGCAAATCGGCTCCCGGAACCCGGCTGACGAGCGGATCTTCATTCGGGGCGACCAAAACACTCGCTACGGCGACTTCATGCAGGTCATGAACGCCCTGCAGGATAACGGCTTCTACAGCGTTGCACTGGTCGGTGAAGACCAGGCGACCCAATAGAGCGCGGAGATAGAATGACAGACGTCGCATATCATCGCAGTCGTTACGACGTACCCAAGACGAAGGGGTTCATGGGGGTTTCCTACCCTGTGCTCATCGTCTGCCTGCTGGTCGTCACCATCCTGTTCGCCCTGCTGATCTTCTTCCTGCAGCAGTCGAAGTTCAAGCTGAAGGAATTCAACTACGTCGACGAGTCCGTCGAGGTCGAGTTGGTCGAGCCGGTTCCGCCGCCTCCGCCGCCTCCGCCGCCGCCGCCTCCGCCGACCGACACGCCCCCGCCGCCCAAGCTGCAGGTCCGCGTGCCGGCTCCGGTGCCGAACATCGTTCCTCCGCCGCCGGTGAACATCACGCCGACGCCGAAGGAAGAACGGGTCGAGTACAAGGGGCCTCCGGTGAATATCCCGGGACCGCCGCCGCCTCCGGCTCCGCCGGCGCCGCCGCGTCCCCCGGTGATTTCGAACCCGCGCATCACGCGCCAACCCGATCTGGCCCGGTTCTATCCGGATCGCGCCCTGGAGCGTGAACAGTCGGGTCGTACCGTCCTGGAGTGCCAGGTGGAGACGAACGGCTCGCTGACCAACTGTTCGGTCGTGAGTGAGTCGCCCTCGGGCGCCGGGTTCGGCCAGGCCGCTCTGCGAGCGGTGCGGACGATGCGGATCGAGCCCGCCATGCGCGACGGTCAAGCCGTCGTCGGGCGTGCAACCATCCCGATCAACTGGCGTCTCGGCTAAGCCGCGACACCAGATCAAGGATCAGGCCCCGACGGGAAACCGCCGGGGCCTTTTCTTTGTCGCGGGAAGGTCAGAAATCATTTGATCACCTGCCGAAGGCCCGGTAGAGAACGCCCCTCGCGATGCGCGGGCCGCCTTAGCTCAGTTGGTTAGAGCGCCGGTTTGTGGAACCGGAGGTCCTCAGTTCAAGCCTGAGAGGCGGTACCATCTCTGCGGCGGACGGGCTTGCGACCCGCCGTCGGAGCGCCCATCTCCTGGCCGTCGGCGCCCTCGCCGATCCCCCACATCGACAGGAGAGCGCAGATGAAGACGCGCAAGCTGGGTCCAAACGGGCCCGAGGTGTCAGCCATAGGCTTGGGCTGTATGGGCATGAGCGCCTTTTACGGCGGGTCGGAAGAGGCTCAGTCCGTTTCTGTCATTCATCGGGCCCTCGATCTCGGGATCAGCCTGTTCGACACCGCGGAGATGTACGGGCCCCACACCAACGAGCGTCTGGTCGGCGAGGCGCTGAAGGACCGACGCGACAGAGCCTTCATCGCCACCAAATTCGGCATTAACTACAACGCTGATCGTTCCAAGTTGCTGACCGACGGCAGCCCGGCCAATGTCCGCCGCGCCATCGATGGCAGCCTGCAGCGTCTGGGCGTCGACCATGTCGACCTCTATTACCTGCACCGCGTCGATCCCGACACGCCGATCGAGGAGACGGTCGGCGCGATGGCCGAGCTGGTCACGGCGGGGAAGGTCCGCTTCCTGGGCCTGTCGGAAGCCGCGCCCGAGACGCTGCGCAAGGCCCATGCGACCCACCCGATCACGGCGCTTCAAACCGAATATTCACTCTGGAGCCGCGAGCCCGAGGACGAGCTGTTCTCGGTCGTGCGCGAACTGGGCATCGGGTTTGTGCCCTACAGCCCGCTGGGCCGAGGCTTCCTGTCGGGGGAGATCACCTCGATCGACGATCTGGCGGCCGACGACTTCCGCCGCAGCAATCCCCGCTTCATGGGCGAGAATTTCCAGAAAAATCTGGATCTGGTCGAGGCGATCAAGGCCATCGCCGCCGACAAGGGCGTCACCGCCGCGCAATTGGCCCTGGCCTGGGTGCTGCATCAGGGCGGGGATCTGGTCCCTATCCCCGGCACCCGTCGTATTCCGACCCTGGAACAGAATGCCGCGGCCGCCGACATCATCCTGACGCCGGAGGACCTGGGGCGGATCGAAGGGGTGTTTCCCAAGGGCTCCGCCGCCGGTCATCGCTATGCCGAGGCGGCGCGCGCCGCCCTCAATCGCTAAAGTATGAACCGCTAGAGCGTGGACATGAAGAGGCCCGGTCGGATCGTCCGACCGGGCCTCTTCCTCTATTCGAAATCCACTATTGAATGCGGGTCCAGGTCTGGGTCTTGCAAAGGGGAGCGACGACGCAGCCGCGGAGACGCAGGCTGTTGTCGTTGGTCATGGTGATCGTGCCGCGATAAGTGCGGCCGTCGGCCGGATTGTAGACCGAGCCGTCGCGCCATTCGGTTGGACCGCCGGTGAAGCCGGTCAGCATGGGCAGGTTGCGTAGGGTCCGGTTCCGCTGGGCGGCGTCGCGATTATGCTCGTCACGAGCGTTGGGGTCGGTTCGGATATGGTCCGAATTCACCAGGGTCCCGCAAAGCGCCTGACCGCAGCGGGCGATCCGCACCTGGCCGCCGTTGGTTGGGGTCTGCCACAGGCCGGTCGGATCGGCTGCCAGGGCGGGAGAGGCGAGGGCGGTCGCCAGGGCAGCGGCGGCCAGCATCATCTTGGTCTTCATGGTCGTTTCCTTTGCTCGGGTCGGTACAGCGACCCGTTGAGAAGCAGGGTGATCCGGGTTTCGGTTCAAAACAAGGCTGAACCGATCACCTTATCGCAATGAAAACCGGACCTTAGGGAAGGTTTCGCAGGGTTCAGGCGGGTCGCCTTGACCTTGCCGTGCGGCAAGCGTCTGATCCGGCGAAACAAGCCTTGGGAGACACCATGGGCGACCGACCAGGAAACCATCACAAAAGCCTGATCAAACAGGCGCTCGGCAACAGCGCCGAGGCGGCGCGGTCGGCCCTGGCCGCCTCCTGGCGTCGGTCCATGTCGCTGTATGGCCTGGATCCCGAGGACGTCGGCCGTCCGCAAACCCTTACGGAGGCGCAACTGCACGAGGCGCGCCAGGCGATGGAGCCGATGACGCGAGCGGCGCAAGGGGTGCTGGATCGGCTGTTCCTGGCCGTCGGCGACACCGGCTGCTGCATTCTGCTGACCAATGCCGACGGGGTGCCGGTGGAGCGTCGTGGCGCGGCTGTGGATGACGAGATCTTTCGCCGCTGGGGGCTGTGGCCCGGCGCCATATGGTCCGAGGCGGTCGAGGGCACCAACGGCATCGGCACGGCCCTGGCGGAACACCGGCCCCTGACCATCCATCGGGACCAGCATTTTCACACGCGCAACACGGCCCTGAGCTGTACCAGCCATCCGATCCATGATCATCTGGGGCGGCTGGCCGGTCTGCTGGATGTCTCATCCTGCCGGGCCGATGCGACAGAGGGAATGCTGGGGCTGATCGCGGCGGCCGTGGCGGACGCGGCACGGGCCATTGAGGCCCAAACCTTTCGTCAGGCCTTTTCCCAGGCGCGGATCGTCTTGGCCGGGGAGACGGTCGAACGCAATACGGCGGCCCTGCTGGCGGTCGACCGGGACGATCTGGTGATCGGCGCCACCCGTGCGGCCCGCCTGGCCCTGTCCATCACCGACGAGCGGATTGCGGCTCAACTGGCGGCGTCCGAGGTGCTGGGGGCGGGCTGTGTCGAGACGGAACTGCTGGAGGCCGAGCGCGGGGCGGTGCGTCGCGCCCTGGCGCGCAGCGGAGGCAATGTCTCGGCAGCCGCGCGAGCCCTGGGGGTCAGTCGTGCGACCCTGCACCGCAAGCTGCACCGATTGGGCCTTTCACGCGAACCTCATTGAGCCAACTGTCGCAAGTGTGCGACAGGTTTGCGTCGCACCATGAACAGCCTGTCTGGCGGATCGGCTGGGTCGAGCCGAACTTCTGGTCCCAACGACGTCGAAAAGCGACGCCCGAGGGAAAGCCAGGAGTGTTTATGACCAAACCCGAATTTGCGCGCGCCGTGACCCCCAAGTTCAAGGCGCGCTATGACAACTACATCGGCGGCCAGTGGGTCCCGCCGGTCAACGGCCGTTATTTCGAGAACACCTCCCCGGTGAACGGCCGCGTCCTGTGCGAGGTCGCACGCTCGGACGCGGCCGACGTCGAACTGGCGCTGGACGCCGCTCACGCCGCCAAGGACGCCTGGGGCAAGACCAGCGTGGCCCAGCGCGCCGTCATCCTGAACAAGATCGCCGATCGGATCGAAGCCAATCTCCAGGCCGTCGCCGAGGCCGAGACCTGGGACAACGGCAAGCCGGTGCGCGAGACCCTGGCCGCCGACATCCCCCTGGCCATCGACCATTTCCGCTACTTCGCCGGCTGTATCCGCGCCCAGGAAGGCGGGATTTCGGAGCTGGACCACGACACGGTCGCCTATCATTTCCATGAGCCGCTGGGTGTCGTCGGCCAGATCATCCCGTGGAACTTCCCCATCCTGATGGCGGCATGGAAGATCGCGCCGGCCCTGGCGGCGGGCAACTGTATCGTCATGAAGCCGGCGGAACAGACGCCGGCGTCGATTCTGCTGCTGATCGAACTGATCCAGGACCTGCTGCCCGCAGGCGTGCTGAACATCGTGTCGGGCACGGGCGCCGAGGTGGGCGAGCCACTGGCCACCAATCCCCGGATCGCCAAGATCGCCTTCACGGGCTCGACCGCTGTGGGCCAGAAGATCATGGAGTATGCGACCCGGAACATCATTCCTGTGACGCTGGAGCTGGGCGGCAAGTCGCCGAACATCTTCTTCAAGGACGTGATGGACGCCGACGACGCCTTCCTGGACAAGGCGCTGGAAGGGTTTGCGATGTTCGCCCTGAACCAGGGCGAGGTCTGCACCTGCCCCAGCCGGGCCCTGATCCACGAAGACATCTATGAGGCCTTCATCGCCAAGGCCATCGCCCGGGTAGAGGCCATCGTCCAAGGCGATCCGCTGGACCCGGCCACCATGGTCGGCGCCCAGGCTTCGGAACCGCAGTTGAAGAAGATCCTGAGCTATCTGCAGATCGGCAAGGACGAGGGGGCTGAGGTGCTGACGGGCGGCGAGCAGTCGCTGCTGCCGGACGACCTGTCGGGCGGCTATTACGTCAAGCCGACCGTGTTCAAGGGCACCAACGACATGCGGATCTTCCAGGAGGAGATCTTCGGTCCCGTCCTGGCCGTGACCACCTTCAAGACCTTCGAAGAGGCCATGGAGATCGCCAATGACACCGAATACGGCCTGGGCGCCGGGGTTTGGTCGCGTGACATGAACACCGCCTATCGGGCGGGTCGGACCATCCAGGCGGGCCGCGTCTGGACCAACTGCTATCATCAGTACCCGGCGCATGCGGCCTTCGGCGGGTACAAGAAGTCGGGTATCGGGCGGGAGAACCACCGGATGATGCTGGACCATTATCAGCAGACCAAGAACCTGCTGGTCAGCTACAGCCCCGACAAACTGGGCTTCTTCTGATCTGTATCAAGGATGGCCGGTCCAATATCGGCCATCCTGTAACGGCTCTCTGATCCGTCAGTCCGGAGAGCGCACTCCCAGGCGGGCGGGCCGGTGTCCTGCTTCCGGTCCGCCCGTTCCCCCAAAATCGACGAGGATGTTCCATGCCCAGAACCATGAAGGCCGCTGTCGTGCGCGCGTTTGGTCAGCCGCTGACCATCGAAGAGGTCGCCATCCCCGAACCGGGGCCGGGCCAGGTCCAAGTCAAGATCGAGGCCTCGGGCGTCTGCCACACCGATCTGCACGCGGCCGAGGGCGACTGGCCGGTCAAGCCGAACCCGCCCTTCATTCCGGGCCACGAGGGCGTCGGTTATGTCTCGGCGGTGGGGGCGGGGGTCACCCTGGTCAAGGAGGGCGACCGGGTCGGGGTGCCGTGGCTGTACTCGGCCTGCGGTCACTGCAAACACTGCCTGGGCGGCTGGGAGACCCTGTGTCACGACCAGCAGAACACCGGCTACTCGGTCAACGGCGGCTTCGCGGAATACGCCATTGCCGACCCCAACTACGTCGGCCATCTGCCGGCCAATGTCAGCTTCACCGACATCGCCCCGATCCTGTGCGCCGGGGTCACGGTCTACAAGGGGCTGAAGATGACCGACACCAAGCCGGGCGACTGGGTGGTGATCTCAGGCATCGGCGGCCTGGGCCATGTGGCGGTCCAGTACGCCAAGGCCATGGGGCTGAACGTCGCCGCCGTGGACGTGGACGACGCTAAGCTGGATCTGGCGCGACGGCTGGGCGCGACCGTGACGGTCAATGCCAAGACGTCCAACGACCCCGCCGCCGACATCAAGGCCCAGACCGACGGCGGCGCCCAGGGCGTGCTGGTAACGGCCGTCTCGCCCAAGGCCTTCGAACAGGCGGTCAATATGACGGCGCGGGGCGCGACCGTGGCCCTGAACGGCCTGCCGCCCGGCGACTTCCCCCTGTCAATCTTCGACATGGTGCTGAACGGGACCACGGTGCGCGGCTCCATCGTCGGCACCCGTCTGGACCTGCAGGAGGCGCTTCAGTTCGCCGCCGACGAGAAGGTCAAGGCCACGGTCTCGGTTGAACCGCTGGAGAACATCAACAGCATCTTCCAGCGGATGCGCGACGGCCAGATCGAGGGCCGGATCGTCATGACGATTTGAAAATGCATCTGACGAAGATCTTTGCTTGAAGTTGAGAGGGCTGGGCGGTCCCAGCCCTCGCATCAGGCGGGCGACCGCACGGTTCACCCTTCCTTCTGCGGCTTCACCCCCAACAACAGGCCCATCCATCCGATCCGGCGCGCGATCTCGTAGGCGAAGAGACAGCCCAGGGCGGTGATCAGGATTAGCAGGCCGGCCTCCACGCCCAACGGCAGGTGGAGCGTGGCCAGATTATAGGCCGCCACAACCGTCACGGTCTGGTGGACGATATAGAAGGGGAAGACGCCTACCGAGAGATAGCGCAGGGCCGGAGCGTCCCGGTTCAACCATCGTGCGCCGAAGCCCAGGATGGCGGCGATGAAGCTGGCCTGATCCAGCGCATAGACGATCCGCATCGCCTGCCTGAGCGGCTCGGACGGATTGACGTCGCCGCGATAGACCCAGGCATAGGTCGCCCAGGCCGCCCAGCTGCACAGGGCGATGATCAGGGCCGGCCAGCGCAGCCGCATCAGGGTCTGACGCGCCTCTTCCGATCGGGCGATCAGATAGCCGAACAGGAAGGCGCCGAAGCTGAGGGCGTGGTTGTACCAGTCGTCGGTCAGGGCATGGGTGATCTCGAACCGGGGCGCCAGGAACCAGCGGATCAGGATCAGATACAGCACCGGCCAGACCACCAGCCCCCATCCCCGAAATGCTCGATCCCCCGCCGCCTGAAGCGCGCGCCGGGCGGCCGGAAAGGCGATCATCGCCGCCAGCAGCAGGCTGTAGGGCAGCAGATAGGCGATGAACCACAGGTGGTTCCACGTCGGCGTGGTCAGGCAACCGTCGGCGTCGCACCAGTGGCCGGTCGAGGTGACGTACCGCACCCAGAAGTCCTTGAGCACCGGTCCATGCGCGGGGTCGGCTATGCCCAAGCCCTTGGCCGCTTCGAGGATTTCGTAATAGCTCTGGGGCGGCACAATGACGAACATGCCGAACAGCAGCGGCGGCAAGAGGCGCAGGATGCGCGATCCGGCCAGCGCCCATCCGCTTTGCCCGCGCGCGGCGAACCCGTCCGCCAGAAACCGGGTCGCACAGCCCGAAACCAGGAACAGCAGGGTCAGCCGCCAGGGGTTCGTCAGCAGCATGATCGGCTCAAGCGCCTCGACCGGACGTGGGCTGTTCACATGGTAGTCCCAAGGCACGTAGAACATGCCGACGTGATAGAGGATCAGCAGCATGAAGGCGCCGACGCGAATCCAGTCCAGATCGTATCGTCGGCCCGTCGTCGCGGACGGCGACACGAGCGGGGGCGTAACAGACATGCGAGAACTCCATGGCGAATGATGCAGGCCCCGTCCTCGCGGACCGACGGGCGGTTCAGCAATCGTCTGGGGCCGTGCGGGCGCCTGGCGGGGACGGCGCCGGGGTCGCTGGGACGAACGGCGCGCGTGTCGTGACGAGTGGATGGGCGGCTATGGCGCGACGCCTGAACGGTCGCGACCTGTGGCGGTGCGCCCTGGCGGTCCTGGCCTTTTCGCTGATAAACACGCCGGTCAACATCCTGACCGCTCAGGCGGACAATCCGGATGTAGCCGCCTGGAAGCCCATGGTCTGGGAAGTGTCGAGCACCCTCACCCTGATGGCGGTGATCTGGATCCCCTGGCTGGCCGCCAGTCTGGCGCCGCCGGACGAGGCGGCGGGCGAGGGATGGCGGCCCAAGGCGCGGTGCGCCGGGATTCATCTGGCGGCGCTTATGACCTTTTCGGCCCTGCACGTCAGCGGTTTTGTGGCGCTGAGGAAGCTCGGCTATTTTGTCATGGGGGCGAGCCTCTATCAGTTCGGCGACCGGTTCGGCTATGAGCTGCGCAAGGACCTGGTGACCTATGTCCTGCTGGTCGGAGGCTTCCTGCTGACCGCCTATCTGCGGCGGCGGCGCGATGAACCGGTGCGGCCGGTCAGTTTCGACATTCGTGACGGGGCCCGCATCATCCGCGCGCCCCTGGCCGATATCCTGGCGGTCAGTTCGGCCGGGAACTATGTCGAGTTCCTGCTGGCAGACGGGCGGCGTCCGCTGATGCGCGCGACCCTGGCGGCGGTGGAGGCCGAACTGTCGCGGTTCGGCTTCGTGCGGGTCCATCGCTCGTGGCTGGTCAATGCAGAGCGCGTCACCGGCCTGCAACCCGACCGCTCTGGCGACTGGACCGTGGAACTGGGGGCGGTCAATGCGCCCCTGTCACGCCGCTATCCCGCCGCCCTGGCGACGCTGCGCGGATAGCCGATCAGGGCCAGCCACTCGTCTTCGGTCAGGATCTGGGTCGGTTGAGTTGACTTGCTCGCGGACGGCGTAAGCATTGCGCAATCCAGACGCGCTATTCTGGCAATATGAAGAGGGTGCTCTACGGTTTTATTCTGGTCGCATTGGGGTTGGCAGGGTGCGCCGCCCGAGCGCCTACACGGGTGGGTGACGCCGTGATCCTGCCTGAGCCGAGCGACTATCGTGTCGTTATGGAGGGGCGATCATTTGTCATCGGTCCAATCCGTCGCACTATCGTAAGTCGCGGCGACTGGAGATTTGTCGAGGAGATCTCCAACGGCGAGCGCCGCAGAACTTTAGAAAATTCAGATCGAAGCGTCGTCTGGTCAGCGCAATGGGACGGGCAGGCGACGCACACGAGGATGTGGGCCAGCCACAATACGGCTTCAGCACCGACTGAGAAGCCAAGGATCGAACGAACGCCGGAAATCGTTCTCGGTCGGGCGTGCCACTGGATCGACGGCATGCCCCGCGTGCAGGACATTGGCCAGGCGCAATTCGTGACCGCCGATGGAATGCTGTTGATCGAGGAAAACATCACCCGGGGGCGGCTCGCGGGGGAATTACGCGCCGTCTTAATAACGGCAGGTCCCACTTCCCTTGATGACTGGGCGCCGGGAGATGATCCGTTCGACCCTCGGACCTGGGGCTTCCCGATCCCCTGACGCCTATCCCCCGATCAGCGCCAGCCACTCGTCCTCGGTCAGCACCTGAACCCCGTGTTTTTCGGCGTCCTTCAGCTTCGAGCCGGCACCGGGGCCGGCGACGAGGTAGTCGGTCTTTTTGGAGACGGAGCCCGAGACCTTGGCGCCCAGGCTTTCGGCGCGGGCCTTGGCTTCGTCGCGGGTGAAGCGTTCCAGGGCGCCGGTGAAGACCACGGTCTTGCCCGCGACCGGGGTGTCGGACTTGGGGCGTTCGGCGTCGAGGATTTCGGTCAGTTCGGCCTCCAGCGCGGCGACGACCTGAAGATTGTGCGGCTCGTGGAAGAAGTGGGCCAGGGCCAAGGCGGCGACGGGGCCGACGCCGGTGACGCCGGCGATCTGGTTCAGGATTTCGGACGGGCCTTCCTCGCGCGCCACCCGGGCCAGTTCGACCAGGCCGGACCAGTCCTGAACCATAGTCGCCAGCGAACGCCGGGCCGGGGCGGCCATGCCGGGGAAGGCCTGGCTGATCTTCATGTCCATGGTCGCCTCGGGCCATGGATCGGCGGCGGGCGGCGTCGCCTCGGCCATCAGGGTCAGGACGCGGGGCGATATGGCGTGGGAGGCGGCCAGGGCGGTCCAGGCGTCGGAAGGCACGCCGGAAGCGGCCTGGAGGCAGGCGGCCTTCAGCGCGGGCCAACTCTCGAAGGCGCGGGCCAGGACGATGGAGGTCTGTTCGCCGATGTCGCGTATGCCCAGGCCGAACAGGAACCGATCCAGCGAGATGACGCGGCGGGCGTCGATGCCGGCGACCAGGTTGCGGATGCTGGTCTCGCCATAGCCGTCTTCGCGTTCCAGTTCCTTCAGCCGCGCCTCGTCGCGCGCCAGGCGGAAGATGTCGGCCGGCTCCTTGATCCAGCCGCGCGCGTTGAAGGCGACCAGCTGTTTCTCGCCCAGGCCCTCGATGTCGAAGGCGCGGCGGCCGACGAAATGTTTGAGCCGTTCGACGATCTGGGCGTCGCAGATCAGGCCGCCGGTGCAGCGGCGCTTGACCTCGTCGCCCTCGCGCACCGCCTCCGAACCGCAGACCGGGCATTTGTCGGGGAAGACATAGGGCACGGCGTCGGTGGGACGTAACTCGGGGACGACGCCCAGGATCTGGGGGATGACGTCGCCGGCGCGTTGCAGGCGCACCGTGTCGCCGATGCGGACGTCCAGACGTTCGATCTCGTCTTCATTATGCAGGGTGGCGTTGCGGACCACGACGCCGCCGACGGTGACGGGGTGGAGACGGGCGACGGGGGTCAGGGAGCCGGTGCGGCCGACCTGGATGTCGATGCCTTCCAGCACCGTGGTCGCCTGTTGGGCGGGGAATTTGTGGGCGATGGCCCAGCGGGGGCTACGGGCCACGAAGCCCAGGCGGCGCTGCCAGTCGATGCGGTCGACCTTGTAGACCACGCCGTCGATGTCATAGCCCAGGGTCGCACGGTCGCGTTCCAACTCGCGATAGACTTCGATCAGGCCCTCGGCGCCCTCGACCCGGCGCGAACGGGCGTTGACGGGGAAGCCCCAGGCCTTGAGCTTCTGCAGGGCCTCCCACTGGGTCTCGGCGAAGTCGCTGGAATGTTCGCCCCAGGCGTAGGCGAAGAAGTTCAACGGGCGTTTGCCCGTGATCCGGGCGTCCTTCTGGCGCAGGGAGCCGGCGGCGAAATTGCGGGGATTGGCGTAGGTGCGGCGGCCCTCGGCTTCCGCGGCGGCGTTGAAGGCGGCGAAGGCGTCGTTGGGGGCGTAGACCTCGCCCCGGATCTCGATCCGGTCGGGCCAGTCGTCGCCGGCCAGGGTCTGTTTCACATCGGCGATGGTGTTCAGATTGGCGGTGACGTCCTCGCCCGCACGACCGTCGCCGCGCGTGGCACCGATGGTCAGCTTGCCGTCCACATAGAGGAGGTTGGCCGACAGGCCGTCGATCTTGGGCTCGGCGACGAAGGCGATGGGCTCGTCGGCGGGCAGTTTCAGAAAACGGGCGATGCGGGCGACGAAGTCGCGCACCTCGCCCTCGTCGAAGGCGTTGTCCAGGGACAGCATGGGCACGCCGTGGCGCACCTCGGCGAACTGGCTGGAGGCGGCGGCGCCGACCTTGTTGGATGGGGAGTCGGGGCGGACCAGGTCGGGGAAGGCGGCCTCGATCTCCAGGTTCCGGGCGCGCAGGGCGTCGTAGTCCGCGTCGGAAATCTCGGGCGTCGCCTCATTATAGAGGGCGTCGTGGCGGGCCATTTCGGCGGCCAGCCAGGCCAGTTCCTCGGCCGCAGTTTCGGCGGTCAGGTCTTCGACGGGCGGGAAGGGGGGAATCGCGCTGGACATGTCGTGGTCTCATTACCACGGGCTGACGCCGGACGATCCGCACGCTAGGCTGAATCATTGTCTACGGAGTCGTCCATGCCGCCTGCCGCCGTCCGATCCCTTCTGCTCGGCGGATGCGCCGCCCTGGCCCTGACCGGATGCGTCGAGCCGATCAGCCCCCCGCCGCCCGCGCCTGTGTCTGTGCCCGCCGCCGAATACGACCAACTGCTGGACGATGTGCGGATCCTGTCGGCGGACGACATGGAGGGGCGGGGAACCGGAACGCCGGGCGGGGAGCGGGCGCGGGCCTATGTCGTCGCGCGGCTCGAGGCGCTGGGCGTCGCGCCGGCGCCGTTCGGACGGTTGCAGCCGTTCGAGGGGACGGGGCCTTCGCCGCAGGGCCCGGTCACCTATCGTGGGGCCAATGTGCTGGGCCTGATCCCCGGAACCCGTGTCGGCGACCGCTACATCGTGGTCAGCGCCCACTATGATCACGTCGGGACCTATGGCGGGCAGATTTACAATGGGGCCGACGACAACGCCTCAGGTGTGGCCACGATGCTGGAGCTGACCAAGCGGCTGAAGGCCCAGGCGCCGGAGCATAGCGTGCTGCTGGTCGCGTTCGATGCGGAAGAGCGGGGGCTGCTGGGCGCGCGCGAGTTCGTCAAGGCGCCGCCCGTGCCCCTGTCGTCCATCGCCCTGAATCTGAACTTCGACATGACTGCGCGGGCCGAGACCGACGGTCATCTGTGGGTCACGGGAACGTACCAACACCCGAACCTGCGCCCGATTCTGGAGCCGCTGGCGGCGGTCGGTCCGGTCAGCTTCGCCTTCGGCAAGGATACGCCGCAGGACGAGGGGGAGAACAACTGGGTCTCGGCGTCGGACCACGGCGCCTTCCACGACAAGGGGGTGCCCTTCCTCTATATGGGCGTGGACTATCACCCGGATTATCACCGCCCGACCGACGACTTCGAGCGGATCAAGCCGGAGGTCTTCACCTCGGCGACGGAACTGGCCATCGCCGGCTTCCGCGCCCTGGACCGGTCGTTGGATCGATGATGCGGCGTCTTCTCGTTCCTGCCCTGATCGGCCCTATGCTGTTCGGCATGGCGGTCCTGGCCGGCTGCGAGCGGCGTGAGGCGCGGCCGGAGGCGCCGGCTTCAGCGCCCAAGCGTGAGGCCGATTTCCGCCATCGGCTGGAGGGGGACATCTCCGGCGACTATCGGCCCGTGGCCGAGACGACGCAGGCCTGGCGGGTCGAGAGCCTGTTCATCGGTCAGGCCTCGGCCTTAGAGGCCTGGGAGGGCGGACGGCGCCAGGCGTCGCCGTTGATCCTGACCCTGTCCGGGCCCGACGGCGCTGTGACGTTCGCGCCGCGCGTCTATGATCTGACGGACGAGAGCCTGCATCTGGTGGGGGTGTCGCCCGACGGGGCGGAGGCCACGCTGGACGCCCGGATCGATCCGGGCGCCCTGGCCACGGCGCGCCGCAACCTGGGCGACGGCTCGCCGGTGATCGCCGGCGCTGTGACGGTGAAGGGACAGCGGGTTCCGTTCAGCCTGGGCTGGTGGAACGGAGACTGATCAGGCCAGGTCAGGCGAGGGCGCGGGCCAGCAGCCATCCCCCAGTCGCGACCAGGACCCACATCAGGGCGCCCAGCCCGATCATGACGACGACCGAGCGACGACCCGACCAGCGGGGCTCCGCCGGTGGGGGCTCGACGAGCCGGAGTGGCGGGCGGCGGGGGAATTTACGATCTTCCAGAGGCACAATGCAACCTATGATAGGTTGTGCTGCGGCGTCAACAGGCTGATGATCCGTGCCGCGATGTCCGGTTATCGTCCTGGGATTGCCAATTGTGCAACCATAAGGGATATTCCCCGCGCTGGGGGGAGGGCGGACATGACGACCGTTGAGGCCGCGCTGCGCAGCATGGATGCGGACGGACCGGTTTCGGGACGTTCCGATCGCGCAAGCCGGGCCGTGATCCGTCTGCTGGACGTGCTGGCCGCCCTGGCGTGTCTGCTGTTCTTTCTGCCGACCTTGCTGCTGATCGCCTTGGCGTTGCGGGCGCAAGACGGCGGACCGGCCCTGTTCCGGCAACAGAGGATCGGCCGGGACGGGCGGCCGTTCGCCTGTCTGACGTTTCGCTCCATGACGACGGACGCCGAGGCGCGCCTGCCTCAGTCGGCGGATGGAGAATGGGCGCAGCGCAGCAAGCTGCGACGGGACCCGCGCGTGACGCCGCTGGGTCGGTTCCTGCGCCTGTCGAGCCTCGATGAACTGCCACAGTTGGTCAATGTGCTGGTTGGGGAAATGTCCTTGGTCGGGCCGCGGCCTATCGTGCCGGACGAGGCAGCCCTGTATGGGCGGCGCTTCGCGGCCTACTGCGCCGTGCGGCCCGGTCTGACGGGGCTGTGGCAGGTGTCGGGGCGCAATGACGTGTCCTATCCACGTCGTGTCGCGATGGATGTGTGGCTGGTCCGCAATCTGACGGTAAGAACCTATGTGGCGCTTCTGATCCGCACAGTCCCAGCTGTCTTGAGGCGAGAGGGCGTCTATTAGGCGAGGTTGCGAAACTGGTTTGGAGGCGGAGGAAATATTGCAAAAAAGATGCGAATTGTCCGTAAAACCTCCGCTTAACCTTCATCTTAGGGCGCATGCGCCGTCACATGGCCTGACTATGACTGAAGTTGGGCAGGAGGGACGAACACGTCATCGCGGCCGGGCATGAGCTCGACCGTCCCCTGTCATAGCTCTTTGACCAGACACGGTGGACTGACGATGACCGGCCTTCAGCTCAAGACCCTTCTCGTGACGGCGGCCAGCGCCCTCGCGCTCGCCGCGTGCGGCTCGGCCGAGGTGGCCTCTCCCGGCGAGGGCGATTTCGGCAATGGCGGCGGCGGCACGCCGACCACCCCGACCACGCCCACGCCGGGCACCCCCGCCGCCGATTGCCCGACGGGCCTGTCGAACATCGGCACCATCGCCAACAACACTTTGCGCGTCTGCCAGCTGCCGCAACAGGTGCTGGGCAACCTGACCCTGGCCGTTCGCGCCGGCACCATCTACGCCATCAGCGGCCGCACCGAAGTCGGCACCGACCGCGGCATCGACCCGGCGTCGACCACGGGCACGCAGGGCATCCTTACGATTGAACCGGGCGTGAAGATTTTCGCTTCGAGCGGCGGCGACTATCTGCTGGTCAACCGCGGCTCGCAGATCTTCGCTGAAGGCACGTCGACCAACCCGATCATCTTCACCAGCCGCCAGGACATCGAGGGCACGGCCACCGCGACCTCGCAGGGCCAGTGGGGCGGCATCGTCCTCGCCGGCCGCGCGCCGCAAGCCAACTGCCAGCTGACTGCGCCGGTCACCTGCACCGGCCAAGTCGAGGGCACCAACGCCTTCTACGGCGGCAATACGGCGGCCGACAACTCTGGTCGTCTGCGCTATGTCCAGATCAAGTATTCGGGCTTTGAAATCGCCACCGGCAACGAGCTTCAGGCCCTGACCCTGGCCGGCGTCGGCTCGGGCACGACCCTGGAATACATCCAGTCGTACAACAGCTCGGACGACGGCATCGAGATCTTCGGCGGCAACGCCAACCTGAAGCATATCGTCATCAACGGCGCCGACGACGATGGTCTGGACACCGACACCGGCTGGCGCGGCGGCGCCCAGTTCGGCATCGTGACCCAGCGTGCCCCGAACTCGACCAGCCGCTCGGCCGGCTTCGAATTCTCGTCCGCCCCGACCTCGACTGCCTACGCCTCGCGTTATCTGTCGCAGCCGAAGATCGCCAACTGGACCCTGGTCGGGCGTAACGCTCCGACTGACGCTCACACGGTTATGCACTTCGACACCGGCACCAACCCGAACCTGATCAACATCGTCGCCACCTCGACGACGGGCTCGGTCGCCGGCTGCTTCGACATCGCCGACGTCGACACCCAGACGAGCTTCGACGGCGGCTCTACGCCGTCGCTGCGTTCGATCTTCATGTCCTGCTCGGTCTCGTATCGTCCGGCCAACGTCGCCCGCTCGACGGCGGTGTTCACCAACGCCCGCAACACCAATGTCACGGCGGCGGGAACCTCGACCCTGACCGCTCCGGCCTCGGGCACGACGATCACCAATCAGAACCTGGCCTTCATCAACGGCGCCAACGAGAACGCCGTGCCGGCGGTCGATCCGAAGACGGTTTACGGCTTCTTCGACAGCGTGACCTACATCGGCGCCGTGCGGAACGCCCAGGACACCTGGTGGCAGGGTTGGACCTGCGGCCTGACCGCCGGCTCCACCTGCTGACGATGACAGCGCCGGCGGCGACCCTGAGGTCGCCGCCGGTTCTTCGCGTTTCCTGACCCCTTCAAGGCGCAGACCATGAATAGACTTACTCTGACCCTGAGCGGGGTCCTTCTCGCCACCAGTGCGCTGATCGCGCCCGGCTTGGCGTTCGCCCAGACGAATCCCACCTCCTCGACGACCCAGACGCCGGCCGAACAGGTTGAGGAACAGGCTGCCGACGTCGGCGAGATCGTCGTCCTGGGCCGCTATATTCCCGAACCCAACCGCGAGAGCTCCGAAGTCGCGGTCTTCCTGACGTCCGAAGACCTGGAGCGCACCGGCGACAGCAACGCCGCCGCAGCCCTGACCCGCGTCACCGGCCTGTCGATCGTCGAAGGCCGCTTCATCTATGTCCGTGGCCTGGGCGAGCGTTACTCGTCGGCCCTGCTGAACGGTTCGCCCCTGCCCAGCCCCGAGCCGCTGCAGCGGGTTGTGCCCCTGGACCTGTTCCCCTCCAGCATCCTGGACGGCGTGACGGTGCAGAAGACCTATTCGCCCAACTTCCCCGGCGAGTTCGGCGGCGGCGTCATCGACCTGCACACCGTCGACGCGCCGAACCAGCCCTTCTTCAACATGAAGCTGTCGCTGGGCGGCAATACCGAATCGACCGGCAAGGAAAACCTGATCTATTACGGGTCGCGCACCGACTTCACCGGTTTTGACGACGACACCCGCGAAGTGCCCGGCGCCATCGCCATCGCCTTCGACCAGGGCAAGCAGATCAATAGCGCCAACTTCACCGCCGACCAGCTCCAGACCATGGGCCAGTCGCTGGTGAACGCGCCGCTGCGCCTGTTGCAACGCGAAAAGACGCCGATCGACGGCGGTGTGGAACTGGCTGGCGGTTTCTCGCAGGACACGGGTTTCGGCACCTTGGGCCTGATCGCCGTCGCTGGATACGACAACAGCTGGCGCGCGCGTAGCGGCGTCCAGGAAGAGGGCCAGTTCCAGGGCGAAGTCCTGGTGCCGGTCTCGACCTATGCCGTGGACTCGAACCAGAACGACATCCGCCTGAACTTCCTCGGCGGCCTGTCGCTGTCTAACGCCGATCACGAGGTCAAGTGGACCAACCTCTATGTCCGCAACACGACCAAGGAAGCCCGCTCGGTCGCCGGCCCCGACTTCGACGCCGGCGGCAGCGTGATCCGCAACGACTATACCGAATGGTTCGTGCGCCAGCTGTGGAGCAGCCAGCTGGCCGGCGAACATCAGTTCATGGACGGTTCCCTGGAGATCGACTGGCGCGCGGCCTACGCCAAGACGTCGCGGGACGCGCCCTATGAGTCGCGCTTCCAGTACGGCGTGAATGCGGACGGCGACTATATCCACAACGTCCAGGGCAATCTGATCTCGTTCAGCGAACTGGACGACGACATCGTCTCGGGCGGCGTGGACGTGGCCTATACTCTGCCCTTGTCGTCGGCGCGGGAAGCCATCATCAGCGCCGGCGTCGCCACGCTGGACAACAACCGCGAAGCCAGCCGTCACGATCTGCAGTTCGAAGCCGTCAATGGCTTGACCGACGATCAACGGATGTCGCGCATCGACTATCTGTTCTCGGACTACAACATCAATCCGACCACCCTGCAGCTGCGTGAAATCGCCGGCAGCAACGGCGCCAGCGCCTATGACGCCGAGCTGCAGGTCAACGCCGCCTACGCCATGGTCGATGCGGAAATCATCCCGCTGGTCCGCACCACGGTCGGCGTCCGCTTCGAGGACGGTCAGCAGAGCGTTACGCCGCGCGACGTGTTCGGCGGAACTTCCACCTACGAGGCGACCGAGATCGAGGAACAGTATTGGCTGCCCTCGCTGACGGCGACGTGGAACTTCGCCGAGGATCAGCAACTGCGCTTCGGCGTGTCGCAGACCATCGGTCGTCCGCAGTTCCGCGAACTGGCGCCCCAGGCCTATACGGACCCGGAAAGCGACCGCATCTTCATCGGCAACCCCTATCTGGTGGACACCGAACTGCTGAACCTGGATGCGCGGTACGAATGGTACTTCGCCCGCCAGCAGTTCATCACCGCCGGCGTCTTCTACAAGGACATGGATAAGCCGGTTGAATCCGTCATCGTCGATGTGGGCAACCAGCGCCAGCAGTCGTATCTGAACGCGCCCAAGGCGACCATCATGGGCGCCGAGGTCGAGGTGAAGAAGTATTTCGAGTTCCCCGACCAGGGCATGAGCTTCATCGCCAACAAGCGCTGGCTGGTGCAGGCCAACTACACCTACTCGAACTCCGAGGTTAAGGTCGGCGACGGCGACACCGTCCTGACCCTGGGTGGCGCGGGTACGCCGGAACAGGCGTCCTTCTTCATCCAGGACGGCAGCCGTCTGCAAGGCCAGTCGGACCATGTCGCCAACCTGCAACTGGGTTGGGAAGACGATACGGCCCGCTCGCAGGCGACGATCATCGTCAACTATGTCAGCGACCGGATCACCGCCCGCGGCGCCGGCACCGGCGTGAGCCGCGAGCCCGACTTCATCCAGGAGCCGGGCGTCTTCCTCGACTTCGTCTATCGCAAGGACTTCACCGTCATGGCCCGCGACATGGGCTTCGCCCTGGAACTGCGGAACCTGCTGGGCACCGAGTTCGACGAATACCAGGAGCTGGGCAACAAGATCCGGGTCAACAACTACGACCTGGGTCAGAGCGCCTCGGTCAGCCTGACCGCCCGCTTCTGATTTCAGAAAAAGGCGACGCGTTTGCGACCGGGAGGCCTTCGGCCTTCCGGTCGTTTTCGTTTGAAAATGATCCGTATAGATCGTGACTGTCACGACATGTTCTTTGTGTCTTCACACTTCGGTGCGGCCCGCATACGGACGATTAGTCTAGATCGCGCCATGGCCGTGTGGGGGCTGGAACAGGCATGGCGTCGTGATCGCGGCTTTCCGTAGTTTTAACGTCTCCTCGGCGACCGACCGTATGCGGCGTCTGCCGCTGCGTCGCTTCGTCGAAGGCGTTCTGGTCCTGCTTTTACTGGTTCAGGGCGGGCGACTGGTCTGGCTGTTCGCCGCTCCGTCGCCGAAGTCGTCGGTGGCTGCTGCTGAGACCGCGCCCCCCGCCGTCGATCTGAGCATCCTGTCGCGCTTCGACGCCTTCTTCCGCACGGGCGGGCAGGGGGCCTTGGCTGGCGCCTCGGGTGCGGACGCCAGCCAGATGCGGCTGTTCGGCGTTCGCGCGGGCGGCGTCGGCGGCGGTTCTGCGATTATCGGCCTGGCCGACGGACGCCAGATGTCGGTCGGCGTGGGCGAGGAGGTCGAGCCCGGCCTGGTGTTGCAGAGCGTCGGGCCGGACTTCGTGACCCTGGCGCGTGGCCAGTCGATCAGCCGTCTGGAGTTCACCGAGGCGCCGGCCGGAGCCGCCGCCCCGCCGCCGCCGCCCGCTACGCCTCAGGTCCTGGGTCCGCCCGCCGCTGCGCCAGCGTCTGGTCAGGCCGCGGTCGTCGATCCTCAAAGGCTGATGGCCCAGGCGTCGCTGCGGCCGCGCATCCAGGGGCTGGGCGTCAACGGCTTCACCGTGTCTTCAGCCGGCAATGCGTCCGAGTTGCGCAGCGCGGGGCTTCAGTCGGGCGACGTCATCCTGTCCGTCAACGGCGTGGCGCTGAACAGCCCCCAGGCCATCGGCGCCCTGCGCGGCCAGCTGGCCAGCGCCCCGTCCGCTGAAATCCAATATGAGCGCGCGGGCGAGACGCGCACCACCACCATAAGGACGCGTCCATGACCGCCTCTCTGCGCCATCGCCTGAAGCGCTCCGCCGTCGGCGCCCTCGCCGCCATCCTGGCCCTGCAGGCGCCCCTGGCCGCCGCGCCCGTCATGGCGCAGGAGGCGCGCCAGACCCTGAACGTCCAGGGGGCGGACATCCGCGCCTTCATCCAGGACGTGGCCCGCACCACCGGCCGCACCTTCATCGTCGATCCGGCCGTGACGGGGACGGTGACGGTGACCAGCGACCGGCCGCTGGGCCGCGCCCAGTTGTTCGAGGTCTTCCTGTCGACCCTGCGGGCCAATGGGCTGGTGGTCACCCCGACCCAGTCGGGCGCCTATCGGATCAGCCCGGCCCAGGGCGCCGCTCAGGGGCCGTCCACCGTCGGGGCCGAGCGGTTCTCGACCGAGGTCTTCCAGCTACGCAACATCGATGCGGCGTCTGCCGCCGAGACCATCCGACCCTTGGTCGGTGCCCAGGGCCAGGTCCTGGCCAACCCCGGCGCCAACAGCGTGGTGGTGGCCGACTTTTCGGACAATCTGGCCCGCATCCGCTCGCTGATCGGCCGGATCGACGTGGACCGGTCCAGCTATGAGGTCGTGGCGCTGGAGAATGCCTCGGCGCGCGAGATCGCCGGGGTGCTGCAACAGGTCATGGCCGCGCCGGGCGGCGGCGGGCAGGGGATGGTCACCGTCACGGCGGTCGAGAGCTCCAACTCCATCGTCCTGCGCGGCGACGGTCAGGCCCTGGCGCGGGTGCGCGGCCTGATCCACGACCTGGACGGCCGGTCGCGCGCCAGCCAGGATGTCAATGTCGTCTTCCTGGAACACGCCAACGCCGAACAGTTGCTGCCGGTGCTGCAACAGGTGGTCGGCCAGCCAGTCACGGCCTCGAGCAGCACGAGCCAGGGGCTGCGGACAGCCCCGACCGGGTCGACGACCGGCGCGTCCAGCGGCCTGTCGCGCACCGCCGCCAGCCTTGGCGGCGCGGATGCGGGCGGCGGCGCCATCGGCTCGTCTACCGTGACCGCCACCGGACAGCGCGCCACCATCGCCCGCTTCCCCGGCGCCAACGCCTTGGTCATCGCCGGTCCGGCCGATATGCAGAGGACCCTGGCCGACGTGATCCGGCGGCTGGACGTGCGCCGCCAGCAGGTGCTGATCGAGGCCATCGTGGTCGAGCTGAGCGACAACGCCGTACGCGAACTGGGCGTTCAGTGGCTGTACGGCGGCGAGAACGGCGTCGGCATGACCAACTATACCGACAACGCCACGCCCCTGGTGAACATCGCCGGCGGCGCCTATGCGGGCCAGTTGGACGAGGACGATCCGCTGCGCGAACAGTTGCAGACCCTGGCCCTGAACAGTCTGGTCGGCGCCAACGGTTTCGTCGGCGGCGGCGGGTTCGAGGTCGGCGACGGCCTGTTCGGCTTCATCATCAATGCGGCCAAGACCGACAAGGGCTCCAACCTGCTCCAGACCCCGTCGATCATGACGCTGGACAACGAAGAGGCCACCTTCCTGGTCGGGCAGGAGGTGCCGATCACCACGGGCCAGACCCTGCTGGACGGCAATTCCAACCCCTTCACCACGACCGACCGCAAGGACATCGGCGTGCGGCTGACGGTCAAGCCCCAGATCAACGCCGGCGGCTCCATCACTCTGACGTTGCGCCAGGAGGTCTCGGCCATCAACGGCGGGCTGAGCAGCAGTTCGACCGACCTCGTGCTGGACAAGCGCGAACTGCAGACGACGCTGGTGGTCGACGACGGCGACATCGCAGTGGCCGGCGGCCTGCTGGACCAGAACGACATCATCCAGACGGACAAGATTCCCGGCCTGGGCGACCTGCCCGGCGTCGGCGCCCTGTTCCGCTCGAACAGCCGTCAGCGCGGGCGGACCAATCTGATGGTCTTCCTGCGGCCCACCATCATCCGCACGCGCGAGGAGGCTCAAGGCCTGGCCGCCGACCGCTGGGGCTATATGCGCGACCAGCAGCAGGCTGTGCAGCCGGATCGCGAGCCCAGCCTCGACGCCCTGGTGCGGGACTATATGCGCACCCAGGCCCCGGCCGCCCCGGCGACGGGCCAGCCGATGGTGATCGCCCCGACCGGCGTGACGGCGCCCGTGGGCTCGGTCGAGGCCGCGCCCCTGCCGCCGACCGGGAACTGATCTCATGATCACCCTGGTCAGTCCCAGCCTCCCCTATGGATTCGCCAAACGGCACGGCGTCCTGCTGCTGGACGCCGGCGATGTGGCGCGGGTGGGGCTGCGCGAGGGGGCGGACCCGAAAGGGCTGATCGAGGCGCGGCGGGTGCTGGGCCGGCCCCTGGCGGTCGAGACCCTGAGCCAGGCGGCCTTCGACCGTCAGCTGTCCGAAGTCTATGCCGGCGACCATCTGGGGGCGGCGGACGGCGAGGATCTGGACATGCCCGCCGGGCTGGATAGTCTGATCGACGATATCCCGGCGGCGGCCGACCTGCTGGATACGGCCGACGACGCGCCGGTGATCCGGCTGATCAACGGGATCATCGCCGAGGCGGTGCGGACCGGCGCGTCCGACATCCACCTGGAGACCTATGAGAGCGCGCTGCTGGTTCGGATGCGGATCGACGGGGTGCTGCGCGAGGCCCTGAGCCTGAACCCGCGCATCGCGCCGCTGCTGGTGTCGCGGATCAAGGTGATGGCGCGGCTGGATATCGCCGAGAAGCGGGTGCCGCAGGACGGGCGCATCCCCCTGGCCCTGGGCGGCAAGACGCTGGACGTGCGGGTCTCGACCCTGCCGTCTCGCGGCGGCGAGCGGGTGGTGATGCGGATTCTGGACAAGGATCAGGCGGGCCTGACCCTGGACCGTCTGGGCATGGCGCCCGACGCCCTGGCCGCCTTCCGCGCCGCCCTGGCCGAGCCGAACGGCATCATCCTGGTCACCGGCCCGACGGGATCGGGCAAGACCACCAGCCTTTACGCCGGCCTGGCCCTGCTGAACGACCAGACCCGCAATATTCTGACGGTCGAGGACCCGGTCGAATACGCCATCGACGGCGTGGGCCAGACCCAGGTCAACACCAAGGTCGGCATGACCTTCGCGGCGGGTCTGCGGGCCATCCTGCGCCAGGACCCGGACGTAGTCATGGTCGGTGAAATCCGCGACGTGGAGACGGCGGGGGTGGCGGTTCAGGCCGCCCTGACCGGTCACCTGGTCCTGTCCACCGTCCACACGAACGACGCGGCGGGGGCGGTGACGCGGCTGCGCGACATGGGGGTGGAGCCCTTCCTGCTGGCCTCGACCCTGCGGCTGATCGTGGCCCAGCGGCTGGTGCGGCGCCTGTGCGACCATTGCCGCACGCCCGAGATCGCCGACAAGAAGACGGCCAAGCTGGTCGGCGCCAAGGCCGGGGTGCAGGTCTGGCGTCCGCACGGCTGCGCCCATTGCGGCAATACCGGCTATGTCGGCCGGGTCGGCCTGTACGAGGTGCTGAAGATCGACGACCGGGTGCGGCGTCTGATTGCGGCCGAGGCGGACGAGGACGCCGTGGTCGCCGCCGCCTTCGCCGGGGGCGGGACCCTGACCGACCGCGCGCGCGCCCTGGTGCTGGACGGCGTGACTTCGGTCGAGGAGGCGGTGCGCGTCGCCCGCCAGGAGACCGCGACGGACCCGGCGGAGGCGGCCTGATGGCGGCCTTCGACTATGTGGCCGTGGATGCGGCGGGTCGCACCGTTTCGGGCGCCGTCACCGCGCCGGACGAGACGGCGGCGCGGGGGCGGTTGAAGAAGCGCCGGCTGATGCCGCTGGAGCTGACGCCGGCGCGAAACGCGCCGCGTGCCGAGCGGACGAGCGGCGCCGGCCGGGGCGACCGCCTGAACGCCAAGACCCTGGCCCTGACGACGCGCCAGCTGGCGACGCTGATTTCGGTCTCGCCGATCGAAGAGGCCCTACGGACCCTGGCGCTTCAGGCCGATCGGCCGGTGGTGCGGCGGGTGCTGGAAGGCGTGCATGCAGGGGTCATGGAGGGGCGGCGCCTGTCGGACGCCATGGCCTTGCAGGGCCAGGCCTTTCCGCCGCTGTACCGGGCCATGGTCTCGGCGGGGGAACAGTCGGGCGCCTTGCAGCCGATCCTGGAACGCCTGGCTGACGGGCTGGAGCGGGACCAGCAGGTGCGCGGCAAGGTGATCACGGCCGTGGTCTATCCCAGCGTCCTGGCCGTGGTGGCCCTGGGCGTGATCGCCATTCTGATGGCCTTCGTCGTGCCCAAGGTGGTTGATCAGTTCGAGAGCATGAACCAGACTCTGCCGCTGCTGACGCGGCTGGTGATCGGGGTGTCGGACCTGATGCGGAACTGGGGGTGGCTGTTCCTGATTGTGCTGGCCGGGCTGGTCGTCGCGGGAGTAGTCGCGCGGCGCCGGCCCGAAATCCGCCTGCGGATCGACCAGGCAATGCTGCGGCTGCCGGTCATCGGCCGTCTGACGCGCGACCTGCATGGGGCCAAGATGGCGCGGACCCTGTCGACGATGATCGCCGCCGGCCTGCCGGTGCTGGAAGGCCTGACCATCACGGCTCGCACCGTGTCCAACATGGCGCTGCGCCGGGCCACCGAATCCATGGCCGAGGCGGTGCGCGAGGGCGGGGGGCTGTCGGCCGCCATGCGCCGCGCCGACGTCTTTCCCACATTGCTGGTCTATATGACCGCCTCGGGCGAGAGCAGCGGGCGGCTGGAGCCGATGCTGGAACGCGCCGCCGACTATCTCGAGCGCGAGTTCTCGACCTTCACCGCCGTGATGCTGAGCCTGCTGGAGCCGGCCATCATTGTGGTGATGGGCGGGGTGGTGGCGATGATCGTCCTGTCGATCCTGCTGCCCATACTTCAGATCAACACCCTGGCCATGGGGTGAGGAGAGTTTAGTCATGACGTCAGAAAATCAGAACAAGCGATGCAAACGCCAGGGTTTCACCCTGGTCGAGCTGATGGTGGTCATCGTCATTATCGGCCTGCTGGCGACGGTGGTGGCGCTGAATGTCCTGCCCAGCCAGGATCGGGCCATGGTCGGCAAGGCCAAGGCGGACATCTCGGTTCTGGAACAGGCGATCGAGACCTATCGCCTCGACAATCTGAACTTCCCCACAGACCAGCAGGGGCTTCAGGCCCTGGTGTCCGCGCCCGCCGGCCTGGCCCAGCCGGAACGTTATCGTGAGGGCGGCTATGTGCGCCGCCTGCCGGAAGATCCGTGGGGCAACCCCTACCGCTATCGTCGCCAGAGCGCGCACGGTCAGCAGTTCGACGTCTTCTCCCTGGGAGCGGACGGCAAGGAAGGGGGCGAGGGCAATGACGCGGACCTCGGCAACTGGCAGGGCTAGCCTCGCTCAAGCAGCGCGCCGCCGCGCGGCGCGCTTTGGCGCAAGAACAAGAGCAGGCTTCACCCTTGTCGAGCTGATGGTCACAATCACGGTGATCGGACTGGCTGCCGGGGCGGTGGTTCTGTCCATGCCGGATCCCCGCCCGGCCGTGGGGCTGGAGGCGGAACAGTTCGCCGCGCGGCTGTCGCGCGCCCGTGAAGAGGCGATCCTGACCAACCGGTCGGTGGCGGCGGACGTGGACGCGTCCGGCTATGGGTTTTCCAGTTTCGACGGCGCCGTCTGGACGCCGCTGAACGGCGTCTTCGTGGCCCGGACCTGGAGCGAGGGCGTCGTCGCGCCGCGCGAGCCCGTGCGCGTCGTCTTCGATCCCACCGGCGTGGCCGACCCTGTCCAGGTGCGGCTGACACGCGACAACCAGTCCCGCACGGTCGAGGTCGACGGCGCGGGGGAGGTGGCGATCCATGATTGATCGTCCTTCATCGGCCATGCCCTGCCCGAAGGGTGGATGGGCGGCCGGCTTCACCCTGATCGAAATGCTGGTGGCTCTGGCGGTCTTCGCCCTGGCGGCCATGGCCCTGCTGAACCTGTCGGGCGAGAGCACCCGCTCGGCCGTGCGCGTCGAGGCCCGCACCCTGGGCGGGATCGTGGCCGAGAACATCGCCGCCGAGGCGATGATCGCGCAGAGCTTGCCGGTCGGCGAGACGTCGGGCGAGACCCTGATGGCCGGTCGCGTCTGGCGCTGGCGTCGCGTCGTCACGGGGACGGACGTCCCCGGCATGGGGCGGATCGATGTTCGCGTCTCCACCGACGAGGGTCAGGTGGCGGACCGCGTCCTGTTCCGGTCGGCCGGGGCATGAGGGCGTCGCCGCGCATTCGGGGGAGCCGAGCCCGGGCGGGCTTCACCCTGGTCGAGGTCCTGGTGTCCCTGGCCATTTTCGCCCTCTTGGCCGGGGCCGGCGCCCTGGTGCTGAGCCAGACGATCGACACACGGTTCGCTATCCGGGCCGAGACGGACCGGATCGGGGACCTGCAACGGATGCGGGCCCTGCTGAAGGCCGACCTCGCCCAGGCCGCCCCCCGCCGCACCCGCGCCCCAACCGGCCGCCCCCTGCCGCGCGCCCTGATGGGGCAGGAGGCGCCGGGCGATCCGATCCTGACCCTGGTGCGCAACGGCTGGTCCAACCCTGACGGCGCGGCGCGTCCGTCGCTGCAGCGGGTCGAATACCGGGTGGTCGAGGATCGGCTGGAGCGACGGGTGTCGCCCTATCTGGACGGCGCTCGCGCCGGACCGCCACAGGTGCTCTATCGCGGGGTCAAGGACGCCGCCGTCACCTTCATCCTGAACGGCTCCGAGGCCCAGGCCTTCTCGGCCTCGAGCGACAGGCCCCTGCCGGACGCCGTCCGCATCGTCATGACCCTGGACGGCGTCGGCCGCCTGGATCAACTGTTCCTGGTCGCCTCCGCATGAGCAAGGGCCGGGCGTCGCGCGAGGGTATGGCCCTGTTGACCGTCCTGCTGCTGGTGGCGGTGATGGCCGTCGTTGCGGTCGCGATTCTGGACGATGTCCGCTTCTCGGTCCGCCGTACGACCAATGGCGAGACCCAGGCCCAGGCCCAGTGGTACGCCGCCGGGGCCGAGAGTCTGGCCCGACGTCAGATCGCCGATCTGATGAAGGTCGATCCCGCCCGCACCCCGCTCGAGCCGCGCTGGAATGGTCGGGTGATGGAGTTTCCGGTGGAGGAGGGCTCCATCCGCGCCGTCGTCACGGACGGCCAAGCCTGTTTCAACCTGAATTCCCTGGTTTATGGCCAGGGCGAAGACCTGTTCGCCCGCCCCGAGGGCGCGGCCCAGTTCATCGCCCTCGGCGAGGCTGTCGGTCTTTCGCGGGCGCGCATGACCGCCGCCGCCGCCGCCCTGACCGACTGGATGGACGAAGACGCCGAGAGCCGCCCCAATGGCGGCGAGGACGCGCGCTACGCCGGCCTGACCATCCCCTATCGCACCGGCGGCGTCATCCTGGCGGATGTCAGCGAGATGCGCGCGGCGGCCAATATCGACGCGGAACTCTACCGCCGGCTCCGGCCCTATGTCTGCGCCCTGCCCACGACCGCCACATCCGCATTGAACGTCAACACCCTGACCCCGGCCCAGGCGCCCCTGCTGGTGATGCTGACAGGCGGGGCGATCGGCTTGCAGACGGCCCGGGCCGCGATCGCCGCGCGGCCGGTTCCGGGCTGGACCAGCATTGACGCCTTCTGGGGCCAGCCGGCGCTTAAAGCTTTCACGCCCGATGATGAGACACGCGCGCAAGTCACTTTGCTTACGCGATATTTCGATCTTCGGGTCGATATAGACTACGGCGGCGCCCATGCCGTCCGCACCGCCTTGCTCCACGCCGCGCCGGACGGCGGCGTGCGCACCGTCATCCGCCGATGGACCCCCGAAGAATGAGCCAGACCCGTATTGTCATCATCCCGCCGGCGGCCTCGATGCCGGCGCCCTTCATGACTTTCGACGCCGCAGGACGAGTGCTTCAGCGCGGTTCGTTGCTGATCGAGGATATCGTCTCCGCGCCGGACGTCCGCACCGTCGCGATTGCGCCGGGCGCCGATATCCTGGTGCGCTGGCTGGATCTGCCCGTCGGCGGCGCGGCCCAGGTTCGGGCGGCGGCCCGCTGGGCGTTGAAAGAGGAACTCGCCGGCGATCCAGACCGCACCGTGGTGGCGGTCGGCCCCATGCTCCGGGGCGCCGAGGCGTCCCCGCGGGTGGTCGCGGCCGTGAGCGCCGGACTTCTGGAGGCCTGGACCGACTATCTCGGCGCCTTGGGCGTGACGCCCGCCGCCATCGTGCCCGATTGCCTGGTTCTGCCGCCGCCGGAGGGGGACGCGTTGAACGCCTCTGTCTTCGGGACCGACATGGGGCTGCGCGGCGTGGCCTTCGCCGCCACGGTCCAGACGGATCTGGTTGAGGTGGTGGCCGACGGGCGTCCGTTACGCCGCATGGACGACGCCGAGACGATGGAGCGGTTGCTGGCCGCCGCCGCCGCAGGGCCGGCCGTCGATCTTCTCTCCGGGCTGGAGCGCAAGCGCGAGGGAGGGCGGACTGGCGGCTGGCGGCTGGCGGCCGGATTGGCGGCGGCCCTGGTGGTTTCGCCCCTTGTCCTGACCCTGGCCGCAGGCGCGCGCGATCAGGTCGCCGCCGACCGCGCCGAACGCGAGACGCTGGCCCTGATCCAGCAGGCGCTGCCGGACGCGGCCCGGGCCGCCGATCCCGTGGAGGAGGCGAGGCGGCTGCTGGCCGTGGCCGCGCCGCCGGGCGGTCTGGCCGCGGCCTCGGCCGCCCTGTTCGCCGCCGTGGAACAGGTCGAGGGCGCCGAGCTGGACAGTCTGACCGCCGATCCCGGCCAGGGCGTCCGCGCGACGCTGAGCTATCCGGCCTTCTCGGACCTGGAGACCATCCGCACCGCCCTGGCCGTGTCCGGCCTTTCCCTGTCCGACGCCTCGACTGTCGAGGACGGCGGCCGTGTCGTCAGCGAAGTGATCGTGGGAGGCGCCGCATGAACGGCCTGATGTCTCAAGCCGCCGCCTGGTGGGACGGCCGCACCCTGCGCGAGCAGCGCATGTTGGCGGTGATGGGGCTGGCGATCGCCGCCGTCCTGATCTGGTTGCTGATCGTGCGCCCGGCCTGGGCCTGGCGCGCCGACGCCGCCGAAGCGCGCGCCGTCGCGGAGGCCGATCTGGCCATGGTGCGGACAGCGACCGGCCGCCTGTCCGGCGGCGCCGGGACAACCGGCGTCGACGTCTCGGCCGTGGTCGCCGAGGTCGGCGGCGTCACGGGGCTGACGCCAGTCATGGGGATGTCGGCGGACGGCGGTCTGGGCTTCAGCCTGACCAACGTCTCCACCACCGCCGCCTTCGGCTGGCTCGCCGCCCTGCACGATCGCAAGGTCGAGGCGACCACCCTGAACGTCGTCGAGAATGCTGACGCCACCATCAGCCTGGAAGGCGCCCTGGCTCCCGCCGCCTGACCCTATCCCCGCGTGAGGGTCCTGAGTCGCAGCAGCCGGTCGCCGGCGGTGATGAACAGCGTCCGGCCGTCCTCGCCGAAGGCGCAGTTGGCCGCCGCGCCGCCGGTGTCGATCCGGCCCAGGGCGCGGCCGTCCGGCGTGAGCACATGGACGCCGCCCGGCCCGGTCGCGAAAAGATGCCCCTCGACATCGACCGCCAGCCCATCCGGCAGGCCCGGCATGGCTTCTCGGGTCACAGCGGAGAAGTCCTTCAGGACCCTTCCGTTGCGAGCCCGGCCTTCGGCGTCGAGATCATAGGCCATCAGCACCGGCCGTGCGGGATCGGACACGGCGACATAGAGGGTGCGCTGATCGGGCGACAGGGCGACGCCATTGGGAAAGGTCAGGTCGTCCACCAGCCGGGTGACGTCGCCGTTCGGATCCAGCCGATAGACGCCGTTCTGCGCCATCTCCTTCAGGGGCGACTCATCCATGTCCTTCAGGCCGTAGGGCGGGTCGGTGAAGAAGATCGCCCCATCCGACGCCTTGACCAGATCATTGGGCGAGTTGAACCGGGCGCCCTCGTGCCGCGTGGCCAGCAGGGTCTTGCTCCGGTCGGCCAGGTCGACGCGGGCGATCACGCGGTTTCCGTGGTCAGCCATCAGGATCGAGCCCTCTGGTCCGACGATCAGCCCGTTCGATCCCGGCTCGCGGAAGCCGGAGGCGTCGGGGCCGTCGTATCCCGAGGGCTCCATGAAGACGGAGACGCCGTCTTCCCGCGACCAGCGATGAATCCGGTTTTCCGGCACGTCGCTGAATAAAAGATAGCCGCCATCGGCGATCCAGACCGGCCCCTCGGACCAGGTGAATCCTTCGGCCAGGATTTCGGGCCGGGCCTCGGGGGCGATCAACCGGTCGAGCGCCGGATCGTGTCGAAGAATCGCAGGTTCGCGCGGGTTCATGGCCGGTCCAGAGGCCGCGGCGGAAAGGGTGGAATGGCCGACGACGCCGACGAGACCGCCGGCGAGGACCAGGCGACGGGAAAGGGGCAAGGCGAGTCTCCAGGGGCGGCGGTCGAACGACGAGGGGTGGAGCGAAACGGCGTCATGAGATCCAGCGACAGGATTTTCCGGTCTCAAAACCGAGTCTGGGAGGATCCGGATAGAGAGCTGTTTTCCTCTCCGGCGGCAAGCCATCAACCTGTCGCATCCATTCTCGTGCAAGGGCTGGCGCCGGCCACAGGGATCGAAAGCGCGCCACCCAGTTTCCTCAATCGGGCACAGCCGGCAGACGCACAAGTGTCCGTTTAGGCCAAGGTAACCGGTGTCTTTTTTCGCGACGCGTTGTATTTGTCGCTCGGTCGTCCTTCGGGAAACGCCGCGTGAGGAACCAAAAGACCATGCCCAAGCCTCTGAGACTCCATCCTGATCGCCTGTTCCCCTCGGACCCCGCCACGCGCGCCGTGGCCCGTCGTCTCTATGCCGAGATCAAGGACCTGCCGATCGTCAGCCCGCATGGACATACGGATCCCTCCTGGTTCGCGCTCAACGAACCCTTCGCCAATCCGGCCGAACTGCTGATCACGCCCGACCATTATGTTTTCCGGATGCTCTACAGCCAGGGCGTGGCGATGGAGGACCTGGGGGTGCCCATGCAAGGTCCAGGGGGCGCCGACGGCGGGACGGTGGAGACCGATCCGCGCAGAATCTGGCGCCGCTTCGCCGAGAATTATCATCTGTTCAGGGGCACGCCGTCGCGCATCTGGCACGACTGGGTCTATGCGGAAGCCTTCGGCATAGACGTGCAATTGTCGGCCGAGACGGCCGATCATTATTACGACGTCATCGATGCGGCGCTGAAGACGGACGCCTTCCGTCCGCGCGCCCTGTTCGATCGGTACAACATCGAGGTTCTGACCACGACGGAATCGCCGCTCGACGACCTGAAACACCACCAGGCCATTCGCGCCTCGGGCTGGAAGGGACGGGTGCTGACCGCCTATCGGCCCGACCCGGTGCTGGACCCGGACTACGAAGGGTTCCGCGACAATCTCGCGCTTCTGGCGGACCAGACCGGGCAGGACACGACGACCTGGGCAGGGTATCTGGACGCCCTGCGCGTCCGCCGCGCCTTCTTCGCCTCCATGGGGGCGACCTCGACCGACCATGGCCATCCGACCGCCTTTACCGCCGACCTGTCGCGCGCCGAGGCCGAAGCCCTGTTCAATCGCGTATCGACCGGCCCGGCGACCCGTGAGGACGCCGAACTGTTCCGCGGCCAGATGCTGACCGAGATGGCGGCGATGTCGGTGGAGGACGGGCTGGTGATGCAACTCCATCCGGGGTCGTTCCGCAATCATAACGGCCTGGTCTTCGCACGCTTCGGCCGCGACAAGGGCGCCGACATCCCGACCCAGACCGACTACGTCCATGCCTTGAAGCCGCTGCTGGACCGGTTCGGCTCGGACCCGCGCCTGACCCTGATCCTCTTCACTCTGGACGAGACCAGCTACAGCCGCGAGCTGGCGACGCTCGTCGGCCATTATCCGGCCCTGCGCGCCGGTCCGCCCTGGTGGTTCCACGACGCGCCGGAGGGGATGCGTCGCTTCCGCGAGCAGATGACCGAGACCGCGGGCTTCTACAACACCGTCGGTTTCAACGACGACACCCGCGCCTTCCTGTCGATCCCGGCGCGGCATGACGTAGCCCGGCGCATGGACTGCGGCTGGCTGGCGCAGCTGGTGGTCGAGCACCGGCTGGATGAGGACGAGGCGCACGAGGTGGCCCGCGCCCTGACCTATGACCTGGTCAAGGCGGCCTACAAGCTGTGACGCGCCCGAACTCGAGACTGGACGAAACGGTCCTGGACCGCCTTCCCGACGCGGTGGCGGGCCCGGGCTATGACCGCGCCGCGGTCCGGACGGGCGTGGTCCATCTGGGGATCGGCGCCTTCCACCGCGCACATCAGGCGGTGGTCTTCGACGATGCGATAAGGGGCGGCGACCTCCGCTGGGGCGTGCTGGGCGCCTCGCTGCGGTCGCCGGGCGTACGGGATCAACTGAACCCGCAGGACGGCCTCTACACTCTTGTCGTCCGCGACGGCGCCGAGGAACGCCTGCGTGTCATCGGGGCGGCGAAGGGGGTTCTGGTCGGTCCGGAAGACCCTGCGGCCCTGGTCGCCGCCATGGCCGAGGCGGACGTGCACCTCGTGACCCTGACGGTCACGGAGAAGGGCTATCGGCTGGATCCGGCGACCGGCGCCCTGTTGCTGGACGATCCGGACGTCGCCGCCGACATCGCCGACATTACTGCGCCCCGCACCGCGCCGGGCTTCATCGTTGCGGCCTTGCGGGTGCGGAAGGCCCAGGGGCTGAAGCCCTTCACCGTCATCTCCTGCGACAATCTTCCGCACAACGGCCGGCGGATCCGCGCGGGCGTCCTGGCCATGGCGCAGCGGATCGACCCGGCCTTGGCCGAATGGATCGATGCCGAGGGAGCTTTCCCGCAGACCATGATTGATCGCATCGTCCCGGCGACGACGCCTGACGACATCCAGCGGCTGGAGGGCCGCCTGGGCGTCCGCGACGAGGGAATGGTCAAGGCGGAGCCCTTCACCCAGTGGGTGATCGAGGACCGGTTCGCCGGCGAGCGGCCGGATTTCGCCGCACTGGGCGTGCAACTGACCGACGCGGTCGAGCCGTGGGAAGACGCCAAGCTGCGCCTGCTGAACGGGGCGCATTCGGCCCTCGCCTATCTCGGCGCCTTGTCCGGCTACGACCATATCGACGAGGCGGTCGCCGTCCCCGCCTTGCGCGCCTATGTCGAGGCGCTGTGGGACGAAGCCCAGACGACCCTCGACCCGCCGCCCGGCCTGGACCTCGCCGCCTATCGACGCGAGCTGATGTCGCGTTTCTCCAACTCGGCCCTGATGCACCGGACGCGACAGATCGCCATGGACGGCTCGCAGAAACTGCCTCAGCGGCTGCTGGCCGGGGCGGCCGAACGGCTGAAGGCCGGGCAGGGGATCCGCGCCCTGGCGCTCGGCGTCGCCGCCTGGATGCGCTGGCAGTCGGGCCTGACCGAAAGCGGGGAACCGGTGGTCGTCGATGATCCCCTGGCGGCGAAGACGGCCGAGCTCGTGGCCGGCGCCGACAGCGATCACGCGCGGGTCGAGGCGCTGCTGACCTTGTCGGCGGTTTTCCCGCCGGACCTGGCTGGCGACGCGCGGTTCGTGCACGCGGTCGCAGACGCCTATCTGTCGCTCAGCGCGAACGGCGCCGTCGAGGCCGCACGTCGCATAACGGAAGCGAAGACATGAGCCGTGTCCTGGTGCTGAACCCTGCCGACGACGTCGCCATCGCCCTGGACGATGTCGCCGTCGGCGACACGCCGCAGGGGATGGATGTCGACGCCCGCGCCGACATTCCGACCGGTCACAAGATCGCGCGCCGCGCCGTGGAGGAGGGCGGGCTTGTGCGTCGCTATGGCCAGGTGATCGGCCGGGCCAGCCGGCGCATCGCCGCCGGCGATCACGTCCATGTCCACAATCTGGCGGTCACCGAGGACGGCCGCGAGGTCGAGGTCGGGCTGGACGCCCGGCCGCCCGCGCCGCTTTCGGGCGCGAGCTTCCAAGGCATTGTGCGGCCCGACGGCCGGGTCGGCACGCGCAACTACATCGGCGTGCTGACCAGTGTGAACTGTTCGGCGACCGTGGCGCGCCGGATCGCCGACGCCTTTTCCGACTCCAGCCTGCCCGAGGGTGTCGACGGCGTGGTGGCCTTCACGCACCAGGGGGGGTGCGGCGGCTCTTCGCTCTCCGGCGACGTCACCCTGTTGCAGCGCACCCTGGCGGGGTACGCCCGGCATCCAAACTTCCATTCCATCCTGATCGTGGGCCTGGGTTGCGAGGCGAACCAGATTCCGGCCTGGCTGGCGAACGAGGGACTTGAGGCCGGCCCGCAGTTGCGCGCGCTCACCATCCAGGAGGCGGGCGGCACAGGCCGCGCTATTGAGGCGGGCGTGGCGATCGTCGGGGAACTGGTCGAGGCGGCGTCAAAGGTCCGCCGCCAGACGGTGTCGGCCGCGCACCTGGTCGTCGGCCTGCAATGCGGCGGGTCGGATGGATGGTCCGGCGTGACGGCCAATCCGGCCCTGGGCGCGGCGGTCGACCGGCTGGTGGCGCACGGCGGTTCGGCCATGCTGTCCGAGACGCCGGAAATCTGGGGCGCCGAGCACCTGCTGCTGCGGCGCGCGGCCTCGCCCGAGGTGGCGGACAGGCTGATGGCGCGGCTCGACTGGTGGCGGGCCTATGCCGACAGGCACGCGATGGAGCTGAACAACAATCCCTCGCCGGGCAATCTGAAGGGCGGGCTGACCACCATTCTGGAGAAGTCGCTGGGGGCGGTGGCCAAGTCGGGCTCCACGCCGCTGAACGACGTGATCGGTTATGCCGAACCGCTGCGTACGGCGGGTCTCAGCTTCATGGACAGCCCCGGTTATGATCCTTGCTCGGCGACAGGCCAGATCGCCTCGGGCGCCAATCTGATCGTTTTCACCACGGGACGGGGCTCGGTCTTCGGCGCCAAGCCTGCGCCGTCGATCAAGGTCGCTTCGAACGCCAGACTGGCCAGCTGGATGGACGAGGACATGGACATCGACGCCTCGCCGGTGCTGACCGGGACCAGCCTGGAGAACATCGGTCAGACCATCTTCGAGAAGATGCTGGCCGTCGCCTCGGGCGAGCCGTCGAAATCCGAGGCGCTGGGCGTGGGGGACAACGAGTTCGTGCCCTGGCAGGTAGGCGCCTACCTCTGATGAGGCAGGGGCCGACCTGATCATCAGGCCGGCCCCTCTTTTGATCAGTCGGCCAGCGCCTCGATCAGATCGCCCATGTTGCGGACGAAGACCGAGGTGGAGACCCCCTCGACCGGGAAGTCGGTGTGATAGGGCGAGGTGTCCCACAGGTCGCCGACGCGCGTCATCTGGTACTCGCCGCCCGTCACCTCCGCCGGCGAGTCGCCGCGATAGGGATTGGACGTGGTGGTCAGCGGTGTCGACCAGTAGCCGCGCGTGTTTAGGGCGGCGATGATCTCGGCCGCGCGACCGGGCGCGGGTCGGTTCAGTCGACGGGCGTCGGTCGACATGTCCCACACGTCCACGTCCTGCAGGGTGAAGTATTTCGGCAGGTTCAGCGACCCGGGCCGCGCCTTCAGCGGCGATCCCCGCGTCGCCTCCTCGACCGGCAGGCCCGAGAGCCGCTGGTATTCGGCCCGCAGGGCGGGGGTGTCGACGTTACGGAAGGATCCATAGTGGACGACCAGATTCGTCGGGTTGTCGTCGGCGTAGTACTGGCCGTTGGCGATGTTGGAGCCCCGACGGTGGATGTAGACGGGGGTGTTGGCGCCTTCGAGGATGAAGGTCGGATGGGTCCGCCCCGGTCCGCGCAGTTCCGGCGGTGACGCGACCTGGTCCAGCCAGTCCAGGGCTTCCGGCAGCCGGGCCAGGTATTTGTGATCCCCGGTCAGGCGATAGAAACCCATCATCGAGCGGATGTTCGTGCCCGTCGCGTGGGTGACGAAGGCTTGCGGCTCGATCGTCCGCGCCCCGGCCGGTTTCAGGGTGTCGGGGAAGTGCTGCAGACCCCAGGCCGGCTGGGGCTGGGGCTGCTGGGTCTTCACGAAGATGTCCATGCCCCGGTTGATGGCGTCCAGCACCCGGGGATCGCCACGCCCGTTCCGGGCCAGACCATGATAGGCGTAGATCAGGAACTCCAGGTTCTCGCCGGCGACGTCGTCGTTGAAGGTGATGTAGGGGGTGTAGTCCGCGTGGCCGTGCAGCCCGCCGCCCTGGACGAAGGGATAGCGCTGGGGCCAGCCGCCGTTCTCGTACTGGCTGTCCAGCACGAAGGCGATCGCCTTGTTCAGCGGGGCCAGGTATTTGGGATCGCGCTTCTCAAGATATATGCGCAGCATCAGCTGCGACGCCTCGGCCGTGCCGGCGTCATCGAAAGTGGCGTTGCCGTAGTAGCGCTGGAATTCCTCCAGCCGCCAGGCGTTTTTCCCCACCGTCGCATACCATCGCTTCAGCGACTCCTCGCCGGCGGTGTCGATGACATAGTTCCAGCCACCCGCCGGGTGCTGGCCCCGGACCAGGGCGTCGGCGGCCGACTTGGCGGCCGCGTAGTAATATGGGTCGCCCGTGGCGTGATAGGCGTCCAGGAACAGGTGGCCGACGGTCGCGGTGCCGGGCGGCTGGACCCAGATCATCGTCGGATTGGCTTCAAGCTCGCCCCAACGGCGCGAGAAATCGGGCAGGTATTGCCAGACATAGCCGCCCCCTACGGCGGCCTCCTCGCTCATGAACCGGGTCGCCCGCTTCATCGCGTCCAGGATGGCCGCGCGGTTCGGCGCCGCCTGGGCCGCCACGGGCAGGGCGGGGGCGGAGGCGGCGACAAAGGTGGCGGCGGCGCCGGCGGCCAGCAGGGCGCGGCGGTTCATGATTGGCATACTGAGCTCCTGGATGTCCTCTGAACGGTTCTTCGCGACCGTTTCACCCCGGGATAGAAGCATGAATGACACCGGTTTCCTAGTGCCCCGGGCGGCCCATTGTCGAGGTCGCGCCGGCCTATCGCCGGATGTCGAAGCCGCCGTCGCTCATCGCCGCGCGCACATCGGCCGCAGTGAACAGGTTGAAATCGCCCGGCACGGAGTGTTTCAGACCCGCCGCCGCCAGACCGAAGTCCAGCGCCTCCTGGTCCGTCCACCCGCTCCACAGGCCGAAGAGGACGCCCGAGGCGAAGGCGTCGCCGCCGCCGACGCGGTCGACCACTCCGGCCATGTGGATCGCTGGAGCGTCGGTCTCGATCACGCCCTCGGCGCCGCGCGTCAGCATGACGGCCGACAGCGCCTGATCGGCGACACTGTCCTGGACTCGCAGGGTGCAGGCGATGCGTTGCAGGCGGGGGAAGGCCGCGAAGGCCGCCTTGGCCGCGGCGCGGCGGCGCTCGGCCGGATCCGCGCTGTCGAACCGGGTCTTCAGCACCAGGGCGAAATCGCGATCGTCGGCGAAGGCCACGGTGGCGCCGGACAGCATCCGGCTCAGCGTCGTCGGCGGATCCCCGTCCCATTGTTTCCACAGGGCGCTGCGGAAATTGCCGTCATAGGAGACTTTCACGCCCCTGCGGACGGCGGTCTCAATGATTGCGACAGCCGCCGCCGTGCCATTCGGTCCGGTCGCGGGTGTGACGCCCGAGGCGTGCAGCCATTCGACGCCGTCCAGCAAGGCGTCCCAGTCGAAGGCCTTGTCCACGTGGTCGACGAAGGCCGAACCCGCGCGGTCGTACAGCACCTCGGACGGACGACGCACGGCGCCGGGCGTCAGGAAGTAGAGGCCCATCCGGCCCGGCCTGAACACGACCGAGGTGGTGTCGACGCCATGTTTGCGCGCCTCGTCGCGCGCCCCGCGGCCCAGGGCGTTGTCGGGCAGGACCGTCGCCATGCCGGTCGGGGCGCCGAAGCGGGCCAGCGACACGGCGACGTTCGCCTCAGCCCCCGCCGGACGGATCGTCAGGGCGGAGGATTGCATCAGCAGTTCGTTGTTGTTGGGCGACAATCGCAGCAGCATCTCGCCGAAGCAGAGAATGCGGCCGCCCGAAGAAGATGTGTTCATGGACCTTAGGCTAGCGCGGTATCAACGTGCTAGCCAGCCGCCGTCGACGGCGATGATCGAGCCATTGACGTAGTCGGAGGCGCGGCTGGACAGGAAGACGGCGGGGCCGCCAAGATCCGACGGATCACCCCAGCGTCCCGCCGGGATACGGCCCAGGATCTCGGCCGATCGCGCCGCGTCTTCGCGCAGTTGCGCGGTGTTGGCGGTGGCGAAATAGCCGGGCGCAATGGCGTTGGCGCAGATGCGATGTTTGGCCCATTCGTTGGCCATCAACTTGGTCAGTCCCGCCACGCCTGATTTGGACGCCGTGTAAGAGGGCACGCGGATGCCGCCCTGGAAGGACAACATCGAGGCGATGTTGATGATCTTGCCGCCGTCGTCCTGGGCGATCATTTGCCGGGCCACCGCCTGGCTCATGAAGAAGACGGTCTTCAGGTTGATGTTCATCACCACATCCCAGTCGGCTTCAGAGAAGTCGACGGCGTCGGCCCGACGAATCAGGCCGGCGTTGTTGACCAGGATGTCCACCCGGCCAAACGCCTCTAGCGTCTCTTTCAGAACCCGGTCGATCGGTTCGATCGACGTCAGGTCGGCGCTGATCCCTATCGCCTTGCGGCCCAGGGCCTGGACCTTCTCGATGGTCTCTTCGGAGTCGTGCAGCGCCACCGAGGCGATGTCCGCTCCGGCTTCAGCCATCGCCAGGGCGATGCCCTGGCCCAGCCCCGTGTTGCCGCCGGTCACAAGTGCGACCTTGCCGCTCAAATCAAACATATGGCTCATGATATCCTCCCCCCGACCGCTTACTTCAGCTGACAGATGTCGAGCTTGTGCATGTCGGTGTAGTCGAGGTTCTCGCCGCCCATGCCCCAGATGAAGGTGTAGTTCGACGTCCCGGCGCCCATGTGGATCGACCACGGGGGGCTGATGACGGCCTCGCCGTTCTGGACGACGATGTGACGCGCCTTGTCCGGTTCGCCCATGAAGTGGAAGACGCGGTCGTTCTCGCCCAGGCCGAAGTAGAGATAGGCCTCCGAACGGCGGTCGTGCAGGTGCGGCGGCATGGTGTTCCACACCGAGCCGGGCTTCAGCACCGTGACGCCGAGCAGCAGTTGGCAGGACTTGATCTTGGCCGGCACGATATACTGGTAGATCGTCCGTTCGTTGGATGTCTCAAGCGCGCCCATCTCCAGGGGCACCGCCTCGTTAATCGAGATCTTGGCCAGTTCGTAGCGGGCGTGGGCCGGCGTGGCGATCAGGTAGAACCTGGCCGGGTTCGCGGCGTCGTCTGAGGCGAAGACCACTTCCGTCGAGCCCATCGGGACGTAGAGACCGTCGCGGAAACCCAACTGGATCTTTTCGCCGTCGACGGTCACCGAACCGGCGCCGCCGATGTTGACGACGCCCAGTTCGCGGGCATGCAGGAAGGGCTTGCCGGCCAGGGAGGCGGGTTCGGAATGACTGGGCAGGGCCAGGGCGCCGGTGTCGGGGGCGGCGCCGCCGATGATCATCCGCTCGTTGTGCGAATAGTTCAGGCTGATCTTGCCAGGCTGGAACAGGCCGGCCACGAGATAGCGCTCACGCAACTGATCGTTGGAGGCGCCCTCCATCATGTCCGGGTGGGTGGCCTGGTAAACCTTGTCGTACATCTCGTCGTACATGCCGCGTTCCCTTGGTCGTTCGGGCTTTTTTGGTCCTGGGGCGCGTGATGCGCGCCCTTCGTCTGGCGTCTAGGTAACCGGTGTCAGAGCGTGTAGCAAGCGCCGCGGTCCGGATCGTGTCGGGAGCGTCGATCAGACCGCGGGGATGGCTGAGTTCCGTACGACCAGAGCCGGCCGCACCTCCGGCTGTTCGAGACGCGCCGGGTCGACCCCGCGCAGCGGCGCCAGCAGTTTTTCGGCCGCCATCCTGCCCATGTCCCGGACCGGGAGGCGCACGGAGGTCAGGTTCGGCCAGACTCGCGCCGCCATCGGCAGGTCGTCGAAACCCACCACCGACAGGTCCTGCGGAAGCTCCAGATTCCGCTCGCGCGCCGCCTGCATGACGCCGATCGCCATGTCGTCGTTCAGGGTGAAGATGGCGGTCGGCGGCTGCGCCAGGCCAAGGAGACTATGGCCGGCTTCGACGCCTGATTCGAACGTATAGGCGCCCTTGACGTCGTATTGCGGATCCAGAGGAATGCCGCATTCCGCCAAAGCCTCACTGAAGCCGCGGCCCCGCACTTCAGACGATCGGAACAACTCGGGACCGCGCACCAGGGCGATCCGCCGATGGCCTAGCCCGGCCAGATGCCGCGCCGCTTCCGCCGCGCCCATCCAGTCGTTGGTGACGACCATCGCCTCGGGCGCGTCCAGCGACACCGACGCGATTCGCACATAGGGACAGTCGAGTTCCCGCAGCAGGGCGATGACCCTTTCATCTTCCGACACCGACGGCGGCATGACCACCCCGAACAGGCGCTGACGGTCGACGAAGCTGCGTATGTCTTCCAGCAGGGTAGGGGAGTTGCGGTTGCACGGATGGACGACCAGTTCCAGGCCCGAGCCCCGCAAGGCGTCCAGAACGCCCTGCTGGATGTTGACGACGTAGGTGGGACTGGGGTTGTCATAGATCAGTCCCACCAGGAACGATCGCCGGAACGCCAGACCCCGGGCCTGGGGGTCGGGGCTGAAGCCCAATTCCTTGATGACGGCGTTGACGCGTTCGCGGGTGGCTTCACGCACGAACGGCGATTGGTTGATGACACGCGACACCGTCTTCTTGGAGACCTGCGCGACCCGCGCGACGTCGTTGATCGTGGCCCGCTTGCCGGCTTTCGCCAGAGGCGCTTCGTCCTGAGCCAAGTCCGGCTTCTCCTATCCTGTCTTCGTCACAGCCATAAACCCGAGTCGCATCCGGCGCCATGGCATCCGTCCAAAGCGGATTGACACCGGTTTCCTAACCCGCCCATTATTGATCTTCTTCGTGAGGCTTCTCCTTGAATCTCAAACTGTCCTTCGTGAGCGGCCGTCGATGAGCGTCGAACCCGTTCAGAACACCGAAGCTGCGGCGATTGCGCGGGCGTTCGTGTCGGCGCGGCTCGCCGCGCGTTGCACGCCCGACTACCCGGGTGGTCGAATTCCGGCGTCGATGGCCGAAGGCTACGCGGTTCAGGACCTGGCCATCGGCCTGTTTCCCGACGAGGTGGTGGGCTGGAAGGTCGGCGGCGTGCCGCCCGCCCTGCAGGAGCAGCTGGGCGCGCACCGGCTGGCCGGCGCCATCTTCTCGCGGAACCTGTGGAGCGCCACGGGCCGCGAGGTTGTCCCCCTGCCGGAGATCGAAGGCGGGTTCGCCGCCATCGAGTCCGAATTCGTGGCCCGGATCGCCGCCGACGCCGATCCGGGGAAGTTGGACTGGACCCTGGAGGAAGCCCGGGCCCAGATCGACAGGATCTTCATCGGGGTCGAGTTGGCCGGTAGCCCGCTGTCCGCCATCAACGACCTGGGGCCGACCGTGGTGGCCTCCGACTTCGGCAACAACGGCGGCCTGGTGGTGGGACCCGAGATCGCGGATTGGCGCGAGACTCTGGAATCGATCAAGGTCGAAACCGTCATCAACGGCGCCAGCGTCGGCATGGGCGGCTCCGCTTCCCTGCAGGGCGGCGTCTTCGAATCGGTGCGCTTCCTGCTTGAGCATTGCGCCCGCTGGGGCCGCCCCCTGAAGAAGGGAATGCTGGTCTCGACCGGAGCCGTGACGGGTGTCCACCGCGCCCATGCCGGCGACGAGGCGGTCTGCATCTTCAAGGGGATAGCCGAAATTCACTGCTCGGTCGTGAGGGCCGAAAGCAAGTAGCATCATCAAGGCGCCAACCCGTCCGCCGTCAGGGCGGCTGCAAGAGACGGGAGGCGTCGAGGAAACAGGAACGGGTAAAACCATGACCGATACCGCCGCCGCACCGATCGAGGTGAAGGCTCCGCCGCCTGGCAAGTACCGCTGGGTCATCATGTGGCTGCTCTTCGCGGCCATGGTCATCAACTACGTCGACCGGCAGATGATCGGCTTCCTCAAGCCGATGTTGTCGGACGAGTTCGGCTGGTCCGAGACCGACTACGCCGACGTCGTCTTCTGGTTCCAGGCCTCCTACGCCGTGGCCTATCTGCTCTGGGGCCGGATCATGGATCGGGTGGGCGCCCGTTGGGGCTTGGGCGTCGCCTTCGCCATCTGGCAGGTCGGGCATATAATGCACGGCGCCGCCCGCGATCTGTCGCACTTCATCATGGCCCGCGTCGTCCTGGGCGTCGGCGAGGCCGGCGGCTTTCCGGGCGGGATCAAGGCTGTCGCGGAATGGTTTCCGAAGAAGGAACGGGCGCTCGCCACGGGCCTGTTCAACGCCGGGACCAATATCGGCGCGATCGTCACCCCGCTGGTGGTGCCGGCGTTGGTTGTGGCGTTCGGCTGGCAGATGGCCTTCGTCATCACCGGTCTGCTGGGGCTGATCTGGCTGCCGATCTGGTTGCTCGTTTATCGCCGCCCCCGTGAGCAGAAGCGCGTCTCTGCGGCTGAACTGGCCTATATCGAGCAGGATCCGGCGGATTCGGTCGAGAAGATCGGCTGGAAAAAGCTGCTGACCGTCCGCGAGACCTGGGCCTACGCCCTGGGCAAGTTCCTGATCGACCCGATCTGGTGGATGTTCCTTTTCTGGCTGCCGGACTTCCTGGGCAAGCGCTATGGACTGGACCTGCTCAGCTTCGGTCCGCCGCTGATCGCCATCTATCTGCTCAGCGATGTCGGCTCGGTCGGCGGCGGTTGGCTGTCGTCGCGCATGATGCACCGCGGCATGAGCCTGAACACGGCGCGCAAGACCACCATGCTGATCTGCGCCCTGTGCGCCGTTCCGGTCGCCTTCGCCGCCTATGCGTCGAACGTCTGGCTGGCTGTCGGGATCATCGGCCTGGCCACCGCCGCCCACCAGGGCTTCTCGGCCAATCTTTACGCCTTCCCCGGCGACGTCTTCCCGCGCGGCGCCGTCGGCTCGGTGGTCGGCATCGGCGGCATGCTGGGCGGCATCGGCGGCATGGCCATGGCCAAATACGCTGGTTTCGTGCTGGAGAAGATCGGCACCTACACCCCGATCTTCATCGTCGCCGCTTCAGCCTATCTGATCGCCCTTCTGGTGGTTCACCTCCTGTCGCCGAGATATGAGCCGGCCAAGGTCTGATCGAAGGACCGGAGACGGCCGGGCGTCGGCGCCCGGCCGTTCTTCCATCTGGAGGGCGGGATGCAGATCGAACGCAGGATGCTGCTGGGACTGGCGGGCGGCGCGGCCGTCGCGGGCGTGACGACCGCCCCCCGGGCCAAGGGGCGCACGCCGGCCGTGGCGCCGCCCGATCCGACCGAGACCGTCCGCCTCTGGCCGAACGGCGCGCCGGGCGGGGAGGGGGTGACGGTCACGCCGATCGTTCCGGAACGCTCGACCGATCCCGCCTATCATGATCGGTACGCCCAATATACGACCGACCCGATCCTGACGGTCTTCCGCCCACGTCGGCCAAACGGCTCGGCCATGCTGCTGACGCCGGGCGGCGGTTATCGCTGGGTGGTGGTCGACAAGGAGGGCTTCGACGTCGCCCGTGTGTTCGCCGCCACCGGCACGACCTGCTTCGTCCTGCGCAATCGCCTGCCGGGGGACGGCTGGGCCGCCGGCCCCGACGCGCCGCTACAGGATGTTCAGCGCGCGATGCGTCTGATCCGGGCCCGGGCGGACCAGTACGGGGTCCGGCCCGACCGGGTGGCGCTGCTCGGCGCCTCGGCCGGCGGCCATCTGGCGGGACTGGGCAGCGTGCGGACGGACCCTGTCTATGCGCCGATCGACGCCGCCGACAGTGGAAGTTTCCGGCCGGACCTGTCGGTGCTGATGTATCCGGTCGCGACCATGGCGGACCCCTTCGTCCACGCCGGATCGCGCGACTACCTGCTGGGCGCGAACCCGACGTCCGAACAGCGCGAGGCCTATTCGCTAGAGAAGATGGATTGGCGCGGCGCGGCGCCGATGTTCGTCGTCCACGCCATGGACGACGGCTCCGTGCCGGTCGAGAACAGCCTCGGCCTGTTGTCGGCGCTCAGGGCCGCCCATGTGAAAGTCGAAGCGCACCTGTTCCAGGAAGGCGGCCACGGCTTCGGGGTCCGGCTGATCGAGGGCAGACCGGCCCAGGTGTGGCCCGAACTCGTCCGCGCCTGGGCCGCCCGGCTGGACTTCGCGCTTTAGGGACCTGCCAACCGGTCAGGTGCCGGGCTGGATGTAGGGGATGGCCGAGAAGAAGGCGCGCTGGTCGCCGCGCGGATCGTCGGCCATGCGCGGCTGGACGTCGAACAGCATCGTCTGGCGGCGGGGCAGGTCGTAGCGGTCCCATTGCGGCAGCCGCCCATGGTTGGGATCGCCCGATCGGGCCAGGGCGATGAAGGCTTCGCTCATCAGGTCGGAGACCCGCTGGGCGCCCGGTCCTCGCGTCCGCGACCCTTCAGCCTCGACATTATCCAGAACCAGGGGGATGTCTGCGGTGTGGAAGGCGCCCTTTCGGCCCGAAGCCGTCGTACCGGGGAAGTCCAATTGATAGACCCAGGCCGGCGCGCCCGCCCTGGCCCGCTCTTCGGCCTCGATGACTGCGCCACGCCATGAACGTCCAGCGGTGGTCGCGGCGATCAGGACCGCGTCGGGCGACCAGTCGGGGTGCATCCGGCGATAGGCGGCGATGATGGGTTCAGGCGTTATGTCGATGCGCATCACGCCTGGCGTCAGGCGGGCGGGGAGAGTCTCCCATGTCAGGCCCAGGTTGGCCGGATCGTCGCCCATGAAGCCCAGTGTCTCTTCGCGAGTGTTGCCGATGATCATGGGGATCGAGAATCCTTGCGGCGCAGCGTCGGGATAGAAAGGGTGGCGCGGCAGGGTGCGGAAATCCAGCGTCGGCGCATAGGACAGTCCGCCGAAGCCCAGGATCGGGTCCTCCGTCGTCGTCGCCTCCAGCAACCGTTCCGCCGGCATCTCCAAGACCTCGCCCACCCGATCCGGCGTCAGACCCAGCGCCGCCAGCCAGGCGACCGAACGGGTCGTGCCATTGATCGGCCCCTGGGCGGTGACCTGTTGACCGCTCATGGTCGCGGCGCTGTGGAACAGGCCGCGCGCGCGCGGCGTCGCCATCAGGGTGGCGATCTTGGCCCCGCCGCCCGACTGGCCGAACAGCATGACCCGCCCCGGATCGCCGCCGAAGCTCGCGATGTTGTCGCGGATCCATTCCAGCGCCAGGATCAGGTCCAGTTGACCGATATTGCCGGAATCCTCAAAGCCCGGCGCCAGCCGCGCGAGATAGGCGTAGCCGAACAGGTTCAGGCGGTGGTTCAGGGTGACCACTACGACGTCGCCGCGCCGCGCCAGCCGGGTCCCGTCATAGAGCGGGTCGGAGCCCGAGCCGCCCGAGTAGCCGCCGCCGTGGATATAGACCATCACCGGCCGCCGCCCCGCGTCCACGCCGGGCGTCCAGACGTTCAGGAACAGGCAGTCCTCCGACTGATTCGGCGCGTTGCCGCGCTGGGGGCTGGCCGGCCCGTATTCGACGGCCCGCACAGGGGTGGTCCAGGGCGCCGGCTTCTGCGGCGGTTGGAACCGGCGGGTCGGGGCGCCATAGCGCAGGCCCTTGAAGACATTGATCCCGTCCTGCCTAAGGCCCGTCGCCGGTCCAGCCGTCGTTTGGACCATGGGGTCTCCCGCCTCGGGCTTGGCCTGAGCGGCCATGGCCAGGCCCGCTGTGGCGAGGCCCGTCATGAGGGTGGCGCGTCGCGTGATCATGGGGCTTCTCCCTCTATCGGCCTCCGGACCGGGGCGAGGCGGTTTGAACGAAAGCTCCCCCCGTCGCCCCTACCGCACAGGGTGGCGTCAGCATCCGAACTGGCCGTCAATCCCATCATTTCCTCCCGCCGGGCGTCTGTCGCGCCTGGTCATGCAATGGCCATCACTGTCGCCGCTGCGACACGTCGGCGAAAATCGGGATAACCGCTTCGCCACCTTCTTGTCACATACGGAAAACTGTGCGTAGCTTTGTATGACACCGGTAGCAGAGATTTGGCAAACCAAACCTGACACCGGTGTCGTCCGCGAGCAGCGGACGGCTTCACGGGGACACTTGATCCCTGAAAGGCCGCAACTGGGAGGAGACATGAAAGATATGACCCAACGCAACAAATTTGCGCGCGCCGCGCTGACCGCCACGGCGTCCGTGGGAGCCCTGGCGCTGGCCATGATGGCCTACGACGCCGCCGCCCAGACGGTCGCCCCGGACGCTGCGCCGACGGAACAGGCCAGTGAAGTCAGCGAAATCGTCGTCACCGGCTTCCGAGCGAGCCTGGCGAACGCCCTGAACATCAAGCGTCGCGAGGCCGGGGTGGTCGACGCCATTTCGGCCGAGGATATCGCCGACTTCCCCGACACCAATCTGGCTGAATCTATTCAGCGCATTCCCGGCGTGTCGATCGACCGTGACGCTGGCGAGGGGCGTTCGATCACCGTGCGCGGCCTCAGTTCGGAGTTCACCCGCACCCGAATCAACGGCATTGAGGCGCAGGCGACGACCAGCGCCACCGATTCCTCGGGCGGCGTAAACCGTGGCCGTGGCTTTGACTTCAACGTCTTCGCCTCCGAGCTGTTCAACAACATAACGGTGCGCAAGACCGCCTCGGCTGAGGTTGAGGAGGGGTCGCTGGGCGCCACGGTCGATCTGAAGACCAGCCGTCCCTTTGACAAGCCGGGCTTCCAGGCCGCCATGTCCGGTCAGTACGGCTACAACGACCTGTCCGAGAACTGGGACCCGCGCTTCGCGGGCCTGATCTCCAATACTTGGGCGGACGGCCAGCTGGGCGCCCTGTTCTCCATCGCCTACAGCGAAAAAGAGAGCCTTGAAGAAGGTTTTAGCTCGGTGCGTTGGGGGCCCGCCAGCGGCGACAATGGCTTCCTGAATACCAGCGTTCTCCCCAATCCCGCAGGCACCTATCATCCGCGCATCCCGCGCTATGGTCGCCTCGAACACGGCCAGAAGCGTCTCGGCGCCACCTTGTCGTTCCAGGCGCGTCCGGACAACGGGCCGACCCTGTTCACCTTCGACGCCCTCTATTCCAAGCTGGATTCGACACGCAGCGAGAACTTCCTCCAGGCCTGGTCGCTCAGCCGCAACGCCAGCCAGGGCGGCAAGCCCCAGGTCGAGATCGTCGATTACGAGATCGATCCCGACACCGGCGAGATGATCTACGCAGAGCTCAACAATATGGATATTCGCAGCGAGCAACGCTTCGACATCCTGGAGACGGAGTTCACCCAGCTGACGTTCGGCGTCGAGCATGAGTTCTCGGACAGGTTCCGCTTCAACGGCCTGGTCGGTCGCGCAGACTCGCAGTTCGGCAATCCGACCCAGGTCAGCGCCATCATCGATCGCCAGAACGTCGATGGCTACACCATTGATTTCCGAGAGAACCGGAACCTGCCGCTGATCGGTTATGGCTTTGACGTCACCGATCCGGCGCAATGGTCGATCGTCGGTCCGACCGGCGCCCAGCCGCGTTCCGAACTTCGCTCCAGCGCCAACTTCCAAGACAACGTCTATTCGACGGCAGAGGCCAACTTCGTCTACGATCTGAGCGACTGGCTGACGCTGAAGGCCGGCGTCAGCTGGAAGAAGTTCGAATCCAGCAGCCGAAGCTTCGCGCGCCTCAACAACGGCGCGCCTGCACTGCCGGCGGGCGTCAGCCTCGCCGACGTCACCAACCTGCTGGAGGACTTCGGCGCCAATCTGGACCTGCCTGCGGGTTCGGCGACCTCCTGGGTCCGTCCGGATCTCGGCGCGCTCGATGACGTCTGGGATTACAGCTGCAACTGCAACACCGGTGTTCCCGGCGGTGATTTCCGGTTGCTGGGCCTGAACGAAAACACGTCGACCTTCGGCGGTTGGCGTGAGGTGTCGGAGGAAGACACCGGCGCCTATGTCCAGGCCGACTGGGACACGAAGATCGGTTCCATCCCCTTCCGCGGCAACCTCGGCGTTCGTCAGGTCAAGACCGAGGTCAACGCCCTGGGCTATTCCAACGTCGGCGGCGTTGCGACGCCCACGACCGGCGAGAACGAGTACGACGACACCTTGCCGTCGCTGAACATGGCGATTGAACCGTTCGAGGATCTGATCGTCCGCTTCGGCGCCGCCAAAGTCATGGCCCGCCCGCCCGTCGGTAGCCTGATCCCGGTCTTCACCCTGAGCGCGCTCAATGCCGCGAACAATACGGCCTCGTTAGGAAACATCGCGCTCGATCCGTACCGAGCCAAGACATACGATTTGTCGGTTGAATACTATTTCGCGCCCGAGGCCCTGATCTCCTTCGCGTATTTCTACAAGGACATATCGACTTACGTTCAGACGACGCGGGTAAAAATGACTTATGAGGAGCTGACGGCGATGGACCCCATCGCGTTTCCTCCGGACCCCGCTCGTAACCCGCTTCCTGGGCAACAACCGGCGGAATATGATTTCAGTCAGCCCGTCAATACGAACGGCGGTCCTCTGAAGGGCTTTGAAATCAGCTACCAGCAGACCTTCACCTTCCTCCCAGGACTGCTCGCCAACTTGGGCACGCAGTTGAACTACACCCATGTCGAGTCAGAAATCGACTACTGCGTCACCCCGACGTGCGAGGCCTTTGCAACCGAAGATCTGGTGAACCTCTCGCCAAACGCCTGGAACGCCACGCTTTACTACGACGACGGCAAGTTCAACGCGCGGGTGTCGGCGGCTTATCGTGACGCCTACTACCAGTCGGTCCCGGGCTCGAACGGGGGCTCGAACGGCATTCCCTATCAGGGCAAGACGGAGACGACGACGATCGACGCCTCGGCCTCGTACAACCTCACGGAGCATCTCAGTGTGACTCTGGAAGGTCTGAACCTGACGGACGAGGAGAATCGCCAGAACCACGGTGATCTCGGTGGATCGCGCGACAGCACCTATGTGTATCACCACACCGGCCGTCAGGTGTTCGTCGGCGCCCGGTATCGCTTCTGATCCCTCCGCAACACCAACTGCGAACGGCGGCGCCGGGCTTGTCCCGGCGCCGCCTTCTTCTTGCCTGCTGGCGAGGCGGGCGACATCTTTACAGAAGCCTGGAGAGCCCGCCATGATCACACGACGTCTGTTGACGGCGGGGCTCGGCCTGGCGGCGAGCGGCTGCGCTTCCGTGACGGCGCGCGCGGTGGAGGCGCCCCGGACCGACTGGGTGTTCGACAATCTGCAACAGGTCGGGGGGCTGCCGGTCCACCTCGAAGGTGCGCCGGCCCTGACGGACTCGCCTTGGGGCGCGGCCGTCCGCTTCGATGGACAGGACGACGCGATCTACCTGGATGCGCATCCGCTGGCCGGGGCAGAGACCTTCACCTTCGAGGCGCTGTTCCGGCCCGAGGGGGGCGCCTTCGAACAGCGCTGGTTCCACCTTCAGGAGATCTCTCCCGGCGGCCAGCCGTCGGACACGCGCATCCTGTTCGAAATCCGCACCCGGGACGGGGAATGGTGGCTTGACGCCTTCGCCAAGGGCCCCGGCTACAGCCATACCCTCATCACCGCCGAAAAACGGTTTCCGGTCGGCCGGTGGTTCCACGTGGCTCAGACCTTCGACGGCCGGATGTACCGAAGCTTCGTCGACGGGGTCCTCCAGGACGAGGCGCCTCTGGCCTATCGCCCGCAAGGCGCCGGCCGTTCCTCGGTCGGGCGCCGCTACAATGGGGTGAGCCCCTTCCAGGGCGCGGTCCGCGCCGCCGCCTTCTCGCGCCGGGCGATGGGGCCTGAGCGGTTCGCCCTGGGCGGCAATCGGCCCGCGAGGGCGTGAGGCCGGGCCCGGGCGCCCCTCAATCCCTGAATTCGATCGTCCAGCCGCCGGACCACGTCTGTTCCGCCACCGGGGTCCGGCAACGAACCAGGTTCGAGAACGGCCCGACCGGAACCTGATAGACCTCGTCGTCCGGCGGCGGCGCGGCGGTGCACGCCATTCCGGAAAACGCGAGCGCGCTAACCTCGCCGGCCGCGAATACGATCTCTCCGTCGCGAACCTCCGGGACGCGCGAGAAATTGGCGAACTCCATGTCGACGCTCTCGATCACGGCGCCGTCGCGGGTCGAGACCTCGTCTCGCCGTGTCACCCGTCCGGGCTCGAGGATATAGGTGGTGCGCGCGGACACCCGATCGTCCCGGACAGGCGCGTCGCCGCCCATCCGGTCCAGGGCAGGGGAGGTGTAGCGGATGCGGGTGACATCGCCCTCCGTCTGGACGTCCACCTCGGTGAACCAGGCCAGGGGCTGGAGCACGGACCCGTCGGACAAGGTGATGCGAGGCAGCAATTGCGGGTAGGTCTCGTCCGGAGAGCCAGCCAGCACGCCGGGTGAGAAGGGAATGGGGAAATAGGGGCTGTTCATATGCTGGCCAGCCGCGCCATTGATCAGCGGCAGGCCGATCAGGCGATCGCCGTCGCGGTAGGTGACCAACAGGCGGTCCGTCTCGCCGCGCGAGAACCAGGCGGTGCTGGACCGGGGCAGCCGCTCCAGCCAGTCCTCGAACCCGGCGTCGGGGACCTGGTCGCGCAGGCCCAGCCGGTTCCAGATGGCGTTGGTGTAGAACAGCTGGTGCGACAGACTGAGGTTCTCGCCCAGAATGCGGTGCTTGCCGCGATAGGCGTCGGTCTTGCGACCATGATCCCACAGATTGACCGACCCCGTGCCCGCGTCCAGCCAGAAGTGGGCGTAGCGCGCCGCGATGCGGGAGGAGAAGGCGTAGGCCATGTGCTTTTCCTCCTCGGTCAACAGGTCCAGCGCCGCAGCTGCGGTAAGCACCTCCAGGAAAGCTGTTTCGCCATAGGCGCCGATGCTGCGGCCGTACTCGAAACCCTCGCCACGGAGGTTGAAGCGGGGCAGCAGCAGGTCGACAGACCCCCGCAGCCAGTCGCGCACCTCCTGCGGAGGCTCCACCCCGGTCTCGATGAAGCGCTGGGCGATCTCTCCGATCAGCAACACGCTGTATCGGTCAAATCGGCCCTCGCCGGCCGTTTCGTCGGCGAAGCCATACTGGCCGGAATATTCGCGGTAGTGGTCCAGGGTCTTGGCCAGCAGGGCCTCGCTCGCGGAGGCGTCTTCCCACCCCAACAGGAAACGCAGCCGGGCGATGCTGAAGGCTACGCCGAAATAGTTGTTGGGCAGATCGACCAGGGTCAGCGTGTCCGTGCGCACGAAGGTGCGCCAGTCCAGCCTTTGACGCAGCCGGGCCAGGATCTCGGGCGAAACGGCCTCGTCGAGGAGACCCGCCTCGTCCAACTGATGCAGGGCGGAGATGTAGTAATATATGCCCCAGGTGTCGTTTACGTCCTCGATGGTCAGATCCGACAGGCGGCGGAAACCTGCGAGGAAGCGGGCGCGGCGCGGATCGTCTTCGGGCGCGTCGAGGGCGGCGTGGGCCAGGCCGATGGCGATCTTGCCCGGCAGAAACTTGTCCTTCGCCTCGAACACCTTGACGCCGTCCAGCCTCATCTCCCGCCCCTCGGTGATCAGTCGTGTGAGGAGGTCGTCCATCTGCGGGCTGACGCGGGTCTCGATGACGGCGTTCATGGCTGGGGCTTGGTGATAGAGCACGCCGCGCTGAACCTGGGCGGTAGCCGCGCGCGGGGCTGCAGCAGCCACAACCAGACCCAGGGCGCAGCCCATCAGAAGCTTGCTCGGCATGGGATGTCCTTGTCGGAAAGATGGGGACGGCCACAACACGGCCGTCCCGAGATACAGACTGTCCTAGGAGGGGCAGCAGCTCGACCCTAACAGGTCAGGCCACATTTTCAACTGGCCGTACCAGTCGCGACGGCGACTTCCGAGGCGGCCATAAGGTAGGCGCCCACGCCGTAAAGCTGAGTATCTTCTGCCCGGACCTGATCGGGCGCATAGCCCACCTGTTGCACCCAGCCCAGCTTTCCATCCGCACTGACGGCCTTTTCCAGCGCCGCCCAACCTCGTGACACGGCCCGACCGAAACGGGCGTCGTCCAACAGGCCATTGTTCACGCCCCATGCCAGGCCGTAGACGAAGAAGCCTGTGCCGCTCGTCTCTGGTGGGCCGGACGGATCGAGCAGGGAAACCGGCCAGTACCCGTCTGGCCGCTGCAGCGAAACAATGGCTGCCGACATCTCGCGATACAGCGAGACGTATCTCGCCCGTCTCGGATCGGACTGCGGCAGGGAACCGATCACCTTGGCGACCCCCGCGTAGGTCCAGCCATTGCCGCGACTCCAGAAGATCTTCCGGCCGTCCGCATCGCGGCGGTCCAGGAACCGGCTGTCCCGATAGTAGAGACCCGCCTGGCGGTCATAGAGCAGGTCGGTGGCGGCCCAAAATTCCTTGTCCGCATGGGCCGCATAGCGGGGATCTCCGGTCAGCCGCGACAGTTCGAACCAGACCGGCGGCGCCATGAAAAGAGCATCGCTCCAGCACCATCGTGCTTGGCACGGCTGGTCTCCCGGCGCGTCCTCGAACAGCAGGGGCACGTCGGAAGGGGCGGCCAGTACGGCGTCGAAACGCGCCCGCGTAGGCGCAAGCCTGGTGACTCTTTCCGCGCCGTCGACCTTGGCGGCAGCCCACACCCAGGCCTGGCCGATGGCGTCGTCGTCGGCGTGGCGTGGTCGATCGCCGTAGCCCCAGCCGTTCTTGCGGCCGTGATCGACCACAGCCTTTTCGTACCGCGCCGCGTTCGTCGCGTCGGCGAACCGGACGAGGCCGGCGTAGAAGGCTGCCTGGATCCAGTCTGTCTCATCCGCCGTCTGGCGCTGAAAGGTTCGGACATAGTCGAACCGCTCCATGTGGCTCAGCTGCCAGTCTGCGACACGCGACGCCTCGGCCAGAACCCCGGCGTCGGCGGGTGTGCCCGCCAAGGCTTCTGCGTGCGGTGTGGCGGCGCAGGCCTGGATTCCCGTGCAGACTGCGATCGCCAGCAGACTTGCGACGGCTGTTTGAAAACGACCCATGACTTCTCTTCCTCCCCTGGTGTGCGGCCGCCATCGAGGACGGCTCAAATAATTTGGTCTGGCCATTCTTGCCACCGGTGTCATATCTGGTCTAGCCTCTGCGACGATACGACACCCGAAACACGGGTGCGAGGGAAACGCTCAGAGGGGAGACTCCAATGATTATCCAAGCCAAGCGCCTGCGTTCCGCATTGCTGGCTTCTGCGGCCATCACGATCGTCGCCGCTCCCGCCATGGCCCAGGAGGCGGGGACGGTGTCACCGACCCGGCCGGCGGAGGTCGGCGAGGTCGTCGTCACCGGCATCCGCGCCACCCAGCGGAACTCCACGGCCGTGAAGCGCAACGCCACTGTTATCGTTGACGCCATCGTCAACGAAGAGGTCGGCGCCTTGCCGGACAATTCCGTCGCCGAGACGCTTGAGCGCATCGTCGGCGTCACGGCGGACCGATTCAAGGGATCCGCCTCAGAAATCTCCATTCGCGGGCTGGGTCCCTATCTGGGCTTTTCGACCCTGAACGGGCGCGAGGTGTCGAGCGGCAGCGGCGACCGGGCGGTTTCCTTCCAGCAGTTCCCATCGGAACTGACTAATGGCGTTCTGGTTTACAAGTCCCAGCAGGGGGACTTCGTCGAAGGCGGCGTGTCCGGCGTCATCGAACTGCGGACCATCCGACCCCTTGAATATGGCCGGCGCCGGTTCCAGGCCGAGGCGCGTGCCAACTACATCCCCTATGCCGACAAGGCCGACGCGGATATCGGCTCTCGGTTCTCGGCCTCCTATGTCGACCAGTTCGAAACGGGTCTCGGCGACATCGGCGTCTCGCTCGGGATCGCGACGACGGATTCGGCCGCGCCCGAGGATTTCTACACCGCCTCGTCCAGCTTCCGGCCCTGCAACAGCATCAATCCCAACCCCACGCTGGTGACCGGGACGGGGACGGGCAACTGCACCTTCACCACGGGTTCCGCCAATCCGACCTATTTCGTCGCCAATCAGTACAATTTCCGGCAGTTGAATACCGAAGACACGCGCCGCGCCCTGTCCGGCACCCTGCAGTGGCGGCCGAACGACCGGTGGGACGTGAACCTGGACATGCAATTATCAACCCGCACCTCGTTCGAAGATCGCCACGACCTGTCAATCGCCGAGGGTCGGCGCGGTATTTCGCCGATCGAGGTTGCGGACAATGGCGCCCTGATCAGTTGGGCCGGCAACAGCTATCTTGAGACGGTCGCGACGGAACGGACGCGCGACGAGGACTATGGCGGCGGCGGACTGAACGTCCGTTATCAGGCGACGGACAATCTGGCGGTCACCGGAGACGTGTCCTACTCCCGCACCCATCGCAACCAGGTGGACTTCGCCACCCGTCTGCGCAGCAACACCCTCTTCGGACCCAGCGGTCGCGTGGCCTATACCTTTGACCAGGGCGGCAGCGACATTCCGGTCGTCGAGTTCCTGAACCCCATTGATCTGAACAACCACGACGCCTTCACCGGCAACGCCTATGCGCGTCGCGCCCTGGAAGATCGCGTGGACGAGATCGCCGCGGCGCGGGTGGATCTCGTTTATGATCGTCTCGGCTTTTGGGAGCAGTTCAAGGTCGGCGCGCGCTATTCCGAGCACAACCGCGTCACCGACCTCGATAACGACAACAATCTCGAAAGCATACCGACGGCCAATACGCTGGCCGGCAACCAGAACTGCCGGATCGACAATGTTGTCGACGACTGGGGCGAGGACAATGGAACCAATATTTCCAGCTGGGCCCAATTCAACACCCGTTGCCTGTACGCCGCCTTCGCCGGAACCGAGGATCTGGGTCCGCTTGACGATGCGCGCAGCGCCAGCGACTTGGACATCCAGGAGAATATCGGCGCGGCCTATGTGATGGGCAGCTTCCGCACGAGCGTCGGCGGGATCCCCGTCACCGGCAACATCGGCGTTCGCTACGTCAAGACCGACGTCACCTCGCAGGGCTATCGCGGCAGCTACGCCCTTGTAACGACGGTCGATCCGGTCACGGGCGTGCCCTCCTACCGCCTCGACAACATACCCGGCACCTTCGATCCGGTGACGATCGAGCATTCCTACGAAAACATCCTGCCCAGCTTCAACTTCAACGCCGAACTTCGGGAAAACCTGTTCCTGCGCGGCGCCGTCTACAAGGCTCTGTCGCGGACCAATATCGAGGATCTGGGCGCCGGACGCACCCTGATCACCGACGGCGACGCCGCCACGCCGGAAGAGGCGCTGGCGGGCGCATCCGGCGGCAATCCGCGCCTTGAGCCTCTGGAATCGCTGAACTTCGACCTGTCGTTCGAATATTATCCGGACCGGGACACCAGCTATTCGCTGGCGCTCTACAGCAAGTCGATCAAGACCGCGGTCGTGCCCGCCGACCAAGGTGCGCTGAGCGAGACCTTCGTCATCGACGGGATCAGCTATACAGTGCCGGTGGCGCAGGAGACCAACAGCGACGAGGAATCCTATCTGCGTGGCTTCGAGGTCGCTGTGAACCGGGCCTTCTCGAACCTGCCGGCGCCCTTCGACGGCTTTGGAATTCAGGCCAGCTACACCTACAATGACAGCGACTTCGAGTATAATGACCCGTCGGCCGTCGATCCGGCCAATCCGCTGATCGACTTTACGGATCCAGTCAGCATTCCAGGCCTGTCCAAGCACGTGGCCACCCTGACCGGCTACTACGAGAAGGGTCCGCTGTCGCTAAGGGCCGTCTACAAATACCGGTCCGACTACTTCAAGCCGTCGGGCCTGACCGCCCTTCGGACGGTCGATGACGCCGGCTATCTAGATTTCTCGGCCTATTATAACGTCACCGACAATGTCCAGCTGAAGCTCCAGGCCATCAATATCGGCGACGAGCATCAGGTCATGTATCGGCCCGTCGAAGGCAGTCTGGCGGAATCCAGCTACTTTGGTCCAAGCTACTTCGTCGGCGTTCGGTTGCGTTACTGATGCAGGGCCGATGGTTACGGACGGTTGCGGGGGCGATCGTCGCCCTGACGGCGGCGACGGGCGTTCATGCGGCGCCCGTCTGCCGCGGCTCGGACGGCTATGCGGCGGAGTTCGATGGCCGTCGCACCTTCCTCTGGCGCCCGGACTGGCTGGCGACGACCAAGGCGGAGCTCGGCGACGGCGCGCTCCAACCCGCCTGGAGGCCGCTGAAGGCGAGGGCGGACGCAGCCCTGGATCGACAGCCCTATACCGTCGTCGACAAGACCATGACGCCCGCCAGCGGCGACAAGCACGACTATATGAGCATGGGGCCCTACTGGTGGCCCGACCCTGCGAAGCCTGACGGCTTGCCCTACATCCGCCGCGACGGACGGTTCAATCCGGAGCGCGACGGGGCCGGCTTCGACGTCGCAGACCTGGAGAAAATGAGCCAGGACGTGCAGGCGCTGGCCCTGGCCCATTATTTCACCGGCGATCGGCGCTACGCCGACAAGGCCGCCCAGATGATACGCGTCTGGTTCCTCGATCCGGCGACGCGGATGAATCCCAACTTCAATCACGGCCAGGCCGTACCGGGCCGCGTCTCTGGTCGGGCCGAGGGCGTGATCGACGCCCACCGCCTGTCGCGGGTCGTCGAATCCATCGGCCTTCTGGAGCCGACGGGTGTTCTGACGGATACGGAACAGGACGGGCTCCGCGCCTGGTTCGGCGACCTTGTGGAATGGATGGGGACAAGCCCGATCGGCCGTGAGGAACGGGCGGCCCTGAACAATCACGGTCTCTACTACGATACTCTGATCACGCATTTTGCCCTTTTCGCCGGTATGGACGACGTGGCCCGGGCGGTCGCCGAAAGGGCAGGAGCGCGCCGGCTGGACGCCCAGATCGGGCCGGAGGGCGCTTGGCCTCGCGAGTTGGAGCGGTCCCGCTCGCTGCATTATTCGACCTGGACCATGACGGCCGCCTTCGATCTGGCGGACGAGGCCCGTTGCGTGGGCGCGGATCTGTGGAACCATAGATCGGTGGACGGCCGTTCCCTGCGCCGCGCGACGGATTTCCTGGCGGCCTGGGCGGGGCGAGAGCAGGACTGGCCGTGGCCGGAATTGGATAAGACCGAGACCCTGAGCCTGTATGAAGTCCTGACACGAGCGGCCTGGGCCTGGGGCGATCCGACCTATGCCGCGAAGGCGCAACTCTATGAGCAGCGCCACGCCGAAAGCGATCTGACCCTGCGTGTGCCGCCCTATGCTGCCGACTGAGGCGTCAGATGGCCGTGCGCCGCAGCAACCGGCGTCGGCCGGCGACATCGTTGTGCAGTCTTCGGGTGTCCGCCGCCGGAGTGGTCATTTTGATATGAGTAGTTTGCATCCCTCGGTCGAGTCGGCGCGGCCGAAACAAGACACATGGCCTATATGACGACTTCATCTCTCCACCGTTTCGGCGACCTGACCATCACCAACGCCCGGGTGATCGTGACCAGCCCGGGGCGCAACTTCGTGACGTTGAAGATCGAGACGAAGAGCGGTCTGACGGGCGTCGGCGACGCCACGCTGAACGGCCGCGAGCTGTCGGTCGCGAGCTATCTGGCCGACCACGTCATCCCCTGCCTGATCGGGCGCGACGGGCACCGGATCGAGGACACCTGGCAGTACCTCTACAAGGGCGGCTATTGGCGTCGCGGCCCGGTGACCATGTCAGCCATCGCCGCCGTCGACATGGCGCTTTGGGATCTGAAGGCCAAGGCTGCAGGCCTGCCCCTGTACCAGCTGCTGGGTGGGGCCTGCCGCGAGGGCGTGATGGTCTATGGCCATGCCAATGGCGAGACGGTCGAACAGACGATCGCCGAGGCGAAGCGGTACGCCGACATGGGCTACAAGGCGATCCGGCTTCAATCTGGCGTGCCCGGACTGAAATCGACCTATGGCGTGGCCGGAACCTTCGGCTATTACGAGCCCGCCGACGCCGATCTTCCGACGGAGAACGTCTGGTCCAGCGCGAAATATCTTCGCTCCGTCCCGGCTCTGTTCGAGGCGGCGCGCGAGACGCTGGGCTGGGACATGCACCTGTTGCACGACATCCATCACCGGCTGACGCCGATCGAGGCGGGGCGGCTGGGCAAGGACCTGGAGCCGTTCCGCCCCTTCTGGCTGGAGGACGCCACTCCGGCCGAGGATCAGGCCGCCTTCCGCTTGATCCGCCAGCACACCACCAGCCCGCTGGCCGTGGGCGAAGTCTTCAATTCGATCTGGGACTGCAAGCAACTCATCGAGGAGCGGCTGATCGACTACATCCGCGCCACCGTGGTGCACGCGGGGGGCATCACCCATCTGCGCCGCATCGCCGCCCTGGCGGACCTCTACGGCGTGCGCACCGGATGCCATGGGGCCACCGATCTTTCGCCGATCTCCATGGCGGCGGCCCTGCATTTCGGTGTCTCGATTCCGAATTTCGGCATTCAGGAATATATGCGCCATACGCCGGAGACCGACGCCGTCTTCCCTCACGCCTATGGTTTCGCCGACGGCATGCTGCACCCGGGAGAGCAGCCGGGCCTGGGAGTCGACATTGACGAAGCTCTGGCGGCGCAGCACGCCTATCAACGCGCCTACCTGCCCGTGAACCGTCTTGAAGACGGGACGCTGCACAGCTGGTGAGACCCGCGCGGCGCGGCCGGCGTTCTGACGCGCCGGCCGCGCCGCCTGGGGCCAGGATCACTGTTCCGGGGCGTCGAAATCGAACGTCTGGCCGGCCACAAAGCCCTCCCACGCCTGCCGATCGGCGAAGTCGAGGCCCCCGGACCAGGCCGAGCCCATATAGTAGGTGAAGGGTCGGCCCGGCGTGACGCGGACCAGGATCAGATAATTGTCCGCATCTTCGGCGAAGCCCTCGACCATTGCGGGGTCCACAGCAATGACCAGGCCCAGGCTTCCATGTTCGGGATTCTCCGGCTCCCAGAACATCAGCCGCCCCCGTTCGGCGTCACGGGTCACGAAGCCCGCGCCGTTTTCGTTGCGCCGCTTGGAGATGCCGATGCCGACGATCAGGGGAGCGTCGGTGTTCGAGTGCAGGGTCGAGGTCATGCGGGTGAAGTTCGACCCCAGCGGTAGGCTGAAGTCACGCGTTTCCCAGACGTTGCGGACCACATCGACCGGCCAGGGCCGATAGGTCACGCTGAACCGCGCCTCGTCCCCGCCTGTGCGTTCAATCTCGTAGGTGGAGAAGTTGCGGCTGGTCCACAGTTTGTTGTCATACCAGACGCCCAGGCCGCCCGCGCCGCGTCCGCGGCCGACGTCATAATAGTCCAGGCCCTCGCCCCGATCGGTGTGATAGTTCGGGAACTTCAGCTGGCGGTCCATGAAGGGATAGCGGACCCGCTTGGCCCAGACGTCGATGCCCGAGCCGGACGGGGCCTCGCGCGCCTCCAGCGCCGGGCCATAGATACGATGGGCGACGCGGTCGTTCTCCCACAATAGGTCGTCCAGACGGTCGGGCGCAAACCGGGCGACGGCGCGCGGGACCTGTTGGGCCGCCGTCGGCGGCTCCAGCCTTTCGATGGTTGAGGGCCGGCCCAGGTCGGCGGGATCGTAGGACAGGGCGCCGGTGGCGCGCATCTCGGCCTCGCGCCGGCGGGTTTCTTCCGGGCCGACTACGGTCGTGGGCGCGGGCGGGATCGGCGTGGTGGCGGCGATCACCTCCGGCGTGTCGCGTGCGGGCTCCGCCTCCGGCAAGGTCCGGGCGGGCCCGTTCAACGCCGCGATCTCAAGGCCCGCCAGGATATAGGTCCCCGAGACGTAAAGGCCTGTGTCGCCGGGCGCGGTGGAGACCGGCTGGTCGCCCGTCTTCTGCGCAGCGCCCACCAGGCCGTTCGCCAGCACATGACGGTTCAGCGCCGCCCAGCCCTTGAGCACATGGGGCAGGTAGGTCTCGCGGTCGAGCAGGCCGTGGTTGATCCCCCAGGCCAGGGCGTAGACGTAGAAGACCGAACCGGAGGTTTCCGCCTCGGGATAGGCTGCGGGATCCAGAAGGCTGGCGCGCCACAGGCCGTCGTCCTGCTGCAGTTCGGCGATCCGTGCGGACATCTTCTGGAAGATGTCGACGTAGAAGCTGCGGTCCGGCAGGTCGGCCGGGACCGACTCGAGCCAGCGCGCCAGCCCGCCCATGACCCAGCCATTGGCGCGCGACCAGTAGATGCGGTCGCCGTCGGCGTCGCGGTGGTTCTCGTCCTTGAACCGCTCGTCGCGCAGGAACAGCCTTTCCTCTGGGACCCAAAGCCGCTCCGCTGTGCGCCGCCACTCCTTGTCAGCGGCCTTCAGGTATTTCGGATCGCCGGTGATCGCCGACATTCGCGCCAGCACGGGCGGCGCCATATAGAGGGCGTCGGCCCACCACCAGACCAGGGCGGGCGTCTCCTGCGCGCGCGCCAGATAGGGGACCTGCCAGTCCAACCGCTGGCGCAGCGGCATCAGCACGCCTTCCTGGCCGCGCCGGGCGTACAACTCTTCGTACAGGTCGCCGATGGCGATATCGTCGGCGTTCAGCAGGGTCTTGCCCGATCGCGCGCCGCGCAGGCTGTAATTGTAATGGTCGGCCACGGCGCTGAGGAAGCGCAGGGTCTCCGGATCGTCCGACACGCGCGCCAGGCGCGCCGCCCCAACGTAGAAGGTCGCCGCCACCCAGTTCGACGACATCTGCGTCAGATTGCTGCCGGTCGACAGGGCGAGGGGCTCGGCCGCCATGGCGGCGATCTGGGACGAGGCGACATATTCGACCGCCGCCATCGTGTCGTTGCGCGAGGGCAGGCCGGAGACCTCGGTATAAAGAACGGGGCGCGCGCGCGGGCTCAGCCATTCGGCCTCGACCCCCGGCGGCAGGGCGGCGGCGGCCTGGGCCAGGACCGGACCGGACGCGGCGGCGGACATCAGCATGGCGATCAGGCCGAGGCCGGCGCGAGAGGGCAGGGGCATGGGTCTTTCCTCCGGCGACGCGTCGAGGCGTCGCTCTCTGGTTCGTTGTCGTCTGCGGGCGAGGACGCCCCGGTAACCGGTGTCTTTTACGACAGGAAGCGCGTCCACACGACCCGCTTCGGCTTGCCTTGAACATAGCGTCCGCTATCGTGAGACGGAAGAACAGAATGTGGGAGACGAAATGCGTCATCGTGTCCTGATCCGGAAAGGCTGAGCCATGCATCGACGATCCCTCCTGCGCCTCGGTCTGACCGGGGCCCTGGCCTCGGCGGCTCCCGTCTTCGCCCAGGCCCAGGGCGGCAAGGTCTTCAAGGCTGGAGACTATGGCGCGGTCGGCGACGGCGAGACGATCAACACCCGCCCGATCCAGGCCGCCATCGATGCGGCGGCGGCGCAGGGCGGTGGAACCGTGGTGATCACGCCCGGTCTTTACCTGTCCGGTTCGCTGTTCGTGAAGTCGGGCGTGACCTTGATGATCGGCCGCGGCGCCACCATCCGCGGGCTTCAGGACATCGCGGCCTATCCGATGATCCGCACGCGTGTGGCCGGGATCGAGATGGATTGGCCCGCCGCCCTGCTCAATGTCTATCGTCAGCAGAATGCGAAGATCACCGGCGAGGGTCTGGTGGACGGCGATGGCCAGGTGTTCTGGGACAGCTACTGGGCGATGCGGCGCGACTATGATCCGCGCGACCTCCGTTGGGCCGCCGACTACGACTGCCGCCGTCCTCGTCTTGTCCACGTCTATGAGTCCGATCAGGTCGAAGTCTCGGGCCTGAACCTGGCGCGGTCCGGCTTCTGGAGCGTCCATGTCTGCTATTCGCGAGACGTGACGGTCTCCGACCTGATCATCCGCAACAACATCGGCGGGCGTGGCCCGTCCACCGACGGCGTCGACATCGATTCCTCGGAACGCGTGCTGGTCGAGCGGTGCGACATCGCCGTCAACGACGACGCCCTGTGCATCAAGGCCGGCCGCGACTGGGACGGGCTGCGCGTGGCCCGGCCCTGTCGTCAGGTGCGGGTGAAGGACTGTGTCGTGCGCGACGCCCTGGCGGGTATGACCTTCGGCAGCGAGACTTCCGGCGGGTTCGAAGACATCGAGGTGTCCGGCCTCAGGATCGAATATCCGGTGCCGCTGGGCGTCTTCTTCAAGTCGGGCCATACGCGCGGCGGCGTCATCTCCAACATCCGCCTGCGCGACATCCACCTGCAGGACGTGCGCACCCTGTTCCGGGTGAACCTGAACTGGTACCCCAACTACAGCTACGCCCAGATTCCGCCTGGGATCGCCGAGGTTCCGGACTACTGGCGCGCCCTGGCGAGGCCGGTGCCGCGCGAGCAGGGCATTCCCCGCATCCACGACGTCCGTCTGTCCGACATCAAGGCCGTGGGCGGCAAGGTCGGCTTCGAGGCCGCCGCCTATCCCGAGGCGCCGCTGAAGGACTTCGTCTTCGAGCGCCTGGACTGGGACGTCCACGACGCGGGGACCATCGCCAACGCCGAGAACTGGCGCTTCGTCGACTGCAACATCGACACCCTGGACGGCAGCGCGCCGCGCGTGACGGACTCCGCCGGCGTGACCGGCCTGCGAGACCGCGCCTGATCCGCCGACTTGATCCCGAGGCGGCGGCCTCATGAAAGAAGGGCCCGGAGCGGTTCGCTCCGGGCCCAGTCAATCGCGCTGAAAGAGTCAGGGAGGGAAGTCAGTACTTCCAGCGCAATCCCACAGCGATCTCACGGCCGGTGTGACGGTAATCCGAGATGCGGTTCGTCACATCGACATAGCGATCGTTGTATTCGTCGGTCAGGTTGATGCCCTCCAGCGAGAAGGTCAGGTTGTCGGTGACGTCGTAGGACATCGAGGCGTCGACATAGGTCGTCGCGTTCATCCCCTCTTCCGAGTTGCCGTTGCTGCCCGGGAACGACATCAGATAGCCGCTGCGGTAGGCGCCCGACACGCGCGCCTGGAAGGGGCCGTCCTCATAGTACAACGTCGCATTGACGGTGTTCTTGGACTGGCCGGTCAGGCGGTTCTTGCCGGCGGCGCCGTAGTCGACCTCGGAATCGACGTAGGTGAAGTTGCCGATGAAGCCGAAGTTCGACCAGACGCCCGGCAGGAAGGTGAACGGCTGCTGGTACTGGATTTCCAGCCCGTGCAACTCGCCGCCCTGGCCGTTCAGCTTGCGCGTGACCTGGAAGACGTCGGTCGGACGCGCGGCGCCTTGCAGCAACTCGTCGGGCAGGCCGAGGTCGCTCCACACGACCGATTCCGTCACTGAGGTGATGAAGCTGTCGATGTCCTTGTAGAAGACCGCAGCGGCCAACAGGCCTTCGTTCTGGAAGTACCATTCGACGGAGAAGTCATAGTTGGTGGCGCGGAACGGATCGAGTAGCGGGTTGCCGTAGGAGACGGTGCGGGTGGTGGGCGAGACGCCGCCGCCGGGGGTCAGGTCGCCCAGCGAGGGCCGAGACATCACCTTGGCCGCGCCCAGACGGATGACCAGATCCTCGCGCGGCTCCACCGCCAGGTTGAGCGACGGCAGGACGTCGTCGTAGTCGTTGTTGGCGGTGACGTATTCATAGGTCGGGCCGCTCGGCGTGGTGATCGTTTGCCAGCCCTTGGACTCGACTTCGGTCTTGGCGTAGCGGACCCCGACGTTCCCCCGTACCGTGATGTTCGCCAACTGGGTGTTGAAATCCGACTGCAGGAAGACGCCCTGGTCCGTCTCGTCCACTTCCCGTTCGCTGCGGTTGGGAACGAGCGGGTCGTCGTAGACGCTAAGGAACTCGGCGATCTTTTCGATGTCGGGCACGATGTAGTTCAGGCTCGACCCCGCTGGCACGCCGATCTTGCCGTCGATGCTGACGACCTTGCCGATCGAATCCACCCCAGTGAGCCGGTCGGCGCCCACAGTGGCGGTGTTCGCACGCGAAACCCCAAAGGTGCTGAAGCCGTAGGTGCGGTACTCGCCGCCGAATTTGAACGAGACCGCCGGATTCCAGTCGTACTGCAGCGCCCCCGCCGCGACATTGTTCTCGAAGTCGCCGCCGCTGGAGCTCCGGGTGGCCTGGATCAGAGTGAAATCCTCGCCCGAGGTGGTGTCAAAGCCGTAGTTGATCATTGGCAGGCGGTCATCGCCGCGGAAGTCAATTGTATAGCCATCCACGTCCGACTGCTCGAAGGCGTAGGCGACGTTCAGCGGCGTGCGGGCCTCCGACTTGTTGGCGCCCAGCTTCAGATTGCCGCGCAGGCGGTCGGTGAACTCGTGGCGGACGTTCAGCGAAGCCTGGGCGAAGGTGCTTTCATTGCGCGTGAAGCCGTTCTCCGAGCGCACCAGAACATTGTCGAAGACGCCGTAGGAGAAGGCGTTCTTGGCCGTGTCGATGGCATAGTCGCGTACGACGACGTTGTTCACTGCGGCGCGACTGAACGACCAGGCCTCGACGTTCGGGCTTTCAAGCTCGGAGTTGAGGCGCGACCACAGGAGGTCCAGCACTACTTCCGTACGATCACTGGGGCGCCATTGCAGCGCGCCGGTCACGCCCAAGCGGTCTTCCTCGGTGCTGCCGAACGTGTAGCGGGGGATGCGCGGATAAAAGGCGCTCAACACCTCGGTCCGCTGCGCCTCGGTGGTGCAGGGGATGCAGCCGCCGAGGTTCTGGCCCACGCCATAGGCGCGGCTGGGATCGCCCTTCTGCCAGCGCGTCGTATTGAAGCTCTCCAGGATCGGCGCGCGTTCGGAATAGGCGACCGACACCAGCGCACCGAAGGTCCTATTCTCATTGGTCCAGCTCAACAGACTGGCCAGGCGGGGAATGGTCTTCTCCGATAGGTCGTTATACGACGCCTGCGCCGACAGGGCCGAGTTCAGTCCACTGCCGCCGAAATCCATCGGACGGCCGGTCTGCAGGTCGACGGTCGCTCCCAGCGAGCCTTCCTCGATCTCCGCCGACTGAGTCTTGCGGACCTTGATGCTGTTGAACAGCTCCGACGCGAACATCGAGAAATCGAAGCTGCGGTTGCGGTTGCCGCCCGACGCCGCCTGGGCCTCAAGCCCGTTGATGCGCGTGCGGGTGAAGTCGGCGCTCAGGCCACGCACCGAAATGGTCGTACCCTGGCCGTTGACCCGGTCGATGGTTACGCCCGGCAGGCGCTGGATGGCTTCGGCCAGGTTCTGGTCGGGGAAGTCGGCGATGTCCTCGGCCAGGATGGCGTCGACCGCGCCGGCTTCGCTGCGCTTGATGTTCAGGGCCTGCTGGAGGCTGGAACGAAAGCCGGTGACGACGATCTCGTCGACCTGTGTGGCCGATTCGGCCGCGACGCCGGTCGGCGCGGGCTCCTGCGGGCCGGTCTGGGCCATGGCCGGGACGGCGAACGAGAGCGCCGCCAGGGACACGCCGACGGCGCACGAGTTACGGAGGTTCATCCGCTGCATCCTGTTTTCTCCCCACCCCAGTGCTGCATGGCACCGGTGTCATTTTTTGGTATGATGTCGCACATAGTTGGATGAGCGACGTACCGTTTTGTGCAACACCTTCTCGCATTTTGCAATATGCGCTGGCGTCGACCTTTAGATCTGATATCTAGATCAGGGAAAGCGATTGAGTTTCATATGCTTACCCAAGGTTTGAGCGCTGCCCCGCTCAGGCCCGCGCTACCGATGCGGCGTAGACGTGGTTTCGTCCGTGCATGTTCGAGACGAACAGCACCCACTGGCCGTCCGGGGTGAAGGTGACGTTCGGCTCCAGCCGGTAATCGTGGCGGCTCATGTCGACCAGCCGTTCCGTGCGCAGATATTCGACCGAGATCAGGTCGTCCTGGTCGCTCTCCGGGTCGTGGTCGACCACCGGTTCCGGGCGCAGCAGGACCAGCCATTTGCCGTCCGGCGCATGGGCGACCATGTCGGCGTCGCCCCCGTCTCCCGCGAAGAAGGTCCCGTCCGGAGCGGTGTTGAAATGCACCGACCAGCTGTCGCGCTCCAGTCGCCGATAGACCCGCTTGCCGGTCTCCAGATCCACCGAGGCGACCCAGAAGACCTGGCCGCGCGGCGTCTGCAGGTCGTACATTACCTGCCTGCCGTCGGGACTGAACCACTCGTGGCCGAAGATCTCGAAATTCATCGTCCGCTGGTGAAGCTTGCGCAGATCCGTCCCATCGGTCCGGATGGTCCACATCCGGTCGACACGATGCCACGGCCCCTCATGCGAGAAGATGATGCGGTCGGGGTCCGTAGGCGAGAACTGCGGATGGTTCAGCCAATCCGTGGCCGAATGGACCACGCGGCGCTGGCCGGTCCTCAGGTCGACGACGAACAGCTCCATCGGCACGCGCGCGGCCCAGCGCTGCAGCATCCGCACGCCCTTGGCCTTGGCGAAGTTCAGCGGACGGCCGTCGGGGCCGACGGCGGCGTATTCGGCCTGTCCGGCGCGACGGTTGCGCGGGTCGGCGGCGTCGGGCTGAAGTGGAGCGTCGCCATAGGCGACCGTGCCGACGACCAGGGTCTCGTCGGCGTTGATCGAACTGAACTGGCCCTGTTCGATCCGCGCGAGCCGCCGCGTCTCCCCACTGTCGATGTCCACCGCATAGAGGGTGCGCGGCCGGTCGGTGGGCTGGCCTTCGCCCGGATCCGAGACGGTGTAGTAGGCGGTGCGGGTCTTGCGGCCCGTGACCATCAGGTCCGCCTTGTCGTCCGGGACCAGGACGGACCGTCGCAAGCCGTTGTTCAACTCGACCTTGACGATGCCTTCGGGCGAAGAGAACACCAGGATGTCGCCCTGCGGCGTGAAGCTGTTGCGGTAGAAATAGAGCTTGCCGCCGCCCTCGTCGCCCGACAGGCGCACGACCCTGTGACCGGTCCTGGGATCCACCCAGTCGGTCGGGACCGGCCCGTCCCAGGTCGGCCAAGGCGGCGGCGTCTCCCCCGCCTGATGGACGGGCGGGGCCGTGTTGGGCGCGGGAAAGACCGGCGCGCCGGTCGGCGGCGGGGTCTGCGCCGGAGCGCCGCGCGCCTGAGCCGCACCGGCCAGCGCGCCGACGGCAGGAGCGGCCAGAAGGGCCTTCAGGGCGGAACGTCTGGAAGTGGTCATGAGGCGGTCCTGTGTGTTCGGATCAGGGGGCGGGCGTCAGGCCTTCGACACGGACGGTCCAGCCCTGCTTGGGGAAGCCCGGCGCGGGGCCGGTCGACCCGTCCCAGCCGGCGGCCATCAGGCCGACCGCCATAAGCAGGGCACCGTTGGAGGGGAAATAGGTCTCGGCCGCCCGGCGATAGCCGGGTCCGTCCGGGTTGACCGCCATCTCCACCCCGCCCGCGCCGGCCGAGGTCGGGACCAGTTCATCGGCGTGGGCGTCAAGATGGACGCGCGGCGTCATTCCGGTCGGCCCCCACTGATTGTTCTTCAGATCGGCGAACAGCCAGTCGACCGCCTTGTCCGGCTCGCCCAGACGGGCGGCGGTCATGGCCATCATCGGGAAGTCCCACCCCCAGGTCTGACGCACGTCCCAGCTCGCCTCGACCGCGGCGAAGGTGCGTCGCATGGCGGCGGGGTCGATCCGCGCTCCCGGGATGAAACCATAGGCCATCAGGAAGGAGGGATGGTCGCGGTTCTTGCACTGGGCGGCCGCAGCCTGTCTGCGGCAGGCGTCGGACAGGGCCGTCTCCCAGAAGTCCGGCGCGCTCTCGACCGGCAGGTAAAGGCCGTCCTTCATCGGCGGCGGCGCGATCCGGGCCAGGGCGGCGTCCCACGCTGCGTTGCGGGACCGACCCTGGCGTTCGCGCCAGGCCTGGGCGGTCTCCAGCGCCCAACGGAAATATTCGACCTCGAAAGTCGGATTGACCGTGGTCAGCGGGTCGTAGTTCTCCTGTGCGGGGATCAGCGGCGGGCCCAGGTTCAGGCGGTCGCCGTCGGGCAGGGGCCAGGAGGCCAGGAGGTCGGCGGTGGCCTCGACGACCTCGCCGTAGCGTTCCAGCACGGCCGGATCCTTCTCGGCCCGCCAGATCAGTTCGGCCAGCAGGATCGGGTGCGGCTGCTGCCACATGATGAAGGGGGACACCAGGCTGGGGCTGTTGCGGCCCTCCGGTCCCGTCATCTTGGGCCACCAGGCGCCGTCGACCTGGTGGCGTGCGGCCTCTGCGCGGGCGTGCGGCAGGTTGGCGACATACCAGGGCAGGCTGCGCTCCAGCATGTCGGCATGACCCCACATCGCCTGCCAGCCGGAATGCCAGGGGTGCATCTCCAGGTGGAACTTGCCGTACCAGCTGTTGGAGAACAGACCCTCTTCCTGCGGCGGAAGTTCGCCGGCGCCGTTCACCGCCGACAGGTATTGCGACAGGACCACGCGGCGCTCCAGCTCGGCCGCGCGCGGGTCGGTGCTGCCCGAGAAGTCGACGGCGCCGCCCCGCGTCCAGAAGTCATGCCAGTACAGGCTCGTCGCCCGGGCGCCCTCGGCGAAGGCGGGCGTGGGGGCAGGGCTGTCCGTCTGGTCGAAACGCACCATGACGGTCAGTCGGTCGCCGCCGGTCGACGCCGTCCGGAATTCGGCCGGACCGGCCTGGTTCACCCGGCCGTTCCCCGCGATGGCGGAATAATAGACCGTGTCGTCCAGGGTCCGGCGCAGGCGCGTCTCGCCGTCCGTCTGGTCGATGACGGCCAGGCTTTGGGCGCCGTCGCCGTCGAACGCGGACGTGTCGGGATTGATCGCCGGATTGACGCCGGGATAGCGGACGCGGACGCCCAGACCACGGCTCGCCACCAGGGGCGAGGCGATCTCGACCATCACCATGTCCAGGCTCGGGTGAACGCGGGTCACGACCTCGACGGGCTGGCCGTCGTAGGTGAAGCGGCTGGTCAGGCGTCCGTCCCACAGGTCCAGCGTCTGGTGCGTGTCGGCGATCCTGGCGAAATCCGGGTCGCTCCCGTCGGCGAAGGTCAGGCCGATACGCCCCAGCGAGAAACGATGCGGATTGGCCCTGAGCCAGGTGTAGGCGGGGTTGGTTTCGGCCACGTCCCAGGATTTCATCCAGGCGTAGGGCTGCTCCCCCCGGCCGGCGACCGGCACGGCGATCAGCCCGTCTTCCTCGGTGTAGCCCTCGGGATTGGGGAAACTGTGCCAGGCCCACTGGGCCATGGTCATCAGCGGAGCCAGTTCCGAATACTGGTCCGGGAAGGTCTGCAGCCCGGTGATGTCGACGGTGAAGCCCAGATCGCCGTTGCCCAGCTGGATCGGCGCGTGGCGGTCGATGGCGGTCAGGACGACGTTATGGCGGGTCACCAGGGCGTGGCGGTCGATCGGCGCAGCGGGGGCCACGGTCTCCGTGCCGACGCTCTGGGCGATGACGGCGGTCGGACCCGCCAGCAGGGTGAAGGCGAGCAGGGCGGCGCGCAAACGCATCACGCGGCCTCCTCTCGGCCCAGCCCGGCGCCCTTCCAACCATACCAGGCGACGACGGCGAAGCAGACGGCGGGCAAGAGGAAGGCGACGTTAGCGCCGTAGAGGTCGGCGATCTTGCCCATGGGCCAGGGCAGGAGAACGCCGCCGCCGATGGCCATGACCATCAGGGAAGACGCCTTCTTGGTGCCGGCGCCCAGGCCGGCGGTGCCCAGGGCGAAGATGGTGGCGAACATGGTGGACATGAAGAAGAAGACGGCCAGCAGGGCGATGGGCGACACCTTGTCGACGCCGGCGGCTACGACCAGGGTCAGGATCACATTGATCAGGCCATAGGTGGTCAGCAGGACACGCGGCTTGATCTTCAGCAATAGGGCGGTGGCGAAGAACCGGCCGACCAGATAGCCGATGGCCGCCAGCGACAGCATGAAGGCGCCTTGCTGCGACGTCAGCCCCTGCCAGTTGTGGGTCACCAGATTGATGAAATAGGCGCCGATGCCGACCTGGGCGCCGATGTACAGCGCCTGGGTGATCACGCCGGCGATGAAGTGCGGCTGTTTCGACAGGGGCAGGGCGGGGGCGTCGCCCTCGACCGCGCCGCCGTGGTCGGACAGACCGGTCTCTGGCAGGCGGGCGCGCCAGACGGCGATGGCGAACAGGACCACCCCGACAGCGATCAGGCCGTAGACGATCTGGATCGAGCGGGTTGCGCCGCCCAGGGCCTCGGTGGTGGTCGGGCTGAAGAAGACCGCGCCGCCGATCAGCGGACCGAAGAAGACGCCCAGGGCATTGAAGGACTGAGCCAGGTTCAGCCGCTGCGAAGCCTTGGCCGGATCCCCCAGCACGTTGACGTAGGTGTCGGCGCTGGTCTCCAGAATGCACAGGCCGGCGGCGAGGACGAACATCGAGCCGACGAACGGCAGGAAGGCGCCCGCGCCTGCCGCTGGAATGAACAGCAGAGCGCCGATGGCGGTGACCGCCAGGCCCGACACGATGCCGAACTTGTACCCCCTCGCGTGCAGCAACATGCCCGCCGGGATCGACAGCAGCAGATAGGCCCCGAAATAGGCGATCTGCAGCCAGGCGCTGTCGGCCTGGCTGATGCTCAGCGTCTCCTGGAAATGCTTGTTGAGGACGTCCAGCAGACCATAGGCCAGTCCCCAGATCAGAAAACACGCGATGGCGAAGGCCAGCGGGCCCCTCAGGGAACCGGCGGGTCGGGCCAGCCCTCCGGGGGTGTGGGCCGCGTCGGTCTCTATGACCATGATGTCTCTCCTGGTGTCCTTCCGGGGCCTTGCCGTCTTTGCGCGGCTTCGGCGGTGAAATCAGATTCGGTAGATCGCCTCGGCGTTGGCGGCGAACAGGCGGTCGCGCTCATCGGTCGAGAAGTCGGCCGTGATCGCGTCAAAGGCGGAATAGAAGGCGTCGAAAGTCCCGTGGACGCTTTCGACAGGGAAGTCTGAGGCGAACATAGTCCGCTCGGTCCCGAAGACCTCGATACACTCAAGGACCGTCGGTCGGATGGAGTCCAAGGTCCAGGTGCGGTCGGTGATGCCCAGGCCCGAGATCTTGATCGACACCTGGGGCTGGGCGGCCAGAAGGCGCAATCCTATCCGCCAGCGTTCCACTCCGATGTCGTTCCGGTCGGTTGGAAGGCCGGCGTGGTTGATGATTATCGGGATGTCGGGGTGGTGGGCTGCAATGATGGCGGCGGTCGCCATCTGCGACGGATAGAGCTGCAGGTCGAACGACAGGCCGTGGCGCGCCAGTTTGGTGAACCCCTCGACCCATTGCGGATCGCGCAGCAGGTCGCGGTCGGTATAGGTCTTCAGCGGATCCTCGTGCCAGCAGACGATCTGGCGCACGCCGCGCACGTTCGGTCGGGCGGCGTGCGCCTCCAGCAAGGCGTCGAGGTCCGGATCCAGGAGGTCGGCTCCCGCGACGATTCCCTGCGGATAGCCGTCCTGATCGGCCATGGTCTGCAGCCAGTCGGTCTCGCCGAGCTGTGCGCCTGCCGGCTGGCCGGCCTCGACGTGGACGATCTTGTCCACGCGCCAGCCCGCCGTGTCCGACAGATAGTCATGCAGCAGATAGTTCCTGTGCGCGATAGGGGTCATGTCCCCCGCCGGATTGTTCGGCAGGGGATCATCCTGCAGCCAGCCGTAGCGCGCGCGTGACAGGTCCCACAGGTGGACGTGCGGATCGACGATGCGAAGGTCCGAGGCCACCTGCGGTCTCCGTCAGTAGGTGGTGCGACCGCCCGACGTGTCGAACGTCGAGGCGGTGGTGAAGCTGCACTCTTCCGACGCCATGAAACAGACCATGGCGGCGCTTTCGTCGACCTCGCCGAGACGGCCCATCGGGATCTTGGCGCGCATGTAATCGACCTGGGTCTGGGGCAGTTGCTCCAGGATCGGGCTTTCGAAGGTGGCGGGCGTCAGGCTGTTGGCGATGACGCCCTTGCCGGCCAGTTCCTTGCCCAGCGACTTGGTGAAGCCGATCACCCCGGCCTTGGAGGCGGAGTAGGCGCTCGCGTTCGGATTGCCTTCCTTGCCTGCGACCGAGGCGACGTTGACGATCCGGCCATAGCCGTTGGCCAGCATGAAGGGCACGACGGCGCGGGCGCAGTAGAAGACGCCGTTCAGGTTGATGTCGACGACCCGTTTCCAGCTGTCGATCGGGAACTCGTGCACCGGGACCGTGGCGCCGGTGATCCCGGCCGAGGCGATCAGGATGTCGATGCGGCCCAGCGCTTTGTTGGAGACCTCGGCCGCCGCAGCCACGGCGTCCGCGTCCGAGACATCCAGGGCCACGACGTGGACCGCGCCCACTTCTTCAGCCGCCGCCTTCAGCGCATCGGCGTTCAGGTCCCACAGCACCACCCTGCCGCCCTCGGCGACGATGCGGGCGGCCGAGGCCTTGCCCAGGCCCGAGGCGCCGCCGGTCACCACGGCGGTGCGGCCCGCGAAACGTCCTGCGTAAGCGCTCATCGGGTCCATTCCACGAACGTCTGACCCTGTTCGCCCAGCTTCTGGATGCCCAGGCGAACCGTGTCGCCCGGCTTCAGATACAGGGGCGGCTTCTGGCCCAGGCCGACGCCGGGCGGGGTGCCGGTGGTGATCAGGTCGCCGGGTTCCAGTGTCATGAACTCGGACAGGTAGGACACGATCTCGGCGACGCTGAAGATCATCGTCCGGGTGTTTCCCGTCTGCATTCGCTGGCCGTTGAGGTCCAGCCACATGTCGAGGTTCTGGACGTCGCCCACTTCGTCGGCCGTGACGAGCCAGGGCCCCACGGGTCCGAAGGTGTCGCAGCCCTTGCCCTTGTCCCAGGTGGGGCCTCTCTCGATCTGGAAAGCGCGTTCCGACACGTCGTTGATCAGGACATAGCCGGCGACGTGGTCCAGCGCCTCTTCCCGGGTGACGTAGGACGCGGTCTTGCCGATCACCACGCCCAGTTCGACCTCCCAGTCGGTCTTCTCGGAGCCGCGCGGAATGACGACGTCGTCATTCGGTCCGTTCAGGCAGGTGATGGCCTTGGTGAAGACCACGGGCTCGGCCGGGATCGGCAGGTTCGACTCCGCCGCGTGGTCGGCGAAATTCAGGCCGATGGCGATGAATTTCCGGCTGCCGCTGACCGGCACGCCGTAGCGCGGCTCGCCGTCGACCAGGGGCAGGGAACCGGTGTCAATCGACGCCAGCCTTTTCAGGTTCTCTGCGGACAACAGGTCCGGCGTAATGTCGGCCACGACGCCTGACAGGTCCCGGATACGGCCGTCGGCGTCGAGCAGGCCAGGCTTTTCCTGGCCCTTGGGTCCATAGCGGAGCAGTTTCATGGGTGACTTTTCTTATCGTTCATAGGGGCGGTGCAGGGCGATGTCGCGGTTCAGCTCCACGCCGAAGCCGGGGGTGTCGGGGACCTTGAGGCGGCCGTTCACTGGGACTGGCTCGCCGATCAGCTGCGGATGGAACATGGGCACGACTTCGTCGGCGCCGGGGGCCATCATCAGGAACTCCGCGAACGGACTGTTATGGCGGGTCACCACGAAATGGTAGGAATAGACCGACGAGCCATGCGGGATCATCAGCACGCCCTTGGCATCGGTCAGGGCTGAGATCTTCAGCAGTTCGGTGACGCCGCCGCACCAGCCGACGTCCGGCTGGATGATATCGCAGCATTCCATCTCCAGCAGCATTCGAAAGCCCCAGCGGGTGGCCTCGTGCTCGCCGGTGGTCACCAGCATCCCCTTGGGCGCGTTCTTCTTCAGCGCCTGATAGCCCCAGTAGTCGTCGGGGCTCAGCGCCTCCTCGATCCACTTCAGGCCCAGCTTGTGCGCTTCATGCGCCAGCCGGGTCGCATAGTTCAGGTCCAGCGCCATCCAGCAGTCGAACATCAGCCAGAAGTCGTCGCCGCAGGCGTTCCGCATGGCTTCGAGTTCGGCCAGGTTCTTGTGCAGGCCTTCCTCGCCCTCGGCCGGACCGTGGTGCAGGGGCATCTTGCCGCCGATGAAGCCCAGTTCCTTGGCTTTGTCGGGCCGCGCGCCGGTGGCGTAGAAGGTCAGTTCGTCGCGCACCGGTCCACCCAGCATAGCGAAGACCGGTTCCTGGCGCAGGCGGCCTAACAGGTCCCACAGGGCCAGATCGACGCCCGAGATGGCGTTCACGACCAGGCCCTTGCGGCCATAGTACTGGGTCGAGAAATACATCTGGTCCCAGATCTTCTCGACCTCGGACGGATCGCGCCCCTCCAGGAACCGCGCCAGGTGCTTCTCCACGATATAGGCGGCGGGTTCGCCGCCGGTCGTCACCGCGAAACCGACGACGCCGTTCTCCGCCTCGATCTCGACCACCAGCGTGCCCAGAACATTGATGCCGAAGCTGCGGCGGCTCTGGCGATACTCGGGATACTTCGCCATCGGCGTGGCGATGTGGTCGTCGATCCAGTGGCCGTCGCCCTGGTCGTGATAGTCCGCGCCGCCGCCCGTCCCGTCGTTCTTCACGACGAAGGCGCGCACATGTTTGATGCGAGGCAAGCGACTCATCGGCGCGTGGGCGCCGAATGGTGATTTGTTCCCATATTGCGGGATGGCACTGGCTTTCCTCCGCTAGCCGCGTCAAACTCACAACCCTGGAACAGGGTGACTTGCGCGTTTTGCTACATTCTGAGAATGAGGATTACGAAATGGGACGAACGGCGTCAATCAGGACCGCGCAGGTCGATGGGGAAGAAGAGATCGGCGCCAAGGCGTCCGGCAGTCAAACCCTGCTGCGTGGCCTGGACGTGATCGACGCCCTGGTCGACGGCCCGCTGCCGTTGACGGAATTGGCCGAGAAACTGGACCTGACCCGCAGCACGACCCACCGGCTGGCGTCCGCCCTGGTGGACCGCCGCCTGCTGTCGTTCCGGCCGCGCGAGGGCTACAGCCTGGGGGCCAAACTGCTGGAGCTGGGTCACGCCGCCAGCCAGCAGATGCATCTGCCGCGCGTCGCGCGGCCCTGGCTCGAACAACTCTCGGCCCAGACCGACGACACGGTGCATCTCGGGGTGCTCGACGGCCGCCATGCGCTGTATCTGGACAAGGTGCCGGGGCGGCGGCGGATCAACATCGGCTCACGTCTGGGCGAACGCCACCCGATCGCCTCGACCGGCCTGGGCAAGGCGCTGATCCTGGACAAGACCGAAGCCGAGTGGATGCAGTTCTACGCCCCGGAAGGCCAGCCGTTTGATTCGGCCCAGCGCGCCGTCTGGCTTGAGCGTATGCGCAGCTACGCCGAGAAGGGCTACGCCTTCGACCTCGAAGAGAATGAGGACCAGATCCGCTGCGTCGCCGCCCCGATCCGTTCGGTGAACGGCCAGGTGGTCGCCGCCCTCAGCGTCTCCTCGGCCGCCCAATACATGTCCGACGAACGGATGGCCGACCTGACCCGGACGGTCACCAGCGCGGCGAATGCGATCAGCGCCGAACTGGGCTGGACGCCCCAATCCTGAACCGAAACAGCCCTGGAGACCCCATGCTGCTCAAAGACAAAGTCGTTCTCGTCACCGGCGGAACGAGAGGCATCGGGGCCGCCGTTGCGGTGGAAATGGCCAGACAGGGCGCCGACGTGGCGATCAACAGCCATGCCGGTGGGGACGCCGTCGACGCGGTCGTCGCTGCGGTCGAGGCGCACGGTCGACGCGCCCTGTGGGTCGAGGGGGACGTCGCCCTGCCGGAAACGGCGACGGCCTTCGTGCAGGCGGCGGTCGACGCCTTCGGCAAGGTGGACGTCCTCGTCTCCAACGCCGGAATCTGCCCGTTCCACGCCTTCCTCGACATGCCGGTCGAGGTGTTGAAACGGACGATGGAGGTCAATCTCCACGGAGCCTATTTCATGACCCAGGCGGCGGCGAACCAGATGGTGAAACAGGGACAAGGCGGGGCGATCATCGCCATCAGCTCGATCTCCGCCCTGGTCGGCGGCGAGTTCCAGACCCACTACACCCCGACCAAGGCGGGGGTTCACAGCCTGATGCAATCCTGCGCCATTGCGCTGGGGCGGCACGGCATCCGGTGCAACTCGGTCCTGCCGGGGACCATCCTGACCGACATCAACAAGGACGATCTCGCCGATCCCGCCAAGCGCCGGTACATGGAGGGGCGGATCCCGCTCGGCCGCCTTGGCCAGCCCGAGGACATCGGCGGCGCAGTGGCCTTCCTGGCCTCGGACATGGCGGCCTATGTCACCGGCGCGGCGCTGCTGGTGGACGGCGGCGCCTTCGTGAACCTCCAATAGGATCGGCTGCGGTTCGAGATGATCATCTCTTCGCCCGACGACTATCGCGAGGCCGCGCGTCGCAAGCTGCCGCCCTTCCTGTTCCACTATATCGACGGCGGCGCCTACGCAGAGCAAACGCTGAGGCGCAACGTCGAGGATTGGCGAGCCATCGCCCTGCGCCAGCGGGTGCTGCGCGACATGAGCGCGCTGAGCCTGGAGACGCGGCTGTTCGACGAGACGCTTCGCCTGCCCATCGTTCTGGCGCCCGTCGGCCTCACCGGCATGTACGCACGTCGCGGCGAGGTCCAGGCGGCGAAGGCGGCGGCCTCCCGTGGCGTGCCCTTCACCCTGTCCACCGTCTCGGTCTGCGCGATCGAGGAGGTGGCGCCTGCGATCTCGCGGCCCATGTGGTTCCAGCTCTATGTGCTGAAGGACCGCGGCTTCATGCGACATGCGCTTGAGCGCGCGCGGGCGGCGGGGGTGAAGACCCTGGTCTTCACCGTCGACATGCCCACCCCCGGCGCCCGCTATCGCGACGCCCATTCGGGCATGAGCGGGCCCCGCGCAGCCCTGCGCCGCATGGTCCAGGCCATGACCCATCCCGCCTGGGCCTGGGATGTGGGCTTGCGCGGAACGCCGCACGACCTGGGCAACGTCTCGGCCTTCCTGGGCAAGCCGACCGGACTGGCGGATTATATCGGCTGGCTCGGCGCCAATTTCGATCCGTCGATCTCGTGGAAGGATCTCCAGTGGATCCGCGACGATTGGGACGGTCCGATGATCATCAAGGGCGTCCTGGATCCTGACGATGCGCGCGAGGCGGTGCGCTTCGGCGCCGACGGGATCGTGGTGTCGAACCACGGCGGGCGCCAACTGGACGGCGTCCTCTCCTCGGCGCGCGCGCTTCCCGCGATCGCTGACGCGGTACAGGGCGATCTGCGCATCCTGGTCGATTCAGGCGTCCGCAACGGGCTGGACGTGGCGCGCGCCCTGGCCCTGGGCGCCGACGCCGTCATGCTGGGCCGCGCCTTCGTCTACGCCCTGGCGGCTGGGGGGGAGGCGGGGGTCGTGAACCTGCTCGACCTGCTCGAGAAGGAGTTGCGCGTGGCCATGACCCTCACCGGCGCCAAGTCGATCGCCGCGATCGACCGAACCCTGCTGGCGGAATGACTGCGCCGCCCAGCGCCCGACCAGGGCCAGGTTGCGTCTTTTGTCTCAGCATGTAGAAGTGTTTCCCAAAATTACGGGAGTACGCTTTATGAGATCGGTTTTCGTCCGTTCCTTGGTCGCCTTGGGCGCCCTGACCGCCGCCGGCCTTGCGAGCGCGGGCGCCCAGGCTGAGGTTCTGCGCCTGAACACGCCTGCAGTCGGGCTGATGATCGACCGGATCGGCGCCCTGCCGGACGCGGAACGCGGCGTGTGGGCGGACTATCTGGCCCGTTCGCAGGCCCAGCATCTCGCGGACCGGGCGGCCCTGGCCGCCGAACTGCCCCCTGGCGCGACGCCGCCCCCGCCGCCCCAGGCGGTCGGCCCCAGTCACTACAATATGCCGCTGGACCGCCCCTCGGACTGGTATGGCACGGCGGAAGCGCGCGCGATCGCCGACGCCATCGTCAGCTTCCAGACGCCCGCAGGCGGCTGGAGCAAGAATCAGGACCGCAGCATCGCACGTCTGCCGGGGCAGCGGTTCTCGAACGACGCCGAGACCATGGAGCAGAACCCGGCCAACTTCGATGCGCCCGCCGACCGGTTCTGGACCTTCGTCGGCACCCTGGACAACGAGGCGACCTGGAGCGAGATGCGGTTCCTGGCCAAGGTCGCGGCCCACGCTCCTGGAGCCGAGGGGGAGGGCTGGCGGGCCAGCATCGTCCGGGGCGTCCACTATCTGCTGAACGCCCAGTATCCCAACGGCGGCTGGCCCCAGATCTGGCCGCTGGAAGGCGGATTCCATGACTCCATCACCTTCAACGACAACGCCGTCGCCAACGCCGCCATGCTGCTGCGGGACGTGGCCCATGGACGCGAGGGCTTCGACTTTGTCCCCGCCGGTCTGAAGGCGCGGGCCGCCGAGGCGACCAAGAAGGCCGTTGACGTGATCCTGGCGGCCCAGGTGCGCCATGGCGACCGCCTGATGGGCTGGCCCCAGCAGATCGAGCCGATGCGTCTGGTTCCGACCAGCGCCCGCAACTACGAACCCCGATCCATCGCCAGCGGCGAGACCACCGACATCCTGATCTTCCTGATGCGCGAGCCGGACCCGTCGCCCGAGGTCAAGGCGGCTGTGCGGGGCGCGGCGGCCTGGCTGGAGTCGGTCCGCGTCTACGACAAGTCGTTCGAGATGACGGACCAGGGCCGCAAGCTGATCGACAAGCCCGGCGCCGGCCCCCTCTGGTCGCGGAACTATGATCTGGTGACGGGACAGCCGATCTTCGGCGACAAGGACCAGACCATCCACGACGACGTCAACGAGATCTCGATCGGCCGGCGCAACGGCTACTCGTGGTGGATCGCCTCGCCGCAGAGGGCGTTGGACCTCTACGCCGCCTGGGCGGCGGAGAACGGCTGATCGCGAAGCCGCGACGCGTCAGATCACGCCAGGTTCTCTCGCGAGCCGATCCCGGACACTGTCCTGGCGATTTCGTCGAACGCGGTCTTGCCGTCGTCTGAAACTCCATGTCAGTCTCACGACATGGGGGTTTCAGACGAAACGGCGATCTGGCTCGCGCGGCGCGTGTTGCCACATGAGCCTGCGTTGCGCGCATGGCTGCGACGGGGGGCTTCGCCCGCCGATATCGACGATATTGTCCAGGAAACCTACGCCCGGCTTATCGGCGTCGCCGATGTCAGCGCCATTCGGAATGTTCGAGCCTATCTGTTCCGCACGGCCCAGTCCGCTGCGGTCGATCGTCTGAGACGAAAGAACGTGGTGCCGCTCGACGCCGTCGCCGACATCGACAGGCTGCGGGTGGCGGCCGACGCTGTGACGCCCGAAGATGAAGTGGTGGGCCGCAACGAACTCCGCCTTCTGGCGAGGATGATCGAACGCCTTCCCGACAAGACCCGCCGCATATTTGTCTTGAGCCGGGTTTCGGGCCATTCGCAGAAACAGATCGCGCAGGAGACTGGATTTCCCGAAAGCACCGTCGAGAAGCACATCGCCAAGGCGTTCGTTCTATTGATGGCCGCATACGCCGATGGAGGATATGATGCCCCGGATGCGTCAAGGTTGCGGAATGAGCGGATCGGACGAAGGGCGGATGTCGGAGACGGAAACGGCTGAGGAAATCGATCGCCGCGCGGCTGCATGGGCCGCCCGCCTGGATCGTGAGGCCTTTTCACTTGCGGATCAGCGCGATTTCGACGCCTGGGCTTCGCAGGACGCGCGCCGTCTCGGCGCCTTCGCGCGCGCGCGCGCCGTCGCCCTCCATTCCCGACAGGCGGCGGCCCTGCGAGGCGGCCCCGTCGTCGAGCAACCCGTGGTGGCGCGGCGATCCCTGCTCGCAGCCGGGGTCGCTGTGGCGATGTTGAGCGGCACGGGACTGGCCGCCGCCTACTGGCGCCGGTCGCAACGCCTCGACACCGCGCGCGGCGAAGTCCGGGCGGTGTCCCTGGACGACGGCAGCAGGGTCACGCTCAATACCTCGTCGCGTGTCAGCGTCCGCTATACCCGGTCGGTCCGCGAAGTCGTCCTGATGTACGGCGAGGCTCTGTTCGAGGTCGCCGTCGATCCCGTGCGCCCGTTCGTGATGCGCGCGGCCGGAGCGGTGCTTACGACCTATGACGGGTCCTTTTTGCTGAAACGCCTGAACCAGGCGCCGTTCGAGGTGGCGGCGCTGGCCGGATCGGCCCATATGCGCGTCGGACGCGACCAGGCCAGAATTCTGACCGCCAACCAATTGGTCAGCCTCGGCGCGAGCGACGCTCCGAGCAGCCTTTCGCTGGATGCGCGCCACATGGACCGGCGTCTGGCCTGGCGCGACGGCAAGATCGAGTTCCACGACGACAGCCTTCAACGGGCAGCGGCCGAGTTCGCACGTTTCAGCGGAGCCCCTATCGAACTCGCGGATCGCGAGGTGGCGGAAATGAAGATCACCGGCCTGTTCGATGCGAACGATCCCGACGCCTTCGCACGGGCGGCGGCCCGCAGTCTGAATCTGCGTGCTGAAATCAGCTCGACCCGAATTCTTCTCAGTCACGGTTAAATATTTTCCGGACGCTGGAGGATTCCGGCGTCGCCCCCCGTCTTGTCTATGGCCGGTGCGCCGGCGAACATGGATAGTTGGATCGGGGGATCTTATGGTGTCGTGGAAACGACGGTTGGCGGCGAGCGTGGCGGGGGCTGTGCTTGTCGCAGCGGCGCACGGGGCTGCGGCTCAAGTCAGACAGTTCGACGTGGCGGCCCAGCCGCTGGCGCAGGCCATTCCGGAGCTGGCGCGGCAGGCGGGGGTGACGATATCGGCGCCCACCGCTCATCTCGCGGGCCGGGCGGGGCCCGCGATCTCGGGCCAGATGGATGTCGAAGATGCGCTTGACCGACTGCTCGAGGGCACCGACCTTTACGTCGCCTCGCGCGAGGGATCGACCATCATCCTGCAGAAGCGGAGCCCCGGCGCAGGCCGCGCCGCCGAGGTTGACGAAGTCGTGGTCGTCGGCAGCCGGATCAGGGGCACGCGCATAAACGAGGCCTTGCCGGTCACGGTTGTCGATCAGTCTGATCTGGATGCGATCGGCGCCACCGACGGTGACGATCTTTATCGCTCCATCGCCCAGATGGGCGACGTTGGCTTCAACGAGGCGGACAGCGACAACGGCGGCATCAATAATGCGCGGGGCGACGTGGCGTCGATCGACCTGCGGTCCATCGGCACCGGCAATACGCTCGTGCTGCTGAACGGTCGCAGGCTGGTCCCGCATCCCGGCACGCAGATCGAAAACTATGTGCCGGTGCAGACGGTCAACACCAACGCCATTCCCACCTTCGGCCTGCGTCGGGTCGAGGTTCTGGCCGATGGAGCCGCGGCGCTTTACGGCACCGACGCCGTGGCCGGCGTCGTCAACAACGTCTTGCGGGACAATTTCGAAGGCCTCACGGCTCAGGCCGCCATGGGTCACGACGAAGGGGGAATGGAGGAATATTCCTTCGATTTCCAGGCCGGCAAGGACTTCAACAACGGTAAGACCAATGTCTCCGTCATGGGCAGCTACCTGACGCGGGATCCGCTCTACATCTGGGAACGGGACTATGCGACCGTCGCCGGACGCGTGGCGGCGTTCAACGGCCGAGCGTCCGGTCTCGACTATGAGACCTACAGCACGATCACGGCCTGGGCTGAAGGCATAAAACTGGATCCGACGACCTACAAGAACGCGGGCACCACGACACGCGTCAACGGCACGACCCTGACATCGACGGCCGGAACCTTCCATGTCCAGCCCAGCACCAACGCCGGGTGCATCACCAGCGCCTATACGACGGGCACCTGTTTCGACAATTCCACGCTTTCGACGACGAGCGAGGACAATAATCTTCGATATGATCTCGATTCGATGCGTACGATCGGTTCGGCGGTGGATCGCGCCAACCTGTTCACCTTCGTCAACCACAAGTTCGACAACGGCGTCGAGTTCTTCGGCGAACTGAGCTATTACTGGGGCGAGACTTGGTCGCAGCGGCAGCAGGACACGCCGCTTGACACCCAGCGCGTGCTCATGTCGCCGACCGCCTACTGGAACCCGTTCGGCGCCACCGGCGTGACGGCCCGCCTGAGCGGGCTTACCGGGGTGCCGACGAGCGGCTCGGCGATCCAGATCCAGGACTACCGTTTCGCCGACCTGGGCTATCGGGAAGTGGAGGTCGAGAACGTCACGACCCGCTATCTGGGCGGCTTGCGCGGCGAACGCTCCGGTTTCGATTGGGAAAGCGCCTTGCTCTACAGCAAGGCTGAAACCACCGACGAAATGGACGGCGTCAGCATGACCCTGCTCCAGGACGCGATCAACGGGACGACCTCGGACGCCTACAATCCTTTCGTGGGTGGCGACCTGACCAATCCCCAGGACGGCGCGACGGGGCTGAACAGCCAGGAGACGATCGACAGCTTCATGGTCAAGGTATACCGCGAGGCCGAAACCGAACTGATGCAGTGGGACTTCAAGGTCTCCAAGGGCGATTTCTACCCGGTGCCGGGGGGATACATCGGTCTGGCTGCGGGGGTTGAGGCGCGTCGGGAAACCTTCGCCGAAGATCGCGATCCGCGTCTGGATGGAACCATCACCTTTACGGATCTGGCCGGCGCCGTCTCACAGAGCGACGTCATGGGGGTGTCCTATACGCCGGACAGCTCCGGCGCGCGCAACGTCTATTCGGCCTTCCTGGAATTGGCCGTTCCGGTCATTTCACCGGAGATGAACATCCCGCTGGTGCAGTCCGTCGATGTCCAGATCGCAGGACGCGTGGAGAACTACACCCTGTTCGGAACGGTCGGCGCTCCGAAGGTGGCGCTGGCCTATCGTCCGACCTCCTGGCTGATGTTCCGCAGCGCCTGGTCGGAAGGCTTCCGCGCGCCGAACCTGCTGCAACTCTACCAGCCGGATTTCGAGCGTTCCAACAGCCGGCGTGACTACGCCGCCTGTGCGGTGCAACTGGCCATCGGCGCGATCCCGACCCTGACGACCAGCAACGATTACTGCACCAGCGAAGACCGCATTGAAAAACGTTCGGGAAACAAGGACCTGAAGGCGGAGAACTCCGAAAACATAAGCCTGGGCGTGGTGTTCGAACCCGAGCTCTGGTCCGACCGGTTCGGCGACCTGACGCTGACCGTCGATTACTGGAAGATCCATCAGGAGGACCTAGTCGGGATTTTCGGCGGTACCAACCAGCTGATCATGGACTATTATCTGCGTCAGATCGGCAGCTCGAACCCCAACGTCGTCCGGGCCGATCCCGACGCCCAGCAGATCGCCGACGCTGCGGCGGCCGGCCTCGCACCCGTGGGCGACCTGTTGTCCATCAAGGACGACTACATGAACCTTCAGCCGCGCGAGTCCGAAGGTCTCGACTTCCGCCTGTTCTACACGCTGCGCGACACCCCGGTGGGCGACTGGCGCCTCAGCCTCAATGCAAGTCAGAAGCTGAAACTGTATCAGGAGGCCAGCGAGCAGCATCAGATCCTGCTGGACGCCCTGGCCGACGGCACGATCGCGGGGGTGACGGTCGGCGGCGTGGAAGACCTTATCGGGCGAAACGGTCGGCCGGAATGGAAGTTCACCGCGTCCTTGACCTGGAATCTGGGCCAGTGGACCTCCGGCTGGTACACCAGCTACGTCTCCGACTTCATCGACACCAGCGCCACCTATGTGGATACCGACGACTACTGGGTCGTGGACGAGTGGCTGACCCATAACCTCTACGTCCAGTATGAGTTCGACAGAGGCGGCCCGCTGGACGGTGCGCGCGTCCGCGTCGGCGCGCGCAATCTCTTCGATGAGGATCCGCCGCTGGCGGACGAGCGGTTCGGTTACACCGGCAGCGTCCATTCCAATCGTGGCCGCTGGTGGTATGCCAGCATCCGCAAGTCCTTCTGACGAAAGGATCAGGCGGCGCCTCCCGCGCCGCCTGATCATTCCGGGAGCCTGCCATGCACCCCCTCGCGCCTTCGGTCGGGCTTGTCCGGCCGGTGCGGACGCTCGTGCGCCTCTGGTTCGCCGCACCCTTGTGGCGACGCATCCTGTTCGGCCTGGTTCTGGGCGTGTGCGCAGGCGCGGTGCTGGGAGAGCGCGCCCAGGATCTGAAATGGATCGGCGATCTGTTCGTGCGCCTGATCCGGATGCTGGTGACGCCGCTGGTCTTCGTCACCGTCGCCGCCGGTGTCGCCTCCATGTCCGATTTGGCGCGCCTCGGATCCGTCGGTCTGAAGACCGTCCTGCTGTATGTCGGGCTGATGCTGATCGGCGCGGCGATCGGCCTTGCGATCGGGGAACTGGTTCGGCCCGGCGTGGGCGTCGACCTGGCGGGCGTCGTGCCGGCGCCGCCGGCCGAAGCGCAGGACCTGGGCGCGGCCCTGATGAATCTCGTGCCGCTGAACCCGATCGCCGCCATGGCCGCTGGCGACATGAGCGGCGTCATCGTCTTCGCCCTGCTTATCGGCGGCGCGCTGCTGACGACGGGCGAGGAGGGGCGGCCGTTGCGGCGGGGCCTGGAATCCGCGTCTGAGGTGCTGCTGCGCGTGGTCCGGTTCGTGATGGAACTGGCGCCGTTCGGCGTCTTCGCCCTGATCGCCTGGGTGATGGGCTCCAGCGGTCCCACGGCCTTCGTCAGCGTCTTCCGGCTGGCCTTCTGCGTCCTGCTGGGCGCAGTCGTACAGATCTTCATCGTGCACGGAGCCGTCTTGCGGCTGTTGGCGCGCGCGCCGGTCCTGCCCTTCTACCGCGGCGTCGTAGACGTCATGGTCGTGGCCTTCTCGACCGCGTCCAGCGCGGCGACCCTCCCCGTGACCATGCGGGCGGCGCTGCGCAATCTCGGCGTCAGCCCGGCCATCGCTTCGACCGTTTTGCCGCTGGGTGTGACGCTCAGCATGGACGGCACCGCTCTCTATGTCGCCTTGCTGGCGGCGTTTTCGGCCCAGGTGTTCGGCGTCGCCCTGGGCCCGGCCGACTATCTGGCTATCATGGCGGTGACCGCCCTGGTGGCTCTGGGTGCGGCGCCGGCGCCGTCCGCCTCCCTGTTCCTGCTGGCTGCGGTCCTGTCAGTGATCGGTCTGGGGCCCGACCAGACCGCTCTGATCGTCGGCTTCCTCCTGCCGTTCGACCGGCCGCTGGACATGATCCGCACCGTCCCGAACTGCACCAGCGATCTGTCCGTGGCCGTGGCCGTGGCCCGGATGGAGGGGGAGCTGAATCTTGAAACCTACAATGAAAGGCCGCTCGAATGATCCGTCGTCAGCGTCTTCTCCCGGCGCTCGTCGCCGGCCTCCTGGCCCTGGCTCAGGGTGCTCAGGCGCAGGACCGACCCCAGGCGCTGCTGAACTATGAAGCGGTCCACCATCCGGTGATCTCGACCACCGGTCTGGTGGTCAGTCAGAACGATATCGCCAGCCGGGTCGGGGCCGAAATACTCGCGAAGGGCGGCAATGCGGTGGATGCGGCGGTGGCGACGGGGTTCGCGCTGGCCGTCACCCTGCCGCGCGCCGGGAATCTGGGCGGCGACGGCTTCATGCTGGTCTATGTGGCGGCCGAGGATCGGACCTATGCGCTCGACTATCGCTCCACCGCTCCCCTGGCGGCGCGGCCCGCCCTGTATGATCAGGCGCCACAGGACGCCCGCTACGGCTATCGCGCGTCCGGCGTGCCGGGCACGGTGGCCGGACTGGCGCACGCCCATGCGCGCTGGGGGCGACTGCCGTGGGCCGACCTGATCGAGCCGGCGCGGAGGCTGGCGGCCGAAGGCGTCACGCTGAGCCATGACGCGGCCTACGCCCTGTCCTGGTCGAAGGACCTTCTGAATCGCTGGGAAGCGGGTCGTCGCATCTTTCTCCAGCCCGATGGCGCCCCCTTGCGCGCGGGCGACGCCCTAGTGCAGACCGACCTGGCCTGGATCTTGGGCGAAATCCAGCGCGACGGCGCCGACGCCTTCTACAGAGGGGCTGTCGCCGACCGGATCGTGGCCGCGATGCAGACACAAGGCGGCCTGATCACCCATGAGGATCTGGCCCGCTACCGGCCCGTCGAGCGGGCGCCGATCGAGACCGACTACCGCGGCCATCGCGTCGTCACCATGCCGCCCTCCAGCGCCGGCGGCGTCATGTTGCTGGAGCTGCTGAACCTCGTCGAACGTTTCGACCTGAAGGCCATGGGGCCGGACACCGCCGCCAGTCTGCATGTGATGTCCGAGGCGATGAAACTGGCCCAGCTGGATCGCACCCGCTACATCGGCGACCCCGACTTCAGCCGCCTGCCGACGGCACAGCTGACGTCCCAGGCCTATGCCGACGGCCGCTCCGCCCTGATCTCCACCGACGGCGTCCTGACCGCGCCCAGACTGGTTCCGGGCGATCCGTGGGAAGTCGAAGGGATCGACACCACCCATTTCTCGGTCGTGGACGGCGAAGGCAATGCGGTGTCCAACACCTATACCCTCGGCTCATCCTTTGGATCGGGCGCGGTGGTCGACGGCGCGGGCTTCCTGCTGAACGACCAGATGAAGAACTTCAATCGTCGAATGGGGCCGGACGGCCGCCCCGTCACCGCGAACGGGATGGAGCCGGGCAAGCGGATGATCTCCACCATGGCCCCGACCCTCGTGTTCAAGGACGGTCGCCCCTGGCTGGTCACCGGCACGCCCGGCGGATCGACCATCCCCAACAGCCTGTTTCAGCTGATCGTCAATGTCGTCGATCACGGAATGAACATCGCCGAGGCGACCACGACGCCGCGCGTGCATCAGGACGGGGCGACCGGCGAGCTTCAGGTCGAGTCGGGCCTGAACCGCGACACGATCCGGCTGCTCGAGGCCCTGGGCCACGAGGTCGAGGTCGGACAGACGATCGGCAGCAGCCAGTCGATCCTGATCGGGAACGGCGTGCTGATGGGCGCGGCCGATCCCCGCCGGCCGGATTCAGCGGCGGTCATCCCCTGAGTGGAACCCCAAGTCCGTCCTTATGGAGAACAGGATGATGAAACGACTGATGATGGCGACCGCCGCCGCGGCGATTGTGGTCGCATCCACGCCGGCCTCCGCCCGTCAGGACGCAGCGACGCCGCCGGCGACCGAACAGACTGTCGGCGAGCGGATCGTGTTTCGCAGCATGGACGAGCCGCGCACCGAACTGGTCGGCTATCTGTTTCGGCCTACGGGGCCGACGCCGGAAGGCGGAGCCCCGGCCGTCGTGCTGATGCACGGCCGGGGCGGCGTCTATTCGTCCCTGGCTGACGGAGTCTATGAGGCGCGGACTTTGACTTTGCGGCTGAAGTTCTGGGCCGACTATTGGGCTGACCGAGGCTATTACGCGCTTGTGGTCGACAGCTTCGGGCCGCGTGGCTATCCGACCGGGTTCGCGGCGGGAACCTACAGTTCCCGACCGCCAGAGATCAACGAGGTGACGATCCGGCCGCTGGACGCCTATGGCGCGCTCCGGTTCCTGCGCGGTGTGGACGGGGTGGCGGACGATCGTATTGGCGTGATGGGCTTCTCCAACGGCGCCAGCACCGTCCTGGCTGCGCTGGCGGACGACAAGCCCGGCGACATGCGGCGGATCGGCTTCCGGGCAGGGCTCGCCCTATACCCGGGCTGCGGCCTGCAGGGCCGGTTCCGGCAAGCCTACAAGACCTATGCGCCCGTCGAAGTCTTCATCGGCACGGCCGACAAGGAGGTGTCGCCCGAGAGCTGCCGGACGTTGGTTGATCGCGCGCAGGCGGCGGGCGCTCCGGTGAACCTGACCCTCTATCCGGATGCGGCCCACGGCTTCGACGATCCCAGCCGCAGCCGGCAGGCGGTCGCCGCCAGTGCGTCGGCCACCCACGACCTTCGCAGTCGGGTTGATCGCTTCTTCGAGGTGCAACTGGCTTTCCGCTGACTTCGGATCGAAGCGGGGAGGGGCGTCAGCGTCAGGCTGACGCCCCTTTTTGTGTCAGGATCCCGGCGCGGTCGCCGGGCCGTAGAACAGGGCGTTGAACAACAGACGGACTGAAGCGCGGGCCTGGGCGCGATTGATGACGTCCGGCCCCAGGATGATCAGCCGCCCCTGGCCCATTGGCGCATCCACCACGGCGCCGGCGCCGGCCAGCTTCTCCGGACCGATGGCCCATCCACTGGCTACCACGGCAGGCGACGGATAGCGGACGGCGACCCGCGCATTCCCCCGCGCCGTGAAGGCGGCGTTCTCGTCGAAGAAGACATTCAGTCGGGCCGGGAGGCCATAGGCCAGCGGGTCGGCGGGATCGACGTCCACAGCCAGCAAGGCGCCGGGGATGAAGAATTCGGTGGAGGGCAGGGGCTTGTTCGCGGTCGACAGGACGTCGTCGATCGGGGCGCCCAGGGCCAGGGCCAGTGTGTGGGCCGAACCGGCGGTGACGATCGCGCCCCCGGCCTCGGCGAAGGCGGCGATCTGGGGCAGGGTGCGTTCACGGGTGATGTCGCCCAGCCAGGGACGGAAGGCTTCGGGAATCGTCTCCGGCGCGGGCTGCCTGCGGCCGTCGCCGTTCGGGAAGTCGGCGGGCAGCAGGTCGGGCGCGAAGACGAGGACGTCGAAATCCGTCTTCAGGTCGCCGGCGTCGAGACGCTGGGGATAGACGACCTCGAAGGGGAATTCGAACTGCTCCAGCAACCAGCGGGTCCAGCCGGCGGACATGGAGCCGCCATAGCGATCCACCAGGCCGATCCGCACCGGCTTCAGCGCGATGGACTGGCCGTCGGGGGCGCGCGACACGGCCTCGGCGTTCAGGCCCAGTTCGGCGGCGGCCTGTTCGACCAGGGCGCGGGAGGTGTCGGTTGCGGGAATCCACAGCGCGCCCGGCGCCAGGGTCCGGCCGCCGGACCGCACCTCGGCCTTCTGCCAGAAGACCGGCTGGCCCGCCTTGAGCAGCCGGTTGGTCAGGATGAAGCCGTTGACCTGGGCGTGGTCGACAATGAAGCCCGCGTCTCCCCGTTCCGAGATACGACCGGCCGGGGTGGCGATCAGGTCGGGCATGCGCTCGAGCGGCGCCTCGAACGGATCCAGAATCCGGTCGAACTCCACCCCCATCTGCAGCGCCAGCGTATAGCCGGTGGCGTCATAGGGCAGGGCCGGGGGACCGCCGGGATACTGCAGGTCGTGCGGATGGTCCTGCGGCTCGAACATGTCCAGCACATGCGGCCGATAGGCTTGGTTCGTCCGTACGACGAAGGAGCCGGCCGGATAGGACTTCCCGGCGACGGCGAAGCTGCGGGTGGCGCGATCGACGTCCACCCCGGTCTTGATCAGGCTGTTGAGGAAGGCGACTGCGGTCGGCAGATCGGCCTGGTCCGCCGGGATGACATAGGCGCGCGGATCGCGCAGCGCCGGGTCGTGCAACACCTTGTCGTACAGGGCGGGATCGACGGTGCGCCCGGTCTGACCCGCCGCCGCCTTAAGGGCTTCGATCCGGGACGGGGTGACGCGCCAGGTGTCGGTCTCGCCCCGGGCGATGGCGTTGGCGCCCATGCGCCAGATGTTGAACAGCAGCCGGTCGCGATTGCGCGATGCATAGTCCAGCACCGCGCGATTGATCGACAGCGAATAGTCGATCGATTGCCGGAAGCGCCAGGTCTGCGGCGCGATCGGGGCCGGTAGGTCGTTGCGCGGCAGCTGGTTGTCCGGAACCAGGGCGATGCGGCTGGGCGTCGGATGGCCGGTGATCTCCGTCAGCAGGCCGATGGAGTTATGGAAATAGGTGATCGACCGCTCCATCCCGTTGTTCCAGGTGGAGTATCGGGCGCCGCTGCGCATGGTCGCGCCGGGCTTGCCCTCAGCCACCAGACGGTTGTGCATGGCGGCGGCGACCTCCGACAGGGCGGTCATCGCCAGCGGGTCGTAGTTGTAGTTGAAGGGATCCCGGAACGGCGGCATGAACACGACCGTCCCGGCCGGCGCAGGCTGATGGTGGTTGTAGACGATCTGTGGGAACCATTCCCGGAACAACATCCGGTTGACGTTGGTCGTCTCCGTCATCGCCGACAGATAGTAGTCGCGATTATTGTCGTGGCCGACATAGGCCTGATACAGGCGCGGCAGGCTGGAGAACTCGCGCTTCTCCGGGTCCGCCTCGCGCATGTACCAGTCGGCCACCAGATCCCAGCCGTCCGGGTTCAGCGGCGCGAACAGGATGATGACGTCGTCCAGCACCCGCAGGGCCTCGGGATCCTCGGCCGTCAGCCATTCATGGACGGCGGCGATCAGGGCCTGGGGCGGCACGGTCTCTGTCGCGTGCAGCCCGCCGTCGATCCAGACGACGGCCTTGCCTTCGGCCGCCAGGGCCCGCGCCTCGGCCTCGTCGACGCCTTCGGCCTTGGCCAGGCGTCGGGCGATGTCGCGATAATGATCGAGGCGGGCGATGTTCGCCGGCGAGGAGACCGCGGCGACATACTGGGTTCGCCCTTCGGTCGTCTTGCCGATCTCCATCAGCTTCATACGATCCGACTGGCCGGCGAGCGTATGGAGATAGGCTTCGAACTGCCGGTAGTTGATCAGCTGATAGTCATCGCCGACGTCATGCCCAAACGCCTCCTGGGGCGAGGTGATGGGCCCCGGCTGGGCGGATGCAGACACGCCCGACAGTGCAGCGATGACCGCAAGCGCAGCGCAAACCCGTTTGAGCATTTTCTGTCTCCCCAAATAATCATCTACTGATCTAGACGCACGGCGATTCGCGCTTCCTCCAACAAACCCCGCGCATCCCTTGTAGAAAACACTTCGCACATATCGCCAGTATCGCCGCCCTTCCGCTCCGGGCTCATAGTCCGTCTGGCTAGATGGTCGTGCATCTCGGCGCCCCCGTGAGGCGCATGGCGGGGGATTGGACGCTTTCGCTCACTCGGCGCGCGCTGGCGGTCGGGTCTCGAAGGCGTCAGGTGTCCAGAATAGCGATTAGTCGAGGCCCGTCTTGCCCGGCGCCCAATAGGCCTTGGTCAACAGGCGCGTCGCCGGGACGTCGAGCGGTTTCAAGGCCCGGCGCAGACGCTGGATTGCGATAGACCGCCCGGTCAGGACAAATGTCGCGCCGCATCGCGCCCGAGCCGGCAACTCAGCCTCGATCTCTTCGAGGTGGCGATCGTCGGCCCGCCGCTCGATCAGACGTGAAGACCCGAACGCGAGGGCGTCGAGAAGGCGGCGGCTGTGGACGTGGTCGTTCACCTCGAAGACGAACTCGATGCTGTCGGCATAGGACTGCCGACGCATCGCCAGGGCGAGCCCGAACGTCGTCTCGTCCCCCAGCATGAGCACGGGGCTGGGAAGCCAACTGACGTCGAGCGAGGCGCGAGGACCGAATACGTCACAGGCGTCGCCTGTCTTCAGGCTGCTAATCCAGTCGCTGCCTGGTCCGACGCCATGGGCGTAGGCGAGAACGCGCGTCCGTCCCGCAACCGCGTCCCAATCGATGGGGGTATAGGTCCGGGCCACGAAGGCCGAGCCCAGCGCGATCTGGATCTTGTCACCCGGCGTCCAGTCCAGATCTTGAAACGCCGGGCTCTCCAGCGTGATCAGATGAAAGCCGCCGCCTAGGGCGTCGCAGGCGGTGACCGCCGCCCGCCGCATGAAGGCGCGGCGCAGCATGGCGCTGAGGCGGCTTTCCGCGCGGGGCTTCGCCATCAGAGCGCCTCCGCCCAGGCTGCGTCGGGCCGCTCGGCCGCTTGATGACGCCCGTCAGGGCATTCGGTGACAGGGCCGACGCTAAAACAACTCACGGTATGACCTTCTTGAGGGGGAGGCTTCTGGCGCCTCGACGGTTTCAGGCTCCGGGTGTAACGGGAGGCGATTTTGGCGTCATTCCGATGTCAGGACTGATTGTTATTCGTTTGCGCCAGCTATCGTGAGGCCGCCATTCCCATCCTGACAGACGAGTCGCTGGCGTCGGACTGGGTTGAGCCGGACGCCGTAGCGCGTCCGGTGGTCTGCTACGGCATCGCCTCGAGTGGACTGGGCGAGATCGAAATGGCGATGCACCACCATGAGAAGGGACAGGTTCTGTTCGTGCAGCGCGGCGCGCTCAGCGTCGAGGCTGAAGGCGGCCTCTGGATTGTGCCGCCGGGCAGCGCAGTCTGGGTTCCCGGCGGCGCCCTTCACGCCATCAAGGTGTCGGGCGCGCTTCGGGGGTGCAGCGCCTTCGTCGCGCCAGATATCGACGCTCGTCTGCCGACAGGCTGTTGCACCGTTGCGGTGACGCCGTTGCTGCGCGAACTCCTGATCCGTGCGGCTCATCTGCCGCTCCTTTACGAGGAAGGCGGCGCGACCTCGCGAATGATCGCGGTCCTGCTGGACGAGATCGCGGCGGCCAGACTCGAGGATCTGCATCTGCCCATGCCGACCGACACGCGGCTGCGCGCGATGCTCGAGCGGATGATGGCGAACCCTTGCGAGCGGGGCACGCTCGAGAGCTGGGCGAAGCAGGGAGGGATGAGCGAGCGCACTCTGGTCCGCCTGATCACTCGCGAGACGGGCATGAGTTTCGGACGATGGCGCCAGCAGCTCGGAATCATTCTCGCGGTCCAGTGGCTGGCTGACGGAGCCACAATCCAGCGGGTCGCTGCAGAGCTCGGTTACGAGAGCCTGCCCAGCTTTGTGACAATGTTCCGCAAGGCCGTCGGCACGTCGCCGGGGCGCTATATGGCTGAGCGACACCCCAGCCGACAGGGGCTGAGGGCTTGAACCTCCATCATCCAGCCAGTCGTTGCGGCCAGGCGAGGCCGGCATGCGCAAGCATCCCATGGGGACCGGTAATGAGCCTCAGGTTCAGGCGCGGAACCCTGACAGGTACCGCTCCAATCGGGCGGCGCGCAGCTTCAGCGGCGATCTGCGTCGCCGACGGCATTCGGAAGCCCCGTGGAGGTGCGGGCGTTCTGCTCAGAGCCGGAACAGGCCGAAGCCCCGCTGTCTGGAACGCGCGCCCGATACAGCCCGGCCGATGCGCCGGATGATGTCGCGCCCCTTGCCAATCCGCCCCGCGAACAGGACGAAGCCGTGGATCGTCCCCTTGATCCGCCATTCCCGGGCGTCGACGCCAGCGCGCTTAAGCGCCCTTGCATAGGCCGCGCCCTCGTCGCGCAAGGGATCTAACCCTGCGGTGATGACCACCGTGCGCGGCTGGCGCGAAAGCACTTCGGCCGACGCCAGCAACGGCGAAGCCGGAGCGGTTTCGCGGTCGTCTCCCGGAGAGAAATACTCCCTCTCGGCGCGGAGAATGTCGAACTCACGCAGAAAATATGCACCGTCGCCCAGCGTCTTGCGCGAGGCGAAGTCGGCGTGGGCGCTTGCGCTCGTCACGGGATAGACGAGGATCTGCAGCGCCACTGTGATCGACGTCTGCTGGCAGGCCGCCGCCGCCAGATGGCCGCCCGCGCTGTCGCCCGTCACCACGATCCGCGCCGGATCGCCGCCCAGCGGCCGGGCGTTGGCCGCAGCCCAGGCCATGGCCGCCAGACAGTCGTCCAGGGCCGCCGGATGCCTGTGCTCGGGCGCCCGGCGATAGTCGACGTCCACCACGACACAGTCGCCCGCTGCACAATAGGCCCGGCAGATCCGCGCATAGCCGTCGGGATCGCCCAGCACCCAGCCGCCGCCGTGGATATGCACCACCAGAGGCCGAAGCGGGCCCCTTGCGCCGCCGGGCGGCCAGTAGATCCTCACCGGCACCGGGCCATTGGGTCCTGGCGCAACATGATCTTCGATCCGGCCGACCGCGGCCGGAGGCGGTCCGTACAGCTCGGCGGCGATTTTCAGTCCCTGGCGCCGTTCATCGACGGTGGGTTCGGCCGGGGCGTCGGCGAAGTCCTTGGCCATGGCCGCCAGCAGCGCCGCCGTATCCGGCTCGACCCTGGGGCTTCCGGTACGGCCCATCTCAGAACTTGAACCCGACAGTCAGCCGCACAGTGCGCGGCGCGCCGAAATAGGCCAGCTGGTAGCCCAGCGAGTCAGACAGGTCGAAGCCCTGCTCGATATGCCGCTCGTCCGTCAGGTTCCGCCCGCCCAACTGGAGGAACAGGCGGTCGTCCCGATCATTCCAGCGCACGAAGGCGTCGATCAGCGTATAACCGTCCTGGGCCAGCGCCTCGCTGGACGAGACCGTCGGATAGACCTTGGAGCGGTAGGAGGCGTCCGCCCCAAAGGTCAACGCGCCGTTGGCGCCCAGGTCGGCGACATAGACGCCGCCCAGCCGCGCCGACCATTCCGGCGCATTGACCAGGTGGCGCTGGTCGCTGATGTCGATCCCGCCGGGGCCGACATATTCGTCGTATCGGGCATCCAGATAGCCGACCGTGGCGTTCAGCGTCAGTTGCGAAATCGGCCGGGCCGTCAGCTCCAGTTCCGCCCCGCGGATGGTCGCGGCGCCGGCGTTGGTGAACAGGGCGATGAAGCCTCCGCCGCCGTCGGCCGAGAAACTGGACAGTTGCAGATCGGTGTAGTCGTTCCAGAAGACGGCCATGTTGGCGACCAGACGCCGGTCCATCAGCATCGACTTCAGCCCCGCCTCATAGGCCCACAGGGTTTCGGGATCATACGGCGCGGCGCCGGAGGCGTCGTTGGCGCGGCCGTCGAACCCGCCCGACTTGAAGCCCCGGCTCACGCTGACATAGGCCATCACATCGTCCGAGACCGCATAGTCCAGCCCCAGCTTCGGCGACCAGGAATCCCAGCTGGCCGAGGTGTCGATGTCGGTCACCAGCAGGCCGGGATCGTCGCGCGCCGGCGGTTGGGTCAATGGGCCGTAGAAGGTCTGGGTGCGGCGGAAATCCTTGTCCTCATAGGTATAGCGCAGGCCCGCCGTCAGGCTGAGCCGTTCGGTCAGGTCATAGGTCGCCTGGCCATAGGCCGCATAGGAACGGTTGTGCTGATCGTTGATCGAGCCCGTGACAAGGCTGATGACGGGACCGAGCAGGCCCGAATAGGTCAGGTCGGTCTCGTCGAAATAAAAGACGCCGGCGACGGCGTTCAGACGCTCGCCGGCGTAAGTCAGCTGGAACTCCTGACTGAACTGGTGCTGGTCCTCGTCCACATAGACGCCGAACACGGCCAGCGGCGTGGCGTCGAGGTCCAGGTGGCTGGCGTAATCCATGGAACGCCAGGCGGTGACCGACTTGAACGACCAGAGGTCCGACAGAGCCCAGTCCGTCGTCAGGGCCGCTCCGAAGGTGTCGAGGGTGTTCAGGTCGTTGAAATCGGCGTCGACCTTGAACGGATCGGCCAGGGTGTTTGGATAGAGGCCTAGAACCGGCGTCGCCCGCGCCGGGGTCCGCGAGGTGTCTGGCCGATCGCGCGAGGCGTCGAGGTTCAGTCGGAACGACAGGTCGTCGGAGGGACGATACTCGAGCGAGACGCGACCCGCGACCTGATCCTTGTCGCCGTCATCCAGGCCAGTGAAGGCGTTGTCAGAATAGCCATCGCGCCGGGACAACGAAACGGCCGCCTTGCCCAACAGGGTGGCGTCGTCGTTCAGGGCCCCGCCCGCGCTGATCCGCGACTCGATCAGTCCATAGTCGCCGACCGAGGCCTCGGCCCGGCCGCCCCATTCGGCCGCCAGCGGGGTCGAGACGAACTTCACCGCGCCCCCGATGGTGTTGCGCCCGTACAGGGTGCCCTGCGGGCCGCGCAACACCTCGATCCGGTCCACGTCATAGACTGACAGGAAGGCCCCCTGGGCCCGGCCGAGATAGACATCGTCGATATAGACGCCAACCCCCGGGTCGGCGAAGGCCAGGCTGTCCACTTGGCCGACGCCCCGCAGATAGACGACGGCGTTGGCGGCGTCGCCTTCGTGAAGGGTCAGGTTTGGAACCGCGCCTTGCAGGGCGCCGATGTCGGACGCCTGCAGGTTCTCCAGCGCCTCTGACGACAGGGCGGTGACCGCCACCGGCACGTCCTGAAGCCGTTCCTCTCGCCGGCGGGCGGTGACGACCACCTCTTCCAGGGGCGAGGCCTGTTCGGTCGCCGACGACGCCTCTTGCGCGGCGACCGGCAGGGCGGCCAGCCCGATGGCGGAAACGCCGGCGAGCATGAGGGCGCGACGCGCGCCGCGAGTGGTGTGGATCGTCATAGTGTCCTCCCCCGGTCGCCGCTGACGGGCGATCTCGATGGGGCATCGCACCACGAAGCCGCAACGCCGACTAGCGAAGAGTTGCGCGCGAAACTGTCCGCAAAAGCTGCGCCCAGTCGTGATTTAGTCGCGTTTCAGCCTCGCTTCAGTCGAGCGCCGTCCGGATGATCTCGCGGGTGCGCTGCAGATGGCCGACCATCAGGGCTTCCAGCTTGGGTGTCGGCCGGACCAGGGCCGTCCTGCCGTCGTCTCCGGTTCGCTCCTTGACCAGAAAGCCGTCGTCCACGGCGCGTTTGATGCGCTCCTCGCGGGTGCGGTTGGACCCGCTCTTCATCTGCTGGCAGGCCTGGCTCATGGTCATGGGCCGGCCATTCCAGTTGGCGATCATACAGCCCACCAGCAGGTACCAGAACTCCTGGGTGAAATAGCCCGGCCGTTTCTCGAACGTCTCGTCCCAGTCCCGGGCATAGGCTTCCAGCGCCCTGGCCCAGACGATGAGTTCATCAGTGTCGCGCGACTCCATGGCCCATAGTCCCGAAACGGCGGACAATTTCCAGTCTTGCCTCCGGGAGGCGCGACGCAAGAGTTCAGCGGGTCCGCAGGGTCGCGGCGATACGATCATCGGCGACCAGGGGCGCGACGCCAGTCAGGGCGCTGGCGACCGGCACGATCATCAGGCCCAGGCTGTTCGTCAGTCCGCTGGCGCGTTTCAGAAGGCCGCCCTGCCGATGGACGCCCCGCCATCGACGTGCAGCGTCTGGCCGGTGATGAAGGCCGCATCGTTCGAGAGCAGAAAGGCGATCGCAGCTGCAATCTCCTCCGGCTTGCCGAAGCGTCCCATCGGGACCGAAGCCAGATACCGCGTCTCGCCCACGCTTCCTGGGGGATTGTTGGCGCGGAAGAGTGCGGTCTCGGTCGGTCCGGGCGCGACAGCGTTGACCGTCACGCCTGTCTGCGCGAGTTCCAGCGCCCAGCTGCGGGTGAAGCTGACCAGGGCCGCCTTGGCGGCGGCGTAGGCGGTCCGCTCCACCGCACCCAGGATGGTCAGGCTGGAGACATTGACGATCCGACCCCAGCCACGCGCGGTCATTCCGGGCAGCGCCGCCTGAACCGCCGCCAGGGCCGGATGCAGGTTGACCCGCAGCACCTCTTCCAAGGTCGCGACATCGACGGCGTGCAGGGCCTGCGGGCGGACCAGGCCGACGTTGTTGACCACCCCGTCTACCGCGTGGCGTTCGACGATGTCCCGCAGCCGGGCCTCTGCGTCGCGATCCGCCAGATCCATTGGGTAAAGCCTTCCCGGAAAGCCGTCCGCCGTCGTGCGGGCGATCCCGATCACGGAATGACCCGCGGACGCCAGCCGTCCAGCGAGCGCCAGGCCAATGCCCTTGCTGGCGCCCGTGATCAGGACAGTGCGGTGATTATCCATCCGTGCGCGCCTGACGGAGGGCGGGCAGCATGTCCTCGGGCTCGGGACGGCGAGTGTAGTCGGGATTGACCTCGGCGTAGAGGATCACGCCGTCCGTCCCGATCACGTAGCGGGCGGGCATGGGCAGGGTCCAACTGGGATCGCCGTTGAAGGTCAGCAGGTCGTTCTTCAGTTCCGTGTAGAGCGCGATCAGTGCCTCGGGCAGTTCGAAGCGCAGGCCGAAAGCCGCCGCCACGGCGTTGCCGGCGTCCGAAAGGATCGGAAACGACAGGCCGTTCTGGCGAACGGACTTGCGGCTGTTGACCGGCGTCTGGGGCGAGATCGCGACCAGGCTCGCGCCCAGCGCCTCGAAGGCTGGCAGGGTCTGCTGCAGCGCCTGCAGCTCCATATTGCAGTAGGGACACCAGACGCCACGATAGAAGCTGAGCACCAGCGGCCCCTTCGCCAGCAGGTCGGGTGAGGCGACGGGTTCGCCGTCTGGGTCGTTCAGGGTGAAGACAGGCGCCTGATCACCGGCCTTCAGCGCGCGGCCCGCAGCGCCGGAGGCGATCAGGTCCGCAGTCGCGCGTCGCATGGTGGCGATGACCGAGGGCGGCGCATTGTACGGCGGCTTGCCGGCTTCGAAATCGGCCTTGAAGGCGTCGAGAGAGGCTTGAAGGGACATGGGGTGTCTCCAGATTGTCGGTGTCGGGGAGGGTGTATGAAGGGCGGGCTCAGCTGGCGTCGGCGGCCATGGTGCGGGCGACATCGGCGGCGCTGATGCCTTCCAGCGCCAGGCCATAGCCCGCGCCTTCGTCGACGATCCGGCGCAGCTTCTGCGTCAGGGCGATACGGGTGTAGCGGCTGGTCAGAGGCGGCAGGGCGGCCAGGCCCTCGGCGATCGCGTGGGCCCGGGCCAGCAGGCCCTCGGCGGGCACGATCTCGTTGACCACACCCCAGGCCTTGGCGGTCTCCGCGTCCAGCTCCTGACGGGTCAGGATGAAGTAGCGCCCGCGCACGCTGCCGATCACCTCGGGCCAGAGCAGGTTGACCCCGTCGCCGGGGACGATGCAGAAGTCGAAGTGCGGCTTGTCCTGGAACACGGTCTCCTGTGTCGCCAGGACGATGTCGGCGAGGAGGGCGTATTCGGAGTGCAGACGCACCGGCCCGTTCAGGGCGGCGATCAGCGGAACCTCGATGTCCAGAAGGTTCATGAGGACCTTCTTGCCCTCCCGGAAGATCTTGTCGTAGCCGCGGGGGGTAAAGAAGTCGAAGCCGTCTGGACTGATGGTGTCCATGAAGGCGTCGCCCGAGCCGGTCAGGATGACCACCCGGGTGTCCGGGTCCGATCCGATGGCGTGGAACAGATCGACGAACTGCTCGTGGGTGTGGCCGTCGAAGACAAGCTTGCCGCCGTCGGTGTGCAGCGCGACCTCGACCACGCCGCTTTCGGAGCGGGTCAGGCGGGCGTTGGCGAAGGTGTTCTTGTAGGATTCGAAGCGTGACATGGGGGGCTCCAGTTGTCGGTTCAGGTTCAGGATTGGGGAGCGAGGGCTTCGACCCGCGCGATGGCGCGCTGGACAGCCGGACGATCGGCGACGGCGGCGTACCAGCGCTCGAGGTTGGGGCGGTCGTCCAGGGTCACGCCGGCGAAGGCGCGTCGCCACAGCCAGCCGAAGTGGGCGATGTCGGCGATGGTGTAGTCGTCGCCGGCGACGAACGGACGCACGGCCAGCAGGTCCTCCAGCCGGTCGAGCACGCGATTGGCCTCGGCGCTGAAGCGCGCCTGCGCCAGAGGTTGGGGCTCCGGAGCCAGGCGTGAGAAATAGCCCGCCTGGCCGAAGGCGGGGCTGACCGCCGAGGCGTGGAAGAACAGCTGCTCGAAGACCCGCGCGCGGGCCTCTCCCGTCAACGGCAGAAGGCGACCGCGACGTTCCGCCAGATGGACAAGAATGGCGGCCGATTCCGTCAGCGTCAGCCCCGCCTCAGGATCGACCAGGACCGGGACTTTCGCATTTGGATTCAAGGTCGTGAACGCCGGGGACGACTGCTCGCCCGTGCGGACGTTGACTGGGTGCAGGACGTAGTTGAACTCGAGCTCTTCCAGCGCAACGACGGGCTTGAGGCTGTTCGGTGTGGCGAAGGCGTAGAGTGCGATCATCGTCTGTTCCTTTCCGACGGCGTTTTCGGCGACCAGGCAAGATTGACTATTCTCTCCGCAGCGGGGCAGAGGTCATTGACGCATAGGATTTATTCCTACGGAGAATGACGTGGATCGACTTCAGGCGATGACGACCTTCGTGCGTGTGGTCGAGACTGGCTCCTTTTCCGCCGCCGCACGTCAGTTGTCGGTCGGTCAACCGGCGGTATCCAAGGCGATCGCCCAGCTGGAAGCCCGGTTTCAGACGCGGCTGCTTGCGCGCTCGACCCGCGGCCTGACCCCGACGGACGCCGGTCAGCGCTTCTACGAGCGGGCTAAGGCGACGTTGCAGGATGTCGATGACGCCGAGGCCGAGGCCAGGGGCGTCGGTCTCGGCTTGTCGGGGCGGCTTCGGGTATCGGCGGCGACCACCTTCGCGCGGCTCCACGTCATCCCCCGTCTGCCCGAGTTCCTTGCTCTCCATCCGTCGCTGGATATCGACATCATCCTGGACGACCGGCTGATCGACCTGGTGGGTGAGGGCGTCGATCTGTCGCTCCGCATGGGCGCCCTGGCGGATTCCGCCGCTGTCGCAAGGCGGATCGCTTCGAGTCCTCGATCGGTTCTCGCGACGCCGGCCTACCTGGAGCGCGCGGGTCGCCCCGCGACGCCGGCGGATTTCGCGACGCACGAGGCGGTCATCTACAGTCAGACGGCCTCAGCCTGGGCGTTCGAGCGGGACGGGGCCCGGATTTCGGTGACGGTTCGGGGACGGGTCAGGCTTAGCGGCGCGGAGGGCCTGCGGGCGGCGGTGCTGGCAGATATGGGGCTGGCGATCGTCTCCGACTGGATGTTCGCTCCGGAGCTCGCCAGCGGCGCGGTGGAACGCCTATTGCCGGATTGGTCGCTGCCGTCCGTGGACCTTTGGGCGGTATTCCCGACCGGGCGGCTGGCCAGCGCCAAGGCGCGCGCCTTCGCCAAATTTGTCGAGGAGGCCTTAAGTGCGGAGCGCGTCATGGCGATCAGCGACTAGGTCGCCGTTCAGTTCTGCTTCCTAGAGAAAAGGCCGCCGGACTGATCCAGCGGCCTTCCATCCTTCAGGATCATACCGATCAGAACCGGAAGCTGGCTCGCAACAGCAGCGAGTAGCGGACATAATCCTCCAGCAACTCGGCGTCGCCTGTCAGCGAGAGCATGCCCAGATCATTGCCGAGGTTCAGGCGGAAGCCCAGGATCAGCCCGCCTCCTTCGACGGCGTCCGGCGACAGGACGAAGTCCGGGCCGCCGCCGGCGAAGCGGGCGATGGTCTCGCCCGCATCGACCGACAGGTTCTGGCGATAGCCGATCCGCAGTTCAGGACGGATCCAGCCGTCCTTGCCGAAGCCGTAGCCCACGTTCATCGCCGCGACGGCGGAGAAGATATGGCTGTCGCGCGAGTCGATATCCAGATCGAAGCCGTCGCCGCCGCCGCTTTCCGTTCGCGACCCCTCCGACAGGTGGAAGAACTCGGCATAGACTTCGGGGCGCACGTTCAGGCGACCGTAATTGCGTTCGTAAGAAGCGCCTCCGGCCGCAGCGGCGGTCCAGCCGTGCCAGTCGGAGGTGTTGTTCAGATAGACGCCATCGGCGACCAGGGAGCGGTCGGCGCTGAAGCTGGCGTAGCCGCCGGCCGCGCGGGCCCAGGTCGTCCAGTACTGGCCCTGGGCGCGCCAGTAGAGGCCCAGCTCCAGCAGATTGGCGGACAGGATTTCCTCGGCCTCGGCCTCGGGATCCTCGATGTCGGACGAGGTGAAGGCGGCCGTGACGCCGAAGGCCCCCAGGCTGGTGCCCTTTTCAACGCCGCCGGCGACGCCAAAGCCTTCCGAGCGGAAGCCGTAGGAATCGGTCTTGTCCTTGTCGGCGTAGAAGTTGATCTCCTGGAGCCAGGCGCTGGTCTCACCCGGAGCGGCCGAGGCGTTGCGGCCCGTCAGGGCGCGCGTGACGGCGTCCACACCAGCCGACAGGGACATCAGCGGGCCGCCCGAGTGATCGGGGAGCATCTGCTCATAGACATTGGCGAAGTCTTCGCGGTTCGTCTGGCTGAGGAACAGGTTCTGGAGCGTCGTATTGTCGCCCAGAGCGGCGTAGACGGCGTCAAAGGCCGAGGCCTCGACCGGGATCAGACCGGCTTCTTGAGCGGTGCGACGGCGGGCGTCGATATAGACCTTGCCTGCTGCGGTGTCCGCGCCGGCCTCAACTACGTAAAGATAGGGCGAGTTCTCGCCGAGAAGCGTCTGGTCGATGGTTCCGACGGTGAGAGAGCCTGCGTTGATAACGTCGAAGCGAGCCGGTTCTTGCAACAGGCTGGCGAAACGCACGCCCAGCGCGGCGCCGGTCGCGATGTTCGCTGCGCCGCTGACATTGAAGCCGCCGGAGGTGTTCGCCGATGGGTCAACGGTAAGCACCAGCGTGCCGTCCGCGCCTACGTTTAGGCTGGAGATGTTGGTCGTCGTGGTCTGGTTGGCGAACAGCGAACCCTTCGTCACGTTCAGGGCCAGGCCCGCCGCATTGGTAATGGCGCCGGAAACCGCCGCCCCCCCGGTGATGTTCATCGTGTCGGCGCCGCCGCCGAACGAAATGTCGCCGATGATGGTGCCGTTCTCGACATTCAGGGTGTCGCCGCCCGAGCCGAGCCGGATCGCGCCCACCATGGTGGGTTCGGCGCTGTCGGGCACGCCGTCGTCGTCGGTGTCGGTCGCTGTGCTGTCTTCGTCGGCGGCTATGCCGTACTGGCGGAACAGCACGCCGGTGGTGTTGGCCGACAGGTCGACAGCAATGGCCTCGCCGTCCCGCGTCGTGGTGTCGGCCGTGTCCGGCGTTATGCCGACTGCGATCGTGCCGGCGTTCGTGAACTGGGTCAGGCTTCCGGACGCATCGCGCACGGCGACGGCGTCGCCGTGGTTGCCGGTGAAGGCCGAGGTGATGAGGCCCGTATTGGTCATGGACGCGACATTGGCGCCCGCGCCGATCAGCACCGCAGTCGAGGTCGTGGCCGTATTGCCTGACGCGCCCGCCTGGATCGTGCCGGTGTTGGACAGGGCGGGGGCGCTGACATTGGCTCCGATCCAGACGGCCGTCGCATCGGCTTTCGACGCTGAGGCGGAGATCGTGCCTTCGTTTCTGACGCCGCCGGCGATCGTCACGGCCTGGCCGCCGGCCACGCCCAACTGAAGGGCGCGCGCTTCAACGCCGGAGTAAACGCCCGAGCCGGCGATGCCGCCCCGGTTGATCAGGCCGTAGGCCGCGTCGCCTGTGCCGACCACGCCCAGGGCGACGCTATTTGTGGTGGAGCCGATCAGAAGGGCAGGGGCGCCTCCGAGCGAGGTGAGGGAAGCGGTGGTTTCGGAGCTATCCAGAATGCCGTCGCCGTCCCGATCCGTATCGTCGCGGTTCTTGACGCCGTCGCCGTCGTTATCTTCGTCGCCGTTCTTGACGCCGTCGCCGTCGTCATCGCCCTCGATGCCGGCGGAGCTGTAGGCCGGGCCGGTGTCCAGCAGAACTCCGCCGTTGATGTCGGCGGCGACGCGGACGGCAGGGCCGCCTTGCAACAGGTCGTCGGCGTCCAGGTCCTCAAGATAGAGGGTGCTCTCCGACACTGTGCCGGAGGTCGGCTTGGCGGACGGCGGATTGGTGTAGCGATAGCCGGTGGTCGTGACGGCCGAGTGAATTTTCAAAGCGCCGCCCACGTCGCCTTCGATCGACACCCCGGTTGCGCCCGCGCCCGTCGCCGTGATCGCGCCGGCCAGATCGACATTGCCCGACACGGCGCCCGTGGTGCGAACCCCGACCGTGCCGTCGCCCAGAACGCGAACCGAGCTGAGGCTCTGAAGGCGACCGGTCAGATCCGTCTCCACCGCCAACCCATAGCTGTTGTTTCCCTCGACCGTGATGGCGCTGGTGGGTTCGAGGGTGATGTTGCCGATAAAGGCGGATGGGCCGGCGACGCGGACGCCGTAGCGGCCCGTTCCGGTCGCGAAGGGACCGTCGATGTCGCCGTCGCCATCAGTGTCCTTGTAGTCCGCGTCTTCCAGCGAATCGGTGATGGAGATGGAACCGCCCATGGCCAGCGATCCGGTGTTGCCGCCGTTCACCAGAATGCCGGTCGCGCCGTCGGCCGCCTTGGCCATGGTGATGGAGCCGCCGCTGTCCACATCCAGAGTGTTGTTCGAATCCAGCGTCATGGCCGCGCCGGAAGTGACGGCGATGGAGCCGCCGCTGGCGATCCGCACGTTGTCGGCCGCCGTACCCGTGGCGTTGGAGGTCTGGATCGGCGTTGTGCGGGCGGTCGAGACCACGACCTCGGCCTGAGCGCCCGTTACAGCCAGCAAGGGAGCGATCGCTACAGCGGTCGCGAGCAGAATACGCATTCGGAAGAAAACCCCTGGTGGCCACGCGATCATGAACAAGGCGGTCCATTACAGGATCGACGCCAACCCTGCTCAACTTTATCGAATTTGAGGCGAATGCAAGGCCGTGTTCAGCATGTTGCCGTTCGGTGTCGAACTCGAAGCTCGGTGAAACGCTTGATCTTGCGGGTGTTGCGCGGGGTGCTGAAGGATTTCCGACACGCCTATTGAGCTTTGCCACATCGGGGTCTACGGGCGGACGCATGGTCAAACGCGTTTCCAGACGACGCATCCATTCCACGCCCTTCGGCGTTGGCGAGCCCAGACCAGACGAGAACCTCTTCATGACACTCACCGATCTTGACGTTCACGAAAGCGAGCTCCGGCTGATTCCCGGACTGGACGTTGAGGTCGCGGACACTCTGCGGGCGCTGAAACTGGCTTCAATGGACGACAGGCCCAGGCTGGTGGACACCACCATGCTGTATGCGCCGCGGTCGGGTGGGGTTAAGCGCTACCTTCTTTCCAAGAAGGCCTGGATCGACACCAACCGGCCCGGCGTCAGTCATTCCCTGATCGTGCCGGGCGCCCGGCACAAGGCGCGGGCCGACGGCGTCGTGCAATTGCGGGCGACCAAGCTGCCGTTCGGCGACGGCTATCGCTGGCCCAGTTCGGTCAAGCGCTGGAGCGCCTGGGTAGCGGCGATGAAGCCGTCGATCATCGAGGCCGGCGATCCCTATACGCCAGGCCAGGGGGCGCTGGAGGCCGGACAGAGAGTCGGGTGCCCGGTCGTGGGCTTCTGCCACTCGGACCCTGCCAGTCTGGCGGCTTTGCACTTCGGTGAATGGGCCAAAAAGCCCGTGGAAAAGCGCTGGGCCCGCCTGTTCTCGCAGTTCGACCGCGTCGTCTCGCCCAGTCGCTTCATCGCGAGGCGCCTGGAAGAGGCTGGGGTGAACAATATCGTCATCCGGCCGCTGGGCGTGGAGATCGACACCTTCCGACCCGAGCGTCGCGACCGTCAGTGGCTGCTGAAGGAACTGGGACTGGGCGAGGGCGCCCGCCTGCTGTGCTTTGCGGGGCGGCCCGCCAAGGAGAAGAACGTCGATATTCTGATCGAGGCCGTCCAGAAGCTGGGCGCCCCCTATCATCTGGTGCTGGTCGGGGCCGGATCGGGAATGCCGGCCGAGGATCGCGTGATCTCCATGCCTTATGAAAAGGATCCAAAGGCGGTCGCCAAGATTATCGCCAGCTGCGACGCCTTCGTTCACGCGAATGACAAGGAGCCGTTCGGACTGATCGTGCTGGAGGCCATGGCCTGTGGACGGCCCGTTATCGGCGTCAACGCCGGCGGCGTGGCCGAGACGGTCGACCATACGGTCGGCCAGCTGGCGGCCAGCGCCGACGCTGACCATTATGCCCAGGCGATCGAGGCGCTGTTTGCGCGCGACATAGAGGCCATCGGCCGCGCGGCGCGCGACAAGGCCGTCAGCCAGTTCGCCTGGAACCGCGTGTTCGAGGATCTGTGCATGTTGTACGGGGAGCTGACCGGCGACGCCGCCTTCGTACAGCCCGGAGAAGCCTTCGCCGTTCACTAGCTGGAATGTGGAAAAAGGTCCTAGGCGGCGCGCCACTTCCTCCACCGGAAGAAGTGGCGCGAGTGACGGGGCTCGAACCCGCGACCTCCGGCGTGACAGGCCGGCACTCTAACCAACTGAGCTACACCCGCGTACCAGGTCGAAACTTTTGAGTTGTTTCGAAAACTTGTGAGGAAAGGCGGTGTGCGCCACTCTTTCTATTTCTAGAGAGAGTGGCGCGAGTGACGGGGCTCGAACCCGCGACCTCCGGCGTGACAGGCCGGCACTCTAACCAACTGAGCTACACCCGCGTTTCCTTGCCGAAGCGGCTGTGCGCCCCGGCGAGGGGCGTCGTTTAGGCGGGCTGACCCAGCGCGTCAAGCGGCCTTTTCCGAGAAAGACGACCTTAGCGCGCCGGCGCCGTGGACGGAGGGATCGCCGCAGCCTGGGGCGGGCTGTGCGGGCCTGTCAGACCGCCTGCAGAGGGCTCCTGGGCGGCGACGGCCGGGGCGGGCGGTTCGTAGTGAACGCCCACGCCTGGACCCACCGGCAGGTCGAAGGCCACCCAGGCCGCCACCATGGTCAGGCCGGCGACCAGGAAGGCGCCCGCGTAGGGCAACATGGTCGCCATCAGCGATCCCAGGCCGAAACGCGGATCCCAGCGCTGGGCGAAGGTCAGGATCAGCGGGAAATAGCTCATCAGCGGCGTGGCGATGTTGGTGACCGAATCGCCCATTCGATAGGCGGCGGTCGTCATCTCGGGCGAGATTCCCAGCAGCATGAACATCGGCACCACGATGGGCGTCAGGGCGGACCATTTGGCCGAGGCAGAGCCGATGAAAAGGTCGAAGAAGCACGAGACGAAGACAACGCAGATCAGCAGCAGCGGTGCAGGCAGGGCCAGGCTCTTCAATCCTGCGGCGGCGTTGACCGCCAGGATCGGCCCCAGGCCCGACCAGTTGAACATGGCGACGAAATGGGCGGCGAAGAAGGCCAGCACGATATAGGGGGCCAGCTGGGCGATGCCGTCGCGCATCATCTTCACCAGATCGCGATGGGACTGGATCGAGCCGGACCCCGCCCCATAGGCGCCGCCCAGAACGAAGAAGGTCACGGCGAAGAAGGCGACCAGAGAGCGGTACAGCGGATTGAACCTTTGTTCCGACGCCGCCTCGGGATCCACGAAGGGCGAACCGGGCAGCAGGGCGATCAGGGTCCAGAGGCCGATCATGCCCACAAGCGCCAGGCCGGCCCAGGACAGGCCGCGTTTCTCTGCGACGGTGAGCGGCTGTTTTTCCGAGGCGGCGGGCGCGGCGACCCCTTCCGAAGGCGCCCAGCGACCCAGCCGGGGCTCGATCACCCGGTCGGTCAGGAACCAGACGATGGGCGTGAAGACGACCACCACGCCCACGATGAAGAACCAATTGCCGGCGATGTTCACGGAATAGGACGGGTCGATCAGATGGGCGGCCGGCTCGGTGATGCCCAGGATCAGGGCGTCGCTGGCTCCGGGGAACAGATTGCCGGCGTAACCCCCCGACACGGCGGCGAAACCCGCCGCCAGTCCCGCCAGAGGGTGACGGCCCGCCGCTGCGAAGATCACAGCCGCCAGAGGGATCACCACGACATAGGAGGCGTCGGAGGCGTGATGGGACACCATGCCCGTGATCACGACGACCGGGGTCAGTATGGCGCGCGGCGCATTCAGCAGGGCGCCGCGAATCGCTGTGGCGAACAGGCCGGTCCTCTCCGCGACTGACGCGCCGTAGATAATCGTGATGACGATCCCCAGCGGCGGGAAGTCCGCCAGGGTGCGAGGCATGCCGATAATCAGCCGCTCGAGGTTTTCCGCCGAAAGCAGGCTTTGTGCGACCAGCCGATCTCCCGTGACGGGATTGACGGCGGACCATCCCAGACCGGCCCCGACCAGACTGAGCAGGATCAGTGCGCCGATCAGCCACAGAAAGAGAAAGACCGGATCGGGCAGTCGATTCCCCACTCTCTCAACGGCGTTCAGGATACGGCTGCCCGCGCTCATCCAGATGACTTTCGGTTACGATTTCAAGGCCGCAGTAGGGCCGGGAAGGGGGTGAAACAGCAAGCGGCGGCGCTGCGACATATGGCCCCGAGACTTGCGATCCGTTCTCAATAAAAAACCAATCGCGGCAGGGGTTTGAACCGCGCGAACGTTGGGTCTAAGAAGCGCCGAATCCCGCCTCTCCCCGGCGGCCGAGGTTCTTTGAATGAACGCTTTTCTGCTCGAATATCTGCCGGTGCTGATCTTCGCCGGCGTCGCCGCCTTCATCGGCGTGCTTTTCATCGCCCTGCCGATGCTGCTGGCTCCCAAGAACCCCGACGCGGAAAAGCTGTCCGCCTATGAATGCGGGTTCAACGCCTTTGACGATGCCCGGATGAAGTTCGACGTCCGCTTCTATCTGGTGTCGATCCTCTTCATCATCTTCGACCTGGAAGTGGCCTTCCTCTTCCCCTGGGCGGTGTCGATGTTCGACCTGTCGCAGGCGGGAATGATCTTCGCCTTCTGGTCGATGATGGTCTTCCTGGGCGTCCTGACCATCGGCTTCATCTACGAATGGAAGAAGGGAGCCCTGGAATGGGAATAGTCGCACCCTCCTCGCCGCTGGGCGGCGTTTCGGCCGGCGCGCTGGTTCCGGCCAATTCGGCCGCCCGCTCGACGGTCGAGGGTTACGATCCCAAGATCCACGACAAGTTCTTCGAGTCGGTGAACATGGAGCTGGGCGAGCGCGGCTTCCTGACCGCCTCGCTGGACGACGTCATCACCTGGGCGCGCACCGGCTCGCTGATGTGGATGACCTTTGGTCTCGCCTGCTGCGCCGTCGAGATGATCCAGATGTCGATGCCGCGTTTCGACGTCGAACGCTTCGGCATGGCCCCGCGCGGCAGCCCGCGTCACTCGGACCTGATGATCGTGGCCGGCACCCTGACCAACAAGATGGCCCCGGCCATCCGAAAGGTCTACGACCAGATGCCCGACCCGCGCTACGTCGTGTCCATGGGCAGCTGCGCCAACGGCGGCGGCTACTACCACTACAGCTACAGCGTTGTTCGCGGTTGCGACCGCGTCGTGCCGGTGGACGTCTATGTGCCCGGCTGCCCGCCGACGGCGGAGGCGCTGCTGTACGGCTTGCTGCAGCTGCAGAAGAAAATTCGTCGCACGGGGACCATCGACCGATGAGCTCGCTGGCTGTTCAGGCCCAGTTCGAGGCCGCGCTGACGCCGATGGGCGCCGAGCTGGTGGGCGCCCTGGGTGTCGAGGCCCAGGTGGCGTTCGGTGAGCTGACCCTGGTGGCGCCGCGAGAGCGGATCGTCGAGGTCATGGCCGGCCTACGCGACCGTTTCGGCTTCCAGCAACTGCTGGACCTCTGCGGCGCCGACTATCCGGATCGTGAAGAGCGGTTCGAGATCGTCTATCATCTGCTGTCGATGACCCGGAACGCGCGCGTCCGCGTCAAGGTCGTGACCGACGAGGTCCAGCCCGTGCCGACCGTGTCCGAGGTCTATCCGTCGGCCGGCTGGTTCGAGCGCGAAGCCTACGACATGTACGGCGTGATCTTCTCGGGCCACCCCGACATGCGCCGCCTGCTGACCGACTACGGCTTCGAGGGGCATCCGCTGCGCAAGGACTTCCCGATGACGGGCTATGTCGAGGTCCGTTACGACGAAGAGCAGAAGCGGGTCGTCTATGAGCCCGTCAAGCTGACGCAGGAATTCCGGACGTTCGACTTCCTGTCGCCGTGGGAAGGGGCCGATTATCCGGCGCCCGTGCTTCCCGGCGACGAAAAGGCAGGAGTGAAGGGCTGATGGCTGACGGAGCCCCCGTACCCGCACCCGTGAACGGCGCCATCGATCCCTTCGAGGACATGCCGATCGATCACCGGACAGACCACGCCAAGGCGATGGACGACCGCAAGTTCACCATCAACTTCGGCCCCCAACACCCGGCCGCGCACGGCGTGCTGCGCCTGGTGCTGGAGCTGGACGGCGAGATCGTCGAACGCGTCGATCCGCACATCGGCCTGCTGCACCGCGGCACCGAAAAGCTGATGGAGGCCCGCACCTATCTGCAGAACGTGCCCTATCTGGATCGGCTCGACTATGTCGCGCCGATGAATCAGGAGCACGCCTTCTGCCTGGCCATCGAGAAGCTGCTGGGCATCGAGGTCCCGTACCGGGCCCAGCTGATCCGCGTGCTCTATTCGGAGATCGGCCGGATCGGGAACCACCTGCTGAACGCGACCATGCAGGCCATGGACGTCGGCGCCCTGACGCCCCCGCTGTGGGGTCACGAAGAGCGCGAAAAGCTGATGGTCTTCTACGAGCGCGCCTGCGGCGCCCGTCTGCACGCCAACTATTTCCGTCCCGGCGGCGTCCACCAGGACCTGCCGATGGACCTGATCGACGACATCGGTCGCTGGTGCCTGGAGTTCCCCAAGGCTCTGGCTGATATCGAGAGCCTGGTCACAGAGAACCGCATCTTCAAGCAGCGCAACGTCGATATCGGCGTCGTGTCCAAGGAACAGGCCCTGGCCTGGGGCTTCACCGGCGTCATGCTGCGCGGCTCGGACATCGCCTGGGACCTGCGCAAGTCGCAGCCGTATGAGTGCTATGCCGAGCTGGAGTTCGATATTCCAGTCGGCAAGAACGGCGACTGCTGGGATCGTTACCTCTGCCGCATCGAGGAGATGAAGCAGTCGGTGCGGATCATGGAGCAGTGCATCCACAAGCTGCGCAACTGCCCCGGCGAGCCGGTCATGATCGAGGACAACAAGATCGTTCCGCCGCGTCGCGGCGAGATGAAGCGGTCGATGGAATCCCTGATCCATCACTTCAAGCTGTACACCGAGGGCTTCAAGACGCCCGAGGGCGAGGTCTATGCCTCGGTCGAAGCGCCCAAGGGCGAGTTCGGCATCTATCTGGTGTCGGACGGCACCAACAAACCCTATCGCGTCAAGATCTCGGCGCCGGGCTTCCGTCACCTGCAGGCGATGGACTGGATGAACCGCGGCCACCAACTGGCCGACGTCTCCGCCATTCTGGGCTCGCTCGACATCGTTTTCGGAGAAGTGGACCGATGAGCGTTCGTCGTCTCGCCAAGGAACAACCGGCCTCCTTCGCCTTCTCGAAGGACACCAAGGCCAAGGCCGAATGGTGGATCAAGAAATACCCCGAGGCTCGCCGCCAGTCGGCGGTGATCCCGATCCTGTGGCTGGTCCAGAAACAGGAAGGCTGGGTCTCCGAACCCGCCATCCGCGCCATCGGCGAACTGCTGGGCATGCCCTTCATCCGGGTGCTGGAGGTCGCGACCTTCTACACCATGTTCATGCTGGAGCCGGTCGGCAAGACCGCCCTGATCCAGGTGTGCGGCACCACCCCGTGCATGCTGCGCGGCGCCAATGAGCTGATGAAGGTCTGCAAGGATAAGATCGGTCCCAAGGACCATCTGTCCGCCGACGGTCGCTTCACCTGGCAGGAAGTCGAATGCCTGGGCGCCTGTTCGAACGCGCCCATGGCCCAGATCAACGACTATTATTTCGAAGACCTGACGCCAGAAACCATCGGCCAGATCATCGACGACTTCGCCGCCGGTAAAACGCCCAAGCCGGGCTCCTATCAGGGCCGCGCGACGTCCGAGCCGGTCGGCGGGGCCAAGACCCTGCTGGATCCGAAACTGTATGACGGTTCGGCCGCCAAGCCGATCAAGAAGCTGCCCAACAGCGATCCGGCGCCGGTCGAGAAGGCTCCGGCCTGATGCCAGGACCCGACCTCGACAGCGACGAAGGCCGCGCCGCATACCGCAAGGAGCTGCGCCAGGTCGCGCGCCCCCTGCGCGCGGGCGGGCTCGCGCTCGTGGTCGGCGCGGCCATGCTGATCCTGCTGACCCGTCAGGGGACGCCGGGTCTGGGCGAATGGGCCTTCACCCTGTCCTACGTCATGCTCGGTTTCGGCTGGGCCTGCGTCATCGGCGCCATCTACACCCGCAATCGGCATCACAAACGCCGGATGCGCGAGTTGGAAGGCGCAACGTCATGACGGCGTCGATCTATTATGGTTCCATGAATTCGATGCAGCGTGCCGGGGGGCGCCATGTCGATGGATCAGAAACGGGCAGGGCGCCGCGCGCCCAAGCGCGGCCGAGGCGGGTGGAGCCCCGCCGGGACGGGCCGATTGCTGGTCAATCTGGCCGGCGCGGCCAGTCTGTCGCTGAGCGCTGGGCCCGTATCGGCGCAAACCCCGCCAACATCCCCTTCGGTCGCCCCCGCGACCGCGTCCTCTACGCCTTCACCCGGTCCTGCTGATGCTTCCGAACCGCGTAACAACCCCAGCCCTGAACCGCGTCAGCCGCCTCCCGGCCAACGCGATCTGGGCCTCGAACGCCAGTCCGCTCTCGGTCCCCCCCGTCGGCGTAGACGGAGGAGCAGCCTGATGGTCGGCATTCTCGAAGACAAGGACCGGATCTTCACCAACCTGTACGGCTTCCAGGACTGGACGCTGGACGGGGCGAAGACGCGCGGCGCCTGGAACGCCACCAAGGACATGCTGGACCTTGGCCGCGACTGGATCATCAACAACGTCAAGGCGTCGGGCCTGCGCGGCCGTGGCGGCGCCGGTTTCTCGACCGGGCTGAAGTGGTCCTTCATGCCCAAGGAAGTGAAGGATCGTCCTCACTATCTGGTCGTCAACGCCGACGAATCCGAGCCGGGCACCTGCAAGGACCGGGAGATCATGCGTCATGATCCCCAGCTGCTGATCGAAGGCTGCCTGATCGCCTCCTTCGCCATGCAGGCCCACGCCTGCTACATCTATTTGCGCGGCGAATATGTGCTGGAACGTGAGCGGATGGAGGCGGCGGTCAAGCAGGCCTATGAGGCCAAGCTGATCGGCAAGGACAACGTCCACGGCTGGGACTTCGACGTCTATATCCACCACGGCGCCGGCGCCTATATCTGCGGCGAAGAGACCGCCCTGCTGGAATCCCTGGAAGGCAAGAAGGGCCAACCCCGTCTGAAGCCGCCGTTCCCGGCCGGCGCAGGCCTGTACGGCTGCCCCACCACGGTGAACAACGTCGAGTCGATCGCCGTCGTCGGCACCATCCTGCGTCGCGGCGCCGGCTGGTTCGCGGGCTTTGGTCGTCCGAACAACACCGGCACCAAGCTGATGGCCATCTCGGGCCATGTAAACGCGCCCTGCGTGGTCGAAGAGGCCATGTCGATCCCGCTGCGGCAGCTGCTGGAAGAACACTGCGGCGGCGTGCGCGGCGGCTGGGACAATCTGAAGGCCATCATTCCGGGCGGTTCGTCCGTGCCGCTGATCACGCGCGAAATGTCCGAGACGGCGCTGATGGACTTCGACTCCTTGCGCGAAATGCGTTCGGGCCTCGGCACCGCCGCCGTCATCGTGATGGACAACTCCACCGACCTGGTGAAGGCCATCGCCCGCATCAGCTATTTCTACAAGCACGAGAGCTGCGGCCAGTGCACGCCGTGCCGTGAGGGCACCGGCTGGATGTGGCGCGTGCTGGAGCGGATGTCGGTGGGCGAGGCCGATCCGTCGGAAATCGACCTGCTGCTGGACGTCGCCGGTCAGGTCGAAGGCCACACCATCTGCGCCCTGGGCGACGCGGCCGCCTGGCCGGTTCAGGGCCTGATCCGTCACTTCCGCCACGAGATCGAAGAGCGTATCGCCAACTACCGCAGCCGCCGCGCGAACTTCGCCGGCCACGCGATCGCGGCGGAGTAATGATGCACCGCTGGTCCGCCATCGTGATCGGAGCTTTCGCACTCGCCGCCTGCGGCGAGCGTGAAGCTGCGCCCACGCCTGCGGAAAAGGTTGCGGCCGCAGCCAAGCCCTCCGACGCCGTGCAGACGGCGCCAGAAGTTCTGACCCCCGCCGACCTGCGCCGCGTCTGCCGCGCCGGTCTGGCTGCGGTCCACGGTCAGCCGCCGATGGCGATCGACGTCGACGGCGTCGACGGCGGGGTGGTCCACGCTTCGTGGCGTGCTCCGGTCGACGGCGGCCGGATGCGCGCCGACTGCCGGGTCGAGAAAGACCTGATCGTGTGGAAACCGCTCGATCTGCCTGACGCCACGCTCGTTCGCTGGATGAACCAGGCGGATGATCCGGTGATTCGCTACGTCATGGACGGCCAGGCGATCACCGTCACCCAGACCCTCCCGGACGGGACGACGGAACAGGCCGAACTGGCCGTTCCCGCAGAAGAGGAGGCGCGGTGATGGCGGATGAACCCGACAACCTCGTTCTCCAGATCCTGCGTCGCGTCGAAGGACGGCTGACGTCGATGGAAACCAAGATGGATCGGCTCGGCGAGGACATGCACGACCTGAAGGTCCGCACCACCCACGTCGAGGAAGGCCTTGCAGGCGTCAATCGTCGCCTGGATCAACGTATCGAACGGGTCGAGACACGTCTGACCCTGGTAGACAGCCCTTACGGCGGAGTTCGAGAATAATGCCCATCGCCAAGGTCAACGGCGTCGAAGTCGAGTTCGAGCCCGGGATGACCGTGCTCCAGGTCGCCGAGCGCGCCGGGCAGGAAATCCCGCGCTTCTGCTATCACGAGCGCCTGTCCATCGCCGGCAACTGCCGCATGTGCCTGGTCGAGGTGAAGCCTGGGCCGCCGAAGCCCCAGGCTTCGTGCGCGCTTCCGGCCGCCGAAGGTCAGGAAATCTTCACCGACACCCCGATGGTCAAGAAGGCCCGGGAAGGCGTGATGGAATTCCTGCTGATCAACCACCCGCTGGATTGCCCGATCTGTGACCAGGGCGGCGAGTGCGATCTGCAGGACCAGTCCATGGCCTATGGCCGCGACGGGTCTCGCTATGCCGAGAACAAGCGCGCGGTCGAAGAAAAGAACATGGGTCCGACGATCAAGACCTTCATGACGCGGTGCATCCAGTGCACCCGTTGCGTCCGCTTCATCACCGAGGTCGCAGGCGTGCCGGACATCGGCATGATCTCGCGCGGCGAAGACGCCGAGATCACCACCTATCTGGAGAAGTCGGTCGCGTCCGAACTGTCGGGTAATGTCAATGACCTGTGCCCGGTCGGCGCCCTGACGCACCGGCCCTGGCAGTACCACTATCGTCCGTGGGAACTGAAGAAGACCGAGACCATCGACGTCATGGACGCCCTGGGCTCGAACATCCGCGCCGACTTCCGCGGCTCCGAGGTGATGCGGGTTCTGCCCCGCGTGAACGAGGGCATCAACGAGGAGTGGCTGTCGGACAAGAGCCGCTATGTCGTCGACGGCCTGACCGCGCGCCGCCTGGACCGCCCGTGGATCCGCGAGAACGGCAAGCTGCGCGCCGCGTCGTGGAACGAGGCCCTGGACGCCGTCGCCGCCAAGCTGAAGGCCGCCTCGGCCGACCGCATCGGCGTGATCGCCGGCGACCTGCAGGACGCCGAGTCGATGAAGGCGACCCTGGACCTGTTCCGCGCCCTGGGCTCCAAGAACACCGATTGCCGCCAGGACGGCGCCGCCCTGGGCTATGGCCCGCGCGAGAGCTGGCTGTTCAACTCCGGCCTCGAAGGCATTGAAAAGGCTGACGCCATCCTGATCTTGGGCGTCAACCCGCGCGTCGAGGCGCCGCTGCTGAACGCCCGCCTGCGCAAGAGCTGGATCAAGGGCGGCGTCGAGATCGGCGTCATCGGCGAACAGGCCGACCTGACCTTCGACTACGCCTATCTGGGCGCCGGGTCGAAGACCCTGGCCAAGCTGCCGAAGTCGGCGATGGACTTCCTGACCAAGGCCGAGCGTCCGGCGATCATCGTCGGTTCCGGCGCGCTGAACGGGGAGGGCGGCGCGGCCGTCCTGAACGCCCTGGGCGCCCTGGCCAAGAAGGTCGGCGTCATCGGCGAGGGCTGGAACGGCTTCAACGTCCTGCACCACGCCGCTGCGCGCGTCGGCGGTCTGGACATGGGCTTTGTACCGGCCGAGGGCGGTCTCACGGCAGCGGACATGCTGAAGCCGGGCGAGCTGGACGTGCTGTTCCTGCTGGGCGCCGACGAGGTCGATCCGACCGGGTCGAACGCCTTCCGCGTCTATCTGGGCAGCCACGGCGACCGTGGCGCGCACGGCGCCGACGTCATCCTGCCGGGCGCGGCCTATACCGAGAAGTCGGGCCTGTACGTCAACACCGAGGGCCGGGTGCAGATGGCCGAACGCGTCGTCTTCCCCAAGGGCGAGGCCAAGGAAGACTGGGCCATCATCCGCGCCCTGTCCGCCCGTGTCGACCAGACCCTGCCGTACGACACCCTGGACCAGCTGCGCGCCAAGCTGATGGCCGATCATCCGACCTTCGGCCGGATCGACTATCTGCCTGCGCCGGCCGCCTTCGATCCGTCCAAGCTGGGCGTCAAGGGCGACCTGGGCGACCGGGTCTTCGTCTCGGCGATTACGGACCCCTATCTTTCCAACCCGATCGCGCGCGCCAGCGCGACCATGGCCGAGCTGTCCGCCCTGCGGATCGCCCCGGTCGCGATGGCGGCGGAGTAAGTCATGGACGCTGCTACTTCTTTCTGGGCTACGCCGGGCGGCTGGACGCTGATCACGGTCGGTCAGATCCTGCTGATCACGGTCGGCGTGCTGATCGCCGTGGCCTTCCTGCTGCTGGCCGACCGCAAGGTCTGGGCCTCGGTGCAGATGCGCAAGGGCCCGAACGTGGTCGGCCCCTTCGGTCTGCTGCAGTCCTTCGCCGACATGCTGAAGTTCGTGCTGAAGGAGGTGGTCATCCCCTCCGGCGCGGACAAGGCGGTCTTCATCCTGGCGCCGATCATCACCGTCATCCTGGCCTTCATGGCCTGGGCGGTGATCCCGTTCGCGCCGGGCTGGGTGGTTTCCGACCTGAACGTCGGCATCCTGTACATCTTCGCGGTCTCGTCGCTGGGCGTGTACGGCATCATCATGGGCGGCTGGGCTTCGAACTCGAAGTATCCGTTCCTGGGCTCGCTGCGGTCGGCGGCGCAGATGGTGTCCTATGAAGTCTCGCTGGGCCTGATCATCATCAATGTGATCCTGCTGGCCGGCACGATGAACCTGTCGCAGATCGTCGAAGGTCAGAGCGGCTATTTCTGGAACTGGTACGCCTTCGGCGGCGGACAGGGCACCTGGCCCCTGATCCTGATCCTGTTCCCGATGTCGATCGTCTTCTTCGTTTCGGCCCTGGCGGAAACCAACCGCCCGCCTTTCGACCTGCCGGAAGCGGAATCCGAGCTCGTGGCCGGCTATCAGGTCGAATACAGCTCGACCACCTATCTGCTGTTCATGATGGGCGAGTACGTCAACATCGTCTTCATGTCGGCGATGATGAGCATCCTGTTCTTCGGCGGCTGGAACCCCGGCTTCCTGTCGCAGGAGACGCTGGACGATCTTCCGGCCTGGATCGCCTACACCATCTATCTGCTGACCTTCGTCACCAAGACCGTGTTCTGGTTCCTGGCCATCGCCCTGGTGAAGGCCTTTGTGCCACGCTACCGCTATGACCAGCTGATGCGCCTGGGCTGGAAGGTCTTCCTGCCCGCCTCGCTGGTGGCCGTGGTCATCACCGCCGCCTGGCGCGTCTTCGCGGTGGGTGCGTAGATGAACCCACGCGCCGTCATCCTGGCCCTGGTCGCATCGTGGGGCCTCGTCGCCTGCACCTTCGCGCCCATCGCTGCTCCGGCGCCGACCGATCCGGTCGCGTCGATGGAGCGGCGCGAGGATGACACGCGTCGCGGCGGCGAACGGGTCAACCTGTGCCGGATGATGAGCCGGGACGACCCGCGCTATAAGACGATGGACTGCAAGGGCGTGCTGCGGGGAGGCGGGGCATGAATCGCCTGACCCCTCTACTGCTGATCCTCGCACCTATGATTACGGCCTGCGCCCCCGATACGCGCATGCCCGAGTCCGGCTATCAGTGGGAACGCCGCCAGGAACGCATCGAGCGGGAATGGCGCGACGCCCAAGCCAAGGCCGCTTCCCAGGCCGCACCGACCAAGACTTCAACCAACGGCGCCCCGGCGCCAGAGGATCGCTTCTGATGTTCACTCGTATCGCCCAGGCCGCAAAGGGCGCGATGATGCTCGACGCCATCGGCGCCATCGGCCTGACCCTGAAGTACATGGCTCGCCCCAAGGCGACCGTGAACTATCCGTTCGAGCGGAACCCGCAGTCGCCGCGCTTCCGCGGCGAGCACGCCCTGCGTCGCTACGCCAACGGCGAGGAGCGGTGCATCGCCTGCAAGCTGTGCGAGGCCATCTGCCCCGCCCAGGCCATCACCATCGAGGCCGAACCGCGCGCCGACGGTAGCCGCCGCACGACCCGGTACGACATCGACATGGTCAAATGCATCTACTGCGGCCTGTGCCAGGAGGCCTGCCCGGTGGACGCCATCGTCGAAGGGCCGAACTCCGAATACGCCGTCGAAACGCGCGAAGAGCTGCTGTTCGACAAGGCCCGACTGCTCGACAACGGGGATCGCTGGGAACGGCAGATCGCCAAGAATCTGGAACTCGACGCGCCTTACCGCTAAGGCGCTCACGCTAACGGGTCGGCGATTCCCAAACGGGGGTCGCGGCCGAGACGAAAGGGGCTTCGTCCCGACATGCTGCAAGGCATTGCCTTCTATCTGCTGGCGGCGACCGCCGTGGTGTCCGGCCTTCTGGTCGTGACCGCGCGCAATCCGGTGCACAGCGTGCTTTGGTTGATCCTGGCCTTCTTCTCGGCGGCGGGTCTGTTCGTGCTGCTGGGGGCCGAGTTTCTGGCCATGCTGCTGGTCGTCGTCTACGTCGGCGCCGTGGCGGTGCTGTTCCTGTTCGTCGTCATGATGCTGGACGTCGACTTCCTGAAGCTGCGCGAAGGCTACGCCAAATATCTGCCGATCGGCGGCGTCGTCGCCGCCGTCCTGCTGGCCGAGATGATCGTGGTGTCCAGCGCGGTGATCCAGGGCGGCGCGACCGCCGGCCTGACCGGACCCGGCGCGCCCGATCCCGACATGAGCAATGTCGAGGCCATCGGCCGGGTGCTCTACACCGACTATATCTACTTCTTCCAGGCCGCCGGCATCGTGCTGCTGATCGCCATGATCGGGGCAATCACCCTGACCCTGCGCCACAAGCCGCATATCAAGCGCCAGGACATTTCGAGCCAGGTCAACCGCTCCGCCGCCAAGGCGATGGAGATCAAGTCGGTTCAGACCGGGCAGGGCGTCTCGCCCGAGGAGCTTCTCTGATGGACATCGGTCTCATCCATTATCTCAGCGTGGCGGCGATCCTGTTCACCATCGGGGTCTTCGGCATCTTCGTGAACCGCAAGAACGTCATCATCATCCTGATGTCGATCGAGCTGATCCTGCTGGCCGTGAACATCAACTTCGTCGCCTTCTCGACCTATCTGAACGACATCAGCGGGCAGATCATGGCCATGTTCGTCCTGACCGTCGCCGCAGCCGAGGCCGCCGTCGGCCTGGCCATCCTGGTGACCTTCTTCCGTAACCGCGGCGACATCGCCGTCGACGACGCCTCCGTGATGAAGGGCTGAGCGTGAACCTCCACACCCTGATCATTCTCGGGATCTTCGCCCCGCTGCTGGGCGCGACCGTCGCCGGCCTGTTCGGCCGCCGCATCGGCAATATCCCGTCGCAGACCATCACGACCGGTCTGCTGTTCTTCTCGTGCGCCGTCGCCTGGACGGTGTTCGGCCAGTGGACCTGGGGCCATCTGGAGCCCTTCACCATCCGGCTGGCGCCCTTCATCAATGTGGGCGACTTCCAGTCGGCCTGGTCGATCCGCATCGACGCCTTGTCGGCGACCATGCTGATCGTGGTCACCAGCGTCTCGTCGCTGGTTCACCTGTATTCCTGGGGCTACATGTCCGAGGACGACAGCCGGCCGCGCTTCTTCGCCTACCTGTCCCTGTTCACCTTCATGATGCTGGCGCTGGTGACGGCCGCCGACTTCATGCAGATCTTCTTCGGCTGGGAAGGCGTGGGTCTGGCCTCCTATCTGCTGATCGGCTTCTGGTTCAAGAAACCGACCGCCAGCGCCGCCGCCATCAAGGCCTTCGTCGTCAACCGCGTCGGCGACTTCGGCTTCGTCCTGGGCATCATCACCATCTTCTGGATGTACGGGACGATCGAGTTCTCGGAACTGTTCCCGCTGGTCGCCACCAAGGCCGGCGCGACCTGGGAGTTCCTGGGCGTCCAGTGGTCCGCGCTGGATCTGGCCGGCTTCCTGCTGTTCATCGGCGCCATGGGCAAGTCGGCCCAGTTCTTCCTGCACACCTGGCTGCCGGACGCGATGGAAGGTCCGACCCCGGTCTCGGCCCTGATCCACGCCGCCACCATGGTGACGGCGGGCGTCTATATGGTCTGCCTGCTGTCGCCCATCTATGAGTACGCCCCCGGCGCGTCGCAGATCATCGCCATCATCGGCGCGATAACGGCCCTGTTCGCTGCCACGGTCGGCCTGACCCAGAACGACATCAAGCGGGTCATCGCCTATTCGACCTGTTCGCAGCTGGGCTACATGTTCTTTGCGGCGGGCGTCGGCGCCTATCAGGCGGCCATGTTCCACCTGTTCACCCACGCCTTCTTCAAGGCCCTGCTGTTCCTGGGCGCCGGTTCGGTGATCCACGGGATGCACCATGAGCAGGACATGCGGAAGATGGGTGGGCTGTGGAAGCTGCTGCCGATCACCTATGCCGTCATGACTATAGGCACCATCGCCATCACCGGCCTGGGCATCCCCGGCGTCGGCGGCTTCGCCGGCTTCTATTCGAAGGACTCGATCATCGAGAGCGCCTTCGCCTCGGCGGCCTCGGGTCATTCGGCGGTCGGCATGTTCGCCTTCTGCATCGGCCTGATCGCCGCCGGTCTGACGGCCTACTATTCCTGGCGTCTGATCTTCATGACCTTCCACAACAAGCCGGTGTGGAAGGAAGAGGGCGACGCCCATCATGAAGACGATCATGCTTCGCACGCCCAGCTGGAAACCCATTCCGAGCCGGTCGCGGATTCGCACGCTCATGACGACCATGCGCACGACGACCACGGCCACCACGGTCCGCTGCACCCGCATGAGAGCCCCTGGGTCATGCTGGTGCCGTTGATCCTGCTGTCGGTCGGCGCCGTCGCCGCGGGCTTCGTGTTCGCGCCGCACTTCATCGGCCACCACGAGCACGAGTTCTGGCGCGGGGCCATCTTCACCGGCGAGCACAACCATGTGCTCCACGAGAGCCACGACGTCCCGACCTGGGTGAAGTGGTCGCCGCTGATCTTGACCCTGACCGGCACGGCTTTCGCCTGCTGGATCTATGTCGCTCGCGAGGGCATGGGCCGTCGCATGGCCGAGCGGGACGGGGCGATCTACCGCTTCCTCTACAACAAGTGGTATTTCGACGAGCTGTACGACTTCGTCTTCGTGCGCGGCTTCAAGGCCATCGGCGACGCCTTCTGGAAGATCTTCGACGTGAAGATCATCGACGGCCTCGGCCCCAACGGCGCCGCCTGGGCCTCGCTGAAATCGGCCGGCTGGCTGTCGAAGTTCCAGTCTGGTTTCCTCTATTACTATGCCTTCGTGATGCTGCTCGGGGTGGCCGGTCTGCTCACCTTCGCCATCTTCGCGTGGGGAGTCTGAGCCCGTGCCCTACATCCTGAGCCTCGTTACATTCCTGCCGCTGGTCGGCGCCCTGGCGATCTTCCTCGCCCGGCTGGCGACCAAGTCCCAGGACGCCGCCGCCCCGGCCGCGCGCTGGATCGCCCTTCTGACGACCCTGGTCGTGCTGGGCGTGTCGGTCGTGCTGGTCGCCGGTTTCGACCCGTCGAACGTCAGCTATCAGTTCGTTGAAATGGTCCCCTGGTTCGCCGGGGCCAGCTATCATCTGGGCGTCGACGGGATCTCGATCCTGTTCGTCCTGCTGACGGCCTTCCTGATGCCGATCTGCATCCTGGCCAGCTGGAAATCGATCGAGACGCGCGTCGTCGAATATATGATCGCCTTCCTGGTGCTGGAGACCCTGGTCATCGGCGTCTTCACGGCGCTGGACCTCTATCTCTTCTACATCTTCTTCGAAGGCACTCTGGTGCCGATGTTCCTGATCATCGGCATCTGGGGCGGCGCCAACCGGATCTACGCGGCCTACAAGTTCTTCCTCTACACCCTGCTCGGATCGGTGCTGATGCTGCTGGCCATGCTGTGGATGTCGCACACCGCCGGCACCACCAGCATCCCCGAGCTGAAGCAATACGCCTTCGATCCGGCGGTTCAGCCCCTGTTGTGGCTGGCCTTCTTCGCCTCCTTCGCGGTGAAGATGCCGATGTGGCCGGTCCACACCTGGCTGCCCGACGCCCACGTTCAGGCGCCGACGGCTGGCTCGGTCATCCTGGCCGGCATTCTGCTGAAACTGGGCGGATACGGCTTCATCCTGTTCAACGTGCCCATGTTCCCGGTCGCGTCCGAGATGTTCCGCCCGCTGGTCTTCACCCTGTCGGTGATCGCCATCGTCTACACCTCGCTGGTCGCCTGGCGTCAGACGGACATCAAGAAGCTGATCGCCTATTCGTCGGTCGCCCACATGGGCTTCGTCACCCTGGGCATCTTCGCCGGCAACGACCAGGGCATGCAGGGCGCGGTGTTCCAGATGATCAGCCACGGCCTGATATCGGGCGCGCTGTTCCTGTGCGTCGGCGTGGTCTACGACCGGATGCATACGCGTGAGATCGCCTTCTACGGCGGCCTGACCTCGCGCATGCCCTGGTTCGCCGCCATCTTCCTGATGTTCACCATGGCCAACGTCGGCCTGCCGGGCACCTCGGGCTTCATCGGCGAAGTTCTGACCATGACGGGCGCCTATCAGGCCTCGACCTGGGCGGCTCTGGTGGCGGCCTCGGGCGTCATCTTCTCGGCCGTCTACGCCCTGACCCTGTATCGTTCGGTCATGTTCGGCGAGATCACCAATCCGAAGCTGATGACCATCGCCGACATCGACAAGCGTGAGCTTGCGCTGTTCGTGCCGCTGATCCTCGGCACCCTGTGGCTGGGCGTCCATCCGGCCGCCGTCCTCGATTACACCGGGCCCGCCGTCGAGGCCCTGACCAATGCCTATCGCGTTGCGATCGGCGGGTGAGACCAAACATGCCTGACCTGTCCTCCGCCCTGCACCTCGCCGCCTCGGAGCTGACCCTTGCGGTCGGCGCCCTGGTCCTGCTGATGGTCGGCGCCTTCATCGGCGACAAGAGCGCCCGGCTGGTGTCCATCCTGTCGGTCCTGCTGCTGATCGCCGCCGCCGTCATCGCCTTCATGGGACCGTGGGGCGTCGCCTTCAACGGCGCCTATGTGGCCGATCCGTTGGCCATCTACGGCAAGAGCGTCATCTATCTGTCCGCCGCCGTGGCCATCGTGCTGGGCGACGGCTGGATGAAGCGCACGCACATCGCCAAGTTCGAATATCCGGTCCTGATCGTGCTGGCCTCGGTCGGCATGGGGATGATGGCGTCCTCGGGCGACCTGATCTCCATGTATGTCGGCATCGAGTTGCACTCGCTGGCTCTGTACGTCCTGGCGGCCTTCCACCGCGACGACGTCAAGGCGTCGGAAGCGGGCCTGAAATATTTCGTCCTGGGCGCCCTGTCGTCGGGCCTGCTGCTGTACGGCTCCAGCCTGATCTACGGTTTCGCCGGTTCGATGCGGTTCGAGGATATCGCCGCCTTCGCCCAGAACAACCCGGGCCCCGGCCTGGTCTTCGGTCTGGTCTTCCTGATCTGCGGCCTGGCGTTCAAGGTCTCGGCCGCGCCGTTCCACATGTGGACGCCCGACGTCTATGAGGGCGCGCCGACGCCGGTCGTGGCCCTGTTCGCCACGGCGCCCAAGGTCGCCGCCATGGTCTTGATCGCCCGTGCCCTGGAGGGCGGCTTCAGCGAGGCCCACGCCCAGTGGTCGCAGGTCCTGGTCGCCATCTCCCTGCTCAGCTTCGTCGTCGGCGCCTTCGGCGGTCTGGCGCAGAAGGACATCCAGCGCCTGCTGGCCTATTCGTCGATCGCCAACATCGGCTACGCCCTGCTGGGCATCGCCGCCGGCACCAGCGAAGGCCTGCAGGCCATGCTGATGTTCATGACCCTGTATGTCATCGACCAGCTCGGCTTCTTCGCCATCCTGCTCAGCCTGTCCAAGTCGGGCCGTCCGATCCGTCGCATCGCCGATCTGGCGGGTCTGAAGAAGGACCGTCCGGTCACGGCCGTGGCCCTGACCATACTGTCGCTGTCGGTGCTGGGCATGCCGCCGTTCTCGGGCTTCTGGGGCAAATATTATGTCTTCGGCGCGGCCGCCGACGCCGGTCTGTGGCCGGTCGCCGCCGCCGGTCTGGTCGCCTCGGTCGTCGCCGCCTTCTATTATCTGCGCATCATCAAGCTGATGTGGTTCGACGCACCCGTCGACGACATCCAGATGGACAAGTCCTCGCCGGAAACCAGCATCATCGGCTGGGCCTGCGCCGCCTTCGCCTTCCCGCTGGTGATCGTCGGTCTGACCTGGCTGGAGCCGCTGACCAAGGTTGCGAGCGCCGGCTTCGGGAACGGTTAGGGCGTTGACGCCCGCGCCTCTGGTCATCCTCGACGAGATCGATTCGACGCTGTCGGAAGCCCGCCGGCTGGCGGAGGCGGGCGAGGTCGGCCCGAAGTGGATCATCGCGCGCCGCCAGACGGCGGGGCGTGGCCGGCGCGGCCGAAGCTGGGTGGACAAGCCCGGCAATCTGGCCGCGACCTTGCTGATACGGGTTCATTCGTCGCCGCGCGAGGCCGCTCAGGCGACCTTCATCGCCGCCCTGGCCGTCGCCGACCTGCTGGACGTCTTCGTCTCGCCGGCCCTGGTCTCGATCAAATGGCCGAACGACGTCCTGCTGGACGGTCGCAAGGCGTGCGGCATCCTGGTGGAAAGCGGCGCACACGCGTCCGGAGGCCTTTGGCTCGCCGTCGGGATCGGTGTGAACCTGACCCATGCGCCCGAGGGAACCGAAAACGCATCGGCGGCGATCGCTGAAAAGCTGCGGGAGGATCTCGCCTTTGCGCCGCCCGTCGAGGCGGCCGCCGAGATCCTCGCCGAAACCTTCGCCGTCTGGTGGGGCCGCTGGCAGACCCTGGGCTTCGAGCCGGTGCTGGACGCCTGGACCAGCCGCCTGACGGGGCTGAACGGCCCGTGCGTCGCCCGCCTGGACAATGAGACGCTGGAAGGCGTGGCCGAAGGGGTGGAGCCTGACGGCGCCCTGCGACTGCGGCTGGCCGACGGCTCCGTGCGGCTGATCTCGGCCGGCGACGTCTTCTTCGGGCAAAAATCTCTGGCAGGGGCGGCCTGACATGCTGCTCGCCATCGAACAGGGCAACACCAATACGCTGTTCGCCGTCCACGACGGTTCGGACTGGATCGCCCAATGGCGCGCCGCCACCGAGGCCAGCCGCACCGCCGACGAATACGCTGTCTGGCTGCACCAATTGATGATCATGAAGGGGTTGGAATTCGCCGCCCTGACCGGCTGCATCATCTCCAGCGTCGTGCCCCAGTCGATCTTCAACCTGCGCAATCTGGCGCGCCGCTATCTGAACATCGAACCCCTGGTCATCGGCGAGAACGCCAAGCTCGGCATCGACGTCCGCATCGCCAAGCCCAGCGAGGCCGGCGCAGACCGGCTGGTCAACGCCATCGGGGCCAAGCTGGTCTATCTCGGCGACCTGATCGTCATCGACAGCGGCACGGCCACCACCTTCGACATCGTCGCCGACGATGGCGCGTTCGAGGGCGGCCTGATCGCCCCCGGCATCAATCTGTCGCTTCAGGCCCTGCACGAGGCGGCGGCCAAATTGCCGCGCATCGCCATTCAGAAACCTGAACACGTCATCGGCAAGGGCACGGTCGAGGCCATGCAGTCCGGCGTCTTCTGGGGCTATATTTCGTTGATCGAAGGCCTGGTCCAGCGCATCAAGGCGGAATGGGCGCGGCCCATGACCGTCATCGGCACCGGCGGCGTCGCCAGCCTGTTCGAAGGCGCGACCGACAGCATCGATCACTTCGATCCCGACCTGACTATTCGCGGCCTCCTGGAAATCTGGCGTCGTAACGCCCAAATGACTGACTGAATGAAAAAGCAAAACCAAGACGAACTCGTTTTCCTGCCGCTGGGCGGCTCGGACGAGGTCGGTATGAACCTCAACGCCTATGGCTTCGGGCCAGAGGCTGACCGTGAATGGCTGATCGTCGATGTCGGCGTCACCTTCGGCGACCTTTCCACGCCCGGCGTGGACGTGATCGTGCCCGATCCTTCCTATCTGGAAGGCGAGACGATCAAGGGCATCGTCCTGACCCACGCGCACGAAGACCATATCGGCGCCCTGGGCTGGCTGTGGCCGCGCATCAAGGCGCCGATCTACGCCACCCCCTTCACCGCCTATCTGATCCGGGACAAGCTGCGCGAGCGCGGCATCCTGGACGAGGTGCAACTGATCGAGGTGCCGCTGGGCGGCACGGTCGACATCGGCTCGTTCGGCGTCACCTTCGTCAACATGAGCCATTCGATCGCCGAACCGAGCGGCCTGGCCATCGATACGCCCCTGGGCATGGTGTTCCACACCGGCGACTGGAAGATCGACGACCAGCCGATCATCGGCGAGAAGACCGACGCCCCCGCCATCCGCGCCATGGGCGACGAGGGCGTGCTGGCCATGGTCTGCGACTCGACCAATGTCTTCGTACCGGGCGTCGCCGGGTCCGAGGGCGATGTCGCCGTCGCGATCGCCAAACTGATCGCCAGCCTCAAGGGCCGGGTCGCCGTGGGCTGTTTCGCCTCCAACGTCGCCCGGATGGACAGCGTCATCCGCGCGGCCGAGGCCTGCGGGCGTCGCGTGTCGCTGGCCGGTCGCTCGATGCACCGGATCACGGCGGCCGCCAAACACGTCGGCATGCTGCAGGACGTGAAACCCTTCCTGTCGGACGAGGAGGCCCGCGTCTGGCCCGCCGACCAGATCCTGTATCTGTGCACCGGCAGCCAGGGCGAGGCGAGGGCGGCCCTGTCGCGCGTCGCCGACGGCACCCATCCGGTCGTCAAACTGGGCCTGGGCGACCACTGCATCTTCTCGTCGCGTCAGATCCCCGGCAACGAACTGGCCATCGGCAATCTGCAGGACCGCCTCGCGGACCGGGGCGTGCGCCTCTACACCGAGAAGGATCACCCCGGCATTCACGTCTCGGGCCACCCCTGCCGCGACGAACTGAAGCAGATGTACGAATGGGTGCGGCCGCAGATCGCGGTTCCGACCCACGGCGTGCGTCGCTTCCTGCTGGAACACGCCAACCTGGCCAAGGACATCGGCGTCAAGGAGACCGTGACCCCGCGCAACGGCGACATGGTTCGCCTGGCCCCCGGACCGGCCAAGATCATCGACGAGGTGCCCAACGGCCGCCTGTACGTCGACGGCGGCATGCTGGTGACCGAACAGGGCGAGGCCCTGAAGGAACGCCGCCACGCCTCGACCAACGGCGTGCTGATCGTCAGCTTCGCCCTGGACAAGCGCGGCCGCATCGCCAGCGACATCGACATCCGCAGCGTCGGCCTGCCCGGCGACACCGCCACGCCGCTGGGGGATGCCTTGGACAAGCTGGCCGAGCGCGTCGAACAGGTGGTCAAGGGCCTGAAGGGCGAGGCCCTGGACGACGAAATGGTCATCGAACAGGCCGTCGCGCGCGTGCTGAAGAAGGCCAGCCAGCAGATCTGGGATCGTCGTCCCATCGTCGAGACGGTCGTCCTGCGGGTTTAAAGCGCGATCCTCCAAACACCCCGTCACCCTCGGGCTCGTCCCGAGGGCTCACCTTTCCGCCTCGCGGATAGGTGGGATAGGGCGCCGACCTTGCTTCACTCCAGGAAGCCCGGGTGCTGAACCGTGGACCCTCGGAACAAGTCCGAGGGTGACGGAATCTGAAATCCGATCCCATGCAACCTTGACCGTTCGCGCGCATTTTTCTGCGCGAACGGTCAAGGAGCGCCCGACGGATGTCCAGCAAACCCGGCCCGAGTCGCGGCCGCCGTCTGCTGGAACGGGTGCGCCACGCCCGTCACCCCTTGCGCGGGTGGCGGCGCTGGGCGGTCATTGCGGGGCAGGGGATCGGCGGTTTCATCGCCCTGTTTGCTGCGGTGAACCTGGCGCTCAGCCTTTCCACCTTTCGCGGCGACGAGCCGCTGTCGCGCACCGTCCACGAACTGCGCGTCCTGTGGTTCAGCCCGCCGGACGGACGGCCCATGTCGCCGACGGCCTTTCCGACCGTCTATGGCCGCGACCTCGGCCCCGCGCCCGACACCGCCGCCATCCACGCCTATCTGGAGCGCGAGGCCGAGGACGGTGTCTTCCTGCTGGACCATGTCATGGTGGACCGGATCCTGAAGCTGAACGGACGGATCGACGCTCGCAGCCTGCCGTCCGGCGTCTATATCGGCGCCCACGCCCTGGGGCCGGACCGCCTGCCTCTGGTGCCCGTGACCAAATACATGGCCCACTATCTGCTGTTCCCGCGCCACGCCTACATCCTGGTCGTTCCGCAGACGGGACCGGCCATCGCCTTCTCCGCCAGCCAGAACGCCAAGTTCGGCGTCACGAATCACCCCGACCGTCTCTCGGCCGAGATCGCCCCCTATACGCCCGATGCCTATGACTTCCCCAGTTCGGGCGAGGCCCTGCACGAGATGACGCGGATCACCAGAGACCCGGCCCGCGTCGCCGAGGCGGTCGAGGCCCTGACGGACGCCCAGGCCCGGCTGGAAGCCGAGGGCCTGACCTACGGCCTGTTGGCCCCGAACTCGAACACCGCTGTCGGCTGCGTCCTGGAACGGTCAGGCTCCATCACCCAGGCGGAGCGTTCGTCCATCCTGTTGGCGTTACGCGCGCCGGGCTTCGGCGCAGCCTGCGAATAGACGTCGGAATCCGCCAGAGGTCCGCTATATCCCGTCCATGACCGAACGACTCTTTCTGCTGAATCCCGACTGGCATGACGACCAGGGCGGCCCGTGGTTTTGCCCGGCCGGCGCCTATATCGAGGGCGTCTTGGCCTTCTACCCCCAGCTGAGGAACGCGCTTGAGGTGGTCTATCTGGACCATGCCCGGCCGCGCCCGCCGGTCATCGCCGAGGTCGGCGAGGCGCATCAGAGCTGCCCCATCCTGATCCTTGACGGCGAAATGGACTGGCCCGAGGCCCAGCTCAGCGAAACGACCGGCCGCCGCTTCCTGCAGGACCACGCCATCGCCCCCTATCTGGCGGCGCGGTATGGCGTGGGCCGGCCGCACCCCTGACGGTCAAGCCGATACCCGGTTAGCCGAGCGTAGCCTTGCGATAGGTCTCGTTCAGTTCGAACACCTCGGCCGACACCTCGACCTTGCCGGTCGGCTGGGCCAGGGCGGCGGTCAGGATTTCCAGCACCCGTTCGCTCAGCGCGATCTTCTGCTCCGGCGTGCGGCCCACCATCAGGCCGACGCGGCAGGCCAGCATGGCGGTCTCGGGCGCATTACCGGCGATGACGACATGATCCAGGGCAATCAGCCGGGTCTTGCAGGCTGATAGGGCGGCGCCGGCGATCTCGACGGCGGCCTGGTGGATATCCAGGGCGACCGGGGTCCAGTCGGTCTCGGCCAGGTGATTGGTGTATTCCAGGGTGATCTGCGGCATGGCGGGGACTCGTCGTGGGGAGGCTGATCCTCTAGACCGGTTTCAACCGGACGCCAAAGTCCGGACAGGAGGTCCCATGCCTATCGGCCCCGCCACCATGTTCGGCATCTACATCATCGTCTGGTGGACGGTGTTGTTCGCGGTTCTGCCGCTGGGGACCTCGCGCGAGACCCACACGCCGCCGACGGACGGGACGCAATGGGGGGCGCCGACCACGCCGAACCTGAAGCGCAAATTCATCACCACCACCTGGGTCGCGGCCATCGTCTGGGCCTTCGTCATGGTGCTCATCTTCACCGGCTGGCTGCCCCTGCCGGACTTCTCGCGCGCGCCGGCCGTCTAATCCCCAACCCGGCCTAGCTTTCGCCCCGGTCCAGCGGCTAAAGCCTTGGTCTGTCTCTACGCCTAGGATTCCCCATCATGCGCCTGTCGCGCTTTTTCCTGCCCACGCTGAAGGAAGCCCCTTCGGACGCCCAGATTGTCTCGCACCAGCTGATGCTGCGCGCCGGCATGATCAAGCAGGAGGCCGCCGGCATCTACGCCTGGCTGCCGCTGGGCCTGCGGGTGCTGCGCAAGATCGAGCAGATCGTCCGTGAAGAGCAGCAGCGGGCAGGTGCGGTCGAACTGCTGATGCCGACCCTGCAACTGGCCGATCTGTGGCGCGAGAGCGGCCGTTACGACGCCTACGGTCCTGAGATGCTGCGCATCACCGACCGTCACGAGCGCGAACTTCTGTACGGCCCGACCAATGAGGAGATGATCACGGACATCTTCCGGGCCTATGTGAAGTCCTACAAGTCGCTGCCGCTGAACCTTTTTCATATCCAGTGGAAGTTCCGCGACGAGCGCCGCCCCCGGTTCGGCGTCATGCGCGGCCGCGAGTTCCTGATGAAGGACGCCTATTCCTTCGACGTGGACGAGGCCTCGGCCCGCAAGGCCTATAATCGCATGTTCGTGGCCTATCTGAACACCTTCGCCCGCATGGGTCTGAAGGCCGTGCCGATGCGCGCCGACACCGGCCCGATCGGCGGCGACCTGAGCCACGAGTTCATCGTTCTGGCCGAGACGGGCGAGAGCGCGGTCTTCTGCGACAAGGCCCTGGTCGAAATGCCGGCGCCGGGCGCGGACGTGGACTGGGACGATCTTCAGTCAATCGTTGATCAACGAACCGCGCTCTACGCGGCGACCGAGGAAATGCACGACGAAGCCCGCTTCGAAGCCGAGGCGGCCGAGGGCGACCGCCTGTCGGCGCGCGGCATCGAAGTCGGCCACATCTTCTATTTCGGCGAGAAATATTCGGCGCCGATGAAGGCCAAGGTCGCCGGTCCCGACGGCCAGGACGCCAATGTCCACATGGGCAGCTACGGCGTCGGCGTGTCGCGCCTGCTGGGCGCCATCATCGAGGCCAGCCACGACGAGGGCGGCATCATCTGGCCCGACGCCGTGGCCCCGTTCGACGTGGTCGTGATCAATCTGCGCGCCAATGACGCCGCCGTCTCGGCCGCCTGCGAGGACGCGGTGGCCCAGCTGGAAAAACTGGGCAAGGACGTCCTGTACGACGACACCGACGAACGGCCGGGCGGCAAGTTCGCCACCGCCGACCTGATCGGCGTGCCCTGGCAGCTGACCATCGGTCCCAAGGGCCTGGCCGACGGCGTGGTCGAGCTGAAGCGCCGCGCCACCGGCGAGAAGGTCTCCGTGCCCCTGGCCGAAGCCATCGAAAGGTTGACTGCTTGAACCTGCCGTCCCGTCCGTCCGGCGCCTTCTCCGCGTGGGAGATCGGCCTGGCCCTCCGCTACCTCCGCGCCAAGCGCAAGGAGGGCGGGGTGGCCACCATCGCGGTGATCAGCTTCATCGGCATCATGCTGGCCGTCGCGGTGCTGATCAGCGTCATGAGCATCATGGCCGGCTTCCGCTCGGAACTGCTGGGCCGGATGCTGTCGTTCAACGGCCATATGTACGTCCAGGGGCCCGTGCTGACGTCGGAAGACCGGGACGCCGCCCTGAAGCGGATCGCCGCCGTGCCGGGCGTGGTCAGCGTCACCCCCCTAAACGAGAGCCAGAGCCTGGTCCGGGTCGGCAATTTCACGACCGGCGCCATGGTGCGCGGCGTGCGGCCCCAGGACCTGGCCACCACCAAATACGTCTTCGACAGCCTGACGCCGCAAGAGCGCGCCAACTTCGGCCAGGGCGACTACGGCGGCGACCGCATCCTGATGGGCGCGGCCCTGGCCAATTCCCTGGGCCTCCGGGTCGGGGACCCCGTCACCCTCTATTCCCCGACCGGCGCCGACAGCGCCTTCGGCAATCTGGGCGGGCTGGAGAAGACCTATTTCGTCGGCGGCCTGTTCCGCTCGGGCACGGCCGACTTCGACCGCGCCTTCCTGTTCATGCCGCTGGAGCAGCAGCAGCTGTTCTTCGGCAAGGAGGGGGTCTGGGACGCCATCGAGATCAAGGTCGATGATCCCGACCGGGTCGGTGACCTGACCCCCGCCATCCGCGACGCCGCCGGCCCCGGCTCTGTCATCAGCGACTGGCGCGAGCGCCTGGCCGCCTTCTACGGCGCCCTGCGGGTCGAGCGGGTGGCCATGAGCATCATCCTGGGCCTGGTCGTCGCCATCGCCGCCATGAACATCATCTCCGGCATCGTCATGCTGGTGAAGAACAAGACGCGCGACATCGCCATCCTGCGCACCGTCGGCGCCAGCCCGTCGTCGATCCTGCGCATCTTCTTCATGTCCGGCGCCATGATCGGCGTGGCGGGCACCCTGGCCGGCCTGGCCCTGGGCCTGCTGTTCTGCTGGAACATCGGCACGATCCAGCACGCTATCGAGGCCGTGCTGGGGGTCCAGCTGTTCAACGCCGACGTCTATCAGCTGGACGCCATCCCGGCCCTGGTCGATCCGATGGACGTGACCTGGGTTGCCCTGCTGTCCTTCAGCATGAGTTGCCTGGCCAGCTTGCCGCCGTCCTGGACGGCGTCCCGTATCGATCCCGTGGAGGCGCTCCGCTATGAGTAGTCCCATCCTGTCGGTGCGCGGCCTGACCCGCACCTATGACACCGCCAACGGCGGCCTGACCGTGCTGAAAGGCGTGGATCTGGACGTGATGCCGGGCGAGATGGTCGGCCTGATCGGCCCCTCGGGCTCGGGCAAGTCCAGCCTGCTGCACGCCGCCGGCCTGCTCGAGAAGCCGACCGAGGGCACGGTCGCCATCGACGGCGAGATGGTGGGCGATCTGGACGAGCGCGCCCGCACCCGCCTGCGCCTGTCCCGGATCGGCTTCGTCTATCAGTTCCACCATCTGCTGGCCGAGTTCGACGCGCGCGACAATGTCGCCCTGCCGATGCGGATCGCGGGCATGAGCCTGGCCAAGGCCCGCGCCCAGGCGGAAGAGACCCTGACGACCCTGGGCCTGGGCGAACGTCTGACCCACCAGCCGGCCCAGCTGTCCGGCGGCGAGAAACAACGCGTCGCCATCGCCCGGTCCCTGGCCAACAAGCCGCGGCTGCTGCTGGCCGACGAACCGACCGGCAACCTGGACCCGACCACCAGCCAGTCGGTGTTCGAATCCCTGCGCGCCCTGGCCAAGACCACGGGCGTCGCCGCCCTGATCGCCACCCACAATATGGAACTGGCCGGCCACATGGACCGCGTCTTCGCCCTGAAGGACGGCCATTTGGAAGAGCGGGCGGCGGAGAGCCAAGCCTACTGAGCCAGCCTTAATGAAGGCCTGTCTGCCTCACCCCACCGCCGCGTCGCCCCAGATGGCGCGCAGCTGTTGGGGCCGGCGGCAGCCCTGGCGATAGGCTTCGTAGTGGGCGTGGTGGCGGCGGGCGTAGTCCTGGTGCTCCGGCCCGGCGGGCCAGAACCTCTGGACCCTGACGACCGGGGTGGTGAAGCTCTTGCCCAGCACCCGCATCGCCGCGTCGCGCGACGCGACCGCCGCCGCGCGCTGATCGGCCGTGGCGAAGACGGCTGTGCGATACGACGGTCCCTGATCGCAGAACTGTCCGTCCGGATCGGTCGGATCAATGGTGCGCCAGTAGCGGTCGACCAGGGCGCGATAGGTGACCACGCGCGGATCGAAAGTCACCTGGACCGCCTCCATATGGCCGGTCCCGCCGCGCACCACCTGCTCATAGGTCGGGTTGGCCGTATGGCCCCCGACGAAGCCTGACACGGCCGAACGAACGCCGGGCAGGCCGTCGAACGCCTTTTCCTCGGACCAGAAACAGCCGCCGGCGAAGACGGCGGTCTGGGTGACGGGCGGGTTCTGCGCGTCGGCGCGGCCCAGCGGCGACAGGCCGGCGATCAGCGACAGGGCCAGGGCGGCGGCGAGGGTGCGGGTCTTGGGCATGGGACATCTCCCTTTCTCCAAAGCCCATACGATGCGCCCGGGCGATTGGTTTCAACCCGTCCCGCCTGGGGCTAAGAGCGGGGGTTGACGAGAACAATGAGGGAACATAGAACAAGTCAGGAACATTGATCGATCTGGGGATAAGACCATGCCGCGTTTGATGAGAGATCTGCTGTCGCTTGCATCGTGCGGCGGCTTCGTCTGGATGGCCTGGCAGGCGGCCCTGATGGTCACCTCGGTCTGACTGCATGTTTGGCGGTTTGGCGGTTTGTCGCCCTGTTTTTACGACATGATGCGACCCGCCATTGGTGCGCTGACCGAGTCGGGGTCTTATCTGCGGTCTAGCTGAAGGAGTGGACGGGTGAGCGCGGCAGAAGGTCAGGGTTTCGTCCATTTGCGGGTCCGCTCGGCCTATTCGCTGCTGGAGGGCGCGATCAAGGCCGGCAAGCTGGGCAAGCTGGCGGCCGATGCGGGCATGCCGGCCGTGGCCATCGCCGATCGGTCCAATCTGTTCGGCGCGCTCGAGTTCAGCCAGTACACCAAGGACGCGGGCGTCCAGCCGATCGTCGCCTGTGCGCTTCCGGTCCTGGGCATCGGCGGCCAGCAGGCCGTCCGTTGGGCCAAGACCCCGACTGTGGTTCTGCTGGCCCAGAACGAGGCGGGCTGGCGCAATCTGTGCGCCCTGTCGTCCTCGGCCTATCTGGACGCCGGCGAGATGGCAGAGCCCGGCGTGGCCTGGAGCCTGATCGAGGCGCGGTCCGAAGGCGTGATCCTGTTGTCGGGTGGACCGGACGGCCCGGTCGATCCCCTGTTCGCCCAGGGCAAGACGGCGGAGGCGGCGGCCGCCCTGGCGACGATGAAATCCGTCTTCGGCGACCGCTTCTATGTCGAGCTTCAGCGCCACGGCCTGGACGACGAACGGCGGGCCGAGCCGGGTCTGGTCGAATGGGCCTATGCCAACGACGTCCCCCTGGTCGCCACCAATGACGTCTATTACGCCAAGGCGGCCCAGGCGAAGTCCCACGACGCCCTGCTGTGCATCGCCGACGGCGCCTTCACCGGCCAGGAAGACCGCCGCCGCATCACCGGGGAACACTGGTTCAAGTCGGCCGAGGCCATGCGGACCCTGTTCGCCGACCTGCCCGAGGCCTGCGACAACACCATCGACATCGCCCGGCGCTGCGCCTTCCTGGTCAAGACCCACGCCCCCATCCTGCCGCGCTTCGACACCGGGGCGGGGCGGTCCGAGGCCGACGAACTGGCCCACCAGGCGCGCGAGGGGCTGAAGGTCCGGCTGAGCCAGACCACGCCGGCCGTGCCGGTCGAGGAATACTGGAGCCGGCTGGAGTGGGAGGTCGGCATCATCCAGCAGATGGGCTTCCCCGGCTATTTCCTGATCGTGTCGGACTTCATCAAATGGGCCAAGGAGCACGGCATCCCGGTGGGGCCGGGGCGGGGCTCCGGGGCCGGGTCGCTGGTCGCCTGGTCCCTGACCATCACCGATCTGGACCCCTTGCGGTTCGGCCTGCTGTTCGAGCGGTTCCTGAACCCCGAACGGGTCTCCATGCCCGACTTCGACATCGACTTCTGCCAGGAGCGGCGCGAAGAGGTGATCGACTATGTCCAGGCCCACTACGGCAAGGACCGGGTCGCCCAGATCATCACCTTCGGCACGCTTCAGGCGCGGGCCGTGCTGCGCGACGTCGGCCGGGTGCTGCAGATGCCGCTGGGCCAGGTGGACCGGCTCTGCAAGATGGTGCCGAACAACCCGGCCGCCCCGGTCACCCTGGCCCAGGCCATCGACCTCGAGCCGCGCCTGAAGGAGGCGAGGGACGCCGAGCCGGCGGTCCGCACCCTGCTGGAAACCGCGCTGGAGCTGGAGGGGCTGTATCGCAACGCCTCGACCCACGCCGCCGGCATCGTCATCGGCGACCGGCCCCTGGTCGAACTGGTGCCCCTGTACCAGGATCCGCGCTCCACCATCCCGGCCTCCCAGTTCAACATGAAATGGGTCGAGCCGGCGGGTCTGGTGAAGTTCGACTTCCTGGGTCTGAAGACCCTGACCGTGCTGGACCGGGCCCGCGGCTATCTGGAACGGCGCGGGGCGGCGCCGGACTGGAGCGGCCTGCCGCTGGACGACGCCCGCACCTATGAACTGATGGCCTCTGGCCAGACGGTCGGGGTGTTCCAGCTGGAATCCCAGGGCATGCGCGACACCCTGCGCAAGATGCGCTGCGGTTCCATCGAGGAGATCACCGCCCTGATCTCGCTGTATCGGCCGGGGCCGATGGAGATGATCGACACCTATATCGACCGGAAATTCGGCCGGGCCGAGGTCGACTATCTGCACCCCAGCCTGAAAGAGGTGCTGACCGAAACCTACGGGGTCATCATCTACCAGGAACAGGTGATGAAGATCGCCCAGATCCTGGCCGGCTACAGCCTGGGCGAGGCCGACCTGCTGCGTCGCGCCATGGGCAAGAAGAAGAAGGAGGAGATGGACTTCCAGCGGGCGCGCTTCATCAAGGGCGCGCTGGAGAAGACCGTCCCCGAGACCCAGTCCGGTTCGATTTTCGACCTGGTGGCCAAGTTCGCCGGCTATGGTTTCAACAAGTCGCACGCCGCCGCCTATGCGCTGATCTCGTTCCAGACGGGCTGGCTGAAGGCCAACCATCCGGTCGAGTTCTTTGCGGCGTCCATGAGCCTGGACCTGTCGAACACCGACAAGCTGGCGGTCTTCTATCAGGACGCCAAACGGTTCGACGTGCCGGTGCTGCCGCCCGATCTCAACCGGTCCTCGGCCGACTTCGACGTGACCTGGGACGACAGCCGGGGCTCGGTCCTCTATGCCCTGGGGGCCATCCGCAACGTGGGCCTCGAGGCGATGCGCCACGTGATCGAGGTGCGCCAGACCGGCGGTCGGTTCGCCGACATCTTCGACTTCCTCGAGCGGGTCGATCCGCGCAGCGTCAACAAGCGCGCGTTGGAAGGCCTGGCCAAGGCCGGCGCCTTCGACAGCATCCATCCCAACCGCCGCCAGCTGGTCGAACAGGCCGACGTCCTGATGGCCTATTGCCAGAGCGTAGCCGCTGAACGGGCCTCGTCCCAGGTCAGTCTGTTCGGCGGCGATCAGGCCCATGTCGGTCGGCCCCGGCTGAAGAGCGTCGAACCCTGGGTCGGGCCGGAACGTCTGGACCATGAACTGTCGGCGGTAGGCTTCTATCTGTCGGGCCACCCGCTGGACGAGATGACCTCAGCCCTGAAGCGCAAGCGGGTCACCTTCGTCGCCGAGGCCATTCCCCTGGCGGAATCCGGCCACGAGGCTTTCCAGATGGCGGGGGTGGTGCGCCGCAAGCAGGAGCGCGCCAGCGCCCGCACCGGCGAGAAGTTCGCCTTCGTCACCTTCTCGGACCCGACCGGTGAGTTCGAATGCCTGTTCCCGCCGGAACAGTTGCGCAAATGCCGTGAGGTGCTGGAGCCGGGCGCCTCGGTCATGGTGCGGGTCCGCGCCAAGTCGTCCGAGGGCGAGGTCCGCTTCTTCGGCGATGACGCCAGCCGGATGGACAATCTTCTGGACGACGCCAACATCGGGCTTCGCATCCACGTCTCGGCCCGCACCGCCGATGCCGAGGCCCTGAAGGCGCGTCTGGAACGGGCGCGCTCGGGCGCCATCGGCAAGGGCGGCGAGGTGTCGCTGATCGCCTCGCTGGAGGGGCTTCAGGAAGTCGAGGTCAAACTGCCCGGCCGTTACCGCCTCGACGGCGCCCTGCGCGGCGCGCTGAAGTCAGCGCCGGGCGTGCTGATGTTGGAGGAGGCCTGATGATCGCCCTCATCCTGACCGCCGCCCTGTTGGCCGCCGTCTCCGATCCCGCACCCAACGCGACCGCGGCTGCGCCCGCCGTCAGGAGCCCCGTCATGTCCCACGCCGTCGGAACCTTCGACGTCCAGATCACGCCCGTCGCGCCCGACTCTGAAGCGCCCGCCGGCGCCCCGGGCCGCATGCTGCTGGCCAAGACCTTCCACGGCGCGTTTGAAGGCGGCGGCTCAGGCGAGATGCTCGGCCTCTTGGCTGGTGGATCCGGCGCCTATGTCGCCATGGAGCGGGTGACGGGCGTGCTGGATGGCCGCCGTGGGTCCTTCGCCATGGTCCATCGCGGCGTGATGGACGCCGGTGCGCAGGACCTCCTGATCACCGTCGTCCCCGGTTCGGGCGAGGGTGAACTGGCCGGCATCAGCGGCGTCTTCCATCTGACCATTGCCGAGGGCGAACACCGCTACGACCTGGAATACAGCCTGCCCGACGCCCCTTGAGAGTGATCAGGCCTCGCCGGGGGAGTTCAACAGCCGTCCATAACTGTCCACCAGGCTGGTATAGACCGGTACGAAGATCACCGCCGTCGACCCGCCCGAGGTCACCGGCGCCTTGATCTCGAAGTGCAGATGGATCGTCGTCGCGTTCCCGCCGAAGTCGGCCGAGACCGTGCCGATCTTCTGGCCCCGGGTTACGGCCTGCCCCTCATGGATCAGGGCCCGCACGCCCGGCATGTCCATGTGCAGATAGCGGTAGATCCGACCACTGGCCCCCTGGATGAACACAGTGTAGCTGCCGATCGAGGTCACCGTGCCGGACTCGGCCGCCACCACGGCGTGGACCTTCTTCACACAGGTCGCGGGCCGAATGTCCTGCCCCTGGTGCCCCTTGCCGCGGGGGCACATGCCGTTGGTCCAAGACCGGCTTTCGCAGAAGTTGTCTCGCCACGGATAGGCGTAGTTCCGATTATCGCACTGCCCGCCTGGCCCCGGCGCCTGATAGCCGCCGTAGCCGTAGACCTGGGAGTTGGCGAAGGCCGGCGCCGCCTCGATGGGAAACCGCATCACCGGCGCCCACAGGGTGACGTCCGTCGCCCCGGCCCCAGACCCTGGGTAAAGGCTCCCGGCGGGTTCGTGCGGCCAGGTGACGGGCTCAGGCGCCGGATTGGGCGGCGGTTCAGCCGGCGCGACGGGAGGCGAGGATGGCGCAGCCGGTGCGTCGGCCGGCGGCGTTGCCTGGCCGCATCCCGATGGTGAACAGGCGGCGAGCAGCAGAAGGGCAGGGATGGCCAGACGTTTCACTGTCCGCCTCCGCCCAGCAGTTGCAGAGACGCAGCGAAGGCCAAGGCGGCCGCCTCCGTACAGTCTGGCGGCCCCATGGAGTCACAGACGAAGGTCAGATTATAGGCGGCGCCGAACCGGACAAAGGCGACGTCTACGCCATATTCTGTCTGTTCGGTATGGAGCTGCGTGAGGCCACGCTCCGCCGCAGGCGCGGGCGCCCGCACCAAGGCTCGAGTTTGCGGGATGACGGCGAGGGGGGGCGCTGCGCCCGCCGGTGACTGAAGCGCGCGGATCGAGCCGAAAATCTCGACGATCAAGCCCTCTTTGCGGACCACCAACGTGTACTGGCGGTCGCCAGGATAGAAGCGGGCGCCGCGTAGCAGGCCGAGATCGGCGGGGCCTAGCACTGGGACGGGCGAGGCCTCGATCTGCGATAAGAGCGGGGCCGTTGCTCTGTCCTGGGCCAGAACGCGGCGGAGCCGCCCCGCCAAGGGGTCTTGTCGCGCGAGAGCGACCGCGGTCTGGTCCGCGCGACTGCGGGTGAGGGGAACCTCCGCCGGCGCCGGGCCCCCAGGTGGCGGTCGGTTCGCCTGCTGAGGCTGCGCCTGTGTCCACGCAACGCCGGCCCCGAGAGCCGCCGCCGCAAAAATCGCCCCCAGGCTGGCCCGCCAAGCCATAGCCGCATCCCCCATTCTTCAGGTCAGGATATCATTGTTTGGTGAAGTGGGCGAGGGTCGGAATGCCCGGATTGGATATAGCTAAGCTTATGAAATCGTGGAACCTCGTTGTGGCGGAGGGGTTTTGAGGGTCTCAAGGGAGACAACCAATGAAGAATATTCTTATCGCCGGCGCGGCGTCGCTGGCTCTTCTTGCGGCCTGTAACCAGGGCGACGACACTGCGGCTCAGAACACCAGCGAGGCTGTCAACGCGACGCAGGACGCGGCCGCCGGCATGGTGGGCCAGACCTCTGCCGCCACTCTGGGCGCCAACACCGTCGATGGCTTCGTCACGAACTTGGCGGAAGGCAATATGTACGAGATCGAGGCGGCCCGTATCGCCCAGACCAAGTCCAACAACGCCGACGTCAAGGCTCTGGCCTCGATGATCGAGGAGGACCATACGGCCGCCGGCGAAAAGCTGCGATCAACGGCTTCCACCGCCGCACCCGACGTCACCATGCCGACGATGCTGGACCAGCGCCGCCAGGGCATGATCGACAATCTGAACGCCGCGGCGCCTGACGATTTCAATAAGGTCTATCTGGATCAGCAGGTGGCCGCTCACAACGAGACTTTGACGCTGCTGAACGGCTTCTCGGACAACTCCGACGCCCCGGCCCTCGCGACCTTGGCGCGGGAGATGATCCCCACCATCACGAAGCATCGCGACCGGGCCCAGGCCTTGGTCAACGCCATGTAGTTTGATCCCCCGTGTTCAAGACGAGGGCGGTCCCGCAAGGGGCCGCCTTTCGTCTTTCTGGACGCGGCGCTTGCTATTGCGGGCCATCCCGCCTACATGGCCCCCGCACTTCGCAACGCGGGCGAGGCGCGTTTCGGGGAGACATCCCGACACGCTCCATTCCGAGGGTCCTCAGACCTTTAATCCCCGCGCCACGTTTGATCGGAAAAAGGAACTAACGATCATGGCTCTGCCTGAATTCTCTATGCGCACCCTGCTTGAAGCAGGCGCTCACTTCGGCCACCAGACTCACCGCTGGAACCCGAAGATGGATCGCTACATCTTCGGCTCGCGCTCGAACATCCACATCATCGACCTGTCGCAGACGATGCCGCTGTTCCACCAGGCTCTGGTGGCCGTGCGTGACGTCGCCGCCAAGGGCGGCCGCGTCCTGTTCGTCGGCACCAAGCGCCAGGCCGCCGATCCGGTCGCCGAAGCCGCCAAGCGCTGCGCCCAGTACTATATGAACAACCGCTGGCTCGGCGGCACGCTGACCAACTGGCGCACCGTCTCGGGCTCGATCGCCCGTCTGCGCGAGCTGGAAGGCATCCTCGAGAACGGCGGCGAAGGCCGCGTCAAGAAGGAGCTGCTGAACCTGCAGCGCGAGAAGGACAAGCTGGAACTGTCGCTGGGCGGCATCAAGGACATGGGTTCGATCCCGGACATCATGTTCGTGATCGACACCAACAAGGAAGCGATCGCGATCCAGGAAGCCCGCAAGCTGAACATCCCGATCATCGCCATCCTGGACACCAACTCGGACCCGGACGGCATCACCTATCCGGTCCCCGGCAACGACGACGCCGCTCGCGCCATCCAGACCTACTGCGACCTGATCGCCGACGCCGTCCTGGACGGTCTGGCGGCCGGCGCGTCGGCCTCGGGCGTCGACCTGGGCGCTGCGATCAATCCGGAAGAGCCCATGCTGCGTGAAGCCTCGACCCCGGTCGAAGCCGACGCCGCGCCGGCCGGCACGGAAGAAGTCGCCGCTGAGATGCTGGCCTCGGACGACACCTCGGCCAACACCGAAGCTCTGGACGCGGTCGAGACCGAACAGGCTGCAGGCTAAACGCCTGACGGTCATTCCTTTGACGCCATGCTTGCCGCGCCGCGGCTCGCGACTTGAGCGTCATTCTGAAGGCCGTGGTTTGAACTGACACACGGCCGGGCTAAGTCAGCCCGGCCGTTCCCACATACGAAATCCCCCAAGGAGAAGAACATGGCCGAGATCACTGCCGCCCTCGTGAAGGAACTTCGCGAGCGTTCGGGCGTCGGCATGATGGACTGCAAGAAGGCGCTGGTCGAAAACGACGGCAATATCGAAGCAGCGATCGACTGGCTGCGCGCCAAGGGCCTGTCCAAGGCCGCCAAGAAGGCCGACCGCGTCGCCGCTGAAGGCCTGGTCGCCGTTGCGTCGAAGGAAGACGGCAAGGGCGAAGTCGCCGCCGCCATCGAGTTCAATGCGGAGACCGACTTCGTCGCCCGCAACGAGCTGTTCCAGAACGCCGCCAAGTCGTTCGCCCAACTGGGCCTGGAGCATCACTCGGTCGAGGCCCTGCACGGCGCTGAGCTGGAAGTTGGCAAGACGGTCCAGGACGAAGTGACGAACATGATCGCCACCATTGGCGAGAACATGCAACTGCGCCGCGCCGCCCGCCTGTCGGTGTCGGAAGGCGTTGTCTCGACCTATGTCCACAACGCGGTGTCGCCGGGCGTGGGCCGTATCGGCGTGCTGGTCGCCCTGGAAGGCGAGGGCGACAAGACCGCTCTTCGCGAACTGGGTCGCAAGATCGCCATGCACGTGGCCGCCACGGCCCCGCTGTCGCTCAACACCGACGACCTAGACCCCGCCGCCATCGAGAAGGAACGCACCGTTCTGACCGAAAAGGCCAAGGAAGAAGGTCGCCCGGAAGCCATGATCGCCAAGATCGTCGAAGGCCAGATCAACAAGTTCCAAAAGGACGTGGTGCTGTCCAAGCAGCCCTTCGTCATGGATCCGGACGTGACCATCGAACAGCTGGTCGCCAACTCGGCCAAGGAACTGGGCTCCTCCAACCTGCACCTGGCCGGCTTCGTCCGCCTGGCCCTGGGTGAAGGCGTCGAGAAGGTCGAAGGCCCCGACTTCGCGTCGGAAGTCGCCTCCATGATGGGCGGCAACTAAGAAACCTTCCCCTCATTCGTGAGGGTTTTGTATCAGAAGGGCGCGTTCGGCTTTGATGGCCGGCGCGCCCTTCGTCTATAAGAAGTCGCCTGATTCAAAGGCGCCGCAGTCAAACGGACCCCCGCCGCATGCCCGACGCCCCCGCCAATTTTCGCTACAAGCGCGTCCTGCTCAAGGTCTCCGGCGAAGTTCTGATGGGTGATCAGACCTTCGGCGTCGACATGAAGACCGTGGACACCGTGGCCAAGGCCGTGGCCCAGGTGGCGGCCGAGGGCGTGGAGATCTGTCTGGTGATCGGCGGCGGCAACATCTTCCGCGGCCTGTCCAAGGCGGCGGCGGGCATGGAGCGCGCCCAGGCCGATTATATGGGCATGCTGGCCACCATCATGAACGCCCTGGCCATGCAGTCGGCGCTGGAGAAGATCGGCGTCTCGACCCGCGTGCAGAGCGCCATTCCGATGGCCGCCATCGCCGAACCCTACATCCGCCGCCGCGCCCTGCGTCATCTCGAGAAGGGCCGCGTGGTCATCTTCGCCGCCGGCGTCGGCGCGCCCTTCTTCACGACGGATTCGGGCGCGGCCCTTCGCGCGGCTGAAATGGGCTGCGACGCCCTGCTGAAGGGCACCAGCGTGGACGGCGTCTATACCGCCGATCCCAAGAAGGATCCGACCGCGACCCGCTATGAAACCCTGACCTATCAGGAGGTTCTGGCCCAGGACCTGCGTGTGATGGACGCCTCCGCCATCGCCATGATGCGCGACACGGGTATTCCGATCGTCGTCTTCTCGATCCGGGAAGACGACTCCCTGCGCCGCGCCCTGACCGGCGAAGGCACCTGCACCATCATCCAGGACCGCGCCTGATCGTTCGAACGACTCGTTCAAGACAAGAGAGACCAAGACCATGGCAAAGCCCGAAGTGAAAACCTATCGCGACCGTATGGAGAAGGCGGTCGTGGCGCTGAAGGAAGAGTTCAGCGGCCTGCGCACCGGACGCGCCAACGCCGGCTTGCTGGAGCCCGTGCGGGTCGAGGCCTATGGATCGGCCTCGCCGCTGTCGGCCGTCGCCGCCATCAGCGTGCCCGAGCCGCGGATGATTTCCGTGAACGTCTGGGACAAGGGTATGGTGGTCGCGGTCGAAAAGGCCATTCGCAACGCCAACCTGGGCCTGAACCCGATCGTCGACGGCCAGACCCTGCGCATCCCCGTGCCGCCCCTGACCGAGGAACGCCGCAAGGATCTGGTCAAGCTGGCCGGAAAATACACCGAGCAACAGAAGATCGCCGTGCGCAACGTGCGCCGCGACGCCAATGACGATCTGAAGAAGGCCGAGAAAGCCGGCGAGATCAGCCAGGACGAACAGAAGAAGCTGGAGGCGGACATCCAGAAGGAGACGGACGCCGCCATCAAGCGCATCGACGAGGCCTTGAAGACCAAGGAACAAGAGATCATGCAGGTCTGAGGCGGATCGGCTGGAGCCTGATGGGATTGAACGACAGATGACGGCAGACAGCGCCGCCCCTTCAGGCTCGCGTCCGGACGGACCGCGTCATGTCGCCATCATCATGGACGGCAATGGCCGTTGGGCCAAGGCGCGGGGCCTGCCGCACGCCATGGGTCATCGCGAGGGCGTCCAGGCGTTGAAGCGAACCATCCAGGCGGCGCCCGATTTCGGCATCCGCTGCCTGACCGTATTTGGTTTCTCGACCGAAAACTGGAGCCGTCCGGCTGATGAGGTCTCGGACCTGATGGGCCTGGTTCGAACCTATGTGGCCAGCGACCTCATGCGGCTGGCTAGGGCGGGCGTGCGGCTGCGCGTCCTGGGCCGGCGCGAGGGCCTGCCGGCGGATATCGCCGCCATCATCGACAGAGCCGAAGCCCAGACGGCCCATAACGACAAGTTCGTCCTGCAGGTCGCCTTCAACTATGGCGGCCGGGCCGATCTGGTGGATGCCGCGCGCCGGCACATGGAGCGGCTCCTGGCCGGCGAGGCGACAGGGCCATTGACCGAGGAGGCGTTCGCTGCCGGTCTGGCCACGGCCGGATCGCCGCCACTGGACCTGATCATCCGCACCTCGGGCGAGCAGCGCCTGTCGAACTTCCTGCTGTGGGAGGCGGCCTACGCCGAACTGGTGTTCCAGGATATTCTTTGGCCGGACTATGGGCCTGAGGCCTTGGGAGAGGCGGTCGCCGCCTTCGCCCGGCGCGAGCGTCGCTATGGCGGCCGCGAGGCCGCGCCCGTGCGTGCGTCGGCCTGATGGCGGTCAAGGGACGCGACATCGCGCTGAGGGCGGCTTCGGCCGCCGTCCTGGCGCCCGCGGCGGTCGCCGCCACCTGGGTCGGAGGAATCTGGTTCCTGGCGCTGGTTCTCGCCGCCAGCGTCGTGCTGGCTTTCGAGTGGGGCGCCATGAGCGCGCCGCGCGCGCCGCGCCTGATCGGGGGCGCGGTCAGCCTGGGCGTGGTCGCCGCCGTCGTCAGCGCCTATTTCGGCGCGATGTCCGTCGCCTTCGTCATGCTGGTGTTCGGGGCGGCAGGGGCGGCGCTGTTCGCCCGAACCCGGGGCCAGCAGGCCCTGGATGCGGCCTATGGGGTTCTCTACCTGGGCTGGCCGTCGGTGCTGCTGATCTGGCTGCGAAACGTGGACGACACGGTCGGGCTGCACTGGACCGTGCTGGTCTTCGCCGTGACCTGGTCGGCGGACATCCTGGCCTATCTGGCCGGTTCGACATTCGGCGGGCCCAAGCTGTGGCCCAGATATTCGCCCAACAAGACCTGGTCCGGCTTTATCGGCGGGATTCTCGCCGGCGCGATAGCGGGCGCCGCCATGACCGCCTGGTTCGACATGGGGCGTCTGACAATTTTCTGGGGGGCGAGCCTCGGTCTGGCCGCCGCCCTGGCGACCATGGGCGGGGACTTGTGGGAGTCGGGTCTGAAGCGGCGGTTCGGGGTCAAGGACGCCGGCAACACCATTCCAGGACACGGCGGCCTGCTGGACCGGGTCGATGGCCTGATGTTCGCGGTCGTGGTCGTGGCGGCGGGGCGTCTTCTGGTGGTCCTGCTCGAGCGAGGCGCGTCTTGATCCGTCGTCGCGTGACGGTGCTGGGCTCGACCGGATCGGTCGGGTCGTCGACGCTGGACCTGATGGAACAGGCGACGGCGTCGGGGACCGGCGTCTTCGAAGTCGAAGCCCTGACCGGGGGCACCAATATCGCGAAACTGGCGGAACAGGCGCGACGCTGGAAGCCCCGGCTGGCCGTGACCGCCGATCCGAGGCGGCTGGACGATCTGCGCGACGCCCTGGCCGGGACCGGCGTCGAGGCCGCGGCGGGCGAGGATGCGATTGTCGAGGCGGCGACCCGACCGGCGGACTGGATCATGGCCTCGATCGTCGGGGCCGCCGGTCTGAGGTCGGCCTGGGCGGCGGCCGACACCGGCGCCGTGCTCGCCCTGGCCAACAAGGAGAGCCTGGTCTGCTGCGGCGCCGCCCTGATCGAACGGGTCGGGCGGGCAGGGGGGCGGCTGATCCCGGTCGATTCCGAACATTCCGCCATATTCCAGGTCTTCCCGGCCGAGGCGCCCGAACGGGTTTCGAAACTGGTGCTGACGGCGTCGGGCGGCCCCTTCCGTCAAACGCCGCGTGCGCAGATGACCGCCATCACGCCCGAACAGGCCGTGGCCCATCCGAACTGGAGCATGGGCGCCAAGATTTCGGTCGACAGCGCCACCATGGCCAACAAGGGCCTGGAGATGATCGAAGCCGCCTATCTGTTCGCCATGCCGGCCGACCGGATCGACGTGGTGGTGCACCCGGAATCGATTATCCACAGCCTTGTGGAATATGTGGATGGTTCAACCCTGGCCCAGATGGGGCCGCCGGACATGCGCACCCCGATCGCCTGCGCCCTGGCCTGGCCCGACCGGATCGCCTGGCCGGCGCCGAAACTGGATCTGGCGGCCCTGGGCCGACTGACGTTCGAGGCGCCTGATCTGGCGCGCTTTCCGGCGCTGGATCTGGCGCGGCAGGCGCTGAGGGCGGGGGGCGCGGCTCCGGCCGTATTCAACGCCGCCAACGAGGTTGCGGCCTTCGCATTTCTTGACCGCAAGCTGGGCTTTCTCAATATTGCCGCAGTCGTCGCCGAAACCCTTGAGCGTGCGACGAAAGCGGGGATGGTTTTCGGCTCTGGAGACGCCTGCGGCGCGGCCCTCGAGGTCGATGCTGAGGCGCGAAGGATAGCCGGATCCATTATCGCCGGACTGGCGAACGCGGCCTGATCGGCCAGGGGAGACGATTGAACATGCTGGGCGTTCTGGGTCAGATCCTGATCTACATCGTGCCGTTCCTGCTGGTGCTGACCTTCATCGTCACCATCCATGAGCTGGGTCACTTCCTGGTCGCCCGCGCCTTTGGCGTGAAGGTCGACCGGTTCGCTATCGGCTTCGGCAAGGCGATCTTCAGCCGGACCGACCGCCACGGCATCGAATGGCGCTTCGGCTGGATGCCTTTGGGCGGCTACGTCAAGTTCTCGGGCGATCTCGACGCCTCCAGCGTGCCGGACCAGGCCGGTCTGGCCGAACTGCGTCAGCGCGTGGTCGCCGAGGGCGGACCCGGCGCCGAGCGCGACTATTATCACTTCAAGCCGGTCTGGCAGCGCGCCTTGATCGTCGCCGCCGGGCCCCTCGCCAACTTCATTTTGGCGATCACCATCTTCTCGGTCCTCTTCATGGCCGTGGGTCAGCAGATCCGGCCGGCGCGCGTCGCCCAGGTTCAGGCCGGCTCCCCGGCGGCCGCCGCCGGTTTTCAGGTCGGGGACCTGATCACCGGCGTGAACGGCAAGACCATCGACGACGGCGGGGCGGTGACCCAGACCGTCATGCTGTCGACCGGCGATCCCGTCCGCTTCACGGTCGAACGCGGAAGTCGGGTCATCGAACTGGTCGCGACGCCGATGCGCCGGGAAGAAAACGACCCCATCGCCGGCCGGGTGAAGGTCGGGAGGATCGGCCTGACCCTGGGCTCGACGGCTGCTGACGTGCGCCATGTCCGCTTCGGACCGGTCGACGCCGTGGCGGAAAGCGTGCGCCAGACGGGCGATATCATCGGTTCGACCCTGACCTATCTGGGCCGGTTGTTCACGGGACGGGAGTCCGGCGATCAGTTCAGCGGTCCCCTTGGAATCGCCAAGGCGACAGGCTCCCTGACCACAGCCGCAGTCGAGGCCAATCCGGCGCCTCAGGCCATTGCGATCAATCTTCTGCTGACGCTCACAAGCTTCGCCGCCATACTTTCGATCGGAATCGGCTTTCTAAACCTGTTGCCCATTCCTGTGCTGGACGGCGGCCATCTGCTTTTCTACGGCTATGAAGCCGTGGCCCGGCGGCCCGTGGCGGCGCGGTATCAGGAGATGGGCTATCGCGCAGGTCTTGCGCTTCTGGCGGGATTTATGTTGTTCGCGACGTGGAACGACCTACAGAAGCTCAACATCTTCCAATTCCTCGGCGGGCTCGTCTCGTGAGCCGACGCCAGCCCCCGATGGTTTTCAGAATGAACGACATGAAATCTCGCGCCGCCGTCCGACTGGGCGCCCGTTCCAGCCTCCTCGCGCTGGCCGTCGCCGCCGGGCTCGGCGCCCCCGCCCTGGCGCAATCGGCGCCGGCTGAGGCTCCGCAGGCCGCGCCCGCCGACGGCCAGCCGCCGCGCGTGGAGATCGCCGCGCCCCAGACGCTGACGGTCAACCGTATTCTGGTCCAGGGCGCCCAGCGGATCGACCAGACTACGGTCCTGTCCTATCTGCCGATCCGCCCCGGCGACAATGTCGACGCCCAGGTGCTGGACGTCGCGGTGCGGACCCTGTCGCGCACCGGCCTGTTCGCGGACGTGCAACTCGGCGTCCAGAACGGCGACCTGATCGTCCAGATCGTCGAGAACCCGATCATCAACCAGGTGGTGTTCGAGGGAAACAGCGCCCTGTCACAGGACAAGCTGACCAAGGAGGTCACGCTTCAGCCGCGCGGCATCTACACCCGCGCCAAGGTGCAGGAAGACGTGGGCGCCATTGTCGAACTGTATCGCCTGCAAGGCCGTATTTCCGCGACCGTGACGCCCAAGCTGGTCCAGCTGGAGCAGAACCGCGTCGACGTGATCTTCGAGATCAACGAAGGCCCCCAGACCGGCATCAGCGCCATCAATGTCCTGGGTAACCAGGCCTTCTCCGACAATGACGTGCGCGACGTCATGGTGACGGAGCGTTCGCAGTGGTGGAAATTCTTCTCCAGCAACGACAACTATGATCCGAACCGTCTGGACTATGACCAGGAGCAGCTGCGCAAATTCTATACGAACCGCGGCTACTATGACTTCCGCATCATTTCTTCGGTCGCCGAGCTGCAGCCGGATGACCAGGCCTTCCAGATCACTCTGACCCTGAACGAAGGCGACAAGTACAATTTCGGCAAGGTCGACGTCATTACCGAGAATGACCGCCTGAACGCCCAATTCCTGAAGGCGCTGGTGCCGATCCGCGAAGGCCAGCTCTACGAGAGCGACAAGATCGAGCAGGCGGTCGACGCCCTGACCTTCGCCGCCGGATCCGCCGGCTACGCCTTCGTCGAGATCAATCCCACCTATCGCGCCAATCCCGAGACCGACACGGTGGACGTCACCTTCAACGTCTCCGAAGGCCAGCGTGTCTACATCGACCGCATCAATGTGATCGGCAACACCCGCACCATTGATCCGGTCATCCGCCGCGAACTTCTGCTGACCGAAGGCGACGCCTTCAACCGCGCCCTGATGGAACGGTCGCGCAACAATCTGCGCGCGCTCGGCTTCTTCAAGGATGTGACGATCGAGGAGACGCGTGGCAGCGCGCCGGACCGTTCGGTCATCAACGTCAATGTCGAGGAACAGCCGACGGGCGAGCTGTCCGTCGGCGCCGGGTTCAGCTCGGTCGACTCTTTCACGGTCAACCTGGGCATCTCGGAGCGGAACTTCCGCGGTCGGGGTCAGAACGTCGTCGCCCGGATGGAATGGGGATCGCTGCGCCAGCAGGTCGATTTCCGCTTCACCGAGCCGAAATTCCTGGGCCGCGATCTGCGGGCCGGCTGGGATTTGTTCCACTCGCGCTACGACCTCAGCGAATATTCGTCGTACGACTACCGCTCGACCGGCGGCGGCCTGCGCCTGTCCTATCCGCTGAACGGCAATATGCTGCTCAGCACCCGCTACTTCCTGAAGTCGGACGAGATCATCGTGCCCGATGGCTATTGCACCACGACCGGCAGCGGCTCGTCGGCCCTGTGCGATCAGGTTGGCAGCTATATCAACTCGTCGATCGGCTATACGCTGCAGATGAACTTCACCAACGACCCGGTGCGGCCGACGCGCGGCTGGTCCAGTTCGTTGCGCCAGGACTTCGCCGGCTTGGGCGGCGACGTGAACTATGTGAAGACCGAGGCCGACGCGGCCTGGTACTACGGTATCACGCCCCAGTGGGTGGTCAGCGTACAGGGTTCGACCGGCTATATCAGCGGCTGGAACGGCGATCCGATCCGGATCAACGACCGCTTCTTCAAGGGCGGCAACAGCTTCCGCGGCTTCGAAACCGCCGGCATGGGGCCGCGTGATCTGGATACGACCGACGCCCTGGGCGGCAATTTCTACGCCATCGGCACCGTCGAACTGACCCTGCCGAACTATCTGCCCGAACAGTACGGCATCAAGACCTCCCTGTTCGCCGACGTCGGCACCTTGGGCGTCCTGGACGACCGGTATAAGTTGACCTCGACCGGCACGGTCGACACCAGCATCGCCGACGAACTGTCGTTGCGCGCCTCGGCCGGCGTCAGCATCCACTGGAAGTCCCCGATGGGCCCGATCCGGTTCGACATCTCGAAGGTTCTTTCCAAGGAAGACTACGACAAGACGGAATCCTTCCGCTTCTCGACCTCCACCCAGTTCTAAGGAAGCGACGCAAAAGCGTTCGCACGAGGATACCCATGAAAGCTCTGATCATCGCCGCCACGGCCGCCGCAACCCTGGTCGCCACCGCCGCCTCCGCCCAGACCGCCGCCGCGCCCGCCAACCCGGGTCCGGTCGTTCCGGGCGTCTGCGTCTATTACAACGCCCGTCTGCTGGCCCAGTCGGCTGCCGGCCAGGCCGTCGAGGCGCGCATGCAACAGCTCGCCCAGGAAGTTCAGGGCGAGCTCCAGCCCTACGCCACGGCGATCCAGACGGAAGCCCAGCAACTGCAGTCTCAGGGCGGCAGCCTCCCTGCCGACCAGTTGCAGTCGCGTCGCCAGCAACTGCAGCAGCGCGCCCAGGAAGCCCAGCAGCTGGAAAGCACGCGCGAGAACGAACTGCGCTACACCCTGGCCATGCAACGCCAGGCCATCACCGAGGCCGTGTCGCCGATCCTGACCGCCCTGTACCAGGAAAAGGGCTGCGGCCTGCTGCTGGACCGCGAGAGCGTCTTCATGATGAACCCGGCCATGGACCTGACTGATGCGGCGATCCAGCGCCTGAACACGGCCCTGCCGACCCTGTCGTTCAACCGTATGGCCGTGCCGGCCCAACAGTCGCAACAGCCGGCCGCCGCCAACTAAGGTCCACATGCCCGACACCCGCTTCTTCGACACCCTCGCCCCCCTGTCCGTCGCCGATTTGGCGTCGCAAATCGGAGGCGAGGTCGAGAGGGGCGGGGATCGGATCATAGGTTCCGTCGCGCCCCTGTCCTCTGCGGACGGGGGCGCGATCGCGTTTCTGGGCGACCGCAAGTTCGTCGCCGCCCTGACCGCCACCAGGGCGGGTTGCGTGATCGTGCCGGCCGAGGCTGTCGCATCAGCGCCCGCTGAAGCCGCCGTCATCGTCTCCCGCACGCCCCAGGCCTCCTGGGCCATGGCCTCGGCCCTGCTGCACCGGCCGGTGACGCTCGACCGCGCCATGGCGGCGTCCGAGGCGGCCGAGGACGGCAGCGTCATCATCGAGCCCGGCGTCGTCCTGGGCGAGGGCGTCCGCATCGGACGCGGCACGCGCATCTGCGCCAATTCCCTCATCGGTCCGGGCGTGCAGATCGGCCGCGACTGCGTCATCGGCGCGAATGTCACCGTCGGCTTCGCCCTGATCGGCGACCGGGTGAAACTGTACGCCGGCGCGCGGATCGGCGAGGCGGGCTTCGGCGCCACCGGCACGGCCGCCGGCGCCATGGACATTCCCCAGCTGGGTCGCGTCATCCTTCAGGATGGAGTGACGGTCGGCGCCAACTCGTGCATCGATCGTGGCGCCTATGACGACACGGTCATCGGCGAGAACACCAAGATCGATAATCTGGTCATGGTGGGCCACAACTGCGTCATCGGACGCAACAATCTGATGGCCGCCAACACCGGCATTTCGGGCTCGGTGACCAGCGGCGACAATGTCATCTTCGGCGGCAAGGCGGGGATCGGCGACCATATCACCATCGGCGAGGGCGCGCGGGTCGCAGCCGGGGCCGGGGTGCTTGCCGACATTCCGGCGGGCGAGACCTGGTCCGGCTATCCGGCCCGTCCGATCCGACAGTTCTTGCGCGAAACCATCTGGCTCGCCAAACAGGCCTCTTCAAAGAAGGCCCCGAAGGAATCATAGGGATGAGCGAAGACGGCAAGATCGATTACGCCGAGGTGATGCGGCGACTGCCGCACCGTTATCCCTTCCTGCTGGTGGACAAGGCCGAGGCCTTCGTGCCCCGGACCTCCATCGTCGGCGTCAAGAACGTCAGCCATAACGAGCCCTTCTTCCAGGGGCATTTCCCGATCGATCCGGTCATGCCGGGCGTGCTGATCGTCGAGGCCATGGCCCAGACGGGCGCCCTGCTGATGTCCAAGACCCTGGACGTGGCCGTGGCCGACAAGGTCATCATGTTCATGTCCATCGATGGCGTGCGCTTCCGCAAGCCGGCGCGGCCGGGCGACCAGCTGCGCATGGAGGTCAAGGTGATCAAGGCGCGCGGCGACGCCTACAAGTTCCGCGGCGAGACCTTCATCGACGGAAAACTGGCCGCCGAGGCCGAATTCATGGCCATGGTCGTGACCGTGCCCCCTCCAGCGACAGAGCCCGCCGCCTGATGACCCTTCACCCGACCGCCCTGATCGACGCCACGGCGACCCTGGCCGACGGGGTCGAGGTCGGCCCCTGGTGCACCGTCGGGCCGAACGTGGTCCTGGGCGAGAACGTGCGGCTGGTCAGCCATGTGGTGGTTCAGCAGGACACGACGGTGGGGGCGGGGACGGTGATCCATCCGTTCGCCGTCATCGGCGGCGACCCTCAGCACAACGGCTACAAGGGCGAGTCGGTGCGGCTGGAGATCGGCGAGAACAACCTGATCCGCGAGCACTGCACCTTCAACCGGGGCACGCCGCAGGGAACGGGCGTGACCGTCGTCGGCTCCAACAACCTGTTCATGACCGGCGCGCACATCGGCCACGACTGCGTGGTCGGCAGCAATCTGGTCATGGCCAATAACGCCACCCTGGGCGGTCATGCTCATATCGGCGACAAGGTCTTCCTGGGCGGTCTGTGCGCCGTCCACCAGAACGGCCGTGTGGGGCAGGGGGCGATCATCGGCGGTCTGGCCGCCGTGACCCGTGATGTCATCCCCTACGGCTCCGCCTGGGGCAATCATGCGCGGCTGCGCGGGCTGAATCTGATCGGGCTGAAGCGCAAAGGCTATGGCAAGGATCAGGTGCGTCGGCTGCTGGCCGCCTATCGCGACCTGTTCGAGGGCGAGGGCGAGTTCGCCGGCCGGATCGAGGGGGTGGCCCAGGCCTATGCCGACCTGCCCGAGATCGTGGAGATCATCGCCTTCATCCGCGACGGCGGGCGGCGTCCGCTGTGTCTGCCGAACGCGGAATGAGCGCGCCCGGAAAGCTGGGGCTGATCGCCGGCGGCGGCGACCTGCCGGCGGCGGTGGCGGCGCGGTGCGACGCCGAGGGGCGGCCGGTCTTCATCATCCGTCTGGCCGGGTTCGCCGATCCTCACCTGACCCGTTGGCCGGGCGCCGAGTTCGGCATGGCCCAGATCGGGGCCATACTGAAGGCGCTGAAGGCCGAGGGCTGCACGACCGTCTGTCTGGCGGGTATCGTCAACCGGCCTGATTTCAAGAGCTTGAAGCCGGACTTTAAGGGCGCGACTCTGCTGCCGGGGATCGTCGCGGCGGCGACCCAGGGCGACGACGCCTTGCTGCGCAAGATCCTGTCGGTGTTCGAGGTCGAAGGATTCGCCGTTGAAGGCGCCGACGACATCCTGGGCGGCGAGACCCTGGCGCACGGCGCTCTCGGTGCTGCAACGCCGACGCCGGAGCAGATCGTCGATCTGAGAAAGGCGCTGTATGTCGCGGAAAAGTCAGGCGAACTGGACATCGGCCAGGGCGCGGTCGTCTGCGACGGTCTGGTGCTGGCGGTCGAGGCCCAGGAGGGCACAGACGCCATGTTGCACCGGGTGGCTGGCCTGCCGGCCGATCTTCGCGGTTCTCCGGCCGCGCCCAGGGGGGCGCTGGGCAAGGCGCCCAAGCCGATCCAGGACCTGCGCGTGGACATGCCGGTGATCGGGCCGCGCACGGTCGAACTGGCGGCGGCGGCGGGTCTGGCGGGCATCGCCGGCGTGACGGGGCGGCTGATCCTGATCGACCGGCCGGCTATAGTGGCGGCTGCGGACCGGCTGGGTCTGTTCGTCTGGGGTGAAGACCGATGAGCCGTCCGTTGAAGATCATGCTGGTCGCGGCCGAGGCCTCGGGCGACGCGCTCGGCGCTGGCTTGGCCCAAGCGCTCCGGAAGCGGCTGGGCGACACGGTGAGCTTCGTCGGCGTCGGCGGGCCTCGGATGGCGGCGGAGGGCGTCGTCAGTCCCTTCGATATCGCCGAGCTGTCGATCCTGGGCTGGATCGAGGGCCTGCGCGCCTATGGCATGGTCCGGCGCCGGGTTCTGGAGACGGCGGCTCTGGCTGCAGCCGAACAGCCCGACGCCGTGGTGCTGATCGACAGCTGGGGCTTCACCATTCGCGTGGCCGAGGCCATCCGCGCCGCGCGGCCGGACGTGCCTCTGATCAAATATGTCGGCCCTCAGGTCTGGGCGTCGCGTCCCGTTCGGGCCAAGACCCTGGCGCGTACCGTCGATCACCTGCTGGCCCTCTACAGCTTCGATGCGCCCTGGTTCGAGCGTGCGGGCCTGCCCACGACCGTCGTCGGGTCTTCGGCCCTTCATGTGGATATGGATCACGCCGACGGCGCGGCCTTCCGCGCCCGCCGGGGCATAGCCGCCGATGCGAAACTGTTGCTGATCCTGCCCGGCAGCCGCCCCGCCGAGATCGCGCGGATGACGCCCGTCTACGAGGCGACAGTGGCTCGTCTGAAGGCGCAGGACCCGAAGTTGGAGGTTGCTGTGGCGGCCGCGGGGACGGTGTCCAAGGATGTGATCGGTCGCGTGTCCGCCTGGCCGTTCCGCGTCCATCTGGTCGACGAGGCCGAGAAATACGACGCCATGCGCGCGGCGACGGCGGCCCTGGCCACCAGCGGCACGGTCTCGACCGAACTGGCCCTGGCCGGGGCGCCCATGGTCATCGCCTACAGGATCGGTGCGCTCAGCTATGAGCTGATGAAACGGGTCGTGACGGCGAAACACATCACCCTGTTCAACATCGCCGCCGATCAGCGGATCGCCCCGGAGTTCATCCAGGGCGAGGCGTCGCCTGAAAATCTGGCGGCCGCCGTTGGGCGGTTGCTGAACGATCCCGAGGCGGGGGTCGAGCAGGCGGCTCGTCAGACGGCGGCGCTGGACCTGATGGGACGGGGCGGGGCGGATCCTTCGGCCCTGGCCGCCGAGGCGGTGCTGCGGGTCATAGAGGCCAAGGCCGCCGGATAGGCGCGCCGGCCCTGTCCAGGACAAAGAAAAACGCCGGGGCCTGCGCCCCGGCGTTCTGCATTTCAGGCCTGTGGCGCTCGATCAGCCGCGCTGTTCGATCGGCACATAGTCGCGCTCGGTCGGGCCCGTGTAGAGCTGACGCGGGCGGCCGATCTTCTGCGACGGATCCGCCATCATTTCCTGCCACTGGGCGATCCAGCCCACGGTGCGGGCCAGGGCGAACAGGACGGTGAACATGCTGGTCGGGAAGCCCATCGCCGACAGGGTGATGCCCGAATAGAAATCGACGTTCGGGAACAGCTTGCGCGAGGTGAAGTATTCGTCGTTCAGGGCGACCTTCTCCAGCTCCTTGGCGACCAGGAACAGCGGGTCGTTCTCGCGGCCCGTGGCGGCCAGGACTTCATAGGCCGACTGCTGCATGACCTTGGCGCGCGGATCGTAGTTCTTGTACACGCGGTGGCCGAAGCCCATCAGCTTGTACTTGCGGTCCTTCACGCCCTGGATGAACTCCGGGATGTTGTCCGGGGTGCCGATCTGCTTCAGCATGGTCAGCGCCTCTTCGTTGGCGCCGCCGTGCGACGGGCCCCACAGGCAGGCGATGCCGGCGGCGATACAGGCGAACGGGTTGGCGCCCGACGAACCGGCCAAACGGACGGTCGAGGTCGAGGCGTTCTGTTCGTGGTCGGCGTGCAGGGTGAAGATGCGGTCCATGGCGCGCACCAGGGCCGGATCGACATGATAGTCCTCGGCCGGCACGGCGAAGCACATGCGCAGGAAGTTCTCGGCGTAGGACAGGTCGTTGCGCGGCGACACGAACGGCTGGCCGACGTGGTATTTGTAGGCGCGGGCAGCGATGGTCGGCATCTTGGCGATCAGGCGGATGGCCGAGATGTCGCGCTGGACCGGATCATGGATGTCCAGGCTGTCGTGATAGAAGGCCGACAGGGCGCCGACCGTGCCGACCATGATCGCCATCGGGTGGGCGTCGCGGCGGAAGCCTTCGAAGAAACGGTCGAACTGGCTGTGCAGCATCGTGTGCATGGTGATGCTGTTTTCGAACTTTTCGTACTGCGCCGCAGTCGGCAGTTCGCCGTGCAGCAACAGGTGGCAGACCTCCACGAAGTTCGACTTCGACGCCAGCTGGTCGATCGGATAGCCCCGGTGCAGCAGCACCCCGGCGTCGCCGTCGATATAGGTCAGGGCCGATTCGCACGCGGCGGTGGAGGTAAAGCCCGGGTCGAAGGTGAAGGCGCCCGTACCCGCATACATCTTGCGGATGTCGATGACGTCCGGGCCGGTGGAGCCCGAAAGGACCGGCAACTCGATGGTCTTGCCCTCGAAGGACAGGGTCGCCGAGCCGGCGGTATTGGCTTGTTCAGTCATGAAATGCCCCTTTGCATCACACGTCCAGGCGCGGGGAGGCGTCGGCCGCTTTTTTGGTTGTGGGTGATCACTTAGTCTGTTGCAGCGCATCATCCAAGCGCCCGAGACTTTCGTCGCGCCCGAGAGCGGACAAAGTTCGTGCGATATCGGGTGAAGTTGACCCAGCGGTAAGGGCCGTCCGCATCGGCGGACCGATCTTGCCAAACCCGACCTCTTCGGATTCGGCGAAGCTTTTGAGTTCGGCTTCCAGGGCGAAGACATCCCAGGACTGGAACAGGGCCAGCCGGTCGCGCAGGCGCGCCAGACGCTCCAAGGTCTCGCCGGACAGCAGGGCGCGGCCCTTGTCGTCGATGTCCAGCGGGCGCGTCTTGAGCACGAACTCGGTCTGGTCGGCCAGATCCAGCACGGTCTTGGCGCGATCCTTGACGAAGGGCATGGCGCGCTGAAGCCTGGCCTCGTCGGCTTCGGCAAGGCTGCGGCCGCGCGCCAGATGGATGTCCAGCGTCAGCTTGGCCAGGCGCTCGTCGTCGGCCAGGCGCAGCCAGTGCGAATTGACGTGGGCCAGCTTGTCGAAGTCCAGCCGCGCCGGCGCCTTGCCGATGCCGGCCAGATCGAACCATTCGATCGCCTGGGCGTCGCTGAAGAGTTCGTCGTCGCCGTGCGCCCAGCCCAGCCGGGCGAGGTAGTTGCGCATGGCCTCGGGCAGATAGCCCATCTCGGCATATTCGTGGACCGCCTGGGCGCCGTGCCGTTTCGACAGCTTGGCGCCGTCGGGGCCGTGGATCAGGGGGATGTGCGCGAAGGTCGGGCGGGTCCAGCCGAGGGCGTCGTAGATCAGGCTCTGGCGGGCGGCGTTGTTCAGGTGGTCGTCGCCGCGGATGACGTGGGTCACGCCCATATCGTGGTCATCGACCACCACCGCGAGATTATAGGTCGGGGCCCCGTCTGAGCGTAGCAGGACCAGGTCGTCGAGGTCGTCGGTCGACCAGCTGACCGAACCCTGGACCTCGTCCGCGACGGTGACGGTCGTGGACTGCGGCCGGCGGAAGCGGACGACGTGCGGCAGGGCCAGGTCGTCGACGGTCGGGGTGCGGTCGCGCCAAGGCGATTCGAAGGCCCGTCGCTCGGCCTTGGCGGCGTCGCGCAGGCGGCCGGTTTCCTCGGCGGTGGTGAAATCCCGATAGGCGTGGCCGGTCTCCAGCAGCTGATCGACGACTTCGCGGTGACGGTCGGCGCGGCTGAACTGGAAGACGGGTTCTTCGTCGGCGAACAGCTCCAGCCAGCTCAGGCCGTCGAAGATGGCCTTCACCGCTTCGTCGGTCGAGCGTTCGCGGTCGGTGTCCTCGATCCGGATCAGGAAACGCCCTGCGTGTCTCTTGGCGTACAGCCAGTTGAACAAGGCGGTTCTCGCGCCGCCGATATGCAGATAGCCTGTCGGCGAGGGGGCGAAGCGGGTGACGACAGTCGAAGAGGGCAAGGTCATGGGGGAGGGGTCCGTAAGCGAGGCCCTTATACGCCCAGACGCGTCAAAGCCTACCCCCGCCGCGAGATTGAGCGCCTTGCTGGCTGAAGAGGTCGCAGCCCAGACGTTGAGATGGCGGCTGTGGGCGCCGGTGGCCTTTGGGACGGGAAGCGCGATCTATTTCACCTTGCGGGGCGAGCCGTTGTTGTGGCCGCTGCTGGCGGCGGCCGGTCTGGCTCTGACAGCTTGGTTGACAGCCAAACGGCGCGGCTGGAGGCGGAGCAGGACATGGCCGTTGATGATCCTGGCCTGTCTGCTCGGCGGCCTGGCGGCGGCTAAGGTGCGGACTGAAGTGGTGGCCGCGCCGATTGCGCCTGCCCTGAGCGAGGCGACGGTCATTGAGGCCTGGGTGGTCGATGTCGACAGCCCGGGCCAGAACGGCGCGCGTGTGGTGGTGGCGCCGGTGTGGGTCCGAGGCGTGGAGGCGGAGCGGACGCCGGTGCGGCTGCGGGCCACGGTGCGGGGCGAGCCGCCAAGACCGGGAGAGGCGATCCGACTGTTCGCCATTCTCAATCCGCCCCCCGCGCCGGCCAGTCCCGGCACCTATGATTTCGGCCGCAACGCCTTCTTCCAAGGCATGGGGGGCGTGGCCTTCGCCCTGGGTGAGACGCGGCGGATCCATCTGCCCCCCGCGCCGTGGCGGCTGCGGCTGGCCATGGCGGTGAATGGAGCGCGCTACGCCCTGGCGGAACGGATCGTGGCGCGGCTGGGCCAGCGAACCGGCGGGATCGCGGCGGCCATGACCACCAGCCACGAGGCCTGGATCAGTCAGACCGACATGGACGTGATGCGGGAGTCCGGCCTGGCGCACATCCTGTCGGTCTCGGGCCTGCATATGGCCATTGTCGGCGGGTTCGTCTTCTTCGCCGCGCGGCTGGGGGTGGCGGCCTGGCCCTGGCTGGCGTTGCGGGTTCCGGGCAAGAAGGTCGCGGCGGTGGCGGGGCTGACTGCGGTCGGCGTCTATCTGGTGGTGTCCGGCGCCCCGCCGCCGGCCGAGCGGGCGGCCATCACCGCCGCCATCGCCTTTTTGGCCATCCTGCTGGATCGGCAGGCGGTGACGATGCACGGCCTGGCGGTGGCGGCTTTCGTCGTCCTGGCGATACAGCCGGAAGCCATCGTCACGCCCGGCTTCCAGATGTCCTTCGCGGCGACCGCCGCCCTGGTCGCCCTGGTCGAAGCCTGGCCCGGACGGACGCGCGAGATTTCGGCCCCGTGGCCGATCCTGGCGGTCCAGCGCCTCGGCGGCTGGCTGACGGCGGCGGTGGCGGCCAGCGTCGTGGCGGGGCTGGCGACGGGACCGTTCGCCATGCAGCATTTCAACCGGACGGCCATGTACGGTCTGCTGGCCAATCTGGGCACGGCGCCGGTGGCGGACTTCGTCCTGATGCCGGCTCTGGCCTTGGGGGCGGCGCTGGAGCCTCTGGGATTGGGCGGGCCTTTCCTGGCGGTGGCGGGGTGGGGCGTCGATCTGATGCTGGCGATAGGGGCTTGGACGGCGGGGCTGCCGGGTGCGGTGCAGACGGTGGCCAGCGCGCCGGACTATGTGCTGCCCGTGGCCTTTCTGGGCGTGCTGTTCGTCTGTCTGTGGCAGGGGCGGCTGCGGTGGCTGGGCCTGCCGTTGGCCGCGGCGGTTCTGGTCTGGCCGCGTGCGCCGACGCCGGACATTTGGATCGGCGACGGCGGGACCAATGCGGCGCTTCATCGTCAGGGCGAGGCGGTCGTGATCCGGCCGGGTGTGCGTGAGTTCGCGGCGGACCTTTGGTCTCGGCGGCGCGGTCTGACCTTGGCGGATCGGGCGGAGGCGGGCTGGGCCTGTGATCGGTCTTCGTGCCGACCCGAGACCGCCGAGGCGGGGGCGGTCGCCCTGTGGTGGGGCAGGCGAGCGCCGGATGTTGAGCAGATGACGGCCCTGTGCCGTGCGGCGCGGGTCGTCAGCGTGCGGGCGGTCGTTCACGCCTTGCCCAGCTCATGCGAGGGGCGGCTGGTGCTGGACGGGGTAGATTTCGCGCGCGGCGGGGCGGTGGAGTTGTGGCGCGACGGTGCGGCTGGCGCGAACCGCTGGCGCGCGGTCTGGACGGCCGACGTGCGCGGGGATCGTCCCTGGGCGCGCCGGCCGGATCCGGGTGTCAGTGATAGCGGCGCATGAGGCCGACCAGCTTGCCCTGAACCTCGACCTGGTCGGGACCGAAGATGCGGGTTTCGTAGTTGCGGTTGGCGGGCTCCAGGGCGATGGAGCCGCCCTTGCGACGCAGTCGTTTCAGCGTGGCCTCTTCACCCTCGACCAGAGCGACGACGATCTCGCCGCTATTGGCCGTGTCGCCGCGCCGGATGACCACGAGGTCGCCGTTCAGGATGCCGGCCTCGATCATGGAGTCGCCCTCGATCTCGAGGATGTAGTGATCGCCCTTGCCGAGCATGGATTCGGGCACCGACAGGCGCTCCTGCTCGTGCTGGATGGCGGCGATGGGGGTGCCCGCGGCGATCTTGCCCAGCAGGGGCAGTTCGCGGGTGTCGTTGGCGGCTGAGGCCGCAGCGGGGCGTGGCGCGCCGCCGCCGCCCTCGATGACGTCGGGCTTGAAGCCGGCCCGGCCGCGCGGCGCGCCGGCGGTGGCCTGTTCAGGCAGTTTGGTCACTTCAAGAGCGCGGGCGCGATGGGCGAGGCGGCGGATGAAGCCGCGTTCCTCCAGCGCCGTGATCAGCCGGTGAATGCCCGACTTGGACGCCAGATCCAGCGCCTCCTTCATCTCGTCGAACGAGGGGGAGACGCCGGTCTCCTGAATCCGTTCGTGGATGAACATCAGCAGTTCGTGCTGCTTGCGCGTGAGCATCGCCAGGCCCTCATAGGCCCGTCCCTCGAATCGGAACGGGCCGTGAACATTGACGATGTTCTGTAAGTGTTCCTTCCTAATGTCAACTTAACGGCGTCGCTTCACCACGCACGTCGGGTTGAATCAGGCGGCCAGCAGCGTCCGCGTCGCTGCCTCGACGTCGGACTGACGCATCAGGCTTTCGCCGACCAGAATGGCCTGAGCGTGGGCGGCGGAGACGCGATCAACGTCCTCCGGGGTGAAGATGCCGCTCTCGGCGACCAGCAGGGCGCGCACGGGGCTGAGCATCGACAGGCGCTCGGTGACCTCCAGATCGACTTCGAAAGTCCGCAGCGACCGGTTGTTGATCCCCACCAAGTCTCCGCCCAGAGCGCAGGCGCGGGCCATTTCGGCCTCGTCGTGGGTCTCGATCAGGGCGTCCATCCCGAATCTTTCGGCTTCTGCCAGCAGTTCAGCGGCCAGCTGATCGTCGATCATGGCCAGGATGATCAGGATACAGTCGGCGCCGAGCGCCCGGCTTTCGGCCACCTGCCAGGGGTCGACCAGGAAGTCCTTGCGCAGGCAGGGCAGGGCGGTCGCCGCGCGGGCCTGGCCCAGATAGGCGTCGTCGCCCTGGAAGCTGGGGCCGTCGGTCAGGACCGACAGGCAGGAGGCGCCGCCGGCCTCGTAGGCGATGGCGAGGGCGGTCGGATCGAAGTTGGGACGGATCAGCCCCTTGGACGGACTGGCCTTCTTGATCTCGGCGATCAGGGCCGGGCGGCCTGTTTCCTCGACGGTTCGGTCGAGGGCCGCACGGAAGCCGCGCGGGGACGAGGCGGCCTGGGCCAGGGCCTCGATGGCGTCCTGGGTGGTCGCGGCCTTGCGGGCGGCGACATCCTCGCGCTTGTAGGCGGCGATGCGGTCCAGGACGTCGGTCATGCTTTGTCTTCGGTATCCAGCGGCGTGGAGGTGATGCGGGCCAGACGCTCCAGCGCCTGTGCGGCGCGGCCGTCGTCGATGGCGGCTGCGGCGAGGACGGCGCCTTCCCCGAGGTCCGCCGCTCGATCCGATACCACGAGGGCGGCGGCGGCGTTCAGCAACACGATGTCGCGGTAGGGGCCGGTCTGACCCGCCAGCAGGGCGCGCAGGGCCGTGGCGTTCTCCTCGGCGTCGCCGCCGCGGATGGCGTCGATGGAGGCGCGCGGGAGGCCGGCGTCCTCGGGCGTGACCTGGAAGCGGCGAATGGCGCCGTCTTTCCATTCGGCGACTTCCGTCGGGCCTGAGGTGGCCAGTTCGTCCAGGCCCTGGCCGTGGACGGTCCAGGCGCGGGTGGCGCCCAGCCGGCCCAGCACCTCGACCAGGGGCTCGAGCAGGCGGGGATCATAGACGCCCATGACCTGGCGTTTCGCCTGGGCCGGGTTGGACAGCGGCCCGAGCAGGTTGAAGACGGTGCGGAAACCGATTTCAGCGCGGACTGGGCCGACATGTCGCATGGCGCCGTGGTAGGCGGGGGCGAACAGGAAACAGATGCCGGCCTCGTCCAGCGCCTTGCGCTGCTGATCCGGGCTGGCGGCCAGGTTGACGCCCAGGATCGACAGGACGTCGGACGAGCCGGATTTCGAGGATATGGCCCGGTTGCCGTGCTTGGCGACCTTAAGGCCCGCGCCGGCCAGGACCAGGGCGGCGGCGGTGGAGATGTTGTAGGTGTGCTGGCCGTCGCCGCCGGTGCCGCAGGTGTCGATCACCTCGTAGGGATGATCCAGCGTCAGGGCGGCGTCGCGCATGGCCTGGGCGAAGGCGGCGATCTCGTCCACCGTCTCGCCCCGGATGCGCAGGGCGGTGACGGCGGCGGCGACCTGGGACGGGGTCGGTTCGCCGCGCAGGCAGGCGGCGAAGAAGTCGTGCGCCTGCTCGGACGTCAGGGGGTGGCCCTCGACCAGTCGGGCGAGGATCGGCTTGAACCCGTCAGCCATGATCAGGCCGCCACGATCAGGCGGCCGCGAGGCGCTTCACGCCGGCGATCTCGAGGAAGTTGGCCAGCATGTCGTGGCCGTGTTCCGTGGCGATGGATTCTGGGTGGAACTGGACGCCGTGGATAGGGCGGCTGCGGTGCTGGAGCCCCATGATCTCGCCGTCTGCGGTCCAACTGGTGACTTCCAGACAGTCGGGCAGGGTTTCGCGCTTCACGGCCAGGGAATGATAGCGGGTGGCGGTGAAGGGCGAGGGCAGGCCAGCGAAGACGCTCTTGCCGTCGTGCAGGATCGGCGAGGTCTTGCCGTGCATCAGGGTCTTGGCGCGGATCACGTCGCCGCCGAAGGCCTGACCAATCGATTGATGGCCCAGGCAGACGCCCAGGATCGGCATATCGGCCGGGGCGCTTTCGATCAGCGGCAGGCAGATGCCAGCCTGATCGGGCGCGCAGGGGCCGGGGGACAGCAGGACGGCGGCGGGGGTCAGCGCCCAGGCCTCGTCCGCCGTCAGGTCGTCGTTGCGCACCACACGGGTCGGCGCGCCCAACTCCGCGAGGTAGTGGACGAGGTTGTAGGTAAAGCTGTCGTAGTTATCGACGACGAGGATCATGATCTGGCTTCTAGGCGTGACAAGCCGCCGCGCCAAGCGTGCGCGGCGTTAAAGCGCATCTTAACATTGGCGGGGGCAGATGGGGGTGTGAAACTGAGCGCCGAAAAAGACATCGCCGACAAGATCGCCGCCGCCAAGGCGAAGCTGGTCGTGGTCGAACCCAAGCCGATCAGCCCCTATGCGGCTCTCGGCGCCGCCGCCCTGGCCGCCACAGCGGCCGTGGTCATGGCTGGGGTCGTCGTGCTGGGGCCGGGCGTCCGCTTTGACGAACCCCCGGCGACCTACGGCCCCTAGCGATTGCCGGTGCGGAAGCGCCAGGCGTCGTCGGCGGCCCGCATGGGCGCGCGGGCCTTATGCCGGGTCTCGGCGTATTCGGCTGCAGGATCGCTGTCGGCGACCACGCCCGCGCCGGCCTGGACGAAGATCTGATCATCGGCGAACAGGGCGGTGCGCAGGGTGATGCAGATATCCGCCTCGCCGCCGGCCGAGATATAGCCGACGCCGCCGCCATAGCCGACGCCGCGTTTTTCGGTCTCCAGCTCGTCGATCACTTCCATGGCCCGCACCTTGGGCGCGCCTGACAGGGTGCCGGCGGGAAGCGCCGCCAGCAGGGTGTCGACGGCGTCCAGTTTCGGATCGGCCTTGCCGCGCACATTGGAGACGATGTGCATGACCTGGCTGTAGCGTTCGACGACGAAGCTCTCGGTCACCTCGACCGTGCCGGGTGCCGCGACGCGGCCGACGTCGTTGCGGCCCAGGTCCAGCAGCATCAGATGTTCGGCGCGTTCCTTGGGATCGGCCAGAAGTTCGACCTCCAGCGCCTTGTCCGCCTCGGGCGTAGCGCCGCGCGTACGGGTTCCGGCCAGCGGACGAATGGTGACCTGTCCATCCTTGAGCCGGACCAGGATCTCCGGGCTGGACCCGGCCAGCTGGAAGCCTTCGAAGTTCAGATAGAACAGATAGGGCGACGGGTTCTGGCGACGCAGGGAGCGGTAGAAGGCGAAGGGATCTTCGGTCCAGGGGGCCGAGAAGCGGTGGCTGAGCACGACCTGGAAGATGTCGCCGGCGGCGATATAGTCCTTGGCCCTGGCCACCATCTCGCCGAAGCCGGCCTCGTCCACGGGCGAGGCGAAGGTCGGAGCGGGCGTCGGCTGCGGCGCGGCGCGCACTGGCAGGGGGTCGCGCAGTCCGGTCTCAAAGGAGTCCAGCCGGGCGAGGGCGGCGTCGAAGGCCTGGCGTGCCGCGCCTCCCGTGTCGGGATAGGCGGCGGAGATCAGGATGATTTCCTGGCCCACCGAATCGAAGATCGCCACCAGCGACGGGCGGGTCAGGACCGCGTCGGGCAGGTCCAGCGGATCGGGATTGGGTTCGCCCAGCGGCTCAAGCAGGCGCACCATGTCGTAGCCGAAGACGCCGAACAGGCCGGCGGCCATCGGCGGCAGGCCCTCGGGCAGGTCGAACTTGGAAGCGGCGATCAGGGCGCGCAGCGACTGAAGCGTCGGCAGGGGCTCGGGAATGAACCGGCCCTCGGCGATGGCGGGACCGCGCGCCAGTTCCGCCGTGTTCGACCGGCAGCGCCAGACCACGTCGGGGTCCAGGGTCAGGATCGAATAACGGCCCTTGACCGCGCCGCCCTCGACCGATTCCAGCAGACAGGCGTAGGGCCGGCTGTGACCCAGTTTCAGATAGGCCGAAACCGGCGTCTCAAGGTCGTCGATGACACGCCGCACCAGCACCTGCGGCCGACCGGCCGACAGGCCGGCGGCGAAGGCGTCGAAATCGGGTTCGCCGGACGCTGTCCCGGTCATTGGGCCGGTGCGGCGGGGGCGGTCGGCTCTGCGGACAGGCCCAGGGCCTGGCGCGCCAGACCGACGTCGTTCTTGGCCTTGGAGCGTTTGGCGGCGGCCGTCATTTCCGCCTGCACCATGGCCTGGACCATTTCCTGGGTGATGCGGGGCCGCGCCTGTTCCGCCAGGGGGCCGGCGACAGCCGGGGCTGCGGCGTGGACGCCGTCGACCCGTCCAACCAGGAAGCCGCCCTCGCCCGGCTGGGAGAAGACCTGACCCTTGCCCTGGCCGAACAGGCCCTGGAGCACGCCCTCGCCCAGGGATTGCTGTGTGGCCTGGTCGCGAACGACGCCGGTGCGAACCGTCAGGGGCGCGTTGATCGAACGGGCCACCGCGGCGATATCCTGGCCCTGACGGACGCGTCCGGCCAGTTCCTCAGCCTTGGCCGACAGACGGCGCGAGACTTCACGCCGGGTCCACTGGGCGGTCAGGGGGGCGCGGACCTCGGCCAACGTCGGCAAGGCCGACGGGCGGATGTCGTTGACGCGGACCGCGAAATACTGGCCCTGGCCGGCGTCGATCACGTCGCTTTCGCCGCCCTTGGTCAGGCTCCAGGCCGTTTCGAACACCTGCGGCGGCGCGTTCAGCGCCTGACCGTCCGGGAGCTTGCCGTCCTGGGTGAAGGGGGGCAGGTCGACCACGCGGCCGCCGGCCTCGCGCGCAGCGTCGGCCAGGTTCTTGCCGGCCGTGCGGGCGGCCTCATACTTCTCGACCTTGGCGTAGGTCTGGCCCTTGACGTCTTCGGCGCGCAGTTCCTGGACGATCTGTTCGCGGGCGCTCTCCAGCGTGGCCGGCTGGCCCGGCTGGATGGCGGTGACCTTGGCGACGGCGAAGCCGACGCCGGCCTGGACCGGGTCCGACACCTGGTTGGCTTGCAGCCCGAACACCGCTGCGGCGGTGGCGGGATCGCCGATGGCGGCGCGCGGCGTGGCGTCGAAATTGGCGGGCTGAATGCTGTTGGCGCGGCCGACATCGGCTGGCGACTGACCAGCGCGCAGGGCGGCGGCGATCTTCTGAGCGGCGTCGCGGCTGGGCGCAGTCAAGGTCACGAAGGTGCGGGTTTCCGGCTTGCCGAGGCTGTCCTTCTTGAACTCGAAACGCTCGCGAATTCGGTCTTCGGAAACGGTCGGCGTCGCGCCCGGATCGGGGGTGAACAGGACGACCGAAACCATGCGGAACTCCGGCGCGCGCAGACGGGCGGCGTTTTCCTGGATGAAGGCGTTCAGCTGGGCGTCGGTCGGTGTGGGGATCTCGCCGGCCATGGCCGGGGTGACCTCGAACCAGCGGCCGTCACGGGACTCGAAGGCGGAGCCGGCCAGCAGGGCGCCATAGATGCGCGGCGCGCGGGCGCCGGCGAAGACGGCCGAGCCAAAATGTTCGGTCACATACTGGTCGAGCATGTCCTGTTCCAGCATGGCGGGGGTCAGGTTCTGCTGCGCCAGGGCGCTCTCATAGGCCTGCTGGTCGAACTCGCGGGTCACCGAGTTGAAGAAGGCCGGGATCTGGCGGATCTGCTTGACGATCAGTTCCTTGCCGGGACGGATTCCGGCCTTCCAGGCCCAGTTCACGAAGCCCAGCTGCTCGGTCTGGCTGTCCAGGAAACGGGTGTGGATGTTTTCGGCGATCAGGTCTTCATTGGTCACCGGCCGCCCGGCCTGCTGCTGGATGTTGTCGCGAACACGGCCGAAGGCGAGGCTGAACTCGGCCTCGTTCATCGACCGGTCGCCGGCGTCGATCACATGCTTGGGCCCCAGATTGGCGAACACGTCCATGCGCGCGCCGACGATCACGAAACTGATCGCGATCAGGACGAGGAGGGCGACGGCCCACTTGGAACGCGAGAAGGCGCGGAAGGCGGTGATCATTCGAAAACCCGGTGCAGGCGCCGACGTCGGCGTATCAGCGGCGTATAGTCGGGGCAGGCGCGCTCCCGCAAGGACGGCTTGATGTCCAGATTGCGGCACCCCTCTTGGCTTGGCCTTTTCGGCCCCTTAGACAGGCGCGATGAAACAATCCGTGAAGTTCATCGTCGGCAACTGGAAAATGTTCGGGGTCTCTGCCGATGTGTCGCAGGCCCTGGCCCTCAGACAGGCGATGGCCGCCTCGCCGTCGAGATGCAGGGTCGCCCTTTGCCCCCCCGCCACCCTGACCGACCGTATGCGCGCGGCCCTGGCAGGCGGCGCGGTGGAATTGGGCGGACAGGATTGTCATGAGGCGCCGTCGGGGGCCTTCACCGGTTCCGTCTCGGCGGAAATGCTGGTGGACGCCGGCGCCGTCCTGGTCATTCTGGGCCATTCGGAACGGCGCGCGGCCTTTGGAGAGACGGACTTCCAGGTGGCCGCCAAGGTCGAGGCCGCGATCGCGGCCGGCCTGGAACCTATTGTCTGCGTGGGCGAGACCCTGGAGCAGCGCGAGGCGGGCCAGGCCGTGAGCGTGGTCAGCGCCCAGGTCGAGGGCTCGCTGCCGGACGGCCTGTCCGAGCGGCCGTTCGCCGTCGCCTATGAGCCGGTCTGGGCCATCGGCACCGGCCTGACCCCGACCCTGGACCAGATCGCCGAGGTCCATGCCGCCTTGCGCGTCGCCATCGTCAAACGGCTGGGCGAGGGCGCCCGGCGCGCGCCGATCCTGTACGGCGGTTCGGTCAAGCCGGACAACGCCGCCGAAATCCTGGCGACTCCGGAAGTCGACGGCGCCCTGGTCGGCGGCGCCTCGCTCCTGGCCGAGGATTTCCTGAAGATCGTTGGCGCCGCCTGATCGGCGCGGCTTGAGGTTTGCCCCCCGGCGGCTTCGGTGATAGAGGCCGCCGCTTGATCGGCGCAGCTCCGCGCCTACATGAATGACGCCATGCTCCAGACCATCCTGCTCGTCGCCATCATCCTGATCGCCGTCTCCTTGACGGGCGTCGTGCTGTTGCAGCGCTCCGAGGGCGGCGCCCTGGGCATGGGCGGCGGCCCGTCCGGCTTCATGACGGCGCGCGGCGCCGGCAATCTGCTGACCAAGGTGACCTGGGTTCTGGCCTTCCTTCTGTTCGGTCTGACCATCGTGCTGACGGTCGTGGGCAATATGGACCGCGCCTCGGTCTCGGTGATCGACGCCGACGCCGTGGGCTCGCTGGCCACCACGCCGCAGACCCAACAGCAACAGCCCGCTCAGCAACAACCGGCCGCCCCGGCCCAGCCGGTGGCGCCTTCGCTGGACGATCTGGAAGCCAGCCTGCCGTCGGCGACGACGGCGCCGACTTCCGCCCCGGTCCAGCAGCCCGTCCAGTAACGGGCAGGCCACCGACCCGACTTCCCGAAAGCGCGCCGCAGGGCGCGCTTTCTTCTTTTGATCAACAGTTCGATTCGCAGCGGTCGATGCGCCGTTCGCGAATCATGGAGTAAGGTGTCCGCCCATGGCTCGCTATGTGTTCATCACCGGCGGCGTGGTTTCCTCGCTAGGAAAAGGCCTCGCCTCCGCCGCTCTCGGCGCTCTTCTGCAGGCGCGCGGCTACAAGGTCCGCCTGCGCAAGCTCGACCCCTATCTGAACGTCGATCCGGGGACGATGAGCCCATACCAGCACGGCGAGGTCTTTGTGACCGACGACGGCGCCGAGACCGACCTGGACCTGGGCCACTATGAGCGGTTCACTGGCGTTTCGGCGGCCAAGTCCGACAATATCACCACCGGCCGTATCTATTCGACCATCCTGGAGAAGGAGCGCCGCGGCGACTATCTGGGCGCCACCGTCCAGGTCATTCCGCACGTCACCGACCAGATCAAGGCCTTCTGCCTGACCCCGGCCCTGACCGACGCGGGCGAGGACGTCGATTTCGTCCTGGTCGAGATCGGCGGCACGGTCGGCGACATCGAGGGGCTTCCCTTCTTTGAGGCCATCCGCCAGCTGGGTCAGGACCTGCCGCGCGGCCGCTCGTGCTTCGTCCATCTGACCCTGCTGCCCTTCATCAAGACGGCCGGCGAGATGAAGACCAAGCCGACCCAGCACTCGGTCAAGGAACTGCGCTCGATCGGCATCCAGCCGGACATCCTGCTGTGCCGTTGCGAGCAGCCGATCCCGGCCGAGGAAAAGCGCAAGATCGGCCAGTTCTGCAACGTCCGTGAAAGCGGCGTCATTCAGGCGATGGACTCGGCGGACATTTACGCCGTGCCGCTGGACTATCACCGCGAGGGGCTGGACCGGGAAGTCCTGGACCATTTCGGCATCGAGGACGCGCCCGAGCCCGATCTGACGCTCTGGCAGGAGATCGCGCGCCGCCGGCTGCACCCGGACGGCGAGGTCACCATCGCGGTGGTCGGCAAGTACACGGTGCTGAAGGACGCCTACAAATCCCTGATCGAGGCCCTGCACCACGGCGGGGTGGCCAATAACGTTAAGGTCAATATCGACTGGGTCGAGGCCGACACCTTCGAGGGCGACCCCGAGGCTTGCGAGGAGCGTCTGCAGGGCGCCCACGCCGTCCTGGTGCCCGGCGGCTTCGGCGAGCGCGGCTCGGAAGGCAAGATCGAGGCGGCGCGGTTCGCCCGTGAGCGCAACATCCCCTATTTCGGCATCTGTTTCGGGATGCAGATGGCGGTGATCGAGGCGGCGCGGAACCTGGCCGGCTATCCCAAGGCCTCGTCAACCGAATTCGGGCCGACGGCCGAGCCGGTCGTGGGCCTGATGACCGAATGGACCCAGGGCAATCAGCGGGTCCTGCGCCAGCAGGGCGGCGATCTGGGCGGCACCATGCGGTTGGGCGCCTATGATTCGACCCTGGCCGAAGGGTCCAGGATCGCGGAGATCTACGGCTCCACCGCCATCAGCGAGCGGCATCGCCACCGCTATGAGGTCAATATCAACTATCGCGAGGCGATCGAGGCCAAGGCGGGCCTGGTGTTCGCCGGCCTGTCGCCTGACGGCGTCCTGCCCGAGACGGTGGAGCGGCCGGACCATCCCTGGTTCATCGGCGTCCAGTACCATCCCGAGCTGAAGAGCCGGCCCTTTGCGCCGCACCCGCTGTTCGCCAGCTTCATCGAGGCGGCCGTGGTGCAGAGCCGCCTGGTCTGATCAATCCGTGTTCACGGACCTGCGATTCCGTTCGGTGTCGGTTTTGCAGTACAAAGGCCTGGAACGGATCGAAATGGGACGATCCGACAGGATGGACCGTCGATGATCGGCGCCTTGCTTTATCACCTGCACCGGCATGTCCGCCTGGTGCTGATCGCCGGCGGCCTGGGGCTGGTCTTCGGCATGGCGGTGGTCGGCTATGAGCTGGCCCGCAGCCTGGAGGCGCCGTCGGCCCACTCGGTGGAGGCCGAGCGGGCCTGAGCGGTCAATCGATCTTCAGGCGCATGAAGATCATTCCGCCGTCCGGATCGCCGCCGTAGACCGGCTCCAGCGCGTCCGGCACGCGGTTCATCGCGTAGAGGGCGCCGAGGCCGAAGCGGACGCGGGGGGCGATCCGCCAGTCGCGGACGGCGCCCAGAGACGCCTTTCCGACCGTGTAGAGGTCGCCGTGGCCGCCGTGGTCGCCGGGGACCAGTTCGTCGGTCTCGATCCGTTCGGCGCGGGCGAAGACGGTCCAGCGGTCGTTCGGATGGACGGCGGATTCCAGCAGCCAGCCGTCCTTGGACTCGTCGTGGCTATTGGTCTTGCGGCCCCAGGCCAGGGTCGAGGACCACCAGCCGGTCTCGCCCAGCCGGCGGGTGTGGATGGCGCTGGCCGACCATTTGGTCTCGTCCTCGTCTGGCTCCAGCTGTTCCGGGGCCGAGACATCGGCGTAGGAGGCCTGGAGGGACCAGTCGGCCGTCGGGTTCCACGAGCCCCGCACCGACCAGCTGTCCAGTTTCGGCGCATCTATGCCCCAGCGTTCCTCGTCCGGCTCGCGGCCCTTGAAGGCCGAGGTCTCGATCTTGAACCGCTCGTGGGCCCAGCCCAGGGTGGTGACGCCGAAGACGATATGGGTCGAGTCCAGCCAGTGGTGGGTGATGGGCGCCTCGGGACTGTCCATCGCGCTCATCCGGTGCATGAAGGCGGGCGGACCGAAGGCGGGTTCGCCGGGCAGGCCGATATAGCCGTACAGGCTGTCCTTGTCGGACAGGCGTTTCGAATAGCTCGCCGACAGCTCCATGAAGAAGTCATGCGGGTGCTGGCGATCGACCAGGGGATCGACGCCGTTCGCCGTCTCGCCGGCGGCCAGCAGCAGCGGATAGCCGGACTTGCCCATCAGGGGGTCGGGGCTGAGCATGGCGCGCAGGTTCAGGGTCGAACCGTCGTCTAGGTCGCGGCGGGCCGTCGTCATCAACATGCCCGAGACGAAGGTCTTGTCGCCGCCGCGCGGGCCGGACTGGGTGTCGTAGGTCAGGTTCAGCAGGGCGTGGGTCATGACCGTCCAGTCGCCCCGGACGGTGTGGATGCCGGCGTGTTCGCCGGAATCGGGCTGCCAGCTGGTGCCCGAGGCGTCGCGGCTCATGGGCCAGGCGCCGTAGGGGCTGGTCATGATGTGGGGCATGTCGGCCATGTTGTGGCCGGCGTGAGGATCGGCGGCCGGCTCCGCCTGGTGGTGGGAATGGTCCTGCGCCGTCGCCGCCTGAGCGAGGGCGAGCAGGGAGACGCCGGCGAGGGCGCCGACAAGCCTATGGGGAGCCATGATGGCCTCCTTGAATGATCGTGACTGAGGGCGCCGCGAGGGGCGCGGGAGTTCAGGCGATCAGGAAGCGGGGCGGGCCGGGTTCAGGCGAGAGCAGGCGGCCTGTGGGCAGATCGAACAGAGGGGCGGTGAGGCGAGCCGGGGCGACGGTCGGGCCGGGACGGGAAACGGGCTCCAGCGCCGGGGCCGTGACGCAGGCGGCGCAACAGGCCATGGCCTTCATCGCCTTGTTCTGGTGAGCGGGCGTCTGGTCCGGCGCGGCGTGACGGGTGTCAGGGCGGGCCTCGGTGCTCGTCTCGTGGCAGGGCGCCTCGGCCATGGCGGGCGACGCCGAGACGCCGACGGCGCCCAGGGTCAGCACCGCCAGGGCGCCGATCAGCAGCAGAAGGGACGAGACGATCTTCACAGGGTCAGGATAGGGGCGGGCGCGGGGCGCGGCAATGGATCATCGGACGGGCTTCTTGTCGATCAGGGGCAGGCCCGGCGCGTCGGGAGGGACCGCGCCGCCCGGACCCAGTTCGCGTTGCATGAAGACGACGTCGCGCCAGTCGTCGTGTTTCCAGCCGGCCGCCTTGAAGACCCCGGCGTCGGCGAAGCCGCGGGCGCGGTGCAGGGCGATGGAGCCGGCGTTGTCGGAATCGCCGATCACGGCGACCATCTGGCGCAGGCCCAGGGCTTCGCAAGCGAGGATCAGGGCGTCGAGCAGGGCGCCGGCGACGCCGCGGCCGCGGGCCTCGGGCGCGACATAGATCGAGTCCTCGACCATGTAGCGGTAGGCTTGGCGGGTGCGGAACGGGCCGGCGTAGGCGTAGCCGGCCACGGCGCCGTCGATTTCGGCGACCAGCCGGGGCAGGCCCAGGGCCTGGACCGCCGCGAACCGGGCCGTCATCTCGATCTCGTCCGGCGGCTCCAGCTCGAAGGTGCCGCGTCCGTTGGCGACGCTTTCGGCATAGATGGCGGTGATCGCCGCCATGTCGGCCGGCGTCGCCTCGCGGATCAGGACGTCAGGCCGCATCAGCCCAGCAGCCGCGCGGCCTGGGGCGCGAAATAGGTCAGGACGCCCGCGCAGCCGGCCCGCTTGAACCCGTGCAGGGTCTCCAGAACGGCGCGGTCGTGGTCCAGCCAGCCGTTGGCGATCGAGGCCTGCATCATCGCGTACTCGCCCGACACCTGATAGGCGAAGGTCGGGACGCGGAAGGTTTCGGACACGCGCCGCACGATGTCGAGATAGGGCATGCCCGGCTTGACCATGACCGCGTCGGCGCCTTCCGACAGGTCCATGGCGACCTCCTTCAGGGCCTCGTCCGAGTTGGCGTAGTCCATCTGATAGGTCTTCTTGTCGCCCTTCAGCGCGGTCGAGGAGCCGACGGCGTCGCGGTAAGGGCCGTAGAAGGCCGAGGCGAACTTGGCCGCATAGGACAGGATCAGGGTGTCGTGGAAGCCGTTGGCCTCCAGCGCCTCGCGCACCGCCTGGATGCGGCCGTCCATCATGTCGGAGGGGGCGACCACGTCGGCGCCGGCGTGGGCGTGGATGAAGGCCTGTTCGGCGAGGCGGTCCAGGCTGGCGTCGTTGACGATCCGGTCGCCCTCCATGACGCCGTCATGGCCGTGGTCGGTGTAGCAGTCGAGCGCCACGTCGGTCATGACTCCGATCTCCGGCGCGGCGTCCTTGATGGCCTTGATACAGTCGGGGATCAGGCCGTCGGGATCGGTGGCGCCGGTGCCGCCCGCGTCCTTGATGGCGCCGTCCACATTGGGGAAGAGGGCGAGCATCGGAATGCCCAGGTCGCGCGCCTCGACCGCCGCCGCCGCCGCCGCCTTGGGCGACAGGCGGAAGACGCCCGGCATGGAGGCGACGGGCACGCGGTCCTCGGCCCCGTCGTGGACGATCAGGGGCCAGATCAGATCGGCCGGGGTCAGGACGGTCTCGGCGACCAGACGGCGGACCCAGGGACTGGCGCGCAGACGACGGGGACGGGCGAGCGGGAAGGGGGCGGGCTGGTAGGGAAGCATGGCGGGACCTTGAAAATCTGTCGCCGGACTAGCGCCGCCGGGGGCGGGGCGCAAATCGCATGAGGCTTCCGATCATTTCGAACGTGATACCGGCTTGCGCGGATCGACGAAATGCGAGCCTATCGCAACGAAACTGAGGGAGACGGCGATGATGAAGCGATTTGCGGCGGGCGCGGCGGTTCTGGCCCTGGCGGCGGGACTGTCCGGCTGCATCATCATCGCGTCGGAGGGCGGCGAGCGGACGGTGGTCGTGGACAGCGCAGCCCCCGCCGCGCCTTCCTATGTCTCGCTCTATACGGATGCGGTCGCCGACCCCAAACGTCCGGCGGAAGAAGTGGCGCGCGATCCGCTGCGTCATCCGGCCGAGATCCTGGCCTTCGCCCAACTGGCGCCCGGCGACAAGGTGGCCGATGTGCGGCCCGGCGCCGGCTATTTCACCCGCCTGTTCTCGGACGTGGTCGGGCCGACGGGGCGGGTCTACGCCTTCGTGCCCGAGCGGACCATGGCGCGGGAGAACCCGATGGCCGACGCCCTGGTCGCGGCCTATCCCAATGTGACGCGGGTCAACGGCCTGCTGGACGCCATGACCTATGCTGAGCCGCTGGACATGGTCTTCATGAGCCAGGAATATCACGACTTCCACATCCCCGGTTTCAACACCGACGTGGCCCGGATGAACGCGGCGGTGTTCGCGGCCCTGAAGCCCGGCGGCCGCTATATCCTGATCGACCACCAGGCGGCGGCGGGGACCGGGATCTCGGCGGTCCAGACCCTGCACCGGATTGAAGGCGACTATCTGAAGCGCGAGGTCGAGGCGGCGGGCTTCGTCTTCGAAGGCGAAAGCGCGGCCGTGGCCAATCCGGCCGACGACCACAGCCTGAACGTCTTCGACGCAGCCATTCGCGGCAAGACCGACCAGTTCGTCTATCGCTTCAGAAAGCCGGGCTGAGGCCGTCACGCGGCGTCTCCTCCACGGCGGCGCGGGCCTCCCGCTCAACCCGAAGGGCGCGGGCCTCGGCCCGAAGAAGGGGCCCGGGGACAATATAGTCGGCATAGGCCGGGCGACGGCGGGCCTGGACCTGCCCCAGGAACAGGTGTTCGCGCTCGGTCAGGGGTTCGGCGCGGCCCGAGGCGATCAGTTCCAGCCGGTGTCGCTGAAGGGCGTAGGCGAACAACTGGTCTTGGCGGGCGCGGGCGGGACGGCGAGGACGCATCGGGGGCTTTCTCGGGTTTGGGGTTCGGGTGAATTGGCTTCGGCTTCGCGGCAAGCCAGCGAAGTTCGGGGAGGGCGTGGGACGCCGGGTCTGCACCCGGGGTTTGGAGTTTTAATTACCGTTTCGGCGCAGTCGTCGTCCCACGCGGTCGTTTTCCACACGCACTCCGGCTGGCGGCCCTCTTTTTAGAGCCTTGCCGGATCGGCGGGCCGTCTTGCGACGGCTTCGCCGGGGCGGACATGCCGACGAGAGTCGACAGCGGCCCGCTTTCCTAGGCGTGCGGCGAGCAGGAGGCGGCATCCATCGCCGTCCCTAGGGACCCCGGCGGTCTCCTCCCCACCGGCTTCATCGCTCGACCACAGCCCCGCCGCCGTCAGGGCGTTGGATCCGACGCCCTCCCCATCGGCGGGGATGAGCGGAGCATATGGGCGCCGGCGGGTAGGGCGAGGAAGTCGGGGCGAGATTCTTTTAGGTCGTTGAAATCGTTGGAAGTGGACCAGCGTCATTGTGCGCGCTGACCCACCTCTCCGCGCGCGAAGGCGCGGGGGGGGGGGGGAGGACAGGTCGCGCTTGCGACCAGGCGGGGGCGACTCAGACGGTGGGGATGACCACGGCAGCGTCTGACACCGAGTCGCCCCCTCCTGGCGTTCGCTGACGCTCCCGCCTGTCCTCCCCGTTCGCCTTCGCGAACGGGGAGGTGAGACGTCAGCCGCCGAAGCCGCCGTCGTCGAGGAAGGTCTGTTCCTCGGGCGTGGTGGTGCGGCCCAGGGCGAGGTTGCGGTGGGGGAAGCGGCCGAAGCGGAGGATGATGTCGCGGTGGAGGCGGCCCCATTTCTCCAGCTCGGCATCGCCGGCGATTAGGGCCATGTAGCGGTCCTGATCCTCGAGCCGTTCGGAATGTTCGAAGGGGAGGAGAAGGAAATTCTTCAGCTCGGGCGCGACCTGGAGATGGTGGCCGCGCGCCACGGCCTGGTTCGCGAACATCAGGGCCAGGGGATCAGTGGCGAACTGATGGGCCGTGCCGCGGAAACTGTTCCTCGGATACTGGTCAAGCAGGATCAGAAGGGCGAGGGCGGATTCGGCCGTTTCGATCCAGTCGTCGTGTTCGCGCCGGGCGGCCGACCAGTGCAGATCATGGCCCCGGTCGCGAAACTCGGCGTCGAAGGCCTCGTCCTTGGCGAACCACTTTTCTGGACCGGCCTCTTTCCAGAAGGCGACGACGTCGGATGGGGCTATGAAGGCGGTCATGAGCCAGATCCTAGCCAATCCGTTGCCCGTTTTCCATGACCGCGACTGCGACCTTTCGATCATTCGGGGCAAGCGGGTGGCCATGATCGGCTACGGCAGCCAGGGACGGACCCATGCGCTGAACCTGCGCGATTCGGGCGTGACCGACATCGTCGTGGGCCTGAAGGCCGGGTCGAAGACGCGGGAACGGGCCAAGGCCGACGGATTCGCCGTGATGACTGCGGGCGAGGCGGCGGCGGGCGCGGATGTCGTCGCCGTCATGACCTCGGACGAGGCGCACCGCGACCTGTGGCGCGACGAACTGGCGCCGAATGTGCGGCCGGGGGCGGCCCTGGTCTTCGCCCACGGCCTGTCGGTGCGGTTCGGCCTGGTGGAGCCCCGCGCCGATCTGGACGTCATCCTGGCCTCTCCCAAGGGGATCGGACCGCGCATCCGCGACCTGTACGAGGCCGGGGAGGGGGTCTTCTGCCTGTTCGGGGTGCATCAGGACGCGACGGGCGGGGCCCACGCCCTGGGCCTGTCCTATGCGGCGGCCCTGGGGTGCGGACGCAAGGGCATCTTGGAGACGACGATGAGGGACGAGTGCGAGAGCGATCTGTTCGGCGAACAGGTGGTGCTGTGCGGCGGGATCGCCGAACTGATCGATTCGGCCTTCATGAAACTGGTCGAGGCCGGCTATCCGCCCGAGGTGGCCTGGTTCGAGTGTTTCTATGAGGCCAAGCTGGTCACCGACCTGATGTACGAGCGCGGCATCGCCGGCGCCTTCGCCAAGATTTCCAACACGGCGGAATACGGCGCCTATCTGACCGGGCCGCGCATCATCAACGCCGCCTCGCGCGCGGCTATGGACCAGGTGTTGGCCGAGGTGCAGGGCGGGGGCTTCGTGCGGGCCTTGATGGCGGACTACGACGCGGGCTCGCCCGACCTGCTGGCGCGGCGCGGGGCCCTGGGGCGGCGGCCGATCGAGGCGGTGGGGGCGCATCTGAACGAGGTGGCGCGCCTGGCGCGCGAGACGGCGGCGAACGACGACTGACGTCTGGCCGCGCGAGGCTTCTGCCTTGAGGCTACGTCATCCTCGGGCTTGATCCGAGGATCGGATGCGGATCGGGCTGTGCGTCCTCATTGACGCAATGCGGCGGACGGCCCGGCCCTCGGGTCGAGCCCGAGGGTGACGATCATATGGAATTTTAGAAAGAGAAGATGGTCGGAGTGAGAGGATTCGAACCTCCGACCCCTGCGTCCCGAACGCAGTGCTCTACCAGGCTGAGCCACACTCCGACCGTGGGGGCTGGCCTGGCGGCGTCGCCCCGAAGTGAGGACGCGGCTTATAGCCATGGGTTTCGGACCCCGCAAGCACCCATTTCCACCTTCTTTGCACGGGGCTTTGCACGGGGCGAAAATAGTCCTGAAAGAGGGTGTTGCATCCGAAAACGGTTTGGCCTATCTGACCGCCTCCGCCGCGCGAGAGCGCAGCGGTCGCCGGACCTGCTGGGGAATGGTGTAATGGTAACACTCCGGTTTTTGGTACCGTCATTCTAGGTTCGAGTCCTAGTTCCCCAGCCATCCGCCCTCCCTGGATTTGAGCCTCTTTCAGCCGCTCGCGGGCGTCGAGCCCGCCCGGTCGGTGTCCGATTCAGGACAGGTCGCCCGCCATCCTGGTCGGGATCCCTAGAATTTCATCACCGCCCGGCCGACGATGTCTCCGGCTATGCCCGGACATCGTCTGCGCTCTTGCCGCCGAAGGCGCAGACTACTCCTCAGCCGACAACTGGCAGCCTCATGTGGTCGTCGACGGTCGCTGATCACCGGACAGAAACCGGCGTCGGCCGGGCCTCTCGCCAAGGAACTTCTTCTCGCGCTGAAGGTCTGAGGGGCTGAAGCTCCCGCCGGATGGGCAGGGTGCGGAATGCTGGAAGAGTCTTTTACTCGGGTGTTCACTCCATCCGGCCTGCGACATCACCGAATGACCGTGTCTGGCGGAGCGGCGTCTTGGGAAGGGCGGGTATCGACAGCGTGGACGCAAAAGCTCTTTGAGAGCGCGCCATCAGGCCCCTGCATCGCGAACAGGGCCCCGTGACAGTTGAGGCAGGACGACGAAGACGAGACCCGCCGCGATCGTCAGACACAGCGCTGGGAAAAGCATCGGCAGGATGTCGCTGCCGGTGGCCTGTTTGATTGCGGGGACGACGGTCTGGGCGATGAAGCCTCCGAGATTGCCGATCGAGTTGATCGCGGCGATGCCAGCGGCCGCGCCCGCGCCGCGCAGGAAGGTCGGCGGCAGGCTCCAAAACACGGGCTGGGCGGCGAAGATCGCCGGAGCGGCGATACACAGCAGGGCGAACTTGGCCACCGCGCCCGGGGCAATGACGCTGAGCACCAGGCATGCCGCGCCAACCAGAGCGGGGCCCGCGATATGCCAGGCGCCGGCGCCCACGCGAGCGGCGTGACGCGGCAGCCACCACAGGGCCAGGCCGACCAGGATCCAGGGGATGACGTTCAGCATGCCGTTGATGGTGTTGGACACGCCGAATCCCTGGACCACAGTGGGCAGCCAGTAGCTGAGGCCATAGGCCGCCAGCGGAAAGCCGACGTACATCAGGGCCAACAGCAGCACCCTGGGATCCAGCATGGCCCGCCACGGCGAGACGTGTCCGGGATCGGGGCTGGCGTCCGCTTCATCCTGCAACACGCGCTGAATCCAGGTCTTCTGCTCGGGCGCAAGCCACGGCGCCGAGCCCGGGCCGTTCGGCAGACGCCACAGCACATACGGGGCCAGCAGCACGGCCGGGACGCCCGTGGCGATGAAGACCCACTGCCAGCCCGCCAAACCGAAAAGCCCGTCCATATCCAGCAGTGCGCCGCCGACCAGGGCGCCGACCGCATTGGCGACGGCGCTGGCGATCATGAAGGCGCCGATCATCCGTCCCCGGTGGGCCTGGGGATACCAAAGGGTCAGCACATAGAGGACGCCCGGAAAGAAGCCGGCCTCGGCCGCGCCCAGCAGGAAACGCAGCACGTAGAACATCACGGGGTTGCTGGTGAAACCCAGGGCGACGGTGATCAGGCCCCAGGTGGCCATGATGCGGGTGAACCAGACCCGGGCGCCGACCTTGGCCAGCACCAGATTGGCCGGCGCCTCGAACAGGAAATAGCCGATGAAGAACAGGCCGGCGCCGAGGCCATAGACCGCCTCGCTCATCCCCAGGGCGTCCGCCATCTGGAGCTTGGCGTAGGAGACGTTTTGCCGGTCGATATAGGCGATCAGATACATCAGGCAGAACAGCGGCATCAGTCGCGCCGTGATCCGTCGCAACGTCGATTGGCCAATGGACTGCGTCATCGATCTATCCCCCGTCGTCGCCTCCCGCTTTCTCGGCACCTTGCGGTGCGGGCTTTGCGACGATCAAACCATGGCTTAGGGGTAATCGACACTTGTTGAGAACGCTATCAGAGATTTCGCCATGGTTCTGAAACGGCTCTGCATCGCTCTGACCGCCGGTATGGTCTGGCTGATTCTCTCCGCAGCGAGCACGGCGGTCGCCCAGGCCGTCGATGGGCCGTCCCAGCGCGTCCGCGACCTGCTGGGCCGCATGACGCTGGAAGAAAAGATCGGCCAGCTGAACCAGGTCCCCGGCGGGCGCCAGCGCGCCCTGAACTCGCGGCTGGACGCTGTGGCCTTGGAGCGGGTGCGGCGGGGCGAAATCGGCTCCTTCCTGCACGTCGCCGGCGCGGCCCAGATCGGTGAACTGCAACGGATCGCGGTCGAGGAGTCGCGACTGGGCGTGCCGCTTCTGTTCGGCATGGATGTGGTGCACGGCTACAAGACCCTGTTCCCCGTGCCCCTGGCCCTGTCGGCGAGCTGGGATCCGCCCCTGGTTCAGCAGACGGCGCATGTGGCGGCGGTCGAGGCGACGGCCGCCGGCCTGAACTGGACCTTCTCGCCCATGGTCGACATCGCGCGTGACGCCCGCTGGGGCCGTGTGGTCGAGGGGGCGGGCGAAGACCCGTATCTCGGCTCGGTCCTGGCGACGGCCCAGGTGCAGGGCTATCAGGGCGCGTCCCTGGCCGACCCCGCCTCGATCCTGGCCACCGCCAAACATTTCGTCGGCTATGGCGCGGCTCAGGGCGGTCGCGATTACGACAGCGCCGACATTTCCGACCGCACCCTGCACGAAGTCTATCTGCCGCCCTTCCACGCCTCGGCCCAGGCAGGCGCGGGATCGATGATGACCGCTTTCAACGACATCGCCGGCGTGCCGCTGACGGCCCATCCGGCCCTGGTGCGCGGCCTGCTGCGGGACCAGTGGAACTATGACGGCCTGATCGTCAGCGACTGGAACGCGATCCCCGAACTGCTCAACCACGCTGTCGCCGGCACGCCGCAGGAGGCCGGCGCCCTGGCCCTGCGCGGGGGGATCGACATGGACATGGCGGGCGGCCTGTATTCCGCCCAGCTGAAAGGGGCGATCGAGGCCGATCCGACCCTGCTGCCGCTGCTCGACCAGGCGGTCGGGGCGGTGCTGACGGCCAAGGAGCGACTGGGCCTATTCGACGATCCCTATGGCCGTTCGGATCCGGCCCGCGAGGCCGAGGCCATGCTGACCCCGGCGCATCGCGACCTGGCGCGCGAGGCGGCCCGCCGGTCCATCGTCCTGCTGAAGAACGACGGCGACCTGCTGCCGCTCGCCGCCTCCGCCCGACGCATCGCCGTGATCGGCGCCCTGGCCGAGGACGCCAACTCCTCGCTCGGCAGCTGGCGCGCCCAGGGGAAGGTCGAGGATGTCCGACCGCTGATCCCCGCCCTGCGCGAAGCCCTGCCCCAGACGACCATCACCTACGCCCAGGGCTATCGTTCAGAAGCCGCCCAGGCGATCGCCGTCACCGCCGCCGGCGAAGGGGCGCAAGCCGTGCACGAGATTTCGGACGCCCAGGCCCTGGCCGAGGCGGTCGAGGCGGCGAAGGCGTCGGACCTGGTCCTGCTGGTGGTCGGCGAGCATTTCGACCGGTCGGGCGAGGCCCGCAGCTATACCGACATCGGCCTCAGCGCTGCGCAGGAGACGCTGGCCGCTGCTGTGCTCGACACGGGCAAGCCGGTCGTGGTGCTTCTGATGAACGGGCGGCCCCTGGCCATCCCCGAGCTGGCTCGCCGCGCCCCGGCGATCGTGGAGACCTGGTTCCTGGGCGTCGAATCCGGCCCGGCGATCGCCGACGTCCTGACCGGCCGCGTCTCGCCGGGCGGTCGCCTGCCGATCAGCTTCCCGCGCGCCAGCGGCGCTGCGCCCCTTACCTACGCCCACCTGCCGACCGGCCGACCGGCCGCCGAGGATCTGACGCGCGACACCGCCCGTTATCGCGACCAGCCGATCACGCCCCTGTTCGCCTTCGGCCACGGCCTCAGCTACGCTGAGTTCGACTACGCCGACCTGAGACTGAGCCAGACCGAGGTCGGCCCAGACGGCCATGTCGAGGTCAGTGTGACGGTTCGCAACGTGTCGGACGTGGCTGCCGACGAAGTGATCCAGCTCTATGTTCGTGATCCGGTCGCCGCTGTCTCCCGACCGGTGGAGGAACTGCGCGGTTTTCGTCGTGTCGCCTTCCGTCCGGGCCAAGCCAAGCGCATCCGCTTCATCCTGACCCCGGCCCAGGTCGCGTTCTGGAACGGGGAAGGCGGGCGGTGGCGCATCCAGTCTGGCGAGATCCAGGTCATGGTCGGTGCGTCGTCGGCCGACATCCGGGCGCGGGCCGCCTTCACCATCACCGCCGACGGCGTGAGCGACGTCCCCGCCGCCGCAATCCTCACCCGGTCCTTCGAGGAGCCTGTGTCTTGAGCCTGCAGGTCGCGAGGGCGAAGCCGCCTCCACGGCCGGCCTAAGCCAGGGATCGCTCGCCGCGGATCCAGGTCGACACCACGGCCGTTTCCGGATCGAGGCGCACAAGGTCCGCAATCGCGCCGGGGATAATGGCGCCGAGACGATCGTCCAGACCCAGAAACGCCGCGGGCGCGGACGCCGCCATCTGGACGGCCGTGTTCAGGTCGAGCCCTAGCATTGAGACGGCGTTCCGAACCGCCGACGCCATGTCCAGATCGGAGCCGGCGAGCACGCCGTTCTCGTCCCTGCAGACCCCGTCGATGACCGCGATTCGCCGTCCCTGCAGGTAGAAATGATCGGCCGTCCCGCCGAGGCTGGGCATGGCGTCCGTCACCAGCATGAACCGATCGGCCGGCCGGCAGCGCAAGGCCAGTTTCAGGACCACGGGGTCGACATGGTGGCCGTCGACGATGACGCCGCACCACGCCTGCTGATTTTCCAATGCGGCGCCGACGACGCCGGGCGCGCGGTTGTTCAACTGGGACATGGCGTTGAACAGGTGGGTGACGCCGCTGAGACCGGCGTCGAACGCGGTCCGCATCGTGGCGTAGTCCGCGTCCGTATGTCCGGCCGACACTATGGCGCCGGCGGCGACCAGTCGGCGGATCATCTCCGGCGTCGTCATCTCCGGTGCGAGGGTGATCAGGGTGCGGCCGCCCTTCAACCGCGTCAGGCGTTCGACCTGGTCGTCCTGCAGTTGGCGGAACTTGGACGCGTCGTGAATCCCCTTGCGGCGCACGTTCAGGAACGGGCCTTCGATGTGGATGCCCAGGACGCCGGGCACGCCCTGGGCGATCGCGGCCTCCACTGCGTCGATGGCCCGGTCGATCACGTCCAGATCGTCGCTGATCAGCGTCGGCAGGAAGCCGGTCGTGCCGAACCGGCGGTGGGCGGCGCCGATCGTCGCGATGCAATCGACGCTGGGATCGTCATTGAACAGGACGCCGCCGCCGCCGTTGACCTGGGTGTCGATGAAGCCGGGCACCAGGATGTGTCCGTCCAGATCCTGGATCTCGCCGTCCGGCGTCCGGTCGACGGGGCCGACCGCGACGATGCGGTCGCCGTCGATGACGACGCAGAGATCTTCGCGCAGGCCTGCGGGGGTCAGCACACGGCCGTTGATCAACTTGACGGCCATCAGACGGTCTCGGTCACCTTGTTGAGATAGGGCGGGCGGTCGGGATCGAAACCGCGCGCCACCGACAGCCGGGCGGCCAGGCCATAGAAGCTCTGGATCAGCAGGATCGGCTCCAGCGCCGGATGGCCGGCCGTGGAGGGCAGGGGGGTGACGTGCGGATCGTCAGCCTGGCCCGACAGGAAGACCCGGGCGCCGCGCGCCGCGAAATCGGTCGCCAGATCCTCGGCGTCGTCGCGGGTCACGTCCGACTGGGCCAGCATCAGAACCGGAAAGTCCGTCTTAACCAGGGCCATGGGGCCGTGGCGCACCTCGGCCGTGCTGAAGGCCTCGGCATGGAGGCCGCAGGTTTCCTTCAACTTCAGGGCCGCCTCGCGGGCGATCCCGAAACCGCCGCCCCGGCCGACGACATAGAGGTTGGTCGCGGATTTCAGCACCGGAAGGGCCGCGCTCCAGTCCTTGCGCCAGGCGGCCTCCATCTGGTCCGGCAGGGCGTCGAGGCCGGCGCGGAGGGCGTCGTCATCGGTCCATTCGGCGACGAGGTGGGCCACGGCGGTCAGGCTGGCGATGAAGCTCTTGGTCGCGGCGACGGACAGTTCGGGGCCGGCGCGCAACGGCAGGGTCACATCGGCGACAGCGGACAGAGGCGAGCCCTCGACATTGACCAAAGCGATCACATAGGCGCCGCCCGCCTTGGCCGCCGAGGCGGCGGCGACCAGATCGGGGCTCTTGCCCGACTGTGAAATGGCCAGGCAGATTCCTCCTAGAATACGCGGGATCTGGCCATAGACCGAACTGACCGCCAGGGGCGCGGGGCTGGTCAGCACCCCGGTCTCGGACTCGATCAGATAGCGGGCGAAGACCCCGGCGTTGTCCGAACTGCCCCGGCCGCAGATCAGGGCGGCCGTCGGCGCGCGGCGGCGCAGATGGTCGGCGAGCCCGGCTATGATTCCAGCGTTGTCACGCAACTGGGCGCGGACCACGGCGGGCGCCTCTGCGGCCTCGGCGAACATGCGGGTGTCTTCGGCGCGCATCAGGCGGGTCCGTCGTTCAGTTCGGCGACGAAGTCGTAGGCGTCGCCGCGATAATAGGACTGGGTCACCTCGACCGCCTGGCCGTTGTGGAAGGCGCGGCGTTCGATCAGCAGGCCGGCGGCGCCGGCCGTCGTGCCCAGAAGTTCGGCCTGTTCGCCGTTGAAGAGGACGGCGCGCAGACGCTGAAGGGCGCGGTTGGGCCGATAGCCGTTCTCGGCCAGGGCGCGGTAGAGCGACGTGTCCACCGTCTCCAGACTGGGCAGACAGGCGGCGGGAATGGTCGAATATTCCAGCGCCATGGGCAGGCCGTCGGCGTAGCGAATCCGGTTGAAGCGATAGACGGCGGTGCCGGGGCTGAGGCCCAGGGTCAGGGATTCCTCCGGCGTCACCGCGCCTTCGCTGCGGTTCAGCCAGGAACTGGTCGGCTTGCGCCCTCGCGCGGCCATGTCCTCGGAGAAGGAGGTCAGTTTGGAGAAATTCTTCTCGACCCGCGCCGCGACGAAGGTGCCGGCGCCCTGACGGCGGGTCAGCAATCCCTCGGCGACCAGACCGTCGAAGGCCTTTCTGATGGTGATGCGCGAGACCGACAGGTCCTGCGCCAGGTCCCGCTCGGGCGGCAGGGCCTCGTCCGGCCTGAGCGCATGGCGCTCGATCGCCTCGCGCACCGCGTGCTGAAGCTGCTGATACAGCGGCGCCGGGCGCTGGGCGTCCAGCGGGCCTATGGCTTCTACAAACGACATTGCGCCCTTCCAATCACCCGTCCTGCGGGCTTCTTGACCCCATCTGAACCGATGTCATGCGACCAATCAAGTACCAATATGATAAAAGAATAGGCCCAATTCGCATTTTGGTCTTGCGTGGTGCGATTGTTTGATGAAAGTCTCGTGTCAACGGCGGCATAATCCAGCATTCGCGGCCGTGGGATGGACCATATTGGTCTTGCATTGGGCTTTTCAGGGTCTGCGGGGGCAGATCCATTGAGGGGAGAACTGGCGCTATGAGTATTCGTCTTGCCTTGCTTGCCGGATCCGCCAGCGCAATCGCGCTGGTCGCCGGCCAGGCGTTCGCGCAGACCGCCGAACCGGTCGCCACAATCGATGAGGTCGTCGTCACCGGTATTCGCGCCTCGCTGCAGCAATCGCTGACCACCAAGCGGAACGCCGACGCCATCATCGACGTCGTCACCGCCGAGGACGTGGGCAAATTCCCCAGTTCCAACGTGGCCGAGGCCATCACTATCATTCCCGGCGTCACTGTCGACCGCGCCTTCGGCCAGGGCGAGAAGGTCTCGATCCTGGGGACGGATCCCGCGCTGAACCGCACCCTGCTGAACGGCCAGACGGTCGCCTCGGCGGACTGGTTCATCCTCGATCAGCCGGGCCGGACCTTCAACTACGCCCTGCTGGCGCCGCAGATCGTCGGCCGGGTCGAGGTGTTCAAGTCGCCGGAATCCCGCATTGACGAAGGCAGTATCGGCGGCACGGTCGACGTCATCACCCGACGTCCGCTCGATCTGGACGCCACGACCCTGTCGGGCGCCCTGACCTATCTCTACAATGACCGGTCGGAAGAGGGCGACGTCCAGTATTCGCTGCTGGGCGGCTGGCGCAACGAGAACCGCACCTTCGGCGTCCTGGTTTCGGCCCAGCACGCCAAGGACACGCTGCGCCGCGACGGCCTGGAAGCCTATGGCACCATTCCCGCCAGCTACTACGCCGGCGGCAATCCGGAAAACCCGGGCGCCAACGCCATCGCCAACGGCAACTGCGTCGGCGACTGCGCCGCAACCCTGCTGGCCAATCCGACGGCCCGCGGCCTGAACTCGTTCGGCACCCATTTCTTCGAACAGACCCGCGAGCGCGACACCTATACCGTCGCTCTGCAGTGGCGGCCGGTCGAGCAACTAGACCTGAATTTCGACTGGCTGCACGTCGATGCGACCTACGACAACACCAACCAGTCGCTGTTCGCCTTCCAGGGCAATACCTGGAACAGCCTGGGCGCCCTGACCGACATCGAGGTCGAGGACGGGGTCATCACCTACGCCGCCTTCAACAATGCGCTCAGCGTGCTGGACGTCCAGTATCGCGAAGCGGCGATGACCACGGACAGTTATCATCTGGACGGCAAATGGACCGGGGAACGCTGGGACCTGTCGGGGGACGTCGGCTATTCGAAGGCTGACGGCGGCACCCAGCGGCAACTGTTCGGCGAGTTCCTGAACTGGGCCGACTACGAGGTCGACTTCCGCGGCGCGCCGGGTTCGCCGGGCGTCCTGACCTATACGGATCCGGCCAATGGCGACGTGCTGAGCAACGCTTCCAAATTCTCGTTCGACGGGGGTTGGGGCGGCGGCGATCCGTCGGTCGGCCCGACCGGCTACAACGCCGGCTGGGGCGGCAATATCGTCTCCAAGCCGACGACCGACGAGGAAAGCTATGGTCAGCTGGACCTGGGCTTCGACCGCGACGGCTTCTTCGACCGGATCCAGTTCGGCTACAAATACCGCAAGCACGAGACCGACCAGAAGATGTCGGGCGTCACGGTCCAGATCTATGGCGCGCCGGACAGCGCTGCGCTGTTCAATCCAAGCCAGGTTCCGGGCAATTATCTGGACGGCTTCGACGGCGTGAACGCCCAGATGAAGAACCGCTTCCGCATCGATGGCGACGCCCTGGCCGACTATATCGAGGCGGGCGACTATCTCCGTCCGTGGCAGGCGGCGCCCGTGCCGACGGTGTTCGGCAACGCCGAGTTCACGGCCCAGAACTGGAACGTCCAGGAGACGATCAACGCCTTCTATGGTCAGGCGAACTTCCAGAACGATCTGGTCCGAGGCAACATCGGTCTGCGCTATGTCCGCACCGAGTCTGACAGCGGCGGCTATATCTGCGTCAACCAGACGGCGTCGGGCTGTGGCACGACGGCGGCCGATTGGGAATGGAGCATCACGACCAAGGCGTATGACGACGTCCTGCCCAGCCTGAACCTGGCCTTCAACGCCGCCGAGGACCTGATCGTCCGCGTGGCGGCGGCCAAGGTGATCGCCCGTCCGAACTATGCGGACATGTCGAACTATTTCTGGCTGTCGGACCAGATCCTGAACGGCGGCGGCGGCAATCCTGACCTGGACCCGTATGAGTCGACCAATCTGAACCTGGCCGCGGAATGGTATTTCCAGCCCGAGGCCATCCTGTCGGCCGAGGTCTTTTACAAGGACATCTCGAACTACATCCTGCAGGCCACAGCGCCGGAGGAGCATTTCAACCAGGCCCAGAACGCCGTCACCACCTATCAGATCAGCCGTCCGACCAATGCCGGTTCGGCCGAGCTGAAAGGCCTGTCCGTCGCCTATCAGCAGACCTATGCCTACGGCTTCGGCATGTTGGCCAACTACACCCTGGTCGATGGCGAGGCGGAAAACGGCCAGGATCTGCCGTTCAACTCCAAGCATCAGGTCAATATCAGCCCCTTCTACGAGAGCGGCGCCTTCTCGGCACGGATGACCTACACTTGGCGGTCTGAGTATTTCACCGGCCTGGACCGCGGCGATTCCCTTTATGTGCGGGAGGTCGACACCCTGGACGCCACCGCCGGTTATCGCTTCAACGACAGCGTCAGCCTGACGGTGTCCGGCCAGAACCTGACGGACAGCGAATACTACGCCTACGCCAATACCGAGGCCCTGCCGCGGGGCGTTTACCGGACGGGCCGCAAGCTGATGGCGACCCTGGCCGTCGAGTTCTGACCGATGATTCGGGGACGGCGCATCCTGTCGTCCCCGAAAGCCGATTGCCCTGGCGGCCGCCTGTGACCCAGGATGCCGTCGTGAGGATTTCGGCGGGACGATCCCCTCGGCCTTCTCCTGAGGCCGAACTGGCGCGGGGCCTCGTCCCCGCGCGCTCTTTCTTTCAGCGAGACCACGCATGACCCTGATCGCCCGTACGACTGCGGCTGTCCTGCTGGCCCTGACGGTCGGCGTCTCTTGCGCAGCCCAGGCCCAGGTCTCGATCATACCCGAGCCGCAGACGGTCCAGCCTGCAGCCGGCGTCTTCGTGCTGGACGCGGCCACGGTGATCCAGGTTCCGCGCGGCGACGCGGATGCGGCGCGCGCCGCCGCCTATTTCGCCGATCTCATGCAGCGCACGCGCGGCCTGGCCCTGGCGGTGCGCGAGGGCGAGCGCAACGTCGACGGGGCCGGTCGCAACGCGGTCGTCTTCCAGCGAGGCGACAAGGCGGCGGACGCCTATGCGCTGACGGTCACGGACCAGGGCGCGACGGTCACGGCCGGCGGCTTTGGCGGCCTGTTGTACGGCGCCGTCAGCCTGTGGCAGCTGGCCACGGCGGAGCCGGGGCAGGGCCCGGCCCGGATCGACGCGGTCGCCATTCAGGACGCGCCCCGGTTCAGTTGGCGTGGCCTGATGCTGGATTCGGCGCGCCACTATCAGTCTCCCGAATTCATCAAGGGCTTCATCGACTGGATGGCGGTTCACAAGCTGAACGTCTTCCACTGGCATCTGACCGACGATCAGGCCTGGCGGCTGGAAATCAAACGCTATCCGCGTCTGACGGAGATCGGCGCCTGGCGCGTGCCGGCGGGGGCCGCGGCCCAGACCGACATCGATCCGGCTACGGGACGTTCGCGCCTGTACGGCGGCTTCTACAGCCAGGAGACGGTGCGCGAGATCGTCGCCTACGCCCAGGCGCGCAATATCGTCATCGTGCCCGAGGTGGACATCCCCGGTCACGCCAGCGCGGCGATCGTCGCCTATCCCGAACTGGGCGTGACCGATGCGCCCGGCGCGGCGGTCACGGCGGTCCCGGCAGACTGGGGCGTCTATCCGACCCTGTTCAACACCGAGGACTCGACCCTGGTCTTCTTTGAACAGGTGTTCGAAGAGGTCATGGATCTGTTCCCCGGCGACTATGTCCACATCGGCGGCGACGAGGCGGTCAAGGACCAGTGGAAGGCCTCGGCCCGCACCCAGGCCCGGATGCGCGAACTGGGCGTCGCCGACGAGGCGGCGCTGCAGAGCTGGTTCGTCGCACGACTGGAGAAACACCTGAACGCGCGGGGCCGTCGTCTGATCGGCTGGGACGAGATCCTGGAGGGCGGCCTGGCGCCGAACGCCACCGTCATGTCCTGGCGCGGTGTGGACGGCGCCATCGAGGCCGCCCGCCTGGGCCACGACACGGTGATGACGCCGGGCCCGACCCTCTATTTCGACTATCGGCAGAGCCCGACCGACGGCGCCCCGGGCCGCGGCGTCGTCTCCTCGCTGGAAGACGTTTATCGCTTTGATCCGACGCCCGATGCGATGACGCCGGAACAGGCGCGGCGGGTGCTGGGCGTTCAGGCCAACCTCTTCACCGAACATATGCGCACGGAGGACCGGGTCGAATACATGGCCTTTCCTCGCGTCTCCGCCCTGGCCGAGGTGGCGTGGACGAACCATGATCGCCTGAACTGGGATGATTTCCGTCGGCGGCTTCAGCCGCAGCTGGCGCGCTATCGGGCCCTGGGGATCGACTATGCGACCAGCGGGCTGGACGCGCCCGCGCCGACGCCCGTCGATGGCGAGCGCCGGTACGATCATCAGATGAAGCTGTGTTCCGAAGGACTGGTCCTGTCGCTGATCGACGACGCCCCGCTTCAGGGCGAGCGGCCGGCCTTCATGATGGACATCATGAACCCGTGCTGGATCTATCAGGCGGCCGACCTGACCGGCGGCAGGCGGATCGAGGTCGCCGTGGGCCAGGTTCCGTTCAACTTCCAGATCGGCGCTGATCGCGACAGGATCCGGCTGGCGACGCCACGCTCGCCCGAAGGCGAGCTGGAGGTTCGGGTGGACGGCTGCGACGGGGAGCGGACGTTGCGCCTGCCTTTGAAAGCCGCCGCCTCCGACGACGGGGTGACGGTGCTGGCCGGCGATCTGCCGGCGATGGACGGGCGTCATGACGTCTGCCTGAAGTTCGCCCAACCGGGGATCGATCCGATGTGGGGCGTCGACTGGGTCCGGATCGGAGCGGCGCGGTGAGCGAAGTCCTGGTCCTGTCCCCGCTGGCCGGCTGGCTGGCGCCGCTGGCCGACGTCCCCGACGCGGCCTTCGCCGACGGCATGGTGGGCGAGGGGGCCGCCGTCGATCCGACCGATACAGTGGTGCGGGCGCCGTTCGACGGCACAGTGGTCGGTCTTCCGGCCAGCCGTCACGCGGTCACGGTGCGCTCGCCCGAAGGCGTCGAGGTGCTGATCCATGTCGGGCTGGAGACGGTCGCGCTGAACGGCGCCGGCTTCACCGTCCATGTCGCCGAGGGCGCTGCGGTCAAGGCGGGCGAGCCGTTGATCACGCTCGACCTCGACCTGATCGCAGAGGGGGCGAAGAGCTTGATGTCGCCGGTGATCGTCGTCGGCGGCGCAAGCACGACCGTGCTTTCGCCAGGGCGACGGGTGCGGGCGGGCGAACCGATCCTGCGCGTGGTCGCCCAGGACGGCGCTGAGGGCGGCGCGACGACGGCGAGCAAGGGCGCGACCGTGTCGACCCTCGTTCGGGCGCCGCTGCCGCAAGGGCTTCATGCGCGACCTGCCGCGCGCATCGCCGCCTGCGCCAGGGCTTTCGAGGCGCGGATCATGCTGTCGCTCGGCGATCGGCGAGCGGATGCAACCAGTCTGGTGGCCATGATGGGGCTGGGCGTGCGGGACGGCGACGAGCTGCGGCTGGAGGCGTCGGGTCCCCAGGCCGGGGCGGCGATCGAGGCGATGAAGGCCCTGATCCTCGACGGTCTCGAAGAGGCGCCGGTCGAACCGGGCGTCGTCAGGACGTCCCCTTCGGCGGTTCCCTCCGAGAGCCCTGTCGCCGGCGGGGACGGCGAATTGAGCCTGACCGGGGTCACGGCCGCGCCGGGGCTGGTCATCGGTCGCGCGGTTCGCCTGAAACAGGCCGACATCGCTACGCCCGAGATCGGGCAGGGCGTGTCGATCGAGACGGCGGCCCTGGGCGCCGCCCTGGCGGCGGTGCGTGCACGGCTCGAGCGGTCGGCGGCGGAGGGAGGGGCGCATCGTCGCGCCATCCTGGCCGCGCACCTGGCCTTTCTCGAGGATCCCGGCCTGATCGATGCGGCCGAACAGGCCATGGGCGCGGGCGCCGGCGCCGGTTTCGCCTGGCGCAAGGCGACCCGCGCGGCGGCCGAACTGTTCCAGGCCATGGGGGACCCGCGCATGGCCGAACGGGCCGACGATCTGCTGGATCTGGAACGGCAGGTGCTGGTCGAACTGTCGGGCGAGGCGCCGCCGGCGGGCCTTCCCATCAGCCCCGGCTCCGTCATCGTCGCCGACGATCTGTTGCCGTCACAGCTTATGGCGCTGGACTCGGTCAAGGTGGCCGGCCTGTGCACGGCGCGCGGGGGGCCGACCTCGCACGTCGCCATATTGGCGGCGGCCATGGGCGTGCCGGCCCTGGTCGCCGTCGGCTCAGGCCTGGGCCAGGTCGAGGACGGGGTCCTCGTGGTGCTGGACGCCGACGGCGGACGGATGATCGCCAATCCCTCCGCCGCCCGCCAGGCCGGCGCCCAGAGCGCCGCAGCGGCGCGCGACCGTCGCCGCGCCGACGCCCGCGCCCTGGCGCTGGACGCCTGTCACACGGCCGACGGGGTCCGGATCGAGGTTTTCGCCAATCTCGGCGACGTCGCCGAAGCCTTGCCGGCCGTCGCGGGCGGCGCCGAGGGCTGCGGCCTGCTGCGCACCGAATTCCTGTTCCTGGAGCGCGAGACGGCGCCGACCGAGGACGAGCAACTGGTCCGCTACCAGGCCATAGCCGACGCTCTGGACGGGCGGCCGCTGATCATCCGCACCCTGGACGCCGGCGGCGACAAGCCCTTGCCCTATCTGCCGACGCCGCCGGAGGACAATCCGGCCCTGGGGCTGCGCGGCGTGCGGTCGGGCCTGTATCGGCCGGATATCCTGCTGGCCCAGTTGCGCGCGATCTGCCGCGTGCGGTCCAAGGGGACGGTCGCGGTCATGCTGCCGATGATCGCCTCGGTCGCCGAGGTGCGCCAGGTGCGCGCCATCCTCGACGTCGCCGTCGCCGACACCGGCGGGCGCGCGCCGCTGCTTGGGGTCATGATCGAGACCCCGGCCGCCGCCATGACCACGGACCGGCTGGCCCCGGTCATCGACTTCATCTCGATCGGCACCAACGACCTGACGCAATACGCCCTGGCCATGGACCGCCAGAACGCCAGTCTGGCGGCGCAGCTGGACAGTCTGCACCCGGCGGTCCTGCGCCTGATCGCCCAGGCGGCGGGCGGCGCGGCGGCGCTGAAGTGGATCGGGGTCTGCGGCGGGCTGGCGTCCGACCTGGCGGCGATCCCCATACTGATCGGCCTGGGGGTTCGCGAACTGTCGGCGACGCCGTCAATGGTCGCCGAGGTCAAGGCCGTGGCGCGCGGCCTGACCCTGGCCGACTGCAGCCGGCTTGCCGCCGAGGCTCTGGGGCTGGACAGCGCCGAGGCCGTGCGAGCCCTGGCCGGCGAACGGCTGGCTGGACTTCATCACCCCCGCGTCGGAGCTCCGGCATGAAGATCGGTCTTTCCAGCCTCCAGCCGCTGGGCCGCGCCCTGATGCTGCCCATCGCCGTCCTGCCGATCGCCGGCCTGTTGCTGCGCCTGGGACAGCCGGATCTTCTGGACATCGCCTTCATCTCGGCGGCCGGTCAGGCGGTCTTCTCGAACCTGGGCCTGCTGTTCGCGGTAGGCGTAGCGGTCGGCCTGGCCCGCGACAACAACGGCGCGGCCGGCCTGGCCGGCGTCGTCGGCTATCTGATCGCCACCGAGGCCTCCAAGGTGTTGCTGGCCGTTCCCCCGGAGGTGTTGGCGGGCCTGAGCGGCGACGCGGCGTCGGCGGCCGGCGCGGCGTTCAAGGACCAGGCGATGGCGCGGCTGGGCGTGCCGATCGGCATCCTGTCCGGCCTGATCGCCGGCGACTTCTACAATCGCTTCTCCACGCTGAAACTGCCGGAATACCTGGCCTTCTTCGGCGGGCGCCGGTTCGTGCCGATCGCCTCGGGTCTGGCGGCTCTCGGCCTGGCGGCGGTCATCGGCCTGTCCTTCACCGCCATCGACCAAGCCATCGACGCCTTCAGCCGCGCCGTGGTCGGTTCCGGCGAGGTGGGCCTGTTCGCCTATGGACTGCTGAACCGCCTGCTCATCATCACCGGCCTGCATCACATCCTGAACAATGTCGCCTGGTTCATCGTCGGCGACTATCAGGGGGCCACGGGCGACCTGAACCGCTTCTTCGCCGGCGACCCTACGGCGGGCGCCTTCATGAGCGGCTTCTTCCCGGTGATGATGTTCGGCCTGCCCGCCGCCTGTCTGGCCATGTACCACGCCGCCCGGCCCGAACGGCGCAAGGCGGTCGGCGGCATGCTGGCCTCTCTGGCGCTGACGGCCTTCCTGACCGGAGTGACCGAGCCGATCGAGTTCACCTTCATGTTCCTGGCGCCGGTGCTCTACGCCATCCATGCGGTGCTGACGGGCGTGGCCATGGTGGTGATGGACCTGCTGGGGGTCCATCTGGGCTTCACCTTCTCGGCCGGCCTGTTCGACTATGTGCTGAACTTCGGCAAGTCGACGCGGCCCTGGCTGCTGGTCCCGGTGGGTCTCGCCTATTTTGGTCTCTACTACGGCCTCTTTCGCCTGTTCATCCAGGTCTTCAACCTGAAGACGCCGGGGCGGGAAGACGAGGATATCGGTGAACAGACGGTCTTCGGTCCGTCCTCGGGCGGTCGGGGGGAGGCCTTTGTGGCGGCGCTGGGCGGCGCGGGCAATCTGCGTGCGGTGGCGGCGTGCACGACCCGTTTGCGTCTGCAGATCGTTTCCCGTGAACAGGTGGACGATGCGGCTCTGAAGCGGCTCGGGGCACGTGGGCTGATCGCCCCGTCTCCCGACGCGCTACAGGTGGTGATCGGACCGATGGCGGACGCGGTGGCGCAGGAGATGCGAGACCATGTCGCCGAACGACAAGACGCCTTGAGTTCCGGTCAACCCAAGCCGGGGGCGGCGACCCTGACCTCGAAGATGGAGACGGCGCTGGGAGGGCGAGGCAATATCAAGACGGTCGCCGACAAGGCGGGCCGGATCTGTGTGCTGATCGTGGAACCAAGCGCCTTGGACATCGGGCGGCTGGAAGACAGTTGCCCCAAAGGCTTCGTGCGGACGAGCGAGCACCGTTTGCAGATTATCGTCTGACCCGCTCCCTCAGCCCGTCCGGGGCTTGAGACGCTTCAATCACACGGCGGCGGTCGCCGGATGTTCTGGAACCAAAAGGCGTGATCCGGCGCATTGGGCCGTCGCCCCGCCATGACCCGCTCGGCACGGGACGGATCTGCAGGTCAAAAGTTCAGTGAAAGGTTCGTGCGCCCCAGAGGGGGCAATAGACGACGCACCTAAGGCCCGAGTGGCTCCGCGGGTAGGATTCGAACCTACGACCAGCCGATTAACAGTCGGCTGCTCTACCACTGAGCTACCGCGGAACTGCTCGGGAGGCGGGCCTATAGCAGCGGGTCTCGGATTCGTGCAATGGGAAAAATGACGAATGCGCACGATCTCAATCATTGACCCAGACGACCCGCGGATCGCCGGCTTCCGCGATATCCGCGAGCGGGACCTGACCGGTCGCGACGGCCTGTTCGTGGCGGAGGGGGAGGTCGTGCTGCGCGTGCTGGCGTCGCCCGCCTCCCTGTGCCGGCCGCGGGCCCTGCTGCTGGCGGAGAAGCGGGCGGAGGCCCTGTCGGACGTCGTCGCGGCCCTGCCGGAGGCGACGCCGGTCTATGTCGTCGGCCAGGCGGTCCTGGACCGGGTCGCCGGCTTTCCCCTGCATCGCGGCATCCTGGCCCTGGGAGAGAAGCCGGTGTCGCCGTCGGTCGAGTCCGTGCTTGAGACGGTCGCGGACGACGATGTCTTTCTGATCGCGAGCGGCATCGGAAATCACGACAATATGGGCGGGCTGTTCCGGAACGCCGCAGCTTTCGGAGCGCGGGCGGTGCTGCTGGACGGCGCCTGTTGCGATCCCTTCTATCGCAAGTCGATCCGTGTCTCGGTCGGCGCCGTGCTGCGGACGCCGTTCGCGGTCGCCGAGACGGCGGAGGCCCTGGTGGCGGCGGTGCAAGCCGCCGGGATCGAAGTGCTGGCCCTGACCCCCGGTGCGACGGAGAGGCTGATCGACTATCGTCGCCAGGGACCTGTCGCGGTCATGGTGGGGTCTGAGGGCCCAGGTCTTTCGCAGGCGGTGATCAATCGTTGCCGCGCCGTAGGCGTGCCGATGGCGGGCGGTTTCGATTCGCTCAATGTCGCCGTGGCCAGCGCCCTGGCCCTGCATCAGGTCGGCGGCGGGGGAGCGACGCGCTCACCAGGATGTTAGGGCGTTAAGGATTTGTACACCTTGCGCCGAAGCTGAAACTGTGGAGTTCATTGGCCCGCTGGTTTGGGGACGGGCGATGAATATCCTTTATTTTCTTAGTCGAAACGTTCGAGCCGCCTTGTTCGTGGCGGTCGCGGCCGCTGGGTTGGGCGCGGCAGGGGTGATCGGCTGGATGACCGCGCCGGTCTGACGCGGCGAACGGGAAACGAAAAGGGCGCGGATCCTGAGATCCGCGCCCTTTCTTCGGTCGCCGCGATGGAGGCCTGACCGGGAATCGAACCCGGGTGCAAGGATTTGCAGTCCTCTGCGTCACCACTCCGCCATCAGGCCGCTTTTCGTCCCGATTTCTCGGGGGCGGTCATCGCGAGGGGCGTTCGCTATCAGATCGGATTGTCCGCTGCAACGCACGGAACTATAAGCGCGCGAGATTTCCTCCCCTGACTATCGATTGAAGGCTGCCCAAAGATGGATTTCACCGCCGAGCGCAAGGCCATGGTCGACTCGCAGGTCCGCGTGAACGACGTCACCAGTCATGAAATCCACATGGCCATGATGGACGTGCCTCGGGAGCGTTACTGCGCCCCTGAGCGGGTCTTCGCCGCCTATTCGGACGCGGCGGTCGAGATCGCCGGCGACCGCAAGCTGATGCCGGCGCGCGACCTGTCCAAGCTGTTGCAGGCGGCCGACGCGCGGGAAGGCGAGAAGGTCCTGGCCATCGCCGCCCCCTACGCCGCCGCGGTCCTGGCCCGGATGGGGCTGACGGTCACGGCCCAGGAAGCGGATCAGGCCGTATTCGACGTCGTGGGCGAGGCCCTGGCGGAGGAGGGCGTCACGACGGAGGTCGCCCCGCTGGCGGCGCCGGCGGGCGAGGGATGGGACCTGATCGTCTGCGAAGGCGGCGTGGCGGCTCTGCCCGAGACCTGGGGCAAGGCTTTGCGGGTCGGCGGGCGCATGGTCCTGGTCGAACGGCGCGGCGCCATCGGCAAGGCCGCCCTGTATGTGAAGGGTCGCGAGGGCCTGTCGCGTCGGGAACTGTTCGATTCGTCGCCGGCCCTTCTCGCGGAACTGACGCCGGCGCCTACATTCGCATTCTGACGTAGTCCGTGGCGCTCGCGGAAAGCGTGAAAAAAACTTAACTGGCGTCAGGTCGACTGAGGCCGCAGTTACGCTTGATGACATTCGGGCGCTCTCGGGGCGTCAGGCAAGGACGGACAATGTTGAAACGCTCGCGTGTGCTGGCTTCGGCCGCTGTGGTGGCTCTTGTGACGGGTCTGGGGGCGCCCGCCTGGGCCGAGACCCTGCAGGAAGCGATCGCCCTGGCCTATCAGACCAACCCCAGCCTGCTGGCCCAGCGGGCGAATCAGCGCGCGCTGGACGAAACCGTGGTCCAGGCCCGCTCGGGCCTGCGCCCGACGCTGAGCGCCTCGGCGGGCGTTGACTATACGCGCAGCGACTTCCCGACCCTGACCCAGTTCGTGGACACCAACGGCGACGGCGTGGCGGACACCCAGGTGTCCAGTTCTTCGTCCGAGAGCGACGGCGCCACCGTCGGCCTAAGTCTGTCCCAGAACATCTGGACCGCCGGCCGCACCTCCCTGGCGATCGATCAGGCCCGGGCGAGCGTGATGGCGGGGCGCGAGAATCTGCGCGAAATCGAACAGTCGGTCATGCTGTCGGTGATCCAGGCCTATGTGAACGTCACTCGCGACATGGAAATCCTGCGCATCCGTCAGGAAAACCTGGCGGTGCTGCAACGCCAGCTGGATGAGACCAGCGCCCGATTCGAGGTCGGGGAGATCACCCGCACCGACGTGGCCCAGGCCGAAGCCTCGCTGGCCCAGTCCGAAGCTGACCTGGCCAACGCCCAGGCCCAGCTGTCGACCACCCGCGCCAGCTACGCCGCCGTGGTGGGACAGTCGCCCAGCGATCTGGAGACCGCCCCGGTCCTGCCGACCGTTCCGACCGATTTCGACGCCGCCATGGAGACCGCCCTGGCGCGGAACCCGGGCGTGCTGTCGGCCGGCTATTCGTTGCAGGCGGCGGAAGCCGCCGTCGCGTCGGCACGGGCCGAGTATCTGCCGTCGGTGCGCGCCACCGCCTCCTATGGCGGCACGGCGACCGATCTCGGCAATCTGGACGAGCTGGCCGACCGGCGCAGCTTCACCGCCGGCGCCACCCTGTCGGTGCCCCTGTTCACCGGCGGTCTGAACCGGTCACGGGTCGCCCAGGCGCTCGAACAGGCCAATGCGGCCCAGATTGCGGTCGAGGGCGAACGCCGGACGGTGCTGCAGAACGTCAGTTCGGCCTATGCCCAGGTCCTGTCGACCCGTTCGAATGTCGCTGCCGGCGAAGAGGCTGTGCGGGCCGCCTCGGTCGCCGCAGAGGGCGTGCGGCAGGAGGCGCAGGTCGGCCTGCGCACCACCCTGGACGTGCTGAACCAGGAAGTGACGCTGCGGGCGTCGCAGACGGCGCTGGCGAACGCCCGCGCGGCGGAATATGTGGCTCGCGCGTCTCTGTTGGCCGCCATGGGGCAGCTGGAGGGTGAAACCCTGAACCCCAACCTCGATGTCTATGACGCCAAGGCCAATTATGATCGCGTCCGCAATCGGGGCGGCTTGCCCTGGGACGGGGTGATCGAGGCCCTGGACCGTGTGGCTTCACCGCCCGTCGTCGATGCTGACGACGCCGCTGACGCGCCGATCGATGCTCAACTGAAAGGCGAGGTCATTCGCACCGCGCCTCGCAGTTGACGGAGGGGCCAGGGAAAGACGTTCAAAACGCCCGTTGATTCTGGCGGGCGTTGGTGCGACGACACTACTCGTGGGGTCGAGAAGCATGGTTTTCTGATCCCCGACCCGTGCACGGCGTTGGGGAGCGCAATCTCCACGCCCCAGTTTCATTCCAGGCCTCCCCAGGGTTAAGTCATGACCGATCAGTCCGCCCAGGAACCCACGATGGAGGAGATCCTGGCGTCGATTCGCCGGATCATCTCCGAAGACGATGCGCCAGCGGAGACCCCGCCGGCCGCAGCGGCGCCGGAACCGGCGCCTGAGCCTGAACCTGAACCCGAAGCGCCCCTGCCGGCGCCTGAGCCGGAATCCGAGCCTGCTCCCGCAGACGATATTCTCGCCTCGGCGCCCGCGCCTGAAGCCGCGCCTGAAGCCGGCGACGAGGACGTGCTGGAACTGACCGAGCTCTATGAGGCTCCGGCTTCCGAGACCATCGGCGATCTCGACATCATGGAGGCCGCGCCAGAACCGGAAGCGCCGGCTGAGACGCCCGCTTCGACCTCCGAGCCGGCCTATGATTCGCTTGTCGGCGAAAGCGCGGCCGCCAGCGCCGCCTCGGCCTTCGCCGGTCTGGCCGCGTCGTTCAAGAAGCCGGAGGCGGCTCCGGCGGCGTCGGGCGACATGCCGTTCGTCAGCGGCAACACGGTCGAGGCCATGGTCGCCGAGATGCTGCGTCCGCTGCTGAAGGACTGGCTGGACAATAATCTGCCCGGCATCGTCCAGGCTGCGGTACAAAAGGAAGTCGAACGCATCGCGCGCAGCGCCTAGCCCTTCGCTTCACCGCAGACTATCGAGGGGCGGCTCCTGCGGGGGCCGCCCTTTGTCATTCCAGGCCATCCCCCGGCCACACGACAACGATCAAAGAAGACCCATGCTCGAGAAGACCTTCGAACCCCAGGCCGCCGAACCCCGCCTGTACGCCCAGTGGGAAGAGAGCGGCCTGTTCGCGCCCCGCACGGAAGGGGCTGAAGGCGCCTATTCGATCGTCATTCCGCCGCCGAACGTGACGGGCAGCCTGCACATCGGCCATGCGCTGAACAATACGCTGCAGGACATCCTGGCCCGCTATCACCGGATGAAGGGCAAGGCGGTGCTGTGGCTGCCGGGCACGGACCACGCGGGCATCGCCACCCAGATGGTGGTCGAGCGCCAACTGGCCGCCGCCGGGAACGTCGGGCGGCGCGACATGGGCCGCGACGCCTTCATCGAAAAGGTCTGGGAATGGAAGGCCGAGAGCGGCGGGACCATCGTGCGCCAGCTGCGCCGCCTGGGGGCGTCGTGCGACTGGTCGCGCGAACGCTTCACCCTGGATGAGGGGCTGAACGCCGCCGTGCGCAAGGTCTTCGTGCAACTGCACAAGGAAGGCCTGATCTATCGCGACAAGCGGCTGGTGAACTGGGATCCGCATTTCCAGACTGCCATCTCGGATCTGGAGGTCGAGCAGCGCGAGGTGGACGGCGCCTATTGGCATTTCGCCTATCCGCTGGCGGACGGCGTGACCTACGAACACCCTGTCGCCTTCGACGAGGACGGCAAGGCGACGGAATGGGAGACGCGCGACTTCATCGTCGTCGCCACGACCCGGCCCGAGACCATGCTGGGCGACACCGGCGTGGCGGTGCATCCGGAGGATGAGCGGTACAAGGGGCTGGTCGGCACGTTCGTGACCCTGCCCATCGTGGGGCGTCGCATCCCGATCGTCGCCGACGACTATGCCGATCCGACCAAGGGTTCGGGCGCGGTGAAGATCACGCCGGCGCATGATTTCAACGACTTCGGCGTGGGCAAGCGGGCGAGCCTGCCGTCGCTGAACATCCTCGACGCCTTCGGCCGGATCACAGATGTCGATACGCCGGACGTGCCGTCGGAATACGTCGGCATCGACCGCTTCGCTGCGCGCAAGGCCATCGTCGCCCGCGCCGAAGAAGAGGGCTGGCTGCGCGAGATCGAGAAGACCAAGCATGTCGTCCCGCACGGCGACCGTTCCGGCGTCGTCATCGAGCCGTGGCTGACGGACCAGTGGTACGTCGACGCCAAGGTCCTGGCCCAGCCCGCGCTGAAGGCGGTGGAGCAGGGCGAGACGGTGTTCGAGCCGAAGTCGTACGAGAAGATCTATTTCGAATGGCTGAGGAACATCGAACCCTGGTGCATCTCGCGCCAGCTGTGGTGGGGGCACCGCATCCCGGCCTGGTACGGTCCGGAAGGTGAAATCTATGTCGCCGAGACGGAAGAGGACGCCCGCGAACTGGCGATGGCGGACTATGATTCCGAGGTCGCCCTGACCCAGGACGAGGACGTTCTGGACACCTGGTTCAGCTCGGCCCTGTGGCCGTTCTCGACCATGGGTTGGCCCGAGAAGACCGAGGATCTGGAGCGGTTCTATCCGACCAGCGACCTGGTCACGGCGGCGGACATCATCTTCTTCTGGGTCGCCCGGATGATGATGATGGGCCAGCACTTCATGGGCGAGGTCCCGTTCAAACGAGTCATCATCAACGGCCTGGTCCGCGACGAGAAGGGCCAGAAGATGAGCAAGTCCAAGGGGAACGTCATCGACCCCCTGGGCATCATCGACGAACTGGGCGCCGATCCGCTGCGCTTCACCATGGCCATCCTGTCGGGCACGCGCGACATCAAACTGTCGAAGCAGCGGATCGAGGGATACCGCAACTTCGGCACCAAGCTGTGGAACGCCGCCCGCTTCAGCCAGATGAACGAGGCGCGGCGCGTCGAGGGCTTCGATCCGGCGACGGTCGAACAGACGATCAACCGCTGGATCCGGGGCGAACTGACCAAGGCCGAGCGCGCCGTGTCAGAGGCCATCGAGGGCGGGCGGTTCGATGATGCGGCGGGCGCGCTGTACCGGTTCGTCTGGAACGTCTTCTGCGACTGGTATTTGGAGCTGGCCAAGCCAGTCTTCAACGGCGCGGACGAATCCGCCAAGGCCGAGACGCGGGCCATGACCGCCTGGACGCTGGATCAGACGCTGAAGCTGCTGCACCCGGTCATGCCCTTCATCACCGAGGAGCTGTGGGCCGAACTGGGTAAGGAAGGGCCGGCGCGCGAGAGCCTGCTGATTGGCGCCGAATGGCCGGTGCTGCCCGATGCCTTCATCGACGCCTCGGCCGAGGCCGAGATCGGCTGGCTGGTCGATCTGGTCGGCGAAATCCGGGGCCTGCGGGCCGAGATGAACGTGCCGCCGGCGGCCAAGCCGCCTCTGGCCTTCGTCGCACCGGACGCCGTGACGGCAGAGCGGATCGCGCGCCATCGCGACCTGATCCTGACCCTGGGCCGGGTGTCCGAGGTCGGATCGGCGGACGCCGCGCCGACGGGGGCCGTGACCTTCGTCTCGGGCGGATCGACGGTCGCCCTGTCGCTGGCCGGGATCATCGACCTGACCGCCGAACGGGCGCGGCTGGAGAAGGAGATCGCCGTGTTCGAGAGCGATATCGGCCATGTGAACAAGAAGCTGGGCAATCCCAACTTCGTGTCGCGCGCCGCGCCGGAAGTCGTGGACGAACAGCGGGCCAAACTGGCCGAGGCCGAGGCGGGGAAGGTCAAGTTGCAGGCGGCGCTCAAGCGACTGGAAACCCTGTGACGGCTCCTTCTCCCCTTGCGGGAGAAGGTGGCCCGCGCAGCGGGTCGGATGAGGGGTTGCGCCAGGCTTGGCCGGTTCGCGGTTTCAGACGGAGTGGATGGGGTGGTGCGACCCCTCATCCGTCGGCCTTCGGCCGCCACCTTCTCCCGCAAGGGGAGAAGGGAGGTTGAAGTCGCGCATAGACCAACTTCTCGTCGCACGGGGCCTGTTCGACAGTCGGTCGCAAGCGTGCGCGGCGATCGACGCAGGGCTGGTCCTCGCCAATGGCGCAGTTGTGCGAAAGCCGTCCGAACAGTTTGCGGATGACGTTGTTCTGGACGCGCAGCCGGCCCACCGCTGGGTCGGGCGGGGGGCGTTGAAGCTGGACCATGCCCTGACCGTATGGCCCGTGGCGGTCGAGGGACGGGTGGTGCTGGACGTCGGGACGTCCACCGGCGGCTTCACCGAGGTCTGTCTGGATCGCGGCGCGGCCAAGGTGTTCGCGGTCGATGTCGGCTTCGGCCAGATGCACGACCGGGTCGCGGCCGATCCGCGGGTGGTCAATATGGAGCGCACGGACGCCCGCGATCTGACGCCGGAGCTGATCCCGGAGGCGCCGTCGCTGGTCGTGTGCGACGCCAGCTTCATCAGCCTGATCAAGGTGCTGCCCGCTGCGCTGGATCTGGCGGCGGCGGGGGCGGACCTAATCACCCTGATCAAGCCCCAGTTCGAGGCCGATGGGCCAGGCGCCGGCAAGAAGGGGGTGATCAAGGATCCCGCCGCCCACGCCGCCGCGGTCGAACGTGTGCGGGACTGGCTGGAGGCGATGGGCTGGGCCGTGCAGGCGACGACCGAGAGCCCCATCACCGGCGGCGACGGGAATCTCGAGTTCCTGCTGTGGGCGAAGCGCAGCTGAGGCTAAGAGCCCCTCCACCACGCTTCGCGCGGTCCCCCTCCCCACAGGTGGGGAGGAGACGGTCCGTTCGCCGGTAGCCCCGTAAAAACGGGCTCAAGTAGCGCGAAGCGCGGTAGCTCCCTCAAAATGGCTCAAGTAGGCCGAAGGCCGATAGCCCTCTCACAAATAAGAAACCGCCGGAGGACAAGTCCTCCGGCGGCTCCCGTCACGTCGTCGATCGACAGGGGGGCTGAAAATTAATCGACGACGCGATAGCGGCCGTACTGGTCGGGGCAGGTGCGGACGTAGCGGGTGTCCGTGCGACCATCGGGCAGACGGATCTGGCTTTCGGCCAGGCGGCATCCGTCTGAATTCTGATAGGGCGAGACCGAGCGGGAGCGGTCGTCGTAATAGTCGTCGCCGTTGTAGGCGTAGTCGTCACGGCGGTCGTCGTAGCGACGGCCCTGATCGCCGGTGTAACGGTCGTCATAGTAGCCGTAGCTGGGCTGGCTGTAGCCCTGTTGCCCGTAGCCCTGGCTGTAATAGCTGCTGGAGCCGTAGCTGCTCTGATAGCTGCGGCAGGCGTCGGAGCTGGAGCGGCCGACTTGCGAGCCGATCACCGCGCCGACGACGCCGCCCAGGATGCTGCCTTCGGTGCGGCGACCGCGGGCGGCCAGTTGCGAGCCGATGACGGCGCCGGCTCCGCCGCCGATCACGGCTCCAGCGCCGGTGCGGCCCTGACGTTCGCGGGCGCAGGGGTCGTAGGACTGCTGCGGATAACGGTTGTAGTCATAGGAGGGGGCGTAGGCGCCGGTGCCGTAGTTCTGGCTGTAGCCATAGCTCTGGGCCGAGGCGGCCATGGGCGCGGCGACGGCGCCGAGGGTCAGGGCCGCGACGGCGGCGAGGGACTTGGTGGAGAGACGCATCTTCAACCCCTTGTGGTCGGACGTTCAGTGACGAGGGCTGAACGGGTGGACCGGCTGTCTGTTGCATCCTGTCTAGCGGGGCGAAGCTGAACGGCTTTTGAGCGCCTCGTTCATCTTCGTTCATGTTCGAAGGGGCCTATCGCGCTTCGCGCTACTTGAGGCCGTGGTTCGTCCATTGCTCAAGAGCCTGTCCCGCCTTGCGCGACTTGAAGCCGTGGCTTGGCGGGCGGCGGCGGCGGGGCTAGAAGCCCGGCGATGCAGACCTTTACGATCAGCCGCGTCGGCGGACAGGGCGACGGCGTCGCCGAGACGCCGCAGGGGCCGGTCTTCGCCGGTCTGACCCTGCCGGGGGAGACGGTGCGGGGCGAGGTCGTCGATGGACGGCTGGAGCGGGTCGAGATCGTGACCCCCAGCGCGGACCGGATCGCGCCGGTGTCGCCCCAGTATGGCGACTGCGGCGGGTGCTCGCTGCAACACTGGGCGGACAAGCCGTATCTGGAATGGAAGCGCGAGCAGGTGCGGCGGGCCCTGGCGCGCGAGGGGATCGAGACCGAGATCGAGGCGACGGTGGCCAGTCCGGCCGGGACGCGGCGGCGCGCAGCCCTGCACGCGCGGCGGACCCAGGACGGTCGGGTGGTGCTGGGCTTCAAGGCGCGGCGGTCGTGGCGGCTGGTCGAGGTGCGGGAGTGCCCGGTGGCCGATCCGCGGATCATCCGCGCCATCCCGGCCCTGACCGAGGTGGCGGCGGCCTTTCTGGAGCATCCCAAGTCGGCGCCGACCCTGCACGTGACCTGGACCCTGTCGGGGCTGGACGTGGATGTGACGGGGGTCGAGCGGCGCTCGGGCGGCGGGCTGTCGGCCGACGCCCAGATGCGGGCCATAGCGGCGGCGCACCGGGCGGATCTGGCGCGGCTGAGCCTGGCCGGCGACACCCTGGTGATGGCGCGCCAGCCGAAGATCAGCTTCGGCCCCGCCACCGTGCCCCTGCCTGCGGGGGGCTTCCTGCAAGCCGTGCCCCAGGCCGAGGCGGCCATGGTCGAGCGGGTCGTGGCGGCGGTGAAGGGCGCCAAGAAGATCGCCGACCTGTTCTGCGGCGCCGGGACTTTCACCTTCCCGCTGGCGACGGTGGCGCCGGTGATTGCGGCCGACGCGTCCAAGGCGGGGATCGAGGCCCTGAAGGCGGGCGTGGGCTCGGCCAAGGGGATTAAGGCGATTACGGCCGAGGCGCGCGACCTGTTCCGGCGGCCGCTGACCCCCTATGACCTGAAGGGCTGCGACGCCATCGTGTTCGACCCGCCGCGTGCAGGGGCTATCGACCAGACGGCCCAGATCGCCGGGACCAAGGCCGGGGTGGTGGTCGGGGTGTCGTGCAACCCCCAGACCTTTGCGCGAGATGCGCGGGTTCTGATCGACGCCGGGTTCCGGCTGGAGCGGGTCACGCCGGTGGACCAGTTCCTGTGGTCGGCCCATGTCGAACTCGTCAGTATTTTCAAGCGGTAGGCGTCATGGATGATGAGCTTGAAGAAGACGGTGGCGGGTTCGATGCCGACGATTGGAGCCGGTTGACGCCCTTCGTCGGGGCGGTGGCGACGCTGGACGACGTCCAGGCGCGCCGGGCCGTCTTCGCCCTGGGCGAGACCGACGATCCGCGCCCGATCGCCATGGACCTGCCCCAGCCGGTGATCTGGTGGGAGGAGGACGGCGAACAGGCGGCGGTCGCGGTCCAGGCCGAGAGCCATCTGGGGCCGGACGGCGAGGAGATGGAGATCCTGGGCCTGATCCTGCCGGATGGGGAGGGGGCCGTGGCCCTGATGGAGGACGTCGATCTGGTCGACGACACCGACCCGACCTGGCGCGATCTGGTGACGCGGGCCGTCGATCCGTCGGCGGCGGACGCCGACTGAAATAGACTCAATCCACTTGAAAAAATTTGAGTCTATTTGAGTCTAATCTCGGCCGTGAGGCAGCGCTGAGGGCGACCGTGCGACGTGTTCGGAATGTCAAAGACCAAAAGTCGATCCTAACACGGCCCGAAAGGGTGATGCATCGAGCGTCACTTGTTGATGTCAACGCATTGAATAAAAGAGACAGTTCTAAAAAAATTGCGCGCGATGACGAGTAAGGGCGAAATGCGCCGCTGATGCTAAGGTTGAGGCGTCTTGGTGGGAGATCCTTCAGATGTCGTTAGAAAAGCGGATCGAGTTGATTGACTCGCTGATCGAGGAACGTCCTGAGCTTCGAAAGCCCATCACGAACCAACCAAGCAGCATGCTGACAGGGAATTGGGATCTGCTGGCTTACAGCTACCAGCAGAGCTTTGAAGCGTTATGGGATCATGCATTTCGGCAAACATCAGGGCTCGCCCAACTGCCATTGATGATGCTTTGCAGGCAGAGCGTAGAACTCACCATTAAGGCCGCAATACAGGCGACTACGCAGGCGCAGCCGCCGAATGGACACGGCTTAACCGTCCTTTTTGATCGCCTTCTAGCGGCTCGGGAGGAAGCCGGCTGTTTTGAGCAAGGCGACGACGAATACACGCGCGAAATCAGACAAGCCGTTGTTAATTTGCAAGAAATAGACATGCGGGCGGACCGATTTCGTTATCCGAATGACCTGAATGGTAAAGCCTATCCAGGATTCAACGTGGACTTGGAGCAGTTGTTACAGATCCATTGGCTCATTACGACCTGGTGCGACTGCGCCAGCACCGAAGCTGAACAGTATTATCTCCACGTCCGCAGCTGACGAACGCCTGATTCCGCTTCGCGGCTACCCGAACAACTCCAGCTGCGGCCGAGCGTCGGCGGGAACGCGGAACTGGGTTTCGTCCAGCAGTCGGAGCGGCGTATCGAGGCCGTAGCGTTTGACGGCGGCCTTGAAGCGGGCGCCGATCAGTTCGGCGACGGGGCCGGTTCCCTTCATGCGCTGGGACCAGTCGGCGTCGTAGTCCTTGCCCCCGCGCGTCTGGCGGATCAGCGACATGACGCGGGCGGCGCGGTCGGGGCGGGCGTCGGCCAGCCACTCGCGAAACAGATCCTTGATCTCCAGCGGCAGGCGCAGGGTGACATACATGGCCCGCGTCGCCCCGGCCTTGGCCGCCGCCTCGAGCACCGATTCCAGTTCGTGGTCATTCAGGCCGGGAATGACCGGGGCGAAGCCGACGCCGACGGGACAGCCTGCGTCGGCGAGCCGGCTGATGGCCTCCAGCCGTTTGGCCGGGGTCGAGGCGCGGGGCTCCATGGCGCGGGCCAGGCCCCGATCCAGGGTGGTGATGGAGACGAAGGCCGAGGCCAGGCCGGCCTGACCCATGGGGCCCAGAATATCGGCGTCGCGCGCGATCAGCACCGACTTGGTGATGATGCTGAAGGGGTGGTTGAAGCGCCGCATGACCTCGAGGATCGAACGGGTCGATTTCAGCTCGCGTTCGACCGGCTGATAGGGGTCGGTATTGCCGCCTATGTGGATGCGCTTGCACCGGTATCGGGGGGCGAGGAAGGCCTGTTCCAGCAGACGTGCGCCCTCGGGCTTGAAGAAGATCCGGCTCTCGAAATCCAGGCCCGGGGATAGGCCCATCCAGGCATGGGACGGACGGGCGTAGCAGTAGATACAGCCATGTTCGCAACCTTTGTACGGGTTGATGGAGCGGTCGAAGCCTATGTCCGGACTGTCATTCCGGGCGATGATGGTGCGTGCGTGTTCGGGCGTGAGCGTGGTGCGCAGCGGCGCGGCCTGGGCGTCGTCGGGCGTCCAGCCGTCGTCGAACGATTCATGCTGCTGGGGCTCGTAACGGCCTGTCGCATTCGAACGCGCGCCTCTTCCCTTGGCGGATTTCATGGGAAGGAGGGTGGATTAGAAATGAGAACATAGCAAGAACATTGTTGACTTTGCACTGGGACAATGTTCTGTAGCAACAACAGATACAGGAGCTGTTGCTAACTGGCGCGCGCTGGGTCTATCTGGCGCTCATGACCGCGCCCAACCGCTATTCCACCGTCGCCATCGCCCTGCACTGGGCCGTCGCCGTCTGTATCCTGTCGATGATCCCGATGGGGTGGTGGATGACCGCCGCCATCGAACAGCCGGGCAGCCAGGCCCTGGCCTATCGGGTGTTCCAGATCCACAAGTCGGTCGGCTTCCTGATCCTGGCCCTGACCGTGGTGCGGATCGTCTGGCGACTGACGCGTCGGCCGCCGGCCCTGCCGGGCGGGATGAAGCGATGGGAGGCCTTCGCCGCCAATGCGACCCATGTGGCCTTCTACGCCCTGATGCTGGCCCTGCCGCTGACGGGGTGGCTGTATGTCTCGGCCGGATGGGCCGTGGCGCAGGACCGGGCGCTGGAGGTGGCGACCAGCTGGTTCGGCCTGTTTCCGATCCCGCATCTGCCGGGCGTAGCCGAACTGGCGGCGGGCGCGCGGCGGGCATTGGCCTTCCAGGCCATAGGGGCCCATGCGGCCATGGCCTGGGGCGCGGTCGTCCTGATTGTCCTGCACGTCGGGGCGGCGCTGAAGCATCAGTTCGTCGACCGCGACGGGGTGCTGGCGCACATGGTTCCTTTTCTGAAAGCGGGGCATGAGACGACGGTTTCCCCGCCGTCTTCGCCCTGGGTCGAGCGCGGCGTGGGCGTGGCCCTGATCGCGGTCGTGGCCATGGCCGGGGCGGTGGCGGCGCGGCCCTATGCAAGAGCTGAGTTGGAGGCAGCTCGGACGGAGGCGTCCGTTCCAGCCTCGACGCCGGCGCCCGAGATCGCCGCTGCGCCGGAAAGCGCGGCGCCCGAACCGGTCGTGGAGGAGACGACGCCCCAACCCGTGAAGGCCGGCGCCTGGACCATTGATCGCGCCGCCTCCAGCATCGCGTTCGGCGGAACCCAGTCTGGCGCAGCCTTCAAGGGGCGGTTCGAACGGTGGGACGGTCAGGTCCGGTTTGACCCGGCCGATCTGGCGGGCTCAAAGGCGGTGATCACGGTTCAAACGGCCTCGGCCCGCACGGGCGATGCGACCCAGGAGGGCTCGCTGCAGGGGGCTGAATGGTTCGATCCGAGCCAGTATCCGACCGCCCGATTCGAGACGACAGGGTTCCGCGCCCTGGGCGGGAATCGGTATGAGGCGAGGGGCACGCTGAAGATCAAGGCCACGAGCCTGCGTGTCGTCCTGCCCTTCGCCTTCCGCGAGACCGGCGGCGTCGCGACGGTGCAGGGGCGGCTGGAGCTGGACCGGACGGCGCTGAACCTGGGGATGGAGACCGACGCGTCCGGGGACTGGGTCTCGAAGATGATCGATGTCCAGATCAAGGTCTCGGCGCGACGGGCGGAGTAGGGCGCCGAATGCGCCGCCGCTTGCCCTGAGGGAAGTCAGGCCTTAGGGGTCCGCGCTCTTGATCAATGATTCAGGGAGCGGTCGATGACCCTCGCACTTCTGTTTCCGGGACAGGGCAGCCAGGCCGTCGGCATGGGCGCGCAACTGGCCGACGTCTTCGCCTCCGCCCGCGAGGTCTTCGCCGAGGTGGACGAGGCCCTGGGCCAGAAACTGTCGGTGCTGATGCGCGAAGGCCCCGAGGACCAGCTGACCCTGACCGAGAACGCCCAGCCCGCCCTGATGGCGGTGTCCATGGCGGCGATCCGGGCGCTGAAGGTCGAGTTCGGTTTCGATGTCGCGACGGCGGCCTATGTGGCCGGTCACTCGCTGGGCGAATATTCGGCCCTGGCGGCGGCGGGGGCGATCTCGCTGTCGGATACGGCGCAGCTGCTGAAGCTGCGCGGCCAGGCCATGCAGCGCGCGGTTCCGGTGGGGCAGGGGGCGATGGCCTCGCTCATCGGCCCCAAGACCGATCTGGCCCTGGCCGAGGCGGCGGCGGCGGCGGGCGCCGAACTGGGCGTCTGCGTGGTCGCCAATGACAACAACGCCGGGAACATCGTCATTTCGGGCGAGAAGGCCGCTGTGGACCGGGCTATCGAAAAGGCCAAGGAACTGGGCGCGCGGGCGATCCCGCTGAACGTCTCGGCGCCCTTCCACTGCCCGCTGATGCAGCCGGCGGCCGACGAGATGGCGGCGGCCCTGGCCTCGGCGACCATCCTGGCTCCGGCGGTTCCCGTGGTTGCCAATGTTCTGGCGCGGCCGGAGCGCGATCCAGAGGTGATCCGTCGACTGCTGGTGGAGCAGGTGACAGGCCGGGTGCGCTGGCGCGAGAGCATGGAGTGGATGGCGAGCGAAGGTGGGGCGACCCGCTTCGTCGAGATCGGCTCGGGCAAGGTGCTGACCGGCATGGCCAAGCGGATCGCGCCGGACGCCGAGAGCCTGCCATTGAACACGCCGGAAGAGTTGGAAGCCTTCGCGAAGGCTCTGGTCTAAAAGCCGTGACACGGGGCTCAGCGATCCTTTGGATCTGGGCGGCGAGCATCGTCCTCGTCTGGATCGCGGTCGCGGTCGATCTTGGGCAACCGCTGTGGGCGCGTCAGCATTCCATTGACCTGACGGCCTATGGGGCCTTCGAAGGTCGCACTTTAACGGTGGAGCACGGGTGGAGGCTGATGGCGTCGCAATGGTTGCACGTCAAGTTTCCACATATGCTGTTCAACGCCGCCATCATCGGCCTGGTCGGGGCGGCGTTGACGCGGCGGATGAACTGGCCTTCGGTATTGGCCTTGGGCTTGATCGGGGGCGCTTGCGGGCAGTTGGCGTCAGCGCTGGCGCAGCCGCAAGCCTATGTGTCTGGGGCTTCGCAGGCCTATCTGGCGCTCTGTGCAACGGCGCTTTTGGTGCTGGATCGCAGGAGCGTGGGCTGGTGGTCGGCGGTCGTAGGCGTTCTGGTCAGCGTGGCGCTGGACCTGTTCGTGAGCGGCCATGCGGGCGTAAAGCCCGGACATATCGTACCCTTCGCTATCGGTTTGATCGTTGGCGGCGGTTTTCTATTGTTGGACAGACATCGGCCTGATGGGGCGGTGCTTCGGAGGACATGATGTTCAATCTTGCAGGCAAGACCGCGCTGGTGACCGGCGCGACGGGCGGGATCGGCGGGGCGGTGGCGCGGGCGCTGCACGCCCAGGGCGCGACCGTGGTGCTGTCGGGCACGCGCGAGGCCGTGCTGGCGGATCTGGCCAAGGAGCTGGGCGAGCGGACGCATTTCGCGACGGCGAACCTGTCGGACCCCGAGTCGGTCGATAATCTGGTCGCGGCGGCCGAGGCGGCGGCGGGCGCGCCGCTGGACATTCTGGTGGCCAATGCGGGCATCACCAAGGACGGCCTGCTGATGCGGATGAAGGACGAGGACTTCCAGTCGGTCATCCAGATCAATCTGGAGAGCTATTTCCGCCTGACCCGCGCCGCTGTGAAGGGGATGATGAAGCGCCGTTCGGGACGAATCATCGGCGTGACCTCGGTGGTCGGCGTGACCGGCAATCCGGGCCAGACCAATTATTCCGCGTCCAAGGCCGGGATGATCGGCTTCTCCAAGTCGCTGGCGCAGGAAGTCGGGTCGCGCGGCATTACGGTCAACTGTATCGCGCCGGGCTTCATCGCCTCGCCGATGACCGATGTGCTGAACGACCAGCAGCGCGAGACCATTCTGGGCCGGATTCCGGCCGGTCGGCTGGGCACGGGCGACGAGATCGCGGCCGCCGCCGTCTATCTGTCGTCGGACGAAGCGGCCTATGTCACGGGCCAGACGCTGCACGTGAACGGCGGCATGGCGATGATCTGATCATCGTCACGACGTTTTACAGACTATTTCCTGCCCGAACGGCTGTGCTAAAGGGCAGGAACACGAAGGCGGTTCGAGCCATTGAGCTTGCATCACCGACGTTGCCGTGAGACGGCGATTTACAAGCTACCCCCGCCTCTACGGCGATTTTAAACAGGCAGAGAGACACTCATGTCCGACACCCTCGAGCGCGTTCGCAAGATCGTCATCGACCACCTGGACGCCGATCCGGACAAGGTCACGGAAAAAGCCAGCTTCATCGACGACCTGGGCGCCGACTCGCTCGACAACGTCGAGTTGGTGATGGCCTTCGAAGAAGAATTCGACATCGAGATCCCGGATGACGCCGCCGAGCACATCCAGACGGTCGGCGATGCGGTCAAGTTCATCGACGAAAAGTCGGCCGGCTGATCCCAGCCCCCGACTGGCGGCCGAAAGGCCGACGGTTCACAGGGCCGCCCGGCGCTCCTAGCGGAGACGCCCGGCGGCCTTTACTGTTTCTGACCCTTGCGAATCCGCAGTGATTCCTCGGGCCGGATTGGAGTGGAAGGAGCACGCACCATGCGCCGCGTCGTCGTTACGGGCATCGGTCTGCTGACCCCCCTTGGCTGGGGTGTCGACAAGAGCTGGAAGGGTATCGTCGAGGGACGGTCGGGCATCGGTCCGATCACCTCGTTCGACACCACGGGCTATGGCTGCACCATCGCCGGCGAAGTGCCGAGCGTCGATGGACGCGGCGGCGGCGGCGAGGGCGACTTCGACCCCGAGAAGATCATGTCGGTCAAGGACCGCAAGCGCGTCGACGACTTCATCCTGTACGCCATAGCGGCGGCGGACGAGGCGCTGCACGACGCCAACTGGAAGCCCGAGACGGACGAGGACAAGGAACGGACCGGGGTCATGGTCGGCTCCGGCATCGGCGGCCTGGGCCCCATCGCCGAGACGGCCATCGTGCTGAAGGAACAGGGGGTGCGCCGTGTCAGCCCCTTCTTCATCCCCAGCGCCCTGATCAATCTGGCCGGGGGTCAGATCTCGATCCGGCATGGGCTGAAGGGTCCGAACCATGCGGCGGTGACCGCCTGCGCCACCGGGGCCCACGCCATCGGCGACGCGGCGCGGATGATCGCCCTGGACGACGCAGACGTGATGGTGGCGGGCGGGGCCGAAAGCTCGGTCGTGCCGATCGGCATCGCCGGCTTCCTGGCCTGCAAGGCTCTGTGCACCGCCTATAACGACACGCCGGAGAAGGCGTCGCGGCCCTATGACCGGGGCCACGCCGGCTTCATCATGGGCGAGGGCGCCGGGATCCTGGTGCTGGAGGAGTACGAACACGCCAAGGCGCGCGGGGCCAAGATCTACGCCGAGGTCGTCGGCTACGGCATGAGCGGCGACGCCTATCACATCACCGCCCCGTCCGAGGATGGCGAAGGCGGGCTGAGAGCCATGAAGATGGCGCTGAAACGGGCCGGGATGGAGCCGTCGAATCTGGATTACGTCAACGCCCACGGCACCTCGACCATGGCCGACTGGATCGAACTGAAGGCCATAGAGCGGCTGGCCGGCGATCACGCCAAGGATCTGGCCGTCAGCTCGACCAAGTCGATGACGGGCCACCTGCTGGGCGCGGCGGGGGCCATCGAGGCTGCCTTCTGCGTGCTGGCGATCCGCGATCAGGTGGCGCCGCCGACGATCAATCTGGACGATCCGGAGATGGAGACGCCGATCGACCTGGTCCCGCACAAGGCCAAGCCGATGAAGATCGACGTCGCCATGTCCAACAGTTTCGGCTTCGGGGGCACCAACGCCTCGGTGATCTTCAAGAAAGTCGACTGACATGTTCGGACGGGGGCGGGGCGACAGGAGAGTTGAGAAACGATCGGGCCTGACGGTCAGCCTGCTGACCGCCTCGGCGACTTTCAGCCTTTTCCTGATCGCCGCCCTCGCCATCATCTGGGGTGTCTATTACGGTCCCGGACCCGGCGCCCGTCAGGGGGACCGCACGGTCGTGACCCTGGCCAGCGGATCGGGAGTCTCGGCCATCGCCGCCCAGCTGAAGGCGGCGGGGGTGATCCGCTCCACCGACCTGTTCAAGGCGGCGGCGACCTTTACCGGGGCGGACCGCAAGCTGCGCGCCGGGGAATATGAGGTGCCGTCGGGCGCCTCGCTGGCCGGGGTTTTGAACCTGCTGGTCGAGGGGCGGGTGGTGCGCCATTTCGTGACCCTGCCGGAAGGCTGGTCCTCGGCCCAGGCGCTGGACATCCTGGCCAAGGAGCCGGTTCTGACCGGGACGGTCGAGGTGACGCCGGAGGAAGGCAGCCTGTGGCCCGACACCTATGAGATCGCGCGCGGCGATACGCGCCAGTCGGTGATCGACCGGATGCAGCGCGCGGCCAACGAGAATCTGCGTCTGCTGTGGGCCCAGCGCGGGCCGGGAACCGTGGTGCGTAATCCCGAGGAGGCGGTGATCCTGGCCTCCATCGTCGAGAAGGAGACCGGTCTTGCGGCCGAGCGCCCGCGCGTGGCGGCGGTGTTTTCCAACCGGCTGCGCCAGGGGATGCGGCTGGAGAGCGATCCGACCATCGTCTATGGCCTGACCCAGGGGCGGCCTTTGGGACGCGGCATTCGACGGTCGGAACTTCAGCGCCCGACGGCCTGGAACACCTATCAGATCGACGGCCTGCCGCCGACGCCGATCGCCAATCCAGGCAAGGAAGCCTTGCAGGCTGTGCTGAACCCGCCGGCCGAACAGGCCCTGTTCTTCGTCGCCGACGGATCGGGCGGCCACGCCTTCGCCGCCACCTATGAAGAGCATCTGCGCAATGTCGCGCGCTGGCGCCAGATCGAGCGCCAGAAGGCGGGCCTGCCGCCAGAAGCGCCGGCTCCGGCCGCGCCGGACGCCACCACTGCGCCGATGACCGCGCAAGGCGATCAGGGCGAGGAGGCCACGATCACCCTGCCTGCGGGCGCATCCCAGGGCCTGAGATGAACGTGATTTCGGGAATGACCGGCTTCGGTCGCGCCGACGGCGCCGACCATGGCTGGACCTGGTCGGTCGAGGCGCGCTCGGTCAACGGTCGCAATCTGGAGGTCCGGTTCCGAGGGCCGAACGGGTTCGACGCCCTGGATCGCCTGACCAAGACGGCGGCGCAGACGCGATTCGCGCGGGGCCAGATCACGGTCGGGGTCCACGCCACGCGCTTGGAGGGCGGCGAGGCGACGGTGACCATCAATGCGCCGGTGCTGGCCCGCTATCTGACCCTGGCCAACGAACTGGCCGAGGACGGGGCGACGCCGCCGTCCGCCGATGGCCTGCTGGCCCTGCGCGGCGTCATTGAGACGCCGGAAGAAGTCGAGGACCCCGAGGCCCGCGCCGCGCTGGAGACCGCGATGGCGCGGACCGTGGAAGCGGCGCTGGACGCCCTGAAGGGATCTCGCCATGCGGAGGGCGCCCAACTGGCGCCCCTGTTGTTGGACTTCATCACGCGGATCGAAACCCTGGTCGGCTCGGCCGAGGGCGAGGCCCAGGCCCAGGTCGAGGCCATACGCGACCGGTTCCGCCGCCGCATGGCCGAATTGGCGCCCGATGCGCCGGGTCTGGAGGATCGGATCTTCCTGGAAGCGGCAGCCCTGGCGGCCAAGGCCGACGTGCGTGAGGAGCTGGACCGGCTGACGGCCCATGTCGGCGCGGCGCGCCAGTTGATGGCCTCGCCCCCGGCGGGACGGAAGCTCGACTTTTTGATCCAGGAATTCATGCGCGAGGCCAACACCCTCTGTTCGAAATCGGCTACGACCGCGCTCACCGGAATCGGCCTCGAGCTGAAGGCCGTCATCGAACAGTTGCGTGAACAGGTCCAGAATGTCGAATGAACGCTCGCCCCGTCGGGGCGTCCTCCTGATCGTCGCCAGCCCGTCGGGCGCGGGCAAGACGTCGCTGTGCCGCCGGCTGATGGCGGATCACGGGGGGCTGGAGCTGTCCGTCTCGATGACGACGCGGGGTATCCGTCCCGGCGAGGTCGATGGGCGCGACTATAATTTCGTCGATCGCGAGCGGTTCCAGAAGCTGATCGACGCCGACGCCTTCCTGGAATGGGCCGATGTTCACGGCAATCTGTACGGCAGCCCGCGCGGCCCCGTGGACCGCGCCCTGGCCGAGGGACGCGACGTGCTGTTCGACATCGACTGGCAGGGCGCGCGCGACGTGGCCGAGAAATGCCCCGAGGATGCGGTGCGGGTGTTCATCCTGCCGCCCAGCCTGGAAGAACTGCGTCGTCGCCTGATCACCCGGTCGCAGGATTCGGACGACGTCATCGAACGCCGCGTCGCCAACGCCAAGGGCGAGATCGAACACTGCGACGCCTTCGACTATGTGATCGTGAACGAGGATTTCGACCGGTCGTACGCCGAGCTGGCGCACATCTATCACGCCGAGCGGTCGCGCCGGTTCCGCAACCTGTGGGTGGGAGATTACAAGGCCGCCCTGATGAGAGAGCCTGTATAGAGAGCGACGACACCGCGACCGGCGGGGGCTTCCTGATCGCGATGTCGTCTTCAGCCCTACGCAACTGATCCGTTTATACGAGGACGCGGATTCCAGAGCGTAAATTTCGTTATATGGATGATTGCTTAGGGAAAGATCCCTGTCGTTTTCATAGCGGCATGCGGTCCGCGAACCAGGGCGTGAGCCGGGCCAAGGCTTCGCGAATCTCGGGTGTCGACAAGGCGAAGCTGAGACGGATGAAACGTCGGCCGTCGATGGGGTCGAAATCCACGCCTGGCGCCGTCGCCACGCCGGTGTCGCGCAACAGTTGTTCGCAGAAGGCCACGCTGTCGTCGGTCAGATGTCCGATGTCGGCCCAGATGTAGAAGGCCCCGTCGGGCGGAGCGATACGCCTCAGTCCCATGGCCGGAAGGGCGTCCAGCATCAGCTGCCGGTTGCGACGGTAGGTGTCGATATGGCCCTCCAGCTCGTCCACGGCGTCCATGGCCACCAGACCGGCGTGCTGGCTGAGGCTGGGCGGGGTCAGGAACATGTTGCCGATATAGGCGCGGGCAGCGTCGATTAGGGTCTCGGGAACCAAGAGCCACCCCAGGCGCCAGCCGGCCATGCTCCAGTATTTGGAGAAGCTGTTGATCACCATGGCGTCGGGCGCGAACTGCAGCATCGACGGGGTCGGGCCGACGTAGGACAGGCCGTGGTAGATCTCGTCCGAGAGGATGGCGATGTTGCGCGCGCGGCAAACCTCGGCGATGGCGGCGAGTTCGGCCTCGGGGATGATGGTGCCCGTCGGATTGGCGGGGCTGGCGATGATGACGCCGGCGGGGGCGGGATCCAGGGCTTCCAGTTGGGCGGCGGTCAGCTGGAAGCGGGTCTCGGGACCGCAGGCGATCTCCACCGGCTGCAGATGCAGGGCGCGCAGGCTGTTGCGATAGGCGACATAGCCGGGACGGGCCAGGGCGATGCGGTCGCCCGGCTTGAACCGGGCGCTGAGGGCCAGGACGAGGGCGGGTGAAGCCCCGCAGGTCAGCAGGATGTTGGCGGGATCGACCGTGACGCCGTACCGATCCTGGTACAGGCGGGCGATGCGGGCGCGCAGGTCGGGGCTCTCCCAGTAGCCCATGCCGTCGGCGTCCAGCACCTGGTGCGCGCGGGCGATGGCGGCGGCGGGGGCGCCGGTCGAGGGCTGGCCGAACTCCATATGGATGATCGAGCGGCCTTCGGATTTCAGCTGGTGCGCCAGGCGGCTGACGGTAATGGCGCGGAAGGGTTCTACGGTCATGCCAGGGCGTCCGCTAATCTGAGGAAACCCGCCACGTCCACCGTTTCGGCCCGGACATCCGGCTCGATGCCGGCGGCCTCGCACAGGGCGGCGCCGCCGAGCTGTTTCAGGCTGGAGCGCAGCATCTTGCGGCGCTGGCCGAAGGCGGCGGCGGTGACGCGTTCCAGCTTCTTCAGGCGTTCGGGCGACGGGCGCTCGTCCAGCGGAACCAGATGGACCACGGCCGAGGCCACCTTGGGCGGCGGGGTGAAGGCGGCGGCGGGCAGGTGCATGACGATGCGGGCGGTGCAGACGGCCTGGGAGATGACCGCCAGACGGCCATAGGCGTCCTCGCCGGGCCCTGCGGCCACACGCTCGGCGACCTCCTTCTGGAACATCAGGGTCAGGCTGTGGGGCAGCCAGGGCCCGGTCAGCCATTTGATCAACAGGGCCGTGCCGACGTTGTAGGGCAGGTTGGAGACCAGATGGGCGGGGCCGGAGACCAGATCCGCTTCCTTCACCTTCAGGGCGTCGGCCTCGACGATGGTCAGGCGGCCGGAGCCGTCGTCCAGTTCGGTCAGCAGGGGGACGAAGCGCGGGTCCTTTTCGACCAGGATCACGGGGCCGGCGTCGGATTCGAGCAGGGCGCGGGTCAGGCCGCCGGGGCCGGGGCCGACCTCGATCACGGCGCGGCCGTCGAACGGGCCGGCGAGGCGAACGATCTTGCGCGTCACATTGAGGTCGAGCAGGAAATGCTGACCGAAGCTCTTCTTGGCCAGCAGGCCGTGAGCGTCGAGGGTTTCGCGGAGGGAGGGAAGGTCGGTCACACGCCCTGTTAGCGCGCGGCGCGGGCCGCCGCCATCTCCGATGCCAGACGAATGGCGGCGATCAGGCTGTCGGGACGCGCGAGCCCCTTGCCGGCGATGTCGAAACCGGTGCCGTGGTCGGGCGAAGTGCGGATGACGGGCAGGCCCAAGGAGACGTTCACACCGCCCCAGAAGTCCAGGGTCTTAACCGGGATCAGGGCCTGGTCATGGTACATGCAGAGGGCCGCGTCATAGGTGGCGCGGGCGTCGTCATGGAACAGGGTGTCGGCCGGTTTGGGATCGGTGATGTCGATCCCCTCGGCGCGGAGTTGCCGGGCGACCGGGATCAGGATGTCGATTTCCTGGAGCCCCAGGGCTCCGCCTTCGCCGGCATGCGGATTCAGGGCGGCCATGGCCAGGCGCGGACGGGCGATGGCGAAGTCGCGCTTCAGGCTCTCGTGGACGACGCGGGCGGTGCGGGCGACCCGCTCGGTCGTGACCAGTTCCGGAACCTGATCCAGGGCGACGTGGATTGTGACCAGGCAGGCGCGCAGGTCGCGGGCGGCCAGCATCATCACGGGGCCGCGCGTGCCCGCGTAAGGCGCGTCAGCCGTCAGTTCGGCGATGAATTCGGTGTGACCCGGGAAGCGGAAGCCCGAGGCGTACATGGGCGCCTTGGCGATGGGGGCGGTGACGAGACCCGACGCCTCGCCGGACAGGACGAAGCTGACGGCCTCCTCGATGCCGTCGGCGACGGCGGAGGCGTTGGCGGGATCGGGGGTTCCGACCACGACCGCAACGGGCAGGGGGCGGTGGATGACCGGCAGGGCCCGCGCGAATCGGTCAAGGGCGTCAGCGGGGCTGTTGATCTCGACGACCGGAACACCCTGGTCCCGCAGCAATGCGGCGTCGCCGATGACGGCGAAGGCCAGGGGTTCGGTGTTGAGCGCGCGCCAGGCGGCGGCCACGATCTCCGGCCCGACGCCGGCGGGTTCGCCCAGCGTCAGGACCAGAGGCGGGGTCATTTGAACTCGATGAGCGCGTCGTTGCGCAGGTCCCGCACGTAGCGGCGCTCGAGCACGGCCAGGTTTTGCGAGCGCAGGCGGCCTTCGACCTGTTGGCGGTTCGGCGCCTCGGGGCCACCGACGCGACGACCGCAGACCGCGACCAGGTGCAGGCCCAGCGGGGTGCGGATCGGGGTCGAGACAGAGCCGATCGCTCCTGTGCGGGCGAACTGCTGGAACTGGGGCGCCAGGTCGGCGACGTCGGATTCGCCGAGATCCGCGCCGATCACGCCCTGGGTCGCGCGGGCCTGGGACAGAATGTTGTCGCAGGTCAGACCTTGGCTCAGACCTTCGAGGGTGCGGGTGGCGGCGGCGATTTCAGCCTCGGACGCCGTTTCCGGCAGTTCGACCATCACCTGTCGCAGCGACACCAGGCTGGTGGCCGCGCCGTCGCGCTTGTCGCGCATGTAGATGATGTAGACCCCGCCATCGACCGGAACGGGGTTTGACAGCTGACCCGGCTGGAGCTGGTCGAAGATCGACTGCAGGGCCGGCTGAACCGTGCCCTTGACCACCCAGCCGGCGTCGCCAGGGACGCGGGCCGAGGCGGATGGGGCCGAGGAAAACTGCTGGGCGACAGCCTGGAAGGGCGCGCCCTGGATGATCTGCTGCACCAGCTGGCGGGCGCCGTTCACGGCGGCCTCCTGGCCGCCGACGCGGGCGGCCTCGATGTAGATTTCACCGATCAGATATTGGGGCTGGGCTGCAGCTTCGTTGAGGCGACGCACCTCCTGATCAACCTGCAGAGTGCTGGGCCGCGCGCGGCTGCCGAACCGGCCGGGCACCAGTTGCTGCCATGCGATCTCGGTCCGCAGGTTCTCGCGGAAGGCGTTCGGCAGGATGCCGCCCTGCTGGAGGAATTCCATATAGGCTGCGGGCGTTACGCCGGCCTGTCGCGCCATCTGCGCGATTTCCTCGTCGATTTCCTGGTCGGAAATCCTGAGGGTGTCGAACTTGGCGATTTCCGCCGTCTTGAGCCGCTCTTCAATCAGACGGTTCAGCGCCGCCTGCTGGATGGCGGGCAGGTTCTGCTCGGTGGGCTGGACCTGGGACGAGGCGATCAGCATCAGCATCTGCTGCCGCAGATCGAAGCCGGTGATGATCTTGTCGTTCACCGTCGCCACGATGCCGTCCGCCATCTCGAACTCGGGCGCGGGACGCGCCGTCGTCGGGCCATCGCCGGCGGCTGGATTGGGCGCGCCTGCGGCGGTCGCCTGGGAGGGCGCCGTCTGACCATGGGCCGAACCGGCGAGGAGAACCGCCGCGAGCGCAGCTCCCGTCGAATAACGCATCAAACCCATTGGTCGTCCTGATTCCTCACAGCGGTCCATCTGCCGGGTCGGCAGGCGGTCGCGCCCCGTAAAGCGTCATGCTCAACGCATTTCGCCCTGTCCATAACCTGAACCTCCGAAAGTGGCGAGGTTTAGGCGCACATAGATGCCGTCCGAAGGGCCGCTGGCCCGGACACGCGTATTGTCGCGGCGATAACCGACTTCGACGCGGAAACAGTCGTCGTCGAACAGCAGGCCGACTTCCTGACGCGTGATGACGTCGCGTTCCATGTCGGCGATGCCCGAGACGGACACGCCCCAGTCGCCGTAGATGAACTGTTGCCCCGACAATTGCACAAACTCGTAGTTGCGGTTCTGGTCGCCGGCCAGCGGGTTCGACCGGTCCACGATATAGCTGACGCTGGCCAGGTTGCGTCGTCCCCAGCGTCCATCCACCGCCGCCTCGGCCCGGCGAACGTCGCCGGACCCGTCCACGGTGGCGTGCCCCCAACTGCGAATCCGGTCCGAAGGCGAGAAACTGCCCTGGACGACCCAGTCGGAAGCGGATGACGCCAGACCGGTGGGGTCGTACAACTGACCGGTCGGGCTGTCCGGAATCGTCGTGCGGAAGGCGTCCTCGTCGTCGGCGCGATAGCTGCGGCCGACAAAAAGACTGGCGCTGCGGCCTTCGGACCAGCGAATCGTCGCGCGCCCCCCCGCCGTGACCCGCGCCCCGCCTTCGATCAGGTCGTAGCCGGAGAAGCGGTCCATCCTGAACAGCGACGATTCGTCCAGTTCGATGGTCTGGGAGTCCTCGTTCGGAATTCGAGGGTCGATGTCGGCCTTGTTGGAGATCGAGATCTGAACGACCGGCTCCAGGATGATGTCCGCGCGCTGGGTGCGGCGGATCAGCGGATAGCTGACGTCCACGCCGGCGCTGGCGCGGGTCCGGCTGAGGGTCTCGTCGCTTTCAACGCCCATCATCGGCGGGAGGTCGGATAGGGAATAGAGATCGACCCTGGTGTCTACGAAGGGTTCGATCCGCAGGCCGCGGCCGGTGATGAAGACGCGTCGCCATTCCGCCTGAGCCGTGACCCGGCGGCTGTCGACGCCAGCGAGACCGCTCGTGTCGGTCGGCACGATGTCGGGGTTCAGGACCGGGGCGCCGACGAAGCTTTCGCGATACAGCGAGACGGCGGAACCCTTGACCCGCAGACGTCCGCCGAAGACGGGGGCGGCGGGTTCCCAGCGCGCATCGACCAGGGGCGCGACCAGGGGCAGGGTGTCGTCGCGCTCGAAGACCTTGAATCCGGCGGCGTCGCGGAAGTCGTTGTCCTCGAAGGCGGGGTCCAGTCGCAGGCTCTGGATCGAGAAGGCGGCGACCGACACATAGGCGCGGTCAGTCTGGCGCTCGGCGTAGATCTGGCTGATCAACCGGCGACGGTCGCCGTAATAGAGGCCGTTGTCCTGATAGGGATCGCGAATGTCGTAGCGGTCGAACAGGGTCTTGTCGGAGGTGCGTTCGGCGGTGAAGCCGAAGCGCCACGGGCCCTGAGGATCGAACTCGCCGTTGGACAGCAGATAGGAGCGGTGCTCCTCGTCGCCGAACCGAACATTGCTCTCGTAGTCGCCGTCCCCGTTTAGATCGAAGTCGCCGAAGTTCCGCTCGTAGGTGTAGCCGCCGCGCGCGACGATGGAGCCCTCAGCGAACCGGCGGCGCCATTGCAGGTTCAGCAGGGGCGCGACTCCGGCGTTGATCTGGGGGCTGATAAGCCAGTCTTCCGACGGCGAGACCACGTGCAGATAGGGTTGCTCGATCGAGACGCCGCCGCGGCCTTCGTCATAGTTGATGATGGGCACCAGCAGGCCCGAGGCCCGCTCCACCGTCGGATCGGGGTGGGCGAAGAAGGGCGTATAGAAGACCGGGACCCCGCCGACGCGGAAGATGGCGTTGCGGTAGATGACGGCGCGCAGGGCCTCGTCCTGAACCACTTTTTCGGCCTGGATGGAGACGCTGGGCGTCTTGGGGCCCTTGGCGTCACAGATTGGGCAGGGCGTGAAGATCGCGTAGTTCAGCTCGTTGACGTTCTCGCTGCGTCGCACTGCAGTCGCTGCCATCAGGCTGGCGCCATTCTCGAAACGCGTGGCGAAATCGACGGCGACCGCCGCCTTCAGCTCACGGTCTGTCTCCAGATGACTGGCGTAGACGATGGTGCCGTCCGCAGAGATCGCCTCGACCCGCCCGCTGGCCGAGGCTGCGCCGTTGGACAGGTCGTAGGCCAGACTGTCGCCGCGCAAGACATTGCCGTCGGCGCGCAGATAGACCCTGTCGCCGCTGTTGCTGTCCGCCGTGATCAGATCGCCGACGCGTTTGGCGCTGCCGGCGTCGACATAGACCGCGCCCTTGGACAAGCCGTCAGACACGGGCGGCGTGGTGGAGGGGAAGGCCTGGATGTCAGCCTGAGCCGCAGCCTCGCCGGCGAAAGGCACGCAGACGAAAAGGGCCGCGCCGGCCAGAAGCCGCGCCCTGAAGGCCTTGGAACGCTGATCGCGATCACCCTGCATGAACCATCCGTCTGTCTCGAGCGAGCGTTCGCTTAGCCGTCTTCGGTATAGAACAGCAAGGTGAAGGCGGCGAGCGCCGTCAATATCGGCGGCAGCCAGGCCGCGACGACGGGCGGAACCACCTCGGCAGAGCCCATCGCGGACGAGAACTGGTTCAGGAAGAAGAAGGCGAAGCCCAGCACAACGGCCGCCACGCTCATCCTGGCCAGGTCGCCCAGCCGCATCAGGCGCAGCGAGAAGGCCGCCGCCAGAATGGACATGGCCGCGAATACGAGCGGAGTCACCAGAAGTTGCTGGAGCCGCAGCCGATAGGCGGTGGAGGCGAAGCCGGCGTTCTCGATCCGCTGGATCTGGTTCGGCAGCGACCAGAAGGGGGTCGACTGGGGACGTGCAAACCGTTCGAACGCCTCCTCGTCCGCCAGGCTGGAGAGCAGATCGAGGCTGGAATAGGTGACGGCGCGCTGACCGACGCTGGCGCCGACGGCGTCGGTCAGGCGCCAGCGACCGGCGCTGAGGGCGGCGGATCGGGCGTCGATCCGTTCCGAGAAGTCCCGATTGCCGGCCGCATCTGTCGTGTAGATGAAGAAGGTCACGTCCAGCAGGCGCGCATTGGCGCGGTCCTGGCGGCCGGCGCGGATGATCATCTGCTTCTGGTCGTCGCCTTCGCGAAGCCAGATGGCCCGATCCGATCCGGCCCCGGGCGCAGCGCCGGAGATGCGCGCGCGTTCGCGCTGCCACAAGCCGTCTCCCGCCGAGGCGAGAGGGCCGAGGACCGTCACCGTCAGCACGCCCAGCACAAAGGCCATGCCCGCGGCCGGCAGAACAAACCGCCACGCCGACACCCCTGCCGCTCGCATGGCGATGAGTTCGCTGCGGCGGTTCAGGCCGATATAGGCCGCGAGCGTGCCGAACAGGAAGACGAAGGGCAGGAGTTGCACGATGACGGAGGGCGACTTCAGGGCCACCAGGCCCATGATGCGCAGCGCCGAAAGGTCCTGGTCTGAACCTACGCCCCGAGACACCTCGACGAAGTCGATCAGCATCACCAGGGCGGCGATCACCGCAAGGGCTACGCCGAGCGAACGCAGCTGCTGGACCAGCACATAGGCCTCGATACGCCCAGGCCGGGGCGGCCGCAGGGTCGACAGGGCGCGGAGAACAGGCGTGGACAGGCTCACGCGAACCTCTCCTGGAACTGGGCCCGCAGTCGGCTGAGGATCGGCCAACGCCGCGCCCGCCTGGGCTTGAGGGCTCGGAACAGCAGCCGCATGGCCAGGATGACGGCGATGAGGGGCGCAAGATACTGCAGGACGTTCATCCATGGGTTCCAGGCGCTGGCCGCGACCAGGCCGTAGCCGGTCACCCGCACCAGCAGAAAGACGCCGGCCGCCTTGGCGATACGCAGGGCATAGCCGGAGCGGCTAAAGGCCCCGCCCATGATCGCCGCCAGGGCAAGTGCCATGGCGACGGGGGCGTAGAGCGGCGCCGAGATTCGGGCGTGCGCCTCGGCCAAGAGTTCATTTCGAGAGCCCGCGGTCTCCAGCACCCGGGGCGATGGATTGAGCAACTGGCGCAGATACAGGTCGGCCGGCTTGTAGCGAATCTGTTCCGTCACGTTCGCGAACTGGCCGAGGGGAAAATCGTAGCGGTCGAACGACAGGGTCTCCAACACGCCGCGGGACGAATATTTCTGCCATGAGCCGTCGATCATGGTCAGGACAGGCTCGTCTGCGGCGTCCCGGCCGAAACGGGCCTCGGCCGCGCTCCAGTTCTGGGCGGACTTGCCGTCCTCCAGATAGACGAACAGGTTTTTCAACAAGCCGTTCTGCTCGATCTGCTGGACATAGACCGTCAGGCCGTCCGGTCCCTGCACGAATTGGCCTTCCTCGACCAGCAGGGCCGCCAGGTCGGTGCGGATGGCGAAGGCCTGGTTTCGCGCCTCCCGCTGGGCCCAGGGCTGAGCGAACAGGGTCATGACCAGATTGAGGATCAGAATCAGAAGGGTCAGCCGGGCGAGGGGCGAAATCACCTGCCACCGGGTCATGCCTCCGGCGAAGACGGCGGTCAGCTCCTGCTCGCGTTGCATCCGAGTGAGGGCGATCAGCGCGCCCACGAACAGGCCGATCGGCAGGATCACCGCCAGGAGCTGGGGCAGGGCGAGCAGGGTCAATTTGACCATGATCCACACGCTCTGGCCGCGTTCGACGATGACTTCCAACTGATCCAGGCTCTGACTCAAAATCCCGATTCCGGCCAAGGAGCCGCAGGCCGCGACGACAGGCAGCGATATCTGGCGGAAGAGGTATTTTTGAATCAGGGTCATGGGCGGGTCGAGTTCGCCCGGTTGCAGGCGGCGATAATGAGGCGCATCTAGTAGCACATGGGGGCGCGACGGCGACAAGCCGACGCGCCGTTGTCATTTATCTTTCCTTGTAGACGCCGGGTGGGGCCTGGCTGGAGTCGCTGTATGAAGATCGAGTTCGTCGCCGCCGTAGACGCCGCCGAAATCCTCGCCGTCCCTGTTCATGAAGATTGCGTCCTTGCAGCCCTGGGGTCCGATCTGGACGCCAAGGCCGGCGGCAGCCTGTCGAAGGCGATCGCCAAGAGCCGGTTCACAGGCAAGGCTGGGCAGACGCTGAGCGTCGCCGCGCCGTCGGGCGTCAGCGCCGACACCATCCTGCTGGTCGGTGCGGGCGCGGCCGACAAGGTCGACGATCTTGCGGTCGAAGCCTTCGGCGGCGCCGCCTATGCGGCGGTGAAATTGTCGGGCGCCGAGGTCCTGACCATCGACGCGTCCAACCTGACCGCGGAACAGGCCGCCCGTGTCGGCTTCGCCGCCCGCCTGGCCGCCTATCGGTTCGACAAGTATCGGACGACTCAAAAGCCCGACAAGATCCCGTCGATCACGACGATCCGCGTCGTCACGTCAGACCTGCGCGCCGCCGAGGCCGCGCTGGAGCCGCTGTCGGCCGTCGCAGACGGCGTGATCTTCGCCCGCGACCTAGTGTCCGAGCCCGCCAACGTCCTCTATCCGGCCGAGTTCGCCAAGCGCGTCAAGGCGCTGGAAAGCCTGGGTCTTGAGGTCGAGATCCTCGGCGAGGCCGAGATGGAGAAGCTGGGCATGCGCACGCTTCTGGCCGTTGGCCAGGGCAGTCGTCGCGAGAGCCAGTTGGCGATTATGAAATGGAATGGCGGCGAGGCGGGCGGACAGCCGATCGCCTTCGTCGGCAAGGGCGTCTGCTTCGACACCGGCGGCATCTCGATCAAGCCGGCCGACGGCATGGAAGACATGAAGTGGGACATGGGCGGGGCGGCCGCCGTGACCGGAACCATGATCGCCCTCGCCGGCCGCAAGGCCAAGGTCAACGCCATCGGCGTGCTGGGCTTGGTCGAGAACATGCCGGACGGCAACGCCCAGCGTCCGGGCGACGTGGTCGTGTCGATGTCGGGTCAGACGGTCGAGGTGATCAACACCGACGCCGAGGGTCGCCTCGTTCTGGCTGACGCCCTCTGGTACACGCAGGAGCGGTTCAAGCCGAAATTCATGATCGATCTGGCCACCCTGACCGGCGCGATGATCGTGGCCCTGGGTCTGGATTACGCCGGCGTCTTCTCGAACTCGGACGAGGTCGCTGATCCGATCCTGGCCGCGTCGAAGAAGGTGGGCGAGAATTTCTGGCGCATGCCGATCCCGGCCATCTACGAACAGCACATCGATTCGAAGATCGCCGATGTGAAGAACACCGGCAACGGTCGCGCGGGCGGTTCGATCACCGCCGCCCTGTTCCTGCAACGCTTCACCAACGGCGTGCCGTGGGCGCACCTGGACATCGCCCCGACCGCCTGGGCCAACAAGAGCCCCAGCCCCACCGTGCCGGAAGGCGGCGTCGGCTTCGCCGTGCGCACGCTGGATCGCATGGTGGCCGACAGCTACGAAGCCTGACGTCCGGACGGTAGAGCCGGATGAGCGGCAAGCCCGAAATCTGGTTCTACCATCTGGAGCGTTCGACGCTGGACCAGGTGCTGCCGACCCTGCTCGAGAAGACCCTCGAGCGGGGCTGGCGCGCCCTGATCAAGTCGTCCCACGCCCATCGGCTGGACGATGTCGATGAGCGACTGTGGACCTTCCATGAGGAGAGTTTCCTGCCGCATGGCCGGGCGGATCAGCCCCATGCGGAGCGCCAGCCTGTGCTGTTGAGCGAATCGGGAGAGAACCTGAACGGCGCTCAGGCGCTGTTCATCGTCGACGACGCAGAACTGGGCGTGACGGAAGGGATCGAACGATGCTTCATCATTTTCGACGGGCGAGACGAGCCGGCGCTGCAGAATGCGCGGGCGCGATGGAAGACGCTGAAAGCCGAAGGGGCCAATCTGGCCTACTGGCGCCAGACGGACGAAGGGCGCTGGGAAAAGGCGGCCTGATCGCCCTGGTGCTGCTCGCGGGGTGTTCCACGCCCGTCGCTGAACAGCCGGCGCCTCGAACCGTGGAGCGGGCGCAACTGACACCGCCTGTCGGCAGCCGCATGCCGACCGCCCAGACGACCGACGTCTGCAAGGCTGGGGAGTTGCAATATCTGGTCGGCCGCTCGCGGAGCGAGATCCCGGTGCCCGTCGATGTGGTCAACCGACGCGTGACCTGCACCACCTGCCCGGTGACCCAAGACTTCTCGGCCTATCGGCTGAACATCTTCTACAATTCCGACACTGGCGTGATCGAACAGGTCCGCTGCGGCTGACCGCGCCCCAAGGAGAGACGAGCATGAAGACCACCCTTATCCTGAGTTCACTGATGGCCGGCGGGCTGGCTCTGTCGGCGTGCGCGCCGACGGATACGCCCGTGATAAGGACGCCGGGCGACGACGCCGCCTTCAAGGCCTGCAAGGTCGAGGATTATCAGGCCTATGTCGGCCGGAACCGCTCGACCGTTCCGAGCGCGCCGGAAGGTCAGACCTTCCGGGTCCTGTGCACGAGCTGCGCGGCGACGATGGACTATCGTGAGAACCGGGTGAACTTCGTCTATGACGAGGCGTCCGGCGTGATCCAGCAGGTCAAGTGCGGCTGAGGCCTCAGCGGCCGGCCGTATCGCCGGGCCACAGTGGCGCGCTGAATCTCTTCGCCAGATAGTCCATAACGGCCGTGACCCGCGCCGGGCGCGGTCCGCTGCTGGGCGCGACCAGGTGCAGGGCGATGGGGGGCAGGCGCCAGTCGGTCATCACCGTCTCCAGCTTTCCTGCGGCGACGTCCTTCCAATAGATGAAGTCCGGCTGGGGGAAGACCCCCAGGCCGGCGCAAAGGGATGCGGTCAGGGCATCGGAGTTGTTGGCCCGCAGCGGACCGCGCGGCCGCACCACCACCTCATCGCCCGCATCATTGATGAAGCGCCAGGCGTCTGGCGTCGGCATATAGGCGTAGCTGAGGCACGCGTGCCGTTCCAGGTCGTCCGGATGGGTCGGTCGGCCACGCTGGGCCAGATAGTCGGGCGAGGCCACGAGGAAACGCTCGACCGGGCGCAGGCGCCGCGCGGTCAGGGACGAGTCGGGCAGGGCCGCGATACGCAAGGCGCAGTCGAAGCCGCCGCCGACCAGGTCGATCACCTCGTCCGACAGGTGCAGATCGATGGAGACGTCTGGGTGGGTGGCCAGAAACTCGGGCAGGGCAGGGGCCACATATGCCATGCCGAAGGACATGGGGGCGGCCAGCCGCACCAGGCCGCGCGGCGTCACTGACATGTCCAGCGCTTCAGACACCGCGCCCTCGGCCTCGGCCAGCATCAGGCCCGCGCGCGCCGCCAGGGTCCGGCCCGCGTCGGTCAGGGCGAAGCGGCGCGAGGTGCGGTGGAGCAGGGTGGTCTTCAACTGCTGTTCCAGCCGCGTCACCGCCTTGGACACGGTCGCCTTGGACAGGGCCAAGGCGTCGGCGGCCCCGGAGAAGGACTGGGCTTCCGCCACCTTGGCGAAGATGGCCATGGCCTCGAGGTCGGGCAGGCGGGACATGGCGGGCTCCGCATTGGAAACGATGAGTTTCAGGGGTTTCTATTTCTGTTCGGTCGCCGATCTCTATCTTGGCGTCAAGTCAATGACGCCGGGACGGCCCGGCCTGAGGATAGACCGATGATCGAGCGTAGACCGTTTGAATCGCTGGGCGGCGACAACCATGGCTGGTTGAACGCCAAGCACCACTTCTCCTTCGCCAACTATTATGATCCCAAGCGGATGAGCTGGGGCAATCTGCGGGTCTGGAACGACGACGAGATCGCCGCCGGAACCGGCTTCCCGCCGCACCCGCATTCGGACATGGAGATCATCACCTATGTCCGCGACGGGGCCATCACCCACGAGGACAGCCTGGGCAACAAGGGCCGCACCGTGGCCGGCGACGTCCAGGTGATGAGCGCAGGCACCGGCATCCGTCACGCCGAATACAACGCCGAGCCGGAGCTGACCCGGATCTTCCAGATCTGGATCGAGCCGACCAAGCGCGGCGAGGCGCCCAGCTGGGGTTCCAAGCCCTTCCCCAAGGGCGAGCGCTCGGGTCAGTTCGTTGTCCTGGCCTCGGGCTTTGAGGGCGACACGGATGCTCTGCCGATCCGCACCGATGCGCGGATCGTGGCGGCGACCCTGAACGCCGGCGACAGCGCCGACTATGCCCTGGGATCGAGCCGGCGCGCCTATCTGGTGCCGGCCAAGGGCGAGATCGAGGTTAACGGCGTTCGTCTGAACGCCCGCGACGGCGCCGCCATCGCCCAGGAGGATGTGGTGAGGGTCAAGGCGATCTCGGACGCCGAGATCGTGCTTGTCGACGCCGCCTGATCGACAGGGCCGAGATTTTAGGATCAACCTGTCCGACCGAACAGGGTTCGGTCGGACGACCCGCCTGATGCGGGGCAGTCCCCAATCGGGGAGGAGACCATCAGATGTTCAATCAACTTGAAGCCTCGTCACCGCATTTTCGCGCGGTGCTTCGTATCGTCGCCGGCGTGCTGTTCCTGGCGCACGGCGTCGTGAAACTGTTCGGATTCCCGGAAGGCGCCCAGCCGGGCCAGGTCGAGATCCTGTCGCTGTTCGGGATCGGCGCCATCCTGGAGCTGGTGGGCGGCTCGCTGCTGGTGCTCGGGGCTTTCACCCGTCCGGTCGCCTTCATCCTGGCCGGTGAAATGGCGGTGGCCTATTGGATGTTCCACGCCCCCTCCAGCCCCTATCCGGCGGTGAACGGCGGCGATGCGGCCATCCTGTTCTGTTTCATCTTCCTGTATCTGCTCGCCGCCGGCGCCGGTTCGTGGAGCGTGGACGGCCGACTGCGCGCCAAGCCCTAGTCAGACCTCTGACGACGCCAGCCGGAAGACGCAGACACGAAACAATCGCCAGGGCTCCAAGCCCTGGCGAACGTCGTGATGATCCAGGTTGAGCGGCTGGGTTACAGGCCGGCCGCCCAGTCCGTCGCCCGGATGAGGCTGTCGACGATGCCGGGTTCCGAAGAGGCGTGGCCGGCGTCGCCGACGATGTCCAGCTTCGCCTCGGGCCAGGCGCGGTGCAGGGCCCAGGCGCTGGCGATGGGCGTGACCACGTCGAACCGACCCTGGGCGATCCAGCAGGGAATGTGACGCATCCGGTCGACCTTGTTCAACAGCCAGCCGTCCTCCGGGAAGAAGCCCGCATTGGTGAAGAACCAGTTCTCGATGCGGGCGAAGGCGAGGGCGAACTCGGGCTCGGCGAACTTCTCGGGCCTGGCGTTGGGGCCTTCGACGCTGACCGTTTCGCCCTCCCAGCTGGACCAGGCGACCGCACAGGTTTCCCGTTCCGCGACATTGTCGCCGATCAGCCGCTTGTAGTAGGCGGCCATCAGGTCGCCTCGCTCGGCCTGGGGTATCGGAGCGACGAACCTCTCCCAGGCGTCGGGGAAGATCATCGAGGCGCCCTCCTGGTAGAACCAGTGGAGTTCCTTCTTCGTCAGCAGGAAGATGCCGCGGAGAACCAGGGCCAGGACCCGTTCGGGATGGGTGACAGCGTAGGCCATCGAGAGGGTCGAGCCCCACGAGCCGCCGAACACGACCCATTTGTCGACCCCGCAACGCTCGCGCAGGCGTTCGATGTCTTCGATCAGGCTCCAGGTCGTATTGTTCTCAAGGGAGGCGTTGGGCCGTGATTTGCCGCAGCCGCGCTGGTCGAACATGATGATGCGGTACTGGGCGGGATCGAAATAGCGACGCATCCCGGGATTCACGGCGCCGCCGGGCCCGCCATGGAGAACCAGGACAGGTCGTCCCTGGGGATTGCCGCTCTCCTCATAGTAGATTTCATGCACGTCGTCGGTGGTCATCCAGCCCGAGGCGAACGGCTCGATTTCGGGATAGAGTTCGCGACGCGGCTCGACGGGCGTGGGGAAGGCCATGCTTCGAGGTCTTTCTACGAGGCTACGGGGCCTAAGCTTGGCCGTACTGGAGATTACAAACGCAATGCCGCAAAGGCCACACAAAGCCAACCGGTGATCATCATAAGTCCACCGATGGGAGCGACGGCCCCCATGACGGACAGGCCCGCAAGGCCGACCAGCGCCAGGGCGAGACTGAAGACCAGCCCGCCCGAGGCCGCCAGCCAGCCGGCGATCCGCGCCAGCCTTCCGCCGCCGCTCCAAAGCGCGCAGGCGAGGGCCAGGACGGCGTGGACGAGTTGGTAATGGGCGCCCGTGGACAGCAAGGTCTTTACCTGGGGCCCGGCTCCGTGCGCCGCGAAGGCGCCGAGCAAGACGGCCAGACCGCCGTTCAGCGCGGCGAAGAGGATCAGATTGCGACTCACTGTCATGGACTCACCCTAGCCTCTAGGCGGCTGCGCCGAAATCTCTCGCCATCGGGATCAGGCTCGAATTTTGGGGCTGTTTCTGTCCGCTTTCCTGCCGAGCCGCTAAGGGCCGAGCTTGTTTGATAGGAGCCGGGTGGAGAAGCGCGGAAATCTGCTATGGCGGCGCATGGGATTCGGCTCGAAGACACGCACAGGGTTTCACTACGCCCTGATGTTCGCCGGAACCGGCGTCAGCCTGCCGTACGCTGGCCTGTGGATGATGGCGCAGGGGCTCAGCGGGGCGGAAATCGGGGTTCTGCTGGCCGCGCCCATGCTGGGTCGACTGGTCACGGGTCCGGCCATCGCGATCTGGGCCGACGGATTTCGCTACAGGCGCACGCCGATCGCGCTTCTCGCCGCGTTGGCCGCCCTTGCGTACGGGACGGCCGGTCTGGCTGATGGATTTGTCGCCTGGGCGATCTGCTGGTTCATCGCGGCAAGTGGCGCGGCGGCGATCATTCCCCTGACCGACGTCCTGACCTTGAGATTGGCGCGGCGCGAGGGGTTCTCCTTTGCTGTTCCGCGCGGCTTCGGCTCTGCGGCCTTTGTCGTCGCCAATATCGGCATGGGCTTCATTCTGCGGGCCGCCGGGGCCGAGGCGATGATCGTCGGCGTGACCCTGGCCTGTGTCGGCGTGGCCTTGGTGGCGTGGCGCGTTCTGCCCCCTGAGCCGGTACGCGACGGAGCGCCGCTGGCCGGATGGGCGCGATTCCAGGGATTGGGACGGTTGTTGAAGGACCCGGTTCTGGTGGCGGCCTTGCTGGCCGTCGGCGCGGTCCAGGCGACCCATGCCTTCTATTACGGCTTTTCCGCCATTCTTTGGCGGGAGCAGGGAATAGAAGCTCATCTGACGGGGACCTTGTGGGCGTTCGCCGTGGTGGCGGAGATCGGCCTGATGTGGATCGTCGATCCCTGGCGGCGGCGTCGCGGCATCGGCCCGTGGCCCATTCTGACCCTCTCGGCGGGGGCGGCGGTGCTGCGGTGGGGCCTGATGGCCGCAACTCCGCCTTTGTGGGCCCTCTGGCCTCTGCAGACCCTGCACGCCTTCAGTTTCGCCGCCAACTATCTGGCGGGCGTGGAACTGATCGAACGACTGGCGCCTCGCGACAGCCAGACGGCCGCTCAAACCTTGAGCTCGACCCTCTCGGCCGGCGTGTTGATCGGCGCGGCGACCCTCGCCAGCGGGCCGTTGTACGACGTCTTCGGCGCCGGCGGGTATCTGGCCATGGCGGTGCTGGCCGGCCTGGGACTGATCGCCATCCTGGCCCTGAAGCCCTTGCTGCTCGCGCGAATCTAGACTGGACTAGATCCCCCTGGGCAGCAGAGCCATTTGTCCGGCCATGACGGCGGCTGCGGCCTTGACGCCCTTTTTCACGGTGTTCTCGTCGGCGGGGTCCGGAACGCGCAACAGACCCACAGCCGGCGTGTGCGGACCATCGACGAGGTCGACGAGGATTCGGTAGAGCAGATAGGAGCCGATATCGTCTTCCGCCTTGGACGAGGCTTCGGCGGCGATGCCGGCGGCCGCAAGGGCGCGGACGATGTCGGCGACCGGGGCGGTGGTCCGGGCGATCCCCGGTCCCGTGGGCGACAGACGTTCCTTGCCGTGCAGGGTGCGATTTTCGGCCCTCATCTGCAGCCGGAACCCCTCGGACTTGGGCGACCGGCCCACCAGCAGCACCGCCCGACAGTCGCCGCTTCTCAAATGCTCGCCCACGATATGGACAAGGCGATCGGGATCTCCGGCGTCGATGGGCACAGTGCGCGCGCCGGGCGGGCTCCAGACTTCGCCGGAGAGGTCCTCGACCATGTCCCATCCCGGCTCCGCGTCATAGGCGCAGATGGCGATGCCGGGGCGGCGGTCGGGCCGTGCGGCGGCGGCGATGTCGTTGGCCATTCTGGCGTATCCCTACCCAACGCGTGACGCTTTCGTGACTGCGGCAGGTGGCTCGAACTTGGGTCTGACGTCAAGCCTCAACCGAGGTCGCCGACCGCCGCGTCGAGCAGCATGAAGGCGCGCCCGCCGTCGGAGGCGAGACGGTTCTGAACGGCTGCGGCGTCGCCGGCGCGCGCATAGGTCGCCAGATCCGCGCCGAAGACAACGACATAGCGTTCCGCGTCAGCCCGAAGCTCCGGGTCGCTGAGCACCCGACGCGAGACGCTGCGCACCGCAGCCGGCGCCACCCGGCGAACGATGCGTCGCGCGCCGTCGGCGTCGCCGCCGCCGAGCAGGCGAGCGGCCTCTTCGACGCGCGACCGGGGCAGAAGCGCATTGGGATCCACGCCCATTCGCCGGATGGCTGCAGCGACCCGATCCGACAAGGCGGCGGTTTCGGCGGCGTCGGCGTCCGCCCGGTTCAGGTCGAGCGGCGCTTCCTCCTGTCCGCCGGAAACCAGATCGCTCCAGTCAAGGCCCGCGTCAGCGGCGGGGGCGGGGGCGGGGGCAGCGCGCGTCGATTCCGTCGGCGCGAGACGGAGCCGGCCCCTCAGGCCAAAGCTCCTGTCGGAACTCTTGTCCTGCGTCTCCCCCTCGGCCGTCGCGCCGCGTGAGGGCCGGAACCGTTCCGGCTCGGGCGCAGGCTCGCGATGGCGACTGGCCGGCGCGTCGCCGGACACCACGCCCATCAGGCGAACGGCCTCGGTCAACATGTCGTAGTTGCGGCGCACCCGTTCCTGGAAGCCGACGTCCAGAGCCTCGGTGTCCTCTGCGGCCTTGCGCGAGGCCGCCGCGAGCGAGGCCAAGCCTTCCTCGACGCTGGCGCGCACAGCGTCGACACGGGCGCGGGCCTCTTGCGGCAGACGGGCCGCACGGTCGTCCACGTCGGCCACGGCGGTGTCGATCTCGGACAAGGCCGAGTTCAGGCGATCGACCAGGCTCTCCAGTTTCTGAACCATCCGCTCGCCGGCCTGGTCGACCAGGCCCGAGGTTTCGCCCACGATCCGGCGGGCGTCCTCGATGCGGGCGTCCGCGGCCTGATCGGCCTTCTGGGCCGCCTCGAACAGGGCCTCGCCCAGCCGATCGGCGCGCAGTCGCGCCTGTTCGGCGGCGTCCGCAGCGGCGGCGCGGGAATCCTCGGCCGTGGCGCGCATCTGCTCGAGCGCCCGGCGGGTTTCTTCCATCAGGGTGTCGCGGGCGTCGGCGGCGAGGGCTTCGAACCGGTCCAGCGAAACCTTGGTGGCGGCGTCGAAGCCGTCGGCCTCGCGTTGGGACATGTCGACCAGGGCCCGGAACTGATCGCCGGCGGCCTCGAGTATCTCGCGCAGGCTCTCGATCGAGGTCTTGGAGGTTCGGCCCATCTCGTCGTGCGCCGTCCGAGTAGCCGACAGATTTTCAAGGAACTGGGCGCGCTGGCTTTCGACCTGGGCGGAAAAGTCCTCCTGATCGGTGCGCAGGGCGTAGGCGGCGGTGACCAAGGCGGCCCTTTGCTGGCTGAGCCCTTCCTCGACCGACTGGATCTGTTCGGCGACGCCGGAGCCGGCGTTCTCGAGGCGGATGGTCTGACGGGCGAGATCGTCGGCGGCGACGCGCGCCGCGTCCTGAGCCTCCCCGGCGGCGGCGGCCAGGTCGGCGGCGCGGGCCGCAAGCGCAGCCTCGGCTTCGCGCAACTGGGCCTGGGCCAGGTCCGAAGCGTCCGCCACCATGCGGGACTGGCGCTCGACCGCATCGATCACGCCGGCCGCCTGACCATCCAGATGGACGCCAAGGGTCTGCATCTGCTCGCGTTCGCGCGCGAGGTTTTCGCTCAGACGGCGTGCGGTGCGGCCGGCGTTTTCCGCAGCCTCGTTCAACCGATTGGTCTCTTCCACCAGGGCTTGGCGCAGCAGCGCCATGTCGTTGCGGGCGCGTTCGGCCGCAAGGGCGGCGTGATCGATATCGGCGCGCAGCGAATGTAGCACCTCGCCCGTCTGCTGGGCGGCCAGGGCCGTGGGAGCGACCAGAGCTTCGGCCAGGTCCCTGGCGCGCCGGGTCTCGAACGCCAGGCCGGCCCCCTGTCGCACCGCATGGGCCAGCATGACGGCCAGACCCGCCGGCGCCAGGGCGATAAGGCCATAGATCGCGAGACGAAGCGCATCCAGATCCGCACCGCTGGAGCCGAACTCGTAGGCCGCCCAGGACGCCACGCCGCCGATCCAGAGGGTCGAGGCCAGGGCGGCGATCAGATAGGCGGTGCGTCCGCCCGCCGCCGCCGAGGCCCGGGCCGAGACGGTGGAGCGCAGCATCGGCGGCCAGGAATTCTCGAAGGCCGCCGGCGGCTGGCCGGCGGCGACGGCCATTTCGAACGAGGCGGACGACTCCGGCGTCGGCTCGGCGGCGATCTCGGGCGCAACGTCTTCAACGGGCGCGGCGGCCTGAACGGGGCCTGGGGCGGGGCGAGGGCTTGGGGCTGGTTCCGCAGCGCGGGCCTGGGCCAGACGCGCTTCTTCGGCCAGCCGCCGCCGTCGACGCTCCGACATCGGGCGTTCCGGCGGGGGGGCGGGCAGGGGCTCAAGTTCGGTCTGAACCTCCGCTTCAGCCTCCATCCGGACATCCGCCTTCGCCTCGGCCGGCGCTTCGGTCTCAGTCTCGGGCGTGGCGTCGTCAGGCGTCTCAGCGGGCGGGACGGCCTCGTCATTCGTCAGCTTAAGCGGCGGCCGGTTACGGGATTTCATCAGGCGTCGAGCTCGATTCATGCGCGTGGCGCACGAGGGCGCGCCGATTCGACCCTAGCGGCTTGAAACCCAAGGTCCAAGTCGTACAGACCCGACAGACGTGGACTGTTCTCGTTCAGCAGTCGCGCTTGGTTTCAGAAGCGAGGGGCGTGACCGGTTCCGGGCTGCAATCGGCCACCCGGTGGACTTCGCGTTCGGCAGGGCGAGGCGAATGTATGTCGACCCCGAACTGAGACAGAACGGCGGCGGCCAGCAATGCGATGAAGCCAGCGATCAATTCGACCAGCGCCTGCATCGTCGGCGTCTCCCACAGCCCCCATGGCCGATGACTTTATGCGCCTGTTTGGCGAACGTCACAATCCCGCAGCGTAAAGATTGACCGGGCGTGGCGCGCGTGGAACGGAGAAGGCGAAGGCTCTCCATCGCGGTGTCATGCGAATCGGGCAGGCAGGCTGAATGACCCACGACGGCGACAGCTACGACGGCAGTCTGCTGACCCCGGGAGCGGGCGTCTGGCGTAGCGAGATCGCGCACCGCTTCTCGATCCTTATGGAAAACGAAGCCTATTTCGACGCCCTGTCCTCGGCTCTGCACAAGGCCGAACGGTCGATCGTCATTCTGGGTTGGCAGTTCGATCCCCGCACCCACCTGGATCCGGAGACCCGGCCCGGCGACCGCCAGCACGAAATCGGCCACCAGCTGCGGATGCTGGTGAAGCGGAAACCCGATCTCGACATCCGTCTCCTGATCTGGAAGTCGCCGCTGCTGATCGCCGCCTCCCAGGGCTTTTATCCGCACAGGGCGCAGCGCTGGTTCCGCAAGCGGATGGTCGAGTTCCGCATGGACTCGCCGGGGCCGATCGGCGCCTGTCACCACCAGAAGGTGATCGTGATCGACGACCGGGTCGCATTCTGCGGCGGCGGCGACATCTCGACCGACCGTTGGGATTCCGTCGACCACCTCGACCAGGACCCGCGCCGGACCCTGCCGAGCGGCGTCATCTGCAAGGCCCGGCACGAAGTGATGAGCGTGATGGACGGCCCCGCCGCTCGAGCCCTAGGAGACCTAGCCCGGGAGCGCTGGTTCAAGGCCACCTGGGAACGCACGGTCCCGGACGAGGTCGACAACGACCCTTGGCCGGACGGCGTGGCGACGCAGATGACCGAGGTTCCTGTCGGCATCGCCCGCACTGAGCCCAAATGGGGCGGCCGTCACGAGGTGCGCGAGAACGAGGTCCTTCATCTGGAAGCGATCAGGGCGGCGAAAAAGCTGATCTATTTCGAGAACCAGTATTTTACGTCGCCCCTCATCGCCGCCGCCCTGGCGGAGCGGCTGGCCGAGGTGGATGGACCGGAAGTGGTGGTGATCTCGACCGGCCAAAGCCCAAGCTGGTTCGACAGCATGACCATGGACACGGCCCGCGCCGAAGTCCTCTACCGGCTGGAACAGGCGGACAGGTACAATCGCTTCTTCGCTTTCGCGCCGCTGACGGAGGGCGGCGACCGGATCATCGTCCATGCCAAGGTGTCCATCATTGACGACCGGTTGCTGCGGATCGGCTCCTCGAACCTGAACAACCGGTCGATGGGGCTGGACACCGAGTGCGACATCGCCGCAGAGCCGATCGACGACGCGGGCCGCAAGGTGATCGTCAATCATCGCCATCGCTCCATCGGCCACTGGATCGGCGTGCCCGCTGAGGATTTCGCGGCGGTCGAGGCGGTCCTAGGGTCCACCGGAGCCGCGATCTGCAGTTTCGACAGCGCGCGACTGAAGCCCCTGGGGTCCGAACCGCCGACGCGGATTCAACGCCTGTTCGCCGAATGGCAGTTCGGCGATCCCACCTCCTCGTCCGACGCCTGGCGGCCGTGGAAGCGATTGAACCGGTCACATCGCACACGCCCCGCGTCTGAGGGCGGCCAGGCCCCGGGCTAGACGCCGGGTTCGGCGACGCCTGGCTGGATCAGCTCGAAGTCGATGATCAGCGGCAGGTGGTCGGACGCCACGCGGGCCAGGGGGGAGAAGGCGGACCGGACGGCGGTGATGCGGATTTCCGGACTGACGAAACAGTGATCGATGCGGATCGCGGGGAAGCCTGAAGGGAAGGTCTTGACCGACGGCTTCAGCTTCAGTCGCCGTTGGCAGTCGTCCAGCTTGCGCGCCAGGGTCTGATAGGTGCGGGTGATCGAGGTGGCGTTGAAGTCGCCCGCCAGCATTGTCGGTCCGCGACAGCCGCCCAGCCAGCCGGTCCCCGCCAGAGCCGCCGCCTGAAGCCGCTGCTCGCGCGGCACCAGCCCCAGGTGGGTGTTCAGCACATTGACGGCGACGCCGTCGATCTCGACCTCGGACCAGATGGCGCCGCGCGGCTCGAGCCCTGGGATGCCCCGCACCGTCGGCAGGGAGTCGGCGCGGATCAGTTTTTCGGGATGCGGCGTCAGGATGGCGTCGCCGTACAGCTCGGCCTCCACCCGCATGGCGGGGTGGAAACGCGAGGTCATCGACAGCCCCTCTGCGATGGCCTCGGCCTGGTCGACCTTGCCGGTGCGCGCCCGGCCGACGTCCAACTCCTGAAGGCACACAATATCCGGCTCGTGCTCGCCGATCACGGCTACGATGCGATCGACGTCCAGTCGTTTGTCCGTGCCGACGCAGCGATGAACATTATAGGTCAGTAGGCGGGGCATGGCTTCGCGAGGCAGGTCCGAACTTGAGCGAGGGCTAGGCCTTTTGGGCGTCGATTGCGACCCCCATGCGACGGTCACAGCAGGATCAGGTGATCCGGCAGCTCATTGGGATTGTCGGATCGGGGTGGGAAATGGGCCGCGAGAACCTGGCCGCATTTTCCTATCGCCGCTTCAAGCCCGGCGACCGGTCGTCCCTTCCTTAAACCGCGGGTCAGGGCCGCGACCGCATCGGCCCAGACCGCCTCTTCGACCCTTGCATGGATGGACTCGTCGGCGATCAACTCCACCTGATGCTCCGCCAGGGCGGCGAAGATCAGCACGCCGGTCCGTTCTCGGGTAGTATGGACGCCCTGGGCCAGAAACTGCTGGAGCGCGGCCTGGCGGACCCTGGCGCGGCGCAGGCTGCGGGGCGTGACCCAGCGTAGGATCGGCGGTATACGGGTCACCAGGAAAACCCCAACGAAAAGCACGGCCTGAAGCAGGGCGTAGAGACCGAGCGCCTGGCCGACGCTGATCGCCTCGGCCGAGGCGTGCGCGGCTTCCCAGCCGTCATCCGCCCTCCAGACCAGATCAAGACCCAGCGGAATCAATATCAGGGGCGTCAGCAGGGCTGCGACCGCCGCCCAGGCGAGGCTGACGTCGACATAGGCGGAGACGCTGCGCGACAGGACGCAGAAGATTTCGCCGGAGGTCTGGCGCTCGGCGGTCGCTATGGCCTGGGCGACCCGCGTCCGGTCGTCATCGGTAAATCGCATCACCATCCCCCCGACGCCCCGCCGCCGCCGAAGCCACCGCCCCCAAAGCCGCCGCCGCCCTTGAAGCCGCCGCCACGGCTGGAGTTTCGCAGGGCCTCTGAGGCGGCCCAGATCAGGATCGGCGTCACGCCGTCTCGCCGATGACGTCGTCCGCGCCCCGAAGACCCGACTGCAGCCATGAACAGGACGAAGAAGAAAAAGAGCAGGCCCAGGATGATGATTATGGCGGGCGCGATCGGCGCGGCGCCATCCTGCGGCTGGTCGGCTGCGGCCGCGCGAACCTGGGCTTCCGCCGGATCGAGCTCCAGTTGCGCGATCAAGGCGTCCACGCCCCGGACGACGCCGGTCTGATAGTCGCCGTCGCGAAAGGCCGGCAGGATCTCGGTGCGGATGATCTGGGACGAGAAGGCGTCGGTCAGAATCGGCTCCAGCCCGTAGCCCACCTCGATCCTCACCTTTCGCTCGGTCGGGGCGACGATCAGCAGGACGCCGTTGTCGCCCTCTTTCTGGCCGATGCCCCAGGCGCGACCCAGCTGATAGCCATAATCCTCGATCTCCTGGTCCTGCAGGCTCGAGACGGTCACCACCACGAGCTGATCGCTGGACCGGGCCTCAAGCGCGGCCAGCTTCCCGGTCAGATCCTGTTCCGTCGCGGGATCCAGCAGATTCGCCTGGTCCACCACCCGACCGGTCAGGGTCGGAAAGTCCAGCCGGCCTTGCGCCGCCACCGGCAGGGCGAGCGTCGCGGCCGCCAGCAAGGCGATCAGGACCGCGAGAACGCCCGACGACCGCCGTGTCCGAACGGGGAAGAGGGTCACCGGGCGGGCGGGGCGGAGCCCGGCGTCACCGCGGCCGCATTACCGCCCGGCGCGGCGGGCGAGGCTCCGCCCAGATCGAAGTTCACCTGCGGCGCGCTCTGGGCCTCAGCCGTGGCGGTGAACAGTTGCATCGGCTGCGAGCCGCCGTGCACCGTCTTGGCCCAGATGACGTTCGGGAAGGTGCGCAGGGTGGTGTTGTAGTCGCGCACGGCTTCGTTGTAGTCGCGGCGAGCGATGGTGATCCGGTTCTCGGTGCCTTCCAACTGCGACTGCAGCGTGAGGAAATTCTGGTTGGCCTGAAGCTGAGGATAGGCTTCGACCGAGACCAGCAGGCGTGACAGGGCGCCGGAGAGTTGGCCCTGGGCCTGCTGGTACTGCTGGAAGGCCTGAGGGTTGTTCAGATCTTCGGCGGAGACATTGACCGAGGTGGCGCGAGCGCGGGCGTTGATCACATCCGTCAGGGTGGTGCGTTCCTGGATCGCCGCGCCCTGGACCGTGGCGACCAGATTTGGCACCAGGTCGGCGCGCCTTTGATACTGGCTCTGGACATCGGCCCAGGCTGCCTCGGCCCGCTCCTGTTTGGTCGGGATCGTATTATAGCCGCATCCGGCGATGGCCGGGGTGAGCGCGAGGGCTGCGGTGAGAGCCAGAGCGCGAACGTTGAAGCGAGCCATGGATTTTCCCCTGTCGGCGATCCGCCGGTGCGGCGACTATCGCCTCACGACGGCAACGCTTCAAGCGTCCAATGGCTCCGGCTCCGTTCCAATCGATCGACAGGCCGCCGAATAGGTGTTGGCCAACAGGCAGGCGATGGTCATGGGGCCGACGCCGCCCGGCACCGGCGTGATCCGCCCGGCGACCTCGACGGCCTCTTTGAAGGCCACGTCGCCGACGACGCGAGTTCTGCCTTCCGCCGCCTTGACCGGATCGGCAGAGGGGACGCGATTGATGCCGACATCGATCACGGTCGCGCCCGGCTTGATCCAGTCGCCCTTGATCATCTCGGGCCGGCCGACGGCGGCGACCAGGATGTCGGCCGTGCGGCACAGGGCGGCCAGGTCTCGGGTCTTGGAATGGGCGATGGTGACGGTGCAGCTCTCGCCCAGCAGCAGCTGCGCCATCGGCTTGCCGACGATGTTGGACCGACCGACGATGACAGCGTTCAGCCCCGTGAGGTCGCCCAGTTGATCCTTGAGCAACATCAGACTGCCCAGCGGCGTACAGGGAACCAGGCCCGGCAGGCCGACGGCCAGCCGCCCGGCGTTGACGACATGGAAGCCGTCGACATCCTTGTCGGGATCGATGGCGTCCAGCACCACCGACGAATCGATATGCTTGGGCAGCGGCAGCTGAACCAGTATGCCGTGGATGCCGGGGTCCTGGTTCAGTTGGGCGATCAGGGCCAGCAACTCATCCTGAGACGTGGTCTCAGCCAGGCGATGGGTGTCGGACCTCATGCCCGCTCGCACCGTCGTCTCGCCCTTGTTGCGGACGTAGATCTGGCTGGCGGGGTCCTCGCCCACGATGACCACGGCCAGTCCCGGCTTCACGCCTTGTGCGGCCTCCAGACGCGCGGCGGCGGCGGCGACGCGGTCCACCAGAGCGGTCGAAAAGGCTTTTCCGTCGATCAGGGTCGCGCGGTTTGGCTCGGCCGACATGGAGGACTCCGGGGGCGGTGAATAAAGGGAAGGCGCGATTTACAGCCGTCGCGGTTCGGCGTCTATGATGCGCAGCAGACTCCCGGAGATCCTCATGAAGACCTCGCCCTTCGTCGCCGTCAGCGCGCTCGCTATCCTGTGGGCCGCCTCGCCGGCCCAGGCTCAGAACGCGCAGACCCTGAGAGTCGGCGCCTCGGTGGACGGGGCCCTGACAGAGGGGGACGCCGCCGTGACCGGCGAGGAGGGCTACCGCTATGACGACTACCGGTTCCAGACCCGCGCGGGCCAGAGGCTGGAAGCCATTCTGCGCTCCAGTGCGTTCGACGCCTATCTGTCGGTCTACGCCGAGGGCTCCGACGTCCCCCTGGCTGAGGACGATGACGGGCTGGACGAGGGCACGAACGCCCGGCTGCGCTTCACGCCCGAGACACCTGGAACCTATGTGCTGCGCGCGCGCACCCTGTCGGGGCCGGATGGCGGCGACTACAACCTGTCCCTGCGCGAACGGCCGACGCCGCCCCGGACGCCGCGTCCATCCCCCCTTCGTCTGGGCGGGCAGCAGAGGGGGGAACTGACCGACCGCGACCCGGAGGACGCGGACGGCGGGCGCTACGACGCCTATAGCTTCCGTGCGGCTGCAGATCAGAGGCTGGTCGTCACCCTGGACTCCGACGCCTTCGACCCGCTGGTGCGGATCGGCCGCATGGACGGCCCCGATTTCGTCGAGCTCGCCCAGAACGACGACGGCCCCGACGACGGGTTGAATTCTCGGCTGGTGTTCACGGTCCCGGCGGCCGGCGATTATGTGATCCGCGCCACAGCGCTGGAGGATGGGCGAGGATCTTACAGCCTGGGCCTCGCGGAGGCGCCGCCCGCGCCGCCCGCCACGCCCCTGGCCATCGGCGACAGCGTCGACGGCGTTTTGGGGGACGACACGGGTATCAACGACGAGGGCCAGCGCGCAGCCTTTTACCAGTTCACCGCCGAGGCCGGTCAAAGGGTTGCGATCGAACTTTCATCCAAGGATTTCGACGCCTATCTGACGCTGCGCGGGGCCGTGGACAACAGCATCCTGGCTCAGGACGACGACGGCGCCGGCACGGGCACCGACTCGCGGATCGCCCAGACGCTGGAAGCGGCCGGCGACTATATCGTCGAGGCTCGCGCCCTCAGCGGCGACGGCGAGGGGCGGTTCGTCCTGAAATTGACCGAAGTCGCGCCGCCGCCGCCGCCGACCGTCGCGGTGTTCGGTCAGACGAGCGAAGGCGAGCTCACGGTCGAGGATCCCCAGGCGGACGATGGCAAACATTATGACGCCTATGTCTTCACCGGTTCGGAGGGGCAGCGCATCCAGGCGATCCTCCGCTCCGGCGATTTCGACGCCTATCTGGAAATCGGATCGGCCGACGGCGAATACGAAGCCCTGGCCAGCGACGACGACGGACTAGCTGAAGGCACAGACGCGCGACTGAACTTCACCCTGCCCGCGTCGGGCGACTATGTTCTGCGCGCCTTGCCCTTGTCCGCCGAGGAAAAGGGGCTCTATGCGTTGGAGTTGATCGACCGCGGTCCCGAGCCCAGGCCGGGCAGTATCCTGGTCGGCGCCACGGCGCGGGGAACCTTGAGTTCGACCGATCTGCTGACTGACGACGGGGCCTATTTTGACGCCTACCGGTTCCAGGCGAAGAAGGACGAGAAGCTGAGGATTACCCTGGTTTCCAATGTCTTCGACGCCTTTCTTGACCTCGGCGAGGATGGCGAGGATTTCGACAGTCTCGTCAGCGACGACGACAGCCTGTCCGACACCCACGCCAAGCTGGATTGGACCGCGCCTCACGACGGTTGGTACGTCGTTCGCGCCGGCGCCTATGGTCCGAACGAAACCGGCGCCTACGCCCTGGCCGTCGAACGTCAGCCCTGACCGCCCCATCGGGGCCACGATACCCTCCTAATCCAGCCTGATGAGCGACCCCCTCCTGTCCGGCCGTAAGGATCAGCACCTGGATGTGGTGCTGTCCGGGCGCGGCCGTCATGCCCGCGACGCGGGGTTCGATTCGATCCGTTTCGTGCACGAGGCCTTGCCGGACCTGGATCACGACAAGATCGACCTGGGCGCCGACTTCCTGGGCCGCCGACTGAAGGCGCCCCTGCTGATCAGCGCCATGACCGGGGGGCCGGCGCGCGCAGAAGCCGTCAACGCCCGTCTGGCTGAGGCGGCCCAGCACCTCGGCATCGCCTTCGCCGTGGGATCGCAACGCACGGCCATGGAGCACGCCGCCGCAGCCGGACTGGACCTGGATCTGCGTCGGCGCGCCCCGGACACCCCGATCCTGGCGAACATCGGCGCGGCCCAGTTGACGCGGGGGTTCGGGCTGGACGAAGCCCGTCGTGCGGTCGAGATGATCAGCGCCGACGCCGTCGTCATCCATCTCAACCCGCTCCAGGAAGCCTGCCAGCCCGAGGGCGATCGGGACTGGTGGGGCGTCGGCGCGGCGCTGGAGGCGCTGATCCGCAAGATGGAGGTTCCGGTCGTGGTCAAGGAGACCGGGGCCGGCCTGTCGGGGCCCACGGCGCGGCGGCTGATCGACATGGGGGCCGCCGCGGTTGATGTCGCCGGCGCGGGCGGATCCAACTGGGCCCTGATCGAGGGCGAACGCGCCGCCGATCCGGCCGACAAGGCGCACGCCGCAGTCTTCGCCGACTGGGGGATTCCGACCGCTCGCGCCATTTTCGATGTGCGGCGGGCCTGCCCTGACGCCGTGGTGATCGGATCCGGAGGTATTCGGAACGGCCTGGACGTCGCCCGCGCCATCCGCCTCGGCGCCGACATCGTCGGACAGGCCGCCGGGGTGCTGGAGGCGGCGACCCTGTCGACCGAGGCGGTCGTCGCGCATTTCCAGGGCCTTGTAAGACAACTCAGAACAGCGTGTTTCTGCACCAATTCCGGGAACTTGGCCGCGCTTCGCGGTGCACCGCTTCAGGCGATCGACTGATCTGGACGCACGCACGCAGGCCGGGCGGAGTCGGACAAGTCCATAAAGTCACCGGGAGGGCAGAAGCTCGCCCGCGAAATCCCGGTAACGCCCAGCCCGGACCCCATCGGTCGCCCGGGCGATGTCGGGCGCGAAATAATGGTCGCTGGCATAGGGGGCCGCCGCCTCACGAACGATGGCGAAGACCTGCTCCAACAGCGGCGAACTGGTCAGAGGGCGATGAAACTCCAGGCCCTGGGCGGCCGCCAGGAGTTCGATGCCGACTACGGTCGCCGCATTCTCCGCCATGTCGAGCAGGCGGCGCGCGCCATGGGTGGCCATGGAGACATGATCCTCCTGGTTGGCGCTGGTGGGGACGGTGTCGACGCTGCACGGATGGGCCACCATCCGGTTCTCGGCGATCAGGGCCGCCGCCGTGACCTGGGCGATCATGAAGCCCGAGTTCAACCCGCTCTCCCGGACCAGGAAGGCCGGCAGGTCGCTCATCTTCGGATCGACCAGGATCGCCGTGCGCCGTTCGGAGATATTGCCGATCTCGCACAGGGCCATCGCGATCTGATCGGCCGCAAAAGCAACGGGTTCCGCATGGAAGTTTCCGCCGGACATGACATCGCCGTCCTCGATGAAGACAAGCGGATTGTCGGTGACGGCGTTGGCCTCGCGCGCGAGAGTCGCCGCGGCCGTCCTCAACAGGTCGAGCACTGCGCCCATGACCTGGGGCTGGCAGCGCAGGGAATAGGGATCCTGCACCTTGGCGCAGTCGTCGCGGTGGCTGTCCCGGATGGCGGATCCGGCCATCAGCGCCCGCAGCCGCGCCGCGACATCGATCTGGCCCGGCTGGCCGCGCAGGGCGTGGATGCGCGGGTCGAACGGCGCGTCCGATCCCTTCAAGGCGTCGACCGACAGAGCGCCGGCGGCGATTCCCGCAGCAAAGACCGCCTCGGCCGCAAACAGTCCGGCCAAAGCCAGGGCGGTCGAACACTGGGTTCCGTTCAGAAGGGCCAAACCCTCCTTTGGTCCAAGGGTCAGGGGCGAGAGTCCGACCTTCGCCAGGGCCGCCTCGGCCTCCAGAGTCTCGCCGTTCAGACGCGCCTCGCCGACGCCGATCAGGACGCAGCTCATATGGGCCAGGGGCGCGAGGTCGCCCGAGGCGCCGACCGATCCCTTGGACGGTATACAGGGCAGGACGTCGGCGTCGACCAGGGCGATAAGGGCCTCCAGCGTCTCACGGCGGATACCGGAGGCTCCGCGCGACAGACTGGCGATCTTGAGCACCATCAACAGGCGGACGACGGCGTCGGGCAGCAGGGGGCCGACGCCGCAGGCGTGGCTGAGCACCAGGTTCCGCTGCAGCGTCTCCAGATCCTCGGGGGCGATGGAGGTGTTGGCCAGAAGGCCGAAGCCGGTGTTGACGCCATAGACGGTGCGGCCCTCGGCTACGATGGCGGCGATGGTCGCGGCGCCCTTCTCGACATTCGCCCAGGCGGCCGGGGCGAGCGAGACGGTCACGGCACCGTCCAGCACAGTGCGAAGCTGCGCCAGGGCGAGGGGGGATTGGCCGAGGGTCAGGGTCGTCATGTCAGGCCTTCAGACTGGGAAGATTCAGAGACTGGGAAGATTCAGGCCATGCTCGTGCGCGGCGGCCCGGGCGATGTCATAGCCGGCGTCGGCATGACGCATGACGCCGGTCGCGGGATCGTTCCACAGCACCCGCTCCAGCCGTCCGGCGGCCTCCGGCGTGCCGTCGGCGACGATGACCACGCCGGAATGCTGGGAATAGCCCATGCCCACCCCGCCGCCGTGGTGCAGCGACACCCAGCTGGCGCCCGAGGCTGTGTTCAACAGGGCGTTCAGCAGGGGCCAGTCGGACACGGCGTCCGAACCGTCCATCATGGCCTCGGTCTCGCGGTTCGGACTGGCGACCGAACCGCTGTCCAGGTGATCGCGGCCGATGACGATGGGGCCGGACAACTCGCCCGACGCCACCATGGCGTTGAACATCAGGCCGGCGCGGTGGCGATCACCCAATCCAATCCAGCAGATACGGGCCGGAAGTCCTTGGAATGCGATACGATCACCTGCCATGTCGAGCCAGCGGTGCAGGCCTGGATTGTCGGGGAACAGGCGTTTCATCGCCGCGTCGGTCTTGCGGATGTCCTCCGGATCGCCGGTCAGGGCCGCCCAGCGGAACGGGCCAATGCCGCGGCAGAACAGGGGGCGGATATAGGCAGGCACGAAGCCGGGGAAGTCGAAGGCGTTCGCCACCCCGTCGTCGAAGGCCACCTGGCGAATATTGTTGCCGTAGTCGACGACGGGAACGCCCGCCGACTGGAAGTCCAGCATGGCCGTGACATGGGCGACGATGGAGGCGCGGGCGGCTGCGGCGACCGAGGCCGGATCGCTGACGCGCCGATCCTCCCATTCTGCGACGGTCCAGCCCGACGGCAGATAGCCGTTGACCAGATCGTGGGCGCTGGTCTGATCGGTGACCAGATCAGGGCGAATGCCGCGGCGGACCATTTCCGGAAGAACATCCGCCGCATTGCCCAGAAGTCCGACAGATATAGGTTTTTTGGTTTTTCGCGCGCCGTCGATCAGGGCCAGGGCCTCGTCCAGACTCTCGGCCATGACGTCGAGGTAGCGGGTTTTCAGCCGCATCTCGATCCGGCTGCGCTGACATTCGATCGCCAGACAGGAGGCTCCCGCCATGGTCGCCGCCAGGGTCTGGGCCCCGCCCATGCCGCCCAGGCCGGCGGTCAGGATCCATTTGCCTGACCAGTCGCCGCCATGGTGCTGGCGACCCGCCTCCATGAAGGTTTCGTAGGTGCCTTGAACAATCCCCTGGGTGCCAATGTAGATCCATGACCCGGCGGTCATTTGCCCGTACATCATCAGACCTTTACGGTCGAGTTCTGAGAAATGCTCCCAGGTCGCCCATTTCGGGACCAGGTTCGAATTGGCGATCAGGACCCGCGGGGCGTCCGCGTGGGTGCGGAAGACGCCAACAGGCTTGCCGGACTGGATCAACAGGGTCTCGTCCGCCTCCAGGGCCTTCAAGGTCTCCACGATCCGGTCGAAAGCGGGCCAGTCTCGCGCCGCCTTGCCGATCCCGCCATAGACCACCAGGTCCTGCGGCCGCTCCGCCACCTCGGGGTCGAGATTGTTCATCAGCATCCGCATGGCCGCCTCGGCGGCCCAGGTCTTGGCGGTCCTGTCCGGTCCGCGCGGGCTGCGGACGATCCGGGCGTTGGGCGTGTTCATCTCGGGCTCTCGGCGGGCGATCAGCGGACGGTCTGGGCGAAGGCGAGGCAGGCGGCCAGAACGCGGCGCAGATGACGGCGCATCTCCTCGGCGCGTTGCGGCTCGTAGGGGCTGGGCCAGTTGTCGGGCGACACCGGCCCCACGGGGTCGAGCATATAGCCCCGGTCCGCCAGCTCCATCTGGATGGCGTGGACGCCAGCGGCCGGCCGACCATAGCGGCGGGTGGTCCATCCGCCCTTGAACCGGCCATTGACGACCAGGCTGGACCCGCTGGCCGCGCAGGCGTCCTGGACCACCCGGGTCAGGTCCGCCGCACAGGTCGCGCCGTCATTGTCGCCGATGTTGAACTGCGGCAGTTCGCCGTCGAACAGTCGCGGCACGACCGAGCGGATTGAATGGGCGTCGTAGAGGACGACCGGCCCCTGAAGGCGCAGACGGTCGATCTGGGCCTCGAGCGCCGCATGATAGGGATCGAACCAGGCCGCGCGACGCTCCGCGATCTCGGCGTCGTGGGGCGCCTGGCCGGGACGATAAAGGGGTTCGCCGTCGAAGGTCTCGGTCGGGCACAGGCCCGTCGTCGTCATGCCGGGATAGAGAGAGGCGCCGGACGGGTCCCGGTTTACATCGATCACGCTGCGCGAAACGGCCGTGCGGACCATGGTCGCCTCCATTTCCGCGGCGAAATCATACAGCCGATCCACCCACCAGTCGGCGTCCTTGCGGGCCAGCCAGGGCGAGGTCATCCGCGCCTCGATGGCGGCGGGAATATCGGTCCCCGTGTGCGGCAGGCCGATCACCAGCGGCGCCGACCCCTCGTGGACGGTCAGCCAGTCGTTGGTCATCTCGGCCTCCCTCGCCAAATCGATCTGTCGTGGTATGTCTAGACATATTGATCGCAACGAGACGGACCTGTCCAGTGAGCCCTGAGCCGCAGCCTGTGGATCGCACCCTCTGGTTCGAGGCGGCCCTGCTGCCGGACGGCTGGGCGCGGGACGTGCGGATCGGCCTGGCGGACGGGCGGATCGCCACCGTGACGACGGGGGTCGCGCGTTCGCCGACCGATCAGGGCGGGGGCGCGGCCCTGCCGGGCGTCGCCAATGTCCACAGCCACGCCTTCCAGCGCGCCATGGCCGGTTTGACCGAGGCGCGGGGGCCGTCGGACGACGACTTCTGGACCTGGCGCGAGCTGATGTACCGTTTCCTGGACCGGGGAGGGCCTGAGGAGATCGAGGCCATCACCGCCCTGGCCTTCGCCGAGATGCTGGAAGGCGGGTTCACGCGTGTGGCGGAGTTCCACTATCTCCACAACGACCCGGCCGGCGCCGCCTACGCCGACCGGGGAGAGGTCGCTGCACGGATCGCCGCGGCGGCCCAGGCGGCGGACATTGGCCTGACCCTGCTGCCGGTCTTCTACGCCCACGCCGGTTTCGGCGGTCAACCGCCGTCGTCGGGCCAGAGGCGGTTCATCAATGATCTGGACGGTTTCGCCGATCTGGTCGAGCGGTGCCGACACATCACCGCGGACATGGCGGGTGCGGTCGTCGGGATCGCGCCGCACAGTCTTCGGGCGGTCAGCGCGGACGAGTTGGCCCGTCTGCCCCCTCTGGCGGGCGCAGGGCCGATCCATATCCATGTCGCCGAACAGACCCGCGAGGTCGACGACTGTCTGGCCTGGTCCGGGGCGCGGCCGGTCGAATGGCTGCTGGCCAACGCGCCGGTCGACGCCCGCTGGTGTCTGATCCATTCGACCCATGTGACCGAAGCGGAATGGCGGGGCGTGGCAGCACGCGACGCCGTCGTCGGCCTTTGCCCGATCACCGAGGCCAATCTGGGGGACGGCGTTTTCCCGGCGGTGGATTTTGCGCGGGCCGGCGGACGCCTCGGCGTGGGCACGGATTCCAACGTTCAGATCGGCTTGGCCGAGGAACTTCGGATGTTGGAATACAGCCAGCGGCTGACGCGGCGGGGACGGGCGATGATGGCCGATCCGGGCCGATCCACCGGCCGCGCCCTGTTCGAGCAGGTCCTGGCGGGCGGGGAGCAGGCGAGCGGCGCGCGCTGCGGCCTCTTCGTCGGCGGACCGGCCGATATCGTGTCACTGGACACGCGCAGGATCGCCTTCGCGGGCCGGTCGGGCGACGCCGTTCTGGACAGCTGGATCTTCGGCGCGCCGACGAACAGCGTGGCCTCGGTCTGGCGCGCGGGGCGAGAGGTCGTGCGCGATGGCCGCCATGTGGCGCGGGACGCCATCGAGGCCCGGTATCGCCAGGCCCTCCAGGCGGTGCTGGCGTGACGACCGAACCGCTGCACCGACGTATCTACGCCGATCTGGAAGGCCGTATTCTGTCGGGAGATCTGGCTCCCGGCGAGCGTATTCCGTTCGAACACGAACTGACCGAACGCTACAGTTGTTCGCGGATGACCGTGTCCAAGGCCCTGTCCGAGCTGGCGGGGCGGGGCCTGGTGACGCGCCGGCGCCGCGCCGGCAGTTTCGTCGCCCAGCCCAAGGCTCACGCCGCCTTCCTGGCGATTCCCGACCTGAGAGCCGAGGTAAGACAACGCGGGCAAGTCTATGACTATGCTTTACTGGATCAAACAGAGCGGGAGCCGGTGGATAAGGCCGAGACCGAATTGGCTGCGGGCGGCCGGTTGCTGGAGCTCACCTGTCTGCACAGCGCCGACGCCATTCCCCTGGCGCTCGAACACAGGCTGATCGCTCTGACCGCCGCGCCTCAGGCCAAAACCGTGGATTTCCAATCCGTACCGCCAGGAAGCTGGCTTCTCGACTACGAACCCTGGACCCAGGCGGAGAACCGGATCGGCGCCGTCGAGGCCGACAGCCGTTCCGCGCGTTTGTTGAAGATGAAGCCGGGCGCCGCCTGTCTGTATGTCGAACGCCGGACCTGGCGCGACGGACAGGGGGTGACACGGGTTCGTCAGGTGTTTCCCGGCGACCGCTATGATCTGGTGGCCCTGTTCTCGTCCGCCCATGCCAAGGCTCCGACTCGATGAAGGCCGACCGACTGCTGATCGACTGTCATGCCGCCACCATGGTCGAGGGCGAAGCTCCGTATGGGGCGATCGAAGACGCCGCCGTCGTCATCATGAACGGACGGATCGCCTGGATCGGACCGCGCGCCGAACTGCCGCAGGTCGAGGCGGCCGAGACCGAACGTCTGGACGGCCGCTGGCTGACGCCTGGTCTGGTCGACTGTCACACCCATCTGGTTTTCGGCGGAGACCGGTCCGGCGAATTCGAACAGAGGCTGGGCGGCGCCACCTACGAACAGATCGCCCGCGCCGGCGGGGGCATCGTCTCTTCGGTCGAGGCGACGCGGGCGGCCACGGAAGACATGCTCTTCGCCTCGGCCATGACCCGACTGGCCGGGCTGAAGGCGACGGGGGTGACGACCGTCGAGATCAAATCGGGCTATGGACTGGACCGGGACAGCGAGCTGAAGATGCTGCGCGTCGCCCGTCGCATCGGACGCGAGGGCGGGATCCGCGTCCGCACCTCCTACCTGGGCCTGCACGCCGTGCCCCCCGAGCATCGCGGCGACCGGGACGCCTATGTGGACAAGGCTGTGGATGAAATCCTGCCGGCCGCCCAGGCGGAAGGGCTTGTCGACGCCGTGGACGCCTATTGCGAGCCCATCGCCTTTTCGACCGCCGAGGTGGCTCGCCTGTTCGAAAAGGCGCGGTCGCTCGGTTTGCCGGTCAAGCTGCACGCCGATCAACTTTCGAACGGCGGCGGAGCGGCCTTGGCCGCACGATATCAGGCCCTGTCGGCCGACCATGTCGAACACGCCGACGAGGAGGGGATCGCGGCCATGGCCCAGGCTGGGGTCGTCGCGGTTCTGCTGCCCGGCGCCTTTCTGATGCTGCGCGAGATCCAGGCGCCGCCGGTGGAGCGGCTGCGCGCCCACGGGGTGAGGATGGCAGTGGCGACGGACTGCAATCCCGGCACCTCTCCACTGGCCTCCATGACCGCTGCGCTCAACCTGGCCTGCGTCCAGTTCCGCCTGACGCCGGAGGAGGCGCTTGCGGGAGCGACGCGGGAGGCGGCGCGGGCGCTGGGTCTGCTTGATCGCTGCGGCACGCTGGAAGCGGGCAAGGCCGCAGACCTGGCCGCCTGGGACATCTCCCGCCCGGCCGAACTGGCCTATTGGCTCGGCAAGCCCCTGCTTCACGCGCGCTGGCTGGAGGGGATACGATCTTAAGTTGCATGTACGATTAAAATAACCTTAGGTTGCTTTCATGAGTTGGAAGCAATCTGAGGACGCCGAGGGTTTCATCGCCCACTGGGCGGAGGCGCCGATCAGCGAACGGGCGCAGTATCAGACCTTCATCATCCAGCTGTGCAGACTGATCGGCGCTCCGGCTCCCGATGACGAGCGAATGGGCGACCTCGACTATTGTTTCGAACGCCCCGTCCGTTTCCAGCACGAGGACGGCGCCGGCCACCCTGGCTATATCGACTGCGCCAAACGCGGCTGTTTCGTGCTGGAAGCCAAGCAGTCGCTGAAACGTCGGGACGGGGGACCGCTGGACCCGGCGGTGCAACTGGCGCGTTTCGCACAGCCTGCACGCAAGGGGTGCGCGCCGTCGCCGTATGCGCTGGACAAGTTGATGCGGACCGCAAAGCGGCAGGCCGAGAACTACGCCAAGGCGCTGGACGAGTGGCCGCCTTTTCTGGTCATCGTCGATGTCGGCCGGTCGATCGAGCTGTGGTCGGATTTCGCCCGACAGGGCAAGGCCTATGCGCCCTTTCCCGACCGCGCCAGTTATCGGATCGAGCTGGATCAACTGCGGACGCCGGACGTGCGCGAGCGGCTGAGGCGGGTCTGGACCGATCCCCTGTCCCTGGATCCCGCCGCCCAGGTCGCTGCGGTCACCACCGATATCGCAGCGCGGCTGGCCTGGCTGGTCCGATCGATGCGCCTGCGACAGTCGCGGCCTGACGACGACCGCGTCGTTCGCGCCGCACGGGCCAGTCGCACGGCGCTGTTCGTCATGCAGTGCATCTTCGCCATGTTCGCCGACAGCGTCGGCCTGATCGAGGATCGGGGCTTTCTGGGTTTCCTCGAAAGCTATCGCGGCAAGGCGGACAGATTCGACGAGGCGGCGCGGGTCTTCTTCAGGACCATGGATCGCGGCGGCCACTGTCTGGCGACCCAGCAGCGCATCCGCCAGTTCAACGGCGGACTGTTCAGGACCGTCGATCCCCTGCCGGTTACGGAACAGGAGCTGGACGCGCTTATCGCAGCGGCCAAATGCGACTGGGCCATGGTTGAGCCGGCCATATTCGGCGCCCTGCTGGAACAGGCCTTGGACCCGGGGGAACGGGCCGAATTGGGCGCCCACTATACCCCGCGCGCCTTTGTCGAACGCCTGATCGAACCGACGGTCATGGAGCCGCTGCGCACCGAATGGGAGGCGATCGAGGCCCAGGCCATCGGCCTCTACGTCAAGGGAGACGTCCGCGACGCGAGACGCATGGTCCGCGATTTTCACGATCAGTTGTGCCGGGTGCGCGTCCTGGATCCCGCCTGCGGGACGGGCAACTTCCTCTATGTCGCCATGCGGATGATAAAGGAGCTGGAAGGCGAGGTGCTGGGCGTCCTGGCCGAGATGGGCGAGGCCCAGGGCCGGCTGGGACTGGAGGGCCATGTGGTCAGCCCCGAGCAGTTTCATGGCCTGGAGAAGAACGCCTACGCGGCCTGGATCGCCGAGATGGTGATGTGGATCGGTTATCTGCAATGGCATTTCCGCCTGTTCGGCGACGCTCAGCCGTCCGAGCCGATCCTGAAGGATTTTCGTCGGGTGATCCGCACCGACGCCCTGGTCAGCTGTTCGCGAGTGGACTTGGCGCGCGACGAGGCCAGACGGGTGCTGACGCAACCCGTCGGCCGGCTGTTCGACGAAGCGGCGGACCGTGAGATCGAACACTATGTCGATCCCCACCCCACGCCCTGGCCCGAGGTTCACTTCATCGTCGGTAATCCACCCTTCATCGCCGGCAAGGATCTGAGGGCGGAGTTGGGCGACGGCTATGTGGAGGCGCTGGACATGGTGCGTGGTGGACGTTTCCGCTCGGCCGATCTGGTGACGGCCTGGTGGGACCGGGCGGCCGAGATCCTGACCCGTGAAGGGTCGATCCTTCGTCGGTTCGGCTTCATCACCACCAATTCCGTCACCCAGACCTTTTCACGGCGCGTCATCGAACACCACCTGTCCAGGCGACCGCCGATACGGTTGGTCTTCGCCATACCCGACCATCCGTGGGTCACGGGCGCCGGACGCGCCGATGTGCGGATCGCGATGTCGGTGGTCGAGCGCGGCGCGGCGGACGGGCAGGGACGGTGGCTCGGCGTGGTCGACGAGGCGGACCTGGCCACGGATCTTCCCCGACTGAGCTTCGTCGAGCGACACGGGGTCATCGGCGCGGATCTGATGATCGACAGCGGCCTGACGCGTGCGATGGACCTGAGGGCCAACAGGGGGCGCTGGAAGACGGCCGCTATCTGGCGGCGGGGGGCCGGACGGCTCGGGCGGCGTCTGGCGGGGCTTGATCAGACTGGGCGGCGCGACCTTCTGGATCTGTTCGCCAAGTCGGCGGGCGACTGGCTGGACGGCTGGTTCGAAAGCGAACCGATCAAGGCCCTGTTCGGCTTCGACAGCATCGTCGGCCACTACGCCAGCCCCTACACGCCGGGCTCCGCCTATGTGCTTCTTCATCATGTCTTCGGCGAAGTGAACGGAAAGAAGGGAGTCTGGGGCCATGCGCTGGGCGGGATGGGGGCGATCACCCAGGCCATGGCCCGGGCCTGCGCGGAGCATGATGTCGATATCCGGTTGAATTCCCCCGTCACCGAGATCCTGGCTGGAAAGGGAAGGGCGGTCGGGGTTGTGACCGCATCGGGCGCGGTCGTGAATGCTCGGGCCGTGGTGTCCAATCTTCATCCCCGGCTGTTGTTCGAGACGCTCGTCGATCCGGCGCTCGTCCCCCCGGACTTCGCGGAACGAATGGGGCGGTACGCGTCGGGATCGGGGACCTTCCGAATGAATGTCGCCTTGTCGGAGTTGCCGCGCTTCACGGCTCTGCCTGGATCAGGCGATCACCTGACGGCGGGCATCATCATAGGACCCAGTCTGGCCTATATGGATCGGGCCCACGCCGAGGCGCGGCTGAACGGCTGGTCCTCGAAACCGATCGTCGAGATGCTGATCCCTTCCACCCTCGACGACAGTCTCGCGCCGGACGGGGCCCATGTGGCCAGCCTCTTCTGCCAACATGTGTCGCCGGATCTGGCCGACGCGCACCGCGATACCGTCGCCGATCTGATGATCCAGACAGTCGACGCTCACGCCCCGGGGTTCAAGGCTTCGGTCGTGGCGCGGCTGGCGCTGGGACCGCGCGATCTCGAGCGCCGTTTCGGTCTGGTCGGAGGCGACATATTCCACGGTCGGCTCACCCTGGACCAGCTGTTCAGCGCCAGGCCCGTCCTGGGCCACGCCGACTACCGGATGCCGGTTTCAGGGCTGTACCTCTGCGGATCCGGCGCCCACCCGGGCGGAGGCGTCACCGGGGCGCCGGGCCGCAATGCGGCGATGGCGGTCTTGCGAGACCTGAGACGCTAGACCTGGGACGCTAAACCTGGGCGACGCCCATCGCCTTCATCAGGGCGTCGCGGACGGCGGCCTCGGTGAAGGGCTTCTGGATGGTCGCCGCACCGCGCCATTCCTCCGGCAGGCCGCCTTCACCATAGCCGGTCGAGAAGACGAAGGGCACGCCCCGCGCTCTCAAGGCCTCGGCGACCGGGAAGACCTGACGCCCGGCGACATTAACGTCCAGCAGGGCGGCGTCGAGGTCCACGGTGTCGCGGGCCATGGCTTCGCCGTCGTCGATATTGGACGCGGGACCGACGGGAATACACTCCATGTCCTCGAGAATGGTCTCGAGCAACATGGCGACGAGCGACTCGTCCTCCACCACGAGCACACGGCGGCCGTTAAGCGGTTGGGTCATGAGCCGGGCGTCCTGTCGAGCGGAACCGTCAGTTCCGCAATGAATCCGTCTTTGGCGTAAACCAGATCTATCTCACCCGCCAGATCATGACGAATGTTTCGTTCAATCAATCGACTACCGAAGCCTCTTCTGTCCGGTAACGTAACTTTCGGCCCGTCGATTTCGCGCCAGCTCAGCCTCAGATGGCGGTCGCGTTGATCCCGCACGCCCCAATCGATCAGGATTCGTCCATCCGGAACCGAGAGGGCGCCGAACTTGGCGGCGTTGGTGGCCAACTCATGGATGATCATGCCGAGGGACAGAGCCGTCGCCGGTAGAAGGGGAACGGCCGGTCCGTTCAGGCTGATGCGGGACGGTCCGAAGGCTTCCGTCTCATGTTCGAGCATGGCTCTGAGATCTGCGCCTTCCCAATGGGTTTGCGTCAGCAGATCATGGGTATGGGAAAGCGCCAGTATCCGGGACTGGAAACTCTCGGCGAAGGTGGCGGGGTCTCGGTGCGACCGCGCGGTCTGGATGGCGATCGACTGGACCGTGGCCAGGGTGTTCTTCACCCGATGGTTCAACTCGTCGATCATCAGTTTTTGGCGCTGCGCCGCCAGGACGTTCTCGGTGACGTCGTGCCCCTGGACGAAGATTCCGACGACGGAGCCGTTCTCGTCGCGGATCGGCTGAAAGATGAAGTTCAGATAGAGGGTGTCCAGTGGCCCGCCGGGGGTCCGCTGGAGCAGGGCCCGGCTCTCGCGACCCTCATAGGGCTCGCCCGTTTCGAAGACGGTGTCGAGAACCTCTTGAAATCCTTGTCCGGCTAGCTCCGGCAGGGCCTCTCGCAGAGGTTTTCCGGCGATGTCGCGATGGCCGATCAATCGCCCATAGGCGTGATTGTGCATCTGGACGCGATGATCGCGTCCGGTCAGGATGGCCACGAAGCCCGGCGCCTGCATGAAGATTTCGACCAGGCGGTTGCGCTCGATCTCCAGCCGTCGGTTGTCTTCCTGAACCGACTGGGCGCGACGGAGAACGGAGCCGCCAATGATGGCGTCAAGCGCCGTGACGGGCGCTTCCGGACGAAGAGCGGGCGCAAGATCGGTGATGTCCGTGGTGTGCTGCAGCAGCAGCACCACGTCCCCGTTAGCGTTCAGCAAGGGCGTGTGGGTGGCGCTCCAGATTCGTTCTTCGATGACGGCGCTGCCATCGGGACGGGGGCGGGGCACCGCATAGCGTACGAGGGCGAGGTGGTCGCGCTGTCGCGTATCTCGCGCCTTTTCGAGGGAGGCTCGGACCTGACGCACATTTTCCGGCGCGCTCTCGCTGGAGCCTGAGTCGAAGGCGGTGAACAACGCCTGGCCGAGGATTTCATCGCGACGGGAGCCGGTTACGTCGACATAGGCTTGATTGACGTCGGCGATACGCAGGTCCGGCGTCAGAAGCACATAGGGGTTCGGCGAGGCCTCGAACGCAATCGCCAAGTCGGCGGCTGAGGCGCCCATTTTAGTCATTACAGTCAATCTATACCCCGACCCTACTCACCCCAAACGCGCAAAGGTCCAAAGGGTTCGCCGGCGTACACAGAAAACAAGGTTCACTAGATCGTCATTGGCGTGTCGGGAGAATTTGCTAAGCACGACGCATGACTTTTGCCGGCGCCTTGGCCACCCTCTCGCTCATGATGGCTCAACCGACAGATCAGCCTTTGGCTGACCAGCCCGTTCTCCAGATCGAACAGGGGGTTCTGGCGGGACGATCCGACGCGGGCGTGGCCTCGTTCAAGAACATCCCCTATGCCGAGCCCCCGGTGGCCGAGCGGCGCTGGCGCCCCCCGGGCGCGGCGCCCCGCTGGGACGGCGAGCGGGACGCTTCGACCTATGGCCCGCTGTGCATTCAGGCGACGCCACAGGGCGATCCCGGCGTCGGGCCCCTGCCGATGAGCGAGGACTGCCTCAACCTCAATGTCTGGCGGCCTGTCGACGTCAGCTCCCCCGCACCCGTCATGGTCTGGATCCATGGCGGCGGCCTGGTCAACGGATCGGGCACCGCCGCGCTGTATGACGGCGCCCCTCTGGCGCGCCAGGGCATGGTGGTGGTCACCCTCAACTACCGGCTGGGGCGGTTCGGCTTCTTCGACCACCCGGCCCTGGCGGCAGAACGCCCCGCGGGCGAGCCGGCGGGCAACTACGGCCTGATGGACGTCATCGCCGCGCTGAACTGGGTCAAGACGAACATCTCCGCCTTCGGCGGCGACCCGACCAATGTCACCATCTTCGGCGAGTCGGCTGGCGGGGCCATTGTGACCCGGCTGATGATCTCGCCGCCCGCCCGCGGCCTGTTCGAGCGCGCCATCGTGCAATCGGGGCTGGGACGCGAGCTTCAGACGCCGCTGGATCGCCGCGGCGCCTATGATCTGCCGTCTGCGCGGGAGCGAGGCCAGGTCTGGGCTCATGGACACAATCTGGTGACGGCGGCGGACCTGAGGGCGGCGCCGGTCGAGCAACTGCTGACCCCGGCGCCGGTGTTCGCCAACGGCGATCTGACCCTGATCGACGGCCGGATCGTGCCGTCCACCATCGAGGCCGCCTTCCGCGCCGGGCGTCAGGCTCCGGCGCCTCTGATCATCGGCACCAACAGCGCCGAGTTCTGGTGGATGAAGCCGACGGACCGCAACGGCTATGGCATGATCGACGATGACATGACCTGGCTGGAGCGCGCCATGATCACGGCGGCCTACGGCGGGGAGGCGGGGTTTGATCGGGGCTTCATGACCGACGCGGTCTTCACGGAGCCGGCGCGCCGGCTGGCGCGGTGGCACGCGGCCGCGGACCATGACGCCTATCTCTACCGGTTCGACATCTCCTCCCCGGACAATCCCGAGCCGCACGGCGGGGCGACCCACGCCATCGAGCGCCCCTATGTGTTCGGGACCCTGCCGCTGCTGCCCTATCCCGTGCGAGACGTGGACCGGGAGGCCTCTGCGGCGATGATGGCCTACTGGACCACCTTCGCCCGTTCCGGAGACCCGAACGGCGTGGGGCGGCCCGAGTGGCCGCGAGTCTCAAGCCAGGAGAACCGCCTGATGTGGTTCAGGAACAACGGTCCGGAGGCCGCGCCGGCGCCCGAGGCGGCCCGGCTGGACCTGCTCGAACTGTTCCGGGAGCGACCTCATATCGTCGGCAAACCGGCCCGTACGGAGGACTGAGACGGTCCTAGCCGGCCGAGGTGGCGCTCGACTGCTTCTCCTTCAGCGTGACCAGTTCCTCAGCCATGGTGGGGTGGACGGCGCAAGTGGCGTCCCACTGGGCCTTGGTCAGGCCGGCCTTCACGGCGATGGCGGCGAGTTGGATCATCTCGGGACTGTCCGGCCCGACGATGTGGACGCCGACCACCCGCTGGCTCTCGGCGTCGACGACCAGTTTCATCAGCACGCGTTCCTCGGAGCCGGTGAAGACGTATTTCATCGGCCGGAAACGAGTCACATAGACGTCGACCCCCGACCGGCATGAGCGGCGGGCCTCGGCTTCCGACAGGCCCACGACGCCGACCGGCGGCTGGCTGAAGACGGCGGTCGCGACGGCCTCGTAGTCGAAATGCTGGGGATTGCCGCGATAGACGGTTTCATGGAAGGCGACCGCCTCGCGGATGGCGACGGGCGTCAGGTTCATCCGATCGGTCACGTCGCCGAGCGCCCAGATATTGTCGGCCGTCGTCTTGGAATACGGATCGACCTTGATCGCGCCTTCGTCGTTCAGTTCGACACCGGCAGTCTCGAGACCCAGGTCCTTGACGTGGGGAATCCGGCCCGTGGCGAACATGACCACGTCGGTTTCCAGCTTCATGCCGTTTCCGAGGTGGTTGACCAGCCCGGTGGCGGTCTTCTCGATCTTCTCGTGTTGGCAGCCCAGGATCACCTTGATGCCGCGCTTTTCGATCTCACCGGCCAGATGGGCGCGCACATCGTCGTCGAAGCCGCGCAGGATGTTGGGGCCGCGGTAGATCAGCGTCGTCTCGACGCCCAGACCGGCGAAGATGCCGGCGAACTCGACCGCGATATAGCCGCCGCCCGCGATCAGGATCCGCTTGGGCAGTTCGGGCAGGTGGAAGGCTTCTTCGGAGGTGATGGCGTATTCGATGCCCTCCAGGCCTTCCGGCTTCCACGGGCGTCCGCCTGTGGCGATCAGGATTTTTTCGGCGGTGAAGGTCTGGTTCTTGCCGATGATCTCGACCGTATGGGCGTCCTTCAGCACCGCCCGGCCGTGGACCAGCTCGACCCCGGCCTTGCCCAGATTGGCGGCGTAGATGCCGGACAGGCGCGCGATCTCGACATCCTTGGCCTCCAGGAAGGTGGGCCAGTCGAAGCGGGCGTTGTCGAAGGACCAGCCATAGCCCTCGGCGATCTCCAGCGCGTGGCTGACTTCGGAGGCCATGACCATGAATTTCTTGGGCACGCAGCCCCGGATCACACAGGTGCCGCCGACACGGTACTCCTCGGCGATCGCGACCTTCTTGCCGCCCAGGGCCGTCAGCCGGGCCGCGCGGACCCCGCCGGAGCCTGCGCCGATGACGAAAAGGTCGTAGTCGTATTCGGCCATCGGGTGCTCCGTTCAGACTCGAAAAACAGGGTCTGAATAGTCTGAATCGTCTGAAATTGGTTCCGGTCAAGCCGGGGCAGGCTGTCGGACTTAGGCGCCGAGGCGCGTGCGGACAAGGTTGGCGGACAAGGTTGCCAGACCGTTTACTTCGCCTGACGCCCTTGTCACGAAGACTGCCTCATCTCGTCGTGCAGGATCGTCGTGAAACGTGCGCTCGGCGAACGCTCGCAACGATCAACCGTCTTAGAAAACGCGCTCTCGAATCCGCGCACGCCTGCCAAAGCGGCGTTTAATCCCTGTGCCTGCCGCCGGCTCAGGGTTTCGTAGCCCAACGCCATGACGTAGACGATTGTGTCCTTCTGCGTCCGTTCCGGCCATGCGGCCTCGTACCAGCGAACTTGCCGCGCGAAGGTGTCACACCTCATGGTCAGCAAATCGGTCGGTCGGAATTCCACCGTCATCCGGATGCGAACGGGTTGGGCGGGGTTCTGTCCCACCTTGGCTTCGAGCACCGTGGACAGAGCGTCCGCATCGAGAAACTGCGACCTGGCGCTTTCCCTGATTTCGGCGTCGCGAAATTTACCATCTACTCCGAGAGTAGCCTCCACCACAGCCCGCCCGGTGTGGCCCGCAGCATCGCCCAGTTCGCTGAAACTGACCAAGGGCGCCCGGCGCACCGAGGTCGCCGGGGGCGCCGCAGCCGAAGCCGCATCCTGAAGTGAAAGAGCGGCGAAAAGAAACCGGATCATGGCGTCTTAACTTCCACCCCGTCGTCCGTGCCAATAATCGCCAGATCCGCCAGGTCCAGGAAAAGCCCGTGTTCGACCACGCCGGTGATCAGCTTCAGATCATCGGCCAGCCGGACGGGGTCGTGAATGGCCTTGCAGGCGGCGTCATAGATCAGATTGCCGCCGTCGGTCCGCACCAGGCCGCGATCCGCCTGCCGCACACGCGCCGGCTGGTTGATGTCATGGTCGATCAGGACGTCCGCGATCCGGTTGGCCGTCGTCTTGTGACCGAAGGCGACGACCTCGATCGGCAGGGGGAAGGTCCCCAGGACCGGCACCACCTTGGCGGCGTCGGCGATGACGATACAGCGGCTGGACGCTTCCCACACCAGTTTCTCGCGCAGCAGGGCCGCGCCGCCGCCCTTGATCAGGGCCAGGCCGGGGCCGACCTCGTCGGCGCCGTCGACGGTCAGGTCGATGCGCGGCGTGTCCTCCAGCGTCGACAGGGTCAGGCCCAGTTCGCGCGCCAGGTCGGCGGTCTTTTCCGAGGTCGGGACGCAGCGCAGGCCGGGCAGGTTGCGCGCCGCCAGCGCCTTGACGAACCAGGCGGCGGTCGAACCGGTGCCGAGCCCGACGACCATGCCGGCCTCGACATGGGCGGCGGCGGCTTCGCCGGCGTTCTTTTTCTGGAGATCGCTCACTTGGCTTTCGCGGCCTTTCTGGCTTTGGCCTTTTCGCGGAATGCTGCGCCCGCGCCGGGTTTGTGGGTCTGTCGGGCGCGGCCGAACGCCAGGGCGTCGGCGGGCACGTCCTCGGTGATCACCGAGCCTGAGGCGACGATGGCGCCGTCGCCGATCGCCACGGGGGCGACCAGGCTGGAGTTGGAGCCGACGAAGGCGCCGGCCCCCACCTCGGTACTGGCCTTGTTGAAGCCGTCGTAGTTGCAGAAGATCGTGCCCGCGCCGATGTTGGCGCCCGCGCCGACCGCGCCGTCGCCCAGATAGGCCAGGTGGTTGGCCTTGGCCCCCTCGGCCATCTTGACGTTCTTGACCTCGACGAAATTGCCGACCTTGACCCCCTCGGCCAGGTCCGCGCCGGGGCGCAGCCGGGCATAGGGGCCGACCTCGGCGCCCGAGGCGACGCGGGCGCCCTCGATGTGGCTGAAGCTGCGGATGCGGGCGCCGCCCTCGATCACCGCGCCGGGACCGAAGACCACGAAGGGCTCGATGACCGTCCCCCCGCCGACCTGAGTGTCCCAGGCGAAATGGACGGTGTCGGGCGCGCTCATGGTCACGCCGGCGGCCAGGAAGGTCTCGCGCTGCACCTTCTGGAACAGGGCCTCGGCCTGGGCCAGCTCGCCCTGGGCGTTGACGCCCATCACCGAATCCTCGGCCGCGAACACGGCGCGGGTCGGATGGCCGGCCTTTCGCGCCAGCTCCACCACGTCGGTCAGATAATATTCGCCCTTGGCGTTGTCGTTGCGGACATCGGCCAGCAGGGCGAAGAGCAGGGCGGCCGGGGCGGCCATGACGCCGGAGTTGCAGGCGGTGACCGCCAGGACCTCGGCCGAGGCCTCCTTGGCTTCGGTGATGGCCGTAAGCGTGTCGCCTTCGATAATCAGTCGGCCGTAGGCGCCGGGATCGCGGGCCTGGAAGCCGATGACGGTGACGCCGTCGCCGCCGAAGACCGGCGCGATGTCCGCCGCCTTCAGCAGGGGGACGTCGCCATAGGTGACGACGACGTCGCCATCGAAGCCGGTCAGGGCCTGTTCGGCGGCGCGGACGGCGTGGCCGGTGCCGAGCGGCGGATCCTGGACGGCGATGGCGGCCTCGCCCAGACGCTTCACGACATGTTCCCGGACATCGGGCGAATGGGTCCCGACCACCACGACGATCCGCTGGCAGCCCAGGGCTTCGGCGGCGTCGATGGCGTGGTCCAGCATGGCCCGCCCGCCGACCGGGTGCAGCACCTTGGGCAGGGGCGATTTCATCCGCGTGCCCTGGCCGGCGGCGAGAATGATGGCGGCGCGGGGGCGCGTCTGGCTGGTCATGAATCGTTCCGGCGGCTAGTCGTTCTGCGATCTAGCCCATCATGCGGGCCAGCGGGAGATGTGGATGACCGATCGCGATCTGGAAGGCTGGACGATCCTGTTCGATCTGGACGGGACCCTGGTCGATTCCGCGCCGGACCTGATCGGAACCCTGAACCGTCTTCTGGTCGAGGAAGGCCTGCCGCCCGTGCCGATGAACTCGGCGAAAACCCTGATCGGATCCGGCGCGCGGGCGATGCTGGTCCACGGCTTCGAGGCGGCCGGGGCTTCGGTCGAGCGGGCGAAGTCAGAGGCCCTGTTCGACCGGTTCCTGGTCGATTACGCCGGCCATATCGCCGAGGGGTCCCGGCCATTCGAGGGCGTGGTCGAAACCCTGGAACGACTGAAGGACCGCGGCGCCATCCTGGCGGTGGCGACCAACAAACGGTCGGACCTGTCGGAACTGCTGCTGGAGAAGCTGGACCTGGCCCGGCATTTCGCCGCCATAGTCGGGCCGGACCGGGTCAGCGCGCGCAAGCCGTCCGGCGCCCATCTGCAGGAGGCGGTGACCCGCGTCGGCGGCGATCCCGCCCGGGCCATCATGGTCGGAGACGCCTCGCCCGACGCCGAGGCGGCGCGCGACGCCGGCATGGGGTGCATCCTGGCCACCTTCGGCTATACGCCCGTGCCGGCGGCGGAACTGGGCGCGGACGTGCTTATTGACGCCTTCGAGGATGTCGAGGAGGCGATCGACGGCCTTCTTTCGGACTTCTACGTGCGGCGCGCCCTGTCGTTCTGAGCCTTTGTCGCTCCGCTTAAAGCTGGCGACAGAAAAACTCGCGTCGCATCCACGGCACGGTCGGTTACGGAACGCGGCTCCGGTGGCCAGATATCCGGGCCGTCGTCGAGGATGAACCCGTGATCGCCCGTTTCTTCAAGATTCCCCTGTGGCAGCGCACCGCCGCCGGTTTTGCGCTGGGCGTCGTCGCCGGCCTGGTCCTGCGCGAACAGGCGACCGTCTGGCTCCAACCCATAGGCGACGTCTATCTGAACCTGATCCGCATGGTGGTGGCGCCCCTGGTGCTGTTCACCATCGCCAGCTTGATCGCCAAGCTGGGGGAGGGCGCCGGGGCCGTGCGGCTGGGCGTGCGGACCCTGGTCTGGTTCGCCATCACCTCGTTGCTGGCCGTCCTGGTCGGTTTCGCCTTCGGCCATATCATCAATCCGGGCGTGGGCCTGTCCAACCTGCCCCTGGGCGAGGTCAAGGAGCGGGTAATTCCGACACCGCTGGACGTACTGATCGGGGTGGTGCCGACCAATCCCTTCGCCGCCCTGGCCGAGGGCAAGGTGCTGCAGATCATCTTCTTCTCCGCCCTGGTCGGCATGGCCCTGGTGGCGTTGGGCGACCGGGCCCAGGGCGTGCGGCGGCTGGTGGACGAGGGCGCCTCAGTTGTCTTCCGCATCACCCGATGGGTGATTCAGCTGACCCCGTTCGGGGTGTTCGGCCTGATCGGCTCGGTCGTCGGCGGTTACGGCTGGGAGGCCCTGCTGCCGCTGCTGAAGTTCATCGGGGCCATCTACGCCGCCTGCCTGTTCCACATCCTGGTCGTCTATTCGGGTCTGCTGAAGCTCCATGGCCTGAAGGCGGCCAGCTTCTTCCGCGGCGCCTTCGCGGCCCAGCAGACGGCCTTCGCCACTTCGTCGTCCTTAGGCACCCTGCCGATCACTCTGCGCCAGACGGTCGAGCGGCTGGGCGTGCCCTAGGCCTACGCCGCCTTCGCGGTGCTGTTAGGCGCCAATGTGAAGATGGACGGCTGCGGCGCCATCTATCCGGCCATCGCCTCGATCTTCATCGCCCAGTATTTCCAGATCGACCTGACCCTGACCCAGTACATCCTGATCGGGCTGACGGCGGTCCTGGGGTCGCTGGGCACCGCCGGCGTGCCGGGCACCTCCATCGTCATGCTGACGCTGACCCTGTCCACCGCCGGCCTGCCGCTGGAAGGCATAGGCTATATCGTGGCCATCGACCGGATCATCGACATGATGCGCACCGCAACCAATGTGACCGGCCAGATGCTGGTCCCGGTGCTGGTGGCCAAGGAGGAGGGGATACTGAACGAGGCCGTCTACAATGGTCACGTCGCCTGGCTGCCGGGCGATCCCGAGGCTGAGACGCCGGAAACCGTGCAGGCCGCCGGAATCTGAAACGGACGCTTGCGCGGCGGGGAAGGCCGGGCTATGTCGCCGCCTCCGCAAGGCATGGATGCGTAGCTCAGCGGGAGAGCACCTCGTTCACACCGAGGGGGTCACAGGTTCAATCCCTGTCGCATCCACCATCTTCTCCGTCACCCATGCGACGCAGCGCTGTTTGCGACCGCCGATGGACACGCGATGCCCCAGGTCAACGACACCGTCCATATTCGTTTTTCGATGCGAGGCCTGGGCGGACCATTCTGGCAGACCAACGCCACCGTCGCCTCGGTCAGTCACGGCGTAGCCCTGCTGGACGGACTGGACCGCCAGGTGCCGGCCGTCTTGAGTGAACTGAAGCGTGCGGGGCCGAACCGCTGGACCCTCGATTGGGAGGTCAGAAGCCGGCCGTAGCCGGCTTCTGAACGCCTTGACGATCAGACGTCTGCGACTTCGCGACTGGGGGGCACGTTCACGCCCATCGACTTCAGATAGGTGCGGATATTGCGGCCAGCCTGGCGGATGCGCTGTTCGTTCTCTACCAGGGCGATACGGACGAAACCTTCGCCGTTTTCGCCGTAACCGACCCCCGCAGCGACCGCGACCTTGGCGTGGGTCAACAGTTGCTTTGAGAACTCGAGACTGCCCAGATGGGCCAGGGCCGGGGGCAGGGGCGCCCAGGCGAACATCGAGGCGGCAGGCTTGGGGATGTCCCAGCCGGCTCGGGCGAAACTGTCGACCAGGACGTCCCGGCGACGGTGATACAGGGCGCGGTTCTGATCGACGATGTCCTGCGGCCCGTTGAGGGCTGCGACGGCCGCCGCTTGGATCGGGGTATAGGCGCCGTAGTCGAGGTAGGACTTCACCCGCGCCATGGCGGCGATCAGCTTGGGATTGCCCACCGCAAAGCCGATGCGCCAGCCGGCCATGCTGTAGGTCTTGCTCAGCGAGGTGAATTCGACGGCCACATCCTTGGCGCCCGGCACCTGCAGGATCGAGACGGTGGGTTTGCCGTCGTAATAGAGCTCGGAATAGGCCAGATCGCTGATGATCCACAGGTCGTTGGCCTTGGCGAAGGCGACGACCCGCTCATAGAAGGCGAGGTCGACCGTCTCCGCCGTCGGGTTCGACGGATAGTTCATCACCAGAACCTTGGGGCGCGGCACCGTATAGGCCATGGCCCGCTCGAGGCTTTCGAAATAGCGCTCGTCCGGCGTGGTCGGCACGCTGCGGATCGCGGCGCCGGCGATGATGAAGCCGAAGGTGTGGATCGGATAGGACGGGTTGGGCGCCAGAACCACGTCGCCGGGCTCGGTGATGGCGGTCGCCAGACTGGCCAGGCCTTCCTTCGAGCCCATGGTGACGATCACCTCGGTCTCGGGGTCCAGATCCACGCCGAAGCGGCGACTATAGTAGTTGGCCTGGGCGCGGCGCAGACCGGGGATGCCCTTGGAGGCCGAATAGCCGTGGGCGTCGGGCTTGCGCGCCACTTCGCACAGTTTGTCGATGACGTGGGGGGGCGGCGGCAGGTCGGGGTTGCCCATGCCGAGGTCGATGACGTCCTCGCCGGCCTGACGGGCGGCGGCTCGCATGGCGTTGGTCTCCGCAATCACATACGGAGGCAGGCGCTTCATGCGATAGAATTCTTCGGACATCTCGATCTTCATGGGTGGAGGATTACGGGGGCGCCAGCGATGCCACCGATGCGCACCGGACGAAACAGAAAGATGATCTCTGAGCCCGTTTTTTCGCCGAAACATGTGTCCGGCGCCGCTTTACAACCGGCCGAAGCAAGAAACTTGCGACGCTGAGGTTCGTCAGGGTTCGAAGGCGCGCGGTTCCTCGGCGATCCGGCTGGGCGGCCTCAGATTGAACGAAGCGTTTCGCCGCCGCCGCACATAGTCCGCCAAGCCGCGCACCTCGGCCTCCGCGACGCCGTCGCGCTCCATAAGGCGACGCACGATCGGATCGGCGAGCATCTCATCAAGGGTCAGGTCGTAAGCCGCCATATCGCATCTCCGGCGCTCGGTTTCATTCCCCCGCCCAGGACATGGGGAGGCCGACCGCAGGCGCCAGCGCCGCCGGCCTGTGTCGTAGAAATTTCACCGCCGGTAGCCTGCCGCCGCAGCCTGTAATCCGAAGGCAGAGCGAATTGCTGATTGCGTCACACGCGCCGGACCGCCACCCTTGCCCCAACGACAGACTCCAAGAGGACGCCATGGCCCGCAAGCCCAACTACAGTTTCGAACGTCAGGAACGTGACCGCGCGGCGGCCATAAAGGCGGCGGAAAAGGCGGCCGCCAAGGCCGAACGCAAGGCGGCGGAAGCGGCGGAAAAGGCGCCGCCCGCCGAGGACTGAGACTCCGCCGCAAAATCTATTCGTGTTTTCGTTGTTCGGGCGGCCGCAAAGCTCTATTCTTGCGCCATGACACGCTGGACCCCCGAAAGCTGGAGAACCAAGACCGCCCTGCACATGCCGGCGGACTATCCAGATCCCAACGCCCTGGCCCTGGTCGAGGACGAACTGCGCGCCCTGCCGCCGCTCGTCTTCGCCGGCGAGGCGCGCCGCCTGACGTCGAAACTGGCTCAGGTCGAACGCGGCGAGGCCTTCCTGCTCCAGGGCGGCGACTGCGCCGAGAGCTTCAAGGAGTTCTCGACCGACAATATCCGGGACACCTTCCGCCTGATCCTGCAGATGGCGGTCGTCCTGACCTTCGCCGGGCGCAAGCCGGTCGTGAAGGTGGGGCGTATCGCCGGCCAGTTCGCCAAGCCGCGCTCTTCCCCGCTGGAAGAGATCGACGGCGTCGAACTGCCCAGCTATCGCGGCGACATCATCAACGGCATGGGGTTCACGCCGGAAGAGCGCGCGCCCGATCCGCAACGGTTGATCCGCGCCTATAACCAGTCGGCCTCGACCCTGAACCTGCTGCGCGCGTTCGCCGGCGGCGGCTATGCCGACCTCTACAACATCCACCGCTGGACCCTGGGCTTCGCGGGCGACAACGCCGCCGGCGCCCAGTACCGTGAACTGGCGGACAAGATCACCGAGGCCCTGGCCTTCATGGAGGCCGTCGGCGTCACGCCCGAGACCCATCCGGACCTGAGCCGGGTCGAGGTCTTCACCAGCCACGAAGCCCTGCTGCTGAACGTCGAGAGCGCCCTGACGCGGCTGGACGGCGGTTCCGGCGAATGGTTCGACACCTCGGCCCACATGCTGTGGATCGGCGAACGCACGCGCCAGCTGGACGGCGCCCACGTCGAGTTCATGAAGGGGATCAAGAACCCCATCGGCGTGAAATGCGGACCGACGATGACGGCCGACGACCTGCTGCCTCTGATCGACGCCCTGAACCCGGACAATGTTTCGGGTCGTCTGACCCTGATCGGCCGCTTCGGGCACGACAAGGTCGGCGAGCGCCTGCCCAAGCTGATGCGTGAAGTGAAGGCCTCGGGCCGCAAGGTCATCTGGTCGATCGACCCGATGCACGGCAATACGCTGAAGGCCGGCAACGGCTACAAGACCCGGCCGTTCGACCGGATCCTGGGCGAGGTGCGGACCTTCATCGACGTGGCCGAATCCGAGGGCGTCCACCCCGGCGGCGTCCACCTGGAAATGACCGGCCAGAACGTCACCGAGTGCATCGGCGGGGCCCAGGCCGTGACCGAGGACGACCTGTCCAACCGCTATCACACCCACTGCGACCCCCGCCTGAACGCCGACCAGGCGCTGGAGCTGGCCTTCCTGGTGGCTGAACGGTTGAAGTCGGGCCGGATCAGCCGCTCGGAAGCCGCCTGATCGACGGAAACAACGGGGCGACGAGGCCGATGGTCGCGTTCGCCTCGGCACGGTCCGGCGTCTCGTCGTCTATGCCGACGCCGTTCATGTCGTTGCGAGTGGCCTGAACCACGATCCCGTCCGGGCGTGACAGCACGGTCACGCCCCGGAAATGCAGGCCGTAGTTCGCCTCAGGCTGGGGCGCGAGCCAGGCGATCTGACCGCGCACGGGGATCAGTTCCTTGTCCTCGAACAGGGCCTTTGCGCCATAGCCGGTGCAGTTGACGACGATCTTTTCGGACAAGGTCGTCAGATCCGCCGGCGTGTTGAAGGTGCGGGTCTCGATCCGCCCGCCATGGGCCAGGAACTCAGCCTCCAGCCGATGCGCCAGTTCGGCGACGTTGAACTGCATGGCGCTGACCATCCGGGTCTCCCTGACCGGAAAGGGCGAGGCCGAGGCGGGGAGGGGGATGGATCGCGGCGCAAGACCGTCCAGCCTGTATTCGGCGAAACGGATCGGTTTTACGCCGGGCGCGGTGCGGATCGGCGGCGGTTCGGCCGTACGGGGCAGGTCCGCTGCGCCAGACAGGATATAGCGGTCGCTGAACACGACCGGGTCGCCCTCCGTGCCCAGATAGGTCTGGTGGGTCGCATAGGTCTCGCGCGCCATCTGCTCCCACAGCGCCGGGAATTCGGTCGAGACGCGTTCGGCGTCGGCGATGCGGCTGTCCGGCGTCCAGCTGCCGGTCGCGCGCATCGACCGGGTGAAGGCGGCGCGCTCGCGGGCGTAGATGGTCACCCGCGCCCCCATCCGCTGGAGCTGAATGGCCGAGGTCAGGCCCAGGGCGCCGCTGCCGATCACGGCGACGACAGGCGGAACTCCTGCCAGACCGGCCAGGGCCATGGCCTTGCGCGCCGCGATGGCGCTGGAGCCCCAGGACAGGGACCAGCCGCTGCCGCCGTGGCCATAGTTGTGCACCACCTTGGTCTCGCCGACCGACTCCACGTCAAGGCGGGGGCCGGTGGGGCGGAAGGGTCGGGTGCAGACGGTGATGCGGATGATCCGCTCGGGCGCCATCAGGATCGGCGCGATCCGCCGTGGTGCGAATCCAGTCGCGGGCAAGACGGCCGGTGTCGAGGCGCAGCCTGCGATGGTTCCCGCCAGACCCGTCAACACGGCGCGACGGCTGGAGCGAGAGACGACGGACATGAGCGGCTCCGGGAGATACGAACTGCGACGCTAGCCGGACCTCGCGCCGCCCGAAAGCGCTTCCCGATCACATTCGACTTGTGGCGATGAAAGCGGCGCCGCAGATACGGCCCGAAACGGTCACGGCTCGGACAAGTATGCTCCGTCTGATCAGCGACCTACCAAAGGGAAGGCTTTCGGGCGAGAACCCGGAAGTGACGAACATGGACAAGCCTGCGCACCAAGATGACAAGCCCGGCCGGGTCGCCTATCAGGGCGCGCCGGGCGCCTTCAGCCACGAGGCTTGCGCGGTCCTGCGGCCCTGGGACACGGCCGTGCCGTTCGAGACGTTTGCGGCGGCTCTGGACGCCTTGAAGAGCGGCGATTGCGACTGCGCCCTGATCCCGGTCGAAAACTCGTCCATCGGCGTGGTCGAGCCCGCTGCGACTCTCGTGCGCGAGTCGGGCCTCAAGGTCGTCGCCGAGGCCTGGCGGCCGATCCGACACGCGTTGATGGGGCTGGATGGGGCGCGGATCTCCGATCTGAAGCGGGTGCTCAGCCACCCCATCGCCCTGGCCCAGTGCGAACAGACGCTGAAGGGGCTGAGGCTGAAGGTGGTCGAGCATTTCGACACCGCCGGCGCCGCCCGTGACGTCGCCGAAGCGGGCGATCCGACCCAGGCGGCCATAGCGCCGGTGGGCGCGGCGGAGGTATATGGTCTGTCGATCCTGCGCAACGATCTTCAGGATTCCAGCGATAACCGGACGCGTTTCGTCCTCTTGTCGGCCTCAGGGGCTTGACGACGCACGGTCTTTGCGTGCTTTAAGGCCCCACGGATCGCAATCGATCCGCATAACCGGACCCGGACCCATGTCCCGCCAGCGCGTTCTTTCTGTTTCCTTCGACCGTTCGCGCACGGTTTCCGGCCTCTATTTCGGCTACGGCTTTTACGGCTTTCGATACGCCGGCTGAGGCGTCGGGCGCTCTTCGTCCCTGACTGTCTCGCCGGCGACCGCTCTGGACCAGAGCGGCTGTCCGCCCCTGCACATCGAAATCCTCCCTTTGCCGAAAGCCTAATCCCATGCCCAATTCCAACGTCCAGAAAGTGTGGCCTGACGTGGTCGAACTGACCCCCGAACAACAGGCCCTGGCCGCCCTGCGCGCCGAGATCGACGCCATCGACGACCAGATCCTGGCCCTGTTCGAGCAACGCCTCGCCGTCGCCGCCACCGTCGGCCGCGCCAAGGACGCCCCCACCGGCCCCCACACCAAGCTGCGCCCCGACCGCGAACAGACCGTCCTGTCGCGCATGCTGTCCAAGGCCCAGCCCGAGAACGCCGAAGCGGTCGAGCACCTCTGGCGCGAAATCGTCGGCTGGGGTCTGGCCCGCCAGGGCCGGCTCCAGGTCCAGATCTGGGCCCCGATCGAACCGACCCGGGCCTATGACGGCGCCCGCCAACGCTTCGGCGCGGCTGCCGATATCAAGATGGTTCGCGACCCGCAAAAAGCCCTGGCCTTCGCCGCCGAAGGTCACGGCGTCGCCGTCCTGGCCATCAACACCGAGGACGCCTGGTGGATGGGCCTGCGTCGCGAATGGTCGATGCTGAGCGTATTCGACGGTTACGGCGGCGAGACGCCGACGTCTCTGGCCGTGGGCAAGATCGATCCGCCGGCCCTGCCGAGGGGCCGCCGCGTGGTCGTCACCGCAGGCGGTGATGCGGGCGACGGCGGCGGCGCGCGTCGCTGGGGTCTGAACACCCACCACGGCTGGACCATCGCCCTGACCGAGGCGGAACTGACCCCCGGCGAGGCGGAAGGCTGCGTCGGCGCGATCGGCTGACCGCGCCGACTGATGCGGCTCAGGAGGCGTGAGCCTTCTGGGCCTTCGTCAGTTCGATCATCCCCTGGGCGGCGCCCATCTCAGGCACGATCTCTTTCGCGCGGTCGGAGATGGCGTCGAACTGGGCCGCCACCTGCTCCGGCGCATCCTCGCCCATGATGTGGACGCCCTCGGTCAGGGTCACATAGGCCCGTTCGAACCCGCCGGCGCCCGCCGCCAGGATACAGCGGCTGGGCGCGTCCCGGCTGAGCAGATACAGCAGGCCCGGCGTCACCAGTTCCGGCGCCAGAGCCTCCAGCGGCAAGGCGGCGCCCAAGTCTTCCGTCATGCGGGTATGGGCGGTCGGGGCCAGGCAGTTGACGCGGATGTCATTCTTGCCCCCCTCGATCGCCAAGGTCTGCATCAGGCCGACCAGCGCCATCTTGGCCGCGCCATAGTTCGACTGGCCGAAATTGCCGTACAGTCCCGACGACGAGGTGGTCATGACGATCCGGCCGTAGTTCTGGCCGCGCATGATCTCCCACACCGCCTTGGTGCAGTTAACCGCCCCCATCAGATGGACGTCCAGAACGAAGCGGAAATCCTCCAGCTCCATCTTGGCGAAACTCTTGTCCCGCAGCACCCCGGCGTTGTTGACCAGCAGATCGACCCGCCCCCATTTCGCCACGGCCGCCTCGACCATGGCCTGAACAGCGGCGAAGTCGGTCACGGAGGCGGCATTGGCCATGGCCTCGCCGCCGGCCGCCTCGATCTCGGCCACGACGGCCTCGGCGGCGGTGGCGAAGCCGCCGGAACCGTCGCGGGCCCCGCCCAGATCATTGACCACCACCTTGGCCCCGCGCGCCGCCAGGGCCAGGGCGTGTTCCCGCCCCAGACCGCCGCCCGCGCCCGTCACAATGGCCACCTGACCGTCAAACCGGATCGTCATCTCGTCGTCTCCACCCAAGGACTGAGGCGTTCGGCGCTAAAGCCTGCCTCTTGCTCTGGTTTTGACGACGCCGGGCGTGGCGCACAAGTCCGGCCTGTTCAGCCGGCGCGGTTCTTGACCAGATCCTCGACGACGGACGGATCAGCCAGGGTCGAGGTGTCGCCCAGTGACCCAATTTCGTTCTCGGCGATCTTGCGCAGGATGCGACGCATGATCTTGCCCGACCGGGTCTTGGGCAGGCCGGGGGCCCATTGGATGACGTCGGGGGCGGCGATGGGCCCGATCTCGCGGCGGACATGGGCGCCCAGGGCCTTGCGCAGATCCTCGGTCGCATCCACCCCCTTGTTCAGCGTCACATAAGCGTAGATGCCTTGCCCCTTGATATCATGAGGATATCCGACCACGGCCGCCTCGGCGACGTCGTCGTGCAACACCAAGGCGCTCTCAATCTCGGCCGTGCCCATCCGGTGGCCCGAGACATTGATGACGTCATCGACCCGACCAGTGATCCAGTAATAGCCGTCCGCGTCCCGGCGGCAGCCGTCGCCAGTGAAGTACCGACCCGGATAGGTTGAGAAATAGGTCTCAAAGAACCGCTGGTCGTCGCCATAGACGGTGCGCATCTGACCCGGCCAGCTGTCGGTGATGCATAGACTGCCTGACACGGCGCCGACCAGCTCCTGGCCCTCCGCATCGACAATCTGAAGCTCGACGCCGGGCAGGGGCAGAGTGGCCGATCCGGGCTTTAGGTCCGTGGCGCCGGGCAGGGGAGTGATCAGATGCCCGCCCGTCTCGGTCTGCCACCAGGTGTCCACGATGGGGCAGCGGCCGTCGCCCACCACCTCGTGATACCAGCGCCAGGCCTCCGGATTGATCGGTTCGCCGACCGTGCCGAGCACCCGTAGGGACTTGCGTGACGTGGCCTTAACGGGCGCGTCGCCTTCGCGCATCAGGGCGCGCAGGGCCGTGGGGGCGGTGTAGAAGACCTCGACCTTATGCTTGTCCACTACCTGCCAGAACCGGCTGGCGTCGGGATAGTTGGGCACGCCCTCGAACATCAGGGTCGTGGCGGCGTTGGCCAGAGGCCCATAGACCAGATACGAATGGCCCGTGACCCAGCCCACGTCGGCGGTGCACCAGAAGACCTCGCCGGGGCGGTAGTCGAACGTCAGCTCATGCGTCCAGGCGGCCCAGAACAGATAGCCGCCGGTCGTGTGAAGAACGCCCTTCGGCTTTCCAGTGGAACCTGAGGTGTAGAGGATAAACAACGGATCTTCCGCGTTCATCGGCTCAGGCGGGCAGTCTGTCGAGGCCTTGGCCGCCTCGACGGCGTAGTCCACGTCGCGGCCTTCGATCATCGGCACATCGGCGCCGGTGCGGCGGATGACCAGGACGGTGTCGACCTTCACCTTCTCCAGGGCCGCATCGACATTGGCCTTCAGCGGCACGACCTTGCCGCCGCGCAGGCCCTCGTCGGCGGTGATGACCAGGGTGGAGCCGCAGTCCTCGATCCGGCCGCACAGGCTGTCAGGCGAGAAGCCGCCGAAGACGACCGAATGGACCGCCCCGATGCGGGCACAGGCCAGCATGGCGTAGGCGGCCTCCGGGATCATCGGCATATAGATGGTGATCCGGTCGCCCTTCTTGGCGCCGTGGGATTTCAGCACATTGGCCATGCGGCCGACTTCATCGTGCAGACGGCCGTAGGTTATGTGCTGGCTGTCGGCCGGGTCGTCGCCTTCCCAGATGATGGCCGTCTCGTCCTGGCGATGGGGCAGGTGCCGGTCGATACAGTTGGCGGCGACGTTCAGGACGCCGTCCTCGAACCAGCGGATGCGGAAGTCTTCCTTCCTGAATGAGACGTCCTTGATCTTGGTCGGGGCCTTGATCCAGTCGAGGCGTTTGGCCTGTTCGGACCAGAAGGCTTCGGGCGTCTCGCGCGCCGCGATCCGCGCCGCCTCATAGGCCTGCCGGTCCATGTGGGCCTGGGCGGCGAAGTCTGCTGGAACGGGATACAGGTCGGAATCGGGCACGCGAGACGTCTCCAGCATTGTTTAGAAACCGTATTTGGCGAACAGGATCAGTCGGGTCATGTCGCCGTTCGCGCCGGATTCGATTTCACGATCAGCGAACATCAGCTCGGCGCCCACATCAAACGCCTTGACCGGCGACCAGATCAAATTCGCATGGATGCTCTGGGCCGAACGATTGACTGCAAGGCCGGTGATCGAGGTGTCGTTGTCGACGTTCTGGGCGGACCAGATCAGGCTGGACCGCCAGCCGGGCGCCCAGACGTGCCGGTAGGCGGCGAATCCGGCGACGACGCCGATGGCCTCCAGTTCGCCCGAAGAGTCGAGCACGGCGTCGTTCGAGAAATTCAGCCCGACATAGCGGCCGATCCCTTCGCCGCCGGTCACCATCAGGCGGATGTCGTCGTTCGCGCCGACCTTGATCTTGGTCGAGGCGGACAGGCCCCAGCCGGTGGCGGTGGAATCGATGTCCGTCGCGGGATTCTGGTACTTCAGCTGGCGCAGCAGGCCGGCGAACTGAACGTCGCCCCACGGACGCGCGACAGCGTAGCGGGCGGTGAAGTCCGGCAGGCTGCTGTCGTCGGCGATAACGCGGGCGCCGCCGTTGAAGGGCGTGACGGTCGTCTCGGGATTCTCGACCGAGAGGGAGAGGGGGCCGCGCGTGTATCGAACCTGAACCTGACGCGCGAAGACCGTGCCCTCGGCCGCGCCGATGAAGTCGGCGGATTCAGGCAGGACTGCGGTGTTCTGGAAATTGGTCCACTCCTGGCCGATCAGCCAGTTGTCGATGGTGACGAAGGCGCGGCGCAGGGCCGGATTGGCGGGGCTGGTGGTGCGCTGGTCCGCCGTGCCGGGCAGGGTCTGGAAGTCCATTTCCAGCCGGGTGCCGACCTTGTGACCGCTCACGAGTCCATCGGTCGTCAACCAGAACCGGGTCTGGCGCGCATTGAAATCGGTCGCCGTATCCTCGTCGGCGCCGCCGATGGGGATGGAGCCGGGAATGTGGAATTCACGCAGGGCGTCGCCGTTGACCGGGTCGCCGCCGGAGTAGCTGGAGGCCGAGGCGTCGACCTTCACGAAACCGCCGAACTTGACCGTGTGATCGCCGATCCGGAAGCCGTCGGCGGGCGCGGCCGGCGCCGCGGCCTGCTGCACGGGCGCCGCGGGACGTGTCTCCAGCCGGATGATGTCCTGTTGCTGCGCGGCCTGCTGGGTGCGGGCGGCGACGACTTCGGACTTGAGCGCGTTCAGCTCGGCTTCGAGTTGGGCGATTCGCGCTTCTAGCGCAGCCTGGGCGTCCTGGGCCAGGGCGGCGCCGGGGGCGAAGAGCAGAGCCGCAGCCGCGCATCCGGCCGCCAAGCTGGATTTGATGATCATGGTTCCTCCCGCGCCCGTCTCAGGCAGGCGTCCTGTTCAACCATTTCCTCTAGCCCCGTAGGCGGCCATTAGCCATTGGTCTAGTTTCGACCAAAGTCGAACCGCGCCATGCTGTTGCAGACGCGACCGCCAAGCATGTTGCGCAAAGGGAAGGATGCCTGATGGACCGTATCGTCCTCGCTGACGATCACCCCCTGTTCCGTGCTGCGCTCAGGTCCGCCGTCGGCAAGGCGGCGCCGGGCGCTGCGGTCGAGGAGTGCGCCAGCCTGGCCGAAGCGCGCGCCGCCCTTTTGAAGCCCGGGGCGCCCGTCGATCTGCTGCTGCTGGACCTCAAGCTCTCGGACAGCGAGGGGATGGCGGGGCTCGCCGCCATTCGCGCCGAACATCCGGCCGTGCCTGTCGCGGTCGTCTCGGCCAGCGAGGAGCCGTCGGTCGTGCGCCACGCCATGGGGCTGGGCGCGGCCGGTTTCATCCCCAAATCGACCGCCCTGCCGCAGATGGTCGAGGCCATCAACGCCATACTGGCCGGCGACGGCTGGGCGCCGGAAACCCCGGACGCCGGCGACGACGATCTTCCGGCGCGGGTGGCCAGTCTGACCGTATCCCAGTTGCGCATTCTCGAAGGGCTCAAGGCGGGCCGCTTGAACAAGCAGATCGCCTTCGACCTGGGCGTGTCCGAAGCCACCATCAAGGCCCATCTGACCAGCGTCTTTCGCAAACTGGGGGTCCAGAACCGGACCCAGGCGGTGATCCTGGCCAAACAGATGGACCCCGCCTAACCGGACAGGAAGGCCTTCAACGCCGCGGGCTTGATCGGCTTGGGCAACAGCACTGCGCCGGCAGCCGTCGCCTGGTCGTTCAGACCGTCCCGCGTGTCGGCTGTGACGAGGGCGATACGGCGCACGCCTCGGGGCCGTAGCCAGTCGATGACGGCGAATCCATCCGGCCCGTCACCGAGGTGGAGATCGATCACGGCGGCGTCGAACGGTCCGGGCGCGGCCATGGCGGCGTCTACGCTCGCCGCCAGGGTCGGGCGCGCGCCCCAGCGGGTCAGCAGGGCGTCGAGCGCGTCCAGGATCACCGGTTCGTTGTCCACGCACAGGATGCGCAACCCGGCGAGCGGCAGGCGCACGTCGTGGATCGGCGCGGTCTCGACGGGCTCCATCGGATCGCTGCGCGGCACGGTGATGCGAAACATCGTGCCCCGGCCGACGCGAGAGTTCAGCTCGAGCGGATGGTCCAGCAGGCTGGACAGACGCCGGACGATGGCCAGACCGAGACCAGCGCCGGGCTCGTCGACCGGAGCGCCGGGAAGGCGGATGAATTCGCCGAAGACCATGTCCTGATCCGCATCCGCGATGCCGCGTCCGGTGTCGCACACCAGCAGCCCGACCGTTTCGTCCTGCCGCCGCGCCCCGACCAGAACCCGGCCCGAGTCCGTGTACCGGATCGCGTTGGCGATCAGGTTCTGCAGCATCGAGCGCAGCAGGTCGCGATCGGAGGAGACCCACAGCCCGCTCGGCACGAGAGTCAGTTCAAGCCCCTTGGCCTTGGCCACCGGCGCATATTCCCGTCTCAGTTCCTCGAACAGCCCGTCGAGCGGCAGCCGAATCACCGCGGCCTTGACCCCGCCGGCCTCCAGCTTGGACAGGTTCAGCAAGGCGGTCAGCAGCCGGTGGGCGCTGTCGATGGCGCGATCGGCGTTGATGGCCAGTACGCGGCTGGTCGGCTCGGCCTCGGGGCCGGAGACGGCGGGCTCCTCCTTCAGGGCGGCGATGAACAGTCGGGCGGCGTGCAAGGGCTGCAGCAGGTCGTGGCTGGCGGCGGCGAGGAAACGGGTCTTGGAGGCGGTGGCGTCCTCGGCCACGCGCCGCGCCTCGTCCAGCCGCGCGGTGCGGTCGGCGACCCGGGCCTCCAGCCTTTCGTTGGCTTCCTCCAGCTGGCGCGCCGCCCGACGCAGGGCGGTGATGTCGGTATAGCTGGTGGCGTAGCCTCCGCCGGGGATGGGCGCGCCGGACGACCGCAACACGCGGCCGTCGGGCTGAAGGCGTTCGTGGTCATGGGGAATACGACGGCTCAGCGCCTCCAGGCGCCGTTCCACCCAGGCTTCAATATCGTCGGGGCTCTCGCCGCGCTCGGCGTTCAGTCGGTAGATGCTGGCGATGGGCAGGCCGACGTGGATGAAGCCCACCGGCAGGCCAAACATGGAAACATATCTTCGATTCCATGCCGTTACACGCAGGTCTTCGTCCACCACAATCACGCCTTGGTCGATATTGTCCAGGGTGGTCTGCAACAGATCGCGGCTGAACTGGACGGCCTGGGACGCCTCGTCGAGCATCCGCACCACATCCTCGGGCGCGCGGCCGCCTCCCGCCAGGGCTGCGGCGATGACCCTGCGCGCCGAGGCCGCGCCGATGGCCCCGGCCAGCATCCGTTCCGCCGCCCGCGCCAGGCCGGCGTCGGCCGGATCGGCGTCACGCAGTCGAATATCGGTTTCTGCGCTCCAGGCGGCGAAGGCCCGCTCGGCCCGCTCGTCGCCGATGAACCGCGCGACCAAGGCGCGCAGATCGCCGACCGAGGCGCCGGACGGCGACGGCTTGGCGTCCAACCAGTCCGGCCCCAGCCGATCGACGAAGGCCCGCGCCTGCACCCTGTCGATCAGCCTCGGCTGAGCAAAGCGCGACACCCCGACATAGGCCGCCAGATTCAGCCCGAGGCTGACGAACACGCCCAGGGCCAGGGGATCCTTGATCCCCAGCATCACATGCGGATGCCAGGGCGCGCCGGGCGCCAGCTGGGGCAGGGCCAGCATGACGATCCAGACCGCGATCCCGACCATCATCCCCGCCAGCGCACCGTGGGCATGGCCGCCGCGCCACAGCACGGCCCCGAACAGGGCCGGCGCCAGCTGCGCCATGGCCGCAAACGACACCAGCCCCATGGCCGCCAGCCCACGCGACTGATCGGTCGCCTGATAATAGAGCCAGGCCAGCAGCAACACGGCGACAATGGCCCCGCGCCGCACCTGTAGAATGACGCCGGACATGTCCGAGGCGTCGCCGCGCAGCCGCCAGCGGTCCCGCGCCAGGAAGGGCAGGATCAGGCTGTTGGACACCATGGCCGACAGGGCCACGGCCTCGACGATGACCATGGCCGTCGCGGCGGAAAATCCGCCAACGAAGACGATGGCGGTCAGCAGGGATTCGCCCCGTCCGAACGGCAGGGCCAGGACCAACAGGTCGGGATTGGTCGAGGGCGCGAACAGGGCGCCCGCCGCCACCAGCGGCAGGACCGCCAGACTGGTCAGCACCAGATAGGCCGGGAAGATCCAGCGCGCGCGCCGGACATGGCTGGGGTCCGCGCCCTCGACGAAGGCCACATGGAACTGACGCGGCAGGCAGAAGATGGCCAGGGTCGCGATCAGGCCGATGGCCAGGAACCGGGGCGTCAGCTCAGGCGGGGCGGCGAGAGCGCCCAAGCCTTCCAGACTCCGCTCCGGAGATCCGTCCTGAGCCAGAAGAACAAGCGCAAAGACCGCCACCAGCAGCAGGGCGCCCAGCTTGACCAGGGATTCCAGGCCGATCGCCTGGATCAGACCCCGGTTGTGCTCGGTCAGGTCCGGACGACGCGCCCCGAATAGGATAGCGAAACCCGCCAGCACCCCCGCCAGAACCAGGACGGTCAAACTCTCCGACCCCGCCACCGGCGTCCCCGCCGTCAGCAGGGCTCCGGCCATCGACAGGGATTTCAGCTGAAGCGCGATATAGGGCAGGGACCCCAGGATGGCGACCAGGGTGACCGCTGCGCCCAGGGTCTGGCTCTTGCCGTATCGCGAGGCGACGAAATCGGCCATCGAGCCGACGTTCTCGCGCCGTGCGGCGGCGGCGATCCGACGCCACAGCGGGAACAGAACCGTCAGGCCCAGCACGGGCCCGATATAGATGGGCAGATACTCCCACCCGTCCCGCGCCGCCGTGCCGACCGCGCCGTAATAGGTCCAGGAGGTACAGTAAATGGCCAGCGACAGGGCGTAGACCGACGGCCCCAGTCCGCGCCCCCGCGCCCGCGCCGCCGGCCGTTCCTGATGCCAGGCCACGGCGAACAGAACCGCCATATAGGCGACCACCAGGCCGAGGATCATCAGGCTGAACATGGCGGCATCTGAACCGGGCAGGGGAGGTTTAACAAGTGAAAGGCGGGCCGTCTTGCGACGGCCCGCCCCTCATTCACGCCCGAAAGCAGGATCAGGCGTTCAGATCGACGTCCTTGCCTTCCTTGACCAGAAGGAAGCCCAGCACGACCGTCGCCAGGGCGACGATGATCGGATACCAGAGGCCGGAGTAGATGTTTCCGGTCGCCGCCACGATGGCGAAGGCCGTGGTCGGCAGGAAGCCGCCGAACCAGCCGTTGCCGATATGATAGGGCAGGGACATGGAGGTGTAGCGGATATTGGTCGGGAACATCTCGACCAGGGCCGCCGCGATCGGTCCGTAGACCATGGTCACATAGAAGCCGAGGATGAACAGGATCAGCACCACCATCGGCTTGTTGACCAGATCGCTGTCCGCCTTGGCCGGATAGCCGGCGGCGGTCAGGGCGGCGCTCATATCCTTGTCCCAGGTCTTCTTCTGGGCCGCGAAGTCCGCCGGCGTCATGGCGTCGCCGCGGAAGCTCTGGACGACCGCCTGATCACCGATACGCACCTCGGCCACCGTGCCTGCGGGCGCCTCGATATTGGTATAGGTGACGCCGGCCTTGGCCAGGTGAGACTTGGCCACGTCGCAGGACTGGTTGAACACGGTCTTGCCGATAGGGTCGAACTGGACATTGCAGTCCGCCGGATCGGCGTAGACCACGACCGGCGCCGAAGCGGCGGCGGCGGCCAGGCGCGGATTGGCGGCCTGGGTCAGGGCGTTAAACAGCGGGAAATAGGTGAGGGCGGCGATCAGGCACCCTGCCAGGATGACCGGCTTGCGTCCCACCTTGTCCGACAGCCAGCCCCAGAAGATGAAGAAGGGCGAAGCCGCGACCAGAGCGATGGTCAGCATCACATAGACCAGGGTGGCGTCCACCTTCATCACCCGTTCCAGGAAGAACAGGGCGTAGAACTGACCCGTGTACCAGATGACGGCCTGACCGGCGGTCAAACCCACCAGGGCGATCAGCACCAGCTTCAGGTTCGGCCATTTGCCGAAGGAGTCCTTCAGCGGGGTCTTGGAACCCTTGCCCTCGGCCTTCATCCGCTTGAACGACGGGCTTTCGGCCAGTTTAAGACGGATCCACAGCGACACCGCGAGCAGCAGGATCGAGACCAGGAATGGAATCCGCCAGCCCCATTCCGCAAAGGCTTCTTCACCCACAGCGACGCGAACGCCCAGAATGACCACCAGGCTGAGCACGAGGCCGGCGGTCGCAGTGATCTGGATGAAGGAGGTGTAGAAACCGCGTTTACCATGCGGCGCATGCTCGGCCACATAGGTGGCGGCGCCGCCGTATTCGCCGCCCAAGGCCAGGCCCTGAATCAGGCGCATCAGCACCAGAATGATCGGCGCGGCGATGCCGATGGCCGCATAGGGCGGCAACAGGCCGACCACGAAGGTCGAAAGCCCCATCAGCAGCATGGTCACCAGGAAGGTGTTCTTGCGACCCCACAGGTCGCCCAGCCGCCCGAACACGATGGCCCCGAACGGCCGCACCGCGAACCCGGCGGCGAAGGCCATCAGGGCGAAGATATAGCCGGTCGTCTCGTTGACGCCCGAGAAGAACTGAACCGTGATGATCGCGGCCAGCGACCCGTACAGATAGAAATCATACCACTCGATAACGGTGCCGACCGACGACGCCAGGATCACCAGCTTGTCGTTCTTACCCACCACATACTCATCGACCGGCGCACCCGTGGCGCTGTCCGTCATTGCGTAGCCTCCCAGCTATCAGGTCTTTTCGACCGCTTTCACGCCACAAGGGCGCTCATCGAGTCAGGGTGGCATCGCCGCGCTGAAAGCGTCAGCACGACTTTGGTCGAAACTGGCTGTTATCGCCTAAGATATATTATGCGCAATTGGAGATGCCGACATGGTTGGACGCACGCTGCTGATCAGACCTAACTGACCAAGGGCATCGCCCTGAATGCGACGTTCAAATCGTCACCCCGTCATCGCATTCGATCACTCGACAGCCCTTCTTCTGGGCTGCATTTAGACCCATGCTCAAATCCCAAGCGACCAGCCGCATCGCAGACGCACAGCAGATTGTCGATGCGGCCATAGCCCAAGCCGCGGCGAACGGACTTCATAGCCTGACGATGCGTGACTTGGCCCAGGCGGTCGACAAGAGCACGACGGTTATCGTCAATCTGTTTGGGACAAAGTCCGGACTGATTCAGGCTGTGGGCGAACAAGCTTTGAAGCTGGATACGGACTTCCACGTCCGCTTCTTCCAGTCGGCGGCCGGCCTGGAGTTGAACCGCGACACCCTTCTGACTTTGGTCCAGCACTATGTTCGTCTGCGCGCCTCGGATAACGCCGGTTTCGCGCGTGTCTGGGAAGCCCTGTTGCTTGAAGGCGATTCCTCGGCGGGGCGGTTCGATCTGATGCGGCGTTGGGACGCGATGCTGAAGAAGGCCTGGAGCGAGCATCTGGCGGCCATTCCTCAGTTGGAGAACTACGCCGACCCCCTGATCGCCTGGACTACGATCGAACAATTCTACGCCGGCGCGCTTCAGGGGCGAACCGAATATGAAATCATCGCCGCAGAAGGTCTGGGCGGCCTGATCGACCATGGCCTCGGTCTGCCTGAAAGGCCGGCGACGGCGACCTTTTGGTACCGCGAGAACCTGATCCTGCCTCAAGCCCCCGCCGACGGGCTGGAGCCTGACTCAATCCAGCACAAGCTACTGGACATCGCGGCGGACCAGATCCTGGCGGGCGGCGTGACGGCCATAACCAACCGTTCCGTCAGCGCCGTTGCGGGCACCTCCACCTCAACCATCGCCTATCACTGGCCCGATATGCGCCGCTTCGTTCTCGACGCGGTCTGGCACAGCGTTTTCCGAGACATGCCGCGTTACATGGCCGGCCAACAGCCCGAAGGCGACGGCGAGAGCGCAGATACGCAACGTTGGGCAAGGCTTATGGCCCCTACGGTCTCCATCCCGCCCGATACGGAGGGCTTTTACGTCCGATATGCCCGCCTGATCGGCAGTATTTGCGTCGAGGCGCGGCGCGATCCGTCACTACGGGATTTGGCCATGCTGCTCCGCGGCCCCGAGGGCGGCGGCACCTATTACAACCGCGTCGGCGTCTGGCCTGCAGACTTCGACCTGACGCGCCTGGCCGCGACCCGTTTCGCACTCTGGATCAAGGGACGCGCGCTGATATCCTCCGCGACGGGAGTTCCGGTCTCGCCGACGGAGCTCCTAGCGGGCGCAAATCAGTTGGTCGCACGCGTCACGAGCTAGAACGCGCGTTATCCGCGCATCTTGCCGCGCAAACGTCGGCATGACGGAAACACTTTAGATAAGCTTCACAAAAGCATTACGTCGCCAGCCTATCTGCAGATCGTTGTCGAACAGTTGTTTTTTCGGTGAAGCGATGGCGGCCTTGGCCTCCCTCCCCATGCCTGCAACCGCCTCGCCTGACGGCCGTATGATGCGACCGTTCGACAACATCCCCAAACGCTTCGGCGCGCGAGGAAGGGGGTGTCCCCGCGCGTCGCCCGAAGGATGATCAAATGAAACGGCTTCTCCTCGGCGCCTCCGGCGCCGTTCTCGCCCTGGCGGCCCTGCCCGCTGCGGCTCAGACCAATTCTCAGACGAATGCGACGACGGTGCAGGACATCGTGGTCACTGCACAGCGCCGCGAACAGGCCAGCCAGGATGTCGGAGCCTCGCTCAGCGTCGTCGGCGGCCAGGAACTCGACGAAAAGAACATCTCGGTCGTCAACGACCTCGAGAACGTCGTCCCCAACCTGGAGGTCGACAGCCAGTTCGGCGGCGGCCAACCGCAGTTCCGCATCCGCGGCGTCGGCGCACGTGAATACTCCAGCAACAACGCCTCGACCGTGGGCATCTATGTCGATGAAGTGGCCCACCCCTATACGGTGACCACCCAGGGCGCCCTGTTCGACATCGCGCGCATCGAAGTGCTGCGGGGGCCGCAGGGCACCCTGTACGGCAGCAACACGACCGGCGGCGCCGTCAACATCATCACCAACGCCCCGACGGCGGACTTCCGCGCGGGCGTAGCCGGCGAATACGGCTCGTATGACCGCTACAAGCTGGACGGATATGTCTCCGGCCAGATCGCCGAAGGTTTGCTGGGCCGCCTCGCCGTCGTCACCGAACAGGGCGGCGCCTGGCAGTACAATCGCGACACCGGTCAGAAGCTGGGCGATCTGGACAAGACCGCCGTTCGCGGCCGACTGACCTGGGATGCGACCGACGACGTGACCGTCGATCTGGCGGCGACCTATATGGTCGACAAGTCCGACGGCCTGGGCTTCCGCCTGCTCGGCGACTATACGACCGCCGGCGGCGTCACCATTCCCAAGGACACGGCGTGGCGCATCACCGGCTGGTCTCTGTCGGAACAGCTGGCCAACGTGTCCGGCCGTTCGGTCGGCGACAAGCCGGGCCGCGACAATGACGGCCTGGACCTCAGCGCACGGGTGACGGCCAACCTCGGCTGGGCGGACCTGACCTCTATCTCGGCCTACCAGTCGTTCACGCGGTCCGAATACAATGACTGGGACGGCACCAGCGCGCGCGAATCCGACGTCTTCTTCTATAACGACATCGATGTGGTGTCGCAGGAGCTGCGTTTGGCCTCGAACAAGGACGGCCGGTGGAACTGGATGACCGGGCTCCATTATTCGAACGAGAGCAACGACGGCGGCTTCTATACGGAATACCGCGCCATCACCGCCCTGATCCACACGCCCTACAAGCAGGATGTGGAATCGATCGGCGTCTTCACCAACAACAGCTTCCAGGCGACGGACCGGCTCAACCTGATCCTGGGCCTGCGTTATGAGTATGAAGAACGCAGCCTGACCAGCCCCGGCACCTATCGTCTGAGCGCAACTCCAGGCGCGGAAGTCACCTATTCCACCGACATGTCCGAAGTGACCGGGAAGCTCGGCCTCGAATATGATCTCAGCGACAACGCCCTGTTCTACGCCAACGTCGCGCGCGGCGTGAAATCCGGCGGCTTCACCACCTACAACGCCACGTCAGCCACGCCCTTCGCGCCGGAAGAACTGATCGCCTACGAGACCGGCGTCAAATCCGACTTCCTCGACCGCTCGATGCGGTTGAACGGCTCGGTCTTCTACTACGACTATAAAAACCAGCAGGTTCAAACGGTTCTGTACGACCGCACTTCCGGCCGGGTGGGCAAGATCGACAATGTGCCCAAATCGCACATCTACGGCGCCGAGCTGGAGTTCGAATGGACCCCCATCGCCGGCCTGAGCATCAGCCAGAACATCAGCTACAAGCACGGCGAATACGACGAGTACAACTCGGTCGATACCGCCGCCACGGTCGCGGCCAACCCGACGAACGGGCCGTGGGACGTCATCATCTACACGGATCGTGCGGGCGAAAAACTGCCCTTCCCCAAGATGAACTACGGCGGCTCCATCGCCTATGACTGGCAGATGGCGGGCTTGGATCTGCGGGCGGAGACCAACTACAACTACCGCGACGACCTGTATTCGACCAGCGCCTCGTCGATCATTCCGGCCTACTGGCTGTGGAACGCCAACTTCACCAGCGGCCCCACGAACGCGAACTGGCGCGTCGGCCTGTCGGTGCGCAATCTCTTCAACACCTATTACGAAGAGACGCGCAACGGCTTCAACGGCTCGGCCCGTCCGACCACCTCGCCACAGCCGGGCCGCACTGTGGCGGTCCGTCTGTCGATGGACTTCTAAGACCCGAGAAGAAGGACGGACCGGCCTCGCGCCGGTCCGTCCGATGCGCTCAATCCGCTCGAAAGCCCCAGTATGCTGACACCCAGTCTTCCGATGAACCGCCGCCTGTTGCTTGGCGGCCTGGTCGCGGCGCCCCTGGTGCTGCGATTTGGTCAGGCGCAGGCTCAGGGGGGCGGCGCCTATGTCTTTCCGTTGGGCGTGGCCAGCGGCGATCCTGCGTCCGACGGCTTCGTCATATGGACCCGTCTGGCCGTGGATCCCGTGGCAGCGGACGGTCTGGGCGGGATGGGCGCGCCTGTGGCCGTGCGTTGGGACGTCGCGGCGGACGAAGCCTTCCACCGCGTCGTCGCCTCTGGCGAGGCGGTGGCGGACCGGGCCGACGCCCATAGTCTGCATATCGAGATCGAAGGACTGCGGCCCGACCGGCCCTATTGGTACCGGTTCACGGCCCTGGGGCAGCAAAGCCCCGTCGGCCGCGCCCGCACCGCCCCGGCGCCAAACGCCGACATCGACCGCCTGCGGCTGGCCGTCGCCTCCTGCTCCAACTGGGAGTCGGGCTATTTCAGCGCCTATGGTCATATGGCTGACGAGGCGCCGGACCTGACCCTGTTCCTGGGGGACTATATCTACGAGTACACCCGGACCGCCGCCCAGGCGGCCAATGTGGTGCGGCCCTACGGGCTGGAAGAGGCGACGACCCTGGCGGGCTATCGCAACCGCTACGCCCTGCACCGGACTGATCCTGATCTCCAGCGCCTGCACGCCGTCGCCCCCTGCCTGGCGGTGTGGGACGACCACGAGATTCAGGACGACTATTCCGGCGTCTGGTCCAAGACGCCCGGTGTCGCCCCCAGTGATTTCCTTCTGCGTCGCGCCGCCGGCTACAAGGCCTTCTACGAGGCCATGCCCATCCGCCGCACACGGCTGGATGCGCGTCTCCAGATGCCGATCTATCGCAGCGTCCGCTATGGCCGACTGGCCGAGTTCTTCATGCTGGACGGGCGGCAATATCGATCCCGACAGGCGTGCAGCGACGGCCCCAACGGCGGCAAGGGCCAGGTGGTCACTGACCTCGCCTGCCCCGACCGGCTGGATCCGGCGCGCACCTTCCTCGGCTTCGAGCAGGAGCGTTGGTTGTACGACGGCCTGGCCCGTTCGCAGGCGCGCTGGAACGTCCTGGGGCAGGACCTGGTGATGGCGGGGCTCAAATTCGGCAACGGCGACGCCGAAACCCGCTACTGGACCGACACCTGGGATGGCTACCCCGTCGCCCGCGACCGGATGACCGAAGCCCTGGCGACCCTGAAACCGTCCAACCCCATTGTGCTCAGCGGCGACTACCACTCCTTCTGGACCAACGACGTCAAACGCGTGAGCGCCGACCCTTCGTCGGCGACCGTGGCGACCGAGTTCGTCGGCACGTCCATCTCGTCCTCAGGGCCTCCCTATGACGCCCTGATGGCCAATATGCCGAACAATCCGCAGATCAAATTTTTCGACAGCCGGGTGCGGGGCTACATGTCCATCGACATGGACCGTGACCGGATGAACACCCGTTATCGCGCCATTTCCGATGTGCGCGACCCAAGGGCTGCGGTTTCCACACTGAACAGTTGGGTGGTCGAAGACGGCCGGCCGGGCGCAATGCAGGCCTGACTCCCAGAATCACAGCGTCCAGAGTTTCAGAGTTTCATGATCCACATGTCTATCGACCGCCGCCCAGCGGCCGTCGCCTTCGCCGTTTCCCTCGCGCTCGCCTTGGTCAGCTGCGCCGCCGCCCCTGCTCCCGAATTCTGGACCGGCTTCCGCGATCATCCCCATGGCTATCTCGCCAAGGACGGCGCGCCGAACGCCGCCGCCTTTCTCCCGGCTCCGCCGACCGACAACTCGCTGCGCGCCCAGAACGATCTCGCCGCCTATCGCGCCACCCGCGCGCTTGAAGACAGCCCGCGCTGGGCCCAGGCCCGCGCCGACAATGAGATTGAGACTCCCGACGCCCCGCGCGTCTTCGACGACGCCCTCGGTATTCACTTCGATCCTGAACGCATGCCGACCCTGACCCGCCTGCTGGGGCGGATGCTGGGCGACCTGGAGACGATCCAGACCCCGGCCAAACGCGGCTTCACCCGCCCCCGCCCATTCGTGGCTGAGCCGGCGGCGACCTGTATCGCGCCTGAACCCTGGCTGGCCGCCAGCGGATCCTATCCGTCGGGTCACGCCGCCCTGGGCTGGGCCTGGGCCCTGGTGCTGACGGAAATGGCGCCGGATCGCGCCGACGCCATCCTAGCGCGCGGCCTAGCCTATGGCGAAAGCCGCGCCATCTGCGGCGTTCATTACCCCAGCGACGTGGACGCCGGTCGTCTCGTCGGCGCGGCCCTGGTTGCGCGGCTGAAGGCCGATCCGACCTTCCAGGCGGATTTCACGGTCGCCGCCCGTGAACTGGCCCAGGCCCGACGGGCAAGTCGCTAAGTCGTCCCCTCGGCAGCAGCCACGAGACGACGCAGCAACGCCTCCGCCTGGTCTCTCTGATCGCGATCGAGATCGGCCAGGGCGAGATCGGCTAAGGCAAACCTGCGATCGATGAACGACTCGACAAGATCGAACCCTCTGGGCGTCAGTCTGGCCATCAGGCGTCGGCGGTCCTCCGGCACGCCGTGACGCGAAACCAGTCCCCAGGTTTCCAGCCGCCGCAGACAGGCGGTCAGGCCGCCGGAACTCAAGAGGACCCTCCGGGCCAGGTCCGTCGGCGTCAGCTCAAACGGAACACCGGCTCGCCGCAGCGTCGCGAGGACATCGTAGTCAGTATAGGAGAGGCCGTGCTCCGAAAGCATCTGACTGACGGCTTCTTCGTAACGCCGCCCGAGCCACAGGATGCGACCGACCACATGGAGCGCGCCTGGCTTGGTTTGCGGGCGCGCGGAGCGCCAGTCTTCGAGAACGGCGTCAATCACGTCCGGGGGCGAAGGGGCTGTGGTCATGGATCCAAACTAAACCAAGCTGCGGACGCAAACAAATCTTGACGGCAAATATCTTTTGAAGAAATATCTTTCCACAAAGATAATTCAAGGCGGGCTCGGAGATGGACGTGAACGGACATAGGTTCTGGATGGCGACGGCTGCGGTGCTGGCGCTGGCGCAAGGCGCCCCCGCAACTGCAGCTCCCGCCGTTCTCGTCGACCAGGAGATCGCGCAGCCGAGCGCCAGCGGTCGGGACTTGGACGCCGCCTTTGAGGCCTACATGCAGGCTGCGGTTCAGAACGCGGCCTTCAGCGGGGTGGTGCTTGTCGCCAAGGACGGCCGTCCGATCTTCCGGAAAAGCTACGGCCTGGCGAACCGGGCCTTCAACGTTCCCAACAGCGGGGAGACCCGTTTCCAGCTCGCCTCCATCACCAAGCCGTTCACGTCGATTCTGATCATGATGCTGAATGAGGAAGGCAAGCTGAACATTGACGATCTGGCGTGCGACTATCTGCTCGACTGCCCGCCGGCGTGGCGCTCCATAACCATCCGGCAACTGATGACCCACACCTCGGGCCTCCCGAACTACTCAAGCCTGCCGGACTGGGATGAGACACTAGACAGCCGCACCTACGGCAAGGGCGGGCTGGTCGCGCTTGTCCGTGACCTGCCGCTTGAGTTCGCTCCCGGCGAAGGCTTCCGATACAGCAATACGGGCTACAACCTCCTCGGAACCATCGTCGAACGCGTTTCCGGCAAGCCTTTGCCGGACATGTTGCGGGATCGGATCCTGACGCCCTTGGGCATGTCAAACACGGTCTTCAACAGCTCGCGCCTCGTGATCCCTGAGCAAGCGACCGGCTATTATTCCATCGGCTCGACCTTCATCGAATCCAGTCCGCAGTCCATGACAGGTGTGAATGGCGAGGCCGGTCTCAGCAGCACGGTCGATGACCTGTTGACCTGGGCGCGCGCCCTCGACGCCCATACGCTGATCTCCAGCGCCTCTTACCGGCAGATGGTTGACGACGCCCGGAACAACTACGGCTTCGGCTGGGAGCTCAGGACCTGGTCCAATCGCCGGATGGTCGGTCACGCCGGCAGCGGGCCCGGCTTTTCCAACATGGTGGCGCGCTTCCCGAACGACGGCCTCACCGTCGTCGTATTGAGCAACAGCGACGAGGCCAGCGGGAGCGGCACAGCCCGCGCGCTGGCCGGCGTCTTCTTCGGCGAGACACCGCCGCTGCCGACGATCCAGCCGAAAACTCTGATCCTCGACGCGATCCTCAAGGACGGGGTGGAGGCCGGCATACGGCGATATCAGGAACTGAAGTCGCGCCAGCCGTCCGCAGAAGCCTTCATGTCGGACGAACTGATCGTCGAGATTGGATACGAGTTGATCGGCCTGCCGTCGATGGAGGCTGCCCGGCGCGTGTTCGAGTCCGCCCTCGAGATGTTCCCGCAGTCAGCCTACAGCCATGACGGCCTGGCCGATATCGCTGCGGCCGAAGGTGACGTCGCCACGGCGATCTCCCAATTCGAGGCGTCGCTGCACCTCGATCCAGAGAATCAATACGCCATCGACGGCCTTCAGCGCCTTAAGCCGCCGCCTGGCGGATAAACGGTTTCGCCGCGCGCCAAGATCACGCCGTCATTTGCTCGACCTGGCGCCGTCGGCGCTTCAACCCGTCTCTGAAGACATCCAAAGAAAACGCAGGGTTTCCGGCATGCTCTCGCTCAAATCCTCCGAGATCAAACCCGGGCCGAACCGGCCGGCGGCGTCGGCGTGAATCCAGACGGCGGCGCAGGCCGCGTCGAAACTGTCCATGCGCTGGGCCAGAAGCCCGCCGATCATGCCCGCAAGCACGTCGCCGGTCCCCGCTGTGGCCAGCCAAGGCGAGCCGTTCTGGTTGATACGCACGCGGCCGTCAGGCGCCGCGATGACGGTTTCCGCGCCTTTCAGCACGACGATCGCTTGGGCGCGTCGGGCCGCCTCGACGGCCGCGCTCGCTCGGCCTTTGCGGAGAAGACCGGGAAACAGACGCTCGAACTCCCCCTCGTGCGGCGTCAGAACGTCGTCGCGGTCCAGCACGGCGAACAGTTCAGCGCTACGCCCCTTGAACACCGACAGCCCGTCCGCATCGATCACCAGGGCCGCGCCGCTGAGGGCCAGGGCCTGGACATTGGTTACGGTCGTCTCGTCCAGACCGGCCGCCGGTCCGACCACCACGGCGTCCATCTCCTCGACCTCTCGGGCCAGGGCGTCGGCGGTGGCGAAGGGGGTCAGCATGATGGCCTCGATCGCCGGGGCGATCACCGCGACCGCGTCGGGCGGGCAGTAGATCCGCACCACCCCTGCCCCGATCCGCAATCCCGCCCGCGCCGCCAGCCGCGCCGCGCCGGTCTGGTGTGCTCGCCCGGAGACCACGCCAAGACGGCCCCGCGCATGCTTGTGCGTTTCCGCGCCCGGCCACGGAAGAAAATTGCGCCATAAGGCGGGGTCATTGGTTTCTATCATCCGGGCTCCGAATATCCGTGACTTTTCTGCGAAAACCGCTTGCTTTGAACGGCCTTGATGTGTCCCATTCCCGCCCGAGCGCCGTGGCATTCCGCCCTCCGCTCAGGGGTCGCCATGAAGAAGATTGAAGCCATCATCAAGCCTTTCAAGCTGGATGACGTCAAAGAGGCGCTCCAGGATGTCGGCGTGCAAGGCATGACCGTGCTGGAGGCCAAGGGATATGGCCGCCAGAAAGGCCATTCCGAACTGTATCGCGGCGCGGAATACGTCATCGACTTCCTGCCCAAGATCAAGATCGAGGTCGTCGTCGCCGATGATCTCGCGCCCGCCGTGGTCGAGGCCATTCAGACCTCGGCTCGCACCGGCAAGATCGGCGACGGCAAGATATTCGTGTCCGACGTCGCCGAAGTGATCCGTATCCGCACCGGCGAGACCGGGGCCCAGGCCGTCTGAGTTCGCGTACCCTCCTCCGTCGCTCGGCTCCTATGGGGTCGCGTGTTCGGTTCCTCCCCAACGACCAAAAAAATAGGACTTCCGAGAATGAGCGCCAGCAAGATCCTCAAGGAGATCAAGGAGAAGGACGTCAAATACGTCGACGTTCGCTTTACCGACACTCGCGGCAAGCTGCAGCACGTCACCTTCGACATCGACCTGGTCGATGAGGATTTCCTGAACGAAGGCACGATGTTCGACGGTTCGTCGATCGCCGGCTGGAAGGCCATCAACGAGTCCGACATGCTGCTGAAGCCGGACCTGACCACCGCCTACATCGATCCGTTCTACCAGCAGACGACCATGTTCCTGTTCTGCGACGTGCTGAACCCCGACACCGGCGAGCCCTACAACCGCGACAGCCGCTCGATGGCCAAGAAGGCCCTGTCCTATGTCCAGTCCTCGGGCATCGGCGACATCGTCTATTTCGGCCCGGAAGCCGAGTTCTTCATCTTCGACGACGTGCGCTGGTCGACCCAGCCGCACAACACCTCCTATTCGTATGACTCGACCGAGCTGCCGGCCAACACGGGCGCCGAATACACCGAGGGCAATATGGGCCACCGCCCTGGGCCCAAGGGCGGCTATTTCCCGGTCAACCCGGTCGACTCCGGCCAGGACCTGCGCGGCGAAATGCTGGGCGTGATGCGCGACCTGGGCCTGCAGCCCGAGAAGCACCACCACGAGGTGGCCCCGGCCCAGCACGAACTGGGTCTGAAGTTCTCGGACCTGCTGACCATGGCCGACCGGCTGCAGCTCTATAAGTACGTGATCCACAACGTCGCCGCCGCCTACGGCAAGTCGGCGACCTTCATGGCCAAGCCGATGTTCGCGGACAACGGCTCGGGCATGCACGTCCACATGTCGATCTGGAAGGACGGCAAGCCCCAGTTCGCCGGCGACAAATACGCCGGCCTGTCGCAGGAATGCCTGTGGTACATCGGCGGCATCATCAAGCACGCCAAGGCCATCAACGCCTTCGCCAACTCGACCACCAACAGCTACAAGCGTCTGGTTCCCGGTTACGAAGCCCCGGTGAAACTGGCCTATTCGGCCCGCAACCGCTCGGCCTCGATCCGCATCCCCCACGTCTCGTCGCCGAAGGCCAAGCGTCTGGAAGCCCGCTTCCCCGACCCGATGGGCAACCCCTATCTGACCTTCGTCGCCCTGCTGATGGCCGGCCTGGACGGGATCGAGAACCGGATCGATCCGGGCGCGCCCGCCGACAAGAACCTGTACGACCTGCCGCCGGAAGAGCGCGGCTCGATCCCCGAGGTCTCCGGCTCGCTGCGCGAAGCCCTCGAGAGCCTCGACAAGGACCGCGCCTTCCTCAAGAAGGGCGGCGTCATGGATGACGACTTCATCGACAGCTATATCGAGCTGAAGATGGAAGAGGTGATGCGCCTGCAGCTGCACCCCCACCCGGTCGAATTCGACATGTACTACAGCTGCTGATCGACCCGGCAGTCTGACTTCAGGAGAGCCCCGGATGGTCTGTCATCCGGGGTTTTTCTTTTCCGCGCATGACCGTCACGGGTTGGACATGCGGCTGTCCTAAAGCCTAAGCGCCCACTCCATAGGGCCGGGTTGGCGGCACACGAGACTAGAAATGATCAAGCGTTTGAAGGGGTCTGTTCCAGCGCGTCCCAAGGGCGCTCCGGTCCGCGCGGCCGAAACGGAACTGGTCTGCTATGTCCGCGAGGGCTGGGCCCCGCGCGTGGCCCCGGCCTCGCCCAAGCGCGACTGGATGACCGACACACCCGACAGTTTCGCCTATCGCTGTCTGCCCCTCGCCATCGCCAATACCCATGGCTGGGAAATGCTGAGCCCCTGCGGTTTCAAGGCCCGCTGGCACGGCGGTGTGGACGCCAGCTCCGTCGAGATCGTGCTGGACCCCGGCTCTGATCCGAAGCGGGGTCCGGTCTCCCTGTTCGGCAGCGGAACCCTGACCTTTCACGTCGACGGCATCATGCGGACGTCGGAAGGCTGGAACCTGTGGGTCGGCGGCCCGCCCAACGCAATGAAGGACGGGATCGCCCCCATGGGCGGGGTGATCGAGACGGACTGGTCGCCCTACACCTTCACCATGAACTGGCGCTTCACCCGTCCCGACGTCTGGATCAGGTTCGAGGAGAACGAGCCCTTCTGCTTCTTCTTCCCCACCCCGCGCGGGGTGCTGGACCGGCTGAAACCGGAGCTGCGGCCGATGGAGGACCAGCCCGAGATGTTGCAGACCTTCGACGCCTGGCGGGCGTCACGGCTGGCCTTCCAGGACTGGGTCAAACGGACCAAGCCCACGGCGCCGGCCGATCAGTGGCAGAAACTCTATTATCGCGGCCTGCACCCCGAGGGCCATGCCGGTCCCGAGGACCATCAGTCCAAGCTCAGACTGTCGCCATTCCGCCAGACCGGCTCGAGGCGGGTCTGCCCGGTGGATCACACGGACAAGAAGCGCGGCTGAACTCGGGGCTAGACCAGGCCTTCGGCCTCGTCCGTCTTCTTGCGTCGCAGTTCGATCAGCCGCACGCACCAGATCGAGACCTCGTAGAGGATGACCAGGGGCACGGCGAGCATCAGCTGGCTGATGGGGTCCGGCGGGGTGACGACGGCGGCGACCACCACCACGGCGACGATGGCATAGCGCCGGCCGGCCGCCATGGCCTTGGAGCTGATCAGTCCGGCCAGCCCCAAGAGGGTCGTCACGACCGGCAGCTGGAAACACAGGCCGAAGGCCAGCAGCAGCGAGGTCACCAGGCTCAGATAGTCCGAAATCTTGGTCGTCTGGGCCACCGAAATCCCGTCGCTGACCACCTGCTGTCCCAGCGAGAACAGCATCACGAACGGCAGCATGACATAATAGACCAGCGCCCCGCCCAGGCAGAACATGACCGGCGCCGCGATGAGGAAGGGCAGGAAGGCGCCGCGCTCATTCCGGTACAGACCAGGCGCCACGAACCGGTACAGCTGCCAGGCGATGACCGGGAAGGTCAGGACCGCCGCGCCGAAGGCCGCGATCTTCATCTTGGTGAACAGCTGTTCCAGCGGCGCAGTGGCGATCAACTGGACCACGGCCGCGGAACCGGGCGGATAGGGCTTCAGCCCCATCATGGTCGCGATCAGCTCCAGCGGATTGGCGTGGCCGCCCGAGGCCAGGGCCGCCGCATGGATGGCCGCCGCCGCCTGATAGGGTTTGATCAGGGCGATCTGGATCTGGTTGGCGAAGGCGAAACACAGGATGAAGCCCAGGGCGAAGGCGATCACGCAGATCAGCAGCCGCCCGCGCAGCTCGATCAGGTGATCCATCAGCGGCGCGCGCGACGCCTCAATCTCGGCCTCGTCACGATCGGAGAAAGTCAAAGCTCGGCGGCCTTCTTGCGCGGGGTCCGGGGCTTGGCGGGCGTCTTGGCCGCGGTGCTCGTGGCCGTGGACGCGGCCTTAGGCTTGGCTTTCGGTCGCGGCTTGGGCTTAGTCTCGGCCGTTGCCGATACGGCGGACTTGGCGGCGGTTTTCGATGTTGCGCGCTTCGGCTTAGGCTCAACCGTCGGCGTCGGCTCGACGGGGGGCGCGGTGTCCGGCCATTCGTCGGCGACGGGCGTTATGGTCGGCGCCTCGGTAGCGGGCGCCGGCAGGGCCGCAGGCGCGCCCGGTCCGGTAAGGCCGGCGTTGATGTCCTTGAAGGCCGCATCGGCGTCAGCGCCGAGGGGATACATGGCCCCCTGCCCGGTCCGCAGCGCCTCGACCTCCTTGCGCAGGTCGTCCAGCTCGGACTGACGCGCCATCTCGTCGAAGCTCGAGCGGAACTCGTTGGCCATGGAACGCGCCTTGGCGACCATCTGGCCGACGCGACGCATCAGGACAGGCAGGTCCTTTGGCCCCACCACAAGCAGGGCCACCAGGCCGATCACCACTAATTCGAAACCCCCGATACCGGGGCCGAGCCCGCCCATGCGTCAGCCCTTACAGACGACGACTAGCGCTTCAGCTCTTCCTTTTCCGCCTCGGTGCGCGGCAGCGAGCTGACGCCATCGTGCGGGCCGTCCTTCTTGTCGTCGTCCTTCAGACCGTCCTTGAAGGCGCGGATGCCCTTGGCGGCGTCGCCCATGATGCCGGACAGCTTGCCGCGCCCGCCGAACAGCAGGGCGATGACGACGATGACGATGGCCCAGTGCCAGATGCTCAGGGAGCCCATGGGTAATCTCCTTGAAGGGACCGATGATCGATCCCATCCACTATTCTTCGACCCGCATATAGGCGCAGTCATGGCCCCGCGCCAAGGGAGGCTGTAGGTGTGCGCGACCATGAGTCTCTCCGATCACGTCATCATCCACACCGACGGCGCCTGTAAGGGCAATCCCGGCCCCGGCGGCTGGGGCGCCCTGCTCCAGACCGGCGGCGGTCACGAGAAGGAATTGTGGGGCGGCGAGGCCAATACGACCAACAACCGCATGGAGCTGATGGCCGCCATCATGGCGCTGGAGGCCCTGAAACGCCCGTGCAAGGTCGAGCTCCACACCGACAGCAAATACGTCATGCAGGGCATCACCGAATGGATGCGCGGCTGGAAGGCCCGCGGCTGGCTGACCGCCGACAAGAAACCGGTCAAGAACGCCGACCTGTGGCAGCGCCTGGACGCCGCCCGATTGAAGCACGACGTCAAATGGCGCTGGGTCAAGGGGCACGCCGGCCATGAACTGAACGAACGCGCCGACCAACTGGCGAATCGCGGCGTCGCGGACCTGAAGGCGCGCTAGACCGCCTCCACCTCCTTCTCCGGCTCGGCCGTCCGACGTCGGATGCGCGAGCCGCTCATCACCGCGCCGAACAGGGCCGCGACGGCGGCCAGCTCGAAGCCGTGACGCACGCCGGTCGTCGGCGCAGCCGACAGCAGGAAGGCCACCACGACCGCCCCCATCGACTGCCCCAAGACCCGCGCCGTGCCCAGGGCGCCGCCCGCCGCCCCGGCCCGCTCGCGCGGGGCCTCCGACAGAAGCGCGCGGTTGTTGGGCGACTGGAAGAAGCCGAACCCGGCCCCGCACAGGGCCATGCGCCAGACGATGTCGAACTTGGACGAATCACCGTCGAGGAAGCTCAAGCCCATCAGCCCGCAGGCGAACAGGCTCAGACCTATGGCCCCCAGGATCCCGGCCGAATACCGGTCCGACAGCCACCCGGCCAACGGCGCCGCAAACATGGTGGCCAGCGGCCAGGGCGTCATCAGCAGCCCGGTCTCCACCGCGCTCAGCCCCAGCGAGCCCTGCAGGAAGAACGGCAGGGAGACGAAGGCCATCATCTGGGCGGTGAAGGAGATGATCGAGGTCGCGACCGACAGGGCGAACATCGGCCGCGCCAGCAGATCCAGTGGAATCAGGGGCGTCTTGCTGGGCCGCTCATGCCGAACCAGCAGCACCCCGGCCGCCAGCCCCAGACCGGTCAGGCCAAAGCCCAAAATCGAGGCCTCGCCGTGGGCCAGGGCCTGCATGCCGGTGATGACGAGCCCAAAGGCCGCCGCGCTCAGCGCCGCCCCGACCAGGTTCAGCTTGCGCTTCTGCAACGGATTGTGCGGCAGGGTGAAGCCCGCCATCGACACCGCCAGAACCCCCAGCGGAATGTTCAGCGCGAACAGCCAACGCCATTCGCCCAGGCTCAGCACGGCGCTGGCGATGGTCGGGCCGGCGGCGGCGGCCATGGAGACGATCACCGCATTGATCCCGACGGCCCGGCCCAGCAGCCGCTGCGGATAGGTGAACCGCACCAGGGCGCCGTTGACGCTCATGATCCCGGCGGCCCCGAACCCCTGCAGCACCCGCGCGAGACTCAGGGTCAGGATCGAATCGGACAGGGCGCAGGCCAGGGAGGCCAGGGTGAAGACCGCCAACCCCGCCTGCGATACCCGGCGATAGCCGACGATCTCGCCCAGCGACGCCAGCGGCAGAAGCGCGACGACGATGGCGATCTGATAGGCGTTGACGATCCAGATCGAGGCCGCCTCTGACGCCCTCAAGTCCTCGGCGATGGACGGCAGGGCCACATTGGCTATGGCCCCGTCCAGCACCGCCAGGGTGATCCCCAGTCCGATGGAGACGATGGCCCAGTACCGCCTCGGAACCGGCAGTCCATCCTGGGACGGGACGACGGATGCGGCAGGACTGTCTGACATCAGCGTCGAACGTCGTCCCACGGCAAAGGTTGCGCGGGACGGTTCAGGTCGCCGCGCGCACCGTCAGCAGCGAGCCGCTGACCCCGTTCACCACGACATCCTGTCCAACCTCGGGCTGCCCCGTTTCAGCCGCGCCGCCCTCGATCACAGCCGGCCATTCGGCGCCGGAGACGAAGACGCGACCCCGCCCACCGACGAAGGCCTCGACCACGCGGGCGCGCTGATCGATCAGGCGACTGTCCCGGTCGTTGATGTCTACGCCGTCCGGATTGGCCTTCTGGATCAGGCGTCGCGACAACAGGGTGGCGATGACCGTCAGCACGGCGAAGACCGCCACCTCGCCCGGCAGGCCCAGCCGCACCCCGACCGCCGTCATCACGGCCACCAGCCCGGCCGCGACCGCTGGCCACAACAGCCATTCGGTCGAGAACATGGCCTCCACGGCCAGCAGCAAGACCCCGACAGCCAGCCAGATCCAGAACGGCTGGGCGGCGTACAGATCGGCGACGAGGCTCATGACTTGCGCTCCAGATCAGGCGGTGGGCGGAACGGACGGGCGGCGCGGCGCGGCGGCGGGCTTGGCTGGGGTCGGGTCCTGCTGCTGCCCCTTGGCCAGGTTCACCATCTCGCCGATGCCGGCGATGGTGCCGACCAGGGCGCCCATTTCGGCGGGCACGATGACGGTGCGCTGTTGCGGGCTGCGGGCCAGTTCGGCGAAGGCCTCGACGTATTTCTGCGCCACGAAATAGTTGATGGCGTTGACGTCGCCGCGGGCGATGGCTTCCGACACCATGGCGGTGGCGCGGGCCTCGGCCTCGGCCTCGCGTTCGCGCGCCTCGGCGTCGCGGAAGGCGGCCTCCTTGCGGCCTTCGGATTCCAGGATGGCCGCCTGTTTGGCGCCCTCGGCGCGGGTGATTGCGGCCTGTTTCTCGCCGTCCGCCTCGGTGACCACGGCGCGACGTTCGCGCTCGGCCTTCATCTGGCGGGCCATGGCGTTGGTCACATCGGTAGGCGGGGTCAGATCCTTGATCTCGATCCGGTTGACCTTGACGCCCCACGGCTCGGTCGCCGCATCGATAACGTGCAGCAGCCGGGTGTTGATGCTGTCGCGCTGGCTCAGCACCTCGTCCAGCTCCATCGAGCCGACGACGGTCCGCAGATTGGTCATGCACAGCTGGGAGATGGCGTAGGGCAGATCGTCGACGCGGTAGGCGGCGCGGGCGGCGTCCATCACCTGGATGAAGACGATGCCGTCCACCCGGACCATGGCGTTGTCCTTGGTGATGACTTCCTGAGTCGGCACATCAAGAACCTGCTCCATCATATTCATCCGCTTTCCGACCCGTTCCACGAACGGGGTCAGGAAGCCGATGCCGGGGCTCAGGGTCTTGGTGTATTTTCCGAACCGTTCAACCGTGAATTCACGGCCTTGCGGCACGATCTTGATGACGCTGAACAAGAGCGAGATCGCCAGGAACAGCAATACGCCGGCGAAGATGGTGAGAACGTCCATGGGTACCCTCCGTATGCGCTCAGGTTACGCGCGACACGCGAGCTGCGCCACCGAAACCGGACGGCGTTCGTCCGATTTCAGCCGGCCGCCTTGACGTAGATCGCCAGCCGCTCCGCAACATCCGCTTCCAGATCGCCGTAGAACAGATTGTACGGCCTGGCCTTTCGCCTGTCCGCCCAATTGCCGGTCTCGCGGAAGGATTCCAGGTCGGGCCAGGAATGGCGCAGCAAACCGTCGCGGCACTGGGTTTCCACTTCGCGCGTCAGCAGGGCCGGGCGCGCGCCCCACTCCAGCCCGGTGGCGTTGGTCGCGCCCCGGTGCAACCGGGCGGGAACCTGTTCTTCTCCGACGCCTCCGGTGACCGGATTGACGCAGACAGCAGCCCGGTCCGCCAGATTGACCAGATGTCCCCGATTATCCCAGACCGTGGCCCGGCGCAGTCGCCGTCGGGCGGCGCCCTCGTCCCCGTCGCCAACCTGGGACCAGGCGACAACGCAATGGATCTGTCGTCTGTCAAAACAGGCAGGGATGGAGGCCGGCAGGTTCTCGGCGGCGATGATCGTGTCCATCAGATAGGCCGCGACCAGACGGTCCCGAACCGCCGCATCCGGCGCGATCCGCTCCTGGATGAGCCGGTCCAGCAGATCGGCGCCCTGCTCCACCCCCGCCAGGACGATCGGGCCGGACGGATGGTGCGCCAGCCAGGCGTCGAAGGCCGCCAGCACGTCGCCATAGGCGAAGGCCCGCGCCTCGCGCGCGTCGTCCCGCAGGGTCAGACGCGTATAGAGGCTGGCCTGCCGGTAGCGCGGCGCGCTGACCGCGCCCGCGCGTGCGAACGGCCCGGCGTAGTTGGGCAGCACGACCCGGAACAGATAGGCGTCGGCCTTGGCGTCGCCGATGGACCCGATCCAGTCGCGCCCGCCGTTGAAGGTCGTCGAATGGACGAAAAAGACGTTCGCCGTCCCCGCCCCGGGCGCGCGCGCGTCCCACAGGGCCCAGGCGCGCGGATCGGCGTAATCGGGCGCCGGCGGCGGCTCATAGGTCTGGAACGGCACCTGGGGGTCCAGACCGGCGCGCAGGATATCCCCACGCCACACCGCGACCGCAGCGGTCAGCAGGAACACCAGGAAGAACCCGGTGTAGCCGATCCATTGCCGGGTCGTCAGGCGCTTCATCTGTAGGGATCGGGCTGGGCCAGGAAGTTCTGGACGTAGCGGCGCACGCCCTCTTCCAGCGGCGTCGACTGCCCCTCGAACCCGGCGGCGCGGATCCGGTCCATCCTGGCCTGGGTGAAATACTGGTACCGGTCGCGGATCGCCTCGGGCATCTCCACATATTCGATCGAAGGTTCCTTGCCCGCAGCGGCGAAGGTGGCCTTGGCCAGATCGTCGAACGACCGCGCCTGGCCCGATCCGGCATTGAAGATCCCCGAGACCTCCGGCGACTGCAGCAGGAATTCGATGATGTCGACCACGTCGTCGACATAGACGAAGTCCCGCAGCTGGCCCCCGTCCGGATAGTTCGGATTGTGCGACCGGAACAGGCCGACGGTCTCGCCCGCCGCCACCTTGGGCCAGATCTGGGCCACGACGGATTTCATCCCGCCCTTGTGCCCCTCGTTCGGCCCATAGACGTTGAAGAACTTCAGCCCCGCCCACTGGGGCGGCGCCTGGCCGCGATCCGACTGGCGCACCGCATACTGGTCGAACAGCATTTTCGAATACCCATAGGCGTTTAGCGGCCTCAGCTTCGACAAAGACTCCGCATCGTCGTCGTCATTGAACCCCGTCTCGCCGTCGCCATAGGTCGCCGCCGAGGAGGCGTAGATCATCCGCGCATCGCGGGTCGCGCACCAGTCCCACAGGTCTCGTGACAGGGTGAAGTTGGTGCGCAGGATCAGGTCCGCGTCCGGCTCGGTCGTGGATGAAATGGCGCCCATATGCACCACGGCCTCGATCCGCTCCGCATGACGCTCCAGCTGTTCGAACAGCTCCTCGGGCGCCCAGAAGTCGGCGATGGAATGTTTGGCCAGGTTCTTCCACTTGGCCAGGTCGGCGGTCTCCAGCCGGTCGCAGACCACCACGTCATAGGCCGTCTCTGCCGTCAGCCGCGCCACGATATTGGAGCCGATGAAGCCGGCTCCGCCCGTCACAACAATCATTCTGGGCGTCATTGCGCGCTTCCCGTCATCTTCTCGAGCGTCCGGGTCGTCGAATACCCATCCTTGAATTCCGCCAGACGGACCACGCCGCCCCAGCTCTCCACCAGGTCGCCGCCCACCACGCCCTCGCGGGTATAGTCCGATCCCTTGATCAGCACGTCCGGCCGCAGCCGTTCGATCAGGGCGATGGGGGTGGGATCGTCAAACGACGTCACCCGATCCACGCTGCTCAGGCCGCCGATCACGACGGCGCGGCTGTCCAGGTCATTGACCGGCCGCCCCTCGCCCTTCAGCCGCCTGACCGAGGCGTCGGTGTTCAGCGCCACCACCAGCCGGTCGCACCAGCCGCGCGCCTGGGCCAGATAGGCGACGTGGCCCCGGTGGAGAATGTCGAAACAGCCATTGGTGAAGCCGACCTTCAGCCCCTGCCGCCGCCAGGCCTCGACCTCGGTCGCCAGTTCGTCCAGCGGCGTCACCTTGGCCTGGGCCGCGACGGCGTGCTGGCTCAGCTCCGCCTCGATCAGCTCGGCGGGCGTGACCACGGCCGTTCCGGCCTTTCCGACCACCACGCCCGAAGCCAGGATGGCGAACTGCACCGCCGTCTCCAGCGAGGCCCCGGCGCCCAGGGCCAGGCCCAGCGAAGCCAGCACCGTGTCCCCGGCGCCGGACACGTCGAACACCTCGCGCGCCCGACCGGGGAAATGCCGCACCGGCCCGTCGCGCCGCGCCAGGCTCATGCCCTTGCCGGCGCGGGTGACGATGATGGCCTTGGCCGTCGTCCCCGCCAACAGGGCCGCCAGCGCCGCCTCGACCTCGGCGTCCGTCTCGACCGGCAGGCCGGTGGCTCCCGCCAGTTCCGACGCGTTCGGCTTGATCACATCGACCGCGCCATAACGGGCGAAATCCCGCCCCTTGGGATCGACGATGACCGGCGCGCCAGTCTCGCGCGCGGCTTTCAGGGCCGAGGTGATCAGGGCGTCCCCGACCACCCCCTTGGCGTAGTCCGACAGCAGAATGGCGGAGACGCCTGAAAACGCGTCCGTTTCGGTCAGAGGCGAAGCCGCCGCCTCCTCATCCAGCCGCAGAAGTTGCTGACCCGCCGCCACGAACCGCGTCTTGACGATGGTGGCGGCCCCGGCGGGCCGGGCGATAAAATCGACGATCCGCTCCTCGGCGGCGATCAGGTCGCGCAGCTCCGCGCCGGCCGCGTCCTCGCCCGTCACGGCGCCCAGATGCGCCACACCGCCCAGGGCCGCGACATTGCGCGCCACATTGCCGACGCCGCCGGGCATGGCCGTGGTCCGGCGGGTGCGCAGCACCGGGATCGGCGCCTCGGGCGAAATCCGGCTGACCTCGCCATAGACATAGCGGTCCAACATCAGGTCGCCGACGCAGGCGGTCTTCAGGTCGCGCACGCGCTCCAGCAGCTGTTGCAGGGCGCCCAGATCGAGGGTGTCAGACATGCGCCCGACCTAGAGTATTCAGGCGGCCTGCGCCACCGGCGCCTTGGCCCCGATCTTGATAGCCAGGTCGTCGAAAGCGATCAGCTGGGCCGCCAGGGCCTCGAACTGATCCAGCGGCACCATGTTCGGGCCGTCCGACGGGGCGTTGTCGGGATCCGGGTGAGTCTCCATGAAGACCGCATCGACGCCGACCGAGACGGCGGCGCGGGCCAGAACCGGCACGAACTCGCGCTGACCGCCCGAAGACGTGCCCTGCCCGCCGGGCTGCTGCACGCTGTGGGTCGCGTCGAACACAACCGGGCAGCCGATCTCGCGCAGCACCGGCAGGGCGCGCATGTCGCTGACCAGGGTGTTGTAGCCGAAGCTGGCGCCCCGCTCGCAGGCCATGACGTTGGGGTTGCCGGCGCCGACCACCTTGGCGATGACGTTCTTCATGTCCCAGGGGGCCAGGAACTGGCCCTTCTTGATGTTGATCGCCTTGCCGGTCGCGGCGGCGGCCAGCAGCAGGTCGGTCTGGCGGCTCAGGAAGGCGGGGATTTGCAGCACATCGACCACCTCGCCCACCGGGCCGCACTGGGCCTCGGAGTGGACGTCAGTCAGGGTCGGCAGGCCGGTGACCTCGCGGATCTCGGCGAAGATCGGCATGGCGTCTTTCAGGCCGATGCCGCGCGCCGCGCTGGCGCTGGTGCGGTTCGCCTTGTCGAAACTGGTCTTGTAGATGATGCCGACGTTCAGCCGCTCGCCGATTTCCTTCAGCGCATGGGCCGTTTCCAGCGCGTGCTGACGGCTCTCCATCTGGCAGGGACCGGCGATGAAGGCGATTCGTGCGCCGCCGCCGATGACGACAGGCGTCCGAAGACCTTCGGACAACGTAATGACGGCGTTGGGTCGGCTCACGAGGCGGCTCTTTCGAAGTTCGGGCGTTATGGGAGCGGCGTTTGCCGCAGCTATGAGGCCATCAGGTGGCGCTTGTTTTCTATGAGCGCAAGTTATCATGGAGTTCGCCTGCGTGGCCACCAAGCCTGTCGTCCTTTGGTTTCGCCGCGACCTGCGCCTGAACGACAATCCCGCCCTGTATCACGCCGCCGCCACCGGCCGCCCGATCCTGCCGGTCTTCATTCTGGACCGCGATCCTGACCGTCCGGCTGGCGCGGCCTCGCAGTGGTGGCTGAACAAGTCCCTGCGCGCCCTGGACGCCTCGCTTCAGGAACGCGGGTCGCGGCTGATCCTGCGGCGCGGCGATTCGCTGATCCAGCTTCAGGCCCTGATCCACGAGACCGGCGCCGACGCCCTCTTCATGAACCGGCTGTTCGAACCCGCCGCCTTCGCCCGCGACGCCGACATCGCCCATGAGCTGAAAACGTCCGGCGTCGACTGCCGGGGCTTCAACGGCTCCCTGTTGGCGCGGCCGGGCGCCGTGCTGAACGGATCGGACGCGCCCTACAAGGTCTTCACCCCCTTCATGAAGGCCCTGCTGGCCGCCGCCGAGCCGCCGCCGCCCACGCCCGCCCCACGCCGCATCGACACGCCCGAAGCCGTCCAGACCGAGTCGATCGACGACTGGGGCCTGCACCCGACTTGCCCCGACTGGTCCCATGGCTTTGACTGGACGCCGGGCGAGGCGGGCGCGGACGCCGCCCTGTCCGACTTCCTCACACGAGGCCTCAAGACCTACGCAAAGGGCCGCGACCATCCCGCCCTTCCCGTGACCAGCCGCCTATCCCCCCATCTGCACTGGGGCGAGATCAGTCCCTGGCGCGCGGCTCAACAGGCCCAGGCCGCAGCGGACGCGGGCGCCGTTCCGGCGGGCGAGGCGGACAAGTTCGTCGCGGAACTGGGCTGGCGCGACTTCTCGGCCCATCTGCTCCACCATTTCCCGACCATGACCGACCGGGCTTTCCGCCCGGAATACGAATCCATGCCCTGGCGCGACGATCCCGACGGCCTGGAGGCCTGGAAGCGCGGCCGCACCGGCTATCCGCTGGTGGACGCCGGCATGCGTCAACTGTGGACGACCGGCTGGATGCACAACCGGGTGCGGATGGTCGTGGCCTCCTTCCTGATCAAACACCTGCTGATCGACTGGCGCGAGGGCGAGGCCTGGTTCTGGGACACTCTGGTCGACGCCGACCTGGCCAGCAATGTGCAGAACTGGCAGTGGGTGGCGGGTTCGGGCGCCGACGCCGCCCCCTATTTCCGCATCTTCAACCCCATCGCCCAGGGCGAGAAGTTCGACGCCGAGGGCGGCTATGTCCGGCGCTGGGTTCCCGAACTGCGCCGCCTGCCCGACCGCTGGCTCCAGTCGCCCTGGACCGCCCCGCCCGAGGTGCTGCGCGACGCCGGCGTGCGACTTGGCAAAGACTATCCCCACCCCATCTTGGATCATGCCCAGGCCCGCGCCCGCGCCCTCGACGCCCTGAAGGCCGTCAGCGGCCGAGACGACCAGGCCGGTCATGACTGACGACGCACAAAGAGGTTCCCGTATGAGTGTCGCCACCGTCGATATCGAGGCCGCCGCCGCCCGCACCCCGCGCATGTTCGCCATGCTGCTGCGTCTGCTGGCGTCGAACTGGACCTTCGGCCGTCTGACCGTCCACCTGCCCAATGGCGAGACCCATGTGCTGGACGGCGCCCGCCCCGGCCCCAGCGGCGTGCTGGACGTCAAAGACTACGGCTTCGCCCGCCGCGTCCTGGCCGCCGGCGACATCGGATTCGCCGAGGCCTATATGGCCGGCGAATGGGACAGCCCGCATCTGGCCGCCCTGCTGGAGACCCTGGTCGAAAATTACGACCACATCCGCCGCCTGTTCGACGGCAACTGGCTGATGATGGCGGTCAACTGGCTGGCCCATCGGCGAAACCGCAACAGCCGGACCGGATCGAAGAAGAACATCCACGCCCACTACGACCTGGGCAACGCCTTCTATCAAACCTGGCTCGACCCTTCGATGACCTATTCGTCCGCCCGGTTCGAGCGGGCGGACGCCCCGCTGGACGCCGCGCAGAAGGCCAAATACGCCGCCCTGGCCCGGATGATGGACCTGAAGCCGGGCATGTCGGTGCTGGAGATCGGCTGCGGCTGGGGCGGTTTCGCCGAATTCGCCGCCCGCGAGATCGGCGCCCGGGTCACCGGCGTGACCATTTCGAGGGAACAGCACGACTTCGCCCGCCAGCGTCTGTTCAACGCCGGTCTGTCGGACCGCGCGACCATCGACCTGATGGACTATCGCGACGTCCAGGGCCGGTTCGACCGCGTCGCCTCGATCGAGATGTTCGAGGCCGTGGGCATGGAATACTGGCCGACCTATTTCGAGAAGATCCACGACGTCCTGAACCCCGGCGGCCGGGCGGGTCTCCAGATCATCACCATCCAGGAGCCCCTGTTCGAGGAATACAACGCCCGCACCGACTTCATTCAGAAATACGTCTTCCCCGGCGGCATGCTGCCGTCGGAAGAGCGGCTGAAGCCGGTGGTCGCCGCCGCCGGACTGGCCTGGGGCCCTATCGAACGGTTCGGCCTGGACTATGCCGAGACGCTGAAACTCTGGGACGACCGGTTCCAGGCGGCCTGGGGCGACATCCGCCGCATCGCCGGCTTCGACGAGCGGTTCCGCCGGCTGTGGCGCTTCTACCTGGCCTATTGCGAAGCGGGCTTCCGCTCGCGCCGGACCGACGTGGTGCAACTGGTGCTGGACCGCGCCTGATATTAGGCTGGGGACATGACCCAGTCCTCGCCGTCCTCGCCCCTGATCTCCACCGCCGCCCTCGCGGCCCTGATGGAAGACCCGACGCTGCGGATCGTCGATGGGTCCTGGCATCTGGACGGCCGGGACGCCCAGGCGGACTTCGATCAGGCCCGGCTGCCCGGCGCCGTCTTCTTCGACCTCGAGGCAGTCTCGGACCATGGCTCGGACCTGCCGCATATGCTGCCGACCGCCGCCGCCTTCGCCGAGGCGGTCGGCGCGCTCGGCATCGCCGCGACCGACACCATCGTCATCTATGACACGATCGGCCTGCGCTCCGCCCCGCGCGTCTGGTGGACCTTCCGGCTGATGGGGGCGACCAACGTCCGGGTGTTGGACGGCGGCCTGCCCCTCTGGCGGGCCGAAGGACGGCCTGTGATCTCGGGGCCGGCGCAGACCCCGACCCCGGCGTCGTTCAACGCATCACGGCGCAGCGACGCCGTCGCCGACCTGCCGATAGTGCTGGGCGCTCTGACCGGCGAAGCGCAGATTCTGGATGCGCGGCCGGCGGCCCGGTTCGCGGGTCAGGCGGCGGAACCTCGGGCCGGGCTCCGCTCCGGTCATATGCCGGGAGCGCTGAATCTGCCCTTCCCCACCGTGATCGGCGACGACGGACGGCTTCTGGAGCCCGAGGCGCTACGCGCCCGGTTCACTCAGGCCGGGGTGGCCTTCGAGCACCCCATCATCACCAGTTGCGGCTCCGGCGTAACCGCCGCCATCCTTACCCTGGCCCTCGCCACGCTCGACGTGCCGTCGCGCCTCTACGACGGCTCATGGGCCGAATGGGTGTCTCGAACCGACACCCCGATCGTCAGCGAAGCCTGACCCAGATCAGGCCAGGATCGGCGGCGTCGTCGTGTCTTCCACGACGGATTCAACCGCATCGTCCTTCTCGCCGCGCGAGACCACGGTGGCCAGCACCAGGTCGCCGGTGACGTTCAGCGTGGTGCGGCACATGTCCAGGAAGCGGTCGACGCCCAGGATCAGGCCGATCCCCTCAGGCGGGACCTTCACCATGACCAGGATCATGGCCACCACCGGCAGCGAGCCCGCCGGCACCCCGGCCGTGCCGATCCCGCCCAGGATACAGACCAGCATGACGATGACCTGCTGGGTCAGGCTCAGTTCGACGTTGAAGAACTGGGCCAGGAACAGGACCGTCACCCCCTCGAACAGGGCCGTGCCGTTCTGGTTGGCGGTGGCGCCGACGGTCAGGACGAAGCGGGCGATCTTGCGCGGCAGTTTCAGTTCATGCTCGGCCGCCTTCAGCGACACCGGCAGAGAGGCGTTGGATGAGGCGGTGGAGAAGGCCACCACCATCGGCTCGCGCACCGCCCTGAAGAAGGCGAAGGGCGACCGGCCGCCCAGCAGCCAGATGACCAACGGATAGACCACGAACATGTGGATCGCCATGGCCCCGACGGCGACGCCGACGAAGGCGGCCAGACGCACCAGCAGGTCCCAGCCGAACAGGGCCGCCAGGTTGAACATCAGGCAGGCGATGGCGATGGGGGCCAGTTTGATGAACAGGTTGATCAGCTTCATCGTCACTTCCAGCAGCCCCTCGATCACCTCTTGCAGGCGATCGGTCGCGGGGCTCTTGGCCATGACCAGGCCGATGCCGAAGAACAGGGCGAACACCATCAGCGGCAGGATCTGGTTCTCCGCCGCCGCCGTCACGGCGTTGGACGGCACCAGGCCCAGGAAGAAGTCGCCCAGCTGGATGCTTTCAGGCGCGTTCTGGACAATGCCGGCGGCGCCGTCGCGGCCCTGTTCCAGCAGTTGCTGCGCCATGGCGGGATCGACGCCCCGGCCGGGCTGCAACAGATTGACCATGACCAGGCCGATCACCACCGCGATGCCCGACACCAGTATGGTCAGCAGCAGGGTCTTGATTCCCGCCCGGCCCAGCGAATTCAGGTCGCCCATCTCGGCAACGCCGATCACCAGGGCCGAGAACAGCAGCGGCACGACCATCATGAACAGCAGGCGCAGGAAGATCTGGCCTGCAGGCCCCGTGATATTGTCGGTGACCCAGATCACCCAGGCCGTGTCGGCGCCCAGGGTCAGATTGACCCACAGGCCGCCGCCCAGGCCAACGGCGAAGCCGATCAGCATCAGCCAGTGAAGGGCGATGCCCCCGCGTTTGGTCTCGGTCATCTATCCCCCAGGAAAAGACTCAAGCTGCGCCGCTTAACGGATCGGCAATCCATAGATCAAGCCGGCGGGGCGCGCGTTCCACTGTGCGTTCAAACCCCGCGCCAGGTCGAGCGGCGATTGCGAGCCCAGATTCCGATCAAAGATCTGGCCATAGTTGCCCACCGCCAGGACGGCGTTCTTGGCCCAGTCGTCCGACAGGCCCAGCATGGCGCCATACTCGCCCTCCACGCCCAGCAAACGCTTTACGCGCGGGTCTTTCGCCGTTTCGGACAGGGTCTCGGCGTTCTCCCGGGTCACCCCCAGTTCCTCGGCCAGGATCACGGCGTTCAACGTCCATCGCACCACGTCCGCCCAGCGCTCGTCCCCGGCCTTGACCACGGGACCCAGCGGCTCCTTCGAGACCACGTCTGACAATATCGTGTGCGCCTGCGAATCAGCCAGAACGGTCCGGGCGGCCGCCAGGGCCGAGATATCGGCGCTGAAGGCGTCGCAGTCCTCGCGGCCATAGGCGTCGCGCGCCGCCTCCTCGGTCGCCAGCACGATCGGGCGATAGGCGATGCCGCGCGAGCGGAAGAAGTCGTCGGCGTTGGCCTGGGCTGTCGATCCGGCCTGAACGCAGACGCGGGCGCCGTTCAGTTCGGTGGCGCTGCTCAGATTCAGCGCCCGCCGCACCAGAAAGCCCTGGCCGTCGTAATAGTTGACCCCGGCGAAGACGAGACCTTCACCGGCGTCCCGGCTCATGTTCCAGGACGAATTGCGCCACAGGACATCGATCCGTCCCTCGTTCAGGGCCGCGAATCTTTCGGAGGCGGACAAGGGCACGAAACGCACGGCGTCGCCGTCGCCGAAGATGGCCGCAGCCATGGCGCGACAGAAGTCGGCGTCGAACCCGCGCCATTGGCCGCGGTTGTCGACATAGGCGAAACCGACCAGTCCCTGATGCACGCCGCAGTTCAGACGGCCGCGCCGCTTGACGACGGCCAGGGTCGGGCTCGGGGCCCGGTCGCTCGCGACCGTGGGCGTCAGGGCGACCGCACCGGCGTCCTCAGGTGCGGGCTCGACGTCCCGGCGCCCGCAACCCGTCGCCAGAAGCGCCGCCGCCATCGCCGCCATCACCAAGATCCGCATCGCGTTTCACATCCCTCGCCGCTTGCGCCCCGCTGACTTTAGAGGCCTTTAGGCCCTGATCCGCAACCCATCGGAGAGGCCATGTCGCCGCTTTCGGACCGCACCCGCCTGATCTCGTCCGCCACCCGACGCGGTCAGGGCCGCCGCCCGGTCAATCCGCCCATCGAGCGCGCCTCGACCATGCTCAGCGACCGGGCCGAAGCCATTCGGGACGACGCCGACGGCCCCACCTACGGTCTGGACGGCGGCTCAGCCGCGCGCCAGCTCCGCGCCGCTCTCGCCGATCTGGAAGGCGCGAGCGACGCCTTCATCGTCCCCTCCGGCCTCGCCGCCGTAACCGTTCCCCTGCTCGCCCTGACCCGGCCCGGCGACGAGGTGATCGCCACCGACGCCGTCTACGGCCCGTCCCGCCGATTCCTGGCCCGCTACCAGGCCGCGCGCGGCGTCACGACCCGCTTCCTGCCCGCCGATACGGATGCGGCGGGCCTGATCGCCGCCCTCGGCGACCGCACCCGTCTGGTCCTGATGGAATCCCCCGCCTCCCTGACCTTCGAGATGATCGACGTGGCCGCCGTGGCCTCCGCCTGTCGCGAACGCGGCGTCCTGACCCTGCTCGACAACACCTGGGGGGCGGGCCTCGCCTTCAAGCCCCTGGCCCACGGCGTCGATGTCAGCGTCCAGGCCCTGACCAAATATGTCTCGGGCCATTCCGACGTCCTGATGGGCGGGATCGCCGCCAGCGCCCCCGCCTGTCTGCGCGCCGTCGCCGACACGATCGAGGATCTGGGCTGGCATGTCTCGCCCGACGACGCCTGGCTGGCCCTTCGGGGCCTGCGCACCCTGCCGCTGCGTTATGCCGAACAGGGGCGGTCGGGCCTGATCGTCGCCGAATGGCTGCAGGCCCGGCCCGAGGTGGCCCGCGTACTCTATCCGCCCCTGCCCGGCTCGGTCGGCCATGACTTGTGGAAGCGGGACTTCACCGGCGGCGCCTCCCTGATGGGCGTGGTGCTGAAGGGCGGAAACACAGTCGCAGCCTCCGCCTTCCTCGACGCCCTTTCCCTGTTCGGGATCGGCTATTCCTGGGGCGGGTTCGAAAGCCTGATCACTCACGAAACCCACCAGATGGCCTATCGCGACCAGCCCCCGGCCCTGGAGGGCGAACTGATCCGCCTCCACATCGGCCTCGAAGACCCCGCCGACCTGATCGCTGACCTCAAACACGGCTTCGCCGCCTTCGGCGCCGCGCTCACCCTTCCTTAAGCGGCCGGGGCGACAGTCGTCCCGTGCACGCCTCGCCCGTCCAGATCGATGATTCGGACGCCCCGCCCGTCTGGGAACAATGGGCGGCGGGCTTCGTCGTCTTCATGCTGACCGGCGCCCTGATCGCCCCCGTCATCGCCCCGGACCAGGGCGAGAACCCCGTCCTCCGTCTGATCTGGCTGCCGGTCTACGCCGTCACCTTCGGCCTGATCCTGTTCCGGTTCCAGAAGGTGGTCCGCGCCTGGCCCGCCTGGCTGATGGTCGGCGGCCTGGTCGGCCTGGCCTATGTCTCGCAGTACTGGTCCATAGATCCCGGCGTCACCGACCGGCGCGTCATCGCCCTGGCGATCAACAGCGCCTTCGCCGTCTATCTGGGCGCCGCCTTTCGGGGCGTCGCCCTGCCGCGCGTCCTGATGCACACCTGTCTGGTCATGGCGGTCGGCAGCCTGATCATGGTCTTCGCCTTCCCCCGCATCGGGGTTCACCAATACGACAACGCCGGCCTGTGGCGCGGTCTCTGGTACGAGAAGAACCAGATGGGCCTGGTCATGGTGGTCGGCGCCGTCTCCGCCGCCGCCTGTCTCGCCGCCGATCACTTGTCGCAAAACGGCCGCAGGCCCTGGGTCAGCCTGCTCGCCTTCGCCCTGACCACCCTCCTGGTCGTGGCCACCCAGTCCAAGACCTCGCTGCTGTGCTGGATGCTGGGCGTCGGCATGGTCGGCGGCTGGTGGACCCTGAAACAGGGCGGCGCGGCAGTCACTGTCGCGGCCGTCTGGCTGGGCGTGGTCACCGCCGCCGTCGGCGCCTGGGTCTGGAACACCGATTCCGCCGCCATCCTCGAGGCCCTGGGCAAGGACCCCTCCCTGACCGGCCGGACCCTGATCTGGGAGGCCCTGATGCGCAAGGTCGCCGACCGCCCCTGGACCGGCTACGGCTTCAGCGCCTTCTGGGGCAAGGACTCCATCCCGGCGCGGGAGATCCGGCTGGAGACCCAGTGGCCCGTCCCCAGCGCCCACAACGGCTGGATCGATCTGCTGGTCCAGCTGGGCTGGCCCGGCGCGGTCGCCGTCGGATCGATCATGGCCATCTCGGCCATCCTGATTCTGGTCCGCCTCAACGGCCTGGGCGCGCGCGAGGGGTTCTGGAGCATCGGCTATCTGACGGTCTTCTTCGCCCTCAGCCTGTCCGAGAGCGTCCTTCTGACCCACGCCAACCTGCCGTGGATCCTGATGCTGGCGATTCTGGCCCGCGCCGTGACCTTCGATCCTCTTCCGGTGCGACCGCCGCTTGCTCGACCGGTGACACGGGCCTACCAGAACCGGCTCCGAATCGCCTCAGACTATGTGAATGGCCGCAGACCTCTTCGCTTTTGACGACACGCCCGACGCTCCCAAGCCCGAGGCTCCCAAACCTGTCGCGGTGACCCCGCCCCAGGCCGCGCCCGCCCCTGCGCCAAAACCGGTCCCGTCGCCCGTCGCCGCAGCCCCCGCCGCAGCCGCAACGCCTGCGCCGACCGCCGGCGCCCAGAACGCCTATTCCGCCTCCTCCATCGAGGTGCTGGAAGGGCTCGAGCCCGTCCGCAAACGCCCCGGCATGTATATCGGCGGCACCGATGAACGCGCCCTGCACCACCTGTTCGCCGAAGTCCTCGACAATGCGATGGACGAGGCCGTGGCCCGCCACGCCAAGCTGATCACGGTCGAGCTGGACGCCGACGGCTATCTGTCGGTCCGCGACGACGGCCGCGGCATCCCGGTCGACCCCCACCCCAAACACCCCGGCAAGTCGGCGCTGGAGGTGGTCATGACCGTCCTCCACTCGGGCGGCAAATTCTCGGGCAAGGCCTATGAGACCTCGGGCGGCCTGCACGGCGTCGGCGTTTCGGTCGTCAACGCCCTGTCGGAGCATCTGGACGTCACCGTCTGGCGCGACGGCTTCGAGTGGAAACAGTCCTTCTCGCGCGGCAATGTCCTGGGCCCGATCCAGCAGGTCCAGCCGTCCAAGAAGCGCGGCACCCTGATCCGCTTCAAGCCGGACGATGAGATCTTCGGCATGGGCGCGGCCTTCAAGCCCGCCCGCCTGTTCCGCATGGCCCGCTCCAAGGCCTATCTGTTCCGTGGCGTCGAAATAAAGTGGACCTGCGCGCCCGAGCGGATCACCGACGCCACCCCGACCCAGGCCCTGCTCCACTTCCCCGGCGGCCTGGCCGACGCCCTGGCCGACCGGATCGGCGAGCTGGAGACCGTCACCCCCACCTTCGCCGGCCGCGCCGAGCGTCAGGGCGAGGCGGGCGCCTTCGAATGGGCGGTCACCTGGTCGCCCATCGGCTTCGGCGAGGCCGACGGCTTCATCCAGTCCTATTGCAACACCGTATCCACCCCCGACGGCGGCGCCCATGAGGCCGGCTTCCGCGCCGCCCTGGTCAAGGGTCTGAAATCCTACGGCGAACTGACCAACGAAAAGCGCGCCGCCATCATCACGGCCGAGGATGTCACCGCCAACGCCGGCGCCCTGATCAGCGTCTTCATCCGCAATCCCGAGTTCCAGGGCCAGACCAAGGACCGCCTGTCCTCGCCCGAGGGCGCCCGCCTGGTCGAACAGTTGCTGCGCGACCCGCTGGACCACTGGCTGACCGAAAGCCCCAAACAGGCCAACGCCCTGCTCGGCTTCGTCGTCGATCGCGCCGAGGACCGTCTGCGCCGCCGCAAGGATAAGGAGGTCCAGCGCGCCGCCGCCACCCGCAAGCTGCGCCTGCCCGGCAAGCTGTCGGACTGCAGCCGCCAGTCGGCCCAGGGCACCGAACTCTTCATCGTCGAAGGCGATTCGGCCGGCGGCTCGGCCAAACAGGCGCGCGACCGCACCACCCAGGCCATCCTGCCCCTGCGCGGCAAGATCCTGAACGTCGCCTCGGCGACCGCCGACAAGCTGCGCCAGAACATCGAACTGTCCGACCTCGCCCTGGCCCTGGGCGTGCAGCCCGGCAATCGGTTCAACATCGACGACCTGCGCTACGAGCGGATCGTCATCATGACCGACGCCGACGTGGACGGCGCCCATATCGCGGCCCTGCTGATCACCTTCTTCTACCGGGTCATGCCCGAGACCATCCGCCAGGGCCGGGTCTTCATGGCCCTGCCGCCGCTTTACCGGATCTCCGCCGGCCCCCTGAGCGAATACGCCCGCGACGACGCCCACCGCGACGAACTGCTGGCCACTGTCTTCAAGGGCAAGAAGACCGAGATCGGCCGGTTCAAGGGCCTGGGCGAAATGATGGCCTCCCAGCTGAAGGAGACCACCATGGACCCCAAGAAGCGCACCCTGGCCCGGATCACCGTCCCCGACGCCGAGGCCGGCGTCGAAGACCTGGTCGAACGCCTGATGGGCAAGCGCGCCGACGCCCGCTTCCAGTTCATCCAGGAAAACGCCCAGTTCGTGAAGGAAGACCTGGACGTCTGAAGTTCACTCCTCCCTCTAAGCCCTCGTCATTCCTCTACAATCCGTCATCACCCTCTATAATCCGTCATCCTCGGGCTTGTCCCGAGGATCCATACGCCCGGTCTTCGAAGGGACGCACCCCCATAAACCGGGAGTATGGATTCTCGCCACAAGGGCGAGAATGACGATGAATTGGCGGACGGCGGCGGGCCCATGCCACCCAAAACGCCTTCCCACTCCCCGCCACGCCTGACAAAAGGGGCCATGAGCACGCCCGCCCCCTCTCCCGCCGTTCTGGACGAACTGAAGGCCGCCCTGGGTCCGGGCGGCTGGACCCAGGACCCCGAGGTCATCGCCCCCCACCTGACCGAATGGCGTAATCGCTGGACCGGCGACACCCCGATCCTGCTCACCCCGCGCTCGACCGAGGAAACGGCCAGGGCCGTGACCATCTGCGCCCGCGAAGGCGTGGCGATCACGCCCCAGGGCGGCGGCACCGGCCTGGTCGGCGGCCAGATCCCCTTCGGCGAGGTCCTGCTGTCGACCCGCAAGATGCGCGCGATCCGCGACGTCACCCCCCTGGACGACGCCATGACCGTCGAGGCCGGTCTGACCCTGCTGGAGGCGCAGCAGGCGGCGACCGCCGCCGGCCGCTATTTCCCGCTCAGCCTCGCGGCCGAGGGGTCGGCCACCGTCGGCGGCGTCATCTCCACCAACGCCGGCGGCACCCAGGTGCTGCGCTACGGCATGATGCGCGACCTGGTGCTGGGCCTCGAAGCCGTCATGCCCAACGGCGAGATCTTCCGGGGCCTGAAGCGCCTCAGGAAGGACAACACTGGCTACGACCTGAAACAGCTGCTGATCGGCGCCGAGGGCACATTGGGTGTCGTCACCGCCGCCACCCTTAAGCTCTTCCCCATCATGCGTTCGCGCGCCGTCGCCGTCGTCGGTCTGGACACAGCCGCCGCCTCCGTTGAACTCCTCGCCCGAGCCAAGGCGGAGACCGGCGGCGGGGTCGAAGCCTTCGAGCTGATGAAGCGGCTGGGCATGGAACTGGTGCTCAAGAACATCCCCGACACCCGCGAGCCGCTGGACTCGACGCCCGAATGGTACGTCCTCATCGAGATCGCCTCGGGCACGCCGGGCGGCGCTGAGGCCCAGATGGAGGCTCTGCTGGAGGTCGCCTTCGATCAAGGCCTGATCACCGACGCCGCCATCGCCCAGAACGACGCCCAGCGCGCCGCCTTCTGGCGTCTGCGCGAGGAACATTCGGCGGCGCTCAAGCCCGAGGGCGGCGGCTGGAAACACGACGTCTCCGTCCCCATCAGCCGCATCGCCGAATTCATCGACGAAGCCTCGGCCGCCGTCGAACGCTTCCACCCCGGCGCCCGGATCTCGGTCTTCGGCCACGTCGGCGACGGCAATCTGCACTACGACATCCTTCCGGGCGTGGGTCAGGACATCCCCGCCTTCATCGGTCGCTGGAAGGAAGGCTCGCAAGTGGTTCACGACGTCGTCGGAACCTATGACGGCTCCATCTCCGCCGAACACGGCCTGGGCCGGCTGAAGACCGAAGAGGTCAAACGCTACAAATCCCCCCTCGAGATCGAAACCATGGCCGCCCTCCGCCGCGCCATCGACCCGAAGCGGATCATGAACCCGTCGGTGCTGTTCTAGCACTCGGCGACGGCCCCCTCCGTCACGGCGCTCTGCGCCGCGCCACCTCCCCCAAGGGGGGAGGAATGCGAACACCGAAATCCTCCCCCCCCCTGGGGGAGGTGGATCGCCGCGCAGCGGCGAGACGGAGGGGGCCCGAACGAACGAGTCCAACTATCCTAATGACGCTGGTCTCATTTCAATGATTCCAACAACTTGTTAGATTCTCATCCCCTCCAACCAACCACCCCTCCCACACCCCGCATAATCCTCCCCGGTCTCGTCGCTTGGAGGGCTCGCTCGGCCTGCGACCTTGCGGCGGCGGGAGCGTAGGGATCAGGGGCGGGGGTGGGATCCCCTCGCGCCGCATGACGGTGCATCGGTGGGCTCATCCCGCGCAGAAACGTCGGCGGAGGACACGGGGTTAGGAACCCGGTCGCACTCGGGACGATCCTTCGCAGGGATCACCGACCTGACGCAGGCCTTGGGGAAGAGGCATCACAACTGCCGCTTCAATATCCCCGGCCGGCAGAAACACCCTGCGTGCGGAGCGTCTGTCTTCGTCGAAACGGTAAAAACTATTCACTCCGGGCGAGGCCCGGCGCTCCGTCCTGCCCTCCAGACTTCGCAGCGAAAGCGCGAGGACGATCCCCCACGCCATCATCGCACCCGGTTCAAATCCTCGCCGAAGCGGCCTATGTGAGCGGCGCTGACAAGGAGCCGCCTCTTGCTGATCGTCCTCTCTCCCGCCAAGCGGCTCGACTTCACCGAAGCCGACCCGACCCTCCCCGGCACGGACCGCCGCTTTCTTGAGGACACCGCCAGCCTGTCCACGACCGCCCGGCGCCAGACCAAGGCCGATCTGCGCCGCCTGATGGGCATCTCCGACGATCTCGCCACCCTGAATGTCGAACGGTTCAAGGCCTTCGACCCCGAATCGACCGACGGCGTCCAGGCCGCCTTCGCCTTCGCCGGCGACGTCTATGAAGGCCTGAAGGCCCGCGAGCTCGACGCCCAGGCCCTCGACTTCGCCCAGGACCGGCTGCGCATCCTGTCCGGCTTCTACGGCCTGTTGCGCCCGCTGGACCGAATCCAGCCCTATCGGCTGGAGATGGGCACGCGGCTCAAGACCCGCCGGGGCTCCAGCCTGTACGACTTCTGGGGCGACCGGATCTCGAAACAGTTGAACGCCGACGCCGAAGGTCATGCCGATCCGACCCTGGTCAATCTGGCCAGCCAGGAATATTTCGGCGCCGTCGACGCCAAGGCCCTGAAACTGCCGGTCGTTACCCCCCAGTTCCGCGAACAGAAGAACGGCGAGAGCCGCATCATCTCCTTCTTCGCCAAGAAGGCGCGCGGCGCCATGACCCGGTTCGCCATCGACGAACGGGTGGAACGGGTCGAGGATCTCAAGACTTTCGACCGGGACGGCTATAAATTCGACAAGGCCGCCTCGACCGACAACGAGTGGATATTCATCAGATCGGGAAATTCTTGATCCCCGACCGTTCCTGCCGCTAGTCTCTCGCCAAAGCACCAAAGGGCGGATCCATGTTCAACTGGTCGAAATCATCGCAGAACGCCGCCGCCCACGGCGACGCCCCGGTCTTTCGCGACATCGGCGACCTCAAGGGCCAGGTCGCGGTCATTTCGGGCTCGACCTCGGGCATAGGCCTGGCCCTCGCGCGGGCGGTGGCGGCGCGCGGCGGCGATGTGGTGCTGAACGGCCTGGGCGATCCGGCCGAGATCGAACGCACCCGCGCCGGGCTGGAGGCCTCGTCCAGCGGCCGGGTCCGCTATCACGCCGCGAACATGACGCGCGGCGAAGAAATCGCCGACATGGTCGCCTTCGCCAAACACGAATTCGGCCGACTAGACATCCTGGTCAACAACGCCGGCATCCAGCACGTCGAGTCCGTCGAGAAATTCCCCACCGACAAGTGGGAGCAGATCATCGCCATCAACCTGTCTTCGGCCTTCTACGCCACGCGGGCGGCCATCCCGATCATGAAGGCCCAAGGACGCGGGCGGATCATCAACATGGCCTCGGCCCACGGCCTGGTCGCCAGCCCGTTCAAGTCGGCCTATGTCGCGGCCAAGCACGGGATCGTCGGCTTCACCAAGACCGTCGCCCTGGAGCTGGCCCAGGACAATATCACCTGCAACGCCATCTGCCCCGGCTTCGTCGAGACCCCCATCGTCGAGAAACAGATCGCCGACCAGGCCCGCACCCGCGGCCTGACCAAGGAACAGGTGCTGAAGGACGTGATCCTGGCGGCCCAGCCGACCAAACAGTTCGTGACGACCGACCAGCTGGCGGGCCTGTTCCTCTATCTGGTCAGCGACCTCGGCGCCTCGGCCAACGGCGCCAGCTTCTCCATCGACGGCGGCTGGACCGCGCAATAGACCAATGACCTAGGAGCGGCGGCATGGCGATCTTCAGACGCAAGACCGCCGCTCCGGCGGATATCGTCTCCGCACCCTCTGGACGGCGGCCCCTGTCCCTGGCGCTGCAAGGCGGCGGCTCGCACGGCGCCTTTCAATGGGGCGTGCTGGACCGGCTGCTGGAGGACGACCGGTTTGATTTCCGCGCCGTCTCCGGCGTCTCGGCCGGCGCCATGAACGGGACGGCCCTGGTCTCGGGTCTTGCCGCCGGCGACGCCCGCGCCGCTCTGGACAAGCTCTGGCGCGAGGTCAACCAGTCGGGCGGCCGCAACGTCTTCGGCGACAGCGCCCTGTGGAACCCGGCCCAGGCGCCCGACTGGATCAAGGACACGCCGATGTGGCGCGCCGGCGAAAGCCTGGCCCTGTCGATGAGCCCCTACGAATTCAATCCCTTGAACCACAATCCTCTCAAGCGGGTTCTGAAGGCGGCGGTCGACTTCGGCGCGGTTCAGGCTTCCGACATCAAGCTGTTCGTCGCCGCCACCGCCGTTCGCCAGGCCCGGGCCCGCATCTTCGAAACCGGCGAGATCACCGCCGACGTCCTGATGGCCTCGGCCTGCCTGCCCCACCTGTTCCAGGCGGTCGAGATCGAGGGCGAACCCTATTGGGACGGCGGCTATCTGACCAATCCGCCCCTGTGGCCCCTGACCGGCGACGACACGCCCGACGACGTCCTGCTGGTGACCCTGAACCCCATGGTCCGCGAGGAGACCCCGCGCGCGGCCGGCGACATCGTCGACCGGTTGAACGAAATCGTCTTCAACGCCCCCCTGATCGCCGAGCTTCGCGCCATCGCCATGGCCGCCGAGATGATCGCCGACGGCCAGCTGAAACACGGCGCCGGCGCCTATCGCCAGGTCCGTCTCCACGCTATCGAGGCGGACGGCTGGCTGTCGGACCTGTCGCTGCGGTCCAAATTCAACACCGAATGGAGCTTCCTCAACGACCTCAAGAGCCGGGGTCGCGCCGCCGCCGAAGACTGGCTGACCACCTGCCTGCCCAGCGTCGGACGCCAGTCCAGCGTCGATCTCCAGGCCCGATTCGGCTGAGGTGGAGTTCGCCCTAGCCGACGAAGCCGGCGGCGCGACGCAGCCGGTCGTTGATCGCTTCCCCCAGCCCCTGCGCCGGGATCGGCGATACGGCGATGCCCATAGGATGCGTCCGATCCACTTCCCTGAACAATCGGAACAGGTTGGCGGCCGCTTCTCGCAGATCGCCGGACGGACTCAGGCTCCAGCGCGGCTCCCCCACCCCGGCCCCGAAGCCCAGCAGAACCTCGCCCTCGCGTGGCTCGACCACATCGATCCGCACCGGGGCGTCCGGAGCATAATGGACCGCCAGCCGCCCCGGCGACCGATGCCCCTCGCCGCTGTCCGTCAGCGGCCCGACCACGGCCTCGATCTCGGCGCGGGTCACGGCGCCGGGTCGCAGCAGCGAGACCCGCCCCTCCAGCACCGACACGACCGTGCTTTCCAGCCCCACCGCGCATGGACCGCCGTCCACGGCCGCCGTGACGGCGAACCCCGTCTCCTCGACGGCGTCGGTGAAGGTCGTCGGGCTGGGTCGACCGGACCGATTGGCCGAGGGCGCCACGACCGGTCCGCCGAAGGCCGACAGTACGGCTCTCGCCCCCGCATGGCCGGGCACCCGAATCGCCACGCTGTCCAGCCCGGCCCGCGCCAGATCGCACACCCGGTCGCGATCCCGCACCGGCGTCACCAGGGTCAACGGCCCCGGCCAGAAGGTCTCGGCCAGAGCCCGCGCCTGGGCGTCGAACACGCCGATCGCTTCCGCCGCCACGGCGTCCGCGACATGGGAAATCAGTGGGTTGAAACGCGGTCTTCCCTTGGCTTCGAAGATGGCGGCCACGGCCTCCGCCCGACCCGCGTCCGCGCCCAGCCCATAGACGGTCTCGGTCGGCAGCAGGATCAGTTCGCCCCGCCCCAAGGCCTCTGCGGCCTGTTCAGGCGTGTCGCCGCCTCGCGGGCTCATGGCCGACGCGGGATCAGCGGGATCATCCGATGAAGCACATTGTCGCGATTGATGAATTGATGCTTCAGCGCACCCAGCACATGAAGCGCGATCAGGACGTACAGCCCCTTCATCACCAGCTCATGGACATCCATCAGCCGCCCCGCCGTCTCGCGTCCGCCGCCGACCGGCAGCAGCGGCCAGTCGAACAGGCCGAACCAGGCGATCTCGCGCCCGGCGGCCGAGGACGCCAGCCAGCCGGTCATCGGCATGGCGATCAGGACCACATAGAACAGCACATGGGTCGCCCGCGCCGTCCATTTTTGCCAGCGCGGCGTCTCGACCGGCAGGGGAATGGCCTGGTGCGCCAGTCGCCAGCCGATTCGCGCCAGGGTCAGGACCAGGATCGTGATCCCCACCGACTTGTGCAGCATGACGAACTGACCCGACAGAGGCCCTTCGGTGTTCTCATGGGCGGTGATCAGCAGCACCTGCGTCAGAACGCCCAGGGCGATGATCCAGTGCAGCGCCAGGGACACCGTGGAATAGCGATTGCGGGGCTCGGCCATGACTTCCCTTCCGTGACGGCAGGGCGCCAGTGTGCCCTGACGAAGGCCACAGCGCCAAGTCGCTTGCGAGATCAGGCGACGAAGATGCACTTAGGCCTGAAGACAGATCGAGGAAACCCATGAGCTACCGCGCCCCCGTCCGTGACTTGGCCTTCACCCTTGAGGCGATCGCCGGCATGGCCGACGTCGCCGCGACCGGCGCCTTCCCGGACTATGATTCCGACGTGGCGGGCGCCGTGCTGGAGGCGGCAGGCCAGTTCTCCGAAGAAGTGCTCGCCCCCCTGAACCGCATCGGCGATCAGCAAGGCTCCCACTATACGAACGGCGCCGTCACCGCCGCGCCTGGCTTCGCCGATGCCTATCGCCAGTTCGCCGCCGGGGGCTGGACGGGCCTGTCCGCGCCGGCCGAGGTCGGCGGTCAGGCCCTGCCCAAGGCGCTGGAGCTGGCGGCCTATGAGACGGTCCATTCGGCCAACATGGCCTTCGGCCTGTGCCCCATGCTGTCCCTGGCCGCCATCGAGGCGCTGGATCAGGTGGGCACCGAGGACCAGAAGACCCGGTATCTGACCAAGCTGGTCAGCGGCGAATGGACCGGGGCCATGGTCCTGACCGAGCCGGGCGCGGGATCGGACCTGGGCTCGCTGATCACCACGGCGACGCCGAACGGCGACGGGACCTACGCCCTGAACGGCCAGAAGATCTACATCACCTGGGGCGATCACGACGCCACCGACAACATCATCCATCTGGTGCTGGCCCGCCTGCCTGACGCGCCCAAGGGTCCCAAGGGCATCAGCCTGTTCCTGACGCCCAAGTTCGCGGTAAACGATGACGGAAGCCTGGGCGAGCGCAACGCCTTCCGCCCCGTGGGCGTCGAACACAAGCTGGGCATCCACGCCTCCCCCACCTGCGTCATGAGCTATGAAGGCGCCCGCGCCGAGTTGGTCGGCCGCCCGAACGAGGGCCTGGCCCATATGTTCGTGATGATGAACGCCGCCCGCCTCGCCGTCGGCGTCGAGGGCGTCGGCATCGCCGAGCGCGCCTATCAGCACGCCCTTGCCTATGCCCTGGACCGTCGCCAGGGTCGTTCGGTCTGGACCGCCGAGGCCAACGCCCCGATCTTCGACCATCCCGACGTGCGCCGGATGCTGGGCGTCATGAAGGCCAAGACCTCGGCCGCCCGCGCCATCTGCCTGTCGACCGGGGTCGCCGCCGACCTGGCTCGCCATGCGGGAACCGAGGAGGATCGCCGCCGCTGGAAGGCCCGCGAGGACCTGTTCACTCCCATCGCCAAGGCCTGGTCCACCGACGTCGGCTGCGAGGTCGCCTCCCTGGGCGTCCAGATCCACGGCGGCATGGGCTTCATCGAAGAGACCGGCGCCGCCCAATACTATCGCGACGCCCGCATCGCCCCAATCTACGAGGGCACCAACGGCATCCAGGCCATGGATCTGGTCGGCCGCAAACTGTCGATGGACGGCGGCGAGGCGGCCAAGGCCCTGATCGCCGACATGAAGGCGACGCTGACGCGGCTGGGCGCCCTGTATTCCGGCAAGCCCCTCGAACGGTTCGCCACCGGGATCGAAGCTGTGCAAGACGCCACCCTGTGGCTGCTGGACCGCAAGGCCGACCCCGCAGCAGCCGCCGACGTCCTGGCTGCAGCCGACGCCTATCTGAAACTTCTGGGCGACGTCGTGGGCGGCTGGATGCTGGCCAAGGGCGCCCTGGCCGCCAGGGCCAGACTGGAGGCGAACGACGGCGACCCGGCCTGGCTCCAGGGCAAGCTCGACCTTTACGAAGTCTACGCCGCCAATGTTCTGGGCCATGTCTCGAGCCGCCTCGCGGCGGTGGGACAGGGGGGTGAACTGCTTCAGCGGCTGACGCCCGACGCCCTGGCCGGCTGATCTCCCATGGACGAGCCGGCGCGTTCCGGACTTTTCTTCATTTGACGTTTTCGATGACCCGCGCCCAAGGTCCGGGAGTGCAAACAGGGGGCCGCCAGTGAACCGTCGCCAGTTGATCCTTTCCGCCGCCGCGACCGTCGCCGCCACGGCTTCTCCCGCCCTTTCCAAGCCTGCCCCAAGTCCCGGAGCCTCGATGCCTCAACCGCCCGTCGCCAAGAAGATTCCTGTCGTCATCGAACAGCTCGGCCGCACACGGACCGACGACTATCAATGGATGAAGGACGACAACTGGCAGGCCGTGCTGAAGGATCCGAGCCTGATCAAGGCCGAGGTCAAAGACCATCTGACCGCCGAGAACGACTATCGCGAAGCCATGATGGCCTCCACCCTGCCCTTGCAGGAGGCGATGTTCGCGGAGATGCGCGGCCGCATCAAGGAAGATGACAGCTCCGTTCCCGCCGCCGACGGCGACTGGAATTACTTCGTGGAGTACCGCACGGGCGACCAGCATCCCCGCTACATGCGGGTCGAACGCCAGGGCACATGGATGGTGAACGGTCAGCCCGTCACGAAAAACTTCGTCATGGCCCCCACGCCCCAACTGCTTCTGGACGCCAACGAACTGGCGAAGGGCAAGGCCTATTCCGAAGTCTCGGCCGCCTCTCACAGCCCCGACCACGCCCTGTTCGCCTATGCCGAGGACGCCCAGGGGTCCGAGGTGCACAAGATCTATGTGAAGGATCTCGCGACCGGCGAAGTCCTGCCTGATCCCATCGAGAATTCGAACGGCGACTTCACCTTCTCGCCCGACAGCCAGTGGATTTTCTGGACCAACCGCGACGACAACGGCCGGCCGGACAAGATCTTCCGCCGCCCGGCGCGCGGCGGCGAGACCACCCTGGTGTATGAGGAGGAAGACGACGGCATGTTCATCGGCGTCGGCCGCACCGCCGACGACCAGTTCATCGTCATCGGCATCCAGAACCAGGAGACGTCCGAGGCCCGCTACATCCCCGCCTCCACCCCGACCGCAACGCCGGTGGTGCTGGAGCCCCGCGTGGTGGCCATCCGCTACGACGTCGATCACTGGGGCGACCGCTGGGTGATCCGCACCAACGCCGACGAGGCGATCGACTTCAAGATCGTCCAGGCGCCCACCGCAACCCCGTCCAAGGCCCACTGGGCCGATCTGGTGCCGCACACGCCCGGCCGCTACATCGAAGGCCTCGACCTGACCAGGGACCACCTGGCCCGCCAGGAACGCGCCGACGCCAACACCCGGATCATCATCCGCGACCGCGCCGGCGCCGAACACGAAATCGCCGTCGACGAACCCGCCTTCGCCCTGTCACTGTCCGGCGCCTCGGAGTTCGAAACGACCAACACCCGCTACAGCTACAATTCGCCGTCCACCCCGACCCAGACCTTCGACTACGACATGGCGACGCGCGAGCGGACCCTGCGCAAGACCCAGCAGATCCCCTCGGGCCACAATATCGCGGACTATGTGGTCGAACGGCTGAACGCCCCCGCCTCGGACGGGCAACTGGTGCCGGTCACGGTGCTGCGTCGCAAATCGACGCCCGTCGATGGTTCCGCGCCCCTACTGCTCTACGGCTACGGCTCCTACGGCATTCCCATGCCCGCCAGCTTCTCGACCAACCGGCTGTCGCTCGTGGATCGCGGCTGGATCTACGCCATCGCCCATATCCGGGGCGGCTCGGACAAGGGCTGGGGCTGGTTCCTGGACGCCCGCCGGATGACGAAGAAAAACACCTTCACCGACTTCATCGCCGCCGCCGAACACCTGATCGCGGGCAAATACGCCGCCGCCGGAAACATCGTGGCCCAGGGCGGCTCGGCCGGCGGTCTGCTGATGGGCGCCGTCAACAACATGCGGCCCGACCTGTGGGCCGGGGTCATCGGCCAGGTGCCCTTCGTCGATGTCATCAACACCATGAGCGATGTCTCCCTGCCCCTGACCCCGCCGGAATGGCCCGAATGGGGCAATCCGATCGAGGATCCGGAGGCCTACGACTATATGATGAGCTACAGCCCCTATGATCAGGTAGGCCCGAAAGCCTATCCCGCCGTTCTGGCGACCGGCGGCCTGTCCGACCCCCGCGTCACCTACTGGGAGCCTGAGAAGTGGGTGGCCAAGCTGCGTCCCGCGACCACCTCGGGCAAGCCGGTCCTGCTGAAGATCAATATGGAGGCCGGACACGGCGGCGCCGCCGGGCGGTTCGACTATCTGAAGGAAGTCGCCCACGACTACGCCTTCGCTGTCTGGGCCGTGGAAAAGGGCTGGGAGACGGCGTGATCGTCTCCTTGCGGCGGCGGCTCGCGCAGCTCTAGCGGCGCAGTCGCGCCGCCAGGCTGGAGGTGTCCCAGCGATTTCCACCCATCGCCTGAACCTCGGCGTAGAACTGATCGACCAGGGCGGTCAGGGCCAGACGCGCCCCGTTCGACCGCGCCTCGTCCAGCACCAGCCCGAGATCCTTGCGCATCCAGTCGACCGCAAAGCCGAACTCGAACTCGCCCTTGGCTGCGGTCTTCCAGCGATTGTCCATCTGCCAGCTCTGGGCCGCGCCCTTGGAGACGGCGTCAAAGGCTGCGTCCGTGTCCAGGCCCGCGACCTGGGCGAAATGCACCGCCTCGGCCATACCCTGGACCACGCCGGCGATGGCGATCTGGTTGACCATCTTGGTCAACTGCCCCGACCCCGCCGGCCCCATATGTTTGATCGCCTTCGAATAGGCCTTCAGCGCCGGCTCTGCTCTGGCCAGGGCCTCGGCGTCGCCACCCGCCATGACGCTGAGTTGGCCGTTCTCGGCCCCCGCCTGACCGCCCGACACCGGAGCATCGACGAAGGATCGCCCCCGCTCCGCCGCCAGCGCCGCCATCTCGCGCGCCAACCTAGCCGACGTCGTGGTGTGATCGACGATCACCGCCCCCTCGGCCAGATGCGGCAGGGCCTCGGTCACGACCGCGCGCACGTCGTCGTCATTACCGACGCACAGGATGAACAGATCAACGCCCTGCGCCGCCTCGGCGACGGTCTCGCCGAACCGACCGCCCGCCGCATCCGCCCAGGCTTTCGCCTTTGCGGTCGTGCGGTTGAAGCCGACGACATCATAGCCGGCCTGCACCAGGTGACGCGCCATTGGGGCGCCCATGACGCCCAGGCCGGCGAATGCGATCTTCATGACAGGCTCCTTGGTTCAGCCCGGACTAGGCCGCGTCGGGCGGGCGTTCAAGCCGCAGTCCCCGATCAACGCGCGGTTAACCTTGGCGCCCCACATTGGGACAGGAAATTCCCGGGGTGCGTCCATGTCCGTGAGCGATCGTCCGATCCTCATCAAGAAGGTCAAGAAGGTGTCCGGCGGCGGCCACCACGGCGGCGCCTGGAAGGTGGCCTATGCGGACTTCGTGACCGCCATGATGGCCTTCTTCCTCCTGATGTGGCTGATCAACACGACCGATCCGGAGCAAAAGAAGGGCATCGCCGACTATTTCGCGCCCGCCAGCGTGTCCGAGACCACATCCGGATCCGGCGGCATTCTGGGCGGCACCGCGCTGGGCGATGACGGCCCCAAGAGCTCGGGCTCCCAGTCGGTGATCGAACAGCTCGCGCCCGAGGCGCCGGCCGACGCCCCGCCGGGCTCCAGCGCCGACCTGTCGTCCGCCAGCGAAGCCGCGCTGCAGGCCGAGATCCAGAAACGCGAGGCGGCCGAGTTCGCCAGCGCCGCCGAATCCCTCCGTCAGGCCATGCAGTCCATGCCGGAACTGGCCGAACTGTCGAAACAGCTGATCGTCGACCAGACGCCCGAAGGCTTGCGCATCCAGCTGGTCGATCAGGAGGGCCGTTCGATGTTCGACAACAACTCGGCCCGGCCTAACGCCCGGGCTCAGGTCCTGCTGCGGGCCGTGGCCAAGGTCATCAACCAGCTCCCGAACCGCATCTCCATCACGGGCCACACCAGCGCCACAGCGGGATCGAACCGCGCCAGCGCCCCGACGGACTGGGCCCTGTCCTCGGAACGCGCCAACGGGTCACGCCTGGTGCTCCAGAACGCCGGCGTGGATGCCGACCGTGTCTATTCCGTCGCTGGCAAGGCGGGGTCCGATCCCCTCTATCCCGACGACCCGTCCCTGGCCGGCAACCGCCGTATCGCCATCGTCCTGCTGCGCGAGGCGCCGGTGCTGCCCATGGACACCTCCCTGTGACCGGGCTCGGCTGTAGCGCGAAGGCGCTTGCGGCCGGACAAGGAATGACGCCAAATCTCCCAATGTGCGTTCCGTCGTCGCAATATTGGCAAGATCGGGTGCGGACCTAAGGCAGTGACGCAGCACGTTCCGACACGACAGCTCCGGTTCTTCATGACCTCGGTCGCGCCGTGTCCCTACCTGCCCGGCAAGACCGAACGAAAGGTGTTCGCCAACCTGCCCTTCTCGGACGGCGCCCACGTCAACGATGAACTGACGGTCGCCGGCTTCCGCCGTAGCCAGAACATCGCCTATCGCCCAGCCTGTGAGGCCTGCGACGCCTGTGTCTCGGTGCGTCTGCCTGTGCCCGAGTTCGCCTTCAGCCGCTCGCAGCGGAAAGTTCTGACCCGCAACGCCGACCTGTCGCGCGATCTGGTCGAGGCCGAGGCCACCACCGAACAGTTTCAACTGCTGCGTCGCTACCTGACCACCCGCCACCCGACCGGCGGCATGAGCGACATGGGCTGGCTCGACTATGTGGCCATGGTCGAGGACACCGCCGTCCGCACCCACCTGATCGAATATCGTCTGGCCTCCGACGACGGCGGCCCGGGCCAGTTGATCGCCGTCTCCCTGACCGACCTGCTGAGGGACGGTCTGTCGATGGTCTACAGTTTCTACGACCCCAGCCTCGACCGCCGCAGCCTGGGCCGGTTCGCCATTCTGGACCACATCCGCCAGGCGGCCCAGGTCGGCCTGCCCTACGTCTATCTCGGCTACTGGGTCCGGGGATCAGAGAAGATGGACTACAAGGCGTGCTACCGACCGATGGAAGTGCTTGGCAAGCTGGGCTGGTCTCGGCTGGAGGACTGAGACAGAACCACAACCTTGACCATTCGTCGCAACTACCGAAGATTGACACGCTTCCGCAAAAGGCTCTTTGTTGTTGAGCGCAATCAGGCGCACGATGTGGAGAAGGCGATGAAAATCTCAAGATTGGCGACTTTCACGGCATTGATCCTCGCTGCGGGCAGCGGCGTCGCATCATCCCAGAACTGGCCAGGCCGTGGGCCGGTCGAACAGGGGCACGTCGCCTACCACTACAATCAGGAATTCGAGCCCCGCCAGCTCGTCGCAATCTCTGGTCAGAACTGCGACGGCAGCACCTATCACGAGCCCCTGCAGCTCGGCGCCTATATCGAATACGTCTACTTCGACTGTTGATGTCGATCTGCGGCGGACCGGATCGGTCCGCCGCCTTCGTCAACGAAATTTCCGCAAGCCCCGCGGCCCCTGACGTCCGGCGCCGGCGCGCTTGCCCAGCCAGTCCTTCCAGTCCGGCCAGTTGCGACGACGTCCGCCGCCGTCGGCCCATTCCGGCCCCTGTTCGGCGTTGAACACGGTCACATCGGCCAGCCCGCCCTGTTTGAAGTTCTGCAGCCGCACGCCCTTGCCGCGTCCCATCTCCGGCAGTTCGTCCAGCGGGAAGATCAGGGTCTTGATGTTCTCGCCGATGGTCGCGACATGGTCGCCGGCCGGCGATTGCGGAATCCGCAGCATGGCCAGCATGTCGCCGTTCAGCACCTGTTTGCCGCCGCGCTTCTGGGCCAGGGTGTCGTCTTCCGGCGCGATGAAGCCATAGCCAGCCTTGGAGGCGATCAGCAGCTTCCCGCCTGGCTGGTGCGCCAGGACGTTGATGATGTCAGCCTTCTCATCCAGATCGATCATCAGGCGCAGCGGCTCGCCATGCCCGCGACCGGACGCCAGCTTGTCGGCCCCGATGGTGAAGATGCGCCCGTCCGACGCCCCGACCAGCAGCTTGTCGGTCGTATAGGCCGGGACCAGATAGGCCAGCTGGTCGCCTTCCTTGAACTTCAGCTCCGACGGATCCTCGACCTTGCCCTTTGCGGCCCGAATCCAGCCGCGTTCCGACAGGATGACGGTGATCGCCTCGCGCGGGATGAAGGCCTCAGGCGCCACGAATGCGCTCGTGTCCACAGCGTCGGCGATGGTCGTCCGGCGCGGCGAGATAAGCGCCTTGCGCACCGCCTCCAGCTCCTTCGAGATGGCCTTCCACTGCTTGCCTTCCGACGACGTCAGGGCCTGCAGGTTGGCCAGCTCCTCCGAAAGTTCCTTGAACTCCTTCTCGATCGTCATCTCTTCCAGACGCGCCAACTGACGCAGCCGGGTGTCGAGGATGAAGTCGGCCTGGACCTCCGTCAGGCCGAAGCGCGCGATCAGCACGGCCTTGGGCTGTTCCTCCTCGCGGACGATGCGGATCACCTCGTCGATGTTGAGGAAGACGATGCGCAGGCCTTCCAGCAGGTGCAGCCGCTTCTCGACCCGCGCGATCCGCCATTGCGAGCGGCGGTTCAGAACCTCGCGCCGGTGATCCAGGAAGGCCCTCAGGCAGGCCTTCAGCCCCATGACACGCGGCGTGCCGTCGGCGTCCAGCACGTTCATGTTGATCGGGAAGCGGACTTCCAGATCCGACAGCTTGAACAGGCTCTCCATCAGCATCTCGGGCTCGATGGTGCGGTTCTTGGGCTCCAGGATCAGGCGGATGTCTTCCGCCGACTCGTCGCGCACATCGCCCAGCAGAGGCGCCTTCTTGTGCTCGATCAGGTCCGCCAGCGCCTCGATCAGGCGCGACTTCTGCACCTGGTACGGCATCTCGGTGACGATGATCCGCCACACGCCGCGCCCCAGGTCCTCAGTCTCCCAGCGCGCCCGCAGCCGCACCCCGCCCCGACCCGTCTCATAGGCGTCCAGAATGGCGGCATGGCCCTCGACCGCGACGCCCCCAGTGGGGAAGTCCGGTCCCGGCACCAGTTGCACTAGGTCCTCGGTCGTCGCCTCGGGCCGGTCCAACAGCATCTGGCAGGCGTCGATCAGTTCGCCGACATTGTGCGGCGGGATCGAGGTGGCCATGCCCACGGCGATGCCGGACGAGCCGTTGGCCAGCAGATTGGGGAATCCGGCCGGCAGAACCACCGGCTCCTCGTCCTGGTCGTCGTAGGTGGCGCGGAAATCGACGGAATCCTGATCGATCCCGTCCAGCAGCAGCACGGCGGCCGGCGTCAGCTTGCATTCGGTGTAGCGCATGGCCGCGGCGCTATCGCCGTCGATATTGCCGAAGTTCCCCTGGCCGTCGACCAGCGGATAGCGCTGGGCGAAATCCTGGGCCAGGCGCACCAGGGCTTCATAGATCGAGGCGTCGCCATGCGGGTGGTATCCGCCCATCACCTCGCCGACGACCTTGGCGCATTTGCGCGCCGCCGCCTGCGGGTTCAGCCGCATCTGGTGCATGGCGTACAGGATGCGCCGGTGCACGGGCTTGAACCCGTCCCGGACGTCGGGAAGGGCGCGGTTGGTGATGGTCGACAGGGCGTAGGCCAGATAGCGACGGCTGAGGGCCGTCTCCATAGGCTCGTCAATGATACGGCCGCCTTCCGGCGGCGGAGCGTGGATCGTCATGGGCCAGCGAATCGGGGATCGGAAGCGCGAAGTCTAGCCCGTTCGAGACAAGACAGGGCGTCTATCTGTGGGAGATCGTGCGCCAAAGGGTAACCGAACGCCTTCCCGCTTCGTATGTGAGTGACCCCATCGTGTCAGGCCCGCCCCAATGATCCTGTTCCTGCTCTCCTATCTGGCCGGCGCCCTGACCATCGTCAGCCCCTGTATCCTGCCCGTCCTGCCCTTCGTCTTCGCCCGCGCCGGTCGGCCGTTCGTGCGCAATGGCCTGCCCCTGCTGGTCGGCATGGCGGTCACCTTCGCCGGGGTTGCGACCCTGGCGGCCCTGGGCGGCGGCTGGGCCGTGCGCGCCAATGAGGTCGGTCGCTGGATCGCGCTCGCGGTCATGGCCGTCCTGGGCCTCAGCCTGCTCGTGCCTTCCGTCGGCGACCGGCTGATGCGACCCTTCGTGGCGGTCGGATCCTGGCTGACCGATCGGGTCGAACGCGGCGCAAGCGACCAGGGCGACGTCCGCGCCTCATTGCTTCTGGGCGTGGCCACCGGCCTGCTGTGGGCTCCGTGCGCGGGTCCGATCCTGGGCGTGATCCTGACCGGCGCGGCCTTGCAGGGCGCCGGGGTCGGCTCGACCGTTCTGCTGCTGGCCTATGCGGCGGGCGCCGCCACCTCCCTGGCGTTGGCGCTGCTGGTCGGCGGACGGGTGTTCAAGGCCATGAAGGGCGCCCTGGGGGTCGGCGAATGGGTGCGGCGCGGCTTGGGCGCATTGGTCCTGATTGGGGTGGTCGCCATCGGCCTGGGCCTGGACACGGGCCTGCTGACCCGGATTTCGGCCGGGAGCACCGGCCGTCTGGAACAGGCGTTGCTGAGCACCATCGGTCGCGGCGCGCCGATGAACGCGGCGCCGACGGATCTGGCCAATCTGCCGGTCGAGGGCGAGTTGCCCGCATTTACCGGCGCCACCACCTGGATAAACTCCCCGCCCCTGACCCCGGCGCAGTTGCGCGGCAAGGTCGTGGTCGTCGATTTCTGGACCTACTCCTGCATCAACTGCCTGCGCGCCCTGCCCTATGTCCGGGCCTGGGCCGAGAAGTACAAAGACCAGGGACTGGTCGTGATCGGCGTCCACACGCCCGAATTCGCCTTCGAGAAGTCCGAGGCCAACGTCCGCGACGCCGTCCGCCGCCTCGGCGTCGACTATCCGGTCGCCATGGACAACGACTTCGCCATCTGGCGCGCCTTCAAGAACCAGTACTGGCCCGCCCACTATTTCATCGACGCCCAGGGGCGCATCCGCCACCACCATTTCGGCGAAGGCGACTACGACGGGTCCGAACGCGTGATCCAGCAACTGCTCAAGGAGGCGGGCGCCGCCGACGTCGCTGCGGACGTGGTCCAGGTCCAGGCCCAGGGCGCTGAAGCCGCCGCCGACATGAGCCAGCTCGGCTCGCCCGAAACCTATGTCGGCTACGCCCGCGCCGAGAATTTCCGTTCGCCCGGCGGTTTCGCCCGGGATGCGGTCAAGGCCTATGTGGCCAGTCCGCTGAGCCTGAACGACTGGAGTCTGGTCGGCCCCTGGCGTGTGACGCGCGAACACGCGGCTCTGACGGCGGCGGGCGGGCGGGTCTCGTTCCGTTTCAAGGCGCGCGACCTGCATCTGGTCATGGGCCCCGGCGCGACCGGCGCGACACCCCGCTTCCGCGTCCTGATCGACGGACAAAGGCCCGGCGCGGACGCCGGGTCGGACGTCGACGCCGAGGGCGTGGGCCGCATCGATCAGCAACGACTGTATCAACTGGTCCGTCAGTCCGGCCCTGTTCGCGAACGCACCTTCGAGATCGAATTCCTCGATCCCGGAGTCCAGGTCTTCGCCTTCACCTTCGGCTAGAGGTCCAGCAGAAGTCTCAGACGATTCCTGGCCAACTGGCGGCGCTTGCGGACCAGTTCACGGCTGATGTTGAGGTGAGCGGCGATCCGTTCGTCGCTCCAGTCGTCGAGATGAAGCCGCAGCGGCTCGACCAGACTGGCGGGCAGAGCGCCCATCGCCCGCCCCCATGCGGCGTCGCTCTCCTGCTGCGACAGCGCCTCTTCGGGCGACGGCGCCTCCTTCACCCAGGCGGCGGCGGCGGGCTGCGGCAGGTCGGCGTCGTCCGTGTCGATCGGAACGCGGTGGGCGTCGCGTCTGTGCTGGTCCATGCAGGTGTTGTGAAGAATCCGAACCAGCCAGGCGCCGGGGTTGTGCACCGGCTGACGACCGAAGGCCTGGGCCGCCCGAACCATGGCCGCGCTCAACGCATCCTCCGCGTCGGCCTGATTTCCACCGGACAGGCGCAGGCTCCGGCTGCGCAACGTGTTCTGATGCGCCATCCAGATCGCCCAGAAGGCGTCCAGGCCCCGCGGCCGATCCAGGGATCGCGCGATCACCGCAGCGGGTGTCTGGGGCGCGCCGAAAAGCCGGCCGTCCCGACGGCCCTCGGCCGCCCTCGCCAGGACTTCGACCGGCGTCAGGGGACGGAACCCCAAAGGGCGGGTGGGCGAATGACGCTCGCCACCGGACCGCCTTTTTTTTACGGCCTCCGTCTCGTCGTCCCGTTCCCCCTTCATCTCCGGGAACAGTCGGACGACATTCATATCCGTCATAGCCGTCACTCCCCCTGCTACGAAGGACCGGCTCTCGGTCAACGAAAGCGAGGTCACCCCTGCGTCAAGCGCCTTGGCGACCAGCGGACCGGTCATCGATGGCGCGTTCGATCCGGGACTCGAAACCCGAAGATCATACAACCCTGACGGGTTATTTTGAGATTTGTGAAGCTTGGATCGCAAGGCGTGCGGAAATATAGCCGCTCCTCCGGCCTATTCGCCGGCAGAACCATCCTTGGAGGGCGTACGGGCCGCCTGATCAATCATTGCGCAGATGGCGAGATCCAGCTGCCGGGTAACCTCCCGCGCGATGACGCCGCGCAGCGCCTCGACGATTTCGAGACTGACCTGCGCGGACGGGCCCATCGCGGCGCGGCGCATGTCTTCGGGCATGGCCGACAGACGCTGGTCCGCCACAGCGCGCTTGAGACGCTCGCGCTGATCGGCGAAGCCGTCCACGACCGTGTGCTTCTGCTCCGAGACGGCGTCGTAGAGATGGCGTCCCGCTGGCCCCTGGGCGTCGCTCACGGCCTGCCTCCTCCATCATCGTCCGGTCCAACCCCAAGCGCCCGCGTCACCTGTGCCTGCAACTGCGCCAGCATGGCGTCCGTGAATTTCTGGATCTCCACGCCGCCCGGAGTCTGGGCGTTCAGCAACTCCGGAACCTGCGCTGTAGCCAAGGCGAAGATATCGACGATCATCCGCTGCGCCGCCAGCACGACGGGATCCTTGGCCGCCTGCGGCTGTTCCGGAGGGTCCCCGCCGCTGGAGGACGGCCCCCCGGTCGCGGCGCCGCCCTTTTTCCTACTCATTCCTTTTCGGACGAAGCGGGGACGAACGAGATCTTCGCCACCAGTTCGCCTTCCTCAATATCGGTCAGCAGCGCCTTGGCCTTGGTCATCATCTTGGCCGCCCACGCCGCGTAGGGATCACCCCACAACGGTTCCTGCATCTGGTACAGAAGGGCCACGACGCCTTCCGCCGCACTGCGCAGCTCGCGATAACGCTCCTGGCTTTCCTCGAACCGCTCGCTCGTCGGCGAGCCCTGGGGATCGCCTTGCCAGAGTTCGGTCTCGCGTCGCGTCTCCTGTTCCAGCGCCTGAGCCTCTTCAACGACGGCCTGGGCCTCACTGGTCTTCAACATCGTCACACGGGACATCTTCATGCTCCTGGTTTCGGGTTCAGTTTCTGGGGAAGGACTCGACCGCCTTGGTGACGGTTTCAGCAGCAAGACCGGCAGCAATCGGCGCTGCAAACGAGCTGACCAGGGCCATGACATAGGCCACCAGAGCGGCATTGTTCGTGCCCTCGGACGCCAGCATCATCGCCATGGCCTTGCCCTGGACGGTGGTGCTGATCGACATCACGTTTCGCTGGTAGTCTGCGGCGTCCTGAACCGAAAGGGCGGCCGCCTGTGTGGCCTTGTCATAGGCGATGACCCCTCCGGCCGAGACCCGCGTCGCGCTGGACGGCGTGCCGTCGTCCAGCGTCGCGAACCCCAGCGCCCAATTGGTCGAGGTCTGAACGGCGTCCTTGATCTGGTTGTTGACGGTCGGATCGGTCACGGCGCGACAGCTTTCGTTTCAGGGGCCGGCGCTATTTCTGCGCCGCGTTCATGATCATGGTGACGGCGCTCGAGGTCACGGCGTTGCCGATCTGCTGCAGCCCGCCCTGCGCCTGTTGCGCGTTCTGCATGGCCAGTGAGATCGAATGGGCCATGCTCTGATAGACCAGCGCCATCGACTGTGCCGGCGCTTCGCCCAGCACCTTGACGTTGGTCTGGGTGACCGCGTCAGTGACCTGGGAGTTGACGGGCGTCTCGGCGGCCATGGTTCAATCCTGACAATTCTAGAGGTTGAGCAGCTTGAGTGCGACGAGCAGGACGAGGGCGGACTCGAGGGAACTGGGCGGGGTCGATCGTGCGCCGATCCGTGTCGTGGCGATGGCCGAGACCATTCCGCCCACTTCATAGACCTGCATCACCCCCTGGTTGGTGGCGGCCTGGGCGCAGATCGAGGCCTGGCGTTGGGCCTGGACGGCGTTTTCGAACACGATCGCCGTCGAATGGGCGGCGCTCTGGTAGATCGAGCCCATGGCGATGGTCGAGGCGGCGCCCAGGACCATCAGGTTCTGCTGTGTCACCGCATCGGTGATCTGGCTGTTGACGGCGGTCGGATATGCCATGGCTTAGGCGACCGGGATTTCGAGGATCTTGGCGATCAGGGCGCCGACGGCGGCGTTGTTGATCTGCTGCATCCCGCCCTGGGTCTGACTGGCGTTCTCGACCGACAGGCTGGTGGCGTGGGCGACCGCCTGGACTGAAATGGCCACGGCCTCGGCCGGCCCCTCCCCCAACACCTTGACGTTGGTCTGGGTGACGGCGTCGGTGATCTGCGCATTGACGGTGTCTGTCATGACGACGCCTCATCCCTCTCGAAATTCAAGTGACCACGGGCGCGCCGTAGAAGGCCGATGATGGTTCACGCGTGACCTGCGACACCGAACGGACGCCCACGTCCGTGGTCCGGCTGACCCGCGGCGACTGCATGTCGGACAGGATCGACGCGAGGTTACGGATCTGCAGCGCAGACAACTCCGACCCATGTTGCGTCGATGCGGCAAGCCGTGCCGCAAAGGCGTCCGCAGAGGCCAAGATCGTTATGAGACCGGCATTGCAAACCCCCGCTCCCGCACAGAGCAGAAGGGCGTCTTCCCGACATTCCTCCCGCCGTTCTTCCTTCCTGAAATGTCGCTCTTCGCGGCTCATTCGAACGGCTCCTCATGACCTGGGCCTATCTTGGGCCACGGAACGACGGTCGGCTTGTCCATCAGCGCCTGGACGCAGTTCATGGTCGCCACCATGCCCAGGATGTTCGTCGTCTGCTGGTTGGCGACCGCATTGTGGTACATCATGCCGCTGGCCTGATTGGCGGCGACCAGGCTCTGCATCGCGGCGAAGCTGGGGCCGGAGCCGATAACGGTCAGCAGGGTGCTTGCGACCGACTCCGCTATGGGCGCGGTCCCAGGATTCCGGCTCAACTCCATGGCGAGTTTCAAGATTTCCTCGTAGTCGCCCAGGTTGCTCCGGCCGGCCTCCTCTGTCGTCTTCTTTTCGTTCGACTCGACCATGGCCGTCCTCCAGAGGTTGGCGCGGCGGGCGCCAGCGTCCCGCCGCGGCAGTCATCAATGTCCGGCGCCCGGCGCGCGCTGGCGACGCCGCGGCCGAACGCCGCCCTAGACAGCCGTGGCGCGCAGCGCCGTCAGCAGGGACATCAGATTGTCGGGCGTGTCCGACTGGCTGATCTTGCTCGCCGCGACGGCGCCGGCCATCGTGTCGACGCTGTAGATCTGGATCACGCCCTGGTTGGTCGCGGCCTGACCGGCGATGGCCAGCTGCTGTTGGGACGAGGCGGCGTTCTCGTAGAGAATGCCGGTGGAGTGGGCCAGCGACTGATAGATCGCGGCCATGGCCATGGCCGGAGCGTCGCCCAGGACCTTGACGTTGGCCTGGGTGACGGCGTCGGTGATCATGCCGTTGACGGGTGTGGGAAGCGCCATGTCTCAAATCCTTCTTTGCTGAGGGCGAGGCGTCAGGAAACGCCGGCCGACGGACCGACGGCGCGCAGGGCGGTCAGCAGAGCCAGCATGTTGTCGGGCGTATCGGACTGAGCGATCTTCGAGGTCGCCACGGCGCCGGCCATGGTGTCGACGCTGTAGATCTGGATCACGCCCTGGTTGGTCGCGGCCTGGGCGGCGATCGCCAGCTGCTGCTGCGACGAGGTGGCGTTTTCGTAAAGGATGCCGGTCGAGTGTGCGAGCGACTGGTAGATCGCCCCCATGGCCATCGCCGGAGCGTCGCCGAGGACCTTCACATTCGCCTGAGTGACGGCGTCAGTGATCTGACCGTTCACCGGTGTCGGAATAGCCATGGATAGTCTCCTTACCCGTTGGATCGAGGCCCGCTGAACGAGATCACCCCGGCCCCGGTAAGGGCGACCCCACAAGCCTGACGCGCCAGACCGGCGATCGTGAATGACCTGAAGTTGAATTATTCTCGAAACGCGCGCTTAGGGCGAAAACCCCGCGCCGCGTGTGAGCCTTCGACAGGCCGAGCCTAGAGCCGTCGGGCGTCGGCCAGCTTGTCCAGCATCCAGACCCGGGCCGGCGGCAGGGGCTTGTTCTGCGGGTGGAAGACGAACTGCTCCAGGAAATGCCCGGTCAGGTCGAACCCCGCCTTGACGTCGCCCTCGACCAGCCCCGCCTGCGCCCCCAGCATGAAGGGCGGCAGGGTCAGCATCTTGTCGGCATAGGGGGCGCCGGCCTCGCGGCTGACCGCCCGGCCGGTGCGGGGACTGACATAGATCAGATCGTCCGCCGTCCCCGTCGCCGCGCATTTCGACAGATCGAGCCCGAAGCCCAGATCCTCGAGCAGCCCCGCCTCGAACCGCACGAAAATGGCCGGCCACACGTCCGGCAGGGCGAAGGCGGCCATCAGGGCTTCAAAGGCCAGGAACACCCCCGGATGCGGCTCGCGCTCCGGCAAGGCGCCCTGGGCCACCCCCGCCGCCGCCGCCAGGCCGGTCAGGGCCAGGGCGTCGTCGAACAGGGCGCTTGGCCCCTCGCCCACCGGCTCCAGCCGCGCCCCGCCCAGATGATCCGACGTCCGCGCGCGATAATCCGCCACCACCCGCGCCCCGGCCTGCAGAAAGGGTCGCATCTTCCGCGACGCGCCCCCGGCCACATAGGCCGCGCGTCGGCCATGGGTCTCGGTCAGCAGATCCACCACGGCGCCAGTGTCGCCATGGCTCCGCGCCGACAGGACGAAGGCCTCTTCGTGGAAGTCCATCAGTCGGCGGCGGCGGACTTGATCACGTCCACGACCGCCCTGGCCTTGTCGTTCGGCACCGTGAAACTGAGCACATACTGCTCGATCTTCCAGACTTCGCCCGGCCCGGTCCGCCTCAGCAGCCCCGATCCCCGCAGCGCGCCATAGGCGTCATTGTCCAGCTTCTCGTCGAACCAGGCGAAGTCGCCCGAGATGATCAGGGTCCGGTCATACGGCCGATAGGTCCACCCCTTCCCCCGCGCGAATATCGGTTCCGCATAGGCCTTGAAGGTCGGAATATCCCAATGCTCGGAAGCATCGGTCCCGACGAACCGTGCCCCGTCGCTGAACTGGGCGAAATAGGTCGCGCCGTCCGCGTCCGCCGCCGCTTGGTGCATCCGATCCAGGGTCGCCGCCGCCTCGTCCGCCCCCTGCTGGGCGGCGATGCCGATACGGTCGTCCCGCGGGGGAACCATGGCCGCCAGCGGCGGCGCGGATTGAAGGACCAGGGCGGTGAACAGGGCGGCGATCATGTCGCCTGTTCTAGTCCTGTTCTCCGCTTTCGGGAACGGGGTAGATGTCCGGTTTCAGCACCTTGGCCAGCGCCAGCATATTTCGCGCGGCGTTGCGCCCGACCCGGTCCGAATAGTCGTGCCCCTCGTCGGTCTCGACATAGTCCGGCCCCGGCCCGGGGCCCAGGTGCCAATAGGTCCAGCTCTGCGCCGCCATGGTGAACCCCATGTCGATCAGGGCCTGGGACACCGTCGCCACGATATGGTGGGCGCCGTCCTCGTTGCCGGTGATGACGATGCCGCCCACCTTGCCGAAGGCCACCGGCCGGCCGCTGTCGTCGGTTTCCTCGAACAGGGCGTCCATCCGCTCCAGGGCGCGCATGCAGACGCTGGACATCTGCCCGACCCAGGTCGGGGTGGCGAAGACGACGATATTGGCCGCCATGATCTTTTCGTGCACGGCGGGCCAGTCGTCTCCCTCGCCCTGGTCTGTCTTCACGCCCGGCTTGATGTTCAGGTCGACCAGTCGAACCCTCTCGACCTCGGCCCCGCCCTTCTCAAGTTCGTCGATCACGACCTGGGCGAGGGCCTCCGTGCTCGAGGCCTCGGGAGACGGCTTCAGCGTGCAGTTCAGAACAAGGGCTTTCATGGCGATCCTTCCTGTCGATCTCTCGCTAACCGACGGTTCCGTCTGGCGTTCCATCGGACCGCGCGGATCATTTGATGGAGATCATGGACCTGCCGCCCGTCCTCGACCAAGGTCGAATGGATCGCCTTAGCGGCGCCGCCTAACCGAGACGCCCAGGCCCTCCCCGGCCGCAACCTTCGAGAGCCCATGTCACGTATCCGCAGCCAGTCCCTGCGTTCCAAGGTCATGTCCGCCCAGGACGCCGCCGCCCTGATCCCCGCCGGATCGACCGTGGGCATGAGCGGCTTCACCGGTTCGGGCTATCCCAAGGCCGTCCCCGCCGCCCTGGCCACGCGGATCGAGACCGCCCATGCCGCCGGCGACGCCTTCCGCCTCAACCTCTGGACCGGCGCCTCCACCGGCCCGGAACTCGACGGCGCCCTGGCCAGGGCCGACGGCATCGAACGCCGCCTGCCCTACAACTCCGACCCCATCGCCCGTGAGAAGATCAACTCGGGCCAGATGGACTATCTGGACATGCACCTCAGCCAGCTCGCGCCCATGGTCTGGCAGGGCGTGCTGGGGCCGCTGGACACCGCCGTGGTCGAGGTCTCGGCCATCAACGCCGACGGCTCCCTGGTGCCCTCATCGTCCATCGGCAACAACAAGACCTGGCTGGACCGGGCCGAGCGGGTGATCCTCGAGGTCAACGCCTGGCAGAACCCGGCGCTGGAGGGGATGCACGACATCTACTACGGCACGGCCCTGCCGCCCGACCGTGTGCCCATCCCCCTGACCCGACCCGACCAGTTGATCGGCCAGCCGACCTTCCGCTGCGATCCGGACAAGATCGTCGCCATCGTCGAGACCGAGGCCCCCGACCGCAACCTGCCCTTCGCCGCGCCGGACGCCAACGCCCGCGCCATCGCCGGTCACCTGATCGAGTTCCTGAAGCACGAGGTCCGCGTCGGCCGCCTGCCCGCCGCCCTGCTGCCGCTTCAGTCGGGCGTCGGCAACGTCGCCAACGCCGTTCTGGCCGGCCTGATGGACAGTCCGTTCGAACGGATGGCCGCCTATACGGAGGTGATCCAGGACGGAATGCTGGACCTGCTGGACGCCGGTAAGCTGACCGTCGCCTCCGCCACCGCCTTCTCGCTCAGCCCCGAAGCTGCGGCGGACATGAACAGTCGAATGGAGCAGTTCCGCGGCAAGATCATCCTGCGGCCCCAGGAAATTTCGAACCATCCGGAGCTGATCCGCCGCCTGGGCTGTATCGCCATGAACGGCCTGATCGAGGCCGACATCTACGGCAACGTCAACTCGACCCAGGTCATGGGTTCGCGCATCCAGAACGGCATCGGCGGCTCGGGCGACTTCTCGCGCAACGCCTTCATCTCCTGTTTCGTGACGCCTTCAACGGCCAAGGGCGGCGCCATCTCGGCCATCGTCCCCATGGCCAGCCACGTCGACCACATCACCCAGGACGTCCAGGTCATCGTCACCGAACAGGGCCTGGCCGACCTGCGCGGCCTGTCGCCGAAACAGCGGGCCAAGCTGATCATCGCCCACTGCGCCCATCCGAAATACCGCGACGGCCTCAACGACTACTACGAGCGCGCCCTGAAGGGCTCCTACGGCCTCCAGTCCCCCCACCTGCTGAACGAAGCCCTGTCCTGGCACCAGCGCTACATCGACACGGGATCCATGCTGCCGGCCTGACGGAGAGGGGCCAAATTTATTTGCCATCCGTCCCGAACACGGCGGCGCAAGGCTTTGCGCCCCGTCTTCGCCCTCCAATCCATCAAGGCTCCAAACGGCCCTAGACTGACCGCCGGTCGTTTGAACGGAGGCGGACGTGGCGGTTTGGCGGTTTGGCGGTGTGTTTTTACGACAGCCGCAAGAAGACTATCGGTCCAGGGTGGTCGGGAACTCGCGGCCCAGGGCCTCGGCCATCGCCTGTTGGCTGATCAGGAAGACCTGGTCGCGCAGATGATAGTTGTTGGACAGGACAATGACCGTCACATCGGCTTCGGGCTGATACAGCATCAGGTTTCGGAACCCGCCCCAGCTGCCGGTGTGATAGATTTGGCGATCCTGGAAACTGGGCCGAACCTGATCGCCCAGCCGGTTCGAGAAGATCCCGTATCCCCAGTCGCGGCGCGGTCTGCCCCGCTCCTTGGGCGCGTCCGCCGGGGCATGGTCGGCCAGCATCTGCTGATAGCTGAAGGGCTTCAGCAATTCCCCCCGGTGCAACGCCCTCTGCCAGACCAGCAGATCATCAAGCGTCGAATAGACCGCGCCTGCGCCGGCGACGATGGAGGTGTTGGCGTTCCGCTGGGCCGCCAGTCCTGCGGGGAAGTTGGCGTAACCCATGATCGCCCCATGGTCGCCGCCGTCCAGGTCCAGCCCGCTGTCCTTCATCCCCAAGGGCCTGAAGAAGGTCTCACGCATATAGGTCTCATAGGACCGGCCGCTGGCCTTCTCGACGATGGCCGCCGCCAGGTTGAAGCCCGCATTGTCGTACCTGACCTTGGTCCCCGGCGGGAACTGGAGCCCGAACCGTTTCGAATCCTCGGTCAGCTCATCCAGGGTCGCCGGCGTCGTGCGCCGCATGCCCCAGCCCGGCCGCGCCATCAGGTCCGGAATGCCCGAGGTGTGCGACAACAGGTGGCTGATCCGCACGGGCTCCCACGCCTTCGGGCAAGGCTGGATCCATTTGCAGACGGGGTCCGAAACGCTCAGCTTGCCTTCGTCCTGCAGGCGCAGGATGGCAGCCGCCGTGAACTGTTTGGAGATCGAGGCCAGCCGGAAGCGCGAATCCAGCTTCAGCGGCCGACCCTGCTCATAGTTCGCCTCGCCATAGACCTGACGGAACAGGACCCGGTCGCCCTTGGCCACCAGAACCCCGCCCATGAACCGCCCGGCCGCGCCCTCGCGTTCCAGCCGCGCGGCCAGTTGCGGCAGATCCTCGACCACGACCAGCGGCGGTCGCGGCGGCGTCTCGGGGCCGGTCGCCGCCCGCATCGCATCGCTGACGGGTTTGACCGACGTCGAAAACCCGGCCCAGACCACGCCGCCGAGGATCAGCGCCCCCAGGACGCCCAGAACAAGCCGGGGATGGCCCCCAGGGGTACGCGGCACTTCAAACACGAGAACTCAGACGTCGAAATCGAGACCGAACTGGGCGTAGAGCGCCCGCGAATCCTGCCACTTCGGATCGACCTTCACCGTCAGGAACAGATGGACCTGACGGCCGAGGATCTCGTTCAGCTCCTCGCGCGCCTTCTGGCCGATCCATTTCAGCGTCTGGCCGCCCTTGCCCAGGACGATGGGCCGCTGGCTCTCGCGCTCGACATAGATGGTCTGTTCGATCCGGGCCGAGCCGTCGGCGCGCTCCTCGAAACTGGTGGTCTCCACCGCCGCCGAATAGGGCAGTTCCTCGTGGACGCGCAGATAGACCTTCTCGCGCGTAATTTCGGCCGCCAGAACCCGCACCGGCACGTCGGCCGCCTGATCCTCGGGATAGAGCCAATGCCCCTGGGGCATCGACCGCGCCAGACGCTGCTTCAGGTCCTCGACCCCGTCGCCATTGGCGGCGGAGATCATATAGACCTCGTCATAGACGCCGCTCTCGAAAAGTTTCTGCGACAAGGCCAGCAGGGTGTCGCGGCGCATGCCGTCGATCTTGTTCAGCGCCAGGATGACCTTCGTCCCGGTGGACTGAAGATTGGCGATGATGGTCTCGGTGTCTTCGGCCGAGCGGCGGTCGCCCGCCGTGCCTTCACGGCCTTCCGAGTTGATGTGCGACTGGGCGTCGATCAGGTGGACAACCAAGTCCGCGTCCTGCGCCCCGCCCCAGGCCGAGGCGACCATGGCCCGGTCCAGGCGACGGCGCGGGGTGAAGATGCCGGGGGTGTCCACCAGCACGATTTGGGCGTCGCCTTCCATGGCGATGCCGCGCACCGGGAACCGCGTCGTCTGCACCTTCTGGGTGACGATGGAGACCTTGGATCCGGTCAGCCGGTTGACCAGCGTGGACTTGCCGGCGTTCGGCGCGCCGATGATGGCGGCGAAGCCCGCGCGCTGGTTTTCGATATCGGTCAAATGACGCCTTCACGTTTGAGGAGAGCCGTTGCGGCCGCCTTCTCCGCCTCCTGACGCGAACGCCCCAGTGCGGTCAAGGGCTCCACGCCTTCGACCGACACCTCGACGGTGAATGTCGGCGCATGATCCGAACCCGTCCGATCCGCAACCCTATAGGTCGGCAGCGGCCGGCCCCGGCCTTGGGCCCACTCCTGCAGGGCGGACTTGGGGTTGGTCACGGACCGCGAGGGCGGAGCCGCGAACTCGACCGCCCAAGCCTTGTCGAAGAAGGCCCGCGCCGCTTCCAGCCCGCCATCCAGATAGACGGCCGCCAGAATGGCCTCGACGGCATCGGCGATGACCCCGGCCTTGCGACGCCCGCCCGTCTTGGTCTCGCCCGGCGACAGACGCAGGGCCGGACCGACGCCCAAGGCTTCCCCCACCCGCGCGCAGGCGGTCTTGTCGACCAGGGCGTGCAGGCTGGACGACAGTTCGCCTTCGTGGGCCGTGGGATAGTCCCGCGACAGTTTCTCGGCCACCAGCAGGCCCAGCACCCGGTCGCCCAGGAACTCCAGTCGCTCGTTGTCGCGCGGTCCATGGACGCCGACCGGCGCGCCCTCGCCGACGCTGGCGTGGGTCAGGGCCCGCTCCAGCAAGGCGGCGTCCTTGAACGGATGGCCAATGCGCGTCTGCAGCGCGGTGACCGCCTCAGCTCTCAGATTGGCCATCAATGAAGAACGTTGAAGAACCGTCCGAGCCGCACATTGGCCCAGGTCCAGGGCTTGTACAGCGAGGCGCCCGGCTTCCACGAAAACAGGATGATCTGCGCCTTGCCGACCAGGTTCTCGGCGGGAACCATGCCCACGCCGCTGGACTGTTCGACCCGACTGTCGATCGAGTTGTCGCGGTTGTCGCCCATCATGAAATAATGACCGGCGGGCACTTCATACACGCCGGTGTCGTCCAGGTCGTTTCCGGGACCGAAATCCTGGGTCATGAAGCTCTTGCCCTCGGGCAGGGTCTCGCGGACCTCGGCGACGGGGTGCGCCCCGAAGATGTCATTGATCTCGCGCTCGCTGACCACGACGTCCTGAACCGGCCTGTCGTTGATATACAGCTTGTTCGAGATCATCTGGATCCGGTCGCCCGGCAGGCCGATGACGCGCTTGATGAAGTCCGTCTTGTCGTCGCGCGGCAGCTTGAACACGACGATGTCGCCGCGCTTCGGCGCCGAACCCATCACCCGGCCGTCGAACAGCGGCGGGCTGAACGGGATCGAATGCTTCGAATAGCCGTAGGACCATTTCGACACGACGATATAGTCGCCTTCGTACAGGTTCGGCTCCATCGAGGCCGACGGAATGGTGAAGGGCTGGAACAGGAAGATCCGCAGCACCATGGCGATCAGCAGGGCGAAGAAGATCGTCTTCACGATCTCGACTGTCTCGCTGCCGGCGGTTTCCTCCCTCTTGGCGGGTTTGGCGCGGGCGGGCGGGGCCGGCGTCTCCTCAAAGGGCGCGTCGCCCTCGTCGCTCCAGACCGGACGTTTCGCGGGCTCCTGCACGGCCTCGACCGGCGCATCGGCCTCTGACGCAGCGAACACTTCTTCAGGGGTGGCGGCCTTCGTCGTGGTTTCGGCCGCGTCGGCGTCGTGCGGCTTCTGGTCTTCGCTCATGCGATCAGGCATCCCCTTGCCGCGTCGGCGCGGTCGTCAACTGAGGGGTATATCGCGATTACGACAGCGGCAAGGCTTCGATCACCACGAAGGCGAGTGCGTAGGGGTGTTCGTCGCTCAGGGTCAGGTGAATCTTCGCCTCATGCCCCGCTGGGGTCAGCCGAGCCAGATGCTCGGCGGCGTAGCCGGTCAGGGCCAGGGTCGGCTGTCCGGAGCGCAGGTTCACCACCCCCATGTCGCGCCAGTAGACGTCGGCCCGCATACCCGTCCCCAGGGCCTTGGCGCAGGCTTCCTTGGCCGCGAACCGCTTGGCGTAGCTCCAGGCCGCATCCGGCTTTCGATCCGAACGCGTGCGCTCGATCTCGGTAAAGCAGCGCTGTTTGAACCGCTCGCCGAACCGGTCCAGCGAGGCCTGGATGCGCCGTATGTCCGACAGGTCGGCGCCGACGCCCACGATCACTGGGCGGCGTCCATCGCCGCCCGCATCCGTCGAATCGCGGCGTCCAGGCCGATAAAGATCGATTCGCCGATCAGGAAATGGCCAATATTCAGCTCGCGAACTTCCGGGATGGCCAACATGCGGGGCGCGGTGTCGTAGTCCAGGCCGTGGCCGGCGTGGACCTCCAGCCCCAGAATGTCGGCCTGGGCCGCAGCGGCGGCAAGCCGCTCAAACTCAACCTCCCGCTCGCCAGGATCGGTCAGGTGGCAATAGCGCCCGGTGTGAAACTCCACCACCTGAGCCCCGACGGCGGCGGCGGCTTCGACCTGGGCCTCTGATGGTTCGATGAACAGCGACACCCTTATGCCCGCCTTGGCCAGAGCCTTGGCGACGGGCGCGATCCGCGCCTCATGGCCTGCGACGGCCAGGCCGCCCTCGGTCGTCACCTCTTCGCGACGCTCAGGCACCAGGCAGGCCGCATGGGGGCGATGGCGCAGGGCGATGGCCAACATCTCGTCCGTCACGGCCATCTCAAAGTTCAGCGGCTTGTCCGCGCGTGCGCACAGGGCGCTCAGGACATCGATATCGGCGTCGGTGATATGACGACGATCCTCGCGCAGATGGGCGGTGATCCCGTCCGCGCCGGCGGAAAGCGCCGCCTCGGCGGCCCGGACAGGATCGGGGTGGGTCCCGCCCCGTGCGTTTCGCACGGTCGCCACATGATCAATATTGACGCCTAGCCTGACCCGTTCGCGCATCTCAGTTCCTGCCCATGATGGGAATCATTTCGACAGTCTGCGGCTGCCGGGGTCTTCGACTGGCAGGGCCGCCAGTTCGGGCGGCAGGGCGTCGGCTGCATAGGCCGGCACCTCAAGCGAGGCCAGGGCGATCAGGGGGACCCCGACGTCGGCCTTGCCGCCCGAGCGGTCGACGATACAGGCTGCGGCGACGACCTCGCCCCCTGCGGCCTGGATGGCGGCGATACATTCTCGCGACGACAGGCCCGTCGTGACGATGTCCTCGACCATAACCACCTTCTCGCCAGGTTCGATCGAGAAGCCGCGTCTCAGCTTGAACTGGCCGCCTTCCCGCTCAACATACATGGACGGCACGCCCAGGTGACGTGCGGTTTCATAGCCGGGAATTATGCCGCCTACGGCCGGCGAGATGGCGACGTCGACCGGCCCGACGGCGGCGACGATCTTCTCCGCCAGGGCCTTGCAAAGCCGCTCGCACCGATCCGTCTGCATAAAGACCAGGTTCTTCTGCAGAAACACCGGGCTGTGCAGGCCGGAAGACAAAACAAAATGGCCTTCGCGCAGGGCGCCGGCGTCGCGGAATTCGTTGAGGACGTCTTCGGTGTTCATGGCCCGGTCTTAGCCGTTCACAACACCGAGTAAAAGGCTCAGCCCCGACCGCGATCCACGTTGTCGACCGAGGGATTGGCCCGCAACGCCGCCATCAACATGGTCGCGTGTTTGGCGTCTTCGACCTCGACGTCAATGGTCACATCGAAGAAGTCTTGCTGTCGATACGCCATGGCCAGATTTATGATGTTTCCGCCGGCTTCGCCAATCAGGGTAGTCACCTGACCGAGCACGCCCGGCGCGTTTCGGATGGTCGCCTTGAGCCGCACCGCTGCGACGGCGTCCGTTTCGGCCTGGGGCGTCCATTGCAGGTCGTGCCACACCGAATCGTCGTCGGCGAAGGCGGCCAGGGTCTGGCAGTCGATCGTATGCACCGTCAGCCCGACTTCAGGCTCCAGAATACCGACAATCCGGTCGCCCGGCACCGGGGTGCAACACTGGCCGAAATGGACGCTGACACCGGGCGTCAGACCACCACCGCGCACGAACAGCCGGGCGGTGTCGCCTTCGATCCTCTGCTTCTCAGGCCCGGCCTTCAGCCGGCCGGTCAGCGATGGGAACAGGGTTTCCGCCACCGCCGTTGGGGACAACCGCCCGCGGCCCAGGCTTTCGAAAACATCGTCGTCGCTGGCGACCGCCAGGGTCTCCAGGATCGGCTTCAGCGAGACCTCCGCCAGGGTCTTGTCGACGCGCGCCAGGGTCTGCTGCAAGGCCACACGCCCCAGTTTGACGAATTCCTCCCGCTCAGAGGTCCGGATGTGGCGCCGGATGGCGGACCGCGCCCGACCGGTGACGGTCAGACTGCGCCAGTCTGCCGGCACCTCGCGCTTCGCCCCGCGAATGATCTCGACCACGTCGCCGTTCTGCAGCGGCGTGCGCATCGGCTTCAGTTCGCCGTTCACCTTGACCCCGACAGCCGTGTCGCCGACCTCGGTGTGAACCGCATAGGCGAAGTCCAGCGGCATGCCGCCGCGCGGCAGGGTCACCAGCCGCCCCTTGGGCGTGAAGACGAAGACCTGGTCCAGATACATTTCGAGCTTGGCGTGCTCGACCCAGTCCTCGCCGCCCTCGCCGTGTTCGATCACCTGAACCAGGTGGCGCAGGTTCTGCAGCGGGTCGCGGCCGCCCCCCTGCTCCATCGCCTCGCGGTCGAAGCCATAGGACTTGTTCTTGTAGCGCCAGTGAGCCGCGACCCCGTCCTCGGCGACCCGGTCCATCGCCTCGGTGCGGATCTGCATCTCAATGCGCAGCCCGCGCGGCCCGACGACGGTCGTGTGCAGCGAGCGATAGTTGTTCGACTTGGGCGTCGAGATGAAGTCCTTGAACCGCTCCGGCACCATCGGCCATTCGCGGTGGATGACACCCAGGGCGCGATAGCAGTCGTCTTCCGCCTCCACGATCACGCGGAAGCCGTAGATGTCCGACAGGGACGAGAAGCCGACCGATTTGCGCTGCAGTTTGCGCCAGATCGAATAGGGCGTTTTCTGGCGGCCGAAGACGTGGGCGCCGACCCCGGCCTCGGATAACACCCGCTCGACCTCGCCCGCCACGCCCTCGATGGCGCGGCCATGCTCCAGCTTCAGCGCCTCCAGCCGCCGCTCGATGGCGGTCTTGGCCGTAGGATTCAGGTGGGTGAAGGCCAGTTCTTCCAACTCGGACGCGATCGAGTGAATACCGATCGACCGCCCCAGCGGGGCATAGACCTCCAGGGTCTCGCGGCTGATCCGCTCGCGCTTCTCAGGCTTCACATACTGAAGTGTGCGCATGTTGTGCAGCCGGTCGGCCAGCTTGACCAGCAGCACCCGCACGTCCCGGCTGATGGCGAGGATGAATTTCCGCAGGTTCTCGGCCTGGCGCGTATGCTCGGCCTGAAGTTCAAGCCGGCTCAGCTTGGTGACGCCCTCAACCAGGACCGCCACCTCCTCGCCGAACATCTGGGCGATGTCGTCGCGCGTCGCGGACGTGTCCTCGACCACATCGTGCAGCAGAGCCGTAACGATAGTCGCAGTGTCGAGCTTGTAGTCGGTCAGTATGCCCGCGACCTGAATCGGGTGGGCGAAATAGGGATCGCCCGAAGCTCGCATCTGCGAGCCGTGCATCTTCATCGCATAGACATAGGCGCGGTTCAGAAGCGCTTCGTCGGCGGTGGGGTCATAGGCCTTGACGGCCTCGATCAGCTCGAACTGGCGCAGGATGGGCGCGCGCTTCGGCGCCGTCGCCGCATCATCTGCGGTCGGCATGGGATCGTTTTTGTTCGCAGCTTGGGGCGCCGGCGGAACCACTTCGGTCCGCGCCGGCAGGATAGTGACGCCAGGGGCTCCCTCGGGCGTCAGTAGCGCTCCTCCTGACCGCCGTCGCGGTCGCTCTGAAGAGCGCGGATCAGCTCGGCCTCGGCCATGTTCATGTGCTGCGGCTCGGCCAGCAGGGCGACGGTCTCGGCCTCGTCCTCGGCTTCGGTGCGCTCATCGACGCGTTGCAGGGTGGTGATGATGGTTTCCTGCAGTTCGTCCGGCACAACGGTGTCGTCGGCGATCTCGCGCAGGGCGACGACAGGATTCTTGTCGTTGTCGCGGTCGATGGTCAGGGCGGCGCCGTTGGCAATGCTGCGGGCGCGATGGCCAGCCAGCAGAACCAGGCCAAAACGGTTCGGGACCTTCTCGATGCAATCTTCGACGGTGACGCGGGCCATGAAATTCCTCGGACGCGGGGGAGAACCGCGTCAAATACAGATGGGGACTGTATTTTGCAACGCCACAGCGGCGGAAGTTTGGCCTCAGGCCCGATGAGCGTCCGCGCCGACGGATGCGGAGGCGGCCAGAGACGCCGCATTTCCCCCATGCGGATGCGCCCACGCCGGCGCCATCTCGGCGATCGGACCCATTACGAACTTCCGTTCGGCGGCGCGCGGATGGGGCAGAATAAGGCCGTTCAGATCGCCGCTGAGCCGGCCGTACGCAATCAGGTCCAGGTCCAGAGTGCGCGGCGCGTTCCGGGCCGACCGCTCACGGCCGAAAACATCCTCGATCCGGCCCAGGGCCGCCATAAGCTCATGAGGATCATGTTCGGTGCGGACGATCACCGCCCCGTTCAGAAATGGGGGGTCATTGGGATCGGGCCAGGCCAGCGACGACCACCAGGACGATCGCGCCACCACATCGATCCCCTCGCTTCGAAACCGGGCGAGCGCGGCCTCCAGCGCCAATCGACACGAGCTCCAGACCCCCTTGTCATTACAGCCCAACGCCACGATGACTGCGGCGTCCAGATCGAGCGCCCCGTCGAGTCCAAAATCGACCGGAGCCCCCGCCGCGGCGCCATATTCTTCATCCCTTTCGACGGTCTCGACCATGTTCCATTCCACCGACCGCCTGGCGATCTTCATCGACGGGTCAAACCTCTATTCCGCCGCCCGCGCGCTCCAGCACGACCTCGACTTCAAGCGGATGCTGGACTGGTTTCGCGAGAAATCCGTCCTGACACGCGCCTATTATTACACGGCGGTGGTCGAGGGCGAAGAGTTCTCGCCGGTCAAGCCTCTGGTGGATTGGCTGGACTACAATGGCTTTTCGGTCGTGACCAAGCCGGTGAAGCGTTTCACCGACGGCTCGGGACATAGCCGGATCAAGGGCAATATGGATATCGAGATCGCGGTCGATATGCTGGAGCTGGCCCCGCATCTGGATCATGCCGTGCTGTTCTCCGGCGACGGCGACTTCCGCCGGGTGGTCCAGGCGGTGCAGGCGAAAGGGGTCCGCGTCACCGTCATCTCGACCCAGAAGACCCAGCCGCCCCATATCGCCGACGAATTGCGCCGCCAGGCCGACGCTTTCCTGGATCTGAACGACCTGATGGCCGAGTTCGGCCGGCCCAAGACCGGCAGCGCCCAATGAGCCTGACGCCCGAGCCGCCGCGCGACTGCCCCCTCTGTCCCCGCCTGGTGGAGTATCGCCGCGAGAACGCCCGCCAGAATCCCGACTGGTGGAACGGCCCCGCCCCCTCCTTCGGCGATCCGAACGCGCGCCTCCTGGTCGCCGGCCTGGCGCCGGGCCGCACCGGCGCCAACCGCACGGGCCGCCCCTTCACCGGCGATCACGCGGGCTGGCTCCTTTACGACACGCTGAAGAAGACCGGCTTCGCTCAAGGATCTTATGATCCGGACGGCGATGACGACCTGCAACTGGTGGACTGTATGATCACCAACGCCGTCCGCTGCGCCCCGCCCGGCAATAAGCCCCTGCCGATCGAGGAAACCACCTGCCGCCCCTTCCTGATCGACCGGCTCGCCCTGCTGCCTAATCTGAAGGTGATCGTCACCCTGGGCGACGTCTCCCGCCGCAATATCCTGAAGGCTTTCGGCCGCCCGGCCTCGGCCATGCCGGCCGGCCACGGCGCTGAAGGGGAAGCCGGCGGCTATGTGATCCTGAATTCCTATCACTGCTCACGGCTGAACACGAACACGGGCCGCCTGACCCCTGCCATGTTCGAGGCCGTCTTCGAGCGGGCGCGAGACCTGATCGCGCGCTAACCATCAACTGTTATTCGCCTGTCGCAAGAATCCGCCAATCTCCAAATAAGGCGGAACAGAGGCGAGCCTTTGGCGTTCGTCTCCCAGCGGGAGGCTGGACTATGCGACGCACGAACGGGGTATTTTCACGGAGCGAGCGCAGGCTCGCGATCTTGGCGGCGGTCATAGTGGTTGCGATCACCACGCTGACCTTGATCACCGGAGGACTGATCACGCCACCCGCCGGAACAGCCGGTCGGGCAGGCTATGGGTTCGCCGACTTGCCGGGGGTCATGGACGCTCGGCCCCTCGCGCAATCCTGACCGATCATCCCTACTGGGCTCAGCCCTTGTCCCGCATCAACCGCGCCTTGTCCCGCTGCCAGTCGCGCTCGGCCGAGGCTTCACGCTTGTCGTGCAGCTTCTTGCCCTTGGCCAGGGCGATCTCCAGCTTCGCCTTGCCCGCGTCGTTCAGATAGAGCTTCAGCGGAATGATCGTCTGACCATCGCGCTGCACCGCCCCGATCAACCGGTCGATCTGCTTCCTGTGCAACAACAGTTTGCGCGGCCGACGCGGCTCGTGATTAAAGCGGTTGGCCTGCTTGTACGGCGGGATGTCGGCGTTGATCAGGACGATCTCGCGCCCCTCCACCGCCGCATAGCTTTCGGCGATATTGGCCCGGCCGTCCCGCAACGCCTTGATCTCGGTCCCCAGCAGCTGGATCCCGGCCTCGATATTGTCCTCAAGGAAATAGTCGAACCGCGCGCGGCGGTTCTCAGCGATGATCTTGGACTTCGATTGGGGTTGCGGCGCCATCAGACGACGCCCGCATCCGCCATGGCGCGGTCGATCAGCGGCTTGACCTCGTCCGAGGTCGGCGACAGCGGCAGGCGCGCCTCCTCGCGGCACAGACCTAACCGGGCCAGGGCGTATTTGGTCGGCGCCGGCGAATTGTCGAGGAACAGCGCCTTGCACAGACCGATCAGCCGATCCTGCCAGTCGCGGGCGGCCGCGTAATCGCCGGCCGCCAGCGCATTATGAAGCGCCGCCATGGCCTCGGGCGCGACATTGGACGCTACCGAGATCAGTCCGACCCCGCCATGGGCGTGATAGCCCAGATAGCTCGAATCATCGCCCGAGATGAGGTCGAACTGGCCGCTGATGTTGGCGCGCATCCAGCTGACCCGGCTCATGTCGCCGGTGGCGTCCTTGATGCCGACGATGTTCGGGTGGGCCGCCAGCCGCGCCACCGTCTCATTGGCCAGATCCGCTCCGGTTCGCCCCGGCACATTGTACAGCAGGATCGGCAGTTCGACGGCGTCGGCGACGGCCTCGAAATGCGCCGCCATCCCCGCCTGCGAAGGACGGATATAATAGGGGGTGACGATCAGGGCCCCATCCGCCCCCACCGCCTTGGCGTGGCGGGTCAGTTCGATGGCTTCCTTGGTATAGGGCGACCCGGTCCCCGCGATGACCTTGACCCGCCCCGCCACCAGCCGCACGCACAGGTCGATCACATGCTTGTGCTCGTCCAGATCCATGCTGGCGCCCTCGCCCGTCGTGCCAACGGGTACGATCCCGTCGACGCCTGCGGCGATCTGACGCTCGACGAGGGTGGCGAATGCGGCTTCGTCCACGTTTCCGTCATGAAGTGGTGTGATCAGAGCGGTGATCACGCCCTTGAACAAGGGGGCGGTCATGGGACTAGCTAGCCTGCGTGGGGAGGGGCGATGGACGGATGTCCAGAACCTCTGTCTTGAGAGCGCGGGAAGTTAGGTCGCCAGCGGCTCCGCCGCAACCGGGATGAATGAGAACAGGAAAGATCATGATCGCGACCAGCCTGGCGGCGGCCCTCGCCGTCCTCGCCCCGACCCCGCAGGACGCCCTGCCCGGTCAACCTGTTCCCTATTCCGCCGTCTCACAAACCGTTCCCGGCTACAGCCCCACTTATCAGGGCCGCGTCCTCAATGATCAGGACACGGCGCTGTTCCGCCAGGGTCTGGCGGCGGCGCGGGCGCGCGACATTCCCGGCGCCCAGTCGGCGATGTCGCAGTTGCGCGACCCGACGGCGCGCAAGCTCGTTGAATGGGCCCTGATCGACACCTCGGGCGAACAACTGTCCTATGCCGAGCTCGCGCAGGCCCAGACGGCGCTGGCCGGCTGGCCCCGCGCCGAATCCCGTCGCGCCGCCGCCGAAATGGTGCTGGACCGCGCCGGCGCCGGGCCGGACGCCGTCATGGCCCTGTTCTCCGACCACCCGCCGGAAACCGTGCAAGGCGCCATCGCCAACGCCTTGGCCCTCGAACAGCGCGGACGCCACCGCGAGGCCCGCGCCCTGATCCGCGACTGGTGGCGGACCCGGTCCTTCGACGCCGAACCGCAATCGCGCATCCTCGCCCGCTGGGGCGGCGAACTGACCCTGGCGGATCATGAGGCGCGGCTGAACATGCTGCTCCTCGGTCCGCACGGCCCTGCGACGCGCGCCATGGTCGACCTGGTCTCGCCGGAACGGGCGGCCATCGCCAATACGGTCATGAGCCTGCGCACCGCCTACAGCCCGGACGCCGTCGTCGCCGGCCTGACCCCGGCCCAGGCGGCCGATCCGGCGGTGACGCTGGAACGGGTCCGCATCCTGCGCTCACAGGATCGCCAGTCCGAGGCCTTCCCGCTCCTGGCCAATCTGCCGCCCGCGCCCGGCCATTCAGCCGGCGACAACACCCTGTGGACCGAGCGCCGCAACTATTATCTCGACGCCCTGCAGCAGGGAAACTGGCGCGCCGCCTATGACGCCATGAACGGCCACGGCTTCACCTCCGGCGACCGGATGGTGGACGCCGAATTCTTCGCCGGCTGGGTCGCCCTGACCAAGCTGAATCAGCCCGAGGTCGCCGCCCGCCATTTCGAGGCCCTGCGCACCGCGTCCTCGACCCCGATCACCCAGGGCCGCGCCTACTACTGGCTGGGCCGGGCCGCCGAGGCGCGGGGAGAGCGCGACGCAGCCCAGACTTACTACCGCAACGGCGCCCGGCACTGGCAGACCTTCTACGGCCAGCTGGCGGCGGAGAAAGCCGGGATCACCACCCTGACCCTGCCGGGCGATCCCGCGCCTACCTCGACCGACGTCGCCCGGTTCGAGGCGAACGAAATCGTCCGCGCCACGCGCATCCTGGGCGAAACCGGCGAGACCAGTCTGCTGCGGGTGTTCGCCTATCAGCTCGACAATGATCTGCCGACCATCGAGGACCTGGCCCTGCTGATGGACCTGTCCCGCAGCTATGGCGAAGGCTTCACCGCCATGATGGTCGGACGCGCCGCCAGCCAGCGCGGCTTCGTCCTGCCGGAACGCATGTATCCGATCCGCATCCCGCCCCAGGTCGCCGGCGCCGCGCCGCTGGAGTTCACCCAGGCCATCACCCGCCAGGAATCCAGCTTCGATCCCCGCGCCCGCTCCGGTGCCGATGCGCGCGGCATGATGCAGTTCCTGCCCTCCACCGGCTCTGGCGTCGCCCGCCGTCTGGGCATGAGCTTCTCGGCCGAGCAGCTGTGGGATCCGGACTACAACATGACCCTGGGCAGCTATCACCTGGGCGAGCTGATGGCGGCCAACAACGGCTCCATGCTGCTGACGACGGTCGGCTACAACGCCGGCCCGGCCCGTCCGAACCAGTGGATCGCCCGCTGCGGCGACCCGCGCGGCGACGCCAATGCGGCCATCGACTTCATCGAATGCGCGCCCTTCACCGAGACACGCAACTATATGATGCGAGTGATGGAGAATATGGCGGTCTACAAGGCCCGGCTGAACGGCGGCTCGGGGCCCCTGACGCCCTCAGCCGACATCGCCCGCGGCGCGGCCGCGGGTCCCCGTCCCTACGTCGCCTATTGAGCCCGGCGGGCCGCCAGCAGCGGCCCGTCCGGCCCCTCGATCCAGCGCCCGTCCAGGCCGAAGACGCTCCGGAGCACGTCCGGCTCAAGAGCCTCCATGGGCGGGGCGTGGGCCACGACCTGACTCCGATCCAGCACCACGACCCGGTCGGCGACTGCGGCCGCCAGCGTCAGATCGTGCAGGCTGACCAGCACCCCGGCCCCGCCGTCGGCGCGGGCGCGCAGCCGCTCCAGCACCAGCCTTTGCGCATCCGGGTCGAGACCGGCGATGGGTTCATCCGCCAGCAGCAGGGGCGTGTCTGTCGCAAGCGCGCGCGCCAGTAGCACCCGCGCCCGTTCGCCCCCCGACATCTCGGCCACGCCGCGATCCGCCAGGTGGGCGATGCCGACCTCGGCCAGCGCCGCATGGGCCCGCGCCAGGGCGTCGGCTCCCGACAGGAAGGGCGCGCCCAGGGCCGCAACCTCGACCGCCGGCAGGTTCCAGGCGATGCGGCGCTCCTGCGGGAGATAGGCGACGCGTCGGGCGCGTTCTCGCGGCGAGAGCGTCCGGACATCGTCGCCGTTCAGTCGAGCAACGCCGCCATCCAGTTCAAGCAAGCCGGCAAAGGCCTTGATCAGGCAGGATTTTCCCGCGCCATTGGGACCGACCAAGGCAACCAGTTGGCCATATTCGACCTGCACGTCGGCGCCGTCCAGCACCTTGCGGCCGCCCAGGCTCGCATCGGCGTCCCACATCGTCAGAGGCGCGATCACAACCGCCACTCCCGCGCCGCGCGCCAGGCGATCAAGGCGAACAGGGGGGCGCCGATCAGGGCCGTGAACACCCCCAGTTTCAGCTCCTGATCTGTCGGCGTCAGCCGCGCCGCCAGATCGGCGACGACCAGCATCAGTCCCCCGGCCAGGGCCGAGGGCGCCAGGATACGTCCCGCGTCGCCCCGCACCGCCGCCCGCACCAGATGGGGCGCGGCCAGACCGACGAAGCCGATCACGCCCGCGACCGCGACCGCCGCGCCGGTCGCCACCGCCGCCGCGATCAGGGCGAAGACCCGCAACCGCCCCATGGACAGGCCCGAGGCCGCCGCTGTCTCGTCGCCCAGGGTCAACATGCGCAGCCCGCCCGCCGACAGGCCGGCGAAGAGCGCCGCAACCGCGAGCGCGGGCGCGACCCAGGCCACATCGACCCAGCTGCGGTTCTGCACCGACCCCAGCAGCCAGGACATGACCTCGGCCTGGGCGATGGGCGACGGCGACAGGTTGAAGATCAGCGCCGTGGCCGCCCCCGCGAAGCTGGACAGGGCGACCCCGAACAGGATCAGCGCCTCCGGCGCCCGCATCAGGCCTGCAGCGACGATCAACAGGCCGCCCGCGACAGCGGCCCCGACCAGGGCCGAAACCTCGACCAGCCCCGCCACGCCCGCACCACCCAGAACAATGGCCAGGGCCGCCCCCAGAGCCGCCGTCGCCGAGACCCCCAGCACCCCGGGATCGGCCAGCGGATTGCGGAGCAAGCCCTGCATCACCGCGCCCGCCAACCCCAGGCAGGCCCCAACGAGCAGGGCGCAAACCGCACGCGGCGCCCGCACCTGCCAAAACACTTCCCACGGCCCCGACGACGGATCGCTGAAGGCCGCCACATACTGGGCGCCGTCGAACCCCGTCTCTCCAAACAGGATGGCCGCCGCCACGGCCGCCGCGCTGAGCAGCCCCAGGATCAGGCACAATCGCACCGTCCGGCTCATGGCCGTCCCTTCGCCATCATCTCCACCCCGTCCGCCGCGAACCAGGCCGGACAGGTCAAGACCGCCGCCGGCAGCCGCGCCGCCGTCCGCCCCTCCGCAGCGTGTTTCACAACTGGATGCCGCCCCGGCCCGCGCCAGTCGGCGCGCAGCTGATCAAAGAAACCGAGCACGAACCGGATCGGCGGCTGCAACGCAATCCGCTCGACGCTGATCGCGCCAAAGCCCGGTGCCGTGGTCAGATTGCGAAACCCCGCCGCCCGCATCATCGCATCCATCAGCGTGCCCGGCCCGGACGTATAACCGCCCGAGGTCAAATAGACCGCCCCCGGCCGTGGGCCCCCTGCGGGCGGGGCCGCGCGATCCAGGCTGGCCTGCATAGCCTGCTCCAGGCGGGCGCCTCTTTCGACCTGGCCCAGCGCCTTGGCCGTCTCGCGGAGACTGGCCCTGACCCCTTCCAGATCGGTCGCATCATTGATGGCGACCACCTTCGCGCCGCGCCGCTCGAGGGCGTTCAACAGCCTGGGCTCGCCGCCCCAGTAGCGGACCACAATGTCCGGCCTGAAGCCCACCGCAGCCTCCAGCGTCGGCCGCAGACGAAGATGCCCGGCCGCCTCACGCCTCAACCACGCGTCCGGATCGTCTGCGCGAGGCGACAGGGCCAAGTCCGCTTCGGGCGCCAAAGCCAGCACATACTGGTCGGCGCATTGATCCAGGGCCATGATCCGCAACGGTCGCGCCGGGGCGGCCTCAGCCACGGTCAGAGGGACAGACAGAGCGCACGCCGTCAGCACCGCCCCCCAGCCAGGCCTCATGATTTCAGCAAGCCGGTGAAAACGGCGTCCAGCGTCGTCTTCACCAGGACCTCCCGCGGCGCCCAGGGAAAATAGGGTTTTGTGATCATCAGGGAGACGACGCCATGCGCCGCCGCCCAGATCGCCTGGGCGACAGCGGAGGGATCGCCCGTCATCCGCCCGGACCGGATCGCCTCCGCCACCAGGTTTTCGAAGGCTGAAAAGACGCCGGCGCCCAATTCTTGCGCCAGACTCTGCGCGCCCTCGCGGGCTTCGACCGGACGGGTCAGATAGATCAGTCGATAGGCGTTGGGATAGGCAAACCCGAAATCGACATAGGCGTCGATCAGGCGCCGCAACCGGACTTCGGGCGGGCCTTCCATCGCGGACAACGAAGCCGTGGCCGCAATCAGTTCGCCGAAGGCATGGCGACAGATTTCCTGAAGGATCGCCCCCTTGTCGGGAAAATGCATATAGAGGGCCGTCGACGACAGCCCCACTTCGTCCGCGATCTTGCGGATGGTCGCGCCCTCGTAGCCGTGTTCGACAAAAATCCGTTCGGCGGCGGCGAGAATTTCGCCGCGTCGAGAGTGGCCTTCGCCCTTCGGTTTGCGGCTGGAACGCGAAGAAGGTGAAGCAGTGGACAAGAGCGACTCCGGATCAGGGCGTCCTGAATAGCGACAATCCGTCATTGGCGCCAACCAGCCAGACACAACCAGGTTGCATTGACTGTACATTTAGAGTTGTGTTCGGTCCGGCGGGGCAGACGGGGCGGGACCAATGACAGAACCAATGATCGGCGCGGCGCGGCGATCGCCGACGCCAGGGCAGGCCGCAACTATGGCGGCCATTACGGTGACCCTGGTCGCCACGCTTGTCGCCTGGCCCAGCCCGACCCTGGCCTGGATGGTGTTCGTGCTTCAGGCCGGGTTCGTGCTCGCGGCCCTATGGCGCGCCGTCGTGGCCATCGCCAGCCTTCGCCCGTCGCCGCTCCCCACGCCCCCCAAACGCTGGCCCCGCTACACCGTAATGGCGGCCTTGCACGACGAAGCCGCCGTCGTTCCCCAACTGATCCAGCGCCTCTCGCGCATCGACTACCCCCGCCGCCAGCTTGAGGGGTTTCTGATCCTCGAAGCCGATGACCAGGCCACATTAAACGCCGCCATGGTCGCGCGCCGCCCCGCCTGGCTGAAAATTCTCGTCGTTCCCCATGGAAGCCCCCAGACCAAGCCGCGCGCCCTGAACCACGCCCTGTCGGTCGCCACAGGCGAACTGATCACGATCTATGACGCCGAGGACGCCCCCGATCCTGGCCAGTTGCGCGAAGCGGCGGCCCGATTTGCCCAGGAGCCCCGGCTGGGCTGTCTGCAGGCGCCGCTCCGCATCCGCCGAAACCAGGTCGGTCTGTCCAGCTTCCTCGACCGACAATTCGCCTTCGAATACGCCGCCCTGTTCGAGGTCAACCTGCCCGGCCTGGCCCGTCTGCGCCTGCCCTTCCCCCTGGGCGGCACCAGCAATCATGTCCGGATGACGGCCCTTCGCGGCGTCGGCGGCTGGGACGCCCATAATGTGACCGAAGACGCCGATCTCGGCTTTCGACTATGGGCGGCCGGCTGGGGATTGGGCGTGCTGGACAGCCCCACCTGGGAAACCCCGCCGGGCGGCCTAGAGCGCTGGCTGCCGCAACGCACCCGCTGGCTGAAGGGCTATATGCAGACCTGGGGCGTCCAGACCCGCGCCCCTCTCGCACTAGGCCGACGGGGATTGCTGTCGCTGGTTATGACCCTGGGCGCTGCCATCGTCTCGGCCGCCTGCCACGCACCGACCGTCGCCTGGCTCGCGTCGGCACTGATGCTGGGCCTGCACGCCGGCATTGCGCCCGCCGCCCCCCTGTCGTCGTTCGCCGTTCTGGCTCTGGGCGTCGTCACGGCCTGGATGGGCTGCGCCGTCGGCGCACGGCGCGCCGGAATGGACTATCGTCTCACCGACATGTTGGCGGCCCCCGCCTACTGGTCCTTGCTCAGTCTGGCCTTCGTCCATGCGTTCTGGAGACTGATCGTGGCGCCCCACGTCTGGGACAAGACCGTCCATGACGCAGAGATCGATGTCGAATGCGCGCCGGTCGCCGCGCTGGACGCTGGACGCGAGGCCGCCTGACCGCCTATCAGCCGCAGGATGGCGCCCCTGCTCTCCCCGACCCCCGAAACCCTCGTGACCCGCGGCTGGTCCGACTACGCCCTGCTGGACTCCGGCGACGGCAAGAAGCTGGAACGCTACGGCCGCTACACCGTGGTCCGTCCCGAGCCCCAGTGCTTATGGTCCCCGCGCGATCCGGCTGCCTTCGAGAACGCCACGGCCACCTTCGATCCCCAACAGGAAGAGGAAGATTCCGGTCGCTGGAAGTTCGACCAGCACGGCCCCATCGACGCCTTCCCCCTGAAATGGCGCGACGTGAAATTCACCGGCCGTTTCACCCCCTTCCGCCACCTGGCCTTCTTCCCCGAACAGGCCGCCAACTGGGAATGGCTGGATGGACGGGTGCGCAGCTTTACGCGCGAAGCCGGCAGAGCGCCTAAGATCCTGAATCTCTTCGGCTACACTGGTGTCGCCAGCCTGGCCGCCGCCGCCGCGGGGGCCGAGGTCACCCACGTCGACGCCTCAAAGAAGTCGGTCGCCTACGCTCGCGAGAACGCCGAACAGTCCGGCCTCTCTCAACACCCGATCCGCTGGATCGTCGAGGACGCCCGCAAATACGTCGCCCGCGAGGTGCGTCGCGGCTCCAAATACGACGGCATTATCCTCGACCCGCCCAAATACGGGCGCGGCCCCACCGGCGAGGTCTGGCGCCTGTTCGAGGACATGCCGGCCCTGCTGAAGGACTGCGCCGCCCTGCTGGCCGACGACGCCGACTTCCTGTTGCTTAACGCCTATGCCGCCCGGGTCTCGGGCCTGTCCCTGGCCCATCTGATGGCCGAGGCGACCCATGATCGCGGCGGCCGCATCGACTGGGGCGAACTGGCCCTGTCGGAAGACGGCCCGGACGCCCGCGCCATCGGCCTGTCCTTCTTCGCGCGGTGGAGCCGATGAGCGCCAAAGACGAATATCGCGTCATCACCTCCCTGACGAACGACACGATCAAGAGCGTTCGCGCCCTGCACATGCGCAAGGAACGCGACCTGACCGGCGCCTTCCTGGCCGAAGGTCTGAAGTTCATCGGCGAGGCCCTGGACCTGGGCCGCGCGCCGCGCATGCTGCTGGTCGGCGAAGAGGCCCGCCCCCACCCTCTGCTGGACCGCGCCAAGGCTGAGACGCGCAAGGCCGGCGGCGACATCATCATCGTCACCCACGCCATCCTCGAAAAGATCAGCCGTCGCGACAATCCCCAGACCGTGCTGGGCGTGTTCGATCAGGCCTATGCGCCGCTTGACAGCCTGAATCCGGCTTCGGCGCCCTGCTGGGTCGCCCTGGAACAGGTGCGCGATCCCGGCAATCTGGGCACCATCATCCGCACCGCCGACGCGGCCGGCTGCGGCGGGGTCATCCTGATCGGCGACTGCGTCGATCCCTATTCGGTCGAGGCCGTGCGCGCGACCATGGGCTCGGTCTTCGCCGTCTCGATCACAAAGACCGATCCCGAGGCCTTCCTGGCCTGGCGCAAGACCTGGCCCGGCAGCGTCGTCGGCACCCGCCTGGACGCGACGGTCAGCCACCGCTCCGCCGTGATGCAGAAGCCGTCGCTGATCCTGATGGGCAATGAACAGGCCGGCCTGACCGACCAGTTGGCCGCCGCCTGCGACGTCAACGTCAAGATCCCGATGCGCGGCCGGGCCGACAGCCTGAACCTGGCCATCGCCACCGGCATCATGGTCTACGCCGCCACGGACGAGGCCTAAAGTTCGGTCTCCGGGCTGACCCGTCCCATGCACCACAGGGCCAGGATGGTGATGACCGCCGATACGGCCAGATAGCCGCCGACCGCCGCCAGCCCATAGTTCCGCGCCAGCCAGGTCGCCAGATAGGGCGCCAGTGACGCCCCGACGATCCCGGCCAGATTGAAGGCCATCGACGCCCCCGTGTAGCGGACCGTCGTCGGGAAGGGCCGCGCCATCGCCGCGCCGATAGGCCCATAGGTGCAGCCCATCAGCCCGAACCCAAGGGCGAAGAAGATCAACAGCCCCGTCAGACCGGCCCCGAACAGCGGCGCGAACAGAGCCCCGAACAGGCCGATCCCGACCGAAGACGCGATGAGCACCTTCACCTGCCCGTATTTGTCCGCCAGCAGGGCCGTCACCGGGATGAAGGCGGCGAAGAACAGCACCCCGATCAGCTGGACCGGCAGGACGTCGCCGCGCGCCAGCCCCATCCCCGTTGTCGCCCAGCCCAGGGCGAAGACGGTCATCAGATAGAAAAGGGTGAAGGTCGTCACCCCGCTGAACGTCCCTAGAAACAACGCCATCTTGTGATGGGCGAACAGGGTCACGGCCGGCGCCTTGACCCGCTCCTTGCGATCTATCGCAGTCTGGAACTCCGGCGTCTCGGTGATCTTCAGCCGCACCCACAGGCCAACGAACACCAGCACAGCGCTGGCCAGGAAGGGAAGACGCCAGCCCCAGGCCTCGAATTGCGCCTCGCTCATGGTCGAGGTCAGCACGATGAAGGCCCCCGTCGACAGGATGAAGCCGATCGGCGCCCCCAGCTGCGGGAACATGCCGAACCAGGCCTTCTTGCCCGGCGGGGCGTTCTCGGTGGCCAGCAGCACGGCCCCGCCCCACTCACCGCCCAGACCCAGACCCTGTCCGAACCGGCACAGGGCCAGCAGCAGCGGCGCCATGATCCCGACCGAGGCATGGGTCGGCAGCAGCCCGATGGCCACCGTCGAGACCCCCATGGTCATCAGGGCCGCCACCAGCGTCGCCTTGCGCCCCACCCGGTCCCCGAAATGCCCAAAGGCCAGAGCGCCGACTGGCCGCGCGAAGAAGGCGATGGAGAAGGTGGCGAAGGACGACAACATGGCCGTCGTCGGATCGGCGCCGGGGAAGAACAGCCGTGGGAACACCAGCACCGCGGCCGTAGCGTAGATGTAGAAGTCGTAGAATTCGATCGTGGTGCCGATCAGGCTGGCGAAAAGAACCCGCCCCTTTCGGGCGGTCGGCGAAATCGTCTTTGCGTCAGACACGGCGGAATCCTGTTTGGGCGCAAAGGCATTGCTTGATCACCGCACGCGGTCAAGCCCGAGCCTCAGGTTCCGCGCGGTTTGACCCGGTTGGTCGCCTGCGCCTCGGCCGGGTTCTCCGGCCAGGGGTGGCGCGGATAGCGGCCGCGCATGTCCGATCGCACCGCCGCCCAAGACCCCGTCCAAAAGCCCGGCAGGTCCTTGGTCACCTGCACCGGCCGCCGCGCCGGCGACAACAGCGACAAGGTCAGGGGAACCCGCCCGCCTCCGACCGTCGGATGGGTGGTGACGCCGAACAGCTCCTGCACCCGGATCTCTACGCGCGGCCCGCCCTCGGCGCCATAGTCGATCCCCGCCGACCCCAGCGGCGTCGTCAGCCGCACCGGCGCCAGTTCGTCCAGCTTTCTCTGCAGGTCCCAGGGGACCAGCCCCCGCAACGCCTCGGCCAACCGCCCGTCAACGATTGACGACAAGGACCGCGCGCCCTCCAGCAACGGCCACAGCCAGTCCGCGCGCGCCTCCAGCAGGGCGGCGTCCGACATGTCGGGCCAGACGGGATCGAGGCCGTGCAGGAACCCCAATCGCGCGCGCAATCCGGCGGCTTGCTCCCCCCAGTCCAGCGCGCCCAGCCCCTCGGCCTCCACCTGGGACTTCAGGGCCGCCGTCATGGCCTTGGCGTCGGGCATACCGATGGTCTTTTCGTCCAGCACCAGGGCGCCGATGCGCCGCGCGCGCCGGATCACCATCCGACCCGACGGTTCCTTGACCAGCCGGTCCTCGATCTCGATCAGCCGCCCCAGATCCGCTTCGATCCGCGTCCCGTCCAACACCGCCGCCAGCCGCACCCGGTCCCGCGCCTCGCCACCGCCCAGTTCCGCCACCGCCAGCCAGGGTTCGCGCGCCAGGTGATCAGTCGCGTCCAGCATCGCGCCCCGTCCGCTGGCCAGCAACAGTTCACCCGCCTTGCCCCGCGCCTTGGCGATCCTTTCCGGAAAGGCTTCGGCCAGCAGCAGACCCGGCTCGACCGATCCCCCCGCGCCTCCCCCCGCCGCCCGCGCCCAGCGCTCGGCCAACTTCAAGGCGTCCCGCGCGCGCGGCGACCGATCCCGCTCCAGGCCCACCAGCCGATCCGCCAGATCCATCCCGTTTCCGCCCAGGCCCGGCTCGCTCAGCACCGCCGCGATCCGCGCGCCCGTCATCGCGTCGCCCCCGTCCGACGCAACGGCGACCATATGGGCCAGGCGCGGCGACAGGGGAATTCGGGTCAGCCGTCGCCCATGCGCCGACAGCCCCCCGTCCGCATCCAGCGCCCCCAGCCGCGTCAACACCTTGCGCGCCTCCGCCATAGCCCCGGCTGGCGGCGGGTCCAGCAGGGCCAGCCCCTCGACCGAACGCGCGCCCCATCGCGCCAGGTCCAGCGCCAGACCGGTCAGGTCCGCCTCCTGAATCTCCGGCCGCTGATGCGGAACCAGACCCCGCGTCTGTTCCTCGTCCCACAGGCGATAGCAGACGCCCGGTTCGGTCCGCCCCGCCCGCCCCCGCCGCTGTTCAGCTGAGGACCGGCTGACCCGCACGGTGGCCAAGCGCGTCAGGCCGCTGGACGGCTCGAACCGGGGCACGCGCGAAAGGCCGCCGTCCAGCACCACCCGAACCCCGTCGATGGTCAGACTGGTCTCCGCCACCGAGGTCGCCAGCACCAGTTTGCGGCGTCCCGTCGCCGCCGGCTCGATGGCCCGGTCCTGCTCCGCCCGGTCCAGCCCGCCGTACAGCGGAACCACATCGACGTTCGGCAGCCGCAGCCGTTCGTTGACCAGTCGCGCCACCCGGTGGATCTCGCCCTGTCCCGGCAGGAAGGCCAGCACCGATCCCGTCTCATCGCCCAGGGCCGTCAGACAGGCCCGCGCCATCGCCTCTTCGAACCGTTCGGCGGGATTGCGCCCCAGATAACGGGTCTCGACCGGATAGGCCCGCCCCTCCGCCTCGATCACCGGCGCGCCGTCGAGCAGGCGCGACACCCCCGCCACGTCCAGGGTCGCCGACATGACCAGCAGACGCAGGTCGTCGCGCAGCACCCCTTGCGTCTCCCGCGCCAGGGCCAGGCCCAGATCCGCGTCCAGGCTACGCTCGTGGAATTCGTCGAACAGGACGGCGCCGACGCCCTCAAGCCCCGGATCATCCAGGATCATTCGGGTGAAGACCCCCTCGGTGATCACCTCGATTCGCGTCTGAGGCCCGATCCGGCTCTGCAGACGGGTACGATACCCCACCGTCCCGCCGGCCTGTTGTCCCAAGGTGTCGGCCATCCGGTCCGCCGCCGCCCGTGCGGCGATACGGCGCGGCTCCAGCACCAGGATCTTCCCCTCGCCCAGCCAGGCCTGATCCAGCAGGGCCAGGGGCACGACCGTGGTCTTGCCCGCCCCCGGCGGCGCGGCCAGCACCGCCGTATTTCCGGCCGCGAGGACGGCTTTCAGCGGTTCGAGGACGGCGTGGATCGGCAACATGTCCCGCCTCTAACCCGATGCGCCCCCGTTACGCCACCGATGCGCCGTGATCACGAAAGCGTCGTGAGGGCTTTACCGCCTCGTCATGCGCGTTGCGCGGCCTGCGATCCGCCGCTAGCGTCCCGCCGACGTGGCCGAGGGGCCGCTGTAAACGTGGGGGTATTCTATGTGGCGCGTTAAGTCGCTCGACGCGATTCTGGCCACGGCCGAGAAGAAGTCGCTTCATCGGTCGCTCGGACCTATCCAACTGACCTTGCTGGGCATCGGCGCCATCATCGGCACCGGCATCTTCGTGCTGACGGCTGCGGCCTCGCAGAAGGCCGGTCCCGGCATGATGGTCAGCTTCGTCATCGCCGGCGCCGTCTGCGCCGTCGCGGCGCTCTGCTATTCGGAACTCGCGGCCATGGCCCCGGTCTCGGGCTCGGCCTACACCTATACCTACGCCGTCATGGGCGAGTTGCTCGCCTGGTGCGTGGGCTGGGCCCTGATCCTGGAATACGCCGTGGCGGCCTCGGCCGTTTCGGTCGGCTGGTCGGGATACGTGCTGGGGCTGATAGAGAACATGCTCGGGTTTGATTTCCCCGACCTTCTATCCGCCGGACCGACATGGGCCATGAACGGCTTCATTCCCACCCCTGACTTCTCGGCGGGCATCGTCAACATCCCGGCCATCGTCGTGGCCCTTCTGGTCACCGGCCTGCTGATGTTGGGGACGACGGAATCGGCTCGGGTCAACGCGGTCCTGGTTCTGATCAAGGTCGTCGCCCTGACCGTCTTCATCGTCATCACCCTGCCGGTGATCAAGACAGCCAACCTGTCGCCCTTCGCGCCCAACGGCCTGTTCGGCGCCTCTTCCGGCATGGGCATCGTCGGCGCCGCCGCGTCGATCTTCTTCGCCTATGTCGGCTTCGACGCCGTCTCGACTGCGGCTGAAGAGACCAAGAACCCGCAACGCAACGTGCCGATCGGCCTGATCGGCTCGCTGGCCATCTGCACCGTCTTCTATCTGTTGGTCGCCCTCGGCGCGGCCGGCGCCATCGGCGCACAGCCGGTGCTCGGCGCGGCCGGCGAAGCCGTCCAACCCGGCTCGCCCGCCTTCGTCGCGGCCTGCGCCCTGCCGGCCAACGCCGAGGCTCTGGTCTGCTCCAACGAGGCCTTGGCCCACGTCCTGCGCGTGATCGGCCATCCCCAGATCGGCAACGCCCTGGGCACTGCCGCCCTGCTGGCCCTACCTTCGGTCATCCTGATGATGATCTACGGCCAGACCCGCATCTTCTTCGTTATGGCGCGCGACGGCCTGCTGCCGGAAGGCCTGACCAAGATGCACCCCAAGTGGAAGACGCCCTATATCGTCACGGCCTTCACCGGCATCGCCGTGGCCATCGGCGCCGCCCTTTTCCCGGTCGGCCAACTGGCCGACATCTCGAACTCCGGCACCCTGTTCGCCTTCTTCATGGTGTCGATCGCGGTCCTTGTCCTGCGGGTCAAAGAGCCCAACCGCAAGCGCCCCTTCCGGACGCCGCTGATCTGGGTCTTCGCGCCCCTGTCGGCCTTCGGCTGCGCCTTCCTGTTCTGGAACCTGCCGCACGACGCCAAGATGGTGCTGCCGATCTGGGGCGGCTTCGGTCTGCTGATCTATTTCCTTTATGGCTATCGCAAGAGCCACCTGGGACGCGGCCGGATGGAGGTCCACGAGACCGACAGCGACCTGCCGCCCCCGCCCGTTCCGCCGATCAGCTAAGACACGTTGACGTCCTCAGGCAGGCCATCCAAGACGGCCCTAAGCCCTGAGGGCGACCAGCTCAAAATAGGCCTCAAGTCGCCTGCGAGAGCGATAGGCCCAAAAAGAAGAAAAGGCCCCGGAGCGATCCGGGGCCTTTTTGCTTTGGTGCGGATGAGAGGACTCGAACCTCCACGCCTCGCGGCGCTGGAACCTAAATCCAGTGTTAAAACAACACATATGACGAAAACAGCAGTTAAATCAACACTGTATTTTCGTCTGGCGCTTGCAAGGCCTGGACACACCGTGGACACACTTAAGCTGCGCCGTTGACCACTCTCAACCGGCCGGGTTTCCGGTCGAGGAGGCGCTGTGACTACGCACACGATGTTCGATGGACGCTTGCAGCTTTACCGCCGTGGCAATTCGAAAACTTGGCAGTGCGCCGCCCGCGTGGGCGGTGAACGCTTCCGGGAATCAACCCACCAAACTGACCTGTCCCGCGCCAAGGACGTTGCCGAGGAATGGTATCTCGATCTTCGCGGCATGCTGCGAAAAGGCGAGATCGTCCGCCGGGAAAAGACCTTTGGGGAAGCGGCCGAGCACTACATGGGTCATGTTCGGATTCTCGCCGCCAGTGTGCGCAGCCCCGCCTATGTGAAGAACCTCGAGCTGCGCATGAAGGCGAGCCTCCTGCCGTTCTTCCGGAATACCCCGCTGTCCAAGATCAATCGCGGCCTTGTCATGGACTACCGGGTGAAGCGGATGGAGGACACCGTCGCCAAGACGCTCGCCCTCGCCATCGCGGGAGCTGAACGAAAAGCAAAAAAGCTCTTGGCCAAGGCCAATATCACCCCCGAGGAACGTGAGGCCATTCTGGCGAACTGCGAACGCGAGAAGGCGGAAGCTAAGGGCAAGCCGCTTTCTCGCAGCAGCATGAGTCAGGAACTGGTCCATATTCGCCAGGTGCTCAAGCATGCCGAGGGACTTGGCTGGATCAGTCATGTGCCCAGCCTCGAAATGCCCTACAAGAGTCAGACCAAACGAGAGCACCGGGCATGGTTCTCTCCCGAGGAGTATATCCAGCTCTACTCAGCGACCAAAAAAAAGGCGAAGGACGGCGGTCGCCCCGGCTGGAAAGAGCGCTATGCCGACCTTCATGACATGGTGCTCTTCCTGGGCAACTCTGGTCTTCGCCCTGACGAATTATTCCGCTTGGAGGTTCGGGACGTGGCCATTGAATGGGACCCCGCCACCAAAGCGGACATTCTCTCCATCGACGTGCGCGGCAAAACCGGCACCGGCTATTGCGTCACCATGCCGGGAGCAGTCGAGCCGTTCCGGCGTGTGCTCGCGCGGCGCACCGAGGAGCTCAAGAATCCGCCGAAAGTCTGGGCTCGGCGGAAGCGCTCCGACAAGCCCGTCGCTCATCGGCCGGAACCGGTCAAAGTTGAGCCGCGCGAACTGAGACCGACAGACCTACTCTTCCCGAGATATGATCGGGACTCGTTCAACGCCATCCTGCATGAACTCGGCCTGAAGTATGACCGCAACGGCCGGGTGCGGACGCTTTACAGCCTCCGACACACCTACATTTCCATGCGGCTCATGGACGGGGCAACCATCGTCCAGGTGGCGAACAACTGCCGCACCAGCATGGAAATGATCCAGAACTTCTACGCCGTGCATCTTCGAGATCGCCTCGACACCCGCCAGATCAACATACGGCGCTCCAGAGCCGAGCGCGACGCCTCCAAACGCAGCCGCGTGCGCAAAGAAGCGGGTGCAGTTTCGGAGGCGTCACCTACTCCTTAACTGAGGATTTCCTTGCCCATTTATTCCCGCCCGCTATAGACGAGGAGGTTCTGCGGCTATGGCGGAATTGGTAGACGCAGCGGCTTTAGGTGCCGCCGGGTGACCGTGGGGGTTCGAGTCCCTCTAGCCGCACCACCACCTCCTGAAGCGCTGGGAGCCAGGCCGGAACCGGCCGCCCCAGCGCGCGCGAAGGCCCGAACTGAACAGGTCGGGCCGGTGGCGTCCAGCGACCGAACGGGCGCAGCCATCGCCTTTGCGATCCGGCGAACGCCGAGGAGCAATCCTTCCCTGGAGCAATGACCATGGGCTTCCTTTTCTCTTCAACGCCTCACCGGGCGTTCTCCTAGGAAGGCTCGCCATTAAGGCGAGCCTCGGATCACCCCGATCAGGGTGGCCAGCGCCGCGATCAGTTGCGCCACGGCGGTGATGGTCAGTGCGATTTCGGTCCAGCTCATACGGCCTCCTCTTGATCCTCCGCGCGGGATTGCGCGTCGGCGAGGAGCCTTCGGCAGCCGCTCTGGCTCGCCCGGCACAGGTCGCTTGCGCCGCCCAGCGGGGCGATCTGCACACGCGCAGCACGGAAGAAAGCCGCCTTGCCGGGCAGACGGGGCCTGCCATCTTGCATCGCCCGACCGCCAATCCCATCCGGAGCCTTCGGAGGCCACGGCGGGACTGCATCTGACCTCGCCACCTCTCGCCGGGTGCTCGCCGTTGGGCCCGGCGCTGGGGTGCCGATCGCCAGGGAGGTTCTTCCCTTGAGCCGAGCGGCGCATTCACGGCATCGATGGGCGCGTTTTGGCGGCAGGCCGGCGCGTTTCAACCCAGCTCGCTTCCTCCACTCCGTTTCGTGCAGCTCCGCTCCCTCCGGGCGCTGACGCGGGGTGTGATGCGCGCCTTTCTTCAGCTACTATGGCGGCAAGTTCAGCAAGACGGTGTTCCCGGACTTCTCAGGGCCACTCGAAGATGCGCTGCGAGCCTATATCGGGACCGACGATCCGCAGGATGTGCGGTTCGTCCTTGAGACGATGCGCGCCTATTCGGGCGAGCCCTTCCTCCACCCTGTGGCGAAGGACATTATTGCATCCCTGCCCGCAGATGATGCCCTCGTTGAATTCACGGAATTGGTGCTTCAACGGACCGGCGTGACCTCCGGAGAGTTCGGTTTTGTCAATCGGCTGAAGCAGCTTCGCGCAGCAATCGCACTGTGGAGAGACGATGATCGGGAGCCGGTGAAAGCATTTGCCGCACGATACGGCGGACAGCTCGAAAACGAAATACGCTCGGAACAGCGGCGCAGTGAAGAGCGAGCGGCCCTCCACCATTTGGAATACGAACGGGCTGTCCCTGAAGTGCCCGCCGTTGATGAGCAACCAACCGCATGACCGAACTCGTCGAACATCCGGGTTATACGGCTGGAGGCAATGGCCATCCATTGGCGATGGACGGGAAGACTCTCTCACGGGGTGGCGGTGGACAGAACCTAGCCTTTGCTTGCCAACCACTGTCCCGACGACCGACCTCTCAGTCCAGTGGGAGATCATAGATGGCGTTGAAGATCGAAGACGGTGCAAAGCATTCAGGCAAGTTCGTCATCGACGGCAAAACCTTGGACGGCGAGCTCACGTTCGCCGGCAACGAGACTAAGCTCTATGTTCATAGCCCAGAGTTTTTCCGCCCCAGCGCAAATGCCGATCGCTGCGTCCAGGGTAACCGCTTTCCTTGATACGCTTGAGGCCAGTTTTAAAGGCAAGCCATCAAAGGCCATAAAGGAATGGCTGGCGGCCGCGCGGAACGACCTTCTCAAACTTGATCCGCTATCGCCGAAACGCCTGCACGATCTCAAGGTCCATGCCGAGGCCGTCGCCTATGGCCCGGAAGATGACGATCCGCCCCATCCGGATGAAGGCTATTGGATCGATGAAGACGACTTCTTGGAATTGGTGGAGTCGATGTTTGCTGACGTGCGCTTGCCGATTGGGGACGTTTTCAAACGCCAATAGTCTTTGGCCGCATCTGGACACGATCAGAGCCGTGAATGTCGCCACGGCGCACTAGGCGCAAATCCTGCCCTTGTACTTCCACTCATCGCACCGGCGAGATCGCCCATGCGAAAGCGTCAGCATCGGGATTTTTGCGGCGTTTGGGCACTGTGTGCGGACACAAATTTGGACACAGCTCGAACAGAAGAACCGAAATATTAGGTTATTTTTCAACGATTTGAAGAAAGTTCTTGCCCGAAACTAAATCCAGTGCGTCTACCAGTTCCGCCACATCCGCTTATAGGCAGGACGGGCCTTCTAGGGGCGTTCAGCCGCCTGGGCAATAGGGGCGGCTGAACGCCCCCGGCGATATGTTCGTTCAGGTCAGCCCTTCAGGCGGTAGGGAGCGATCGCCGCGAACAACTGTTCGCGATTGCTCACGCCGATCTTCAGATAGGAACGCCGGACATGAGTCCGCGCAGTCTCGATGCTGATGCCGAGATCTTCGGACAGAGTCTTGATATTGGCGCCGCCGATCAGAAGCTTGATCAGACGAGCCTCCGACGGTGTCAGGCCGAAGATCACGCTCATGTTCGCCCACAGGCCTTGATCCTCATCCTGAGCGATCGGGAAAAGCTGAACGGCGATCACGTCGGTCTCACCGACCCTTTCCACGCGCATGAGCAGCGACCTGTGGTGATCGCCGACCACGTGGATTTCGGGCGCAGCGTCGAGACCGTAGACGAACCGACGGAACTTTTCCGCAGCCGCCTTGCCCCGCACCACCAGCTTGCCGCCGCTGAGCGCGAGTTCCTCTGACGCGCTGACAAGGCGGATGGCTGAGGCGTTCGCATCCAGCACTTCCAGGGTCTGCGCTGAAAGGAAAAGGCAAGCTATGGCGTGGTTCGCGAACCAACGGGACAGGTGAAGAGAAGGATCCTCATCCTCCCGTATAGCTACGCTTGGCTGCGCAGCGAGCCGAGAAGTCATCGGGGGCGGCATGGTTTACCAGGGATTAATATAGGCTGGCCCGGCTATAAGTACGCCCTGTCCCCAAGTGTGGGTATTGCGCCGCTGGTCTCACGATTGAGACTGGTGATCGGATTCGCCGCGTCTGTAGAGCGGGCGCCAATCTTGCATCACAATCGGACCAAGATCAGGATCGTCAGTGCCGCGTACCATACAGGGATTTACCTCCCCCCTTTTCGTCTCGACCGCAGGGAGTCGAGGGTCGCTTTCCACGAGCCGCGCCCAGGCGCCCCGACGGCCCAAAGCCGGGTCATGATCGAAAGCTTCAGCTTTTCGACGCAAGGCCTGACTCCGCCCGAAGCCGCCAAAGCCTATCGCGAACTTTATGACAGCGGGGCGGACGTGGTGTTCAGCGGACAGCCCATGTCCGCTGAAGTCACCGCGCATCGGCTGGATCGCCTCATCCTGTTCGATCGCCGGCTGACGGGCGTCGGGCACGCGCGTCCGGCCCAGCGCGTCGGCCTCAACGGCTTTTCCCATTTCGTCGCCCACCTGGTGGTAGAGGGTGTTCTGATCGGCAGCGAGATCAGCGGGTTCGATCAGGTTCGCCCCGGCGAACTGGTGCTTCAGGACCTTCGCCGGCAGACCCAGACCACGATCCCGGATGCACGGCTCATCACGGTCAGCGTGGCCCGTGATCTGATCGAGGCGGCGGCCGGCGCCGCCAACGGCCTGCATGGCAGGGTGTTGGGCTCCGATCAGGCCGGCCTTCTGGGGGACTATCTTCTTTCCATGTCTCGCCGGGCCGGCGCGCTCGAGCATGATGCGCTTCCCACGGTGTCGCGGACCTTTGTGGACCTGCTGGGTCTTGCCGTCGGGCCGACAGGCGGCGGCGCCACGGCGGCGAGGCGGCGGATCGAATTCGATCGCCGCGAGGCCATACAAAGGACCATCGAGCAAGGTCTCGACGATCCGCAGCTCAATGCAGGCGTCATCGCCCAGGCGACCGGCGTTTCCAGGGCCACCCTATACCGGCTGCTCGCTCCCCACGGCGGCGTCGACAATTTCATTCAAGGCCGTCGTCTGGCTGCCGTTCGCACTACGCTGGATCGCTCCGACGATGCTACGCCGCTGGCCGAGTTGGCGCTCCGATATTTCTTCCGCAACGAAGCGGACATGCGCAACCGTTTCCGCGCCCGCTTCGGCATGTCCCCCGCTGCCTACCGCCAGATGGTCGATGACCCGGCGCGTCGCCTGGAGACGATCAAGCGGCGATGGGCGTCCTGGATGGTCGAGGTAAGATAAGCAGGCGTTAACTACGCCGATTAAAGTGACTTTCAGGCGAAGCGCATAGGTGTAAAGCCTCGCTCCTGGAGGGACGCCTGATGGTTTCGCGCTCTGACATTCTGAAAACGGCCACGCTTGCAGCGGCCATTTCCCTGCTGGGCGTCGCCCCCGCCTTCGCCGCCGGTGTTTCGATCGGTATTCGAGCCACCGCTCGAACCATCTGCCGGGTTGAAGTCGGCGCGGCCGTCATTCCTGCCTTCGAGACTGGCGAGACCGGCCTCGGCCGAATGACCGAACTCTGCAACAACATCGAGGGTTATCGCCTGATCCTCAACCATCCCGCCGGTCTGATCGACGCTTTCGCCGTGGTCGACGGCCAGCGTGTGCCGCTCTCCTCAACGGCCACCCAGACGGTGATCATCGACAGCAATCAGCCGGCGTTCCGTCAGCGCGACCTCGGCATCATCCTGTCGTCGCCCCAGGACGCCATGAGCCTGAGCCTCCGGGCCGAAGCCAAGGGCATGGTCTTCTAGACCGAACAGCCGGCGCCGGGCGACAGTCCGAGCCGCGGAGAAAAGGTCAGGGTCACCACGTCGCTGTAGGCGCCGGCGGGCTGGGTCGAGATGTCATCGCCATTGACCGTGACCTGCAGCGGATGGCTGCGGCCCGAGGGCGCCGGTGTGCGGTCGCACACCAGCGCCGCCCCCGCCTCGACCGGAATTCCGCCCAGACGCATCGAATAGCGCAGACCGGCGGTATCGGCGTCGCCGCGACGCAGCACGCCCCATTTCGAGGACACGCTCAACTCGTAGGGCGAGGTCGATTGCGCGGTCACGACCACGGTTCCGCTGGAGGACTGGTTGGGGGTCAGCACGCCCAGGTCGATCTCGCCCCGTCGCAGGCCTGCGGATCCGATATAGGCCGAAATCATTTCCGGCGTTTCCAGATCCAGCGCGACCCGGCCGCCCTGCTGGATCTCCGCCGCGTCGAGCCGCTCCTCGCCCGAGTAGCAGACGTAACGGACCTCGAGCGGCTCGTAGTAGTCTCCCGATCCGACAGACTGGCCGGCCGGGGCCATCAGCCGGAAACTCTCATTGACGACGTCGCCCGCAGGCCCGGCCTTGAAACTGACGACGGCCCCATTGGTCGCATTGGGCTGTTCTGCGCCGCTGAAAAGCACCGGTCTCGAAGAGTCACGCGCCCATTCGACATCGTAACCCTGTGGCCCGCCGGCCCCGAACTGCGAGCGACCGCCGCGGGGATCAGGGTCGACCAGGATGAAGCGGACAGCCGTCACGGAAGGATCCGTCCGGCTGACCCGGATGTTGAATGCATGATTGATCGGCGCACCCGAGAACGGATCGTAGCGAACGGACAGGCCCGTTCCCTGCGACTCGAACCCTGCGCATCCGGCCTGTGCGGCGGCGGGCGCAAACATCAGGGCGAGCGCGGCGAGACCGGTGGGCAAGGCGATCTTCATGGGCGGGGCTCCGGTGTGATGACGCCCAGACGGACCAGGCCGTCCGCGCCTGCGGGTATGACGATCATATAGGTCTGCGCGCCGTCGACTCCGGCCTCGATCCGCCAACGGCCTGGGCGAAGGCCCTGAACGGCGAAACGGCCTGAGTTGTTCGTGAACATCCGCACGCCGGGTTGATCAGGCCGCGCCATTTCATAGGCCGTGCCGACCAGGAGCTTGAGCGGCGCGCCGTCCGCCTGGACAAGCTGGCCGGTGGCCGAGACCGAATAGTCCGAACCGACGGTGATCAGATAGCCGGAACGGTAGGGCGGCAGCAGTTGCACCGAGCCGGCGCCGATGTCGTAGCCCGTGGGCGCATCCGGCACGTCGAACATCACCGTACGCGGCGAATAGGCGCTGAGTTCAGGCGTAACGGCCCCGCCCAGCAGACCGGACCGTGCAGTGTAGTTCCCCTCGCGGGGCTCCACGTAGACTTGGGAATCGTTCAGGCTGGCGTGAGGCGCGAACAGGGCGAAACTGTCGTAGATCGGGCGCGACACCGCCATCTTGCCGTCCGCATAGACCAGCGCGCCCCCGGCCCGGAACGAGGTCCGCTGATCCGAGATTTCCCCGCTGTCGGCGTCGAACGACGTCAGATGGGACCCGCCGATTTCGGCGCGGTTCAGCAGGGCGGTGAACGACCCGTTGACGCCGGCCGCTTCTTCGGACGTGTCCAGGTTCGCCGCCGCACTCCAGGAGCCGACGCCCCGTCCGCGCGAGGTCTGGTAGCCGACACGCGCCCGATTGCGGCGACTGTCGACCTCGGCCGTCGCGCTGGCGTAGGAGCCCATGCGATAGGTGAGCCCGAACCGGATGCCGGTCTCGGTGCGGTCCTGGCGCTTTTCGAAATTCGCCTCGGCGTTGAACAGCAGCCGACCGCTCGCGCGCCAGCCGTAGCTCGCGCGGGCCGACGCCTGATCTTCTCGTGCGCCCCGCCCCACGGAATAGAAGACGTCCGCCGACACATACTGGGTCGTGCCGATCGACTGCGAATAGGTGACCCCGGCCTCATAGGCGAAGGGATTGTCCGCCAGTTCGACGCCGGGCGTGGCGAAGGATTCACTGACGGTTTGGAAGGTGGCGTTCAAGGAACGGGCGCTGCTTCGGTCGGCGCCGAAAACGCGTTCGAAGCTGAGGTTCAACGCATAGCCCTCGCCGATATCGGTGATGGACGATCCAGCCAGATCCATGCCGATCGTGCCGATCGGCGCCGCCCAGACGATCTCACCGCCCAAGACGCCGCCTCGTGCGCTGGCCTGGAAGTTCGCGCCCGCCGTCAGATCATCGGTCAGACCGCGCCGATAGAAGCCCGACCCGGCGGCATCGCCCGAGTATTCCCGGCCGTCCTGGTCGAAATCGGTTCGTGTGCCCGCGTAGAAGCCGAACTCCGTCAGGCCGGCTGCAAGCAGGCTTCGGTCGAAGAAGATGGAGAAGGAAAAGACGCTCTCGACGCCCGCATCGTCGCGGATCACCAGCCGCACGTCATTGCCGCCCTGGGCGAAGGGAAAGTCACTGACGTCGTAGGACCCGGGGTTCAGCCGCGTCTGCTGAACCGAACGGCCGTTTATGAACACTTCGACTGTCGAAGGGCGCACAAGGGTGAAAGACCGTTGGCCGCGCGGCTGAATGTTCCGCTGAGGATCAAGATCGGCATAGACCCGCTCCAGCGACAGACCCGCGATGGGGCTGGCCCCCGAAAAACCCCGCGCCTGGGGTCTCAGATCGCCGGCGGTCCAGCGCGCGGTCCGGGCGACGTCGTCGTAGACCAGCCGCGTGCCCTCGCGGATAAACGCGTCCTCCAGGGTCGCTTCGTTCTCGAGGACGACGCCCCGGAAGCGGACCGCGCCGTCGATCAGCAGGCTGGGTGTGCCGAAGCCGGAGTCTTCGCCCACATGCACATAGTCGGTCGTCAGATAGGTGGTCACATAGGCTGAAAGATTCGCGGGCTTGGCCACGGGGCCGCGAAACTGTTCTCGTCCCCCGGAAATGCTCAGGCTGGTTCTGGGCCGGACATCGGGGCTGATCGACAGCGTCAGACCGAAGGTGGCCGGGTCATAGGCGATCGGAAAGCCGAGGTCCGTCAATTCAACGGTCGAGACCCGCTCCCGGCCCGCCAAGGCGCTGGCCAGCGCCTGCCAGGAGGCCGGCGAAATCACGGGCTGCAGCAGGTCCAGAAGCGGGTCGACGTCCACCTGGATACGCCCGTCGGCGGTCAGCAGATAAGAAATCTCACCCAGGATAAAGGGTCCGTCCTTCAGCGGTCCGCCCAGGTAGACGTCGCGGCCGGAAGGGTTCAGCGTCGGCGACGGAGGCGCGGTCTGGATCACCTCGAACGCCGCCTCGGACGCGGCGGAATAATAGGAAGGCGGTTGAACGTCGATCACACGATCACCGGTCCTGTACCGGAGTCAGTTCGACCGTCACCTCGCCATTGGGTTGCGGCAGACGAATATTGATCGGAAGCCGGCGCGTGGCGCCCGAAGGCACCAGGCCCAGGCCCATCAGCTGCTGCAGTTGCTCGGGCTCCCAGGATTCGCGCAGGATCTCGTCGCCATTCGGCGCGCGCTGCACTAGGGTCAGACGGTTCTTGCCGACATAGCCATAGGTGTCGCCGGAGTTGCTGACCGTGAGCACGGGGCGGCCGACGCCGTCGTCGCCCGTTTCGATCGCCACCGATTGGACCGCAAGGGCGGACACGGCGCCGGGCGCGCCGACGCTGACCAGAACCTTGAAATTGTACAGGACCTGAATCGCGTTCTGGTTTTCGGGCAGAACCACAGGCAGCTGGGCGACCGTGACGAAAAAGTGCTGGCTGGCCTGAATTTGGGGGTCGCCGACCCACTGGATGCGGAACGCCTGGGACTGGCCCGGCTCCACCGTGGCCTGGGCCGGGAAGACCAGAAGATCTTCGGCCTCGACATCGGTTTCACGCAATTCGCCGTCGACGACGTCCAACCGACGGGCGGTCAGTTCGACGGGAACTGTGGTGGAAAAGGTGTTCTGGAGCGTCAGCACCGTCGAGGTGCGCCGGCCAGAAGACAGGAGATCGATGATCACCGGCTGAACATTCAACGCCGTGGCGGGAACGCCCGAGGCCAGCAAGGCCGCAGCAGTTAGAAGGACTCCGACGAGGCGTCGGGCGGCGGCGGGCATCATGGGGAACTACCTGGCAGATCGAAAGGGGGTCGGACCGGCCCTGTGCGGGGCCGGTCCGACAGACACCGACGTCCATGGGACGCCGGCGCTTAGTGAGGCTTAGGCGCCCGGAGCAACGGTCACATTGACCGAGCCGGTGTAGGTGCCAGCGGCCAGCCTACGGTCCGTGCTGGAACCCCAGTTGGTCGCGATGTCGCTCGAACCACCCGAAGTCGCCACAGCGCCGCCGTTCGACGCCGCTTGGGCGAAACGAACGTGCGTGTTGCTGTCGCTCAGGCTGACGTGGCCGCCGAAGCGCTGGGCCACGTTCGAGGCGCCGGCGGTGCTGGTGGTGTCCAGAGCCAGGCCGTTGATCGTGGTGTCCAGGTTATAGCGGATGAACTGGGCGAAGCCGCCCTCGGTCAGGCCGTTGCCGGTGGCGCCGGTGCGGGCCAGAACGGCGCGGTCGACGGTGACCGAGTTGTTCACGCCGTTGCAGAAGGCGACGATGCGGGCGCCGTTCAGGGCGTCTGCGATTTCAGTCGTCACGCCGCTGCGGACCTTGGCTTCCGAGTCAGTCAGGTCGCCGGCCAGGGTCACGGTGGTGGCTTGAGCCGAGACGCCGCACTTGGCGGCGACCGAGGCGTTGATCGCGACGGATTGGCTGTCTTGAGCCGAGGCGGCGCCGGCGGTCAGGGCGAGAGCCGCGGCCGAGGCCGCGAAAACGATACGCTTCATAGGGTTAGTCTCCGTCTTGGATTGAGCGCCGGAGAAGCCCGGCGTGTTTTCGAGCGGGCGAAAGGCCCGTCGAAGTCTCCGTCGGCCGCAAAATGCGATCGACGAATTCGGTAAGGCGCCGTGCGCCGACCCGGCTGAAGGCGCGCGCATCAGGCGCGCGCTCCGACGACCAGAGTAATGGTGTCGCTGTAGTCCCCAGCGGCGAGCCGCTGGTTCAGCGTGGACTGGTCCGGCCAGTCGATGGTCAGGGTCACGCCGCCTGGCGCGGCGATGCCTGAACCCGAGCCCAGGCCCCTGCCCGGCTGATCCGACGCGAAGTCGCAGTTTCCACCGGCCACGATCTGATCGGACAGGCAGCGCCCGCTGCGCACGTCGCCTTCGCTGGTTTGCAGCGTCAGACGTACGCCATACGTCTTGTCGAAGGCGTATCCCGATCCGTCGGGTGCGCCGGTGGTGTTGACCAGCCGGCCCTTTTCCCCGCGAACCCCGACGGCGAAAGGCGTGTTGCAGTCGAGCGGCAGAGCGAGGCTGAAGGACTGGGCCGTCTCCAGATCCGGCGTGATCCCGCGCAACGGCGTCGGCGCAATCCGACTGAAGCCGCACCGCCCGGGAATGACGGCTGAGACGGTGATGTCGACACCGGCGTCCTGCGCCACGACAGGCGCTCCGGATCCAAGGACAGCGAGGATCGCCAGACCCACGGCGGCGCCACCGGTTAGGTATCGCGCACGGCGGCGCATCCACGTCGGCTCACCGCCGACATTCGCGTGCTGGATAGCGTGCAATGCCCGTCCCCCCGCGGCGCCCTGGGTTCGGGCGTCTCGCTGACCGGACTGTTGCAGTTAAGAAACCATTAAGCGTCGCCAGATTTGGGTATATCGCTGTGGACGATATTATTTTCACTAGGGTTTTTATGCATTTCGCCCGATTGGGGAATTACACTCCACCGGCATGCGCGGGGGTTCAGATCCGAACCCGGGGTCCCTTGAGGCTGAAATCCAGCGCCGGCCTTGCCAAAGCGCGAGGGGAATCACGGCTACCGCCACAACCATGACGATACACGCCAGGCTGGTCGCAAGACCGAACTTCGGATCGATATTCCGGTCGCTGACAACACCGGTGACCCACGGCCCAAGACCGACGCCGACGACGGCCACGGCGGCCAGGAAGATGGCATTCACGCCGCCGCGGATCGGATCAGGCGTCAGCGGCTGCAATCCGATCAGCGCGGACGCGGCCGCCATGCCGCTGCTCGCGACAAGAAGGCTCAGGCATGCAAGCGTCATCGGCAGCCAGGTCGTGACCATCAATCCGAAGGCGGCGAAGACCGAAACGGCCAAGGCGCTCACCATGACCGGCGCGGGTCCCCCCGCCTTCACGCGTTCGAGCCCCAACAGCCATCCGGCCGTCAAATGCCCCGCCGGGGCCGCGACCAGCACCAGGCAGCCGACCAAGATTGCGGCCTGACCGCTGCTGAGTTCATGGGCGCGCGCAAGGATGGACGGCATCCAGGCCCCCGCCGCCTGAATCGACAGCACGCACCCGGCGCTTGCCCCCATAAGCCCGAACACCACTCGTCCTTCCCCGGCGAGCCAACTGACGGCCGTGCGCAGGCCCTGTGTCGGTTCCGCCGAAACCATCCGACGTCCCCGCGCCTCCCAGAGAAGACCGAGGATCAGGCCGAGGTTGAGGAGGATCGGAATCAGGGAGGCCGAGCGCCAGGGTGAAAGGCCCGCCACGGTCTGCCCTCCGACCACCAACAGAATTGCGCCAACCAGAAAGAAGCTGCCGCTTCGTCCGGCGGCTGACCCGCTTGTGAACATGGAAACAGCGCGCGCGCGCCCGATGCCGACGTCCGACGATCCAAGGATCATAAGCGCAGCAGGCGCGAGAGCGGCCTGGCCGACCCCCAGCACCATCCGCGCAGCCATCAGGACTTCATAACTCGGCGCCAGGGCGAAGGCGACGCCGCCGGCCGTCCAGACGGCCACGCAAAGCGCCATCAGCCGGAAGGGCTCGATCCGCCGCCCCCAGTGCCCCGCCGCCAGCATGGCCGCCGCATAGGTCAGCGCGAAGGCGGGCCCCTGCAGGGCGCCGATCTGCCGGTCTGTCAGGCCGAACTCGCCCTTCAGCGATTCAGCGACGACAGACGGCACGGCACGATCGACAAAGGCGGCGAATTGCACAGACGCCAGAAGCAACACCGTGCCCAGCCCGACCTTCGACGAAGCCACGAACGCCGCTTGGCCGGGCCCCCGCGCCGCCCCCGAGCCAAAACTCATATGTAATACAAACCTTTTCACCTGAGGCGCCTGCAATAGGCGCTGCAGGCGTCCTGCGATAGGTCCCATTTTGAAACAACCTGGAATCCAGGCCCGGCGGACAGAACAGGCTCCAAATAGCCGTTACGAAATGGGATCACGGCGGTGTTCAGATTCGCCAGGGCTCACCGGCTTCAGCTGCGAGGCGGCCACCCGAGGCCGATGCGGCCGCACCGGCCTGTCGACGCCGCGCGTCGCCTGGCGCGTTTCAAACTGTGGCTTATGCCGGCTCGCGAGCTCGCTTCAGCGATACGGATCATTTCGACTGGACCTGCACAGCGATGACCGGCCTGCACGGGGCTCCACGGAGCCCAATTGCTAAGGGGCCGCCCGAGAGCGACCCCTTAAAATCCGCCATGAAACCAAAGGTTAAATGGTCGGAGCGACAGGATTCGAACCTGCGACCCCTTGACCCCCAGTCAAGTGCGCTACCAGGCTGCGCCACGCTCCGAAGGCGCTCCCTATAGACGGGGGTTCCGCGCTCCGCAAACCCTAAAAACAGCTTTTCCACCTAGCTCGCGAGAACGGCGTCCAGCCGGGTCTTTGCACGTTCCAGATCCGCCAGGACCGCGTGCAGTCGCGCCGGCGTTTCCGAAGCCTCAGGATGCGATTGTAGGGCCGTTTGGCTTGCGACCCCGGTCTCGATCAGGTCGGCGGTCTCCGCGCCGACCAGTTTCTTGAGCCCCTGTTCCTTGTGCAGGCGCTGGACTCCGCGAATCGTCAGCCCGTCGTCATGCAGCAGCCGTCGAATCGCCTTCAGCACCGCGATATCCTGCGGGCGATAGAATCGGCGCCCGCCAGCGCGCTTCACCGGCGTCACGAAGCTGAATTTGGTTTCCCAGAAGCGCAGCACGTGCTGCGGCGCCCCGACCTCCTCGGCCGCCTCGGAAATCGTGCGGAAGGCGTCGGCGCTCTTGGCCAAGGGAATCAGGCCTCGACGACGGCGTCGTGAACCCGGCTCTTCATGATCTGGGAGGCGCGGAAACTGATGACCCGACGCGGATTGATCGCCGCCGGTTCGCCCGTCTTGGGATTGCGCCCCATACGGGCGCGCTTCTCGCGGACCTGGAAGACGCCGAAGCCGGAAAGCTTGACCGTGTCGCCCTGTTCGAGGGATTCCACGATCAGTTCCAGGGTCCGTTCGACCAGGGCCGAACATTCCTGCCGGGACAGGCCGACCTCTTCATGCACGGCTTCGCAAAGGTCGGCGCGCGTTACGGTCTGTTGGCCTGACATCATATCCCCGGCTTGTTGCGATCCGTGGCCCCTATAGGGACGCAAAGGCTCCGAAAAATCAATGCCTATGCCAGGACTTAGAGTCTGAGGGCGCAGGCGCCCCAGGTCAGGCCGCCGCCCATGGCCTCCAGCAGGACCATGTCGCCCTTCCTGATCCGTCCGTCCTGGATTGCGGCGTCCAGAGCCAGGGGGATCGAGGCGGCCGAGGTGTTGGCGTGCAGGGCCACCGTCGAGATCACCTTGTTCTCGTCCAGACCCAGCCGGTCGCCGACCCCCTTGATGATCCGCTGGTTCGCCTGGTGCGGCACGAACCAGTCCACATCGGCGATCTCGATGTCGGCGGCGGCGCAGGCGGCGGTGATGCCTTCGGCGATATTGACCACGGCATGACGGAAGACCTGGTTCCCGGCCATGCGCAGATGGCCCACGGTGCCGGTCGTGGCCGGGCCGCCGTCGACATAGAGCAGATCGGTCTTCGACCCGTCGGCGCGCAGGGCGAAGCCCAGCATGCCCTGGTCAGCCGAGGTCCCCTGCCCCTCGCGCGGCTCCAGCACCACGGCGCCGGCGCCGTCGCCGAACAGGACGCAGGTGGTCCGGTCGGTCCAGTCCATCAGCCGCGTCATTTCCTCGGCCCCGATCACCAGGGCGCATTTCGCCAGGCCGCGCGCCACGAAACCGTCGGCCACGCTCAAGGCGTACACGAAGCCCGAGCAAACGGCCTGGACGTCGAAAGCCACCCCCACCCCGGCGCCCAGCTTGTGCTGCACGATCGAGGCGACGGCGGGGAAGGTCATGTCGGGCGTGGTGGTGGCGACGATGATCAGGTCAACGTCCGCCGCCGTCTTGCCGGCGTCAGCCAGGGCCTTCTTGGCGGCTTCCACGGCCAGGTCGCTGGTCGGCTGGTCGTCGCGCGCCTTGTGACGCTGCTTGATGCCGGTGCGCTCCTGAATCCATTCGTCGGAGGTGTCGACGAACTTGGCCAGGTCGGCGTTGGTGACGATCTGCTCCGGCAGATAGGAGCCGACGCCGGTCACGGCGCTGCGGGTGACGCTCACTGAAGGGGTTCTCCGGCGGGGGCGGCGGGCGGGCTGGAATGGTCGAACACGGCGTCCAGCTTGCCCAGGTTGGCGCCCACCTTGCTCATATAGTCGCTACGCGCCAGATCGACCGCGATACGGATCGCATTGCCGAATCCCTTGGCGTCGGCGCCACCGTGGCTCTTCACCACAATCCCGTTCAGCCCCAGCAGCGGGCCGCCGTTGATGGTGCTGGGATCGATCTTCTCGCGCATCTTCTTCAGCGCCGGCATGGCGATGGCGGCGCCCAGCTTGGACTGCAGGTTCGAGGTCAGGGCCTCGCGCAGCAGGGCCGAGATATAGCGCGCCGTGCCCTCGGCCGTCTTCAGGGCGATATTGCCGGTGAAGCCGTCGGTCACGACCACGTCCACCGTGCCCTTGGCGATGTCGTCGCCCTCGACGAAGCCGTGATAATTCAGATCGAACGGGCCGTCGCGCAGAATGGCGTGCGCCTCCTTGACCTGTTCGTTGCCCTTCATGTCTTCCGAGCCGACGTTCAGCAGACCGATGGTCGGGCGGGCGATGCCCCGCACCGCAGACTGGAAGGCCTCGCCCATGATGGCGAACTCGACCAGCTGTTCGGCGTCGCTGCCGATATTGGCGCCCACATCCAGAACCGCCGTATGGCCTTTGAAGGTCGGCCAGCTGGCGACGATGGCCGGCCGCTCCAGCCCCGGCGCCGACATGCGCAGAATAAGTTTGGAGATCGCCATCAGGGCGCCGGTGTTGCCGGCCGAGACGACGCCGCCGGCCTCGCCCGTCTTCACCGCCTCGACGGCGTTCCACAGGCTGGAGCCCTTGCCCCGGCGCATGGCCTGGGCAGGCTTCTCGTCCATGGCCACGACCTTGTCGGTGTGGCGGATTTCGACCGTTTCGGGCGTCAGGTCGCAACGCGCCAGCTCGGCGCGAATCTGGACCTCGTCGCCGTGCAGCAGGAAGCGAACCCCCTCCCCGCCATGGGTGCGGACATAGCTGCGGATGCCGGGGACGACGACGGATGGCCCGTGATCGCCGCCCATGGCGTCAAGCGAGATCGTAACTGGGGCTGGCAAATGGACCTCGAATAGCCGCGTCGTCTTGTCGCGCGACGCTGTATATAGGGCGCTCGACGATAGCGCCGAAGTCGGGGGATGCAACCACCCGGCCCTTACGTCAACCTCAGGCTTGATCGTCCTGGGGCTTCAGGGCCTTCAGCGCAGCGAAGGGCGAGATTTCGGCAGGCTCTTCCGGTTGCACGAACTCCGCGTTCGGCTTGCGCGGGAACGGATCCAGCGACAGCACCAGCTGCTCGACCGCGTACTGGCCCAGGTCGATCTTTCCGTCCTCGATCAGGTCGGCGTCCTCCTCGTCCAAGGTGACCTCGATCTCGTCGGTCTGCTGCGGCGCGGCCTCGACCAGCTGGATCGAGAATCGGCGGTCCACATCGACCGGCAGCGGCTCCAGCGTCAGCCCGCAGGTCTGGACCGCATGGGCCGAGACCCGCCCCTTCATCGTCCATTCGCTGGTCGACGGGGTCGGCTTGACCTCGATCTCGACGACGAAGTCCTCCAGCCCCTGAAGATCCAGGGCGCGCGCGATTCGCTTGCGCGCGTCCGCGTCCGGCTCCAGCCGCCGGCTCAGCCCGGCGCCGATCTGGTTGACCCGCACCGTCTCGCTGTAAGGAAGGCTTACGCTCATCGTCTCAAACATCCGTCCAGGCTGGCTTCGCCAGCACTTCGTTGAATTTCTGCGCCGCCAGACCGGCTCGCGCGGCCAGGGCGTAGCGCGCCAGATCGGCCGCCCGTTCCGCGCCTGGCTCGGCCCCCGTCTTTCCGTAGACATTGCGCGCCAGGGCCTCGGCCAGGGCCGTCGCATCGTCGTCGCGCAGCGGCGTCTCATAGGCGTTCATCCGCCCGTACAGGGCCTCGCCCAGCTTGCGCATCTTCTTGCCGACCGAGACGTCGCCGACGCCTTCTTCGCGCAGCGCATGGTCCAGGGCCGACACATAGACGTCGAACAGGGCCTGGGCCGCGTCCCGCCCGGCTTCGGTGTTCTCATCGCGCAATCGCAGCACCAGCAACAGCACGTGCAATGTATAGAGCTCGAACCGCGCATCGATCCGGTCGGCCACGCCCAGGCGGATGTAAAAGCCGACATTTCGCGCCTGTTCCACCGCCAGGGCGTAAAGCGCGTCGCCGATACGGACGCCGGTCCGGGGTTTGAACAGGTTTTTCAGCATGGTTTTATACGGCCCCTTTTCCGCCGCGCCGTTGAACTAGGACGCAGGTCCGTCTAGGTCAAAGACCTTGTTCTCTCGCAGGCGCCCGATCATGTCTCGTTTCGTCCCGCTTTTCGTCGCCGTTTCCCTGGCCGGCCTGTCCGCCGCCTGCGCCCCGACGATCGGTTCCAACGGCTTCCAGGCCATCGACGCCAAGCCCCAGGACATCGTGGCGGGGACCGACACCAAGGAAACCGTCCTGGCCCGCCTCGGTTCGCCCTCGACGACTTCGACCTTCGAGCCGGACCAGGTCTGGTACTACATCAGCCAGACGACCGAGAAATACACCTACAACCGCCCGGTCATCTCCAGCCGCACCATCACCGAAGTCACCTTCGAACCGAACGGCGACAAGGTCGCCGGCGTCCGCACCCTCGGCCTGACCGACGGCGAGCAGATCGCCATGAACACCAAGGAAACCCCGACCCGCGGCCGCGCCCTGACCGTGCTGGAACAGCTGCTGGGCAACGTCGGCCGCGGCCAGCTGCCGCGCACCGAGGACGACACCCCCGGCCAACGTCGTCCCGACTAAGGGCCCGACGCATCGCGAAAAGAAAAACGCCCCGGAGATCGCTCTCCGGGGCGTCTTCGTGTCGGCTAGCCGATATTTCCGCTCGCCAGCACCGCCAGCAGCAGCAGGGCGACGATATTGGTGATCTTGATCATCGGGTTCACCGCCGGGCCGCTGGTGTCCTTGTAGGGATCGCCCACCGTATCGCCGGTCACGGCCGCCTTGTGCGCCTCCGAGCCCTTGCCGTGGACCACGCCGTTCTTGTCGGTGAAGCCTTCCTCGATCACCTTCTTGGCGTTGTCCCAGGCGCCGCCGCCCGAGGTCATCGATATGGCCACGAACAGACCGGTGACGATCACCCCCATCAGCATGGCGCCGAGCGAGGCGAAGGCGTTGGCCTTGTCCGAAATCGCCAGCACCGCGACGAACAGGACGATGGGCGACAGCACCGGCAGCAGCGACGGCACGATCATCTCGCGAATCGCCGCCCTGGTCAGGATGTCGACCGCCCGGCCGTATTCCGGCTTGACCTGATAGGTCATGATGCCGGGGTTCTCGCGGAACTGACGCCGCACCTCGGCGACCACGGCCTCGGCCGCGCGCCCGACCGCCATCATCGACATGCCGCCGAACAGGAAGGGCAACAGCCCCCCGAACAGCAGGCCCACGACCACATAGGGGTTGGTCAGGTCAAAGGCGATCGGCCCCATGTCGGCGAAGAAGGGATAGTCCGCCGGATTGGCAGAGAAATACTGCAGGTCCGACGTATAGGCCGCGAACAGCACAAGCGCCCCCAGGCCCGCCGAACCGATGGCGTAGCCCTTGGTCACGGCCTTGGTCGTATTGCCCACCGCGTCCAGCGCATCGGTCGAATGCCGCACCTCGCTGGGCAGGCCCGCCATTTCGGCGATCCCCCCGGCGTTGTCCGTCACCGGCCCGAAGGCGTCCAGCGCCACGATCATCCCCGCCACGCCCAGCATGGTGGTGGTGGCGATGGCGATGCCGAACAGGCCCGCCAGCTGGAAGCTGGCCACGATGCCGACGATGATGGTCAGGGCCGGAAGCGCCGTTGCCTCCAGCGACACCGCCAGCCCCTGGATCACATTGGTCCCGTGACCCGACACCGAGGCGTTGGCCACCGACTGCACCGGCCGGAAGTTCGACCCCGTATAGTATTCCGTCACCACCACGATGGCCGCCGTCACCGCCAGCCCGACCATGCCGGACCAGAACAGGGCCATCGGCTGGATCGTCAGGCCGCTTCCGGTCACGATCGGTCCCGTCACCATCTGGTCGATCACCCACCAGACCGCGCCGATGGACAGGACGCCGGTCACGATCAGCCCCTGATACAGGGCGCCCATGATGTTCTGGCTCTTGCCCAGCCGCACGAAGAAGCTGCCGATGATCGAGGTGACGATACAGACCGCACAGATCGCCAGCGGCAGCACCATCAGCGTGTCCACATAGGGCTGGCCGCGGAAGAAGATGGCGGCCAGCACCATGGTCGCCACCGTCGTCACCGCATAGGTTTCGAACAGGTCGGCCGCCATCCCGGCGCAGTCGCCGACATTGTCGCCCACATTGTCGGCGATGGTCGCGGCGTTCCGGGGATCGTCTTCGGGAATCCCGGCCTCGACCTTGCCCACCATGTCGCCGCCGACATCAGCGCCCTTGGTGAAGATGCCGCCGCCCAGTCGCGCAAAGATCGAGATCAGCGACGCCCCGAAGCCCAGGGCCACAAGGCCGTCGATCACTTCACGCCCGACCGGATCCAGCCCCATATGGTGCGTCAGCACGATATAATAGCCCGACACCCCGATCAGGGCCCCGCCCGCCACGAACATGCCGGTGATGGCCCCCGACCGGAAGGCCAGGTTCAGCCCCTTGGACAGGCTTTCGGACGCCGCCTGCGCCGTACGCACATTGGCCCGCACCGAAATCAGCATGCCGGCGTAACCGGCCGCGCCCGACAGGACGGCCCCGATCACGAAACCGACCGCCGCATAGACGCCGATCAGCAGATAGGCGGCGATCAGGATCACGATCCCGACCAGGCCGATGGTCAGATATTGCCGCTTCAGGTAGGCCGAGGCGCCTTCCTGGATGGCGGCCGCGATCTCTCGCATCTTGTCATTACCGGTGCTCGCCTTCATCAGCGCGGCGGTCTGAACGGCGCCGTACAGCACCGCCAGAACACCGGCCGCGAAGACCAGCGTAAGATAGATCGTCATTGGCGTTTCCATGCCCTTGCAACAGGCGCACGGGCCTTGGCGCGGTCGGGCGTTATCGCCTCTGTCCGCCTTCCGGTCCCCCCGAGCGCGGCGGACGCGTCAGTGCGTCCCTTGGGATTTGCAAGGTCAGCGTGTCATGAGGACCGCGTTGACGCAACCGTGATCGATCAGCCGGCTCAGCGCGCCGCGATCATGCCCGCCCGACGTCGGGGGGCCTGGTTCAGGATTTCGACCCGGGAGACCGAGCCCCGCCCGGAAATGCCGTTGGCCGCCGCCATCAGCGCCGCCGACAGCCGCCCCTCGTCCAGCCGGGTCCAGTCGCCTGGAACGGTGAAGGGCGTGCGATGGGCGGCCTTGACCAAGGCGTCGCGGAAGAAGGCCTCCTTCAGCCGCATCTGCTCCAGCGTCTTGCCCCCGCCGATATGCAGCTTCAGCGACACGAAGACATAGTTGCGAACCCGGCCGTCCGCGATGACGGGCAGCCCCAGTCCCGGCAGACTCAGCGCCGGCGCCTCGGCAGGCGTCTTGCTGGACGAGGCGCCGGCGGGTGTCGCGGCCGCCGTCGCGACGGCCCCTGCCAGTGCGGCGCTTGCGGCGGTGATCAGGGTTCTACGATCCATGGCCGCCAGCTTAACGGTGCACGGTTAGGATTCTGTTTCCGCCTCAGTCGTGGGTCCAGCCGCCCTGTTTCATGGGGACAACCCGACCCGCGTAGCGAACGGTCACGCCCGCGCCATCGGTCACGGCTCCGATCTTCGTCAGGCGTGTGAAACGGCGTTCGGCCTCGCGCCGCAGCGTCTCCTCATGGCGGGGATGGGCCGTAAACACGATCTGATAGTCGTCGCCGCCGGCCGCCAGGATCGACAGGGCCGCCTGCTCATCGACCCGGTTGTCGAGCCAGGACTGCGCGGCGGCGGACAAGGGCAGCACCGCCAGGTTCAGCTCGACCCCCCGCCCGCTGGCCTTGGCGATATGGGCGACATCGGCCGCCAATCCGTCGGACACATCGGCCGCCGCCGTCGCCAGCTCGCGCACCACCTTGGCGAAATCCAGCTGGGGCGCCGGCGTGCGATAATGGGTGATCAGGGCCTCCAGACGCTCCGGCTCCAGCGACAGTTCGCCCCGCGCCGCCCGCAGACCCAGCAATCCGTCGCCGATGGTCCCGGTGACGAACACCAGATCCCCGACCTGGGCCCCGCCCCGCGACACCGTCTCGCCCTCGGGAACCCAGCCCAGGGCGGTCAGGGAAAAGACCGCCGGCCCCGGCGTCTTCACCGTATCACCGCCGATCAGGAAGACGCCGAACCGCGCCTGGTCCTCGGCCAGCCCCGCCGCAAAGGCCTCGCGCTCAGGCCAGCCGCACCGCTCGGACCAGCAGCAGGCCATCAGATAGCCGAAGGGCTCGGCCCCCTTGGCCGCCAAATCCGAAAGGTTCACCCGCAGCAGCTTCTTCGCCACGGTCTCCAGCGGATCGTCGGGCAGGAAATGCACCCCCTCGACGATGGCGTCCTTGGTCAGGACCAGGTCATAGCCGGCCCGCGACGGCAGCACCGCCACATCATCGGCCAGTCCCCTGCCCCATTCGGGATGGGCCAGGGGCCGCAGCAGCCTCTCGATCGTCTCGAACTCGCCCGCGACGTCGAGCGCCGGCATTATTTGCGCGTGTCTCTGGACACCCCGTCCAGCGCCGCATTGACGAAACGCGCCTCGGCATCGTCGAAGAAGGCCTTGGCCAGTTCGACATATTCGTCGATCACCACTTCGCGCGGCGTCTCCGGGTGCTTGATCAGCTCCCAGGCCCCGCAGCGCAGCAGGGCGCGCAGGGTGGCGTCGATCCGCTCCAGCTTCCAGTTGGACGCCAGACGCGCCTTGACGGCGGCGTCGATGTCGCGCTGGCTCTCGATCACGCCGCGCACGATGTCGGCGAAATAGGCCTCGTCCGCCTCGGCCAGGGCCTCGCCCTCGATATCGGTGTCGAAGCGGAAGTTGGAGAATTCGGTGATCACCGTCTCCACGCCCTCGCCCGCAAGCTCCATCTGATACAGGGCCTGGACGGCCGCCAGGCGCGACACGGTGCGCGCCCGGCGCTGTTTGGAGCTCAGATGGGGCTCGGCCCGCTGCTTCTCGGCCTCGGCCAGTTGCTCGAGGACGGCTTTGACGCTGTTCGGTTCAGTCATGCCCCGAGGCCTAGCCGCAACCGCTTCTTCAATGCAATGAGCTCGAGGCAGGCTTTCGCCGCTCCACCGCCCTTATCCCCTTCGGAAAGCCGCGCACGCGCCCAGGCCTGGTCCTCGTCCTCGGTCGTCAGGATGCCGTTGCCGATAATGAAACCCTTGACGCCCAGGGCCATAATACCGGCCGCCGACTGATCCGAGACGATCTCGAAATGATAGGTCTCGCCGCGGATCACGCAGCCCAGGGCGACATAGCCGTCATAACGGGGCGCGGTCGGGAACCGCCCGGCCTCCTCGGCCATGGCGATGACGGCCGGGATCTCCAGGGCGCCGGGCACGGTGACGACGTCGAACTCGGCGCCGCGCGCCTTCAACGTCTCCTTGGCGCCCTCCAGCAGGGCGTCGGCCAGCTCGTCGTAGAAGCGCGCCTCGACGATCAGAATACGGGGGGCCTCGGTCACGCCTTGTCTTCTCCATCCATGTCGCGCCAGCCGACGATGCGCAGGCCATAGCCCTCCAGCGCCGTCGGTTCGGGTCGCGTCGAACTCATCACGATCATGTCCTTGACGCCCAGGTCCAGCAGGATCTGCGCCCCGACGCCATAGGCCCGCAGCGACCGGTCCACCGCCGCCGGCTTGTCCACGCCCGCCAGCCGCTCCGCCAGCGAGTTCAGCGACGGATCGCGCAGGAAGACGACCACGCCCGGACCGTCATGGTCGGTGATCTGTTTCAGCGCCTTGGGCACATAGTCCTGGCGCGTCTCGACATGGCCCAACAGGTCGCAGGCGAAATCCACCTGATGCATCCGCACCAGGGTCGGCTTGGACGGATCGATCTTGCCGTGGACCAGGGCGACGTGTTCCGCGCCCTCGATGGTGTTCCGATACAGCATCAGGCGGAACGGCCCGCCGTGGACGCTCTCGAACGGCGTATCCATGACCCGCTCGACGAACCGCTCGGTCCGGCGGCGATAGGCGATCAGGTCGGCGATGGTGCCGATCTTCAGTCCGTGCAGCTGGGCGAAGGCGACCAGATCGGGCATCCGCGCCATCTCGCCGTCGTCTTTGATGATCTCGCAGATCACCCCGGCCGGCGTCAGGCCCGCCATGCGGCTGATGTCCACCGCCGCCTCGGTATGGCCGGCGCGGACCAGCACCCCGCCGTCGCGCGCCACCAGGGGGAAGATGTGGCCGGGCGAGACGATGTCGTCCATGCCCTTCGACGCGTCCGTCGCCACATGGATGGTGCGCGACCGGTCAGCGGCGGAAATGCCGGTGGTCACGCCGTCCTTGGCCTCGATCGAGACGGTGAAGGCGGTCTTCATGCTCTCACGATTGTCCGCCGCCATCGGCGGCAGGCGCAGCTGGTTCGCGCGCTCGGCGGTAATGGCCAAACAGACCAGGCCGCGCGCCTGGCGGATCATGAAGTTGATCTGTTCAGGAGTGGCGAACTGGGCGGGGATGATGATGTCCCCCTCGTTCTCGCGATCCTCGGCGTCCACCAGGATGTAGGGGCGGCCGTTGCGGGCGTCCTCCAGGATGTCCTCGATGGGACTGATCGGGCTGTCGTTCATATTACTGGCTGCAAGCTGCATCACGCCGTCTCCTGCCACCGCGCGAGGTATCGCGCCAGCATGTCGATCTCGAGATTGACCGGATCGCCGACCTTCAGGCGGCCCAGGGTCGTCACATCCCACGTATGCGGGATGATATTCAACGAAAACACCCGCCCCTCGACGCTGTTCACCGTCAGGGACACCCCATCGACAGTGATCGAGCCCTTGGCGGCGATATAGCGGTGCAGGGGCGCCGGCGCCTCGACCTCGACCCGGTGCGACCCTCCCTCCGGCGTGATCGACACGACCCGGCCCAGGCCGTCGACATGGCCCGACACCACATGGCCGCCCATCTCGTCGCCCAGCTTGGCCGCCCGCTCCAGATTGATCCCGTCGCCGGCCTTCCAGGCGCCCAGGGTGGTCTTGGACAGGGTCTCGTTCGACACTTCGACCGCGAACCAATCCGGCCCCTTCTCCGTCACCGTAAGGCAGCAGCCCGCGTGGCTGATCGAGGCGCCCAGGTCGATCCCGGCGACGTCCCAGGCGGTCTGGATCTCATAGCGGCGATCCCGCTCGGTCTCGCGGACGTCGCGAACGCGCCCGATGTCGGTGACGATTCCGGTGAACATTTCGGCGCTGGCCCCTTCCGGACCCGAAAACACAGTCTGAAATCAACAGAAACGACGGCGTCAGAAACGCGCGTAACGTTCCCACAGGTCGTCTCCGACGGGCTCGACGCCCAGGCGACAAAACTTGGGGGCCTCCGCCAGCTTTGCAAGAGCCAGGGCCGCCACACAGGGCCGCCCCTCCCCGCCCAGCAGGATCGGCGCCCGGAACCACTCCAGCCGGTCCACCGCCCCCGCCCTCAGGAAGGCGGCCGCCACCTGCCCCCCGCCCTCGATCAGCACCGACTCGACCCCCGCCGCCTTCAGCGCCTTCAGCACCGCCGGGATCGCCGGACGCCCGTCCTCGGCCTCGACCTGTCGCACCTGAGCCGAGCCGACCGCACGCGCTTCAACCGCCGTCAGGATCAGCGTGTTCTCGCCCGCCAGTTTCGCCGTCGTCGGCGTCCTCAGCCGGCTGTCCAGCACCACCCGCAGCGGCTGGTCCACGCTGCGCCCCGGCAGGCGCGCCGTCAGTTCGGGATCATCCTTCAGCACCGTCTCGACGCCCACCAGTATGGCGTCATGTCCGGCGCGCAGCCGATGGCCTTCCAGCCGCGCCGCCTCGCCGGTGATCCATCGGCTCTCGCCCTCGGCCGTGGCGATCCGCCCGTCCAGCGACGTCGCCAGCTTCAGGGTGACGCGCATCAGGCCTTGCCGGAGGGCTCGTCGAAGCCTTCGTCGCCTAAAAATTTGGCGAAATCGCCGGTCGCGCGGAAGTCCTTGTAGACCGAGGCGTAGCGGACATAGGCCACCTCATCCACGCCCTTCAGCGCCTTCATGATGAAGTCCCCGACCGTGCTCGACGGCACCTCGGTCTCGCCCAGGCTCTCCAGCTGACGCACGATCCGGTTGACCATCTGCTCGATCTGTTCGGGCTGGACCGGGCGTTTGCGCAGGGCCACACCCAGCGACCGTTCCAGCTTGTCCCGCTCAAACGGCGTGCGCCGCCCGTTGCGCTTCAGGATGACCAGCTCACGCAACTGCACCCGCTCGAAGGTGGTGAAACGCCCATTGCAGTTGGGGCAGGACCGCCGCCGTCGGATCGCCGAGCCGTCGTCCGACGGCCGGCTGTCCTTAACCTGGGTGTCCTGATGACCGCAGAAGGGGCACTTCATCGGTCAGGTCATCCGTAGATGGGGAAGCGGTTCGTCAGCTCCCGCACCTGGGCCGCCACGCCCGCGACCACGGCCGGATCGGCTTCGTCGCCGCCGTTCATCGACGAGACGACGTCGGCGATCCAGTGGCCGATCTGCTTGAACTCGTCCTCGCCGAATCCGCGCGTCGTGCCCGCCGGGGTGCCCAGGCGAACGCCCGAGGTGACGGTGAAGGGGGCGGTGTCGAACGGCACGCCGTTCTTGTTGCAGGTCATCAGCGCCTTTTCGAGCTCGTGCTCGGTCGCCTTGCCGGTCACGCCCTTGGGCCGCAGATCGACCAGGGCCAGGTGGCTGTCGGTGCCGCCCGAGACGATGGCCAGGCCGCGCTCGACCAGGACGCCGGCCAGGGCCTGGGCGTTCTTGACCACTTGCTGGGCGTACAGTTTGAACTCGGGCTGCAGCGCCTCGCCGAAGGCCACGGCTTTGGCCGCGATCACATGCTCCAGCGGCCCGCCCTGCAGTCCGGGGAAGACGGCCGAGTTGATCTTCTTGCCCAGGTCCGCGTCGTTGGACAGGATCATGCCGCCGCGCGGTCCGCGCAGGGTCTTGTGCGTCGTCGTGGTCACGACATGTGCGTGCGGGATCGGATCGGGATAGGCGCCCCCGGCGACCAGGCCGGCATAGTGGGCCATGTCCACCATCAGATAGGCGCCGACGCTGTCGGCGATCTCGCGGAACCGCTTGAAGTCGATGTGACGGCTATAGGCCGAGGCGCCCGCCAGGATCAGCTTCGGCTTCTCCTTCTGCGCCATCTCCGCCACGTGGTCATAGTCGATCAGATGGGTGTCTTCGGTGACCTTGTAGGTAACGGGCCGGAACCACTTGCCCGACTGGTTCGCCGGCGACCCGTGCGTCAAATGCCCGCCGCAGGCCAGGTCCATGCCCAGGAAGGTGTCGCCCGGTTGCAGCAGGGTGAAGAAGACCGCCTGGTTGGCCTGCGCGCCCGAGTGGGGCTGCACATTGGCGAAGGCCGCGCCGAACAGTTTCTTGGCCCGTTCGCGCGCCAGATCCTCGGTCACATCGACGAATTCGCAGCCGCCATAATAGCGACGACCGGGATAACCCTCGGCGTATTTGTTCGTCAGGACCGAGCCCTGCGCGTCCAGCACCGCCTGGGAGACGATGTTCTCGGAGGCGATCAGCTCGATCTGCTCCTTCTGACGCCCCATCTCGCCCTGAATGGCCTTGAAGACGTCCGGATCGGCGTCGGCCAGGGTCTTGGTGAAATAGGCGTCATGGGTGAAGGCGGTCACGTCGGAATCCCCGCGTCTGAGAAGGCCGCCTATCTAGTCCGCACCGGACCGAACCACAATATCTTGTGTCTTAGCTTCCCTCTCCCGCCGGGAGAGGGCTTGAGCGCCTGAGAGCGTAGCGACCAGTCTTGCGCGACCCGAAGGGCGGCGCGAAGCAGCCAAAGGGTGAGGGTAAGGTGGTGCGAGTTGGCCCACCGGCGGGTCCCTCATCCGGCCCTTCGGGCCACCTTCTCCCCACGGGAGAAGGAAAAAGAATTCAACGCCCCAACGCCCGCTTCAGCTTCGCGATCGCCACCCGCTCCACCGCCTTGGGCTCGTTCACCGGCCCCATGGCGCTGACCTCGCGCCCGGTCGCCACATGGATGGCCGAGCATTTGATATAGGGTCCGTTGCGCACGAACTCGACAATGATCTCGCCGCCGTCGCCCATGATCAGAGCGTCTTCAGCGCCCGCGACAGATCGACGGTGTCGAGCTCGCCGTTCCAGTATCCAATCAGGGCGTCGCTGTTCAGCCGAATCCACGCCTGCACCGCCTTCAGATCGGCAGTGGGCAAAGGCCCGTGGATCAGTTCCGGCTCGGGCCGCACGCTGACGGTCGCGATATCGTCCACGTCCATACGGTCACCGTGCGCCCGGCAGACCTTGACCCGGGCGTCATGTCGGGCGTGGCCTTTGGGGCTGACCCAGACGGTCATCGGCAGGCCCGTATGTCGCGGATACAGGTTCGCCATCTCGAAAAGGTCGACCTCCTCGGGCGGCGTGTCCGGCGCAGGATGATGGACGTTCATGCCGCCATCATAGCCCAATGCGGGTCTTCACGAAACGATCAGGCCGCCACCGACCGCCGCGCCACATTGCAGTGGGCGAACAGCCGGTCCATCGCCAGGACCAGATGATCCATCATCTCATCGGTATGGTTCGGCGAAGGGGTGAAGCGCAGCCGCTCGGTCCCCTTGGGCACGGTCGGATAGTTGATCGGCTGAACATAGACGCCGTACTCGTCCAGCAGCATGTCCGAGATCATCTTGCAGTGGATGGGATTGCCGACATGCACGGGCACGATATGGCTCTCTGAGTCCATGACGGGGATCCCGGCGGCGGCGAACCGCGCCTTCAGGGTCGCCGCGCGTTCCTGATGCTGCACCCGCAGCTCGGGATGGGTCTTCAGATGCCGCACCGAGGCCAGGGCCCCCGCCGTCAGGGCCGGCGGCAGGCTGGTGGTGAAGATGAAGCCCGAGGCCCAGCTGCGCACCGCGTCGATGATCACGGCGTCGGCGGCGATATAGCCGCCCATGACCCCGATGGCCTTGCCCAGGGTGCATTCGATGATGTCGATCTGGTCCAGCACGCCGTCACGCTCGGCCACGCCGGCGCCGGTTTCGCCATACAGGCCGACCGCATGGACCTCGTCCAGATAGGTCAGGGCGCCATATTTCTTGGCCAGGGCGACCGTCCCGGCCAGGTCGGCGATGTCGCCGTCCATCGAATAGACGCTCTCGAAGGCCACCAGCTTGGGCGCCCCGGCCGGGGCGGCGGCCAGCAGGGCCTCCAGATGGGCCAGGTCGTTATGCTTGAAGATATGACGCTCGCCGCCGCCGTGCCTGATGCCGGCGATCATCGAGGCGTGGTTCAGCGCGTCGGAAAAGGTGATCAGGCCGGGCAGGATCTTTTGCAGGGTCGAAAGCGTCGCCTCGTTGCCGACATAGCCCGAGGTGAACAGCAGCGCCGCCTCCTTCTGGTGCCAGTCCGCCAACTCGGCTTCCAGATCGACCGCCGACCGCGTCGTCCCCGAGATATTGCGCGTGCCGCCGGCCCCGGCGCCCACCGCCTCTATCTCGTCCTGCATGGCCTTCAGCACGTCCGCGTGCTGGCCCATGCCGAGGTAGTCGTTGGAGCACCAGATCACGACGTCCTGTTCGGACCCGTCCTCGCGGCGACGCACCGCCTGCGGAAACTGGCCGCGCACGCGTTTCAGGTCGGCGAAGACGCGATATCGCCCTTCGCCGCGCACCTGTTCCACCGAGTTTTCAAAGGCGGCTTTATAGTCGAACAAGCTAGTGGTTCTTTCGCTTATGGCGATCTTCTCCCGTTCTTTGCGCCGGGTTCCGGCGCTTGTCCATGTCCGGCGCATGGACAAAACGCCCCAAACCTTTAATTGATAACGGTTCTCAGACGCGACACCGGGCGCGAGACCTGGCGCGAGACGCCCCGCCTCGCCTGCAAGTCTCAACCGCCGTGGCGCGAATCCCTTCAGCCCCCTATCTTGCCGGGTCTGATGCCCATCCGCCGCCTCTCCCCCGAAACCGTCAACCGCATCGCCGCCGGCGAGGTGGTCGAGCGGCCGGCCAGCGCCATCAAGGAACTGGTCGAGAACGCCCTGGACGCCGGAGGCCGCAATATCGAGATCCAGGCCGACGGCGGCGGCCTGTCGCGCATCCTGATCGCCGACGACGGCAAGGGCATCCCGAAAGCCGAACTGCCCCTGGCCATCGAACGCCACGCCACCTCCAAGCTGGAGCCCGACGACGCCGGCGACGTGGACCTGTTGCGCATCCACACCCTGGGCTTCCGGGGCGAGGCCCTGCCCTCCATCGGCTCGGTCGCCCGCCTGTCGATCACCACCCGGTCGCGTGACGAGGCCGAGGCCTGGGTCATCCAGGTCGAGGGCGGCGCGACCCGTCCCCTGGCCCCCGCCCCCTTCCCCGGCCCGCACGGCGCGCGGGTCGAGGTACGCGACCTCTTCTACGCCACCCCCGCCCGGCTCAAGTTCATGAAGTCCGAACGGGCCGAGGCCATGGCCATTTCGGAAGAGATCAAACGCCAGGCCATGGCGCACGAGGCCGTCGCCTTCACCCTGTCGCTGGACGGCAAGGTCGCCTTGCGCCTGCCCGCCGAACACCCCGGCGACGAGGGCCGGCTGAAGAGGCTCTCGGCCCTGCTGGGTCGCGACTTCGAGGCCAACGCCCTGCTGATCGATCAGGAGCGGGACGGGGTGCGCCTGTCGGGCTATGCGGGCCTGCCCACCTATTCGCGCGGCAATGCGGCGCATCAGTATCTGTTCGTCAACGGCCGCCCGGTGAAGGACCGGCTGCTGCAAGGGGCCCTGCGCGGCGCCTATGCCGACTTTCTGGCCAGGGACCGGCACCCGGCCGCCGTCCTGTTCCTGGACATCGACCCGCTGTACGTGGACGTCAACGTCCACCCCGCCAAGGCCGAGGTCCGGTTCCGCGACCCCGCCCTGGTGCGCGGCCTGATCGTCGGCGCCCTGCGCCACGCCCTCCACGCCGCCGGCCACCGCGCCTCCACCACTGTCGCCGCCGACGCCATGGCCGGGTTTCAGCCCCACACCGGCGTCTCCACGGGCCCCGCCTACAGCCCCAGCTCTCCGTCGGCCCAGGGCTTCAGCGGCTGGACCGGCTGGTCCCAGCCCGCCGCCGCCGCGCAAGTCCTGCCCGGCCTCAACGAACGCAGCGCCCGCGTCGAACCCAGCTGGGACGGCCCCGCCTGGCCCCAGCAAGCGCCCGCCGACCCCGCCCCTCACGACCCTCGATTCACCCCTCACGCCCCCATCGACCCGCTCGACTACCCCCTGGGCGCCGCCCGGGGCCAATTGCACGCCAACTATATCGTCGCCCAGACCCGCGACGGCCTGGTCATCGTCGATCAGCACGCCGCCCACGAGCGACTGGTCTATGAGCGGATGAAGGCCCAGATGGCCGAGGGGTCCGTGACCCGCCAGGCCCTGCTGACGCCCGAGGTGGTCGATCTGGACCCGGCCGAGGCCGAACGCGTCGCCTCGCGCGCCGACGAACTGGCCGAGATGGGCCTGATCGTCGAGGCCTTCGGCGCCGGCGCCGTCCTGGTGCGCGAGACCCCGGCCATGCTGGGTGACACCGACGTCCAGGGCCTGATCCGCGACATCGCCGACGATTTAGCCGAACACGGCGCCGCCCTGTCGCTGAAGGAGCGGATGGCCGAAGTCTGCGGCACCATGGCCTGCCACGGCAGCGTCCGCTCCGGCCGCATCCTCACCGCCCCGGAAATGAACGCCCTGCTCCGCCAGATGGAGGCCACCCCCCATTCGGGCCAGTGCAACCACGGGCGGCCGACCTATGTGGAGCTGAAGCTGCACGATCTGGAGAAGCTGTTCGGGCGGCGGTGAGCCCCCCCCCCCCCGGCGCCCCACCACCGTTCCCTAAACCGTCATCCTCGGGCTTGTCCCGAGGATCCATACTCCCGGTCTCAACGCCGGCGCACCCTGCGGACACACCGGGCGTATGGATCCTCGCCACAAGGGCGAGGATGACGCGTGGAGAGACATCGCCCTAACCCGACACGGCTTCATCCGCTAAGATCACCCCATGCCCTCCATCCTCTTCGTCTGCCTCGGCAACATCTGTCGCTCTCCCCTCGCCGAGGCCGCCCTCCGCGCCGAGGCCCAGCGTCTGCGGCTCGACCTGATCGTCGAGTCCGCCGGCACGGGGAACTGGCATGTCGGCCATCCGCCCGATCCGCGCGCCCAGGCCGTGGCGCGCAAACATGGGATTGATATTTCCGGCTATCAGGGCCGGCAGGTGACGCCGGCGGACTTCCGCCGCTTCACCCACGTCATCGCCCTGGACCACGACAACCTGGCCAATCTGCGCCGGATCCAACCCGCCGATGCGGTCGCCGTACTCAGCCTGCTGCTCGACCACGTGCCCGGCCGCGAGGGCCAGGCCGTGACCGATCCCTATTTCGGCGACGACGCCGGGCTCGAGGTCACCTGGGCCGAGGTGACGGCGGCGGCGGAACAGCTGGCCGGGAGACTGCGCCGCACGCGCGACTGACCTCGCCCCCTCCGTCTCGCCGGCTTCGCCGGCGATCCACCTCCCCCAAGGGGGGAGGATTTCGGTCATCGCCGTTCGCATTCCTCCCCCCTTGGGGGAGGGGGACCGCCGCGCCTCTTCGCGCGGTGGTGGAGGGGGCTTGCCGCGCACCGGGTCTCGGCGCACATTCCCGCCATGGATGCATCACGCAAAACCCTGGATCGCGCGCGTGAACTCCGCCGCAGCCTGACCCTGCCCGAAGTCCTGTTGTGGCAGGCGCTGCGCAAACGCGGGCTGTGCGGCGCGCGGTTCCGGCGTCAGCATCCGATCGGGCCCTATATCCTCGACTTCTACTGCGACGCGGCCCGGCTGGCGGTGGAAATCGACGGGTCCAGCCATGACACGCCCGATCAGGCGCGGCATGACGCCCGCCGCACCGACTGGCTGACCCAGAGGGGCGTCGCCGTGCTGCGGATACCGGCGCGGGATGTGCTGGCGGACATGGCCGGGGTGTTGGAGGGGATCGGGTTGCGGCTCAAGGCCTAGCCGGGCCCCCTCCGTCGCGGCGCTTTGCGCCGCGCCACCTCCCCCAAGGGGGGAGGATCTCGGTCGTCATCACCGTTCGCATTCCTCCCCCCTTGGGGGAGGGGGACCGCCGCGCCTCTTGCGCGGTGGTGGAGGGGGCTTGCCGCGCGGCCGGCGCCCGAAGCTGGCCCCCCTCCGTCGGCTTCGACGATCAGTCGCGGCCCCGTCCCGTAATCTTGCGCCAGATCCGCTTGCGCGCCTCGACCACCGACACCCCCAGCAGGGCCGCCGTGGTCCAGAACAGGGCCTCGGTCGTCACCGCCGCGACGAGGACCAGGGTGATGCGCGCGCCGCGATCCACGTCCAGATAGAGGCCGATCCCCAGGCCGATCCAGGCGCAGATCGCCCCGACCAGCAGCAGCAGGGCCAGCGCCTTCAGGAACCCCTTGCCGCGCGTCAGCACGCCCTTTTTCGGCGTCTCTACCGTCCCCGTCTCGATCGTCATGGCGAACTCCTTTGTTTTTCGACGCCTGACCTGAAAGTCTCGGCAGGTTCCTGAGTCTTTCATCCCGACCGACGATTTTTTCACGGAGACCGCCGCGCTTGGGACGCGACCAGACCTTCGAGGCCCTGCTGGCCGAGCACGGCGGCATGCTGCGCCGCATCGCCTCGGCCTATGAGGCGGATCGCGAGCGGCGGCGCGAGCTGGAGCAGGACATATTGCTGGCCGTCTGGCGCGCCCTGCCCAAGCACCGGGGCGAGGCGCCCTTGCGCCATTTCATCGCCCGCGTGGCCCACAACCGCGCCGTCACCCATGTGGCGCGCGAGGCGGCCGAGCCGCGCCGCCAGCCGCTAGACGAGGCCGCCCCTTCGGACGCCCCCACCCCGCACGAGGCGGCCGAGACGCGGGATCTGCACGACCGGCTGGGCCAGGCGGTGCGCGCCCTGCCCCTGTCGCTGCGCCAGCCGGCGCTTCTGACCCTGGAAGGCTTCGCCCCGGCCGAGATCGCCGACATGCTGGGGATGAACCCAAACGCCGTCTCCATCCGCCTGACCCGCGCCAAGGCGGCGCTGCGCGAGGCGCTGAACCCCACACCGTCCCAAGAGGTCCGCCCATGACCCGCCCTGATGACGACTGGACCGACCTGACCCAGGCCTGGACCGAGACCCCCGACCCCGAGCCCCGGCTGGACGCCGGCTTCATCCGGTCGCTGCGCCGCCGCGACCGGCTGGCGCGGCTTAATTTCTGGCTGGAGATGGGCGGCGGGGTCGTCGTGCTGGGGGTCGTGGGCTGGGGCGCGTATCGCGGCATTCCCCTGGCCCCGCTCGCGGCCGGCCTGGTCTTCGTCCTCGTGGCCCTGGGCCTGACTGTCTGGGCGCGACGCGATCATCCCGGCCTATTGACCGAGACGCCCCAGGCCGGGCTTCGCTTCGCCCTGGGCCAGGCTCGCACCGGCTACCGCTGGGCCCTGTCCGGCGTCGCCATCAGCGTGGCGGCCATGATCTTCCTGCTGGTCATCCAGACGACGGTCGATCCCGCGCGGGGACCCGCCGGGGCATTCATCGCCGGAATGTTCGGCTTCCTGGTGATCTGCATCGGCTACTACCTGCGTCACGCCCGCCGCTGCCGCCGTCGGATGGCGGCGCATCGGGCGGCGCTGGAAGCGCTGGAAATGGACGCCCCCTAGGTCCGGATTAGGCGACCCTGAGGAACAGAACCCGCGCCGCGCCGTAATCCCGCGCGTCCAGCCGTTCATAGCCGGGCGTGTCGATGTCCGGCTCGCCCGAGCCGCGCTCGAACACCACGACGGCGCCCGGCTTCAGCCAGTTGCCCTCGATCAACCGAACCAAGGTCTGCTCCCCCAGCCCCCTGCCATAGGGCGGGTCCAGGAAGGCGATGTCGAAGGCCTCGCCGTCCGATCCGGGCCGGACGCCCAGGTCCGTCGCGCTGCGCCGATGGACCCGCGTGCGCCCCATCACCCCATAGGCGTCGGCGTTCTCCCGGATCGCGCCTCTGGCCCCGTCATCGGTCTCGACGAACAGGCAGAAGCCCGCCCCCCGACTGATCGCCTCGAACCCCAGAGCGCCCGATCCGGCGTACAGGTCGATGACTCGCGCGCCGTTCAGGCTCTCGGCCCAGGCGGCGTGTTCCAGGACGTTGAACACGGCCTGCCGCGCCCGGTCCGAGGTCGGGCGCGTGCCCTGCCCCTCCGGCGCGACGATGGCCCGGCCCTTCAGGCTTCCCGCAACGATCCGCAAGCCTCAGCTCCGGGGCGTACGGGGCTTGCCCCCCGGCGCACGGCCGCTGGTGCCGGACGGGCCAGCCGGCTTGCCGCCGCCGGTCCGTGGCGGCCGGGTCTCACGACTGCTGCCGCTCGCGCCGAAGCCGCGCGGCTTGAACTCCCGCTTGCCCGCGTCTGCGCCCGCCGTGCGCGGCTTGTACTCGCGCTTGGGTCCGTCGCTGCTACGGGCCGGAGCCCCCTCGCGCGGCGTGTAGGCGCGAGCGGGACGGTCGCCGTCCTCGCGCGGCTTGTAGGTGCGGGCCGGGCGTTCGCCGTCGGTCGGCGCGCCTTCACGCGGCTTGAAGGTCTTCTTCGGATGGGCGGTCTTGGGCGCAGCCTTGGCCCAGCCTTCCTTCTTCGGCGGGCGCTCGCGGCGCTCGACCGCGTCGGCCTGGGCCGTTTCGGCGGCTCGGACGCGGCTGGGCTTGCGCGACGGGTCGGACATGGCCGAGCCCGAGGCGCCCTTGAGAATCGGCGTGGACACGCGACGACCGGGGATGGGCGCAGGCGTCTCGACCGTATTGCCGGTCGGCAGGTTCTCGGGCCGGATGTAGTCGGCCAGCAACTCGCGGATCACGCGCGGCCCGATCTCTTCGACCGACCCGACAGGCAGGACGTCCAGACGGAACGGGCCATAGGCCAGGCGGATCAGGCGGTTGACCGTCAGGCCGACGGACTCCAGCACCTTGCGGACTTCGCGGTTCTTGCCCTCGGTGATCGACACCGAGATCCACAGGTTGCTCGGGACGCGGCCGTCCTCGGATTTGGACTCCTTGGCCTTGTCCAGCGTCGCCACCATGGGGCCGTAGGAGATACCCTCCACGACGGCGCCGTTCTTCAGCTCGTCCAGTTGTTCTTGCGTGATCTTGCCCCGCGCCCGCGCCCGGTACTGACGCACCAGCCCGGCCGAGGGCAGCTCCATCGCCCGGCTCAGCTCGCCGTCGTTGGTCAACAGCAGCAGGCCTTCGGTCGACAGATCCAGCCGCCCGATCGAGATCACGCGCGGCAGACCGGCCGGCAGGGCGTCGAACACCGTCGGGCGTCCGGTCGGATCCCTGTGGCTGGTCAGCAGGCCGGCAGGCTTGTGATAGCGCCAGACGCGCGTCGCCTGGGTCGAGCCCATGGGCTTGCCGTCCACGGTGATCACGTCGTCGCGCGTCACCAGGGTCGCGGGCGTGTCCAGGATGCGGCCGTTGACCGCCACCTTGCCCAGGCCGATCAGCCGTTCGACCTCGCGGCGCGAGGCGATGCCGGCGCGCGCCATGGTCTTGGCGATTCGCTCGGCACGCAGAGGCGTGTCGGTCTTGGCCGAATTGGATGACGGTTTTCCGTCCTTGCCGGCGCCCCCGCTGCGGGGCCGGTCGCCCGTCCCGGCCCGGTCAGGCTTGTCGCCGAACCGCTTGGGGCCGTCTTCGCGAGGGCTGCGCGGCTTGTCGCCGAATGATTTCGTCCCGTCGCCGCTCTTGCGAGGACCGGAGGATTTAAAGGGCCGGGGCGACCGTTCGTCTTGACGGGCGCGGGGCTTCTTGTCGTTGTCGTCTGTATGGCGGACCATGATGAGCGGTTCATGCGCATGGCGCTGGACCAAGCGCAAGCGGCGGCGGACGCAGGAGAGGTGCCCGTGGGCGCAATTCTTGTCGATCCTGCCTCAGGTGAGGTAATTTCGACCGGCGCCAATGGTCCAATCGCGTTACACGACCCCACCGCCCATGCCGAGGTCGTCGCGATGCGACGCGCGGCGACGGCGCTGGAAAACTACCGTCTGACCGGCCTGACCCTGTATGTGACGCTGGAGCCCTGCGCCATGTGCGCCGGCGCCATCAGCCACGCCCGAATCGGCCGCGTCGTCTGGGCCGCCGACGATCCCAAGGGCGGGGCGGTGATCCACGGCCCTCGCCTGTTCGAACAGCCCACCTGCCACTGGCGCCCGGCGACGGACTGGGGTCTTCTGGCGGACGAGTCGTCCGGCCTGCTCAAATCCTTCTTCCGTCAACGGAGGGGAACGGCCGCGAGCGGCGCACGTTAGACCGGCGCGCCAAGCGGCGCCGTTGTGAGGATAAGCGTCTTGTTCAAGCCGGTTCCGCCGTCGTCCCTCGTCCACCGCGGCCTGGCCGCCCCCGCCCTTGTCGCCGCCCTGGCGCTTCTGGCCGCCTGCGGACCCGATCCCGACAAGGCGCCCAGCACCGGCGACGAGGTCAAGGAACGCGCCATCGACGCCCAGACCGCCCGCCAGCGCACCGGCGCCGAGGTCCAGGACCGCACCCTGAACCGCGTCGTCCACACCGTCTATCTGTGCGACAACGGCGAGCGGCTGTCGGTCGATTTCGACAACCCGCGCCAGATGGCCACCATCCGCAACTCGTCGGGCGAGGCCATCGACCTGTACCAGGAGCGCGCCGCCGACGGCATCTGGTACCGCGCCTCCAACGTCGAACTGCGCGGCAAGGGCGTCTTGGCCACCTGGTCGGTCCAGGGCCGCCAGCCGACCCAATGCCGGGCCGTGGATTAGGCCAGCGCCGCCAGCCGTCGATCCAGCCCGTCCCGCACCTCGGGCCAGTCGTCATCGATCACGGCGAACATGGCCGTATCCCGCGCACGCCCTGTCCAGGTGATCTTGTGCTTCCTCAGCACGCCTTCGGCCCGGGCGCCCAGTTTGAGGATCGCCGCCCGGCTTCGGGCGTTGAGGGCGTCGGTGATGATCTCGACCCGCACCGCCCCGGCGTCAAAGGCATAGCCCAGCAACAGCCGTTTGCAGGCCGGATTGATCGCCCCGCCCCGCGCCTCGGGCCGATAGAAGGTCGAGCCGATCTCGCAGCGTCGATAGGCCGGATGGATCTCGTACAGGCTGGTCGTGCCGACCACCGCCCCGTCCGAGCGCCGCCGCACGGCATAGGCGATTCGCGTCCCGGACCGCATGGCCGTCACGGCGCTGTCCCACCAGCCGCCGAAATGCTCGCCCTGGGCGGAGCCGACCATGGCCGCCCAGGCCTCGGGATCGCAGTCCAGCGCCGCGCAGACCTCGTCTTTCAGCCCGTCCTCGAACGGCTCCAGCCGCACGAACCCATCCTCCAGCGGGACCGGAACGATCCGCATCACGCCGTCGCGCCTTCCTCAATCAGGAAGGCGCGCACCTTGTCCGCGTCCACGCCCTTGGCCACGAAGGCCTGGCCGATCCCGCGCGCCAGGATCAGGGTCAGGGCCCCGCCCTCGGCCTTCTTGTCGCCGGCCATCAGGGCCAGCAGCCGGTCCGCCGCAAACACGCCCGCCTGATCCAGCCGCGTCGGCAGGCCCGCCGCCGCGACCACCGCCTCGACCCGCGCCACATCCTCGGCCGAACACAACCCCTCGCGCGCCGAATAGCGGAAGGCCATGCAGCAGCCCAGGGCGACCCCCTCGCCGTGGGCCAGCGCGCCTTCGTCGAAGCCGACCTCGGTCTCGACCGCATGGCCGAAGGTGTGGCCCAGGTTCAGCAGGGCGCGACGCCCCGCCTCCTTCTCGTCCTCGCCGACCACGGCGCTCTTGATCTCGACCGAGCGGATCACGGCCCGTTCCAGCGCCGCCGGATCGCCTTCGGCGCCCGCCGCCCCCTCGCCCGCCAACCAATCAAAGAAGGCCGCGTCGCAGATCAGCCCGTGCTTCAGCACCTCAGCCCAGCCGGAGCGCACCTGCCGTTCAGGCAGGGTCGCCAGCACGTCGATGTCGGCCAGCACCAGGCGCGGCTGGTGGAAGGCGCCGACCAGGTTCTTGCCGCGCGGCGTGTCGATGGCCGTCTTTCCGCCCACGGACGAGTCCACCTGGGCCAGCAGGGTCGTCGGAATCTGCACGAAGTCGATCCCGCGCATGTACAGCGCCGCAGCCAGTCCAGCGAGGTCGCCGACCACGCCGCCGCCCAGGGCGATGACCACGTCCTTGCGGTCCAGCCCCATCTCCAGCAGCCGGTCCAGCACCCGCTCCAGTTGGGCAAAGGACTTCGACCCCTCGCCCGCAGGCACAGACACGATCTCGCTCTCCACGCCCGCCGCCGTCAGCGACACCGTCAGGGCCGGCGCATGGATGCGCGCCACGGTCTCGTCGGTGACGATGACGGTCCGGCCCTTGGCCAGCGGCGCGATCCGTTCGCCCGCCTGGGCCAACAGCCCGCGTCCCACCACGACATCATAGGCCGCGAAGGCCCCGCCGCTGACTGGAATGATCGTCACGTCTTCGTCTCCGCGCGCCGTCTCTGGCGCCAGTGCCGGCGCAGGTTCTTGTGAATGGCGTCAACCGCCTGACCGTGAGAGCCCTGCCCCACATCGACGGCCACGTCCGCCTCGCCATAGATTGGATAGCGGACCTCGGCCAGGTCGGTCAGCACCGTCAGCGGGTCCTTGCCGCGCAGAAGCGGCCGGGTGTCGCGCCGCGCCACCCGTTCCGCGATCACCTTCAGGTCGGCCCTCAGCCAGACCGTGTCGGCCCGTTCCTTCAGCAGGGCGCGCGTCTCCGCATTCATCATCGCCCCGCCGCCGGTGGCCAGCACAATGGGCGGCCCCTCCAGCAGGCGGCGGATCACCCGCGCCTCGCCGGCCCGGAACTCTTCTTCCCCCAGAGCGGCGAAGATTTCGGACACGGTCATCCCGGCCGCCGATTCGATCTCAACATCACCGTCGGCGAACGGCAATCTCAGCCGATTGGCCAGACGGCGCCCCACCGAGGATTTGCCCACCCCCATCAACCCAACCAGGGCTATGGTGCGGGTCGGACCCGGATTCGCGCGCCGCCTCATCCGGCGGCTCCGGCGGAACAGACGGTCGAGGAAACGGAGAAGGCGGCGACGCAGGCAGGCATGATCCTGAAAACCTCTACACCAAGCCTGACCACGCGCCATCCGTTCGCAGGACGGATTGCGCCATGACGCCCCAGATCGAGGCCTTTCTGGAGATGATGGCGGTCGAACGCGACGCCTCGCCCCACACCCTGTCGGCCTATGGGCGGGATCTGAGCGACGCCGAAACCGCCTTGTCGAACGCCGGCGGACTGATGAAGGCTGACGCCGAGGCGCTGGAGGCCTGGTTCGCCGACCTGTCGCGCCGCGGCCTGTCCGCCGCCACCGCCGCACGCCGTCGCTCCTCCGCGCGTCAGTTCTATCGCTTCGCCCTGGCCGAGGGATGGCGGACCGATGATCCGTCGCGCCGTCTGGACGCCCCCCGGCAGGGCCGTCCCCTGCCCAAGCTGCTGAGCCGCGACGAGATCGACCGCCTGCTGGCCGCTTCCGCCGCTCGTGACGCGGCGGCGGGCCTGCGCCTGGTCGCCCTGGTCGAGATGGCCTACGCCTCGGGCCTGCGCGTGTCGGAGCTTCTGGGGCTGAAGGCCGACGCCGTGCGCCGCGACCCCGCCTATCTGATCGTGCGCGGCAAGGGCGGCAAGGAACGGCTCGCGCCTCTCAACGCCGCCGCCCGCGAGGCGATCAAGGCCTGGCTGGCCGCCCGCGGCGCCCGGCGAAAACCCGAGGCGCCGGACAGCCCCTGGCTCTTCCCCTCGTCCGGCCGCACCGGCCATCTGACCCCGCGCCGTTTCGCCCAGCTGCTGGACGAGGCTGCGATCAAGGCGGGGATCGACCCCGCCCGCGTCAGCCCCCACGTCCTGCGCCACGCCTTCGCCACCCACCTGCTGGAGGGCGGCGCCGACCTGCGCGTCGTCCAGACCCTGCTCGGCCACGCCGACATCGCCACGACCCAGATCTACACCCACGTCGCCACCGACCGCCTGGCCCAGGTCGTCCAGCAGAACCACCCCTTGGCGCGGGATGATTGACGGCGCATATTCGAGCCATGGCCGAGGATTTCTACGTCAAGGCGATTTGGGATCCTGATGCCGAAAGCTGGTTCAGCGACTCCAACATCGTTGGCCTCGTGATCCAAACCGCGACGCTGACCGAGTTCGAAGTGCTGGCCCGGCATTTCGCTGCAGAGCTTCTGGCCGAGAATATGAATCTTATCGGCGACACCCTCATTCGGTTCGAGGCTGCAGCACATTTCACGGTCGCGGCTCTTCCCTTCCCTCTCCCAGCGGGAGAGGGCTTGAGCGCCCGAGAGCGCAGCGATCGGTCTTGCGCGAAAGGGTGAGGGTCGCGGTGGTGCGAAGTCTGGAGAACCGCCGCTTGCCCCGTCGCCTCGACCTCTCTAGTTTCCCCCGCCTTCCCTAGGGGCGGTTTTCCCGCCTGCAGTCCCGGACGCCTTTATGGCCACGCACTATCTCGACTTCGAAAAGCCGATCGCCGATCTGGAAGCCAAGATCGAGGAACTGTCGGCCCTGTCCGAAACCTCGGGCGGCTTCGACGCCGAGATCGCCGGCCTGCGCAAGAAGGCCGAGCAGCTGCGCAAGAAGACCTACGCCGGCCTCGATCCCTGGATGAAGACCCAGGTGGCGCGCCACCCCCAGCGGCCGCATTTCGTCGACTATGTCGAGAGCCTGTTCACCGACTGGAACGAACTGCACGGCGACCGCCAGTTCGGCGACGACCAGGCCATACTGGGCGGCCTCGCCCGTTTCCGCGGCCGTCCGGTCGTGATCATGGGCCACGAAAAAGGCCACGACACCGGCACCCGCATCACCCACAATTTCGGCATGGCCCGGCCCGAGGGCTATCGTAAGGCCGTGCGCCTGATGGACATGGCCGAACAGTTCGGCCTGCCGGTGCTCAGCTTCATCGACACCGCCGGCGCCTATCCCGGCCTCGGCGCCGAGGAGCGCGGTCAGGCCGAGGCCATCGCCCGCTCGACCGAACGCTGCCTGACCCTGGGCGTGCCCTCCATCGCCACCATCACCGGCGAAGGCGGCTCGGGCGGCGCCATCGCCATCGCGGCGGCCAGCCGCGTGCTGATGCTGGAGCATTCGATCTATTCGGTCATCTCGCCCGAAGGCGCGGCCGGCATCCTGTGGCGCGACGGCGCCCGGGCGCGCGACGCGGCCATGGCGATGAAGATCACCGGCCCGGACCTGATGGGGCTCAAGATCGTCGACCGCCTGATCGACGAACCGGTCGGCGGCGCCCACACCGACCGCGACGCCGCCATGGCCAATGTCGGCGACGTCCTGGCCGAGGAACTGAAAGCCTTCGAAGGCCTGTCGCCGCAGCAGATCAGGACGCAGCGCGCGGACCGGTTCTACGCCATCGGCGCCCTTTGACCGAACAGCGTTAACCGCCCATCCATCATATGCGGCGAAGCTTCCCTTCCCAGGGATTCGGAACTTCAACACCCATGCCGACGCAGGCTGATTCGCTTCGAGACAGCGCGGTCTTCAACCTGAGCGGCGCCATCACCATGGTCGTCGACGATTCCCCGTTCTCGCTGACCCTGACCACCACCGTCCTCGCGGGCTTCGGCGTTCGTCCCACCTACGCCCTGGGGCGAAGCGTCGAGGCGCGGCGCATCCTGCAGGAAAAGCCGGTGGATCTGCTGTTGGTCGATACCGACATGGCCGAGATCGACGGGTTCGAGCTGGTGCGCTGGTTACGGCGTTCAGGCCCCAATCCCAACGCCTTCACGCCCGTCATCCTGACCGCCAGCCACATCCGGCGGGGACGGGTGGCCGAGGCCCGTGACTGCGGCGCCAATTTCGTCGTCACCAAACCCTTCAGCGCCGCCCTGCTGCTGGAGCGGATCCTGTGGGTGGCCCGTGATGACCGTCCCTTCCTCGAGGTGGGCGATTATATGGGGCCGGACCGCCGGTTCCGGAACGAGGACTATGAGGGTGAAGAGCGTCGTGGCGGCGTGAATCGCCCAAAGACGGTGGAGTTCGCATGACAGTCATCACCCATCCCCGACGCTCGTCGCGCCTTGCCGAGATGATCGATCGGTCCGGCGGCGTCAGCGTCGGCGTCGCCCTGGCTCAAGCCGAGGCGAACTTGGACGCGCTGAAAGACCAGGGCCGGGCCATTATTGTCGAGAACATCGCCGCGCTGCTGGCCGACCCGACGCCCGACCTGCCGGAAATCGTTCGGCTGGAGAGCGCCTACGCCGCTTCCAGCCAGATCATCGACGCCGCCAGCCCCTTTGCGCTGGACGACCTCTGCACGGCAGCCAAGGGCCTGTGCGATCTTCTCGACGCCGCGCCGCGAGAGGGCGGGTTCGACTGGCGCATCGCCACGGTCCATGCCCAGGCCATGAAGCTTCTGCTGGCCCTGCCGGCCGACGCGCCCGGCACGCCCGAGGCCCGCACGGCCATCATGACCAATCTGGGCGAAGTCGTCCGGCGCAAACTGCCCGCAGCCCCTCAGACCTCGATCTGAGCCGCCGCCCGCGTCCGCGTCTGCTTGCGCCACAGGGCGGCGTATTCCCCGCCTTGCCGCGCCACCAGCTCGTGGTGCGCCCCGCGCTCTACGATCCGCCCGGCCTTCAGCACCAGGATCTGATCGGCGTCCGCCACCGTCGACAGCCGGTGCGCCACCACCAGGGTCGTGCGACCGGCGCTGACCCGCCTCAGGGTCTTCTGGATCGCCGCCTCGGTGCGGCTGTCCAGCGCGCTGGTGGCCTCGTCCAGGATCAGGATACAGGGGTCGGCCAGCAGGGCGCGGGCGATCCCCACCCTCTGACGCTCGCCGCCTGACAGTTTCAGCCCCCGCTCGCCGACTCGCGTCGCCATGCCGTCGGGCAGGCCGCGGATGAAGTCCGACAGTTCCGCCGCCTCGGCCGCCGCCCAGACTTGGGCCTCGTCGGCCTCGGGCCGGGCGAAGGCGATGTTGGCGTACAGACTGTCGTTGAACAGGGCCACGTCCTGCGGCACCAGGGCGACCGCCGCCCGCAACGAGGCCTGGGTCACCGCCCGCACGTCATGGCCGTCGATCAGGACCCGCCCCTCCTGCGGATCCAGCAGCCGCAGCGCCAGTTTGACGATGGTCGACTTGCCCGCCCCCGACGGCCCGACCAGGGCCGTGGTCGTTCCCGGCGCGGCGACGAAGCTGACGTCTTCCAGCCCGCTGGCCCGGGCGTCGTGGCGGAAGCCGACCTGCTGGAACTCGAGCGAGGCGCCGCGCGCATCTTCCGGCCGGGGCAGAGGGCGGGCGTCGGCCGCATCCGCCACCTGGGGCGTCTGCCGCGTCACCTTCAGCATCTCCTCCATGTCGATGAAGGACTGGCGGATTTCGCGATAGGCGAAGCCCAGGATGTTCAGCGGGGCGTACAGCGAGATCATGATCAACACCGCCGCCGTCACGTCCCCCGGCCCCATCCGGCCCGCCGCCGCCTCGAACCCGGCCATCACCGCCATGACGCCCAGGCCGATATTCATGATCAGGGCCTGGACCCCGTTCAGCAGGGCCAGGGAATTATTGGCCTTCAATGACGCCTGGGCGTAGTCGCCCAGCGCCCGGTCATAGGTCTGGGCCGCCCGGCTCTCGGCCCCGAACGACTTGACCGTCTCATAGTTCAGCAGGGCGTCGACCGAGACCCCGGCCGCCTCCGAATCGGCGGCGTTCATCACCCGCCGATGCTCCAGCCGCCAGTTGGACAGGGCGAAGGTCGTGACCGTGTAGACCACCACCACGGCCACCGCGACGGCGGCGAAACGCCAGTCGTACTTGCCGCCCAGCACGGCCGCCGCCAGCACCAGTTCGACCCCGGTCGGAACCAGGTTGAAGGCCAGGATCCGCAGCAAGAAGTCCACCGCCCGCGATCCGCGATCCATCGTCCGCGACAGGGCGCCCGAACGCTTGGTCTGGTGAAAATCCAGCGACAGGCTCAGCGCATGGGCGAAGGCCTCAGCCGCCGTCGCCCGTTGCGCGGCAGCGCGGACGGGGGCGAACACGACATCCGAAATCTGCGGCGCCGCCGCCGACAGGAACCGCACCAGGGCCCAACCCACGGCGAAGGCCGCAAAGCCCCAGCCGACCGCCACGGCCGCCCCCTGCCCGGCCGCCAACCGGTTCACCGCCGCGCCCAGCACCAGGGGCGCCAGCACGCCCAGCCCCTTGCCGGCCAGCGTCAGGCCGATGGCCGAGACCAGCCGCAGCCGCAACTGCGGCGCCCCCGACCGGCCGACCAGCCGCACCAAATCCGCCAGCGCCTTCAGCGTCGGCGGCCCTTCCGTCTTTTCCTGCATGCTCCCCGCCTGTTGCGCCTTGACCATAGGGTCGCGCCGGCCGCCGGAGCGCTCTCCGCGCATCGCCATGCTCCGCATATGGACAGTCTATACGACCGGGAAAAGGCCGCAGACGCCCGACGGCTCAGTTCAGGCCCGCGATCGCCTCGAGCAGTTCATCGACGACCTCTTCCCGGGTCGCCCAGGAACAGACGAACCGCACCGATCCGTCGTCGAACCGATAACAGGCCCAGCCCAGGGCGTTCAGCCGCTTGTGCGCCTCGGCCGGCATCCGCACGAAGACGGTATTGGCCTCGACCGGGTGGGCCAGCACATAGGGCGAGCGCGTGGCCACGCCGGCCGCCAGCCGCTGGGCCATCAGATTGGCGTGGGCGCCGCCCGATTCCCAGTCGCCGCTTTCCAGCAGCCCCAGCATCGGCCCGGCCAACAACCGCGCCTTGGACGCCACCTGCCCCGCCTGTTTCAGACGGTTGTCCAGCCGCCGCGCCAGGCTCTTGTCGAACAGCACGATGGCCTCGGCGCAGTTGGCGCCCGCCTTGGCTCCGCCGAACACCAGGATGTCGACGCCCAGGCGCGGAATATCCTTCAGGTCGAAGCCCGCCGCCGCCGCATTGGCCAGCCGCGCCCCGTCCATATGGACGCCATAGCCCCTCGCCTTCACCGGCTCGATCAGATGGCGCAGCTCCTCCTCGGTATAGACCGCGCCATATTCGGTGGCCTGGGTCAGGGACAGGGCTGCGGGCGGCTGTCGATGACCGACCTCGGGCTCGGCCAGCTGCGCCTTCAGCGCCAGCGGATCGATCCGCCCGGACAGGCCCGGCAGGCCGATCAGGCCGACGCCCTGGCCGAAGAACCCCGGCGCGCCCGTCTCGTCCGTGCAGACGTGGGCCGTATGGTGCGCCATCACCGCCTCGAACGGGAAGGCCAGCATCGACAGGGCGATGGCGTTCGCCGCGGTGCCGCTGAAGACGAACCGGATGTCGGCGTCGGCGTCCAGCCTCTGACGGATCTGGTCGGCGGCTCTCGCCGTAATCTCGTCGGCGCCATAGGAGGGGGTGAAGCCGGCGTTGGCCTGGATCAGGCCCTCGACGGCGCTGGGCGCCATGCCGGCGGTGTTGTCGGATCCGAAATCGTAACGCATCAGCTCTTCTTCGCCGTCAAATCGCTCTTGCCGTCTTCGATAGTCCGTACGCGGACGACCGGCATGACATCCTCGTCGCCATAGGGCACGGCGACCTGATGCGGGAAAGGAATCTCGATCCCGGCGGCGTCCAGCGCCTCCTTGCCGGCCTGCATCAGATCCGCCTGGGTCTGCCACCAGTCCTCGACCTTGACCCAGGCGTGGAGAGTCACCTGAACCGCGCTGTCCAGCAGCCCGGTCACGCCCGTCCACGGATGCGGATCGTCCAGCACCTTCTCGTGCGCCGCCGCCATATCGGCCAGGACGCAGCGCGCCTTGTTCAGGTCGTCGCCATAGCCGACGCCGAAATTGATCTCGATCCGCCGCGTCTGCTGGCCGGTCAGATTGGTCAGGGGGTCGCTCAGAACCTTTGAATTGGGGATGACGATCTTGTGGTTGTTGGCGTTCGACAACTGGGTCGTGAACAAATCCAGCCGCTGGACCGTGCCGGCCATGCCGCCCACATCGACCACGTCGCCGACCCGGTAAGGTCTCAACACCAGCAGCATGATCCCCGACGCCACATTCGACAGCGTCCCTTGCAAGGCCAGACCGACCGCCAGCGAGGCGGCGCCCAGCACCGCGATGATCGAGGTGGTCTGCACCCCCAGCCGCTGCAGGACGGCGATCATGCCGATGATGATCACCACCACCCTGACCACCTGAACGCCGAAGCTCAGCACCGTCTGATCGTGCCGGAAGGCCCCGATCCGCGACAGGGCGTTGCGCGCCAGCCTCGCCGCCCATTTGGCCGCGAACAGCGTCGCCGCGAAAATCAGGGCGGCGACGGTCAGATTGATGGCGAAATCGCCGGCCATGTCGGTGATCTTGGCGATCATGACGGTGTCGACGGCGACAGCCTGACGCCCGGCGGCGACAGCTTCGGCTATAGGGGAGACATTCGACATAGGCCGGGTCTAACGCCTCGATCTCCGAATGGAAGCCCGATCAAGGCAATTTCACCACGACGCCGACGCGGGGCGCCCCCTCCGTCGCGGCGCTCTGCGCCGCGCCACCTCCCCCAAGGGGGGAGGATTTCCGTCATCCCATTCCTCCCCCCCTGGGGGAGGTGGATCGCCGCGCAGCGGCGAGACGGAGGGGGCCCGAACGGCGCCTGCTGTCCTAATGACGCTGGTCCTGTCGTAATGATTCCAACACCTTGCCAGATTCTCACCCCCTCCAACCAATCACCCCTCCCGCACCCCCTATAATCACCCCCGGTCTCGTCGCTTGTAGGGCTCGCAAGGCCTGCGACCTTGCGGCGGCGGGAACAGATGAAACCAACCCCGCGCGAAGGCCCGGCGCCCCGCCCAGCCCTCCACTTCCAAAGGGCCTCCCAACTCGCAGCGAAAGCGCGTCGGCGCCGTCGTTCGCCTTTCGCCTTATTTGCTCTCTGGCGCCAGGATCGCTACATCCGCCCAAACCTCCCAATCCGACGAAACCCGAAGGGCGAAACCGCACCTCATGGCGCAGCAATATATTTTCCAGATGCAGGGTCTGACCAAGACCTTCCCCGGCGGCCGCAAGATCTTCGAGAACATCTGGCTCAGCTTCTATAACGACGCCAAGATCGGCGTCGTCGGGGTCAACGGCTCGGGTAAATCCACCCTGCTGAAGATCATGGCCGGCCTGGACAACGAGTTCACCGGCGAGGCCCGCGCCGCCGACGGGATCAAGCGCGGCTATCTGGAGCAGGAGCCCCAGCTGGACCCCGCCCTGAACGTTCGCGAGAACGTCGAGGCCTGGTGCGAAGAGAAACAGTGGGTCAACCGCTTCAACGCCGTCGCCGCCGAACTGGGCGAGAACTACACCGACGAACTGATGGAGGAGATGACCGCCCTCCAGGAGAAGATCGACGCCGGCGACGTCTGGGACATCGACAGCCGCATCGAAATGGCCATGGGCGCCCTGCGCTGCCCGCCCGATGACTGGGAGGTCGCCAACCTGTCCGGCGGTGAGAAGCGCCGTGTGGCCTTGGCCCGCCTGCTGCTGTCCAAGCCCGACATGCTGTTGCTCGACGAACCGACCAACCACCTGGACGCCGAATCCGTCGCCTGGCTGCAGCACCACCTGGAAAACTTCCCCGGCTGCGTCATCCTGGTGACCCACGACCGCTACTTCCTGGACCTCGTCACCAAATGGACGCTGGAGCTGGACCGCGGCAAGGGCCACCCGCACGAGGGCAATTATTCCTCCTGGCTGGAAGCCAAGACCAAGCGCGTCATTCAGGAACAGTCTGAATCCGAAGCCCGTCAGCGCGCCCTCACCCGCGAACTGGAATGGGTCCGCTCCGGCGCCAAGGCCCGTCAGGCCAAGTCCAAGGCCCGTCTGGCCGCCTATGAGCGGATGGTCGACGAGCAGGAATCGATGCGCGGCGCCCAGACCCACGCCCACATCCAGATCCCGCCCGGCCCGCGCCTCGGCAATGTCGTGCTGGAGGTCGAAGGCCTGGCCAAGACCTATGGCGACAAGACCCTGTTCGACAATCTGACCTTCAAACTGCCGCCCAACGGCATCGTCGGCGTCATTGGCCCCAACGGCGCCGGCAAGTCGACCATGTTCAAGCTGATCACCGGCCAGGAAACCCCTGACGGCGGCACGATCAAGGTCGGCGAGACGGTCAAGCTGGCCTATGTCGATCAGTCGCGTGACGATCTGAAGCCCGACGAGACCATCTGGCAGGCCATCTCGGGCGGCACCGATGTGATGATGGTCGGCAAGCGCGAGATCAACACCCGCGCCTATGTCGGCAGCTTCAACTTCAAGGGCGGCGACCAGCAGAAGAAGGTCGGCCAGCTGTCGGGCGGTGAGCGCAACCGCGTGCACCTGGCCAAGACCCTGGCCTCGGGCGGCAATCTGATCCTGCTCGACGAACCGACCAACGACCTGGACATCGAAACCCTGCAGAACCTCGAAGAGGCCCTGGAAGAGTTCGCCGGCTGCGCCGTGGTCATCTCCCACGACCGCTGGTTCCTGGACCGTCTGGCCACCCACATCCTCGCCTTCGAAGGCGACGGCCATGTGGAATGGTTCGAGGGGAACTTCGAAGCCTACGAACAGGACAAGATGCGTCGCCTGGGCGCCGACAGCATCATCCCCAAGCGCATCCAGCACCAGAAGTTCGGGCGCTGATCGATCTGTGATAGGATGCGGGACATGAGCGACGATCTTCTGTCCCGCATCACGATCGAAGAGGGCAAACGCGGCGGTCGACCGTGCATCCGCGGTATGCGTATCGCGGTGCATGACATTCTCGGCTGGCTGGCCTCCGGCATGACCGAGGCCGAGATTCTTGGCGACTACGAGGAATTGGAAGCCGACGATCTCCGGGCCGCCCTGACCTATGCCGCGCGGGCGCTCGATCATTCGGTAGCGGCCGCCGCAGCTTGAAATTCCTGCTCGATCAGAACCTGCCCGTCCGCCTGATCGATGTGATCGTCGCATTCGATCATGAGGTCGAACACGTCAGACTCATGGGTCTGGCCACGGCAGGCGACCGGGAAATCTGGGCCTTGGCGGCGTCACGGGGGGCGGTCGTCGTCAGCAAGGACAGGGACTTTCTGTTGCTGGCGCAGCGTAGCGCCAACCGTCAGCTGCTGGTCCACCTCAACCTCGGAAACTGTTCCAACGACGACCTCTACGCCGTCGTGCGGCGCGACTGGGCCAGCGTCGTCGCCCGGCTGATTGAAGGCGAGGTCATTGTGGAGGTCCGACCATGACCCAACGCCCCGCCGTCCTGATCATGCAACGGCATCTCGCCCCGCTCTCGCCGATCCTCGAGAGCGCCTATGACGTCTATCGCTTCTGGGAAGGCCCGCCGATCGAGGCCGCCCATGACATCCGCGCCCTGATCGTCGCCGGCGAGGCGCCGCTGGACAAGACGCTGATCGAACAGCTCCCCGCCCTCGACCTGATCGCCTGTTTCACCTCCGGCTACGACGGCATCGACATCGACTGGTGCCGTGAACACGGCCTGCCCGTCACCCATGCGCCCGGCGTCAATCACCAGGACGTCGCCGACCACGCCCTGGGCCTGATCCTGGCCGCCCGCCGCCAGATCGTCTCCGGCGACCGTCAGGTCCGGTCCGGCGGCTGGACCGCCGAGACCCGCACCATCACCGCCTCCGTCGGCGGCCAGAAGCTGGGCGTCGTCGGCCTGGGCGCCATCGGCAAGGCCGTCGCCGACCGCGCCGAGGCCTTCCGCATGGACATCGCCTGGTGGGGCCCCCGTCCGCATGACGCCGAATGGCCCCGCGCCGACAGCCTGCTGGCCCTGGCCAAGGCCAGCGACATCCTGGTCGTCGCCTGCAAGGCCGATGAGACCAATCGCGGCCTGATCTCGCGCGAGGTGCTGGAGGCGCTGGGGCCCGACGGTCTGCTGGTCAATGTCTCGCGCGGCCAGGTCATCGACGAGGACGCCCTGATCGCCGCGCTGAAATCCGGCGCCCTGGGCCAGGCCGCCCTGGACGTCTTCATCGAGGAGCCGACCGCCCCTTCACGCTGGGCCCACGTGCCGAACCTCGTCCTGACGCCCCACACCGCCGGCGCAACGACCGCCGGGGTGCAGGGCATGCTGATGCTGCTGATGCAGAATCTTCAGGCGCATTTCGCGGGCCAGCCGCTGAAGACGCCGGTCGCGTGATCAGTTCGGGCGCTGCGGGCGCTGGGGGCGTTCATCGGCCGTGATGACGCCGTCGCCGTTCTTGTCCATGGTCTTGAACATGGCGTCGGCGCCGGCTTCCATCTCGGCCTTGGTGATAAGCCCATTGCCGTCGGCATCGGCGCGGCTCAGCATCCGACCCCCCGGCGAACCGGCCAGTTCCGAGGCGTTGATCGCGCCGTCATGATTGGCGTCGATGCGATCGAACATCCCGATCATCCGCGTCTTCATCTCGGCCAGGGTCTCGCGCTCCGGCGGACGCATCCCGCCCATCGGCGGCGGCCCGGACATCTGTCCGCCCATAGGCGGCTCGGGAAAATCGCTCTGCGCCAGGGCCGGACCGGCGGCGACCAGGGCGAGGGTGGAGATCAGAAGACTGCGCATAGAACCACTCCAAAGGGATTGCGTGTCCTTAAACGGCGAACAGAAGCTTTCCCGTCGCGCCCTTTCCGAGTTGGTTTTTGCTTGCCAAATCATATAAGGATATCTTTATACGATCATATGAACCTGAGTGCGGATCAGACTGTCGAAGCCCTTCGCGCCGCTGGCGAGCCCACCCGCCTGCGCATCCTCTCGCTGCTGGCCAGCGAAGAGCTGTCGGTCATGGAGATGTCTCGGATTCTCGACCAGAGCCAACCGCGCGTCTCTCGCCATTTGAAGCTGATGACCGACTCCGGCCTGATCGAGCGGTTCCCGGACGGCGCCCGCGTCTACTACCGCCTGTCGCACGACGCCCAGGCCCGCCGACTGATCGACACCGTGCTGGATATTCTCGCCGATGACGCGGGGGAAGCCGATCATCGTCGCCTGAGCGAGGTCCAGAAGGATCGCCAGCAGGCCGCCGAATCCTATTTCGAACAGATCGCCCCCCAGTGGGACCGGCTGCGCTCCCTCTACGTCAGCGAAAGCGCTGTCGAGGCAGCGCTGGAAGAAGCCGCAGGCCCCGGCCCGTTCAAACGCGTCGTCGATCTGGGCACCGGTTCAGGCCGGATGCTGACCCTGTTCGGCAAGAAGGCCAAGATGTCCGTCGGGCTGGATCTCAGCCAGAACATGCTCAACATCGCCCGCGCCAATGTCTCCAAGGCCGGGCTGAACAAGGTCGAGCTGCGCCACGGCGACATCTTCGCCACCCGCCTGCCCGCCGCCAGCGCCGATCTGGTGATCGTCCACCAGGTTCTGCACTATCTCGCCGACCCCTTCGCCGCCGTCGCCGAGGCCGCGAGGCTGGTCTGCCCCGGCGGCCGTCTGGTGATCGTCGATTTCGCCCCGCACGACTTCGAACATATGCGCGAGGCGCATCAGCATCGCCGCCTGGGCTTCGCCGATCAGGAGATCAACGGTTGGCTGACCGACAGCGGTCTGACGCCCTCTCCCCCCGTCGCCCTTCCGCCCGACAATGAGGGGCTGACCGTGACGATCTGGACGGCGGAAAGACCCGCCGCCCCATCCTTGGCCCAGGCCAGAAAGACCGCATGATGGCTGCGCCCTCGACCAATCTCGCCGAAGCCCGCGCCCTGCTGCTGTCGCCGCTGGGTCCGGTCGCCCGCGCCGGCTCGAACCAGGACGCCGTGCGCGTCTCGTTCGAGTTCTTCCCGCCCAAGACCGACGAGGCCGAGGCCAATCTGTGGACGGCGATCCGTCGCCTCGAGCCGCTGAACCCCGCCTTCGTCTCGGTCACCTATGGCGCTGGCGGCTCGACCCGCGAACGCACCCACCGCACCGTCCAGCGCATCATCGCCGAGACCTCGCTGCGTCCCGCCGCCCACCTGACCTGCGTCGAGGCCAGCCGTGACGAGGTCGATGAGGTCATCGCCGGCTACAAGACCATCGGCGTCGATCATATCGTCGCCCTGCGCGGCGATCCGCCCGGCGGCGGCGGCATCGGCGGCGTCTATCAACCCCGCGCCGACGGCTACGCCAACGCCACCGAGCTGACGGCCGCCATCCGCCGCGTCGGCGGCTTCGACGTCACGGTCGGGGCCTATCCCGAGAAACACCCCGAAAGCCCCTCCATTGATCACGACATTGATGTGCTGAAGGCCAAAGTGGACGCCGGCGCCACCCGCGCCGTCAGCCAGTTCTTCTTCGACATCGACGCCTTCCTGCGCTTCCGCGACCGGGTTCGCGCGGCGGGCGTGACCATTCCGCTGATCCCCGGCGTCATGCCCGTGTCCAACTTCGCCGGCCTGACCCGCATGTGCGGCGCCTGCGGGACCAGCATCCCCGACTGGCTCAAAGCCCATTTCGACGGACTGGACGACGATCCCGAGACGCGCCGACTGCTCGCCGCCTCGGTCGCCGCCGAAACCTGCGCCCGTCTGCAGGAAGAGGGCTTCTCCGACTTCCACTTCTACACCCTGAACCGCGCCGATCTGGTCTATGCGATCTGCCGCGTTCTGGGCGTGCGTGAAACCAAGGCCGTGGCGTAATGACCTCCCCCCTCACCCGTGCACAACGCATCGCCGCCCTGCACCAGGCGGCCAAAGAACGCATCCTCGTCCTCGACGGCAGCTGGGGCGTGATGATCCAGCGTCGCGGCCTGTCCGAAGCCGACTTCCGCGCCGACCGCTTCGTCGCCGCCAACGGCTATGACGAGGCGCACCAGATGAAGGGGAACAACGACATCCTCTGCATCACCCGCCCGGACATCATCTCGGATCTGCACGACCAGTATTACGCCGCCGGCGCCGACATCTCCGAGACCAACACCTTCTCCGGCACCACAATCGCCCAGGAAGACTACGCCCTGGACGCCCAGGCGGTGTGGGACATCAATCTGGAAGGCGCCAAACTGGCCCGCGCCGCCGCCGACCGCTGGACGGAAAAGGAGCCGCACAAGCCGCGCTTCGCCGCCGGCTCCATCGGCCCGCTGAACAAGATGCTGTCCATGTCGTCCGACGTGAACGACCCCGGCGCCCGCAGCGTGACCTTCGACCAGGTCTATGAGGCCTATCGCCATCAGGTGAAGGCGCTGAACGAGGGCGGGGTCGATCTCTATCTGATCGAGACCATCACCGACACGCTGAACTGCAAGGCGGCGATCAAGGCGATCAAGGACCTGGAGGACGAGGGCATGGACGCCCTGCCCATCTGGATCAGCGGCACCATCACCGACCGGTCGGGCCGCACCCTGTCGGGCCAGACGGCCGAGGCCTTCTGGAACAGCGTGCGTCACGCCAAACCCTTCGCCGTGGGCTTCAACTGCGCCCTGGGCGCCGACCTGATGCGGCCCTTCATCGCCGAACTGAGCCGCGTCGCCGACACCCTGGTCGCCGCCTATCCCAACGCCGGCCTGCCCAACGCCATGGGCCAATACGACGAGGAGCCGCACGAGACCGCCCACTTCATCGAGGAATGGGCGGCGTCCGGCCTGGTCAACATCGTCGGCGGCTGCTGCGGCACCACGCCGGACCACATCAAGCACGTCGCCGAAGAGGTCGCGCCGCTGAAGCCCCGCGCGATCCCGGAACGCCCGGTGGCCCTACGGCTATCGGGGCTGGAACCGTTCGAGTTGGTGGCGTGAGCAAGACCGCCGAGGTTGAGGCGTTCGAGCGATTGCGTATCGAACTCCGAAAACTCGCAGCAAGCAGCCCCGCCTGCGCGATTGATCACGACTCTGAGAAAAACATCCTTCTCCGAATGGGGGCCGGCGGTGACATGTCTCTTCTGGAGGCGCGTCTCGGTAGCTTCGAACTAGGCCTGAGCTGCGGCCAAGGCCTAGACTTCAAACGGCTCCGAAATGATCGCGACGTCGAAGAGGCACTCGCTCTTTGCGATGCGGTCATTGCAGGCCGAGGCGTCTCGGTCAGCGGTCCCAAAGGCTATCCGACTCGCTCTTGGATATTCCTAGATAGTCGGGGCTTCAAAAAAGCCGTCACGACCGGTGCTGTATCCATCATGTCATGGCGCCGCGCCCGGTCGATCAAGAAAAGCCTCTGGCAGCGAAACAGGTTGCCTATCCTCGTAGTCGAGTCCGCCTGATGCGCCCCACCTTCATCAACGTCGGCGAACGAACCAACGTCACCGGCTCGGCCAAATTCCGGAAACTGGTGGTCGAAGGCGACTATTCGGCCGCGCTGGACGTCGCCCGACAACAGGTCGAGGCCGGCGCCCAGATCATCGACATCAACATGGACGAGGGCCTGCTGGACGGCGCCGTCGCCATGCGGACCTTCCTCAACCTGATCGCGGCCGAGCCCGACATCGCCCGCGTGCCGGTGATGATCGACAGCTCCAAATGGGAGGTGATCGAGGCGGGGCTGAAGTGCGTCCAGGGCAAGCCCATCGTCAACTCGATCAGCATGAAGGAGGGCGAGGCCAAGTTCCGCGAACAGGCCGTCGCCTGTCTGCGCTATGGCGCCGCCGTCGTGGTCATGGCCTTCGACGAGGTGGGCCAGGCCGACACCGCCGCGCGCAAGATCGAGATCTGCACCCGCGCCTATAATATCCTGGTCAACGAGGTCGGCTTCCCGCCCGAGGACATCATCTTCGACCCCAATATCTTCGCCGTGGCGACGGGGATCGAGGAGCACGACAACTACGCCGTCGACTTCATCGAGGCGGTCAAGGTCATCAAGTCCACCCTGCCCTACGCCCGGATCAGCGGCGGGGTGTCGAACGTCTCGTTCAGCTTCCGCGGCAACGAGCCGGTGCGCCGGGCCATCCACAGCGTCTTCCTGTACCACGCCATCCAGGCGGGGATGGACATGGGCATCGTCAACGCCGGCGACCTGCCGGTCTATGACGACATCGACCCGACACTGCGCGAGGCGGTCGAGGACGTGATCCTGAACCGCCCGCAGCGCACTAATGTCTCCAACACGGAACGCCTCGTCGACATCGCCCCCAACTACAAGGGCGACAAGGGCGTCGCCCGCGTCGTCGATCTGAAGTGGCGCGACCAGCCGGTGGCCGCCCGCATCGCCCACGCCCTGGTCAACGGCATCACCGAATATATCGACGCCGACACGGAAGAAGCCCGCCTGTCGTTCGACCGCCCGCTGCACGTCATCGAAGGTCCGCTGATGGACGGGATGAATGTGGTCGGGGACCTGTTCGGCTCGGGCAAGATGTTCCTGCCGCAGGTGGTGAAGTCCGCCCGGGTGATGAAACAGGCCGTGGCCTGGCTGGAGCCCTATATGGAGGCCGAAAAGGCCGGCAAGCCGCGCGAACAGGCCGGCCGGATCCTGATGGCCACCGTCAAGGGCGACGTCCACGACATCGGCAAGAACATCGTCGGCGTCGTGCTTCAGTGCAATAATTACGAAGTCATCGACCTGGGCGTCATGGTCCCGGCCGACCGCATCCTGGACGCCGCCGTCGAGCATAAGGTGGACATCATCGGCCTGTCCGGCCTGATCACCCCGTCGCTGGACGAGATGGTCTTCGTCGCCGCCGAGATGGAGCGGCGCGGCTTCGACATTCCCCTGCTCATCGGCGGCGCCACCACCAGCCGCACCCATACGGCGGTCAAGATCGAACCCGCCTATCGCCGCGGCTCGACCACCTACGTCGTCGATGCCTCGCGCGCCGTCAGCGTCGTCTCGGGCCTGCTGTCCAAGACTGAACGGGCCAAGAACGAGGCCGCCACCCGCGACGAATATGTGCGCATCCGCGAGCAGTACGCCCGGGGCCAGGAGGTCAAGGCCCGCGCCACCTTGGCCCAGGCGCGCGAGAACCGTTTCCGCCCTGACCCCGCCCAGCCCATGCCCGGCAAGCCCTCCTTCATCGGCGTGAAAGCGTTCGAAGCCTGGGATCTGCAGGACCTGGCCGACCACATCGACTGGACCCCCTTCTTCGCCAGTTGGGAGCTGATCGGCCGCTATCCACTGATCCTCGACGACGAGATCGTCGGCCAGGCCGCCCGCGACCTGTTCGAGGACGCCAAGGCCATGCTGAAGCGGATCATCGACGAGAAATGGTTCACGGCCAAGGGCGTGGTCGGCTTCTGGCCCACCCGCGCCGACGGCGACGACGTCATCGTCTTCGCCGACGAGGGCCGGGACGCCGAGATCGCCCGCTTCCACACCCTGCGCCAGCAGATCAAGAAGTCGAATGGCAAGCCGAACCTGGCTCTATCCGACTTCATCGCCGAAGAGAGCGACGACTATATCGGCGCCTTCGCCGTCACCGCCGGCCACGGCGAACTGGAAATCGCCAAACGGTTCAAGGACGCGGGCGACGACTATTCCGCCATCCTGGCCACCGCCCTGGCCGACCGCCTGGCCGAGGCCTTCGCCGAACGGCTGCACAAGGAAGTCCGCACCCAGCTCTGGGGTTACGCCGCCGATGAGGCCGCCAGCATCGACGACCTGATCGCCGAACAATACCAGGGCATCCGCCCCGCCCCCGGCTATCCGGCCCAGCCTGACCACACGGAAAAAGCCACCCTGTTCCGCCTGCTCCAGGCCGAAACCAACGCCGGCATGGCCCTGACCGAAAGCTTCGCCATGACGCCCCCCGCCTCGGTCTCGGGCCTCTATTTCGGCCACCCGGGCAGCCACTATTTCGGCGTCGGCAAGATTGATCGCGATCAGGTCGAGGACTATGCCCGCCGCAAGGGTTGGGACGTGGCGACCTGCGAGCGCTGGCTGGCCCCCATCCTCAACTACGATCCCTACGCGGCCAAACGCGAAACGGCGGCCTGAGCCGAAGCCCAGGCCGCCGTTCCACCATCTAAACCGAGGTGATCAGTTCGCCGCAGCCGGCGCCTCCAGCCCGACTTCGGCCGGGGTCGCCGGCGGGGTGGTGATGTTGTTCCGGATGCGCCGCGCCGCGTGTTCGCAACGCCCCGGCAGACCGTAGAACAGCCCGAACGACTGGCTCCGCGCCGCCTCGTCCTCGCTGGCCAACAGGGGCGCCCATTGAGCCTTCGCCGCCGCGGCCGCCTGTTGCGCAGCGGCCTTGGCCGCCGCCGTCTGGCGCGGCTCGGCCGCCGCCAGAGCGCTGCGGAAGTCCTGCGCCTCCAGACGGCCCAGACGCACCAGTTCGACGTCCTCCGGCGCACGATCCGTCAGGGTCTCACCCAGATCCGCATGCCCCGTCACCAGCGCATCGCACCAGGCCACCAGCGGATAATCCTGTGTCGGCGCGCCGCGCGGCAGAGGGTTCGCATAGGCGATGGCCTCGCGCACCTTCAGGGCGTCAGCCGTCTCAGCGCCCCGATTTCCAGTGACGATCGGCCCGTCCTGATCCTGGGCCAAGGCTGGGGTCATTCCCGTCATGAGTGTGGCGGTGGCGGCGAGCGCTGCGGCGGTCTTTAACATCGGCATCCTTGGTCTTGAGCCCCCCGGCCCGGTCTCAATGCACCGTAACGCTTGATCGCCGGAATGGTTTTTCTACGGCGTCAAAAAAAGAAAGGGCGGCGAACCCGAAGGTCCGCCGCCCATCCGATCATCGCAAGTGCGGGCTTAGAAGCTCGCGGTCATGCTGATGAAGGCATAACGACCCATCGAGTCATAGACTTGCGGATAGGTGTTGTTGTTGCCCGTCGTGCCGACCGAGTAGGACAGCGGCGGATCGTTATCGAGGATGTTGTTGATCCCGCCGCGCACGGTGACGTTGTCACGCAGCTGCCACGACCCGTTCAGGTCGAAGTAGTGTTGCTCCTCCAGGGTGCTGTCCAGACGGGTGGTGACACCGGAGTCCAGATCGACTGCGGAGATGTAACGCCACGTCAGGCCCAGGTTCACGCCGTCAACCGGAGTGCCCCAGGAAACCGAGGCGCGGTGACGCCATTCCGGAGAGGCCGCGATATCGTTCGCCGCACAGGTATTGCCGAACTTGCCCGCGCAATCGAAGACATCCAGGCCCGTGTCGGTTTCCAGCTTCTCGAGCCAGGTGCCCGTGAAGCTCAGGCCGATCGTACCCCAGTTGGACACACCCCAGTCTTCCAGCGGCAGATTGTAGCCGCCGACGAAGTCGATACCCGAAGTCGCCAGGCCACCGATGTTGGTGTTCCGGTCTTCGATGTAGCCGTCGCCCGACCAGAAGTTTCCGTTATCGTTACGGTTGATCAGGTTACAGGCGTCCAGATCTCCCAGAGTATAGCAATAGGTCGCGATATTCGCGCCGCCGAGAGGCTGGATCAGGTTCGTGATCTCAATGTCGAAATAGTCGATCGACAGATTGAGGCCAGGCAGGAAGCTCGGGGTGAAGACAACACCGAAGGTGGTTGTCTCTGAATCTTCCGGGCTCAGAGTGGCAGTACCGCTTTGCAGGCGGTTATACTGTCCAGCATCATTGCTCAGGAAGCCGCTGTTGGCTTGATCCAGGGTCACTTGCCACGGGTTCGTTCCGATACATGCCGCATTGCCTGCATAGGTGGCGGCGCTGGTTGCATCGCAAGGATCGACGTCAAGATCGAACAGATTGAACCCTTCTGCCGTGTAGAGGTCGATGACGTTGGGGGCCCGTGTGGCCGATTGATAGCTCGCGCGGAACCGGATGTCCGAGACAGGAGCATAGTCCATCCCGACCTTCCAGGTGTCCGTCTTGCCGCCAAGCGCATAGTCCGACGCGCGATAGGCGCCGTCCACGGTGATCGACTCTGCGAAGGGCATGCCCTCGACGATCGGCATCTGGAACTCGCCGAACAGATCGTAGGTGGACTGGGCGCCGCCGAGGCCGATGGTCGGTCCGCCTTGCCCGGCGCCGTCGCCCGTCGAATAGGTCACGTCAGTCACCAGATCGAGCGCGTCCCGACGATATTCGGCGCCCAGCGCCAGTTGCAGACCGCGAGAGGCCCACGGCGACACGACGCCGCGATCCGTCAGATCGCCGGTAACCGACGCCGTGACGACTTGCTGCTCCGTATAACCCGTCATCACCAGGGGCACCTGGAGGTAATCCAGAGCTTCCTGGGTCACGCCGCCGGCGGAGAACACGTTGTAAGGCACGCAGTTCGGATCAGTCCCATCCAACACCGAAGAACAAACCGGAGCGCCCGAAACCGGATCAGCAACGACGTCCAGAGCACGCGTCAGGCGGGCGACCGAGAACTCATTGCGGTAAATCTGCGAGAGCTTGACCTTGGCGTACTGGGCCGAAACTTCATAGCTCCACGCATCGTCAAGATCACCGCGCATCCCGATGACGCCACGATAGGAGGTGTAATCGAGGTGCGACTGACGACCACCGCCTTCTACGTTGCGACGAAGGATGTAGAGATCGGTGTCGGTCCCGGCCGCGATGTCCGCCGGCGTACAGCCGATGCCGGACGCCTGACTGGCGGACAGCAGCGGATTGTCACAGTTGATTGTGGTCGTGTTGCCGAAGTTGCCGGACGGCGCGATCTGAGCGACCGACTGATAGTCGCTGAACATCAATTGAGTGAAGACCTCAATCTTGTCATTGACCTGGTAATGGCCCATCGCGCCAAGATTGTAGCGTTCGTCAGGACGCTGGAAGTAGTTCAGAGGACCAAAGTTGTAGGCGTCTCGCGCCGCGCTGTACGGTATGAAGTTTCCGGACGCATCAAGCGTGTAGTTAAAGCTCGCGAAGTCCGTAAACCGCCCAGGGAAAGACGTACTAGAACCACCGCAGGTAAAGCTGCCTGCGTCTTCGCCACCCAAGGAGCACGACGCATAGTCGTAATCGCGACCCAGAACCTTGTTGTTCTTACGATATCCGGCATAGGCCGTGATATTGCCCTTCCCGTCCGGCGAGCTCACGCCCATGATGGCGGTGATCTCTCGGCTGAAGCCGGTCTGCACATCATCGTCCGGCAGTTGGAACTGCGACGGGTTGGTCGCGCCGCGCCCCTCGATCACCGATCGCAGGTTGCCAGGGCCATCGTAATCATTGTGGTGGAGATATTGGCCGTACTGGGCCGTGATTTCGAGGCCTTCGAAGTCCTTCTTCATGATGAAGTTGACGACGCCGGCGATCGCGTCCGAACCGTAGACGGCGGAAGCGCCGCCGGTCAGGACTTCGACACGCTCCACCAGTTGGGCCGGGATCTGGTTGAGGTCAGCCGCCGCATCCAGCGGCGAACCATACGGCATCCGCTTGCCGTCGATCAGGACCAGGGTGCGAGTCGCACCAAGGTTGCGCAGCGAAACCGTGGCGGTGCCCGAAGCGCCGTTCGACACGGTCGAGTTCTGGGCGGCGAAGGCCTGAGGCAACTGGGTGACCAGATCTTCGACGCGGCTGACGCCGGTCTCACGGATATCCTCGGAGGTGACCTGGGTCACCGGGCTGGTCGTGGTCAAATTCGCCTGACGAATGCGGGTGCCCGTAACGACGATCTCCGACACCGACGCGCTCTCGTTCTCAGCCGATTGCGCCATAGCAGGGGCCGCCATTCCGATCGCGGCGACGCCCGCGATCATGGTCGACGCCAGCAAACGCCTACGCTGGTTCTGTGATCTCACGTTGATAACCCTCCAAGGTTCAAAAATCGCATCGGCCTGCGGGACCGAAAACATCGTTTTCGTCACAAATCGCGTGCGATCTGGGACGGGCGTTGGAGTGTTGACCCGCCTTTCATCCTACCGCCACGGGAATTGCATAATCGCAACCCCATTGTGGCAAGAGTGTCGCAAATCAGCCACGCTCTCGACATCGACGGCGCCACAATGCAAGCTTGCCGGCGAAAACCCCGGTTATTGGCAGTTTTTTGGCGGATCTGACGGGAATTTTGACGTGAATTTGCTAAACAAAATGGCTTTTTTGGTCGGTCTGACGGCGACTTTCTGCACTGCAGAACAAGCCGCCGCCTCCATGCAGGAGCCGTCGGCGGGGGCCCTTGCAGAGGTCGCGCGCTGTCGCGGGCTGACTGAGGATGCGAATCGTCTTGCCTGCTACGACCGGGCCGTCGCTGCGCTGGACGCGGCGGAACGTGCGGGGGAAGTGGTCGTACTTGATCGGGCTCAGGTGCGAGAGACCAATCGACAGTTGTTCGGCTTCGAGATCACCAATCCCTTCGCCGGCCGTGCGGATATCGCTCCGGAGCCGGCGGTCGAATCGATCGAAACGACACTGGCCTCGGCCAGCCCCTCCGGCGACGGCAAATGGACCTTCAGACTGGCCAACGGCTCGGAATGGCGACAGATCGATTCAGGGCCTGTCCGTTTCAGGAACCGTGAAGGCGAAGCTGTGCGGGTAAGGCGGGCGTCTCTTGGAAGCTATCTTATGACGCTGGGCGCCAGCCGCGCGGTCCGCGTGCGGCGACAATAGGCGCCTATCGCTGAATCGCGATCCGGCTCGCGTAGGGCGCAGGTTCCGGGGTGCAGGAGGCGGTGACCAGTTGCGCCGCCATGAGACAGAGGACGGCCGCCGCGATAGGCTGGAGCCGATTTGAGACAGCGAAGGCGATCGAACGAGCCATGACGGGCGCTCCAGCAGTGGTTACCGAAGCATTAAGGCAAGGCCGGCGCCAGTGCGGGGCGCGGTCGCGGTGATTCCTTTCGTGCGGGCGTTCGACTTCGCCTATGGGCGGCGTGATCAAGTCTCGCCCCTGATTCAGCGGGTGGTCGCCCGTAATCCCGGGCCGTTCACCTTTACCGGGACGGGGACCTATATCGTCGGTCGGCCCGAGGCCGGATCGGCTGTGGCGGTGATCGATCCCGGACCGCTCGACGAAGCGCACCTGGCCGCCTTGCTGGACGCGGTCGAGGGGCGAACGGTCAGCCAGGTGCTGGTGACCCACACCCATCGCGACCACGCCCCCCTCGCCCGCCCGTTCGCCGAGCGAACGGGCGCCCCGATCCTGGCGGCCGCGCCGCCGGCGCTGGAGACCCATGCCTCGGGCGCGCTCGACGAGGATGCGGATCTGGAGTTCGCGCCGGACGTGGTTCTGACGGGCGGGGAAGTCATCGCCGGCGACCGGTGGACGATCGAGGCGCTGTTCACGCCGGGCCACGCGTCGAATCACATGGCCTTCGCCCTGAGGGACGAGAACGCCCTGTTCAGCGGCGATCATGTGATGGGCTGGGCGACGACGGTGGTGGCGCCGCCGGACGGGAATATGAGGGATTACATGGCCAGTCTGGAGGCGGTGATCGCCCGGGACTTCGCCACCCTGTGGCCGACGCACGGCGCGCCGGTGACGGAGCCGGGTCCGTTCCTGGCCGCCTATCGGGCGCATCGTCTGGAGCGCGAGGCCCAGGTGCTGGCGCGGCTGAAAGCCGGAGACCGGACGGCGGCGGAGATGACGCCGGTCCTCTATGCGGCGGTGGATCGACAGCTTTGGCCGGCGGCGTCGCTGTCGGTGCTGGCCCACCTGGTCAAGCTGACGGACGACGGTGTCGCGACGGTCAAGGGCGACCTGGGGCCGACCGCCGAATTCAGTCCGGCCTAGCCGGGGCGGTCAGCGGATCTCCTCGTCCAGAGCCGTGACGATCTTCGCCATCAGACGGCAGGTCGCGCCGCCGTCCGGGCGGGGGTCGCGGGCGGCGACGCGAATGTCGGTGCGGCCCGGCCGGATGCGGATCACGGCGTCATAGGCGAAGCCGAACCAGGCCCCCTCGTGCACGCCTTCGACCTCGAAGGTCGAGGCGCGGACGACCGGGAAGCCGGCGTCGACCAGGGCCGAGACGGCCTGTTGCGCCAGGACCTGGGTCGGAATCGACTGCGCCGCCGGACAGGTCTCGGGGCCCGTCACGCCCGAGGCGTCGCGGTGCAGCGCGGCTAGGCGGGTGTAGGCCGGCGGCTCGGTCACATGGGTGCTGACGTCGCGCGACGTCGGCTGGGCCAGCCGCTGTCCCTGAAGGAGGAAGACGCCGACGGTCGACCCGGCCAGGGCCAGGGCGACGAGGGCGAAAATCCCGCGACGCCGTGGATCGCGCAGCGCCAGGACCAGCACGACCAAGGCGGCGGCGAGACCGGCCCAGGCCAGGCCGCGCGCCACCGTCCAGGTCAGCAGGTCGTAGGTGACGGCCCGGTCGACGCCGCCGAACAGGGTCGCCGCCATGGCCGCGACCACCAGGACCGGGGCCGCCGCCGTGAGCGCGGTCAGCCAGGGGATCAGGGCGGGAACGGGCTTGGTCGACGGCATCGGTGCTCCGGGGCTTCAGCCAGGCTGGGTCTCCGGCAAACGGTAGTCCTTCATCCGCTCGCGCAGAAGCTTCTTGTCGATCTTGCCGGTGGCGCCCAGCGGAATCTCGTCCACGGCGACCACGTCGTCAGGCATCCACCATTTGGCGATCTTGCCGTGGAGGAAGTCGAGATGCTCCTGCTTGTCCAGGGTCTCGCCGTCCTTGAGCCGCAAGATCAGGACCGGCCGCTCGTCCCATTTGGCGTGGGCGGCGCCGATGACGGCGGCCAGCTCGACCTTGGGATGGCCGACGGCGATGTTCTCGATCTCGATGGAGCTGATCCATTCGCCGCCGGACTTGATCACGTCCTTGGACCGGTCGGTGATCTGCATGAAGCCCAGGTCGTCGACCGTCGCCACGTCGCCGGTGTCGAAGAAGCCCTCGTCGTCGACGATGTCGCCCTCCTCGCGGAAATAGGCGCGGGCGACGGTCGGGCCCTTGACCATCAGATGGCCGAAGGTCGCGCCGTCGTGCGGCAGGGCGGCGCCGGCGTCGTTCTTGAGCTTCAGCTCCACGCCCAGCGGCGGCGTGCCCTGTTTGACGCGCCATTTCAGCTGTTCCTCGAACGGCTTGTCCGCCAGTTCGGGGGTCATGTTCGACAGGGTGCCGATGGGCGAGGTCTCGGTCATGCCCCAGCCCTGCAGCACCTCGATCCCATAGTCGTCGTGGAAGGCGCGGATCAGGCTTTCGGGCACGGCCGAGCCGCCGATCAGCACGCGCTTGACGGTCGAGAGCCTGAGGTCGTGCTGCTTCATATGGCCCAGCAGTCCCTGCCAGACGGTGGGCACCGCGGCGGAGAAAGTGACCTTCTCGCTCTCCAGCAGCTCGTAGATCGAGGCGCCGTCCATCTTGGCGCCCGGCATGACCAGTTTGGCGCCGGCCGCCGGTCCGCCGAAGGCGATGCCCCAGGCGTTGGCGTGGAACATCGGCACGACCGGCAGGATCACCTCATTGGGCGTGGCGCCCAGGACGGTCGACTGCAGGCCCAGCAGGGTGTGGATAAAGTTCGAGCGGTGCGAATACAGCACCCCCTTGGGATTGCCCGTGGTGCCCGAGGTGTAGCACAGGCCGCAGGCGGTCTGTTCGTCGAAGTCGCCCCAGACCACCTCGGCCGACTGACCCGCGAGCACCGTCTCATAGGCCTCGGCCCTGGGCAGAGTCGTCTGCGGCATATGGGCGTCGTCGGTCATGATGATGACGCGCTCGACCTTGGGAATGTGCGGCAGGATGGCTTGCAGCAAGGGCACGAAGGTCAGGTCGGTGAAGATGACCCGGTCCTCGGCGTGGTTGATGATATAGACCAGCTGCTCGGGGAACAGGCGCGGGTTCAGGGTGTGGCAGACCGCGCCGATCCCCATGACGCCGTACCAGGTCTCGATATGTTTGTCGGTGTTCCAGGCCAGGGTGGCGACGCGGTCGCCGGGCGCGATCCCCCAGGCCTTCAGGGCGTTGGAGACGCGTTTGGCCCGATCATGGATCCGGCCGTAGGTCGTGCGGACGATCGGCCCTTCGACCGAGCGCGTCACCACCTCACGGTCACCATGCCAGAGTTTGGCGTGGTCGATGATCTTGTCGACCGTCAGCGGCCAGTCCTGCATCAAGCCCAGCATATCGTTTCCTGTTCCTTGGGTGCGTCTGCTCGTGGCGACGCTTGCCCGGACGCTAGCTTGGTTATCGGCGATAAGCAACGTAACCGAGGGGAAGATCCGGCGCGACGGATCGTCCCCGGATCATCTTGCGGCCCGCCCGCGCAAGCCGCTGTGGCGCAGGCTTCGCCGACGTTCTAGAAGCGGGCGCATGACCATATTGATCGCGATCACGGGCGGTTCCGGCTCGGGCAAGAGCACCCTGGCGGAGGCGCTGGTTTCGGCCCTGCCCGACGGCAAGGCGGTGCTGGTGCGCGAGGACTCCTATTACCGGGACGCGGCCTCCCTGCCCGGCTTCGATGCGGCGACCTTCGACTTCGACGATGTGGCGGCGCGCGACCACGACCTGATGATCGCCGACCTGACGGCGCTGAAGGCCGGCCGGCCGGTGACGGCGCCGATCTATTCCTTCATCCACCACGGCCGCGAACCGGGCGGCGAGCCGATCCCCGCCGCCGAGGTGGTGATCGTCGAGGGCACCCATGTGCTCTGCACCCCCGATCTGACCGCCCTGTTCGACATCCGCGTGTTCGTGGACACCCCCTCGGACATCCGTTTCATCCGCCGCCTGCTGCGCGACCAGTCCGAGCGCGGCCGCTCGGCCGAGTCGGTGGTGGCGCAGTATCTGGCCACGGTGCGGCCGGGTCACGAGCGGCTGACCGAGCCGTCGCGCACCCACGCCGACTTCATCGTCGCCGACGCCACGGCGGCGGTGCGGCTGGAGGATCCGCAGGCCGTGGTGCGCCTGGCCGCGCCAGTGCTGGCGCATCCGCTGCTGCGGGCCCTGCTGGACGACTAAGACCACAGGGCCTGAGGGCCGGCGATCATCCCTCCTTCGCCGTCCCCTCGACCAGGGGCACGAACCGGACCTCCGTCAGGCTCTCGCGCCGGAACGCGCCGTCGCCCTGGCCGACATAGCGGTGCAGCATCTGCACCGACGTCCGCCCCACCGGCGCCACCAGCACCCCGTTCGGCTTCAGCTGTTTCAGCAGTTCGGTCGGCTCGGTCGGCGAGGCCGCCGTCACCATGATCCGGTCAAAGGGCGCCTGTTCGGCCCAGCCCAGACCGCCGTCGCCGTGTTTGGTGATGACATTGTCGATCTCCAGCGTCCGCAGCTTCGCCTCGGCCTCGACCAGCAGGCTGCGATACCGCTCCACCGAATAGACATAGCGCGCCAGCCGGCTCAGCACCGCGCACTGGTATCCGCTGCCGGTGCCGATCTCCAGCACCCGGTGGCGGGGCTGGACGTCCAGGGCCTGGGTCATCAGGCCGACGATATAGGGCTGGCTGATGGTCTGGGCGCAGTCGATGGGCAGGGCCTGGTCTTCCCAGGCCTGGTCCAGGAATTTCTCGTGCACGAAGACCGCGCGGTCGATGCTCTCCATCGCGGCCAGCACCCGGGGGTCGGTCACCCCCTGCTGGCGCAGCGACAGGATCAGCCGTCCGGCGCGGTCGTCGTGCAGGTTCATTTTCCTCCCCCCCTGGGGGAGGGGGACCGCGACGCCCTTGCGTCGTGGTGGAGGGGGCGCGAGACAGCCGGCCTCATCACGCAGCGCGCTCCGTCTTCTTCGGCGGCGCCCCGCCCAGCACCTTCTTCAGGTCATGGACGCTGGCCATATGGGTCAGGTCGATGTGCAGCGGCGTGACCGAGATCCGCCCCGCCTCGATGGCCCTCAGATCCGTGCCCTCGGCGTGCTCCTGCTTCTCGCCGCGGAAGCTCATCCAGTAATAGTCGCGCCCGCGCAGGTCGGTGCGTCGCACCGCATGCATCTCGCCCACGTCGCGGAAGCCTTGCGTCGTCACCTCGATCTGCTCGACCCGTTCCGGCGGCAGATTGGGGAAGTTCAGGTTCATCACCACGCCCGGCGCCCATTTCTGGTCCAGCAGCTTGCTGATGATCGCCGGCGCAAAGGCCTCGGCCGTCTCCCAGTGGGCCACCACCTCGTCGTGGAACCGTTCCAGGCTCTGGCTCAGGGCGATGGAGCGGATGCCGAAGGCCATGCCCTGAAGCGCGCCCGCCACCGTGCCGGAATAGCTGACGTCCTCGCCGATATTATGCCCCCGGTTCACCCCGGACAGCACCAGGTCCGGCCGCTCCGGCATCAGGTCGTTGACCGCCAGGATGACGCAGTCGGTCGGCGTCCCCGTCACCGAGAACCGCCGCTCGCCGTGCCTATGCACCCGCAGCGGCTCGCTCAGGGTGATGCCCCGGCCCTTGGCCGACTGTTCGACGGCGGGGGCGCACACCCAGATGTCGTCGCTCAGCGTCCGCGCAATTCTCTCAAGGGATTCAAGGCCTTCCGCCTCGATCCCGTCGTCATTTGTCAGGAGGATTCTCATGCCATCTCCCCCCCTTGGGGGGAGACAGGCGCGCGACGCGCGCCAGAGGGGGGCAAGGCGGAACAGTCGCGGGGGCGGCAGGCCCCCTCCACCGCTTCGCGGTCCCCCTCCCCCAAGGGGGGAGGATTAAGCGCCCACATGGGTCAAACCTCCCATATAGGGCTGCAACACCGCCGGCACCGCGATCCGCCCGTCGTCCTGCTGATAGTTCTCCATGATCGCCACCAGGGTCCGACCGACCGCCAGACCCGATCCGTTCAGCGTATGGACGAACTCGGTCTTCTTCTCGCCGGCGCGCTTGAACCGCGCATCCATGCGCCGCGCCTGGAAGTCGCCGCAGTTCGAGCAACTGCTGATCTCGCGATAGGTCCCCTGGCTGGGCAGCCAGACCTCCAGGTCGAAGGTCTTCTGCGCCGAAAAGCCCATGTCGCCCTTGCACAGCAGCATCCGCCGGAACGGCAGCTCCAGCGCCTTCAGCACCGCCTCGGCGCAGGCCGTCATCCGCTCGTGCTCGGCCTCGGAGTCTTCCGGCCGCGCGATCGACACCATCTCGACCTTGGAGAACTGGTGCTGACGGATCAGCCCGCGCGTATCCCGCCCCGCCGACCCCGCCTCGGCCCGGAAGCACGGCGTCAACGCCGTCATCCGCATCGGCGTGGCGAGGTCGTCCTCGGACAGGATCGTCTCGCGCACGAGGTTGGTCAGGGAGACTTCGGCGGTGGGGATGAGCCAACGGCGAGCAGTCTCATGTTTTGCACCGCTATAGTTGGAGAGAGCACTGGCAATGACACCAAGAGAAAGTTCGTAGCTGTCCTGCCCGGCTAGCAGCTCATCGCGCAGCCCTTCGAGCCCTTCGGAGCTGAGCTCAAGCCGCAACGACAAGTCGCCAGCTTCCTGCTGCAAGATATCCTCTAGATCGCCACTAAGACGAGCAGCAGAAAAAAGATCATCCTCAAACTTCGGCAACTGCCCCGTGCCGAACATCGCCTCGTCCCGCACCAGCAGCGGCGGGTTTACTTCCAGATAGCCGTGCCGATCCGTCTGCAGGTCCAGCATGAACTGCCCCACGGCCCGTTCCAGCCGCGCCAACTGGCCCTTCAGCACCGCGAACCGGGCGCCCGACATCTTGGCCGCCGCCTCGAAGTCCAGCATCCCCAGGGCCTCGCCCAGGTCGGCGTGATCCTTGGCCGGGCCGCCCTCACGGGGCGTACTCCAACGCGAGACCTCGACATTGCCCGCCTCGTCCTCGCCGTCCGGCACGTCCTCGGCCGCCAGGTTCTTCAACCCCGCCAGCAGGTCGCGCAGTTCCTTGCCGACGCGCGCCTCGACCTCGGCCGCCGCCGCGATGTCGCCCTTCAGGGCCTCGACCTCGGCCTTCAGCCGGTCGGCCTCGGCCATGTCCTTCTTGCCCATGGCGGCGCCGATCAGCTTGGAGGCGGCGTTGCGCTTGGCCAGGGCGTCCTGGCCCGTGGTCTGGGCGTGGCGCAGTTCGGCGTCCAGCCGCAGGATGTCCGCGACCAGCCCGTCGGCCTCGTCCACCCCGCGCGACGACCAGCCCGCGACGTAAACCTGGGGGTTCTCGCGAATGGCTCGGATATCGTGCATGATCTGGAACTTCGGCTGGGCGGGAGAAGCCGAACGCTCTACCCGCCCGCGCGGTTACGGGCAACGCCTCTCCTCCCCCGCCTACGCCGCTGTCTCGCTCACCTCCCCGTTCGCGAAGGCGAACGGGGAGGACAGGCGGGAGCGTCAGCGAACGCCAGGTGGGGGCGACTCGGTGTCAGACGCTGTCGGGGTCATCCCCACTGTCAGAGTCGCCCCCGCCTGGTCGCAAGCGCGACCTGTCCTCCCCCGCGCATTCGCGCGCGGAGAGGTGACGTTGACCTCGCTCACCTCCCCGTTCGCGAAGGCGAACGGGGAGGACAGGCGGGAGCGTCAGCGAACGCCAGGAGGGGGCGACTCGGTGTCAGACGCTGTCAGGGTCATCCCCACTGTCAGAGTCGCCCCCTCCTGGTCGCGAGCGCGACCGGTCCTCCCCCCGCGCCTTCGCGCGCGGAGAGGTGGGTCAGCGCGCACAATGACGCTGGTCCACTTCCAATAATTTCAACGCTCTAAAAGAATCTCGCCCCGACTTCCTCGCCCTACCCGCCGGCGCCCATATGCTCCGCTCATCCCCGCCGATGGGGAGGGCGTCGGATCCAACGCCCTGACGGCGGCGGGGCTGTGGTCGAGCGATGAAGCCGGTGGGGAGGAGACCGCCGGGGTCCCTAGGGACGGCGATGGATGCCGCCTCCTGCTCGCCGCACGCCTAGGAAAGCGGGCCGCTGTCGACTCTCGTCGGCATGTCCGCCCCGGCGAAGCCGTCGCAAGACGGCCCGCCGATCCGGCAAGGCTCTAAAAAGAGGGCCGCCAGCCGGAGTGCGTGTGGAAAACGACCGCGTGGGACGACGACTGCGCCGAAACGGTAATTAAAACTCCAAACCCCGGGTGCAGACCCGGCGTCCCACGCCCTCCCCGTACTTCGCTGGTTTCCCGCGAAGCCGAAGCCAATTCACCCTGACCGGAATCTCACCTACAACCGTCCCATGGCTCCGCTTCGACCCGACACCCTGGCCTCCGCTTTGTCGCGCATCTTCGAAGGGCCGATGATCGATCGCGCCAGCTGGTTCGCCCTGACGGGCGGCGAGCGGCTGTTCGCGGCGGGGGATCCGTCCGACACCCTCTATCTGGTCCGGTCAGGACGACTGGGCGTCTTCCATACAGAGCCCGATCAGCCGCCCCATCTGCTGGGCGTGGTCCGGCCCGGCGAGCCGGTCGGTGAAATGGCCATGCTGGCCGGCACCGCCCACACCGCCGACGTCGTCGCTCTGCGCGACACCGAGATCCTGGCCCTGCCGCGCGAGGCCTTCTTCGAGGCCGCCCGGTCCGAGCCGGATCTGATGGTCGAACTGTCGCGGCTGATGATCCACCGCGCCCGAGAACGCGCCGGCGGGGCGGCCGAACCCAGCGTCTTCGGCTTCGTCTCTGCCCGGCCCCGCCCGATCCGCGCCTTCGTCGACCGGATCGCCGCCGCCGTCCAGGCCATGGGTTTCACCTGCCGGGTCATCGACCAGTCGGCCCTGACCTCGGCCGCCGAATGGTTCAGCCGGGTCGAGGACGATCATGACTATGTCCTCTATGTCGCCGAACTGGACCAGCCGGCCTGGGCCGAGCTGTGCGCCCGTCAGGTGGACCGGCTGTTCATCGTCGGCAGCGGGCTTCTGGCCCCGCCGTCCGACCTGCCGCGACGGATGGGATTCGGCGACGGCCGCCGTCTGACCGATCTGATCCTGCTGCGCGATCCGCGCATGAATCAGCCAGCCAACACCCGCGTCTGGCTGAACGCGCTCCAGCCAGACCGCTGGTTCCACTGCGTCGCGGGGGTCGAGGCCGACACCGCCCGCATGGCCCGCGTCATCACCGGCACGGCCGTGGGCCTGGTCCTGTCCGGCGGCGGCGCGCGCGCCTATTGCCACATGGGGGCGATCAAGGCGCTGGAAGAGGCCAAGGTCCCCATCGACTTTGTCGGCGGCGCCTCCATGGGGGCGGTCGTGGCCGCCGGCCCGGCCCTGGGCTGGTCGTTCGAGCGACTGGACTACGAGATCCGCCGCGCCTTCGTCGAATCCGACCCCCTGTCGGACCTGGCCTTCCCGATCATCGCCATGTCTCGTGCCCGCAAGGTGGCCCGCCTGCTGGAGCGGGCCTATGGCGACATAGATATGGCCGATCTGGCCCTGCCCTTCTTCGCCGTCTCCTCGAACCTGACGTCGGGCCGGATCGAGGTCCATCGCACCGGCCTGATGCGCCGGGCCATGCGCGCCTCCATCGCCATTCCGGGCGTCCTGCCGCCCGTGGTCATCGACGGCCAGGTGCTGGTCGACGGGGCGGTGCTGAAGAACTTCCCCACCAGCGTGATGCGTCAGTTGAACAGCGGTCCCATCATCGGCGTCGACATGTCCCAGACGCGCGGCGTCGATCCGGCGTCGCTGGAAAATCCGCCCTCCTGGTGGAAATGGGTGCTGTCGGGCGCCTGGAAGGCTGGCCCGCCCATCGTGTCCATCCTGATGCGTTCGGCGACCATCACCACCGACGCCGAGATGGAACAGTCGCGCGCCGCCGCCGACGTCCTGATCCTGCCGCACACCGGCGGGACCGACATCCGTGACTGGAAGGCCTATGACGAGCCGGTCGCCTCAGGCTACGAGGCGACCAGGGCGGCCCTGGCCGACCTGACCGTCCCCGTCACCCACCTGCGGCGGCGCCCGACCCGCGCCATCGAGCCGTGAGGTCAGAGCGGGGCGCAGACCCGCTCCAGCCAGGCCCGCACCTCGCCCTCGACCAGGGGCCCGACCTTGGCCAGGGTCTCGGCGTGATAGGCGTCGACATAGGCCCGCTCGTCCGGCGTCAGCAGGTCGACCGCGATCAGCTTGCGGTCGATCGGCGCGAAGGTCAGCTGCTCGAACCCGTGCATCGGCCGCTCGCCGCCCTCGGGAATCACGGCCGGCGTCACCACCTGCAGGGTCTCGATGCGGATGCCCCAATGGCCTTCACGATAATAGCCGGGCTCGTTGGACAGGATCATCCCCTCCAGCAGCGGCTGGGCCGTGCCCCATTTGGCGATCCGTTGCGGTCCCTCGTGAACCCCCAGATAGGATCCGACGCCATGGCCGGTCCCATGGTCGTAATCCAGCCCCGCCGCCCACATCGGCGCCCGCGCTATGGCGTCCAGGGCCATGCCGCTGGTCCCCGCCGGGAAGCGGATGGTCGCCATGGCGATATGGGACTTCAGCACCAGGGTGAACTTGTGACGCTGATCCGCCGTCGGCTCGCCGACCGCCATGGTGCGGGTCACGTCGGTCGTCCCGTCCAGATACTGGCCGCCGCCGTCCACCAGCAGCAACGAGCCCTTTTCGATCCGGCGGATCGTGGCGCCGACCGGCTTGTAATGCGGCAGGGCGCCGTTCGGCCCGGCTCCGGCGATGGTGTCGAAGCTCAGGTCCTTCAGCGCCCCGGTCGCCTCGCGGAACCGCTCCAGCGTCTCCACCACCTCGCGCTCGTCCGGCAGGGTCTGCTGCGCCGTTATATCGACCCAGTGCAGGAAGTTGGCCAGGGCCGCGCCGTCGCGGATATGGGCCCGGCGGCTGCCCTCGATCTCGACCGCATTCTTGGTCGCGCGAGGCAGGGCGCAGGGGTCCGCTGCCCGCACCACCGTCGCCCCGGCCTGCTCCAGCCGGTCGAAATACCAGGCGGACGACAGGGCCGGATCGACCATCACCTTCTTGCCCGCCAGACCGTCCAAGGCCTCGGCCAGCCGTTCCGGCGCCTCCAGTTGGACGTCGTCGCCCAGCCAGGCCGGCAGCTCATTCGTCACCTTGGCCCCATCCAGGAACAGCCGCGCCCTGCCGTCGGCCTCCAGCACGGCCTGACCGATCGGCAGGGGCGAACGGATCACGTCGCCGCCGCGCACATTGAACAGCCAGGCGATGGAAATGGGCGCGGTCAGAACCACGGCGTTGGCGCCGGCCTCCGCCACGGCCTGACCGATCCGCGCCCGCTTCGCCGCATGGGGCTCGCCGGAATAGACGTCCGCGTGCGGCGTGATCGGCGCGGTCGGCTGGGCCGGACGATCCGCGCCCCAGGCCTGGTCCAGCGGACTGACCTCGACCGGCTTCAACTCGGCCCCGGCCTTCTGCGCCGCCCGCTTCAGGGGGACCAGGGCGTCCGGGCTGTGCAGACGGGGATCATAGCCGATCACCTGGCCGGGCTTCGCCGTCTCCAGATAGGCGGCGACCTCGTTCAGGTCGCGCCGCTCGAACAGGGCCGGATCCGTCTGGGCCTTGACCTGCACCGTATAGCGGCCGTCCGTGAACATGCTGGCCCGGTCCTGAAACACCACCGCCGCCCCGGCCGAACCGGTGAAGCCGGTGACCCAGGCCAGCCGCTCGTTGGCGTCCGGCAGATATTCGTTCTGGTGCTCGTCCTCGTGCGGGATCAGGAAGCCGTCCAGCCCCTGCTTGGCCATCTCGGCGCGCAGCAGCGGCAGGTGTTTGGCCCCGAAGGACGGATCGGTGGTCTCATCGAAGGTCTGGCGCATCGTCTCGTCTTTCGTTCCTCAGCCCATCCGCCGCAGAACCAGAGCGCTCCAGGCGTCGTGATGGATGCGTTTCTCCAGCCGGAAGCCGCGCGACGTATAGGCCGCCGTCACCCGGCGCTCCTGGGTCCGCAACAGGCCCGACAGGATGGCGACCCCGCCCAGGCTCAAGGCCATCTTGATGTCCTGCGACAGGGCCACCAGCGGCGGGGCCAGGATATTGGCGAAAACCAGATCATAGGGCCCATGACGGCGCACCCGCTGATCGTTCAGGCCCGAGGCGTGGACGAAGCTGGCGTGGGCCTGGTTCAGGGCGGCGTTCTCGTTGGCGATCCGCACCGAGGGGGCGTCGATGTCGGTGCCGACTGCGATCCGACTGCCGGTCCGCGCCGCAGCGATGGCCAGGACGCCCGTGCCGCAGCCGACGTCCAGCACCCGCTCGAACCGCTCGCGCTTCAACAGATCGTCGAAGGCCTCAAGACAGCCGACCGTCGTGCCGTGGTGGCCGGTGCCGAAGGCGGCGCCGGCGTCGATCTTCAGATTGACGGCGTTGGGCGGCACCCGCCCCTCGTCATGGGCCCCATAGACGAAGAAGCGCCCGGCTCGCACCGGCGGCAGGCCCGACAGCGACATGGCCAGCCAGTCGGCGTCGGCCAGTTTCTCGACCGTGACGGTGACCGGATAGTCGGCCAGGGTCGCCTTCAGCCCCTCGACCTCTTCGGCCGTGGTCGGGAAGGCGTCGATGCGCCAGATGTTGCGATCCTCGTCCTCCTCCAGGATGGAATAGGTCGCGCCCTCCAGCGTGGGATCGGCGTCGATGGCGGCGGCGGCGGCCTCTGCGTTTTCGCGCGGACCCCGTGCGATTATCTGAACTGCGGACTCGGACATTTTTCAAACACCGCTAAGATGGCGAATCGTTGCGATCCGGCGCTTCGTCTTCCCGACGCCGCCGGGCTTTTTAACTAACCGAGGGGTCGGGGAATACATGGCCAAGTCACCGTCTACGTCTAAAACTGCGTCGCCGAAGCCGGCGACCGCCGCTTCCAAGCCTAAAGCCGCGCCGAAGTCGAGCGCTGTGAAGCCTGTCGCCGAGAAAACAGCAGCGCCCAAGGCGACCAAGCCCGTCGCTGCGAAGCCTGCCGCCAAGACCACGGCCGCCAAGCCCGCCGCGAAAGCTGCAGCCCCGAAGGTCGCTGCGCCTAAGGCGGCTCCCAAGGCTGCAGTCGCCAAGGCCGCCGTTCCGAAGGCCGCTGCGCCCAAGGCGGCCGCCAAGCCCAAGGCCGCTCCGGCCGCCAAGGCCGCGCCGGTGAAGGCCGCCGCTCCGAAGGCCGCGCCGGCCAAGGCGTCCAAGCCCGCCGCTGCAAAGCCCGCGCCCAAAACCGCCGCCAAGCCTGCAGCCGCCAAGCCTGCCGCCAAAACTGCAGCTGCGCCCAAGGCGGCTCCCGCCGTCGTCGCGGCGCCGACGCCCGCTCCGGTCGTCGCGCCCGTCGCTGCGACTCCGGCGCCCAAGCCCGTCGAAGCCCCCAAGCCGGCCGCCAAGCCCGCTCCCGCCCCCGCTCCCAAGGCGGAAGAAAAGAGCTTCTTCGCCAAACTGGGCGACATGATCTTCGGCAAGCGCTGATTTCGGATCGCATTCGAGACTGAAGATCGCCGGACGGGTCTGCCCGTCCGGCGATTTTCGTTTCAGCGCAGCCGTTCCGCCAGAAAGTCCACGAACACCCTCACCCGCGCCGGCATATTGGCCCCGCCGACAAAGACCGCGTGAATCGGCTCCCGATCGCCGGGATTGAAGGCTTCAAGCAGCGGAACTAGCCGTCCCATTTCGATGGCGTCCGCCACGCTGAAATTGCCGACCCGCGTCACCCCCACGCCGGCCAGCGCCAGCTGCGTCAGGGTCTCGCCATTGTTGGCCTCGATCGGTCCCTTCACCGTCAGGGCGTAATCCCGCCCGTCGCGCCGGAACGGCCAGACCGGCTCAGCCCGACGAAAATTGAAGTTCAGACAATCATGGTCATGCAGGTCCTCCGGGACCTGGGGCGCACCCCGTCGCGCCAGATAGTCCGGCGAGGCGACAATGGTCCGCCCCGTCTCGCCCAGCCGCCGCGCCGTCAGCGGACTGTCGGCCAGCGGCCCGAACCGGATGGCGACATCAGCCTGACCCGCCGCCACATCGACCACGACATCGGTCAGATTGAAGTCGATCAAGATATGCGGATACAGGCGGGCGAACTCGCCCAGCAGAGGCACGACGCGCTGGCGACCGTGCGCCAGAGACGCGCTGACCCTAACCCGTCCGCGTGGCGCCCCCTGGTCGGCGATGACCCGCTCGGCGTCGTCCAGATCGGCCAGAATGCGACGCGCCGCCGCCAGATAGGTCTGGCCCTCCGCCGTCAGCGTCAGCACCCGCGTGGTCCGCAGCATCAGCCGCACGCCCAGCCGCGCCTCAATCCGGTCGATGGTCCGGCTGACCGCAGACGGCGTCAGGTCCAGCGTCCGCCCCGCCGCCGAGAAACTGCCGCTTTGCGCCACGGCGGCGAACACTTCCATCTCTCTTGCGCGGTCCACGCCGGTCGTCTGCATCTGTGCGTCCAGATCAAAAATCCTTGGCCTGAAGCCTGCCTACCGCTCGTGCGGACCGCCGTCCATCTGTGCGTCCGGACAGACAGCGTCGCGAAGGGACAGTCATGGATTATCGTCAACTCGGATCATCGGGCCTGCGCGTCCCGGTTCTCAGCTTCGGAACCGGCACATTCGGCGGCTCCGGCCCCCTGTTCGGCGCCTGGGGCCACAGCGACGTGGACGAGGCTCGCCGCTTGGTCGACATCTGCCTGGAGGCCGGGGTCAATCTGTTCGACACCGCCGACGTCTATTCCGACGGCGCCTCGGAGCAGGTGCTAGGCCAGGCCATCAAGGGCCGCCGCGATCAGGTGCTGATCTCGACCAAGACCGGCCTGCCGACCGGCGACGGCCCGGCCGACTGGGGCGTGTCGCGCGACCGGCTGATCCGCGCGGTCGAGGCCGCCCTGCGCCGGCTCGACACCGACCATATCGACCTGCTGCAGCTTCACGCCTTCGACGCCTCGACGCCGGCGGACGAACTGCTGGCCACGCTCGACACGCTCGTGACCTCGGGCAAGGTCCGCTACACCGGCGTCTCCAACTATCCCGGCTGGGCGCTGATGAAGGCGCAAGGCATCGCCGAGCGCGACGCCCGCCCCCGCTTCGTCGCCCATCAGGTCTATTACTCCCTGATCGGCCGCGCGTATGAGGCGGACCTGATGCCGCTGGGCGCGGACCAGGGCGTCGGGGCCCTGGTGTGGAGCCCGCTGGGCTGGGGCCGCCTGACCGGCAAGATCCGCCGCGATGCGCCGATCCCCGTGGGCAGCCGCCTGCACCAGACCGCCGCCTTCGCCCCGCCCGTCGAGGACGAACACCTGTACCGCGTCGTCGACGCCCTGGAGGCCATAGCTGTCGAGACCGGCAAGACCGTGCCCCAGATCGCCATCAACTGGCTGCTGCAACGCCCGACCGTCTCTTCGGTCATCATCGGCGCTCGCAACGAGGAACAGCTGCGCCAGAACCTGGGCGCCGTCGGCTGGAGCCTGACGCCCGACCAGATCGCCGCCCTCGACGCCGCCAGCGACGTCCTACCGCCCTATCCCCACACCCCCTATCGCCAGCAGGAAGGGTTCGCCCGCCTGAACCCCCCGCTGGTCTGACCCTCGAAAGCCTCCCCCCAATGAAACTCAATCCTCCCCTCCTGGCCCTCGCGGCAGGCGCTTTCGGTATCGGCGTGACCGAGTTCGCGCCTATGGGCCTGCTGCCCGTCATCGCCTCCGACCTGGGCGTCTCCATCCCCACGGCGGGCCTGCTGATCAGCGCCTATGCCCTGGGCGTCATGCTGGGCGCGCCCCTGATGACCCTGACCACCGGCCGTGTGCCGCGCCGAGCTCTGCTGATCGGTCTCGCCGCCATCTTCACCGCCGGCAATCTGCTGTCGGCAATCTCGACCGATTACACGATGCTGCTGATCGCGCGGGTCATCACCTCGCTGAACCATGGTGCCTTCTTCGGCGTCGGCTCGATCGTGGCCGCCAGTCTGGTGGCGCCGAACCGTCAGGCGGGCGCCGTCGCCGCCATGTTCATGGGCCTGACCATCGCCAATGTCGTCGGCGTGCCCCTGGCGACCTGGGCCGGAGACGCCCTGGGATGGCGCGCCAGCTTCTGGGGCATTGCTGCAATCGGAGTGCTTGTCATGGCCGCCCTGCGCCTGACCCTGCCCAACCTGCCCGCCCCGGCTGGCGGGAACATCGCCGCCGAGCTGCGTGTTCTGGGTCGCGGTCCCGTCCTGGCGGCCCTTGCCCTGACGGTGATCGGCTCCAGCGCCATGTTCACGGTCTTCACCTATATCGCCCCGATCCTGCGCGAGCAGACCCAGGCCTCGCTCGGCTTCGTCACCGCCATGCTGGTGACCTATGGGCTGGGTCTGACGCTCGGCAACTGGCTGGGCGGCAAGTTCGCGGACAAGTCGGTGGACCGCACCCTGATCGTGACCCTGGCCTCCCTGTCCGCCATCCTGGTCGCCTTCGCCGTCGCCATGCCGTTCGCGGTCCCGACCTCGATCCTTGTCTTCCTCTGGGGAATCGCCAGCTTCGCCCTGGTGCCGCCGCTCCAGGTGCGGGTCATGGCCGCCGCCGGCGATGCGCCCAACCTCGCCTCGGCCATGAACATCGGCGCCTTCAACCTCGGCAACGCCATCGGCGCAGCCGTGGGCGGAGCGGTCATCGCCGGCGGCCTCGGTTATCCAGCCGTCTCATTGGCCGGAGCGGTCGCGTCCGGACTGGGCCTGCTGCTGGTCCTGTTCCTAAACCGTAAGCGCTCTCCAACCACAGCGCCCGCTCCCTGCTGACGCCCGTCAGTGAAAGTCGCGCGACCCCGGCAGAATGCGGACGTCGCGCGGATGCCGGCCGGTCGGGCTGCGCGGCCCTTGCGGATATTTCACCGCATCCGCCCGCGACAACTCGACCTGCAGGTCATAGTCCTCTGACAGCCGTCCCAACTCGGCCGACCGGTCGATCACCCGCCGCGCCATAACGTGCAGCACGCCTTCGACGCTCTTCTCGACCGTGCCCTCCACCTCCATCAGCCGCGCGGCCATGACCTCGCGCCGAAAGGTCTCGAACAACCGCGCCCACAGCAGGATGTTCACCACTCCGGTCTCATCCTCCAGGGTCACGAAGATCGCGTTGCCCGTTCCCGGCCTCTGCCGCACCAGCACCACTCCCGCCGTCTTCACCAGCGCCCCGTGCCTCTTGGCCTCGACCGCCTCAGCGCTCAGCACCCGCTCGGCGTCGAACATCGGTCGCAGGATCTGCATCGGATGCCCTTTCAGCGACAGGCGCGTCGTCTGATAATCGGTGGCGATATGCTCCTTCAGCGGCATCAGCGGCAGGTTCGCCGCCGCCTCGGCCCCCAACTCTCTGGCGCGCGCCGCCTGGAACAGCGGCAACGGCTCGTCGTCCGGCAACCGCCTGACCGCCCACAGCCCCTCGCGGCGATCCAGACCCATCGACCGAAACGCATCCGCATCCGCCAGTTTGCGCATCGCGGCCGCCTCCAGCCCCGTCCGCCGCGCCATCTCCTCGACATCTGTAAAAGGCGCGTCCCGCGCTTCCGCCAGCTTCGTCGCCCAACCTTCCTTGAACCCGTCGATCTGACGTAAGCCCAGTCGCAGAGCCAATCCCCTATCGCCCGGTTCCAGCCTATTGTCCCAAAGACTGTGGTTCACATCGATCGCCCGCACCTCGACCTTCTGCGGGCTCTCCTGCGCATCCCGCACCAGCTGCGCCGGGGCGTAGAAACCCATCGGCTGACTGTTCAGCAGCGCACAGGCGAACACCGCCGGATGATGGCATTTGATCCAGGACGAGATGTAAACCAGCCTGGCGAACGAGATGGCGTGGCTCTCGGGGAAACCATAGGAGCCGAAGCCCTTGATCTGCTCATAGCAACGCTCGGCGAAGGCCGCGTCGTAACCCCGCGCCTTCATGCCCTCGACCATGAGCTGGCCATAGTGGCTCAGGTTCCCGTCGCCCCTGAAGGTCCCCATGGCCTTGCGCATGCCGTTCGCCTGCTTGTCGTCAAACCGCGCCGCGACCATGGCGATCTTCATCGCCTGTTCCTGAAACAGCGGCACGCCCAGCGTCGCCTTCAGCACGTCCTTCAGCTCATCGGGATGTCCGAACTCTGCACCGGGAGAAGGATAGTCGACGGCTTCCAGACCCTGCCGCCGCCGCAAATAGGGATGGACCATATTGCCCTGAATCGGCCCGGGACGAACGATCGCCACCTGAATGGCCAGATCATAGAACTGTTTCGGCTTAAGCCTCGGCAGCATGTTGATCTGCGCCCGGCTCTCCACCTGGAAGACCCCGATGGAACGCCCCTGTTGCAGCATCTTGTAGGTCGGCTCGTCGGCGTCAGGAACCGTGTCCAGCCTGAGATTCAGCGCCCCGTGCTCAACCAGCAGGTCGAACGCCTTTCGGATGCAAGTCAGCATCCCCAGAGCCAGCACATCGACCTTCATCAGCCGCAGCGCGTCGATGTCGTCCTTGTCCCATTCGATGAAGGTTCGGTCCGGCATGGCCGCATTGCCGATGGGAACCAGTTCGTCCAGCCGATCCTGGGTCAGGACGAAGCCCCCGACATGCTGGGACAGATGTCGGGGAAACTCCAGCAGTCGCCGGGTCATGGCGACCGCACGGATCACGGTCGGATTGCCGACCTCGAGCCCGGCCTGCTCCAGATGCCGATCCGGGATATCCGATCCGAAACTGCCCCACTGGCTTCCCGCCAGACGCGCCGTCACATCCTCGGTCAGCCCCATGACCTTGCCAACTTCGCGTATGGCGCTGCGCGGACGATAACGGATCACGGTGGCGGCGATGCCCGCCCGGTGGCGGCCATATCGTTCGTAGATGTGCTGGATGACCTCCTCGCGCCGCTCGTGTTCGAAATCGACGTCGATGTCCGGCGGCTCCTTTCGATCCGACGAGAGGAAGCGTTCGAACAGCACGTCATGAACGCTCGGATCGACCGAGGTGATGCCCAGAACATAGCAGACGGCCGAGTTCGCCGCCGAACCTCGCCCCTGACACAGGATGCGCTGGTCGTTCGCAAATCTGACGATGTCGTGGATCGTCAGAAAATAGTGGGCCAGATTCTCCTTGGCGATGAAAGCCAGCTCCTTCTTCAGAAGGTCCCGCACCTTGCCCGGCACGCCTTGCGGATATTTCCGCTCTTCATAGATCGACACCAGTTCGGCCAGCCGATCCTGCGCCGTCATGCCGGGCGGCACCGGCTCTTCAGGATAATTGTAGCTCAGGTCCCCCAGATCGAACGCCACCCGCGCCAGCACGTCCTGCGTCTCTGTCACCGCCTCCGGGGCGTCGGCGAACAGGCGGCTCATTTCGGCGGGCGGTTTCAGGTGGCGTTCGGCGTTCTGATCCAGTCGGCGGCCGGCGCTCTCCAGCGTCACCCCCTCGCGGATACAGGTGACCACGTCCTGCAGGTCGCGCTGGTCGGCGTCGTGATAGAGGACGTCGTTGACCGCCAGCAACGGCACGCCCGTCGCCCCGGCCAAGACCTTCAGCCGCGCCAGTCGGCGGCGGTCGTCGCCCCTCCGGCCCATGGCGGCGCCCAGCCAGACGGCGCCCGGCGCGGCGTCGTTCATCTGGCGCAGCAGGGCCTCCAACCCCTCCAGTCGGCGCGGCGGCATGACGATCAGCAACAGACCTTCGGACGCGCGCAGCAGGTCGCGCAGCCCGATCTCGCACTGCCCCTTCTTCGTCCGACTGTTGCCCAGGGTCAGCAGGCGGCACAGACGGCCCCAGCCCTGCCGGTCCTCGGGATAGGCCAGGATGTCCGGCGTCCCGTCGTTGAACCGCAGCCGCGCCCCCAGGATCAGCTTGAAGGCCTGGGCACGCGCCTTGATCTGCTCCGGATCGAGATCGACGGGAAACGAATCCTCCACCAGCACCGTCTCCCCGGGACTGCCGCCCTGGCGCACCCGATCCGGCGGCGACCAGCCTTCCTCGCGCAGCGTCTTCAACGCGCTCCATGCCCGCACCACCCCAGCCAGGGTGTTGCGGTCGGCCAGGCCCATGCCTGTGTGCCCGCGCAGAATGGCGCTCAGCACCAGATGTTTCGGATGCGATGCTCCCTCTAGGAAGGAGAAGTTGCTGCGCGTCGCCAGTTCGGCATAGGCGGTCACGCGAAGACCCCGTGCACGAACCAGCGCGGCGCCGGCTCCTCGCCGTAGAAGCCGGAGCGAAACAGCCAGAAGCGCCGGCCCTCCTGGTCCTCGACGCGGTAATAGTCGCGCGTGGGCTCCAGCGGCCCCCGCAAGCTGCGCCACCATTCAGGTGCGATGCGTTCGGGGCCTTCGACCCGGACCAGGCGGTGATCGACCCGCCGCCAGATGAAGCGGTTCGGCGGATGGTCGGGCACCTCCGCCGTGGCCAGGATCGGCTGGGGCGGGTCGAACATCTGCAAGGGGCGCAGCGGTGGGTCGACGGGGTCCGGTTCGGGCCATTCGCCGTCCCCGCCGGGCGGCAAGGCGGCGGGGGTCAGACGAACCGTGCGTTCCGGCCAGTGCGAGGCCACAGGCTCGAACCGGCTCACGGCCTCGGGGCCCAGCCGCGCGGTCAGGCGGTCGACCAGCCGGCCCAGGTCCTCGGCGCCGGGCGGGGTGCGTTCGAAGCCGCGCTGGCGCGAGGCCAGACGGTTGGCGACCGGCACGGACAGACGCAACTGGTCGAAGCCGAACCCCGGGTCTAGCGGCCGCGCCAGACTGGCCAGCCGTTCACGGAACAGGCGCAGCACGGCCGCCGCGTCGCGTGTCGGACGGCCCGTCCGCACGGTGATGTGGCGGACCTCTCCGTCCAGGCGGAAAAAGCCGACCTGAAAAGCCCGCCCGCCCTGGCCACGCAGGTCCAGTCGGTCCATGGCCTCGGTCAGCAGGTCGCCGATCACCGCCTCGACGTCGGTTGTCTCGGTGATCGGTTCGACCAGGATCCGATCGACCGAAATCAGCGGGACGGGCCGTTCGGGCCGAATGCGGGCGTCCTCGCGCCCCAGCACCCGGTTCAGCCGCGTCGCCGCCGCCGCGCCAAACCGGGCGGCGATCGGGGCGGTGGGACGGTCCGCCAGATGCGCCAAAGTCTTCAACCCCGCGCGCGACAGGGCCTGGGCCTCCTTGTCCGACAGTTCCAGCGCCGCGACCGGCAGGCGGCGCAGGGCCTGGCTCTGGCCCTCGCCCTCATGGATCCCGCCACGCCCGAACCGGGCCAGGGCGCGCGCCGCCTCGGGCGTGCCGGCCATGGCCAGACGAACCGCCAGACCCACGCCCTGCGCCCGCGCCGCGACCGCCTGGACCAGGCCTGCCTCGCCCCCGAACAGATGGGCGCAGCCGGTCACGTCCAGCGCCAGTCCGTCCGGCCCGTCGGTCGCCGCCATCGGGGTGAACCGGCCGAAATCCAGCAGTACCCGTTTCAGCAGGGCCGCGTCCGCCTCGGGCCGGTGCGCGACCACCCGGATGTCCGGCGCCCGCGCCCGCGCGTCCGCCAGGGTCATGCCCGGCGACAGACCCAGGGCCAAGGCGGAACCATTGGCGGCGGCCAAACGCAGAGCCCCCTTCACCTTCTCCACCAGCACGGTTTCAGGTTCAGCCGTAGCGGCGGACCGCCCCTCCTCCCGCCGCAACCGATCCGTCGGCAGCAGGGGGAACCAGACCGCCAGATAGCGCCGATCGTTGCGACTGTTCATGTCCGGCATTCTGCCCGCCTTGTTCGAAGACTCCGCGCTCACGATCCCACTCCATGATCCAGGTCCTCGGCTGAGCGCCCAGCCGATGCCGCAACAGTTCGACCGCATAGGTCGGATGGCCGGGAGCCTCCGCCTCCAGCGCCCGTGACAAGGCACCCCTGACCCGCCACCGGGTCTCGGCCGCGCTGGGCTGGGGCTGGGCCGCCAGCCGCGTCAGCACCGCCGTCGCCCGCCCCTGCCCCGCCGCCATCGACAGGCGGCGCGTCGCGGTCAGGCTCAGCGCCTTGCTCTCCCCCCAGGCCGTCAGCAGCACCGCCCCCACGGCCCCGCAGGCCAAGGCCTCCTCGCCCGCCGCCAGCAGATCCTTCATCTCCCTGACCCGGACCAGCACCAGCCGGCCGGGATCCAGCCCCAGTTCGCGCAGGCCAGGCCCATAAATCTGCCCCGTCTCCAGCCCCGCCATGGCCTGGACGCCCCAGACCACGGGCCTGTCGCCCGCCGCTCGACGCACCAGCCCCAGGGCGAACCCAAGAGCCGCCGTGGCATCCGGCGCCGTCGCGGCGTAAATCTCGTGCAGCCCATGGGTCGCCAGTCCGCCCAGATGCCGGTCAGCCGCCGCGTGCCCCAGATCGAAGCGCGTGTCGTCAACCGGATGACCATCGGCCTCCAGAGCTTTCAGATGTTCGCGCAGCGCTTCGATCTTAGGGCTCGAACCCAAAACAGTTCTCCTTTTGTTCTCGCATATGCCTCCTCCTCACCGCAGCGAGTCAAGCGGAGTCCCAGCTTGACCATGGGAATTTATTCCGCAACCGACGGCCAAGCGAAATATCGAGAATACTTGACTTTCACGCAGGGACTTCTATATCGCCCCCAGCCTCGGGACAGGTCTGCGATCCGCGCCGCCCGCTCGCCCAAAGAGGGGCGGTTCCGTTGCTGCTATGCACGCAGACGCTTTCCACCCCAAGGATTCATGACCGAATTTTCCCAACTGGGCCTTTCGCCCACGACTCTTCAGGCCGTCGCCGACACCGGCTACACGACCGCCACCCCCATCCAGGAACAGGCGATCCCCGTCGCCCTCGCCGGCCGCGACGTCCTGGGCATCGCCCAGACCGGCACCGGCAAGACCGCCGCCTTCACCCTGCCCCTGGTCGAACGCCTGGCCTCGGGCCGCGCCCGCGCCCGCATGCCGCGCGCCATCGTCCTGGCCCCGACCCGCGAACTGGCCGACCAGGTCGCCGAGAGCTTCGCCAAATACGCCAAGGGCACCAAGCTGAGCTGGGTGCTGCTGATCGGCGGCGTCTCCATGGGCGACCAGGTGGCGGCGCTGAACAAGGGCGTGGACGTCCTGATCGCCACGCCCGGCCGCCTGCTCGACCTGTTCGAACGCGGCAAGATGCTGCTGACGGGCGTCGAGATCATGGTCGTCGATGAAGCCGACCGCATGCTCGACATGGGCTTCATCCCCGACATCGAGCGTATCTTCAAACTGACGCCCCCGCGTCGCCAGACCCTGTTCTTCTCGGCCACCATGCCGCCGGAGATCACCCGCCTGACGACCGCCTTCCTCAAGGATCCGACCCGGATCGAGGCCTCGCGTCCGGCGATGACTGCCGACACCATCACCCAGTACATCGTCCGCATCCCGACCTCGGACCCCAAGGCCAAGCGGGCCGCCCTGCGCGCCCTGATGAGCCGCACCGACGTGCGCAACGGCATCGTCTTCTGCAACCGCAAGTCTGAAGTCGATATCGTCGCCAAGTCGCTGAAGACCCACGGCTTCGACGCCGCCGCCATCCACGGCGATCTGGACCAGTCGCACCGGATGAAGACCCTGGCGGACTTCCGTTCGGGCGCGCTGAAAATCCTGGTGGCCTCCGACGTCGCCGCGCGCGGCCTGGACATCCCGGACGTCAGCCACGTCTTCAACTACGACGTCTCGCACCACGCCGACGACTACGTCCACCGCATCGGCCGCACCGGTCGGGCGGGCAAGCTGGGCCAGGCCTTCATGATCGTCACCCCGGGCGACGACAAGTCGCTGGATAAGGTGCTGAAGCTGATCAAGATGGACCCGCAGGAACTGGTTCTCGACATCGACTTCGACGCGATCAAGGACGGCGGACGTGACGACAAGCGCTCGTCCCGTTCGAGCGAGTCCCGCTCTGGCGGTCGCGGCCGTTCACGCGCCGCCGAGCCGGCTAAGATCTCAGCAGCCAGCCCGACCGCCCCCCCCACAACCCCTCTGGCGGAATCGGACGCCGTCGAGGCGACGACGCGGTCGCGCAGCCGCCGCAAGGCCAAGCCCGAGGTCTCCGCAGAGAGCGTGATCGACACCGAGATCGCTCCTGTCGTTGACAAGCCCGCCGGTCGCGGGCGCAGCCGAGCCAGGTCAGAAGCCCGTTCAGAGCCCAGGTCAGAACCGACGATCGAAGCGCCGGTCGAGGCCGCCCCCGCTCCGATCGAAGAGACCCGCGCCGCCCGCACGGACCGCGAGCCCCATCTGCGTCAGTCGGATCGTCGCGGCGAGCGTCGTCCTGAAGAGCGTGAACGTTCGGGCGTCAAGGGCTTCGGCGACGACATCCCTGCCTTCCTGCGCCGTCCGGTCGTCATCCGCGCCTGATTTTGCGCAGATAGGCGGCCCGTTTACCCGGTATTACGGATACTGTCCTACCGTCTTCCCCACGATCTCAGAACGAGGCGGGCGGAGACAAGAATGACAGCGCAGGTTGAAATGGCGGTGCGGGGTCCGGAAGCCTATTCTCTTGCGCGCAACGCCATCATCGAGATGGAGCGGGCAGGCGTATGGCCGACACCGCTCAATTTCGAACTCTGGCTGCATTGTGTGAGCGCCCCGGAGGCGCCCCTGGGACGGGAAATCAAACGCCTCCTGTCCGACACCGGCGTCATCTCGGACGAGGCTGCGGAAACGCTTGCGGCGGAATTCCTGCCGCGCAATCGTCTTTCCGAAGATATTCGAACTGCAGGCGAGGTGCTTGATCGCGAACTGGCCAGCGTCGCCGGCGCCATCGCCCAGGCCCACAAGACCCAAGCCGACTATGGCGAGACCCTCGCGACCGCATCCGCCAACATGGAGACGGCCGGGAATGAATCCTCTCTCAAGATCCTGGTCGGCGGACTGACGGTCGCCACCAAGCGCGTTCACCGCGAGACCGCCATTCTTGAGAAAAGGCTGGAAAATTCAAACAAGGAAGTCGCTCGCTTGCGCGAACACCTGGAACAGGTGCGACGCGAAGCCATGACCGACGCCCTAACCGATCTCGCCAACCGCAAGGCGTTCGACGAGCAACTGGCCAAGCTCTGTAGCGACGATCATCACGCCCCCCTGACCCTGGCTATCCTGGATATCGATCACTTCAAACGCTTCAACGACACCTGGGGCCACCAGACCGGCGATCAGGTGTTGCGATATGTCTCCACCATCCTGTCCCGCGTCTGCTGCGGAAACCGATTCGCCGCCCGCTTCGGCGGCGAGGAGTTCGCCATTCTCTTTCCGGGGGAGAGCACGGGCGCCGTAACGACGGCTTTGGAAAACATACGTGAGGAAGTGGCCTCACGCTCTCTGCGCCGGCGGTCCACCAACGACGAGCTTGGGGCGGTGACCCTTTCCGCCGGTTTCGCCGAACATCTGCCGGGCGAAACCGCAACCTGTCTGCTAGAGCGCGCCGACGCCGCCCTCTACGCGTCGAAACGTGCCGGCCGGAACCGGATCACCAGCGCGCTGCTTAAGGAAAAGGCGGCCTGACGCGCTGACACGGCGACGCTTTCTGCCATAGTCGTTCCATGCGCAGCCTCGCCTTCAATATCGCCTACTGGATCCTGTCGATCGGCTACGGCCTGACCGCCGCCTTCGCCGCCCTCGCGCCCGGTCGCGGCCCGACCAGCCGGGTCATCCGCGCCTACGTCCGACGCATGGTCCAGGCCATGGCCGTCTTCGCCGGCATCCGGCTGGAGGTGCGCGGCAAGGATCGTCTGCCCGACGGCGCCTTCATCATCGCCTCGAAACATCAGAGCTGGGGCGACGGCTTCGCCACCTACGATCAGTTCGACGACCTGGCCTTCGTCACAGGCGATCATCTCGAGAAGTTTCCGCTGCTGGGCGGGGTGCTGAAGAAGCTCGGCGCCATCGTCGTCAACAGTTGCGGCGGCCACAAAGCCCGCCAGGCCCTGGCCACCCGCGCCGCCGAGGCCAAGGCCGAGAACCGCAAGATCCTGATCTACCCCGAGGGTCATCTGGCGCCGGTCGGTCAGAAGTTCCGCTACCGTTCGGGCGTCTGGCACATGTACCGCGACTTCGACATGCCGGTCGTCCCCCTGGCCACCAACCTCGGCCTGTTCTGGCCCGAGGAGAAGTACGAGAAGCACGCAGGCACGGCGACGCTGGAGTTCCTGGAGCCCATCCCCGTGGGCCTGCCCAAGGACGAATTCCTCGCGCGTCTCGAAGCCGTGGTCGAGACCCGTACGGCTGAACTGATCGCCGAGGCCACGGGTCAACCGGTCACCCCGGCCGTTCTGGTGGATGCGCCTAAGTCGCCTTCTTAGGCTTCTTCCCCGACGCCTTCTTCACCGCCACCTCAAGCGACCGCCGCGCCCAGGCGACGGCCTCATCGGGGTCGTCCAGCGCCGTCTCCGGCAGGGTCCAGTATCCCATGGACATCATCCGCCCGTCCTTGGTCGGATATCTGAATTGTCGACAGCCGGCCTCGACGAAGGCTTCGCTCAGCGTCTCGTCGCCCTTCAGCCAGACCACCCCGTCGTCCAGCAAGGCGAACATCACGCCCGAAGCATAGACCCCGGCCCCGCCGAACATCCGCTTGATCTCCAACCGACCCAGACCCGCGAAATGCTCACGCACCCATTCACCGAAGTCTGCATCGTAAGCCATCTCAGCTAGCGGCGGCCGGGATTATGGTGACGCTCTCGCCGCAGCCGCAGGCGTCGGTCTGGTTCGGATTGTTGAACACGAACTTGGACGCCAGCCGGGTCGTCTCATAGTCAATCTCGGTGCCGATCAGGAACAGCACGGCCTTGGGCTCGATCAGGATGGTGACGCCCTTGTCCTCGACCACCTCGTCCATCGGGTCGACGCTATCGGCATAGGCGAAGGTGTATTCCTGTCCGGCGCAGCCGCCGTTCTTGACACCGATCCTCAGCCCGATGTGGTCGTTCTCGGCATTGTCCAGGATCTCGCGCACGCGGTCGGCGGCGGCGTCCGTCAGGGTCACGGCCTTGGGACGCGGGCGGCGCGGACGGGATGTGGCCTGGAGTTCGGTCATTGGACTATCCCGGTCAGAACATGTTGAGCGCGAGTTTGGCCTCGTCGCTCATCTTCGAGGAATCCCACGGCGGGTCGAACACCAGATTGGCCTTGGCGCTGCGCACGCCCTCGACCTTCTCGACCGCCGTCTCGACCCAGCCCGGCATTTCGCCGGCGACGGGGCAACCCGGCGCCGTCAGGGTCATGTCGACCACCACATCGCGGTCGTCGGAGACATCGACCCGGTAGATCAGGCCCAACTCATAGATGTCGACCGGAATTTCCGGATCATAGACCGACTTCAGGGCCTCGATCAGCTGTTCGGTCAGCGTGTCCAGCTCGGCCTGCGACAGGGCGCTCTTCTGGGGTTCATCCCAGGCGTCCTTGAAGGCGTCGCTGTCTTGAATGGTGTCGTCTGTCATCAGCTTACACGAAGAAGTTCCGCGCCTTGATCAGCGCGTCCACGAAGGCGTCGGCATCCTCCACGGTGTTATATAGGGCGAAGGAGGCGCGGGTGCTCGACGTCACCCCCATTCTTTTCGACAACGGCTCGGCGCAGTGCAGTCCGGCTCGCACGGCCACGCCGTAACGGTCCATGATCTGGGCCACGTCATGGGCGTGCGCCCCCTCGACAGCGAAGGTCAGGATCGCGCCCTTCCCTTCCGCCTGCCCGAGTATCCGCAGCCAGTTCTGGCCCTGAAGGCGATCAACGGCGTGCTGATACAGCGCGTGCTCATGCGCCTGAACCGCCGCGCGGTCGTATTGCGCCAGCCATTCCAGCGCCACGCCCAGGCCGATGGCCTCCAGGATCGGCGGCGTTCCCGCCTCAAATCGATGCGGCGGCTTGGCATAGGTCACGCGGTCTCGTTCGACCGTCTCGATCATCTCGCCCCCGCCCTGATAGGGCGGTAGGGCCTCCAGCGCCTCGGCCTTGCCGTACAGGGCGCCGATGCCGGTCGGGGCGAACAGCTTGTGGCCGGTCAGGACATAGAAGTCGCAACCGATGGCCTGCACGTCCGGCGTCGCATGGACCGCCCCCTGGCACCCGTCGATCAGCACCTTGATCCGGGAATCGGGGGCCCCGGCCGCATGCGCCAGCCGCGTGATCTCGGCCACCGGATTGATGGTGCCCAGCACGTTCGACATATGGGTGACCGCGACCATCCGCGTCTTCGGCCCCAGCAGCTCCGCGTAAGCCGCCATATCCAGCGAACCGTCGTCCAGCACCGGAATCCATTTGAGCACCGCCCCGCGCCGCTCACGCAGCAGGTGCCAGGGCACGATGTTGGAATGGTGCTCCATCTCCGAGACGAGGATTTCGTCGCCCGGCTGGATGGACAGGCCCAGCCCATTGGCCACCAGATTGATCGCCTCGGTGCCGCCCTTGGTCCAGACGACCTGTTCCGGGCTCTCGGCGTTCAGGAAACGGGCGACGATTTCCCGCGCCTTCTCGAACGCCTCGGTCGCCTCGTTCGACAGGGTGTGCAGCCCGCGGTGGACGTTGGCGTATCCGCCCTCCATCGTCGCGACCAGGGCGTCGATCACCGCGCGCGGCTTCTGCGCCGAGGCCGCATTGTCCAGATAGACCAGCGGCTTGCCGTTCACCTGTCGAACCAGAATCGGGAACTGCGCCCGCACGGCATAGGGATCAAATCCTCCCCCCTTGGGGGAGGTGGCGCGGCGCTCTTGCGCCGCGACGGAGGGGGCAGGATCAGTCACAACCGAGCCGTAAGCCATTCCCGCGCCACCTCTCTCGCGCCTTCATGTTCGATCCGGTCGATGACCTCGATCAGGAAGGCCTGGGTCAGCAGGGCGCGGGCTTCCTCGGCCGGAATGCCGCGCTGCTCCATGTAGAACAGGGCGGTCTCGTCCAGCGCCCCCACCGTATTGCCGTGCGCGCACTGCACATCGTCGGCATAGATGATCAGTTCGGGCTTGGCGTCGATCTCGGCCCGCTCGGAGGCGATCAGGGCGTGGTGGCCCATCCGCGCATCAGTGCCGTCGGCGCCGCGCTCGACCACGATCTTGCCCTGGAAGACGCCGCGCGCCGTGTCGCGCGCCACGCCCTTGATCAGTTGCGACGTCGCGCCGCCGCGCTCCATGTGCCGTACCACGCTGGTCAGGTCGGCGTGGCGCGATCCGTTCAGCAGATACAGGCCGTCGGCCTGAACCTGAGCCCCCTGGGCGAAGTGGGAAATCCGGGTCTCGATCCGTTGCAGCCTGGCCCCGGTGGCGATGACGGTCTGGCGATAGACGCCGCCCGCCTCGACCTTCACATGGGCCTCGGACACGGAAATCGCGTCCTCCGGCTCCTCGACCAGGACGACGCGCGTCACCTCGGCCCCGGCCGCCACATCCAGCTCCAGCGTATTGTGGGCGACATAGGCCGAGCCGGCGCCCTCGTGCGTCTCCAGCAACAGCAGCTTGGCGCCCGCCCGCACGGCGACCCGCGCCCTGGCCGTGTGCCCTGTCCCGACCGCGTCCGAGATATAGCGCAGCCGCAGCGTCTGCTCGCCCGAGGCGATGAAGTCGGTCACGCCCACCGGCCGCCCATTGGCGAAGACGATGGCCTCTCCACCCAGGGCGTAGAACGGCCCCGGCGCGCCCACGGCGGCCGTGCCCGACGGCGTCGGCGCCTCGCGCAGATAACGTTTCAGGTCGCTGTATTTCCACGCCTCATTCCGCCGCGACGGAAAGCTTTCGGCGTCGGTCAGGTCTATGTTGAAGGCTGCGCTCACGCCGCACCCTCAAGCACCGGCGGCAGGTACTTATCATACCCCTCCGCCTCCAACTGCAACGCCAGCTCCGGCCCGCCCGAGGCCACGATCCGCCCCCCGGCCAGCACATGGACCCGGTCCGGTTTGATATAGTCCAGCAGGCGCTGATAGTGGGTGATGACCAACATGGCCCGGTCGGGACGACGCAGGGCGTTCACGCCCTCCGACACGATCCGCAGGGCGTCGATGTCAAGGCCGGAATCGGTCTCGTCCAGGATGAGCAGCGACGGCTCCAGAAGGGCCATCTGCAGAATCTCCATCCGCTTCTTCTCGCCGCCGGAGAAGCCGACGTTCAGCGGCCGCTTCAGCATGTCGAAGTCCATCTTCAGCGCCTTGGACGCCTCCCGGACCAGCTTCAGGAAGGCCGGCGCCGCCACCTCCTCCTCGCCACGCGCCCGCTTCTGCGCGTTCAGCGCCGTCCGCACGAAGGTCAGGGCCGGCACACCGGGAATCTCGATCGGATACTGGAAGGACAGGAAGACGCCCTTAGCCGCCCGTTCGGCCGGGTCCAGCGCCAGCAGGTCCTCGCCCGCCCATTCGACCGCGCCTTCGGTCGCCTCATAGCCCGGCCGCCCCGACAGGGCGTAACCCAGCGTCGACTTCCCGGCCCCGTTCGGCCCCATGATGGCGTGCACCTCGCCGGCGGGGACGTCGAGCGTTAGGCCCTTGAGGATCGGCTTGTCGCCGACGGAGACGTGGAGGTTGGAGATGGAGAGCATGATTATTTCGAACGACTTATGACAAATAAGTTGAGACCAAGAACGAATGCCACGAGCAGAGCAAAGGCTACCGCCGGGGGCCAACCAGGCATTGTTTCGATGATACCGAATGCGACAATCGCGCCGCCCAAAAATATGGGGCCGCATAAGAGATAGAGCAGCCATCCCTTCCAATGTACCGGCTGCCAGAAAGGCCTTGCGAACCAGATTTCGCTTTGCTTGCTCACCCCACGCTCCCCTCGAGGCTGATCGCCACCAGCTTCTGCGCCTCGACCGCGAACTCCATCGGCAGTTTCTGCATCACGTCGCGGACGAAGCCGTTGACCAACAGGGCCACCGCCTCTTCCTGCGACAGCCCACGCTGCTGGGCGTAGAACATCTGGTCGTCGGACAGGCGCGTCGTCGTCGCCTCGTGCTCCAGCTGGGCCGAGCCGTTGCGGGCCTCGATATAGGGGATGGTGTGCGAGCCGCACTCTTTCCCGATCAGCAGACTGTCGCACTGGGTGAAGTTGCGCACCCCCGTCGCCTTCGGATGCACCGAGACCAGGCCGCGATAGGTCGAGTCCGACTTGCCCGCCGACACCGCCTTGGCGATGATCCGCGACTTGGTGTTCTTGCCCAGGTGGATCATCTTGGTGCCGGTGTCGGCCTGCTGACAGCCGTTGGTGATGGCGATGGAATAGAATTCGCCCGAGCTGTCGTCGCCCTTCAGGATGCAGGACGGATATTTCCAGGTGACGGCCGAACCGGTCTCGACCTGGGTCCACGACACCTTCGACCGATCACCCCGGCAATCCGCCCGCTTGGTGACGAAATTGTAGATGCCGCCCTTGCCCTCGGCGTCGCCGGGGTACCAGTTCTGGACCGTCGAATATTTCACCTCGGCGTCGTCCAGCGCCACGATCTCGACCACTGCCGCATGCAGCTGGTTCTCGTCACGCATCGGCGCGGTGCAGCCCTCAAGGTACGAGACGTAGCTGCCCTTGTCGGCGATGATCAGGGTCCGCTCGAACTGGCCCGTCTGGCTGGCGTTGATGCGGAAATAGGTCGACAGCTCCATCGGGCAGCGCACGCCCGGCGGGATGTAGACGAACGACCCGTCCGAAAACACTGCGCTGTTCAGGGCCGCAAAATAGTTGTCCGAGACCGGGACCACCGACCCCAGATACCGCCGCACCAGCTCAGGATATTCGCGCAAGGCCTCGGAAATCGGCATGAAGATCACGCCGACCTTGGCCAGTTCCTCCTTGAAGGTCGTGACCACCGAGACGCTGTCGAACACGGCGTCCACGGCCACGCGCGGCGCACCCTGGACCCCCGCGAGCACCTCCTGCTCCTTCAGCGGGATGCCCAGCTTCTTGTAGATTTCCAGAATCTCGGGATCGACCTCGTCCAGCGACTTCGGCCCCTCCTTCTGCTTGGGCGCCGCATAGTAGAACAGATCCTGGTAATCGACCGGCTCATACTTTACCGCCGCCCAGGTCGGCTCCTCCATCGCCAGCCAGCGCTCATAGGCGGCCAGACGCCATTCCAGCATCCATTCCGGCTCGCCCTTCTTCTCGGAGATGAAGCGCACGATGTCGGCGTTCAGGCCGCGCGGCGCGAACTCCTGCTCGATGTCCGACGTAAAGCCGTGCGCGTATTTCTCCAGCGCGGCGACGGCGTCGATGGTTTCCTTGACGGCGGCCATCAGGCGACCTCTCTCACGCGCTCGGCGGCGCGTGCCTTGTGCTTCGTATAGGCGGCGATCCAGGCGTCAGCGAACCGGCTCCAGTCGCTCTCTGTCGTGCCCCAGCCGCCGGAAACGCGCACGCCCCCGGTCGCCAGAGCGTTCAATCCCATCGCACTGATGGTCTTGGACGGCTTGACCTTGCCAGACGAACAGGCCGACCCGGCGGATACCATCACGCCGGCCAGATCGAGCGTAATCAACTGTTGAGGACTGTCCCAGCCCTCGACCGCCATGAACAGAGTATTGGGCAGACGCGCCACACCTCCGCCGATCACGGTCGCCCCGGCGGCCTCGACCCTCGCCTCAGCGGAATCGCGCCATCCGACATGCGAGGCCATCGTCTCCAAGTCTCGTGCGGCGCAGTCTGCGGCCATGCCGAAACCGGCGATGCCCGGAACATTCTCGGTCCCGGCGCGCAGACCCCGCTCCTGCCCCGCCCCGTGCAGGATGCGAACGCCCGACACGCCCTCCTTCAGGATCAAGGCCCCGACGCCCTGCGGCCCGCCCAGCTTGTGGGCCGACAGGGTCAGGCTATCCGCATCCAGAACCCGCATATCGACCGAAATCTTGCCCGCCGACTGTATGGCGTCGACGTGCAACCAGCCCCCGGCCGCACGCACCAGTGCGGCGGCCTCGACCACGGGCTGGATCACGCCGCTCTCATTGTTCGCATGATGGATGGCGACCACAGCCCGCCCCGGCCGCGCCAGCGCCTCCGTCAGCCAGGCCAGATCCACCACCCCGTTGGCGTCGACAGGCAGCACCTCGACAGGCGCGCCCGCATTCGCTGCGGCCTCGGCCACGCACGGATGTTCGGTCGCCGAAACGATCAGCCGCTCACATCCGGCGGCCAGCGCACTGGCGATGCCCTGAGCATTCGCCTCGGTCCCGCCGCTGTTGAACACCACGGCCGTCGGATCTGCCCCGACCAGCTCACCGACCTGAGCCCTCGCCGTTTCGACCCGCGCCCGCGCCCGCCGCCCGGCCGCATGGACCGCCGACGGATTGCCGTTGTCGGCCAGGGCCTTTGCCATGATCTCCAGCACTTCCGGCCGCACTAGGCCCGAGGCGTTGTAATCCAGATAGATCGCGCTCACGCCGCCACCCCCACAGCTTGCGGCGGCTCGATATTCCGGCGCCGCTGGCCCGTGCGGTTCATCACCACATCCTCAAGCGACACCCCGGCCAGATAGCGATGAATCTCGTCGCCCAGGTCTTCCCACAGATCATGGGTGATGCAGCGCTCTCCGGCCAGCATACAGCCCTTGGGCGATCCGTGGGCCACGCAGCGCGTCGCCCGGATCGGCTCGTCCACCGCCAGCACGATCTCGGCCACCACCGTCTCATCCGCGCCCTTGGCCAGACGATAGCCGCCGCCCGGTCCCCGCACGCTCTTGACCAGGCCGCTCTTGCGCAGCCGGGCGAACAACTGCTCCAGATAGCTGAGCGAAATTTCCTGCCGTGCAGCGATTTCGGCCAGCGAAACCGCCCGGATTTCGCCGCTCTCGCCGCGTCCGTTCTTCGCCAGATCGGCCATCGCCATCACGGCGTATCGTCCCTTGGTCGACAGACGCATATCGCACCCTCAAAAATTGCGCGCTTTTCGGGGCTCTTGTGCTAGAACCCGCGCCTTCGCAAAGGCGGCTCGCTTGCGGAGGGACTTAGAAAGTCCCACCTCAGCGGTCAAGTATTACGCACACGCGAAATGACAGTTGAACGGATTCCAGAGCCCCTATGCCTGAAGTCATCCTGCCCGGCGCCTCCGGTCGCATCGAAGGCCGCTATTCCCCGGGCAAGCGCCCGAACGCCCCCATCGCGTTGATTCTGCACCCGCATCCCAAGGCGGGCGGCCATATGAACAACCCGGTCGCAGTCACCCTGCACCAGCTGTTCCAGCAGCGGGGCTTCGCCACCCTGCGCTATAATTCGCGCGGCGTCGGCAAGTCGCAGGGCGAGTTCGATTCCGGAATCGGCGAACTGGCCGACGCCGCGACGGCTCTGGACTGGCTCCAGTCCAACAATCCGGCCGCCACCCAGACCTGGGTCGGCGGCTATCAGTTCGGGGCCTATATCGGGATGCAACTCTTGATGAGACGGCCCGAGACGGACGGGTTCATCTCGGTTTCGCCGCCGTCGAACATGTACGACTTCAGCTTCCTGGCTCCCTGCCCTGCCTCAGGTCTGTTCCTGCACGGCACCGCCGACACCATCGTGCCGCCGGTTGAGGTCGAGCGCGTGGTCAACAAGCTGCGCACCCAGAAGGGCATCGTCATCGACTACGAACTGGAAGAAGGCGCGAGCCACTTCTGGCAGGACCATATGAGCGCCGTCGAACGCCGCGTCGGCGCCTATCTGGACAAGCGTCTGGAAGAAAAGCCGGCCTGACCCTAGATTCGGGTCGTCTTCAGGAGACCCGGATGCAGCACGACATCGTCATCATCGGCGGCGGCGCCGGCGGGCTTGAGCTCGCCGCCCGTCTGGGCCGGAAGTTCGGCCCGCGCGAGGGCCGTCGGCGCGTCCTGCTGATCGACCGTTCGATCTTCCATCTTTGGAAGCCCAGCCTGCATGAGGTGGCGGCCGGGTCGCTGGACAGCCATCAGGAAGGCCTGTCCTATCCGGTCCTGGCGCGCCGCAATCATTTCAGCTTCGCCTTCGGCGACCTGACCGGTCTAGATCCCAACAGCAAAACCCTGACCCTGGGCGAAATCCGGGATCAGGACGGCGCCGTCCTGGTCAAGCCCCGGACCCTGACGTTCAACACTCTGGTCCTGGCGATCGGCAGCGGATCGAACCTGTTCGGCACGCCCGGCGCAGCCGAACACGCCCATCTGCTGGAAGACGTCGCCGACGCCGAGGCCTTCAACAAGCGGCTGACCGCCGCCTTCCTCGCCTCCGCCTATTCCGACGAGCGGACCCTGAACATCGCCATCGTCGGGGCAGGCGCGACCGGCGTCGAACTGTCCACCGAACTGATCGAGGGGCACGACGAGCTGTCGGCCGGCTTGGCGCCCGACCAGAAATTCGATCTCAACGTCACCATCGTCGAGGCGGCGCCCCGCATCCTGGGCGGCCTTCCCGAAACCGTCTCCGCCAAGGCGGCACACGCCCTGGAAGCCAAAGGCGTCCGGCTGCTGACGGACGCAAAGGTGGACTTCGTTCACGCCGACCGGCTGGACACCTCCAGGGGCCCGGTCCCGGCCGACCTGATCGTCTGGGCCGCCGGGGTCAAGGCGGCCGACACGAACCGCAACCTGGGTTTGACCACTGGTCGCATCAACCAGTTCGTGGTGGACGACCATCTGCGCACGTCCGCGCCGGGCGTCTACGCCATGGGCGACTGCGCCGAGGCGCCGGGGCCCGAGGGCCGCCCCGTCCCCGCCCGGGCCCAGGCCGCCGCCCAACAAGCCGCCTATCTGGCCAGAGCCCTGTCAGACCCGTCACGCGATCCAGGCCCTTACCTCTATCATGACAAGGGCTCGCTGGTGTCCCTGGGCGGCGACCGCGGCGTCGGCTCATTGATGGGAAACCTCGGCGGCCCGAACTTCCTGATCGAGGGCCTGATCGCCAAATGGGCCTATATGGCCCTGCACCTGGATCATCACCGGGCGATTCTGGGCGTTCGCCGCACCGCGCTTCTGGCCCTGTCGCGCCTGTTGCACCGGCGGGTCTCCGGGCGGCTGAAGCTGCACTGACACACGCGATTAGATCGGGCGGCATCCGTTTCCGGTCGCCTCCGTCGCTGCAGGAAGCCCAACCCGAGGCGTCCCCGATCACCGCACCACTTCAGGCCGTTGCCGGCATCCGCTCTCCGTGTATTAATCGACACAGGATGCGGAGGAAGCTCATGCGGCGGATCGCAACCCCGACTGTACTGCTGGCGATGATGATGCTCGGCGGCTGCACGACCGTACGCGGCGATGAAATCACCCGCAGCCCCTATGCTCTGCCCTGCGCAGGCCCCACGCCGCCAGGTCAATGCCTGGAGGCCGCCCGCGTCTGGAACGAAGGCGATCATCCGCGCCCTAATACGCCCATGTCGGAAGGCCTGGCGAAGACGCAGGCGGACATTGTGCGACGTGAACGATCGCACCCTCGCTGACGACGCCGGGCGGCCTTACGCCGCCACGACCTCTTCCTTCGCCGGAACCGTGCGGATCATATAGTCGAAGGCCGCCAGCCCCGCCTTGGAGCCCTCGCCCATCGCCACCACGATCTGCTTGTAGGGCACGGTCGTCACGTCGCCGGCGCCGAAGATGCCCGGCTGGGACGTCTCGCCCCGGTGATCCACCTCGATCTCGCCGCGCGGCGTCAGGCCCACGGCCCCGTGCAGCCATTCGGTGTTCGGGATCAGGCCGATCTGAACAAAGATCCCTTCCAGATCGACGTCGTGATGGGCGTCGGAGTTGCGGTCCTTGTAGGACAGGCCCGTCACCTTCTCGCCGTCGCCATGCACCTGGGTCGTCAGGGCCGAGGTGACGATCCGCACGTTCGGCAGGGTCGCCAGCTTCCTCTGCAGCACCGCATCGGCCCGCAGCTCGCTGTCGAACTCGATCAGGGTCACATGGGCCACGATGCCCGCCAGGTCGATGGCCGCCTCGACGCCCGAGTTGCCGCCGCCGATCACCGCCACGCGCTTGCCCTTGAACAGCGGCCCGTCGCAGTGCGGGCAATAGGCCACGCCCTTGTTCTTGTACTGGTCCTCGCCCGGCACGTTCATCTGGCGCCAGCGCGCGCCGGTGGCCAGGATGACAGTCCGCGACTTCAGGCTGGTGCCGTTCTCCAGCACCACCTCGTGCAGCCCGCCCGGCACCTTGGACGGCACCAGCTTGGCCGCCTTCTGCAGGTTCATCAGGTCCACCTCATATTCGCGGACATGCTGTTCCAGATGGGCGGCCAGTTTCGGCCCCTCGGTATGGGGCACCGAGATGAAGTTCTCGATCGACATCGTGTCCAGCACCTGGCCGCCGAACCGCTCGGCCGCAATGCCGGTGCGGATGCCCTTGCGCGCCGTATAGATGGCAGCCGCCGCCCCGGCCGGGCCGCCGCCGATCACCAGGACGTCGAACGGATCCTTGGCCTTCAGCCGCTCGGCGGCCCGCGCCTCGGCGCCCGAATCGATCTTGGCGACGATCTGTTCCAGCTCCATCCGGCCCTGACCGAACAGTTCGCCGTTCAGGAAGACGGTCGGCACGGCCATGATCTTGCGCTCGTCCACCTCGTCCTTGAACAGGCCGCCCTCGATGGCGACGTGTTTGATGCGCGGGTTCAGCACGCTCATCAGGTTCAGCGCCTGCACCACGTCGGGGCAGTTCTGGCACGACAGCGAGAAATAGGTCTCGAACACATAGTCGCCGTCCAGGTCCTTGACCTGCTGGATCACCTCCTGCGCCGCCTTGGACGGATGGCCGCCGACGTGCAGCAGGGCCAGCACCAGCGAGGTGAACTCGTGGCCCAGCGGAATGCCCGCGAACCGCACGCCAATGTCGGTGCCCTTGCGGCGGATCAGGAAGCTGGGCTGGCGTTCGTCGTCATAGTCGCGGCCCATCTCGACCTTGCCGTGCGAGACCGAGACGATCTCCTCCAGCAGGGTCTTCAGCTCGATCGACTTCGGCCCGGCGCCCAGCGAGGCGACCAGCTCGACCGGATGGACGATGTTCTTGAGATAGGCCTCGAGCTGAGATTTCAGATTGGCGTCCAGCATGGGGCAGTCCTCGAATTCCAGGGGTGACGCGCCGCCTTCGAGCCGATCCCGGCGAGGCTTGCGCGATAGCGTCCGGCCCCCACGAGACAGGGAGGCGGCCGGGTGGGTCCGACCCGAAGGCCGGACCCGATAGGCGTTCGTCTTAGATCTTGCCGACGAGGTCGAGCGACGGGGCCAGGGTGGCTTCGCCTTCTTCCCACTTGGCCGGGCAGACTTCACCCGGATGCGCGCGCACATATTGCGCGGCCTTGACCTTGCGCAGCAGCTCGGCGGCGTTGCGGCCGATGCCTTCCGAGGTGGTCTCGGTGAACTGGATCACGCCGTCCGGATCGACCAGGAAGGTCGCACGGTCGGCCAGGCCCACGCCCGGACGCATGGCGTCGAAGTTGTTGGTCACGAGGCCCGAGGGATCGCCCAGCATGGTGTAGGTGATCTTGCCGATGGCCGGCGACGAGTCGTGCCAGGCCTTGTGCGAGAAATGGGTGTCGGTCGACACCGAATAGATCTCGACGCCCAGCTTCTGGAACTCGGCATAGTGGTCGGCCAGGTCTTCCAGCTCGGTCGGGCACACAAAGGTGAAGTCGGCCGGATAGAAGAAGAAGACCGCCCACTTGCCCGCCACATCGGCGTCCGTGACCGTCAGGAACTTGCCGTCCTTATAGGCCTCGGCGGTGAAGGGTTTGATGGTCGTGTTGATGAGGGCCATGCAGGGCGTCCATTCAGCAGGAGTTGGGGAGGCCCGCTTCCTACCGCACCGCAACAGATAAGTGTAATCACTTATTTGCAGGTGCGTGATAGATTTTGGTTATAACAAGAACCCCTCTCATCTCGTCATCCTCGGGCTTGTCCCGAGGATCCATACGCCCGGTGTCTGGACAGCGAGCACAGGCCGCAGACACCGGGCTTACAGATCCCCAAAGAGGGCGTAGCCGCCGGGAGATCTGCAACTTGCGGTCTGGAACATCTGACTCTTCGTGCGCTTCTGGCCCCATGACCGGTCCGCGACCCTCCCCGAGACCGCTTAACGATTATGGGTTCGATTTGTCTTGGCGTTCGACGTCTCAGGGCTTGACCGCGAGAGCCGGAAACGAACTAGCTGCAGTTGACGCAACCGGAGCGAACCATGCTGCTGACCGTATTGATTGCCACTCTCGCTCTCCAGGACGCGCCGCCTCCCCACCCCACCACGCCTCAGCAGTTCGAGGGGCGACGGTCCGCCTTTGTCCAGGGCACACTCAATGTTGCGGCTGGAGAACGCGCGACGCTGAAGCTCAACCCGAACGGAACCTATGACCTCGTGCGGGTCGACCGGATCCAGGTCAGCGACGTCCTGCCGCCCGCGAACGGATCGCGCGACCTTCCGAACGACGCGCCCGTGGGGACGATCCGCTTCAGCCTGCACGCCCGCCGGGATGTCGGATCCATCCTCAAGGTCGAGAACGGCCAGGATCAGGGCCTGAAATACGGCGGCTTCATCGTGCGATACGTCGGGGGTCAGGCGCGCCCGCCCGCAGAGACCTCGGTCTGCACGGTGCCGGCGGGCATGGTGTCGTTCGAGCACTGGCCCGAACCCGTCATCCAGGTCGTCATCGGCGGCCTGCAACGCTCCGACGACGCGACGCCTGTCTGCCCGCCGCATCTCGAGTAAGCGCGAACCCCAAAGACTCGAGCCTCATATTGGCGGTGCGTGAAAAAGCGAAATTTATCCGGGCGCCAAAGGCCGCGCTCGACCGGGTTCGGACGTCACGGAGGCCACTCAAACCAACCCTCCTCGTCGATTTTGTCTTCGGGCCATTCCGGCAAGCCGAAAGCCTTGGCAAGAAGGAACAACTGTAGTCGGCCTTGCGGCCCGACGGTCCACGAAAAGTACCATCCGCCCCAGGCACGCTCGCCGTGGGTCACATCATAGGCTGTGGAAGGACCGTCAGGTCTGTTGTCGCCACGCCCATTCACGAGACGGACCGGTCCATCAAGAAAGCGCGGCGCTACCCAGAAGCAAGGATCGTCGAGGATTGAATCCAGCTTCTTGGCCTCGCTGGCGGTGAGGCTGACGCGCCGCCACGCAGTCCAGTGCGTTGGATGTGGCGGACCAACTGGCGTGGACCTCGCGTATATTTCCCAGTTCGCGTCACGCCCCCGGCCGATGACCTCGCGAACCGTCGGGTCAGTCGACAAACCGCCCGGCGAGGTTACGAAATGGACGGTGGAATGCGGGGTGTCGATGCTCCAGGAAACGCTGGTTTCTTGGCTCGCCCACGCTTTCCAGATGGTTTCGAACAATGGGTTTTGCAGGTCATCGTTGAGATGGGTGGGAAGCTTCGAATAATCGACACTGCGCCAAGCGGGACATTCTTTCGGGTCGATAGGGACAGGCGTCGGATTGCACCCCGAGATCAGGGCGGCTCCCGTCGCCAGCATAGCGGCCAGTCTCATGATCGCTGCGGCTCCCCCCTCAGTGGATGGAAACCGTTTCCCTATCGAAGTCAACGTCCCGCTTCCCACCCCTTGCAGACCACGGCTGCGGCCATTTTCTGACCTGAAGATCAACGTCTGCTTCCAGCGCTGACACCCATGACGCAAACCGACCCGTTGCGGACATTAGTCCGTGAGATCGACAGACCCGACAAATCGGCAGTCTGAATAACTCAATGCTACGTCGTGACCGATAAGCTCAGTGTCAGATGCCTGCACCACCGTCGCGACGACGAAGGCCATATCGTAGCTGTCTTGCTTCTCGTCGAAACAGTAGCGGTAGTGAAGGACATCACCCTCCGTGAGTGCTGCAAGCCTACTGTCAGCCTGGACGGCCACCTTCGCTCCGTCCTTTGGCGCGATGGCAAGCTCCGGGTAGACTTCCTTCTTCGCAGATAAATCGAAGTAGTTGAGCACCATGACGAGGAACATAGCGTCCTGAACCCATCCAAAGCGGTCCGCGACAAACTCGTCATTGAAGTAGCGGTCGAAGATGCCCTTCGACGCATCGCGGAAGCGATCCATTAATCGCTGAACCGAAATCTGATCTTCTACCATCCCGCATCGTAACCCGCGATAGGACCGCATCCCACCCCGAACAGAAGTCCGGCACGTCCGATTTCCAGGACCGCCGTGCTGAAGCAATGCGGCGCGGGAAGACCCTGAACCCCGAACCAAGCCCAGCAAACGAAGCGCACCGCTCCTAATTTCCCGAACCGAAGCCAGTCCTTTCAACACCCTAACGCGCCCAAACCGCCATCGACCACCACGCTTCGAAACCGTGTTAGCCTCGTCGTCCGGTCTTTGACATCGGGCGCCCGCCGCAATCCGCCTGCGACGTCCGCCCTCCATCGACACCACAGCAGGCGCGCCCTGGCGCGTTTGGCGGTTTGGCGGTTTGGCGGTTTGTCACCCTGTTTTCGCGCCAAGCCGACAGACTTCGGCCGATCAACCGGCCCGCCCGCCTCAGTACAGCAGGAACCCCCGCCTCGCCTCTTCCCACGCCGCCTCATCCGGCCGCGTCGCCGCCTCCAGATCCCCAGCCCCCGCCGCCGCGTCGTCCACCCATTCCCGCAGCCCCGGTCCGCCGTTGATCACATCAATGGGCAGTTTCCCGAACGCATATTCATACGGGAAATCCCGCCACAGATCGTAGTCGGGATACAGCCGCCGGATCGCCTTGAACCCCAGGGCCTGCACCCGCCACGGCTTGAACGCGGCGTGATCATAGCCGGGGTGATCGACATGGATCTGCACCCCGCCGCACAGTTTCCCGACATGCTTATGGAAGGTCGGCTCAAACCACATGTCGCGTAAGGTGCAGCCGCCCAGCCACTCCGGCGCCAGAGCCTGCATCTCGGCGATCACCGCCCGCGCATCGATGTCCGGCGCCCCGAACAGCTCCAGCGGTCGGGTCGTGCCCCGACCTTCCGACAGGGTCGCCCCCTCCAGCATCACCGTGCCGGCATAGGCCCTGGCCATCGACAGGTTCGGCGCATTCGGGCTGGGGTTGACCCAGGCCCGCTCGCCCAGCGGCCAGCCGAAGCCCGGCCCCGCCTCGGGGGCCCAGCCCTGCATCTCTACGACGCGATAATCCACATCCAGCTTGAACTGGTCGATGAACCACAGGCCCAGTTCGCCCATCGTCAGCCCGTGCCGCATCGGCATAGGCCCCGCCCCGACGAAACTCTCCCAGCCGGGCTTCAGCGTATGCCCCTCGACCGGCCGCCCCGCCGGATTGGGCCGGTCCAGCACCCACACCGACTTGCCGTGTTTCGCCGCCGCCTCCAGCACATACAGAAGCGTCGTCACATAGGTGTAGATGCGGCAGCCCAGGTCCTGCAGGTCGATCAGGACGACGTCGAACGTCTCCATCCACTCATCCCTGGGTCGCCGCACCTCGCCGTACAGGCTGAAGACGGGGAAGCCGTGCACCGGATCGCGATAATCCGGGCTCTCCATCATATTGTCCTGCAGATCGCCCTTCATCCCGTGCTGCGGCCCGAAGGCGGCGGTCAGCTCGATCTCGGGACAGGTGGCCAGGGCGTCCACCGCATGGCCCAGATCCTTCGTCACCGAGGCCGGATGCGCCAGCAAGGCCACGCGCCGCCCCTTCAGCTGCCCCCTCAGGGCGTCGTCGGACAGCAGGCGGTCGAGACCGAAATTCATGGCAGTTCCAGCGCGAAGGAGTCGGAATGATGAAAGTCCGGCTTATCCGATGGATGCGCCAGAGCCCAATAGGCGATCGCCCCGTCCAGCCTCTCGACCACCGCCGTCAGCCCGGCCGCGTCCGTCGCATCCTCGGGCAACTCCACATCGACCGTCAGAACGAACCGCCCCTGGGCCATGCGCGTGACGATGAAGGGTGCCGCGATCTCCAGCCCCCGCATCCCCTCGCGATAGCCGTCGAACCGATAGGCGGCCCAGGCCCCCGACGGCGACAGATTATATTCGACATAGCCGTCCGCCGTCCGCACGAAGGCCTCGAAACAGGTCGTCCGCCACAACGCGTCCGTCTGCACCCGCGCCGTCGCCTCGGGCCAGCGCACAAACTCGACAGGCCCGGCCAACAGATACTCCAGGCTCAACACCCGCCCCGCCCGCCGCGCCTCGACCTCCAGCGTCAGCCCGGCGGGGGAACAGGTCGGGTGCGGGATCAGGGGCAGACGCATCCGACCTTCGTATCGGACGCAGGGCGCGGGTCAACAATCAGAGCCGAGCCTGCGCCAGACCCCGTATGCCGTCGGCGTACCCCGTCCATAGATCGGCGACGGGGAAGAGATCGACCTCCCGCTCAGGAGGCAGGCCGCGTCCCTCGTAAGCCGCGCCCGCTGAGTCGAGCACGCGTTGGTAGGCCATCGTCGCCATGAAGCCGTTCGGGAAGGGCTTGGGCAGAAGGGAGGACAGCATGCCGCGCGTCGTGCCGCCCGCCTGAACGACGTGGGGATAGGCCCTCATCATGACAACGAAGACTTCCGCCGCGCTGGCCGTGATCTCGCTCGTGACCAGCAATACCGGCCGTGGATAGGCCCGTCCCTCTGGGGCCAGTTCGATCGGCTGGTCGGAAGCCCCCGGCTCGAATAGGTCATCACCCGGCGGCGGCGGTCGGCGAAATGCCGCGCCACGACCATCGCCGCCGCGTCGTTGCCGCCGCCGTTGTGCGCGACATCGACGATCACGCGGCTTGCGCCGGCGAAGGAGACTTCGGCCTGCGCCAAGCTTCTCTGCAACTCCGCCACCTGGTCCTGACGCGCCGCCTGGCCGGCCAGGAAGCCGGAGAAGCGATTGACCCTAAGATACCCCGCATCGCCGAGACGACCCCATTCCAATGCTTCGTTGGCGCCGGATCGATAGGCGCCCGGGTCGAGGGCGGCGATCACGGAGGCCCGCGACTCGCGACTCCACCGCGAGACGAAGGCCGATTCGGTCTCGTCCGACGGCGCGGCGGACCAGGCCTGCTTCAGCGCCTCGCGCAGTTTGGGACGGCCGGCGTTGAACTGACGCTCGCCGCGCGAGAGATTGACATGCCCGTCGTTGAGCGGACCCAGCATGTCGGCGAGGAGATCGAACACCACATCATCATCCTCACTCAGGCGAGGCGCAGCTTGGCGACGCGCCGCCGCCCAGTCCACGCCGCGCTCTGCAAAGAAGGCGTAATAGCGATCAAAGCTCTTACAGATCAGGTCGAACACGACCGAGGGCGCGACCTGATCGGTTTGAGCCAGACTGGTCGCCGGGGGCGGCGTGGCGCGCCTTTTCAGAGCGACCGGCGTCTGCAGAAGAAACGGGGTCCCGCGATAGTCGTAGTGGTGAAGCAAAAGGGTGTCGCCCTTGCGCGCGAATAGACTGAACTTCGGCGAGAGACCGGGATCTTGAATCCAGAAATCATCCAGCCTGTGGAATATCTTCAGACCGGCGGACGAGGAGCTGACGACGTGTCCGGTCGCTTCGCTCTCCCAGGTTCCATAGACGTCCGGGCCGATCTGATCGATCGGCGCCCAGGCCGTCTGGCTTGAGGCGTCGCCGGCGAATGCAACCGCCGCCCCGAGCGCCAGCGCCTCTCTCCTGGTGACCATCAAATCCCCGACTTCCAAAGAGCGCGCTCTTCCGCGTGTCACACTAGCACGGTAGGGCTTCACATTGGCGACAACCGGCCGACGACAAGGGCGGTCTTGAATTCGCGCCCTCGTCCAAAGGGGAAGACGACCGTCGGCATCCCTGCTAACGGAGCCTCCGCCATGACCGAACAAGCCTTCAAATCCGACTTCCTCCGCACCCTCCAGGCGCGCGGCTACATCCATCAGATCACCCACCCGACCGAGCTGGACGAGGCGGCCGCCTCGGGCGTACTGGCCGGCTATGTGGGTTTTGACGCCACGGCCAAGAGCCTTCACGTCGGAAACCTGATCTCGGTCATGATGTTGCGCCGGCTCCAGCAGGCGGGCGGCAAGCCCATCGTCCTGATGGGCGGCGGCACCACCAAGGTCGGCGACCCGACCGGCAAGGACACGTCGCGCCCCCAGCTGACCGAAGCGACCATCCAGTCGAACATCGACTCGATCCAGACGGTCTTCGCCAAATTCCTGACCTTCGGCGACGGCCCGACCGACGCGGTCCTGGTCAATAACGACGACTGGCTGTCGACCTACGGCTACATCCAGTTCCTGCGCGACTTCGGCACCCATTTCACCGTCAATCGGATGCTGAGCTTCGACTCGGTCAAGCTGCGCCTTGAGCGCGAGCAGCCGATGACCTTCCTCGAGTTCAACTACATGCTGATGCAGTCGGTGGACTTCCTGGAGCTGAACCGCGCCCTGAAGGTGACCTTGCAGATGGGCGGGTCGGACCAGTGGGGCAATATCACCTCGGGCGTCGATCTGGTCCGTCGGGTGGACCAGAAGGCCGCCTTCGGCCTGACCACCCCGCTTCTGACCACGGCCTCGGGCGGCAAGATGGGCAAGACGGCGCAAGGGGCTGTCTGGCTGAACGCCGAGCAGCTGAGCCCCTATGACTACTGGCAGTTCTGGCGTAACGCCGAGGACGCCGACGTCGGCCGCTTCATGCGCCTGTTCACGGATCTCAGCCTGGAGCAGATCGCCGAATACGAAGCCCTGGAGGGCGCGGCCATCAACGAGGCCAAGAAGGCCCTCGCCGACGCCGCCACCACCCTGCTCCACGGCGCGGAGGAAGCCGCCAAGGCCCGCGCCGCCGCAGAGACCGCCTTCGAAAAGGGCCAGATCTCCGCCGACCTGCCGACCATAGAACTGCCGGCGGCCGAGGTCTACGGCGCCATGATCGCCGCCGTCGTGACCAAGGCCGGCCTCACGGCCTCGAACGGCGAAGCGCGTCGCCTGGCCCAGGGCGGCGGCCTGCGCCTCAACGATGTCGCCGTGTCCGACGGCGCCCAGTTGCTGACCGAGGCCGACCTCAAGGACGGCGTCATCAAGCTGGCGGCGGGCAAGAAGAAGATCGTTTTGATCAAACCTCTCTAGCCTCGCTCATCCCGGCGAAAGCCGGGACCCAGCGCTTTGGGCGCCCCGCCGCATCCGACGTCCGCAGCGCTTGATCCAACGTACTGTCTCGCGAAAGAACTGGGTCCCGGCTTTCGCCGGGATGATCGGAGTTTGAAATGTCCGCCACCGAAGGCCAGCCCGCCCCCGCCCTCGACCTGCCGACCGACAACGGCGGCCAAGTCTCCCTCGCCGCCCTCAAGGGCAAGCCCGCCGTCGTCTATTTCTACCCCAAGGACGACACGACCGGCTGCACCCGCGAGGCCCAGGACTTCACGGCGCTTGCGCCCGACTTCGCCGCCCTGGGCGTGCCCGTCATCGGCGTGTCCAAGGACACGGTGAAGAAGCACGACAAGTTCAAGGCCAAATACGACCTTGCCGTCACCCTGGCCTCGGACGAGGACGGCGCCGCCTGCGAGGCCTGGGGCGTCTGGGTCGAGAAGACCCTGTATGGCCGCAAATACATGGGGATAGAGCGCGCCACCTTCCTGGTCGACGCCGACGGCCGGATCGCCCGCGCCTGGCGCAATGTGAAGGTGGCCGACCATGCCGCCGCCGTTCTGGACGCCGCCGGATCGCAAGCCGGTTGAAATGACGATTCGCGAATTCTCCTTGAGCGCGAGTCTCAATGAACATTTGCGTGATAATGTCCCCGAAACGCCATAATCGTGGTTAACGAACGCTAAACAGTCTTGCCCGTGTCATCGTTGCACCGGATAAACCCCACCTCGACGTGGGGGCGTTGCTTATGAGTACGCAAGACGAATCGCACGAACCGTCCTGGCACGAACGTTTCTTGCCCGTTCGCTATCTTTATCTCCGAAGCCATGACGAGATCCGCGCCTATGCGCTGACGGCGCGGCGGCAGGTGATCCTGGCTCTCGTGGTCGTGACCGCATTGGGCTGGTCGCTGGTGGCTTCCGGGGCCTTCCTGTTCGATCTGATCGCCCAGCACCGTTCCGATGCAGAGGTCATCCGCGCCCGCGCCGCGTCCGAACGTCTCAACGCAGACCTTCAGGCCCGGCTGGAGAGCGCGGTGGTGCGCATGTCGGCCGTCAATGGTTCACTGGAGCAGACCGCGGCGATGATCGAGCGGCGGCACGCCGCCCTGACCAACGTCATGGCCGACTTCCACGGCGTCGATGGTGCGGAGCAAGCCCTCGCGCCCGCCGCCATTCCCGCCGACGCCGCGCCCATACGGCGCATCCTCGCCGTGCGCCTGGATCAGGAACGGCTTCTGGATCGGGCGGAGGACTTCGCCGAGACCCGTGCCGAGCGCCTGCGTATCGCCTTCCGTCTTGCAGGCCTAAACCCTGCCGCCTATGTCGCTGCGTCGGGGCCCCTCGGCGGCCCCCTGGTCGAGGCCCGCGACCCCCGCGCCCTCGCGGCGATCCTGGACGTGGACGAACCCTTCGCCGTTCGCATCCGTCATGCCGCCACCAATCTGAACGAGATGCGCGCCCTGACCGACGCGGCCGAGGGTTTGCCGTTCAAGCGGCCGACCCAGGCGCGGACCACCTCCGGCTTCGGCGTCCGCTTCGATCCGTTCAACGGTCGACCCGCCATCCATCAGGGCCAGGACTTCGCCGCCCCGCTCAACACGCCGATCTACGCCACGGCGCCCGGCGTCGTCGCCTTCGCCGGCGTTCGTTCAGGCTATGGCAATACTGTTGAGCTAGACCATGGGCGCGGTTTCAAGACACGTTACGCCCATCTCAACGTCCTGGGGGTCAAGCCCGGCCAGTCGGTCGCGCTCGGCCAGCGCATCGGCGCCATGGGCACGACAGGCCGCTCTACCGGCGTCCACCTCCACTACGAAGTCTGGCTGAACGGCCGACCCCAGAACCCCGCACGCTTCCTCAGAGCAGGAGATCAACTTGTTCAACAAAATTAAGACACCGGCGGCTCCGCCGTCGAACCGCCCGGTTGCTCCGGTCATTCCGCCGCTGCCGGATATGCCGTCCGCACCGCGTGCGGCGGCTCCCTCGTCGACCTCCTCGCCTGCGGCTGTGGGGCGAGGCCTGTCGACCCTGTCCTCCGACCTCGTATTCGAGGGCAATGTCTCGGGCGCCGGCGACCTGCAGATCGACGGTCAGGTCAAGGGCGACGTCCGCGTCGGCCGCCTGATCGTCGGCGAGACCGGAGCCGTCGAAGGCAATGTCCAGGCGGATTACATCGAGGTTCGCGGCCGCATCGTCGGCGGCGTCCAGGGCAAACAGGTCAAGCTGGTCGCCACCGCCTATGTCGACGGCGACATCACCGCCGAACAGCTGTCGATCGACGTCGGCGCCTTTTTCCAGGGCCGCGTCGCCCAGGGCCAGCGTCAGGCCCCTGCGGCCGCCGCCGTGACCCCGGTCGCGCCGATGCCCGTCGTGACCCCGGCCTCGGTCATGACCTCGGCGCAGGACGCCTCAGCCGAAAAGCCCGCCGAAAAGGCTGCGGTCTAAGCCGACTTGCTCCTCCCCATCTCAGATGGGGAGGAGACGCCTACTCTACGTTTGATCCGCGCGTCTCGCCGACCCGCGCCGCCAGGGCCGCGCCCATGAAGGCGTCCAGATCGCCGTCCAGCACCCCTTGGGTGTCCGATGTCTCGACCTCGGTCCGCAGGTCCTTCACCATCTGATACGGCTGAAGCACATAGGATCGGATCTGGTGGCCCCAGCCGATGTCGGTCTTGGCGTCCGCCAGAGCCTGAGCCGCCGCCTCGCGCTTCTGCAGCTCCAGCTCGTACAGGCGCGCCCGCAGCATCTTCCACGCCATTTCGCGGTTCTGGTGCTGCGACCGGCCGGCCTGGCAGGCCACGACCGTATTGGTCGGAACGTGGGTCAGGCGCACGGCTGAGTCGGTCTTGTTGATGTGCTGACCGCCGGCGCCCGAGGCGCGATAGGTGTCGGTGCGCACGTCCGACGGGTTGATGTCGATCTCGATCGTGTCGTCCACCACCGGCGACACCCCGATGGAGGCGAAGCTGGTGTGCCGCTTGGCCGCCGCGTCATAGGGACTGATCCGCACCAGGCGGTGCACGCCCGATTCCGACTTCAGCCAGCCATAGGCGTTCGGCCCGGCGACCAGGATGGTGGCCGACTTGACCCCCGCCTGTTCGCCTTCTTCATAGGCCTCGATCGTGACCTCGTAGCCGTGCGCCTTGGCCCAGCGGGAATACATCCGCAGCAGCATCCCGGCCCAGTCGTTCGACTCGGTGCCGCCGGCGCCGGAGTTCACTTCCAGATAGGCGTCGTTGCCGTCGGCCTCGCCGGACAGCAGGGCTTCCAGCTCGGCCCGCGCCGCACGGTCCTTGATGCCGCGCAGCGACGCGCGCGCATCTTCCAGCGCGCCCTCGTCGCCTTCCTCATCCGCCATCTCGGCCAGCATCACCCCGTCCTCGAGGTCCTGCTCCATCGCCTTGACGGTGTTGATCTTGGCTTCCAGCTGCGAGCGATCGCGGCTGACGGCCTGGGCTTCATCGGGCTTGTCCCACAGCGTCGGGTCCTCGACCCGTGCATTCAGCTCATCGAGCTTTCTTAGAGCGACATCCCAGTCAAAGACGCCTCCTGAGCAGAGCGACGCTCTGCTCGATGTCGGCCTTCATGGCCTCGACATCCGGTCTCATCGCATTCTCCCAGCGACACAAGGCCCTCAAGCAGTGAAGCCCGCAGGCTTCACGATAGGGCAAGAACAATGAAGAACGGCGCGCCACGAGGACGCGCCGTTCGAAGGGCCTACCTAGAGCCTCAGTACAGTCCGCTCAAGTCCTCAGCCGGCGCCTTCTTCGGCGGCGGCGGCGCAGCGACTGGCGGCGGGGCAGCCGAAGTCGCAGCGGCGGCCTCCTGCTCGCGACGGATCACTTCATAGTAATTTTGCGGTCCGGTCGGCTGGGTCGGCCCCTGGACCGGCGGCGGCGCCTGGCGTTCCGTGCCCGGCCGGAAGGCTTCCTCGATCCCGTTCACGGTGCGGAAGATGGCGTTCTTGGGTCGGACGAACGGCCGGGCCGGCCGCTCCTTGAGCGCCGTCTGCATGAACTCGTTGAACACCGGCACAGCGGCGGAAGCGCCGGCCTCCCCGGATCCTAGCGATCGGTTGTCGTCGAAGCCGATGAAGACCCCCACCACGATGTCGGTGGTAAAGCCGACGAACCAGGCTGAGCGATATTCGTTTGTCGTGCCCGTCTTGCCGGCGACCCAGCGGCCCAGGCCCCGCGCGCTGGCGGCGGTTCCACGCTGAACCACACCCTCAAGCATCGAGCTCATCTGATAGGCGGTGATCGGGTCGATGACCTGCGCGCCGCGCGGCTGAAGTCGCGGAGATTCCTGGCCTGAGAAGACCCGTCCACAGTCGCGGCAGTTGCGGGTGTCCGCGCGGAATATGGTCTTGCCGTCCCTGTCCTGAACATAGTCGATCAGATACGGGGTAACCCGCCGCCCACCGTTCGCGAAGGCCGAATAGGCTGCGGTGATCTCCAGCGGCGTGACCTCTCCAGCCCCGAGAGACACCGACAGGTTCGGCGTCAGGCCCGGAATCCCCATCTTGTCCGCCTGATCGACGATCTTCTTCATCCCCACCGACTGGGCCAGCCGCACGGTCATGACGTTACGCGACAGTTCCAGCCCGCGCCTCAGGCTCTGCGGCCCATAATATTCGCGGCTGTAGTTCTCGGGCGTCCAGCGCTGGCCATTCGGTCCGCCGGCGAAGCTGATCGGGGCGTCCAGCACGATCGAGGCCGGGGTGAAGTCCCCCTCCAGCGCCGTCGCATAGACAAAGGGCTTGAAGGCCGAGCCCGGCTGGCGCCGCGCCTGGGTCGCCCGGTTGAAGCTGGACAGGGCATAGGAGTAGCCGCCCACCATCGCCAGAACCCGGCCTGACTGGGGCTCGACCGCCACAAGGGCGCCGTTGACGCGCGGCACCTGTTTCAGCGCGAACTGGCCGTTCTTCTTCTCGACGAAGATCAGCTCGCCGCGCCGTAGTTGCTTGTTGGCGTTGGCCCAGGCGGCGTCGGCGGCGATCAGGGTCCCGCTCTCGTCGTCCTTGGCGGTGCGGATGCGGACATTGTTCCCGCTGACGCTCTCGATGGCGGCGGCCTGCCAGCTGCGGCGTTCGGGCGGCGCCTGTTCCTTCAGCGCCGCGGCCTGCCAGCCGTCGGCGAAGTCGGTCGTGCCCCAGCCGCCGCGCCAGCCGTGGCGCCGGTCATAATTCTCCAGACCCTGCATCAGGGCCTGGCGCGCCGCCGTCTGCAACGTCGGGTCCAGCGTGGTGCGCATATAGAAGCCGCCGGCGCGCAGTTGCGCCCCGAAGTCCGGATTGGCGGCCGCCTGACGCCGCGCCTCTTCCACGAAGAAGTCGGCGTCCTTGTATTCCGACCGCTGCGGCGCGTCGCGCGTGGCCAGCGGCCGGGCGCGCATCTCGACCAGCTGGGCCTGCGTCAGCCAACCGCTCTGCTCCATCTCGCCCAGCACCCAGTCCCGCCGGCCCTTGGCCGCGCCGGGGTGGCGTTTGGGGTGGTAATTGTTCGGCCCCTTGGGCAGGGACGCCAGGAAGGCCGCCTCGTCCGGCGTCAGCTGCGCCAGCGACTTGCCGAAATAGTTATAGGCGGCCGAGGCGATGCCGAACGAGCGATAGCCCAGGAAGATCTCGTTCAGATACAGGTTGAGAATCTGCTCCTTGGACAGGGTCGCCTCCAGGCGATTGGCCAGGATGGCTTCCTTCAGCTTGCGGTTCAGGCTCGATTCGTTGGTCAGCAGGACGTTCTTGGCCACCTGTTGGGTGATGGTCGATCCGCCCTCCAGCCGCCGCCCCTGCACCAGGTTGAAGACGTTCTTGATCGAGGCCCGGCCGATGCCGCCCACGTCGATCCCGCCGTGCTGGAAGAAGTTGCGGTCCTCGGCGGCCAGGAAGGCCTGCACCACGGTCAGAGGGATCTGGTCATAGGACACATAGATTCGCCGCTCATCCGAGAACTCGCCGATCAGGGTGCCGTCGCCGGCATAGACCCGCGTCGCGGTCGGCGGCCGATAGTCGGCCAGCTCGGACGCGTCCGGCAGGTCGTGAAACAGCCATGCCGCATAGACGGCGACGACCAACCCCGCCAGGGCGATGCCGCCCAGCAGAACCATGCCCGCCCATACGAACCAGCGTTCGGCAATCTTCACTGCGTACTCCGACGACGCGCCCCGAAATCGTGCTTTAGCCCGCGTCGCCCCCCAAAGGCTAGGGCGCGGATGCAACGCCCCCTTCCCGTCTCCCGTTAAGCCCCCATCTGAAGCCTTCCCCACCCACAGGAGCCCACCATGGAAGTTCTCTATCGCGCCCAGGCCACAGCCTCCGGCGGCGGCCGCGAAGACGGCCGCTCGGCCACCGACGACGGCAAGATCGACGTGAAACTGTCCACCCCCAAGGAAATGGGTGGCAAGGGCGGCGACGGGACCAACCCCGAACAGCTGTTCGCCACCGGCTACGCCGCCTGCTACCTCGGCGCGCTGCGTCTGGTCAGCGGCAAGGCGGGAACCCCGGTCGGTCCGGACACCAAGATCACCGCCGAAATCGGCTTCGGCAAGAACACCCGGGGCGAGGGCTTCAACCTCGACGTCGACCTGACCGTCACCGACCACGGCCTCGACCAGGCCGTCATCGACGACCTGATCGAGAAAGCCCACCAGGTCTGCCCCTATTCCAACGCCACGCGCGGCAATGTGGATGTTCGCCTCAGCGCGAAATAACCGCCGGAAGGGCCGCGCGCGTGTTGAGCCGCGCGCGCGGCGCCTCTAGATGGAGGCATGACCTCCCTGCTCGACGCCCTCCCCGATCCCTTGCTGACGCTCGAACCCGCCCGCCGCGTGACGCTTCGCGAAGCCTTCGGCGTCGACAGCGACATGACCGTGCCCGCCTTCGCCGAGCGCGACAGCCATGTGCCCGAGATCGACGCGGCCTATCGCTTCGATCCGCAGACGACGATCGCCATCTGCGCCGGCTTCGCCTTCGACCGCCGCGTCATGGTCCAGGGCTATCACGGCACCGGCAAATCGACCCATATCGAACAGGTCGCCGCCCGCCTGAACTGGCCCCTGGTGCGCGTGAACCTGGACAGCCACGTCAGCCGTATCGACCTGATCGGCAAGGACGCCATCGTCCTGAAAGACGGCAAGCAGATCACCGAATTCCGCGAGGGCATCCTGCCCTGGGCGCTGCAACGCCCCGTCGCCCTGGTCTTCGACGAATATGACGCAGGCCGTCCCGACGTCATGTTCGTGATCCAGCGCGTGCTCGAGGCCCAGGGCCGCCTGACCCTGCTGGACCAGAACCGCGTCATCCGCCCCAACAAGCATTTCCGCCTGTTCGCCACCACCAACACCATCGGCCTGGGCGACACCACGGGCCTGTACCACGGCGCGCAACAAATCAATCAGGCCCAGCTGGACCGCTGGAACATCGTCACGACGCTGAACTACCTCGACCACGACGTCGAGGCCGAGATCGTCGCCGCCAAGGTGCCCGAATGGTCGGACGCCGAGGGCCGCCGTCGCATCGCCGCCATGGTCCGCGTCGCCGACATGACCCGCAACGCCTTCATGAACGGCGACATCTCCACCGTCATGTCGCCCCGCACCGTCATCACCTGGGCCCAGAACGCACTGATCTTCAACGGCGACCTGGCGCTCAGCTTCCGCCTGACCTTCCTCAACAAGTGCGACGAACTGGAACGCCCCACCATCGCGGAGTTCTACCAACGCGCGTTCGGCGAAGATCTCCCCGAGGCGGCGACGCGGGTGAAGGTGGGTTGATGACAACCGCTGACTATGCGCTGATAGTCAGTCTTTGCTCAGCGTTCATCGCGCTGGCTTCTTTTGGCTGGAACGTCTGGTCGAAATTCATCTATCCAAAACCACGGCTAGTCGTTTCAGCCGCCATTTCGCTGATGTTCCAAGGTGGTGTTTCGAGTAATCGACACGTAAGACTTTCCCTCACCAACTACGGGCCTGGCGAGATCATTGTCCACGTAGCAGAAATTACTGGACGACAGCATTGGTGGCAGCGTCGCCATTGGGCCGTGATTCCGGCGATCAATAATTTTCCTCACCAACCATACACTTCGAATGGTTTGTTCGGCGGCGATCTGCCCAAGCGGCTCGCGGTCGGAGAAAGCCATACGCTACGCTTCCCATTCGAGCGCGATACCTTCCTGGCGCTACCGCTAGATAGAATTGGCGTCCAAGATTCTTTCAGCAGACATCACTGGGCACCCAAGCGCCAGCTAAGAACATTGTTGGCGAAGTTTCGATCCACTTTCCCCGACGCCCCGCGCTGGGATTGGTCACAGCCTAATCTCACTAAAGAAGGTCAGCCGCCCTCGGGGTGATCATCGCCAGCACATCCCCCATCTTCGCCTGCTGCATCCGCAGGTCATAGCTGTTCTGCAGGTTTAGGAAGAACCCCTCGCTCACTCCCCAGTACCGGGCCAGGCGCAGGTCCGTGTCGGCCGTGATCGCGCGCTTGCCCAGGACGATCTCGTTGATCCGGCGCGGCGGCACCCCAATGGCCTTGGCCAGCGCAGTCTGGCTCAGCCCCGCTGGCAGGATGAACTCCTCCAGCAGGATTTCACCCGGCGTCACCGGCTCCATCAGTTCCTCATTGGTAGTCGCAGATTTCGACATCTTCGGCGCCTCCGTCTCGCCGTCACGGAAACTGCGGATCATGGCGGCAGCATAACGTCTGGCGTTATGCCGATCAATCAAGCACGGTTGAGGCCTCGTTAAGCTCCCTCGGGTAAGGCCACGCTTGAAGCGGGGACTTGGCGTCGTGGCCGACAGTACAGATTATCTCAAAGCCTATGCAGACCGGTATCGGGACATGTTCCCGGTCCGGCTGGTCACTATCGCCGCGATCGTGATCGTGGGTTGGTGGTTGCTCGGCTGGGGCTGGGCGGCCAATTTCGCGGTCTTCCAGTTCGGCCTCTACGTCGTGCTCTGGCACGTCGTCCAGACGGCCCGCACCCGGCCCGGCGCCCCGGGGGCTGAGCGGCGCTTCAGGCTCAGCACCGAGGCCGTCACCCTCGGCCTCGCAACGCACAACGCCCTGTTCATCCTCGCCGTCTGGCATTCCCAGCCCCAGTATCTCGACTATCTGCGCCTGCTGCTGGCCGGCAATCTGATGGTCGGCGCGCTCCAGGTGCACATCAGCCGGCGCAGTTTCGCCGCCGCCGTCGCCCCGCCCTCCATCGCGGCCATGGTCATCGCCGCCAACCAGCCCCAGGCGACCACGGGGATCAAGGTCGCCGTCGGCCTGTTCGTCCTGGGCATCATCGCCGCCTCCTGGCGCCAATGGCGCAGCGATCGCCAGACGGTCGAGCTGATGGTGGCCCTGACCGAGCGCTCGCGCGAGCTTCAGACCGCCCTGGCCCAGGCCGAGACCGACCACGCCGCGGCTGACCACGCCAACCAGGCCAAGTCGCGTTTCCTGGCCATGATCAGCCACGAGGTTCGCACCCCTTTGAATGTGATCCTGGGCCTGACCGAGGTCTTGCGGAATCGTCGCCGTCCCAAGGCCGAAGCCGCCGTCGTCGACGACATGGCCGAGGCCGGCCGGATGCTGCTGCGCCTGCTCAACGGCGCACTGGACCTGTCGAAGATCGAGGCGGGCCAGGTCGAAGTCCGCCTCGCCCCCGTCGATCTCGTCGAACGGATTGAAGCCATCGTCCGTGTCTGGCGGTCGCGCGTGGAAGAACTGGGCCTGACGCTGGAGATCTTACGCGAGGGCGACCCGAAGGATTTCATCGTCCTGACCGACGAGGCCCGCGTGGAACAGGTCCTGATCAACTATCTTTCCAACGCACTGAAACTGACCCCGGACGGGACCATCCATATCCTGGCGCGCGCCCTGCCCGCGGCCGACGGCCGCGTCGATCTGGAGTTCGAGGTTCACGACCAGGGACCCGGCGTGCCGGAGGAGCATCGCGAACGCATCTTCCAGCCGTTCGAACAGCTTGCTGCGGGACGAGCGGCCGGGGGCACGGGCCTGGGCCTGGCCCTGTGTCGCTCCAGCGCCCAGGCCCTGGGCGGTTACGTGGGGGTGGATTCCAGCCCATCCGGCGGCGCCCTGTTCCGCTTCGGGTTCACGGCTGATCGCGCAACCCTGCCGTCGCTTCCCGAGGCCGAAACCCCGGCTCGGGCCCAGCAAGATGCGCTTCGTGTGCTGGCCGCCGAGGACCATCCAGCGAACCGCAAGCTGCTAGACCTGCTGTTGCAATCCTTCGGTGTTGAACTGGTCCTTGTCGAGAACGGCCAAGAGGCCGTCGCCGCCGTGCAGGAGACCCAGTTCGACCTGATCCTGATGGACGCGATGATGCCGGTCATGGGCGGTGTCGAGGCCGTGGAACTCATTCGAACATACGAGGCCGCATCCAGCCGCCCCCGCACGCCCATCCATATGCTCACCGCCAACGTCTTCGAGGAGGATGTGGCGCGTTATACCGCCGCGGGTGTCGACGGCGTCCTGCGTAAACCGATCGAGATCGCAGCACTCCAGGCTGTGCTGCGGCAGGCCGCAAGCCAGTCCGCCGACGCCTGACGACCCGCCCAGTTCGTTTTCCTGTGGACGCCGGCTGGGACCTCATGTGTTCTTCGTTACGAATCACCCCGTCTCAGGCAAGATTCCCGGATGAACGCTCAGGTCGCCCCCGTCGAACTTCAGTCCCGGACCGCGGCGGCGTCCGCTGACCACCCGGAGCGGCAGTATCTGAACCTGCTGCGCGACATTCTGGACAATGGCGTGCGCCGCGACGACCGCACCGGCACCGGCACCCTGGGCGTCTTCGGCCGCCAGATGCGGTTCGACCTGTCCAAGGGTTTCCCCGTCCTGACGACCAAGAAGCTGCACCTGCGCTCGATCATCGTCGAACTGCTGTGGTTCCTGCGCGGCGAGACCAATATCGGCTGGCTCAAGGACAACGGCGTCCGCATCTGGGATGAATGGGCCGACGCCGAGGGCGAACTGGGCCCGGTGTATGGCAAGCAGTGGCGGTCCTGGACCGCGCCCGACGGCCGCGTCATCGACCAGATCGAGAAACTGGTCCACGGCCTGAAGACCAACCCGAACAGCCGCCGCCACATCGTCACCGCCTGGAACCCGGCCGACGTCGACGACATGGCCCTGCCGCCCTGCCACTGCCTGTTCCAGTTCTTTGTCGCCGACGGAAAGCTGAGCTGCCAGCTGTACCAGCGCAGCGCCGACGTCTTCCTGGGGGTGCCCTTCAATATCGCCTCCTACGCCCTGCTGACCATGATGCTGGCCCAGGTGGTCGGGCTTGAGCCCGGCGACTTCGTCCACACCTTCGGCGACGCCCACCTGTACCTGAACCACCTGGAACAGGCCGAACTCCAGCTGACGCGCGAGCCCCTGCCCCTGCCTGTCATGCACATCGCGCCCAAGACCGACCTGTTCGCCTTCGAACTGTCGGACTTCACGCTTGAGGGCTATGAGGCCTGGCCGCACATCAAGGCCGCAGTGGCCGTTTGATGGACCTCAAGTCGCTGCAGGCCGCCGTCCTGCGCATCTCAGACATCTACGCCGCCGAACACCAGATCGACCGCGACCGCGACTGGGCGCTGCTGAAGCTCCAGGAAGAGCTGGGAGAGCTGACGGCCGAGCATCTGCGTCGGTCCGGACGGGCGCGCGGAACGCCCGACGCTGACGCCCTGGGCGACGAGGCGGCCGACGTTCTGGGCATGCTGCTGATCTATTGCGCGGGCGCAGGCGTTGATCTGGAGACGGCCATGCGGCGCAAATGGCTCAAATGGCTGGAGCCAAAAGCATGAGCATTCCCCTGATCTCCCTGGTCGTCGCGCGCGGACGCAACGGCGTCATCGGCCGTGACGGCGACCTGCCCTGGCGGCTGCGCTCGGACCTTCAGCGGTTCAAGGCCATCACCGTGGGCAAGCCCTGCCTGATGGGCCGAAAGACCTGGGAGAGCCTGCCGCTGAAACCCCTGCCCGGCCGGCTGAACCTGGTGCTGACCAAGGACGAGTCCTACGAGGCCGAGGGCATGTCCAAGGGCGCCCTGGTCTGCGCCACGCTGGACGAGGCGATCGAGATCGCGCGCGAGACGGCCGAAGAGGACGGTGTGGACGAAATCTGCGTCATCGGCGGCACCGCTGTGTTCGAAGCCGTCCTGCCCCGCGCCAAACGCCTCTATATCACCGAGGTCGACGCCTCGCCCGAAGGCGACGCGGTCTTCCCGGCATTCGACGAAACGGCCTGGGTCGAGGTATCGTCGGAATTACATCCGGCTGGCGAGAAGGACGATCACGCCTTCACCTTCCGGGTGCTGGAACGCCGCTAGGAGACATTGATGTACGTCACCACCACCAACGACCTGCCCGGTTTCCGCGTCACCCGCCATATCGGCCTTGTGCGCGGCGTGACCGTGCGCTCGCGCAACGCCATCTCCGACGCCATCGGCGGGGTCCAGTCGATGCTGGGCGGCCGGGTCGGCGCCTATGTGAAGCTGGCGGAGGCCGGGCGCCAGGAAGCCTATGACGAACTGGTCAAACACGCCGAGGCCCACGGCGCCAACGCCATCCTGGCCGTCCGCTACGACGCCACCGAGATCATGCCGGGCGTGACCGAGGTGCTGTGCTACGGCACGGCCGTGATCGCCGAGCCGGCCTGAACCGGCTCGACGTCACTCGATCAGGACAGGCTCATCAAGGCTGAACGCTCGAAGTTCTGAAGTTCGTCGGTGCGGCCATCGCGGATCTTTTGAACCCAGTGCGGATCGGCCAACAAGGCGCGACCAACGGCGACCAGATCGAACTCCTCGTTCTCCAGCCGGCGCAGCAGACCGTCGAGTGACGCGGGTTTGGACCCCTCACCCCCGAAGGCCGCGATGAATTCCCCGTCCAGGCCGACCGAGCCGACGGTAATGGTCGGCTTGTTCATCAGCTTCTTTGTCCAGCCGGCGAAATTCAGATCCGAACCCTCGAACTCGGGCTCCCAGAAGCGGCGCTGCGAACAGTGGAACACATCCACACCCGCGTCTGACAGCGGCGTCAGCCATTCGACCATCTGGTCCGGCGTCTCGGCGATCCGTGCGGTGAAGTCCTGCTGCTTCCACTGCGACAGGCGCAGGATCACGGGGATGTCGTCGCCGACGCCTTCGCGCACCGCCTTGACCACCTCGGCGCCGAACCGGGCGCGATCAGCGATGGTCGGGCCGCCCCAGCGATCCTCGCGCACATTGACGCCGCCCCAGAAGAACTGGTCGATCAGATAGCCGTGGGCGCCGTGAATCTCCACGGCGTCAAAGCCCAGCTCCCGCGCCGCGCGCGCCGAACGGCCGAAAGCGGCGATTGTGTCGGCGACGTCCTCTTCGGTCATCGGCTCATACTTGGCCTTGCCCGGCGCCGTCAGGCCCGACGGACTGTCCACCTTGCCCAGCGGCGCCCAGGCCTCGCCCTGGCCACGCGCCGATCCGACGTGCCAGATCTGCGGCGCGATCAGCCCACCGGCAGCGTGAACCTCGTCCACCACCGTCTTCCATTGCGGCAGGGCGTCGCCGTGGAAGACCGGGACATTGGCGTCGTTGCGGGCGGCGGGCCGCTCCACCACCGTGCCCTCGGTCACGATCAGCCCCACCCCGCCCTCGGCCCGGCGACGATAATAGCCGGCGACGTCTGAGGTCGGGATTCCGTTGGGCGAGAAGGATCGCGTCATGGGCGCCATGACGATGCGGTTGGGCAGGGTCAGCCCCTTGATGGTGAAGGGGCGAAACAGGGCATCGACGCTCATCGGATCTCCTTGGGTATCGGCAAGACCCAAGGTGGCGAATACAGTTGCGTTTGAAAACCCCTTGCCGTGAAGTTTCTAAAGCCCCAGGGCGACCGCCACCTGATCGGCGATCGCGGCGAACCGCACAGCGATCTCGCCTGACGGATTGGCCACCACCACCGGTAAGCCCGCATCACCGCCTTCGCGCAGGGCGGCGTCCAGCGGCAGGTCCCCCAGGAAGGGAATGGACAGACGCTCTGCCTCAGTCTTGCCTCCGCCCTGTCCGAACACCGGTCCGCTCATATTCTCGATCAGACCGAGGGTCGGCACATTGACCCGCTGGAACAGGGTGTGCGCCCGCCGTGCATCGGCCAGGGCGACTTCCTGCGGCGTCGAGACGATGACGGCGCCGTCCAGCGGCGTCTTCTGGATCAGGGTCAGTTGCACGTCGCCGGTGCCGGGAGGCAGATCGACGACCAGCACATCCAGTGGCGCCTCGGCCGTGCCCCATCGGGTCTGGGTCAGCATCTGGGTGATCGCCTGCGACGCCATCGGCCCGCGCCAGATCATGGCGTCGTCCATCTTGGTCAGCAGGCCGACCGACATGACCTTCAGTCCATGCGCCTGATGCGGAACAATGGCGCCGTCCTCATAGGCCGGCTGGCCGCTGATCCCCAGCATGGTCGGCAGCGACGGGCCATAGACGTCCGCATCCAGAATCCCGACCGACAGGCCACGCGCAGCCAGCGCCACGGCCAGGTTCACCGCCACCGTGGACTTGCCCACCCCGCCCTTGCCGCTGGCGACGGCCAGGACGCGACGAACATGAGCCGGTCGGTCAGTGGCGACCGGCGCCTTGGCGCGTCCCTGATCCACAGCGGCCTTGGAAAGACCGGCGGTGCGCGGCGCCGGCTTGCTGAGCCCCGGTTTAGCCTCGGCCGTCAGGATCACCGACACCCGGTTCATGCCGGGCACGGACTTCAACGCCGCCTCAGCGGCGTCACGGACAGGCGCATAGGTCGCGACGAGACTGCGATCGACTTCCAGGGCGAAGCCTGCCCGATCCTCGGCGACGACCAGCCCCTGCACCAGACCGGCGGCATGAAGCCCCTGGCCGGAAACCGGGTCTTTGACGGCGTCGAGCGCGGCGATGACGGCGGAACGTTCGACCAAGACGGTCTCCACAAGACTTGCAGGCGATGAGGCGCGCGTTCTATCGCCCATGGATGCCGCCCGCGAGCCTCGATTTGTCCAAGCCGCCATTAGTGACCCTGATCGCCGGCCCCACCGCCTCGGGCAAATCGGCCCTGGCGTTGAAGATGGCGCGCGAGACCGGCGCCGTCATCATCAACGCTGACAGCCAACAGCTTTACGCCGACCTGCGCGTCCTGACAGCGCGGCCGTCGGTGGAGGAAGAAGGCTTGGTGGCTCACAGGCTTTATGGTGTGGCCGATGCGGCCGAGACCTGGTCGGTCGGACGATGGAGTCGGGCGGCGCTGGATGAACTGTCCGGGCTGGAGCGGCGGCCTGCCGTGGTTGTGGGAGGCACGGGCCTATATTTCGCCGCCCTGACCAAGGGGCTGGCTGACATCCCAGTCGTGCCCATCGCCGTGCGCGACGTCGTGACCGCACGATATGAGGATGAGGGCGAACAGCGTTTTCGCTCCGCCCTAGCCGAGCACGATCCCGACGCCGCCATGCGGATTGAGGCCGGCGACCGGCAGCGGCTGATCCGCGCGATGAGCGTACTGGAGGTCAGCGGCCGCCCAATTTCTCATTGGCAATCCGACACGCACCCCCTTCTGGCGCCAGAGAACTGGACCGGCGTCGTCATCGAACCGGATCGCGCGGCCCTCTATGCACGCTGCGATCATCGCGCCGATTTGATGATGACCGAAGGCGCCCTGGCGGAGGTTGAAGCCCTTATGGCCCGCCGGCTGGACCCCGCCCTCCCCGCGATGAAAGCGGTCGGAGTGCGAGAACTGGCGGCGTATCTGGGCGGAACGACAAGCCGCGAGGCGGCGGTCGACGCTCTGAAGCAGGCCACGCGAAACTATGCCAAGCGACAGCTCACCTGGTTTCGCAACCAGACCCCGGGCTGGGCGCGAGCGGATGTGTAAGACGCCGGTCGGGAATCGTGGCAGCGCTAGCGCCGCAAGGGAGATTGGCATGACGAAGACCCGATGGATGACACGCAACCTGCTGATCCTGGCGTTCGCCGCGGCGGCTGGGGTCGCCCAGGCGCAGGCAGGCCCTGAAGCCCAGCAACCGTGGACAGTTCAGCAGGCCTGGGTCAGCGCACACGAGAACTTTCTGGCCGGCGACGCCCTTCGGGGGCGGGGCAGCGCGACCCGGGACGAGGCCATCGCCGCCGCCTATGTCGCCGCCCAGTTCGAAGGGTTCGGCCTGACGCCCGCGCCGGGCATGACCTCCTTCTTCCAGACGGCAGGCGTGACACGGATCACGCCGAGCGGAGCGGCGCGCCTGACCGTCGGCGGCGCCACGGTCGCCGAGGGCGAAGGCCTGACGCTGTTCTTCTCGTCGGGCCGCCCTGTCGCCGGCGTGATCGGCAAGGCCGACGCCGATCCGTCCGGTCTGCCCGCCGCCCCAGTCGTCATGGTATCCGACATGGGACAGATGCCGATCGGCGCCTGGATGGGGGCTGCTGCCAGCAAGGGCGTGGGCGCCCTGGTGGTGCGGCAAAACGCAGCGCTCGCGCAACGCCTCGCCTCGGGAGGCGGCAAGACCCGCACGCCCACAGCGCTGACGGAAACGCTGGCCAAGTCGCCGCCGCCGGAGGTGGTGATCCTTTCCGAAGACGCCTTCGACCGTCTCGCTGCAACGGGCGGCGCCGACGCAACGCTGGATCTGGGCGCAGTAGAGAGAACCGAAAGCCCCACGACCAACGCCATCGGCTATCTGAAAGGCAGCGATCCCGCCGCCGGGACACTGCTGATCACGGCCCATCTCGACCATCTGGGCGTAAGACCTGACGGGGTGGTCATGTACGGCGCCAACGACGACGCATCGGGTGTAGCGGCCGTGATCGAACTGGCGCGGGCCCTGGCCGCCGATGGACAGCCCCGGCGCAGCATTCTGTTCGTCGCGTATGGCAGCGAGGAACTGGGCCTTCTGGGCTCGATGTATTTCGCCGAGCATCCGCCGGTCCCCCTGACGGACATCGTCGCCAATCTGGAAATTGAGATGATCGGCCAGCAGGACCCCAAGATGCCGGCCGGGGTGATGATGATGACAGGCTTCGACCGCTCCGACTTCGGTACGCTTATGAAGGAACGCGGCGCTCTGATCGCGCCGGACCTGTATCCCGAACAGAACTTCTTCCAGCGTTCAGACAACTACCAACTGGCTCTGAAAGGCATCGTCGCCCACACCATCTCGGGCTGGGCCGTGACGCCCACCTATCACACGCCCGAAGACACGATCGCCAACCTGAACCTGCCCTTCATGACCCAGGCCATCCAGTCCTTGGTCGAGCCGCTGCGGTGGCTGGCCAACAGCGACGTGCGCCCGCAGTGGACCGCTGATGGTCGCCCGAGCCGCAACTGATCGGCCCTTAGCGTTTGAACGATCGTCCTCCCCCCGTCCATAGGGGTGACATTAGTCCCAGCTTTCCTATTTCTTCGTTTCGGGGCCGGCCAGCGCCAGCCGATTGGCGAACATCGGATTATGAGCTAGGCTATCCGTCCAAGCATTCCGTTGTGGAGCTCTCATGTCGGTTTCCAGCCTGTCCATCCTGTTCGCGGCGGCGCTTCTGCAAGCCCAGCCCTCCCCCCCTCCACCCCACCCGCCGGCCGCGACGCCTGACGCGGCTGATTCTGTACGAGAAGATGATCGGATGGTGTGCCGTCGTGAAGCCGCGCTTGGAAGCAATAGGCGTGAGCGCGTTTGCTATACTGTCCGCCAACGTCGAGCCATGGCGGACACCTCCCACGAGGCTATAAGTCGCGCCGAATCTCGCGGCGAAGTTCAAACGCTCCCATCCGCCATTTGATCGCCGCTGTGCAAACAATTGTTTGATCAAGCTGCCCTAGCTACTTGGAGGCTCGCTTCTAAAGTACTATATTCGCTCTGTCCGGTTTCGGCCGGACTATAGCGATAAACGCGCTTGTAATAAGCGGACCGGACCCGGGTGCGATTCCCGGCGGCTCCACCATTCTCTTCCCCGCGTTATCGGCGGAGGCGTCATGGGGCCGACTAGCATCGACGGACGTGTAAAGAGGATTGCTTTCGCTCGTCCTGGCCCACCGTATCGGGCCATTTTCTAACTGCGAACGATAACTTCGCTGGAGAAGTCGCTCTCGCCGCGTAATGCGGTTCGGGTGATTTCGAACCTTAAGTCCTAGGGGTTCAGATCCTTGGGCGGGGCCTGTCGGGAGCCTGGCAACAGAATCCCGGCGCTGATCCTGCACATACTGACAGTTTACCCTATTCGCACCTTTCGCGCGGAGCACGGCGCCGCTATCAGTCACGCTCAGTTGCGAGGTGACGATGACCGACCAGACCCCTCCGGTCGACGAGATGCATTACGAGCGGCTGGCGCATGAAGCGCTTCGCGGCGTGATCCGGTCTGCGCTCGACCACGTTGTGGCCGAAGGCCTGCCGGGCGCGCACCACTTCTACATCACCTTCAAGACGCGAGCGGCGGGCGTAAGCATTCCCCCGGACATGCTGGCCAAATATCCCGACGAGATGACGGTCGTCCTGCAGCACCAGTACGAGGATCTGCTGGTCGAGGCCGACCGGTTCTCGGTCAAGCTGCGGTTCGGGGGCGTTCCCCGCACCCTGGCCATGCCCTATGCGGCGGTCACCCGCTTCTACGATCCCAGCGTCCAGTTCCTGTTGCAGTTCGATGCTCCGGAAACCGTCGAGGCGGTCGAAGAGACCACGCCGCCGGATTCCCCGAGTTCAGGCCCAGATGGTCCAAAGGTCGTGTCGCTGGACCAATTCCGCAAGAAATAGGCGGGTCAGGGCCTGCGCGGATAGGATCGGATCGTGATCCGCTCCCGCTCACCCTCTTGCCGTTCGACCAGCAGGCGCGCGACCTGGGCGTCGTCGTGGAACACATAGCCCTTGATCGAATCAAGCAGGGCCTTGGCCAGGTTGTCGAGGTCCATCCAGGGCGGCTCGCCGACATGTTCCATGCGGATTTCGACGACATAGTCGCCCCACGAGGGCCGCGACGCCCACTCCTTGCGCATGAACTCATAGACCAGCGGCTTGTAGTATTTGGCCTGGGTGGTCAGGCCGTCGATGACGATCTCGACCGCCTCACCGTCCTCGCGCGCCCTAACCTTGCCGGCGCCGATCCAGCCGGCGGTCATAAGCTGGCCTTTGGTCTGAGGATGTCCGCGCTCTTATTGCCCTGCATGACTGCCGTGCTACACCGCCGCGCAACCAACCGCCACGTCTGAGAGACGAGATCCCGCGCATGAGCAACGTCCGTATTGAAACCGACACCTTCGGCCCCATCGAAGTGGCCGCCGATCGCTACTGGGGCGCCCAGGCGCAGCGATCGTTGGGCAATTTCAAGATCGGCTGGGAGAAGCAGCCCCTGCCGGTCGTGCGCGCCCTCGGCATCGTCAAGCGCGCCGCCGCCGAGACCAACCGCGACCTGGGCAAGCTGGATCCGGCCCTGGCCGACGCCATCATCAAGGCCGCCAATGAGGTGATCGAAGGCAAGCTGAACGATCACTTCCCCCTGGTCGTCTGGCAGACGGGTTCGGGCACCCAGTCGAACATGAACGCCAATGAGGTGATCTCGAACCGCGCCATCGAAATCCTGGGCGGCGAGATGGGCTCCAAGAAGCCGGTCCACCCCAACGACCACGTCAACATGAGCCAGTCGTCGAACGACACCTATCCAACCGCCATGCACGTGGCCTGTGCGGAACAGGTGGTCAACGACCTGATCCCGGCGCTGAAGCATCTGCACGCCGCCCTGGACGCCAAGGCCAAGGCCTGGGCCCACATCATCAAGATCGGCCGCACCCACACCCAGGACGCCACCCCCCTGACCCTGGGCCAGGAATTCGGCGGCTATGCGCAACAGGTCGCCAACGGCATCGAGCGGACCGAACAGACCCTGCCCAAGCTGATGGAACTGGCCCAGGGCGGCACCGCCGTCGGCACCGGCCTGAACGCCCCGATCGGTTTCGCCGAGAAGGTCGCGGCCCAGATCGCCGAGATCACCGGCCTGGCCTTCACCACGGCGCCGAACAAGTTCGAGGCCCTGGCCGCCCATGACGCCATGGTCTTCAGCCACGGCGCGATCAACACGGTGGCCGCGTCCCTGTTCAAGATCGCCAACGACATCCGTTTCCTGGGCTCCGGCCCGCGCTCGGGCCTGGGCGAACTGGCCCTGCCGGAGAACGAGCCCGGCTCGTCGATCATGCCAGGCAAGGTCAACCCGACCCAGTGCGAAGCCCTGACCCAGGTCTGCGTCCAGGTGTTCGGCAACAACGCCGCCCTGACCTTCGCCGGCTCGCAGGGGCATTTCGAGCTGAACGTCTACAACCCGGTCATGGCCTATAACTTCCTGCAGTCAGTGCGCCTAGTCGCCGACGCGGCCATCAGCTTCACCGACAACTGCGTCGTCGGCATCGAGGCCCGCGAAGACAATATCGCCCGCGGCCTGAACAACTCGCTGATGCTGGTCACGGCCCTGAACGGCAAGCTGGGCTATGACCTCTGCGCCAAGATCGCCAAGACCGCGCACAAGAACGGCACGACCCTGCGCGAGGAAGCGGTCGGCGGCGGTTATCTGACCGACGCGGAGTTTGACGAGGCGGTCCGGCCCGAGAAGATGATTTCGCCGGGCTGATGCGATGACCGCGCTGGAGCGTCCCTACTGGATCGAGGCCATCTTCGAGCGCCGAGACGGCTGGGACGCTTCCGCCTATCCTTTCAACCTGCCGGTCGTACGCACGCTCGACCGGCTGGCCTTCCACCCGAACGTGACCTTTCTCGTCGGTGAGAACGGCTCAGGAAAGTCCACGCTGATCGAGGCCCTGGCGGTGGCGTGGGGCTTTAATCCCGAAGGCGGCGGACGCGAACACCGTTTCGGCACCCGCGACAGCCATTCCCCTTTGCACAGGTTTGTGAGGCCCGTTCGCTCGGCGCAACGGGTTCAGGACGGCTTTTTCCTGCGAGCAGAGAGCTTCTTCACGGTCGCCAGCTATCTGGAAGACCCTGAGGTCAGGGGCGAACGCTATGGCGGGCGTCGCCTGCATGAGCAGTCGCACGGCGAATCCTTCTTCGCCCTTTTCGACAACCGCTTCATCGGCGACGGCCTGTACATCCTCGACGAACCCGAAGCCGCCCTGTCGCCCAGCCGTCAGTTATCCTTCCTCAGCCGTCTTCATGAACTTGTCATGGCGAGGTCTCAGTTGATCATCGCGACGCACTCTCCGATCCTCCTCGGCTATCCCAATGCCTGGATCTATCAGGCGTCCGAACACGGCCTTGAACGGATCGAATACGAGGACACCGACCATTATCAGATCACGCGCAACTTCCTGACTCGTCGCGAGATGATGCTGGACATCCTGCTTGAGCCCGACTGAGGCTCAGACCTTATCCCGAATCGTGCGCCCCACCGGCGCCACCGCCAGCTTGGCCAGTTCCAGGTCCTTCAGCGCGAAGGGTATGCCGATGATCGAGACGAACTCGGCCACCGCGATAATCAGGTGCGACAGGGCGATGTACCAGCCTGCGACCACGAACCAGACAACGTTCAGCACCAACCCGAGACAGCCCGCCACAGGGTGCGTGTCCTGCCAGACAATCTCCCGCCCGAACGGCCAGAACGAATAGCTGGCGATCCTCCAGGCCGCGAACGTCCAGGGCAACCCCACAATGGTGATCGCCAGGATCGCGCCGCCCAGCAGCCACAGCAAACCTGACAGCCATCCGCCGAAGATGAACCACAGGATATTCAGGATCAGGCGGATCATCACATCCCTCCGAGAACAGTGTCCTCCAGATAGAACGAAGGCCCCGCCGGCGACAGCGGGGCCTTCATTAATTCGCGGAAACCTGCAGGCTAGTGCGGCTTCTCGGTCCAGCGCGCCTTGGCGTCTTCCTGGGTCAGGTTCAGGTGGACATGTTTGTCGTCGACCCGTTCGACCCAGCTGACCGGGATCATGTGGTGTTTGAACCCGCCGGCCAGATCCAGCTTGGCCAGTTCGATCTGGTCGCCGAGCACATGGTCCACACGACCGACATGACCGCCGTCCGAACCCACGACTTCGAGATGTTCCTTGATAAGCGAGGCGTCGACCATGGCGATTGTCCTTTGTCTGGTTTGTCTGCCTCACTGAACGTTGGCGAAGTCGGCGGGTTTCAAACCGCAGCGCTTGTTGCGGTCGCCTTCCACTGATGACAGAACGCTTCTTGCGGGCGGTATTGGCGCCGCCGGATGGGCGGAGAAGGCATCTGATGAGACGGATCTATTCCAGCCTGCTGGCCGTCGTCCTGGCCCTTTCGGTGGCGTCCTGCGGCACGCTGGAGCGTCCCGTGGGACCTTTGCGCCTCGCAGACGGCGCCCTGACGCCGGCGCAAGATCCGCGTATCCGCGCCAATGACGCCGCCCGACTGGAAGCCTTTACCGAGGAGGTCGGCTCACGGCTCACCCAGAACCATGACCTGTCGATCCTGGCCCTGTCCGGCGGCGGGGCGAACGGGGCCTATGGCGCCGGCATTCTCGTCGGCTGGACCGAGCGCGGCGACCGACCGGTCTTCGACATCGTCACCGGGGTCAGCACGGGCGCGCTGTCCGCCCCCTTCGCCTTCGCGGGGTCCGAATGGGATCCGCAACTGGCTCAGGCCTATACCGGCGGCGCCGCCAGCAGCCTGCTCAGCTGGCGAAGCTTTGCGATCTTCCTCTACCCCAGTCTGTTCAGCGCCAGCGCCCTGCGAAATCTGGTCGACGACAACGTCACGCCGGAGCTGTTGGCGGCCATCGCCCGCGAACACGCCAAGGGCCGCCGCCTGCTGGTCGCCACCACAAATCTGGACAGCGAGGAGACGGTCATCTGGGACATGGGCCTGCTGGCCAGCCAGAACGACGACAACTCCCGCGCCCTGTTCAAGGAAGTTCTGGTCGCCTCGGCCAGCATCCCGGCCGTCTTCCCTCCGGTCCTGATCGCCGGGCTTCAGCCAGACCAGACGGTGGTCATGGAGATGCACGCCGACGGCGGGGTCAACATTCCTTTCCTGGCCATCCCAGAGAATCTGGCGCTCTGGACCCGTGGCCAAGACCAGCCGGGCGGCGGGGCCCTCTATGTCGTGGTCAACGGCCAGGTCGGGCGCAATGACGGGGTCACGCCCGGTCGGCTGACCGCCATCCTGATGCGCAGCTACGACAGTATGAGCAAGGCCTCGCTACGCACCCATCTGGCCACGACGGCCGCCTTCGCCCGACGCAACGGCATGAGCCTGTCGTTGGCCGCCATTCCGGACAATGTCGAAGCGTCTAGCCTGAAGTTCGACCAAAAGACCATGACGGCGCTGTTTGATCTCGGTCGCCGACAGGGTCAGTCCGCTGCCGGTTGGACGCGGCTGGACCCGACCGAAAGGGCTCCCTCTGCCATCCCGCTTTCCGAGTTGCCCGCCGACCAGGTGCCCGAGGCCCTAAAGCCCAAGAGCGCGCCGGGCGCGACGCCGCAGGAACAGCCATGACCGAGATCATCAACCTGAACCGGGCGCGCAAGGCGCGTGAAAAGGCGCAGGACAAGGCCCAGGCCGCAGCCAACCGTGTCGTCCATGGGCGGACCAAGTCCCAAAAGCAGGCCTCGCAGATGGAGCAGGCGCGGGCGGCGCGTCTGCTGGACGGCCAGAAGCGGGAAGACTGAACCTAAGCCGCCTTCGGCGCCCGGATCAGCAGGACCTGCCCGGCCAGCACCAGGCCCAGGCCGATCAACATAGTCACCCCGACATGGGCGCCCTCGAACAGGACGGACATGATGACGGCGATCGGCGGCGTCAGGGCCGAAATATAGCTGGCCAGGGCGAAACCCCGCTGCCGCGCCAGGGTGAAATACAGGCCGAAGGCGATGACCGACCCGAACAGCGACAGGTGCAGCAGCGACAGGACATAGGCCGAGGTCGGCTCGATCCGCCACTCCACCCCCGTCGCAAATCCATAGATCGCCAGCATGGCCGTGCCATAGGCCATCGCCCAGGCGGTCGCCGCCATCACCGGCGCCCCGGCCTGTTGTCCTCGCCAGGCGAACCAGTTGCCGAAGGCCGAAGCGACGACCGCGATCAGGGCGAAGACAATCCCCAGCGCCGGCGCGGTCCCGGCCGATACGCCGGCGCCCGACAACTGTCCGAACGACAGGACGGCCACCCCGAAGATTCCCAGGATCGCGCCCTGCCAGGCGCCGACCGCTGCCTTCTGCCCCTCCAGCAAACGAAACAGCACCAGGTTGACGAAGGCCAGGGCCGCAAAAATCACGGCGACGACCGCCGAGGCCACCCGCTCTTCCGCCGCATAGACGAAGCCGTAGCTAACGGCGAAGACGAAGGCGCCCTGCCCCACGGCTGCCAGATGCTGGGCCCGCGTCAGCCGCAGCGGCCGGCGCGTCGCGGCGCAGAAACCGAACAGCACGACTGCCGCCAGCCCAAACCGCCAGACGATGGACACGATCGGATCCACCACGCCCAGCTGCAAGGTGATGGCGAACCAGGTCGTGCCCCAGATCAGGGCGCAGGTCAGGATGGCGAGAACGGTGAAGGGGCGACTCATGCAAGGCTCCTTAGGCGACGCCCGCTTACCATTGCGCCCCCACAAGCGCCGCTCACGTCTTGCGCCCGAGTGTGACAAACTGCGCCCTACAGGAGAACGCCATGCGCAGCCGCTTCATGATCCCCGCGCGCCGACGGAACACCGCGCAATGAGCGGTCTGACCAAACGGTCGGTCGTTCTGGCCGGTCACGCCACCTCTGTCGCGCTGGAGCCGGAGTTCTGGGCCGTTCTGGACCGGATCGCTGCGGCGCGCGGCTTCAGCAAGGCTCAGCTTCTGGCCGATATCGACGCAAACCGCGGCCGCCGCCCGCTCGCCTCGGCCTGCCGCCTCCTGGCCCTGTCGTGGGTGGCGGAACACGGACCGGCAGCGTAACATGGGTCGACAAAAGGAGCCTTTCATGGACACCCAACGCCTGGTCCCCGCCGCCGCCTTCGGGGGCCTGCTGGCTGTCGGCCTGATCGGGGCCGGCGCCCTGATCGGCCAGGGCGTGATCCACGCCCGCGCCGGCGACCGCACAGTGACCGTGCGCGGTCTGTCGGAACGCGAGGTGAAGGCGGATCTGGCGGTTCTGCCGCTGCGCTTCACCGCCTCGGGCGAGGTCCTGTCCGAGGTCCAGGCCCGCATCGACGGCGACCTGGCCATGGTGAGGCAGTTTCTGAAGACCCAGGGCTATCCCGCCGACGCCGTCGATCTGGGCCGTCTGGAGGTCGCCGACACCCGCTCGCGCGAATACGGCGTCCAGAACGGCGGCCCCCGCTTCATTCTGGCACAGACCGTCATTGTCCGCACCGGCGACGTGGCCCGCGTCCAGGCCACCACCCGCGCCCTGAACGACCTCGTGCGTCAGGGCGTGGTGCTGCAAGACTTCCAGGGGCCGTCCTATATCTTCACCAAGCTGAACGCCGTCCGGCCACAGATGATCGCCGAGGGCACGGCGGCGGCGCGCACCGGCGCCGAACAGTTCGCCAAGGACTCCGGCACGCCCCTGGGTCCAATCCGTCAGGCCACCCAGGGCTCGTTCGAGATCCTGCCGCGCGATGGTTCGGGCGGCGACGAGTCCGGCTCCATCGACAAGAAGGTCCGGGTCGTCACCACCATCACCTATAGTCTGAAATAGGCGGGTCGGCGCTTAGCGTCTCCGCCTGATCGGCCTCGGCCATGGGGCGGCCGATCGGTTGAACCTCATCAAGCTTGGGGTCGCCGCCCCTCTCGAACAGGGCGATCCAGACGGCGATAACGACGAACATCCCCACCATGCCCAAGGCGAAGGCGCGCCAGCCGCCTCTGTCTCGTCCGGGTCCTGGATTCGGGGGCCGCTTCATCCTCTGCGCCTTTCGTTGCATCGCAGAAGGAACAGGCCGTGGATCAAGCCGGTTCCGCAGCTCATTTGCACGGCGGCCCTGACATCGCCGTCCGGTCCCCTTATGTTCCCCTATTCGATTCTGACCGCCCGGACCTTTTCTCGCCTGTGACCGATCTTCCCGCCCCCCGTATTTCAGACCTGGCCCGGGCGCGCGCGCCGCAGGAGGGTGAGGCGCGCGACTATCTGGCGGGCTTGAACCCCGAACAGCGCGAGGCGGTCGAGACGACCGAGGGGCCGGTCCTGGTCCTGGCTGGCGCCGGCACCGGCAAAACCCGGGTCCTGACCACCCGTCTGGCGCACATCCTCGCGACCGGCCGGGCCAAACCGTGGGAGCTGCTGGCCGTCACCTTCACCAACAAGGCCGCGCGCGAGATGCGCGAGCGGATCACCCATCTGATCGGTCCCTCGGCCGAAGGGTTGCGCTGGCTGGGCACCTTCCACTCCATCGCCGCCCAGATCCTGCGCCGTCACGCCGAACTGGTCGGGCTGAAGTCCAGTTTCACCATCCTGGACACCGACGACCAGGAAAGGGTGCTGAAACAGCTGCTGGAAGCCGCCAATATCGACACCAAGCGCTGGACGCCCAAGTCGCTGTCCGGCCTGATCGACCACTGGAAGAACCGCGGCTGGACGCCCGAGAAGCTGCCGCCGGGCGAGGATTTCGCCAACGGCAAGGGCCAGGGCCTGTACGCCGCCTATCAGGCCCGCCTGCGCAGCCTGAACGCCTGCGACTTCGGCGACCTGCTGCTGCACAACATCACCATCCTGTCCAAACATGCGGACCTGGCGGACGAATATCGCCGCCGCTTCCGCTACATTCTGGTGGACGAATATCAGGACACCAACGTCGCCCAGTATCTGTGGCTGCGGCTGCTGACGGCCTCGACCGGCAATGTCTGCTGCGTCGGCGACGACGACCAGTCGATCTACGGCTGGCGCGGGGCCGAGGTGGACAACATCCTGCGCTTCGAACGCGACTTCCCCGGCGCCAAGATCGTCAAGCTGGAGCGCAACTATCGCTCCACCAGCCATATCCTCGGCGCCGCCTCGGGCCTGATCGCCGCCAATCGCGACCGCCTGGGCAAGACCCTGTGGACCGAGGACGACAGCGGCGACAAGGTGCGGGTGCGCGGCGTCTGGGACGGCGAGGCCGAAGCCCGTCTGATCGCCGACGAGATCGAGACCGCGCGCCGCCCCCACGCGGGCGAGCCGGGGCTGAAATACAAGGACATGGCCATCCTGGTCCGCGCCTCGTTCCAGATGCGGGCCTTCGAGGAACGGCTGGTCATGCTGGCCATCCCCTATGCCGTCATCGGCGGCCCGCGCTTCTTCGAACGGGCCGAGATCCGCGACGCCCACGCCTATATGCGGCTGATCCAGTCCGAGGACGACGATCTGGCCTTCGAGCGGATCGTCAATGTGCCCAAGCGCGGCATCGGCGACACCAGCGTACAGAAGATCCTGCAACTGGCCCGCCAACACGACCTGTCGGCCCTGACCGCTGTGCGCGGCCTGATCAACACCGACGAGCTTCAGGCCCGCACCCGCACCGCCCTGTCCAACTTCGTGCGCGACCTCGACCGCTGGCGCGCCCTGTCCGAGACCACGCCCCATTGGGAGGTCATGGAGACGGTGCTGGAGGAGAGCGGCTACACTGACATGCAGAAGGCCGACCGGACCAGCGGCCAGACCCGATTGGACAACCTGAAGGAACTGACCCAGTCGATGCAGCAGTTTGAGACGCTGCAGGCCTATCTGGAGCACGTCTCCCTGGTCATGGACCTGGAGCGCGCCAACAGCGACGATCCGAACGGCGACGGGGCGGTCCAGATCATGACCCTGCACGGCGCCAAGGGGCTGGAGTTCCCGTTGGTCTTCCTGCCGGGCTGGGAGGAAGGCGTCTTCCCCAGCCAGCGCAGCATCGACGAAAAGGGCGAAAAGGGCCTCGAGGAGGAACGCCGCCTGGCCTATGTCGGCGTCACCCGCGCCAAGCAGGACGCCCGGATATCCTTCGCCGCCAACCGCCTCGTCTATGGTCGCTGGACCTCACAACTGCCCAGCCGCTTCGTCGACGAACTGCCCATCGCCCACGTCGATCCGCAATCCGACACCGGCTACTACGGCGCCTCGACGGGCATGAAGGAGGCCAAGAGCCGCTGGGACGACGCGCCCAGCTTCGGCAGCGGCTATTCGTCGCCCGGCTGGAAACGCGCCCAAACCTTCACCGCCGCCCAGACGCCGAACAAGATCCCCGCCCGCAAGGCCGTGATCGAAGGCGACGGCCGCCTGATCGCCACCGCCGATCCCAAGGCCGGCTCAGGCTGGAAAAAGGGCGAACGCGTCTTCCACCAGAAGTTCGGCTACGGCCACGTCCGCGTCATCGAGGGCAATAAACTGCTGGTCGATTTCGAAAAGGCGGGCGAGAAACGTGTCATCGACAGTTTCGTGGAGAAGGCGGGGTGAAACGGCTTGTCTGGGCCCTTGCGATTGTCGCGATCTTCAGCGTCCCAGCACAGGCTCAGATCCTTCGGTCGGACACGCCGTTGTGGACTTATCAGCACGAACCCGACCAGGGCCTGTATCCCCAGCACTTCACCGACGCCGAGTATTTCGGCTGCTCCATTCCTCTTCAACTTGGCGTCTATCGTCGTGATTGGAACGCCGACGGCGAGGATGACGCCTTTGTGCGTCTTCAAAACTATGGCGTCTTCCACTGCGCTCTGCTCTACGGCGAAGCCTATGACCGCGCAGATGCGGACACCGCGTTTGAGGATTACGCTTGGCTCATCATGCTGGACGAGAGCCGGCGACCTGACGGCCGCGAGGATCAACTTTTGGCGTTGCAGATCGGGGTGCGGGCGGGCAGCCGCTATGTGCTTCTTAGACGCCGTGGGAACGAGCTTTCGGCGCCGCTCGAGGAACTGGACTGGAAGTGCCCCGCCGATGCCGAGCGCCGAAAGGCGCAGCTCGACATATGGGTTCAGGATTCCTGCGTAATCGCGTCCAAGGCGGATCTCCGGCGGGTCGCCCGAGCCGCCGCCGGTCGACCGATCATTGCGACCTGGACGGCGCAGTTGGCGGACGATGAAAGCGCCGACGCCGCCCCACAGCGCTAACGCCTTCATCAGAAAGGCCTCATCCGCCTTTGCCGCGGCCAAGCTTTGGCCTAAGCCATCGCCTTCCCGTCTTCGACCGAGTCCGCCATGTCCGCCCCTGCCCGTCCCACCGTTGATCGCGCCTGGCTGAGCTGGGCCATGCGGCGGATCGAGGCGGACTACAACCGCTCGGCCGACACCCATCTGATCCCGGTGGACATGCCGGCCCTGTCGGACATCGCCCTGTATCTGAAGGACGAATCCAGCCACCCGACCGGAAGCCTGAAGCACCGGCTGGCGCGCTCGCTGTTCCTCTACGCCCTCAGCAACGGCTGGATCGGCGAGGGCATGACCATTGTCGAGGCGTCCAGCGGTTCGACCGCCGTGTCCGAAGCCTATTTCGCCCGGATGCTGAACCTGCCCTTCATCGCCGTGGTGCCGCGCTCCACCGCCCAGGAGAAGATCACCGCCATCGAGTTCTACGGCGGACGCTGTCATTTCGTGGACGTCCCGGGCCAGGCCTATTCGGAAAGCCAGCGGCTCGCCGACGAACTGGGCGGCCACTACATGGACCAGTTCACCTATGCCGAACGGGCGACGGACTGGCGCGGCAACAACAATATCGCCGAGTCCATCTTCGCCCAGATGCGGCGCGAGCCCTGCCCCGTGCCCCGCTGGATCGTGTGCGGCGCGGGCACCGGCGGCACCTCGGCGACCATCGGTCGGTTCGCCCGCTTCAATCGCCACGACACCCGGATCTGCGTCGCCGACCCGGAAGCCTCCGTCTTTCACCGTCACTGGGCGGATGCGACGGTCCAGACCAGCGCCGATCGCCCGTCCCTGATCGAGGGCATCGGTCGGGCGCGGGTCGAGCCTTCCTTCATCCCCAACGTGGTGGATCGGATGATCGTCGTGCCCGACGTAGCCTCCATCGCCGCCACCCGCGTGCTCAGCCGGCGTCTGGGCCGCCCCTGCGGCGGATCGACCGGCACCAACCTGTGGGCCTGCGTCCAGCTGGCCCAGGAAATGGCGCGCGCGGGCGAGTGCGGCTCGGTCGTGTCGATCCTGTGCGACCACGGCGACCGCTACGCCTCGACCTATTTCGACGACGCCTGGATCGCCGCCCAGGGCCTGGACACCGCCCCGTGGGAAGCCCGCCTGGACGCCTTCTTCGAAACGGGCGTCTTACCCGACGCCTGAACCGCCTGTTTCGCCGGGGCGGACAGGTCTAAGAAGGCCCAAGCGGCCGGAAGCGGTCAGAACCTTCACAGGAGCCGACGATGGCGGGACTAAAGGACAAGCGCGGCTTCATCGACAAGGACCGCATCGACCTGTCGGAGCGGCAGTCGGTCGAATACTGGATGAAGCGCTGGGGCGTGACCAAGGACCAAATCACCGCCGCCCACCGCAAGGTCGGCCGCATGACCAAGGACGTCGCAGCGGAACTGGGCAAGAAGCGCTGACGCCAAGCCTCAGTTTCGAGGCCGCAGCGCCTCCCACACGGCGACCGTAATCAGAACCGCAGACGAGATGAGGCTGAGCCACAGCGGCGACAGATGCGCCCAACCCATCAGGGCTGGCGGCGCCAGCAAGACCAGCAGGCCGCATCCCATCAGCCGGTCGAGCGACCAGCGGCCCCAGACGCAATAGGCGGCCAGAGACGACCCGAACAGGAAGATCGCCGGTCCCCCGAGCACAGCGGCGACCACATGGGCCTCGGCATGCCCCAATGGATGAACCAGCACGAACTCGTCGCCCACCGCCGAGACGATGATCCCTGCGATCAGGACGATAGGGGCATAGGTATAGGCGCGCCGCGCAATGGCCCCCGCGTCCTCGGCATGGGCGATGAAGTCCGACGCCGCGTCGTGCTTGGCGGCGAAATAGAGCTGCCACATCGCGATGGTCGTCAGGAAGCTGGAGGCGAAGGCCGCGATCGTCGGCAAGGTCCACGGAAGTTCAGCGAAGGTGGCGCCGGTGACCAGCAGCGTCTCCCCCAGGCAGATGATCACGAACAGACCGACCCGCTCGGCCAGATGCGCCCCTTCCACCGTCCAGTCGGCCGTACTCGCGCGACCGAGCCCCAAAACGCGATAACTCAATGCCGGCCCCGCATACTCGACCGCCAGGGCCGCCAGCCAGATGAACAGGCGCTGTTCGGGGTTTGCGAACCCGCCCACGATCCAAAACGCCCCGCTGAACACCGTCCAGCACAGGATGCGCTGGAAGTTCTGACGCAGGATCTGATCCTCCCTCGCCGCCCAAAGCATGAACAGCGACCGGCCGACATGTATGGCCACGAAGGCGCAGGCGAAGACCAGCCCCCGTCCCCCGAAGGCGTCGGGCAAGCCGATGGACATGACCAAACCGGCGGCCATGATCACGAACAGGGCGAGCCGAACCGGCGTTCGCTCCACGTCCAGCCAGTTGGTGACCCACGACGTGTAGATCCAGCTCCACCAGACGGCGGCCAGCAGAATCGCAGCCTCCAAAACGCCCAGCGGCGTGGGATGCTGAATCAGCAGATGGCTGATCTGGGTGATGGCGAAAACGAAGACCAGGTCGAAGAACAATTCGACGAAGCCGACCCGCGCATGCTCGCCCTTCACGCGCTGCCGCAAAAACGAAACCATAATGCCCCTCCCCATCAAGGGAAGCTTAGGCCGGTCGCAAACCGCCGTCATCCCTGCGGCGCCCCATCAATCGGCGGAGCCGCCCCGCCCTAGAGGTGGATGGTCCGCCCGTAGGCGTCCAGCGCGGCCTCGTGCATGGCTTCCGACATGGTCGGGTGCGGATAGACGATGCCGTGGATGTCTTCTTCCGTCGCCTCCATGGTGATGGCGGTGACATAGCCCTGGATCATCTCGGTCACTTCGTGGCCGATCATATGGGCGCCGATCAGGGCGCCGGTCTTGGCGTCGAAGATCACCTTGACGAAGCCGTCGATCTCGCCGGCGGCCACGGCCTTGCCGTTTACGCGGAACGGGAAGCGGCCGATCTTGACCTCACGCTTCTCGGCGCGGGCGGCCTGTTCGGTGACGCCGACCGAGGCGACCTGCGGCTGGGCGTAGGTGCAGCCGGCGATGGGCGAATGGACGTTCGGGGTCTTGTAGCCGGCGATGAATTCGGCGGCGTGGATGCCTTCGTGGCTAGCCTTGTGCGCCAGCCAGGGCGCGCCGGCGCAGTCGCCGATGGCGAACAGGCCCTTGACGTTGGTCTGGCAGTGGCCGTCGGTCTTGATGTGGCCGCGGTCCAGTTCGACGCCCAGCGCCTCCAGGCCGATGCCGTCGGTGTTGGCGGTGATGCCCACAGCCGAGATACAGACCTCGGCCTCGAGCGACTCGGCCTTGCCGCCGACCTCGATGTCCACCTTCACGCCGGCGCCGGTCTTGGAGACCTTGGTCACCTTGGCGCCCAGCTTGAACTTGATGCCGCGCTTCTCGAACGACTTCTGGGCGGCCTTGGAGACCTCCTCGTCCTCGACCGGCATGATGCGCTCGACCGCCTCGACGACCGTCACCTCGGCGCCCAGGGCGCGATAGAAGCTGGCGAATTCGATGCCGATGGCGCCCGAACCGATGACGACAAAGGACTTGGGCAGCTTCTTCGGCGCCAGGGCGTCGCGATAAGCCCATATCTTGTCGCCGTCGGCCTCCAGGCCGATCTGCGGCAGGGCGCGGGCACGGGCGCCGACGGCCAGCATGACCGCCTTGGCCTCGACCGTGCGAGACCCGCCGGCCTTCAGCGCGATGACGACCTTGGGCGCTGCCGCGCCCTTCTCCAGCTTGGCCGCGCCTTCGATCACTTCAATCTTGTTCTTCTTCATCAGGAAGGCGACGCCCTTGTTCATCGTCGCCGCGACGCCGCGCGAGCGCTGGATGATGGCGTCAAAGTCGAACGACGCGCCGGACGCCGACAGGCCGTAGTCCTTCAGATGGCTCAGGCTCTCGAACTTCTCGCCCGACTTAAGCAGGGCCTTGGTCGGGATACAGCCCCAGTTCAGGCAGATGCCGCCCAGGTTCTCGCGCTCGACGATGGCGACCTTCTGGCCCAGTTGGCTGGCGCGGATGGCCGCGACGTAACCGCCGGGGCCCGAGCCGATGACGACGAGATCGAATTCAGCAGCCATGATCAGATCAACTTCTCGATGTCGGCCTTGATGGCCTCGGGTTCTGTTTGCGGGGCGTAGCGGGAGACCACCCTGCCCTCGCGGTCGGTCAGGAACTTGGTGAAGTTCCACTTGATGGCCTGGGAGCCCAGGAAGCCGCGCTTCTGCCTGGTCAGCCAGGCATAGAGCGGATGCCGGTTCGGCCCGTTGACCTCCACCTTGTCGAACAGGGGAAAGGTCACGTCGAAACTGGTGGCGCAGAAGGCGGCGATCTCCGCCGCTCGCCCCGGCTCCTGCTCGCCGAACTGGTTGCAGGGAAAGCCCAGCACCTCGAACGGTCGGTCGGCGAACGTCCGGTGCAGCTTTTCCAGACCATTATACTGGCCGGTGAAACCGCACTTGGACGCCGTATTGACGATCAGCAGCGCCTGACCGCGGAAACGGTCCAGCGAAACCTCCGTGCCGTCGATGGCGCGGGCGGAGAAGTCATAGACCGAGGTCATGACCTCACCCTCCCCTTACGCCAGCATCGCGACGGGATCTTCGATCAGCGGCTTGAACGCCTGCAGGAAGCGGGCGCCGGTCGCGCCGTCCACCACGCGGTGATCGCAGGTCAGGGTCACGGTCATGACCGTGGCCGCCACGATCTGACCGTCCTTGACGACCGCCCTTTGTTCGCCTGCGCCCACGCTCATGATGCAGCCCTGGGGCTCGTTGATGATCGAGGTGAACTGCTTGATGCCGAACATGCCCAGATTGGACACCGAGAAGGTGCCGCCCTGGAACTCTTCGGGCTTCAGCTTGCGTTCGCGGGCGCGCTTGGCCAGGTCCTTGGACTCAGTCGCGATCTGCGCCAGACCCTTGGTCTCGGCCTTCTTAATGATCGGGGTGATCAGGCCGCCGTCGATGGCCACCGCCATCGAGACGTCGGCGTTGTGGTGCATGGCGATGCCTTCGGGGGTGTAGGAGGCGTTCGCTTCCGGCACCATCTTCAGCGCCAGGGCCGCGGCCTTGATCACAAAGTCATTGACCGACACCTTGACGCCCTGCGGCTCCAGCATCTTGTTGACCTTGGCGCGAACGGCCATCAGCTGGTCGATCTCGCAGTCGATGAACAGCGGGAAGTGCGGGACGTTCTGGATGCTGTCGACCATGCGACGCGCGACGGCCTTCTTCATCCCGTCCAGCGGAATCAGGTCGTAGCTGCCGTCCGGGATGCCCATCTGGGCCAGCGACTGAACCTGACGCGGCGCAATGCCCGAGGTTGCAGCGGCGGCGGTCGTCGCAGCGGCCGGTTGGGCTGCGCCCTTGCCGGCGGCTTCGACGTCGCGCTTGACGATCCGGCCGTGCGGGCCGGTGCCCTTGACCGACTTCAGATCGACGCCGTTCTGGGCGGCGATGCGACGCGCCAGCGGCGACGAGAAGATGCGTTCGCCACTGTCCGACTTCGGCGCGGCCGGAGCCGGCGCGACCGGTGCGGACGCCTTGGGCGCCTCGGCGGCGGCCGGTGCGGCCTTCGGGGCCTCCTCAGCCTTGGCGGCCGGCGTTTCGGCCTTCTGGGGCGCAGCGGCCCCGCCTTCGTCCTTCAGACGGGCGATGGGGGTGTTGACCTTCACGCCTTCCGTGCCCTCGGCGACCAGGATGTCGGTGATCTCGCCCTCATCCACGGCCTCGACTTCCATCGTGGCCTTGTCGGTTTCGATCTCGGCGATCACGTCCCCGGCGGAGACGACGTCGCCCACCTTGACGTGCCACTTGGCCAGAACGCCCTCTTCCATGGTCGGAGACAGGGCGGGCATCAGGATGTCGGTCATTGAGCAACTTCCTTCTCGGTCAGGGCGGCGCGGGCGTGGGCCTCGGTCCAGCCGTCGCAGATGGCCTTGAAGGCCTCCTTCTGGTCCAGACCCGCCATCTGGGCGTAGGCGTTGGAGAAGTGCCAGGCGCACTCGGCCAGGACCGTGCCCATGTGGCGCGGTTCGTTCAGCGCCGGGCGGATGTTCATGTGGGGCGTGGTTCCGCCCCACCAGATCCGCGCCAGTTCGGTGACCTGGGCGGGATCGATCTGGGCCAGCTGTTCCGGGATGGCCAGGGCCTTCTCGTCCAGGCTCATGCCATCACCTGCTTCACGGCGGCGATGATCTTGTCCACGCCCGGCAGCGACAGGGCTTCCAGATTGGCGGCGTAGGGCAGCGGCACGTCTTCCTGGTGCACCCGCAGCGGCGGCGCGTCCAGATAGTCGAAGGCGTGTTCGATGACGCGGGCCACGACCTCGGCGCCGACGCCCATCGGACCCCAGCCCTCTTCGGCCGAGACCAGGCGGCTGGTCTTCTTGACGCTCTCGACGATGGTGTCGGTGTCCAGCGGACGCAGGGTGCGCAGGTCGACGACCTCGCACTCGATGCCTTCCTCGGCCAGTTTCTCGGCGGCCTGGAGGGCGAAACCGACCATGCGGCTGTGCGCCGTGATGGTGACGTCCTTGCCTTCGCGACGAACCTTGGCCTTGCCGATCGGCAGGACGTAGTCCTCGACCTCGGGCACGTCGAACTCGAGGCCGTACATCATCTCGTGTTCGAGGAAGACGACGGGGTTCGGATCGCGGATCGCAGCCTTCAGCAGGCCCTTGGCGTCGGCCGCGTCATAGGGCGCAATGACCTTCAGACCCGGAACCTGGGCATACCAGGCCGAATAGTCCTGGCTGTGCTGGGCGCCGACGCGCGAGGCGGCGCCGTTCGGACCGCGGAAGACGATGGGCGCGCGGATCTGACCGCCCGACATATACAGGGTCTTGGCGGCCGAGTTGATGATGTGGTCGATCGCCTGCATGGCGAAGTTGAACGTCATGAACTCGACGATGGGCTTCAGGCCCGCCATGGCCGCGCCGACGCCCAGGCCGGCGAAGCCGTGCTCGGTGATCGGGGTGTCGACGACGCGCTGGTCGCCGAACTCCTGCAGCAGTTCGCGGCTGACCTTGTAGGCGCCCTGATACTGGGCGACTTCCTCGCCGATCAGGAAGACCTTGTCGTCGCGGCGCATTTCCTCGGCCATGGCGTCGCGCAGGGCGTCGCGGATGGTCGTCTTGACCAGCTTGGCGTCGGCCGGGATTTCCGGATCGCGCAGTTCGACCTTGGGGGTCGAGGTCTGGGCCGGCGCCTTCTCGGGATCGCCGGTCTTGCCTTCGGCGGTCGCCTTGGGCGCATCGGGCTCGACCTTCGGCGCGGGCGCTGCCGCGCCGTCTTCGCCGGCCAGACGCGCGATGGGCGTATTGACCTTCACGTTCTCGGAGCCTTCGGCGACCAGGATTTCCAGCACTTCGCCTTCATCCACGGCCTCGACTTCCATCGTGGCCTTGTCGGTTTCGATCTCGGCGATCACCTGGCCGGCCGACACGGTGTCGCCTGCCTTGATGTGCCATTTGGTCAGCGTGCCCTCTTCCATCGTGGGGGACAGCGCCGGCATGAGGATGTCGGTCACGGATCAGGCCTCCACGTAGACGTCGGTATAGAGCTCGGAGGGATCGGGCTCCGGGCTTTCTTGGGCGAATTGAACGGCCTCGGCGACGATGGCCTTGATCTCGTTGTCGATGGCCTTCAGCTCGTCTTCCGTCGCATTGGCGGCGGCCAGCAGGGCCTTGATGTGGTCGATGGGGTCGCGGGTCTTCTTGACCTCGTCCACCTCTTCCTTGGTCCGGTATTTGGCCGGATCGGACATCGAGTGACCGCGATAGCGGTAGGTCTTGACCTCGAGGATGTACGGGCCGGCGCCGGCGCGGGCGCGATCGACGGCCTTCTTGACCGCGTCACGCACGGCCAGAACATCCATGCCGTCCACCTGCTCGCCCGGAATGCCGAAACTGGCGCCGCGCTGGCTCAGCTGTGTCGTGGACGACGAGCGCTCGATGCTCGTGCCCATGGCGTACTGGTTGTTCTCGATGATGTAGATGGCCGGCAGCTTCCACAGCTGCGCCATGTTGAAGCTCTCGTAGACCTGACCCTGGTTCGAGGCGCCGTCGCCGAAATAGACGAAGGCCACCGAATCATCGCCGCGGTACTTGCCGGCGAAGGCCAGGCCCGTGCCCAGAGACACCTGGGCGCCGACGATGCCGTGCCCGCCGTAGAAGCCGGTCGGCACGTCGAACATGTGCATCGACCCGCCCTTGCCGCGCGACGAACCGCCGATGCGGCCCGTCAGTTCGGCCATGACTTCCTTGGGGTCCATGCCGGCGGCCAGCATGTGGCCGTGGTCACGGTAGCCCGTGATGATCTTGTCGTGGCCCTGTTTGACGCTCTCTTGAACGCCGACGGCCACGGCTTCCTGGCCGATGTACAGGTGGCAGAAGCCCCCGATCAGACCCATGCCGTAGAGTTGGCCCGCACGCTCCTCGAAGCGGCGGATGAGAACCATCTCGCGGTAAAAGCGGAGGAGGTCCTCCTTGGACGCCGAAGGCGTATTTGAAAGCTTGTCAGGCGCAGTGGTCTGAGCGGCTTTGGCTGGGGCTTTCGCCATCCGGCATCTCCCGGCTAGGCGCCGGGGAGCGACGCCTTCTTATCGTTACGGAAGGGGGCTTTAGCAGCCTTCCTTCCCGGAACGCAAAGGGGTGCGGGCTCGGCTGTAACAATAGTTCAAGTGGCGAGGGTTTTCACCCTTGAACGGGTTCTTCCTGAACGCGGATCACATAGTCGCGCGGGTCCGAAAAGCCGAGAACGGCGCGGGCGCGCTCCTCCAGCAAGTCCTTGGACAGACTGTCAGTACGCAGATAGCGCACCCGGGTCTCCAGGTCGCGACGCTGTTCGGTCAGGTGGGCGAGCTGATCCTCACGCCGCCCCATCAAGGCGTCGCGCGACGATCCGCTCAGCAGGCCGCGCTCGCCCGTCAGAGCCTGCACGCCCAGATAGGCGAGCAACAGCAGCAGGGCGAGGGAAAGGCGGTACGGCTTCATCCGTTCGGGCACGACAAACGCTCCTTCTGAGCGCGAAAAACACAGTTCATGGACTGTGCCTGAAAATGCCTAATGAAATGTAGCTTGACCGTAAGAAAGTCGGCGAAGAACACTGATTCTTCGCCGACAATTCACGGGTTTAGCGCAGCAGCATGCCGTCGCCGAAATAGACGGCCTGGTCGCCCAGCATCTCCTCCAGACGCAGCAGCTGGTTATATTTCGCCACCCGGTCGGAGCGGGCCAACGAGCCGGTCTTGATCTGTCCGCAGTTGGTGGCCACGGCAAGGTCGGCGATGGTCGAATCCTCGGTCTCGCCCGACCGGTGGCTCATTACCGAGGTATAGCCGGCGCGGTGGGCCATATCGACGGCGTCCAGGGTCTCGGACAGGGTGCCGATCTGGTTGACCTTGATCAGGATGGAGTTGGCCAAGCCTTCGCCGATGCCGGCGGCCAGGCGCGCCGGATTGGTCACGAAAAGATCGTCGCCGACCAGCTGGACCCGGTCGCCCAGGCGCTCGGTCAGCAGGCGCCAGCCGTCGAAATCATCCTCGGCCATGCCGTCTTCGATCGAGACGATCGGGAAGCGCTCGCACAGATCGACCAGATAGGCGGCCATGCCCTCGGCATCGACGGTCTTGCCCTCGCCCGCCATGACGTATTTGCCGTCCTTGAAGAACTCGGTCGAGGCGACGTCCAGGCCCAGGTGGAAGTCCTCACCGGCCAGATAGCCGGCCGCCTGGCCCGCCTTGGTGATGAAGCTCAGGGCTTCTTCGGCCGAGGCCAGGTTCGGGGCGAAGCCGCCCTCGTCGCCGACGTTGGTGTTGTGACCGGCGTCCTTCAGCTGCTTCTTCAGGGCGTGGAAGATTTCCGTGCCCATGCGCAGGGCGTCGGTGAAGGTCTCGGCCCCGGTCGGCAGGATCATGAACTCCTGGATGTCGATCGGATTGTCGGCATGGGCGCCGCCGTTGATGATGTTCATCATCGGCGTCGGCAGAACGCGGGCAGAGACGCCGCCGATATAGCGGTGCAGCGGCAGGCCGGCCGAAATGGCGCTGGCCTTGGCGGCGGCCAGGGACACGCCCAGGATGGCGTTGGCGCCCAGACGGGCCTTGTTGGGGGTGCCGTCAAGGTCGATCATCGCCTCGTCGAGGCGACGCTGGTCCTCGGCGTCCATGCCGGACAGGGCGTCGAAGATCTCGCCGTTGACGGCGTCAACCGCCTTCTGCACGCCCTTGCCGCCCCACAGGTCCTTGTCGCCGTCGCGCAGTTCGACGGCTTCGTGTGCGCCGGTCGAGGCGCCCGACGGAACGGCGGCGCGGCCGAACGAGCCGTCATCGAGGATCACATCGACTTCCACCGTCGGATTGCCCCGGCTGTCGAGGATCTGGCGGGCGACGATGTCGGCGATGTCGGTCATGGCTCGGCTCTTTGGCTCAGGCGGAAAACAGGTTCGAGGGGTTTAGCCGTCTCCCCGCGAATCGCCAATGCCTGCGTCGCCGCCCGCCGTCAGGAACATCCCTCGACCAGCTGGATCGACGGATCACCGGCGTGGACCATCATCACCTTGCCGTCGGAACCGACCTCGTAACGGATCCCGCGCGCCGCCGGATCGGTGACATAGGTTGTCGACCCGCCGCGGGACCAGACAAACAAGTCTTCCGCCGGCGCCGACTGATACTTGTGCGGCTGGGCGAAGACGGCGCCGCCATAGGCCTGTTTGATCGCCATACCGGTGTCGCCCACGCCGAATCCGCGATCCGTCTTGGTGGTCGCCTCGCGCGCGGCGGTGATGCGGGTCAGCACGCCGTTCTGGATCATCACCCGCACGTCGGTGGGCGCATTGACCGGATGAAACTCGTCGCAGGTCTCCGGATCGGCCCCGCCGACCGCATTCGGCTGTGAATCCTCGCCCCAGACTTGGACCAGCTCGGCACGCGTCATGCCGATTCGCGCCGGGCCCAGGCCGTCTGCGGTCAGGGTCGAGGCGTCGACCGGCGTCGGCGGAGGAGCCGCTTCCGCGGGCGCCGGGGCAGCGGCGGAAGGCGGCTGGGCTGCGGGGTCGTCACGGCGTTCGCAGGCGGCGAGCGTGAGCAGCGCCACAGCGCTGACGGCGGCGAAACGAATCATGGGCGTGCATCCTTCTGAGAAGCTTCACCGCTCAGAACGCACGAAAACGGCGCGCGGGTGACCGCGCGCCGTAAAAAACTTCGTCCAGCCGAAACTGGGCCGTGAAAGACTAGTCTTCCTTCGGCGTAATGACCTGGCGACCGCGATAGGTGCCGGTCTTCAGGTCGATGTGGTGGGGGCGCTTCAGCTCGCCGGTGTCCTTGTCCTCGACATAGACGTTCGAGCTCAGGGCGTCGTGGGCGCGGCGCATGTTGCGACGCGAGGGGGATACTTTCCGCTTCGGAACGGCCATGTCCGTCTCAATCTTCTAAGTCGGGCGCCGCCCAGAGCCGAAGCCTGATCAAGCGCGAAAACAATAGCGGCGGCCCCAACAGAGCCGCCACGCGAGGCGCGGCTTATGCATGAACCGCACGACGATTTCAAGGCGTTTCAAACAAGGCCGCAGCTACCGCCTCGCCGATGGCCAGTGAACTGGTCAGACCGGGGCTTTCGATCCCGAACAGGGCCATCAGCCCCGTTATCCCATGACGCTCGGCCCCGTGCAGCTGGAAGTCCGGCTGCGGCTCGCCCGGACCATGCAGCTTGGGCCGGATCCCGGCGTAGTCGGGCGTCAGGGCGCCGTCGGGCAGGCCCGGCCAGAAGCGGCGGATATAGGCGGCGAACACCTCGGCCTTGGCCGGATCGACCGAATAGTCCTCGGTTTCGACATAGGCCAGGTCGGGGCCGAACACGGCCTGCCCGCCCAGGTCCTTGCGATAATGGGTGCCCAGGGCGCCGGGAATGGGCGGCGGATAGATTAGCCGGTCAAACGGCGCCTTGCCAACCAGGCGGAAATAGACGCCCTTGCCGAAATGGCCCGCCGGAATTTCGCCGGCCGGATAGCCCTCGACTGACGCCGCCACGGCTTGCGCGGACAGGCCGGGCGCCGTGACCAGCAGGCGGCTGGTGACGGCCATCGCCCCCTCCCCGCCCACACGGATCGTGAAGCCGCCGCCCGGCAGGGGCTCTGCGCCTTCGAACGGGGCCGAGACCACCACCGATCCGCCCGCATCCTCGATCTCGCCCTGCAGGGCCAGCATATAGCCGTGACTGTCGAACAGGCCGCTTTCGGGCGACAGGATGGCGGCGTGGGCGTTCAGTTCGGGTTCCAGCGCCCGCGCCTGGGCGCCGGTCAGGTGCGCCAGCCCCTCGACCCCGTTGGCCGTCGCCTGTTCGAAAATGGCCTCGATCCGCTCGACCTCGGCCTCTTGCGTGGCCACGACCAGCTTGCCGCACTTCCAGTGATCGATCTTGTGACTGGCCAGGAAGTCATAAAGCGCCCGCCGCCCTTCGACGCAAAAACGCGCCTTCAGCGAACCGGTCGGATAATAGAGACCGCCGTGGATCACCTCGGAATTGCGCGACGAGACGCCCTGGCCGATGTGGCCTTCCTTCTCAAGCACCAGCACCGTCAGGCCCCGTTTCGACAACGCCCGACCGCAGGCCAGGCCCACCGCCCCGGCGCCCACGACGGTCGCGTCGAAATCAAAACTCATCGGCCGCCGTACCTCCGCTTCGCCTCGGCTTCGAAACAGCCGATCAGCTTTTCAACCGCCCGGTCGAAGTTGGCCGACAGCATCATATCCAGCATCCGCGACTTGAACGCGAAGTCGATCATGAACTCCAGCCGCGCGCCGTCGGGATGGGGGAAGAACTCCCACCGGTTCTTCAGGTGCTTGAACGGCCCGCGCAACAGGCCGACCTCCACCTTGGGCGCATTGCGATCATGCCGGACCCAGGTGGAGAACCGCTCCTTCAGGAAGGAGAAGCCGACCCCGGCCTCGGCGTCCAGCACGGCGACGCCCTCGCCCTCGGCCCGCTCGTTCCAGACCCGCATCGACGTAACCCAGGGCACGAAATCGGGATAGGCGCGCACATCGGCGACCAGATCGGCAAGCTGTTCGGGCGCATAGGGAAGAATGCGCGTTACGCGGTGGACGGCCATTCGAACCTTAGCGGCGCAGCTGCGCCTCGCGCGCGGCCTTCAGCCGGGCGAAGTCGTCGCCGGCGTGGTGCGACGAACGCGTCAGCGGCGAAGACGACACCATCAGGAAGCCCTTGGCCCGGGCGATCGCCTCATAGGCCTTGAACTCTTCCGGCGTGACGAACCGGTCGATGGCGGCGTGTTTGCGCGTCGGCTGCAGGTACTGGCCGATGGTGATGAAGTCGACGCCGGCGGACCGCATGTCGTCCATCACCTGCATGACCTCTTCCTTGGTCTCCCCCAGGCCGACCATGATGCCGGACTTGGTGAACTGTTCCGGGTCGCGCTCCTTGACCATCTGCAGCAGGCGCAGGCTGTGGAAGTAGCGCGCGCCCGGGCGGATCTTCAGATACAGGCGCGGAACGGTCTCAAGGTTGTGGTTGAAGACGTCCGGCTTGGCGTCGATCATCACCGCCGCCGCCCCGTCCTTGCGCAGGAAGTCGGGCGTCAGGATCTCGATGGTGGTGTTCGGCGCCTGGATGCGGATCTGGCGCACCACTTCGGCGAAGTGGGCCGCGCCGCCGTCCGCGACATCGTCGCGGTCGACCGAGGTGATAACGACGTGGTTCAGCCCCATCTGCCCCACCGCCAGCCCGACCTTGCCGGGCTCTTCCGGGTCCAGCGGCTGGGGCAGGCCCGTCTTGACGTTGCAGAAGGCGCAGGCCCGCGTGCAGGTGTCGCCCATGATCATCAGGGTGGCGTGCTTCTGGCTCCAGCACTCGCCGATGTTCGGGCAGGCCGCCTCTTCGCAGACCGTGTGCAGCCCTTTGGAGCGGACGATATCCTTGGTGGCGTTATACTGGCCCGAGCCGGGCGCCTTCACGCGCAGCCAGTCGGGCTTTTTCAGAACGACCGACTCCGGCCGGTTCTGCTTTTCCGGGTGGCGCAGCTCCGACGGCTTGCGCTGAAGGGTGTCGATCAGGGTGACCATGGCCGGTATTTCGGCCTTCCGACGCCCAATGGCAAGCCACGGCCGGTTACAGATGATGGCGCTCCTTAAGGGCGGCCTTGGGAACTCACGCCGCGTAACCTATCTTTTCAAGACGCCGTCGCGTCATTAATGACGGACGCCCGACAACAGAGAGGGCCTTTCGCGCCCTCCGCAGGAGACGCGTTTGCGCCAGGCCCTGGATTCCTCGCTGTACGACACCTCGCTGATCGACGCGCTGATCGACGCGCGCGCCCGGTTCGGGGACAAGGAAATCCTGGAGGATCAGGATCGCCATCCCCTCACCTACACCGGCCTGATCCGCGCCGCCTTCGTCCTGGGCCGCAAGATCGCCAACATGACCGCGCTGGGCGAACGGGTCGCCATCCTGCTGCCGTCGTCCATGGGCGTGGTCGTCACCTTCTTCGGCCTGCACGCCCACGGCCGCGTTCCGGTCATGCTGAACTTCACCGCCGGCGAAGCCAATCTGAAAGCCGCCATCAAGGCCTCGGGCGTCAAGAAGGTCCTGACCGCCAAACGTTTCATCGACCAGGCCAAGCTGGACGACCTGATCGTCGAGTTGAAGACGGTGGCGGAGGTCGTCTGGCTAGACGACGTGCGCAAGACCATCGGCCTGGCCGACAAGCTGTACGGCCTGACCGCGGGCGCCGCGCCCAAACGGTTCCGCGTCAAGACCGACCCGGACGCGCCCGGCGTGGTCCTGTTCACCTCCGGCAGCTTCGGCACGCCCAAGGGCGTGGTCCTGAGCCAGCGCAACCTGGTCGCCAACGCCCGTCAGGTCGCGGCCCATATCGACCTGCTGCCGGAATGGGTGATGTTCAATCCCCTGCCCACCTTCCACTGTTTCGGCCTGACCGGCGGGGTCATCCTGCCGCTGCTTCAGGGCTTGAAGGCCTTCCAATATCCGTCGCCGCTGCACGCCAAACAGATCACCGATCTGCTGCCCCAGGTGAACGCCTCGATCCTGTTCGCCACCGACACCTTCCTGAACCAGTACGGCCGCGTCGCCGAGGCTGACGATTTCGCCACCCTGAAGTTCGTGGTCGCCGGCGCCGAAAAGGTGCGCGAGGAGACCCGGAACCTGTTCAACACCAAGTTCGGCGGCGTCGAACTGCTGGAAGGCTACGGCGCGACCGAGGCCTCGCCGGTCGTCGCCGTCAATCACCCGGATCGCAACGCCCCCGGCACGGTCGGCCAGATTCTGCCCGGCCTGGATTGGAAGCTGGAACCGGTCGAAGGCATCACCGACGGCGGTCGCCTCTATCTGCGCGGCCCCAATGTGATGAGCGGCTATGTCACCTCGGCCGAGCCGCTGGAATGGTCGCCCGTCGAGAACGACTGGCTCGACACCGGCGACATCGTCGATGTGGACGCCGAGGGCTACATCACCATCAAGGGCCGCGCCAAACGCTTCGCCAAGATCGGCGGCGAAATGGTCTCCCTGACGGCGGTCGAGGGCATCGCCGGCGCGGTCTGGCCGGACCAGCGCCACGCCGTCGTCTCCATTCCCGACACCCGCAAGGGCGAAAAACTGGTCCTGGTCACCGACCACGCCGAGGCCGAAGTCGCCCCCCTGGCCGAATGGGCCCGCACCAACGGCGCCCCCGAACTGATCGTCCCCAAGAAGATCGTCAAGGTCGCCGAAGTCCCCGTCCTGGGCACCGGCAAGACCGATTATGTAACGATCCAGAAGATGGTCGAAAACGCCTGAAATCAAAGATCACCTCCCCGTCGGCCTTCGCCGACGGGGAGGTGAAGATCAGCCTACCCTGACCCCCGTCATCGAGATCGACCCGCCGTCGATCCCGTCGTTGAAGAAGCTCACCGGCTCACCCGGCTCTTGCTGGGCGGCGACATACAGCACCGGCAAATAGTGTTCGTCGGTCGGCACGCTCAGTTGCGCGTCCTCGGCCAGCCCCACCCAGTCGATCAGGGCCTCGTGGTCGCCTCTTTCCAACGCCGCCTTCACCGCCTCGTTGAACCCGGTCGCCCAGGCATAGGGCTCGGCCCCCGCCTCCCGCTTCCAGGTCCGCAGATTGTGGACGAAATCACCCGAGCCGGCGATGACGATCCCCTCGTCCCGCAGCGGCCTCAGAGCCTTGCCCAGCGCGTAATGCTGGCGCGCCGTCAATTCGCGGTTCAGCGACAGCTGCACCACCGGCACATCGGCGTCCGGCCAGACATGGCAAAGCACCGACCAGGTCCCGTGATCCAGGCCCCACTGGGTCGTCTGCACCGCCCCGGCCAACCCCGCGACCCGGGCCGCCAGTGCAGGCGAGCCGGGCGCGGGATATTGAAACTCATGAAGTTCACGCGAGAAGTTCCCGAAATCATGCATGGTTTCGGGTCGTTCCTGCGCGGTGACGCCCAGCCCGCGCGTTTCCCAATGGGCGGAGATCATCACCACCCCCTTGGGCTTGCCCACAGCCTCGCCCAGATCGCGCCAGGCGGCCCCATAGGGACCGCCCAGGGCATTCATCGGCGAACCGTGACCGAAGAAGAGCGCGGGCTGGCGCATCGGATCAGCCGTGCAGCTTCTTGGCCAGCTCGGCGATATGCCTGCCCTGGAACCGGGCGCCGTCCAGTTCGACCTCGCTGGGCATGCGCGAGCCGTCGCCGCCGGTGATCGTCGACGCGCCATAAGGCGAGCCGCCGTGCACCGCGTCCAGCGTCATCTGCGCCTGGAAGGAATAGGGCAGACCCACCACCGGCATCCCGTGGTGCATGAAGAAGTTGTGCAGACCCTGGAACGTGGTTTCCTGGCCGCCGTGCTGGGTCGCCGTGGCGGTGAAGGCCCCGCCAATCTTGCCGATCAGGGCGCCCGAGAACCACAGGCCGCCGGCCTGATCCAGGAAGGCGCGCATCTGCGACGCGGCCGATCCGAAGCGGGTGCCAGCGCCGATGATGATGGCGTCATAGTCCTTCAGATCGTCGATCTTGGCGATCGGCGCCTTCTGATCCAGCTTGTAGTGCGAGGCCTTGGCCAGCTCTTCCGGCACAGTCTCCGGCACGCGCTTGACGTCGACCACAGCCCCTTCGACCTGGCGCGCGCCTTCGGCGACAGCCTCGGCCATGGTTTCGAGGTGACCATAGGTCGAATGGTAGAGGACGAGAATCTTGGGCAAGGGAGAACTCCGTTAAATGTCACGGCCATCATTCGCAACAACGACCGTTGCTAACTTGGCGTCTCCCTATGCGGCATGCAAGCCCCCTATCGGGCTTCGTAATGGCTTCAACCAAAATCAGTGAAAAACCGGTCCGTCGCCCAGTTTCCTCACGGCGCGAAGGCCGGATCCCACGGCCGCACATATTCCCAGTGCCAGGGCTCGTAGACATAGGGGACAAAGCCGAACCGCCCGGCGTTGGCCACAAGCCAGCGATAGGTCGCCCCCCGCGCCATATGTTCTCGGCTGGCCGGCGTGGTCGAATCGACGCCCCGCCCCGGCGCCTGGCCGACATACAGATCGACCGCCGTCCCCGTCCGGTGCGGCGAACAGACCGCGCGTCTCAAGCCGTCGCAATTGCCCTGCTGGGCGCAGCGGGCGGCGTCGGCCTCGGGATCGCGGAAGCCTGAGAAGATCTGCAGCAGTTCGGGATCGGCGGCGACCTCGGGAACCTCGGCTCGCGCGGCGGCGACCAGACGGCGATAGGCGTCCAGCACGTCGCGTCGCAAAAGGCGGGTCAGCCGGTCGGCGTGCTCCTCGGACGCGACCAGATAGCCCAACTGGTTGATCGGCGGCGGATCGGGACATTCCCCTCGGGTCCGCGCCATCACGAACGGCCGGCGCTCCTGCCACAGGCCGCGCAACACCTGGAAGGTCGCGGCGTCGAACAGGCCGGTCGGCGTCAGGCCATGGGTCTGCTGGAAACCCGCCAGCTGCGAGGCGAAGATCGGCGTGCCGGGCCCGCACCGTGTGTGCAACTCTTGCTGAACAAGAGGGACATAGGCCATCCAGCCATACTCGGTCGCCCCGAACGGCGACCACTCCATCCCATAGGCGCCGGTGGCGTTGACCAGGGCCTCGTCGCCCCAGACGTCGGCGTTGGTATGGCAAGGCCCCGCCGCACGCGCGGCCCCGGCGAAGGCCACGACCGCCCAGATCGTCAGAAACGCGAGAAGACTTCGCCACATCCCCCCAGCAAGCCCGAACCCGACCTCAGGAGCAAGCACCGAAAATCACCTCCCCGTCGGCGAAGGCCGACGGGGAGGACAGATCGCGCAGCGATCAGGAGGGGGCGACTCCGGCGGCGGTGATGACCGGCTCGACGTCAAACAGCGAGTCGCCCCCACCTGGCGTCCGCTGACGCTCCCGCCTGTCCTCCCCGCCCGCCTTCGCGCGCGGAGAGGCGAGTGCACAATCCGACTCCGCTCCCACGCCCAAACCTGCAATCTTGCGTCCGCCCGACTCATCCGGGCTGTTCCCGGACCCGCTGCATGACCGCCGCCTCCGCGCCCCGTCGCTCTAACGCCGTGCTCGCCGCCTTTTCCGGCCCCTGCCTGCCGCTGGCGGCCTTCGGCGTCGCCCTGCCCGTCACCCTGCCGGAGTTCTACGCCACCCATGTCGGGCTTGAGCTCGGCGTGGTCGCGGCCGTTTTCATGGCGGTGCGCCTGATCGACATCGTCTTCGATCCCTTCCTCGGTTGGGGCATGGACAAGACCAAGACCCGGTTCGGCCGCTATCGCCCCTGGATGGCGATCTCGACGCCGATGCTGATGCTCGCGGCCCTGATGATGTTCGTCGTGGTTCAGCCGGGCGCGCCGCCGATCTATCTGTTCGGCTGGCTTCTGTTCCTCTACCTCGGCTTCTCGATCGGCACCCTGGGCCAGCTGGGCTGGGCCGCCGTTCTCGCCCCCCAGTATGATCAGCGCAGCCGCGTCTACGGCTGGTGGCAGGTGTTCAACATCATCGGGGTGGTGCTGATCCTGGTCCTGCCGACCGTGGTGGTCCAGACCGGCATCGGGACCTATGCCGACGGCGTGCGGATCATGGGCTGGGGCATTATCATCGCCCTGCCGGTCACCATCGGCCTGGCCATGGTCGCCGTGCCCGAGCCCGTCACCACCGGCGACCAGCCGCATGGCAGCCTCGGCGCCTATCTGACCCTGCTGAAGACGCGCGTCGTGCAGAAACTGCTGATCGCCGACCTGCTGCTGGGCGTGGCGCCGGGCATCACCGGCTCGCTGCTGTTCTTCTTCTTTGGCCAGATCCGCGGCTACGACCATACCGAGGCAGGGCTGTTCATGCTGTTCTACTTCGTCGCCGGCCTGTGCGGCGCGCCCTTCTGGGCCTGGCTGGCGACCCGCGTCGGCAAGGACAAGGGCCTGGCCATCGCCAGCATCGTCTCGGCGGTCCTCTATGTCGGGGCCACCCTGGTTCCCGGCGGCAATTTCGTCCTGACCGCCGTGGTCATGTTCATCGCCGGCCTGCCCTACGCCGCCGGCCTGTTCCTGACCCGCGCCATGATGGCCGACGCCGGCGACCAGGAGCGGTTCGAGACGGGCGTCGACCGCACCGGCCTGATGCTGTCCATCCTCTCGGCCACGACCAAGATCGGCCACGTCGTCGCCCTCGTGCCCTATCTGATCCTCCAGTGGGTCGGCTTCCGCGCCCTTCCCGGTCCGGACGGCAACAGCGGCGCCGCCCTGCTCACGCTCCAGATCCTGTTTATCCTGGTTCCCGGCGTGCTGCTGGTGCTGGCGAGCTGGGCGCTGAAGAATTATCCGCTGACCGCCGCCCGTCACAACGAGATCCGCCAGGCCCTCGACGCCCGCGACGCGGAGGCACAGGCGTGAGGCCCATCGACCGCCTGCTGGGCGTCATGGAACGTCTGCGCGACCCCGACGGCGGCTGCCCCTGGGACCTGGAGCAGACCTTCGCCACCATCGCCCCCTATACCATCGAGGAAGCCTACGAGGTCGCCGACGCCATCGAGCGCAACGACCTGAACGAGCTGAAGGGAGAGCTGGGCGACCTCCTGTTCCAGGTCGTCTTCCATGCTCGCATGGCCGAGGAACAAGGGCTGTTCGCCTTCGACGACGTGGTCACGGCCATCGCCGACAAGCTGGAGCGCCGCCACCCCCACGTCTTCGGCGATGAATCGCAACGCTCGTCGAAAGAACAGACCGTCGCCTGGGAAGCCATCAAGGCCGCCGAGCGCAAGGACCGCAAGAAGCCCGGCGTGCTCGACGATGTCCCCGTCGGCCTGCCCGCCCTGACCCGCGCCGCCAAACTGACCAAGCGCGCCGGCCGCGTCGGCTTCGACTGGCCCTCGACCGACGAGGTGTTCGACAAGCTGGCCGAAGAGGTCGCGGAACTGCGCGTCGAGATCGCCGCCGGCGACATGGCCAAGGCGCGCGAGGAGATGGGCGACCTGCTGTTCGTCGTCGCCAACCTGGCGCGCAAGCTGGACGTCGAGCCCGAGGACGCCCTGCGCGCCACCAACGCAAAGTTCGTGCGCCGCTTCGGCTTCATCGAGGCCCAACTGGCCAAGGACGGCCGCACGCCCGACCAATCGACGCTGGAGGAGATGGACCGCCTCTGGGACGCCGCAAAGCGCGCCGAGAAGGCCGGCTCCCCATCCTGAGCCGCCGCATGCCCTACGACCTGATCATCTTCGACTACGACGGCGTCGTCGCCGACAGCGAGGTGCTGAACAGCACCGTCATGGCCGAACAGCTGACCGCCATCGGCCTGCCCACCAGCCTGGACGATGTCCTCGCCGCCTATACGGGCAAGCGCTGGCGCGACAACCGGCCGGCGGTCGAGGCCGCCCTGGGCCGGCCCTGCCCCGAGGATTTCCACACCACCTGGTTCGCCACCTGCCGCGCCCGCGCGCCGATCCACCTCAAGCCCGTCCCCGGCATGATCGACTTCGTCGCCGCTCGGTCCGAGGCGCGCTGCATCGCCTCGTCCAGCGGCCCCGACTGGATCGGCGTCGGCCTGGACCTGTTCGGCCTGACCGATCATTTCGACGGCGCCGTCTTCACCGGCCTGGTGGTCGAGCGCGGCAAGCCCCACCCCGACATCTTCCTGCACGCCGCCGACAGCATGGGCGTCGATCCGGCCCGCGTCCTGGTGATCGAGGACAGCGAGGCGGGCGTCACCGCCGGGATCGCCGCCGGCATGACGGTGGTTGGCCTAACCGCCGGCGGCCATATCCGCGACGGCCACGCCGAACGCCTGGTCGCGCGCGGCGCCCACCACATCGCCGACAGCTACGCGGCGGTCGCGGCGTTCATGGATCGCTGACCGCTAAAGATACCGCAATTCCTGCAGATCCACTTCACGGATCATCTTGCGCGCGGCCACCTCGTCCAGTTGACGCGCCCGCGCCAACCGCCCCAGTTCTTCTCGCTCGGCCGCCAGTCCGGCCAGCCACAGTCGACGTTCCACAGCGTCGATCTTGCGCGCCACGACCGCGTCGTCCTCGTCGGTGCGGGTATGGGTCTCGATCCGGCGGCGATAGATCTCCATGATCCGGCTGGCGACGTCGGAATAGAGATCGGGGTTGGTCTTGCCCTCGGCCATGGCGTGGGAGGCGTCCTCAACGGCGCGTAGCGCGGCAGAAGCAGCCGCGACCCGCCCCCGGTCCTCCTCCCGTTCCTGCGACGGTTCGGGCGGCAGTTCGACCCCCTTCATCAGGCGCGGCAGGGCGAAGGTCGCCACCAGCAGCGAAACAATGATCACCCCTGCCGCCAGGAAGATGGCCAGGTTGCGCGACGGCATCGGCGATCCGTCGCCCAGGACGAACGGCAGGGTCAGTATGCCGGCCAGGGTGATAGCCCCGCGCACGCCCGCCAGCGACATCACCAGGGTCAGACGCAACCCCACCCTGGCAGGCGGCCCCCGATGGCGCCGCCGGAACAGGGTCAACTTCAGCGATGTCCAGACCCAGACGAAACGCATGACCGCCAGGGCGGCGACGATGGCGAACACATAGACGGCCAGCCACCAGACTTCCGGCCGGCTGGTGCCCCGCACCACCTCGGCCGCCCGCGCCAGGATGGACGGCATCTGCTCGCCCAGGATGACGAAGATGATGCCGTTGGCGACGAACTGCACCGTGTCCCACACTACGCCGCGCCGGATTCGGGTCATGGCCAGGGACTGGCCGCCAATGCCGCCGCCCCGCTCGGTGAAGCTCATGGTCACGCCCGCCGCCACGGCCGCCAGAATGCCCGAGGCGTGCAGTTCTTCCGCGACCAGATAGGCAGCGAAAGGGATCAGCAGGCTGACCAGGATCTGCGCCCCGACATCCTCGCCCCAGCGGCGGCTGACGAAACCCTTGGCGGAACTGATGGCTATGGTGACCAGAACGCCGGCCGCCACCCCGACCAGGGCCAGCCAGGCGAAGGATCCGATGGCGCTGCCGATCGAGAAGGCGCCGGTCGTGGCCGCCACCACCGCGATCCGCATACAGGTCAGGCCGGTCGCGTCGTTCAACAGCGACTCGCCCTCCAGAATATGCATCAGCCGTTTGGGGATCGGGGCGCGCGCCGCGATGGCCTGAACCGCGATGGGATCGGTCGGCGACAGGATGGCGGCCAGGGCGAAAGCCACCGCCAGCGGCATCTCCGGGATCATCCACCAGATCAGGAAGCCCAGGCCGATGACGGTGAACAGCACCAGCCCCAGGGCCAGTTCCAGGATCACGGCCCGGTCGCGAAACAGAGCCTCCTTGGGGATCCGCCACCCGTCCAGAAACAGCAGGGGCGGCAGGAACAGGAGGAAGAAGATGTCCGGCTCCAGATCCACCGTCGTGCCGGTCGCCAGCACGATGGCGGCCCCCAGCCCGATCTGCACCAGAGGCAGGGCGATTCGCGTGATCCGCGCGACCGAGCCCGACACCACGACGGCCAGAAGCAGCAGCAGGACGGTCTCGATCAGATGCATAGGTCAGCCAGCCAGGTCGGGATACAGACGCTCGAATCGCCCCAAGGCTGCAGGGTGAAGCCTGACCGTGACGTGAGTGCGGCCGGCGTCATCCGTGTCGCGGAAGACCACCCGACCGTGTTCATACAGCCAGGCCAGGGCCTCGCCCTGGTCGGGCGCCAACGTCAGCCGGGTTTCGGGATCGTCGTCGATCAGGCCGGCGATGGTCTGGCGCAGAGGCTCGATCCCCTCGCCCGTCCAGGCCGAGACGGCGACGGCCTCGCCGTCCTTGGCCAGCCGTTCAGCCTGACCCAGCACGGCCTCGCGCGCCTCCTCGTCCAACAGGTCGATCTTGTTCCAGACCTCCAGCACCCGGCGGGTCTTGCCCTCGGGCGTCTCGATCTGTTTCAGCACCGTTTCGACGTCCTTGGCCTGGGCGTCGCTGTCGGCCGAGGCGATGTCGCGGACGTGCAGGATCAGGTCGGCCTCGCCGACCTCTTCCAGGGTGGCGCGGAAGCTCTCGACCAGTTCGTGCGGCAGGTCCGAGATGAAACCGACAGTGTCCGCGACAATGGCCGGCCGACCCTGCGGCAGGCGAATGGTCCGCTGAGTCGTGTCCAGGGTGGCGAACAACAGGTCTTTGGCGAAGACCTCGGATCCCGTCAGCCGGTTGAACAGGGTCGACTTGCCGGCGTTGGTGTAGCCGACCAGGGCGATGGTCGGGAACGGGACCTTCTGGCGCTGCTTGCGGTGCAGGCCGCGCGTGCGACGCACCTCTTCCAGCTCGGCCTTCAGCCGCACGATCCGGTCGGCGATAAGGCGCCGGTCCAGCTCAATCTGGGTTTCGCCGGGGCCGCCGGTCGAGCCGGTGCCGCCCCGCTGGCGCTCCAGGTGGGTCCAGGTCCGCACCAGGCGCGACCGCTCATAGTCGAGCCGGGCCAGCTCGACCTGAAGCCGGCCTTCCTTGGTCCGCGCGCGGCGTCCGAAGATCTCCAGGATCAGGCCTGTGCGGTCGATGACCTTCACCTCCCACGCCTTCTCCAGATTGCGTTGCTGCACCGGGGTCAGGGCGTCGTCGATGATGACCGCCTCCGCATCGGCCGCGCGGACCAAGGCGGCCAGTTCCTCGACCTTGCCGCTTCCGAACAGGGTGGCAGGCGTGGTCCCACGCAGTCGCACGGTCTCTTCAGCGCGCACGTCAAGGTCCAGCGCGCGGGCAAGGCCCACGGCTTCCTCAAGGCGCTCGCTCGCCAGCCGAGGGCTGTCTGAGCGTCGGTCGGGATGGATGACGACCGCCCGGATCAGCGGGACGGCGTGGTCGATCAGTTTGCTGGTCAATCAGTCTTCTTCGGCGTCGGGCTCGTACAGTTGCACGGGCGCGGACGGCATGATGGTGGAGATGGCGTGCTTGTACACCAGCTGGGACTGGCCATCGCGGCGCAGCAGCACACAGAAGTTGTCGAACCAGGTCACGATACCCTGCAGCTTGACCCCGTTGACCAGGAAGATGGTCAGCGGCGTCTTGGTCTTGCGGACCGAATTGAGGAAGGTGTCCTGAAGGTTCTGACGTTTGTCTTGCGACATGGCAGGTTTTTCCTGTTCTTGGTTGTTCGTCGCCGAGGGAGCGGCGTCGGGGTCGATAGCGACCGGGGGCGACCTTAACCGCCCCCTCCATGCTCCGGCAACGCCCTAAATGGCGTCTCGGCGCGCCTTATCAAGATAGAGCTGGCGCAGCTTGAGCGTGATCGGCCCGGGCTTGCCGTCGGCGATCTTGGTTCCGTCAATCGAGATCGCCGGGGTGACGAAGGCGCCGGCGGCGGTGAAGAAGGCTTCACGCGCCCGCTTGGCCTCTTCGACGCTGAACGGACGCTCGTCCAGTTCGACCCCGTGTTCCTGGATCAACTCCATCAGGGTGGTGCGGGTGCAGCCCTTCAGGATGTTGGCCTGGGTGTCGCGAGTCCGCAGCTTGCCGTGCTCGTCGACGATCCAGGCGTTAGTCGATGAGCCCTCGGTCACCAGCCCCATGTCGTCCACGAACCAGGCCTCATAGGCGCCGGCCTCGCGCGCCGCCTGTTTGGCCAGAATGTTTGGCAACAGGCCAACCGTCTTGATGTCGCATCGTCCCCAACGGATGTCGGGCTGGGTCAGGACAGCGACCCCCTTTTGCGCCTGCGCCTCTCCCCGCGCCGACGAAATCGACTTGGCGGTGACGATGACGCTGGGAGGCGTTCCCGGCGTGGGGAACGGGTGATCCCGGCGCGCCGTGCCGCGCGTGACCTGCAGATAGACGATGCCGTTCTTCACCCGGTTGCGCCGGACGGTCTCGCGCAGCACCCGCGTCAGGGACGCCACCGACATGGGGATGTCGATGCGCAGCTCGTTCAGACTACGGTGCAGGCGGGTCATATGGCCGTCGAAGTCCGCCAGCCGGCCGTCGAACACGGACCAGACCTCATAGACGCCGTCGGCGAACTGGAAACCGCGATCCTCGATATGAACCACGGCCTGGCCATGCGGGCTGTAGGTTCCGTTGACGTAGGCGACGCGGGACATCAGGCCGGCTCTTCCTCTTCTCCACCGCGAGCCGGCGAGACCCCCAGCGACTTCAGCTTGCGGTGCAACGCCGACCGCTCCATGCCGATGAAGGAGGCGGTGCGCGAGATATTGCCGCCGAACCGCATGATCTGGGCCGCCAGATAGTCCCGCTCGAACACTTCCCGCGCCTCGCGCAGCGGCAGGGCGATGGTGCGTTCGGCGCCCATCGTGGACGCGCCCCCGTTCGACGTCGCCACCTCCTGCGGCAGCATGTCGGCGGTGATCGGCTCGTTGGGATCGCCGGTGGCCAGGATCAGCAGCCGCTCGATGTTGTTGCGCAGCTGGCGGATATTGCCCGGCCAAGGATGGACCTGCAGCACGGCGACGGCGTCGTCGCCGATGGCCCGGCGCGGCAGCCCCTGCGAGGCGCTGATGGTCTCCACGAAATACTCGACCAGCTCGGCGATGTCCTCGCGCCGTTCCGACAGGGCCGGCACGCGGATCGGCACCACATTCAGGCGGTGGAACAGATCCTCGCGGAACCGCCCCTCGGCGATCTCGGCCTTCAGATCGCGGGAGGTCGAGGTGACGACCCGGACATCCACCTGCACGTCCTGCTCGCCGCCCACACGGCGGAACCGCTGATCGACCAGGACGCGCAGGATGCGGCTCTGGCTCTCGCGCGGCATGTCGCTGATCTCGTCCAGATACAGGGTGCCGTTATGCGCCCGCTCGAACACGCCGATCTTGCGCGGGCGGCCGTCCTGCCCCTCTTCTCCGAACAGTTCGACATCCAGCCGCTCCGGCGTCATCCCCGCCGCCGAAATCGCCACGAACTCGGCCCGGGCGCGCGGACTGGCCTCGTGGATCTGGCGCGCCACCAGCTCTTTGCCCGATCCGGCCGGTCCGGCGATCAGGACCCGGCTGTTGGCCTGGGCCACCTTGGCGATGGTGCCGCGCAGAGCCTGGGCCGCCTGCGACCGGCCGATCAGGCCGGACGGCGTCATCGTCTGCGCCCGCAGTCGGCGGTTTTCGCGCTTCAGCGTCGCCGCCTCGATCGCCCGTTCGACCACCACCACCAGCCGGTCGGACTTGAACGGCTTTTCGATGAAGTCATAGGCGCCGCGCTTCAGCGCCGTCACCGCCGTCTCGATATTGCCGTGGCCCGAGATCATCACCACCGGCAGGTCGGGATCGATCTCCTTGACCACCTCCAGCAGTTCCAGCCCGTCCAGGCCGCCGCCCTGCATCCAGATATCGAGGATCGCCAGCGACGGCTTCCTCGCGCGGATCGCCGCCAGGGCCTCGTCGGAGTTGGCGGCCACGCGCACGGCGTGCCCCTCGTCCTCGAGCAGGCCCGAAACCAGATCGCGGATGTCCGCCTCGTCGTCGACGACCAGAATGTCGGAACCGGTAGGTCGCATCTTGCCTCGCTTATTCGGCGACGACGGTCTGGAGCTTGCGCTCCGTCACGTCGCCGGTCTTGCCGTGGGGTTTCAGGGGGAAGATCAGGCACACGCGCGCGCCGCGCAAAGTCTCTGCGTCGGCCAGCTTCAGCTCGCCGCCGTGGTCCTCGCAGATGCGTTTGACGATGGCCAGGCCCAGGCCCGTGCCCTTCTCGCGCGTGGTGACATAGGGTTCAGTCAGACGATCGCGATCCTTGGCCGGCAGGCCGATCCCGTCGTCCTCGACTTCGAAGGTCGCCATGCCGTTCTCGATGACCAGCGAGGCGATGATTCCCATCTGGTCGGACGCAGGCGCGTCGCCATCCGCCAGGCGACGCGCGGCGACGGATTCGCCGGCGTTCTTCAGAATATTGATGAGGGCCTGCCCCACCATCCGGGCGTCGCAGCGCAACGTGGCCTTGGGCAGGGGCTCGGTCATCTCAACCACGATATCGGCGGCCGCCACCCTCTGGGCGAAAACGGCCTCTCGCAACATTTCGGCGGGATTGGCCGAGCCGAAACGCGGCGCCGGCATCCGGGCGAAGGAAGAGAATTCGTCCACCATCCGGCCGATGTCGCCCACCTGGCGGATGATGGTGTCCGTGCAGCGGTCGAAGATTTCGACCTCGTCCACCTTGTCGCGATATTTCCGCTTCAGCCGCTCGGCCGACAGCTGGATCGGCGTCAATGGGTTCTTGATCTCGTGCGCGATCCGGCGGGCCACGTCGCGCCACGCCGCGTTGCGTTGCGCCGTGACCAGCCGGGTTATGTCGTCGAAGGTAAGCACCATCTCACCCCCCTGACCACCCTCGATCCTGACGCGCAGTCGGAAGGTTTCCCCGCCTCGGCTGATGTCGATATCCTCTTCGATATGGGCCTCGACGCGGCCCACCAGGTCGCTCAGCTCCGGCGACAGGGTGGCCAGCTCGTGCCCCAGCACCGCCTCCTCTTCGATATGTAGAAGCTGCAGCGCGCTGTCGTTGATCGCCGAAACCCGGCCGCGCCGATCCAGGCCGATGACGCCGGCGCTGACCCCGGACAAGACGGTTTCGATGAATGTGCTTCGATCCTGGGCCTCGTCGCTGGCGGCCTTCAACGCCGTCTGCTGCGCCTGAAGATCGCCCGTCATGCGGTTGAAGGCGTCGGACAACAGGGCGATCTCGGCCGGAGCTCCGTCGCTCTTGACCCGAGCGCTGAAGTCGCCGCCCGCAACCTGGCCCGCCGCCTGCACCAGCCGGCCGATCGGCGCCGATATGCTGCTGGCCGCAGACATGCCCAGCCAGACCGCGCCGACCAGCACCAGCAAGGCCGTCTCGAGATAGCTGAGGACGAAGGCCGACTGAATGCGAGCCCGGCTTTCCTCAGCCTCGCGGTAGGCGACGATCGACTCCTCGGCGTTTCTCAGCGTGGAAATCAGCCCCGGCTGCAAGGGCCGGACCACATACAGGAACGCATCGCCATAACGCGGCAAGGGATAGATCACGCGGACGGCATCCGGATTTTCCGTGACGACGCTCGGCGCCGTCTCCCCTTCTTTGGCGATCTCCAGATCAGCCTTGGACGGCGTCAGATAAGGCGGGGCGCCTTCCGCCGCCGTCTGGGCCAGGACATTGCCCTGCCCGTCGATGATATAGAGGGCCGGATAGCCGAAGAAGTCGGCCACCTGCGCCAGGGCCTCGGAAAACCAGATGCGATGCTCGAAGTTGGAGCGAATTTCGGGCGCGCTCAATTCGTTGGCGATGACATCCAGGTCCGCATTCACGGTCCTGCTGACGTCACCCACATAGGCGCGGCCGATGGTGGCGCCGTTCTCCACCGAGGCCTGAACGTTCTGGCTGAACCACTGATCGACGCCGCGCGTGACCATCATGCCGAACACCAGGGCGATCAGCACCGCCGGGATCACCGCCACCATGGAAAAGAGGGCGACGAACCTCAGGTGCAGTCGCGATCCCGCCTCGCCCGTGCTGCGCGCCAGGGTCAGCACCCGGCGTCCGACAATGAAGGCCAGACTGGCGATCAGGACAAGATTGGCCAGAAGGACGACCAGCACCAGCTGACTGGTAGAACCTCGCGCCGCGCCGGCGTTCGCGCCGGGCGCCGCCGCCACAAGCCAGACCGCCGCAGCCGTGATCGCCACGGCGATGAAATAGGCGATGCCGAACCCGGCCCGCGCCCTTTCCACATCGAACCGCCCCCAGAACGACTCATCGTCCGACGGTGGGTCGGCGCGAGGAGCCATGGCTGAGGGCGTATCCGTCATGCCACAGCAGTGTCGACCAACTGTGGCTCGATTTCAACAATTGAGTTCGCATTTCTTGGCGAATTTCCCCGCCACAGCGCCGCCATTTCCATTTCGACGGCGGCAGGCTCATCGAGGCGGCAAATTCTTGCCTTTGCCGCGCGACGGTGTTGCGGATCGGCCGGCCATGGAGCCTGTTCGATATACCAGCCCAGATGTTTGCGGAACATGCGAAGCCCGAGCGGGAGCCCATAGAATTCTACCGACGCCCGCAGATGCTCGATCACAATGGCCAGACGCGCTTCCGGGCCCGGTTCGTCCAGCGACACTCCGTCGGTCAGGGCCCGTTCCAGGTGAGCCGCCAGCCACGGCCGTCCATAGACGCCGCGGCCCAGCATCAGACCATCGGCCCCGGACCGCGCCAGCGCCTCCCTGGCGTCATCGGCTGTCAGAATGTCGCCATTGACGATCACCGGCACGCCGACCGAGGCCTTGACCGCCGCCACGGCGTCCCAGTCCGCCCGCCCTGTGTAGAACTGCTTGCGGGTGCGACCGTGAACCGTCACCGCCTTGACCCCGATCTCTTCGGCCCGCTTCGCCAGTTCGGCGGCGTTTCGGCTGTCGTCGTCCCACCCCAGACGCATCTTGACCGTCACCGGCCGGGACGTGGCCTTCACCGCCGCCTCCATGATCCGGCAGGCCAGGTCCGGCGTCCGCATCAGGGCCGACCCGGCGGCCGAGCCGGTGACCTCCTTGGCCGGGCAGCCGAAGTTCAGATCGACGATGTCTGCGCCGGCCTTTTCAGCCATCCGCGCGCCCTCGCCCATCTGCTCGGGATCGCGCCCGACCAGCTGGATCACCGTCAGCGGCAGGCCGGCGCCGACAGCCGCGCGACGGACGACGTCCGGCCGCTCGCGCGCCAGTTCCTTGGCCGCCACCATCTCGGTCGCCACATAGGCGGCGCCCAGCTTGGAGGCGAGCAGCCGGAACGGCAGATCGGTGACGCCGGTCATCGGCGCCATCAGCACCTGGCCGGGCACGGTCACATCACCGATCTTCAGGATCTTCGCCATTTGCGCCTTTCGCAGCATTGCAGCCCCCCTCGTCAAGCGTGACGACGGCGGATTGATGGTTTCGTCCCGTCGCGGCGCATTCTAGTAAGGCCGCCATGAGTTTCTCGGGCATCATCGTTGCGGCCGGTTCGGGCACGCGCGCCGGCGGCGACAAGCAGTGGCGGGCCCTTGGCGGCAAACCCGTCCTGCGCTGGTCCACCGAGGCCTTGCTGGACGCCGGCGCCGACGAACTCGTCGTCGTGGTCGCGCCCGGCGCCGAGCCGCGCGTGGCCGAGGCCCTGGCCGGACTGACGCGCTGGCGCACGGTCTTGGGCGGCGAGGTCCGCGCCCAGTCCGTCCGCGCCGGCCTGGCCGCCCTGACCTGCCCGGCCGACCAGCCCGTCCTGATCCATGACGCCGCCCGCCCCCTGCTGGACCGCGCCGTCATCGACCGGCTGATCGCCGCGCTTGACGAGGCCGAGGGCGCGCTGCCGGTACTGCCGGTCGCCGACAGTCTGCGACGGGGCGAAGACGGCGTAATGGCCGGGGTTGTCGAACGGGACGGCCTGTGGCGCGCCCAGACGCCCCAGACCTTCCGCCGAGGCGTGATCGAGGCCGCCTACGCCGCCTGGAGCGACGCCGATCCGCCGACGGACGAGGCCGTCGTGGTCGAACGCTGCGGCGGTCGTGTCGCCCTGGTCGCGGGCGACGCCCGTCTGTTGAAACTGACCTATCCGGAGGATTTCGCCATGGCCGAGGCCCTGTTACCGCAGCAGACCCGCTATCAGACCCGGGTGGGCTCGGGCTACGACGTCCACCGCTGGGGCCCGGGCGGCTCGGTCTGGCTGTGCGGGATCGAGGTGCCGCACGACCAGACCTTGATCGGTCATTCCGATGCCGACGCGGGCCTGCACGCCCTGACCGACGCCCTCCTCGGCGCCATCGCCGAGGGCGACATCGGCGACCATTTCCCGCCGACCGATCCGAAATGGAAGGGTGCGTCGTCCGACCTCTTCCTGCTCCATGCCGCGGGCCTCGTCGCCGCGCGCGGCGGGCGGATCGTCAATGTCGACGTCACCCTGATCTGCGAACGTCCCAAGGTGAAGCCGCACCGTCAGGCCATGCGCGAACGGATCGCGAGCCTGCTTGCGCTGCCCCTGGACGCCGTCAGCGTCAAGGCCACCACGACCGAGGGGCTGGGCTTCACCGGCCGAGGCGAAGGCCTCGCCGCCCAGGCCGTCGCAACGGTGGAGACGCCTGTTCGAGCGTGAGGCCGCGCTAGCGGGCGGCGTGCTGCATTTGCCTGACCAGGGCGCCGAACAGATTGACATAGTCGTCGGTCCAGGGCCGCACCTCGGTCGCCGCCAGGGCCCGCCAGCGCGGATCTGCGCGATAGGGCGCCAGGGCCGCCTCGCTCTTGCCGATGATCAGCGCCTCGGTCGAGGATTCCGACATCGCCGCCGCTTCGCGGCGCTCGATATAGACCTGGTGCAGAGCCGGCGCATTCAGGGCCGCAGCCGCAGCCTGGGCCGGCAGGGTGATCTCCAGGTTCCGGTTCGACAGGTGCAGCACCACCACCCCCTCCGGCTTCAACAGGCGCAGATAGCCGGCGATCGCCTCGACCGTCAGCAGATGGGTGGGCACGGCGTCCGAACTGAAGGCGTCGATGATCAGCAGGTCGTAGGTTCCCGCCGGCTCTCGCGCCATCGTCAGCCGCGCATCGCCCAACACCGTTCGCACTGGACCTTGCGCGCAACCATTGATGAAACTGAACCAGCGGGGGTCGCGCGACATCCGGTCCACCATCGGATCGATCTCGAAGAAGCTCATCCGGTCCTGGGCGCGCTTATAGGCGGCCATGGCCCCTGACCCCTGCCCCACGACGCCGATCTGCGCCCCGCCCGGCCGGCTGTCGCGGGTCGTGAGCGCGGCCTGGCCCAGCGGAGTGGTGGTCGCATAATAGAGGGTCGGCAGGCACCGATAACGCGGCGACTGCGCCTGGGCGCCATGCAGGGTCGTCCCGTGCATCAGGACATGGACAGGACCGTCCAGGCCTTCGATCGGCGTGCTGGCCACACGCATCACTCCGAAGAAGCTGCGCTCCGTCAGGGCCCAGTCATAGCCGCGCGCGACAGTGTATCCCGACCAGACCATCGCCCCGACGACGACAGTGAACATCACCGGCCGGTGTCGCAGCAGGAAGGCGAACAGCGCCGCTATGCCCAACACGGCCTGAGCGATCCTCACCAACTCGCGATCCGGCACGGCGGCGCGGATGTCGGGGGCGTAGCGGACCAGAGCCAGCCCCAAGGGACCAGACAGGGCGATGAGCACGCCGACGACGCAGCATATGACCTCCCACGACCGCACCTCGCCGCCGCGCCACGGCCGCAGAAGCCCCACGGCGACCAGGACCAGCGGGTATTCCCACACCATGTTGAAGACAGCCGGCGCGACCAGGGCGTTGAACGCGCCGCCCAGCACGCCGCCCAGCGACAGCAGCAGATAGAATTCCGTCAGCCGTCCCGGCGCCGGCCGGCGCTCGGCCATAAGCTGGTGGCACATCAGGGCGGTGAAGAAGAAGGCCGTCAGATTGATCCCGAAGACGAACAGCCATTCGGTCGTGCGAAAGGCCGCCAGCGCGGCGCAGGCGGCCAGCACCGCAGCCTGGATCATCAGGGTCAGATAAAGCGGAATGACGGGTCGCGCCTGGAAGGCGATGACGAAGGTCAGCAGGTACAGGGCCAGTGGGACGACCCACAGGAAGGGCGCCGAGGCGACGTCGGTCGACAGATGCGCCGTAACCCCCAGCATCAGGCTGGACGGCGCCGCCGCCAGCAGAATCAACAGACCCTTGTCGCGCCAGGCGATCGGCGGCCCGACGGCCACGGGCGCGGGCTCCGGTGCGGTCCGGTCACGGCGGCGCCAGGCCAGGATGCCCAGGCCGGCGATCATCAGGACGAACAGGCCATACCCGCCGCTCCAGCCCCAGCGTTGGCTCGACAGACTGGCGAGGGGTTCAATCAGGACCGGATAGGACAGCAGGGCCAGGAAACTGCCCAGGTTGGACGCCGCATAGAGGACATAGGGGTTCCGCCCGTCGGCATGGCCTGCGCGCACCCGGGCGTACCAGGCCTGAAGCAGGGGCGCCGTCGCCGACAGCACCGCGAAAGGCGCGCCGATCGACAGGGCGAGCGTGGCCAGCAGCCACGTCGTCGGCGCTGCGGGGTCGGGTTCGCCCAACATCCCGCTGACCCGCAACGGCAGGAACAGGGCCGCGACCAGCAACAGGCCGAGATGCGCCGCCACCTGGATCCGCATGGATCCGACCCGCTGCAGGAGATGGGCGTAGCCGTAGCCGGCCAGCAGGGCCGTCTGGAAGAAGACCATGGCGGCGTTCCACACCGACGGCGATCCCCCCAGGGTCGGCAGGATCAGCTTGGTCGCCATCGGCTGCACCACGAAGACCAGACAGGCCGAGGTGAAGACGGCGACGGCGAACAGGATCGGGGCCACGCGCCCGCGTCCCGCTTCGACGGCGATCTGGGGTTCGGCGACGTCGCTCATGCCTCTGGTTAGAGCGGGACTCGCGGCCTATGGAAAGATCATGTTTCCGCAAGACATCCAGCATCTGGCGCAGCAGATCGTCGCAACCGCCGCCGCGCGCGGCCTGATGCTGGCCACGGCCGAAAGCTGCACCGGCGGGCTGGTCGCCGCCGCCCTGACTGCTGTCCCCGGTTCGTCCGCCGCTCTGGACCGGGGCTTCGTCACCTACAGCAATCAGGCCAAGCAACAGATGCTGGGCGTGACCGAGGCCACGCTGAACGCCCATGGCGCCGTGTCTGAACCGACCGCCCGCGCCATGGCCCAGGGCGCCGTCGACCATTCGCTCGCCCTCGTCAGCGTCGCCGTCACCGGCATAGCGGGTCCGGGCGGCGGTTCGGCCGACAAACCGGTCGGCCTGGTCCATTTCGCAGCCCAGGGGCCCGGCGGCCTTATCCATCGTCGCGAGGCGTTCGGCGATCTCGGACGGGACGCCATCCGGATGGCGGCCGTGCGTGTCGCCCTGGCGCTTCTCGCGGACCGTCTGGCCACGTGACCGGACCGCAGATCATCGACGCACGGGGTCACCTCTGCCCGACGCCCAGCCTGAAGCTGATGAAGGCCATGGACGGCGCCGCGGCGGGAACACGTTTCGTCCTGCTGGCCACCGACCCGATGGCGCGGATCGACGTGCCGTTTCTGATGCGCCAGAAGCAGGGCCGGATGATTGCGGTGGAAGAGATCGACGGCCTGCTCCGCCTGACCGTCGAGACCGGCTAAAGCCGGCTTGGTCTAGGATCGGGTTCTGCGGCTGACCCGGCGCGCCGACAGATCGACCACGTCCGCCGAAGCCGTACTCAGCCTGGCTTCTTCGCGGGCGTCGACCTCGGCCGCCAGCTCCATTTCAGTCGCAAAAGCACCGCCGTAGAAGATGGCGTTGACGTTCCATGACAGCCAGATCAGCAGAACCACAACCGCGCCGACCGACCCGTAGGTCGCGCCCAGCGGCGCGATCTGTTCGACATAGATGGCGCAGAGCCAGGACGAAACCACCGACATCAGCGTCGCCACCAGTCCGCCGGTCACGGCCGGCAGCCAGGCGACCGGCGAAGTGTGGCTCATGGCGTAGCGATACAGCAGCGTCAAACCGATCACGAGCCCGAGCGCCGGCAGGAAGGCGTCCAGCGGCATGATCCCGCTCCCCCCCGCATCCGCCGCCGACGACGCCGTATGCGCCAGGATACGGGCGGTCACCACCGCGCCGGACACCACAGTGAACAGGGCGAAGGCGACCACCGCGACGAAGAAGGCCAGCAGATTAAACTTGAAGAAGCCATGCGGCTCGGTCTCATCATGAATGAGATTAAGACCAGCCAACAAGGCCTTGAATCCACGATGGGCGGCATAGGCGCCCACAATCAGTGCAAAGGCGCTCTGGGTCGATACCGTCCGCGCCGAGGCCTTGGTCAACCGGGTGATCTCATCCTGAAAGATGGTCTGCGCCGCCCGCGGCAGGAGGTCTGACAGAGCCGCAGCCTGGGCGCTGACCTCCCCGATCGAAAGTCCCAGCTTGTAGAAGCCGATCAGGATGGCGATGGCGGGAAACACCGCCAACAGCGCAAAGAAGGACACCCCGCCCGTGTAGAGCATCACGTCCCGCCCCCAGCTGCGGGCGAAGGCGCGCACCGCCAACCTGCCCCAGAATCCGGGCGCCCTCAGAACTGATCGGGTCAGGTCGTCGCTCAAGCCGGTCCCCACAACCGTTGCACAAGCGCGGGAACCTAGCGGATTCCGCGCCGGGGGAAAGTCCTATCCCTGTGAACCGGTCTTTCCACGGGCCTTTGGCGACGAGACATTGCTTCGTTAAGGGGCGGCTCGCTATGGTCCAGCCGCCTCCGGGAGGCATTGGCGCTGCGGCGCCACGGGGAGACGATCACTTGGCTTTCGACGCGCGCGTACTGATCCTGGCGGCCCAGGACGATAGGCTCGGCCCGCTCGTGGCCGGACTGGACGCCCTGGGATGGACCACGGTCACGGCGCGAGACATCGCCTCGGCCGAGGCGACACTCCAGGATTTCCCGCTGGAAGCCGCCGTCGTCGATTTCGACTCGCTGACTCCCGACGCACCGCTCCGCCTGCGCGCCGCTGCGGAACCCCGTCGCCTGCCGATCATGGTCGTCGGCGCCAGGCCCGATTCGGTCGATGGCGCGGACATTTCCATGTCCGCGCCTCCGCATCCCGCCCAGGCGGCCCTTCGTCTCGAACAGCTGGTTCGCGCCGCCATCGCCGAGGAGGAATTCCATCTGCGTTCGGCCACATTCGCCGCGCGCGGCGTCCAGCTGGACTTCCACTCAGCGGGATCGAGCCCCTTGCGAGTTCTGGCCGCCGGTGTGGCGGATCGCCGATTTCTCGCCCTGTCGAACGCCCTCGTCGCCGCCGGGGCCGAGGTGGTCGCCGCCCCGACGCCCTACACCGCCTTCGACTATCTGCACGAAAGCCCGTTCGACGCCGCAATCCTGTGGGGGGCCGAAGACCATGCGCCCGCCCTGTCGATCGCCTCCGGCATGAAGCGAAACACCCGGCTCTATCACATCCCCCTCATGCTCTATCTGCGGGGCGAGGGCGAGATCAGCCTGGACGAACTGTTCAATCGCGGCTTCGCCGATGTCGCCTCTATCGATACGCCGGAAGACGAGACGGCCGAGCGAATCCTCGCCATGGCCGGCGCTCATCGCCGTCATCTGGTCATCCGCAAGGCGCTCGACTCGGCGCGCACGCTTGAGCTGATGGATTCCTCCACCGGCCTGTTCACGCCGGAACTGTTCGCCGCCCACCTGGGCCGCGTGGCCGAGGCGTCCCGCGCCCGCAGGCGCGCCCTCTCGGTCTGCGTGCTGCGGGTCAGAGAGAGCGAGCCCGTCGTCTGGGCGCGCCAGGGGGGATGGCTGGATCGCGCCATGCCGCAGATCGGCGCCATGGTCTCGCGCCTGGTCCGGGTGGAAGATACGCCCGCTCGCCTGGCCAAGGAGGTGTTCGCCCTGGCCCTGCCCGCGACCCACGCCGAGGCCGCGCGCCTGACGGCCGAACGGATCGCGGCGGTTATCGGCTGCACGGCCTTTGACGCCGGCGCCGACCGCTCGCCCTTCGTAGCCGAATTCGACGTCGGCGCCGCCGAGATGCGGCCCAACGAATCGGCCGGCGCCCTGCTGGAACGCGCCTCCGCCGACTTGCTCGAGAAGACGCGCTAGGGTCTAGGCCCCCGCCACCCGCGCCAGATCGGCCGTGATCCGCTCCGCCACCTTCAGCCGCTCCTCCGCCGTCGGCCAGTCGCCGGTCACCACGATCTTCTGATCCGGCCGGATCTTCCAGAAGGCCTGGTTCTTCTGGATCAGCCCGACCAGTCCAAGGGGATTGGGGAAGCTGTTGTCGCGCAGGGTCAGCACGGCCCCGCGCGGCCCGATGTCGATCTTCTCGATACAGGCCCGGCGACAGTTCGACTTGATGCCGACGATCTTCAGCAGTTGCTGCGCCTCGTCCGGCAAGGGCCCGAACCGGTCGATCAGTTCGGCGGCCAGGGCTTCGCGATCCTCGGCCTGTTCGGCGTCGGACAGGCGGCGGTACAGGCTGAGACGGACGTTCAGGTCTGGCACATATTCCTCTGGAATCAGGACGGAAGCCCCGACATTGATCGACGGCGACCAGCCGCGATCCACGTTGGCCCCTTCGCCCTTCTCGCGCAGCTCGGCGACCGCGTCCTCCAGCATCTGCTGATACAGTTCGACGCCCACCTCGCGGATATGGCCCGACTGTTCGTCGCCCAGCAGATTGCCGCCGCCGCGCTGGTCCAGGTCGTGGCTGGCCAGTTGGAAGCCGGCGCCCAGATTGTCCAGCGACTGCAGCACCTGCAATCGCCGCTCGGCCGACAGGGTCATCGGCTTGACCGCATCCGTGGTCAGATAGGCGAAGGCCCGCGCCTTGGACCGCCCGACCCGGCCCCGGATCTGGTACAGCTGCGCCAGGCCGAACATGTCGGCGCGGTGCACGACCAGGGTGTTGGCCGTCGGAATATCCAGCCCGCTCTCGACGATCGTGGTCGAGACCAGGACGTCGTATTCCCCCTCGTAGAAGGCGCTCATCACCTCCTCCAGCTGGGTCGCCGACATCTGGCCGTGACCGACGACGAACTTCACCTCGGGCACCTGTTCGCGCAGGAATTTCTCGATGGCCGGCAGGTCCTTCAGGCGCGGCGCGACATAATAGGCCTGACCCCCGCGATATTTCTCCCGCAGCAGGGCCTCGCGCACCAGCACCGGATCCCACGGCGTCACATAGGTCCGCACCGCCAGACGGTCGACCGGCGGGGTGGCGATGATCGACATCTCGCGAATGCCCGACAGGGCCATCTGCAGCGTCCGCGGGATCGGCGTGGCGGTCAGGGTCAGCAGGTGGACGTCGGCGCGCAGCGACTTCAGCTTCTCCTTGTGCTTGACGCCAAAATGCTGCTCCTCGTCGACGATAACCAGGCCCAGGTCGCGGAAACCGACCTGTTCGGACAGCACCGCATGGGTGCCGACCACGATCTCGACCGAGCCGTCCTTCAGCCCCGCCCGCGTCTCTGACGCTTCCTTGGACCCGACCATCCGCGACAGCTGCCGCACCTTCACCGGCCAGCCGGCGAACCGTTCGGTGAAGGTCTTGTAGTGTTGCCGCGCCAGCAGGGTGGTCGGGGCCACAATGGCCACCTGCTGCCCCGTCATGGCCACGACAAAGGCAGCCCGCAGCGCCACCTCGGTCTTGCCGAAGCCGACGTCGCCGCAGATCAGCCGATCCATCGGCGTGCCCTTGCCCAGATCCTCCAGCACGTCGCCGATGGCGTTCAGTTGGTCGTCCGTCTCCTCATAGGGGAAGCGGGCGCAGAATTCGGCGAACAGGCCCGGCGGCGGCACGACCGCGTCCGTCCCGCGCAGCGCCCGCTTGGCGGCGAGCGCGATCAGCCCCTCGGCCATGGCGCGCAGGCGTTCCTTGGCCTTGGACTTGCGCGCCTGCCAGCCGGCCCCGCCCAGCTTGTCCAGCTGCACCCCGTCGGCGTCCGTGCCGTACCGGGTGAGAAGATCAATATTTTCAACCGGCAGATAGAGTTTGCTCTCACCGGCGTACAACAGCTCCAGGCAGTCGTGCGGCGCCTGCTGGATCTCCAGCGTCTTCAACCCCTCATAACGCCCGATGCCGTGATCCAGGTGGACCACCAGATCCCCGGTCGTCAGGGCCGAGGCCTCGGCCAGGAAGTTCGACGCCCGCCGCTTCTTGCGCGGCCGCGCCAGCCGGTCGCCCAGGATGTCGGTCTCGGAAATGACCGCGACATCGTCCGTCGCAAACCCATGCTCGACCGGCAGGACGCCGCGCAGATACAGGTCCTTCGGCGCCGCCAGCACATCGGCCCAGTCGCGCACGGCGACGATATGATCCAGGCCGTGATCCGCCAGCATGGTCGCCAGACGCTCCGACGAGCCCTCGGTCCAGGAGGCGAACAGCACCCGCTTGCCGTCGGCCTTCAGCGCCGCGGCATGGGCCGCCACCGCCTCGAACAGGTTCACGCTATCCTGCGCCCGCTCGGCCGCAAAGGTCCGGCCCAACCGACCGCCGGCGTCCTCGCCGCCGCCCGAGAAAGGCGTGAACCGTCGCACGGCCCGCCCCGCCAGCGCCTGGTTCCAGTCGCCGGCGTCCAGATACAGCGACCGGGGCGGCAGGGCGCGATTGGCCGCCGCGTGCCCTTTGGTTTTCGACGCTTCCGTCCGCCCCTCATAGGCGTCCGCGATCAGATCCCACCGCTCGGCCCGCGCGCTCTCGGCCTGATTGTCGAGGAAGATCTGCGCCTGATCCGGCAGATAGTCGAACAGCGAATCCAGGCTCTCGTAGAACAGCGGCAGCCACTGCTCCATGCCCTGACGCCGCGCGCCCTCGCTGATGGTCGCATACAGGGGATCGTCGCCCGGCGCCCCGAACAGCTTCAGATAACCGGTACGGAAGCGCGAAATCGCATCGGCGTCCAGCAAGGCCTCCGACACGGGCGCCAGCGACACCGCCGTCATCTGCCCCGTCGAGCGCTGGGTCTCGGGATCGAAGGTGCGGATCGATTCCAGCTCGGACCCAAACATGTCCAGCCGCACCGGTTCCTCGAAGCCCGGCGGGTACACATCGACGACCCCGCCCCGCACGGCGAACTCGCCCCGCTCCGACACGGTCGAGGCCCGGACATAGCCGTTGGCCGCGAAATACCGCTCCAGCGCCTGGATATCGAGATCGCGGCCGACCTTCGTCTCGAACCCCGCCTGGGTCGTCACCGACCTGGGCGGCGTCCTCTGCATGGCCGCGCCGACGGTCGTGACCACCAGAACCGGCGCGTCCCCCGTCTTGCGCTGGGCCAGGCGCGTCAGGGTCGCCATCCGCTGGGCGGCGATCCCCGCCGTCGGGCTCAGCCGGTCATAGGGCAGGCAGTCCCAGGCCGGATATTCAAGAATTTCGATATCTTGCGAGAAGAAGCGGAACGCCTGAACAAACCCACCCGACCGCTGATAATCGCGCGCCACGAAGACGCCGACCCCGCCGCTGGCCTTGATCCGCTCGGCGACGACCAGGGCGTCCAGCCCCTCCGGCGCCCCGCCCAGATCGGCGTCGGTTCGGGGCGGTGCAGTGACCTGTTGATCCATCAGCCGATGCCCTTGCCGACCTCGGCCGCCACATGCTCGCGCATGAAGGCCCGCACCTTGGCCATCACCGGCGTCTCGAACTCGGGCGGCGTCGGGTCACGTTCGATGATCCAGCCGTAGAGCCACTGGTCCTCCTCATCGATCAGCAGCTCGAGCTGGTCCAGTTCGGCGTCCGTCAGGGTCGGCGCTACCTGGTCCGAGAAGGGGCCCAGCACCATGTCGGCCTCGCGGAAACCGCGCCGCCAGGACCGGAACTGGATCCGACCCAGCCGCTGCTTGCGGGCCAACGCCGCCTGGTCGCCACTGTCGTCTTGGGGGATTTCGGTCACAAGCAATCCTGGCCCGGCAAGGTTGAAGGACGTTCAAGCCGCGATCCACCGCGTGGCGAACCTCAGCGTCCTAAAATGGAAGAAGCGCAGATAGCGCTCCTTCGCCCACTTCGCCACCCGTCATGGTCACGCTATGTTCCCGGCGATGCGTCCGCAGATTCTCTTTCCCCTGTTCGCCGAGGTCTCCAGCCTGAAGGGCGTGGGCCCCCGCGTCCTGCCCCTGGTGCAGAAGGTGGCGGGGCCGCTGGTGCGCGACCTGGCCTTCCTCAGCCCCTCCGGCGTCATCGTCCGACGGCCCATGGAGGCGGCGACCGCCGTGGACGGCGAGGTCGGGATCTTCGAGATCGTCATCGACCGCCTGTTCGTCCCCAGCCGCCCCGGCGCCCCGCTGAAGGTCCGCGCCAGCGACCCGACCGGCTTCGTCCACCTGGTCTGGTTCGGCGGCTCGCCCCAGCATATCGACCGGCTGCTGCCGCGCGGCGAGACCCGGCTGGTCTCGGGCAAGGTCGAACGCTTCAACGGCGAGGTCCAGATCGTCCACCCGGACATCGTCACCCTGGACAAGGCCGCCGACATCCCCGCCTCCGAACCCGTCTATCCGGCGACGCAAGGCCTGACCTCGCGCCAGCTGCGCAAACTGGTCCAGGCCGCCCTGCCCGCCGCCCCCGACCTGCCGGAATGGCAGGACCCCGCCTGGCTGAAGAAGCAGAACTGGCTGGGCTGGCGCGCTGCGCTGGACGCCCTGCACGCCCCGGCGGGCGAGCTGGACCTGACGCCCGACGCCCCCGCCCGCCAGCGCCTGGCCTATGACGAATTCCTGGCCCACCAGCTGGCCCTGGCCCGCCGCCGCCGCGCCCGCGAGATCAAGCCCTCGCCCGTCATCGCCCCCGGCGCCGCCTCCGACTGCCTGCTCCAGGCCCTGCCCTTCACCCTGACCAACGCCCAGGCCCAGGCCGTCGCCGAAATCCGCCGCGACCTGGCCTCCGGCAAACAGATGGGCCGGCTGCTTCAGGGCGACGTCGGTTCGGGCAAGACCGCCGTCGCCGCCCTGGCCCTGGCCGACGCGGCCTCCAGCGGCTTCCAGTCCGCCCTGATGGCCCCGACCGAGATCCTGGCCCGCCAGCACTACGAGAAACTCGGCCCCCTGCTGGAGGCGGCAGGCGTCGCCTCCGTCCTGCTCACCGGCCGCGACACCAACGGCCAGCGGCGCGAGAAACTGGCCGCCCTGGCCTCCGGTCACGCCCAGGTCGCCATCGGCACCCACGCCCTGTTCCAGGACGCCGTCCGCTTCGACCGCCTGGCCCTGGCCGTCATCGACGAACAGCACCGGTTCGGCGTCAGCGAGCGCCAGAGGCTTCAGGCCAAGGGCGATCCGCGCATCGGCGCCGTCCACCTGCTGACCATGTCGGCCACCCCCATCCCCCGCACCCTGGAACTGACCCAGTACGGCGAGCTGGAAGTCAGCCGCCTGATGGAAAAGCCGCCCGGCCGCACCCCCGTCACCACCGCCGTCGTCCCCCTGGCCCGCATCGGCGAGGTCGCCGCCCGGCTGAAGACGGCGCTGGACGCCGGCGCCCAGGCCTATTGGATCTGCCCCCTGGTCGCCGAATCCGAATCCGAAGCCATCGACCTCGCCGCCGCCGTCGATCGCGCCGACGACCTGCGCCGCCTGCTGGGGGTCGAGGTCGGCCTGGCCCACGGCCAGATGCCCGGCGCCGAGCGCGAGGCCGTCATGGCCGACTTCGCCGACGGCCGCATTCCCCTGCTGGTCGCCACCACCGTGGTCGAGGTCGGGGTGGATGTGCCCAACGCCTCCATCATGGTCATCGAACACGCCGACCGCTTCGGCCTGGCCCAGCTGCACCAACTGCGCGGCCGCGTCGGCCGGGGCTCAAAGGCCAGTTCCTGCATCCTGCTGTACGGCGGCCAGGACGGCGCCCTCGGAGAAACGGCCAAGGAACGGCTCGAAACCCTGCGCCGCACCGAGGACGGCTTCGTCATCGCCGAAGAAGACTTCCGCCTGCGCGGCGGTGGCGACCCCCTGGGCCTGAAACAGAGCGGCTTCCCCGCCTACCGCTTCGCCGACCCGATCCGCCACCGGTCCCTGATGCTCGCCGCCGCCGACGACGCCCGCCTGATCCTGGGCCGCGACCCCGACCTGACCTCAGAGCGCGGCCAGGCCGTGCAGGTGCTGGAGGAGCTGTTCGACTGGAAGGGGCATAGGTCGGGAGCGGATTGAAGGGGACGGCCGCGCCCGCGCCCAACACCCAACACCCAACACCCAACAACCCGTCATCCTAGGCCTTGTGCCTAGGATCCATAGACTCAGACGCCAGGAACGATCGCATATCCGCCGACCGCGCCCGACGCTACACACCGAGCGTATGGATCCTAGGCACAAGGCCTAGGATGACGGTGATCAGACGGGTCCCGCCACGTCTGCTGATGTTCCACATGGCGGACTTGGGGTGGAGGCGCAGGGCCCTATCGTTTCAGGCCCTGATCGCCTCCATCAGCGGCGTGTCTCCCAGCACCGCCCTTTGGATCTTGCCTCATGCTTTTGGCGTCGCGACCGGCTAGAACGCCCCGGATGTTGCGCCTGTCAGAACTCAAACTGCCCCTCGACCACCCGCCGGAGGCCTTGCCCGCCGCGATCGCCGCCCGCCTGGGCGTGCCGCCGCACGATCTTATCTCTTGGTCGATATGGAAGCGGGCGCACGACGCCCGCAGGAAATCCGCGATTCTGAAAGTCTACATCCTCGACTTAGAGGTGAGGGATGAAGCGGCGGTGCTGGCCCGCCTTGCGGACGACGTGCATGTGGCGCCGACGCCAGACGTCGCCTATCGCCCGGTCGCTCTCGCGCCCAGGACCGAGCGCCTTCGCCCGGTCGTGATCGGGGCCGGGCCGTGCGGCCTGTTCGCCGGGCTGATCCTGGCCGAGATGGGGTTCAAGCCGATCATCCTCGACCGCGGAAAGGTGGTGCGGCAGCGGACGAAGGACACCTGGGGCCTGTGGCGGAGCAGCAAGTTGGACCCGGAATCCAACGTGCAGTTCGGCGAGGGCGGCGCGGGCACCTTCTCCGACGGCAAGCTCTACAGCCAGATCAAGGATCCGCGTTTCCTGGCCCGCAAGGTGTTGACCGAATTCGTCGCGGCCGGGGCGCCGGAGGAAATCCTCACCGAGGCCCACCCGCACATCGGCACCTTCCGCCTGGTGACCATGGTCGAGGCCATGCGCGAGAAGATCGAACAGCTGGGCGGCGAGTACCGCTTCGAGCACCGGGTCACGGACATCGATCTCGACAAGGGCGCCCTCCGGGGCGTGCGCCTGCACACCGGCGAGACGCTGGAGGCCGATCACGTGGTCTTCGCCATCGGCCACTCGTCGCGCGACACCTTCCAGACCCTCTACGAGCGCGGCGTCCATATCGAGGCCAAGCCGTTCTCGATCGGCTTCCGAATCGAGCATCCGCAGTCGTGGATCGACAAGGCCATGTTCGGCCCCTGCGCCGGCCACCCCGATCTGGGCGCGGCGGCCTATACGCTTTCGCACCACTGCTCGAACGGCCGGACCGTCTACAGCTTCTGCATGTGCCCGGGCGGCACGGTGGTCGCGGCCACCAGCGAGCCCGGCCGCGTCGTGACCAACGGCATGAGCCAGTATTCGCGCAATGAGCGCAACGCCAACTCCGGCTTCGTGGTCGGCATCTCGCCCGAGGATTACGGGAGCGACCATCCGCTGGCGGGCATCGAACTGCAACGCGAGCTGGAGACCCGCGCCTATGCGGCTGGCGGTGGGGACTATTTCGCGCCGGGCCAGCTGGTCGGCGACTTCCTGGCGGGCCGCCCTTCGACCACGCTGGGGGAGGTTGTTCCCAGCTATAAGCCGGGTGTGCGCCCGACCGACCTGGCGCCGCTGATGCCCGACTATGTGATCGCCGCCATGCGCGAGGCCCTGCCCGTCTTCGGTCGCAAGATCGCCCGCTACGACGACGCCCAGGCGGTTCTGACGGGCGTCGAAACCCGGAGTTCATCCCCGATCCGAATGACCCGCGGCGCCGACTTCCAGAGCCTGAACGTGCGCGGCCTCTTCCCTGCCGGCGAAGGCGCCGGCTATGCCGGCGGCATCCTGTCGGCCGCCGTCGACGGCATCAAGGTCGCCGAAGCCGTCGCCCGGTCGATGGTGGCGGAGGGGACGGCGTAGATCAGCCGAACCCAGACAACGCCCACCGTCAGTTTTTGGATGCCCTCGGTCGGCTGCTACTGAGCTTTGCCGCCGTGTTCGTGCGACAATTCGGACCTCGTCGGAGGAAGCGGAGCAGACGTCTACCGTCAGTCGGGTTTCGCCGAATGCCGCATCAGGCGGAAGGCATACTGCCCTGCTCGCTGGTCCAACAGTTACGCAATGCGCCAGAATCGGTCATTCACGCGGCTCCGCTCTACTAGCGACGGGTCGGTTGTTGTACGTGCAAGTTAAACGATTATATTGATTTCCTGGGCTTACTTGGAGCGCTCTAATGGCTACGGAAGTCCGATACGACCTCTCAAATTCGAAGGTTTGCGACGAGCATTTCGAGTGGGGCCCCTTAATGGCATGCCCCTTCCCGGGTTGCCGCAATGGGGTGGCTGACGACGAAATCAGATGCAGCGCCCCTCATGTCCCCGAAGAGATCTTCCGTCGGTGTGAACTGAAACTAGCGGACGGGTCGTCCACCTACGTTTGGCACGAGGACGAGAGTGGGATGTTGCTCATGTTGAGCCGTCTCCTATCGCGCGAAAGCCTACGCCTGGGGATTACTCGCGTTTCGGATGCCAGTAACCAGACGCTCTATCATTACACCTCGGCAGCCGGGTTCCTTGGGATTATAGGCTCCGGAGAAGTCTGGCTTTCGGACTACGCGTTTCTCAATGACGCTACGGAATTGCGTCACGGGCTGGAACTCGCACGCGGCGTGTTCATCGAGGCGGCTGAGCAGAGACCGCTCGCCAGATCGATGTTAGAGCGATGGTCGCAATATAACCTCGAAGGACATCGGGTCTGTATCGGGTCATTCTCACACTTGGGCGATAGCCTCAGTCAGTGGCGAGGGTACGGGCAGATTGCGATTGGCTTCGATGCGACGGCGTATCCCGGCTTTGGGACATTTAGGACCGCTCGGTGGGGACAGGTCATCTACGACACACCCACACAACGCCGTCAGCTTCAACTTTTGGCGCACCTAGCTGCATCAGCTTGGGAGTACGACCTTCAGTACGACGCCGACCGGGTAGCAGACCTTTACGGAGATGGAATGGGGCATCTGCTGAATGTGGTCGGCTTTTTCAAGAACTCTGGGTTCGAGGACGAACGAGAAATCAGACTTGTGCATTCTGAGCCGCCTGATCGGTTTGGCCGGCTGGGCTATGTGCCGCCGCTTTCGCGGTTCCGTGCATCTGGCGAGCTAATCGTGCCTTATCTTAGCACCCGCGACATAGCCGAGAACCCGACCAAGTTAATGCCCATAACCGAAATTCTTGTTGGACCTAGCTCCGCTGCCGACACAATACGAGCGGGAATCGAACAAGTACTTCAACAGGCCGGCTACGATGATATTCCGGTTAAGTTGTCCCAGACGCCTTACAGGCGGCAATTAGATACCACGTCATTATTGAGTAATGCTCGATATCTCTATCAGTCGGCATCTAGAATCCACCGAATACAAATATCCGGCACGTCCGCTTTCCAGCGCGGCCCTGCTGAATGCAAATGTGAGGAGAGCTGTTCGTATAGATGGACCAAGGAAGGCAAACGAACGTCATCTCTCCTAATTTGGCGAACTGAAACTAATCAATTCAAGACCCTAACTCGCCCGGACGGCCATCACCCAACCACACCCCCAGACTGTGTTAGCCTCGTCGTCCGGTCTTTGACATCGGGCGCGCGCCGCAGTCTGCCTGCGACGTCCGCTCCCCATCAACGCCACAGCAGGCGCTCCCTGGCGCGTTTGGCGCCTTTGGCACGGTTGTCACCCTGTTTTCGCGCCAAACCGACCGGCCTCAGCCGATCCTAACGCCGCAGCGGTCGTCCCATGGCCCATTTGGCGGTTTGGCGGTTTGTCACGACAAGCCTGCCAAAACTCAGCCGATTATGCAGCGCCAGCCGTCGAACCCGACCTCGACATTGGCCGGAACAATCGCCGACAGTTCCTTGTAATCCATGTCGATATGCAGGTTCGTCAGCACCGCCCGCTCGACGTCCGCCGCCGCAATCCACTCCAGCGTCCGGTCCAGATGGGCATGGGTCGGATGGGGGGTGTAGCGCAGGGCGTCGACGATCCAGACCTGACACCCGGCCACCGCACGGATCGCCGCCTCGTCCAGGTCCGACACGTCGCTGGAATAGGCCATGTCGCCCAGCCGATAGCCGACCGACCGGATCGGGCCGTGCTCCTGATCAAAGGTCACGACCGGGATGGCGCCCCCCGGCCCCTCCACCGACCAGGCCGTGCCGTGCGGCGGGATGACCTGGGCGTCCAGCAGCGGCGGATAGCCGAACTTGCTCTCGAAGATATAGTCGAACCGGTGCGACAGGGACGTCAGGGTCGCCTCATCCATCCAGGCCGGGATCCGCTTGCGCGCCCGCGTGGCGAAGGTCCTCAGGTCGTCGATCCCGTGGGTCTGGTCCGCATGGTCGTGGGTATAGAGGACGGCGTCCACATGCCGGGTCCCGCTGGCCAGCATCTGTTCGCGCAGGTCCGGCGAGGTGTCGATCAGGATGTTGGTCATCCCCTCCGGCCCGGTCTTCCGCGCCAGCATCGAGCAGCGCGTGCGCCGGTTCCTCGGCTCGGCCGGGTCGCAGGCGCCCCAGTCGCCGTCGCCCCGCGGCACCCCGCCCGAGGATCCGCTGCCCAGGATGACGACTTCGAAGCTCATGCCGATCTCGGTATCCGGTCAAAGAGGCCGAAGAAGGCCGCGGTGGTTCTCTGGTCCGCCTCCTCGGCGCTCCAGCCCCGGATCTCGGCCAGCTTGTCCAGCACATGGCTGATATAGGCCGGCTCGTTACGCCGCCCCCGATGCGGGATGGGCGCCAGATAGGGGCAGTCGGTCTCGACGATTATACGGTCGGCCGGCATGTCCCGGATCACCGCCCGCACATCCTCGGCCGCCTTGAAGGTGGCGATCCCTGAAACCGAGAACCAGGCCCCCAGTTCCGCAGCGATTCCCGCCAGTTCCGCCCCGCTGGTGTAGCAGTGCATCAGCATCTTGAACGGCCCGGCGGCGTGCTCCTCCTTCAGGATCGCCCCCATGACCTCATCCGCCTCGCGAGTATGGATCACCAGCGGCAGGCCCGTCTCCCGTGCCGCGGCCACATGCTGGCGGAACACCGCCGCCTGGATCTCGCGCGGGCTGAAGTCATAGTGGAAGTCCAGACCGCACTCGCCGATCCCCACCACCTTGGGCCGCTGCGCCAGATCGATCAGGGTCGCCGCCGTCAGATCCGCCGCATCCTTGGCCTCGTGCGGATGGACCCCGACCGTGCACCAGATGTCGTCGTTGGCCATGGCGATCCCATGGGTCGCCTCGAAGGTGGTCAGCTTGTCGGAGATCTCGACCATCAGGCCGACCCCGGCCTCGCGGGCCCGGGCGATCACCGCGTCCCGGTCCTCGTCGAACTGGGGGGCGTGCAGGTTCACATGGCTGTCGATCAGCATCAGCCCATCCGTTCCTGCTGGGCCTGGACCCGCCTTAAGTCCGCCAGCGCCCCGGCCAGCACATCGGCCTTGTCCAGGTTCAGCCCCGCCGCCCGCTCCGGCAGGGGCTGCAGCCGCTCCCACAGCTCGGCCCAGCGGTTGCCTGCGCCGGCCGGACTGCTCAAGGCCCGCATCCGCACCGCCGCGATCAGCCGGTCCATCAGGGTCTCGAACCGCTCCTGGCCTTCCGCGCCCCGGAACTTGTCGGCGATGGCCAGGGCCTCGGCCCGGTCCACATCGCCCTCGACCCAGCGCCGCGCCAACTGGTCCATCTCGAAGGTCGCTCCCGACGCCAGGGCCAGGGCCGCGCCCGGCGATCCGCCCGCCATGGCCGCCGCATGTTCGGCCTCCTCAGGCTCCGCCCCCGTCCGGTTCCGCACCAGGGTCTCCAACCGCTCCGGCGTCCAGATGGGGAAGCTCAGCCGCCGACAGCGCGAACGGATCGTGGCCAGCAGCCGCCCAGGGGCGTGGGTCACCAGGAACAGCACGCCCCGCTCGGGCGGCTCCTCCAGAACCTTCAGCAAGGCGTTGGCCGCATTGATGTTCAGGTCGTCCGCCGCATCGATGATCGCCACCCGGTGCTGGGCCTGGGACGGGCTCTTGGAAAAGAACTCGGGCAGGTCGCGCGACTGGTCGACCGAGATCGACTTCTTGGTCTTGCCGCCCTCGACCAGCCGTTCCAGCACCAGCAGGTCGGGATGCGACTGGGCCGAGATCAGCCGGCTGACCGGATCCTCGCGTCGCGCGCCCAGCGGCCCCCGCGCCGGATCCGCCGCCGCCCCCAGCAGCCGCCGCGCCGCGCGATAGGCGAAGGTCGCCTTGCCCGTCCCCTCGACCCCGCACAGCAGCCAGGCATGGTGCAGCCTCCCCCGCTCCCAGGCGTCCAGAAAGGCCGCTTCCGCCGCCGCATCAGGGACCAGGTCGAACCGGTCGCGGGGATGATCGTCGCTCACAGCAGCCGATCCTGAACCGCCCGCCAAACCCGCGCCTCGACCTCGTCCAGCGATCCCACGGCGTCGATCAGCACGCACCGCTCCGGATGGGCCTCGACGATCCTCAGAAAGCCCTCGCGCAGTCGCCTATGAAACTCCAGCCCCTTGGACTCGAACCGCGTCTCGAACAGGCCGCGCCCGAACGCCCGCTCCAGCCCCACCTCGACCGGCAGATCGAACACCAGGGTCAGGTCCGGCTGATCGTCCCCGACCACGCCCGCATCGATCTGTTCGATAAAGCTCTGGGCCACGCCCCCGCCGGCGCCCTGATAGGCCCGGCTTGAGTCGGCGAACCGGTCGCACACCACCCAGTCGCCGGCTTCCAGCGCCGGCCGGATGGTCCGCTCCAGATGGTCCGAACGCGAGGCGTACATCAGCAGGGTCTCGGTCATGGCCGACCAGGGCTCGGCCTCGGTGGCCACCACCAGGTTGCGGATCACCTCCGCCCCTTTCGAACCTCCCGGTTCACGCGTCCGCACCACAGTGCGATCGCCCAGGACGGGCTGCAGCCGCTCGACCAGCCGTCCGACCTGAGTCGACTTGCCGGCCCCCTCGCCGCCTTCGAAGCTGATGAATTTTCCACGGGTCACGGGCGCACAATGGCGACCGCGGCGCGGGAGGCAAGCCTTAGCCGCCGGATATCAACAGAGCGTCCGCATATCCGCGCGCCACGACCGCCTGACGGGCCGTCTCGGCCGCATTCGCGTCGATCCAGGGCCCGACCATCACGCGATAGGCGCCCCCGCTGGCGTCCACGGTCGCCCGCGCGCCCAGCCGCTCGGCGATTCGCCGCGCCGCCGCCTGATCGGAAAACGACCCGGCCTGGACCCAATACGAACCGCTTCCGCTCACGACCGCCCTCATTTCGACAGGCGCGGTCTGGGGCGCGGACTGATACGGCCTCGCCGTGGTGGATTGCGCCGGCGGCGGCGCTTCAGCCCGCAGCACCGTCCCTCCGCCCAACCTCGGCGCCCGTCCAAGGTAGCGAACCCGCACCCTGCCCACGCCCTGCCGCAGCATGTCCAGCTCCTGCGCCGCCCCCCGCGACAGATCGATGATCCGCCCATCGACGAACGGCCCGCGATCATTGACCCGCACGACGATCCGTCGCCCGTTCTCCAGATTGGTCACTTCCACCAGACCGGGCAGCGGCAAGGTCTTGTGCGCCGCCGTCAGCTGGCTCATGTCGAACCGTTCGCCAGTCGAGGTCGGTCGCCCGTTGAAGGCGTCGCCATACCAGGACGCCAGACCGACCTCCTCATAGTCAGTCTGTTCCTTGGGCGTGTACCACCGCCCGCGCACCTGATAGGGCCGCATCGTGCCCGAGACGATCGGCGCCGGATCCTTGACCACCGGCACGGCTCCGCCGCCCCGCCCGCCGCCAAACGTCGAACAGGCCGCCAGCAGCGAGAACAGGCCCAAAATCAGGCCGCTCCGCACCCATTGTCCAGTTCGCATCCGCACGCCTCTCCACACTCGTTCAAAAACAGGATGACCGAAGACATTTCCGCTTTGGTTAACACCCCTTTCCCCTGCTATGGCGTCCGCCCGACCGGCGAGACCGGCAAGGAAGTGTGGCCGAGTGGTTTAAGGCACTGGTCTTGAAAACCAGCGACGGTGAGAGCCGTCCGTGGGTTCGAATCCCACCGCTTCCGCCACGGCCGCGATCGTGCGAGGCTGCCCGGATGAAGCGCTTCGCCACAGCCGCCCTCGCCCTTACGCTGGTCGCCACGACCGTCGCCTGCACTGACAGCAAACGCGCGCGCAACGAGGCGACCTGGGGCGACACGCCGGCGGATATCACCTGCTGGACCTATGGGGTCGAGAACTTCAAGGGGCGGTCTACCGGCAAGGTCGAATATGACGACGGCGGACGCATCTCCTTCGTGGACGCTGCCAACAACCGCTACACGACCATCGATGGCGACTGCCGCGTCGTCTATCAGCAGCCGGCCAAATAGGCTTCAGGCCGAATCGCTGCGGCCCAGGTGGGTCTCGCCGCGCCGGCGGGCCAGTTCGATCTGCCTCTGCCGCTCGGCGTAGCGGAGCCGTTGGGCGTCGTCGCGGGCGTCGCGGCAGCGGTCGCAGCAGACGCCCTCGATAAAGTGAGGAGAGGCCCGCCCCTCGGCATCCAAAGGCATGCGACATCCCCGGCACAGGGTGTGATCGCCCTGAACCAGCCCATGACCGACCGAAACCCGCTCGTCGAAGACGAAACAGTCGCCATGCCACAGGCTGTCGCCCGGCTCGACTTCTTCCAGATACCGCAGGATCCCCCCCTCCAGGTGATGGACGTTCTCCACCCCCTCGGCCTTCAGAAAGGCCGTCGACTTCTCGCAGCGAATTCCGCCGGTGCAGTACATGGCGACGCGTTTGGGCTGTCTCTCGTCCAACAGGGCGCGCCCCTCGGTGCGGAACCAGTCGGGGAAGTCACGGAAGCTGCGGGTGTTCGGCTGCACCGCGCCTTCAAAGGCGCCGATCTCGCCCTCGTAGTCGTTGCGGGTGTCGATCACCAGGGTGGTCGGATCGGCGATCAGAGCGTTCCAGTCCTGAGGCGCGACATAGACCCCGGCCTGCCGCGCTGGATCCAGATCCGGCTGGCCCATGGTGACGATTTCGCGCTTGATCCGGACCTTCATCCGCAGAAACGGCATCTCGCCGGTCCAGGCGTATTTGACGTCCAGATCAGCAAAGCCGGCAAAGGTGCGGATGGTGGTCAGCACCGACTCTACCCCCACTTCTGGCCCTGCGATCGTGCCGTTCAGACCTTCATTCGCGACCAGCAGCGTCCCCTTGACCCCGCCGGCGTCACAAACGGCCTGCAACTGCGCGCGCACGGCCTCGACGTCGCCGACGGCTGAGAACCGATAGAGCGCCGCGACGCGGATCTGGCCGATGTTCGCGAATGTTGAGTCGGTCATGGCGTGGCTTTCAGCGGCGCCGTCGCGAAGGTGGCGCGCCCTGCAGGACTCGAACCTGCAACCGTCCGCTTAGAAGGCGGGTGCTCTATCCGGTTGAGCTAAGGGCGCTCGGCAGCGAGCCGGGCGTCAGTGCGTCCAGGGCTGTTTGCGATTGGGGGCGAAATTGTCGGCATAGGCCTTCAGGATCGTCGGGGCCTCGTTCGGCTCGTGCAGGCGGAACGGAATGCCGTGGCGCTCGGCATAGGCGACGGCTTCTTCCTTCGAATCAAAGGCTAGGCGCACCTGACCGTTCATATCCGACGAGCTGGTCCAGCCCATCAGGGGATCGATCGTGCGGGCCGACGCCGGTTCGAATTCCAGGCGCCAATCGCGGCTCTTGGCCTTGCCGGACTGCATAGCGGTCTTGGCCGGGCGGTAGATGCGGGCGAGCATGGCGAAATCCCTAGTGATCGGCAGGTCCTATGGACCTGCCATAACGCGCGCCGGACACGGAATCCAGCGGCCGTTCCTTGGTCGGGGCGAGAGGGTTGAAACTCAGCCCGGCTCGCGGCCTTTTTACGACGCGCAGAGAAAAGCAACAACGCCGAGACTTAGCCCCCCGGACCATGAACCTCAGCGCCAGCTAACATCAGCCTTTGTGAGCAACAACCAACATCGACGTGCAGACATAGCCGCCAACGTGCAGTTTAATATGTGCAGCGCTGCCGTCGAAATATGGCTCGGGGTCGTAGTTCAGATCAAACGAATGAGTGCCTGCGTTGAAATCGATCGGCTCAAGGCCACAACGAATGTGCCGTAGACGATAATCCAACAGTTCCATGTCCCGCTTGCGGTATATAACGTTTCCGGGAGTCTCGAACGTGCCATCATTGGAGGTCACGTTGAACTCTGTCGTGTGAACCGCAATGCCTCCCGATTTCAGCAGGCGCATAGAATTCTCTACAAACGCCAAGCCGTGCTCGAGCGACCCTAAATGTTCGAAAGCGCAGCTACTCCATAGGAAGTCATAGCCGCCTTCGAGATCGGAGATGTCGTTCATGTCGACAGGCTGGAATCGAACCAACTTGTCGAACCGATCTTTAGACAAGAAGCGTTCATGATAGACGGCGTCCAACTCGGACGCATGTTGTGCGGTCTCGGACCACTCCACGCCCACAGCATCAGCCATCAGATCCGTGGCAAGGATTTCGCAGCCGTGAGACGCCATCACTGAAGCCAGAGGTTCCCGACCAACGGCGAATCCGATCCCGCGTCGATTCTCACGAAGCATTCCATGTGAAGCCAGCACCTCCAGAATCGCCGCGTACTCCCAGGCTTTTCTGTAGGAAGTCTGGACATCGAGTCTGACAGGATATTGCAGTCCGATGACGTTGGCCCATTTCCTGTACCAAGACGTCTCAAAATGCTCATGTCGGCAAACAGTGGATTTCAGCATGGTTCCTCCAGAAGGCGTCATCTTCCACTATGGTGAGGCACTAAACAAGGTCGGGTTTTCCACAGCCTGCGGCGCACTAATGCTGTTCAGACCACGGACGAAGATGTTGTATACACCGCTTGTGCTCAGGCTGAGGCCGGTTTGAACGCTCTTCTTCGACTTTGATTCGGACGGTCCCCGGGCCGCTTTCGGGCAATCTTATGCTGGCGTCAGCACTCATTTTCAGGCGCGGGAAGAAGAGGCGCTCTGCGTGTTCGCCTTTTATCCGAAGGATTATGCACTGGCTGTTCGTGGCGGCTCGCTCAGGGCGCTCTACCCGAGTTCGCCCTCGAGCTATATGCCGCGCGGCGCACAACTTCCGAAGTGGCCTTCATCGTGGTCGCCGACTCACGAAGGTGTTCCTCCCGTTCACCGCGATCAGATAGCCCAAATCCGCATTTGGCGCCCAGGGCGTATCCCCCGCAAGTCAGACGAACGGCCCTAAGGCTGCGTCATTGATTCCATTGGTCGGGGCGAGAGGATTCGAACCTCCGACCCTCTGGTCCCAAACCAGATGCGCTACCAGGCTGCGCTACACCCCGGACCGAACGGAGCGCTCTATTGGCACTTCGCGACGCGATCCGCAATCAAGGCTTGAAATAAGGATGCAAAACCTTGTCCCCGGGCTGGGCCCCGATCTCCGCCGCTCGGCCGGCCCTCAGTTCCAGCACCCCGTTCGCCGGACCGTTCGAGGGAATTGGGGCCTGCGAAAAGGGCGTCGCGTGGGAGGCTATGGAGACGATTCGTCCCGCTGGATCAATGTAAAGAATATCGAGGGAACTGGGCGTATTCCGCATCCAGAAGCTCTGCTCGCGCGGCGCCTCGCCGGGCCACTGGAACAGCATGCCCTGATCGTCGGCCAGAGGCGGACGGAACATCAGGCCGCGTTGGCGTTCGGCCTCCTCGTCGGCGATTTCCACCCAGAAGGCGTGCTCGCCGGACGCCGTGACGATGGCGAGCCGCTGCATCGGCTCGCCGTTCGGGCCATTTGGCGCCTTGGCCGCGCAAGCGGCGAGGGCGAGCGCCCCCAACCCGATCACGAGAAAACGTCTCATCGCATCGATCATACGCCCATCCCAGGGCGATGGATCAGTCGCCCGTTCTGATTTCGGCGACCACCAGTCCCTTGGGACCACTGGCGAACCGCACCTGCACCACATCGCCCGGGGCCAGATCGTCAAGGCCGCAGCGACGCAAGGTCTCGATATGGACGAAGATATCGCCGGGCGCACGATCCCGCACGACGAATCCGTAGCCCTTGGTGCGATTGAACCATTTCACGACAGCCGGCTCCAGAGCGTCGCCCGTTTCAGCGACGGCGGTGAAGGTTTCGGCAGTCGAAGTCGGGCGTCGAATGGCGACGCCAGGCGAACCCGCGCCCAAGTCGTGGATCTCCACCGCTTGCCATCCCTTGGATCGCTTCACGCAATTGCAGACGATGGCGGCCCCCTCGTCGGCCGTCTCGCGACCCGTGTCGCGCAGGCTGCTGATGTGCAGCAGCACATCCCGCAGTTCGGTCAACGTCGGATCGTCCGGCACGATGAAGCCGTAGCCCTTCGCGGGATCAAACCACTTCACGCGCCCGACGACACGAACGGTCTCCGCCGTTTCCATCCCATCGTAGTCAGACAAATTCGCAACCCCCGTCCGCTCCTCTTACGGACATGTTTTACGTTTAACACTGTTCCGTGAATCTTTGGAAAGGTCAAAAATGCCTTTCGCAGCGTGAAAGTTGCGCCGGTCAGTAGAAACGTCTCAGTTGTGTCCTTCGAAAGACACCACCTTGGATCGCCATTGGAACTGACGTCGATACAAACGTGCAAAGGTCGGGCGGCCTGGAGGCTCGGCCCGTCATCGTCCCGCGTGGCAGTCCCTAGGGGAGTCGAACCCCTCTTTTCAGGTTGAAAACCTGACGTCCTAACCGATAGACGAAGGGACCGCTGCGCGGGAGAGCCGGCGATATAGCTGCGCCCTTAGAAGGGTGCAAGCGTGGATTTCGAGTTTTTTGCGGCGTCCCGCGCCGGCGCAAGCGGCGTCAGACCCTGCGCGGATCGGCGACGTCCTCGATCTCGAACTGTACGCCCCGGCGCCCGTTCCAGTCGTCCGCCTTCAGACGACCCACGACGTTCAGTCCCCCCTGCCCGCTCAGCAGCGCCCGACCGGTCGGCAAGTCGGCGCAACGCCAGGCCACGGCCCGCACTGAGGCACCGTCAGACCCAACCAGTCGGCATCGGACGTGTCCTCCGTTCATCTGCGTCGGCTCGCGGGCCTGGACCCCGCTCAGGGCGAAGACCGGCTCGGGATTGGCGGGTCCGAAGGGGGCCAGCCGCTCGAACGACTCAAACAGGGCCCGGGTCGCCCCGCCGGGGTCGATCAGGGCGTCGATTTCCAGCGCGTCGAGAGCCACCGCCGCGCCCCGCTGGTCGGCCAATCGCTCATTGAGGAAGTCGGTCAGCTCGGCCAACCGCCCGCCTTCCACGGTCAGGCCCGCCGCCATGGCGTGACCGCCGCCGGCGAGAAGCAATCCGGCCTCCCAGGCCGCTTGAACGGCGCGGCCCAGATTCATGCCAGGCTGCGACCGGCCCGACCCCTTGCCCAGGCCAGTGACCGGATCGATCCCGACCACGACGACCGGCTTGCGCCAGCGTTCGCGTAGCCGTCCGGCGACGATGCCCACGACGCCGGGGTGCCAGTCCTCCCCCGCCACCACCACCAGGGCGGAATCGTCCGCATGAGCGCCCGCAGCCTCGACCCGACGGACTGCGGCTTCGGTCACGGCGCGCTCGACCTCGCGACGCGACACGTTCAAGGCGTCAAGTTCGAGCGCCAGCGCCTGGGCCTCGGTCGGATCGTCGGTCGACAGCAGGCGCGCGCCCAGGTCGGATCGCCCGATCCGCCCGCCGGCGTTGATTCGCGGTCCGAGGATGAAACCTGCGTGATTGGTCTTGGCTGGCCCCTGCTCGGCTCCGGCGGCGGCCAGCAGGGCGCGAAGGCCCGGATTTTTCCAGTCGCTCATGACCTTCAGCCCCAGGCTGGTCAGGGCGCGGTTGAAGCCGGTGAGGCCGGTGACGTCGCAGATGGCGCCGAGGGCCGCGAGATCGAGCCACTGCCGGATGTCGGGTTCGGGCCGATCGGCGAAAAGGCCGCGCCTGCGCGCTTCGCGATTCAAGGCCGCCAGCAGGACGAAGACCACACCCGCCGCCGCCAGATTGCCCTGTCCCGAGGCGCAGCCCGGTCGGTTGGGATTGACCACCGCCAGGGCCTTCGGCGGCTCGCTGCGCATCAGGTGGTGATCGATGACGACGACCTTCAGATCGATGGCGGCTGCATGGGCCAGGGCCTCGTTCGCCGCCGCGCCGCAATCCACCGTCACCACCAGATCGGCTCCAGCAGACTTCAGCTTGTCGAAGGCCTGGACGCTGGGGCCATAGCCTTCGGTCAGGCGGTCGGGAACATAGATGGGCAGTTCCGCCCCCATCGCCCGAAACCAACGCACCAGAAGCGCGGCGCTGGATGCACCGTCCACGTCATAGTCGGCGAAGACGTGGATGCGGGCCTGCGCCTGCAAGGCGTCGACGACAGCCTCGGCGGCGGCGTCCATGTCCATGAAAGTGGAAGGGTCCGGAAACAGGGCTCGCAGGGTGGGGCTCAGAAAGTCGGCGCCCTGATCGGCGCCCACGCCGCGCGCCGCCAACGCGCGGGCCAGCGGTTCCTCCAGATCCAGCCTCTGCATCAGGGCCCGGATCGTGCCCGAATCGGCCGGACGTTCGCGCCAGATGCGTCCCGAAAGGGACTGGTCCACCCCTAGGAACACACTATTGATCTTGAAGCCGCCGTCATCCGCCATCGTCGCATTATCCGGGGATTCTCGCCCCCCGGCGACAGGCTCACTCAATCGGACGTCGATCAATCGGCGGCGGCGCCTTGGCCCGGTCGCGGAGGCCCTGTGCAAAAGCGTCGATCTCGGCCTGGGTGCGCGTGGAGTCCGGTGACACCGGCACGGCCTCGACCTGTGCGCGCGTCTCGGCCGCCAGGGTTTCCGCGTCAGCCAGATTCCATTCGATTCTGGCCACTTCGCCGCCCAGTACGCCGCCGCGGTCCTCCAGCCTCCGCACCTGGGCCGCGACCTCGGCGTCCCCCGGAACCGCGACCGGCGCGACAGGGAAATTATCCCAGCTGGGATAATGGCGATTGGCGTCGACCAGCGCCTGGACCCGCGGCGCTATGGGCGATGCCGGATCGGTTCTGGGGGCGAATGAGCCCGCGCACGCCCCCAACGCGGCCGATAGGGTCGTGAGACCCGCGATCGAGGTCCACAGCCTAGTCTTTTTCGAAAAGTGCGCGTTCATGTCAAAGTCGGTCTTATGCCATCGTCCCCCGCTGCGGAAGGGGATGGCGTCGAACCGGCGGTCGGCGCCGCGGAATACGAAGGACATCATGGCCAAACCTCCGAAGGACAGGACCCCGCCCGCATCGGTTTCGGCCGTAAAGACTGCGCGCAAGCCCGGGCGCCCAACCTCCGCCAAGCCTCGGGCGCCCCGCGCCAGCAAACCCAAACCCATCGAAGCCGAAGCGCCCAAGCCGGCGCCCCAACCGTCAGAGCCCGGTTCAACCGAGCCCGACGCATCCCCATTCTTTGGCGCCGAACAGGCCCGACTGGTCGAAACCCTGTCGATGAACCTGGCCAAGGCGGCCATGATGGCCCAGAGCGCCATCGCCGAGGCCGCCCTCTCCCAGGCCGATCGACCCGCCGCCCTTTCGTCCGATCCGTTCAACGTCGGCCCCGCCATGACCTCAGTCATGAGCAGCCTGGCTTCCCGGCCGGAAAAACTGTTCCAGGCCCAGGCCGACCTTTTCACCCGCTATATGGATCTGTGGAGCGGCACGGCCCGGCAGGCGGCCGGAGAGCCGATGGCGCCGGCGCCCGCCGACAAGCGGTTCAAGGATCCCGCCTGGTCGGACAATCCGATGTTCGACATGATGCGCCGCTCCTATCTGCTGACGTCAGACTGGATGAACGGCCTGATCGCCGGGGTCGAGGACGTTGATCCGGCGGTGAAGCGCCGCGCCCAGTTCTTCACCCGCCTGCTGACCGACGCCTTCTCGCCGTCCAACTTCCTGGCTTCCAACCCTGTCGCCCTGAAGGCCCTGGCCGAGACCAGCGGCGAATCCCTGGTCAAGGGAATGCAGAATTTCGCCGCCGACCTGGAGCGCGGCGCCGGAGCGCTGCGCATCAGCCAGGCCGACTATGGCAAGTTCGTCGTCGGACAGAACGTCGCCACCACGCCGGGGCAGGTGGTCTGGCGCGACGACCTGTTCGAACTGATTCAGTACGCGCCGGCGACCGAGGCCCAGCACGCAATCCCCCTGCTGATCTTCCCGCCCTGGATCAACAAATTCTACATTCTGGATCTGCAGCCGGCCAATTCGCTGATCCGCTGGCTGTCGGAACAGGGCTTCAGCGTCTTCGTCTGCTCCTGGATCAATCCGGACCTCGACAAGGCCGGCTACGGCTTCGACGACTATCTGGAGAAGGGCGTCTACCGCGCCGTCGAAAAGACGCTGGAGCAGGCGGGGACCGACCGACTGAACGCGGTCGGCTACTGTATCGGGGGAACCCTGCTGGGAGCGGCCTTGGCCCATATGGCGGCGAAGGGCGACACGCGAATCGCCGCCGCCACCTTCTTCGCAGCCCAGCACGACTTCGCCGAGGCCGGCGACCTGCTGCTGTTCACCGATGAGCACTGGATCACCGAGATCGAGCGTCAGATGGACGCCGCCGGCGGCGTCCTGCCCGGCGCGGCCATGGCCGACACCTTCAACGCCCTGCGCTCCAACGACCTGATCTGGTCCTTCTTCATCAGCAACTACCTGCTGGGCAAGGATCCGCCGGCCTTCGATCTGCTGTTCTGGAACGCCGACCAGACCCGTATGCCCAAGACCCTGCACCTGGCCTATCTGCGCCAGATGTACGGCGCCAACGCCCTGGCGCGCGGGCTCTTCAAGATCGGCGGGCTGACTGCCGATCTGTCCAGGGTGAAGATCCCGCTCTACTTCCAGGCCAGCCGGGAAGACCATATCGCCCCGATGAATTCGGTCTATCGTTCCGCCCGACTGTTTGGCGGAAAGGAGGTCACCTTCACCCTGGCGGGCTCGGGCCATATCGCCGGCGTCATCAACGCCCCGGCGGCGAAAAAATACCAGCACTGGACCAACGCCGCCCTGCCGGAGACCCTGGCCGAATGGCAGGCCGACGCAGTAGAACATCCCGGCAGCTGGTGGGAGCACTGGGCCGAATGGCTGCGCGCGCGATCCGGCGAAACCCTCCCCGCACGAGATCCTGAGGCAGGCCCGCTCAAACCGCTCGAAGCCGCGCCCGGCAGTTATGTGAAAGTCACGTCTTGAACCGTCTCGAACCCAATATCCTGCTGGCCGTCAGCACCGGCGTGGCTCTGGTTCTGCTGATCGTCACCGCCTCCGCCTTCGGCGAGCCGGGCAATACGCTCAAATATGTCATCAGCGCCGTCCTCTGCTCGACCCTGTTCGTCGCGCTGAACGGATGGATGAGCCGGCTCATGAGACGTCCGGCGCCTCAGCCGATGATCAAATCCGCTTCGCCCGACACCGCCGTCTGGGCCGGCCTGTTTCCACTGATGGTGATGGCCGCCGCCGTCGCGCCGGTTTTCGTGTCCGGCCATGATTATGGGCTGCTGGTGATCATGGCCTCCGTCCTGTTCGGCGGGACGGTCGATTCCGCTGTCCGCGCCAACCGACCTTAAGCGCCGCTAGGCGGCGACGAACTTCAGCGCCACGCCGTTGTTGCAATAGCGCAGGCCAGTCGGCCGCGGACCGTCGGGAAACACATGGCCCTGGTGTCCGAGGCAGCGGGCGCAGTGATATTCCGTGCGGGGAATGCCGATGGCCAGATCGCGCTTGCGGCCGATATTGGCGCCCATGACATCGTAGAAGCTGGGCCAGCCGGTTCGGGAATCGTACTTCCAGCCCGAACGGAACAGCGGCAGGTCGCAGCCTCTGCAGACGAAAGTCCCTCGCCCATGCTGGTCGTTCAGCGGGCTGGTGAACGGGCGCTCGGTGTCTTCACGCCGCATGACGCGCCAGGCCGCATCGCCCAGCCGCCGGCGCCATTCGGCGTCGGACATGCGGCGATACGGCGAGTCGGCGTATTGGGCCTCTCCGGCTTCGACGGGCTCGGGCGCGCAGGCGGCCAGGGCGAGGGCGCCGGCGCCCGTCAGGAGGCCCCGGCGGTTCAGGATCAGGGACTGGGTCATGAAATCCAGTACGACGGCGCACGCGAAAAGGTTTCTCGGAGCGACCGACCGTCGTCAGATCAGACCGGTCATCTCCTCAAGACCCAGCATGATGTTCAGGTTCTGCACCGCCGCGCCGGACGCCCCCTTGCCCAAGTTGTCGAGCAGGGCGACCAACCGGGCCTGTTCGCCTGACCGGTCGCCGAACACGTGCAGACGCAGACGGTTGGTGCCGTTCAGGCCCTCGGGCTCCAGACCGGTCATGGCCTCGGTCTCGTCCAGATCGGCCACCTCGACGAAATACTGGCCGTCATAGGCCTCGACCAGGGCGCCGTGGATCCGCTCGACCGACGGGGTTTCCGGCAGGGCGGCGAGGTGCAGGGGAACCTCGACCAGCATGCCCTGGCGGTAATTCCCCACCGCCGGAGCGAACAGCACCTCGCGGCTCAGGCCCGTGTGTTTCGTCATTTCCGGCACATGCTTGTGCCTCAGCGACAGACCATAGGCGCGATAGGCGGTCGTGGCGCCTTCAGCCTCAAATTCGGCGATCATCGCCTTGCCGCCGCCGGAATAGCCGGACACCGCATTGACCGTGACCGGATGGCCGGCCGGAACCAACCCCGCCTTCACCAGCGGCCGCATCAGGCCGATGAAGCCGGTCGGATAGCAGCCGGGATTGGACACGAACTGTGACCGGGCGATCAGCTCACGCTGGCCTGCGTCCATTTCGGGGAAGCCATAGGCCCAGCCCGGCGCGATCCGATAGGCGGTCGAGGCGTCGATCACCTTGACCGACGGGTTCTCCACCATGGCCACCGCCTCGCGCGCCGCGTCGTCCGGCAGGCACAGGATCACGGCGTCGGCGCTGTTCAGCGCCTCGCGCCGCGCCTCGACGTCGCGCCGACGGTCGCCCAGCAGGATCAGCTCCAGATCCGAGCGCGCCTCCAGCCGCTCGCGGATTTCGAGGCCCGTGGTGCCGGCTTCGCCGTCGATGAAGATGGTGTGGGTCAACTACTCAATCCTTCACTCCGGTCGCTGCCGGGGCGTTTTCAGTAATGGCGTTGGACTGTGTGGACAATCGGGCAAGCCATGCCGCGCCGTTTCCTAATGTCATGCCTGCCAAGCATATGATCAGAAGCACGACGGGTACTGCAATCACCCCTGCCCAGCCTTTGCCGTCAATGCTCAGGCCAAGCACTTTGATGGAAACCGAATGCATCGGTCTCTCAGACGATTTGCGACATTTGGACACCGGGCACATCTCCGCATTAGCGAACTGATGTGATCCCTAAGGGGTATGGGGCCTTCGCAACGCGCTCCTGTCAACTAACCAAACTCATGGAAAAGCTGACGTTCTTCCTGCAGAGTCAGACGGTTGACTGAAAAAACAACGCGCCCGAACCGCTCTCCAACTTCACCTTTTCGTGCGCGCAGCCACAGAAAAAGGGCGCTCCGGGTGTTCCCGAAGCGCCCCAAATCCAAACCGCGTGAACGCGATTAGCGCTTCGAGAACTGGAAGCTGCGGCGAGCCTTGGCGCGGCCGTACTTCTTACGCTCGACGACGCGGCTGTCGCGGGTCAGGAAGCCGTGCGGCTTCAGGACCTTGCGCAGTTCCGGTTCGAAATGCGTCAGGGCGTGCGACAGGCCGTGGCGGATGGCGCCGGCCTGGCCGGACAGACCCGAACCTTCGACGGTGCAGACCACGTCATATTGCGTGGCGCGGTCCGAGACGGTCAGCGGCTGGGCGATCATCATACGCAGCACGGGGCGAGCGAAATATTGCTCCTGATCCTTGCCGTTGACGGTGATCTTGCCGGTGCCGGGCTTCACCCAGACGCGGGCGATGGCGTTCTTGCGCTTGCCGGTCGAATAGGCGCGGCCCTGGGCGTCCAGCTTCTGGACATAGACGGGGGCGTCGTTCTCGACCGAAGAGCTCAGGCCCTTCAGGGCGTCAAAGCCGGTGGCGGCTTCGGTGTTGGTCACGTCGGTCATGCTCAGACGCTCCGGGTGTTCTTGGGCGACGCCGACTTGAAGTCGATCGTTTCCGGTTGCTGGGCTTCATGTTCGTGCGCGCCGCCGGCGAACAGACGCAGGTGCGTCATCTGCTTGCGGGCCAGCGGGCTTTCCTTCGGCAGCATGCGCTCGACGGCCTTCTCGAGCACGCGCTCGGGGAAGCGACCGCCCAGAACCTTCTCCGGGGTCGTCGACTTGACGCCGCCCGGGTGGCCGGTGTGGCGATAATAGACCTTGTCGGTCGACTTCTTGCCGGTGAACACCACCTTGTCGACGTTGGTGACGACGACATAGTCGCCGCAGTCAACGTGCGGGGTGTAGTCGCCGCGGTGCTTACCGCGCAGACGGTTGGCGATGAAGGTCGCGAGACGGCCCACCACGACGCCTTCGGCGTCGATATGGATCCACTTCTTCTCGACCTCGGCCGGCTTCAATGAAGCCGTGGTGCTCTTCAGCATTGAGGGGGTTCCTAGAGACGAAATCGGGTCCGGCCCCCAAGGGAACCGAATGAAGGCGCGCTGATACAGGAGAGGATGGGGCGCGTCAACGTGCCCTGTGACACAGTAATCCTAATAACTAATTGTTTTGTAATGCTTTTTTGTTTACGGTATTAAAATACCCGATAATCAAGGCGCTGCGTCGTTACAAAATAACGGAGCTTGTCATCAAACCATAGCCATTCAGAGTCATCGGAGGACAAACTTCGGAGCCTCCCATGACCCTTCACCGTCGCGGCTTGATCGCCTCGAGCGCCGCCCTCGCCTTCTCGGGACTGGCCCGTCACGCCGCCGCCCAGACCGAAGGCGAAGAGACCTACATCAACGAGGTCCACGGCTATGGGCCGCTGACCCCTGATCCCAGCCGACTGCTCGATCTGCCTGAAGGATTCTCCTACCAGGTGGTGGCCCAGGGCGGCGACACCATGGACGACGGCCTGTTCGTTCCGGGACAACCCGACGGCATGGCCTGCTTCCCTCTGGAAGGCTCGCGTGTGGCCCTGGTGATGAATCACGAACTGAAAGGGTCGTCCGGTCTACACCGGAATCTGGGCCCCGGCGGTCTCAATGAAGAGCGGCTCGGCCTATTGGACGCCGCAAAGGCCTATGACACCTACAAGAACGGACGCCCCCTGCCCGGCGGTTGCTCCACTATCATCTATGATCTCCAGACCCGCCAGAAGGTCAGTCAGCATCTGACCCTGGCCGGCACCTCCACCAATTGCTGCGGCGGGCCGACGCCGTGGGGCAGTTGGTTGAGCTGCGAAGAAACCATCGACACCCCCGCGACCGCCGACATGACCAAGAGCCACGGCTGGGTGTTCGAGGTCCCGGCCGCCGCAACCGGCCTGGTTGATCCCGTGCCTTTGAAGGCCATGGGGCGTTTCGATCACGAGGCGGTCTGCATCGATCCCCGCACAGGCATGGTCTATCTGACCGAAGACGACAATTCCGGCCTGTTCTACCGCTTCATTCCCAAGACGCCGGGCAAGCTGGCCGAAGGCGGCAAGCTGCAGGCGATGGCCTGGAAGGGCGCACCCTCGGCCGACACCCGCAACCAGGACGACCGCGCCTGGGCTGTCGGCGACTGGCGCGAGATCGAGTGGATCGACATGGTTGATGTCGAGTCCCCCAACGGCGACCTGGCCAAGCGCGGCCACGCAGCCGGCGCAGCCTGGGTGGCGCGCGGCGAGGGCGTCTGGTGGGGCGACAACGAAATGTACTTCACCGCCACCTCAGGCGGCCCGATCCGGCGCGGTCAGGTCATGCGACTGGTTCCCGGCCTGAACGGCGCGGCCGACCGGCTGCAGCTTTTCGTCGAAAGCACCGACATCAAGACGATGAACATGGCCGACAACATCACCGTCGCGCCGTGGGGCCACCTGATCCTGTGCGAAGACAACTATTCCACCGACGTCCGCAACCACCTGAAGGGCGTCACGCCGGACGGCAAGGTCTATACCATCGGCCGCAACGTCTTCACCGGCAACTCCGAGTTCGCGGGCGCCTGTTTCTCGCCGGACGGCGAGGTGCTGTTTGTCAACATCATGTACCCGGGCATGACCCTGGCGATCAGAGGCCCATGGTCCTCGGTCCGGACATGAAGATCCGGGGCTGAGATCTCAGCACCAGCCACAGGTTCGCCGTCGCCGAGGCCAGGACGACGGCGGCCCCCGCCTGGTGCAGCACGCCCAGCCACACCGGCACGGCGTGCATCAGGGTTACGACGCCGAGCACGGCCTGAATCCAGACAAGGCCGGCCAGCCCGAAGGCGGCCAGCCCCATCCCCTCGGCCACACGCCAACGCCAGGCCTGGAAGGCGTAGATGCTGACGGCGACCAGCAGCCCATAGGCGACAAGCCGATGATTGAACTGGGTCAGGGCCTGATCGTGCAGGAAGGCCCCCGCCCCCAGGCTCCAGTCGGCCGGCGGCAGGATAGCGCCGTTCATCAGCGGCCAGTCAGTATAGACCAGTCCGGCATGACCGCCCGCGACCAGGGCGCCCAGCAGGCACTGCACGAAGACGAGCGCCAGCAGGAAACCGGCGCCCCGGACCCAGCCCGCCGGCGGCCGGCCGTGATCTTCGCCATTCCACGCCTCAAGCCCCGTCCAGATCAGAGCGGCGAACAAGATGAAAGCCAGGCCGAGATGGGTCGCCAGACGCTCCGGCGCGACGCTGACCCGTTCGGAGAGACCGCTGGACACCATCCACCAGCCGATCAAGCCTTGTAGCCCGCCCAAGGCCAGAAGCAGAACGCAGCGCCAGATCAGCCGGCCCGGCATGGCCCACTCACGCCAGACCGAGCGCGGCGGAGCGAGACGGCAAAGCAGGAAAAAAGCCAGCGGCAGGGCGAAGACCAATCCCACCGCGCGACCGATCAGCCGGTGCAGCCATTCCCACCAGAAGATGCCCTGGAACTCGCCCAGGCTCATCCCGGCGTTGACCTGGGCATATTGCGGGATCTGTCGATACTTCTCGAAGGCTTCGGCCCATTGAACGTCGTTCAGCGGCGGGACAGCCCCCATGATGGGCCGCCACTCGGTGATGGACAGGCCTGACCCGGTCAATCGGGTGATGCCGCCGACCACCACCATAAGGAAGACGACGGCCGCCGTGGCGAAGAGCCACAGGGCTACGCTGCGGCTGTGATCTGGATTTCCGAAACGGTTCATTCGACGCCCGACACTGACCCGGATATGCTGTCGCTCTCGACCGTGACCAAATCGCGACCGTGGGGGTATGCCTCGCCCCGGACGCAAGATCGAGTCGGATTGAGAGAAAGGCGGTCTTCGGGCCGCAGAGGCGGCCATCGGGGCCGACAGGGAGATCTGGGTTGCAATACGCCGACATCGTCGCCGCCGTTCTGGGCGGACTTCTGCTGGCCTGGATCGCGGATCTTCTGACCGGCCGTCGCGGCCTCGGCGGAACAGCCCTGGTGTCCGGCGTGGGACTGGCCTGCGGCTGGTTCCTGGCGGTCCGGGTCTTCGCCGTCAGCACCATGGACAGTTGGGTCTGGCTGCCCTGGGCCCTGGTCGGCTCGGCCGTCTGCCTGGTGGCCTTCTTCCTGTTCCGGAACAAGCGCTGATGCCGCCCCGGGCGCGCCGATTCGTCGCCGCCGTCGGCGTCCTGGCCTTTCTGGCGGTCTGGATCTGGGGCCTGATCGCCCTTCGCGGTCTGCTGCCCGCCTCGCCCTGGATCGATTTTCTGTTCTTCGGCGTGGGCGGCACCGCCTGGGGCTTGCCGCTCATCCCCCTGCTGAAATGGGCGGAACGTCCGCCCTCGTGACGCGATCAGCCGTCAGGTGACGCGTCGCTTCTCCAGCTTCCTCGCCAGGGTCCGGCGATGCATCCCCAGACGGCGGGCCGCCTCGGAGATATTGAATTCGGTCTCGACCAGGGTTTCGTGGATCCGTTCCCATTCTAGGGTCTTGATCGAGGTCGGACGCGAGGTCAGGGGCGTAGCCGCGTCTCCCGACGCCTTGCCGAAAGCGGCCTCGATGTCGTCGGTGCTGGCGGGCTTGGCGAGATAGTGACGGGCCCCCAGCTTGATGGCCTCGACGGCCGTCGCGATGCTGGCGAAGCCGGTCAGGACAACGATGTTCATGTCAGGGTCAAACCCATGCAGGGTCGAGACACAGCCGAGGCCCGACGCGCCCCCCAGTTTCAGGTCCACCACGGCGTACCCTGGCCGGTGGACCTTCAGCACCTCCGCCATCTGGTCCGGCCCTTCGGCGCTCACCACCATATAGCCGCGTCGTTCGAACGATTTTCGTAACGTGCGGGAAAAGGACTCGTCGTCCTCGACGATCAGCAGGACGGGGGATTCATCAGTCATCTGCGGGCTCCTCGGGGGCCAGGACGTCGATCGGCAGGGTCAGCCTCACTTCGCCGCCGCCGGCGGCGGGATTGCAAGCCTCGACCGATCCGCCCAGCGAACGCATGACATTGGCCAGGAGGAAGAGGCCCAGACCCGCGCCGGGCCGGTCCTTGGTGGAGTTATAGGGTTTGCCCAACCGTTCCAGCACCGTGGCGGAAAAGCCGGGACCATTGTCCCGGACGGCGATCACCAGCAGGCCGTCGTCGACGGTCGGGGAGACGATTATCCGACGCGCCCCCGCCTCGACAGCGTTGTCGAACAGGACGCCGAACACCTGACGCAGGGCGGGGTCGGCGATGATCCGGGGATTCGGCCCGGTCCAGGGCGTCACATCGACCCGAACCCGATCATCGCGCGCTGTCCAGCCCTCCACCACCTCGGTGAGGAAATGGGCCAGGGTGGTGCGGGACGGCGCCTGCCCCCTCGCTTCCCCGGCCGACATCAGGATGCCGGTGACGATGGCCTTGCATCGCTCCACCTCGGCCTGCATCACGTCCATGTCCTGGTTCAGGTCGGCGTCTTGCTTGAGGAGCGGCATCCGTCGCCAGTCGCTCAGGATCACGGAAAGCGAGGCCAGCGGCGTGCCTAACTCATGGGCCGCGCCCGACGCCAGCAGCCCCATACGGACGATATGGTCCTGCTCAGCCGCTTGCTGGCGGACGTCCGCCACATAGGCGTCGCGCGCGCGCAGATTGTTGTTGATCCGAGTCATGAACAGCACCAGCAGCACCGCCATCAGAAGGAAACAGATCAGCCCCCCCACCATGTAGAGACTCAGTAAGCCGCCCTCCTGATAGGGCGGCAGATCGAGCGGCAGGTGGAACACGCCCAGGCAGACGAAGCAGACGCTTGTGATCGCGATCAGGGACCAGGCGTAAGACGGCCGGAGCAACACCGCCCCCAGAACGACCTGGAGCAGATATAGGCCGACGAACGGATTGGTCGCGCCCCCCGTCAAGAATAACTGTCCGGTCAGGGCCGCTACATCGGCAAGCAGCGCCAGCATCAGTTCGTGGTCGGAAATGGAATCGCGACGTTGGGTCAGCGGCAGGCTGACCAGATTGACCAGGGCCAGACTGACGGGCGCGATCAGAAGCCACAGCACCGGCAAGCGGATGCCCAAGACGAAGTGAACAATCAGGATCGTAGCGACCTGGCCGAAGACAGCCAGCCATCGCAATTGAACCAGCAGCCGAAGATTGCGGCGATTGGCCGCCTCCTGCGACACCGCCGTCTCCCGCCAGGCGCCGAAGCCCAGAAGGCGTTGAAGGGCCGACGTCATGCGGGCCTTCGCCGACGCTTGAATTCGCGCACCACGACTCCGTACCCAACCAAGGTCAGCAGCGCCATGCCGAACCAGGTCAGGGCATAGACCAGATGGCTGTTGGGGAATCGCACCACCGTCAGCCCGCCTTTCGGCCAGCCGTCCGGATTGGGGGTCGCATCGGCGTCGATGAAATAAGGCGCAGCGTTCGACAAGCCCCGCGCCGCCGTGATCGCCGCGACATCACGAGAATACCAACGGTCCCCAGCCGGATCATTGGCGCGCAGGAAGCCGCCTCCCGGTTCGGTCATTCTCAACAGACCGGTCACCGTCTGTAGGCCGCCCGACTGCCCCGAGGAGCGCTCCGCGGGCGAACGACGCTCAGGCGTGACAAATCCGCGGTTCACCAGAACCGTGAAGCCTTCATCAGTGGCCAAAGGCGTCATGACCCAGAAACCCGAACCATAGTCGGTCACAGCCTGAACCAGGACCTCGTGGTCGTGCTGGAAGACGCCCCGCATCGTAACGCGCCGGTACTGGTCATCTTCGCGAGACAAGCTGGCCCAAGACTCAGGTCCGGGCGCGTCGACAGGTGGGGCGTGAACGCGAGCCTCGACCTGCGCGATAAGTTCGTTCTTCCAGGCCAACCGCTGGACCTGCCAGCCGCCCAGAGCCACGAAGCTCAGAAACAACAAGACCGCGCCGACTCCAGCCCAGACAGGGGTCAGATTTCGACGCGGCGCGTTATGGCTGTCGCCTTTGATCACGACCTCCTTGGTCTGCCCCTCAGGAGCCCATCCCGCTCATTTCATGCGTCGGCATCATGTTGGTGTTCAGGTGGTACATGACCCACAGCGAACCCGACAGGGCAATGACCACGACGATGATGGTGAAGATCAGGGCCAGCATGGTCCAGCCGCCCTCGGATTTCGTGTTCATGTGCAGGAAGTAGATCATGTGGACCACGATCTGCACCACGGCGAAGCCCATGACGATCAGGGCGGTGGCCTGGGTCGGCAGGACCCCGGTCATGACCAGCCAGAACGGGATGGCCGTCAGGATCACCGACAGCACGAAGCCGATCATATAGCTCTTGAAGGAGCCGTGGTTATGCCCCTCGTGGCCCAGATGGTCGGTGTCGTGGGACTCCGGCGAGTGGTCGTTCTTGTCGGCGCTCATCGAACCATGCCCAGCAGATAGACGAAGGTGAAGACGCCGATCCAGATGACGTCAAGGAAGTGCCAGAACATCGAAAGGCACATCAGGCGGCGCTTGTTGGCGGGGATCAGACCCTTCCAGCTGACCTGAACCATCAGCGTCACCAGCCAGATGATGCCGAAGGTCACGTGCAGGCCGTGGGTGCCGACCAGGGTGAAAAAGGCCGACAGGAAGGCGCTGCGTTGCGGCGTCGCGCCTTCATGGATCAGGTGCGCGAACTCGTAGAGTTCGATCCCCAGGAAGGCTAGGCCGAATAGGCCGGTGACAGCCAGCCAGACCAGAGTCTGTGTCTTTTTGTTCTGGTCCATCGCCAGCATGGCGAAGCCATATGTGATCGACGAGAACAGCAGCATGGCGGTGTTGATCGCCACCAGCTCCAGGTCGAACAGCTCTTTTGGCCCCGGCCCGGCGGCGTAGTTACCGCCCAGGACGCCGAACACGGCGAACAGCATCGCGAAGATGAGGCAGTCGCTCATCAGATAGAGCCAGAAGCCCAGCATGGTGCTGGAGCCTTCCTCGTGATGCGGCTCCTCTTCCAGGTGGAAGACGTTCGGGTCGATCTCAGTCGCAGTCGCGGTCGCGCTCATGGATCAGGCCTCCGTTCCGGCCAGGGCGCGCGTACGCGCCTCTTCGGTCGCGCGAACCTCATCCTCAGGGATGTAGTAGTCGCGCTTGTAGTTGAAGGTATGGGCGATCGAGACCGCCAGCACGGCCAGGAAGCTGAGGGCCGCCAGCCACCAGATGTACCAGACCAGAGCCAGGCCCATCACCAGGCACAGACCGGACAGGATGACGCCCGTGCCCGTGTTCGAGGGCATGTGGATGGCGCGGTAGCCGGACAGCGGACGCTGATAGCCCTTCTTCTTCATATCCCACCAGGCGTCGGAGTCGTGGATGACCGGCGTGGAGGCGAAGTTATAGGCCGGCGGGGGCGAAGAGGTCGCCCACTCCAGGGTGCGGCCGCCCCAGGGGTCGCCCGTCACGTCGCGCAGCTTGTCGCGGTTGATGATCGAGACGGCGAACTGGATGAACATGGCGGCGATGCCGAGCGCGATGACGCCGGCGCCGATGGCCGCGATCACGAACCAGATCTGCAGCGAAGGATCGTCGAACACGCGCATCCGACGCGTCACGCCCATCAGGCCGAGGACATAGAGCGGGGCGAAGGCCAGCCAGAAGCCGGGCACCCAGCACCAGAAGCTGACCAGCCCCCAGAACTTGTCCAGCTTGAAGCCGAAGGCCTTGGGCCACCAGAAGTTGATGGCCGCGAACAGGCCGAACAGCACGCCGCCGATGATGACATTGTGGAAGTGGGCGATCAGGAACAGCGAGTTGTGCAGCACGAAGTCCGCCGGCGGCACCGCCAGAAGCACGCCGGTCATGCCGCCGATGACGAAGGTCAGCATGAAGGCGACCAGCCACATCATCGGCAGTTCGAACCGGATGCGGCCCCGGTACATCGTGAACAGCCAGTTGAAGATCTTCGCGCCCGTCGGGATCGAGATGATCATCGTCGTGATGCCGAAGAAGGAGTTCACCGAGGCGCCCGAGCCCATGGTGAAGAAGTGGTGCAACCACACCAGGTACGACAGGATCGTAATGACGACCGTGGCGTAGACCATCGAGGTATAGCCGAACAGATTCTTGCCCGAGAAGGTCGAGGCGATCTCGGAGAAGACGCCGAACAGCGGCAGGATGAGGATGTAGACCTCCGGGTGACCCCAGATCCAGATCAGGTTCACGTACATCATCGGGTTGCCGCCGAAGTCGTTCGTGAAGAAGTTGGTGCCGACGTAACGGTCCAGCGTCAGCAGGGCCAGCACAGCGGTAAGGACCGGGAAGGACGCCACGATCAGGACGTTGGTGCACAGCGAGGTCCAGGTGAAGATCGGCATCTTCATCATGCCCATGCCCGGCGCGCGCATCTTCACAATGGTCGCGATCAGATTGATCCCGGACAGGGTCGTGCCGACACCCGCGATCTGCAGGCCCCAGATGTAGTAGTCGACCCCGACGCCCGGGCTGTAGCCGATGCCCGACAGCGGCGGATAGGCCAGCCAGCCGGTGCGCGCGAACTCGCCCACGAACAGCGAGGCCATGATGATAATGGCGCCGGCCGTGGTCATCCAGAAGCTGAAATTGTTCAGGAACGGGAAGGACACGTCGCGCGCGCCAATCTGCAGCGGCACGGCATAGTTCATGATGCCCGTGACCATGGGCATGGCCACGAAGAAGATCATGATCACGCCGTGGGCGGTGAAGACCTGATCATAGTGGTGGGCGTTCAGATAGCCCTCGGACCCGCCGAAGGCCATGGCCTGCTGAAGACGCATCATGATGGCGTCGGCGAAGCCGCGGCAGAACATGATCAGCCCCAGGATCATGTACATGATCCCGATCTTCTTGTGGTCCACGGTCGTGAACCACTCTTTCCAGAGATAGCCCCAGAGCTTGAAATAGGTCAGGGCGCCGAACAGGGCCAGGCCGCCCATCGCGACCACGATCATGGTCACGACCAGGATCGGCTCATGCAGGGGCAAGGCCTCGGGCGTCAGCCGCCCGAAAATAAGGGGGATAAGAGTGTCAGCGTTCATCGACTGTGTTCGCTCAGGCGTTGGGGGAGGAACGGACGTCGGTCGAAACCGCCCCCGTCGATTGTTGTGAGGTGGAAAGCGACGCCATTGGCAGGCCCTGCCCTGTAAGCGGCGCCAGGCTGACCGGGGCGCTGACCATGTCCAGTTCCGCGCGACGGATCCGGTCGGCGGCCGCAGCCTCGGCCTGAAGCGGCGTGCAGATGGTCATGACATAGCTGTCGTTCGAGCCGAAGATGGCGGCGTTCTTCCCGCGACCGGCGTACTTGTCATAGACCAGCGGCATGGTGTTGCGGATCGAGGCCATGGTCAGCCCCCCCTTGCGATCGATCTCCATCATCTCGCCCATGCACATCTTGCCCGGCTCGACGCACATGTTGAGGATGGCGTCCCACAGACCGCCATCGACGGTGGAGAAGCGCATGACGGGCACCTTCTCACTGGGCTTTTCCAGCTCGAGGTAGCGCTCGCGATCCAGCGGCTGGCCATTTTGGCGAACGCCGGCGATCCAGCCGTCGAAGCCCGCCTGGTCCAGGCCGTGGAACTTGAACCGCATGTTCGAGAAGCCGTCGCCGGAATAGTTGGCCGACAGGCCCTGGTATTCGCCCGGACGGTTGATGACGGCGTGCAGCTTCGTCTCCATGCCGGGCATGGCGTAGATCTGGCCTGCCAGGGCGGGGATGTAGAAGCTGTTCATCACCGAGGACGAGGTGATGTGGAAGCGGATCGGGCGATCCACGGGCGCGGCCAGTTCATTCACCGTGGCGACGCCGTACTGCGGATAGATGAACATCCATTTCCAGTCGAGCGCGACCACATTGACCTGCAACGGCTCGACACCCTCGGCGACGGGCTGGCCGGGCTTGATCCGGTCGATCGGACGATAGGGGTCCAACAGGTGGGTCCCGGCCCAGGTCAGGGCGCCCAGGCAGATGATGATCAGCAGCGGCGCGGCCCAGATCACCACTTCCAGATGGGTCGAGTGGTCCCAGTCCGGGTGATATTCCGCCTCTGTGTTCGACGCCCGGTACTTCCAGGCGAAGAAGACGATCAGCGCCATCACTGGAATGATGATGATCAGCATCAGCAGGGTCGAGACCATCAGCAGGTCGCCCTGCTGCTGGGCGACATCGCCTGCGGGTTTCAGGACGACCAGATTACAGGCCGACAGAAGCGCCACCATGGGCACGAGCAGGAGTAGGCGCAGACGGCGCAAGGGAGCTCCAATCGGAAAACGTCGGACAAGGGGGAGGAGTCGCGACGATGGGCGTTCGAATTGCGCCGGATAGTCAGCTTCGATTAGGAACGACATTGGACAATCTGTCCTATCCTCTTGCAGCGACTTTCATCGCAAAGGGCGCGCGGTCATAATGCGGCATTACCGCCGTAGCCTCAAATTCTCTCAGCATCACGGAGCGATCCCAGCCCATGTCCGCCTCGACGACCCCTTCGTCAGAGTCGCTGGAACGCGACGCCACGGCCCTCCACGCCCATCATGGCAAGGTGGACGCCGGCGAGATCGCCATCGGCGTGATCATTGGCCGCACCTCCGAGTTCTTCGACTTCTTCGTCTACGCCATCGCATCCGTAGTCGTTTTCCCGCAATTGATCTTCCCCTTCGCCGGGCCGATCGGCGGCACCCTGCTCTCCTTCGGCGTCTTCGCCCTGGCCTTCCTGGCTCGTCCGCTGGGCACGGCTCTGTTCATCGCCATCGACCAGAGGTTCGGTCGCGGCGCCAAACTGACCATCGCCCTGTTCCTGCTGGGCACCTCGACTGTCGCAGTCGCCTTCCTGCCTGGCTATGAGACGATCGGGATCGCCGCCGCCGTGCTTCTGGCGCTCTTCCGCATCGGTCAGGGCGTCGCCCTCGGCGGCGCCTGGGACGGACTGGCCTCGCTGCTGGCGTTGAACGCGCCCGAGAACCGTCGCGGTTGGTACGCCATGATCCCGCAGTTGGGCGCGCCTATCGGTCTGATCGTCGCCTCCGCCCTGTTCGCCTTCTTCCTGAACACCCTGTCGGCGGCTGACTTCCTGGATTGGGGATGGCGCTACCCCTTCTTCGTGGCCTTTGCGATCAACGTCGTGGCCCTGTTCGCCCGTCTCCGCATCGTTGTGACGCCCAGCTTCCAGAACCTGTTCGAAACCCGCGAACTGCAACCCACTCCCGTCCAGACCGCCATCAAGGCAGAGGGTCCGCGGATCGCCATCGGCGCCTTCGCGCCCCTCGCCAGCTTCGCCATGTTCCACATGGTCACGGTCTTCCCCCTGTCCTGGGTCTTCCTGTTCACCCAGGAAACGCCGGTCCGCTTCCTGCTGATCGAAATGGTCGGCGCCGTCTTCGGCCTCCTGGCCATCCTGGCGTCGGGCCTGCTGGCGGACCGTTATGGCCGACGGACTCTGCTGGCGGTTACCGCCGCCGGCATCGCCGCCTTCTCGGGCTTCGCTCCGCAATTGCTGAACGGCGGCGCCACCGGCGAATTGGTCTTCATGATCTCGGGCTTTATCCTGCTGGGCCTGTCGTTTGGTCAGGCTTCCGGGCCGGTGGCCTCCAGCTTCTCTCTGGCAAACCGCTACACCTCATCGGCCCTGACCTCGGATCTGGCCTGGCTGTTCGGCGCCGGTTTCGCGCCCCTGGTCGCCCTGTGGATCTCCAGCCAGTTCGGCCTGATCGCCGCCGGCGCCTATCTGCTGTCCGGCGCGATCTGCACCCTGGTCGCCCTGTGGCTCAATCGGGAACTGGCGCGCAGCTCCTCCGACAAGACCCGCGCGCCCAGGACCTGACACCCGATCCAATCAGAAAAGCCCCGGCGCCGTCAGACGGGACCGGGGCTTTTTGCTTGGATAGCCATCGCCGCAAGACCGGCAGGTCTCGCGGCGACCTTTAGTGATTGTCGCGCGGCAGGCCGAACCTGTCGACAATGCGGTGATATTTGACGGCGGGCTCAAGCACGGCCCCTGTCTCCAACTGACCGACCACGTCGCGTTGCATCTCCTGCCACGGGGTCTGGGAGACCGGATATTTGTAACCGCCCGCAGCCTCAAACGCCTTGCGGCGCTCGGCCAGTTCCTTGTCCGAAATCAGGATGTCAGCGCGCCCGGTGTTCAGGTCGATCCGCACTCGGTCGCCGGTCTTCAGCAGGGCGATGTTCCCGCCCGCCGCTGCCTCGGGCGAGGCGTTCAGGATCGACGGCGAGCCCGAGGTGCCCGACTGGCGTCCGTCGCCGATACAGGCCAGGGCGCTGACGCCCTTCTTGATCAGGTAGGACGGCGGCCGCATGTTCACGACTTCGGCCGCGCCGGGATAGCCGATGGGGCCGGCGCCGCGCATGAACAGCAGGGTCTGTTCGGTGATGCCCAGGCTCTCGTCGTCGATCCGGTGGTGATAGTCCTCAGGCCCGTCGAACACGACGGCCGGGCCTTCGAAGGCGTTCAGGTCGTCGGGGTTGGACAGATAGCGTTCGCGGAACTCGGGCGAGATCACGCTCAGCTTCATGATGGCCGAGTTGAACAGATTGCCGGTGAAGACGACGAAACCGGCGTCGGTCTTCATCGGGGCGTCGAAGGTCTTGATCACGTCCGGCAGAATGATCTCGGCGGCGCGACAGTTGTCGCCGATCGACTTGCCTGTGACGGTCAGGGCGCTTTCGCGGATCAGCCCCTGTTTCATCAGTTCCGAGACCACCGCCGGCACGCCGCCCGCGTGGAAATAGTCCTCACCCAGATAGTCGCCGGCAGGCTGCAGATTGACCAGCAACGGCACATGAAGCCCCTCGGTCTGCCAGTCCTGCAGCGGCAGGTCGACATGGGCGTGGCGGGCCAGGGCCGTCAGGTGGATAGGCGCATTGGTGGAACCGCCGATGGCCGAATTGACGACAATGGCGTTGTGGAAGGCCTCCTTCGTCAGGATGTCGGACGGCTTCAGGTCTTCGCGCACCATCTCGACGATCCGCAGCCCGGTCTCATAGGCGACCTGGGCTCGCTCGCGATAGGGGGCAGGAATGGCGGCCGAGCCGGGCAGCGACATGCCCAGGGCCTCGGCCAGCGAATTCATCGTCGTCGCCGTGCCCATGGTGTTGCAGTAGCCGACCGAAGGGGCCGACGACGCCACCAGTTCGATGAATCCGTCATAGTCGATCTCGCCGGCCGCCATCATCTGACGCGCCTTCCAGATGATCGTGCCCGACCCGGTGCGCTCGCCCTTGTGCCAGCCGTTCAGCATCGGTCCGACCGACAGGGCGATTGCGGGAATATCCACCGTCGCCGCCGCCATCAGGCAGGCGGGCGTAGTTTTGTCGCAGCCGATGGTCAGGACCACCCCGTCCAGCGGATAGCCGTACAGGCTCTCGACGAGACCGAGATAGGCCAGGTTGCGGTCCAAACCGGCGGTCGGGCGCTTGCCGGTTTCCTGGATCGGATGGACCGGGAACTCCATGGCGATGCCGCCGGCTTCGCGGATGCCCTCGCGGACGCGCTCGGCCAGCACCAGGTGGTGACGATTGCACGGCGACAGGTCCGAGCCGGTCTGGGCGATGCCGATGATCGGCTTGTCCGACTGAAGCTCTTTGCGCGTCAGGCCGTAGTTCAGATAGCGCTCCAGATAGAGCGCCGTCATGTCCGGGTTTTCCGGATTGTCGAACCAGGCGCGGCTGCGGAGCGTCTTCTTGGGCTTCGAGGTATCAGTCATTTCAGGTCCAGCCGCCATCGACGACATAGTGTTGGTTGGTGATCGCCCCCGCCTCGTCCGAACACATGAAGACGACCACCTTGGCGATGTCGTCCGGCACGAGGCGGCGCTTGAGGCACTGGTTGGCGTAGATTTCCTTTTCGGTCTCCGGCGTGACCCACAGCTCCAGCTGGCGTTCGGTCATGATCCAGCCGGGCGCCACGGCGTTCACCCGAACGCCGAAGGGGCCGAAGTCGCGAGCGAGCGAACGGGTCAGGCCGATGACGGCGGACTTGCACGCCGTATAGGCCGGCATTCCGCCCTGACCGATGATCCAGGACGTCGAGCCCAGATTGACGATGGCGCCCTTGCCGCTCGCCTTCATGTCGGGAAGCACCGCCTGGGCGGCGAAGAACTGGTGTTTCAGGTTCACGGCCATCCGGCCGTCCCAGTATTCCTCGGTAACGTCCAGGGTCGCATGACGTTCGTCATGGGCGGCGTTGTTGACCAGGATGTCGATCGGGCCGAACGCCGCCCGAATCTCGGCGACTGCGGTTTTCAACGCCGGAATGTCGGTCAGGTCGCACGCGACGAACAACGCGCCCTGCCCCAGTTCATCCTGAAGCCGGGCGCCACGCGTGGCGTCGCGGTCGAGAACACCAACCCGGGCGCCCTGAGCGTGGAAGGCGCGTGCTATGGCTTCGCCTATGCCGCCGGCGCCCCCGGTGACGATGACGGTCTTGTCCTTCAGATCGGAATAGATGGCGGCCATGATGTTGAGCGCGCCTCCTCGACGCCCGCCGTTAATCGGCGGCTTGTAATCTTTTACAAATGAAACCGTTGCCGTCTACGAAAATGGCAAGCGCCAATGCCCATGTCAACGGTGGACTGCTTCTGACCTCAGGCCTGTGAAACGGCGCTCATCTGGTCAGAAATCGCGGCGGCCGTCCGCACCAGCAGCATCGCCGCTTCCGCCTTGCTACGCGCCGAGGGCGTCTGCTCGATAAAGGGCGTGATAAGCGTCGCGATGACGCCGTCCGAGCCCATGATAGGGGCGACCAGATCGGTCACGCCGACGACGAAGTCGCTGGCCCGCTCGACGTGCGCGCCTCGTGTCATCGCGGCTGCCCGTTCCGCGAACTCGTCAACCGCCGACTCCCCGTGCAGGGCGACGAGACGATCGTGCAGATCTTGGCGCGCGCGATCGTTGGCGCGGGAATAGAACATCAGCCCGGAGGTCGCGTCGAGAATACTACGGCGATAGCCGATCCGGACTGAATAACCGAGGTCGCCTGGACTTTCGATGCGGGCGATAACCACGATCTGGTCGCCAGACGGCACCACGAGGTGGCAGGATTGCCGCGTTGTAGACGCCAAGTCCCGCATGGCCGGCATGGCGACATCGATCAGGGATTTAATGGGCGCCTGAGTCATGCCCAGGGTGAACAGCCGGTTGGTTAGCCGATAGCCGTCGGGCGACTGTTCGATATAGCCGCGAAATTCAAGCACCTGAATCATCCGAAACAGCTCGCTGACGGATCGGCCCAGCGTGACCGACATCTGCGACGGCGTCATCGGTTCGCCCTGGGCCGACAACAGTTCGAGTACGTCCAGACCCTTCTCGAGCGCCGGAGCGCGGTATTTGCGATCGTCGGTCGGATCTTGGTCGGTCATGGGAATCCTGTCGGGAGATATGTAGGCTACCGTGGCTCCTATCGGATGAAGCCTGCTTAAGGTGTCGACATGGCATTGTCGCGGGTAAAATGTTTACGCATATATAAAAAATCGTTGCGGCTCGCCCGCGGCTCCCTTAGGCTTCGCCGGAAGCCCGACCAAAGGGCCGTAGTGGGGAAATGCACATGACGCTCGCGGGCATCGATCTCGCCATCCTGGCGATCTACGCCGTCTTCATCTTCGGCCTGGCCCAGTGGGTCTCTCGCAGCAAGGCCGGCGAGCAGAAGACCTCCACCGACTATTTCATGGCGTCCAAGAGCCTGCCCTGGTGGGCCATCGGCGCTTCGCTGATCGCGGCCAACATCTCGGCCGAACAGATCATCGGCATGAGCGGCTCGGGCTATGTGATCGGCCTGGGCATCGCCTCCTACGAATGGATGGCGGCCCTGACCCTGCTGATCGTCGGCAAGTTCTTCCTGCCGATCTTCCTGCGCAACGACATCGTCACCATGCCGCAGTTCCTGCAGCAACGGTACGGACCGACGATCCGCAACGTCATGGCCGTCTTCTGGCTGCTGCTCTACGTCTTCGTGAATGTGACCTCGATCCTGTGGCTGGGCGCCATCGCCGTCCACACCGTCACCGGCTTCAACCAGGACTACGCCATCGTCGCCATCGGCGTCTTCGCCCTGGCCTATCAGCTGTGGGGCGGTCTGAAGGCCGTGGCCCTGACCGACATCGTCCAGGTGGCCCTGCTGGTCTGCGGCGGCCTGATCATCGGCTTTATCGCCCTGTCGACCATCGGCGGCGCCGGCGGCGCCCTGGCCGGCTTCCACACCCTGCTGACCGAGTTCCCGGACAAGTTCGACATGATCCTGTCCAAGGACAGCCCCCACTATCAGGAACTGCCGGGCATCGCCGTTCTGCTGGGCGGGCTGTGGGTCATGAACATCAGCTACTGGGGCTTCAACCAGTACATCATCCAGCGCGCCCTGGCCGCCAAGTCGCTGCCGGAAGCCCAGAAGGGCATCGCCTTCGCCGCCTATCTGAAGCTGCTGATGCCGGTGATCGTGGTCCTGCCCGGCATGGCTGCGCTGATCCTGGCGCCGAACCTGTCGGCGCCGGACCAAGCCTATCCGTCGATGATGAACCTGCTGCCGGTCGGTCTGAAGGGCCTGGTCTTCGCCGCCCTGATCGCCGCCATCATCGCCTCGCTGGCGTCCAAGGTGAACTCGATCTCGACGATCTTCACCCTGGACCTCTACGCCAAGATCAAGAAGGACGTGCCCGAGCATCAGCTGGTCACGGTCGGCCGCATCGCCGCCGTGGTCGCCGTGGTCATCGGCATCCTGACCGCCCGCCCCCTCCTGGGCGGCTTCGATCAGGCCTTCCAGTTCATCCAGGAGTTCACGGGCTTCTTCACGCCGGGCATCGTGGTCATCTTCATGCTGGGCCTGTTCTGGAAGCGCGCGTCGGAAGCCGGCGCCCTGACCGCCGCCATCGGCTCGGTGGTGCTGTCGGCCATCTTCTGGTGGCTGCAGGAAACCGGTCAGTTCATCTTCCCCTTCATGAACCGGGTCGGCGTCGTCTTCGTCGTCTCCCTGATCGCAGCCGTCATCGTCTCCCTGCTGGTCCCAGCCAAGCCGGACGCCATGAAGATCAAGCTGGACCAGATCAGCTACAAGACGTCGCTGGGGTTCAACCTGGCCGCCGTCGGCGTCGTCTGCTTCCTGATCCTGGTCTATTCGATCTGGTGGTAGGGTGAGCGTGACGACAGGCCTGATCGGGATCGACTGGGGCACCAGCAATCTGCGCGCCATGCGGATCGCCGAAGGCGGCCGGGTTCTGGACAATCGTTCGGACCCGCGCGGCGCGGGCGGCCTGACGCCGGACCAGTTCCACGACGTCCTCCGGGATGTGGCCGGCGACTGGTTGAGCGAAGGCCTGCCCGTGCTGGTCAGCGGCATGGCCGGCGCGCGCGGCCGGTGGCGCGAAATGGCCTATCTGCCCTGCCCCGCCGGCGTCGCGGACCTGGCCGGCGCCGTCGCCTCGCCGGATGACGCGCCCCTGGTCCGCCTCGTGCCCGGTGTCGCGGCCTTCGAAAACGAACGCCTTCAGGACGTGATGCGCGGCGAGGAGACCCAGGTCCTGGGCCTCGACCTCGAGGACGACGCCGTGGTGGTGGGCCCCGGCACCCACAGCAAATGGATCCGCACCGCCCAAGGGAGGATCACCGATTTTCGCACCTTCATGACCGGCGAGCTGTTCGCCGCGATCCGCAAGGGCACGATCCTGGGCGGCGGCATGGGCGATCCGGGGGTGGACGATGACGCCTTCGCCGCCGGCGTGACGCGCGCGCTGCACGACCCGGCCGTGACCGCCAACCTGTTCTCCGTCCGGGTCGAAAGTCTCGCCGGGCGGCTTTCGGCCGCGGCCGCCGCCGACTATCTGTCCGGTCTGCTGATCGGGGCCGAGATCGCCGCCCAGGTCGACGCACGCAACCGTCCGATCATCCTGATCGGCGCCGATCCCCTGTGTCGCCGCTACGCCTCCGCTCTGGCGCAGGCCGATTTCCAAGACGTCCGCATTGCGGACGGCGCCGCCGCCACGGCCCTGGGCCTGTGGCGTATTCACGAGGCTGTATCCCGATGATCTCCCCCACCGTCGAAAGCCTGGACGCCCTGCCGCTGATCGCCATCCTGCGTGGCCTTAAGCCCGACGAGGCCGTCGCCGTCGGCGAAGCCATCGTCGCTGCCGGCTTCCGCTGCCTGGAAGTTCCGCTGAACTCGCCGGAGCCGCTGGAGAGCATCCGCCGTCTGCGCGCGGCCCTGGACGGCCGCGCTCTGGTCGGCGCCGGCACGGTCCTGACCGTCGCCGCCGCCAGCGAAGTCGCCCAGGCCGGCGGCCAGCTGATCATCTCGCCCAACACCAACACCGACGTCATCCGCGAGACGAAGGCGCTGGGCCTGCTGTCCCTGCCCGGCTTCTTCACCCCGTCCGAGGCCTTCGCCGCCCTGGACGCCGGCGCCGACGCCCTGAAACTGTTCCCGGCCGAGATCGCGGGAACCAAGGGGTTAAAGGCGGTTCGCGCTGTCCTGCCCGCAGCCACCCGCGTCTACCCGGTCGGTGGCGTCGATCCCGACAGCATGGGCGAATGGCTGGCAGCCGGAGCCTCAGGATTCGGCATTGGTTCGGCGGTGTTCAAGCCTGGCCAATCACCTGACCAGGTCGGTGCCAACGCCGCCGCTTTTGTCGCGGCCTGGACCAAGGCCGTCCCCGCGCGCTGAGTTCGGCGCGTCGTCGCCGAGACGACGCGTCATCTCCGCTAGAAGTTTTCGGCCGTCACGGTCATGACCAGGCTCAGGCTTTCGTCCGGCAGCAGTCGCGCCAGACCGCCCTGCTCCCCTGCCGGCGCATTCAGCACATCCGGCCGATGCGTCACCGGCTCGACGCAGAAATAATCCGCGTCGACGGGCGCATAGACTTGCGCCCAGCCTGCGCCGGCCCCGCCGCGCAGGGTCACGCGCCGCCCGCCGCCTTCCATGACCGCCTTCCCGTCCCAACCGGCATAGGCGTGATCGACGAAGGGGGCCTCGGCCAGGGCCAGTCCGTCGCGCCAATCGACCACGGCATCGGGCGTCGCCAGCCGCTCAGGGATTTCGCGCGCATCGGTCAGCCACACCCCCGTCGCCGACAGGCTGAGACGACTGTCGGCGAACTTGTGGAAATAGGGGTGCAGACCCAGCCCCGCCGGCATCACCGCATCGCCGGTATTGGTCACCAAGAGGACGACCTCCATCCCCTGATCGGTTAGCCGAACCGTCTGCCGCGCCCGCCACGGCCAGGGCCAGCCACCGCCGTTCGCATCGACGTCACCGGACCGTTCAAGGCTCATCTCCACGCTGTCGTCGGAGACCGCCTCGACCGTCCAGGGGTTCAGCCAGCCGTCGCCGTGCAGGGCATGGGGCGCGAACCGATCCTGCGCCGTCAGGCGCACGTCCCGCCCCTCGAATTCGAACCGCGCGTCGGCGATCCTATTGGCGTAGGGAACCAGGGGAAAACAGGCCATCAGCAGCATGTCGGTCGCCCCTTCGGGCGTGGGCCGGAAGACGGGCTGTCGCCGCCAGTCCAGGCTCAGGATCGCACCACCTTGGTCCGGCGCCATCGTCGCGCGCCAGTCCCCTGCTGTCAGCGTCAGCAGGCTCACAGCTTGATCTTGTTCTGCGCCAGCCCCGGCGTCTCGACCCGCACGCGGTAAAGCCCGCCCAGGGTCGGCTGCTCGCCGCGCTTGTCGGCGTTCCCCAACCACGCCGTGGTCAGATAGAGGTCGCGTAGATCCTCGCCGCCGAAGGCCGCCTTGGTCACCGTCTGGACAGGAACCTCGATCTTGCCGACTCGCTGGCCATCCGGCGAAAACTTGGCCACGCCCCAGCCGTTGAACAGGCCGACGTGCAGGACCCCGGCGGCGTCCATGCTCGGTCCGTCGGCGTAACCGTCCTCGGTCACGGCGAATACCCGGCGGTTCGACAGAACCCCGTCCGCATGGTCGAAGGCCAGGACCGTCTTGGCCAGGGTGTCGTGGTGATACAGGGTCCGCCCGTCAGGGCTCAGGCACGGACCATTGGTGACGCCGTATCCGTCGTCATGCCGGGTCAATTCGCCCTGGAACCAGCGATAGAGGGCGCCGGTCTGGACCTGTTCGCTGTCGTCCATCGACCCAAACCACAGCGACCCGTCGGGCGCGACAAAGCCGTCGTTCAGCCGGTTCTGCGGCCGGTCCGCCTCGACCGGCTGGATCAGGGTGAAGACGCCCGTTTCCGGGTCGAACCGATGCAGGCCGCCGCGGACGCCGCAGACCAGCGAGCCGTCCTCGGCCGGCAGGGCGAACCCGGTCTGGTCTGGCGTGTCCCATGAGGCCTTGTCGCCGCTCGCGGGGGTGTAGCGGTGCAGCTTTCGACCCTTGATGTCGACGAACCACACCGCCTTGCGCTCAGCGTCCCATACGGGCCCCTCGCCCAATTCCGCCTGGATGTCCCAGACCAGTTCCGGCGAGGCCAGTTCCGCTTCATTCATGGTTTGCCCCGAATTGAAAATATTGATCCGGCGGCGGAATGCCATCGCCGTGGCGACGACCGCCCGGCTGTCCCGCTGGAAACGGCGCGCCCGACATCAGATCAGGCCGTGGCCCTTGGGCAGTTCGGCGTAACGGTGCACACGCGTCGCCATCACCAGGCCGAAACCGATCATCACCGTCAGCATGACCGTGCCGCCATTCGACAGCAGCGGCATCGGCACCCCGACGACCGGCGCCAGCCCCATGACCATCGCCCCATTGATCAGCACATACATGGCGAAGGTGGCGATGACGCCCGAAGCGGCCAATCGTCCGAAATGACTGTGCGATAGCGAGGCTATTCGGAGTGAAATCAATATGATCGCCGCATAGGCGCTGAGCAAGAAGAAGGTGCCGACGAAGCCGAACTCCTCCGCAAAGGCGGCGAAGATGAAGTCGGTGTGCCGTTCGGGCAGGAACTCCAGTTGGCTCTGACTGCCTAGGCCGAAGCCTTTGCCGAGCAGGCCGCCGGATCCCATGGCGATCTTCGACTGCACGATCTGATATCCCTTGTTGGCCATATCGGCCTCAGGATTCAGGAAGGTCAGCACCCGGTGCCGCTGATAATCGTGCATGCCGAACATGACATAGGGCGGCACGGCGACTATGGCGACGGCGGCGACCGCCGCGATGATCTTCCAGTTCAGACCCGCCATGAACATGATGGCTGCGCCGGTCAGGCCGATCAGCATGGCCGAACCCAGGTCAGGTTGGTGGGCGACCAGTATGAACGGCAGACCGATGATGCCGATGGGGACGATCAGTTTCCAATGGAAGCTCGCCTCTTTGGCCGAAGCGCCATGATACCAGCGCGCCAGGGCCAGAACGACGCCGATCTTCATGATTTCGGACGGCTGAATGCGGGTGAAGCCCAGGTCCAGCCAGCGGGTGGCGCCCAAGGCGGTATAGCCCAGCGGAGTCTCAACCAGGGCCAGCAGAAACAGGGCCACGCCGTAGATGGGATAGGCCAGGCCGAACCAGTACCTGATGTTGATCATAGACAGGCCCAGCATCAGCGCCAAACATATGCCGAACCGGATCAGGTGCTTCGCCGCCCAGGGCGACCAGGATCCCCCGCCGACGGAATAAAGCATCATCGCCCCTGCCCCGCCGACGGCGCAGATGAGCAGCAGCAGGCGCCAGTCGATCTGGCTGATCTTGGTCGAAACGCGCTCGCGCTCGCCGGGACGGGACAGGGCGGAAGCGGTCATCAGCGCGGCTCAGACAGATAGGGGCGCGGACCTTCGGCCGAGGGCGTCGGATTGGATGTCGTGCGAGGCGACGGGGCGACGGCTACGACGTCCGGTTCTGGGGGCGCCACGCCTTCCAACTCCGCAGTTTCCTCAGACGCCGTAGGCTCCGGCGGCGGGGGACGCGTCATGCGCGTCACCATATCCGGATCCTTGAGCAAGACCGTCCGCATTATTTCGCGAGCGCGCGGTGCGGCTGCGGTCGATCCAGCCAGACCACCATGTTCGATAATGACTGCGATGGCGTATCGCGGCTCATCGACTGGTGCGAAAGCGACAAACAGGTTGTGGTCCTTAAGAGCCCAGCCAACATCAGCGCTCTTGCGTGAACCGGATCCGTAGTTCCGCACCTGCGCCGTGCCTGTCTTTCCAGCCATTGTAATGTCGCCCAGCCCCAACTGACTTTGGCGATAGGCCCCGCCGCCGACATCATTGGCCACCGCGACCATGCCCTGACGCACGATCTCGAGGTGCTCCTGAGAGAAGGGCAAGTCCGGAACTGCCGCGCCACTGGGTTGATCCACCCCGCCTACTGACTTGATCAACCGTGGCATGATGGCTTTGCGTGCGTTGGCGAAACGAGCCGTGGTCACAGCGAGCTGTAAGGCTGTGACGTTCACATCCCCCTGCCCGATCGCCACCGACAAGGTCTCGCCCGGGTACCATGTGCGAGAATCCGGGTTTGGATTATTCTTGTTATAGTCCGCTTTCCACGCCCTGCTCGGAACAGACCCGGCCTTCTGATTTCCAACCCCGATGTCATAGGTCTGCATGAAGCCGATCTTCTTGGCGACTTCCTGGATCTTGTCCACTCCGGCACGATTGCACATGTGGTAGAAATAGACGTCGCATGACGTCTTGATCGCGTCGTGCATATTCGTCGGCCCATGGCCGCCGGGCTTCCAGCAACGGAAGGTTCTCGCCCCGAAGCGATATCCCCCTGTGCAAACCACGCGTTCCTCGGGATCGACCCCCGCCTCCAGTAGGGCGAGCGAGGTCGTCAGCTTGAACGTCGAACCAGGGTGGAAAACCCCGCCGATAGCCTTGTCGAGAAGGGGTTTCCGCTCATAGTCACGGAGCGCGCTGTAAACGTTGGAGGGAATGCCGCCGACGAACAGGTTTGGATCGAAAGACGGCGCCGAAACCATGCACAGGATGTCGCCGTTCCGAACATCCATGACCACACAGCCGCCGGACTCCTCGCCGAACACTTCCAAGGCCCGGTTCTGAACATCGGCGTCCAAAGTCAGGACCACTTCCTGTCCGGGAACTGCGGGGCGCGACCCACCGACATCTTCGGCAACTACCCGACCACGGGCGTCCACCTCGACACGATTGCCCCCCGGCTCGCCGCGCAGGGCCTCGTCAAGCGCCTTCTCCACACCCTGGCGACCGATTCGGAAACTGGGGTTAAACAACAGAGGCGATGGCGTCTCGCCCTTGTCGCGGATCGCCTTGATATCGCGATCCGAAACCTTGGCCACATAGCCGATGACATGGGCGAACGACCCGCCGAACGGATAGTAGCGGGCGTCGTTCATGTCGGCCATGACGCCCGGCAGCTCATTGGCGTACAGATTGACCTTGGCGAACTCTTCCCAGCTCAGGTCGCTCTTGACCGGGACCGGATTGAACTTGGGCGAGGCGTTGACGTCGCGGATGATGGCTCGACGGCGCTCCAGGGTGTCGGGCAGCAACCGGCCCAGCAGGTCCAGAGTCTGGTCAAGATCCTTGGTCTCGTCGCGGATCACAAGCACCCGGAAACTGGGGCGGTTGCCGGCGATGACCACGCCGTTCCGATCCTTGATCAGGCCGCGCGGCGGCGGCACCAGGCGGAAGTTGAACTGGTTCTGCGACGACAGGGTCGCATATTCCTGGGCCTGGACGACCTGAAGCTGGGCCAGTCGCCCCACCAGGGCCGTTATCCCCAGGGCCGTCAGACCGCCAAACACGAAGGTCCGGCGCAGGAACGACCCCTGGCGCTCGTTGACGTCGGAAAAGAAGATCGAGGGTTCGCCGCTCATCGGAACCGGATATCCCCGTCGTCGAACCGTTCCAGCATCCAGTCGGCGACCGGAAACAGGATCAGGGTCGGGGCGATCTGGGCGACCAGGGCCAGGATCGCCGGCGGATTGGCGGCCCGGACCGCCACGATGACATAGGCGACAAGGAAGGCGCCCAGGGTGCAGGCGGCGTACCAGGCGAACCGGATCACGCCTTCATGTCCCGCCAACAGGTTTCGCGACAGCAGGACCACGCCATAGACCCCCATCAGGCACATGGACCACAGACCCAGGGGACCATTCCAGAACAGGTCCAGAAACAGGCCCAGAGCAAACAGGACCGCCGGCGCCGTCATCGACGGCCGGATCAGCGGCCAGGCGAAGGCCAGAACCATGGGAAACACCGGCTCGGGCAAGGTCAGGCCGAAAAGCTCGACCGGGGTAGCGAAGACGATTGTGGCTGCGACCGCCGCCAGGGCCGGATAGAGGATCCACTGCAGGGGGCCCACGACGCGGACCGCGACCGGCCGTCTCACGTCGCGCCCTCCGTCCCGGGCGTCGTCCTCTCGGAGGCGGGCGGAGCTGTGTCCGGCCGAGCCTCGGCGGGTCGCGGTTGAGCAGGACGGGTCGGCGACGGCGCGGCGGGCGCCGCCGCCGCGATCCGCGCCCGTTCCGCCTGGGCCTGCGCGGCCGCCTGTCGGCGCGCACTGGCGTCGTCGATGGCGCCCGCCTGCTCCACGCCAGGCGGCGGAGCGGTGGTCAGGCCCGCCAGGGGCGGTGCATTCAGGGTGTTCGGATCGATCAGCTGGCCAAAGTCCTGGAACAGCAGAACCCGGACATAGTCGACCGGCCCACGGTCGCTGAACAGCTTGACGCGCCAGCTGCCGTCGATCCCCTTGGCCGCCACCCCGATCGGGATGCCGCGCGGCAGGCCGCCGCTGTCGCCAGAGCTCAGAATCCGGTCGCCCGCCTGAACCGAGCCGGCGCCGCGCACGAACTCCAGTCGCGGATTGCCGCTGCCGTCGCCGGTCAGCAGGGCGCGGGCGTCGGTGCGGTCGACCAGGACCGGCGTGCGTGACGCGACGTCGGTCAGCAGCACGACGCGGCTGACGCCGCCGGCGACGCCGACGACGCGCCCCACCAGTCCATGTTCGGTGATGACGGGATTGCCGATCCGCACGCCCTTGGACGCCCCGATATCGATCAGCTTGGCGCGATTGAAGGGACCGCGTGCGTCGGAGATAGCCCGGGCCGTCGCCATCGGCACCGCCGGTTCGGTTCGCAGGCCCAGCATGGCCTCGTAACGAGCATTGACGTTCTTCAGGGCGATCGCCTGGTCGCGCCACGGCTGCAGTTCGGCCAGCTCGGCCTTCAGACGGCGATTCTCGGACACGGCGAAGAAATAGCCGCCGACATAGTCGGTCACAGCGCCGACCCAGCGCACCGGCGCCGCCAGGCCCCCGCTGACCGGGCCCGTCACCGTTTCCGCCGCGCCCCGCGCCGTCCCATAGCTGGAGCCCCCCTCGGGCGTCGCGCGGTCGCTGACCAGCAACAGGCCCGCCCCGATCATGCCCACGACGGCGACCACCGCGGCGGTCCAGGCCAGCGGCACCTTCAGGTTCTCAAAGGGGCCGTCGCGAAACGCCACGGGCGACCTTCCACACAAGGGGTTGGAATCGGCAGGAGACCCCTGCCGTCTGCCTGCCTATCGCAAAATCGGGGCCGGAATGGAACCGTCGATCACGCAGGGCTGAAAAGGATTTGCGGCCAGGCTTTCACCTGGCCGCGGATCGGAAAATCACAGCGCCGAGTCGAGCACGCCCTTCATCCAGCGCGGGTGCTCCAGCACGCGGCCGCAACCGATGGCGACGCAGGACAGCGGATCGTCGGCGACCGAGACCGGCAGGCCGGTGTGGTCGCGGATTTCGATGTCCAAACCGCGCAGCAGGGCGCCGCCGCCCGTCAGCATGATGCCCTTGTCGGCGATGTCGGCGGCCAGTTCCGGCGGGGTGGCTTCCAGCGCGACCTTCACGGCCTCGATGATCTGGGTCACCGGCTCGGCCAGGGCTTCGGCGGCCTGGCGTTCCGAGATGCGGACCTCGCGCGGCACGCCCTGCATCAGGTCGCGACCCTTGACCTCGATCGACAGGCCTTCGCCGTCGGCCGGGATACGGGCGGTGCCGATGTCTTTTTTGATGCGTTCGGCGGTCGTTTCGCCGATCAGCAGATTATGGTTGCGGCGCATATAGCTGATGATGCTGTCGTCCATCTTGTCGCCGCCGACGCGGACCGAACGCGAATAGACGATGCCCGACAGCGACAGAACGGCGACCTCGGTCGTGCCGCCGCCGATATCGACGACCATCGAGCCGGTCGGCTCGTGGATCGGCAGGCCGGCGCCGATCGCGGCGGCCATCGGCTCGTCGATCAGGCCCACGCGGCGGGCCGAGGCGTTCAGGCAGGAATCGTTGATGGCGCGACGCTCGACCGCCGTGGCGCCGGACGGCACGCAGACGATGATCTTCGGGTTCACGAAGCCCTTGCGGTTATGCACCTTGCGGATGAAGTGCTTGATCATCTCTTCGGCGACTTCGAAGTCGGCGATGACGCCGTCGCGCATCGGGCGGATGGCTTCCATATGGCCCGGGGTGCGGCCCAGCATCTGCTTGGCCTCGATGCCCACGGCATGGACGATCTTGCGTCCGCCGACATTGCGCAGGGCGACGACCGAAGGCTCGTTCAGGACGATGCCCTTGCCCTTCATGTAGATCAGGGTGTTGGCGGTGCCCAGGTCCATCGCGATGTCGTTGGAGATCGCGCCGAAAAGGGAAAAGCTCATGGGAATCGATACCGTTGTTCTTTGACCGAGGGCGTCAGTTTCGCAGTTGACCTGGCGACGCCCCGCCGCCCCGACATCCCCTTGCCGGACAGCTTCCTGATCGTCTTCGCCACGCCTACCGCTGGCTCGTGTGCCCGTATGAAACAGGGAATACAACCCCCTTCGCGTGACGGACCCCAGTTCACCCCCAGCCCTGTATAAGCTTGGCCCTTGGGGCCGTTCACGTTAGCGTCATGAGGGCGGCGAACGGCCTGTGAAACATGCTGCCGTCGCGTTTCTCACGATCAGTCCCCGCGGGCGACCTCGCGACGCCTGACCCATTCGCGAACGCCCAGCATCAGCCCGAGCCAGACCAGGGCCACCCCCGCCAGTATGGCCGAGGTCCAGACGCCGTCCCCGCTGACCGCCGTCATGAACGAGCCGCCGAAGAAGGCCACCAGGGCGGTTTTGGGAAGCACGCCCAAGGCGCACCCGGCCAGAAATCCGGGGAAGGACGCCCGGGCCGCCCCAAACGCCATATTGACGACGATAAAGGGGGCCGAGGGCACGTTGCGGATCATGAAACTGGCGTAGAAGGCGTTCTTGCCTACGAACCGGGTCAGCCGTCCCACAGTCTTGCCCCCGTGCCGCTCCAGCAGCCGCGCCGTCGGCCCGCGCCCCATCCAGTAGGTGACGGCAGCCGATCCGACCGTGGCGATCCAGCTGTACAGAAACCCGAACCAGGGCCCGAAGGCCACGACGCAGGCGGCGATCAGGATGAACTGCGGCGCTCCGAAGAAGGCCGCGACCGTGAACACGATCACCGCCGCCGGCAGTCCCCACGGCCCATGCCGGAACCCGCCCAGCCAGGCCTCAAGCCGCGCCTCAGCGTCCAGGCCCAATTGGCTCTTGCCCACGGCGAACAGGGCGACCATCGCGCCAAGCAACACGACGGTCGCCAGCACGGCGCGCCAGCGCCGCGCCTCCATATTGGACAGGAAATCGAGGATCCAGCGCATCAGACGGGCCGCTTATCACCGTGACCGGCGATTAGCGAGCCTCGGCGGATTGTCCCGAACGGCCTCCGCGCGTAAGGAACCTCGCCTTCCCCGGCACGAACCTTCCAAGATCGACGGGATACCCATGTCCAGCCTGCAATCTTCCGCCCTCGCCCGCGTCAAGCCTTCGGCCACCATCGCCGTGACCGCCCAGGCCCGGAAGCTCAAAGCGGAGGGCCGCGACGTGATCGGCCTCGGCGCCGGAGAGCCGGACTTCGACACCCCCGAAAATATCAAACAGGCCGCCATTGACGCGATCCATCGCGGCGAAACCAAATACACCGACGCCGACGGCATGCCCGAGCTGAAGAAGGCCATCGTGGCCAAGTTCGCGCGCGAGAACGGTCTGACCTACGACGTGTCGCAGATCCACGTCGCCCCCGGCGGCAAGCCGGTTATCTTCAACGCCCTGGTCGCCACCCTGAACCCCGGCGACGAGGTCATCGTGCCCGCCCCCTACTGGGTCTCCTACCCCGACATGGTGCTGCTGGCCGGCGGCGAGCCGGTCACCGTGGTCGGCGAGGAGAAGGACGGCTTCAAACTGCGCCCCGAGGTGCTGGAGGCCGCCATCACGCCCCGCACCAAGTGGCTGATCCTCAATAGCCCCTCCAACCCGACCGGCGCCGCCTACACCCAGGCCGAACTGCTGGCCCTGGCCGACGTCCTTCGCCGCCATCCCCACGTCTGGGTGCTGACCGACGACATGTACGAGCACCTCGTCTATGGCGACTTCGAATACACCACCATCGCCCAGGTCGCCCCGGACTTGATCGACCGCACCCTGACGGTCAACGGCGTATCCAAGGCCTATGCCATGACCGGCTGGCGCATTGGTTACGCGGGCGGCCCCAAGCCGCTCATTGACCTGATGCGCAAAGTGGCCAGCCAGACCACCTCCAACCCCACCAGCATAAGCCAGTGGGCGGCGGTCGAGGCCCTGAACGGAACCCAGGACTTCATCCCCGAGCGCAAGGCCGCCTTCGAAAAGCGCCGCGACCTGGTCGTCTCGATGCTGAACCAGGCGACCGGCATCACCTGCGCGACGCCCGAAGGCGCCTTCTACGTCTATCCGTCCATCGCCGGCCTGATCGGCAAGACGACGGAATCGGGCGTGGTCATCGACGGCGACAGCACCTTCGCAGCCGAACTGCTGAACGCCGAGGGCGTCGCCGTGGTCCAGGGCGAGGCCTTCGGCCTGTCGCCCTATTTCCGCATCAGCTACGCCACCTCTGACGCCGTGCTGGAAGAAGCCTGCACCCGCATCCAACGCTTCGCCGCCTCGCTGCGCTGAGGATTTCGGGCGGGGGTCCCGGCCTCCGCCCGCCACCCGATCAGGCTCAAAACACAGTCACCTTGGCCGGCGTCGCCGGATCGCGCGTGCCCGCCGCCGTCGCGACGCCATTCTTCACCAGGGCGATGCCGACCGATCCTTCACCGCCGGTCTTGGTCAGGGTGCAGCGGCCGTTGTCGCCGGGCAGTCGTCCATGGCGATCGCCTCGACCCTCCTGCGTCATGATGTTCATCCAGCGGTCCCGCTCATAGGGACTGATCCAGACCGTCACCGGCCGAAATCGGCAGACCAGGGTCCAGGACGCCCCCTGCGGCGCCGCGACCGACCACGGCAGGCCCTGATAGGCGTCCTTGCCCACATGGGTCTGGGCCTCGGCCAAGCCTGGCCCAAGCACCAGCATCGCCGCCAGCACGAAACTTCGCCTCATCACGCCCTCCCCCGTTTCCGGGAGAGGATGCAATGATCAGGGCCGGCTGGCCATGCCCAGTTTGATCGGCTTGGCGTCGTCGGCCAGGGCGCCGCGCTTGACGCCCCACAGCAGGATGATCGGCGCGCCGACATAGATGGACGAATAGGTGCCGATGATGATGCCGAACATCAGGGCGATCGAGAAGCCGAACAGGGCCTCGCCGCCGAAGATCGCCAGGGCCGCCAGCACCATGACGGCGGTCACGCCGGTGATGATGGTCCGCGACAGGGTCTCGTTCAGCGACAGGTCGATCACCTCGCCCAGCGGCATGGTCTTGTACTTGCGCAGGTTCTCGCGAAGACGGTCGAACACCACCACGGTGTCGTTCATCGAATAACCGATGACGGTCAGGATGGCGGCGACCATGTTCAGGCTGAACTCCAGCCGGAACAGCACGATCAGGCCGAACGTCAGCACCACGTCGTGCAGCAGGCCGATCACGGCGCCGAAGCCGAACTGCGGTTCGAACCGGAACCAGATGTAGAGGAACATCAGGCCGATGGCGACGCCCAGGGCCAGCAGGCCCGAGGTGAACAGCTCGCCCGAGACCTTGGAGCCGACGACGCTGACGCCCGAATACTGGACCTCGCCCACGGTCTGGCTGATTGCGGTCTCGACCTGGTTGACCACCTGGGTCTGATCGCGGCCTTCCGGCACCTGGAAGCGCAGGATGGCGGTCGAGCCGTCATCCACATTGCTGTCGCGGCGGGCGATGCCCTGCACCTGGACGTCGCCCAGGTTCAGGCTGTTGACCGCCTCACGCACGCGGTCCAGCTCGATAGCCTGACCGGCCGGCTTGGACACCTCCATCGAGGCGCCGCCCCGGAAGTCGATGCCCATGTTCAGGCCGGGAACGAAGCACGCCACGATCGAGGCGACGCACAGAACCACCGACAGCACCGCGGCGAACCGGGCGTATTTGACGAAATGGAAATTCGTCTTCTGCGGCAGCAGTTTGATGAAGGGCCATCCACGCATCGCCATCACTCCGCGATCGGCAGTTTTTTGGGCTTGGCGGTCTTGAGCCAGTAGGCCAGCAGCACCTGGGCCACCAGAACCGACGAGAACACCGAGGTGAAGACGCCGATGCTCAGCGTCCAGGCGAAGCCGCGCACCGGACCGGCGCCGAAGACGAACATGATCGCCGCCGCCACCAGGGTGGTGACGTTTGCGTCCAGGATCGTGCCCCAGGCCTTGGAGAAGCCGGCGTCCATGCTGGCGATCACACTGCGGCCCGACCGGGCCTCGTCGCGCATCCGCTCATAGATCAGCACGTTCGCATCCACGGCCACGGCGAAGGTCAGGATCAGACCGGCGATGCCCGGCAGGGTCAGGGTCGCCTGGGTCAGCGACATGGCCGCCACGATCAGCACCCCGTTCAGGATCAGCCCCAGCACCGACACGCCCCCGAAGAGGAAGCCGTAGGCCAGGATCATGAAGACCACGATGATGGCGAATCCGACGGCGGTCGAAAGCGCGCCCGCCGCCACGGCGTCCGCGCCCAGTTCGGCCGTCACCGTCCGGCGTTCCTCGACGTTCAGCGGCGCCGGAAGGGCGCCGCCGTTCAGCAGGTTGACCAGGGTGGCGGCTTCCTGGATCGAGAAGCTGCCGGTGATCTGGCCCGACCCGGTCGTGATCGCGCTCTGGATGGTCGGGGCCGAAATCACCTTGCCGTCCAGGATGATGGCGAAGGGCTTGCCCAGATTGGACGCCGTAGCCTCACCGAACCGGCGGGCTCCGGCGCCATCGAAGCGGAAGTCGATGGCCGGCCGGCCGCTCTGGTCCGCCCCAACGCCGGCCCGGGTCAGGTTCTCGCCCGAGACCAGAACCCGCTTCTTGACCAGATAGGGCGTGCCCTGCTCGTCCATCAGCAGTTCGGCGTCCGGCGGCACGCGGCCGGCCATGGCCTCGGTCACCGAATTCTCGCTGTCCACCATCTGGAAGGTCAATTGGGCCGTCTGGCCGATGACTTCTTCCAGCTTGCGCGGATCGCTCTCGCCCGGCGCCTGGACCACGATCCGGTCGGCGCCCTGGCGGGTGATGGAGGGCTCGCGCGTGCCCAGGCTGTCTATCCGGCGGCGCACCACCTCGATCGACTGGTCCACGGCCGTCGATCCCATGCCGGCCAGGGCCGTGTCGGTATAGGCGAAGCGGATGCGGTCGCCGCCCACGCGGCTCGCGGTCCGTTCGACCTGGCCCGACGGTCCCGCCGCCCCGGCCAGCTGGCGCAGGGCCTCGAAGGCCGCCGTCTGTTGCCCCGGATTGGCCAGGGTCACGATCACCCCGCCGGCTTCACGCTGGAAGCCGTTGGTGGCGATCCCCTCGCCGTTCAGCGTGACCCGCACATCCTCGATCAGATTGGTGATGCGCTTCTCGCGCATCGCCGCCACATCGACCTCCAGCAGCAGGTACGACCCGCCCTGCAGGTCCAGCCCCAGGTTCAGGGCGTTCTTCGGCAGCCAGCCGGGCATGGCCTCCCGCTGAGCCGGGCTCAGCAGATTGGGGAAGGCCAGCAGGCAGCCCAGGATCGCCGAAACGACGACGAGAATGACTTTCCAGCGCGACAGCTGAATCATGAGGACAGTCCAGGTTCAGCGATACGCTTGGGTCTCAGGCCTTGGAATCGTTGGCGGCGATGGCGGTGCGGTTGCGCACCTCGGCGATCATCGTCTTGACCACGCGCACGTTCACGCTGGGCGCGATCTCGACATTGACCTCGCCCTCTTCGACGCGGGTCACCTTGCCGATGGTGCCGCTGGACAGCACGACCGTGTCGCCGCGCTTCACGGCGGCGATGGCGGCCGCATGTTCCTTGGCGCGCTTCTGCTGCGGACGGATCAGCAGGAAGTAGAACAGGATGAAGATGGCGACGATCGGCAGGAACTGCATGATCACGGCCATCATGCCGCCGTCAGCTGGGGCGCCCATAGGGTCTCTCCGAACACAAGGGGGGCGGCCCTCGTCGGCGCCCCATTAAAACGAGGCGCGGAACCTAGGGCCGCGCTTCGCGGATTGCAACGCGACTAAAACGATCAGCGCGGCAATACGGTCAGGGGATCGACCGCGATGGGGTCGTCGCCCCGCATCTGGCGGGTCTCGAAATGGATCGAGGGGCGTCCGTCGCCGGCGGTCAGGCCGACCGTGCCGATCTGCTGGCCCGCCCGCACGCTGTCGCCGTCCTTGACCGTCGCCGAGCCCAGATGGCCGTAGACCGTGCGCCAACCGCCGTTGTGGACGATCAGCACCGTCAGCCCCTGCCCCACCAGGTCGTCGCCGACATAGGCGACCAGGCCGCCGGCCGCCGCCACGACCGACGCACCGGCCGAAGCCCCGATGTTGATTCCATTGTTGCGCTCGCCCATGCCGACGGGGCCGAAGCGGCGCAGGATATCGCCGCGCACCGGCCATTGCAGGGCGATGGGTCCGCCCGCGAGGGGCGTCGTCGACGGGGCGGCGCTGACCGGCGGACGGGGGGCGGGCTCCACCGGCCGGGTCTGAGCCGGCAGGGCCGGATTGCCCGAGGGCGGCGGCGGCGGCGGCGGGACGACCCCGGTGTTCGGCACCAGAACCCCGGCCGGCGACGGGCCGGTGGCGTAGGGATCGCGCCCCGTATCGACGGCGGCGTCGGGCAGGATGATCCGCTGCCCCGTGGTGATCGCCCCCCGCGGCCCCAGGCCGTTCAGGTCGATCAGGGTCTGGACCGGCGTCTGGAACCGGCGGCCGACGCCCGAGATGGTGTCGCCCGGCTGAATCTCGTAGGCGGCGCCCGGCGTGACCAAGGCGGACGACGAAGACGGGACGGGCGTGGTCGGAGAAGCCGGCTGGGCCGGGGCGGCCGAAACCGGCGGCGGCAGGGCGCCGCCCTCCACCGAGCCGACCGGCGCCGTCACCGGCGGCGGCTGATCGACCGGTGCCTGGACCGGCTGGCCATAGGGCCCCTGCTGGGCCGGCGGATAGGCGCCCTGCCCGGCCGGCGTCGGTCGGGTCGAATATCGCGGCTCGGACGGATAGGTCATACAGGCCGCCGCGCTGAGCGACGCCCCCGCGATCACCACCGCTCTCATCCAGCCCGAAATCACCGCCACCGGCCGCTCCTCACATGGTTAAATCCGCTCGCCCGGTTTGCCCGCTCGCGTCCCATAAGCCAACCCCGCAATAGGGGTTCGGCTTAGAAACACACCGGTCCGGTGCCGTGACGGAGGGGGCGCCGCGTCGCCCTAACCTGCCCAGGCGGGCTTGCGCTTTTCGAGGAAGGCGAGGACGCCTTCGCGGCCTTCGGAGGAGACGCGGGCGCGGGCGATGCGTTTGGCGGTGTCGTCCAGGAGACCGCCGTCGATCTTGTGCAAGGCGATGTCGTTGACCAGCCGCTTGGCCTCGCCCATGGCGCCGGGAGCGTTGCCGACCAAGCTGTCGGTCAGCATGGCGATGAATTCCTCGACCGAGCCTTCAGGCAGGACCAGGTCGATCAGGCCGGCGTGGGCGGCGTAGTCGGCGTCGAAACTGTTGCCGGTCAGGAACAGCTGGCGGGCGCGGCGGGCGCCGACAGCCTCGATCACATAGGGGGCGATGGTCGCCGGGATCAGGCCCAGCTTGACCTCGGAGAAGGCGAAACGCGCGCCCTCGACCGCCACGGCCATGTCGCAGGCGGCGACTATGCCGGCCCCGCCGCCCATGGCCGCGCCCTCGACGATGGCGCAGGTCAGGGCGGGCACGTCGTGCAGTGCCTTCAGCATCTTCGCCAGACCCAGGGCGTCGTCGCGGTTGTCGGCCTCGGACCAGCCGGCGGCGTCGCGCATCCAGTTCAGATCGGCCCCGGCGCTGAAGGTGCCGCCCGCGCCGCGGATAAAGACCGCGCGGACATGGTCGGCGCCGTGCAGGGTCTCGAAAGCCTCGTGCAGGGCGGCGATGGTGGCGGCGTCGAAGGCGTTCTTCTTCTCGGGCCGATTGATGGTGACGAAGACGACGCCGTCGGTGGTGGACCGGATCTGGACCAGGTCGTCATTGGCGTCCGGCGCGGCGTCGGCCAGCAGCGGATGGGCGATGCGGTTGATCTCGGCTTCTTCGGCGTCGGTGACGTCCAAGGCGTTGAGGTCGGCTTCGGTGGGTTGATCGGCCATGGTCGTCTCCAAACTGAGGGTCCGCTTTCCAACGAGGGGCGGAGGAATAGGTTACATCCGGAACAGGCCGAAGGTCGTGTCCGGGATCGGCGCGTTCAGGCTGGCGGAAATGGCCAGGCCCAGGACGTCGCGGGTCTGGGCCGGGTCGATGACGCCGTCGTCCCACAGGCGGGCGGTGGCGTAATAGGGATTGCCCTCGTCCTCGTACTTCTGACGGATCGGGGCCTTGAAGGCCTCGGCGTCTTCCGCGCTCCAGGTCTCGGCGTCGCGGTGGACGGTGGCCAGGACCGAAGCCGCCTGTTCCCCGCCCATGACGCCGATCCGGCTGTTCGGCCAGGTGAAGAGGAAGCGCGGCGAATAGGCGCGACCGCACATGCCGTAGTTTCCGGCCCCGAAACTGCCGCCGATCAGGACAGTGAATTTAGGCACCTCAGCTGAAGCGACGGCGGTGACCAGCTTGGCGCCGTCCTTGGCGATGCCGCCGGCCTCGTACTTGCCGCCGACCATGAAGCCCGAGATGTTCTGCAGGAACAGCAGCGGAATCTTGCGCTTGCAGGCCAGTTCGATGAAGTGGGCGCCCTTCTGGGCGCTCTCGGAAAAGATGACGCCGTTGTTGGCCAGGATGGCGACCGGATAGCCCCAGATGCGGGCGAAGCCGCACACCAGGGTCGAGCCGTACAGGGTCTTGAACTCGTCGAATTCGGAGCCGTCCACCAGGCGGGCGATGACCTCGCGCACATCATAGGGGGCGCGGACGTCGTCAGGGATAAGGCCGTACAGCTCTTCGGCGGCGAAGGCCGGCGCGCGGGGTTCGCGCACATCCATGTCCACGGACTTGGTCGTGTTCAGATTGGCGACGATAGAGCGGACGATCTCGAGCGCATGCTCATCGTTCTCGGCCACATGATCGACCACGCCCGAGCGGCGGCCGTGGGTCTCGGCGCCGCCCAGTTCTTCGGCCGAGATGACCTCGCCGGTGGCAGCCTTCACCAGAGGCGGGCCGGCCAGGAAGATGGCGCCCTGGTTGCGCACGATGATCGTCTCGTCCGACATGGCCGGCACATAGGCGCCGCCGGCGGTGGACAGGCCCATGACACAGGCGATCTGGGCGACGCCCTTGGCGCTCATCCGGGCCTGGTTGAAGAAGATGCGGCCGAAATGGTCGCGGTCGGGGAAGACCTCGGCCTGGTGCGGCAGGTTGGCGCCGCCGGAATCGACCAGATAGACGCACGGCAGGCGGTTCTGCTCGGCGATCTCCTGAGCGCGAAGGTGTTTCTTCACCGTCATCGGGAAATAGGCCCCGCCCTTCACTGTCGGGTCGTTGGCGACGATCATGACCTCGCGACCCGAAACGCGGCCGATCCCCGCGATCACGCCGGCGGCCGGGGCCTCGCCGTCATACATGCCGTGGGCGGCCAGCTGGCCGATCTCAAGAAAGGGCGAACCAGGGTCCAGCAGCCGTTCGACCCGGTCGCGGGGCAGCAGCTTGCCGCGGGCCACATGGCGTTCACGCGACTTGTCGGATCCGCCGCGCGCGGCCTTGGCCACGTGGTCGCGAAGTTCGGCGACCAGGGCGCTGTTGTGCGCGTGCAGGGACTTGTATCTGGGGCTCTGCGGATCGACCGCTGACGTCAGCTTCGGCATGGGGGTGGTTTAGGCGGGGTCGCGGGGCGTCACAAGGAATTCTCCCTCCCCTTCATGGGGAGGGACGATCGCGCAGCGATCCGGGTGGGGCCGTGAGGGCAGCGGAGACGCTGCAGACTTCCCCACCCCGGCTCCGCTGCGCTTCGCCGCCCCTCCCCATGAAGGGGAGGGAGAAGCCATCCTTGCCTCCCCGCCCCTTTTCCCCTATAGGCCCCGCCTTTCCAGGGCTTCGGTCCTGTCGTGGAACACCAAAGGGTTGGACGTTCGGTCCGGCCGCCGCGCCAGGAGCCATCGTGGGGATCGACTTAACCCGGTCGTTTCCACGCCGACGCCCACAAGGGAGACTACCGCATGGCTCTTTACGAGCACACGGTCATGACGCGCCAGGATATCTCGGCGCAGCAGGCCGAAGCGCTGAACGACACCATCAAGGACCTGATCGTGCAAGGTGGCGGTTCCGTCGCCAAGATCGAGTACTGGGGTCTGCGCAACCTGACGTACCGCGTGAAGAAGAACCGCAAGGCTCACTATTCGCTGCTGGCCGTCGACGCCCCGCCGGCCGCCATGGCCGAAGTCGAGCGCCAGCTGGGCATCAACGAAGACGTGCTGCGTTGGCTGACCGTCCGCGTCGAGGAACTCGACCTGGAACTGTCGCCGCTGCTGGCCCGCCGCGAGCGTGAGCGCGAGCGTGAGCGCGAGCGCACCCCGCGCGACGACGCCGCCGCCGACGCCGAATAAGGAACCCGGAACATGACCGATACTACTGCCCCGACCCCGGGCGCACCGGCGGGCTCCGGCGCCGCCGGCCGCCGCCCCTTCTATCGTCGCCGCAAGGTCTGCCCGTTCTCGGGCGCCAATGCGCCGAAGATCGACTACAAGGACGTGAAGCTGCTGCAGCGTTACGTCTCCGAACGCGGCAAGATCGTGCCCTCGCGCATCACCGCCGTCTCCCAGAAGAAGCAACGCGAACTGGCCAAGGCCATCAAGCGCGCTCGCTATCTGGCCCTCCTGCCTTACGTGGTGAAGTGAGATGAAGGTCGTTCTGCTTGAACGCGTCGAGAACCTCGGCGCCATCGGCGACGTCGTGTCCGTCAAGGACGGCTTCGCCCGTAACTTCCTTCTGCCGCGCGACAAGGCCCGTCGGGCCACCGCCGCCAACCTGAAGGCGTTCGAACTCGACCGCGTCGCCATCGAGCAACGCAACGAGAAGAACAAGGCTGATGCACAGAAGGTCGCCGACAAGATCGACGGCCAGACCTACATCATGATCCGTCAGGCCGGTGAAACCGGTCACCTGTACGGTTCGGTCGCCGGCCGCGACGTCGCCGAGGCCATCCAGGCCGAAGGCGGCAAGGTCGAGCGTTCGCAAATCGTCCTGAACACGGCGATCAAGAACCTGGGCGTCCACGAAGTGCCGGTTCGCCTGCACGCCGAGGTCCGCGCATCGGTCAAGATCAACATCGCCCGTTCGATGGATGAAGCCGAGCGTCAAGCCAAGGGCGAGGACGTGATCCGCAGCCAGTTCGACGATGAGCGCCAGGCCGCCGAGCAATCGGCCCAGGAACTGATCGAAGGCGGCGCCGGTCAACAAGAAGGCTTCGGCGACGAAGCCTGATCCGACGTATCGCCGAGACATCAGGGGCGCGTTCCGCAAGGGGCGCGCCCTTTTTGCTGGGTCCGCCTGGCGAGCGAAGATTACCAAAGCTTCAGGACCCGCCCCGTTTCGCGCCCCCGTTGCGCCACATATCGCCGCTCAATCTGGCGGTTCACGTTTGGAGGGGACAATGAAGGCCAAAATAACCGCGGGCGTCCTGGCCCTTTCACTCGTCGCCGGGGCCGCCCGGGCCATGACCGTCCAGGAATTCCTGACCACCGCCAACGGCATTCCGCGCAACCCCACCGCCCTGCTGCGGTCCGACACCCGTCGGCTGATGGGGGAGTTCCGCGGCGCGGTGCAGACCGTGCGCACGGAGCAGACTGCGGCGACGGCTGCGGGACGACGCCCCGCCACCTGTATGCCGGACAAGGTCAGCCTGTCGGCCGACGACATTCTGGCACGGTTCAACGCCATTCCCGCCGAGCGGCGCAGCATCAGCACGACCCAGGCCGTGCGTGAGTGGATGGCGCAGAAGTATCCTTGTCCGGCGTGACCCGAGGCGGGATGACGCGGACGTCGGCGCTTCGGTCAGCGGCTATATTCATCACCGGCGCCCTGCTGATTGTGGGCGGTCTGATCGGACTCGATTTGCTGTCGGGGTCGGGCGAAATCGACACCTCACACACCTCGAAAGGACCTCATCCCGCCGCCCTGTTCGCACTGGGCCTAGCCGTCATGACGGCCGAAGCTGCGCTGTTCACCCTCCTGCCGATCGAACTGTCGCGGCGGTTCCTGAAACGGGCCTGGCCCGGCGTCGCGGGGGGTTTCGCCGGCTATGTCATCGCGATCCACTGGGACAACGGCTGGCTGGGACTGGTGGTCTCAACCTGGGTCTGGAGCATCGTGACCGGCGCCTATCTTCTGGATCGGCCGGTCTCGCGGCGCCGTGCGGCCTGTCAGGCGATCGCGCTGAAATGGGTCTTCTGGATATTCGCGATGGCGGGATTGACCGCCGGAGCCTGATCGCTGCGGTTGAGGAATTCCCGTTCACCCACAGGCCGGACGATCTGTCCACGGTCGTGGCGACGTCCCCGACTGACGCAGGCGCGTGTCAGGGATAAAGCGTTAAGACAATGAACGCCTTTGCCCCCATGCCCTTCTCGTCCTCGCCGATGGATTACAGCGGCGTCGCCTCGATGCCCCACAATCTGGAGGCGGAACAGGCCCTGCTGGGCGCCCTGATGTTCGACAACGGCGTGTTCGAACGGCTCAGCGACCGGCTACGCGGCCAGCATTTCTACGAGCCCTTCCACCAGCGGCTGTTCGAGGCGATCGAGGATCATATCCGCCAGGGCATGCTGGCTGAGCCGACGATCCTGATGGAACGGTTCAAGCAGGACCCCGCCTTCCAGGAGTTCGGCGGCCTGCGCTATTTCGCAGATCTGGTGGACCGGGCGCCGCCGGCGGCCAATGCGCCGGATTATGCGCGGGTGGTCTATGATACGGCCCTGAGGCGCGACCTGATCCGCATCGGCGGCGAGATCATCAAGGAGGCGCCCAACCCGGAGACGCCCGCCGACGAACAGATCGAACAGGCCGAGCAGACCCTGTATTCGCTCGCCGAGACCGGTAAGCCGTCGTCCGGTTTCGTCAGCTTTTCCGACGCCTTGTCCGGCGCTGTTCAGATGGCGGCTGAAGCCTATCAGCGCGAAGGCAAGCTGGCCGGCCTGGCGACCGGGCTCAATGATCTGGACCGGAAGCTGGGCGGGCTGCACCCCTCCGACCTTCTGATCCTCGCCGGCCGTCCGTCGATGGGCAAGACCGCGCTCGCCACCAACATGGCCTTCAACGTGGCCCGCGCCTATCAGTGGGAGCCGACGCCGGAGGGCCGCAAGACGGTCAACGGCGGGGTGGTGGCCTTCTATTCGCTGGAAATGAGCGCCGAACAGCTGGCCATGCGTATCCTGGCCGACGCCTCGGGCGTGTCCTCCGACAAGCTGCGCAAGGGCGAGATCGACGCCACCGACTTCGGCAAGCTGCGCGACGCGGCGGTCGAGATCGGCGAGAGCCCCCTCTACATCGACGCCACCGGCGGCCTGTCCATGTCCAAGCTGGCGGCGCGGGCGCGACGGCTGAAGCGGATGGAGCACGGGCTGGATCTGATCATCGTCGACTATCTGCAACTGGTGACGACCGGCGACAGCGGCGGGCAGAAGAACCGGGTGCAGGAGGTGTCCGAGATCACCGGCGGCCTGAAGGCCCTGGCCAAGGAGTTGTCGGTGCCGATCATCGCCCTGTCCCAGCTGTCGCGTCAGGTGGAACAGCGCGAAGACAAGCGGCCGCAACTGTCCGACCTGCGCGAATCCGGCTCGATCGAGCAGGACGCCGACTGCGTGATGTTCGTCTATCGCGAAAGCTATTACCTGGGCCGGGCCGAACCGCGCGAAGGCACCGAGGAACACCTGCAATGGCAGCAGGACATGGACCGGCTGCAAGGCCAGGCCGAGGTCGTGATCGGCAAGCAACGCCACGGCCCCATCGGCATCGTCAAACTGGCCTTCGACGCCGACACGGTCCGCTTCGGCAACCTGGCGCACGGGTACGAGGAAGTCAGCTACGAATAGCAGGCGGCGGTTGACCTCGACCGCGAACAGGCCCCTTGGGTGCGGATGGCCAGTGAAACCGTCTACATCCTCCAGACCTATGTGCAGGGGCGCGGCAAGGGGCTGAAAGCCGAGCCGCAGGTGGGCTGCAAGGACGCCGAGGAGGCGCGGCGCAAGGCCGAGCGCATGGCGCCCCTGCGGCTGGGCGTGGTGGCCTTTTCTGTGTCTGCGGACACCGAGATGGGCGACTACGACGAAGAACCAACCATCATCTTCAAGTCCGGACGCCTGCCCCCGCCGTTCAGCGACGAGGATTGAGCGGGCCAGACTTTCCCATCGGGCTCTTCCATCGTCGGGAAGTTGCGCCATAAGGGCCGCCATGCCCTCCCCCGCGCTACTGTCCGTCGATCTGAACGCCCTGGCCCGCAATTTCCACACGCTGGAAGCCGTGACGGGCGTGCCGGTGCATCCGGTGGTCAAGGCGGACGCCTATGGGCTGGGCGCCGAGCCCTGTGCGACCCGGCTGATGGCCGAGGGGGCGCGGACCTTCTTCGTGGCGCGGGCCGACGAGGGCGTGACGCTTCGGGCGGCGCTGGGGGATGCGCCGACCATCTATGTGCTGGACGGCTGCCACGACGGCGCGGCGGGCGTGCTGAAGGCGGCCGACCTGCGTCCGGTGCTGAACCAGCCGAGACAGAGGCAGGCCTGGGCCGAAGCCGGCGGCGGCGCCTGCGGAATACAGATCGACACCGGTCTAAACCGGCTGGGCTTTCGTCCCGAAGACGCGCCGGAGCCGTTCGAGGGCCTCGATCTGGTCATGAGCCACCTGGCCTGCGCCGACGAGCCGGACCAGCCGATGAACCGGCGCCAGCGCGACGCCTTTGCGGCGGCGGCGGCGCGGTATCCAGGCATGACGCGGTCGCTGGCCAATTCGGGCGGCTGTTTTCTGGGGCCCGACTACAGCTTCGACGCCGTACGACCTGGCGTCTGTCTTTACGGCGGCGGGCCGGAGGGGCGGTCGGACGACCGGATCGCCGCCGTAGCCACCCTGACAGCCGAGGTGCTGCAGGTCCGTGATGTGAGGCCGGATGAAAGCATCGGCTATTCCAGAGGCTTCGTCGCCGCGGGGCCCCTGCGGGCGGCTGTCGTAGCGGCGGGCTATGCCGACGGGGTGATGCGGGCGTACGGCCAGGACGGCGCGGCCTGGATCGCGGGCGACATCAGGCCGCTGCTGGGGCGGGTGTCGATGGACGTCTGCACTGTCGATGTGACCGGCCTGGAGGTCGCGGTCGGCGACCGGGTCGAACTGTTCGGCCCCAATCGGTCGCTGGATGAGGCGGCGGCGGCGGCGGGGACCATCAGCTATGAACTGCTGACGGCCGTCAGCGACCGGATTCCTCGCGCCTATATCGGCCGCTACGACCGAAGCTGACGTCGCGAGCGGCGATGGAGGGCGAAAGCGCGGGCGATCCCCCGCCGCCCCGCCCTCTGCCAAGCCCGCCTGTCTGCTAAGGAAGTCCATGGCCCGTGATTCCGTCCTCTATGTCTGTCAGTCCTGCGGCTCGGTCCACGGCAAGTGGTCGGGCCAGTGTTCGTCGTGCGGACAGTGGAACACCCTGACCGAAGAGAGCCGCTCGGCCCCGCCCGGCGCGATCAAGCCGTCGGCGGCGGCCTCGGCGCGCGGGCGCGGCCTGCAGTTCGAGACGCTTCAGTCCGACACGCCCGAACCGCCCCGCATCACGACGGGCGTGGCCGAGTTCGACCGGGTCTGCGGCGGCGGCGTTGTGCCGGGATCGGCCATCCTGCTGAGCGGCGATCCAGGGGTGGGCAAGTCCACCCTGCTGCTCGAGGTGGCGGCCAAGGCGGCCCTGAGGGGCGGGCGGATCGCCTATATCTCGGGCGAGGAGGCGGTCGAGCAGATCCGGGCGCGGGCCAAGCGGATGGGGCTGGAACAGGCGCCGGTCAATCTGGCGGCGGCGACGGCCCTGCGCGACATCCTGGGCACGCTGAAGCGCGAGCAGTTCGACATCGTCATCGTCGATTCGATCCAGACCCTGTGGTCCGACGTCCATGAGAGCGGACCCGGCTCCATCACCCAGGTCCGGGCCTGCGCCGGCGAGATGGTGCGGCTGGCCAAGACACAAGGGGTGGCGGTCGTCCTGGTCGGCCACGTCACCAAGGACGGCCAGGTGGCCGGGCCGCGCGTGGTCGAACACCTGGTCGACGCGGTCATGACCTTCGAGGGCGAGCGCGGCTATCCATTCCGCATCCTGCGCGCCGGCAAGAACCGGTTCGGCGCCACCGACGAGATCGGGGTGTTCGAAATGGGCGACAGCGGCCTGCGTGAAGTCGCCAATCCGTCGGCGCTGTTCCTGGGCGAAGGCAAGGACCGGGCGCCGGGCGCGGCGGTCTTCGCCGGGATCGAGGGATCGCGGCCGGTGCTGGTCGAGATCCAGGCCCTGGTGGCCCCGTCCGCCTATGGCACGCCGCGCCGGGCGGTGGTCGGCTGGGATTCCGGTCGCCTGGCCATGTTGCTGGCGGTGCTGGAGGCCCGGTGCGGCCTGGGGTTCGGGGACAAGGATGTCTATCTGAATGTCGCGGGGGGCCTGCGGATCAACGAGCCGGCGGCGGATCTGGCGGCGGCGGCGGCCCTGATCAGCTCGGCCCTGGACATGCCCCTGCCCCAGGGCTGCGTCGTCTTCGGCGAGATCGGATTGTCGGGCGAGGTGCGCAGCGTCGGCCGGGCCGAGGCGCGGCTGCGCGAAGCCCAGAAGCTGGGTTTCGAGCATCTGTTGTGCCCACCCCTGCCCCAGAGCGCGGGCAAAACCAAGGGGGTCAAGGTGACATCGGCGACGCGATTGACGGATGTGGTCGAACGAATCTCGCAAAACCGCTATTAGACGGACGCAACAGCTGCTGGACCTTTGAGTGACCGGTTACGACGTCTTCGCCATCGTGGTGATCCTGTTCTCCGCCGCGGCCGGCTGGGTGCGCGGCGGGGTGCGCGAGATCATCACCCTTCTCAGCGCCCTGCTAGCCGCCCTGTTGGCCCTGGTGACCCTGCCGTGGACGGCGCTCCTGGGGCGCGCCCTGGTCAATCCGGACTGGGCAGGAACCATACTGGCGGCGATGGTCGCCTTCTTCATCGTCTATTTCGGCATCCGTATCGCCGGATCCTTCCTGTCCAAACGGGCCCAGGCCCATCCGCAGCTGGGCGGGATCGACCGGGTCATCGGCGTCTTCGTCGGCGCGGGCCGGGCCCTGGTGCTGCTGGGCGCGATCCATCTGGTCATCGTCGCCGCAATGCCGGGCGAACGCACGCCGCGCTGGCTGAGCGAGGCGGCCCTGTACAAGGTCAGCGCCGTGGGCGCACGGGCGATCCAGTTCGTGCTGCCGGGCATAGGCCGGGGGGTCGATGCGATCACACCTGTCGTCGATTCATCCGTGCGCAAAGGGTTTTCGAACGACGAAGCCTTGCCCTCGACGCAATCCGAGACTAACTCGCCGCGCGAAGCCGCCCCTTAAGTTTCCCCCGGTCATCGGAGCCCCACGATGCGCCATCATATCGCCGATCCCGTCGTTCACCGCGAGCACTGGCGCGAGCCGGAGGATGACCAGCTCCGCCTGGAGTGTGGCGTCTGCGGCGTCTGGGGCGCCGACGAGGACGAAGGCTCGGCCGTCGTCGCCCTGGGCCTGCATGCCTTGCAGCACCGCGGCCAGGAAGCCTGTGGCATCGCCAGCGTCAAGGACGAGCGTTTTCACACCGAACGCCATCAGGGCCTGGTGGGCGAGGCCTTCGGCGGCGCCGACCTGATGACGCGGATGCCCGGCCGGGCGGCCGTGGGCCACACGCGGTATTCGACGGCGGGCGGGTCGTTCCTGCGCAATATCCAGCCGATGTTCGCCGACCTGGACCAGGGCGGCATCGCCATCGCCCACAACGGCAACCTGACCAATTTCAAATTCCTGCACAACCAACTGGTCAGCGAAGGCGCCATCTTCCAGTCGACGTCGGACTCGGAGGTCATCCTTCACCTGATCGCCCGGTCGCGTAAGGCCAAGATCGTCGACCGTTTCATTGACGCCCTGGCGCGGATCGAGGGCGGCTACGCCCTGGTCGCCCAGACCCGTCACAAGATGATCGGCGCCCGTGACCCGCTGGGCATCCGCCCGCTGGTGCTGGGCCAGGTCGGCGACGGGTGGGTCCTGGCGTCGGAGACCTGCGCCCTGGACATGATGGGCGCGACCTTCGTCCGCGACGTAGAGCACGGCGAGGTCGTGGTCATCGACGAGACCGGGGTGGAATCGATCAAACCCTTCCCCGCCCGCGCCGCCCGCCCCTGCCTGTTCGAATACGTCTATTTCTCGCGCCCGGATTCGGTCGTGAACGGCCGCTCCGTCTATGAAGTCCGCAAGGAAATGGGCCGGGGCCTGGCCCGCGAGCTGGGCGTCGAGGCCGACATCGTCGTGCCGGTGCCAGACTCGGGCGTGCCGGCGGCGCTGGGCTATGCTCAGGAGAGCGGCATCCCCTACGAGATGGGCATCATCCGCAGCCACTATCTGGGCCGCACCTTCATCCAGCCCAGCCAAGGCGCCCGGCAAAAGGGCGTGCGCATGAAGCACAGCCCCAACAAGTCGGCCCTGGAAGGCAAGCGGGTCGTGCTGATCGACGACTCCATCGTGCGCGGCACCACCTCGGTCAAACTGGTCCGCGCCGTCCGGGCGGCGGGCGCCAAGGAGGTCCACCTGCGTTCGGCTTCCCCGCAGATCCTGTTCCCGGACTTCTACGGCATCGACATGCCGGAACGGGCGCAGTTGCTGGCGGCGAACAAGACGCTGGAAGAGATGCGCGAGCTGCTCGAGGTCGATTCCCTCGGCTTCCTGTCGATCGACGGCCTGTACCGCGCCATGGGCGAGACGGGCCGCAACAACGCCGCGCCCCAGTTCACCGACCACTATTTCACCGGCGACTATCCGACCCGCCTGCTGGACCGAGAGATCGAGGAAGGCGGCCGGGAGTTTTCCGCACGGCAACTTTCGCTGCTGGTCAGCGCATGATATCGAGGGTCGATGACGTACAACCCCGTTCAAAATAGCCAGTTACAGGAGGGGAGGCTCTTCCTGATCAGGCTTGGCGGCCGCCTTCTGGCGATTGTCGGGGTGTTCTTCGTCTTCAACCTGGTCCTGGCGGCAAACCAATCCACTCTGTCGCCTTCGACCCTTGCTGGGTTGACGACGGGCTTGGGCGCTGGACAGCTAATCTTCGGCAAGCGCCGCATTCGCGTGCCGTCCATGGTGTGGTTGGGCGTTGGGTCGGTGATGATCTTGCTCGCCGCCACGGCGTCATACAGCCTCGCTCAAGCGGCGTTCGGCGGAAACTGAACCCCCATCCGGACGCTTAATGGCCAATGGAAAACCGCCTCGGCTATTTCTTCTTCGAGACGCCTGACGTCGAGAAGGCCAAGGCCTTCTACGCCGCCCTGTTCGGCTGGACGTTCGACGCCGACTGGTCCAGGCCGACCTATGCCCATGTCCAGGCGGCCGGCGCCGAGGGCGAAACGGCCTTCGGCCTCGTCAAGGGCGAGAAGAAGGACTTCTCGCACCTGTTCTTTCAGGTGGCGGACGTGGATGCGGCGGCGAAACGGGTGACGGAACTGGGCGGACAGGCGGCGATCCCTTCGGACATGCCTTCGGGACGCAGCGTCGTGGTCCAGGACGACCAGGGCGTCAGCATCAGCCTGTGGTCGCCGCCCGCCTGATCCCGCTTGGCGGTCGCCGCCGACGCGCGCTAATCAGGGCGTATGTCAGATTTTCCCTTGAAAGACCGTATCGCCCTCGTCGTCGGGGCCTCGCGCGGCATTGGCTATGAGAGCGCCCTCGCGCTGGCCAGGGCCGGCTCACATGTGGTCGCCACGGCGCGAACACAGGGCGGGCTGGAAGAGCTGGACGACGCCATCTTCGCCGCAACCGGCAAGCACGCGACCCTGGTCCCGTTCGACCTGGTGGACGGGGGCGGGATCGACCGGCTGGGCGGGGCGATCTTCGAACGGTTCAAAAAACTGGACATCTGGGTCCAGGCGGCGGCGACCATGGGGCCGTCAGGCCTGACGCCGGTGGCCCATGCCGACCCGCGCGAGTTCGCCAAGGTCGAAAAGGTCAATTTCACCGCCGTCTACCGGCTGATCCGCTCGCTGGAGCCGCTGCTGCGCGCCTCGGACGCCGGGCGGGCGATCCATTTCACCTCAAGCGTGGCGACGACGCCCCGCGCCTTCTGGGGCATGTACGCCGCGACCAAGGCCGGGGCCGAGGCCCTGATGAAGGCCTGGGCGGACGAGGTGGAAAGCACCCCGATCCGCGTCAGCGTCGTCGACCCCGGCCGGATGCGCACTGCCATGAGGGCCCAGGCCTATCCGGGCGAGGATCCGCAGACCCTGCCCCACCCGTCCGAGATCGGCCCGCTGATGGTCGAGCTGGCGCGCGGGGACCTGACGCCGCCGCTGACGGTGCGTTTCCGCGACTGGCGGGACGCGCCGACGGCGGAGGCGCTGGTCTGATCAGCTCCAGGCGGTGTCCAGCGCCGGTTCCTGACGGAAGTCGAAGCTTCCGTCCGTCGAGACCGACAGGTCGCGCCAGGCGTTCAGCTCGCTGAGAAGGTCGGCGGCCTTGCCCTCGACCACGGCGACAGCGTCCGTGCCCGCCGACCAGCGGAGCGGCGGGTTTTCCGCATTCGCCAGGGTCACCAGGCCCTGGCCCAGCCTGACCGGATCGCCGGCCTGGTTCTGGTTGCGCGCCTCATAGAAGGCGCGAAGGGCGGCCGAGGCCTCGGCGTAGTCGGCGATGGGATTGTCGGTGAAGCGGACCGAGGTCGCATCGAGGAAATCGGTGCGGAAGAAGCCCGGCTCGACAATGGTCATGCGGACGCCGAACGGCCCGACCTCGGCGGCGACCGACTCGGTGAAGCCTTCGACGGCGAACTTGGACGCGCAATAGATCGAACCGCTCTCGCCGCCCATCAGGCCGCCGATCGACGAGATGTTGAACACATGGCCCGCGCGCTGGGCCCGCATGACCGGCAGGACGGCGCGGGTCATGTCGAACAGGCCGAAGACATTGGTGTCGAACTGGGTACGGGCGTCCTGGGGTCGGGTCTCCTCGAACAGGCCGAGATGGCCGTAGCCGGCGTTGTTGACCAGGACGTCGATGCGGCCGAATCGGGCCACGGCGGTCTCGACGGCGGCGGCGATCTGGGCCGCGTCGGTGACGTCCAGCGCCAGGGACAGCAAGGCGTCGCCGTCCTCGCCGAAGGTTTCGACGAGAGCTTCGCGGCGACGGCCGGTAGCGACGACACGGTCGCCGGCGTCCAGGGCGGCGCGGGCGATGGCGGCGCCGATGCCGCGCGCCGCGCCGGTGACGAACCAGGTCTTGGGGGTCGGGGTTGTCATGGAGGTCTCCTCTGTCTGACGGCGAGGAGAAAACGCCCGATCACCGGTGCGGCGTTAGGGCGATCCGGGCGATGTCTTGCACAATCCTGTCAAACCGGTCCCGACCGCTTGCGCGGGCGCGACGAGGCGCGTTGGATACATAGATGAGCCACTTGCCCGAAATGAGCGACATCGTCGCGCGCCATGCGCCGCCCGACCTGTCGCGCTCGGCCGTGCCGGGCCTGCGCCTGTATGGCAGCGACGCACCGACGCGGATGGTGTCGGTTAGCTATGATCCCATGCTGTGCCTGGTTGTCTCGGGCGCCAAACAGACGATCCTGGGCGAGACTGTCTATTCCTATCGGGCCGGCGACTGCCTGGTGGTGTCAGCGGAATTGCCGGTCTGCGGCAGCATCACCGAGACGCCGTATCGCGCCCTGAGCTTCGACCTGAACCCGGCGACGATCGCCGGCCTGATGGTGGAGGTCGGCGCGCCCGCCGCCTCGGACCAGCCGCCGCCGTCGGGCATCCATGTCACCCGGCTGGAAGACGAACTGCTGGAGCCGATGGCGCGCCTGCTGCGCCTGCTGGACCGGCCGCTCGAGATCGCCGTGATGACGCCGATGATCGAGCGGGAACTGATCTGGCGACTGCTGCACAGCCGGCACGCCGCTACGGTGCGCCAGATCGGCTCGGCCGAAAGCCGCCTGTCGGGCGTCAGCCGGGCCATCAACTGGATTCGCGCCCACTACGCCGAACCGATACGGCTGGAGGACCTCTCGGACCTGGCGGGGATGAGCCTGTCGACCTTCCACCGGCATTTCCGCACGGTGACGACCATGAGCCCTCTGCAGTTCCACAAACAGGTTCGCCTGCAGCAAGCCCGCGCCCGCCTGCTGAGTGGCGGCGATGGGGCGGCGGAGACCGGTTTCGCGGTCGGCTACGACAGCCCCTCCCAGTTCAGCCGCGAATACGCCCGCCTGTTCGGCCTGCCGCCCGGCCGGGACGCGGCGCGGATGCGCGAGACCCTGGCGGTCGAGGGGTTGGCCGGGATCCGAGCCGCCTAGGGCAGGTGCGCCAGCACCTTCAGCCAGCCTTCGGCCTGGGCCAGGTCGATGGCCTCGAACAGGGGGATGGCCAGAAGGAAGACCAGACCGTCGCGGATGGTGGTCAGGAAGAAGGACGGACGGATCGACAGTTCGGCCTCGTCGCGCCACAGGGCGAAATTGGGCAGGAAGCGCGGCGTGCGGGCCTTGTAGGCGGCGTAGGCGGCGCCGAAGGTCGCGCCCAGCCAGGCCTCTTCGCGGCGAACGGTCAGGTAGAAGACCGCCAGGGACGCGAGGGTGAACAGCACCGCCAAGGTCAGGCTGCCGCTCTGGGCGCCGATGCCGAAGGCGCCAAAGAAGCTGAAGATGTAGAGCGGATTGCGGCTGATCGAATACGGGCCGCGCGACACGATCTCGGCCTTCTTGCGCCCGCCGATATAGAGCGAACACCAGGCGCGGCCGACGATAGCGAAGACGATGGCGGCGAGACCCAGGGCCTCGATCCCTTCATGCAGCGGACTGTCGAGGCCAGTGGCGGACTGCGACACCATGGTCAGGCCGACCAGGGCCAGCAGGGCGATCAGGACGGCGCCCTTGCGCACCTTCTGAACCGCTTGAAGATCGAAAATCGGGGTGGTTGTCATGGGGCGCTCCTATCCTCGACGGATCAAGCGCCGCAGTGGGCCTTGCTGCAAGTCCTATGATTGCAAACGAATATCCTTATCGAAAAAGGACGCCATCGGAGGGAACTGTAGACATCCAGAACCCCCGTGCTTGCTCCGCACTCAGCCTGTACCAGACGCTGGATCTACCGGTTCGGGCAAGATCGGCGGGGTGGAGTCGACATAGGTCAGGAAGTTCCGCCAGATCACATGGGTGCGCTCGCGCGTCATCTGGATGCGACACTCCAGGGCCATGACTGTCCGGATCGTCCCGCCGCTCCAGTTGTCGTAGACGCCGTTGCAGACGATTTCGGCATAGGCGGTCCAGGCCGACTGGGCGTTGTCCAGATAGGCGCGTTGCGACGACGCAGCCCAGGTTCCCGCGGACGCCTCGTCTCGCGTCGCCGCCTGTCGGCGCGCCGCCGACAGATAGGTTTCCATCCTTTCGGTCTCCGCTTTCAGACGCTGGGCCGCGCAGGCGTTGACCTGCGGCGTCGTCACGGCTTGGGCGCAGTCCACAGACGTGTCCACAGGCTGGGTCAGCAGGATTGCGGCGATCAGAGCGAGCATGGCGAATCTCCGAGGCGGACCAGGACCCTAGCGCTCATCGACACCCTGCGCCATCGGCGTCAGCCGCTCCAGGATGTCCGCCAGTTCCTCGGGCCAGATCGTCTCGGTGGAGGCGCGGATCTGGTCGAGACTCCACCAGCGGTGCTCGGCCAGGACGCGCTGCTCCTCCTCGGTCCAACCGGTGGATGACAGATCAAAGGCTTCGGTGCGCAGCAGGAAGAACCGCTGGTCGACATCGGCCATCCGGCCGTCGGGCAGGCGGAAACTAACGCGGACGCGGGCGACCTGGGGGCCCGGATCGGCGACGATCAGACCCGTCTCCTCGAACAGTTCGCGGCGGGCGGCGTCCTCATAGGTCTCGCCCGGATCGCAGCCGCCGCCGGGAGTGGCCCAAAAGGCCGTGCCGGCGAGAGGCCCGTCGGAGAAGACAAAGTGAAAAAGCAGCACCCGCCCCAGCCCGTCCAGGATCAGCCAGCGCGCGGTCGGCCGATCGGGAAGGACGGGCGCGACCTCGCTCATGAGGTCACTTCTTGGCGCCGCCCTTCTGGCCGGTGCGGATACGGCCGGAGCGCGAGACCTGGCGGGCGCCGCCACGAGCGCCCTTCTGGACCGCCACCGACGAACCGGCCTTCTTGGACGCGCTGGACTTCAGCCCGCCCAAGACCTTGGGCTGGGCCTTGCGGGTCTTCTTCTGCTCCAGCGCCTTGCCGGGCAGTTTAGACAGGGCCTCTTCCTTCTCGGCCTTCTTGATCCGGCGCGGCGCGGTCTTGGCGTCGCCCTTGTAGCGTTCCGGCCCCGACTTGGCGCCGCCCTCGGCATAGGGGTTCACGCCGCTGGACTTGACGTTCAGGCGGATCGGCGTGCCCGGCAGGTCGAAGCTCTCGCGGATCGAGTTGACCAGATAGCGCTTGTAATGCTCGGGCATCGACTCGGCGCGGTTGGCCATCAGCACGAAGGTCGGCGGACGGGCCTTGGTCTGGGCGATATATTTCGGCTTGATCCGCTTGCCGTCCACGGCGGGGGGCGGATGCCGCTGGGTGGCCATGGACAGCCAGGTGTTCAGGTCCTTGGTCTTCACCTTGACCGACCAGGTGTCATAGGCCTTAAGCACCGCCGGCATCAGGCGTTCGACGCCCCGGCCCGAGTGCGAGGACAGGGCCACGAAGGGCGAGCCCTTCAGCTGCGGCAGCTTGTCCTCGGCCATGCCCTTCAACTTGACCATGCGGGCCTGGGGCTCGTCTTCCAGGTCCCATTTGGACGCAACATAGACCAGGGCGCGGCCTTCGCGCTCGACCAGGTCGGCCAGTTGCAGGTCCTGGGTGTCGAAGGCGTCGTCCTTGTCCATCATCAGGATGACGACTTCGGCAAAGGTGATGGCGCGGATGGTGTCGGCGACCGACAGCTTCTCCAGCTTCTCCTGCACCCGCGCCTTGCGCCGCATGCCGGCCGTATCGACCAGACGGATGTTCTTGCCCTCGAACTGCCAGTCGACCGAGATGGAGTCGCGGGTGATGCCCGCTTCCGGCCCGGTCAGCAGGCGGTCGTCGCCGATCAGACGGTTGATCAGGGTGGACTTGCCCGCGTTAGGGCGGCCGATCACGGCGATGCGGATCGGCTTGTCCGGCTCGTCGATCTCTTCGATGAAGATGTCTTCGGAGGCCGCGCGGATGGCCTTGTACAGGTCGGCCATGCCCTCGCCGTGCTCGGCCGAGATGGCGACCGGTTCGCCGAAGCCCAGGGCGTGCGCCTCGCCGACGCCGCCGCCGCTCTCGCGGCTTTCGGACTTGTTGGCCAGCAGGATGATCGGCTTGTGCACCTTGCGCAGACGCTCGGCGAAGATCCGGTCCAGCGAGGTGACGCCTTCGCGGGCGTCCATCATGAACATGACCAGTTCGGCGTCGTCCAGCGCCGCCTCGGTCTGCTCGCGCATCCGGGCTTCCAGGCTGTCGTCGGTGACATCCTCGTAGCCGGCCGTATCGATCAGCGTCAAATCCATGTCGCCGATATTGCCGTCGGCGTAGCGCCGGTCGCGGGTCACGCCGGGGCGATCATCGACAAGCGCGAGGCGCTTGCCGACGAGGCGGTTGAACAGTGTCGATTTGCCCACGTTGGGGCGGCCGACAATCGCGACCTTCAGAGCCATTTCGGCTTTCTAGCTTATTTCGGGCTGAAAATCAGCGGATGCAGATCAGCTGGCCGTTATCGGTCAGCACATACAGGGCGCCGTTATAGGCGGCGGGCGCGATATAGGCGGGCGCGCCGAGTTTCAGCGTAGTCTGGGCCTCGCCGGTCTTCGGATCGAAGGCCACAGCCTCGCCGTAGGAGTTGACCATCACCAACCGGTTCGAGGCCAGCAGCGGGCCCGACCATTGCGGCGTGATGGTGCGACGGCCGAAGCGCAGGAAGCCGCCAACCTTGCGGGCGCGGCCCTCGTTCAGTTCGCGGGTCCAGTAGATCTGGCCCGTGTCGCGATTGGCGGTGACCAGTTCCCCGGACTTGGAGACGACGAAGACCACGTCGCCGACTGGCAGGGGGGCGTTCACCCCGGTGATCGGCAGTTGCCACTTGGGCTGCCCCGACCGCAGATCCAGGGCCGACAGCACGCCCGAATGGCTGACGCCATAGACCATGCCGCGACTGATGACCGGCCGTCCGGCGACGTCGCGGACTTCCGACAGGGCGCTGGTGCGGCTGGTGCGCGACAGGGTCTGTTCCCACAGCGGCTGGCCGTTCAGGGCGCTGAGCGCGACCAGCTGGCCCGACGAGAAGGGCGCGACGACGGTGTTGCCGGTCACGGCCGGGCTTGAAGCGCGCATCACGCGGGCCGGCTCGGCGATGCCGCGATAGGTCCAGTCCTGGGCGCCGGTGTTGACGTCGAAGGCGAACAGCTGGCTGTCGACGTCGACGACGAAGACGTGAGCGCCAACGACAGTGGGGGCGCCGTGGATCGGGGAATCGACCGGCTGGCTCCAGACCACCGCGCCGGTGGCGGCGTCCAGGGCCGTCATGGAACGATAGCCGGACGAGACGAAGACCTTGCCGCCCGAGACGGCCACGCCGCCGCCGAAGCCGCCGTTGCGGTCACGGTCGGCGTCCTTGACGTCGGCCTTCCACAGGACAGCCCCCGTGTCGGCCGAGACCGCCGATACGGTAGACTCGCCGTCCAGAACGAAAATCCGGCCGTCGGCGGCGACGATCGGGGCCATGACGTTGCCGACCCGGGCCGAGCCGTCGCCGATGTCGCGCTTCCAGGCGATGCGGAAATCGGGGGCGGCGATCACATGCTCGACCAGGTTCTCAGACGTGCCCCCCGGCTGGGTCCAGGCCGTGGCGGCCTGGGGGCCCGGCAGGAAGAAGGTGCGGCCCGACAGGGCGGCCGACGGGGCCAGCTGCTGTTCGAACTCCAGCACCGAGATCCGGTCGCCGGCGGAGGCGGTTGCGCCGGGATCGTCCTTCTTGCCCAGGCCGAAGGGCAGGATGCGGCTGACTGTGCCGCACGAGGCCATGGTCGTGGCGACGCCGCAGATCAGCGCGACTTTCAGAACTCGGTTCATCTTGGGCGTCCTGTAAGGGGTCGTCACTGTTGGGTCGGCGCGACGGGAGTGGGCGCGTTGGCGGCGCCGGCGGCCGGCGGGGTCGCGTTCTTGGCCGCATCGACGATGTCTTTCAGCGCGCCGGCCGTGCCGGCGTCGATGGTGGCGACGGCGATGTTGGCGCGCTGACGCACGTCATCAGGGACGTCCTGCCCCAGTTGCAGCAGGACGAAGGCCTCACGGGCCTCCTTGGTCTTGCCATGCTGGAGACGCGCCAGGGCCAGGGCTTCCTGGGCGAAGGCGTGCAAGGGGCGGTCGTCCTCGGCCAGGGGCGTCAGACGGGCCTCGATGTCGGCCAGGGGCGCGGTGTCCATGACCAGGAAGGCGGCCTTCAGGGCGGGCGGGTCCGACAGGATCGGATCGCTGGAAGCCTTTGCGGCCTGGTCGAACAGGCGGACGGCGTCCGGAATCTTGTCGGCGGTTACGGCCAGACCGGCCTGCTGCTGTAGCGCCAGGACCTTGTAGGCGGCGTTGCCTTCCTTGACCGCTTCCTCGAACGACAGCCGGGCCTCGGCGGGCTTGTCGGCGCGCAGGGCCTCCATGCCGCGGTCATAGGCCTCGGCGGCCTTGCCGGCCTTGCTCGAGTTCAGGCTGTCCCAGCCCCACCAGCCCAAGGCGGCGACCAGGGCGACCACCAGGACCACGCCCACGACGGGCAGCCAGGTGCGGGCCAGGCGCTTGTACCGGTCGGAGCGAAGCTCCTCCTCGACCTGTTCGAAGACATCAACCACTGAAACGTCGCCCCAAAATCGCTAAAAGCAAACCGGCGCGGACCCTAGAAGGTCGGCTCCCCGCCCGCAACGTCGTTCCGTTACTGCGAAGCCGGCTTTTTCGAGAAGTAGGTCTCGACTTCGGCAGGAAAACGGCGGGTTTTCACATCATTGGCGAAAGCGGCGGCCGCGCGGTCGATCTCGGCGCGCAGATCGGCGTATTTGCGGACAAATTTCGGGGTCCAGTCGAACATCCCCAGCATGTCGTTGACCACCAGCACCTGGCCGTCACAGGCCGCCGAGGCGCCGATGCCGATGGTCGGCGCGTCAATGCTCTCGGTGATTTCCCGCGCCAGCGATTCGGCCACACCTTCGATGACGATGCAGAAGGCGCCCGCCTCGTCCGTGGCCTTTGCTTCCGCCATGACACGGTCCCGCTCAAAATCGGTGCGTCCCTTGGCCTTGAACCCGCCCTCAGCCAGAATCGCCTGAGGTCGCAACCCCACATGGCCCATGACCGGTATGCCCCGCTTGACCAGGAAGGCGACGATCTCGGCCAGTTCGACGCTGGTCTCCAGCTTGACCGCCTGGGCGCCGGTCTCCTTCATCACCCGCACGCAGTTGTCGTAGGCGGCCTCCTTGCCGCCCTCGTATGAACCGAAGGGCATGTCGACCACCACCAGAGCCCGACGCGAGCCCCGCACCACCGCCTGGCCGTGCAGGATCATCATCTCCAGCGTCACCCCGACCGTATTCGGCAGGCCATGAACCGCCATGCCCAGGCTGTCGCCGACCAGCAGCACGTCGCAGTGCGGATCCAGCAATCCCGCCATGGGAGCGTCATAGGCCGTCAGGCAGACGATCGGCTCGCCGCCCTTGCGGTTCGCGATATCGGGCACGGAGACGCGTTTGATCGTCTCCTGGGTATGAACGGACATCGAGGGGCCTCCTGACTTAAGTCCGGTCAGATAAGCCCCGCGATTCCGCAAGTCACCCTCACACGTCCTGAGACAGCTTCACCGCGCCGGCGGCCAGAAGGGCGACGACCGCCCCCGCCACGATCCAGAACGCCATCATGCCCGACCCGTCCATCAGGTCGAACGACCCCACGCCCAGACCGTCCAGGCCGGATTGGGCCGCGCCCTGGGCGGCGGCGGCGGCGGTGCGAACCCCTTGGGACAGGGTGGTCTCGTCGCTGGAGGAAAAGTTGAAATTAATCCCCTCGCGTACCGCCATGACCCCGCCCAGCAGGCCGGCGGCCGTAAGGGCCAGGGTGCGCCAACGTGATCGTTTCTCCATGCTGGCCTGGACGGTGGCCAGGAACAGGGCCTCGTCGGCCAGTCGAGGCGTCTGTGCGAACAGCCGCTCGATCATCGGATCGAATTCATCAGCCGACATCGGTCGACCTCCCGCCTGATGCCTGCGCCGGCTGAAGCCGGGCGCGGAGTTTATCCAGACCACGTTTGACATGTGACTTCACCGTGCCGAGCGGCAAATTCATGGCCGCAGCGATTTCCGGATGGGACATCCCCGCGCCGTGGCATAGGGACACACACACGCGCTCGGCCTGGCCGAGCGTCTTCAGGGCCTCATCGAGGTCCATGACCCCCGCTCGATCGACGATCACATCGGCCTCGTCGGCCTCGACCTCGGCGACATAGCGGGCTTCGTGGGCGACGCGCTTCAGATAGAGGCGCGCGGCGATCTTCTTGATCCAGCCGGCGAAGGTCCCCTGCCCCCGGAATTCCGAGCAGCGCTGGAACCCCTGCAGGAAGGCGTCCTGGGCCACGTCGTCGGCCAGGGACGGGGCGGCCCCCATCCGGCGCAGCAGGCCCCGGACCGCCGAGCCGTGCCGACGGACCAGTTCGCCGTACTCGCGCCGCCCGCCGGCCGCCGCCTGGGCGGCAAGCTCGACGTCGTGCTGGTCGCGTAATGACTTGCTCATGACGTCTCCCCCTCAGGCCGACGTCAGGCCTTGTTGGGGTTGAAGAGGCCCAGGATGATGAAGGCGACGCCGATGGCGGCGGGAATGCAGGCCAGGCCCAGAAGCGCGCCTTCGCCATTGAGGCCGCGGCCCGGACTGGCCGCCTCTACCGCCAGGGCCAGGCCAGCGACGCCCACGCCGGCCGCCAGGCTGAGCACGCCCCGGCGGATGTCCTTGGTGCGCGACGGCAGGTTCTTCTGCACGTCCTGGGTCATGGCTTCGATCAGTTCGGGCGGAAGGGTCTGGCCCTTGTCGACGGCGTGACGAACCGTCAGTTGCATTTCGCGGCGGTCACGGTTCTTGAGAAACGACGGACCGACGATGACGGCGACGATAGACGAGAAGATGATGAAGACGACGAGGATGGGTGTCAGGTCCATGGCAGGGCTCTTTCTTGATCTGATGCGGCAGCCTGATGCGGCGGCCTTCTGATCACAAGAGGCCGTGACGCGCGCCCACGGATGCGCGGACGCACATGAAATCTTGTTAAGGTCAGGCCGGCGGGGTCAGACGGCGCACGACCGTCATCGCAGTCCCCGCCGCCACGGCCGAGGCGGCGACCAGGATTGCTGCGGGATTCAGCGCCTCGGCGCCGGCCTGCAGGGCGGTCAGCACCGGCTGGAGTCCCCACAGGACGCTGGCGCCCACGATGGCCCAGGGCGCCGCGGCCGCGACCGAGGCGAAAGCGCGCCGGCGGGCGATCCGCTGCGCCACCGCCGCTTCGAACACAGGGTCGCGCAAGGCCGGCCGGGCTTCGGCCAACAGGGCGTGCAGCTTCTGTTCAGGCGTCATCGGAGCCTCCAAGCGAGTGCAGCAGGCGCGCCCGCCCCCGCGCAACATGCGACTTCACGGTGCCGAGAGGCAAATCCAGGGCCAAGGCGGCTTCTCCGTGCGACCAGCCGTCCGCCAGACACAGGGCGACGCAGGCGCGGACGTCGTGCGGCAGGTCGGCCATCGCATTGGCAAGGGCCATCCGATCCTCGGCCGAGACGCCCGAGGGGCCGTCCAGAGTCTCCAGCCAGGCGGCGTCGCGGGCGGCGCCGCGCACGGCGCCGCGCGTCCGGTCCTGCGCCCTCCGCCAGGCCACGCCCATCAACCAGGGCCGGAACTCGGCCTCGGACTTGAGCCCCGCCAGCGAGCGCCAGGCGATCAGGAAGACCTCCTGCGCCAGGTCGTCCGCCTCCGCCCACCCGCCCGACCGGCCGGTCATGCGACGCAGGAAGCCGCGCACCGCGCCCTGATGCCGCTGGACCAGGCGCGAGAAGGCCGCGTCGGAACCCGCGCGCGCCTGGCGCACGAATTCCGCGTCGATCGATGCGCTCACCGTCCCCCCTCCAGGCCCGGCGGTTCAGCGCGGGGTCCTTTGCTGCACCACCGCCGAGATCAGAGACCAGACCGCCACGGCCGCCATGGTGAAGGCCACCACCAGAAAAGCGCCGCTGTCGCCGTCCATCTTCAGCACGACGCCGGCGAAGGCGAAGCCGGCGGCCAGGACGGAGAACAGACCGAACAGGGACCAGTAATGGCCGCTGCCCTGGGGACGGCTGGATCCGCGCGTATCCCAGAAATCGACCTCTTCAGACGGACGCTGGACCATGTCGAGCAGCGCCTGCGGCGGCTCCTGACCGCGCTCCGCATAGGTCCGGATCAGGTCCAGGGTCGCCTTCTGCCCCCGATATCGGAAGAAGCCGCTCAGCCCGCCGCCGACGATCCACGCCAGCGGAAACAGCAGCCACCAGAAATCACGAAACAGACTTTCCATCTTTCATCTCCCCTTCGGAACGACCATCGCCCCGTGCTTTCAGAGGATAGTCGTCGCCGATCCGTCTGCTGGATGCGCCATCGATCAATATTTGTCGAACAGTGCGATCCGGACTCGACAGAGGGCCGCACAGGCGCGACCGTGGCGACCAGTTCGCTGGCTTAGGTGTCCCTGTTCCTTCACGCGAGGTCGCGATGCTGCTTCCACAACTTTCCGCCCTCGGCTGGTTCCACACGCTGGCGAGCCTGCCGGCTGTGCCTCTGGCGCTCTATCTGCTGATCCGTTACGGGCGCATCCCGCCGCAAACGGCGCTCGGCAAGGCGTTTCTGGCCTTCATGTTCGTCGGGGCCTTGTCTGGCGTGATGGTGATCAAGGATCCGCCCGGCGTCGCCATTTCGATCCTGAGCGTGGGATCGCTGATCGTCGGCGCGACCATCGGTTTCGTGAAACCCCTGGCGAAGCAACGGTGGTGGATCGAGACGACGGCGCTGAGCACCGCCGTCTTCACCCTGTTCCTGCCCAGCGTGACCGAAACCCTGACGCGCCTGCCTGCCGGACGTCCGATCGCCGAGAGCCCGCAGGCGCCGCTGGTCGTAGCCTTTCAGCTATCGCTGGTCGTCATCCTGATCGTGGGGGTGACGCTACAGCTGCTGTTCCTGAGGCGGCCGGTTCGGGCTACGGTGGCGGCCTGAAGCTGAAAGGATATCCCATCATGGCCCATGTCACCTATCGCATCGTCGAACACGACGGCGGCTGGGCGTACACGTCCGGGGGCACCTATTCCGAAACCTTCGCCACCCACGACGACGCCAAGGCGGCCGCCGTCCGCGCCGCGCGCGAGCAGAAAGTCCCTGACGAAAACGCGGCCATCGAATACGAGACCGCCGACGGCCGCTGGGTGACAGAAAACGCCGACGGGCACGATCGACCGATGACGGACGTCGAAGATTGAAGACGCGGCCGGCGGCGGCCGGTCTCAGGCGAAGGCGGCGGCGTAGTCATCTGGCTTGAAGCCGACCAGGCGACGGTCGCCGAGGTCCAGCACGGGCCGCTTGATCATAGACGGCTGAGCGAGCATCAGGCCGATCACCCTGTCGCGGTCAAGGTCCGACCTGTCCTGCTCAGGCAGTTTCCTGAAGGTGGTCCCTGCGCGGTTCAGGATCGTCTCCCAGCCGTATTCATCAACCCATCGTACCAAGCGGTCGGCGTCGACGCCGGCCTTCTTGTAGTCGTGGAAGGCGTAGGCGACGCCGTGCTGGTCAAGCCAGACCCGCGCCTTCTTGACCGTGTCGCAGTTGGGGATGCCGTAAAGGGTGGCGGTCATTTGCGGTCCTTTCCAGAGGAGCGCTTGCTGTGCCGATAGACAAACATCCTGACAAGGCTGGAAACACAATGTTCATCGGGCAGGCCTAGGACCCAACAGACCTACAATATCCGGTTCCGTACATGACTGTCTCCGCCCTTTTCAGACGTCTTCACGGGGCCATCCAGACCCGAGCGGCGCGCTCCGCCGTCTTGATGCTGGCGACCATGGCCGCGATGATGACGGCCATGGTCGTCGTGGTGAACGACAATCTGGCCACGATCGAAGCCGCCGACCGTTCGCTCAAGCATACGGCGGCGGTCGAGAGGGCTGCAGCTGATCTGCTGACCGCCACATTGGACCAGGAGACCGGCGTCCGGGGCTATGCCGAAAGCGGCGGCGATCGCGCCTTTCTGCAGCCGTATATGGCCGGCCAGCAGCAGTTCGCCGACGAATTGCTGATCCTGTCGCAGCTGACCCGCGACAATCCCTCGCAGATCGCCCGTCTGGACGAACTACGCCACGCCATGAACCGCTGGCGATCGATCTATGCAGGACCGCAACTGTCGCGGCCACAGGCCCATGTCGCAGATCCGGCCCTGGCCGAGCGCGGCCGGCTGGCGATGGAGGATCTGCGCCGCCTGTTGGACGATCTTCGCGAGGAAGAGGCCCTGTTAACGGTTGAACGCGAGGACAACCGCAACGCCGCCTATGCCACCGCGCGGGCGGCGATCGTCGGGGTCGGCCTGGCCGCGCTGGGCTTCGGCGGCGGCCTGGCGGTCTGGGCTGTGCGCGCCTCGGCGCGACGCGAGCGCGAAGCCCTGGCCTACGCCCGCAGCAAGGCCCAAACCCTGGCCATCGTCAGTCACGAGATCCGGACGCCACTGAACGGTATGTTGGGCATGTTGCAGGTCATGGCCAGCGAGCCGATCCCGGCCGCGCAAAAGCAAAGGCTGGAGGTGGCGCTGGAATCCGGCGAGACGCTGACGGCCCTGCTGAACGATCTGTTGGACGCCTCCAAGATCGATGCGGGCCGGCTTGAGCTTTCGGAAGCCGATTTCGACCTGACGCGACTGCTCGCGCGGATGAAGGCGGCGTTCGGCGAGGTGGCGTCCAGGAAAGGTGTCGCGCTGCGGATCGAGGTGGCGCCCGAGGCGGCGGGCGACTGGATCGGGGACAAGGTGCGTATCAGTCAAATCCTGGCCAATCTGATCTCCAATGCGGTGAAATTCACCGACACGGGGGAGGTGCTGCTGTTCGTCGAAGCATTGAACCCTGGCAAACCAAGCGCAGGCGGTCTGCGGATCGCGGTGCGCGACAGCGGCGTCGGCATGGACGCCGACACCCTGAGCCGTCTGTTCTCACCCTATGTGCAGGCCAGTGCGGAAACGTCGCACACCCATGGCGGGACCGGCCTGGGCCTGTCGATCTCGCGCTCGCTGGCGCGGATGATGGGCGGCGACATCACAGTGGCGAGCGAGCCCGGCCAGGGCTCGTGCTTCACCGTCGAGCTTCCTCTGGCGCGCGGCAAGCCGAAGGCGGCGACCGAGGGGGACAGCCTGTCCAGCCTGGCCAACCTGCAGATCCTGGCGGCCGACGACAATGCGGTGAACCGGCAGGTGCTGTCGGCCATCCTGCCGAACCTGGGCATGGCCGCCACCGTGGTGGCCGACGGCGAGCAGGCGGTGGCCGCCTGGCGGGACGGCGATTACGACCTGGTGCTGCTGGATCTGCGAATGCCGGTCTGCGATGGGTTCGAGGCCGCACGGCGCATCCGCGCAGAAGAGGCGCCGGGGCGCCGCACGCCGCTGGTGCTGCTGTCGGGCGACGTATCCGCAGCCGTGCGGCAGCAGGGTCTAGAGGCAGGGCTGGACGGTTTCGTCGCCAAGCCGCTGGAAATCCACGCCCTGATCGAGGCCATCACCGCCGCCCTGCCCCCGGCCCGGCCCATGGCGGCCTGAACTGCCGGCTCAGAACCGCTTCTTCAGCCCCACGCTGACCACCCGCCCGCGCGGATCGGCCACGACAGGGTCGTAGCCGAGCGCGAACTGGGCCAGCGGCGGCGCCTTGTCGGCGAGATTAACGACGCCCAGCGACAGGTCGAGAGCCGCGCCGACCGCGCGACTGTAGAGCAGGTCCACCGTCGTCTGGCTGGCGATGGTCGCGTCGGTGATCCCGCTGCGGTCGTTGGCGTAGCCGCGGGTGTAGTGGACCAGGGCGGTGACGGCGTGCGGTCCGCCGCTCCAGCCCAGGGCGAACTCGCCGCGATCGCGCGGCAGCGACCGGCCGATATTGTTCAGATTGGTCGAGCCGACCCCCGACACCTCGGCCGCCGAGGCGTTCAGGCGGATGTCGTAGCGATCGACATAGGTCCAGGTCGCCGACGCCGTCGCCCGGCCGCCCCAAAGGTCGCGGCCGTAGCGGGCCGACAGGTCCAGCCCCTGGGTCTCGATGGACGAGGCGTTGAGGAAATATAGTTGCACGAAGGTCAGGGCGCCGTTCGAGGCCCGGGTGATGCGGCCTTGCGCCTCCGTCCCGGTCAGGCCCGCCGCATCGTCGGCCGCTGCCTGGTCGATGATCGCCTGGGCCGATTCCTTGACGACCTGGTCCGTATAGTCGAAGCGCCAGGCGTCGAGGCCCAACTCCAGCCCCTCCAGGGGCCGCCACAAGGCGCCGAAAGCGAGGTTTTCGGACCGTTCGGGCTTCAGATCGGCATCGCCCGAGGTCAGGGTGTTGACGAAGACGAAGGCGCCCCGGTCGAAGACGGACGGCTGCGAAGCCTGGGCGCCGGCCTGGGCGTAGACGGAAGGCGCGCGGAAGCCCTGCCCCCAGGAGCCGCGCAGGGCCACGGCGTCGGTCACGTCCCAGCGGACGGCGATCTTGGGGCTGAAACGGCCCTCCCCGCCGTCGTAGGTCTCGTAGCGGCCGGCCAGCTGCGCCTCGATCCGGTCGCCCAGATACAGGCGCGCCTCGGCGAAGGCGGCCAGGGCCTGCTGATCGCCCTCGAAGTCCGGGGAATAGCCGGCGGTCAGAAGGTCGCCGGCGTTGACCAGATCGCTCCAGTCATGGCGGAAGGTCGAGCGGCGATATTGCGCGCCGAGGGCGACGTCGATCGCGCCGCCTGTCCAGGCGAAGGCCTGACCGCTGGTCGAGGCGTCAACCGTCGTCAGCCCCGCCGCGCCGCGCAGACCGACGTCGCCGATCAGGCTGTCGATCAGGTCCGGGCTGTTGGCCGTTCCGGTCCCCAGATAGGCGCTGCCGAACGGGTTGAAATACTGGCAGGCGCCGACGCCCGGCGTGCCGGTCTCCGCATCGCAGCCGGCGCCGCCCAGGCCGTTCAGGGCGTTCTGAAGCGCTCTGCCGATCACGTCGGCCTTGTCATAGGCGACGTGCTGGCGGCTGGCGGTCGCGGACAGGGTCCAGGTCCAGCCGCTGGCGAAGGCGCCGTCCAGCCCGGCCGCCAGTCGCCAGGTGTCGTAGTCGAACCGGGATTCCAGCGCGCCGCTCTCGGCGCCCAGCAGACGGCCGCGGAACAGGACGTCCTCACCGAACGGATTGTCGGGGTGGGAGGCGGGAACCGTCAGGGCCTGCGCCAGGATCGGCAAGGACGGGGTCAGCCGCGCCTGGGTCCAGGTCGAGGAATAGGCGGCCTGGAGCGACAGGCTCATGTCGCCGACCGGGCGGCGATAGTCGGCGAAGAGCTGGGTCCGCGTCTCTTCCGGCGTCAGGTCGAAGAAGTCGGAATAGTCGAGCCGGCAGAAGGCGTCGGTCGGGCCGTTGCGATAGGCGGCGCCGAAGGCTGGATCGTCGCAGTCGGGGTCGGGCGCATAGGCGCCCGTGCTGGGCCGGAAATAGGATCCGGGCTGGCCGTAGCTGGTCACGGCGGTCCAGGCGGCGCGGTCATAGCGTTCGGCCTGGGTGAAGTCGCGCTCGTCCGACCCGAGGGCCGAACGGTGGAAATGCGAGGCCGCCAGGGTCAGGTCGCCGCCCAGAAGGGTGAAGCCGCCGATAGCCGAGATCACGCTCTCTTCCGAGCCGTCCGCGACGGCGTATTTCGCGCGAATCTCCGGCCGGCCGACATCATGACGGGTGATGAAGTTGACCACGCCCGCCACCGCATCCGAACCATAGACGGCCGAGGCGCCGTCCTTGACCACCTCGACCCGCTCAAGGGCGATCATGGGGACCAGCGAATTGATGTCGACGAAGGCGGAGCCGTCGGTGGCGACCACGGCGCTGGTGGTCCAGCGCTGGCCGTCGACCAGGACCAGTGTCGAGCCTAGGCCGAGATTGCGCAGGTTGAACTGGGCCGTGCCGGAACTCTGGGGCTGGTTCAGCTGGTCCACCTGGGCCTCGGAACCGGAGTTGGCGGTCACCAGGCGCACCAGTTGCGAAGCATCGGCGATCCCGGCGGTGGCGATGGCGTCCCGGCCGACCGTCTCCACAGGAGCGACGCGGTCGCCGCCTGCGATGCGAGAACCGGTGACGACGATGTCGTCCACCGGGGTCGCGACCTGGGCCTGGGCCGCCGCAGCCGCCGCCAGCCAGGCGACCGTTGTCGCCATCAGGATTGAACGCCTGGTCATCTCGATACTCCCCGCCATTGATCGCGGGCTTCTATCCAGCGTCGCCGTTCTGCGAAAGCCAATTTTTGCAACTTTGCAAAATTGAAGATGGATTGACAGGTCGCCATCGCGGATGGACGGTTAGAAAAAATAACCAGGGAGATGAAGTTCGATGAAGCTCTATGCCCACCCGTTCTCCTCCTACTGTCAGAAGGCGCTGACGGCGCTCTATGAGACAGACGCCACGTTCGAATACCGCCATTTGGAAGAGCCCGGCGCCATGGCCGAGTTGGCGGTGCTGTGGCCGATGAAGCGGTTTCCAATCCTGACGGACGGCGGGACCACGATCGTCGAGGCGACCAGCATCGTGGAATACATTGATGCGCGACCCGGCGCGGGCCGACTTATCCCCAGCGATCCCCTCGCCGCCGTCGAGGTTCGGATGATGGATCGGGTGTTCGACAACTACATCAACACGCCGCAGCAGAAGTTCATCTTCGACATTCTGCGCCCCGAGGCCGATCGCGATCCTTATGGCGTCAAGGAGGCCCGCAAGATGCTCGACACGACCTATGCCTGGCTGGACCAGAGGCTGGCAGGCAGGGAGTGGGCGACCGATCACGGCTTCACTCTGGCGGATTGCGCAGCGGCGCCGGCACTATTCTACGCCGACTGGACGCACGCCATTCCCGAACGATTCGAGGCGCTGAAGGCCTATCGGGCCCGGCTGCTTGCGCGGCCATCCTTCGCCCGCTGCGTGGACGAGGCGCGGAAGTATCGCCACTATTTTCCGCTGGGCGCGCCGGATCGGGATTGATCGCGACTGAGACGTCTCGCGCCATTGATCCGCCGATGTAACCGGTTACGGTAGCCAAAACAGAAGCGGTTCAGGGAAGAAGCATGGCGAACGTCCGTCTGGTCGACGTGAAGAAGGCGTTCGGCGCCGTTGAGGTGCTGAAGGGCGTCGATCTGGAGATCGCCGACGGCGAGTTCGTGGTCTTCGTCGGCCCGTCCGGCTGCGGCAAGTCGACCCTGCTGCGCACCATCGCCGGGCTGGAAGAGGCGACGACGGGCGAAGTCTTGATCGGCGACCGCGTGGTCAACGACCTGTCGCCGTCCGACCGGGGCATCGCCATGGTGTTCCAGTCCTACGCCCTGTACCCGCATATGACGGCCTATGAAAACATGGCCTTCGGCCTGAAACTGGCCAAGACGGACAAGGGCGAGATCGACCGCCGCGTGCGCGCCGCCGCCGAGGCCCTGAGCATCACCGACTATCTGGACCGCAAACCCAAGGCCATGTCCGGCGGTCAGCGCCAGCGCGTCGCCATCGGTCGCGCCATCGTGCGCGAACCCGACGTCTTCCTGTTCGACGAGCCCCTGTCCAATCTGGACGCCGCCCTGCGGGTGCGGATGCGCTACGAGTTCGCGCGCCTGCACGCCGAGCTGAAGACGACCATGATCTATGTGACCCACGATCAGGTCGAGGCCATGACCCTGGCCGACCGGATTGTGGTGCTGAACGGCGGCCGCATCGAACAGGTCGGGGCGCCGATGGACCTGTACCAGCGTCCGGCCAATCTGTTCGTCGCGGGCTTCATCGGCAGTCCGCGCATGAACCTGCTGGCGGGCGAGGTGGTCACGGCCTCAGCCGCTGGAGCGACCGTGCGAACCACCGCGGGCGAGACGATCCGCGTGGCGGCGAATGCGGCCTCGGCCAAGGCCGGCGACCGCATCACCCTGGGCGTCCGGCCCGAACATCTGAACCTGTCGGCCGAAGGCGACGCCCTGACCGCCGAGGTCCTGTTCGTCGAGCCCCTGGGGGCGACGACCATGGCCCATCTGAAACACACGGCGTCGCAAGAGACCCTGACGGTGCAGCTGGCGGGCGGGGCTCCGGCCAGGGTCGGCGAATCGCTGACCCTGCAGGTCCCTGCTGACCAAGCCCATCTGTTCGACGCGGAAGGTCGCGCCTTTTCCCGACTTTAGCCGCGCTTTTCGTCACCGCCGATGAAGGCGCCGGCGATCCAGCTAACCACGCCGGTGACGATGGCCGCCCCGATTCCAGCCCACAGGCCGTCCACGGCGAAACCGTTCAGGAACATGGCGGTCAGGCCGATCATGGCCGCGTTCACCACGAGCAGGAACAGGCCCAGGGTGACGACCGTGATCGGGAAGGTCAGCACCACCATGACCGGTCGCACGATGGCGTTGACCAGACCCAGGATTAGGGCCGCCGCAATCAGCGAGCCGGTGCTGGTGAAATCGACGCCCGGCACGACCTGGGCTGACAGCCACAGGCCGGCCATGGTGACGACGGCCTGGATGATGAAACGGATCATGTTGTCCTCGATGAGGTGGAAGCGTCACCATAACGCGACATGTCGGCAAAGGCTCCCCCTCGCCCGCCCCGGCTGCTAATCACAGCGCTGATCCAGACTGCGATACGATACGGAGACCGGCCATGAGCCTTCACGGCGATTACGACCCCGACAATATCTTCGCCAAGATCCTGCGCAGCGAGATCCCCTGCGTGAAGGTGTGGGAGGACGACCATATCCTGGCCTTCATGGACGTGTTTCCCCAGTCGGAAGGCCATGTCCTGATCATCGCCAAACAGTCGCAGGCGCGGAACCTGCTGGAGGTCGAGCCGGACATCCTGGCCCGGATGACCGCCGCCCTGCAACGCACGGCCCTGGCGGTCGAAAAGGCGCTGAAGCCCGACGGGATCGCGGTGATGCAGTTCAACGGCGACGCCGGCGGCCAGACCGTCTTCCACCTGCATTTCCACATTATCCCCCGCTGGGCCGACCGGCCGATGAAGGGGCACGGCCATGCGCCCATGGCCGAGGTCGCGGCCTTGCAGCCGCTGGCGGAACGGATCGCGGCGGAACTGGACGCATAAGCGCCGAACCGTCTTGCGCACGGGGCGATCCGTCCGCATAAGGCGCGCCTGTCCTGAGTGGCGAGGCCGGTTTAGCTCAGTTGGTAGAGCGCCAGTTTTGTAAACTGGATGTCGCGGGTTCGATTCCTGCAACCGGCACCATTCTTCGATGACGATGTCGCGGCGCACGCCGCTTTCGGTGGTCCCCGCCCATCTCAAAATTCTCGCAGACTCTCCCCGGCCATGGACGCCTCAGGAGAGACGGCTAATCGCCGACTCTCGCGACGCCTTCAGCGGGCACGACGATCCTTGGTGACGAGGACTTCATCGCCAAACAAATACTCAACCGGATCAGTCGAAGGGATAATTTTTCGACTTGGCGCGTAGGGACATCCAGTCGCCCCTGGGGTCAGTCCACGATACTCTCGGACAGGTCTTGCAAAAGGGTCGGGATCAACTCCGAAACCGTCGGATGGATGGGCACCGCCCAACGTAGCGCCTCGATCGTCTGATCGGCCGCCATCATATCTAGGACACCGTGGATCGCCTCGTCTCCGCCGACGCCCAGGATAGCGGCGCCGAGGATGCGGCGCGTATCGGCATCGGCCACCACCTTCATGAAGCCCTGGGTCTCGCCCTTTTCGACTGCGCGGCCGACGCGGCTCATGGGTCGCTTCGAAAACAGAAGGCGGCGGCCGCTCTTAAGCGCTTCGGCGTCCGTCATCCCGACCCGCCCCAGGGGCGGATCGATAAAGAGGGCGTAGCCGGGCAGCCTCTGGCTGACGACGCGATGCTCGCCGTCGAGGAGGTTAGCGGCGACGATCTCGAAGTCATTGTAGGCGGTATGGGTGAAGGCGCCGCGCCCGTTGCAGTCGCCGAGGGCCCAGACCCCTTCGGCGGTAGTCCGCAACTGGTCGTCGACGGTGATGGGGAAAAGCCCGGCATAGTCGCTCGCCTGAACGGCTGATCTCGATGAGGGGAATGGTAGGCGGCGACGGGTTCGAACCGCCGACCCTCTCGGTGTAAATCGCCCCAGATAGCAGTTTCACTGCTTTTCACCCCGTTTCAAAATTCACCCAAGTGATTGAATTAACGACTTTTCGTTGTTTCACCGCTGTGCAGGCGTTTGCAGCGAATCTTGCACCAACTGCCCCCATATTGCCCCCATTGGTGCTAGGTTGATGTCCCTTGATTTGGTTTGGACGTCGCACCGATGCGAGCGCCACTCATCACCACGGACCGGCAGATCGCCGCCCTGAAGCCGCTCCCCGACCGGTTCGAGCGTCGCGTGTCAGGCGTCCGCGGTCTGAGCCTGAGGGTTTATCCGTCCGGCCTGAGACAGTTCGAGGTTCGTTTTTCGGTCAAGGGCGGCCCTCGCCGTCGCGAAGTCCTCGGGGACTATCCGGAGATATCCCTCGCCGACGCCCGGCAAAAGGCGATGGCGCTCCGACTGGAGATCATCAGCGGCGTCGATCCTGTCGCCCGACGCGCGGACGCCCGACGCCCCGCCCCGCCGCAAGACCGTCTGGACGAGGTGGCGGAAGCCTATTGGGCGGCGGCGGAGCTCGGACTGCACGGCGGACGCCGACGCCCCAAGCGCCCTCGTACGATCGCCAATGAGCGCCATCTATGGGACCGCCACATCGCCTCATCTCTCGGCGCCACGGCGCCCCGGGATTTGAAACGGGCGCAGGTAAAGACCTTCATGCGCACGCTGGTGACCGAGCGTCGCCTGTCGGCCGCAAGCGCGGCGTCCATCGGCGGCCTCCTGCACAGCGTGATGGCCTTCTGCGTTCAGGAGGAGATAATCGACGCCAACCCCGTTGTCGGTCTGGCTCGCCCGCTGGCCCTGGTCTCCCGCGACCGGATGCTGGACGACGCCGGCCTCCGGTTGGTTTGGGAGATCGCCAAAGAAGGCGTTCAGCCGCGGCCGGCCGGTTATCTCAACGTCGGACTGGCCGCCCGACCGGAACCGGTGATGGCGCTGGCGATCCAGCTCCTCATGCTCACCCTCACGCGCCGGAATGAAGTCGCAGGCGCCCGAAAGGCGGAGTTTGATCGCGACGCCGGCCTCTGGGTCATTCCGGCCGAACGCGCCAAGGCCAATCACCAGCACGTGGTTCCGTTGAGCTCGCAGGCTCTGGAGGTGATCGAAGCGGCCTGGGCGCTCGATCCTCGCAGCCCCTTCCTGTTCGCGTCCCCGCGCGTCGCGGACCAATGCATCGACGAACAGGCGATCACCCGAACCTTTTCCCGCATCTTCGAGCGACGCAATCTGCCCCTCCGGTCTCCTCATGACGTGCGGCGGACCGGTGCGACCACTCTGACGGGGCGCTATGGCGTCACGCGCTTCATCGTCGGCCTGGTTTTGGGGCACACGCCCAGGGAGGGCGCTGCGGTCACGGCCGTTTACGACCGCTATACCTACATGGCGGAAAAGCGCGACGCCCTTCGGAAATGGGCCGGGCACCTCACTGGAACGACGGACGCGCCCTCCCAGGAACCGGATGGGGCCATGTCGGACGCGGCGCGTGACGCCGCGCTGGAAGCCGCCAAACAGCGCGCGCTCGCCCTGTGCGCCGAAGGGCGGCCCCAGCAGGCGGTCATGACCATCTGCCTGGCGGCAAGCCGCCTGGTCGCGATGTCGCCGGTCCATATGGAGCTGCTGGCGAACGTCGGCCTCGACCTGGCCGGTCGCAACGACTGGTCCGAGCTTGAGTCCTGGATCAACGGCTTCGGCTGACTGGCCGGCTCGTTTTTCTGTCCGAGGATCGTCGCCTCGATGTCTCCTTGGTCATCGAGATAAACCCCGCGCACGCGCTGGATCAACTCACAGGCCCGCGCGCGCTGATGCGCACGCTTGGCGTCAATTGTTTCACCGACCAAATGAAGAGCCATAAGGATTACCGCGCATCTGAGATGCGGGATATTCCCGGCATGCAGAGCGATTGGAGCACACCGACGGTGAATGATCGGCCCGCTTGAGATGAGAGCCGGACAAAATGCCCTTATCCGTCGACTGAGCGGCCCGACGTTCTGGGATCGGGACGTCGCACTGGCCTATGCCCGCTGCTCCGCAGCGTCTCCATGGAATCGGACGTCTGGCAAATCTGAGGGGGTTCAACCACCACTTAACATTGAAGTGGAAACTTAACATCACTTATGTTAGAAATAGAGTTGCGATGTTAGATACAGACTGGACCTGCGTAGGGCCGCTCGGCCGCGCCCTCGAAACCTACGCCAGCGACGCCTTCGGCGCGTCTCTGGCGCTGGACGACGCTGTCCTCCCAGCAACCCTCCCCTTCTTTATCGGCGATCGCTATCGGTTCTGGCGAGGCCGAGTCCTCGACCGACCTGCCCTGTTCATGGTCCTGACCGACGCCTCCGTCGGCCATCTTGCGTCGCTGGAAAAGCATCGAGGTCTCGTGCGTCGCGAGAGCGGTGCGGATCTGATCGTTCTGGTCGCGCCAAGCCTGTCGGCCGAAACCCGGCGCCGCCTCGTCGAGGCGCGGATCGCCTTCGCCGTGCCTGGCGTCCAAATCTATATCCCCGAAGCCTTCTTCGACCTGCGGTCCAGCGGTCCCAGAGATCGGGCGCCTGCTGACGGCCTGTCCCCGACCGCCCAGGTGCTGGTCCTGGCCCGTCTTCTCGATCAACCCGTCAATGACGAAAGCCTGACGGCCCTGGCCGAACGCTACGAAACCGCCGTGATGAGCATGAGCCGAGCCCTCGACGAACTGGAGGGGCTCAACATTTGCCGACCCCATTTGGTCGGACGCCAGCGCCGGCTCATGTTCGTCGAGGACGGCCGGGCTCTTTGGACCGCCGTCGAGCAACGGCTTCAGTCCCCGGTTCGCAAGGTCCGGGTCGTCAGGGGGAATCTCCCATTGAACGAGGCCCCGGCGGCGGGCGAGAGCGCCTTGGCCCGCTACTCCATGCTTGCGTCTCCCCGGGTGGAGCGCCGCGCCCTGCCCGCCTCGCAGTGGAAGCGCACGGCGCGCCGCCTGAACCTCGAACCGGCGGATGATTTCGACGACAACCGCACCGAGGTGGAAACCTGGACCTATGATCCGGCGATCCTGAGCCGCGGCGACCTGGTCGATCCGCTTTCGCTCTATCTGAGCGTCCGTGATAATTCCGACGAGCGCATACAACAGGCTGCGCAAAGCCTTCTGGAGCAACCCTCATGGTGATCGGCGTTGACCGTTTCCGCGATCATTTCGTCGGACACGAGCACCAGTATGTGCTCATCGGCGGCGCCGCCTGCGAACAGATCATGGACGAGGTCGGTCTGACCTTCCGAGCCACCAAGGACATGGACGTCGTCCTCATCGTGGAAGCCCTCGATCCAGCCTTTTCGGAGCGCTTTCTCGCCTTCGTCGCCAAGGGCGGCTACGAGGTCCGGCAAAGCAGTCAGGGCGAACGCTGCCTGTATCGTTTCGCCAAGCCGACGTCCGAAGGCTATCCGGCGATGATCGAGCTCTTCGCCCGCAAGCCCGATGGTCTCGATCTCGGCCCCGATAGTCGGTTCACGCCTCTACCGATCGACGAGGACGCGGCCAGCCTCTCCGCCATTCTGCTGAATGAGGACTATTATGCTCTGCTCAAGAGCATGGTCCGGACGATCGGCGGCCTGCCCGTCCTGGGTGAGGAGGGTCTCATTCCCTTCAAGGCCAGAGCCTGGCTTGACCTGACCCGGCGCCGCGAAGTGGGCGACCGTGTGGACGCCTCCGACATCGCCAAACATCGCCGCGACGTGGCCCGCATGCTGCAGGTCCTCCCGGTCGAGGCGGCCTACAGCCTTCCGGAGACCATCCGCGCGGACATGCGCCGCTTCATCGACGCCCTTGAGGCGGACGAGGCCTTCGATCCCCGACAATTCCAGGTCGCGATGTCCCGCGCAGATGCGGTCGCCCGTCTGAAGCATGCCTACGCGGTTTGACCGGACCGACGTCGCATCTCGAACGACAAGTTGAGCGGCTAACGGGGGCCGGACAAGAGCGAGGATGAGACGTCTCAAAACCCGAAGTCTGTTTGGTCGGGCGAAACATGCCTCGCCCGTTTCCGCCTGGGTTTCGGCGGCGCCGGGCTCGGCGCCGCCAGATCGAGGCAGGCTTGCAGGGCCGGGACGACCGGCGCCGCCGGGGGCGGCGGCGTTCGGCCCCGGTTGAGCCCCGGAAGCCTGGGCGCCCGCGCCGGCTTCAGCACCCGCGCCGCCACAGAAGAAGGGACCTTCCTCGTCCGCGCCTCCGTCCAGGCGGTCAGTTCGCTCTCGCGCCAGCCCACCCGGTTCTCCGAGATCCGCACAGGGTTGGGAAAACGGCCGGCCCGCCGCATCCGCCAGACCGTCGTGCGGCTGAGCCCGGTGATGTCCTGAACCCTGCGCCAGCTCAGAAACCGATCCTCCGGCGCGTCCGGCGCGCGCGGGCCGTCCCCGGTCATTGGCCGACGCCCAGGGCCGCCAGCACCGCGCCCTGGCAGAGCGCCTGCAGGACCGCCGCGTCATTGGCCGCATCGACGACGTCGCGGCCCGCCCATTCGCGCACGACCGCCTTAAGGGCCTCGCTCGCAGCGGGATCGGCCAGGACGGTCTCGGCCGTGGGCCAGGCCGGTCGGCCTTGCGGTTCAGTCACGACGACGCCCCTGCGCCGCCGCCGGCGCCGCTGTGCGAAGCCCGGTGATCTGGGACGCGGCCCATTGCTCCAGCAGGTCACGGGGATAAAAGGGTTTGGCGCGGATATGCCGGCAGGGCGGCCCTCCCCCGCCGGTCGACCACAGGCGCGCCAGGGTCGCGGGTTTCAGCCGGACCCCGAACCGGGCCAGGTGTTCGGACGCCTCCGCCCGGGTCAGCAGAACCTCGCCTTCCGAGGCGCAGGCGCCGCCGTCCAAAGGACCGGTCACGATCCGGCTCCGATCGGTCGACAGTCGCTGGGGCGGCGCACCCTGCGGCCGGCGCTCAGCGCGAGATAACAGTCCACGACCGCCGCCACATCGCGCAGCGGTTCTGGCAACCCAAGGATGATCTGCTGCAGAAGAAGCGCCTCGTCCTGCGCGGCGGCGGCGCCTTGATCGCCCCAATCGAGACCGCTGCGGGTCTCGTCGCCCCGCGCCCGACGGCGGCCCAGGTCCGCCGCGCAACGGCGCGCGATCGTCAGCAGCAGCGCGCGAGGCGAGCGAACCTCAGCGGCGTCTCCATAGACCGCGACCATCCGTTTCCAGGTCTCGTGCGCGATATCGTCGCTCTCCTCGCCGAAGCGCCGGCGCAGGGACCGGGTCAGCCAGCCGCCGTGATCGCGATAGAGTCCGGCCAGCCGGCCGTCTCGCCTTCCGATGCGCTGGCTCTGATCCGACACGGGTCCGCCTCCTTTCGCAAAGAGGCGGACCCGGCCGATGCCGGATGTTGAGAACGTGGATTGAGACACGCGCGAGCGCCTTTAGCCTCGCCCCAAAGGGCAAGGCCTGGACATACGCGCACGCCACCCGAGCACCGGAGCGTAATATCAGGTCGAACAGTTCAATCGAGGTTCTCACGCCTCGGCGTCCCTACGAACGCACCAGGAGTCTCATCCAGAAATCCCCGCCTGACAAGAGGCCGGGTTGCGACCCGAAGAACCCAGCGTAGAATGCCCCCGTCCGACCGGATTGCCGCCGCCCTGTCCAAGCGCCCCCCGCGCCAAAGGCGTCGGCCATGCCGACAGTCATGTTCTCACATTTCCGGTCGGACGCCTCCGCCTGATTCCTTTCGTCGCAGCACACCCCCGACGACCGGTCCAAGCGCTGCCGTCAACCCCATCCCGTGCTAGACTCGAATCATCATGAAGGACGCCCTCGACCATCTGCCCGAGCGCCAGCAGCGCGAGCTGGAGCGGATCAAGACCATCCTGCTCGACGAGTTCGACCGCGCCATCCAGGCCGGCGGCGGCCCGACCCAGTCCTGGCGTCGCGACGGCAAGATCCTCAAGCTGATCCTTTTCGGCTCCTATTCGCGCGACGACTGGGTCGATGCGCCCGAGACCGGCTATCAGTCCGACTTCGACATCCTCGCGATCGTCAGCCACCCCAATCTGACCGACATCTCCCACTACTGGTACGTCGCCGAGGACAAGATCGCCCGCGACCCGGCCATCGGCCGCATCGTCAATATCATCGTCCACACCATGGGCGAGGTGAACCAGGGCCTGACCCAGGGCCAGTATTTCTGGACCAGCGTCATCCAGGACGGCGTCGAACTCTACGCCCTCCCCGGCCATGCCTTCGCGACGCCGAAGCCGCTCACACCGCAGGAAGCGGTCGAGATGGCGGAAAAGTATCTGGAACTCAAATCAGGTGACGTCTCGCTTTGGCTGGAGAATGCAGTGTCTGCGCTAGGCGATGGCGCGGATGTTCGTCGACGGCGCAACGCTGCTTTCCAACTTCACCAAGCAGTTGAGACGGCCTACGCCTGCTTCCTTCTCGTCCACGCATTCTACTTCCCGCGTTCTCACAATATCAAATTCCTCCGGTCGCAGGCCGAAGCAATGGATCAAGCCCTCGTCGCTGCGTGGCCACGCGAGCAGCGCGCTGATCGACGACGGTTCGAGATGCTGAAGCGAGCCTACGTCGAAGCCCGCTATGCCGACAACTACGATCTCTCGGTCGAAGATTTGGCGTGGCTGTCTACGGCAGCACATCGCCTAGAAGAGCTTGTTAGAGCCGCTTGCCGCGCTCGGATCGAGACGCTGCGACGCGACGCCGCCAGCTGAGCCTTGCTACCGAAAAAGCGTCCGCTGAACGTCGCAAATGCGCCACAAGCGGACGTCGACCAGCTACCCAGCTACAGACATTCGGCTTGGCCTATTTAGGGCTTCGATAACTGCGCCAACGTCGGTCGCGCGAGCAAGGCTTCCCCTCGTCGGCCCCAGCTTCTAGCCTCCGGTGATGGCTCCCTTTCAGCTCGACTTCGGATGGCGAACGGCGCTTCTCGGCCTAATGGCCGTCCAGATCGCCGTCCTCGCCCTTGCCGTCGGCGCCGCCCCGACACGGCGGACCGCCAACCGTCTTTTGGCTGCGGCCCTCCTGGTCATTGCGGGGCTTCTGGTCCCCTACGTCATCGGATTCGCGGGCGCCTACGATCTCTGGCGCGGCCTGACCTTCGCGCCCTTCGCCATCCCCCTCGCCCTGGGACCTCTGCTCTACGCCTATGCCCATGCCCTAGAGGCCAGCCGCCTGCCTCGCCAGATGGTCTGGCACATGGCCCCGCCGCTCGCGCAGTTCATCTATTTCGGGGCCTGCTTCCTCCTGCCGCTGGACGTCAAATGGTCCTGGTACACGGGCAGTCACCGGGAGGTGGTGAGCCCCGTTCTCGACGTGCTCGCCGTGGCCAGCCTCGGCGCCTACGCCTGGGCCATCGGCCGGGTGCTCAGGGACTACCGACGCCGGTTGGCCGATGCCCGCAGCGACGACGACCTGTTCTCCGCGCGTTGGCTCGGGCGAGTGAGGGCCGCCATCGTCTTCGGCCTTCTCGTCGAGGCCGGCTTCTGGCTCTGGTCCGCCCTGACCGGCGGCATCGACTATTTCCAGGAGACCGGCCTGTATTTCGCGCTCGGGGCCCTGGGTCTTTATCTCGGGGTTTCGGGCTGGCGCCACGCCGGCCTCCCCGAGGCGCTCGTCCATGAAGATCCGCCAATGGCCGACGAGCCCGCGCGCGTCGTGCCTGACTGGTACGCTATCGGCGCCGACGTCGCGGCCCGCACCCGTGCAGAAGGCTGGTGGCGCGAGCCGGAACTGACCCTGCCACGTCTGGCCCGGTGTCTGGGCACCAACAGCGGGCGGCTGTCCCGAGCGATCAACCTCGGGCTCGGCGTCAACTTCTCTGTCTTCGTCAACGGTCTCAGGGCCGAGGGCGTGGCTGAGGCGCTCGCGGCCCGCGCGGACGCCGATCTACTCGACCTGGCCTTCGAGATGGGCTTCGCCTCCAAGGCCAGTTTCAACCGCGCCTTCCAGGCCCGCTATGGCATGCCGCCGTCCCGATACCGCCAGCAGGTCTCAGATCCTGCTTTTGTGTCGCCCGACGACGATCTGAAGCGCGCGGATGCGTGAGACCGCACATCCTCGACACGATCGAGATCGAGGATATCCCATGCCGTCACTGAACCGCCGCCGCCTTCTGCAAATGTCTGCGGGCCTATCTCTCGCCTCGGCGTGTCCGGCCTGGACGCAGTCCCGGTCCGACGACTGGAGCGGCGACGTCGCCATCCTGCGCGAGGTGTGGGAGGCCATGCACCCGGGCCTTTACCGTTACAGCACCCCGGTGGAGATCACGACGCGCCTCGACACGCTTGCGGAAGCCTGGCGGGCGCCGGGGTCATTTCGTGAGCGCTTCCTGGCCCTGACGCGGGTTACCGCATCGCTCCGCTGCGGCCATACCTATCCCAGCCCTTATAACGGCGATGACGCCATGGTCGCGGCGATGTATCCGGACCGGGCGCTCGTGCCGTTCCGCTTTCGCTGGATCGAAGGTCGAATGGTGGTGACCGAGGATCACACACCCGCAAGCGCCCTGCCGCGAGGGACGGTCGTCACCGCCATCGACGGCGTCGCCACCGAAACACTTCTGGCCCGACTGGTCCCGCTCGCTCGCGCCGACGGCGGCAACGACGCCAAGCGTATCAATCTGATGGAGGTTCGCGGCGAAGACCGGTTCGAGACCTTCGACATCCACCTGCCGCTCATCTTGCCGCTGAAGGACGAGGCCGCCTTCACCCTTGCGGACGGACGGATCGTGCGCGTGCCGCTGCTCACTCTTGCGGAGCGCCAGTCCCGCCTCGCGCCGTCGGCCAGCCCGACCGGTGACGCCAATCCCTGGACGCTGGAAAGCCTTCCCGACGGCGTGCACCGCCTGACGATGCCCAGCTGGGCCCTATTTAACTCGACCTTCGCCTGGGAGGCCTGGCTGGGCGAGGCCATGGACGCCTTGAGCTCCGAGCGGGCGCGAGGCCTGATCATCGATTTGCGCGGCAATGAGGGCGGCCTCGACTGCGGCAACCTCATCCTCAGCCGCTTGATCGACCGCGATCTGCCGCTGTCGCGCAATCAGCGCTGGACCCGCTACCGCAGCGCCCCGGCATCGGTGCGGCCCTATCTCCACACCTGGGACCGCAGCTTTTTCGACTGGGGCGACCAGGCCCAGCCCTCGACCGAACGCCCCGGCTTCTACCGCCTGACCCGCTACGACGACGATGCGGAGGGCACGGTGATCCGACCGGCCGGAACGCGCTTTACAAGACCGGTTGCGGTTCTCTGCGACGCCTCCAACAGCTCGGCCACTTTCGGTTTCGCCCAGGCTGTGCAACAGAGCGGCGCCGCGACGCTGATCGGCCAGCCGACCGGCGGCAATCAGCGCGGCATCAACGGCGGCGCCTTCTTCTTCCTCAAGCTTCCGGCGTCCGGCCTCGAGATCGACCTGCCGCTGATCGCCAGCTTCCCCGACACGCCCCAGCCGGACGCGGCGATCCAGCCTGACGTCTTGGTTGAGACGACGGCCGTGGACATCGCCTCGGGCCGGGATCCGCAGATGGCAGCGGCAACCTCGCTCATCGTGAAAGGACGATAGGGGCTCGGTATGCCGAATTCGAAATGCCCACTCGGCCGTTATGACCCACAGCGCTCGCAATGGCTCAAGCGGTCAGGTTTGATCGGATATTGAGGTCGCAAACGCGCCAGTAGCGGACATCGGCATGCTGCCGATGAGCGGACATTCGCCCCCCAGTCCACCACGTCTGCAGCAAACCCTCTGGTCTTCACGAGCTGGGGCTCGACAATCGTCCTTTGCAGGGGGCGGCCGGCGCCGCCGCCGGCGCCACAACCCCGCATAGGAGCGCAGCGGCACCGATCGTCAGCAGCCCGTACCTATAGGAGCCGGTTTTCAAGTCTTCTTCCTTTTCCCGGTCGCCTTGGGCGTCTGTCTCGCGCCCTTCTGCGTCCGCGCAAGCTCGTCCTCGGCCAGGAGGCGTCGTTCGGAGAGCTCGGCCGAAAGGGTGCCGGACAGGGCCACGAAAGCGTCAAGCTTTCGCGCCCGCGCCTGAAGCCAGGCCACCCGCGCCGTCAAATCCCTGACAGCCTTGTCCTCGCCTGACCGCAGGAAGGAGATGATCGGTTGCTCAGGGCCGTCTTCGCCGAGGATCTCGCGGGCGGTGTCGAGCCAAGCTTCAGCGCAATCGATGTTCTCGTCCAGGGCCTGCCTCAGGCAATAGCGGATCAGCTCGCGGGCGACATCGTCGATGACAGCTGCGAGATCGATCCACTGCCGTGCTTCCTTCGAAGGCTTGCTCGCGGACATCGCGCTCTGCAATGGCGATGCGTAACGGAAAGGTGTCTTGTCCGGTTCAAGAGCGAGAATGGCGCCCTCGAGCGCTCTCAGATCAGCGAAGGCCGGTATGGCTGGCGCGAGTTTGTGACGATGGGCCCATACCTCGAGGATGGCTTCGGCGCACTCCTTCTCCAAAGCGGCCCGGTCGTCGGGAGCCGCGGTTTCCACGGCGAGTATGCGCTCGGCGAGGTAGTGGGCCATCCACCCGGCCAACAGGTCGTTGTCCGGCTCGAACTCAAGGTGTTCGACCAGCTTACGGCCAAGCGCGATGACGGCTTCAGAAGGTTTGGACGCCATCGGGGCTCACGAGATAGATGCGGAAATAGGGCCAGGGGAATTCGATCACGCCGTCATCGCGATCCCGGGCATAGGAGGATCGCTCCACCGACCGCGACACCGAGACGGCGAGGATCAGGTCCTCGCCTCGCGCCTCGAGCAGGTCACGGAGACGGCCGCGATCGACGGTCAGTCGATCCCCGGGATGGTTTTCGTGCTCGCGTCCCCGGCGCGAGGTCCAGGTCCAGGACTCCGCCCGGAACACGACGCGGCCGTCAGCCTGCCAAACGCGGCCTTCAACATCGGCGGTCAGACCGAGCGCTTCGATGAGGTCATCGCCAGGGCGCGGTCCGGGCCAGCCGAAGCTTCCGCCGACCCAGCCGTCACGCGCGTCCAGCCCCTTTTCGGGCGTGGGCTCACGTATCCAGCCTTTCAGGCGAAGCGATCCGCGACCGATATCGTCGTCGCCCGCCGACGGCAGGCTGTAGACGTTGAACTCCCCGCTCATTTGCAGGGATCTCAGAAGAGACGGTCCGCCGGCCCGCGAGACGAACGCACTGCGGATCGTCACCCGCTCCTGACGATTTTCGTCACCGGACGTCCAGCTGCCCCAAGCGCACAGATCAGGCTCATCGAGACGAACCATCGCATCCAGGCGACGACGCGTGACGCCCCAGCGCCAAATCCGATCATCATAGCCCTCGGCAGCCGGCAGAGGCGGCAGTCGCACGGGGTCGCGTCGGTCGGAAACCCAGCGGCCATCCGCACGGGTCAGTACTTGCCCCTTGAGCCACTGCGAAAACTCATCGGGGCCACGCGGTTCCGCATAGGGATCGAGGCGGGTCGGACGCGTCCTCAGCAGTTCCCCGGCGGTGAACATCAGGGCGTGATAGCCGCAGTAGTCCCGGAAGCCCTCGGACGTGGGCGTCATTCCCTGGCCGGCGTAGGTTTCCATCGACTCGAAAACGCCCCGCTCATGACGCGGGTCTTCTCGCAGACTTTCGCGATCCGCCAGACCGAAGACGCGCTTGGCCTGTATCGTCGCCATTTGCTCGACGCGGGCGGTCGCGGCGCCGAAGCAGCGCCCAAGGGGCGCGAACATGTATGTTCCGGCGTCCAGGCCGAAGGCATAGGTTTCGTTGAGCGTCTCGCTCTCGTCTCCATCAGCGTCGAAGTCCGAGCGACTGACCGCAACCGGGACGGACGGAGAATGATTGATCGTCTCGAGCCGCTGCCGTTCGGCAGGATCCAACACGGTTCCGCCAGACCGGTCATGGTTCAGGATCAGGTCGGCGGCCAATCCGCGTATCAGCACGTGATCCGTGTCCAGCCAGGTCCGAGCGAGAGCAACCGTTTCAGCGGACAAGGGCGTGAAGCCTTCCACGGCCGCCCGGTTCAGACCCAGGAGAAGCCACTGGCGGGCGTGAAGCTCGTAGAAGGGCAGTCGCTGATCCGCATGAGCTCCGGCGCCGCCCCGCCCGGCCTGATTCAGCAGCGGGGCCAGGGTCTCGACGATCCGTAGTTCAGCCAGGGCGCGAACCGCATGAGCGTGGGCCCACCTATGGCTTCCCGTCGGCGAGCCCAATCCGACCCAGAGATAGCCGGCCATCGCGGCGCGCAAGTCGGCGGGCGGGTGCAATGCCTCCCGCCACGGTCCGTCACCGTCGTCGTCGGTCAGCAAAGGATCAAGCAGACCAAGCCCGTAGCGGAGGCCTTCGTCGGCTTCATCTGGGGTCAGCTTTTCGGCGGCGAAGCGCGCCAACTGGAAGAGGCCGTGGGCCGAAAACAGCCCGACACCCTCCGCGAACCCGGCGAGCACCGCATCCACGATTTCCGGCCGTGTGACCGCGCCGGCCAATCGTTCGATGGCGACGGTCTGATAGTCGGCGCCGAGATAGACCCTGTCCGGACTGGCGCGACACACCTGCAGGGCGACGCGCTTGACTGCGGCCTTGACCGAAAGCCGCGTGAGCGCTGCGTCCGGAATACAGCCGACCAGATCGCGCAGGCTGTGGGTCTCAAAGTCCGGCAGTTGGCTGATGGCGAGGATCACGGCGTCCTCCTTTCCACCCCCGGCGCGCGCGAAGGCTTCCCGGAACAGATCTTCCATGACCCACGGGGGTTCGCCGGCCCTGACGCGGCGCTGCGCCGTCCGGACGTCGTCAGCGGAGATGGGATCGAGCTTCTTGAAAATGCTGTTCCAATACGGCTTGCCCCGCTCTGAGCGGTCGCCGCGCCACATGTCCTCCTTCGCGGGCTTCGGCACAGGGAAGTCGCTTTCGGCCGACAGGGGCTGCGGCAGGTGCAGCGCGTCCGGATCCAGACCGAGCCTTGTCGCCAGCCCCCGCAGGTCTTCGAGGTCCTTCGCGCTCCTGGACTCCATCCGGAGATAACGGAGGGCGATCGCGATGCCGGCGTCTCGCGTGGCCGGGTCCGGAGAGCAAGCTAGGAAGGTGTCGAGCTGGCGCTCACGGTGCCACCGGGCCGGTATTCCGCAAAGCGCAAGACTGTCCCTGGAGGTCAGGTGAGCGCGCTTGATCAGGGCCTTGAGGGCTTCCGACAGGAGCCGCTCCTCGTCACCGAAGCGGCGGTCGCGCCAGCGACTGTGGAGGGTGAAGAGGGATGCCGGATCAAGCCCGGCGAGGGCGTCGACCGTGCCGTCCCAGTCGAAGTATTTGTCGCGAGCGACAAGAGACCGGGTCAGTTCGCCGACGCGGGCCATACGATAGGCGGTGTCGGCTCGGGCGACGCCCGGCGCCTCCGCCCTGGCGGCAAGGTGGAGGAAGCATTCCCAACGGGGGACGTTTTCGTCTCCGATCCGGCTGAGGATTTCGATGGCGCGGTCGAAATAGGCCCGGGCTTCGGTCTTGCTGACGGTAAAAGTCGCTCTCGCCAGAGCCAGAAGGTTCTGCCCCTGGGTCTCGGCATCGTCCCTGACCGCCTCGACACCGGTGAGCGCGAGGCCGGCATAGTGGAGCGAGTCGTGCGCGCCGCCTTTCGTCCGACCGAACAGATGTGACATGCGGGTCAGGGCTTCGACCGAGGGTTTGTGTGCCGAACCGATCACCCAGGCTTGAAGCGCGCTGCGCCGCTTGGCCGTCGCCAAACCGTTGCGGCAAAGGATCGCCGCGCGCCCGACGGCGATATCGCTGAGCGTGGAAAACCCTTCGCGATACTCGGACTGTCTGGCCTTTCTGGACGCCTCCTCGGCTTCGGCGATCCGGCCGTCGACCGCTCCAGGTGCCACGCGTCCCGTGACGAGATCCGCCCCCAGAACGGACCAGGGCAAAAGCGCCCCGGTCTCCGACCTGAAGATGCGGGCCTCCTCACTATGGCCATAGGAGGCCGAAAGATCCCTGCGGATGTCGTCTGACGCCAGGTCGAGAAGATCGAGCGCACCGCCCCGGAGCGCCGCGCGAAGCGCGTAGGCGCGCAAGAGCGGAGCCTTGCCGTATCCGAGACGGGCGGAGAGATCGTGAGGCGGTATCTGAGGAAGGCGGATGTCCAGGATCTTCGCCCACGCTTCGAAATCCGCCGGCAGGGTCAGCGTCGCGGTTTCGATGGTCGCGGCGACTGCCTGCAGAACCGGCCAGGGTTCGTTCCACTCGTTGAGCTCCTTGAGCTCCAGACGTTTGAACGCAATGAGGCGCAGCAATCGCTTCAGCGGCCGCTCCGCGAGGCCCCGCCCCGCGTTACGCAACTCCAGCGCCAGAGCGAGCAGCAGCCAGACATTATTGCGCGCTCCCAGGGCCAGGGCCTGGACATCGTCGAAGCGTCCCAGGTCGATCAGACGACGCGCCAGCGCTTGCCCCGCGATGAAGGCCGTGGGCCGATACGTCCATCGCCGCAGGAATAACGCCGCCTGCCGGGGACCGCGGAGACGGAGGAGCCCATAGGTGAGCGATACGCGGTCCTCATGCTCAAAGGTTTCGTCACGTTGCCGATGGTCGCCGCGCGGACGGCGCGCCCAGCTTTCGAACCACTCAAGCGCCATGCGCAGGCGACTGCCCGCGTCCGCGGATAGTTCTGGATGGTCCGCCATGATCGCCGCATCATAGGCGTGGTGAGATCCCATCCAGTCAGAACCGAAGGTGCGCCGCGCGACCAGCTCCTCGATGCGATCAGGCGCCATCAGGGCTGACGCCAGTTCGGCATTGTCCTGAATCAGGCTGATCTGTCGGCCCTCACCCGCCGTTTCTCCGGCGGCCCGGACGGCGAGCTTCACCGCGTCGAGATAGCGATCGGTGCGGAGGCAGGCGCGCAACGCGAAAATCAGACGCTGCACCTCAACGTCGCGTCGCTCGAGTGGATTGGTCTCGGGAAGGTCCGTGCCTGACAAGGCCAACGCGACGAGCTCAGCATGGAACCCGCCCTCGTGAAGGAGTTCCGGCAGGGCGGAGGCGACATAGGCGCTTTCGGAAGCCTGGGGGCGCAACGTCTCAACGAAGTCGATCAGTCGTTCGCGCGGTGGTTTGAAGGTCTCTCGGAACCAGGTCTCTACCGGCTCGTCCCGGAAGTGGACGCTGTCTCCTGCGATCTTCAAAGGCCGACCGAGATCGGCCGCGAAACTGCGCACGGCACCTTCGGGCACCTCGGCCATCGCCGCAAGAACGCTTATGGGCACGAGCGGTCGAAGCGTGGCCAGACCGACGCAGATGCGGTCGATCTGCGTCGCCGCAACATTGCCGGCCTCGCTCTTCAGTTTGGTGATGGCTCCCTGCAGCAGGCCCCCGATGGCTGCGGCCACCGTGGTCGGTTCCGGGCCCAACGCCTTGAGGACCTCGCGCAAGCTGCCCTCCCCCTGCAGAGCCAAGGCCTGGACGCGCGGATTGTGCGAGCTCAGGTGGGCGAACTCCGCCACGTCCTTCGCCGTCGCCTCGGGGAAGCGGGTCCGCAGGTGCTGACCCGTTTCGGCGTCGTCGAACGGCTTCAGCTCGATACGGACCGCGTCGCCGGGCGGGTCGAAATCGACGACACGATGGCTACGGCTGGTGAACACAAGCCGCACCCCCTCCGGGATGGGCATCCGGATCAGGTCGCGGACGAACGAGCCCGGATCTCCCTGCTCCCGGGCGGCGGTCTCGGCATTGTCCGCCGCATCGACGATCACGCAGATCACAGCAGTCGGGTTCAGGGCGCGGATGTGTCGCGCCGCCTGTTCCAAACGATAGGCGAAGGCCCGCATATAGGCCTTTGCGTCGGCGTGACCGGCCGGGATCAGCGGATGGCACCACCCTCTTGACGCCATCTCGTTGGCGATCTGGACAAGGCCGTCGCGGTGGCGATGCCTGAAGTCCAGCGCGTTCCGGTAGAGCCCGACGCCGTAGCAGTCGTAGAGGATGGCGGCCGAACCCTGCGGCATTCCCTGTGCCAGTCGCGCGGCCAGCACGGATTTTCCAACACCCCCGTCCGCATCGATCACTGTCGGCGCCCCGGCCGCCAGGATGTCACGAAGAATGTCCGGCTCCTGCTTCCGGGCGATGGTCCCGTCCGGCGCGGGGATCCTGGACGGGGCGGGAAAAAGGTCCAGCTCCGATGCTTTCAAAGCCCGCAGGACGTCTTCACGCCGGATCGTCGGATTTGTTTCAAACTCCGTCGTGGCTTTCCGGGTGACCAACTCCTTGAGCTGGACGGGCCCATCGACATCCGCTTCTGGAAGATAGCCGCGCAGGTCCTCGCTCAGCATGTTGCGCTGGCTCCAGACGTCGGGCGCGGAGCCGTCGACATCCAGCAAACTGAAGAAGGCTTGCACCCGTTTGCCCTTAAGGCCGGTGAATCGGACGAGGCTCGCGGCTGTCTCGGCGTAGGTTGGCGCGGCGCCGGCCGCCAGTTGCTGCATCGACGTCAGGATCGGCTTGGAGAACCGTCGGTTGCTGATGAACTGAAATCGCACGCGACCGGCTGAGAAGGCTGTCGCCAACTCCCTGAGCCGCTTTTTGTAACGCGCAGCGAACCCCGAGAGGGTGTTCTCCAGTTCGCCGGGCGTCCAGGACTGGTTCCTACGAAGCGTTGAATGCTTGAGCTGGACGTAGCGGATCGCCTTGGCTTCTGCGGGCCGCTCGCTGCCGTAGTAGAGTCCGACGTCGATGAGTTCGTCACCTACGAGGCCGTTGGGGCCCGCCTTGTCGATGACGGACGCGCCCTCGATCGTGACGGCGGTCAGCCCGGATTGCATCGACAGAAGCTTGAGGCTCTGCCGCGCCGCCCACGCATAGTGGAACTGGTCACCATCACGGCTCGCCCGGACGAGATCGCCGCCATTCGTTTTGGACGACATCGAAGACTATCCAGCAATGGTCGGCTGCCCGCATCGCGGATCAGACGCGTAGAGGTTCGCCGCCCCCGCGCAGAAAGCGACTCGCCCGGAGCAACTCAAGATTGCTCAGATTGCGCGATTCCAGAATGATTTGGAAGCGGGTGAGATGATCGTAGCGAGGGAAGCTGTGGACACGGCAGCCACCGAGCCCTTTCGCCCGATGGTGGGCTGCAGGCACCGTACGTCGGAGAAGCGCCAACAGCGGTCATGGGCTGATCATCCAAAAGCGGACTAAAGTTGCCGAGCTAGCCTTGTGATGTTCGCCAAGTGGGCGTCACAGGCCGCCAGGGCGCCCGCCGCGTCACCTATTTTCCGGAGTATTCGCTCGCGACTGTCCAGACAGCCGGCTTCGGGGGTCGACAAAGTCGCCAGCGCCGCTGCCCGTGACAATGACAGCAGCAATCATCGCCGCGACCGCAGCAGCGATGCACAGGCGAAGCAGGCCCTCCGGGGCGACCAGCCCCTCGAGACCGCCCACCAGCGGATGTCCGAAGGCGAGCACGAAAAGCAGGCCGCTGCCGCCCAAGGCGATCTTGGAGGTCATGGTGAAGAGGCCGAACAGCAGAGCCTGGTCGGACTCGGCCGCGACCGAGGCGGCGCGCGCCATCGCCGGCAACTGAATCCACGACACAACGGCGATCATGCCGATTGCAGTCCCGAGCAGCCCGATCCAGACCAGGGCCGCCCCTCCTCCGACCGCCAGCGCCGCCGGCAGGGTCAGGATCAGGGCGGCCGTGCCCGCATAGGCGGCGACCAGCGCCGCGCGCGCGCCCAGCCGGGCGACGAACGGGCCCGCGATCGCCACGGCCGAGACCCTTCCGATCATCAGGATCAACAGGGCCGCGCCCGCCCATCGGGTCGATGACAGGTCGAGATGCGGCACCACCTTGCTGATCGCGCCCATGGCCACCATCCCGATCGAGGAGGCCACGAACAGGGCCGTCAGGGCGCTCGTCGGCGGGGGCCGGAGCCGGGACGCCGTCTGCGACGCGACCGCCGCCCTGTCGAAGCGGGCGGCCAGAGCCAGATATGGGAGCATCAGACCGCCTGACATGACCGCCAATCCCAGCAGGATCGCCCCCAGCAACGGCTTTGGCGGGGGGGTGGCGGCCAGCATCGGAATGGCCAACAGCCCGATCAGGATCGCCGCGACGCCGGAGCCGAGGCTACGAAGCTGGGCGAGACGCACGCCGTTCGACGGGGTGTCCGCCAGCCGGGCGATGAGGGCGTTATGGGGCACATCGAACACGGCGAAGGCGGTGCGAAACACCAGACCGCAGCCCAGTACCCAGACTGCGCCACCCGGGACAATCAGACTGAACGGAAAAGCCACACAGGCGACGGGGATCGCCACGGTCAGGACGGGCAAGAGAGGGTGCCCCCTCGCTCCCCGGCGGTCCATCCAGCGACCGACCCCGACGTCGCACAGGGCGTTCCATAGCAGCAGCGTCATGAACAGGGCACCGGCGGTGACTGGTGCCAACCCGACATAGCGAACCAGCAGGAACAGCGTCAGGGCGTCACTGCCGGTCCACAACAGGCTCTTGCCCAAATGAGACAGGGCGTAGGCGACGATGTCTCGACTTTCGACCATGCGTGCCCCTGTCAGTTCACTGCCGGTACGCCCCACAGATGACCGGCGTTTGACAGTGCGCGCGCAATTAACTTTATCTATGTAATAAATTAGTCGTCGACGCGCGGTACCCACCGCCTCAGAGGGACCCCATGAAGAAATCCGCCATCCTCGCTCTTGCGCTCGGTGCCGCCGTAGCGACGCTGGCCGTCAGCTCGCAGAGTCGAGCACAGGAGTCGGTCGGCGTGCGCCTTTCGGACCTTCAGTTCATCGGCACCCATAACAGCTATCATCTTGAGCCGGATCAGGCCGTCGACCTGGCCATGCTGGCGACGCACTACGCCGAAAGCGCCCAATGGACCGCGCCGCGCTTGATCCGGGCCCTCGCCTATTCGCGCACGCCGTTGTCGGCCCAGCTGTCGATGGGCCTGCGGGTGTTCGAGTTGGACCTGCATGATGATCCGGAGGGCGGACGGTTCGCCGATCCGGGCGTGTTCCAGGCGCTGACGGCCCTGAAACTGGTCCCCGACGTCCCTTTCGACGCGGCCCCGTTCCGGCACCCGGGATTCAAGACCTTCCACACCGTCGATACCGACGTGCGCAGTACCTGCCCGGTGTTCGTCGACTGCCTGCGAGAGATCCGGGACTGGTCGGACGCCCATCCAGACCACCTGCCCATCTTCATCCAGCTGGAAGCCAAACAGCACAGCAAGCCGGCCGTCGGGGGCTTCTACACCCCCGCGCCTGACGCCCCGTTCGACGCGGCCGCCTGGGATCGCCTGCAGGCCGAGATTGGCTCGGTCTTCGCGGCGGATCGCCTGCTGACCCCGGTTGACGTCCAGGGCACCGCGTCGACCCTGAACGCCGCGATCCGCGCGAGGGGTTGGCCGACGGTTGACGTGGCCCGGGGCCGGATCGTCTTCCTGTTGCTGGATGATGACGACGTCCAGGCCAGCTACGTCGCCGCCGTTCCGCGCGGTGAGCGGTTGATCTTCCCGCGCCTGCCGGCGAACGATCCGGACTCCTCCTGGCTGCATGTCGACGATCCGGAGCCGGCGCGAATCCGACGCGCCGTGACCGAGGGCTATCTGGTCTATACCCGCGCCGACGCCGGCACGGAGGAGGCCCGGTCGGGCGACACCCGACGGCGTGACCGCGCCTTCGCCAGCGGGGCTCAACTGATCGCCACCGACTATCCCTATGCTGACCGCCGCTTCTCGGACTACGCCGTCCGCTTCAGCGGCTACCGCTATGTGCGGTGCGCTCCGCCCGTGTCGCCGTCGGTCTGCGAGGCGGCGCTGGCGGAGGACCGGCGACCGTCCAGATAGGCGTCCTCGCGACCGCCCTCGCCGGCCAGATAGCGGTTGAACAGGGGCACGCAGGCCGCGCCGATCATGCCCGCCGCCGGGCCCAGCCGCGAGGCCAGCACCCGCGGGCGCGGCAGCATAACGCCTTCGTCGCAGAAGCCGGGACCGTCGATTTCGGCCACCAGCGCCTCATTGATCGGCGATGGCAAACGGCCACCGATGACGACGGCGTCCGGGTCAATCATCCGCGCCACATGGCTCAGGCTGGCGCGCAGCTGGGTGCCGGCGCGTTTGACCCATTCGCGCAGCACCCGCTCGCCGCCACCGTCCAGTTCGCCAAGGTCATGGAAGTCCGTCGCCTCGATGCCCGCATCCCGCAGGGTGTCGAGCAGGTCCTGTCCGGAGGGACGCGGTCGGTCGTTGGGGAACTGGACGCCGAGGATGCCGGCGTTGCCATTGGCACCGCGGAAGGGCTTGCCGCCGAGGATCAGGCCCGAGCCGATGCCGTGACCGACGTGGACATAGACGAAATTCGGGAAGCGCAATCCCTGTCCCATCACCCGCTCGCCGATGGCGGCGCTGAGCGCGTCATTTTCGACCAGGACCGGATGGGGCAATCCTTCGTTGAAATCGGCGACGAGGTCGCGGTCGCGCAGCTCGGGGAATTTGGGGTGGGCGTTGATCCGCGCGCGCCGCTCGATGAAGTCCCCCGGCAGAGACACGCCGACGCCGGCGACCCGGTCTTCGTCCAGACCATGGGACGCGAGGAGACGCGCCATCAGCGGCCGCGCGGTGGCGGCAATCGTCTCCGGATCGGCGCGGGCCAGGGCCTCAGAGGCCTGATCGACCAGCACGCCGGACAGATCGACGAGCGCGACGTCGAGACGACTGACCGTGAAATTGAGACCAAATGCATAAGCACCGCCGCGACGAATCTGAAGCGGCCGGGATGGCTGGCCCTTGCCGCCCAGCCGACGGACATAGTCCTCAACCAGACCGAGGTCGGCGAGGTTCCTGGTGATCCGCGTCAACGAGGCACCGGTCAGGCCGATGATCTCCGCCAGTTCGGCGCGCGGCGTCGGGCCATTGCGCGCGATCGCGTCCAGTACCAGGCGTTCGTTGTAGGACAATCCATGCATCAAAACGCCTGATGCACTCACATATTAAATTGCGCAATGTAAATAAACGGTCACGAAAGGCGGTTAGGAGGCGACCATCGTCAATAGGGGGTTCGTCATGCGTCGTTTGCTCGCCACTGTCTCCACCGCCGCGCTCGCGCTCGGCTTCTCGACCACGGCCATGGCGCAGGATACGTCGCAGGACGCGCCCGTGGTCATCGACGACATCGTGGTTGTCGGCCTGCGCGACACGGTCGCCCCGATCGCCGAGGTCAAGCGCTCCGCTGATGCCATCGTCGATACGACGACCGCCGCCGAGATCGAACTGCTGACGGACTTCACCCTGGCCGAGGCGGCGATGCGCATCCCGGGCGTCTACGGCGTGACGGCCAATGGCCAGCCTCGCTTTCTGGCCCTGCGGGGCTTTGACGCCCGCTACAACAGCACCGATCTGGACGGCAATCCGATCTGGAACTCCAGCGAGAACAACCGCGGGACCCAGCTGGATCTGCTTCCCTCATCCGCCGTCAACCAGATCGACGTGTTCAAGGTCGTGACGCCGGACATGGACGGCAACTCCATCGGCGGCCATCTGGGCATCCGAACCATGCGCGCCTTCGATGACGGCGGCCGCCCGTATTTCGGCCTGCGCGTCGAGGGCGTCTCGTTCGACGAGAGCCACAGCCGCAGCGACCAGCCGTCCTATCGCCTCGACGGCGTCGGCAAGCTGACCTTCGGTCCGGACAACCGCTTCGGGGCCGTGTTCGGCTTCGACAGCCAGCGCGAGCGATTCAGCCAGGAGAGCTACCGCCTGCCCGACGGGCTGCAGGTGTTCCGCAACAGCGCCGGCCGGGACGTGGAAATCCCGCTGCGGGGCAACTGGCGCTTTGATTCGACCGACATCACCGAGCGCCACGACAGCGCCTTCGCCAAGTTCGAGGCCCGGCTCGACGAGCGACTCTACGCCTTCGGGACGGTCAACTACTACCGCGCCGCGGACGAGATCGTGACCGACCGCCGGCGCGCCTTCGTCGACAGCCGCGCCGACCGCATGGTGTCCGCCGAGCAGGGCGCGGGCGTCGCCGGTCGCGGCACCGACGCCTATCAGGTCATCGACTCCACCCGCGATATCGACACCTGGCTCGTGGCCGGCGGCGTCGACTATCAGCTTGACGCCCTGAGCGCGGTCCGCTTGCGCGGCTCCTGGTCGCGCGTCCGGCTGAAGGAGGAATTCTTCAACTCGGGCCGCTTCGAGGACAGCACCGCCAACCGCACCTTCCGGACCTTCGATATCACCGGCGACTTCGGTGTCGTCACCCGCGATCCGTCGGTGGGGACCAATCCTGCGAACTACATCTACAACAGCGCAACCTACGAGGAGGACACCCGCCTCGATGACGACCTGTACAGCCTGAAGCTCGACTACGATCGCAACAGCTATGCGGACTCACGCGGCTTCGGCTTCCGCGCCGGGGTGGCGCTGCGCCGGCTGGATCGGGTCCACGACCGCGTCGTCGCGGAGACCCGCCTGCCCGGGACCTACACCCTCGCCGGCAACCGGCCGGACATCACCGCCGTTGACTATTTCGGCGCGCCCCTGGCCATCGACCGAGAGCGGCTGGACGCCATTCTGCTGACCAACGGAACCACGGTTCGCACCGACGTCGCCAATCGCGGCGCCGACTATGAGCTGCGCGAGGACGTCTACGCCGGCTACGGCATGGCCCTGTTCGCGACCGAGCGGTTGCGGCTCATCGGCGGCGTCCGCGTCGAGCACACCCGGCTTGAGGACAGCGTCTTCACGGTCACCAACGGCGTCGTCGCGCCGGATCGCTTCGAGAACGACTACACCAGCGTGCTGCCCTCGGCCCACCTGAACTACGACCTGACGCCCGCTCTGAAGCTGCGCGCCGCCTACAGCCGCACCATCGGCCGACCCGACTTCGAGGCCTTCGCCTTCGGCAGCCAGGTCACCAACGACGGCCTCAACGTCTCGATCGTCACCGGCAACCGCGACATCAAGCCAAGGCAGGCTGACAGTCTGGACCTTGGACTGGAGTATTACTTCGTCGACGGGCGGTCGTTCGCTGCCCTCGGGGTGTTCCGCAAGGAACTCGAGAACGAGCATTTCTCGCAGACCGATATCGTCCTCAACCCGGCCGATCCCGCCGGCGACGCCACGATCAGCACCACGACCTTCAGCTCCAATGGCCGCGCCACGGTCAACGGCGTCGAAGCCTCGCTGATGATGAAGCGCCTGCCCTTCCTGCCCCCGGTGCTGGACGGCCTGGGCGTGATCGCCAACTACACCTACCTGGACGGCGACTATGACGTGGTGCTGAATGACGGCACACATCGCAGCATCGACTCGCTGCGCAACCAACCCCGCCAACTGGTGAACTTCACCGCCCTGTATGAGCGCGGCCCGTTCAGCGCCGCCGTGGCCTACAACTGGTCCGACGAAGCATTCACGGGAGAGTTCCAGTCCGTGCCGGGAGACGCGGCCAACCCGTCGCTGAACGATGTCTTTACCGGCGCATTCGGCACGGTGGACGCCCGCGTCCGTTACCGCCTGACCCCGAACGTCGAACTCAGCATCGCCGGCAAGAATCTGACCGACGAGGTGTGGACCCAGAAGACCGGGCTGGAGCGGGATCTGGCCAGCCGCGCCGCTCGCATCGGCAGCTCCTGGTTCGTCGGCCTGCGTATTCGGATGTAACGGTGGACGCTGGTGCCCTTCGGCTAGCGCACCAGGTCCATACACCCCCAAACCTGATCGTCGTCCGGAACTGCGCCTTTTCTCGTGTTCCAACGAACGGTGCCAATGGGTTCCAAGTTGGTCGGAGGAAGGGATAGGGAAGGCAATGGCGATTGCGCCGAGCCTGCTGCGGTTCACGACGGCGCGACCGTCGCCGCGACACCACCTCAGATTAGAGTATCTCCTACGATTACGCTGCGGACGGAGCCGCACCGAACTACCCGAACTCGGGCTCCCGAAAGCGGACGTTCCGAACGTCAACCAAGCGCCAACAGCAGACTCGGCGCTTCGGCCGCATAGGCGACATTAAGCGACCAAGGTGTCCGCTTCCGAGACTTCCAAATTAGGCAGCGTCCGGAACGCGGGCGATGACCTTGATCTCGAAATCGAAACCCGCGAGCCAGTTGACGCCGACGGCCGTCCAGTTCGGATAAGGCGGTACGCCAAAGACCTTGTTCTTGACGGCCATGATCGTACCGAACTGCGCCTCGGGATCAGTGTGGAAGGTCGTGACATCGACGATGTCGTCGAGGGTGCAACCGGCGGCCTTCAGCACGGCGGCGAGATTGGCGAACGCCAGTTCGACCTGCTGTTCGAAGTTGGGTTCGGCGGATCCATCCTCCCGGCTGCCGACCTGGCCCGAGACGAACAGAAGATCGCCAGAGCGGATCGCGGCCGAATAGCCGTTGATTGCGTAAAGGGCCTGCCGACCGGCAGGGAAAATTGCATCGCGTTTGGGCATCAGGATCACCATTGATATACGCACCGTATGTGAATACATCAGGACATACGCAGCGTATGTCAACTAACATACGACCTGTATGTGAGCGAGGAAGCGATGGCCAGACGGCGCGAGGACATGGTCGAGGAGACCAAGGCCAGTCTCATCCGGGCTGCCCGGCGCGCCTTCGCGACCAAGGGTTATGCGGCGGCGTCGATGGATGAATTGACTGCGGACGCAGGCCTGACGCGGGGCGCGCTCTACCACAATTTCGGCGACAAGAAGGGCCTGCTGCAGGCTGTCATCGACGAGATCGACGCCGAGATGCTGGCGCGGATGCGGGAGGCTTCGGACCAGGCCGACACTCCGTGGGCGGCGTTCCTGCAGGAGGGCGTCGCCTATATCGAGATGGCGCTGGAGCCCGAGATCCAGCGGATCATGTTGTTGGACGGACCTGCCGTGCTGGGAGATCCTTCACGCTGGCCCAACCAGACGGCCTGTCTGCGCACGACCACCGAGACGATCCAGACATTGATCGACGCGGGCACGGTCAAGCCGATTGACGCCGAGGCTGCGGCGCGGCTGGTCAACGGCGCGGCGCTCAACGCTGCGCTATGGATCGCCGCAGCCGACGACCCGCGTGCAGTCATGGCCAGGTCGGCTGAGGCCTTCCGGCACCTTGTGTCCGGATTGCTTACGACATCCCCAAAGGTTGCGATGGGTCAGACTTCCGCATTCGGCGGCTGATCGACGCTCTGCCCGAAAGCGGACCTCGCCCACCGCCGCGTTCCGTGCCACGATCACCTGATGGAGGCGGCAAGTTTGACAGCGGAGAGCCAGCGTCTGGCGATGCTTCAGTCCCTCGGGCTCGTCCCGGGCCAGCGTGATCCAAGCCTCCAGGTTCTTGCTGCGCTAGCCGCCAACGTCGCCGAAACCGCCGTGGGGTTGATAAGCCTCGTCGAACGCTCATGCATCTATGTCGTGGGCGGGGCTGGGTTCGACAGTGATTTCATAGCTCCCGCCGATAGTTTTTGCAGCCACGCGGTGTTGAACCCAGCAAGCGTGTCGTGGGTGCCCGATGCGTTGGCGGACCCGCAGTTTCGCAATAGTCGTTACGTGACGGGGGAGCCCTACATCCGCTTCTACGCCGGGGTTCCGTTGACGGTAAATGGCGAAACCATGGGCACGCTCAGCGTGCTTGATCCCCGACCGAGAACCTATGACCCACGTCTGGTCTCCAGATTGAAACTCCTGGCGGAAGCGTGCGAAGCCGAACTCACCGAACGTCACCGCACCGCAGCGATGCGTCAGGCCTTGGCCGCTTCTGCAGATGCTCTCATTGATTGCGACGTCGCGGGCCGGGTTGTGGGTTGGTCGGTGGGTGCAGAACGCCTGTTTGGTTTCCCCGCAGAGGAGGCCCTCGGCGCTAATGTGACGATCATCGTTCCTCCAGAGCAGCAGGAAGCGCATCGGCAGGGAATGCTGCGGTGGCAGGAGAGCGGGGCGGCCCGCCTGGGGCGTCGAATTGAACTGCCGGCAAAGCGGCGAGACGGCTCTGATCTCGATATCGAACTTTGGATGTCTGTGTCTCATGAATCCGGAGGGCCTCGAATACACGCCAACATCAGAGACATCTCCGCTCGCAGGGCACAGGCCCGGAATATCGAGCGTGCAGAGGCGCGATCTAGGGAGCTTAAATCTCAGCTGAACCAGGTTTGGCGTTTGAACTCCCTCGGAGAGATGGCGGCGACCCTCTCGCACGAGCTGAACCAGCCGTTAGGGGCCGCCACCACTTACATCCACGCCAGCCAACGTGTCCTTCAGAGAGCCGACCCTATCAGCGCAAGCGCGAGCCAAACCCTCGATCTTGCGAAGGCGCAGCTCTTGCGCGCAGGATCGATCATACGTCGCATGCGGGAATTGCTGTCCCATGACAGTCGCGACCTTCAGGTCGAGCGTGTCTCAGAAATGGTGGGCGATCTGAATGGGATCCTCTCCTTGATTCAGAGCGACGCCGGCGTCGCTCTGGAGATCATCATCGATGAGGCCAATGATCACGTCTGCGCTGAACGTATCCAGTTCCAGCAGGCGGTGATCAACTTGGTGCGGAACGCCGCCGAAGCCTTGACTGGACGTTCCGATGGCATAATCCGGGTGGTGGGGAGAGCGATCTCCGACACGATCTTTGAACTCAGCGTCACGGACAACGGTCCTGGCGTGGCGGCTGATCAGATTGAGACGATCTTCAGACCGCTCATGACAACGAAGAGTTCTGGGATGGGGCTCGGCCTATCCGTTACGCGAACCATTGTCGAACGCCACGGGGGATCTCTTGACGTGACGTGCAGCGACCTAGGTGGAGCGGCGTTCACCTTCTGCTTGTCGAGAGAGTGCGAGACAGACGCGTGAGAAATCGTTCCGTTTGCATTCGTGTCGTGCACGCGCCAGTCGGCGATATGTTTGCTCCAGCAACGTCATCCGTTCATCCTTTCTGTCGGCAAATTCGGCGCGTGGCTTGTGCGGTCCCGAACCGTGCCGCATGGATTCGGTCTCTGATGGACGAGGCACGATGAGGTTGACGAACCCGATCAAGGATATCGACAGCGAAGTCGCGAACAACGGCGAGCGACGCATGCCAGCCACGGAACGCGTTCTGGAACACATCCTCGCCGAGATGGACGCGGGACGGCTGGCGCCAGGGGGCCGGGTCAACGCGGCGCGCATCGCGGCGGCGCTTCAGTTGAGCGCGGCTCCCGTTCGCGAGGCGCTGAGCGTCCTCTCCGGACGCGGAGTCCTCGACCTCTATCCTGATCGGGGCGCCGTGATGCGGCCGATGACCGCTGACGAGGTGTGTGACCTCTGGAAGGTGTTGGAGCCCGTCAGCAGCGTGGGCTTGCGCCTCGCGGCGCAGGCGATCGCCCGGGGCGCGGATCCGGCGCCGCTGATCCGCCGCTTCGACAGGCTCGCCGGGGCCGAGCCCCTGATACAGCCGGTTGACCTGCTCGTCCGGCTCAACGCCTGGCATTTCACGGCCAACGAACTGGGCGGGAATCCCTTTGTCGGCCTCGCTCTTGAACGGCTCGGAACGCCTTACTGGGATCGCTATCTCGCCCGGCTGATCGACATCAGATCGAACGTCGAAGGCTATGTCGCCAACTATCGCCGTATGCACGAGGCCGTCCTCGCGGGCGACGGCGGCGCCGCTGCTTCGATCATGAGCTTTCATGCCGACTGGTCGATCCGACTGGTCCGCGAGACGCAGGCCGGCATGAACCCGGGCAAGGCCAGGCGGCGCGCGACACGAACGTTCTGACCGGGGCGAGAGGAGCTCGACGGACCGAAGCTCTCCGACGGACGCTCCGGTCCGCGCCCGTCACGCCGGGCGTCTCAAAATGCGCGGCTTCATCCCAGTGATTTCAGGATCGTCAGCGACGGCGCCCCGCGCATCATCTCCATCTGGCTGTCGAGCCCGTCCCGGCTGCCGGTCATGTGCTCGCGGAAGGCGGCTTCGCTTTCCCACTCCTGCAGGCTGTAGAAGCGGCCGGGCTCGCCAGCATGTTCGAATATCTGCGCGCTGACGATGCCAGGCTTGTGCGAGGTCTTGATCGTGTGGACGAAGGTCTCCCGGATCTGGTCTTCATGTCCGGCGACAGCCTGAATCTCGATCAGAACAAATACATGGTCCGCACTCTTGCCTTCGGTCATATCACTACCTTTCCGTTGTTGACTGCAGGCGGCGAGGGAAAGCGCGGCGAGCGCTCCGGCCGAGACGCCTACGAAGCTCCGTCGATCCAATCTCAAGTCTCCCATCGAATATTGCGAACAGAGGTCATAGTCGGGCCTGGCGTTCCGCCGGTCGTTTGGCGCGTCGATCTTCGTGGATTTGATCCATAGATTGACAACAAGACGCATACAAGCCGATATCTTCGGAGAGCGGGACGGGGCGGGCCGTCCCGTCGCTCGGGACCTGAAGTGGTCGGCCTTGTTGTCCCCATTGCCAAAATGCAAAAGGAGTCTCCGTGGGAACTCAGGAAAACAAGCGCATTGCTCGTGTCTTGATGGACGACCTATTCTGCGAAACCGCTTACGCCTTCTACGGTCCGGGATACAAATTCGGCCATATGATCGACTACGAGGTGGCGCCCATTCGCGGCGAAGGCGCACAAGGCGGCCCGGCCACTGATCGCCGGAGCGCAATGACGTTCGTCGAGCAAAATCGGCTCACCGGCGAGGCCGGCGTCATAACCTCAAAGCTCAGACCGATCAGATCCAGTTCGTCGACGAAGACATCGATCACCCGGACCGGATTATCCTCGGCCACATAGTCGTCGAGACACTCGGGAGGCAGCGTCTGCTGCCGGCGATCTGCACCCTGAACGAAGCGGCTCATAACCCACCTCCTGCTCACCTCAGGAGGCTAACCTAATTCGCTCATTCCGGAGGCGTATTCACACAGCCTCAGTCAGAATCGGCCCCTCCGCCCATTCACGGAGCCGACGGTCGCCCTCCCCTGTAAGCCGCCAGTCCAAAGACTAGATCTCCCCCGGGACTATCCGACGATGAGAGCTCGCCTTCGCGCCCGTGAGCGGGAAGCTCTCTAGACGCCCAGGATCAGGCCATGGGACTATCACCGACGAAGTCCCGCCGATGATAAAGTCCTCGGAACGGGGCTGGACCGCCGAAGTCAGATTTCTTGGTTAAAGGCGCCGATTTCGGGATAGGCGGCGAGGCGGGGCTTGATCTCCCTGCGGAACAGGTCGCGCATGTCGTCCTCGGATCGCATGCTCTCGACCACCACGACCAGTTCGGGCTTGTTCGAAGAGGCGCGGACCAGGACCCAGGAACCATCCTCCAGGTGCACCCGGACGCCGTTGACGGTGATGGCCTCCAGGATCTTGCGGCCCAGGATCTCGCCGCCGGCGGCGGCCAGGTCGGAATATTCCTTCACGATCCGCTCCAGCACCCCGTACTTCAGCTCGTCGTCGCAATGGGGCGACATGGTCAGGCTGGTCCAGGCGTCGGGCAGGGCCGCCTTCAATTCGGAGAGCGTCTTGCCCGGATTGCGGTCCAGCATGGCCAGGACCGCGCCGGCGGCCACCAGGCCGTCGTCGTAGCCATGGCCCAAGTCGCCGGCCATGAAGAAGTGGCCCGACTTCTCGAATCCGGCCAGGGTGCCCAGTTCGGCGGTCTTGCGCTTGATGTAGGAGTGGCCCGTCTTCCAATAGACCACCTCGGCGCCATTGGCCTTGAGGATCTCGTCGGTCTTGTAGAGGCCGGTCGATTTCACATCGACCACGAAGGTGCTGTCCGGATAGACCTTGGACAGGTCGCGGGCCAGCATCAGGCCGATCTTGTCGGCGAAGATCTCCTCGCCCGTATCGTCCACCACGCCGCAGCGGTCGCCGTCGCCGTCGAAGCCCAGGGCCAGGTCGGCGCCCGTCTCGCGCACCCGCTGGGCCATCTGCACCAGCATGGCGTGGTCTTCGGGGTTCGGATTGTATTTGGGGAAGGTGTAGTCGAGGTCGGTGTCCATCTCGATCACCTCGACGCCCATCCGCCGCAAGGCGTCGGGGGCGAAGGCGCCGGCCGTGCCGTTGCCGCAGGCGCAGACAACCTTCAGCGGCCGCTTGATCTGCACCTTGGAGGCGACGTCGGCCACATAGGTCTCGCGGAAGTCCTTGACCCGCACCAGCTTGCCGCCCGGTCGGGCCACGCCCTCGCCGTTCAGCACGATCTGTTTCAACCGGCCCATCTCCTCGGGGCCGAAGGTCAGAGGCTTGTTCGCCCCCATCTTCACCCCGGTCCAGCCATTCTCGTTGTGGCTGGCGGTGACCATGGCCACGCAGGGCGCGTCCAGTTCGAACTGACCGAAATAGGCCATGGGCGAGAGGGCCAGGCCGACGTCCAGCACCTCCATCCCGCCTTCCAGCAGGCCCAGGATCAGGGCCTGTTTGACGCTGAGGCTGTAGCCGCGGAAATCATGGCCGGTGACGATCCTGGGCGCGACGCCGATCTCGTGCACATAGGTGGCCAGACCCAGGCCCAGAGCCTGGATGCCGAGGAGATTGATCTCCTTTTCCAGAATCCAGCGGGCGTCGTATTCCCGAAACCCGGTCGGCTTGACCAAGGCCTCAGTCTCATAGGCGGCCGTGTTCGGCTTCAGGTCTTGGCGGGGCTTGAGCATGCAGGTTCTCTAGTAGGACGGGGCTCGCAATCAAGCTATTCCACCGCCCAATCTGGGCGGGCTTACAACTGCGAATTGGTTAGAATTACATTGATATGCTGCGATGCAATATGCAATGTCGATCTAGAGCTGCGGGGATTCTAGATGCGCGTCGCAATGATCGGCACAGGCTATGTGGGCCTGGTGTCTGGAGCCTGTTTCGCCGACTTCGGCCATGTGGTGACCTGCATCGACAAGGACCCGTCGAAGATCGAACGGCTGGAGCGGGGCGAGATCCCGATCTTCGAACCCGGCCTGGACGATCTGGTCGCCGCCAACGTGGAGGAAGGCCGGCTGTTCTTCACGCTGGAGAGCGCCGAGGCAATCCGCAACGCCGACGCCGTCTTCATCGCCGTCGGCACCCCGACCCGCCGCGGCGACGGCCATGCGGACCTGAGCTATGTCTATGCGGCGGCCGAGGAGATCGCCGGCCTGATCGACGGCTTCACCGTGGTGGTGACCAAGTCCACCGTGCCGGTCGGCACCGGCGACGAGGTCGAGGCCATCATCCGCCGGGTCAATCCGAACGCCGACTTCGCCGTCGTGTCCAACCCGGAGTTCCTGCGCGAAGGCGCCGCCATCGGCGACTTCAAACGCCCCGACCGGGTCGTGATCGGCGTCAACGACGGCGAGACGGCGCCGCGCGCCAGAGAGGTGATGAGCGAACTCTATCGTCCGCTGAACCTGAACGAGAGCCCCCTGCTGTTCGTCGGCCGGCGCACGTCGGAGCTGATCAAATATGCGGCCAACGCCTTCCTGGCGATGAAGATCACCTTCATCAACGAGATGGCCGACCTGTGCGAGGCCGCCGGCGCCGATGTGCAGCAGGTCGCGCGCGGCATCGGCCTGGACAAGCGGATCGGCTCGAAATTCCTGCACGCCGGCCCCGGCTACGGCGGCTCCTGCTTCCCCAAGGACACCATCGCCCTGGTCCGCACGGCCCAGCAGTACGGCGCGCCGGTGCGGCTGATCGAGACCACGGTCGAGGTCAACGACGCGCGCAAGAAGGCCATGGCCGGCCGGGTCGAGACGACCCTGGGCGACAGCGTCGTGGGCAAGACCATCGCCCTGCTGGGCCTGACCTTCAAACCCAACACCGACGACATGCGCGACGCCCCGTCGCTGGACATCGCCCCGGCCCTCATCGCCGCCGGCGCACGGGTCCAGGCCTTCGACCCCGAGGGCATGCACGAGGCCGGCAAGCTGTTGCCGGACGTGGTCATGAAGGCCAACGCCTATGACGCCGTCGAAGGCGCCGACGCCGTCGTCATCATCACCGAATGGGACCAGTTCCGGGCCCTGGACCTGGACCGGGTCAAGGGCCTGATGGCGCAGCCGGTGCTGATCGATCTGAGGAACGTGTACCGGTCCGAGGACATGGAACGCCAGGGCTTCAGATACTCGGGTATCGGGCGCGGCTGATGGAAACCCCGATCCTCGACAAAGGTCCAGTTCTTGCTGCCCGCTCACAGTCGGGGATCGATCCCTCGCCGCCCGACGGCGAGCGTGCCGACAAATGGGCCGCTTCGCCGCGCCGCCGTATTCTGATCGTGGCCCTGAACTACGCCCCGGAGCTCGTCGGCTGCGCCAAATACACCACGGAACTGGCCGAAGATCTCGTTGCGCGGGGCCATGCGGTCGAGGTGGTGACGGGCGCGCCCTATTATCCGGCGTGGAAGGTCTCGCCCGGCTATTCAGGCGGACGCTGGACGCGCGAGACCTTGAACGGCGTGGCGATCCATCGCACGCCCCTCTATGTGCCGTCTGAGCCGTCAGGTCTCAAGCGGGTCGCGCATCTGTCGTCTTTCGGGGCGGCGGCAGCCCCGACGGCGATCGGCGTAGCGCGCCGTTTCAAGCCGGATCTGGTCTTCGCCGTCGCCCCTACCCTGACCGCCGCTGCGACAGCTTTAATAACAGCCAAGGTCGCCGGCGCAGCCAGCTGGCTGCATATCCAGGACTTCGAGGTGGACGCCGCGTTTGACCTGGGTCTGCTCAGCAACCGGTTCGCACGACGCGTCGCCCTGGGGTTGGAGGCCGGACTCCTGCGTCGGTTCAGCAGAGTGTCCAGCATCTCGCCCGCCATGGTTCAGCGTCTGGGCGCAAAGGGCGTGGCGGCCGAACGGGCGGTCGAGTTCCGAAACTGGGTCGATGTCGACGCCGTCCCGGTTTTCGCCTCCACGAACACGGACTATCGGCGCGAACTGAACATATGCCCCGAGCGGATCGTTGCTCTCTATTCCGGCAATATGGCCGGAAAACAGGGGTTGGACGCCCTAGGTCAGGTCGCGGCCGAGCTGCGGACAGCCCAGGCGCCGGTGACCCTGCTGCTGTGTGGCGATGGTCCGGCCCGGGCGGCGCTGGAGACGGCCTGCCAGGGCATGGACACAGTGCGTTTTCTGCCACTTCAGCCGATGGAGCGGCTCGGCGAACTGCTGGGCACGGCTGACATCCACCTGCTGCCCCAGCGGCCCGAGGCGGCGGATCTGGTCCTGCCGTCCAAACTGACGGGCATGCTGGCCTCGGGACGGCCGGTCGTCGCCATGGCCGCCCCCGGTTCCGGGTTGGCCGCCGAGGTCGAGGGCTGCGGCCTGGCCGTCGAACCGACCGCCCCGGCCATGACCGCCGGCCTCCTGCGCCTGGCCGCCGCCCCCGACCTGCGCCGCACCCTGGGCGCCGTCGGCCGCCGCCGCGCGGAAACCCGCTGGAAGAAGAGCGCCATCATCGACGCGTTTGAAGCGAGCCTCGCGGCGGTAATGGCGCTAGCGCCGGAGAAGCCTTGATGACCGAAGCTGTTGTGCAGGATCTATCTCGCTTCCATACCCCCACGGGATTTAGAGGGCGGTCGGCTGTGGTGGTTCAGCTATGGTGGCTGGCGCAAGCGACGCTGTTCGCCTGCTCACCACAATTTATGTACGGTTGGCGAAACTGGCTTTTGCGATTGTTTGGCGCTGAGATCGGCAAGGGTGTGTTGATCCGCCCCAGCGTCAGGATCACCTACCCATGGAAGCTTAGGATCGGAGATTATAGCTGGGTCGGAGACCGGGTGGAGCTCTACACATTGGGGGCGATCCGTATTGGCGACAACGCTGTCGTCTCCCAGTACTGCTACCTCTGCACCGGGTCACACGACATGGCCGCCCCGGCCTTCGACATCTTCGCCGAGACCATCACTGTGGAAGACGAGGCTTGGATCGCCGCCGGCGCCTTCGTCCACCCCGGCGTGACCATCGCCCGGGGTTCGGTCATCGCCGCCAGGAGCGTCGTGCGTCACAACACCGAGCCCTACGGCGTCTATGCAGGGACGCCGCTCGCCTGGATCCGATCCAGGGTGACCACGGCCGCCCCGTCGGACCCGATCGGCGACGCGCGATGAAAGCCGCCCTGGCCATTTTCGCGTTCAACAGGCCCGCCAGCCTCGGGCGGCTCCTGCACAGCCTGTCCGCCTGTCCGGAATTCGCCCATGCCGAAGTCACCATCTTCATCGACGGGCCCAGGTCCGCTGCTGAGGGTGAGCTCGTGGCCCAGACCTTGCGCGTCGCGCGCGAAGCCGCCATGCCGAGCTGGCGCATCGTGGCCGCCGAACAGAACCGGGGGCTTCGCCGGTCAATCTACGCCGGCGTCTCCGACGTGTGCGCGCGCCATGGCCACGCCATCGTGCTTGAGGACGACCTGGTTCTGGCGCCGTCCGCCCTGGCCTACTTTCTCGAGGGACTGACGCGCTACGCCGAAGAGCCCCGCGTCTGGAGCATCTGCGGCTATACCTACCAGCACCCCAAGCTGATGCGTGAGAACCGGGCCGTCTGCATCCCCTTCGCCCACCCGTGGGGTTGGGCTACTTGGAAGCGGGCCTGGGACCGGTTCGAGTTCGACCAGCCAGTGGTCCCGGAAGCCGCCCTGCGGTCGCGAAGCTTCCGCCGCTTCTTCGACGTCGATGGCCTGAGCAGCGCCTCGGATCTCCTCGAGCTGGCCCAGAAGGGGCTGGTCGACAGCTGGTTCATCCGCTGGCATCAGAAGATATTCTCTGAAGGCGGGGTGTCTGTCTTCCCAACCCGGCGCTATGTCACCAACATCGGCGTGGGCAAGGGCGGCACGCACGCCAGCGCGCTCAACCCCTACAAGCTTCTGCTTGGAACGGACCTTCCGACCAACGCCGAGGTCGGTGATTGGCCCGCCACGGCCGAAGTCGATTTCCCCGCGCTGGACCTGATGCGCCAAAGCCGGGATGCGCGGGTCCAGGTGGTTCTGGCCAGGCTCGGCATGATCAAACGTCTTGTGAAGCGCAAACTTCGCGGAGGATTCCGTTGATCCGGTCCCTGCTGAAACCTGTCTACCGACGGCTGATGCGTCGCCTCGCGGTGCGCCGGAACGTCGTCTTCGCGCCGGATCTTCAGGTCGGGGCGGGTTGTTTCATCAACGCGGTCGACGGGCTGACCATCGGTCGCGAGGTCGCAATCGGCACGAACGTCTGGATATCCTGCAACGGGACCATCGGCTCGGGCGTCATGATCGCCAGCCAGGTCGGGATCGTCAGCCGGTACGAGCATGACGCCGGCCAGATCGGCGTACCGATCTCCCGGGCCACGACCCTGGGCCAACCGGAATCGAGACCGCGCGATGTTCGCGACGCGGTCCAGATCGGCGACGACGTCTGGATCGGCTTCAATGCGACCATCCTCAGCGGCGTCACCATCGGCCGGGGCGCGATCGTTGCCGCCGGCGCCGTTGTCAGCCGGAACGTCGAGGCCTATGAGATCGTCGCTGGAAATCCCGCCATGCGGATCGGCGAGCGGTTTTCACCGGACCAGCAAAAAGAACATCAGCGCCTTCTGGACGCCCGTCAGACCTGACGGTTCATTTCAGGCGCTGCTTCTCATACCGGACGGAATTCACGGCGATCGATACAAACAACGGCAGCCCGATGACGAGCGATAACACGCCCAGCGTCACGATCGGCGAGAAGATCAGGCCGCTGGCTACGGCAATCAGCACGCCAAGCACGACGATGATGGCTGATACTGCTGACAGCCGGTCTCCATCTAGAACGAGATAGGCAACCGAGGCATAGGCTTTCTGGGCGATTATCGCGGCTAAGAAGATAAAGATCGGCAGGGTGATCAAGATCGATGTCGGCGGCGCGAGGTTCATGACGCGCGGTAGATAGACATAGCCCACCAACACCATAGCGACCCCCACGCCCAGGCCGTAGAGGATGGCGAATCCTGTCAGAAGGCGGGAGATCATGCGCCGCTTTTCGTTACTGAAGCCGGGCCAGCTGACAATGAGATAGTTGCCGAGCGGAAACAGCAGTAGCAGCACGGGAGCCAAGAAGGCTTGAAACAGGCGGCAGACCGTACCGTACCAGGCACTGGCTGCCGGGTCACTCACCGCTGCCATCCAGACTACGCTGAAGTTCAAGGCGCCCATCAGTGCGCCGTCTGCGATCGCGACAACAATGGCGCGGGAGCCGATATGCCGCAAAAGGACGGGGCGGCCGTGTAAGAGATACGGCCGTTGCAGGATCAAGGCGACGCCTGTGCAAAGACTGGCAACGATCATCGGCCCTTGCAATGTCATGGCGGCGATGACTGGAAACGCCAACATCGGTACCGCGAAAAGGGCTGCAGTGTAGATGCACACCTGCGCCACGAACTGCAATGTGGCTGTGACATAGTGCTCGTTATAGGAGCCACGGATATTGTCGAATGTGTTGAAAAGGATGGCGGTTAGGCCAATCACCACGATTACCGCCGAGCTCATCCCCGCGTAGCCCGTCAGCCAAACGACGATAGCGCCCGTCATGATGGGAACCGCTATAATCAGCGCCAGAAGAAACTGACTGACGGCAGCGTTTGCTTCCTTGTCCGGAGCTCGCTCCGCCTGTGCCTCTCCCATGGCGCGTCGGCCGATGACGCCCAAGCCATTGAACGGTATAGAGAACAGCCCGGCTAATGCTAATGCCGCCAGAAAGGCGCTGTAGGGACCGACGCCTAGAGCGCGATGGATGATCGGCAAAAGGACGAGGGTCGCAATCAGTCCCGGAGCTTTGGCCAGCACATTGGCCAGCAATGACAGAACTAGCTTTCCACCGTGGCCCGAAAGCCGGGATTTCAAGCTCACCATGCGACCGATATTGCTTCGTCCCGTCCCACATAGTGAATGGGCGTCGTAGCGCCAGTGGGCTGCTCAGCCTGTATCTGGGTCTTCAGCCAGATACTGGGCATATTCCCCAAGAACGCGGCCCAGCGCGAATAGGTTGAGTTTGAACCCACCAGAAGACTCGCTCCGGCGAGTGCATACAGGTCGCCCAGATCCGACCCGGTTCGCAACAGCGTAGCGCCTGCCTCTAGCAGAGGAGCGAGTTCCTCGGCCCCACCATCAGACACGACATGAACCGGTCGATTGGGGTGGGTGCTGAGCAGGTGCCGCACGACACCAACGTACCAGCTTAGCGGAATACGCAGATTGTTTACCGCCCCGGATGCCAGAACTTCTTCTGTGGGAGGTTGCCCGAAATCACCAAGCCTGACGTGCAGGGCGGCGTAATCGCCGCCGCCCCAACGATGATCGGCCGGCGGCTGGTCCGTCGCGATTTCGAGCAGGCGCTTCCTGATCATCTCACGATCGTCTTGCAGGCCTGAGAAGGTGAAGGGATCACAAGTGACGTTCCACACCCCTTTGATCCCGGCTGCGGTCACCGATTGGGGCGCATTGATTGTCCCCGACCGTCGACAAAGGAGCCAGGCCTTTTCTAGTCCCTGGACTTCCTTGGGGTGACGACGAAAGAGACGCCAATACCCCCGTTCGCCGCCACGCAGCCGCAGGAGGCGGCTAGGCTTGATAGATTGCCAAGCGGGGGAAATCACGCGTCCGCCAGTTAACTGCGCAAGAACCACCGCATTGAAATACGCAAAGAACCCATTGCCGAGGCCCGCGCCCGATACGCGCACAAATCCCAGGTCAGCGACGGCGCCAAGGACGGGATAGAAGACGGGTTTCATCTCATTGCACCTGTGACCGGCGCATCGGACGCCTTGCCGGACGATAATCCCGCGCGATTCTCACGCTTAGCATCTGGTATGCGACGGCAGTGACCACCGTCACGAACAGCGCAATGACGGCGAACGAGAAGCCAAATCTCCACAAGGCGAAACCAGCGAAGAATCCGATGGCCGGATAAACCTGCCCGAGACGCCTGGTGGCGTCGAAGAGACTCCCAACGACATACAGGCTCAAAGCGAAAGCGAGCGGCCATAAGTAATAGAAATTGGCGTACACCTCACCGAATAACGTGGAGTTCAGGGAGAGATGCTGATGGTTCTGGATAAGCTTGCCAAGTATCGTGCCGAACGGGGGCGGTTTACCGTCCCACCACGAATTGGGAATGAAGAACGTTACCGATCGGACCACATAGGTTGATCCCCACAGTGGAGACAGAGTGTCAGGCACCGACGATATGACGCTTTTGAGAACTGACAGGTTTGACGCCTCGAAAATCGAATTCAGCATCAGCGGGATCGAGTTTGCATCACGTCCGACGGAGATTGTGGCGACCCGGAAAGCGCTGGACGCTCCTGAAAGGCTCGCACCATTGAGCAGCGCTACGCCCCGGAATACCGTCCAGAAGCTGCTAACGAAAGTTATGATCGGGGCCATAAACAATGCTGCCGGCACCAGAATGATGGGCTTTGGTCTGTATACGTACAGCGCTGTGATAATCAGATAGACGAACGAGATTCTGTTGAAAGTGATTGCCGTATCAAACAGCGCCAACCCAAGCCCTATAATGAACACCTGACGGCGAGCGAGACGGCCCGAAGCAATGAGGGAAGCTAGAGCAGCAAAGATCGCGATCTTGTATACGTTTTGAAAGTTGCTGATGATGACGAAAAACGCGTTTCCCGCCGCCATCTCATTGGCTTCGACCCAGTGGCCGCCCGCACTTCGACCCGAAAGCGCAAAAGTGACCACCGAAGTCGTCACATACAAACCTACGATGAATACCAGCAGACTCAATCTTGGTGGTCGCAAGTTCGTGATCGACCGCTCTACAGAACCCGGCATCCTTGTCAGGGCGCTGAGCATGATGACAATCAGCCACCCAACGAAGACAACCGCTGTGGTCGAAACATCATCCAGTATTTTATACTGTGGAGCTCTCAACTCTCGCCACAGAAACAAATCTTGGCCAAAAACTGAGAACCAAAGAGGAACTATCAAGTAAAAGCAAGCGCCAACAAGCAATCCATCAAAGAAGGAAATACTCGCTAGTTTAGTTTTGGCAACTAAATAAATCGTCGCGCCGCTCAGCAGCGTCAATCCGATGACGATTAACGCAGATACTATTGCAGACATAAGCGCAGGATTCCTTCGGCCATCGTCACGCGGCCCCGGTGACGGTCAGGAAGGTCCGGTAGGTGTCACGCACCCCGTCCTTCAGCCCGATCCGGGCCGACCACCCCATGGCCTTCAGCTTGTCGCCGCTCATCAGTTTGCGCATCGTCCCGTCCGGCTTGGTTGGGTCGGTGCGGATCTCACCATCAAAGCCCACAACCTCGCACACCAGCTTCGCCAAATCGAGGATGGCGATATCCTCGCCCGAGCCGACATTGACGTGCTCGAAGTCCGAATAATGTTTCATCAGGAAGACGCAGGCGTCGGCGCAGTCGTCGGCGTGCAGGAACTCGCGCCTCGGCGCGCCCGTGCCCCAGATAGTGAGGTGGTCGGCGCCGGCGACCTTGGCTTCGTGCGCTTTACGGATCAGGGCGGGCAGGACGTGGCTGGTGTTCAGGTCGAAATTGTCTCCAGGTCCGTACAGATTGGTCGGCATGGCGCTGATGAAGTCGCAGCCGTGCTGTTTACGATAAGCCTGGGCCAGTTTGATGCCGGCGATCTTGGCGATCGCATACCATTCGTTGGTCGGCTCCAGCGGGCCGGTCAGCAGGGCGTCTTCCGGGATCGGCTGGGGCGCCAGCTTGGGGTAGATGCAGCTGGAGCCCAGGAACAGCATCTTGCCGACCCCGTTGCGATAGGCCGCTTCGGTGACGTTCGCCGCGATCATCAGATTGTCGTAGAGGAAGTCGGCCGGATAGGTGTCGTTGGCCAGGATCCCGCCGACCTTGGCCGCCGCCATGAAGACGGCGTCGGGCTTTCTGTCGGAGACGAAGGCGTTGACCTCTGACGGGTTCTTCAGATCGACCTCGGAGCGGGTGGCGGTGACGACCTCGCAGTTCTCGTCGGCCAAGCGGCGAACGATGGCCGAGCCCACCATCCCGCGATGGCCGGCGACCCACACCCGCTTGCCCGACAGCGGGAAAATGACCTCACTCGGCATTGCGCCGTTGCTCCCTTGCGACGACGACCAGATCGGCCGCGACCATCTCGGCGCACAGCGCCTGCCACTTGGTCTCGTGAGACCAACCAAGCTGGCGCTGCGCCTTGGACGGATCGCCGATCAGCAATTCGACCTCGGTCGGACGGAAGTAGCGGGGGTCGATCTCGACATAGACACGCCCCGTTGCGACGCAGATCCCCTTCTCGTCGATCCCCTCGCCTTCCCAGCGCAGGGTCACGTCGATCTGTTTGAACGCCTCGGCGACGAAGTCGCGGATGAGGGTGGTTTCGCCGGTCGCCAGAACATAGTCGTCCGGCTCGTCCTGCTGCAGCATCAACCACATGCCGCGGACGTATTCCCGCGCATGACCCCAGTCGCGCCTCGCGTCGATATTGCCCAGAAACAGCTTGTCCTGATAGCCCAGCTTGATGGCGGCGGCGGCGCGCGTGATCTTCCGCGTCACGAAGGTCTCGCCGCGTAGCGGGCTCTCGTGGTTGAACAGGATGCCGTTCGAGGCATGGACGCCATAGGCCTCGCGATAGTTCACCACGATCCAATAGGCATAGAGCTTGGCGGCGGCGTAGGGGCTCCGGGGATAGAAGGGCGTGGTCTCCGACTGCGGGACCTCCTGCACCTTGCCGTACAGTTCGGACGTCGAAGCCTGGTAGAACCGGGTTTTCTTCTCCAGCCCGAGTATACGGATCGCCTCGAGCAACCGCAGCGTCCCGGTCCCATCCGCATTGGACGTGTACTCAGGCGTCTCGAACGACACCTGCACGTGGCTCTGGGCCGCCAGGTTGTAGATTTCGTCGGGCTGAACCTGCTGAATGATCCGGATCAGGTTCGTCGAATCCGTCATGTCGCCATAGTGCAGGACGAAGCGCGGATGCTGCTCGTGGGGATCCTGGTAGATATGGTCGATCCGCCCCGTATTGAACGAAGACGACCGACGCTTCACGCCGTGAACCGTATAACCCTTCTCGAGCAATAGCTCCGAGAGATAGGCGCCGTCCTGCCCCGTCACGCCGGTGATGAGCGCAACCTTGCCATTCGAGTCCGTAGCCATGCATCCCCCCGGTGGTCGGTTCCCCCTTGGGCCGACAGACCTATGATAACAATGTCTTCTCATCGAAGCGATTCAAATTGCTGCGCCGCACATCACGAGGGCGCCAGTCGCGACGACTTAGTCCAAACGAAGCAGATCGGCGTCCATTCCAACACTATTGGCCGTCGCCCGGAGCTGAATATAGGCGCCGAGGATATGATAGAGGGAACTGGCGGGCGCCGGTTCATCGATGAAGCGGTCGTCCTCAAGGAGTTTGTCCCGCCACAGTCCGTCCGGCGTCAGGTAGCGCCACAGGGCTCTCTGGGCCGCCGCGGCGCTTTCGAGCAAGGCGGTTCGCTCCCCGTCTTCGCTCAGTTCCGCCAACAACAGGGCCGACTTCATCCACTCGGTCTGCGGCCATAGCCGAGCCCGACGGCCGATCACCGCGCCCGCGTCGTCCATCGCATCGACGGCCACCTGTCGCCGCACGGCGATCCCCGCTTCTCCATGGCCATGCAGACGACGGGCGGCGTTGATCGCCGCCGGATCGCCCCGCGCCCGACCATAACGGGCCAGAAGCCAGGCCCATTCGAACTGGTGTCCAGGTTCGACCCGCCGACCGTCTTCGCCGACGGCGGGCGACCAATCGGGCGCGAAGAATTCGCGAAGACACCCGCGCTCGGGATCGATGAACCGGGTCAGGGCCAAGGCGACGATCCGGTCAGCCAGTTGCGTCCAGCCGACGTCGCCGCCGGTCTCCTCCCACGCCAGACAGGCCTCCAACAGGTGCATGTGGGGGTTCGATTGGTAGGGCTGGGCGTCCTGTTCGATCAGCCCGCCCTCGGCCGGGGCCTGGGCCAGCAGGAGGTCGCGCACCTGACGGGCGACGGCGGCGTGGTCGCCTTGGACGTCGGCGCGCGACGCGGCGGCCCGCACCAGCATATGGAAGGTTTGGTCATAGAGCAGGGCCGTCTCGTCCAGAGGACGGCCCGTCTCATCAAGAAGCGTCCTCATCAGCCCGTCGCTGCGTAGATAGTGGGCTTCCAGGCACGCCAGGCCTTGACGCACGATCCATCGCCACGGCCCGTTCCAGCCTTGGCGACCGGCCTCGCAGAAGACGAAGACCTGGCGGCCCTGCACCCGCGCGCGCCGTTGAGACGCAATGGGCCGGCCATCCAATGCGAGCAGTTCCGCAAAGGCGCCGCTCTCGGCCTGACCCGCGGCGCCCCACAGCGGCAGGGCGCGCAGACGCAGCCAGTCGGCGAACCGCCGGCCGCCCTCTGCCAGTCCTTCCGGGGCCCTCGATGGAAAATCGAGATGCTGCGGCGACGCCGTCTTCATCCGCTCGACGAGTTTCTTGACATCCTGACTGCGGCTCAGGTCGCAGACCAGCACCGCGTCGCGCTCGGCGATTATGGCGAGGTTGCGGACGCCGATGGCGGCGACCATGATCCCCTCAGGCGCACGCGCCATACAGGCTTCGGCGTCCTCGAACAGGAAGGCTCCAAGGTCGCCCTCCCCCGTCGCCGCCACCGCATCCCAGGCTCCAAGGTCCGACCATGCGAAGTCGACCGCCAGGACCGAGGCGCGCCGGGTCTTTTCCATGACCGCATAGTCGATGGAGATCCTCGGCGCCGTCGAGAAGATCGGCGACAAGACGGCGAGGTCGCCGCTTGCCTCCATCGGAAGGGCGGCCGTCGCCGCAGCGGCGACGGACGGCGCGAGGCTGCGTAACTCCGCCAGCAGGGTCTCGGCCGAAACGATGAAGTTCCCGCTGTTCCACAGATAGCCGTCGGCGATATGGCGTTCGGCGGTCTCGGCGTCGGGTTTCTCGACGAAAGCCTTGACCGCCGACAAGCCGTTGCCGGACGGGGCGATATAGCCATAGGCCGAAGACGGCGTATCTGGCCTGACGCCCAAGGTGACGATGCGACCCTCACGGGCCGCCGAGGCCGCCTCCAGGGCTGCGGCGCGGAAGGCGTCATGATCGGGGATGTGGTGGTCTGACGCCACGAAGACGTTGACCCCTTCGGGGTCGATCCGAGCCGTCCAGGCCGCCGCAGCGGCCATGGCGGCCGCTGAATCCCGCGCCTCCGGCTCCAGCAAGATCTGGCCTTGCAGCCCGAGTTCCGCCATCTGCTCGACGATCGCGTCCCGATGGGCCACGCCGCCGACGATGATCAGGCGGCCCCCGCCGTCGCACAAGGGCGCGACCCGCAAGGCCGTCTCCTGAAACAGGGAGCGATTGCCCGACAGCGGAATGAACTGTTTCGGGCGCGACGGGCGCGACGCGGGCCACAGCCGCGTCCCGGCGCCCCCGCACATGATCACCGGATAGATCCCCATGGACGCCAGATTGCACGACGTGTTGCACTGCAAAAGCCCAGGGAAGGTTGGGCCTCAGCTTTGGAGATCATTGTTACAAGTTTGCCGCATCGCCGATCGAGACCGGCGCTCGCCCCCAAGAGGCTCAGCGACGGATCGGCGGCGACACGGGGTCATTCGCCAACGCCCCTGTGACACCCACCCACAAAGGCATTTCGCCGTCCGGCCGCTCATCTCGCTTCACTTAGCGGGACAAGCCCCGCGCCAAGGCTTGGACGTCGCATTGTCGGTCAGACCGGGACCGCCCCCATACGAAAGGCGAGGCGCCGGTCAGAACGCCATCATCGCCATGAGGGCCAATACGCCCCAGACCGCGACGGAGGCGGCGGCCGTGAGGCCATAACCGACCGCGGCCGGGTGGATCCGCGTCTTGGCTTGCGCCAACGGGTGTGCTGGATTTTCGGCCCAATGGGTCATGGCGGCGCCTCTTCGATTTGTCGACGTTAGGTCCTCCCGGTGTCTGCCAATCTAAAATGTAGGGTTAATCGAACGATTCCTATGCCCCCTGGACCAAGCCCGTCCGCCCGCGCGGGCCGCTTCGAGCGGCTCGAGGGCTGCGGATCGATCCCTCGCCTCTTTTCCCGCCTTCGGTCGAACCCACCCGGGCGGGATCGCATGGATGAGACCACCGAACAAAAGGCTCCGGCTCGCGCCTTCCGCGACAAACCATCCGACCGCGCTCGCCGCACAGCTCCGTCGGCCGAAGCCGGCCGGACATCGGCGTGTGGCAGCCGAGCCGGCGACCCGGCGGCCCGGCTCCTGTCTTCCGTGATCGGAGAATGTACCGAACCGCGATCCCGCGAGTCTGCTCCAGGACCGCAAGGGACGGCGGGGCTCCGATCCGGCACGGCACGGCGATGTCTTCGTGCTCGCCGATCTGTGTTGTTCGAATATCACGGCGAAACCGTCATTTAGATACAAGTACAGATTGATCTTGCACCGCAGCATTCAGTGCGTTTTAACGACTTGTTAGGGGCGATCTTATGGTCGCGAGGGATCAACATGTTCGACACGACGTCGTCAGGCGCATCGACATCGGCCCTGTATATCGCGTCGGCGACGTCGCGCCGGATGGTTCTGCCCTGCCTGCCTTCGATGCGCGCCACCCCTTCCCGTCGCCAATTTTCCGCCGGGCTCAAGCGCGCGTTCGACATCGGCCTGGCGCTCGCCGTCCTGCTGATACTGTGCTGGGCCTTTGCCGCGATCGCCGCCGCCGTCGCCCTGACCTCCAAAGGTCCGGTCTTCTTCCGGCAACGCCGCACCGGGCTGAACGGCGAGACCTTCACCATCTACAAGTTCAGGACGATGACGGTCGTGGAGGACGGCGAGGCCGTCGCTCACGCGCGCAAGGACGACGCACGCGTGACCCGGATCGGCGCCAGCCTGCGCCAGACGAGCCTCGATGAACTGCCCCAACTGATCAACATCCTGAAGGGCGACATGTCGTTCGTGGGGCCCCGCCCCCATGCCTTGGCCCACGATCGGCACTACGGGTCGCTCATTCCCAGCTACGCCGAGCGTTTCAGGGTCCGCCCCGGCCTCACCGGCCTCGCCCAGGTCTGCGGCTTCCGCGGCGAGATCCACTCGATCGATTGCATGGTCCAGCGGGTCGACGCCGACGTCGAATATGCGAAGCACTGGTCGTTCCGAGAGGATCTGAAGATCATCCTCTGGACCATTCCCATGGTCCTGCGCCGGACGAACGCCTACTGAGGGGAAGCTCCCCGCAGCCGGCCTCCGCACGTCCGGCAGGTCTAGACACCCAAATCCCCGCCGCCAAGACCGCGCCGGCCTCTTCGCCGAGGCGCCGACGCGCCGCGATCTGAATACGAGCCCCGAACGCGCCGTGAAGGACTGACACTCGCCGGGCCGCATAGGGTGTCGTAGGACGCTCCGTCTGCCTCCCCAGATCGCAACCCTATCGCGACCAGATCGCGACCAGACCTGCACGACGGGGCGCGGCCCTCGTCCGCCGGCTCAAAGCGCCCCCTGATCCGGTCGGCACGCCCGCCCCTGCATTCTCCCGAGCCAAAGACCCGCCCCTCGGCGGAGACTAGATGTTCGGCGCCCATACCTAGTCATAAAGTCTTTCCGCCAATTAACCTTACCGCCTGAGAAACCAATCTCCAACACACTGTAGTAACGGCGTTCATAAGTCGGATTTTATACTGCTGCTGTCAATGTCTCCACTCGAACGGAGACATGTTGATGCCAAATCGGAGATCACTTCTTCACGTTGCTGCATTGGCCGCATTGACGGCTGCGGCCAGCGGTCACGCCTGGGCGGCCGATCGCGGCCCGGCCTTCGGCCCCGACGCGGGAATGCAGCTTGGCGCGCCGGCCATGGCGCCCAGCGGGTTTCTGGACTTCTGCCAGCGCAGTCCCGCCGACTGCCGGACCTCCGCGTCCGACCCCGCCGACCCCGCCCTCGTCGCCCGCCGCGCCAACAGCCTGTACTGGGCCAGTGTCTTCCACACGCCCGCGCCGGCCGCCGGCCCCGCCGCTACACGACCGTCGCCGCCCCGCAGCGGCGGCTACGACTGGAGCCAGGTCTTTGGCCCCGCCCCGGCCCAGCCCCAAAGTCCGCTCCGCCCCCAGAACCCGCCGGCCTCCGCGACCCAGCGGTCCGAGACCGCCGCCGCCCGGGCGACCGCCGCGCCCGCCGTTCGCACGCCCCTGCCGGACGCCGCCGACAGCAGCCTGATCGTCGCCCTCTCCCGTTCGCCGGGCCGCAGCCTTCCCTGGGCGCGTCCGAGCCTGACGCCGGCCCCGTCCGTTCCGGTCGCCCCCGCCTTGGCGGGGTCGACCGCGCGCTTCAATCCCATGGCCCGCGTCTTCGCCGCCTACGCCGTCGCCGAGACCCCGCGCCCAAACGCCGAAACCAATGGGGTCTGGCCCCAAGCGCGCCCGTTCGCCGAACGGTCCGACCGGTTCGACCGACGCATCCTCTCCGCCCTGCCGCGCCCGGCCCTGGTTGATCCCTCCCCCAAGGGCCGGCTCGTCGTGACGCCGAAGCCCCCAACCCTGACATCCCCGACCGATCACGACGACGGGGTCGCCCCGACATCGGTCGATCTGGATCGCCAGACCTGGGCGCGCGTCAACACCATCAACCGCAGCGTCAATCGCCAGATTCGCAGCGCCTCCGACGTCGCTGTCTATGGGGCCGAGGACTATTGGCAGGCGCCGGCCAAGGCCGGCGCGAGGGGCGATTGCGAGGACTATGTGCTGGCCAAGCGCGCGGCCCTGATCAAGGCCGGCGTGCCCGCCGCCGCCCTGTCGATCGCCATCGTCAAGACGCGCTGGGGCGAGAGCCACGCCGTCCTGCTGTTGGCCTCGACGTCGGGCGAATACGTCCTGGACAATCTGACGCCGTGGATCTCGCGGTGGGATCAGGTCGACTACGAATGGCGCGAACGTCAGGCGCCCGGCAAGATCTTCGAATGGGTCCAGGTCGTGTCAAACCGCGCCTAGACTCTGTCGGCTCCGCACCGGACGCCGGTTTCGTCCCCGCCAGGAGACCGGGAAATTTTGACGGGCGGGGGCCGCGCGCACTATAGGGTCTAGACCTTTCCGCTCGAACGACGGGTCCGGCGTGTCGCCGGGCGCGCCGCCGCACCCAAGCCCTGGGTCGCCCTCACGTCCGGACCCCTTATGACGCTTGAAACCAAGGCCAAAGACCCGACAGGCGAGCCGGGCGCGCGACGGGCGCCGTTTTGGCGCGACCGCGTCCGCGCCGTACGCCTGCCCGGCGTCACCCCGCTCAACCTCCTGATCGCGGGCGCCTTGATCGTGCTGGTCGCCACCGGGAGCGTGCTGGTCGCGCGCAGCTTCGCACCGGACCGGGCGATCTCTCCGATCAGCGCGCCTGGAGGCGCGCCGCCGGCGTCTGCCGCCGATGTCGCCGTCTTGACGCCCGAGGACTTCGTCCTGTCGCCCGAGGCCTTGCGCCAGCTCGACGCCGACGCCGCGCGCCGGTTCAACCAGGCCATCCCCTTCTCCCGCCTGCCCATACTCGGCGCCAAGCCGTTCATCATGACGCCGGACGACATCGTCCAATATTCCCGCGCGCTCGATTGCCTGACCGCAGCGGTCTATTACGAAGCCGCGTCCGAGGCCGTGCAGGGGCAGGCGGCCGTGGCCCAGGTCGTGCTGAACCGAATGCGCCATCCCGCCTATCCCGGAACCGTCTGCGGGGTCGTGTTCGAGGGCGCGGACCGGACGACCGGCTGCCAGTTCAGCTTCACCTGCGACGGCGCCATGGAGCGCCCTCCGTCGGCCCTGGGCTGGGCGCGGGCGAAGGCGGTGGCCTCGGCGGCCCTGAACGGCGCCGTCGCCACCGAGGTCGGCATGGCGACCCACTATCACACCGACTGGGTCGCGCCCTATTGGGCCGAACGCCTGGTCAAGATGAAACAGATCGGGACGCACATCTTCTATCGTTGGACCGGCGCCTGGGGCCTGCCGCGCGCCTTCGTCAAAACCCATGCGGGCCTTGAACCGATCGTCGCCAAGATGGCGGCCTTGACCCCGCCGCTGGAAATGCTGGACCCGCTCGCCGAACCGATCCTGCCGACCGTCGAAATCTCCGCCACCCTCCCGTCCGTCGTGGTCCCGAGCGGGCTCGAAGCGCCGGCGCGGGCCGACCCGCCCCGCCCTGCCGTCGCGGCGCCGGCGCCGACGCCCGCGCCGGCCCCGGCCCCGGCCCGCGCGGCGATCGCCCCCGTGATCGCCGATCCGCTGGCGTCTCAACCGGCCCCGCCCCCGCGCCGGTCGCGCATTGCGGTCCCCAGCGGCTGGTGATCCGCGCCGCAGCGACCGGCGCTGAGGACCGAGCGCGCCTCGGCGCCGGCGAGCGGCGGTTCGGCCGGACGGCGGGCTAGGACGTGAGCGCGCCGGCGGTCAGGCTGATCGCGGCGCCCGCCGCCCGAGCCTGGAGAAGGTCGCGTCGCGCGCCCTCCAGCCGCAGGCCGGTCAGGACGCCGGTGGCGTAGGCGCCGGTGTCGATGCCGATCCGCCGATGATCCGCGTGAACCCGGTCCACTGGCGTATGGCCGTGCACGACGATCTTGTCGAAGGGCGCCGAGTCCTGCAGGAATTCCGAACGGATCCACATCAGGTCCTCCGGCTCCTGCAGGGCCAGATCCGTCCCGGGACGCGCCCCGGCATGGGCGAAGAAATAGTCCCCGAGCGCGAAGGCGTAGGTCAGGCCCGCCAGGAAGCGGCGATGGCGGTCCGGCAACGCCGCATTCATCTGCGCGCAGGCCGTCTCCCAGCCCTCGGCGGCGCTGCGCAACGCCGGCGCCGGCACCCCATAGGAGGCCAGGGCCTCCCGTCCGCCGTAGTCGCACCAGCCGGGCCCAACCTCCGACTGGGACAAAAAGGCCTCGAACCGGTCCTCGTGATTGCCGCGCAGGAAATGGGTCTCGATGTCCGATCGGTCGGACAGGTCGCACAGCCGTTCGATCACGCCGCGCGACGCGGGCCCCCGGTCGACGTAGTCGCCCAACATGACCACGATCCGCCGCTGGGCGGTCGAGGCCTTGAGATCGTCGACGATCGCCTCGAGCAGGGGCGCAAGCAGGTCGAGCCGGCCATGTACGTCGCCGACCGTCCAGACCACGGTCCCGTCGGGGACGACCGCGACACGGCGGGCCTGCGACCGGCCGCCTTTACGAAAAAGAGAACCAAACATCACCGGCACATGGGCGGGTTCACGGGCGAGGACAAGTCCGCGCGTGGGTCGCGCGCGCCTAGAAGAACCGCTCGCCGATCCGGATGGTGTCGCCGGGCGCGACCTGGGTGGCCGTGGTCAACGGGAAGGCCTGCTCGCCCCCGACATCGGCGCGCTTGATATAGACCCGGCGCGTGTCGGCGCGATAGGTGAAACCCTCGGCGGTCGCGACCGCGTTCAGCACGGTCAGGCCATTGGTGTAGGGGTATTCGCCCGGCTTGTTGACCTCGCCCAGAATATAGAAGGGCCGATAGTTCAGCACTTCCGCGCTGACCCGCGGCTCGTTGATATAACCTTGGCGCAGGGCGTTGGCGATCTCTTCCTGGAACTGGGAAATGGTCAGGCCGGCGGCCTGGACCTCGCCGAGCAAAGGCAGGGACACCTTGCCCGATCCGCCGACGAGAAACTCCCCGGTCAAGGCCTCCTCGCCGAACACATTGACACGGACCTTGTCCGCCGCGCCGAGCCTGTATTCCGGGACGGTGCGCACCCCCTCCTCGACGGCCGGGCCCGAGAGGTTGGCGACCGGCAGGGCGCCGGCGGAACAGCCGGCGATCCCCAGAAGCGCGACCGCGCCGAGACACAGATTGCGAAGCCACGTCGTCATTTCGATCTCCTGCTGCCACCGACCGAGTTGGACGGCCCCCTCAAACCGACGCGTGCATTTTTCGCGCCAACCCGATTGAAACCCTGTTCTATCGTCGATCACCTCTGGTCGTCCACGCTTGATCATAGTGTAATCCCAACCCTAGCGCGCTTTATCAGACGGAGACCGTCCCTTGACGCCCTCAGCGGCCTATCGGCTCAAACTCGGTCTCGTCGGGGCGTTCGGCGTCGGCGCCCTGGCGTTCAGCGGAGCGCTGGCCTACGCCTCGGTCCGGCCGGATCTTCGGGTCCCGGGCCTGGCGGCCCTGGGCGTCGGAGCTGAAACGCGCGCCGACCGCTTGGCGATCGCCGCCCCCACGACCGGCGGCGTCGATCAAGCCCTGACCGCCAACCGGGAGGCCCTAAACGCGGCTCCGATGACCGCAGCCGCCTGGTTGCGCATCGCCTGGTTGCGCACCCAGAACGGCGCGCGCCTCGACAACCAGAGTCTTGAGGCGATCGAAAAGGCCTACAGCGTGACGCCCTTGGGTCCCGACGTCACGACCTGGCGGCTGGCGTTCGTCTATGATCATTGGTCCGATCTGACCCCCGCCCTGCGTAGGGACGCCACCGCCGAACACTATGAAACGGCGCTGAGGCGGCCTGCGCGCCTCGACACGGCGGCGATCGCCGATCCGTCGGGTCGGCTGGCGGCGATCCTCACCGAAGCCCGGGCCGCGGCCGAACGCGCCAAACGGCGCCAGGCGCGAAATGCAGAACTCACCGAGGCCAAAACCTAGCCAAACACGCGTAACCGTGTTCTCAGGGACACTCACGGCGGGAAATGTTGCGGTGCAACCCTGGCTCCGCCATTAATCCTTTGCCGCCGACGGCGCTTCAAGGTTAGCATATCCTTAAGTCCAACCAGGTCGATGACGATGAAAACCTTCCTCCTCTCAGCCGCTTTTCGCGCCATCGCCGCCACTGCAGGCGTCGGCGCCGTGTTTGTCCCGATGGCCGCCGTCGCGCAGACGGACGTCGGCGCGCTGAGCCTCAGCCTCCAGACCGCGATCGCGGACGCCCAGACAGCGGCTGCGGCCGCCGGCCTGAGCCAGGCGGACGCTAAAGCGGCGATCATCGCTGCGATCCAAACCACGATCGTAGACAGCGGCGCGTCGCCGGCCGAAGCCGCCACGGCTCTGACGAACGCCCGCGTCGCGCTTTCGGCCTCGGGCGCGCTCAGCCCGGCGGCCGCCGCCGCGACCCAATCGGTCTACGCCGTCATCGCCGGCATGACCCCCTCGGGCGCGCCGGCCGCCAGCGGCCCGGCCAGCGGCCCGGCTCCGGTGTCGGCCCCGCCCTCAGCGGGCGGCGGCGGCGGCGGCGGCTCGGATTATCGGCCGACCACCTAAGGTCTGAAGTCGCCCCTGCGGGGGCCGTCTATTCTCGAGTTATCTGGACGCTCGCTTCAGCGGGCGGGGGGGCCGGTCAACGATGTCGATCATTAGCAGAAGCTTGACGGTCTTGCTGGCCATGGGCGCCGCCGCCCAGGCGGGCGCCGTCGCGGCCCAGAGCACTTCGGGCTCACTGCGTTCGGCGGCGTCTCAGTCGGTCGATCTGTTCGCGCGCGACCGCAGCGTCGCCGTGCGCGACCGCCCTCACCCGGAATACGAGGCCTATGGCCTGCGCCTGGGCGCCTTCACAGCCTATCCGAAGCTGGACGTCGCTACGGAATACAACGACAACATCTACGCGGTCGCCTCGGGCGAGGTCAGCGACAGCATCCTGCGCATCAAGCCGGAAGTCTCGATCGCGTCGGGCTGGTCCCGCAACGCCGTGTCGGCCTACGCCCGCGGCGCTTTCAGCCGTTATTCCGACTACGGCTCCGAGGACACCAACGACTATGGCTTCGGCGCCAACGGACGTCTGGACATCACCCGCGCCGCCAATCTCCTGGCCGGGGCCGACTTCGCCCATCTGGCTGAGCCCCGGACCTCGTCGAGCGCCCCGGCCTCGACGGTCTCCCCGATCGAATACGACATGACCTCGGCCTATCTGGCCGGCTCCCAGACGCGGGGGCGGGTCCGCTTTTCCGGGCGGGGCGACGTCCGCAGCTTCAACTACGAGGACGGCCGCACGATCGCCGGCGCCGTGGTCGAGCAGGGTGATCGCGACCGGACGATCAGCAGCATCACCGGCCGGACCGACGTGGCCCTCAGCCCGGCCACGGCCCTGTTCGTCCAGGCGACCGGCAATTCCCGCGACTACGACGTCGCCTCGACGACCCTCAACCCCGCCCGGGATTCATCGGGCTACGAGGTGCTGGCCGGCGCGAACTTCGAAATCGGGGCCCTGGCGCGCGGCGAAGTCGCCGCCGGCTATATCCAGCAGGAATTCGATTCCCCCGCCTTTGGCGACGTGAGTGGTCTGGGCGCGCGGGCGTCGATCGAATATTTCCCGACCCAGCTGACCACCCTGACCACGACCGTGTCGCGAACCGTCGAAGACGCCGCCATCGACGGCGCGGGCGGCTATCTGTCGTCCTCGGTCGGCCTGCAGGCCGATCACGAGCTCATGCGCAATGTCATTCTGGGCGGACAGCTGACCTACGCCGAGGACGACTACGAGGGCATCGACCGGACCGACGAACGCCTCGAAGCCTCGCTCCGGGCGACCTATCTGGTCAACCGCCGCCTCGGCGTGAGCCTGGCCGCGTCCAGCTTCAAACAAACCTCGAGCGGGGCGAACGAAGGCGTGGACTTCAAGGTCAATCGCCTGATGCTGTCGCTTGTCGGACAGTTCTAGAGCCTGCCTCTCCCGGCGAAAGTCTGGGCGTTCGCCGCGCCCCTGGCTCCTGCGCGCTCCAGGCTGTAATCTGACCTCACTATTTCTTCCCGTACCAAGGCGTCCATGACCTACACATCTGCTCCGCCGTCGGCGCCCGCTCATGGACATAGTGGGTCGGACTGGGGCGACGATGGTCCACCGCCCCAGGGGCTGGGCCAGGCGATCGACCTGAAGCGGCTGATCGCGGTCTTTCGCCGCCGTCTGAAGCTCTTCATCGCGATCGTTCTGCTCGTCCTGGCCGCCGCGATCGTGGTGACAGTGCGCGCGACGCCGCTCTATACGGCGACCGCCAATCTGATCATCGACACCCGCAAGGAAAACATTGTGGACGCCGAGGCGGTGCTGTCCGGCCTGACGGCGGACACCGGCGTCGTCGACACCGAGGTCGAAATCCTCAAGTCGCGACACCTCGCCGAAACCGTCGTCGACACGCTCAAGCTCACCGAAGACCCGGAGTTCAATCCGGCCCTGCGCGCGCCCGGCGTGCTCCAGTCCGTGGCCGGCGGCGTCGCGAGCCTGTTCGGCGCCGCGGCCCCGGACGCCGCCCGCGCCCGCCTGAGCGCGATCGAGGCCCAAAAGGTCAAGGAAGGGGTCGTCGACACCGTTCTAAGCCGTCTGTCCATTCGCCGCGCCGGCCTGACCTATGTGATGAGCGTCGGCTTCTCCTCCGAGGATCCGGCCAAGGCCGCCCGGATCGCCAACACCTTCGCCGACCGCTATCTGCTCGACCAGCTCGACGCCAAGTTCGACGCGACCCGCCAGGCGAACGAATGGCTCAACGGGCGCCTGAGCGACCTGCGGATCGAGGTGCAGCAGGCCGAAGCCGCCGTCGAGCAGTATCGCACCGCCAACAACCTGCTGAGCGCCTCGGGCGCGACCCTGACCGAGCAGGAGATTTCGACCTACAACCAACAGCTCGCGACCGTGCGCGCTCAACAGGCGGAAGCTGAGGCCCGCCTGCGGACCGCGCGCGCCCAACTCGCCAGCGGATCGACCGGCGACGACGTCGGCGAAGCCCTGGGCTCCCAGGTCGTCCAAACCCTCCGCGCCCAGCGGGCCACGGTCAGCGGCCGCGTCGCCGATCTGACCAGCCGCTACGGCCCGCGCCACCCCGACATGCTGCGGGCCCAACGCGAACTGTCCGACATCGACACCCAGATCCAGGCCGAGATCCAGCGCATCATTTCCAACCTGGAAGCCCAGGCCCAGGTGGCGCGCGAACGCACCGCCTCAATGGCGAACAGCCTCGGCGGCGCCCGAGGCGCCCTGGCGGCCAACAACGCCGCCGGCGTGCGACTGAACGAACTCGAGCGCAACGCCGAGTCGAGCCGAACCCTGTACCAAAGCTTCCTGGACCGCTTCAAGGAAACCAGCGCCCAGGAGGGGATCCAGCAATCCGACGCCCGCATCGTCTCGCGCGCGGCGATCCCGACGGCCCCCTCCTCGCCCAACATCCCGCTCAATCTGGCGCTCGGCCTGGTTCTGGCGATCGGCGCCGGCCTGGCGATGATCGTCCTGGCCGAGATGCTCGATTCCGGCCTGACGACGGGCGAGGACATCGAACGCCGGTTCAATCTTCCCCATCTGGGCTCGGTGCCCATTCTGTCCTCAGTGGCGGAGCCGGCGGATCGCCACGAAACTCCGGTGGACTATGTGCTGAAGCGCCCGCTGTCGAGCTTCACCGAAGCCGTGCGGGCCTTGCGCGCCTCGATCCTGTATTCGCGGATCGGCCAGGACATCAAGGTGATCGCCCTGACCTCGGCCCTGCCGGGCGAAGGCAAGACGACCACGGCCATCTGCCTGGGGCGCGTCGCCGCCCAGTCGGGCGCCCGCGTCATCCTGATCGACTGCGACCTGCGCCGCCGCAACGTCAACCGCCTGCTGGGCGTGGAGCCGGAACAGGGGCTGCTCGAGGTTCTGAACCGCTCGGCGAGCCTGGAGACGGCGCTTCACCATGACACGGCGTCCGGCATGACCGTCCTGCCGCTCGCCAAGAACAGTTTCACCCCCAAGGACGTGTTCGGCTCCGAGGCGATGACGCAACTGCTGGCGCACCTGCGCGGGGCGTTCGACCTGGTGATCCTCGACACCGCCCCGGTCCTGGCCGTCGCCGATACGCGGATCCTCGCCGCTCACGCCGATGCGGTCGTCTTCCTGACCCTGTGGCGCAAGACGCCCGAGAAGGCGATCTCCAACGCCCTGAAGCTGCTGAGCCAGTCCGGCAGCCACGTCGCCGGCATCGCCATGACCCAGGTGGATATGGTCGCCCAGTCCCGTTACGGCTACGGCGACGCCGGCTACTACTATGGCGACTACAAGAAATACTACGCCAGCTGACGCGGCCCTCGTCATGACGGACCCTTCGCCGCGGCCTAAACGATCAAATCCCGGCTTTGCGCCGTCCAGGCCCCGGCAAGGCAGGGCCAGGCCCGCCTCGCCGGGGTCCGGCCGGACGGGTTGGAAGACCCGCGCCGCGGTCGGACTGGTCCCGGCCCTTCTGGCGCTCGCCCATCTGACCTTCGGGGCCAACCAGCCCGTCGCCGCCCTGTGGTTTTCCGCCCTGCTGGCCCTGGCCCTGGTCGTCGCCCTCGCCCTCCCCGATGTGCGCCTCGGCCTGCACGACCTGGCGCCGTTCGCGCCCCTGGCGCTTCTGTTCGGCGCCGCGCTCTGCGCGGCCGCCTGGTCCTTCACCGCCTGGGCGCCGGGCGGCGCCCATCCGATCTGGGCCTGGGCGGGCGCGCCGAGCGGCGCCCTTACGGTCAATCGGCCCGCCACCCTGATCGAAATCGCCAAACTGGCCGGCCTGGCCTGCATCTTTCTGGTCGGCGCCCTGCAATCGGCGCGCTACGCCTGGGCCTCGGCGACCTTTCAAGCCGTGCTGGCGATCGGCGCCGTCTATGGGGCGATCTCGCTGCTGATGTTCGTCTCGGGCGCCCAGCTGATGGCGGGCGAACGGCTCTCGGGAGGCTTCCTCAGCCCCAACAGCGCCGGGTCCGTCTTCGGCGTCCTGACCGTCCTCGGTCTCGGCAATCTGTTGCGCGACAGCCGCCAGACCGCCGGTCTGGATGCCGCCAGCCGGCTCGGCAAGGTCGCGGTTCCGCTCGCCTATGTCCTGTTGTCGGCGACCTGTCTGCTGCTGACGGCCTCGCGGATGGGCGTAGCGGCCACGGCGCTCGCCGGCGGCGTCCTGCTCGCCTGGGAATTGTTCGACGCCCGGCGTCAAAGGTTGCCGCTGCTCTTGGCCGGCGGCGTCCTGGTCCTGACGGCTCTGATCTTGATCAGCGGCGGCAACGACCTCCTGTGGACCCGGCTGGAGACGGTGGAGGCCGACCGCCTCATACGTTCAGACATCTTCGCGGCCCACTGGTCGGCCTTCCTGGCCTCGCCCCTGTTCGGCTACGGCCTGGGGTCGTTCATCGACATCAACAACCAGATCATGACGGCCGGCAACTACGACGATCTCTGGGCCATCCGGGCGACGCATAATGTCTATCTGCAGTGGCTGGAAGAAGCCGGCCTCGTCGGCGCGGCCCCGATGTTCGCGCTGCTGGGCCTGATCATGATCCTCTCGACGGTCCGGTCGGGATCGGTGAACCGCGGTCAGACGCTCCTGCGCGCCCTGATCGTCTCCTCCCTGGTCCTTCTGCTCCACGGCGCGACCGATTTTGCGCTTCAGGTGCCGTCCATCGCCGCCTTCTGGGCCTTCCTGCTGGGCTGCCAGTACAGTTTCGGCCGACGCTAGCGCCGGATCGCCGCCTTCGCGCAGGCGAAGCGAAAGCGCTCGCCACGCGCCGCTCGACGAACTTCGCTTTTTCTATTGCTTATTGCGCTGCAACATAGGACGCTCGCCTCAATCTTCCGGGCTTGGCGGCGCGACACCACGGCTCGACGCACGACGGGTGCAGGGGGCGGGCAAGCAGGTCCGACCCGTTGTCTCCGCCGCGGCGCCCGCCCCTCATCAAGGCCTGAACATCAATGCCGCGCTTGATCCCCCCTCGGCTGCGCAAGGCCGTTCTGCCCGTCGCGGGCCTCGGCACCCGGGTTCTGCCCGGCACAAAGACGACCCCCAAGGAACTGCTGAACGTCGTCGATCGGCCGATCCTCTCCTACATCGTCGAAGAAGCCCGCGAAGCCGGCATCGAACATATCGTCTTCGTCACCGGCCGCTCGAAGGGCGCGATCGAGGACTATTTCGATCACCAGATCGAGCTTGAGGCCCAGCTGCTGGCCAAGGGCAAGACCGACATTCTGGAAATGATGAACGCCGAACTGGCCTCGGCCGGCGAGATGAGCTTCACCCGCCAGATGCAGCCCAAGGGGCTGGGCCACGCCGTCTGGTGCGCCCGCGACATCATCGGCCGCGAACCCTTCGCCGTGCTTCTGCCCGACGTCATCGTCGACGGCCAACCCGGCGCGCTGAAACAACTGCTGGACGCCTATGCGGACGTGGGCGGCAATCTGATCGGCGTCGAAGCCGTGCCGGAGAGCGAGACCCACAAATACGGCATCGTCGATCCGGCCGGCCGCGACGGCCGCCGCATCACCATGAAGGGCATGGTGGAAAAGCCGGCCAAGGGGACCGCGCCGTCGAACCTGTCGATCTCGGGCCGCTACATCCTGCAGCCGGAAATCTTCGACCTTCTGGCCACCCAGGAACGCGGCGCCGGCAACGAGATCCAGCTGACCGACGCCATGGCCCGGCTGATGGCCGATCAACCGTTCACCGCCGTCGAATATGAGGGCGTGACCCATGACTGCGGCGACAAGATCGGCCTGTTGCGCGCCAATGTCGCCCTGGCCCTGAAACGCCCCGACCTGGGTGAGGCCGCGCGGGCGGCGCTGACGTCTTATTTCACCTGACAGAGGACAGATCCGGTGAACGCATCTCCCGATTCTGACAGGGCCGCGCCGGCGGCCAAGTCGGTCAGGATAGGTGTAGGTCTTGTTCACCCTGTCGCTGAACGGTCTCTTTGTCAGGCGGCGGTAGGATTGCGTATGCCCCCCCATCGCCGCACCCTCCTTCGTATCCTTTTCGCCGCCCTCTGCTGCGCGGCGGTCCCGATCATGCTGCTCAAACAGTTCCAGGGGCTGGAGGGGGTCTTCGGGCTCAATGACAAGGCCGCCCATGCCCTTGCCTTCTACGCCGCCTGCATCGCCTTGTTCGTCGTCGCGCCGCGCGCCCGTCGTCGAGATCTATGTCTGATCGTGCTGGCGGCGGCTGTCGTGGTGGAACTGCTGCAGCAGTTCACAGGCCGCAGCGCTTCCCTGGGCGACTTCTTCGCCGGCGCCGCCGGCGTCGCGGCGGCCTGGGCGCCCGGCAAGATCGAAGAGATTCGCCGCCGGATTCGCGGCCTTCCGGACCGCCGCGACAGTGCGCCAGACGCGGCCGCCGCCTCGGTGAGTCCACCCAAGAGCGAGATCGTCGGCCTCTGACCGAGGCCGTGTAAAAACAGCTGAGCGACGGCGGAGTCCTGACCATGACCGACGCAAGGTGATCGAAGACACCGACATTGTCGCGGTCAACCACCGCATCGCCGCCATCGGCCGACGCGGAACCGTCGCCGTTCCCGAAGGCGTCGCGGCTTCATCGCCGCGTCTACGGGGCCGGAGACCAAGCCCAGCGAGACCCTGTTCGGATACGTCAAGGCGCTCTACAATCCGCGCCGCGTGCACGCAGCACGGCGCTATCTGACCGGCCAAGGCCGGCCGAAAGCGCTCAGATCCGCTCGATAAGTTGAAAGCGCCGCTTTGGCGTGCTGACAGAATTCGACACCCTCAACTGTGCCGGTCCGCATGACCGCATCCGGTAAGAAGTGTGACCTATGATGTTTCTCGATGGAGCCGCCGCCCTGCAGCAAATCCAGCATTGCGCTGCAACCTCTGACCGCTGCCGGCTTGCTGTGGCTTTCTGGGGCGCCGGCTCCGCCCAGATGCTCCTTGAGCGCAACCGCCCCGCCCGTATCATCTGCAACCTCGCGATCGGCGGGTCCGATCCGGCCGAGATCGAGCGCTTGATCGCCTCCGGCGCGGAGGTGATGCAGGCCGATGATTTGCAAGCCCAAGTCTATCTCTTTGATGACGCCGTCATCCTAGGCTCTGCCCTCGCCGGTTTGGACCCGTTGTCCTTCCAAGACAGCGGCGGTCTCCGTCGCAGAGAAGCAAACGCGATGATCCGCCACCCGAGCTTCATTGCGACGGTCGAAGCCTGGTTCGACACCCTCCAAACCCGTGCGATCACTCAGACGGATCTCGCCCAAGCCCGGACAGCCTGGACGAACCGCCGCCGCTGGGCCGATGCGCCGACGCAGGACCGTTCCCTTCTGACGAAGCTCCAAAGCGAGACCGGGCTGTTCGAGAATAAGCCCGCCTGGCTCGTCCTGAGATCGGATAAAAGGAGCCTGCAGGCTGCGGCGTTCGTCGAGGCGCTCCGAGCGACCGAGAACCCCCGCCTGGGCGCGTACGAGACCTTTCCCGGCCTGCCGCCCGAAGGACAGTTGTTCGGGCTGCGGATCGACCGCGACGATATTGAGTTCGACGGATGCTGGGAACGGTCGCGTCAGCTCGTGGATCGGAACCTCGACGGCAGCGTGCTTCATCTGGTGCTCAGACGCGACGACATCCTCGGGCTGGTCTGGAATGAAAGCGAGAAACCCCAGTGGAAAGGGGTGGTCGATCTGGTGCTTCATTCCCGCTACTGGAACGACGAGCTCGGCTGCGCCGCCATTCCGTTGACGCAGGTCTCCAACCTGCTGCAGGCCGGGGCTGCGGCCAATCCAAACTAAGGATAGGTTTGGCGCCGTCGGGTCGTGATCGCTTGCCTGGGCCGGAAAGAGCCCCAAATCCGGGCGTCCGGCGGCGCTCCGGCACGATCCGCGCCGCGCCCTCGGTGCGGCGTGGATGATTTTCGGCGGTTTGATAGGCTAGGTACCCACCTCCTGCCGACCTCGGCAGGATCAGCTAATTCGCTCGATCCGGATCGCGTTTTCACACAGCCTCAGTTAGCAGCAGCAGTTGGCGGCTGAGCTCTGACATGCGCCAAAACCGGTCCTCAAGCGACAGTGAGCAAGCGGACCTTCCCATGCCGGTGCGGATTACGGGTGGTCCTCGGCGAGGATCGCCTTGAGGATGGCTTCGGATCGTCGTTGTCCGTAACCGCGACCATAGGCGCTCGAGGTGACCGCGATCACCAGATTCCGCTCCGGAATGACATAGATCTTGTTCCCGCCGTTTCCCGACGCGAAGCGGACCGCGACCGTCCCGTCGCCGATCCGGTAGGTCTTGGCGTACCAGAAATAGCCATAGGCGTCGGCATAGGGGTCGTCGGCCTCCGGCGGGATCGGGACGCGGGGTTCGAGCATGGCGGCGAGGCCCGCCTCGCTGACGATACGTTGCCCCTGGTAGAGGCCTCCCGCCCTCACGACCTCGCCAATCCGGGCGAAGTCCCGCGCGTTCAGCCAGAGGTTTCCCTGCCCTTTCGTATGGCCGCCCCGATCCGCGTCCCATCGCCAGGCATCGATATCCAGGGGCGTGAAGAGCGCCTCCTCGGCGAAACGGGACAGGGATTGACCCACAGCCTTCTCGATGACCAGGCCGGCGACATATGCGGTCAGGGAGTTGTAGCGATACAGGGTTCCCGGCGCGTTCGCTCTCGGCACCGCGAGCGTGAAGGCCAGCGGATCGGCGGCCTCATCAAGAAAAACCTCGTCGCCGGGCGAGGGTGTGTCCCCGTCGAAAGCGGCCAGACCCGACCGCATCGTCAGCACTTCACTGAGCCGCACATCGCCGATGGCGCTGCCCGTCGCTTCGGGCCAGTAGGTCTGAACCGGGTCCGACAGGGCTGAGATCAGGCCGCGGTCCACGGCGATCGTCGCGAGCAGGGCCGTGACGCTCTTGCCCGCGGACCTGACGTCATGAAGCGTCTCGCTGGTCTCCCCGTTGAAGTAACGTTCGGCCACGACCTGGCCGTCGCGCATCACGACGACCGCATTCAGGTCCGGGTTTCCGTCGTGGTCCCAACGGGCGAGGACAGCGTCCAAGACGTCCTCAGAGGCGCTGGCCGGGCCCGGAGTGGCTGCGCAGGCGAGGAGGCTGAATGTCATCACTAAAGCAAGGGCGAGGCGCATGGTTCGATCCTGTTCGATCTGTTCTTCAGGGATCCTGGCTTGACTGGAGACATTTGTCCTGGACCGGTGCCTGCTGGCAATCTTCCGAAAGCGGACGTCGCAAACAGCCGGGTTGAGTCAGACCCGGACTTTCCTTTATTAGCTGTAGTACCTTGCGGCCCGCCTCCTAAGACGGCTCCTAGAGGCCCGTTCCCTTGCCTCGCCCATGACAAATCTCCGCAATTCCACGCACGCCGACGACGAACCCCACCTCCTGTCCAACCGGCAGAGGCGCTGCGCCAGGCCTCATCCGCGCGTACTGCTCGACCCCAGCCTCGTCCTGAACGATGACATAGGGCTGGGCGCCCAGTTCGTCGTGAAACCCTGACTTGACCACCCGCCCGCGCAACTGACCCGGCTGCGCCTGTCGGACCTGCGCCCCCGCCTCCAGACGCCTCTGGTTCATCGTACGGATGATGTCCCGGCGAACCTGAAGCGTCCGCAGCGTCGTTTCCATGTCGGGATTGAGCCGGTAACGCCGACCTTCCCGCCTCGCCAAACCCAGGGTCTCGAGGTGGCGCAGCCGTCCACGCGACAGCGCCGTCCAGGCGTCCGTCCCGCCGACACCGTCCTCGACCCGTCCAGCGCAATCCTGCGCCGCGATCAGACGCCGATCCAAGGCCGTGAACTGATCGGCCTGGGTCAGCGTCCAGACCCGCCGTTCGGCGTCCTGCCGCGACAGGTCGCCAAGCCGCTCCTGCGCCACCTCCTGCGCCCGGGCCCTGAAGCCATAGGCGATGTAATCCCTCGGAATGACCAGGTCCCGGCCGTCCCCTCTCTTGCCCCGCACCAGCACATGAGCGTGCGGCTGGTCGGTGTCGTAGTGGCAGGTGGCTCGCCAATCGAGATTCGGCTCTCCGAGGTCCGCCGAGACCCGCGCCATGACCTCACGGACATAGGTTTTCAGATCCGCGATCCGATCGCCATGCTCGGGCGAGATGATGAAGCGGAAATGATGCCGGTCCCCCTGCCAACCGCCGACCATTTCAGCGGGATCAACATCGTCCGACGCGCGATCGAAGAAGTGGGGCTGCGAACCGTCCAGCCCAGCCCCTGCCCGCCCGAGGTAGGCCACATGCTTGGCCAGGGCGACGCCGCGCTCGGCCCCCTTGCCCAGGTGCCGAGAGATTAGCGCCTTCACGATCACCCGCTGGCCCACGTCGGGCCGGAACGGCCGGCCTGACCGCTTCTGCGCCGCCCGGAGCACCCCCGATCGGTCGCCCAAGGCGAAGGTCCTTGAGCTCGCCAGGCGACGCATCAGGCCGACCCGGACGCCGACCTTGTCCGGCTTCATCGACAGCGGCAGACGAACGGCCAGCGTCGTTTCCGCAAGCGCCGGGTCCGTTTCGACCCGCGCCGCAATCCTGTCGCTGACCAGCACGATCAAGCCTCCGCGTTCTTCTGTGGCAGGACAGCGGACCGACAACTCAGCGCAAGTCGTCCAGCGCCTTAGACCCCGCTCCTAATCCACTGACAGAATGCAAGAAAACAGAACGGCCAAAAACCTCTTTTATCTTGCCCTCTTAATCGGGCTCTTCTCTTTCTTCTTCGGCATGACCGTCTTCCTTTCTCTGATGGTCTCCAGTGTACTCCGATGGACGAGTAGACGCGAGAATCGACGCTTTGAGGTTGGATCCGTGTTTCTTGGGAGAAGTCGAGGCGCGCCGTGCACTCTTCCGGGCTCATCGACGGCGGGCTTGGGACCGTCTGAGCGGTCGTCGAGCCGTCGAGGCACATGCTGCTATCGGACTCGCGGGGCATCGTCACAGGCACTCGAGCGTGGTCCTGGATCACTCCGGCCACAGGCAAGATATCGTGCTTCCCGCATTCCATGGTCTGCGCCCTTTCTCTCCGCCGAAGCGGATCTCCTTGCGTTCAGGCGGCCGCAGCCGCGTCGCGTATGGGGATGATCCCGGTCATGCACAGGCTCCGAGAAGCTTGCGGTCCTTGGCCGAGGTCGTGGTCGTGGAGGTGCTGTCGGCAGGTCGGTCGAGGTACTCGGTGCCGTCGCGCCACATGGCGTGCATGATCACCGCGAGCTTGCGGGCGACCGCCACGACCGCCTTCTTGTGGCAGCGTTTGGCGAGCTTCATGCCCCAGGTCTTGAGCGCCGTCGTGCCCTTGAAGCGCGTCAGCATGGCGCTGGCGGCCTCGTAGAGCGCGCGTCGAACATCGGGGTCGCCGGCCTTGCTGATGCGGCCCTGGATGTCGATCGACGAGCCGGACTGCCAACGTTTGGACGTCAGTCCGAAGTAGGCGGCGACGTTGCGCGAGCGGCGGAACCGGGCCGGATCGTCGATCGCCGTGACGAAGGTCAGGGCGGTGATCGGCCCTACGCCGGGGATCGCCATAAGCCGTCGGCACAGGGCGTCCTGAGCGACGATCTTGACCACCAGATCGTGCAGTTTGAGGTACTGTTTCCACAGCGCGGCGCGGGCTTCGAGCATGCAGTCCATCAACTCGGCGGTCAGCGGATCGTCGGCCGACGCCGTGCGCACCGCCGCATCGAAGCCGCCGCGACCGACCTTGTTCAACCGCACGCCGAAGCTCTTCAACGAGTGGCGGATGGTGTTCTCCAGATCGAGGAACTTGCGCTTCAGGTTACGGCGCTGGATCAGCAACAGCCGCAGCCGGTAGGCCTGGTCGGTCTTCACATGGGCCTGGCGGAACCAGCCGGTGCGCATCAGATGGGCCAGGCCCAGCGCGTCGGCGGCGTCGGTCTTGTTGCGCTGGGCCGCCATTGTCGCGCGGACATGGCGGGTTTCCAGACAGACCACCGGCACGCCCAGGGCCTTCAGACCGGGCTGAAGCCACGGCGACAACGAACCCGCCTCGTGCCCGACGCGGCGCAAAGTCCGCGCGAACGGCGCCAGCACCGTCGCGATCGCTTCGGGATCGGTAAGAACGGAGCAGCGCATCAGCACCGTCCCCTCGGTATCGACGACGCACACCGCCGTCTCCTCCATCGACACGTCCAGACCGGCAAAATGCTCCACGGCTGATCTCCTCCTGCGCAGGGCGGGACGAGGGACTTCGCCCGCTGGCGGGAGTTTGGCGCCGCGACCGGGCCGCTGAAACCCGGCCGCCACTGGTGGATCGCCGAGCCCGAATACGGCGGCAGTCAGCCCGTTTCTGCAGATTTTCAGACATCGCCGTCATAGGTCCGCACATCCGATCCATCCCGCACAACGGTCTTGTCGATGTCGCCCCCCCCAACAGTAGGATTGGCCATAGCCTTCGAAGACGCCCCCGGATGACAGACAAAATCCCGCCCGGCCGAAGCCGAGCGGGTCGTGGATCTCCCTCTCGAGTGATCAGGCCGCGCGCGCCTTGATGGACACGTGCCGCAGCCCGGACGCCCTCGCCTTCTGTCCGAGGTTGAGCGCCGGACCGAACGGCCGCTGATCCGCCCGCGCCCGGTCCACCGAATGGACCAGGGTCAGGCAGACCTCCGGCTCCAGCGCGATCAGGTCGTCGTTCGCCCGGAAGGGAGCCGCCTTGCCGTGCGTATCGAAATCCGCGCGGGCGAGGATCAGCTTCACCCCCTTCTGCTGGGCCCATTTGATCGCCAGCCTCTCGGCCCCCTTCGCCCCGGTCGTGGCCAGAGCCATGTCGGGCCACTCCTGCCTCGCCCAGTTGAGCGCGTCGAAGATCCGGCCCGCATCTTCCGAACTGTCCGCCGAGGGCGCGCCTCGGAAGGCGATGATCGGAGCGCCCGGATCGGCCTCTCCGGCCTTCCGACTGCGGATCGCCCGGATCGCCTGTTTGGCCTCGAGCTGCGCCGCCGTCAGATGCGTGCCGCGCCGTGATCCCCGCCAGGCCGTCCAGACCTCCCCGGTTGCGACCGTCCAGGTGTCAGACGCTGCGTCCCGGATCAGTTCGCAGGCCAGGGTCGCCGCATCGCCGGCCCGGGCCTTGGCCGTCGCCTCCTGCAGCTCGGTGTCTGCGGCTTCGGATCCGTCGAAATGCCGGTCGAGGGTTCTCATCGTATCGCGCGCCCGGTCCGCCTCGCGTTCGATGCGTCCGGCCGCCGAATGAAACGCCCCGATCAAGGCCTCTCCCAGGATGGTCTGGTAGTCCTCGAGCGCGGTGTCGGAGATCACGTCCACCAGCTCCGTCATGAGGGCGCGCCCGAGCTGGACCAAGGCGTCCTCGGTCGGGTGCGGACGCCCCTCGCCCAGGGACGCGGTCAGGTCGTCGAAGGCGGAGTCGGACTTCTGGGCAGCGGAGGCGATGAAGGGGTGGCTGTAGAAGGTCATTGGAACATTCCTTTGAGAATGCCGTGCGCCCCATGCGCAACGACCCCGGTCTTGGCCCTATCGGGGTCCCCGGCAGTCACCGGAGCGGGTCGCCGCTTGCGGCCCGTGGAGGGGAACGGCGCAGCCGTTGACTTCCGGGGTGATAGGACAAGATCGGAGGGCGTTGTGTGGGGGCAAGTCGTCGTCGCCCTTCGCGACGACGACGCCATTCGGCGCCGTCGCGCCGATGCAGAAGACGACGCGATCACGGCCGGTCGACCAGGCGACGGGGAGCGTCGCCTCCGCATCGCCGTCCCTGCGGGACGCAGGCCCTCCCCGGCGGGACTCCGCCCTATACGGACACCCCCATCACCAGACTGTCGATCGTCTGGAGCGGGCGTCGATAGGCCCGTTCGGCGTGGGGGGCGCAGAAGGCGCCCCGGCTGACCGCGCAACCGCACAGACGGAAATCGGACCGGCGGGGCTCCCCGATCGGCCACCGGCATTCGCCGCGACGAACCGTCAGGATTGTCCGCATACCGACGCCGGCGGTTGACGGGGACGATCCCTGAGGAAGGACCTGACCCGCCGGGGCCGGGACCGGCGCCGCCTTGGCCGCCCTGCGGTTTGATCCGGGCCGCGGCCCGCGAGGGAGCGCCTGGATCCGGGCCGTCCAAAGGCCCAGGCGATGGAGCTTTCCCAGCACGGCGTTGCGACTGACGCCCTCGCCGAGCGCTCGGGCGATGAAGGCGGCGGTCTGACCTTCACGCCAGAGCGCCGCCAGGCGCTCGATGCGGTCATCGGTCCAGTGGGTCATGGGCGTATCCTCGGCTGAGAGCCCGATCGGCTCGCCCACGGCCGCCCTTCCTCCCCTCCTCCTCGAGGCCCGGACACGCACAAAAACCCGGAGCGCGAGGCGCTCCGGGTCAAGCTCTGCTCACCGGCTTCAGGTTCAGAACGGGATGTCGTCGTTCACGTCGTAACCGCCGGCGCCTTCGACGCCCTCGGAAACCCCGGCCGGCTCGCCCGCCGTCTCCCTGCGGTTCTTCAGCCGGATGTCGCCCACGATGACGCGCAGGTCATAGTGTTCGACATTGTCGCGGCCGGTCCAGGTGTCGTTCTCGACATGGCCCTGGATGACGACCCGGCTGCCCTTTCTGGCGAAGGCCTCGATGTATTTCTCGGCGGTCGCCGCGTTGAAGCAGACGCAGTTGAAGCCGGTGGTCCGCTCGCCGGGCGCGCCGTCCGCCCGTCGGAAACGCGTGGTCTCGAGCACGCGGAAGCTTGCGCGCTTCTTGCCCGAGCCCTGGACGGACAGAATGGACGGGTCGGCGGACAGATAGCCTTCGATGACGAGGGTTTGCATGGTCAGTCTCCTGTTGAATGGAATGAGGGTGAGGGGATCAGGCGGCGGCGCGATCGGACGCAGGGGCGCCGTCGCGACCTTCGGCCCAGTCGAGGACGGTCAGCCGGTTGATCACCAGCTCCTTGGCCGTCCGTTCCGAGCCGTCCCTGGCGGTGTAGGTCGTGTCGATGAAGGCGCCGGTGACGATGGCCTCGCACCCGCGGGCCAGGCCGCGGGCGATGACCTTCTCGTTGAGGCCCTTCGACCAGCTCACGCAGTTCACGCCGACGAGACGGTCCTTTCCGGCGCCGTCGACACCGCGCTTCTCGAGCAGCCGGAACACCGCCTTGGCGAAATCGTCGCTGATCTGGGGATCGGCCGCCAGTCGGCCGGTGAACACCATGGTCTGCATGTCAGTCTCCTGTTGATCCGAAGCGCCGGGGAGCCAATCTCCCGCGTCTCGCTTCACCCAAGACCGCCCTTCCTCCCGACCTCCCGCTCGCCAGGCGCGGCCTCCGCCCCGCCTGGCCCGGCTCACGCCGCCGCGCCGTCGAGGACGGACTGCACCGGATGGCGACGCAGGACCGCCTCCACCAATTCCGGCCGATCGACAGGCACGAAGACCCGCGGCGTGAAGGCGATGATTTCGACGAAGCATCCGAGGGCCGCCAGGGCGTCGCGATCGGTCCGGCCCCCGACCACCTCGATCCGCCACCGGTCCATGACCCGCGCCCGCTTGAGCCAGAGCCCGCCCTCCAGCGACAGCTGAACATTCCGATCCAGCAGTATGGCGGCGGTCTTCGCGCCATCGGTCCAGGCCTCGCCGACCTCCGTCAACCCGAGCGCGGACTTGAGCGCCCTGGCCTGCACCGGGTCGAGCACCCGGCCGAGCCAGCGCCGACCGTCGGGCGCCCGCACGCGCCGAACCGAACATCCGCGCGCCGGCAACCGGCCCCAGATCGGCAGCAGCAGCCCGGTCGCCAAGGTCAGGTCGCGCGTCCGCCACGGGTCCGTTCCCGCGACCTCTTCATCCCAGACCCGTCGCCAGTCGGCGGTCTCGACCGCCTTCCACGACGACTCCTCGAACGCCTTCTCCGGCATCGTCTGGCGGTCGTCGGGTCGAACCAGCCGCACCGCAGCCACCAGACGATCGTCGTCCGTCGTCGTGGTCAGGCCCACCTCAGCGATCGCGGCCCGGCCGGACTTCTCATTGACGACCAACTGGTGGACGACATCCTCAGCCCAGCCCAGGGCCTCGTCCGAGCGCAGGATCTCGCGTCGAACCTTGAGCGAGAAGGTGACCAGCGCCGTTTCGGCCCCGGTGGAGACATCGGTGCGGATGACCTCCTGGTCGGTCACTTCCAGTTCCTCGGCCTCAATGTCCTCGAGTCCGCGATCGAGATCGCCCGAGGCGGCGGCCCGCTCGAGAAGGCCGGACAGGATGCGGTCGAAGTCGGCGAACAGGGCGTTCTGGTCGGCGATGCGCAGCGCCAGCAGCCGGTTCAGGAAGGTGTGGATCGGCGGCAGGGCGTCCGAGGGCTTGAGCCCGCCGTCGGCGTCGAGCAGCTTGAGGCTGGTCTTGGCCATGAAGGCCTCGAGCGTCATGGATGGCAGCTCGCCGAAGGCCAGCGCCCCGTAGAAGACCAGCAGCGCCCGCCGCGCCCAGGGGCTCTCCAGATTGTCTTCGGCGCGAAACAGCCCGGCCCCGGCCGTACGCCGCTCGCCCCGGGTCAGGGCTCCGAGCGAATCCAGCCGCCGCGCGATGGTCGAGGTGAACCGCTTTTCGCCCTGGATGTCTGTTGTGACGGGCCGGAACAGGGGGGCGGACGCCTGATGCGTCCGGTGACTGCGGCCCAGGCCCTGAATGGCGGCGTCCGCCCGCCAGCCCGGCTCAACGAGATAGTGGACGCGGCGCTGCTGGTTCGGGGCGGACAGGTCGGCGTGATAGCTCCGGCCCGTACCGCCCGCATCGGAGAAGATCAGCACCCGCTTCCGACCGGACATGAAGGCGTCGGTCTCGGCGCGTGCGGTCGAGGCGCCGCGCCGCTCGACGACACCCCGACCGTCGCGGACGACCACGCGACGGGACCGGCCGGTGATCTCCGCGACAGCGTCCGTACCGAAGGCCTCCAGGAGGGCGTCGAGCACGCCGGGGACCGCGGGCAGGCCGGCCATCCGGGTCAGCAGAAACTGGCGACGTTCCAGAGCCTCCCGGCTGACGACGGGGCGGCCCTCGTTCATCACGGGGACCAGGGTCACGCCGCCGTCGTCATCCTCGACGGCGTCCATCAGGTGGATCGGGAAGGCCTCGCGCAGATAATCGAGGACGTATTCGCGCGGGGTCAGGTCGATGGAGAGGTTGTTCCACTCCTCGGGCGGGACGGAGGACAGCCGGCGCTCCAGGACCGCTTCATTGGTCGAGACGATCTGGACGACAGCGGACCGCGCCGAGGCGAGGTCGTCGAGGATCGAGGCGATCAGGCTCGGCGCCTTCAGCCCGGCCAGCAGATGGCCGAAGAAGCGCAGCTTGGCCCCCTCGAACGCCGAATGGACGGCGGAAGCGGCCATCGGGCTTTTGGGCTTGCCCTCCGCGTCGCTGAGGCCGGTGGCCTTGAGCGCCTCGGCCAGATTGGCGTGGATCATCTGGAAGGCGTCGGCCCAGGCGTCCCAGATCCTGATGTCGTCAGACGTCAGCGGATGGATGAGCGGCGCATAGTCGACGCCCTCGAACGACAGGCTGCGCGCCACATAGAGGCCCAGCGCCTTGAGCTCCCGGGCGACCAGCTCCATGGCGGCGACACCGCCCCGGTCCATGGCGTCGAGGAAGTCGGCGCGCGACAGGAAGGGGGCTTCGGGCCCGCCCCACAGGCCCAGGCGGGCCGCATAGGCCAGGTTCTCGGCCGTCGTCGCCCCGGTCGCGGAGACATACAGGACCCGAGCGTCTGGCAGCCGGTTCTGCAGGGCCAGACCGGCCATCCCCTGCAAAGACGCCTTCTTCGTCCCCCGCGCGCCCTTGCCGTCCCCGGCCGCGTTGGCCATCGCGTGGGCCTCGTCGAAGGCGATGACGCCGTCGAAGTCTTCGCCCAGCCAGGTCACGATCTGGTCGAGGCGGGACGGACGGCCGCCGCGCGCCGGCTGGCGAAGCGTGGCGTAGGTGGTGAACAGGACGCCGCGATCCAGACGGACGCCCTCGCCCTGTTTCCAGCGCGACAGCGGCGCAAGGTCCTGCGCGCCGCCGCCGATCGCCGCCCAGTCGCGCCGCGCATCCTCCAGCAAGGCGTCGTTCCGTGACAGCCACAGCGCGCGCACCCGACCCTGCGCCATGTTGTCGGCGATGATCGCCGCGATCTGGCGACCCTTGCCGCATCCCGTGCCGTCGCCGAGGAAGAAGCCGCGGCGGAACCGGACGGCCTCCGCGTCCTCCTCACGCGCCAGCACCGTCTCGTGCGGGCTTTCGCCGCGGCGGAACCGGCCCGGAAGCCAGGCTCCGTGCGCCTCCCCGGCATAGATCACCGTCTCGGTCTGGGCGTCCGAGAGTCGCCCCTCGCCCCGCATCGCGGGCGGGAGGAACGGTCGATAGGTCGGCGCCGGCGGCGCGACCGAGGCCATCGGCCCGGACTCGACCAGCGGCGACGGGTGCGGTCGGGGGTCAGGCAGGACGATCCGCGCCAGGGCGTGGGCCTGGTAGAGGCCGACCGCCCGCCCCTCGCCGCGCCAGGCGCGAACCTCATAAGCGAGCGGCGTCGCGCCTGAAAGGAAGGCGAGCCGCCCGCCGGGCGAGGCCAGGGCGCGATCACGCGGGCCCCGGTAGGCCGCGGCGTCCAGCGTCGCACGCACGCGCGGCTTGGCCGAGCCCCGCGGGGGCAGGCCGGCGACGATCCCGGCCATGGCCTCCAGATCGTCCGGTTGATGCACACGGCCGTCCCATGGCTGCGGCGCCCCTTGATCCATGACCAGCAGGCCCGTCTCGACCGAGGTCCCGTGCTTGGCGAACGCCCCGGAGGGGAAGGCCGCCGCCCCGACCACGACGCCGTGGCGTTGCAGAACCCGGGTCAGCGCGCCGTCCATCAGCGCCGCCATGGGGACGACAGCCGACAGCCTGCCGCCCTCGGCCAGAACCTTGAGCGCCGCGATCAGGTGGGACTGAAGCGCCGAGAAGGGCGGATTGCAGACGACGACATCGAATGCGCCGGACTGCGTCAGAAGATCGGGAAGATGCCGGGCGTCGTGACGGCTGGGTTTCGCCGAGGCGAACAGCCCGTCAAGCAGCGCGGCGCGGCCGGGCGCGAGCTCGTTGAGCGTCAACAGGCCGCCGCAGACCTCTGCGACCACGGCGAGAAGGCCGGTGCCCGCCGAAGGCTCGAGCACGGTGTCGCCGGGGCGCACCTGTGCGGCCAGCACCGCGAGGGCGGCGAGTTGCGGCGGTGTGGAGAACTGGTCCAGCGCGACCTGTTCCTCGCTGCGCCGCGAGTGGGTCAGCCCCAGGGCCGACACCGACTCCAGGAGCGCAGCGATCTCGGCGGGCGCGTCTTCGAGACGACCGACCTGCGGGGCCAGACGTCGGATCTGGAGCACGGTCGCGACTTCGATGGCGTCATAGGCGTCGCGCCAGGACCAGCCGGCCTCGGCGTCGGACGATCCGAAGGCGGTGGTCATGACGCCGGCGACGAGTTTGCGGTCCAGCCGCCGCGATCGCGCCAGATGGGTCGAAAGCGCGCGGGCCGCCGCCAGGGTATTGGCGGCGACGTCCGATGCCGCAGGGTCGGCGAAGAGGAGGAGGCTGCGGGTCGAGGTCATGGAGGGGCTCCGGCCGCCTGGAGCGGAGGGCGCCTCCCTCTCGGTCCTCCAGGCCGCCTCGCCTCGCCCTTCCTCCGCCTCCGTCGTCGGCGCGGTCGTCCCGGCCGCAGCAGAACACCGCCCCGGCCGGGGCCGCGGCGGTGTTCAGAGGCTGATCCGCCCGCCTAGGCGGCTGCAGAATTGAGCGCGGTCTCCCCTGCGGGCGTCACGACGAACCCGCCCCGCCCCTCGTCCGGATCGTCGGCGTCCGGCCCGTCACCACCCGCCTCGGTGAGGTCGCCCGGGTCGGGTTCATCGTCCTCCGGCCTCCGGGACCAGGAGAGACACGCCGGCGCCCAGGTCCGCGACGCCGCCTGTTCGGCGACCCAGTCGACCAGCTCGTCCTTCTTCAGGGACGCCGCCCGAACATCCTCCGCCTTCATTTCAACCAGCATGTCGAGGAGTTGCGGCTTGGAGTGGGGACGCAGGAAGGCCGCATCCGGCGTCCAGTAGAGGGTGATGTCGGCGCCGCACAGGTCCGCCAGCTCCGCCGCCTCGGCCCGGGCGGACTTGCGCAGGCCGTCCGTTCGCGGCTCCCGGAGGTCGAGGCTGATCGCGGCCAGCTCGGAGAGCAGGGCCATCTTCTCCCCGTGGGGCAGCCCGCCGACCCAGGCGAGGACGGTCTGGCCCGACGCCTGCCAGGCGGCGCGGCGCTCATCGAGCCGCTGACGCACGACGCCGTCCAGGGACTCGATCGCCGGGTCGTGACGCGATCCGTAGGCCTCGGCGTGGATCGTCGAGGCCGACTGGGACCTCGCCAGATTGACCCGCAACACCAGAACCGAGAACAGTCGCGCGACGACGAGGATCAGGGCGGCTCCGGGATCGTCGGCCAGGGCGCGGATCAACCCCCGGGTCGCCACGTCGGTCCGCACCGCATGCAAGCCGTGTTTGACCCCTTCGGTGTCCACCGGCGGGGCGACGGCCTGGGGCGGCGCATCGTCGTTCGATCGCGCCGGAGCCGGAAGACCGTCGGTCTGATCGCCCTCGCCCGCCTCGAGCGCGACATCCGGTTCCGCCGGCGAGTAGCAGCGGACCTCGATGCCGGTTCCGCCCTCGGGGCGGAGGACGACCGCCGTCACCACGCGTCCGCCGACCCCGGCCTGATCCTGAGCGATCCTGGCGCGCACCAGTCCGACCAGCAGGTCGTCGGCGGCGTCCTCTGTCGTGTCGGCGTCGCGCGCCGCCTCCGAGGCCCTGCCATAGGCCTCGCGGGCGTCTCTCCAAACGGCGAGTTCGCCCTCGTCCAGATCGTCGCTGCGGTGGCCCAGGGGCTCCAGATCGTCGGGCATGTCCGGTTCGGCGCCCGTCGTGACGTGCACCTCGACGCCTTCGGCCTCAAACGTCAGGGCGATCCGGCGCACCCGCGCCAGCCACAGGCCGGAAAGCGTGTCGGGGTCGAGCAGGACGGGCGGCAGTTCATCGAACAGGTCGGTCTCGATCCGCCCGCCCGCCTCGGCGTAGGTCTCAGGCGCGACCAGGGCGCAGCGACGGTCGCGGATCGTGACGCGGCCCGCCGGCTGCCGCTCGGTGATGCGCCATTCCTGGAAGCCGTAGCCGGCGAGCGCCTGCTCGGCGATGTCGATCTGCGTCCCGCGGTCGGACAGCCGGGTCAGGGCGCGGGCGTTTTTCAGCGTGAGGCGGCCGGCCTTCAGGGCCTCCAGCGCCACCGGGGGCAGTCCGGCCAGGGCGGCGAGGCGCTTGATGTCGATCTCCGCATAGCCGAGCGCCCGGGCGATGACCTCGATCGTGAGCCTCGACTTCAGCATCCGGCCGATGGCCGCAATGACGTCGGCCGGATGGATGGGCAGGGCCGTGTTGGTCAGGAGAAGCGCCGCGGCCTGGCGTCCCGGATCGGTCTCGACATAGACCTCTACGGGGTGATCCTCGTCGATCTCTCCGGCCTCGAGCAGCAGGCCCAAGGCCAGACGCCGGCGACGTCCATCCAGCGCCATCCAGGGCTGCTCCTTCCTGCCGCGACCGGGTCGGACGGTCAGGCGATGAAGCTGTCCCGCAGCCTGCAGGGTCGCCGCCAGGGTGGGAATGTCGTCGTCCGGCGGGTCGTCGAAGCGCAGGTTCTCCCGGGCGATCCCGATGTCGCCAAGACGGACAGTGCGTTCGTCCCGCGAGGCGACGACGGCCGGACCGATGGCGGGGGTGGCGGGTGGGGTGGCGGCAGGGGTCATGACGGGGGTGACGACGGGGATGCGGTCGGTCATGAGGGTGGTCTCCAGCCGGACGACGGGGCCCATCCCCGCCGCTCCGGCGCCCCTCAGCCCCCTTGCTCTTGCCTTTCTCCTGCCGGCTGCGCGGCCTCGTTCCAGTCGTCGAAGGGCGGGTCGGGCCACTGAATCCGCGCCTCCAGTCTGAGCGCCCTGAGCCGCCGCAGAAGCCGCACGGCCGCCGCCTCGCCGGCCTGGCCGCGGTCCGCAGCGACCAACACGCTTCGAACCCCCGCCGGCGGCGTCCAGGCCGACAGATTGCTCGCCGACAGAAGGCTCCAGCCGGGCAGCCGGAACCGGTGGATGGCCGAGAGGACGGTGACGACGCCCTCCCCGACCAGCATCTCGGGGGCGACCGGCGACAGCCGAACCGCCGCACCCGGCGGCACGACGCCGACCGTCTTGCGCGGCAGCTGAAGCCCGGTCGCCGCAAGGCCGTTGCGCTCGAGGTAGGTGATTTCGACCGCCGTCAACCGATCGTCCGTGTCCGATATGCGGGCGACGAGCGCCGGCCGGGTGCGATGGTCGTCGCGATAGACGGAGATCGGCGCCCGGGGGTTGAAGCGCAGCGCAAGGGCGACGTCGCCGTCGACGACCCGGCGCCGCCGGAGATGGCGTGACGCCGGGTCGCCAGCGGCGAGCGGGCGGCCGCCGTCCCAAAGTTTCAGAGCGGCCGCGATCCGTATCGAACGATCTGGTTTTCGCGCGGAGGGGCCGGAAAGCCCGACGCCCGTCAAGCGGCCATGGGCGTCGACGAACCCCAGGCGACGGAGGTGGTCGCGCACCTCCCGCCAGTCCGCAGCCCCGAACCCATGAATGACGACCCGTCCGTCCGCGAGTAGAAGCGAAACGGAACGGTCGTCCGCGCTGTGGCCCGGCGCCGGCACATTGGCGCGGCGACCGTTTTGGTAGAGATCGCCGCCCAGGGCGGCGACGATGGCCTGAAGGCTCATGGCGGCCTCAGATCAGGCCGAGGGATTTGAAACTCGCCGTGCCCTCACGCCCGACCACCAGATGGTCGTGGACGTCGAGACCGAAGACCCGTGCGGCGTCGACGACCCTGCGCGTCATCTCGATGTCGGCGCGCGACGGCGCGGGGTCGCCCGAAGGATGATTGTGGACGAGGATCATCGCCGAGGCCGATAGCTCCAGAGCACGACGCACCACCTCACGCGGATAGACCGGCGCGTGATCCACGGTGCCGTCGGCGACCAGTTCGTCCTTCAGCAACAGGTTGCGTCGATCGAGATAAAGCACCCGGAACTGCTCTCTCGGTCTATGCGCCATGGCGGCCCGGACATAGGCGATCAAGGCGCTCCAGGAGGTGATGGCGGACCGGCGGGACGCGTCGATGCGGGCGAGCCGGACGGCGAACTCGCGCGCGACCCTCAGTTCCGTAAGCCCCGTCGCCTTGGGGCCGCCGACCCGCGTCAGTTCGGTCTGATCGGCGGCGGCGACGGCGCCCAGACTGCCGAAGCGGGCCAGAAGCGCTCCAGCGAGCCGGTGAGGGTCTCCGCCGGATCGGCGCAGCACAAGACCCAGCAGGGCCTGGTCATCCAGGCTTTCGACGTCGCTTGCGGACAGCGGGGGCCCGTCCCAGGGAACCTCGCGACGGCGATGAGAGAGGGAGTTCGAGATCGAGGTCATGGCGGTGTCCCTTGCCGCTCCAACACGGAGCGTCCGCCGCTCGCCTTCCTTTCGCCTCCGCTGGCTTGTCGCCGCGACGCGGCGGCGTCAGTCTGATCGGATGAAATGGCTTCTGATATCCGCCGCCCTGGTGTTGCTCCCGGCGATCGCCCGCGCTGATCCCTGCGAGGGCAGACTGCCGAGCCACGCAGGGGAGACGTTTTCCGGCCTCGTCCGCTACATCGGCGATGGAGACAGTCTCTGCATCGGGCCGTCCGCCGACCCTGCGCGCTGGATCGAGGTTCGTCTCGCCGACTTCGATGCGCCCGAGTTGCACAGCCCGATGGGCCGGGACGCGAAAGACCGGCTCGACCGTCTCGTCCGGGGACGGGTCCTCAGCTGTGTGGCGGTGCGTGGACGCAATCGCCGCATCATCGTCTATGATCGCGTTATCGCCGCCTGCCGTCTGAACGGCCGAGGCGTCGGCGACCTGCTCAGGGCGGCCGGCGGACAAGAGGGCGGCCGCTAGGAGCGCCCCGCCCATGTCGATCATGGATCAGGCGATGACCGCTAACCACCCTTCGGCGGCACCGGGAATGTCCGATTTCCGGCTCGGTGCCTCAGTCCGCTTTCGACCGAGGCCGTGTGAAAACGCCTGCGGATCGGGCGAATTAGGGTAGCCTTCTGGGGTCAGCAGGAGGTGGGTATGAGCCGCTTCGTTCAGGGCGCCGATCGCCAGCAGCAGACGCTGCTTCCCGAGTGTCTCGACGACTATGTGGCCGAGGAGAATCCGGTCCGGGTGGTCGATGTCTTCGTCGATGAACTGGACCTCAAGGGTCTAGGCTTCGAGGGCATGACGCCAGCGGCGACGGGGCGCCCCGCCTACCACCCGGCCATGCTGCTGAAGCTCTACGTCTACGGCTATCTGAACAAGGTGCAGTCCAGCCGGCGGCTGGAGCGCGAGGCGCAACGCAACGTCGAGCTGATGTGGCTGACGGGGCGGCTGGCGCCGGATCACAAGACCATCGCCGACTTCCGCCGCGAGAGCGGGCCAGCGATCCAGGCGGCGTGTGCCCAGTTCGTGGTGTTGTGCCGTCAACTCGGCCTCTTCGGCGCCGCCCTGGTCGCCATCGACGGTTCGAAGTTCAAGGCGGTGAACACCCGCGACCGCAACTTCACTGCCTACAAGGTGAAGCGGCGGATCGAACAGGTCGCCGAGCACATTGCCGGCTATCTGCAGGACCTGGACACGGCGGATCGTCACGAGGGCGAAGCCGCCGAGGCGCGGTCCGGGCGACTGGTCGAGAAGATCGATCGCCTCCGTGCCCAGATGGCGATGCTCAAGGCCATGGATGTCCAGGTTGAGGCCTCGCCGGACGGACAGGTCTCCCTGACCGATCCCGACGCCCGCGCCATGGCCACGTCCGGCCGGGGCAGCGGCATGGTCGGCTACAACGTCCAGTCCGCTGTTGAAGGCGAGCATCACCTGATCGTCGCCCATGAGGTGGTGATGACGGGAAGTGACCGCGAACAGCTGGCGTCGATGGCGGGCAAGGCCAAGGACGCCATGGGCGTGGAAGCGCTCGATGTGCTGGCCGACCGGGGCTACTTCTCCGGCGAGGAGATCCTCGCCTGCGAGACCATGGGCGTGACGCCCTACGTCCCGAAACCCCTGACCTCAGGCGCCAAGGCCGCGGGTCGCTTCGGCAAGCAGGACTTCGTCTATCTGCCCGATCAGGACGTCTATCGCTGCCCAGCTGGCGAGCTGCTGCCCCGCCGCCTTACGACCGTCGAGAAGGGGCTAACGCTGCATCGCTACCTGAATCGAGCCAGTTGCACCGGCTGTCGCCTGAAGCCTCAGTGCACGCCCAGCGTCGAACGTCGGATCACCCGCTGGGAGCATGAGGCGGTGATCGATGCCTTGCAGGCCCGGATGGACCTGGCCCCGCGCGCCATGCGCACCCGACGACGACTGGTCGAGCATCCCTTCGGCACGATCAAGGCGTGGATGGGCCACACCCACTTCCTGATGAAGCGTCTGCCCAACGTGAAGACCGAGATCAGCCTCCACATACTGGCCTACAACATGAAGCGGGTGATGGCGGTGCTCGGAACGAAGCCCCTGATGGAAGCGATCAGGGCGTGAGAAGGAGGCGCTCCGCGCCTTGATGCCACCTGCGCCCCGCCGCAGCTCAGCACGTTTTTACACGGCCTCGACCCATAGCGGACCTTCTTCGTCAGAGACCGAGAAGGTTCGCCAGCACCACAGTGATTGCGAATGTTATCAGACCGCCGCCCACGAGCAGTAAGGCGGACAAGAGGTCTCGCCTGAACAGATAGACCGTGATCACGCTTCCGACGACAATCGCAAACATTACGATGAAGGCGTCTAGAGCCCGACGTTCTGAGAGGGCTGAAATCATCAATCCGGTAACGACGCAGACCGCCCACGAAGACAGGATGATCGCAATCAAGCGATTGCCCTTCTCCTTGGTGAAAGTCATCTGGCCTCCGCTGGTAGCCAACAATCATATGAGGTCGGATATCCGCTTTCCATCTGTGGACGCCCCCTTCAGCGCAAGAGTGAATCCGAGAGTTTCTGACACGTAGTCGGATGCTGCCATCTGTCCGGCCTGTACTGCGGCGGCGTACCGTCGCTGGCCTGTATGGGAGTTCGCGGATCCGGTCCAAATCACCCTGAGCGTGCTCGAAGCACGGTGGAAAGCCCTGGTTTTCCTGATCCCGTCTCGCCGACTGTTGCGCCATACGCTCCTTCGCTCATCCTACGCCTCGACGTCTCGCGTTCGTACTGGCTAGGCCAGCGCGCCCGGAGCCCGGTAGACATCGCCCTTGGCCAACAGCGCCCAGACGATGCGGGCGTTCTTGTTGGCCAAGGCGACGATGACCAGCATCTTCGGCTTTCGCGCCAGCATCTGGTCGAGCCACGACCCTGCTGGTGCGCTTCGGATGGCGGCCTGTTTGATGACGGCGCTGGCCCCGATGGTCAGAAGCCGTCGAAGCGTTCGCTCGCCCATCTTGGTGATCGAACCCAGCTTCTGCTGACCGCCGGTGGATCGCTGTCGTGGCGTGAGGCCCAGCCAGGCGGCGAAGTGACGTCCGCTCTTGAAGGCTTCGTGAGAGGGCGCGAGCGCGATCAGGGCCGTCGCCGTGATCGGTCCGATGCCTGGGATGGTCATCAGTCGACGCGCGACGGGATCATGCCGGGCGCGAGAAGCGATCTCTGCGTCGAGCACAGCGATCTGCTGGTCGAGCGTTCGCAAGCTCGAAACCAGGACCAGAAGAATGGTTCGGGCTGCGGGTGGAAGCCCCTCGGCCGGGTCCTCGACGCGCGCGATCAGCCGATCGACGTGCGGCACGCCCTTGGGAACGATCCAGCCGTACTCGGCGAGATGGCCGCGCAGGGCGTTGATGGTCTGGGTACGCTGACGCACCAGCAGGTCCCGGGCTCGGAAGACCACGCTGCTGGCCTGCTGCTCCTCCTGCTTCAGCGGCACGAACCTCATGCTGGGTCGCTGCGCCGCCTCGCAGATCGCCTCTGCGTCGGCCATGTCGTTCTTCTGACGCTTCACGAACGGCTTCACATAGATCGGTGGGATCAGCCGGACCGTGTGGCCCTGTCGGGTCAGCTCGCGACCCCAGTGATGGGCTCCAGCGCAGGCCTCCATCGCCACCACACAAGGTGGAAGGCCTGCGAAGAACGCCAGCAAACGCCCTCGCCCCAACTTCTTGCGAAACACCACATCGCCCGAAGCATCCGCGCCATGCGCTTGAAAGATGCTCTTGGCGAGATCCAGACCAACAGTGCTAACCTGTCCCATGGACGCCTCCTTCGAGTGTTGTTCAACACCCTCACTCTGGCACATCGATGCCGTCGGGGGGCGTCCACCCCATCACCCGTCCGAGACATCGGGGCCGTCCGCGTTCCGGCGGCCTGCCCCAAGGCCGCTCAAAGGTTGATCTGCGCCGAGGGGGCCAACACGTCATCCCCTTCGGCGCCGAGGCATCAAGACACAGGCTCCTCGAAGGACCGGGTGAGAATTGCGGCGGCGGGGACGTCGCTCACGCCGTCGGAGGTGATGGTGAAGGCGGCCCGCGCCCGGATGTCGGCCGACGACGCGCCGACCATGACCTGGATTTCACCGGACTGGATTCGCCAGCGCCCCCCCTTCCCGTTCCAGAACGCGACCTGGGCCGGGGTCAGGATAAAGCGGATGCGCTTGGCTTCGCCCGGACCGAAGGCGACCCGACGAAAACCGCGCAACTCCTGCACCGGTTGGGAAACGGCGGCGACCGGATCACGAACATAGAGCTGGATCACTTCGTCGGCGGCCACGTCCGACACATTGCGAACCGTCACACTGACCTCGACCTGGCCGTCTGGGCCGACCTCGGTCTGGCTCAGTCTCAGGTCGGCGTAGTCGAACTCAGCGTAGCTCAGCCCGTGTCCAAAGGCGAACAGCGGCGTGATCGGCTGGTCGCGATATCGCGCGGTGTCCCGCGTCAAATCCTCGGCGGCGGGGCGTCCGGTCGGCAGGTGGGCGTAGGTTAGGGGCGCCGCGCCGCTGGCGCGCGGGAAGCTGATCGGCAGGCGACCGCCAGGCGAGACACGGCCGGTCAGAACATCGGCGATGGCCGGGCCGGACTCGACGCCCAGGAACCAAGTCTCCACGATCGCCGGGGCGCGCCGAGCCAGCTCGGGGATGGCCATCGGCCGCCCGTTCATCAGAAGAACCACGACCGGCTTGCCCGTGTCGAGCACAGCAGAGGCCAGGGCGTCCTGCGCGGCGCTGAGGCCGATATCGGTATAGCTGCGGGCCTCGCCGGATCGGTCGAAATGCTCGCCGACCACCAGCAGGACCAGGTCGGCGGCCTTGGCCGCCTCGACCGCCTCGGCCAGGGCCTCGGCGTCCGAAATCTCGTGCACGGCTTGCGCCCCTTCGCCTGCGGCGGTGACGGCGATCGCCTGGGCGGCTTCCGACCGGTAACCTTGGGCATAGGTGAGGGTCGCCTGCGGCAGGGCTTCGCGCAGGGCGGGGATCAGCGGCCGGACATCTTCGACCTTGCCCTGGGCGCGCCAACTGCCGAGCGAGGAGTTGGCGTCTTCCGCCAGGGCGCCGATCACGGCGATGCGGCGGGCGGAGGCAGCGAGCGGCAGCAGGCCGCCGTCGTTCTTCAGCAGGACGATCGACCGGCGGGCCGCCTCGCGCGCCAGGTCGCGATGCGCCGGGGTCAGCATGGCCCCAGCCTCGCGGGCCGGATCCGAGCGGCCATAGGGATCGTCGAACAGGCCCAGCCTTTCCTTGGCCGTCAGCACCGCCACGACCGCCTGGTCCAGCAGCAGCAGCAGGGTCGGATCGGCCTCGATCGCCCCCTTCAGCTGGGCGGAATACAGACCCCCGGCCATGTCCATGTCGATCCCGCCGCGCAGCGCCAGGGCGCCGGCCTCCTGCGGCGTGCCGGCGACGGCGTGGTTGAGCAGTTCGGGGATGGCGTTCCAGTCGCTGACGATCAGGCCGTCATAGTTCCACTGGTCTCGCAACAGCCCTCGCACCAGGGCCGGATGAGCGGTCAGGGGCACGCCGGCGATGTCGTTGAAGGCGGTCATCATCGATCCCGCGCCCGCCTGGGCCGAGGCGTAGAAGGCGGGCAGATAGACCTCATGCAGGGTGCGGTCGGAAATGTCGGCGCTGTCGTAATCGCGGCCGCCCTGGGCCGCGCCATAGCCGACGAAATGTTTGGCGGTCGCCAGGATCGAGGCGGGGTCGGCCAACGACGCGCCCTGATAGCCATGCACCTGGGCCGTCGCCAGGACCGAGCCGAGGTACGGGTCTTCGCCCGCCCCCTCGACCACACGGCCCCAGCGGGCGTCACGCGCGATGTCGACCATGGGCGAGAAGGTCCAGTTCAGGCCGGCGGCCGTCGCCTCGACGGCCGCCACCTGGGCCGTCTGCTGGACCAGGGCCGGATCCCAGCTCGCCGACAGGGCCAGGGGGACGGGGAACAGGGTCTTGTAGCCGTGCACCACGTCCATGCCGAACAGAAGCGGCACGCCCAGCCGGGACTCCTCGACCGCGATGCGTTGCAGCTCACGAATCTGGGCGGCGCCGGCGACGTGCAGGAAGGAGCCGATCTCGCCGCGCCGCACCCGTTCCAGGGCTGCGGCGTCGAGGCGGGAATTCAGGGCCCGCTGGCGCCCGCCGGGAACCTGATTCAGTTGGCCGATCTTTTCGTCCAGGGTCATGCGGCCCAGCAGGTCCCGGACGCGCGGGGACGGCGACTCCACGGCTTGTGCGCCCGCCGCGCCCGCTGCGGAGAGAGACAGCCAGACCAGACCGGCGGTCAGGGCGACGCAGAGGCGTTTCAGAACCATGGCGAAATCCCTGATAGCGTTCTCAACAAGTGTCGATCACCCCTAAGCCATGGTTTGACCGTCGCAAAGCCTGCACCGCACGCCGAGAAACCTATCGAGAAGACTCTCTGATTGCCGCGCTCAAGGCGCTTGACGGACGACCGGCAGCCAAATTCGATCCTGCGGCATATGCCCAGCATCAAGCCGAAGAGCGCGACGACGGCGGCCGGGCCAAGTCCGCCTGTCGGGTTCGTGGCGCAAGGCCCCCCATCAGAGTGAGCATGTCCAGGCGGGCCCAGTTGCAGTGTGAGGACCTCCGTCACCTCCGTGACCGCGGCATGTCGCTCCAAGGTCTGTCGGACTTGCCGAACCAGATCGTCAGGCGCCGCCTCCCCCGTCAGCAGGCTGCGGGTTTCGTGGGCGAGAAGGGTCGCGACGCTGATGAGCAACAGCCCGATGGCGATGGAAGCCGCGGCGTCAACCCAAGGTAGGTTGAAGAGGCTCGCGCCCACGACGCCCAGGAGGGTGATGGACAGCCCCGCCAAAGCGGCGCTGTCTTCGAGAACCACCGTGAAGACCAGTCACCCCGCCCACACACCCGCCCTTAAATTTGCGACTGGGCGACATTGGGTGAAAAGCACTGGAATGGCCGACATCGGCGGACGTTGTAATAGTTCTTCCGCCGTAAAAGGCCTGTACCGAAATGCAACACGGTAAATCGGACACCGCTTCTCGAAGCACGTCACATACACACCGCCAGATGACCGAAACCGCCCAAATGCAGGTTATCGGCGCGCCCTCAGCCGTCTGATTCGTGTTCACCGCTGTGCAGACTGTTTCAACGAAGTTCGTCAAAACTGCCCCCATACCGCCCCCATTGCAGAATTTTAGCCCTTCTACGGAGGATTTTTGGAAGACTCTATCCGCACAAACGACTGTATTTGCACTTAAAAAATGGTAGGCGGCGACGGGTTCGAACCGCCGACCCTCTCGGTGTAAACGAGATGCTCTGACCAGCTGAGCTAGCCGCCCTTGGACCGGAAGGGCTTATGCCCTTTGGCCCTCAGCCGTTCAAGGCGCTTTTCAGCCCCTCGCCGGGGCGAAAGCGCGCAGTGCGGGAGGCGGCGCGGGCGATGGCCTCGCCGGTCTGCGGATTGCGGGCCACCCCGGCCTTGCGATCGACAGGACTGAAACTGCCGAAACCGATCAGCTTGACGTCCCTGCCCTGCGACAAGGCCTCGACGACGCCGTCGGTGAAGGCCTCCAGCGCCGTTTTCGCCTGGTCACGACTGATGCTCGCGGCCTGGGCCATGCGGCCGATGAGTTCGGCTTTGGTCATGTGATCCTCCCAAGCGCGCCAGTAAACGGCCGATTGGAGCTCGCGTCAAAAGCGAAAAACGCCGCCGACGGATGTCGGCGGCGTTTTCCCCTAGACCTAGGTCGAGCGTCAGTGGCTGACGGTGGCCGAAACGCCGTCAATGGGCGCCGGAGGCGCGGGCAGAGGCTCGGCGGCCTCGTCCCATTCGACGGGCGTCAGCGTGCCGACCAGGGCCCATTTCAGGGCCTCGTCCGCCGTGGAAATCGGCACGATCTCCAGCGCCGACTTCACATTGTCCGGCACGTCCGCCAGGTCCTTCTCGTTCTCCTGGGGGATCAGCACCGTCTTGACGCCCGAACGGAGCGCCGCGAGCAGCTTCTCCTTCAGACCGCCGATGGCGGTGACCCGGCCGCGCAGGGTAATCTCGCCGGTCATGGCGATGTCCTTGCGGATCGGGATGCCCGTCAGGACCGAGACCATGGCCACGGTCATGGCGACGCCGGCGGACGGACCGTCCTTGGGCGTGGCGCCGTCCGGCACGTGGACGTGGATGTCGGTCTTCTCGAACACCGGCGGCTTGACGCCGAAGGCGAGCGCCCGCGAGCGGACATAGGAGGCGGCGGCGGAGATCGACTCCTTCATCACCTCCTTCAGGTTGCCGGTCACGGTCATGCGGCCGCGGCCCGGCATCTTGATCGCCTCGATGGTCAGGATGTCGCCGCCGAATTCGGTCCAGGCCAGGCCGGTGACGATGCCGACCTGATCCTCCTCGTCCGTCTCGCCATAGCGGAACTTCCGGACGCCGGCGTATTCGGCCAGCTTCTCGGCGTCCACCGTGATCGACGTGACCTTGGTCTTGGCCATCTCGCGCACGGCCTTGCGAGCCAGGCCGCCCAGGGCGCGTTCCAGCGACCGCACCCCGGCCTCGCGGGTGTAGTAACGGATCAGGTCGCGGATCGTGTCTTCCGGCACGATCAGTTCGTCGGCCTTCAGCCCATGGTCCGTCAGCTGTTTGGGCAGGACGTGACGCTTGGCGATCTCGACCTTCTCGTCCTCGGTGTAGCCCGACACCCGGATGATCTCCATCCGGTCCATCAGCGGCTGCGGCATGTTCAGGCTGTTGGCCGTCGTCACGAACATGACCTGGGACAGGTCGTAGTCCACCTCCAGATAGTGGTCGCCGAAGGTCGAATTCTGGGCCGGGTCCAGCACCTCGAGCAGGGCCGAGGACGGGTCGCCGCGCCAGTCGGACCCCAGTTTGTCGATCTCGTCCAGCAGGACGAAGGCGTTGGTCGTCTTGGCCTTCTTCATCGACTGGATGATCTTGCCGGGCATGGAGCCGATATAGGTCCGGCGGTGACCGCGGATCTCGCTTTCGTCGCGCACGCCGCCCAGCGACATGCGGACATATTCACGCCCGGTCGCCTTGGCGATGGACTTGGCCAGCGAGGTCTTGCCGACGCCGGGAGGGCCGACGAGGCACAGGATCGGCCCCTTCAGGCTGCCGGTGCGGGCCTGGACGGCCAGATATTCGATGATCCGTTCCTTGACCTTCTCCAGGCCGAAGTGGTCCTCCTCGAGGATCTCCTCCGCCTTGTTGAGGTCGATCGGCTTCTGCTTGGCCTTGCCCCACGGCACGGACAGCAGCCAGTCGAGATAGTTGCGGACCACGGTCGATTCGGCCGACATCGGCGACATGTTGCGCAGCTTCTTGACCTCGGCCTCGGCCTTGGTGCGCGCCTCCTTGGACAGGCGCGTCTTACGGATGCGCTTCTCCAGGTCCATGATCTCGTCGCGCGCGTCGTCGGTCTCGCCCAGCTCGCGCTGGATCGCCTTCATCTGCTCGTTCAGATAATATTCGCGCTGGGTCTTCTCCATCTGGCGCTTCACGCGCGAGCGGATCTTCTTCTCGACCTGGAGGACGGAGATTTCACCCTCCATCAGGCCGTAGACCTTCTCCAGCCGCTTGGGCACGTCGATGGTTTCCAGCAGGCCCTGTTTGTCGGCGATCTTGACCGACAGGTGGGCGGCGACCGAGTCGGCCAGCTTGGAGGCGTCGGTGATCTGGGGGATGGAACTGAGGGCCTCGGGCGGGACCTTCTTGTTCAGCTTCACATAGTTCTCGAACTGTTCGACCACGGCGCGCAGCATGGCCTCGGCCTGGGAAGCCTCGCCCGGCTCGTCCTCGATCTCGACGGCCTCGGCCTCGAAATAGTCCTCGCGGTCGGTGAAGCGGGTCAAACGCGCCCTGCCCTTGCCCTCGACCAGGACCTTGACGGTGCCGTCGGGCAGTTTCAGCAGCTGCAGCACGCTGGCCAGCACGCCGATGGGATAGATGGCGTCGGGCGACGGATCGTCGTCGACGCTGTTCTTCTGGGTGGCCAGAAGGATCTGCTTGTCGCCCTTCATGATCTCGTCGAGCGCCTTCACCGACTTCTCGCGGCCGACGAAGAGCGGCACGACCATGTGGGGGAAGACGACGATGTCGCGCAGCGGCAGGACGGGCAGGATCTTGGTTTCAGTCATGGATGCGTACTCCTGGGCCATTGATGATCGCCGGCCCGCCGTCACGGTCGATCGGGCAAGAGGCCCGACCGGCGCATGACGGCCCGTCGATTCCGACGGCGTTCGGATGAGTATGTGGTTTGAAAGCGCCCCGGTTCAAGCGTGACGGCCGAACCGCCCACATCTGCGTGGTTTGGGGGCATCGGCGACGCGGGCGACCGGAGGCGCCGACGCGCTTTCGCAGCGAAGTTCGGGGAGGGCGTGGGACGCCGGGTCTGCACCCGGGGTTTGGAGTTTTAATTACCGTTTCGGCGCAGTCGTCGTCCCACGCGGTCGTTTTCCACACGCACTCCGGCTGGCGGCCCTCTTTTTAGAGCCTTGCCGGATCGGCGGGTCGTCTTGCGACGGCTTCGCCGGGGCGGACATGCCGACAAAGGTCGACAGCGGTCCGCTTTCCTAGGCGTGCGGCGAGCAGGGGACGGCATCCATCGCCGCCCCTAAGGACCCCGGCGGTCTCCTCCCCACCGGCTTCATCGCTCGACCACAGCCCCGCCGCCGTCAGGGCGTTGGATCCGACGCCCTCCCCATCGGCGGGGATGATCAGAGCATATGGGCGCCGGCGGGTAGGGCGAGGAAATAGGGGTGAGATTCTTGTAGAGCATTGAAATCTTTAGGAACGGACCAGCGTCATTGTGCGCGCTGGGTCATGTAATCGACCATCACAGACCTTCCCCCGCTTGCGGGGGAAGTGTCAGGCCGTGGCGCGTAGCGACACGCCTGACGATGGGGGAAGTCTTCTAGTTCGAGCAAGACTTCCCCCTCCGACCCTGGTCCGCTGCGCGGACGCCGGGCCACCTCCCCCGCAAGCGGGGGAGGGTCTGCTGCTCCGGCGGTGGGGATAACCCTTGCCAGCGTCTGACACCGACTCGCCCCCCACCTGGCGTGCGCTGACGCGCCCGCCTGTCCTCCCCGTCGGCCTTCGCCGACGGGGAGGTGAAAAAAAAGGGCCGGAGCGTTGTCGCTCCGGCCCTTCATTTGAGTGCGACTGCGGCCGGATCAGGCGGCGCCGTCGGCCTTCTTCTTCGAGGCTTCGGAATAGATCAGCAGGGGCTGGGCCTTGCCGTCGATGACCTCGGCGTTGACCACCACCTCCTCGACGCCTTCGAAGGTCGGCAGTTCGAACATGGTTTCCAGCAGAATGCCTTCCAGGATCGAACGCAGGCCGCGCGCGCCGGTCTTGCGGGTGATGGCCTTCTTGGCGACGGCGATCAGGGCGTCGTCGGTGAAGGTCAGGTCGACATTCTCCATCTCGAACAGGCGCTTGTACTGTTTGACCAGGGCGTTCTTCGGCTCGGTCAGGATGGTGACCAGGGCCGCTTCGTCCAGGTCCTCCAGCGTCGCCAGCACGGGCAGACGGCCGATGAACTCGGGGATCAGGCCGAACCGCATCAGGTCGTCGGGCTCGACATTCTTCAGAATATCGCCGGTGCGACGCTCGTCGATCTCCTTGACCTTGGCGCCGAAGCCGATCGAGGCGCCCTCGCCCCGCGCCGAGATCACCTTCTCCAGGCCGGCGAAGGCGCCGCCGACGATGAAGAGGATGTTGGCGGTGTCGACCTGCAGGAACTCCTGCTGCGGATGTTTGCGGCCGCCCTGCGGCGGCACGGAGGCGACCGTGCCTTCCATGATCTTCAGCAGGGCCTGTTGCACGCCCTCGCCCGAGACGTCGCGGGTGATCGAGGGATTGTCCGACTTGCGGCTGATCTTGTCGATTTCGTCGATGTAGACGATGCCGCGCTGGGCCCGTTCGACATTGTAGTCGGAGGCCTGGAGCAGCTTCAGAATGATGTTCTCGACATCCTCGCCCACATAACCGGCTTCGGTCAGGGTGGTGGCGTCGGCCATGGTGAAGGGCACGTCGATGATTCGGGCCAGGGTCTGAGCCAGCAGCGTCTTGCCCGAACCGGTCGGGCCGATCAGCATGATGTTGGACTTGGCCAGTTCGACGTCGTTGTTCTTCGTCGCGTGGTTCAGACGCTTGTAATGGTTGTGGACGGCGACCGAGAGGACCTTCTTGGCGTGCGACTGGCCGATGACGTAATCGTCCAGGACGTCGCGGATCTCCTTCGGCGTGGGCACGCCGTCGGTCGTCTTCTTGAACCCGATCTTGTGCTCTTCACGGATGATGTCCATGCACAGTTCGACGCACTCATCGCAGATGAAGACGGTCGGGCCCGCAATCAGTTTGCGGACCTCGTGCTGGCTCTTTCCGCAGAACGAGCAGTAGAGGGTGCTTTTGGCGTCAGAGCCGGCTGCTTTGGTCATAGACCCTATATCTCACTCCCGCGGAGCGGACCGAAATGGCCCGAAACGCGCTTCCTCCACGTTGATTCCAGCACTCTGGACGCAAAGGTCTTCAAAAAATGACAATCACCCATCCCACGTTCCACGACAACCCCGAAGGACGCAGGGGATTGTTGCAGTGCGTGGATGGATCAGTGTCGACGGGGATCAAGGCGAATGTCTGACATGGGAAGCCTGCAGGATTTGCGCCAGTCCCGGATCAAGTCGGGACACGACGGGCGGCCGATCGTGGCCTTCGACTTCGACGGCACCCTGACCATTCGCGACAGTTTTATCCAGTTCCTGCGCTGGCGCGCCGGGCCGGGCGGCTGGGCCCTGGGGCTGGTCAAGCTGGCGCCGGCGGTGGCCGCCTATGCCCGGGACCGGGACCGGGGCCGGATCAAGGCGGCGTCGGTCAAGGAATTCCTGCTGGGCGTCGAGCGGGCGACGCTGGAGGCGGAGGCCGAGCGATTCGCCGCGCGGGTCTGGAGCCGTTTCATGCGGCCCGACGCCCTGGCCGTGTGGAACGACTGGGGCGAGCACGGCGCCCATCGCGTAATCGTGACCGCCTCGCCGGTGACGACCGTGGCGCCCTTCGCCCGGAGACTGGGCGCCGACGCCCTGTTGGGCACCCCCCTGGTCTTCGACGCCGAGGACCGCGTCACCGGGGCCTTCGCCGCGCCGAATTGCCGCGGCGAGGAGAAGGTGCGGCGGCTCACGGCCGCCTATGGCGAGGATCTGGTTCTGACGGCCGCCTATGGCGACACCTCGGGAGACACGGAAATGCTGGCCATCGCCGAGGAAAAGGGGTTTCGCGTCTTCACCGGGCGGCCCTGAACAGGGGCCGCCGACCGGATGCGGCGGCGGACCTACTGGCCGTCCGCGTCCACGTCGAAGACGACCGCCTTGCCGCGCGAGGTCGGCTCCCAGCCCGCCGCCATGGCCGAGGCCACCGCATTGCGCACGGCGTCGACATTGACCCGCTGTTTCTCGACATCGGGCCGGCCGTTGGGGCGCAACGGGGGCGGAAACTGCACGATGGCTTCGCGCTTGAAGTCGACATGGCGCAGGGACACGGCCATGCCTTCCCATTGCTTGCCGCCCTTGGGTTGGGGCTGGCGCCGGATTTCCCAAGCGTAGGTCTCGCCGTCGACCTCGACCGTGCCGCTGCTGTCTCGTGTGAATTGCATCCGGCCTGATAGCACAAAAGAAAAAGGGCGCACCTTGGCGCGCCCTTCTCATTGTTCACGATGGCGCGGATCAGGCGCCGGGCGTCTTGACGCCGTCGGCGTCGGCCTGTTCGCGGCGGTCGTAGACGTGGTCGACGATGCCCCAGGCCTTGGATTCTTCCGCGCTCATGAAATGGTCGCGGTCCAGCGTCTTCTCGACCTCTTCATAGGTCCGGCCGGTGTGGTGGACGTAGATCTCGTTCAGACGACGCTTGGTGTAGCGGATGTCCTCGGCGTGGCGCTCGATGTCCGAAGCCTGGCCGCGGAAGCCGCCCGAGGGCTGGTGCACCATGATGCGGGCGTTCGGCAGGGCGATGCGCTGGCCCGCCTCACCGGCCGTCAGGATCAGCGAGCCGGCCGAGGCGGCCATGCCCATGACCACGGTCGAGACCGGGCTCTTGATGTATTGCATGGTGTCGTAGATCGCGAGCGCCGAGGTCACCTGACCGCCGGGGCTGTTGATGTACATGGAGATTTCCTTCTTCGGGTTCTCCGACTCGAGGAACAGCAGCTGGGCGCAGATCAGCGACGCCATACCGTCCTCGAACGGACCGGTCAGGAAGATGATCCGCTCGCGCAGCAGGCGTGAGAAGATATCGAAGGAACGCTCGCCCCGGCTGGATTGCTCCACCACCATGGGGACGAGGTTCATGTTCATCAGTTCGATGGGATCGCGCATTCAAGCCTTCTCGGGATGCCGTGGACGCGATTCAGGCCGCGTCCTTCGTCTCTAGCATATCGCGTCCTGGGGGCGTCGGCGCAAGGCGGGACCTAGCGGTCGGTCGCTTCGTCCGCTCGGGTGTCGCGTTCGCCGGTCATGCCGCGCAGGATATCCTGGGTCTGCTGGGTCCCACGCGCCCGATCCCGGCGCGCAGTATAGAGGGATTTAAGATAGTCCTTGTCCCACTGGGTCAGGCCCGCCGACCGATCCGCGCCCTCTTCGAAGAGGTTCAGCACCGTATCATAGGACGAGGTGTCCGCCTCGGGGTCGATCTGCGCGAGAGAGATCATGGCGATATAGTCGCTGAGGGCGCCGAAGCCGATAAGCCCGATCTTCGAGACGTCGACGATCACGATCACGCGCGCCAGGTCGTCGCGGATATTGGCGCGCAGGCGCGAGGCGTCGCGCACGGCGATGGTCGGCGGGTCTTCGCCGTCCAGGCGGATGGCCAGATCCCCGGTGTCGGCGCTGACCGGAAGACTGACGTGCCACCAGCGCACGGGGGCGTCGGTGGTCTTGAAATGCTCCAGCGCCGCGCTGCCCATGTCGGTCGAACCTCGGGCCGGCCGAAAACCCGTAGGATCGTCGCGGACCAGGGCCGTGGCCAAATCGGCGGCGTCAGCCGCTGCCACGATCATGATGTCCGGCTTGCAGCCGGGTTCGTCGATATCCAGCCCGATCTCGATCGCCGTGCGCGAAATGCGATCCACCATGGTCTGGGCGTAGCGCGGGTTCATGTTGGCGACGCCCACACAGATGGACCGATCCCAGCGGGCCAGCTGGCGCCCCTGCGGCGGGGCGGCGACTTCGCCGATGAAGGCCTGGACCTCGTCCTTCAGCCGACGGCCGGTGACATCGATCTCGCTGAGATTCGTCGGCTCTTGCTGGCTGGGCGCTGGCGGGGGTGATGCTGCGTCCTGCCCAGCCTGCGGGAGGGCACCGCCCGTCAGCAACGCAAGCGAACTCGCGAGGACGATAAGGTTCATCGGGAAGGCTCCAGGCCGCAGAATCGAAAAAGGGGACGCCATAGCGTCCCCTTCTCAATAGTCATTCAACCGGCGGCTGAACAGTTACGCTTCCGTAAGATAGCAGGCCGATCAGCCCTCTTCGTCTTCCTTCAGAAGCTCTTCCTTGGTTATCGGCTTGTCGGTCACTTCGGCCAGGCCGACGATCAGGTCGACGACCTTTTCCTCGTAGATCGGGGCGCGCATCTGGGCGGCGGCGTTGGGGTTCTGGCGGTAGAAGTTCAGGACGGCCTGTTCCTGGCCCGGGTAGTTGCGGGCTTCCTGAAGCAGGGCGGCGTTCAGTTCCTGGTCCGTGACCTGGACGTTGTTGGCGCGGCCGATCTCGGCCAGGACCAGACCCAGGCGCACGCGGCGCTCGGCGATCTTGCGATATTCGGCCTTCAGGTCCGCGTCGGACTTGGCGGCGTCTTCTTCCGGCAGGCGGCCGGCGGCCTTGTCGGCCTCGACCTGTTGCCAGATGCCGTCGAACTCGGCCTCGACCATCTTCGGCGGCAGCGGGAAGTCATGGGCTTCGTCCAGCTGGTCCAGCAGGGCGCGCTTCAGCTTGAAACGGGCGGCGCCGGCGTATTGCTGGTTCAGGTTCTGGCTCAGCAGTTCCTTCAGCTTGTCCAGGGATTCCAGACCGATGCGCTTGGCGAAGTCCTCGTCGACCTTGGCTTCGACCTCGGCCTTAATGGCCTTCACCTTGACGTCGAAGGTGGCCAGTTTGCCGGCTAGGTGGGCGGCCTGATAGTTTTCCGGGAAGGTGACCTCGATGGTCTTTTCCTCACCGACCTTGGCGCCGGTCAGTTGTTCTTCGAAGCCGGGGATGAAACGGCCCGAGCCGATCACCAGGTCCGCGTCCTCGGCGGCGCCGCCGTCGAAGGGTTCGCCGTCCAGCTTGCCCAGGAAGTCGATGGTCAGTTGGTCGCCTTCGGCGGCCTTGACGGTCTTGCCCTTCTTGTCCTCGTAGGACTTGGCCTGGCCGGCCAGTTCCGTCAGGGCCTCGTCCAGATCGGCGTCCGAGGCTTCGTAGGTCGGGCGGTCCAGCTTCAGGGTCTTGGGATCGACCGGGGTGAAGTCCGGCATGATCTCCAGGGCCATCTCATAGGCCAGGTCTTCCTGACCGGCGATGACCTTGTCCATGTCGGAGGTCAGCTTCATCTCGGCCGGAGCGGCCGGACGAATCTTGGCCTCGTCCAGGGCCTTCTGGCTGGTCTCGTTCAGTTCGGCGTTGATGATCTCGCCCATGAACTCGCGGCCGAAGGTCTTCTTGACGTGGGCGACCGGCACCTTGCCCGGGCGGAAGCCCTTCAGCTTCACCTGGGGGGCGACTTCCTTGACGCGGGCTTCGAGCTTCTCGTTCAGCTCCGCGACGGGGATGGTGACCGCGAGCACGCGGCTGAGGCCTTCGTTCGACTTTTCGACGACTTGCATGGTCGGGATTTCTGACGCTCTGGGGCGCATGGACCGTCGAGACGGTCGGCGCGGAATGGATAAAGCAAGAAGGCCGCCCCGTTAGGAGCGGCGCCTCGAAGCCCGCCCTTATGTCGAGAAGGGCTCCAAAGGTCAACGCGAGCGTGGCCTCGGACGGTGGTTTCACGCCGCATCACGGCTTATGTTGGCCGAATGAGCCAGCCCGCCTCCCCCATCGGCGTCTTCGTCACGCCCGTCACCCCGCTTCAGCAGAACTGCACCACCGTCTGGTGCACCGCCACGAACAAGGCGGCGGTGATCGATCCGGGCGGGTCGGTCGATGCGGTTCTCGGCGAGGTGACGCGGCGCGGCCTGACCCTGGACCAGATCTGGATCACCCACGGCCACCTCGACCACGCCGGCGGCGCGGCCGAGATGCAGGAGAAGACCGGGGTCCAGATCACCGGCCCGCAGAAGGCCGATCAGTTCTGGATCGATCGGATCGTCGAGAGCGGCCGAATGTACGGCCTGCCCGATGCGCGGCCGTTTACTCCCGACCGCTGGCTGGAAGACGGCGACACGGTCAGCCTGGGCGAGACGACCTGGGAGGTGCGCCACTGCCCCGGCCATACGCCGGGCCATGTGATCTTCTTCAACCGCGCGGCGCGATTCGCCCAGGTGGGCGACGTGCTGTTCAAGGGATCTGTCGGCCGCACCGACTTCCCGATGAGCGATCCGCCCGCCCTGATCCGCGCCGTGGTCGAGAAGCTGTGGCCGCTGGGCGACGACGTGACCTTCGTGCCGGGGCACGGGCCGATCTCGACCTTCGGCGAGGAGCGACGGACCAATCCCTTCGTGTCGGATGCGGCGCTGCAAAGGGCGCCGATCCAGCGGGAACCGGTGGGGCCGGCCTAGATCAGCGGCGCAGAAGCATGCCGATGATGACGCCGACGCCCAGGGCGTAGAGGGTGGTCTTCATCGGCTGGTCGCGGATGCCGTCACGGGCGGTTTCGACCCGGCCGACCACCTTGCTGCGGATCAGTTCGGCGTCGTCGCGCAGGGCCTGACGCAGGGACGTCGTGTCTTCAAAGCTGCGGCGTTCGCCTTCGGCCAGGATGGCGTCGGCCTGACGGTCCAGACGCTGGGTCAGGGTGTCGTCTTCCAGGACGATGTCGTCCGGCGATGCGGGGGTGATGGGGGTCTGGGTCATGGGGATCTCCGGGGTTCGGACACTGAACCGGCGCGCCCCGATCCAGTTCCAACCCCGCCGTGAACATTGCGGGTCGCGTGGCGTTCTTTCAGCATCAAAGGAGAAGACCATGACCTATGTCGAACCCACGCCCCCCGGAACGCCGCAACCTGAAATTCAGCCGGAGCCGACGCCCCAGCCCGAAATCGATCCGTCCGACACGCCCGACGAAATGCCGCCGATGGAGCCCGGCGGCGGCGACGAAGGCGATTCCCGCCCCTACGGAGCCGATTGAAGTCAAACCACAAAGACGTTCAGAGGCGGGACAGTAAAACGAAGTTCCGCACGGAACCGTCACCGAGTCACAGGGTTCACTTCGGCAAGCGCAACCGCAGCACTGAAAGGAACACCGATGGACAGCCAACCCACGCGACCCTCCGGCGTTTCCAAGCGAGGCTTCGCCTCGATGGATCCGGAACGGCAGCGCGAGATCGCGCGAAAAGGGGGCGCCAGCGTCCCCAGCGAAAAGAGAAGCTTCTCCCAGGATCGCAGTCTGGCGGCCCAGGCCGGACGCAAGGGCGGCGAGGCCTCGCATGGGCCGAAGAAGGACGCGGCTTCGAACGAAGCCGAGTGATACGGCTTCAGTGAGAGTCTGCAGGGCGGCGCGTCGAAGATGCGCCGCCCTTTTTCTGTTCCCCGTGGCTCTGCGGACAAGTCCTGAATGAGAGAGACAGCGACACGGGCAAAGGTCGGACGCCGGCGCCCGTAAGCGGACCTTTCAAACGGCTGTTATGGGTGGTTAGCGGACCTAACGATCCGTGACGTTGATTGCGATCATGGTTGGTTCGCGCGCGTCGTTCGTCCAGATCGAGAGGCTGGTCAGTTGCGTGGGAACGGCGATTTCGATCAGCGTCTTCAGTTCAGCGTCGCTAACCACCAGTCGCCGGGCCGAAGTGGAGATTTCACCGCTGAAGGCTAGCGCGAGGTCAGCGTGATCAACATTCGATCCAACAATCACCCGCGTGTACCCATCTACCTCAGCGAGGGTTCCAATGCAGACGCAACGGTCGTCGGCCCAGAGCCGGGCCGGACCGTCCCCAAAAGGGGGAGCATCGACTTCCACGCTACCGCCAACCAATATGAACGAGCCGGGCGCGCGAGCTAAAGCCTCTTTATGTCCCACGGTCGAAAGCTCCTCGCGCATTCACAAGCGTCGAACCTGCCCGTTGCGCTGAATGTCCGCAACGGGTCGAAGCCGGTCAAAAGCACGGGGCCGAATAGCGGACTTAGGCTTTGAGCCAAACGAAGGTCGCAGAAGCGGCTTCCTCGGCATCAGCCATGGTTTGGTAGAAACCTGAAGTCTCGCCGGGGACCCACGTTGCACCACCAAGCTCTGGTATTTCAGGGGCGGGGTCATACAGACGCCACAAGGTGAACCGGCACAATCCGTGGTCACCTTCCTCAACGGTCACCTCCAACTGTCCGTCGGGGCTCGCCCGGCGCATCCGCTCACGATATTCGGTCATGGAGGATCAGTAGCCCACCTTCGAAAACTCTCAACGTCCGCTTTGGGTCGCGAAGTGAAATTGACCCACCGTCAGAAAGCCGACCTTCAGATCGCGACTGTAGGCGTCGTCGGCCTTGGCTAAGGCTCGCCACAGGGTTCACCCCCGCAGCAGGGCCAGGGCCACGCGGGGTTCGGGCGAAACCTCGAAACCGGCCATGGACCAGCCGGACTCCTTGGCCAGGGCCTCGACCGACTCCCGCGTGAACTTGCGCGAGTTCTCGGTGTGGATCGTCTCGCCGGCCATGAAGTTGAAGGCGCTGGCGCCGATGCGGGCGATGGTTTGACGCGTGGCCTGGAGGTGCATCTCCATCCGCGACTGATCCGGGTTCCAGACGGCGCGATGGACGAAGGCGTCCAGGTCGAAATCGGCGTTCAGGTCGGCGTTGGCCCGGACGAGGAGGTTTCGGTTGAAGGCGGCGGTGACGCCCTGACTGTCGTCATAGGCGGCGACCAGGGTCGCGGGATCCTTGACTAGATCGACGCCCAGGATGAACAGCGCCCCCTCCCCCAGCATCCGGCGGGCCGAGGCCAGGAACCGCACCGCCTCGTCCGGCTCCAGATTGCCGATGGTCGAGCCGGGGAAGAAACCGATGCGCCGGCCGTGCGGAAGATCGTCCGGCAGGGGGGACAGGTGTTCGAAATCGCCCAGCAGCGGCTGCACCCGCAGACCGGGATAGTCGGCGGCGAGGCGGGCGACGGCGTCCAGCAGGGCCGACTCGCTGATGTCCAGCGGCACATAGGCGCCGAGGTCGGGCGCGGCGTCCAGCAGGAGGCGGGTCTTTTCGCTGGCCCCCGATCCGAACTCGACCAGGACGGCGTCGGGGCCGAAGTCGGCGGTCAGGGCGGCGGCGCGGTCGCGCAGCAGGGACGTCTCCTGACGGGTCGGATAATATTCCGGCAGGGCGGTGATGTCCTCGAACAGGCGCGAGCCCTCGGCGTCGTAGAACCATTTGGGCGGCACGGCCTTCTGGCCGCGCGACAGGCCCTGGACCAGGTCACGCCGGAAGGCGGCGGTCTGGGTGTCGTCCTCGGGGGAAAGCTTGCGCTCGTGCGGGGCGTCTTCGGCCAGTCTCAGACCCATGAAGGCCCACCTCTGTTGGGGGTAGAAGAAGTTGCGATAGGTGATGCGGGCGTGGCCGGGCGGCGTGGCGAAGGCGCCGCCGCGCAGGACCATCTGATTGGCCATGAACTTGCCATTGTACTCGGCCGCCGTGCCGGGCGTCGGCTGGAAGCCGGGGTATGGGGCGTAGGCGCTGGACGTCCACTGCCAGACCTCGCCCGACAGGTTGGAGAAGGCGTCGGGGGCCGTGGTCGCGGCGTGCTCCCACTCGGCCTCGGACGGCAGGCGTTTGCCGGCCCAGCGGGCGTAGGCGTCGGCCTCGTAGAAGCTGACATGACGCACCGGGGCGGCGGGATCGACGGGAACGCGGCCGGTCAGGCTCATGACCGTCCAGTCGTCGCCGTCGCGGCGCCAGTAGAGGGGCGCGGTCCAGCCTTCAGCCTTCACCGTGGCCCAGCCGTCGGACAGCCAGAGCTCGGACCGGGCGTAGCCGCCGTCAGCGATGAAGCCCAGCCAGTCGCCGTTGGTCACGAGGTCTGCGGCCAGGGCGAAGGGCTCCAGCCAGACCCGATGCGCCGGACCCTCGTTGTCAAAGGCGAAACCGGCGCCGTCGTGACCGATCGAGACCAGGCCGCCGTCGAAGGCGACGACGCCGCCGCGCGGGGGCTCCAACGAGGCCTGTCGCGGCTCGACCCCATAGGCGGCGGGGTCCAGCGGCGAGCGGGACATCAGGTTCAGCAGGTCCATCAGGAACAGCTCCTGATGCTGCTGGTCGTGGTGGAGGCCCAGTTCGAACAGATAGAGTTGCTGACCGCTGGACGGACCCGAGGCCAGCCAGGCGGCCATGCGGCGATCGATCTCGCGCCGATAGGCCAGGACCTCGTCCACCGAGGGGCGGGTCATCAGGCCGCGCTGGGGCCGGGGCACCCGTTCGCCCAGGGCCTCGTAGTAGGAGTTGAACAGCTGCTGGAAGCGCGGATCGACCGGCGCGTAGCCCGGATCGGCCGAGAGGATCATCGCCTCGAAGAACCAGCTGGTGTGGGCCAGGTGCCATTTGCCGGGACTGCAATCCGGCATGGACTGGGCCGACAGGTCCTCGGGCGAAAGGCCGTCGGCCAGGGCGGGCATGGCGGCCCGGGTCTCCCTGAAACGCGCCACATCCGACGCCGCCCGCGTATCGGGCTCGAAGCGAGCATTCATGTCAGCCGTTCCGTCCCGCCTCAGCCCCGAAGCCCCGGCGGGCGTCGCGTCGTCCAAGCAGAACGAACGTGACGCCTCAGCCGGGGTTCCCTTGATCTAGGAAGCGTAACAGTGAATTCAACGCACCGGCTTGCCGCCGTGTTTGGCGTACTCCAGCCGGGCGATGCTGCGGTTGTGAACCTCGTCCGGGCCGTCGGCGATCCGCAGGGTGCGCACCGTCGCATAGAGTTCGGCCAGGGGCGTGTCGCCCGAGACGCCGGCGCCGCCGAAGGCCTGGATGGCGTCGTCGATGACCTGAAGCGCCATGCGGGGGGCGGCGACCTTGATCTGGGCGATTTCGGAGCGGGCGTTCTTGGCCCCCGCCTCGTCCATCATCCAGGCGGCTTTCAGCACCAGCAGGCGGCACATCTCGATATTGGTGCGGGCGTCGGCGACCCGCTGCTCCCAGACCGAATGTTCGGCCAGCTGTTTCCTGAAGGCGGTGCGGTTCAGGAGGCGCTTCACCATCAGCTCCAGCGCCCGTTCGGCCGCGCCGATCACACGCATGCAGTGGTGGATCCGGCCGGGGCCAAGCCGACCCTGGGCGATCTCGAACCCCCGGCCCTCGCCGGCGATCAGGTTCGAGGCGGGGACGCGGACGTTCTCCAGCACCACCTCGGCGTGGCCGATGGGACGTTCGTCATAACCGAACACCGACAGCATCCGCTCGACGCGGAAGCCGGGCGTGTCAACGGGAACGATGATCTGGGACTGCTGGGCGTGAGTGGCGGCGTCGGGGTCGGTCTTGCCCATGACGATGGTCACGGCGACGTTCGGGTGGGCCATGTTCGTCGACCACCATTTGCGGCCGTTGATGACATAGTGGTCGCCGTCGCGCTCGATCCGGGTCTGGATATTGGTGGCGTCGGACGAGGCGACCTCGGGCTCGGTCATCAGGAAGGCCGAACGGATCTGGCCGGCCATCAGGGGCTTCAGCCAGCGGTCCTGCTGCGCGGCGTCGCCGTACATGTGCAGGACTTCCATATTGCCGGTGTCGGGGGCGTTGCAGTTGAACACCTCCGACGACCACAGATGGGCGCCCATCATCTCGGCCAAGGGCGCGTAGTCGAGGTTGGTCAGGCCCGCCCCATGCTCGCCCGGCAGGAACATGTTCCACAGACCGGCGTCACGCGCGGCGGCTTTCATGGCCTCCATGACCGGGGGCTGGCGGTTCGGATTTTCGCGCACCTGGGCGAAATATTCGGCCTCGCGCGGGATGACCTGTTCGTCGAGGAAACGGCGCACGCGGGCGTGCCAGTCCAGGGCGCGGTCGGAATGTCTGAAGTCCATGTCGTTTCCTCTTCTTCGGTCGCGCCTCTGACGGGCGCTGATACGAAAACGGCGCGGCCCCGAGGGGAGCCGCGCCGCAATCAACTATTGATCAATCCAGCATCAGCGCTTCAGCAGCGGGGCCAGCTTCTGGGCGATCATCATGTCGCCGGCGATCTTCAGCTTGCCCTGCATGAAGGCCATCATCGGGTCCAGCTTGCCTTCCGACAGGGCCATGAAGTCGTCCCACTTCATCGAGACGGTGGCGTCGGCGGGCTTGTCTTCGTTGGTGACGGTGTTCGGCACCGAGGCACCGTCGATGAAGATCTTGCCCTCGTCGCCGAGGTCGAGCTTGACGGTCTTGCCGAGGCCGGAGTTGTCGCCGACGGCGCCGCGGATATGTTCGGTGACTTGTGCGAGATCAGGCATTGGGGGCGTCTCCCTTGGACGTTGAGACCCCTGCCGTAACCCGCATCGCGCGGGGCGCCAAGATCACGTCGGGTAAAGCTGTCGTCACTTGTCCCCGGGCGAGCGCGAATAGAGGCTGGCCAGGGCCAGGGCGCCCATGAAGAAGGCGAAGGCCGTGACGATGGCGGCGACGAAGGGGACGGCGTCATGGGGCATGGAAAATCTCCTCTGCCCCACCCTCGCGCTACTGCTCGGGCCTCGCCTTGATCCGGATCAAACCTGCCGGATCTGGCCGTCAGGCGTCAGGATCGCCGTCCCGGAACCGCCACTTCATCGCCAGCACGCCCGAGGCCATGACCAGAGCGCATGAGTTGGCGACCGTCACCGGCCAGGCCTGGGTCATGACGCCATAGACGACCCACAGGGCGAAACAGGTCACGGTCAGGGAATAGGTCTTCAGACTGACCGAGGAGGCGTCGCGCTCCTTCCAGATCTTGATGGCCTGGGGCGCGAAACTGGTCACCGAACAGACCGCTGCGGCCGAGCCGACGATATTGGCGATCAGGTCGCTCATGCCGCATTCCCTGCGACCGCGACCGCCCGATGTCAGGGCCGGGAGACAGGCGGCGGCCGCCGCGCCTGCGTCGCCTGTTCGAAGGCGTAACCGAGGGAAAGGATGCGCGCGTCATCCCATTTTCCACCGATAAAGCTGAGACCTACGGGCATATTCTGATCAAATCCCATCGGTACTGTCAGGTGGGGATAGCCGGCGACGGCGGCCAGACGGCTGGCCGCGCCCTGCATGTCGTCGTCGTCCCTGGGGTCATTGGTCCAGGCGCGCGAGGTGGTGGGGGCGACCAGGGCCGACAGGCTGTAAGTCCGCATCAGCCGGTCGATCCCTTCCTCCCCCGCCAGTCGCAGCGAGGTGGCGCGGGCCTGGATATAGTCGGGGTCGTCCAGCCCGCCCAGGGCCTGGGCCTGTTCGAAGATGTCCTGGCCGAACAGCACGGTCTCGCGCGGCTCGGCGGCGTTGAAGGCGATGACCTCAGCCAGGGTACGGGTCTTGACCTGGGTCGGGTCGGTCGAGGCCAGATAGGCGTTCAGATCGTGCTTCAGCTCATACAGCAGCACCTTGAACTCGGCCTCGCCCAGGGTGCGGCCGTCGGGGCCTTCCGGCAGATCGACCAGGACGGCGCCGGCGTCGCGCATAGCTTGGAGGTTCTGTTCGAACACCGCCTGGGTCTCGGGCGAATAGCCCTTGAGGAAACGCATCACGCCGATGCGCGCGCCACGCAGCGACCCGGCGTCGAGGGCGGCGACATAGTCGGTCTTGCGCGCATCCGCCTCGACCGTGGCGGCGTCGGCAGGGTCCGTGCCTGCGATGACCGTCAGCACCCGCGCGGCGTCGCGAACGGTCGCCGCCGTCGGGCCTGCGGTGTCCTGGGAATGGCTGATCGGGACAATATGAGTGCGCGAGACCAGGCCGACCGTGGGCTTGAACCCGACGACCCCGTTGACCGAGGCCGGACAGGTGATCGAGCCGTCGGTCTCGGTGCCTATGGCCGCCGGCGTCAGGCCCAGGGCCACCGCCGCGCCGCTGCCGGACGAGGAGCCGCAGGGGGTGCGGGCGGGGTCATAGGGGTTCAGGGTCTGACCGCCGACCGCGCTCCAGCCGCTGATCGAGTCCGACGAACGGATATTGGCCCATTCCGACAGATTGGTCTTGCCGACGATGACCGCGCCCCCGGCCCGCAGCCGGGCGACCAGAGGGGCGTCGCGGCCCGGCGCATTGTTCGCCAAAGCCAGAGACCCGGCCGTGGTCGGCATGTCCGCCGTCTCGATATTGTCCTTCAGCAGGATCGGCATTCCGGACACGGCGGACACGCCGCGGCCGGTCGGCGAAGAGTCGCTCCAGCGCAGGACGGCGTGGGCGCTGTCGTTCAGGCGGCCGGCCGCGACCACAGCTGCGGCGGACGGATATTCCCCGGCCTGACCGCCCGCCCCGGCCGCACATCCCGCCAGGGACAGCGCGACCGCAGCCGCGAGGATCAGTCGGCGGCCGGTTCCGCCCGCTTGCCGATCGTGCGGTCGAGGAAGTCGAGATAGGTGCGCCATTGCTGAAGTTGCCTCGGTTCGCCGCGGACGCCGTGTCTTTGGCCGGGATAGAGCATCATCTCGAACGGCGTGCTCTTGGCCTGGAGGGCGTCGATGACCCGTGTGGCGTTGCCGAAGATGACATTGTCGTCGGCCATGCCGTGCAGGATCAGCAGACGGCCGGTCAGATCATCCAGGCGCGGCAGGATGTCGGTGGCGGCATAGCCGTCCGGGTTGTCCTGGGGCGTGGACATGTAGCGTTCGGTGTAGTGGGTGTCGTACAGACTCCACTCGGTCGGGGCGGCGCCGGCGAGGGCCGAGGCCAGTCCCGCCTCCCGATCGGTCAGGGTCAGCAGGCTGAGGAAACCGCCGAAGCTCCAGCCCATGACCGCGATGTGGTCGGCGTCAACATAAGGCAGGCTTTTCAGCCATTTGGCGGCCAATGCCTGATCCTCGACCGCAGGAAGGCCCAGGCGGCGATAGATGCTGGTCTCGAAGGCCTGGGACCGGTCGCCCTCGCCGCGGTTATCGACACGGAAGACGATATAGCCGGCCTCGGTCAGCAGTTGGTTGGTCAGGGGCTGCCAGCTCTTCTGCACGCCCGCGCCGGTGCCGGGGCCGCCATAGACCTGCATCACCACCGGGTATTTCTTGGTCGGATCGAAGTCGGGCGGGGTGGTCATGCGCCAGACCAGGGTTTCGCCGTGGCTCTGCATCGTGCCGAACTCGGGCGTGCGCAGACGCGAGGCATAGGGGGCGAAGGCGTGGGCGGCGTCGAGCCTGTTCTCCTCGATCCAGCGCACGCGCGTGCCGTCGATCCGGTAGAGGGCCGACTGGGGCGGGGTCCTGGGATCGGAATAGTTGCCGACATAGGCGGTCGCCGGCCCGTTGACCGAGACGTTCCACCAGCCGCCGGCGGGGGTCACCGCCACCGGATCGACGGTGCGATTCAGGCTGGCGCGGAACATCTGCTGTTCGATCGGCAGTTCCTTGCCGTCGCGCATCGAGGCGGTGAAATAGACCTCTCCGGTCTGTTCGTTGACGCCGTCCAGATGTTTGACCGGATAGTCGCCGCGCGTGATGGCCCGGATACGGCGGCCGTTGCGGTCGTACAGATACAGGTGGCGCCAGCCGCTGTCCTCGTTCGACCAGATGAAGCGGCCGTCCGGCAGCACATGGAAGTCATTGTTCAGATCGACCCAGGCCTGGGCCTTCTGGCTGAGGATCACGCGAGAGGCGCCGGTGGCGGGATCGACGCTGAGCAGGTCCAGGGTTTTCTGGTCGCGCGACTGGCGCTGCGCATACAGGGTCTGGCCGTCGCCGGCCCAGTCGACCCGCGCCAGATAGATGTCGGTGTTGGACCCCAGGTCCACCTTGACCCGCGCCCCAGTCTGCAGGTCGCGGACATAGAGTTCGACCACCGCATTGGGCCGGCCGGCGCGGGGATAGCGCTGCTCGACCATGGTGGCGCCGGCGCCGGTGATCTCGAACCGGGGCACGATGTCCACCGGGCGTTCGTCCACGCGCGTCAGGGCGATGTAGCGTTCGTCCGGGCTCCACCAGTAGCCGGTGTCGCGGTCCATCTCCTCTTGGGCGATGAACTCGGCCGTGGCCCAGGTGATCAGGCCGGCGCCGTCGTCGGTGATCGGCGTCTCCTTGCCCGTGGCCAGATCATAGATCACCAGGTTCTGGTCACGGACGTATGAGACGTAATTGCCCTTGGGCGAGACCTTGGCGTCGATCTCGTCGGCGGCGGTCTCGGTCAGGCGGCGCACCTTGCCGTCGGCGCGGCTGGCCAGGAAGATGTCGCCTTCCAGCGGCGCCAGGATGTAGCGGCCCTGCTGATCCCAGGAATAGTCGACGACGCCGCGGGCGCTGATGCGCATCCGCTCGCGCCGGGCTTTCTCGGCCTCGGACAGTTCGCCGGCGTCGGGCACCAGGGCGCGGGCGTCGATCAGCTTGTAGGCCTCGCCCTCGCCGGTCGGCGCGGCCCACAGGTCCTGGACGTCCACATTGTCTTCGCGTGAGCGCAGGAAGGCGACCAGCTGGCCGTCCGGCGACAGGCTGACCCCCTTGGCCACCGGGCCGTTCAGGCTGGGGCTGGAGAAGACCCGCTCGGGCGTCAGGATGTTGGAGGGGGGCTCCTGGGCGACGGCTGAACCGGCCGAGAGGAGGATGGTCGAAGCAAGGAGAACTGTGCGCATGGTCGGCGACGCTAGCGGCCCTTCTGCAAGCCGTCACGAGGAAAAGTCGCCGTTGGGACGACGGCTTTTTCTTCCCTGCGAGGGGTTCTCAGATTAGAGAAGCCGACCATGACCGACGCCGTCCTCTCCCCCGCCCCCGTGAAAGCCAGTCCGTTCAACGAACTGGAGGTTCTGTGGGTCCGCCACTGGACCGACAGCCTGTTCAGTTTCGGCGTCAAACGGCCCGAGGATTTCCGCTTCCGCTCGGGCGAATTCGTGATGATCGGCCTGCCGGGCGAAGACGGCGGAAAACCCGTGCTGCGCGCCTATTCCATCGCCAGCCCCTGCTGGGCCGAGGAGCTGGAGTTCTTCTCGATCAAGGTCGCCGACGGCCCCCTGACCTCGCGACTGCAGAAGATCCAGCCGGGCGACACGGTGCTGATGGGCAAGAAGCCGACCGGCACCCTGGTGCTGGACGCCCTGACGGGCGGCGAGCGGCTGTTCCTGATCGGCACGGGCACGGGTTTGGCCCCCTGGCTGAGCGTGGCGCGCGATTCCGAGACCTATTCCCGCTTCGGCCATATCTATGTGATCCACACGGTGCGCAGCGCCGCCGACCTGGCTTACCGCGACTTCTTCACCGGCGAGATCCACGACGATCCCCTGATCGGCGACGAGGCCAGGGCGCAGCTGACCTATTATCCGACGGTCACGCGCGAGGAATTCCAGACCCCGGGCCGGATCACCGACCGGATCAAGTCCGGGGACTTCTTCCGCGACCTGGGCCTGCCGGAAGGTTTCGATCCGGCCCGCGACCGCGCCATGCTGTGCGGCTCCATGGCCATGATCAAGGAAGCCGGCGAACTGCTGGAGACCTATGGGCTGAAGGAAGGCTCCAACGCCGAACCCGCCGACTATGTGCTGGAACGCGCCTTCGTCGGCTGACACTTGAAAAATCCGCTCATCCCGGCGAAAGCCGGGACCCAGATCTTTGGGCGATCCGTTGTTCGTGACGATCGGCCCACTTGATCCAGACGCCGGCGCCGTGAAAAGCACTGGGCCCCGGCTTTCGCCGGGATGAGCGGAAAGTTTTGATGCACCACCCTGCCCTTGTCGCCGTCGACGCCCGCGTCGATCCCGCCGAATGCCAGTCGATGGCCGAGGTCCGTCAGGGCGTCGACGCCCTGGACCGCGCCCTGGTCGCCCTGCTGGCCGAACGCCAGCGCTATATGGAGGCGGCCGCCCGCATCAAGCCCGACCGCGACGCCGTCTTCGACCAGGCCCGTATCGACGACGTGGTGGCCAAGGTCCTGACCGCCGCCGAAGCCCATCACCTGTCGCCCGACATCGCCGAGCCGGTGTGGCGCCTGCTGATCGACCGGTGCATCGCCCACGAGTTCGCGGTCTACGACCGGACCCGCCCCTAGGCTTTCAGGCTTCTCAGCATCAGCTCGTGGCGATAGGCGGCGACGTCGGCGAGCGCCGCGTCCATCGCCGTGCGGACCCGGTCCAGAGCCGGCGCCGCCAGCGCCTGTTCCGCCGTCTCCGCCTCGGCGCAGATCGCCGCCAGATCGCCGGCGCCGATGCCCGCCGCCGCGCCCCTTATGGTGTGGACGCCGTCGCGCCAGCCGTCGATCTTGGGATTCAGCAGGGCGGACCAGAGGGCGGCCTGTTCGACGAACAGACCCAGCACCTCTTCCGAAATCGCCGCGTCGCCGCCGGTCATGCCTTCCAGCACGCTGAAGTCGACGGCGCCTGTCAGGTCGCGACGCGCCATCAGGCGGCCTTTTCCCGTCGGCTGGTCGAGCGTGACGGTGCAGACGACCCTAAGGGATGAATGATCACGACGCTCGCTCCGGGCCGACTCGCGCGGCTGACTTCGCCCCGATCATAGACCGCCGAAGAAAGTTTGCGAAACCGCTTGCCAAGCCCCGAACGGCTGGGTAGTAGGAGCGCCCTTCGGCAGGGCGGTCGCCCGCGCCGAACATGAAGACGATCGGTCGGGTGATTAGCTCAGTTGGTAGAGCAGCTGACTCTTAATCAGCGGGTCGTAGGTTCGAACCCTACATCACCCACCATCGTCTTATTGATTTCATTGCATATTTAGCCAAACAAACCGAACGCTATCGTAAGCTGTCCTTTAGGACGGCGATTAGCACGGTGGATTACGGTCGGCGTTGCCTGACGATCTGGCCGGAGATGACACCGCCTCTCAAACTAATCCCCCTCGTTTCCGATTCGGAGGTCGAGTGATCTATGCAGTGCACGACTTGGAAGCTAGGGCCGATCTTGGTCTACAGAAGTCGACTGGGGAGCCCAAGAGTCAGATCCGAGCCGCTAAGCCACAGGATGGAGGACGTGCCGCGATTGGAGGCGCGGGCGTTTGAATTATCCCCACTCGATCGTGCGATCGAGCCGGAGCAGATCACGACGGACGGCCTAGCGTCAAACGGATCGGCGCTTCGAGCGCTCGGCTTCGCCCGCATCCATCGGCTAGACCGATTACGAGATGACAATGGGTCGAGAATTCTCATCTGCCGATCCGACGACGAGAGCGGCAGAAACAGCGCTTCAAATCCCAGGCCTCTGCCCAACGAGTCCTCTCCACCCACGGCGCGACCCACAACACCTTCAACGTCCAGCGTCATCTGATCAGCCGCCCTACCCTTCGCCGCTTGATCGGACTGAGCAGGGGTATTTGTCACCTGGCGCCGTTATCCTGACAGCATTGCCAGGTGAACTTCAGCGGCGCCTCCCTGAAGGCGAAGCCGTCCACGTGTGACTGAACGACGTCTCGCATACGCAGGACGCCTTCAAGGCTCTCGCCCTGGAGCAGGATTTCGAGCGCCTCGGGGAAGGCGTTCAGGGTCAGGTGCGCTTCAGGCAGGACCACAACCGCGTGATCCGGCGTGAAGTCCACCTCGAACCGGTGCGCCCAGTGTTTGCAAAGTTGTTGCAGGTATCTGGCGGCGCGCTGGGTAGGGACGCGAGCGAGGGTCTCGGGCATGTCATCTCCTGTCGTTCCCCCTCGGTTAGCGCCCGTCACCGCCGGTCGCGTGTCGTCCGGACGCCGATCTGCATCTGGCGACAGCAATCCTTCAGCCTGACATAGCCGCCGCTATTGCCGAGCTTGGCCAATCATTAGTATTGCGAGGCATTCTCAATAAAGGTCAAACCATGCGCCCGCAGCACGCCGTTTCCCCTATCCGCAGCCTGCGCCTGTCCGGGCCGGCATTGTGTTCTTCGGTGAGCGCCCTCGCCCTGGTCCTCGCCGCGGCGTCGCCGGCTCTCGCCCAGAACGCCTCGTCGACGCAGACCGCCCAAGCCGGTGCAGACGCGCCGGAGATCGAGGAGATCGTCGTCAACGCCTATCGCACCGCCGAATCCGTCGGCGCTGCGACCAAGACCCAGACCGCGCTGATCGACACGCCGCAATCGGTCTCGGTGATCACGCGCGACGAACTTGACGCGCGCGGCGTGCAGAACCTCAACGAGGCGACCCGCTATGTCGCCGGGGTTCTGCCGGAAAGCTCGGGCATGGATAACCGGATCGACGACATGTACATCCGCGGCTTCGACGCGGGCGGCTTCGCCAGCAATGTGATGCTGGACGGGCTTCGGATGCCCTCTGACAGCAGTTCGAGCTGGAACCACGCTTCGATCAACACCTGGAACATGCAGCAGGTGGAGGTCGTGAAGGGCCCCTCAAGCGTTCTCTATGGTCAACTCGCCCCCGGCGGCATGGTCAACCAGGTCAGCAAGACGCCGGTCGCGGGCCAGGCGCAGGTGCTGCAGCTGACGGCTGACGCCAACGGCAAGCACCAGATCGCCGGCGACGTTGGCGGCGGGGCTGCGGACGGTCAGGTTCAGGGACGGCTCGTCGCATTCTTCAAGGACGGGGGAACCCAGCTTGATCATGTCGATCATCAGCAATGGCTGGTGGCGCCCAGCGTCGAGTTCAAGGCCAATGACGGCGACACCCGGCTGACGCTCCTGGGCCTCTATCAGGAAGACAGCGGCGGCAGCACCTTCCAGTTCCTGCCCTACCAAGGCTCTGTCATCCCCGCCGCGAACGGCTATATCGACAACCAGACCTTCCTGGGCGAGCCGAACTGGAACGTCTATGACCGCACGGTCTGGTCGGCGGGCTACCAGTTCGAGCATCGCCTCACCGACGCCCTGACCCTGAGCCAGAGCGCGCGGGTGATGCACGTGGACTCCCTGTACCGCGCCACGGTGGTCTATGGCGTTCGCGGTCAGACGGTCACCAATCCCAACACCCTCACAGACGGAAGAATTCTGCCCCGTCGCGCCGTGCAGGGGCAAGGAGACTCCGACGGCTATACGATCGACACCCGGCTGGCCGGAGAATTCTCGACCGGCGCCTTCGAGCACGCCGTCCTGGCCGGCGTCGATTGGCAACAGACCGACTGGACCTTCCTGCGCAAACAGGCCGTCGTGTCGCAGACAGCGATCCAGATCGACGTCTATGACCCGGCCTACACCAACTACGACTTCGCCCCGACCCTCGCGAACCAGGTAGGCACGGACGAAACCGACCGACAGACCGGCGTCTATCTCCAGGATCAGATCAAGTCGGGGAAATGGCGTCTGACCCTGGGCGGCCGTTATGACTGGGCCAATCTGGACTCGCTGAACACCCTGACCAATGTTCGAGTGAAGACCAAGAACGAGGCGTTTTCCGGACGGGCGGGGCTGCTTTACGCCTTCGACAACGGCCTCTCGCCCTATGTGAGCTATTCGCAGTCGTTCCAGCCCACGCCCGGCACGGCGCGCGACGGCAGCGCTTTTGAGGCCATCACTGCCGACCAGTGGGAGGCCGGATTGAAGTACGAGCCCCAGACCATCGACGGCATGATCACCCTCTCGGCCTACGAATTGCGCCAGGACAACGTCCTGACCGCCGATCCGTTGAACACCGGGGCCGAGGCTTATCAGGTCCAGACCGGCCAGGTCCGCATTCGCGGGCTGGAGCTTGAGGGGCGCGTGACGCCGCTCGAGGGCTTGAGCCTGATCGGCGCGGGCACATTGTTCGACTCAGAGGTCACCCGCGACACCACCAACCAGGGCCATAACATGATCCGGGTGCCCGACTGGATGGGATCGTTCTGGGCGGACTACACGTTTGATCGCGGTCCGGCGCAGGGGCTGAGCGTGGCGGGCGGCGTTCGCTATGTCGACAGCACCTATGGCGATCTGGCCAACACCTTGGCGATCGACTCCTATCAGCTGTTCGATGCGGCCGTGCGCTATGACCTGGGCCAGATCGGCGGCACCCACGCGGTTCTGGCCCTGAACGGCAGCAACCTGGCCGACAAGCGGTATGTCGCCACCTGCTCGGCGCTGACCTCCTGCTACTACGGCACGGGCAGGACGCTCACGGCTTCGCTGAAGCTCTCCTGGTAACCGCCGTCACTGGCCGGCGCGGTCTTCAGCGGAAGGCGGCCGGCCAAAATGGCGCCGGTACGCCGCGGTGAAGGCCGCCGGGCTGGTGAAGCCGACCCGATAGCCGGCCTCGGCTATGCCCAGGCCCTGTTCCAGGATCAGCTCCCGGCCCATCTCCAGACGCCGGTCGCGCACATAGCCGAACAGGGTCGTGCCGAACGCGCCCTTGAAGCTGGCTTGCAGGGTCGTCAGGTTGATTCCTACGCGCCGGGCGAGCTCAAGCGAACTCGGGGGATGGGCCAGGGAGGCGTCGAGGATTTCGCGGGCCTCGCTGGCGCGTCGGTAGTTCAGGCGTCCGACCCGTCGAACCGCCCGCTCTTCGTCACGGAGCAGGATTGCGGTCTCAAACACAAATTGCAGCGCATGGGTTTCGGCGAAGAGATCGGCCAGCCGTCCGCCATAGGGATTGTCCAGAAGCCGGTGCGCGATCTGCGTCAGCCGATGCGAGGCGGGCAGAGCCGTGCTGTGGAACCCAGGACGCAGATAGTCGTGCAGAACGGCCAGGCCATCCTCGTCCGCCACATCGCCAAATCGTTCGAGGAAGCGGGGCGTCAAGGTGAAGCCGGCGCCCCGGCTTTTCGCGCCGGCCCGCCAGGTGCGGCCGCAGGGGGTCGACTGTCCAAACCCCATGACGAACGGTCGATTCAGCGCCTGTCCAGCGGGGAGATAGCCGTCCAGCGCGATCGGCACCACATCGCCGGTCAGCACCAGGCCGCAACTGAGCGAGCGCTCCTTGTCGGCGTCGAAGGCGCAGTTGGAAAGATAGGTGACGTCGTGGGTGTTGACGATCAGGCCGGCCTGCACCTCGCGAGCCCACAAGGCGCCCGCCACGACTGCGGACGGGTGGGCGTGCCCCTCCGCTCGAGGGGCAGGCAGGGACCGTCGATGGGCCTCGCCCAGCACCTGCGAGATCGATAACCGGCTTTCGGCGGTCGTGGTGGAATTCATCGCACTTGGTCTTCCGTCGTCCTAAGGCCTCGGCGCCGCGCGAGACGCCGGATTCGCCGGTGCGATCTCGCGACAGCATTTCCCGATCTGGCCAAAGCCAAGACGGTTGATCCAGCCGATCTATAATCGCTAATGATAACTACTCGCGAGTTCAAGGCGTCTGTCGGCGCCGGTCGATTGGAACCCACATGCTTGCCGCGTCACGCCCGATCCGAATTGCCGGGCTTATCGTCCTGATGGCGGCGCTGGGCCTGGCGACGCTGGGCTTGGCGGCCTGTGATCGAAAAGCGGTCCCAGCCGAGACGCAGACCACCGGCGAGTGGCGTCGTCACTTCGCCAATGCCGACGGCACCTTCACGGACATTCCCGCCAAGCCGCGCCGTATCCTGTCGACATCCACCTCGATCACCGGAACCCTGCTGGCGATCAATGCGCCGGTCGTGGCCAGCACCTCGGCGGCCAACGGCGTCTTCTTCGCGCAATGGGCGGACGTCGCCGACGCGCGAGGCGTCGAGAACGTCTGGCCCGCGGGCAGTATCGACCTTGAGGCTGCCCAGTCGGTGAGGCCGGATCTGATCGTGGTGTCCACGGGGGGCGCGGACTCGGCGCGCGAGCATCTCGCCGAGCTTCAGGCCATAGCCCCCACCATCGTCCTCGATTACGGCGGCCAGACCTGGCAAAGCCTTGCCGTCAAACTGGGTCAGGCCACCGGGCTTGAGGCGCAGGCCGCCGCCCGGATCGCCGACTTCGACCACTATGTCGCCAACGCCAGAAGCCGGATCGCGCCGCCCGCCGGGATGGTCAATATCATCAGCTACAACGGGCCGGGCGCGCGTAATCCCATCGCGACCAGCGACGGTGTGCATGGGCAACTGCTGGAAGCCATGGGTTTCAAGGTCGAGAACCCCGATCCTCGCTGGCACAGCACGCCCGAACCCCGCACGGACTTCGTGTGGGCGCAGTATGAAAACCTGACCAAGCTGAAGGCGGAGACGACGTTTCTGTTGCGGGTCGACGATAGCCGCGCCGCCGCCTTCCTGAACGATCCCGTCCTCGCCAACCTGCCGTCTGTCCGCAAGAAACAGGTCCATGGGCTGGGCGCCAACTCCTTTCGGATCGACTATTACAGCGCGACCGAGATCGTCGATGGTCTGACCAAGGCCTTCGAGCGGTGATTACGGCCCGAGGAGGGCGTGGCGCTCTTGGCTCACCCTGGGCCCGCAGACTTGGAGGACCGGGCGCGGGCCTGGTTTTGGGCCTGATCCTTTTGGCCCTGTTGGCCGTGGGCAGCCTGCTACTGGGCGCGCGCGCCATCACTGCCGCAACGGCCTGGCATGGCTTTGTCGCCTTTGATCCCACGAACAGTGATCATCTGCTGATCCGGTATCTGCGCGCGCCCCGGGCCCTGGTCGCCATTGTGGCCGGTGCGGCGCTGGGGGCGGCGGGCGTCGTCATGCAGGCCTTGACCCGTAACCCGCTGGCTGAACCCGGACTGCTCGGCGTCAACGCCGGTGCGGCGGCTGGCGTCGTGGTCGCCATCGCCGGCTTCGGCGGTTCGGGCGTCGCAGGCTCGATCTTCGGCGGTCTTGTCGGCGCGGCGCTCGCCGGGCTCGCCGTCGTCCTGCTGGGCGGGCTTATGGGACGTTTTAGCCCCGTGCGGCTGGTGCTGACGGGATCGGCCCTGTCGGTTGTCCTGCTCGCGCTCACCCAGATCATCACCGTCAACAGCGACGCCGAGGTGTTTGATCGGTTCCGTCACTGGGCTGTCGGATCGCTGGAGGGCCGGGGCTATGAGGTTCTGGCGCCGGTGACGGTTCTCGTCGGGCTCGGTCTGGCCATCTTGGCGGCGTTGGCCCGCGCGCTGGACGCCGTGGTTCTGGGGGATGATCTGGCGCGTGGTCTCGGGGCGAGCCCGGCTGCGGTCTGGTCGCTTGCGTCCCTGGCCGTCGTTCTTCTGGCCGGCGCGGCGACCGCCGCGGCAGGGCCCATCAGCTTTCTGGGCCTGGCTGCACCCCATGTCGCCCGGGCGGTCGTGGGGCCGAGCCATCGCTGGCTGATCGCCTATGCGATGTTGATCGGCGCGCTCCTGATGCTCGCGGCCGATTGCGCCGGGCGGCTGATCATTCGGTCCGGCGAGATCGATGTCGGCGTCATGGTCGCCCTGATCGGGGCGCCCTTCTTTATCGCGCTGGTCCGCAAGGGAAGGCTCGCGAGACATGGGTGATCGCGCTTTATTCCGCGTGACCGCCAGCGTCGTGGGGCCGGTGTGGAGGGCGAACCGCATCGCCGTGCGTCTGCACCCGCGGACAATGACGGTCGCCTTGCTTCTGGCGCTGCTGACGGTCGGCCTGACCGCAGGTCTGCTGACCATGGGGCGAATAGAGATCGCGCCGAGCCAGATCGCCGAAATCCTGTTCAGCGGCGGCGGAGAGGAAAGCAACCGCAGGATTATTCTGGGCCTTCGTCTGCCCAGGGCGGCGACGGGCTTTTTCGTCGGGGCGGCCCTGGGCGTTTCCGGCGCCATCTTCCAGTCGGTGTCGCGCAACCCACTCGGCTCGCCCGATGTGATCGGGTTCATGACCGGATCGGCGACAGGGGCGATCGCCTGGATCATGCTGGTCGGGCAGCAGCCCCTGGGCATTGCGTCCGCGGCGGTTTGCGGCGGTCTGGCCGCAGCCGTGATCGTCTATCTCTTGTCTTTGACGGGCGGCAGGATCGTCGGTGATCGGCTCGTGCTCGTCGGGATCGGCGTCGGCGCCACCCTGGCCGCGCTCAATGGGCTGCTTCTGTCGCAAGGAAAGCTCGACAGCGCGGTTCTGGCCAACCTCTGGCTCGCCGGTTCGCTCAACGCCCGCACCTGGGATCACGCCGTCCCGGTGATGACGGCCGTGGTCATCCTTACGCCGCTGGCCATGGCGCTGGCCCGTCGGCTCGCGATCATGGAGATGGGGGACGACCTCGGCCGGCAGCTTGGAATCGCAGTCGACCGCACGCGTTTGTTCGCCGTCGCAATCGGCGTGACCCTGGCCGCCCTGGCGACCGGCGCGGCTGGGCCGATCGCCTTCATCGCGCTCGCCGCGCCGCAACTGGCCAAGCGGTTGAGCCTGTCGCGGGGCGTGCCCGTCGCGACGGCGGCCCTGATGGGCGGGGGCCTGGTGCTTCTGGCCGATCTGGTCACCCAGGCTCTGCCGTTTCACGCCACCCTTCCGATCGGCCGCATGACCGGCCTGATCGGCGGCGTCTATTTCCTTTGGCTGCTCAGCCGATCGCGCACGCTGTGACCTGATGCCCTACCCCGTAGACATACTCCTTCGCGGACAAGCCCTTGGGCTCTCCTATGGCCGGCGCGTGGTCTCACGTGATCTGGATGTGGACATCCCGCTGGGCCAGATCAGCGTGATCATCGGCGCCAACGCCTGCGGCAAGTCGACTCTTCTTCGCGCGCTGTCACGGCTCTTGCCCCCCAGCGCCGGCCAGATATTCCTGGGCGGTCGAGACATCCGCGACTATGGCGCCAAGGCCCTGGCGCGCACCCTGGCCTATCTGCCGCAGTCGGCCAGCGCGCCGCATGGGATTACGGCGGCCGATCTGGTCGCCCGCGGGCGCTATCCGCATCAGACGCTGCTGCGCCAGTGGTCGGAGGCGGACGATCAGGCGGTGCGGCGAGCGATGGCCCAGGCCCAGGTCGCCGATCTGGCCGACCGCATCGTCGACGAGCTGTCCGGCGGTCAGCGTCAACGTGTCTGGCTGGCGCTCGTACTCGCCCAGGAAACGCCGGTCCTGCTCCTTGACGAGCCGACGACCTATCTGGACGTGGCCCACCAGTTCGAGGTGCTCGAGCTTTGCCGAAGCCTCAATCGCGACCACGGCAAGACCCTGGTGATGGTGTTGCACGACCTGAACCAGGCGGCGCGATACGCCGACCATGTCATCGCCATGCGGGACGGGGCCATCGTCGCCGCCGGCGCCCCGGACGACGTCCTGACGCCAGAGCGGATCGACCAGGTCTTCGGCCTGGCCTGCATGGTCTTGCGCGACCCCGTCACCGGCACGCCGTTGATCGTCCCCACCATCGGGGGGGCGGGGAGCGGCGGCGGCGGCGCGCCGCAAACGGTTTCATATTCCCAAAAGGAGGCGTCATGACCCGGTCGGGCAAGCTTTGTATTGGTCTGTCACTGGCGATCACCTGGCTGAACGGCGAAGGCTGGCGGCGCCCCGACAGCGGCATCGAAAACATCCATTGCGCCGATTTCTACATCGACATCGCCAAGCGGGCGGAGGCGGCCAAGCTGGATTTTCTGTTCCGGCCTGACTCGCTCTTTCTCGACGCGTCGCGACTGTCCAGCGCGCCGGGGTTCAGCAGTCTGGATCCGAGCCTGCTCCTGACGGCGATCGCGCAGGAGACCCAGCGCATCGGCCTTGTCTCCACCGCCTCCACCAGCTTCTACCCGCCCTATGTGGTGGCGCGGCAGATCCAGTCGCTCAACTGGCTGAGCCGGGGCCGCGCCGGCTGGAACATCGTCACCTCGATGGACGGCAGCGACAATTTCGGCGACGAGCCCATGCTTTCGTCGGCCGATCGATACGCCAAGGCGCGTGAGTTCACCGACGTCGTGCAAGCCCTGTGGGCCAGCTATCCGGACGAGGCGCTGGTGCTGGATCGCGCGAACGGCCTCTACGCCAATGCCGACAAGGTGCAGCCGATTCATCATCGCGGCCGCCATTTCTCGGTCGAGGGCCCCCTGACCGTTCCAACCTATCCCGGCGCCAAGATTCCCTTCTTCCAGGCCGGGGCATCGGAATGGGGACGGGATTTCGCAGCGCGTGTCGCTCATGGCGTCTTCGCCGCAGCGCCGGACATCGCCGCCGGCGTCGATCTGCGCGCCGATCTTCGCTCGCGGGCCAGCGCGCACGGCCGCGATCCCGACGATCTGCGCGTCTTGCCGGGGCTAAGCCTGTTTCTGGGCGACACCGAGTCGGAGGCGCGCGACCTGTATGCGCAAACCCATGCCGGACAGAATCTGCAGCGCAAGCACGCCTATATTCTGGAGAACCTGGGTCTGGACGTCAGCGCCCTGCCCGCCGACATGCCGATCACGCCGGACAGGCTGCCGAAACTGAACCGGCCCGTGCGCAGCCGCACCCATGCGGACCTGTTGCGCAGACTGATCGAACGGGAGACGCCGACGGTGAGCGAGCTTCTGGATCGTCCGGAAGTCTCCGGGTCAGCGCATTGGCTGTTTGTCGGCACGCCACAGGACGCCGCCCGCGAGATCGCCCGGTGGTTCGAAGCGGGCGCCGGCGACGGCTTCATCGCCCTTCCGGGCGGATCGGCGCGATCGATGGACTTGCTGTTCGAGCGCTTGGTGCCGCAACTGATCGAGGACGGCCTGTTTGACGCCGACTATCGCGGCGGGAATTTCGCGGAGCATTTGGGAATTTAAGGCCTGGAGTGCTTCGAGGGAACAGGCCGGATATTTAGCCGGTGGAAGGCTTCACCGTACGCCACTTGCGCGCAGAGCGGCTTCATCTCTCCCAAGTCTGTTTCGCGCCAGGACCGACCACGCGCGTCGCGCCATGCCTGGAACTGCCCTGCTGATCGCCGAGGAGATCGAGGAACAGGCGGCCGTCTATCGCAGCACGATGGCGCTGGGCGGCCCGACCCTGCTCGACGTGACAGTTTTGCGCCACATGCTCAGCTCCGTGATCACAAGCCGTTGACCGACGCACCGAGCCTTGGAAAGATGCCTGCGGGGCATGCTGGGGGCGGCTGAGTTGAAGAACGAAGGCTGGCGCGGACTGGTGCGCCGCATCACACGTATCACCTACGATCCTGTCGGCGCGGAGGATGTCGTGCAATCCGCCATGGTGCGGATGCTCGAGTATCGGCGCGACAACGTCCTGGCCAATCCGGAAGCGTTCGTGGCGCGGGCGGCGGTGAACCTCGCGATCGACGAACGCCGTCAGCGCGCTCGTCGCCCGCAGGAAACTCTGGATCTCCTCGAAAACGCGTTCGTCGACACCTATCCTTTGCAGGACGAGGTTCTGCGCGCGCGCGAGCGTCTGGCGCGTCTCAAACAGGGTTTGACCCGGCTCAGCCCGCGCACCCGAGAAGTGTTTTTGCTTCACCGGCTGGAAGGTCTGAAGTATCGGGAGATCGCCGAGCGTCTGGACATCACGGTCAGCGCGGTCGAGAAGCACGTGGCCAAGGCCACCCTTTTCCTGACAGGATGGACCGAGAAGTGGTGAAGCGTGCGCGCGATCTGGAAGCCGTCCGCCGCGAAGCGGCCGCCTGGCTCGCGCGTCTGCATGTCGAATCGCGCGGGAAGGCTGACGAAGCCGGTTTTCAGGCCTGGCTGGAGCGGTCGGAGGATCATCGCGCCAACTTCGACGCCCTGACCGCCACGTGGGAATTGACGGGCGCATTGAAGAATGACCCCGAGGTCGCCTTGATGACTCGGCGGGGGCCCACGCACCTGGCCCGCCGCGCGATGCTGACCGGCGCCGGTGTTTCAGCCATCGGTCTGGGTTGGCTGGCTCTCACGCCGAAGGTGTACGCCACCGACATTGGCGAGACCCGCACCCTTCATCTGGATGACGGCGCCTCGGTTCTGCTCGACGCCAACAGTCGCCTTTCGGTGCAAGTCGATGCCCGACAACGCCGAGTGAACCTGAGCAAGGGGCGAGCCTTCTTTCGTTCGGCGACCGCCCCGGCGCTACCCCTTGTGGTGAACGCCGAGGGACGCGAGATCATCTCCGAAGGCGGCGACGCCTTCGGCGTCTCCATATTGTCTTCGGCGGTGTCTGTCGTGGCCGTCGAGGGGAAGGTGTTGGTGACGGACACGAACCAGTCGTTCGGCCGCATCGTCGCCGTCGCCGGCCAAAGACTGGTGATGAACCGGCAGAAGCCCGCACTGCGCGAGATAGTCGACGTCCAGTCGGCTACGGCTTGGCGTTTTGGCCAGGCCGTATTCGACGACCTGCCCCTCCCCCAGGCCTTGGCGGAGATGAACCGCTATAGTCGTCGCCGCATCGTATTGTCGGATCCATCGCTGGAGACCCTGCGGATCAGCGGCGTCTACAAGGCCGGCGACAACGAGGCCTTCGCCCGGTCGGTCGCGACTCTGCTCGACCTCGAGGTTCGAACCAACGGCGGCGGACTGATGATCGAACCGCGCCGCGGCGCTTGAGCGCCTTCGACGAACCTCAGAAAAAACTTGCTGAGGAAAATTCAACCGCCGTCGTCAAACCTGTTGAGCCTGGGGGTATCGGGCCAAGAGGGGATAAAATTTTCATGATAACGAGAAATGATGGCCGGCTGCGCCGGATGTTGGCTGGATCGGCCGCCGTGGGCGTGCTGTTGGTCGCCGGCGCCGCCTGGGGGCAGGCCGTAAGCGTGGACGTGCAGGCCCAGCCGCTGGACAACGCCTTGCGCGAACTCGGCAAGGAGACCGGCGCCAATATTCTGTTTTCGGCCAGAGACGTGGCCGGTCACCGCGCGTCCGCCGTCGTTGGTCGCTACACGCCGCTTGAAGCGGCGCGCCGGCTCGCCGGTTCCGCGGGTCTTGAGGTGGTTGAAGACGGTTCGGGCGCGCTGATCGTGCGCGCACCGGGCTCAGCGCCCCCCGCCACCGTACAGCCAGCCTCGTTCGAGACTGTAGATCAAAGCTCTGCTACTCAGGTTGAAGAAGTGGTGGTGACCGGTTCGCGCTTGCGTCGGACCAGCTTCGACAGCCCGTCGCCAGTCGTGGAAGTCGAACGCGACGACCTGCTGGAAAGCGGTTATACCGACCTCGCGGAAGCCCTGACCGACCTGCCCGGCGTCGATATCGGCGTCAACCTGTCGACCAGCCAGTCGGCAGTCCAGGACAACGGCCTTTCGACCGTCAGCCTGCGTTCGCTCGGTCAGAACCGCACCCTGACCTTGATCGACGGGCACCGCACCGTCTCCAACGCCGGCAACATGAACACGGTGAGCCTCAGCTCGATCCCCGAGTTCTTCGTCGATCGCGTCGAGATCAGCACCGGCGGCGCGTCGGCCGTCTATGGTTCGGACGCCGTCTCGGGCGTGGTCAACATCATCACCACCAGCAAGATGGACGGCGTGAAGGCCCGGGTCGTGAAGGGCTTCACGGAAGACGGCGGCGGCGAAAGCACCGAATTCTCGCTGGCCGGAGGCAATCGCTTCCTGAACGATCGACTGTTCGCGATGATCGGCGGGACCTTCGAGAAGCAGGAAGCCCTCTATGCGTCGGACCGCGACTGGGCCACCCAGTCGGTGGTCTACGACCCCGACACCAACACCGTGTCGTCGCCGGATCTGTCGACCTATACGCCCGGCGGCCGTTTCCGCAGCAGCAGCTTCTACTATGACGATGAGGGGCTGCAGAGGAACTTCGTCACAGCGGTCAACGGCTATGAAACCCGCGCGGACGGCACCCTGATCACGCCGGCGGAGCGTTTGTCCGCCGCCGTCAAGGTCACCTACGACGTCACTCCGGACATCAAGGTCTGGGGCCAGTTCCAGGCGTCCCGGGTCACGACCGACTCGACGCGTGCGGCCGCCACCCTGAGCAATTCGTCGACCTATGGCGTCAACGACGAATACTCGATCGGCAACATCGCCCGCAGCAACCCCTATGTGCCTTCGGAGATCTATTCGTCCTCGACCTCGTCGATCAGCTTCCGTCGCCGGATGACCGAGGTGGGCAACTTGCAGATCTATAACCGCCGCACCACGCTGCGCGGCTGGCTCGGCGCCGAAGGCAAGGTGTTCGGTGACTGGGACTGGGCCCTGACCTACGGCTATGGCGAATACAAGGGCTACCAGATTCGCGAGAACGCCCTGAACATGGCCAACGTCGATTATGCGTTGGACGCTGAAGTGAACGCCGCCACCGGCGATATCCAGTGCAAGGACGCTACGGCGCGGGCCGACGGCTGCGTGCCCCTGAACCTGTTCGGCGTAGGCTCGATCAGCGAGGAAGCCGCCAACTACATTCGCGCCAACCTTTGGTACAAGCCGCACAATCGACAGGACACCGTCGAAGGCCACATGACCGGTGAACTGTTCCAACTGCCGGCCGGCCCCGTCGCGACGGCGTTCGGTTTCGAACTGCGCCGCGACAAGACCAGCACCACGACCGACGCATTGACGCAAAGCGGCCTGGCCAGCCTCGCCTATATTCCCGAATACAGCGGGGAGATCGAGGCGAAGGAAGCCTTCGCCGAATTCTCCGCCCCGCTGTTGAAGGACCTGCCCTTCATCTACAAGCTCGAGATCGACGGCGCCCTCCGCGTCGCTCACTACAATCTCGAGAACGTCGGCACGACTCTCAGCTATCGGGCCGGCCTGCAGTGGGCTCCAGTCGAAAGCCTTCGTTTCCGCACGGTCTGGAGCCGCGCCCAGCGCGCACCTGACACCACCGAGCTCTATTCGCCGCCGCGCGACGACTATGACTCGATCACCGATGTCTGCAGCGGCGTCACGGCCGGCACGACCGGTACGGTGGCCCAGAACTGCCGGGCCGATCCGGGCATCGCGGCGGCCATTGCGGCGAACGGCGTCTTCACCTCGGAAGTCACCAGCGTCAACGCGCCCAACGGCGGCAATACCGATCTGAAGGAAGAGACCGCCGACACCCTGACCGTCGGTCTGGTGTTCCAGCCGACCTTCCTGCGCGGCTTCGACCTGAGCGTCGACTACTATGACATCAAGGTGGCCGATGCGATCTCGTCGCTGTCGAACAGCCAGCTGATGGCCGAGTGCTACGGTTCGAGCAGCGGCGTCGACAACCGCTTCTGCAATGTCATCACCCGGGACGCCGAGGGCCAGATCACCAAGATCCTGAACCTCGAAGAGAACCTCGACGATCTACGCGCTTCCGGCGTCGATGTGGCGGCGCGATACCGCTTCGACCTGGACGCCTGGAAGGTGCCGGGCGACTTCACCGTCGGGCTCAACTACAGCCGCCGTCTGAAGCTGGAGAGCCGCTATGAGGGCGTCGACGGCACCACCTTGGCGGACGACCTCGGCGAGGTCGGCACGTCCGAGCACGAGGCCAAGGGCAGCCTGGCCTGGCGCGACCGTCGTTGGAACGTGAAATGGACGACGGCCTACATCGGTGAAGCGGTGGACGACAACGATCTGGCGGCGGCCTTCGCCGAAGCCGGCGTCACCGACCCTCTGTATCTGAACGTCGACGCCTATTGGCGTCATGACCTGGCGGTGAGGTTCTATCCGGACCCGAAGAACAAGGACTTGCGCGTCTTCGGCACGATCAAGAACCTGTTCGACACCCAGGGCCCGTTCCTGCCCAGCGGCACGGAATCCGGCAACGACTACAACTACAGCGCCGTCTACGGCGTGACCGGTCGGGCCTATACTCTGGGCGTACAGGTCGCTTTCTAACATGGCGCTTCTCGCCGGCGCTCTCGGGCGTCGGCGAGACCTCCCTTCCGGAGCCTTCGATGATCCTCTCCCGACTGGCGGCCGTCGCCGCCGGCTGTCTGCTCGCATCTGTGTCGGGCCAAGCCTGGTCAACGCCGCGCGCCATGACCGCCGCCGATCTGGTCGGGTTGGAGAAACTGTCTGATCCCAAGGTCTCGCCCGACGGACGCTTCATTCTCTACGCCGTCGGTCGTGTCGACTGGGCCGCCAACCTCGTGCAGGAGGACATCTGGCGTATCGGTCTCGACGGCTCCGCCCCGCGACGAATGATCGAAGGCCCGGCCTCGGGCGCAACCTGGTCCCCCGACGGGGAAAGCTTCGCCTTCATCGCCAAACGCGACGGCGACAGCGCCCGACAGATCTACCTGTCTCCGATCGACGGCGGCGAACCCAGGCGTCTGGGCAAGCTGCCCACCAGTCCATCGGACCTGCGCTGGTCGCCGGACGGCTCCGCGATCTACTTTCTGGCCAATGCTCCCGACCCCAGGCCGTTGGCCCGGCGCAAGCGCGAAAAGGACGACATGCTGGCCTTCGAGAGCCCGCAGTCGCGCGATCGTTTGTGGCGGATCACGGTCGCGGACGGCCGGGTCGCACCGGTGATCGAAGGCGAGTTCGAGGTCGCGGCCTACGACCTGTCGGCGGACACCGAAACCATCCTCTACCGCCGCGCCGTCTCCGACCTGCGGGATGACAGCCGCCAGGCCGAATTGTGGGTCAAGACCGGACAAGGCCCAGCCCGACGGCTGACCGACAACGATTTCGAGGAAAACACCCCGCGCCTGTCGCCTGACGGCGGCTCGGCCCTGTTTCTGGCCACAGCCGAGAACGGTCGTTACGGCACGGTCAATCCGAACCTGTTCGTCATCCCCTTGTCCGGCGGCGCGCCACGCGAGCTGGCTCACGGCCTGCCCTACGAGATCGAGGACGCGGTATGGTCGGGCGACGGCCGCGAGATCTACATCGCCGCCACCACGGGCGTGCGGCGTGAGCTGTTCGCCATCGATGTCGAGAGCGAGGCCGTGCGTGCGCTGGCCCGCGGCGATCACGCCGCCGGCGACATCAGCGTGACGCGCGACGGCAGGACCGTGGTGTATTTCAAGGCTTCGGCCGTCTCGCCGGGCGAAGTGTTCCGGCTCGACCCCGCCGCTCCGACGCCGGTGCAGGTGACCCACCTCAATGACGACATCGCGACCCGTTTCCGCCTGCCGAAACAGGAGGCGATCCAGTGGACCGCGCCCGACGGTCAGGCGCTGGAAGGGCTGGTGACCTATCCGCTGGATTACCAACCGGGTCATCGCTACCCGCTGATCATCCAGAACCACGGAGGTCCGCGCTCGTCGGATGTGTTCAACATCTTCGCCTACGGTCGTTTCACCCCGCTGCTGGCCGCCCGAGGCGCGATGACCCTGACCGTCAACTATCGGGGCGGCACAGGCTACGGCGACGCCTTCCTCCAGGGCATGAACGGCGGCTATTTCCGCTACGCCGACAAGGACGTGCTCTCGGGCGTCGATCATCTGATTGCGCTAGGCATGGTCGATCCCGATCGACTGGGTGTGATGGGGTGGAGCGCCGGCGGCCACATGACCAACCGTCTGATCACCGTCACCGACCGCTTCAAGGCCGCCGCTTCGGGCGCGGGCGCGGTCGACTGGGCCTCGATGTACCTGACCTCCGACACCCGTTGGCAGCGCAGCGAGTGGTTCGTGACCCCGCCTTACGGCTCGGATGCACGACGTGATCTGTATACGGAACACTCTCCCCTATCCCAGCTGGACAAGGTCAAAACCCCGACCCTGATCCTGGCCGGAGCCGAGGACGAGCGCGTGCCCTGGACCCAGTCGGTGATGCTGCACAGGGCGCTGAGGGCGCTGGGCGTAGAGACCGAACTCTATCTGGCGCCGCGCGAACCCCACAATTTCCGAGAACTGCGGCATCGCCTGTTCCAGGTGAATGTGCAGATGGACTGGTTCAGCAAGCGCGTGCTGGACCAGGACTACGTTTGGGCCGCTCCCCCGCACGCCGAGACCGAAGAGCAGGACAAGACAGGCGACTGAGCCGACGCGGACTGTATGCTCCTTGATCGGCCCGATGACGCCGCAGCTCAGCACCGGATCACTGTTCCGGCGTCCGACCTCACGACGGCCGAAACTGCGCGAATCTTCACGCTCTTCGGCAAGCACGTCTACGGCAGTGGACCAGGGCGTGGATGCCGTCACAATTCGCATGCCCCAGAACGACGATACGACGAACATCGAGAATCTTACAGCACACTCGAGCGCTGCGGTCGTCCCGTGACAGCCCTCATCGGGGGCATAGGAGGAACGAGGCCGACGACATTGCGAATAACGTATAGAGCGCCAAGCTCAGCATCGAAGATGGTCTGCGGATCGATACGGGCATCGCAACAGGCCACGATTGCCGTCGCGGACTGCTGCCAACTTCAAGCTAGCCTCCCAACAACTGCGCTTTCTTTGGCCAGACCGTATTTCGGGAACGATGATAGCCTTCAAGGAGGGACAAACTTGAAGTTCGGTGATCCCGTGCGCGGAACCGCACTTCACTCGCGATCAGAGCAGGATCAGGATCGCGTTGCCGAAATTGTGCAGCACGACGGGCAGCAGGAGGCTGCGGGTCCTCAGCGCCAGCCAGACGGCGATCAGCGACGGGAGGGCCGTCAGAGCGAAGGTCAGCGGTTCCAGTGAGAAACGCCCGTCGCTGAAACCGAACGCGTGCGCCAGACCGAAAAGAGCGCACGACATGAGCGCGCCGAGACCCCAGTCCACGCCGAGCAAGCGCACCCGGCCGGCGAAGGCCCGCCCCAGGGCGACGAGCAGGACCCCGCGATAGAAGAGTTCCTCCTCCAGGCCTGGCATCGTCAGCTGGAAAGCGAGCGTCTCACCGGAGGCCCGGTCGTTCGGGAACAGCACGGCCAGGCCGATGAACAAGGCGACATAGAGCCCGGCGACGGGCAAGGCGCTCTTCAGGGCGTCGGGCGCCTGAAGCAGGGTCAAACCGACCTCGCGTCGGCCGAAGCCGGGCGAGACAACGACCCCAAGGGAGGCGGCCAAGGCGAGGAGTTTACCCTGCCAGTTCCAGTCGCTGTCAGGCAGCACGCCGGGGAACAGGCCATAGCCGTTGGTGAGCATCGCGTCATTGAGCAGAACGAGCCCGGCCGCGACGAGAAGCCAGCGGAGCGACACTCGCCCTGGGAGAAGCAGCCCCAGGGCGACGCCCGCGCCGAGCATCAAGGCGATGACGCCCAGAATTCCAATAAAGCCGTCCACGCCGTGCTCCTTTGATCTGCGATGAAGCAAATCCTGCGATGACAGGCGACCTGTCGGCTTCTCGAAAGACGGCGAAACGCCTCTCAGAACACGGCGGGGCGATCTCCGGGGTCCGCTGCTCGGGCGAGCGCCGCCCGCCGCCAGACGCTGGGAGGCACGCCTTCGGCCGCCTGGAACACACGGTTGAACGACGGCAGAGAGGCGAACCCGCTGTCCATGGCGATCGCAATCACCTTGTCGTCCCGCCGTCCGGGATCGGCGAGCATGCGACGCGCCTCCACCAGCCGCTGGGCGTTGAGGAAGGTGCGGAAGTGGTCGTAGCCGAGCTGGTGGTTGATCAGCCGACGCACTGCGCGTTCGGACGCCCCCATCCTCTGGACGAAGGTCGCCAGATCGAGACCCGGATCCAGGTGGACTTTCTCGACCTCGACCAATTGGCGCAGCCGTGCGCCGAGACCGTCCAGGTCGGATGGCGCCGGCGACAACTCCGGTATGGCCGATCCGCCGGGCCGCCCTCCCGGCGCCGCCATAAGGCTGAGAAGCCAAGCCGCGAAGCTCAGACAGGCCAGGTTCTGGGCGATGGCGTAGGCCTGCGCGCTCCAGTCCAGCCCCAGCGCCACATCGACGATCAGGTCGACGACCAGAAGGCCCGCAAGCCACGCCGCCACCACTAGACGCGCCCGCCGCCGACGATCAAGCAGGTCGCCGTTTCGGTCCTGGTAAAGCCTCCACGCCAGATGGGCCATCATGGCGAAGCCGATGGCTATGAGCAGCCAGGACAGCCCATGCCCCGCCAGTCCGGCCCCGACCACGCCCCGATCAATGGCGGCGATTACAATCCACGCCAGGCCGAGCGCCAGCACGGCGCCGCGCGGCCTGAAGGTCCAGTCGAACAGGGACAGGCAGAACCACCAGAGGAAGACGGCGGTGAAGCCGGCGAGCAAAACCGCGATGCGCCCCGCAAGGCCGTCCAGTTGGAGCGCGTCCAACGTGGTGTTCCCGGCAAGGTAACCGCAGAGGCAGATCGCGAAGGGCGCAAACCAGATATGATCAGCCCGCCGCCCTCGCCGCCAGAGCGTGACTGCGGCCACGATCAGCAGAGTGGCCCCGGCGACGCGGACGATGACGTCGAACTGCTGCAAGCCCCCTCCTCGCCTGATGGAGATCAGCGCGCGCTTTACGCCCAGGCTCCGAGATCACCAAGTGGCAATGGCAAGCTATCCATTGCTGCAACCCTGCGCCAGGAGCGGACATAACCTTCGGTCCTGAAATGCGACGTTCGCGCCTTCTGAACACCCGGCGGGCGACCAGCTTCGTAGTCGAAACCCGCGCAAAAAAGGGCGTTTGTCACCGCCCGACCTTAACCCACTCGTGAGTGACTGTTGACTTCACATAGCGACCGTGTCCCCCTCGCCGGGGTTTGACGTTTGGGAGCTGGCCCGGCGGATGCACGGCGATTGACGGGAGGAGGCTCGCGGTGGAGCCCCCATGCGCCGGCTCCCCCTCCGGTAAGGGCGGCTCGTCGGTCGTTGGAAATTCGCTGCTGAAGGCGCGGGCTCGGGAGAACGAACGATGATGACGGAACTCCAGGGGTCAGGCCGGCGGAGAAGCCTGCAATGACCCCATCCCGTCGCGGTCTGTTCCTCGGCGTCGCCGGCGGCGGCCTGGCCGTCGGGGCGCCGGTCGCCAGACTTTCCCTCGACGACGCCTGGCACCAGACGGTTGTCGAGAGATACGTCGGCCTTGGCGACAAGGCCTCGGGCGGCCCGGGCGACACGGGGGCCGGGGACTGGCTGGAGGCGGAACTGACGCGCGCCGGCTACCGATGCTCGCGCCAGTATTTCGAGGCCCCCTGGTTCGAGAGCGAGCAGGCGACTCTTTCCATCGAGGGGCTTACGGCGACCGTTGTTCCCCAGGCCGTCGTGACGCCGACGGCCGTTGGCGGCGTGAACGCGCCGCTCAGGCTGGCTCTGGGCGAGGGCCAGCTCGACGGCGCCATCGCCCTAGTCGTCCTGCCGTCCCGCCGGTGGTCGAGCGCGCTGGATCCATACATCACCTCGGCCCTGACCAGGGTCTGGGCGCGGGGCGCGGCGGCGGCCGTTCTGGTGACGACGGGACCGACCGGTGACGCCCTGGCGCTCAACGCGCCGGCGCATCGTGACCCGAAGGCGGGCCCGACCGCGGTCCTGGCGCCCGCGGACGCGCCGGTCTTCCTCGACGCAGCCGCAGAGGGGCGGAGCGGGCGGCTGGTCATGACGGGACAAGGCGGTCACCGGCCCGCGTTCAACCTGATCGCCCGTCTGTCTCGAAACGCCCGGCGCAGCGTGGTTCTGTCGACCCCGCGATCCGGGTGGTTCGGCTGTGCGGGCGAGCGGGGATCGGGAATCGCCGTCTGGCTGGCGGCCGCCCTCTGGCTGGCGGACCGGCGGGACGATATCGACATCGAACTGGTGGCGATCAGCGGCCATGAATACGAGAATCTCGGCGGCGAGCGGTATCTTCATGAACAGGCCCCGCCGCCGGAACGGACCCGTCTCTGGGTTCATATCGGCGCCAATCTGGCCGCCCGCGACTGGCACGAAACCCACCCCATGCGACCGCTTCCGGGCCCGGATTCCCAGCGCTATCTGCTGGCCAGTCCCGACCTGCGGGACGCCTTCGGCCGCGCCTTCGCCGGCCAGCCGGGGCTGGAGGCGGTCTATCCGGCCACGGTCGAGAATTCGGCCGGCGAACTGACCAATATCCTGCGGGCGGGATATCCGTCCGCCGCGGGCTTCTTCGGCGCCCACCGCTTCCACCACAGCCGGAACGACGACATGCGGTGCGTGTCCGGGAACCTGGTCCGTCCCGTGTCGGACGCGCTTCGCGCCGCGCTCGCCGAGGTTCTGGGCTCGAGAGCGACGGTATGACGACGCAGCCGATTCCGCCCCTCCCCTACGTCAGGGGCTACCGATCGATGGTCCTGGGGCTTCTGCTGGGGGCCTACACCGTCAACTTCATCGACCGGACGATCCTGTCGATCCTGGGCCCGGCGATCCGCGCCGATCTCGGTTTGACCTCGACGCAGATCGGCCTTCTGGGCGGGCTCTATTTCGCCCTCCTCTACACCCTGCTGGGCATCCCCATCGCCCGGCTGGCCGAACGGTTCAGCCGGGTCAACATCCTGGCCCTGTCCCTGGTGATCTGGTCCGGCTTCACCGCCCTGTGCGGTCTGGCGGGCAATTTCGCCATGCTGGCCCTGTGCCGCTTCGGCGTCGGGGTGGGCGAGGCCGGGTGCTCGCCGCCCGCCCACAGTCTGATCAGCGACTATTTCGAACCCCGAAAGCGCGCCTCCGCCATGGCCGTCTACGGTCTCGGCGTGCCGCTGGGCGTCATGTTCGGCGCCGCGGCCGGCGGCTGGCTGGCCCAGACCCTGGGCTGGCGCTGGGCCTTCGTCGTGGTCGGCGTGCCCGGCGTCGTCCTGGCCGTGGCGTTCAAGCTGCTGGTCAAGGAGCCGGAGCGCGGTCGCGCCGACGCCGAGGCCCGCCGCGCGGCCGGCCTGCCGGCCCCGCCGGCGGCGTCGCCCCCGCCGGTCTCCCTCGGCCACGAACTGCGAGAAATCGGGTCGGTGGTCCGGTCCCTGTTCGGCAAATGGCCGGTGCTCCACATGGTCCTCGGCATCACCCTGGTCTCGTTCGGCCTGTACGGGTCAGGTCAGTTCGCGCCTCAGTATTTCGTGGCGGCCTTCCCCATCGACCTGACCACCGTCGGCCTGATTGTCGGGGTGGCCGGCGGCGTCGGCGCCGGGATCGGCACCCTGGGCGGCGGCTTCCTGGCCGATCGCCTCGCCCGCCTCAGCCCAGCCTGGTACGCGCTGACGCCCGCCATCGGCCTGGCGATCTGCACGCCCTTGTACATCCTCGCCTATACGCGGACGTCGTGGGAGACTGCGGCCCTGGTCCTGCTGATCCCCGGCCTGTTCCACTACGCCTACCTCGGGCCCACCTTCGGCGTCATACAGAACTCGGTGGACATACGCCGCCGGGCCACCGCCACGGCGGTCCTGCTCCTGTTCCTGAACCTGATCGCCTTGGCCGGCGGTCCGCCCTTCACCGGCTGGGTGATCGACCAACTGGCGGGCGTGCGTTTCGCGGGAGCAGACGCCGGCGATGTCTGGACGCTCGTGTCAGCCTGGTTCGCCGGCGGAGCCGGAGACGCCGCGACCTTCTCCGCCGCCTGCCCGGGCGGCGTGGCCCCGCCCGGCGCCCCCTCCGGGGTTGTCCAGGCCTGCCGTACCGCGCTCGCGGACGGCACACGCGGCGGACTGATCGTCACCTTCCTTTTCTATCTCTGGGCGTCGACGCACTATTTCCTCGCCGCCATCGGAATGGCCCGACATCTGCGCGAGCGCGGCGCCTGACCGCGGCCGGCGAGGTCAAAGCAACGTGAGGCCCCGGTCCGTCGCGCACTGCTTGATGAGCTCGATGATCTGCAGGATCACCGGAAAATGCGCCGCTTCCTGGGTGACCGCGACGGAGCAGGCAGACCGGTAACGCCGCGGAAGCGGCAGGATGACGAACTCCCCGCTGGCGATTTCGTCCATGAAGATGAAGGGGGAGGCCAAGCCGACGAAGTCCCGTTCGACGATCAGCGCCCGGGCGCTGTCCATATCCGACGTCCGCACGGTGGTGAAAATCTGCTCGGCCTCAGGCGGCAGTCCCTCGGAGAAGAACGGGGCGTAGGTTTTGTAGCGGACAGTCGAGACGTGAGGATGGGCGAGGCATTCCGTCCAGGTCAGCGCCTCCCGCCCGTCGAGCGGATGTCCAGCGCGCACGATCGATGCGCCGGGTTCCTCGAACAGCGGAACGATCTGCATGCCCGGGGACTCCAGGAACGGGCTGAAGTGGCCGACAATGAGGTCGAACTGGCCCTCCGACAGGCGATCATGGAGTTCGTCGGAGGCCCGGACGTCGAGGTCCAGGTGCAACTGGGGGAAGCGCCTCAGGATCTCGGTGATGAGTTGCGGCAGCATGAGGACCTTGGCGCCGGGACCAACCCCCATGCGCACCCGGCCCGCCTCGCCGCCGGCCAGCAGCGATATCTCCCGGTCGAGCCGGTCGGTCCAGCGCAGGATTTCACGGGCGCGGTCGGCGACATGCAGGGCGAAGATCGTCGGCGTCGCCGAGTCGCCCCGGCCTCGCTGGAACAGGACCTGGCCCAACTGGTCCTCCAGCCGTGCGAGCGTCTTGCTCAGGGTCGGCTGGGACACCCGGAGTTCGCGGGCGGCCTTGCCTATGCTGCCGCACTCGCAGATGGCCAGGACAAGACGAAGCCGGTGGATATCCATGTCGGTCCCCCGCGCCAGACATAACTCACGTCTATGACTCTCCGGAAGACATATCTGTTTTCAGGCCGGAAGGCTTGCATCCATCCTTCCCGACAATGAGCGGCGTCTGAACCGCTTGAGGACAGGGGGAACGCCATGATCATGGCCCGACGTTACAGGATTGCCGGCTCGGCATCCGCCATCGCACTGGCCTGGGGCGCTTCGGCCGCCGCCCAGGAGGCGACGCCGCAGCCGGCGGCTCTGGACGATGTCATCGTCACCGCCCAGAAGCGGGCTCAGGACATCCAGGACGTCCCGATCTCCATTGTCGCCATCAGCGGCGAGACGCTTGACGACACGAACATCGAGCGGGTCTCCGACCTGAAGATTCTCGCCCCGGGCCTGGAGGTCACGCGCGGCACCCAGATCGCCAATCAGCGCATCCAGATCCGGGGGGTCGGCAGCGCCGGGAACAGCGGGATCGAGCCGAGCGTCGGCCTGTTTCTGGACGGCGTCTATATCGCGCGGCCGGCCGCCCTGTTGGGCAATCTCGTGGACATCGACAGCGTCGAGGTGCTCCGCGGGCCGCAAGGCACGCTCTTCGGCCGCAACACCACCATGGGCGTGATCAGCATCAACACCGAGGCGCCGGGGTACGAACCGTCGCTGGACGCCGCGGTCTCCTATGGGAGCTGGGATACGGCGGGCTACCGCGCGATCGGCAATCTGCCCCTGGGCGACACCCTCGCGGCGCGGCTGGCCGTGGCGGGCTCGCGCACCGATGGGCCGGTCTACAATGAACGGATGGACGATACGGTCGGCCAGCGCACGGACTTCCTGGCGCGCGCCAGCCTGAGATGGGACATCAACGACCGGCTCCGCTGGATTGGACGGCTGGACCACCAGAACATCCGGGGCGACGGCGCCCCCCATTCAGAGCTGATGCCGTCCACCCTCACGCCGACGTCAATCGCCAATTTCCGGGCCCGACTGGACCGCGACGGCGCGGGACCCGAGGTGGCCGACCTGCCTGATTTCTCGGACCCCTTCGACGAGCGCGTCAATCACTTCCACAACGGCTGGCTGAAGGACATGCAGGTCGGGGCGACCAGCGATCTGGTCTGGGATTTCGCTGATCGCTGGAGCCTGCGCTACATCGCCGGCTACCGGGACTGGACCAACGAACAGGCCGAAGGCGACGTCTTTCTGACGCCGTATGACCTGGCCACCCGCGTCGCCCGCTTCACGAGCGAGAGCGTGTCCCACGAAGTCCAGCTAATCTCCCCGGAGCGGGAGTTGATGGGCGGTCGTCTGGACTTCGTGCTCGGCCTCTACAGTTTCGAGGAAGACTACACGACCTACGACCGGACCGATCTGGGCTTCGACTATTGCGACCGGTTCATTCGCAACGCCCTGCCGGCGCGCCTCGCGGGTTGTCTCGCCGGCCCGCTTCTCGACGCGGGCTACAACGGGCTGATCCAGGACGCGAGCAGCTTCGCTGCGTTCGGGGAGAGCGTGGTGCATCTTACGGACACCTGGGACGTGACCCTGGGCGCCCGTTACACCAGCGAGGAAAAGAGCGGCTCCATCTACCAGGTGCGCAACAACACCGCCGACCTACTCAGGGGCCCCGAAAACACCGAACTCGCCTACGAAGACGACCAGCTCACCTATCGGCTGATCTCCACCTGGACTCCCCAGCCGGATCTCATGTTCTACGCGTCCTACGCGACGGGCTACAAGGCCGGAGGGTTCGAGAGCGCCGCCTCGACCACGCCGCTCGGGCAGAACCGGATCTTCGACCCGGAAACCAATGAAAACTGGGAGGTCGGCGCCCGCTCCTCCTGGCTGGACGGCGGGCTGATCTTCAACGGCGCCCTGTACCGAACCGACATCGAGGACTTTCAGGTCCGCTCGTGGGACGGCCTTCGGTTCCTGACCCGCAACGCCGCCCAATTGCGCCAGCAGGGCGCCGAGGCTGAGGCCCGGTGGAGGGTCGAGGAGCGGCTCTCGACCTCGGTCGGCGCGGCATATCTCGACTCTGAATACCTGTCCTATCCCGACGCCCCGAACTTGCCGGGATTTGGGGGGACCCAGGATCTGACAGGCGGCCGCGCGCCTTGGACGCCGAAGTGGCAAGGAAGCTGGACGGTCGAGTTTGAGGACGTCTTGCCGGGCGGTTGGGAATGGTCGGTCCGAAGCGACCTGTATTTCGTCACGGACCAGAACGTCGGGGGCGACGGCGACAACCCGGACGCGGTCCAGCCCGGCTATTCGCTTCTGAACCTCAGATTTGCGCTGACGGACCCGAGCGCGCGCTGGCAGATGTCGCTCTACGGCCAGAACCTGGCCGACGAGGACTATTGCACCAGCATATTCGTCCAGGCCTATGACGGCCCGTTCGGCCTTCGCAACGCCACGACCGGCTCGACCGCATTGCGATGCACGGTCGGCGCGCCACGGTTCATCGGAGCCGAACTCAGGGCGAGCTTCTAGAACCGCCGGGATCGTCCTCACGTCTTGCCAAAGTTAAGGCCGATGCAAGCCCGGCGGCGGGAGTCAGACCCGCGCTCCTCCCGGCGGCGGGGTACCGCGCCACACGCAGGACGGCCCTGCAGAATCGGGCGGAGCCGTCCATTCGGCAGGCGCCTCCGCCGGACGGCGCGAACACACAAAGAAAAGACTGTCCGGGCATCCCGTATCCCTGCCCTTCCGGCGGCCCCCTCAGCCTCTCAGACCTTCAGCGCCATCAGAAGTTCCCTGGCGAGAGGGCCGGCCGACGCCGGATTTTGTCCGGTGATCAGGCGGCCGTCGACCACCACATGGGGCTGCCAGGTGTCGGCGGAGGAATAGTCGGCGCCCTCGGCGATGAGGGCTTCCTCAAGCTCGTAGGGCACGTCGTCGCGGGCATAATCGAGCTCTTCCTTCACGGAGAAGCCCGTGAGCTTCTTGCCTTTGACGAAGGGGATCCCGTCGCCCAGGTCGACGCCCAGCAGCGAGCACGGCCCATGGCATACGGCAGTGACGATCTTGCCGGTGCTCCAGGCCCGCACGACGGCGTGCTGAACCTCCGCATTGCGGGCGATATCGACCATAGGCCCGAGCCCGCCGGGCATCAGGATGGCGTCATAGTCAGCCGCATCGACCTCGGACAGCTTGCGGCTGCGGTTCAGCCGGCGGAAGGCCCTGCTCTCCAGAAACCCTTTCTGGGCCGGATCGCTTTCGTCATAGGCGTCATACGGCGTCCATCCACCTGCGGGCGACGCGAACTCCACCGCCACCCCGGCGCCGTCGAGAACGTCGAACGGATGGGCCACCTCGGCGAAGAAGAAGCCGGTTCGGCGGTTCTTGGGACCGATCACCGCAGCATTGGTGACGATGAATAGGACGTGTTTGGTCATTTCGGTCTCCTTGGTCGAATGGGTCAAATCTCGATCCCGGGCGGTCCGGGGGCGGCCGGGACCTTCGAACATCCGGCCACGACACCTCTGGCCAGTGCCCGCCACCGTTTGGCGAGGCGTCGTCGTGCGCCGGGGTGGTCGTGGTCTCTGCGGCGCCGCAGGCCACCGCGCGAGGTTCAGCCGCCGCGCGCGGCCGGACAAGCGGCGTAACGGCACGAGCCTTATGCAGAATTTCGGAGCAGGGCGCGGGCGCCGCCCCCCGGGATCGCCGCTCCGCCCTGATAGTCGGTGCCCCTGTCAAGGCCCATGAATGGGCGAGGGATTGGCGATATACGGCCTACCGGACGACGGTCTTCTCCAATAGCAAGGAGAAGGTCGTGGAGGATGACATCCTGAACGCCAACTCTGGTTTAACATAGTCGATGCGCTGGAGACGGCGGGCGGCGGGCTGTTCAACTCACCGAACGTCGTCGAAGACCGCAACCTCGTCACCGGCCAGAATCCATAGTCAGACCATCCGTTCGCGGCCCGGCTGGTCGCCGCTCTCGACCGCGCCGCAGCGCGAGGACGGTGAGAACCGGCAAGCCGCCGCTCCGCCCCAGAAAGGATCCCCGCATGCCAGACGCCGCTCAGCCGAAAATCGCCAAGACCGTCGCGGTCCTCGCCGCCCGGCCCGGCAAGATCGAAGATCTACGCCTTCTGCTGGACGACATGATCGCCCCCTCACGCGCCGAGCCCGGCAATCTGCGTTACGACCTGTGGGCCGACCCGACCGAGCCCGGCCGGTTTGTATTGGACGAGCTCTACGTCGACTCCGACGCCGTGGCGGCCCATCGGGCAAGCCCGCATTTCCAGACCTATCTGTCCCGCATCGCCGACCTCGCCGACCGCACCGCCTGGGTGTTGTCGCCGGTCTCGGTGGCCTGACTCGTACTACCGAGGAATATCCCATGTCGCTCAAATCCCTTTTACCTACCCGTCTCGGCTTCGGCGCCGCGCCGCTCGGAAACATGTTCCGCGCCATTCCGGAGGACGAGGCCCACGCCACCGTCGAGGCCGCCTGGACCGACGGCGTCCGCTATTACGATACCGCCCCCTTCTATGGCGCCGGGCTGGCCGAGATGCGCATGGGCGACGCCCTGGCCGGCAAGCCGCGCGACGCCTACGGCCTCTCCACCAAGGTCGGTCGCCTCGTGCTCGACGCGGTCGAGGACGTCTCGGCCCGCGATCTCGGAGAAAAGGGCGACGTCTTCAAATACGGTCGTCCGAACAAGATCGTGAACGACTACACCGCCGACGCCACCCTGCGCTCGATCGAGGACAGCCTGATCCGTCTCAAGACCGATCGCATCGACATCGCCTGGGTCCATGACATCGCCCAGGACTTCTATGGCGACGCCTGGCTGTCCAAGGTCGAGGAGGCTCGGACCGGCGCCTTTCGTGTGCTGGACCGACTACGCGACGAAGGGGTCATCAAGGCCTGGGGCCTGGGGGTGAACCGGGTCGAGGCGATCGAGACCGTCCTGGCTTTGGAGGAGCCGCGTCCCGACGGCTTTCTGCTGGCCGGCCGCTACACGCTTCTGGATCACAGCCGGGCCCTGCAACGCGTCATGCCGGACGTGGAGGCGCGCGGCCTCGGCATCGTCGTCGGCGGTCCCTACAGCTCCGGCGCCCTCGTGGGCGGGCCGAACTTCGAATACGCGCCGGCCACGCCGGCCATCCTCGACAAGGTCGCCCGGATCCGGACGCTGGCGGACCGGCACGGGATCACGATGAAGGCCGCCGGCCTGCATTTCGCCCTGGCCCATCCGGCCGTGGCCGCCGTCATCCCCGGTGCCAGCCGTCCCGGACGCATCGCCGAGGACCGCGCCGCCTATGAGGAGATCGTCCCCGCCGCCTTCTGGTCGGACCTGCGCGCCGCCGGTCTGGTTGACCCCACAGCGCCTCTTCCCGCCTGACGGTCCCAGGCGCATTCAACGCAACTGGCCTGTGCACGCCTCGCCCTTGGCCGGACGGCCCCGAAATGGGACCGTGGCGCGTCGTCCCCCGACGCCGGGAGCTCCCCCTGACGCCCTCTCCCGGTCCAGGCCCGGCCCCCACGCGTCGCGGGACCGGGCCGTCCTTTCGTGGAGCGTGACGGGCTCGACCGCGGCGACGACGATCCGCACAGATCAGCGTAGGGGTCCGGTCGCTCTGCCATCGTGAGGTGCGAACAGTCCTCCATCACCACCAGCTCGACCGGTCCGGCGACCCCGTCCCGGATCGTCTCGTGACAGTCGAGGGTGATCTCGTCGAGCGCCCCGGTGGTGATCGGGGCGTCCTGGGTGACGGCTGCGAGGTCCGCCCGGCGGCCCCGGTCGCGGATCACTCCGCCGATCTTGAACTCGCGCGGGCCGTTCATCGCCTGATAGGCGATTGAACGGGACAGGGAGTCGAACGCCGCAAGCACCTCGGGAGTCGGGGGGACCCGGAACCGGCGCCGCTCGTAGAACCGCTGCACAAGTGCGGCGTATTCTTCCGTGGCTGTCCGGTCGGCCGCCTCGAGGACGCGCAGCCTCGCCGCGAACCCATCGGGCATGGCCGAACGAGGCGACCCTCTCCGGTCGCCTCGAGCTCCTCGACGGATCCCCGCATCCAGGCCTAGTGCCAGGAGCAGCGCCGTCGATGCCGATACGGAACGGCCGCTCTCGCAGTCTCCATCGCTGCCCGGAAGCGGGATTTTACCGGAGCTTACTTGGCGTCGCGTCCGGTCGGCAGGAGGTTGGCCGTGTCGCGCCGGCCCGGCCGGCGTCGGTCCGCGTCTTTCAAGCTGGATGCCCTATGCCCGCCTCCCGCGCCCATGCCCTGGTCCACGGCGCCGTCATCGACAGGTCCGGTCAGCGGCCGGTCCCCGAGCCGGACACAGTCCCAGGCAAGAGATGAACATGACGATGTCCCCTACGACCCGGACCAGCGTTCTGCCCACCGGAGGCGGTCAGGCCCTGATGGACCCGGCCGACACCCTGATCCTGCTCCTCGACCACCAGTCGGGTCTGTTCCAGACCGTGAAGGATATTCCCGTCGCTGACCTGCGCCGCAACGTTGAGGCGATCGCCCGGTTCGCGACCTTGCTGAACCTGCCGATTATCACCACGGCCTCCGACCCGGGTGGAAGCAACGGCTCCCTGATGCCTGAAATCCATGCCCAGGCCCGACACGCTGTCCATGTCGCGCGCCACGGCGAGGTGAACGCCTGGGACAACGTCGATTTCGTCGACCATGTCCGCGCGACGGGCCGCAGGACCCTGGTCATGGCCGGGGTCTGGACCAGCGTCTGCGTCGCCTTTCCGGCCCTGGACGCCCGTGCCGCCGGCTATGAGGTCTATGCGGTGATGGACGCCTCGGGCGACCCGAGCGAGATGGTTTCGCGCACCACCCTGGCCCGTCTGGCCCAGGGCGGAGTCAAACCGACCACCACCAACGCGGTCCTGTCCGAACTGCACAGGACCTGGGATCGGCCCGAAGCCCTGGAACTGGCCAAGCTGTACGGGATGGCGGCGCCCAACTATGCGGCGGTGATCGAGAGCTACCACAGGGCCCGCGAGGGGATAACCGCGGCCGGCCCCGGCTGAGCACCGACCGCACCCACCCGAAGCCCCCCCCCTCTACCCCCGATCGGGCGCCTCCGCGAGCCGGAGCCGTCGAGGCGTTCAAGACCGCCCCCCCGCTTCGGATCCCGATGCCGTCGCCTGAATTTACTCCATTTTACTTCGGCGTCGCCGCGTTCATCGCCTAGATCAGGCCTGCCCAGACGGGCGCGTGAGCCGAAGCGAACAGGGAAACTCTGGTCATGACGAAGAAACACACGGCCCGATGCGCCTGCGGCGCCGTCGCGTTCGAGTTTGATACGGATCCGGACTTCATCGCCGTCTGCCATTGCCTCGACTGCAAGAAGGCGTCGGGCGGCGAGGCCGCCACCTGGTTCGGCGTGCCGGATACGGACTTCACGCTGACGCGTGGTCAGCCGACGGCCTACGGCTTCGTGGCCGACTCCGGCGGCAAACTCGACCGCAATTTCTGCCCGTCGTGCGGCGCCCGGCTCTACACCAGCAATCTGGACTCCTTCCCTGGCCTGGTCTTCGTTCAGCTGGGTAGCCTGGACGATCCCTCCGGCATCACGCCCAAGCTGGAGATGTACACCAAGCGACGGCTGCCCTGGGCGGCTCCCTTGGACACGCCCCAGTTCGAGGCCATGCCGAGCTGATCCGCTCGCCGGGCGATGGAAGCGGAACCGCCGGAGACTCCTCCCAATGCCCTCGCCCCGGGAAAGTCTTGCAAGCCGCGTCGCCGCCTTCCGGTCGCGACGATGACCGGCTGGTCTTCGATCTCCACCATGGCGAACATGATCCAGCTCGCCGTGACGCCCGTCTTCCTGCTGGCCGGCATCGGCTCCATGCTCGCCGTGGCCACCGGCCGTCTGGCCCGCGTCATCGACCGGGCCCGGGTGCTCGAGGACCTGACCGGTCAGGGCGCGCCCCTGACCGCGATCCAGCAGCGGGAGCTGGCCGTGATCCCGGCCCGGGTGCGGTTCAGTAACCGGGCCATTCTGCTTCTGGTCGCGTCGGCGCTCTGTGTCTGCATCGTGATCGCCCTGCTGTTCATCTTCAGCCTGACCCACCTGCCGATCAGTCTGCTGGTCGCCGGCATCTTCATCGCCGCCATGGTCCTGACCATGCTCGGCCTGCTCAATCTCCTGATCGAGATCCGGCTGGCCCTGGACCTCTTTTACGTCGACATCGGACACCTCGCACGCAAGGACGCTGTCGCGCCGACGACCGGGGCGGATTAGGGCCCATCGCCGAAGCGGCGTGTCAGGCCGGCCGGGCCCACGAGCGGATGATCCGCGCGCGACGGGCCAAGCGCGTCGTGCAGGTCGGCAGGCCGCCGCGTCCAAAGGGCGCTCGCCCCGCAGGCGCAACTGCCGCTCGGAGTAGACAACGAACAGGTCGAAGGCGCAGCGTCTGCACCGTCACCGGATCCCCCCGCCATCCCCGGCGAGGGTGCGGCGGCCGGGATCCAAGGCGGCCGACAACTGCGTCGCCTCGATCAGATCCCGGGTGGCGAAGCCTTCGCGGAAGCCGTCCAGGACGGGCAGGAGCGCCTGACGGGCTCCGGGCCTGTCGCCCGCATCGAGGCGAAGCCGCGCCAGATCGACGGCGACCCGCAGGGCCCATGACGCCGCGCCGAGGGCCCCGGCGGCTTCCGCCGCCGCCGTCAGGCTCGCCTCCGCATCCGCGCTGTGATGCGCCCGTCGCACGGCGGCGCGGATGCGCAGCACCTCTGGCAGACACCAGGCCTCCTCCTGCGCCCGGGCCAGGTCGAGGGCGGCCTCTGCGACCGCCGCCGCCTCCTCGGGGTCTCCGCACCGCCTCAGGGCGTCTGCAAGGACGGCCATATACCAAGGCATCCGCGCCAGATGGCCGGTCTGGCGGAATTCGTCGATCGCCCTGCGCAGGGCGCTGACGGCGTCGCCCGTCGCCGCGCCGGTCTCCAGGGCGAGCGCCGCGCGATAGAACATCACGATTGGAAGTTTCACGCCGAGCCTGTGGCGAGGAACGTGCGCCTCCAGCAGGGCGAGGTGGCGCTCGCACTCCTCGTAACGCCCTGTCCAGAAGAAAACCGCGCAGCCGAACGACAGGGCGTTGTTGAGGGACAGATCATGCCCCGCCGCTTGGCCGAGCGCGACGCCGTGCCGCGCAGAGCGCAGGGCGGCCTCCGGCGCCCCTGACAGCCATTGCACCTGGGCCAGAACGGCCGAGGCGACGACGAAGGGTTCGTTGAGGTAGCGAACCCCGTAGGCGCCGGACTTTCGGCCCTGCTGCTGCAGCGTCTCCAGCCGCGACCGGGCGCCGCCGAGCCGGCCGAGGAAGAGCTCCGCCATGCCGAGGTGCAGCTCGCTCTCGACCAGGCTGGCCGGATCCCGGGCCGCGGCGACCTCCGCGAAGCCCTCAAGCGACCGATGCCCGACGCGATGTTCGCCCCGGATCATCTCATGAATGCCGATCATCATGAGGCAGCGCAGCCGGTAGGCGGTGTCCTCGATCTGGCAGGCGATCTCCAGCGCCCTGCGCAGATGGTCCATAGCCTCCCCCCCGACCCCGCGGGTGAAGATCATCGATCCGCTCAGCCACAGCCGCAGCTGCATCTCGATGGCGGTTCCCGCCAGGCCGGACGGCTCCAGCTCGCGAACGGCCCGGGCCACATGCATCCGGCATTCCTCGGTCAGGGAGAAATGGTTCCACAGCAGCAGGCCGGCGGCGGAGAGCCGGACGCGCAGCGCCCGGTCGGTCGCGTCGCGCCCGACCCAGGCCAGCGCGCTCCTGAGATCGTCCAGGAGGCGTCCGTAGGCGCGCCCCCAGTCCTGGGCCGGACGGCGCGTGCGTTCGACCGCCGCCCGCTCGAGCACGGCGCAGACGCGCTCCGCATGCCGTCGGCGCACCGCCCTCTCCTCGGAACCGGCGTCGGCCAGGAGATCCACACAATAGGCGCGGGTCGTCTCCAACAGGCGATAGGCGACACCGTCCGCTTCGATGGCGATGACCACGAGCGATTTGGACGCCAGTCTCGCCAGGCCGTCAGCGGTCTCGGGCGCGGCGCGGTGGGCGACGGCCGCAGCGTCCTTGACGTCAAAGAAACCGGCGAAGACGGCGAGCGCCCGAAGCAGGGCGGCCTCCGTCGGAGTCAGCAGGCTGTAGCTCCAGTCCAGCATGGCCCCCAACGTGCGATGCCGCTCCGGATCAGACCGGCGTCCTGTCAGCAGCCGAAACCGGTCGTCGAGTTCGTCCAGCAAGCCCCAGACGCCGAACCCGTCGATGCGGGCGGCGGCCAGCTCGATGGCCAGGGCGAGCCCGTCGAGCCGGCGACAGATCCGGCCCACGGCGGGCGCCTCGGCGTCGGTCAGCCTGAAGGTCTCCAGCCGGTCGGTGGCCCGTTCAACGAAGAGTTGGATGGCGGGAAACGCGAGCGCGTCCTCGGCCGTGAGCGCCGCGTCCGGCGGCGGCATGGCCAGGGCGTCCAGCCGGCGCACCCGCTCCCCCTTGACCAGGAGCGGCTCGCGGGTGGTGGTCAGAATCCTCACGCCCGCTGCGGCCGCGAGCAGCCGATCAACGCAGGCCGCGACCGGATCGATCACATAGTCGCAGTTGTCGAGCACCAGAAGGACGCGTCGAGTGCGCAGATGGTCGCACAGCGCGCCCAGCATGTCGGAGGCGTGACTGGTCATGCCGACGGCCGTGGCGATGGCGCCGGCGGTGAGGCCGGGCTCACGCGAGGTCGCCAAGTCGACCAGCCACACCCCGTCCTCGAAGGCGTCCACGCAGCGTTCCGCCACGGCGAGGGCGACCGTGGTCTTGCCGATGCCGCCCGGCCCCACCACCGAGACCAGCCGGACCGCCTCGAGGTCCCGCCGGATGGAGCGGATCGTCTCCTCCCGACCGAAGACCCGGGTCGTTGCCATGGGAAGATTGTGCGCCCCCTTCATCAGAGTCGAGAAGGGCGACCGGACGGTCGGGCCGCGACATTCCACCGATGCGGTGAACCGGTAGCCGCGCCCCACCACCGTCGCGATATAGCGTCCCGCTCCGGAGCCGTCGTCCAGCGCCCGACGCAGGGACGCCATATTGACCTTGAGATTGGCGTCGTCGACGAAGGTGTCCGGCCAGGCCCGCCTCATCAGCGCCGCCTTGGTAAGGAGTTCGCCCGGCTGTTCGACCAGGGCCGTCAGCAGGTCGAGCGCCCGCCCGCCCAGCCGCACCGGCGCGTCGTCCCGTAGCAGCAGCTGCTGCTCGGGAAGGAGCACGAAGGGACCAAAGGCGAAGGCTCGCGCGTCCATTCCCACCTCCGCCCGGCTCCGGCGACCATTGCGGCGGTCGTCGGCGGGGGCTCGCCGTTGTGGCCGCTGTCGCGCGTCACTTTAGCAGGTTCGGTCGGCCGCCGGGGTAAATTGGCATAAAGGCCTGCCCTGCAGGACCCTGTGGTCTGCCGTTGATCCGTGCGCTGAGGCGCCCGAGCCCCGGTCGGTCTGTTGCGGCCAGCTGCAAGAGCCAGTTGCAGGCCTCCGCCTTGAGGGCAGGAGCGCGCGCGCCGACTGTCTCTCATCCGGCGTCCCGCCGGCTTTCCAGGAGGCATTCATGATGTTCAGGCTCGCACTCGCTCTGGCGGCGACGCTGCTGGTGACGGCGCCCGTCCGAGCGCAAACCCTGGACCGCCCCGTGTCCGTCGTCCTCGTCCACGGCGCTTTCGTGGACGGATCGGGCTGGCGACAGGTCCATGACCGGCTGTCGACCGCTGGCTACGAGGTGCTGGTGGTGCAAATCTCGACCGCAACCCTCGAGGGCGACGTGGCGACGACGCGGGCGGCGATCGCCCGGGCGCGCCATCCCGTGGTTCTGGTCGGCCATTCCTACGGCGGGACGGTCATCACCGAGGCCGGCGGCGATCCGAAGGTGCGCAGTCTGGTCTATATCGCCGCCTTCGTGCCCGACGTCGGCGAATCGGTCGAGTCCATGATCGCGACCCCCGTTCCCGGCGCGCCGGCCTTGCCGGTAAGCCCGCTGCTGGACGGCTACATAATTCTCGACCCCGAAGCGTTTCCGGCGGCCTTCGCCGGCGACGTCGACGCGGCCACGGCGCGCTTCATGGCGGCGTCCCAGACGCCCTATGGTCAGCCGGCCCGTGCGGGCGTGATCACCCGCGCGGCCTGGAAGGCGAAACCGAGCTTCTACGTCCTGACGACCAACGACCTGATCGTGCCGCCGGTGGCCCAGCGCCAGATGGCCGGGCGCGCCGGGGCGACGGTGACGGAGGTAGCCAGCAGCCACGCCGCCATGGTGTCCCATCCCGCAGCGGTGGTCACCGTCATCGAGGCCGCTGCGGCATCGCCCCGATAGGACCTTGGAAATCCTGGCTCCGGGTCGGCGTGCCGCGACCATAGAGGACAGGCGGCGCGTCGAACCTTTCGGGGCCGTACAGCAGGCCCGCGCGCCACGACGCGGACAAGGCTGCGGATGAGATTGCGGGTTGCGTGGCTCGGACCCCGGTCACGGCCCCATGGATTTTCAGACCGAAGCGGCCGCCCATCCCCCCGGTTCAGAGCGCATCGCCCCCCGGTCCGAAAGGGCGGACGCCGGTCCCGACAGGGCTTGGGCCAGGATGCCGGGACGGCCCGGTCGCCGTTCCGCCGACGACGGCGCCGGTGCGCCGTGGGATCCGAACAGACGCCGGTCGCGGGTCACTTCCGCATCAATAGCGTCCATCACGGCCCGGATGCGGGGATAGCGCGCCATATCGGCATGGACCGCCATCCAGTAGCTCTGATCAGAACCGGAGCGATGAGGGGCGAGGCATTCGAGTTGGGGATGGTCCGCGGCCACGAAACACGGAAGGACGGCCAGGGCGCTGCCGCTCAGTACGGCCTGGAGCTGGACGGAGACGCTGGTCGTCCTGTAGCGGGCGGCCGCCTCCCATGCGAGACCCGCCTCGCCCTCGCCCCCGGGTCGCACGCGCTCCGAAAAGGCGCACCAGACCTCGTCCCCGAGATCCTCGATCCGGCTGGTCCGCTCCAGAGAGCGGCGCGCACGATAGGCGGCGGTCGCATAGACGCCGTAGGCCAGGTCGACCAGCTTCTTGAACTTGAGGTCGCCGGTCACCGGCCGCGTCGGCGTGATCAGGATGTCCGCCTCCCGGCCCGCCAGCGACAGATGTCGGGAGGTCGCCACCAGCTCGATCTCGAGCTCCGGATGTCTCGCCATGACGGACGGAAGCCGCCGGGCGAGATAGTGGGCGCCGAACTCCTCGGCGGCTCCGACCCGCACGGGGCCTGCGATCTGGGCCGACTGTTCGGACAGACACAGCACCTCGCGGAGGATAATCGATTCCAGCTTCTCTGCGGCGAGAACCATCTTGTCGCCCTCGGCCGTCAGCACCAGCCGCCGGCCCGCCCGTTCAAAGAGCGGCGCACCGGCTTCACGTTCCAGACGCGAAATGCGCCGGCTGATCGTCGAATGATCCATCTCCAGCGCCGTGGTGGCGCGGGCCATGGCCCCTTCGCGAGCGACCTGAAGAAAGATCCGGATGTCGCTCCATTCCATCGTATCGACCTCCCACTGCGGTAGCGAGATTAGGCTCCGCTTCCGGCCGATGGGGTAATTCCGGGTAAAGACCGGTTGTTGCGCGGCGGTGGACAGGGGGACCGGGCCCGGGCGGCTTGGGGCCGCCCGCCGCTTCGCCCGCCTCGGCTTGAAGATGTGCCTCGCCGATCTCGGGCCGGCCGGCTGGAGCAGGCAATCACCGACATCCGGTCAGAGGCGCCCGCAGACGCCGTCGTCCTCGCCATCGAGACCGATGTGTCGGACCGGTCCGCCCTCGAACGACTCGACCGGGAGGTGGTTGATCGTCTGGGCGACGCCGACATCCTCATGAACAATGCGGCGATTCAGGCGCCTTCGACTGCGGCCTGTCAGGCGGACGACTAGCGCAAGGTCCTGGCAGCCTACCTCTAGGGTGTCATCGATAGCAGCCAGGTGCGATCAACGAACCGCTCTCGCAAATGCGAATGCGTCTCAAATTCCTTGATTGAGGCGCTGGGTTTGCTAGGACGCTGGGATGACATCCATCCTCCTCGCTCTATTCGGGTCTGTCGCCGGCGTCGGCGCCGTGACCTTGCTGTACCTGAGATGGCGTGGCGATCTTCAGAACTCAGGCTGGGTGGCGGTGAGTTGGGCGGCTGCGGCCATGTCGATAATCCTGTGGGCGATCGCGTTCGAGCCGGACGTGGGCGCGGCCTTCGCCGTCCTGGTCCTGACAGTCGCCGCCCTGGGCCTGGTCGGTCGAGGCGTCGACTTGCCCGCTCTGGGGCGGTTTCCGAGCGTACGGCGCGTTCCCAACCCTGAACCCCGCGGCAAGCCCTCCTGGGCCGGCGTCGCCGCGCGTACGCTCGCGGTCGTCGCGGCCGCCCCCGCCGTGAGCATGTGTCTCGGCCTGCTGGTCTGGGTCGTGACCCCGGCGCACGAGTCCACGCGCTTCGTCCTGGCCGTATTCAGCTTCCTGCTCGCCTTCGCCGCCCTTCTGGTCTGGGGCCTGAGCGCGGTGCGGCCTTGGCGCGCGCTGGGCCTGATCACCCTCCTCGGCGCAGCGGCCGCCGTTCCTGTCGCAGCGGCGCTTTAAGATGGCCCGCTCGATCTGGCCCAAGTCGCCGCCCGGCTTCGTTCGGCGCCTGCTGGCGGGGCATAAGGTCCTGGGCCTGGCGCTCGGCGGCATCCTCTATCTGATCTGCCTCACCGGCTGGATCGGGGTCTATTATGTCGAGGTCGAGCGCTGGGAGCGTCCCAATCTGCCGGAGTTCACCACCGTGTCCCCGGAGGCCGCAGCTGTGGCGATCTCGGACAGTCGCCGCGCCATGCTGGCCGACACGCACCGGGGCCCGCTGGACACGGATCTGTTCGTCGGCCTGCCCACGGAGGCCATGCCCCGTATGATCGGCGGCTGGGGCCATGAGGCCCGCGCCTATGACGCCGCAGGCGCCTATGCCGGCGACGCCCGTCATGACCTGACCCATTTCCTGACCGAGCTTCACTATTATCTGCATCTGCCGGAGACCTTCGGCATGATCGTGGTCTGCCTGTTCGGCGTGGGCATGATGGCGCTGCTGATCGGCGGCGCCCTGGCCCATCCCCGGATGTTCCGCGACGCCTTCTCGCTGCGGCCCCGCAAGGAGGGCCAGCTGGCGCGGGTCGATGTTCACAACCGTCTGGGGACCTGGACCCTGCCCTTCGCCCTGGCCATCACCCTGACCGGGACGATGATCGGTCTGGCGCAACTGATGGCCCTGGCGCTTGGAACCTTCGCCTACGACGGCAACGTGCTGAAGCCCTATGAGCCGATCTTCGGCGCCCAGTCCGAAATCGAGGCCGCGACCGGAGGGCGGGTTCTTCAGGGGGATCCCGCCATCCTGAAGGCCATTCAGCAGATCCGAACGGCCCAGCCTGAGCAGCCGATCAGTTTCATCGCCGTCCATATGGTCGGCACGCCCCAGGAATCCATCGAGATCACCACCAAGCCGCCCCATCGGCTGGTCTATGGCGAAACCTGGCGGTTCGACGCCGATGGCAATCTGGTCGGCAGCCACAATATGTCGGACGGCCCCGCCGGGCGTCAGGTGGCCGCAAGCGTCTACAGCCTGCATTTCGGCGATTTCGGCGGCCAGCCCGCGAAACTGATCTATGCGCTTCTAGGCCTGGCGCTCACGGTGATGATCGCCGCCGGCATGGACATCTGGCTGGTGAAGTCGGCGAGCAAAGGGCGTCCGCGCCCCGGGCTTCACCGGCTCTGGATCGTGCTGGTCTATGGCGCGCCGGCGGCCATCGCCCTGACCTTCGCGGCCTCCATGCCGACCGGTCTCAACCCCGTCGCCCTCTTCTGGAGCCAGATGGTCATTCTGGGCGTCGGGTCTCTCGTCAGCATGAGGCTCACCGCCGCGCCGGCGGCCGAGACGTCGCGGTGGATGCGGTTCGTGCTCGGCGTATCCGTCCTGGCCATGCCGGCGAGCCACCTGCTGGTCCATGGGTCCACGACCCAGGCGGCCCTCCAGATCAGCCTGCCCCTGACCCTGATCGGCCTCGTCCTGGCGACGACGGCCTTTCCGCGCCGGGCGGCGGCCAAGGCCCGCCAGACTGTCCCGGCCGAGTAGCGCTCTTCAGGCCACAGTCGCGGCTTTTCCCCCGCGCGCTTGGAAGACGCCTTGACCCGGAGAAGTTCATAATGAGATGCAGTCTCAACACGAACAACCCGCTCTTCTAGAGGCCTCCCCCATGCTTCGCTCCGTCCTGCTCGCTTCGGCTTCGGTCTCGCTTCTCGGCCTGGCCGCGAGCAAACCCAGGACCGGCCACGCGGCGCTGAGCAGGGCCTCCCGGTCCGCCGCTTTTGGCTCCAAGCCGTCGAGGCCGGGAAGCGGACAAGGGCGAGACCTTTCAAATCGGCGACATTCATCACCAGGGCGCCCCAGAGGCGTCGGACGATGTCGCGCCGTAACGATCGCACCCATTTTAGCGGCCCCGGGCGAGATGGTGAGCGGGCGCGCAAGAAGGCCTGGTTCGGCCGAGGATTCGGGGCGGGGAGAGAACATCGTGGTCGCGCCTCTAAGAAAGTATGTCGCCAGTCGGGGCCCCCAAATGACGTCGCCGCTGCGCAGCCCTCTCAATAAAAAGCCGAAACACTACGCGCCCGCTGAAATCTGATCGGCAAGGGCGCGCGATCCGGGGCGAAAATCCGGCCGACGCCACGCCCTAGAGCATCGCATATGAAAATTATTTCATTGACAGAACGAACCCACGCCCGTTTTCTGGCGCCAAGGGACCGGCCACAGGTCCCAGGCCTCAGGGAGACGTCGCGTTGGATCGCAAAGAGCCAGGTTTCATCGTCGATCGCCGCATCCTGATCCAGGGCGCGGGCGGCGTCGCCGTGGCCTCTGGCTTCGCCGCACGGGCCGCGGCCGAGGTTGTTGCGGACGCCGGCCCGCGACAGAGCCTGAAGCTGGCCTTCGACTGGAAATTCGCCCTGGGTCACGCCGCCGACGTCGACAAGGATTTCGGCTTCGGCCGCGACCAGCGCACCTATGCCAAGACCGGGGGCTCCGAGAGCTCGCCGGTCGCCGACGCGGCTCTGGCCGGTTTTGACGATTCCGGCTGGCGGTCCGTCCAGGTCCCCCACGACTGGGCCATCGACCTGCCCTATGATCCCGGCCCCGGCGGCTTCGGCCCCGACAAGGACGATCCTCGCGCGGCCCACGGCTATCACGCCCTGGGCCGCGACCATCCCGAGAACAGCGTAGGCTGGTACCGCCGTCCGCTAGACATACCCGCCGATTGGGCCGGGCGTCGACTGAGCATGGAGTTCGACGGGGCCTTCCGTGAGGTCGTGGTCTTCCTCAACGGCATCATCGTCGACGAACACGCCGGCGGCTATACGCCCTTCACGGTGGACATCACCGATGTCGCCCGCCCCGGCGAGACCAACTGGCTGGTGGTGCGTGTCGACGCGAGCCTCGGCGAGGGATGGTTCTACGAAGGCGCGGGCCTGTATCGCCATGTCCGGCTGACGGCGACCGACGCGCTTCACATCCCCCCGCACGGCGTCTTCATCCAATCCGCGCCGCGCGGCGCGGGCGCGACCGCCAAGGTGCGGATCGAAGCGCGCAACCAGTCCGATCAGCCGCGCGACGCCCTGGTCCGCGCCCTTGTTCTTGCACCGAACGGTCTGGAGCTGGCCCGGCGCGAGACCCGGCTGGGGGCGCCCGCCTGGGGCGACGGCGCGATTGAGCAGAATCTGGCCTGGGACACGGCGCCCCTCTGGTCGCCGTCCGATCCCCGGCTGCACCGCCTGGTCGTCGAGGTCGAAGCCGACGGCCGGGTGACGGATCGCGTCGAAACCCCGTTCGGTGTGCGGACCGCCGCCTTCGATCCCGAGCGGGGATTCCTGCTCAACGGGCAACCGCTGAAACTGCTGGGCGCCTGCTGCCACCAGGATCACGCCGGGGTCGGCGCGGCCGTCCCGGATCGGCTGCAGGCCTGGCGGATCGAGCAGTTGAAGGCCATGGGCTGCAACGCCTATCGCGCCTCGCACAATCCGGCCACGCCCGAGCTGATGGACGCCTGCGACCGGCTGGGCATGCTGGTCATCGCAGAGACGCGGCGCATGTCGTCCGACGAGGAGTCGATGGCCGAGCTGGCCACCCTGGTTCGGCGCGACCGCAACCGCCCCTCGGTCATCGCCTGGTCGATCGGCAACGAGGAACAGGCGATCCAGGGCAACGAGACCGGCGCCGCCATCGCCCGCACCATGAAGCGGCTGGTCAACCGTCTGGACCCGTCCCGTCCTGTCACCGCCGCCAAGGACCAGGATTTCGACACCGGCGTGTCGCGCGTCGTCGACGTGCTGGGCTTCAACTATCGCACCCCCCAGATGGAGGGCTATCACGCCCGCTTCCCGGATCAGCCCATCCTCGGCAGCGAGACGGGCAGCACCGTCTCGACCCGGGGCGAATATGTGCTGGACGCGGCCCGCCACATCGTCCCGGCCTATGACCGCGAGCATCCCTGGTGGGCCTCCACCGCCGAGGCCTGGTGGACCATTGCGGCGGAGCGGCCCTATATCGCCGGCGGCTTCATCTGGACCGGCTTCGACTATCGCGGCGAACCGACGCCCTACAGCCGGTGGCCCAGCGTCGCCTCCTATTTCGGCGCGATGGATTCCTGCGGCTTCCCGAAGGACAATTACTGGTACTACCGCGCCTGGTGGCGCCCGGAGCCGCTGCTGCACCTGTTCCCGCACTGGAATTGGGAAGGGCGCGAAGGCGAGGAGATCGAGGTCTGGGTTCATTCCAACCTGGATCGCGTCGAACTGCTTGTGAACGGCCGCTCGGTCGGATCGAAGACCGTCGAGCGCAATCGTCACCTGGCCTGGTCCGTGCCCTATGCGCCGGGCGTGCTGGAGGCGCGCGGGTTCAAGAACGGGCGGCTGGTCACGACCCAGCGCCGCGAGACCGCCGGCGCCCCGGCGGCTCTGCGTCTGTCCGTTGATCGTCAACGATTGACCGCTGACGGCGAGGACGTGGCCATGATCGCCGCCAGCGTGGTGGACGCCCGTGGTCGTCCCTGTCCGCGCGCCAACGACCTGGTCGTGTTCGAGGTCGCCGGCGACGCCCGGGTCATCGGCGTCGGCAACGGCGATCCCGTCAGCCACGAGCCGGATCGCAGCGACCGCAGACATCTGTTCAACGGACTGGCCCAGGCCATCGTCCAGACGGGCCGCAAAGGCGGCCCCATCACCGTCACGGCGCGGGCGGAGGGGCTGCGCCCCGCCGTGCTTCGTCTCGACGCCCGCACCACCAAACAATCGACCTGAAAATCAGGCGAGCACAGGGGGAGTTTCTCATGACCGCCAATCGCAAGACCATCGCCGCCGCCAGCGTATCGCTGGCCGCACTTATCGCAGCCGCGCCTGTCTGGGCCCAGGAGGCCCCGGCCGCCGAGCCGACGGAGGCCGCCCAGGTCGATGAGGTCGTCGTCACCGGCATCCGCGCCTCTCTGCGCGACGCGATCGGCGTCAAGCGCCGCTCGGATCTGGTGGTCGAGGCCATCTCCTCCGAAGATATCGGCCAGCTGCCGAACGTGACCATCGCCGAAGAACTGGTGCGTCTTCCCGGCGTCAACGGCACGCGTGACCGCGGCAACCAGAGCCAGGCCTCGATCCGGGGCCTCGGCCCGCGTCTGGTGCTGGGCCTCGTCAACGGCCGCGAGGTCGCCTCGTCGGAGCCGGACCGCAACGTCCGCTGGGAAATCTACCCGTCGGAAGTCGTCTCGGGCGTCGAGGTCTACAAGTCCCAGTCGGCCGACCTGATCTCCGGCGGCATCGCCGGCACCATCAACATCCGCACCATCCGCCCGCTGGACTATCGCGGCCCCAGCTTCGTCGGCACGGCGGGCGCGGTCTATTACGAGGGCGGCGAGGACCTGCCCGACTATGATCCGCTGGGCTCCCGCTTCAGCGCCAGCCTGACCCATCGGCTGACCGACACCCTGGGCGTCAACCTCGGCGTGACCCACCAGGAGCAGAAGAACGGCTATTCGACCTTCGAAGGCTGGGGCTGGAACGACGAAGATACGGGCGGTTCGCCCGGCGACATCGACGGCGACGGCGATCTGGACGCCACCTTCTGGGGCGCCCAGGCTCAGGTCAAGCGCCTGACCGAAACCCGCAACGGCGTCAACGGCGCCCTGCAATGGAAGCCGTCCGACCAGTTCGAACTGAACATGGACGCCCTCTATTCGAAGGTCGAGATCGACGAGGACCAGAACCAGATCTGGTTTGGCAACAACGACGCCTACGGCAACTGGGCCGGCTCGTCCGCCTGGGCCTATGGCGATCCCGCCGCCTCCTACACCATCATCGACGGCACGGTGGTCGCCGCCACCCTGCCCTATGCCTCGGTCACCAACGTCATCGCCAAATACACGGAGGACAAGACCCTGCTGGCCACCGGCCTGAACGGCAAGTGGACCTCGGGCGACTGGACCCTGACCGGCGACGTCGCCTATTCGAAGGCCGAGCGCGAGAACCTGTGGCGCGCGATCTTCACCGAACACTATCCTGAACTGGCGGGTGTCGACATGACGCCGGGCCGGACGCCGTCAGCCTTCGCCAGCTATGATACGTCGGACCCCAGCTACCAACCGCTGTACGACTATGTCCCCGGCCAGGCGGACGGCGGCAAGCTGACCGACGAGCTGACGTCGGCCCAGTTCGACGTCGCCCACTACGGCGGCGAAACGGGCGTCACCAAGACCTCGTTCGGCGTCCGCGCCTCTGACCGGTCCAAGGCCTACGAACGACTGCTGTGGACCCAGGCGCCGATCGTCGCCACGATTCCCTCGTCACTGCTCAGCAGCTTCACCGTTTCCGACTTCGACACCCCGGGCTTCCTGAACGGCGATTTCGACGCTGTGGCCCAGGCGGCCATCGGCGGCTTCGTCCAGCCCGCCGACGCCGTGGACGAAGCCTCGGGATGGTCCGTCGATGAAACGGTGTTCGAGGCCTATGTGAAGGTCGACTTCGCCGGCGACTTCGCGGGTCTGCCCGTCACCGGCAATGTCGGCATGCGTGCGGTTCAGACCGAAACCACCAGCAAGGGGTACGGGTCCGTCAACAGCGGCGCCCTGACGCCGATCTCGATCGACAATGACTATTTCCAGCTGCTGCCCAGCCTGAACCTGACCTTCGCCCTGGCCGAGGACCAGCAACTGCGGTTCGGCCTGGCCCGCACCATGGCGCGTCCGCCGCTGGATGAACTGCGCGCCGGCCGCACCCTGTACAACACCAGCCCGCCCCCGTCGGGCACGGCCGGCAACCCGAACCTGAACCCCTACATCGCCAACCAGGTCGACCTGTCCTACGAGTGGTATTTCGCGCCGGAAGCCCTGTTCGCGGCCGCCGCCTACTACAAGGACGTCGAGACCCACATCGGCTACTTCACCCAGCCGGTCACCATTGACGGCGTGACCTACAATGTCACCGGTCCGTTCAACGGCGACGGCGGCGGCATCAGCGGCATCGAGCTGACCTTCCAGACGCCGTTCCGCTTTATCCCGGCGCTCGAGAATTTCGGCGTCTACGCCAACTTCGCCTATGTCGATTCCGACGTGAAGGAGTTCTCGCCGGCCAACAACCCGCTGGAGTCGACCGGCCTGGCTCGCGAGACGGCGACGGTCGACCTCTGGTACTCCGACGGCAAGTTCGAGAGCCGGCTGGGCTACAAGTACCACAGCCCCTTCACCGTCATCAGCGGCTGGGACGGGTCTGCGCTGCGGACGCTGGACAGCGAATCCACCCTGGACTTCAGCGCCTCGTATCAGGTGACGTCGAACCTGGGCGTGCGCTTCCAGGCCAGCAACCTGACCGATGAAGAGGTCAACACCTACTACGACAACGACGAGAACCGTCTGGCCAGCAACACCCGCTTCGGTCGCCGGTTCAGCCTCGACGCCACCTTCCGCTACTGACCTCGCGTCGCGCCTCAAGCCTTACGGAACTGCCCATGAAGATCCGCCGCATCCTCCTTCCCGCCTTCGCCGCCCTGATGGCCTTGCCCGCGCAAGCCCAGCAGGCGGGGCAGCCGGCGCCCTTCTATTTCGGCGCTGACCTGTCCTATGTGAACGAGATGGAGGACTGCGGCGCGATCTATCGCAAGGACGGCCAGGCCCGCGATCCCTACGGACTGTTCGCTGAAATGGGCACCAATCTGGTGCGGGTCCGGATCTGGAACGACGCCGAATGGACCAACTACAGCGACCTGGACGACGTGCGCGAAACCATCCGCCGCGCCCGCGCGGCCGGGATGGAGGTCCTGCTCGACTTCCACTATTCGGACGACTGGGCGGACGGTGACAAGCAGATCGTGCCCAAGGCCTGGCGGTCGATGCGCGACGACACGCCGGCCCTGGCCCAGGCTCTTTATGACTACACTTTCCAGACCCTTCGGACGCTCGACGCCGAAGGCCTGATGCCGGACCAGGTTCAGGTCGGCAACGAGACCAACCCCGAGATGATGGGCGAGCTCGACTGGAAGACCGCCCGCCCCGGCATCAACTGGGAACGCAACGCCGCCCTGTTCAACGCCGGCATCAAGGCCGTGCGCGACGCCGGCGCCCAGTCCAGCATCCAGCCCCTGGTCATGCTGCACATCGCACAGCCCGAGAACGTCGAGCCCTGGTTCGCCGATGCGTGGAAGCACGGGGTCACCGACTTCGACCTGATCGGCGTCAGCTATTATCGCAAATGGTCGACCCAGGGTCTGGATGGACTGGAGCAGACGATCACTCGCCTCCGTCACCGCTATCCGGCCGAGGTCGTGGTGGTCGAGACCGCCTATCCCTTCACGACAGAATCGGCCGATAACTCCCCGAATCTATTGGGCGAGGACTCGCTCCTGCCCGGTTATCCGGCCACCTATGAGGGCCAGCGCCAGTACATGCACGACCTGACCCAGAGGGTGAAGTTCGCGGGCGGCGTGGGCGTGGTCTATTGGGAGCCGGCCTGGGTCTCCACCCCCTGCTCCACCCGCTGGGGCCAGGGCTCGAACTGGGAGAACGCGACCTATTTCGACTGGCGGCGCGGCAACGAGCCGACCCCGGCGGCCTATTTCGCCAAGGATACCTATCAGGAGCCGGCGCCGGTCGAGATCACCATCCGGCGGCCGCAAGGCGCGACCGGACCGCTGTGGCTGTGGGGCGACTTCCTGGGCGCCAATGACATGATCGTCAGACTGTCGCCGGAAGCGTCGGATCCGACCGTCTATCGCTACACGACGACCATCCGGCCCGGGTCGACCGTGCGTTACCAGGTCTATGACCAGCGCCCCTTCACCAAGGGTGTGATCCAGTCCGGCGATTTGATCCAGGCGACCGTCGGCGACGAGGGCCTGGACGCCGCCTACGACATCACGCGCTAAGCGTCGGAAGCCGCAACCTCCCAGAGCCTCGGCCAGGTCACCCTGGCCGAGGCTCCGCTGCATCCAGAAGCGAAACAGAACGACTAAATCCCGACAGGCGCTGGATTTTTCGCCACCTGTGCAATAACCTGATCCGCCTACGACACAGTTTCGCTTCCGCGTACAGAATGCGGCCGGCGCGAAGTTCTCGCGCTCCGCCTTTACCGACCATCGGGGATATGGCCGACAAGACCAACAAGCTGGGCCACAAGATCGGCGCGCGCGGGGGCCGCACCCGCCAGGCGATCCTCGACGCGACCCGGACCCTGCTGAACTCGCGCCACTATGGCGAGATTCGCGTCGCCGACCTGGCCTCGGCTGCGGGCGTGTCGCCCTCCAACTTCTACACCTATTTCAAGACGGTCGAGGAACCGGTCCTGGCCCTGTGCGAGACGGCGGCGACCGATTTTCAGGGCCTGGCCGCCCACTTCCAGGCCGACTGGCCCGGTGACAAGGCCTTCGGCATAGGCCGAGCCTTCATCCTGGACGTCATGGCGATCTGGCGCGATCACGGCCAGGTTCTGCGGGTCGAGCACATGCTGGCGGACAATGGCGAGGTCGCCTTTGTCGAAAGCCGTGTTCGCCGCCTGCGTCGCCTGCACCTGGCCATCGAACGCCGCGTCGCCCAGGCCCACGCCGCCGGCCTTCACCCCAAGGACTATAATCCGCGTCTGGCCTCCTACCAGATCGCCTCGATCGCCGAGTCCACCGCCGCCAGCTTCGACCTGCTGCGCCGCGCCGACACGCCTGAGGCCATCCTGGACACGGCCGCGATCATCATCGTCAAGCTGACGACGGGCCGTTAAAGGCCCAGCGGCCCGTACAGCCAGGTCAGCCAGATTCCGATGGCCAGGAAGACGCCGAACGGCAGCTTGTCCGTCGCGCTGACCGAGCGGCGCACCACCAGCAGACCAAACACCAGGCTGAGCCCCGCAGCCGAGGCCCACAGCAGCACGCTGGGCAGGCCGATCCAGCCTACCCAGGCTCCGGCTCCCGCGAACAGGTAGGGGTCGCCCCCGCCCAGACCGTCGCGCTTTCGCACCGCCCTGTACAGCCAGGCGACCAGCCAAAGCCCGCCGAAACCGACCACCGCCCCGATCAGATGGGACAGGGCGACGTCCCATCCCATCAGGGCGGCCGCGATCAAGCCCGTCGCCGCAAGCGGCCAGGTCAGGATGTCGGGAAGCCAGAAATTCTCGCCGTCGATAATGGCGATCAGCAGCAGTTGCCAGCCCAGCACGGCGGTCGCGGCGATCATCAGCCATGACGGTCCGCTAAAGCCCGCCCAGACGCCGACCAAGCCTGCACCGAGTTCGATCAGTGGATAGCGGGGCGAAATGGCGACGCCGCAGCGGGCGCAGCGGGCGCGCAAGGCCAGCCAGCTGAACAGGGGGACCAGTTCCCAAGGCCGCAGGGGCTGGTCGCATCCCATGCACCGCGACCGGGCGACGACGATGTCTTCTTCACGCGGCAGACGGACGCTGACCGCCGCCAGAAAGCTGCCGATGATCAGGCCCAGAAGGCCCATGACGACGGCGGCGAGGACAGGGCTCATCTGGAGGTCCGGACGGTGAACAACCGCCCTCGCTTAGCCGCCCCCGAGCGCCACCGCCACATGATAGGTCGCGAACGAGGCCAGATAGGCGAGACCGAACATGTAGACGATCATGACCCAGGTCCATTTCCACGAGTTTGTCTCTCGCTTCACCACGCCCAGGGTCGCCACGCACTGGGGCGCGAAGATGTACCAGGCCAGGAAGGACAGGGCCGTCGCCAGCGACCATTGGGCCGACAGGGTCGAGGCCAGCAGACCCGTCGCATTCTCGGCGTCGGCGATGGCGTAGGTGGTGCCCAGGGCGGCCACCGCGACCTCGCGCGCCGCCATGCCGGGGATCAGGGCGATGACCATCTGCCAGTTGAAGCCGATGGGGGCGAAGATCGGCTCCAGCGCCCGTCCGATCATGCCGGCGAACGAATAGTCGATGGCCGGAAGGGTCGCGTTCTCGGGCGGATAGGGGAAGGTCCCCAGCACCCAAACAATGATCACGAGCGGCAGGATGATGCGGCCCGCCCGGTTCAGAAATATCTTCGCCCGGAGCCACAGGTTGAAGCCGACACTCTTCAGATCGGGAACCTTGTAGGTGGGCAGTTCCATCATGAAGGGCTCGACCGCGCCGCGCCAGAAGACCTTGCGAATTACCAACGACACGAGAAGCGCGCTGACGATGCCGGCGGCGTAGAGGCCGAACATGACCAGCCCCTGCAAATTGGCGAAACCCCAGACCGTCTCGTTCGGGATGAAGGCGGCAATGATCAGCGTATAGACCGGGATCCGCGCCGAGCATGTCATCAGCGGCGCGACCAGAATGGTGGTCAGGCGGTCACGTTTGGAATCGATCACCCGCGCCGCCATGACGCCCGGAATAGCGCAGGCCACGCTGGACAGCAGCGGAATGAAGGCGCGGCCATGCAGGCCCGCGAAACCCATGATGCGGTCCAGCAAAAAGGCAGCCCGCGCCATGTAGCCGAAATCCTCAAGCGCGATGATGAACAGGAACAGGACCAAAATTAGCGGCAGGAAGACCAGCACGCTGCCCACGCCTGAAATTATGCCGTCCACGAGCAGGCTCTGCAGCAAGACCCCCGCGCCGCTGTCGGGGATCAAACCGGCCACAAAAGTTCCAAAAGCGACGCAAATCGCGTCGATGCCGTCAGCCACGGGCGTCGCCCAGCTAAACACCGCCTGAAACATCACGAACATTATGACCGACAGTACGATCAGACCGCCGACCGGGTGCAGCAGGACCGAATCGATCCGGCCGGTCAGGGTGTCCGGTCGCTCGGGCGGTCGCACACAGGCCTTCATGATCCGCTCGGCCTCACGGGCGGCGGTGCGCAGTTCGGCCGCGTCGGGACTGCGCCAGCTGTTCTCGCCCTGGGCGGCGGCATCGACCTGGGTCTCGACCGCCGCGATCAGATCGTCGATCCCGCGCTTGCGGGTGGCGACCGTGGTGATGATCGGCACGCCCAGCTCGGCGCGCAATTGCTCCAGATCGATCCTCAAGCCCTGGCGCTGGGCGATGTCGTACATGTTCAGGGCCAGCACCATCGGCCGGCCGACCGCCTTCAGCTCCAGAATCAGGCGCAGGACCAGGCGCAGATTGGTGGCGTCGGCGACGCAGACCACCACGTCCGGCGGCGTCTCGCCGGCCAGACGACCCAGCACGGCGTCGCGGGTCACTTCCTCGTCCGGACTGCGGGCCCGCAGCGAATAGGTGCCCGGCAGGTCCAGCACCGACATCGTCCGGCCGGAACCGGCGCGGATCAGCCCCTCTTTTCGCTCCACCGTGACGCCGGCGTAGTTGGCGACCTTCTGGTGGGCGCCGGTCAGGGCGTTGAACAGGGCGGTCTTGCCGCTGTTGGGATTGCCGACCAGGGCGACGCGGGCGGTCTTCAGGGCCATGTCCATCAGGCGGCGCCCGGCATAGCCGGCTCCAGCGGACCGGCGTCCAGCTGGATCGTCAGACTGGCGGCCTCGTGGCGGCGCAGCGCCACGCGCATGTCGTCGATCTTCATGGCGATGGGGTCCCGGCCGAACAGACCTTCGTGCAACAGTTCGATCCGGGCGCCTTCGACAAAGCCCAGTTCCAGAAGACGGCGCTCCAGTTCGACCTCGTGGCCCTGATGGTGACAGTGGCCGCCCACCTGGACGATGACGCCGCGATCGCCGCGTCGGGCCTGGCTCAGCTTGATGTGTTCAGTCAATTCGATGCTCGCAGGGGCGGACGCCGCCCCTGACGACTCCGCGCTTCTTTGACACTGATTATCAGGTGCGTGGGCATCACGTCCAGCGGGACGGCTTGACCAATTGCCGCGCTGGACATTTGGTCTATCCCGCAGCCCGTATCCCGCCGGGCAAGGAGCCTTCGATGAACCGTCTCACCCTCGCCGCCCCCCTTGTTCTCGCGCTCGCTGCGTGCGGGCCGAACGGCGATGCCGGCGGCGCGGACGGCGGGTCGGAGAAGGCCAGGCCCGTCGCCCTGTCGGAGGCGGACAAGGCTGTGCTGCTGGCGTCCCTGCCCGCGCCCTATAGTGCAGGAGATCTGGCGAACGGCCGCCGAGTTTTCGCCCGCTGCCGGTCCTGCCACACCATCGGCGCAGGCGGTCCCGATACGGCGGGCCCCAACCTGCACGGCGTGTTCGGACGGGCCGCAGGCGCCCGGCCCCGGTACAGTTATTCCAACGTCCTGCGGACGGCGGATTTCGTCTGGGACGCCGAAAAGCTGGATCACTGGCTGCAGAATCCTCGCGAATTCCTGCCCGGCAACAAGATGACCTTCGCCGGCCTGCCCGACGCGACCGACCGCCGCGACGTCATCGCCTTCCTGAAGGTGGAGACCGGCTATGCGCCGCCTGCAGCGCCGCCGGCCTCCTGATCCTCAGCCCTCTTCGATCGGCTTGGGGCCGCCTTCGCGCAGCTCCTGGGCTTCCCATTCCTCGATCTTGCGGGCCGTCCATTCCGGCGACTTGGTGAAGCGCGCCAGGACGCCGTAGATGACCGGCACCACGAACAGGGTCAGGACGGTGGCGAAGATCGCGCCCGTGAAGATCACCACGCCGATGGTCTGACGACTGCCCGCGCCCGCGCCGTGCCAAAGCACCAGCGGCAGGGCCCCGAAGGCCGTAGCGATGGAGGTCATGATGATTGGCCGCAGACGCAGCGAGGCCGACTCGATGATGGCTTCGCGGATCGACCGTCCCTGATCGCGCAGCTGGTTGGCGAACTCCACGATCAGAATTCCGTTCTTCGCCGCCACCCCGATCAGGATGATCAGGCCGATCTGGCTGTAGATGTTCAGGCTCGACCCGGCCATCAGCAGGCCGAACAGGCCGCCCGCCGCCGCGAGCGGCACCGTCAGCATGATGACCGCAGGGGTGATCCAGCTCTCGAACTGGGCCGCCAGCACCAGGAAGACCAGCAGCAGGGCCAGACCGAAGGCCGCCAGAACGGCCCCGCCGGCTTCCTGCTGGTCGCGGGCCGCCCCGCCCCACTGGGTCACGACCCCGCCCTGGGGCTGTTTGGCAGCTTCGGCGCGGAGGAACTGGATGGCGTCGTCCAGGGTGGTGCCGGGGTTCAGATCGGCCTGAAGCGTGATCGCCCGCTGGCGATCCAGGCGCCTGCGGTCAGGCGTGTCGCCCGAGGTCTGGGTCGTCACCACCGCCGACAGCGGCACCAGCTGCCCGCCCCCTGTCGGGACGTAAAGCGCTTCCAGATCCGCCACTTCGCGGCGATTGTCCCGTTCGGTCTGCAGGATGACGTCATACTCCTGCCCGCCCTTGATATAGGTAGTGGCCCGACGCGAGCCGAACATGGTCTCGAGGGTTCGGCCGATGGACTGGGACGAGACGCCCAGAGCGGCCGCCTTCTGGGGATCGACATCGACCAGCAGGCGCGGCGAGTTCGGTTCGTAGTTAAGGCGCGGGCGCGAGAAGCCGGGATTGGCCTGGGCCGCCGCCAGCAGGGGCTTCAGCCAATTGTAGATCTGCTGGTAGTCGGTGCCGGTGGCGATCAGTTCGACGGAATTGGAATTGCCGCCGCCCCGCTGGAAGGCGCCCGGGGTCGAGGCGTTGACCTGGGCGTCGGTCTGGCCGCGCAGCTTGCCGTTCAGTTCCTGGGCGATCTCGGCCGCCGTGCGGTCGCGCATCGACCAGTCGGACAGGACCAGAACGCCGTTGCCGGAGTTGAAGCTGCCGCCGCCGAAACCGGGCGCGGAGATCAGATAGGAGTCCGCCTCGCCGCTGGCCTTGTAGTCGGCCAGCAGAGGCTCCAGCCCCATCATGATCTTGCGGGTGTAGTCGAAGCCGGCGCCCTCGGGGCCCGCGACGCGGACCGAGACGCGGCCACGGTCCTCGTCCGGGACCAATTCGTTGGGCAGGACCAGGAAGATGCCGCCCGCCCCGGCCGCCACCAGGGCGATCAGGGCCCCGACGCCGATCACCGCGATGCGCCGCCCCAGCAGCATGTCCAGCGACCGGCCGTAGGAGGTCTTCAGCCGGTCCATGCCCCAGTCGACGCGCCGCGCCAGCCACCCCCCGCCCTCGGCCGGCTTCAGGATCTTGGAGGCCAGCATCGGCGACAGGCTGAGGGCCAGAAAGGCCGAGAAGGCCACGGCTGCGGCGATGGCCGCCGCCAGTTCCACGAACAGCCGCCCGACATAGCCTGGCAGGAACAGCAACGGCGCGAACACCGACAACAGGACGATGGTGGTCGCGACCACCGCGAAGAAGACCTGACGCGCGCCCCGCTCGGCGGCCACCAGCGGCGGCTCGCCATGATCCAGGCGCCGCTGGATATTCTCGACCACCACGATGGCGTCATCGACGACCAGACCGATGGCCAGCACCAGGGCCAGCAAAGTCAGCAGATTCAGCGAAAATCCCAGGGGCGCCAGGACGATGAAGGTCGCCAGCAGGCAGATGGGCGCCACGATCGACGGGATCAGCGCCGCGCGCAGACTGCCCAGGAAGATGAAATTGACCAGGGCCACCAGGGCCATGGAGATGCCGATGGTGATCCAGACCTCGTCGATGGCGTGCGAGGTGAAGACCGAATTGTCGGATCCGACCTCCAGCGTCACGCCCGGCGGCAGGGTGGGTTGAATCTCTTCGATCATCGCATGGACGCCGTCGGAAATGGCCAGGTCGTTGGACTGGGCCTGGCGGGTCACGGCCAGGCCGATCTGGTCCAAACTGTTGCCCCGGAACAGCCGGCGATCCTCCTCGGGCGCCTCCTCGACCCTGGCGACGTCTCCCAGCCGCGTCACATAGGTCGGCTGGCCCTGGATGATGGCCGAGGAGCCGCTTCCCGTGCCGGTCGCCACGGTTGCGGAGGTCGAGGCCGATCCCCGTGTACCGATGGGCAGCTGACGGAAGTCCTCGGGACGGGCGTAGGTGCGGGCGACGCGGACGGTGTAGTCCTTGTCCGTCGATTCCAGCGAGCCGGCCGGCAGTTCGACGTTCTGGTTGGTCAGAGCCGTCTCTACGTCGGTCACGGTCAGGCCTCGCGCCGCCAAGGCGGCCGGGTCCAGCCAGATCCGCATCGAATAGCGCTGCTCGCCGTAGATGTTGACCTGGGCCACGCCGGGGACGGTCGCCATCCGGTCGACCAGATAACGGTCCGCGTAATCGGTCAGCTGCAGCCGGTTCATCGTCGTCGAGCGCAGGAAGACGATGATGATCGGCTGGCTGTCGGAATCGGCCTTGGCCACCTCCGGCGGGTCCGCCTGATCGGGCAGGTTCCCGACGACACGGCTGACCCGGTCGCGCACGTCATTGGCCGCGTCGTCGATATTGCGGTCGAGCGAGAACTCGATGTTAACGTTCGAGCGGCCGTCGCGGCTGACGGAATTGATCCGCTCGATGCCCTGGATGCCGGCGACCTGCTGCTCGATCGGCTCGGTGATCCGGCTCTCGATCACCTCGGCCGAGGCGCCGGCGTAGCTGGTGTTGATCGAGACGATCGGCGGATCGACGTCCGGCAGTTCGCGCACCGGAAGGAAGAAGAAGGCGGCGGCGCCGATCACGCACAGGACGATGGCGGCGACCGCTGCGAAGACCGGCCGCCGGACCGAGACATCGGACAGCATCATTTGGCCGCGCCCCCCTGGCGTCGAGCGGCCGGGACGCTGATCGGAGCGCCCGGCTGGATGCGGTTCAGGCCGGAGCCGACGATGTGTTCGCCGACTTCCACGCCGGACAGAATTTCGACGAAGCCGTTCTCGACGGCGCCGGTCGTCACCTCGACCCGCTGAGCGGTCGAGCCGTCGGCGCCGGCGGCGATCCTGTAGACGAAGGCGCCCGCGCCCTCGTACTGGACGGCGGACTCGGGCGCGGCCGGGGCCTGGCGCTGCCCCTGCTGGACGGCGACGCGCAGCAACATGCCCGGACGGATACGCCCGCCGGGATTGGGGAATTCGGCGCGGGCTGTGGCGGCGCGCGTGGTCTCGTTGACGCGGGTGTCGATCAGGGCGATCCGCCCCTGGAACGGGGTGTCGCCATAGGCGTCGGCCGTCGCAGTGATCGGCGCTCCGGCTCTCAACACGCTGAGGTAGCGTTCAGGCAGGGGGAAGTCGACGCGGATGGTCGAGGTGTCGTCGAGGGTGGCGATCACGGCTCCCGGATTGATCAGCGTGCCCGCCGTCACCGTCGTCAGACCCAGGGTTCCAGCGAAGGGCGCGCGGATGACCCGATCGCCGCGACGGGCCTGGGCCGCCTCCAGCGACGCGCGCGCCGTCTCCAGCGCCGTCTCGGCCTGTTCCAGCAACACCCGTGGGGCCACGCCCCGGTCCGCCAGGGCCTTGTAGCGGTCGTATTCGCGCTGCGCCTGGGCGACATTGGCGCGCGCCTCGATGATGGCGGCGTCCTCTTCGCGCGCCTGCAGCTCGACCAGGGGCGCACCCGCCGACACGGTCTGACCGTCCGTGAACAGAACACGGGTGATCAGTTCGGTGGTGGACGAGGTGATGTTCACGGACCTCTGGCCCCGGGCGACGCCCAGCACGCGAATCTGGTCGGAGAATTGTCGCTGGGACACCGTCGCCTGGGACACCTGCTGACCGCCCCTGCGCCCGGCCCCTTGCCCGGCGCCCGCGTCGTCATCGGCGAACGCGACCTTCAGGATAGCGGCGAGAACCATGAGCCCCAGCAATACGGCTGCGGCGACAAGGAAGAAGTGGCGTTTCACGCGACGGACTTTCGATCTTGAGGAAACGCACGCTTAGCGGCTTCTATCCCGCGTGCAACCTTACCTATCGGTAACGCTGTCGATATCGAATTCCGTCACGGAGGTTTGCATTAAAATCTGCGCCAGATCGCCACAACCGGCCCCTGGACGATCGGCGTCTCCCGTCCGGCGACCGTTTGGCGCCAGCCGGCCTGGAAGCTCCAGCGGCCGAAATCACGGACCATCGAGCCTTCGACGGAAAGCCAGCGGGCGCCGCCGTCCGCAGCGCCGCCGAAGGCCTGTCCCAGCAGCAGCCAGCGCCCGTCGACCCGCGCGCCGAGACTGGCATCGATGCGGGTTTCATGGGGCAGGCCGTCGCGCAGGCGACGCGCCGCCTGGATCTCGACGAAAGACTGGTCCATCCCCCATCGCGCGCCCATTGCGCCGAGGGAGCGTCCCGCCGACAGCCGCACTTCCCAGTCATGTTCGCCGACGCCCGGGGCGGCATAGCCGGCGTTGCGGCCCTCGCCCGCCCAGGCGTATCCGCCGTAGAGGCTGACGGCGTTGCGATCGTCCCGCCAGACCTGCCAGGTTGCTCCGACTTCGACCGGCCCCCGTCCCTCGTAGTTCACGAAGGCGTCGCCGCCATCCTGCCAGTCCGCCTTCAACTGCAGGGTCGCACGATCCGTCAGGCCGTATTCGGCGAACAGGCCCAGGGCCGCGTCCGTGCGATCGCCCGGCAAGGGCAGTTCCTGGCCGGAGGGGTCGAAGCCGGTGTCGCCCCGCATATCCTCATATTTGACGATCGCCTGGCCCTGGCCCCTGGGCAGGGTCCAGGCTCCGGCGGATGCAGGACCGGCCTGGCCGGCGACCAGAACGGCCAAGGCTGCGCTCAGGCGTCGTAGCCAGGCGACTTGCGATCCAACTGACGCAGGGCGCCGGGCCAGGCCAAGGCCGAGATGAAGCCGATGCCCCGTCCCTGCGCCTTCGTCTCGGCCTGGGCCTCGTCGGGCGCGATCAGCACATGCTCGCGTCCGCCAGAAAGGGCGGCGACCTGCTGAGCGCAGGCTCTCTCCAGGAAGAAGATGCCGATCCATGCCTGAGCCGCCGTTTCCCCGACCGCGAGCGTGCCGTGATTTCTCAACAGCATCAGCGGCTTGTCACCCAGATCGGCGACCAGACGTTCGCGCTCGTCATGGTTCAGGGCCAACCCCTCATACCCATGATACGCAACCTGATGCTGTAGTAAACACGCGTTCTGACTGATCGGCAGCAATCCGTGCTGCTGGGCGGCCACGCCGACCCCGTTCACCGTGTGCAGATGGATGACGAATTTCGCATCCTCCCGTGCGGCGTGAACGGCGGAATGGATGGTGAAACCGGCTGGATTGATGAAGTTTTCGGTCTCCTGGACGATGTTTCCCTCCAGATCGACCTTGACCAGGGACGAGGCGGTGATCTCGTCAAAATAATAGCCGTAGGGATTGATCAGGAAATGATGTTCGGGGCCCGGCACGCGGGCGGAGATGTGGGTGAAGATCATATCGTCCCACCCGTTCAAGGCGACCAGACGATAAAGGGCGGCGAGTTCGACCCGCACCTGCCACTCGGCCTCGGACACGCGGGATTTCAACGCGGGAATGGCGCCGTCGGCCATGGGTTCCTCCTAGCTGTCAAAAGGCCTCTGCTGGGCTTTGCCCGACCGTCCTCCCGCCCTGGCTTCCCGTCAAGCGGTCAGGGGCCCGGCCGCACCGATGTTAACCTTCGCGCTTCAGAGTTCGTTAACCGCGTCTTCACGTCGTCGCCTTTAAGCTTTGCGCGTGGGTTTTCCGCGTCCGGGAGTCGCCGTGTCCGCTGTCGTTCAATTGAGGACGTCTTCCCGAGTCGGGGCAGATGTTTCCGCGCTAAATCTGATCGAGCTCGCGCGCAGCAAGGCCCCGGAAGATCGCCATCGTCTTCTGATCGGGGTTATCGGCCTGTGCGAGGCCGCGCCGCCCGCTACGCCTCTTCCGGCCGCTCTCGGCGAGATTTTCCTGACCCTGGCCACACAGGCCGCGCATGAGATTCGCCAACAGCTGGCGGAACGCCTCGCCGGCGCCGACTGGGCGCCCGTGGACCTCATCGAAATGCTGGCGCTGGACGAGATTGACATCGCAGCCCCGGTCATCGCCGCCAGCCCTCTGCTCAAGGACGCCGCCCTGATCCGCGTCCTGGTTGAAGCTTCTCTGGAACATCAGATCGCGGTGGCCCGGCGCCCCCATCTGTCTGGCGGCGTGGTGAACGCCATCGTCGACCGCGCTGACCCCATCACCATGACCGCCCTGGCCTCCAATCGCAGCGCCGACATCAGCGGGGCCGCGATGCGGCGGCTGGTCGAGCATTCAAGGCGCATCGCCGGGCTGCGCGCGCCGCTGACCCGCCACCCCAAGCTCGATGACTCGTTGGCTCACGAACTATATCAATGGGTCGGACAGGCGCTGCGCCAGTCGATCGGCGAACGGTTCGAGATCGACGACCGACTGCTCAACGCCGCCGTCCGCGATGCGGCCGCGAGCGCCGCCCGCTCCGCCGCCTGGCGAGAGCTGCCGGTCGGTCGCCGCGCGGAGGACCGCGAGCGCCAGGAGATGGAACGTCGCCTGATCGACAAACTGCAGGCCGCCGGCCAGCTTCGCCCCGGCTTGCTGATACGCGCCTTGCGCGAGCAACGACTGGGCCTGTTCGAACAGGCCCTGGCTCAACTCGGAAACTTCTCCCCGGCCCAGGTCCGGGGCGCCGTCCATTCGCCGACCGCCGAGCCTCTTTATCTCGCCTGTGTAGCGGTCGGTCTCGACAAGGCCGTCTTTCCCTCCCTGCTGGCCGAAGTCCGCAAGCTGACCCAGGGCCTGCCCGCCGACGGCGGCTGGAGTTCGACGCCCATGAACAGTCACTCAGCGGCCCGAGCTTTCCGGCAGATGATGGAAAGACCCGCGACGGTTTGACTTCGCCGCCAAGCTGGGGCTCACGTTCGCACGTGACCCAGATCCCGCCCAGTCCCCTCCTCGCGTTCGTCGCCTCCGATCGTCCGGAAGCCCAGGCGGCGCGCCAAACCTTGATCGCGCGGTATGGCGCGGCGCCGGAGCAGGAGGCCGACGTCATCGTCGCCCTGGGCGGCGACGGACAGATGCTGGAGACCCTGCACGCCAATCTGCGACGCCGCACACCGGTTTACGGCATGAACCGCGGCTCGGTCGGATTTCTGATGAACGACTACGACGAGGATGATCTGATCGCCCGCATCGTCGCCGCCGAGCGCACGGTTATCCATCCGCTGCAGATGGACGCCTGGACCGAGAGCGGCGAGGTCCACACCGGTCTTGCGATCAATGAGGTGTCCTTGCTGCGCCAAACCCGCCAGAGCGCCAAGCTGAAGATCACCGTCGATGACCGCGTTCGGCTGGAGGAACTGTCTTGCGACGGCTGCCTGGTGGCCACCCCGGCCGGATCGACCGCCTACAACCTGTCGGCCCACGGCCCGATCATCCCGCTGGACGCCCGCATACTGGCGCTGACGCCGATCAGCGCCTTTCGTCCCCGGCGCTGGCGCGGCGCCCTGCTGTCGCACCGCGCGACGGTGCGGTTCGACGTGCTCGAGAGCGACAAACGTCCCGTCTCGGCCACTGCGGACAATTTCGAGGTCCGGCGCGTGGCCCGCGTCGAAGTGCGCGAACGGCGTGACGTGGCCCTGACCATGCTGTTCGACGCGGGCCGGTCGTTCGACGAACGCGTCATGGCCGAGCAGTTCGCCAACTGACGTTCATCGAGCCCTACACCCCTTCTTAAGAGGGCGAGGCTAGGCTTCGCCAAAATCTATGGAGAACGCCATGAGCGACTCGGCGCCCGTCACTCCCCCTATGCCCGCCCTGCGCCCCAAGCTCGGCGGCGGCTTCGGCATCAACGCTGACGCCATCGCCCGGGCGGAGGAAGCCCTGAAGGCCATGTCCGCACAGTTCGGGGCCTGGCTGCAGGACGAGATCGTCAAGCTGGACCAGGCCCAGGCCGACGTCCGCGACAAGGGCTGGACGTCTGAAACGGCCGAGGCCCTCTATTTTCGCGCCCATGACCTGAAAGGTCTGGGAACCACCTACGAATATCCGCTCGTGACCCGCATCGCCGGGTCTCTATGCCGGCTGCTGGACAAGGGCGAGGCGCGCCTCGACGCACCGCTGGTGGTGGTGGACGCCCATGTCGACGCCATCCGCGCCGTGGTCCGCGACCAGGTCAAGACCGATGAAAACCCTACCGGTCGTGTTCTGGCCGAGTCGCTTGAAGCCAAGGTCGCCGAACACAGGTCGCGTTGAGCTTTTTCAGGATTCAGAGCGCCGAAAGGCCCGCCTCCGGCGGGCCTTTCGTCTTCTAGAGGGCCTCAGGATCAGGCGGCATCGGCCGCGACTCGCGTCACACGCGCGGGCGCCTGATCCAGACGATCCATAAGATAGGCCAGATCGTCCCGCGGCACATTCGGCCGCTGGGTCATGAACCGTTCCAGCATCCGCTGGCGGAAGGCGTCGCTCGCCGTATCCACCCCCTCGGCCGACAGGGCGCGCCAGGTGTCCACACCCGCCCGGAACGCCTGGAACAGGCGCGGCGGCAGACCGGCCCGGTCGTAGATGGCCTTCAACCCCAGCGGGCCCGCGTCATGAACCATAAGCCAGGCCCGGTGGTGCGGCGTGCTGGCCAGTTCGGCCAGGCCATGCTCGAACATGGTCATCTGCCCTCGCGCCAGGCCGCGCAGCAAAAGCGAGGCGTTCAACACCTTGCGCTGGTTCAACTGGGCCATGAAGCTGGGCAGGTCCACGCTGGACGCGGCCTGTTCGACCAGGTCCACGGTGGCCCGTTCGCGGGCGTATTGCGCCAAGCGAATGGCGGTTTCGGGCGCCACGGCGTGACGCGACACCAGATGTTCCCGCACCGTCTCGCTGGCCAGCTCGACCAGGCGTTCGGTGATGTGAAGCGGCAGGACCTGACGATAAGCGACCGCCGTAACGACCTCTCCCGAGTTCGGGAAACGGTCCACAATGACGCCCAGAGCGCGCTCCGACAGATCGGCGTTGTCATTGGCCGCCAGGACCCGAACCGCCTGTTCGCCGCCGTGGTCGGCCAGCACCTGGGCGACGTCGCGTGAAACCCGCGGCCGACCGGCGACGGCGATCTGGCGCAGGTTCGATCCTGCGCGAACGATCTCGATCAGATCCTCGTCGCTGAGGACAGGCGAAGCGCCGATCAAAGGCAGGGCGATGCTGTCGACATCCGCCGCCAGCCGCCTCGCCACGTCATGAGGGATCAGGTCCGACGCCTTGAGGGTGACGACCATGGCCCGACGCACAAGTTCCGCAGCATCATTGGCCAGCAGCCGAACGATCTTCTGCGCCGCCTCGCGTTCCCGGTCGTCCAACTCGACCCGATCCATGTTGCGGCACAGCTTGTGCGCCGCCTCAGCGCGTTCGTCGTCATCCACAGCCTTGACCAGGCGTTGAATGTCCACTTCGGTCAGGCGGGCGCGGTAGGCGGTCATGAGCGGCTCGTCAGGGAATCGGACATGGCCGACACGATGACTCTGCCATGCTTAACGGTCGGTTTACCATGGAGCGATTTTCGCCACGTCAGCTCGATTCCCGACCGGTCGGGGAAAAGGCGCCGCCGAACCCCGCTCCCGCCGTTCCATCCTGGCCGAGCAAGAGCGCGAGAAGCCCCTGCTCCTGCTTCAACCGATCCATGCGCGCCGCCAGCATCTGGTCGCGATCGCTGAGCTCCGGCGTCGTCGACCGCGCCTCCCCCAGGCCGGCTGCTGGCGCGCCGTCGCCAGCTGTACGCTGCAGATTGGCATGGACCTCGGCGACCGTCGCGGCGCGCCCGTTCTTGTAGAAGATACTCCGGTTGGCGCGCGCGGCTTCAGGAAACAGGCTCGCCGCGCTGGCGCCGGGGTTGCGGTCCATCGCGCTCATCAGACTGGCCGCGCCCGCCGGTCCAAGGAAATGCGCCGCGTAAAGATCCCCCGCCCCCGGCTCCTTGCCAGTGCGCCCGCGCAGATAGGCGGCGTTCGACGCCGTCAGTTCAGCCGCCATGGTCGAGGCCGCATGAGGGTCGAACCTCAGATCCAGCACGACATTGCGCGCCGATCCCTCGACCCGCCAGCGCCCGTCGGATCCTCGTTGGATCAGGTCGGCGTACTGGCCATAGCCGTGCTGGGCCCCGTGCTGTTTGACAGTGCCCAGCCAGGTCTGTTCGATGAACTGAAACAGGCCCGCCGCCGAAGAGGTCGGCGCCTTGGCGGACGGGTTCATCGCGCTCTCGCGTCGCGCCGTCTTGACCAGGAAATCATAGTCGACGCCGACCGCAGTCGAGGCGCGCCGGATGGCTGCTTCTACGCCGCCGGAAGATGGAATCGCTCGGATGCCCATGACAGGCGAAGCCTCGTCGAACGTGGTTAATCAAACGTTAATCGTTAACGGCCGCGTTAACCAGACCTGGGGAGAGACGTTGGTCGAGCTCTGAAACCTCGCCGCAAAGTCGCCACAACCTGCGCGCTCACTTTCGGTTACGGGCGCTGCGGGGGGCGGTGAACGAGGGAGTGTCGAGATGATGATCCGTGCCGCCGGAGGCCCCGGCGCAATCAGCCCCATCGACTTTGGGGAACACAGAAAACCTTTGCCGCGCTGGATGTGGGCCGCCATCGGCCTGTCCGTCCTGGCCCACATCGGGGTGGGGGTGGCGCTCTATAATCAGCGGTTCCAGTTGCCGGCGCCCGACGCCGCCCCGCCGGAGCCGCCGCCGACCATTGTCACCCTGGACCTACCCAAACCGAAACCCCTGCCGAAGGTCGAGGCCGCCGCGCCGCCTGCGCCCCAGACCCCGACTCACAAGCCGCCGGTCGTCTTCCCGACGAACGAAGCCTCGCCGTTCACGCCGCCTGATGTTCCTGTCGTCGGGACGACGCCGGGTCTGATCGTCAGCACGGCTCCGAAAGGCGTCGAAGGCGGGACGGCGCCGACGGAGACGCCGCCGATCCGCGCCGTCTCGGTCATCAACAATCCGACCTGGGCCAGCCGGCCCTCGGCCGCGCAAATGGCGCGGGCGTATCCCGGCCGAGCGGTCGAAGACGGCCTGTCCGGCGCGGCCAACCTGTCCTGCACCGTGCGCATCGACGGCGGCCTGACCGCCTGCCGCGTCGCCGATGAAACACCCCGGGGCCAAGGCTTTGGCCGCGCGGCGATGAGCCTGACGCGCGACTTCCGCATGAACCCCCGCACGGTCGACGGCCGCGCGGTAGACGGGGCGACGGTCAACTTCACCGTCCGCTTCGCCATGGCGGATTAGAAGCGTCGAGGATCGAGGGCGCGGGCTTGCGGCGACGGCGCCCGCCCCTCGATCGCATCGGCGACCACGCCGGCGACCAGCGGCCCCAGCAGCCAGCCGTTGCGACGGGGCGCCAGGGCCAGGAACAGCCCCTCCCCGTCCGGCGCCGCCCCGGCCATCGGCAGACCGTCCGCCGAGGCGCCGCGCACCCCGGCGCGCCATTCGATAGTCAGGGGTTCAGGGGCCCGCCCCAGCACCCTCCACGCCGCCTCGACCAACCGCTCGCCGACGGCCGCGTCGGGCGCCGTGTCGCGCCGCCCCGGCTCCATCGTCGCCCCGATCACGGTCCCGCTGGTCATCGGCGCCACATAGGCCCCCGGCCCCCGCGCGACACACGGCGTCAGGGCTCGGAGCGCCGTGCCGATCTGGCCGCGAATCGGCTGAACGCTTTCGACCAGGGCGCGCGTCGCCTCGGGCGTCCCAGGAATGAACGCCTCCGTCCCGGTCGCCAGAACGACCGCCGACGCCGTCAAAGGCAGACCGTCCACCTCGACCCGCCAACCGTCCGCCTCTCGGAGCAGCCCGGTGGCGCGCCCTTCGACAACTGCGTCGCCCAGAGCGGCGGACAGGGCGCCCATCGCCTGTTCCGGCTCGATCTGAAGATCTTCGTCCGTGATCACGCGATCCCCGTCGCGCCAGGCCGCGAACCCCAGGGCCTGCAGCCGCGCCTCTATGGCGTCCACGTCCCCGCCGCGCCACTCCGCAGGGCCCTGCTTCAGGGCCACGCCCGAGGCGACGGCGAAGCCAGGCCACAGGTCCCGGCCGGCGCGAAACAGGGCGGCCCGATCGGGCGACACATCGTCGATCGCCGCCTCCATCGCCGGGGCCACCATGCCCGCCGCCACCCGCGAGGCGTTGGGCCCGCCGGGGTCGATCACGCTCACCGCATGGCCACGCCGCTTCAGCTCGAACGCCGTACTCAGGCCCAGCACGCCGGCGCCCACGATCACGATGGTAGGGGAAGACATCACCGCCCCCAGATCGACCCGCGCCGCGCCGAATGCAAGCCGCCGGGCCCGGACCTTTCGTCCTATGCCCCAAAGCAAAACGGCCCCCGGATTTCTCCGGGGGCCGTTCTGTTACGCGACGACTACATCCGTCTGGCCTCAAGCAGCGCGTGAGCGCGTTAGGCCAAAAGAATGATTACTCGATGATCTTGGCGACGACGCCGGCGCCGACGGTGCGGCCGCCTTCACGGATGGCGAAGCGCAGGCCCTGGTCCATGGCGATCGGGGTGATCAGTTCGACGTTCAGCTCGGCGTTGTCGCCGGGCATGATCATCTCGACGCCTTCCTTCAGCTGCACGATGCCGGTCACGTCGGTCGTGCGGAAGTAGAACTGCGGGCGATAGTTGGTGAAGAACGGGGTGTGACGGCCGCCCTCTTCCTTGGTCAGGATGTAGGCTTCAGCCAGGAACTTGGTGTGCGGGGTGATCGAACCCGGCTTGCACAGAACCTGACCGCGCTCGACGTCTTCACGCTTGGTGCCGCGCAGCAGAACGCCGACGTTGTCGCCCGCTTGACCCTGGTCCAGCAGCTTGCGGAACATTTCGACGCCGGTGCAGGTCGTCTTCTGGACCGGACGGATGCCGACGATCTCGACTTCTTCACCGACCTTGACGATACCCTTTTCGACGCGGCCCGTGACCACGGTGCCGCGGCCCGAGATCGAGAAGACGTCTTCGACCGGCATCAGGAAGGGCAGGTCGACCGGACGTTCCGGCTGCGGGATGTAGGCGTCGACGGTTTCCATCAGGGCCAGAACGCGCTGTTCGCCGATTTCCGGGTTCACGCCGTCGGTCGCGGCCTTGGCCGAACCCTTGGTGATCGGAATATCGTCGCCCGGGAACTGGTACGACGAGAGCAGTTCGCGCACTTCCATCTCGACCAGCTCGAGCAGTTCTTCGTCGTCGACCAGATCGACCTTGTTCATGAAGACCACCAGGGCCGGCACGCCGACCTGACGGGCCAGCAGGATGTGCTCGCGGGTCTGCGGCATCGGGCCGTCAGCGGCCGAAACCACCAGGATCGCGCCGTCCATCTGCGCCGCGCCGGTGATCATGTTCTTCACATAGTCGGCGTGGCCGGGGCAGTCGACGTGGGCGTAGTGACGGTTGGCCGTCTCATACTCAACGTGCGCCGTGTTGATCGTGATGCCGCGCGCCTTTTCTTCCGGCGCAGCGTCGATGTCCGCATAGGCCATCGCCTTGGCGCCGCCGGCCTTGGCCAGCGTCATCGTGATCGCCGCCGTCAGCGTCGTCTTGCCGTGGTCAACGTGACCAATCGTGCCGATGTTGCAGTGCGGCTTCGTGCGTTCGAACTTTTCCTTGGCCATGGCCAAACTCCTGATGGCCCGGGTTGAGGGGCGCGATGCTGATCAAAAAACCTGGAGCGGGTAGACGGGATCGAACCGACATCCTCAGCTTGGAAGGCTGCTGCACTACCATTGTGCTATACCCGCGCGGAGACTGCGGAAGTTCTTTGGGAACGCCGCAGCCGGTTCCTCTCCGTCGTCCTGATCCATCGTATCCGATAAGGCGCGTGGTGGGGGAAGAAGGACTCGAACCTTCGAAGCTTACGCAGGGGATTTACAGTCCCCCCCCTTTGCCACTCGGGACATTCCCCCAGCGCGCCTTGTCGAACCGATGGACCCCTCGTTCCGCCCTTAATCAAGCGGGACGAAACAAAAGCCTTCGGCTTGTCGCCTCCTCTAGGATAGAGGGGGCGCCCAGACCCGAAAGCCCTTGGGGCTCCAAATCGGAGGGCGTCTTATAGTGTCGTCGAAAACAGAACGCAACGACCGTAAAAGCGGTAAAAAACCGGTCTTCGGAAACCGGTCTCCCGGCCCGCGCGAAAAGGGCCAAAAGCCCATGGCGCAAGGGTTTTCCGGCCGCGAAGAAGCGCCTCGAGCGCCGCGTTCCGGCGATCGCGGCAAGGTGGACGCCGATAATTTTCTGTGGGGCCGTCACCCGGTTCTCGCCGCCCTGGCGAATCCCGCGCGTCGCGGCATGGGTCGGCTGTTGGCCACGCCCGAGCGCGCCGCAGAGATCGAAGAGGGCAAACTGGCCCATGGGCACAAGATCGAGGTGGTCGAGGTTCAGGCCCTGACCCGAATGCTGCCCGCCGGCGCCGTCCACCAGGGGCTCGCCTTCAAGGTCCAGCCGCTGGAAGGCGTATCGTTGGAAGAGTTGGCTGAACCGGCCCAGGGCGTCATCGTCATGCTGGACCAGCTGACGGATCCTCAGAACGTCGGCGCCATCTTCCGTTCGGCCCTGGCCTTCGGCGCGCGGGGAATCATCGTTCAGGACCGCCACGCCCCCGCCCTTGCCGGCGCTCTGGCCAAGGCCGCCGTCGGCGCCACCGAACGCCTGCCCCACGCCCGGGTGACGAATCTGTCGCGCGCATTGGAACGGCTGGCGGATCTGGGCTGGCGCGCCGTCGGTCTGGACGGAACGGGCGAACAGACGCTTGAGGAGGCCTTGGACCGCCAGCCGACCGTTCTGGTCATGGGATCCGAGGGCGACGGCATCCGGCGACTGGTCGCCGAACACTGCGACGTCCTGGCCAAGATCCCCATGCCGGGCGGATTCGAAAGCCTGAACGTGTCCAACGCCGCCGCCGTCGCACTTTATGAAGCGGCGCGCGCGCAACGCGGCTGACAGAAGGCCGCACCGGCGCTAAGGAGCGGACATGGAATTCCTTTCTTCTCCCGAACTCGCCAGTCAGGCCACCGCGCTCGGTCAGGTCCTGCTGATGGATCTGGTGCTGGCCGGCGACAACGCCGTCGCGGTGGGTCTCGCCGCCGCCGCCCTGCCCCAGGAACAGCGCAAGAAGGCCATTCTGATCGGTCTGGCCGCCGCTGTCGTCATGCGGATCGGCTTCGCCCTGATCACGGTCCAGCTGCTGGCTCTGGTCGGCCTGCTGCTGGCCGGCGGCCTGCTGCTGCTGTGGGTCTGCTGGAAGATGTGGCGCGAGTTGCAGGAACAGCGCACCCACGACCAGGCCGAGGCCGAGAAGGAACTCGAATTGGCCCTGAGCATCGAGCACGGCTCCGGCCCCTCGCCCGAGGAACTGGGAATCAAGCGCAAGTCGTTCGGCGCAGCCCTGCTCCAGATCATGATCGCCGACATCACCATGTCGCTGGACAATGTGCTGGCCGTCGCCGGCGCCGCCCACGACCACCCGTGGATCATGGTCTTCGGCCTGATCCTGTCGATCGCCCTGATGGGTCTCGCCGCCACCTATATCGCCAAGCTGCTGCACCGTTACCGCTGGATCGGCTATGTCGGCCTGGTCGTGGTCCTGTATGTCGCCCTGCACATGATCTGGGACGGCGCCCGTCAGGTGGTGGTCCGCACCGGCAATATGGATGAGTTCAACGCCTCGGCCCCGGCCTTCATCGAGATCAGCCCCGAGGAAGCCGCCAAGCATCTCGGCCAGAAGCGGACAGAGGACAGCCCGGCTCCGGCGCCGGCCGAGCCCACGGCGCCCGCAGCATGACGGTTGCGACAGTCACGGTCGAGGAAGCCGCCGTCTGGCTGCAATCGGGCGAGGCCGTTTTGATTGATGTGCGCGAAACGGATGAGTTCGCCGCCGCCCGCGTCGACGGTGCGATCCTGGCTCCGCTCAGCCAGATGCCGGCGGCCTGGGAGGCGCTGGATCTGCCGGCCGATCGCAAGATCATCGTCATGTGCCTGAAAGGCGGCCGCAGCCATCAGGTCTGCGCCTTTGTCGGCCCGACCGGACCAGACGGCCAGCCGTTGTTCAACCTCACAGGCGGCATTCAGGCCTGGCATGCCGCCGGCCTGCCCATAGTCGAGGCCTAGGCCGCTTCGGAATACTGGTCGAACGCCCTCAGCGCGTCGGCCGCGTACATCAGGGCCGGCCCGCCGCCCATATAGACGCACATCGCCATGGCCTCGGCGATCTCGTCGCGCGTGGCTCCCAGATCCTTCAGCGCCTTGGCGTGAAAGCCGATGCAGCCGTCGCACCGCTGCGTCACCCCGATGGACAGGGCGATCAGTTCCTTGGTCTTCTTGTCCAGCGCGCCGTCGGCGGTCGCCGACTTCGCCAGTTCCGAAAAGGCCTGCATCGGCCCCGGCTGCAGCCGGCGCAGTTCGCCGATGTAGGTCGAGATGTCGCGTGTCAGCGCCGCATAGTCCTTGGCCATGACAGCCTCCTTTTCAATTTATGTTTTTATGATATGACATGGATATGGAATGTAAAGACGTCACATCGGCGAAATTGTCCGACGCCCTTCCGCCGCGCGTGGACGACGCCTCCGCCTTTCTGAAGGGTCTGGCCAATCCTCACCGGCTGCTGATCCTGTGCGCCCTGGCCCAGGGCGAGCGGAACGTCTCGGCCCTGATCGCCGAAACGGGCGTGGCTCCCGCCTCCATGTCGCAGCATCTGTCCAAGCTGAAGGACGAGGGGGTCGTGAATTTTCGCCGCGACCACCGCACCCTGACCTATTTCATCGCCCATCCCGCGACGATCCAGATCATGGCCGTGCTGTACGACCATTTCTGCACGCGAGACGACGCCTGACCGGGCGCGGCTTTGCGCTGCGCCCTGGGCGCTCGCACCAAGCGTAGAGATAAATCCGTTGTCCCCGCCTTCAGGGCGGAAACGGGCGTTCGGCTTAGTCCGCCCCGCCGAAGCGTTCGGACCATTCAGCCACCTGGGCGTCCTCGATCTTGGCGAACAACACGCCCTGGGCCGCCACAGCCTGACCGACGGCTAGGCTGTTCAGCACATCCTCGTCAGCCCCGGGCCAACTCAGGTCGGTCGATCCGACCGACGCCGCGATCTTCTCGGCCGAGAACGGCAGGATCGGCGCCGCCAGACGGGCGAACAGGGCCACCAGATTCAGCCCCGTCCGTACGCCGACGGCCGCGCGGTCGCGGTCGGTCTTCAACGCGGTCCAGGGCGCGGCGACCTGAAGATATTCGTTGCCCAGCACCCAGACGGCGCGCAGGGCCTGGGCCGCCTTCCTGAACTCCATGGCCTCGAACTGTTCGGTCGCCTCGGCGACGCCCGCCTTGATATCGGCCTCCAGCTGGATCTCGACCGGACCGGCCTCGCCGCCCTCGGGCACGACGCCGTCGAACTTGGACTCGGCGAATTTGACGATCCGGTTGACGAAATTCCCCAGCACATCGGCCAGGTCCTTGTTGGTCGAGGCCTGGAAATCCTCCCAGGTGAAGGCCGAGTCCGCGTGTTCCGGCCCATAGGCGGTCAGGCGCCAGCGCCAGTAGTCGGCCGGCAGCAGTTCCAGCGCCTGGTCCATGAAGACCCCGCGCTTCTGGCTGGTCGAGAATTTCCCACCGTACCAGTTCAGCCAGTTGAAGGCCTTCAGCTGGTCCACCGTCTTCCACGGCTCGCCCGAACCGATGATGGTCGCGGGGAAGCTGACGGTGTGGAAGGCGACATTGTCCTTGCCCATGAACTGGACATAGCGGACGTCCTCGGCCCCCTCGTCCAGACGCCACCAGTCACGCCACGACCCACCGGTCGCCTCGGCCCATTCCTCGGTCGCGGCGATATATTCGATGGGGGCGTCGAACCAGACGTAGAAGACCTTGTCCTCCATGCCGGGGCGCGGGAAGCCGTCCTTCAGCACCGGCACGCCCCAGGCCAGATCGCGCGTGATGCCCCGGTCGATCAGCCCCTCGTCCAGATGCTTGTAGGCGATGGACTTGGCCAGCACCTGCCAGCCGGTCTTGCCGTCCACCCAGGCGCGGATCTGAGGCTCGATCGTGGTCTGCAACAGATAGAGGTGACGCGTGTCGCGCACCTCCAGGTTCTTGGAGCCTGACACCGATGAATAGGGATCGATCAGGTCGGTCGGGTCCAGCAGGCGGCCGCAGTTGTCGCACTGGTCGCCGCGCGCGCCGACATGACCGCAGTGGGGGCAGGTGCCCTCGACATAGCGGTCGGGCAGGAAGCGGGCGTCGTCGATCGAATAGATCATCCGATCCACCCGCTCCTCGATCAGGCCGTTCTTCTCCAGGGCCTCGGCGAAATGCTGGGTCAGGCGGTGGTTCTGCGGATTCGACGACCGGCCGAACCAGTCGTAGCTGAGGCCGAACGCTTGGCCCGCCGCCTTCTGGATCTCATGCTGCTCGTCGCAATAGGTGCGAACGTCCTGACCGGCGGCGGCGGCCGCCAGCTCAGCCGGAGTGCCGTGCTCGTCGGTGGCGCAGATGTAGAGGACCTCATGACCCTGGGCGCGCTTGAACCGGGCCCAGACGTCGGCCGGCAACATCGAGCCCGCCAGATTCCCCAGGTGCTTGATGCCGTTGATGTAGGGCAGCGCCGAGGTGATGAGGATGCGGGCCATGATCGTCCAGGAGTTCGGGGAAGCGCAGGGATATAGAGGGACGAAGCGGGGTCGTCACCTGTCGGGGTGTTGGGGTGGGGGTGAAGAGAGGAAACTACTCGGCAAACTGGCTATCTCGAACCCCGTCCCTCTGGCCAGAGGGAGAGGGGAGATGACTAAAAAGCATAGTACAGAACATCCGCTCGAGGCTTCGAGCCAGGCATTTGCAATGCATGTCCAGGCACTTGAGACACCTGTGCAGCGGCCCGGGACGCTACCCAAACTAGCCACAATGTGTTTTATGATTGTCTAGGAGGGGTGCATGAGCAAAAAGGCAAGGACGTGCTGTTTCTGCGGCGGTGGCAACCTCAGCGGTGAACACATCTGGCCGGACTGGGCGAGCGACATACTGCCTCGATCTTCTGGCCGTGACTACGTAACTCTCAATAGAGTTTGGGGCAGCGACCCCACCATTGCATCGGTCAAGAGCCAGCAAGGCAGCATCACCTCGGACAAGGCAAAGGTCGTCTGCGCTTCCTGCAACAATGAGTGGATGAGCCGCCTCGAGGAAGCTGCAAAGCCCCTTGTCCGCTCTATGATCTTAGGAAAAGAGACCAATCTCTCGGCCGCCAACGCTGCAGTCCTTACGCGTTGGGTAACGATGAAGGCGATGATTATTGACCAATTCCGGTCAACTGAGCATTTTTTTAAACGCTCTGAGATAAGCAGATTTCACGCCGCGCTGGCCGCCGCGCGATCGTTTGAACACAGCCTCGTTGAGGTGCCCGCCAATCTGGAAATCGCTCTCTTCCGCTGCGGACAGGGGCGCTGGACCAATTCCTTAGGAATCGACCGCGCAACACTTTCAAACGTCGCAGGATTGCGCCCGGCTAGGTCGAACGTCGGCGTTATTGTGTGGGGTCTAGGTGAGCTTCTCATTTCTGCTGTCTATCGCGACGGGGTTAGGTTTCCCCTCCAGATCGAAGACGGCAGCGAAATCGAACTATGGCCGCTAGTTACAGCTCCAGCATGGCCTCGCGAGAGGCGGCTGACCGAGAAAGAGGCAACCGCACTCGAAGCTGTACTTTCTCACATGACCAAGTGGCCCGGCGCTAAAGCGGCCTACGGCGAGCAAACCAGCTACGGCGACCTAACAGGCCCCTCATTGTGGTTGCGGACGATGTCCTTTTGCACTGGCTTGCGAAACTTCTGCTTATAGACGGGGCGGAACGGTCAGCCCCCTTCCCAGTCCTGAACCGCCGAACTCAGACGGCCGGTGCCATCCGCCGCGCCACCCGTACGAACCGGCCGGTCAGCAGGGTGGACGAGGCCAAGCTGGCGATCACCACCGCCCAGACCAGGCCGTCGATGCCCATCCGGTGCGCCAGCACCCAGCCCAGCGGCATCATCACCGCCCCATAGGCGGCGAAATGCATGATGGTGGGCCACCAGACATCGCCCGCCGCCCGGTTCGCCTGGGCCGCCACGACCTGAATCCCGTCCGCCACGAAGAACAGCGTCGCCAGCACCAGGGCCGGTGCCGCGATGGCCAGCAATGCCGGGTCGCGATTGTAGGCCCCGACGATCAGATGCGCACTCGGCCAGACGAGCAGAGCGACCACCAGCGTCAGGGCCGTCACGACCCCCAGCCCGACCAGCCCCGCCCGCAAGACCCCTCGCCCATCGCCGGCGCCATAGCTGCGGCCCACCAGCACCGCCGTCGCCGACGACAGGCCCATGGGCAGCATGAAGACGATGGCCGAGACGTTCAGCACCACCGCCCAGGCGGCCGTCTCCGCCGTGCCGATCTGGCCGGCGAAGAAGGTGAAGCCCGAAAAGGCCCCGACCTCGATGAAATAGGAGGCGCCGGCGCCCAGGCCGACCTTGACCTGTTCACGCGCGGCCTTGGGATCGCGCTCGGGCTTGTCGAAGATCCCCAGCGACCGCGCCTCGGGCAGGCGCAGGATATAGACCACCAGGAAGATCGCCAGCGCCGCCCGCGCCCCGAACGTCGCCCAGGCCGAGGCGAAGGCGCCGTCGAAGCCGATGCCCAAAAGATCGGGCACCAGCAGCAGGTTCAAGGCCAGATTGACCCCGTTGGCGATCCACATGGCCACCATGCCGGGCTTGGGCCGCCCCAGCGCTTCCAAGAAGAACTGGCCCGTCACCGAAATCAGATAGAAGGGCATGGACAGGGCGAAGACGATCAAGGCTGGGCTCGCCCCTTCGGCCAGACCGTCCTCCAGCCCCAGGCGGCTGAGGCCCCAGGGTCCGACCACGATCAAGGCGATCATCGACACCACGCCGATCTGCAGCGAATAGGTCAGGCCCCGGCGCAGCACCGCCCCGACCGCGTGCCGCCGCCCCTCTCCCAGCATCCGGGCGGTCATCACCTGGACGCCCAGCATCAGGCCGACCGCCGTGGTCACGACGATGGAGGTCGGCGCCCAGGCCAGGGAGTGGAAGGCCAGTTCGCGGCTGGAGAAATTCCCCACCACTATGGCGTCGGTCAGACCCATGGTCATGATGCCGATCCGCGCCAGGATCACCGGCCAGGCCAGGTGCAGCAGGTCGTGGAAGGCGGTGCGGGTCTGGGGGCTGAGCGCGATCATCGGAGGCGGCACAGGCCATGGGCGCGGGTCCGGGTCAACTCCCAAAAACTTTGGGGGTTTGGGCTACCAGGCGCCCAGTTCTCGAAGCTGCCGCACCAGTTCCTCCGGCGCCTCGCCCGCGTCGAGGTCGGTCAGATCGACCGGCGCATCCTTCGGCTCGAAATAGCGCCATCCCTGGAACGGCCGCCGCGCCATCGGGGCGGTGCGGATCACCTGTGGCGCCAGGGTGATCTCGCACCGGCTCTGCTGGCCCTCGCCCAGGGTGGCGATGTCCAGCACGGGCTGCCGGCAGACGATCGTCCCCTTCACCACCCAGTACAGCGACCCGCCGTCCTCGATTTCCGGCGCACGCTTCGGCGTCATGCGGGTGTGGACGATCAGGGGCCCGCCCTTGGCGGCGCGGGCCTCCAGCCATTCGACGTCCGGCACGCCGACGCCCAGTTTGATCATGTGAAGCGACATGGCGCCCACGTAATCGCCCTTAGTCGCATTGGCCAGATTCTTTAACTCTGTGAGCGCTATCCATGATCGCGCGCGTCGCTCCCACCGGACGCACGGAACCAGTATGTATGGATTGATCACGCGCCTGACGTCGTATCCGGGCCGCCGCGACGAACTCGCGCTTCTGCTGACGGATCCCGCCGTCAGGAAGCACGGCTGTCATTCCTATATTGTCGCGCACGATCTGGGCGACCCCGATATCCTGTGGGTCACGGAGGTCTGGGTCGATCAGCCGACCCATCAGTCGTGGAGTGAAGGCCTCCGCGAAAGCGGCGCCTGGCGCCCCATCTACGGCCTGATGGCCAAGATGGATGACTCGATCCAGACGCGGCCCATCGGCGGCATCGGGCTTTAATCCGACGCCATCACCACTGCCAGAACGGCCGCCTCCACGACCTGATCCCCGACGCTTGCGACGCTTTCGACCACCCCGTCGAAGGGCGCCGTCAGCGCGTGCTCCATCTTCATCGCCTCAAGCACGACAACCGGCTGGCCCTTGGTCACAGCGTCGCCGGCCTTGACCGGGGCGGCGACCACCTTGCCCGGCATGGGGGCGCGAAGAGAGCCGTCTGAGACGGTTCCGGACGAAACGCCGTGCTTCTGGGGCGAGAAGTCGAACACGCCGACGTCACCATTCAAGAAGACGTAAATTGGGTTGTCGCCATAAGTTGTCGGCAAACCATCCGATTCAGCCGAATCGCCATAGTCGAGCGGCTCGCCATCCACTTGGTATTCGAACTCCCAATCCCGCTTGCTTCGCACCACCGAAATCTCGGCGAAACGCTGGCGCCCGTTCTGGTCAACGACAAAACGGGCGGGCCGCGTCTCAGCATTCATTCGAAAACCGAAGAGGTGGTCGGGCGAACTACCCCAGACTTCTCCTTCATAGGCGGCCTCCATGAAGGCCTCATGCTTCCAACCCAAAGCTGACGCCAACATGAGGTCGTCTTCGGGTTTCGACCGCTGCAACGCCGCCTCCTCCGCCGCGATAAAGCCCGTGTCCACGTCGCCCGCCACAAAGCGCGGATGGTCCAGGCAGCGTTTCAGGAAGCCTGCATTGGTCTTGACCGGCCAGACCTCGACCTCGCCCGCCGCCTCGGCCAGTCGCGCCGCCGCCGCCTCGCGGCTGTCCTCGTGCACGATCAGTTTGGCGATCATCGGATCGTAGAACTGGCTGACCTCGCCGCCCTGCTCCACGCCCGTATCGACACGGATTCCGTCCGGCATGACGAAATGCTCCAGGCGCCCGATCGACGGCAGAAACCCGTTCGCTGGATCCTCGGCATAGAGGCGCGCTTCCATGGCCCAGCCGTTCAGCTTGATCTCGTCCTGTTTCAGCGGCAGAGGCTCGCCCGCCGCCACCCGGAACTGCCATTCGACCAGATCGACGCCGGTCACGCTTTCCGTCACCGGATGCTCGACCTGAAGCCGGGTGTTCATCTCCATGAACCAGACGCCGTCCGCCTTCAGCCCGTCCGAGGCGTCGGCGATGAACTCGATGGTCCCGGCCCCGACATAGTTGACCGCCTTGGCCGCCTTGATCGCCGCGCCCGTCACGGCGGCCCGCACGGCCTCGCTCATGCCCGGCGCCGGCGCCTCTTCGATCACCTTCTGGTGGCGGCGTTGCAGGGAACAGTCACGCTCGTACAGGTGGACCACATCCCCGTGCCGGTCGCCAAACACCTGGACCTCGATATGGCGCGGGCGGGTGATGTAGCGTTCGATCAGCACCCGGTCGTCCCCGAAGGCCGCCGCCCCCTCGCGCTTGGCGCTAGCCAGGCCTGCGGCGAAATCGGCCGGATCATCGACCCGTTTCATGCCCTTGCCGCCGCCGCCCGCCACCGCCTTGATCAGCACCGGATAGCCGATCCGGGCCGCCTCGGCCGTCAGCGTCGCTTCCGACTGGTCCGCGCCCAGATAGCCCGGCGTCACCGGCACCCCGGCCTGGATCATCAGCTCCTTGGCCGCGTCCTTCAGCCCCATGGCCCGGATCGAGGCGGGGTCGGGCCCGATCCAGATCAGCCCCGCAGCCGCCACCGCTTCCGCAAAATCCGCGTTCTCGCTCAGGAAGCCATAGCCGGGATGGATCGCCTCCGCCCCCGTCGCCTTCGCCGCCGCCAGCACCTTGGCCCCGTCCAGATAGGACTCGCGCGCCGCCGCCGGCCCGATCAGCACCACCTCATCCGCCTCGCGCACGTGCAAGGCGTCAGCGTCGGCCTCTGAATAGACGGCGATGGTGCGTATTCCCATCCGCTTGGCGGTACGGAAGACGCGACAGGCGATTTCGCCGCGGTTGGCGACAAGGACGGACTTGAACATGACGCGTTCTTAGCGAGACGTCGCGGCTGTGTCTTCATCTCCCCGTCGGCGAAGGCCGACGGGGAGGACAGATCGCGCAGCGATCAGGAGGGGGCGACTCGGTCTCTGACGGACCTTCACCTTCACCACCCCTTCGCCCCCTCCTGGCGACCTAGGGCCGCCGGTCCTCCCCGTTCGCCTTCGCGAACAGGGAGGTGAAGTTTCCCTCGCCTTCCGCTATCCCCTCCCCCATGTCCCTGCGCGCCCTCTTCGTCACCCAGGTCTATGAAGCCTCCCTCGCCGACGGTCGGGGCTGGGCGGAATTCAACGAACAGCTGATCGACGTGGTCCGCATGATGGCCGAAGAGGACGCCGCCGGCCGCCGGTGGTGTCGGGAAAACGCCTATCGCGGCTACACCTCTTACGGTTCCTTGAACGACCTGCCCCAGCGCTTCCCCGAGTTTGCAGAACTGAAGCGCCACCTCGACCGCCACGCCCTCGCCTATGCCCAGGCCCTGAACTTCGACCTGGCGCGCAAGCCGCGCCTGGACAATCTCTGGGTCAATATCCTCAAGCCGGGCGGCGGCCACACCGGCCATATCCACCCCCATGCCTATCTGTCGGGCACCGTCTATATCGACGTCCCCGACGGCGCCTCGTCGCTGAAGCTGGAAGACCCCCGCCTGCCCTTCATGATGGCCCGCCCCGGCGTCACCGAAGACGCGACCGAGGCCGAGCGCCCCTTCGTCTATCTGAGACCTCAAGCCGGAACGGTGCTGATGTGGGAAAGCTGGCTGCGCCACGAGGTCCCGACCAATCTGGCGAAATCGGACCGTATTTCGATCAGCTTCAACTACGCTTGAGGCGTTGGCCGCCGCGTCGCCGCCTCCCAGCCCGCCATCGCCACGTCCACCACGCCTAACAGGGCCTCGGTCGTCGCTCCTTCGCGCGCCTGAAGGCTCATGCCCTGGTGGACAGTGGCGTAGAAGCGGGCGACGGCGGACAAATTGACACCTTCGCCAATCTCGCCGGCCTCCTGGGCCCGGGCCAGCCGGGTCTCGATCCGCGTGACAGTCTCGCAGCGCAAGGCCTTCAGCTCCGCATAGAGATCGGGGCTCATGTCGCACGGCTGCGCCGCACTCAGCATGATCATGCAGCCGCGCGGCCGGTCCGGACTGGTCATGCCCACAGCCGCGTCGCGCAGATAGGCGTCCAGCGTCTCACGCGCCGTGGGCCGATCATTCCGCAGCCAATAATCCTCCCCCGCGTCGCCGCTGTAGAGGGCCACAGCCTCGCGATACAGGTCCGCCTTGCCGCCGAAGGCCGCGTAAAGGCTGGGCGCGGCGATCCCCATGGCCTGGGTCAGCTCCGACACCGACGCACCCGCATAGCCGCGCGCCCAGAAGACCTCCACGGCCTTCTGCAGGGCTTTGTCGCGGTCGAAACTGCGGGGCCGTCCGCGATCGGACATCGGCCTTCTCCTTTTTTGTAGCGATCGATAGATAAGCCTCTTGCAGCCGTCGGACAACGCACCACCTAATCTGTATCGATCACTACAGATAAGGCCTGCTCCCATGTCCCTCCCTCTTTCCGGCAAACGCGCCCTCGTCACCGGCGCCAGCCGCGGCATCGGCGCCGCCATCGCACGCCGGTTGGCCGCCGACGGCGCCGACGTCGCCGTGACCTATGAAAAGTCCGCCGACAAGGCCGAGGCGCTCGCCGACGAGCTGCGCGCCCTGGGCCGCAAGGCCGTCGCCATCCAGGCCGACGCCGGCAGCACGGCGGGCGCCAAGGCCGCGATCGACGGCGCGGTCGCCGGTCTCGGCGGCATCGACATCCTGGTCAACAACGCCGGCGTCGCCCGCATCGGGGACTTCGCCGATCAGCCGATCGAGGACATCGACGCCCTGCTGAACGTCAATGTGCGCGGGGTCTTCCTAACCACCCAGGCTGCGCTGAAACATATCCCCGACGGCGGCCGGATCATCACGATCGGCAGCAATGTCGGCACGCGCGTCCCGTTCGCCGGCCTCACCGTCTATTCGGCCTCCAAGTCGGCGCTGGAATCCTTCAATCGCGGCCTCGCCCGTGAATTGGGCCCGCGCGCCATCACCGTGAACCTGGTCCGCCCCGGCCCGACCGACACCGACATGAATCCGGCCGAGGGCCCGCTGTCCGCCATGGTCCTGCCCTCTGTCCCCGTCGGCCGCTACGGCCGCCCGGATGAGGTCGCCGCCGCCGTCGCCTTCCTCGCCGGCCCCGAGGCCGCCTACATCACCGGCGACGGCATCTTCGTCGATGGCGGCGCAAACGCCTGATCGACAAACTTCAGGCGGCGATGGTCAATGTTCCGTCGCCGCCTGCATATCCTCAGACGAAACCGCCTGTTCAGCCCGAGCACCAGGCCGCAGACCGGGAAGCGGGACCTGCCGAAGTTCCAAGCGACATGGAACCATTGCGTAAACTTAATCCGCGCCAGCACCACGATGACTTGTAGGCACGCGTTTCTCACGCCAAGCTTGCGTTCATGGAAACCGTTATCGAGATCCGCGGCCTCACCAAGACCTATGGCACGGTAAAGGCCCTGGACGGCCTGACCCTGTCGATCCCGCGCGGCGGGGTCTATGGCATTCTGGGGCCGAACGGCGCCGGCAAATCGACCCTGTTCCGCACCCTGCTGGGCCTGATCCGCCCGACCGAGGGCGAGGCCACGGTCATGGGCGGTCGGATCGGCGATCCGGCGGCGACGCGGCGGATGGGCTCGATGATCGAGACGCCCCGCTTCCCGCCCTTCATGACCGCGCGTCAGGTGCTGGTCTGGCTGGGCCACGCCCACGGCGGGGTGGCGACTGCGGATATCGAGGCCTGGCTGAAGCGGGTCGGCCTGACCGAAGCGGCGGACCGGCGCGTGCGCGGCTTTTCGGTCGGCATGCTGCAACGCCTGGGCGTCGCCGCCGCCCTGATGACCAAGCCGGATCTGGTCATTCTGGATGAACCGACCAGCGGCATGGATCCGCCCGGCATCCAGGAGATGCGCGCCCTGATCCGCAGCCTGGCCGACGACGACGGCGTCACCGTGATCCTGGCCAGCCACCAACTTCAAGAGGTCGAGCGCGTCTGCGACCGCGTCGCCATCTTCAACAAGGGCAAGGTGATCACCGAGGGACGGGTGTCCGACCTGACCGCCTCGGGCGAACGCCTGCGCCTGTCGGTCACGCCCCTGGCCAAGGCCATGGGCGTGCTGGGCGAACGAGCCACACTGGACGGCGACGCCCTGGTCGCCGCCGTGCCCCGCGCTGAAGCGCCGGCGACGATCCGCGCCCTGGTCGAGGCGGGCGTCGACATCGAGGAGGCCCGCTGGATCGGCGCCGACCTGGAAGACGTCTTCATGAGCGAGACCGGCTGGACCGGCGTGCAAGGCACGCCTGCGAAGGGGACCGACCATGCTGGTTGATGCACTGAAATCCGAAGCCTACCGCGCGTCGCGCAATCGCACCGCAGTCTTCTGCAGCGTGCTGTTGACGCCGCTGTTGTTCGTCTTCGGCGGCCTGGCCTATCTGATCATGGCCAAGGCCAAGGGCGACGCCCTGGCGGCCAAGGCCAATCTCCCGGCCGAGTTGGGGAACCAGCCGGTCAATCTGGCCGAGGCCTTCGGCTTCGCGGCCGACAAAGGCGCCAACGGCGTGCTGCTGGTCTTCATGCTGCTGGCGGCGGCCAGCGTCTACGCCGGGGATTATCGCTGGGAGACCTGGCGTCTGATCAGCGCCCGCAACGGCCGCCCCTGGCTGATCCTGGGCAAGGTCGGGGTGATGAAGGCCCTGGCCATGATCGCCATGCTGGCCATGCTGGTCGCCGCCTTCATCTACTTCATTTCCCAAGCCCTGGTGACCGGTCGGCCGATGAGCTTCGACCTGTCCGACTTCAACCTGGTTGAGTTCCTGCTCACCTGGCTGCTGTCCTATATCCGCATCGTCCAGTACGGCCTTATCGCCCTGCTGGCGGCCGTGGTCAGCCGGTCCCTGCTGGCGGCCCTGTTCGTGCCCTGGGCCCTGGGATTCGCCCAGACGATCCTCGGAGGACCGCTGCTGCCCATGATCGGCTGGGCGCCGACCGACTGGGCCTCTCAGTTGCTGCTGCCCGGCCTGGCCTATGACACGCTGAAGGCCGCTGTTTCGCCCGGCCCCATGCCCGTGCCGGATGGCGTGGTGATGAAGGCGATCGTCAGCCTGGTCCTGTGGTGCGTCGTTCCGGTCGCGGCGTCGATCGCCTGGTTCCAGCGTCAGGATCTGTCGAAGGAATAGGCGGTAGGGGGCTTCGCGCCCCCTCTCGCACCAGCCAGTCCCGGAAGGCGTCGACGGCGGGGTCGCGGCGTCCCTCCGGGCGCAGGAAGGCGAACCAGGACGGGCGTTCGACAAAGCCGAAGGGCGCCGCCAGCCGGCCCGCCGTCACGTCCGGCGCGACGAAGGCCCAGGGCGCGATGGCCACGCCCATGCCGGACACGGCGGCCTCGACCATCGAGTGATTATGCGCGAACTCGCGCTCCACCTTGGCCGGCGGCAGGTCCAGCCCCGCCAGCGCGGCCCAGGCCGGCTAGGCCCGGCGGAAGGTGGCGGAACGCAGGCGCGGGGCGCCGGCCACGGCCGCCAGGGTGGGAAGTCCCGCCATCACCTCCGGAGCCCCGACCGGCCCCTGATACTGGGGCAGGAAACGTGTCGCCTCGGCGCGCGGATGAATCTGGTCCGGCTCAACAATCCGGATCGCCCCGTCGAATCGATCGCGCCGATAATCGACCGGCGAATAGGATTCCGACAAGCGCACCCGAACCTCGGGATGGGCCTCGAGAAAATCCGGCAAGCGAGGGATCAGCCACTTCAACGCAAAGGTGCCCAGGCAGGAAATCTCGATCTCCCGCGCGGCGTCGTGGCGGGTCGCCTGGACCGCGTCGGCGATGGCGCCGAAGGCCGGTGTCAGCCGCTCGGCCAACTGCGTCCCCGCCTCGGTCAGGACCAGGGCGTGACGCGGCCCCGACACCAGCACCACGCCCAGGGACGCCTGAAGGGCCGCAATCTGGCGACTGACCGCGCCATGGGTGACGCAAAGCTCGGCGGCGGCGCGGGTCATACTGCCGTGGCGGGCGAAGGCCTCGAAGGTGCGGAGGGCGTTCAGCGGCGGCGGCGCAGCGGGCTTCATGTGACTTCCCCTCACAGACCCCTACCCGCTTAATCGATTTCGGCCTCCAGGGAAATCGGCTCCAAGCTGGTCATGCCCCAGTTCACCCCGCCGCCGCGCCCGCCCCGCCGCACCCGCCTCGACAAGATGGTCTACGGCCTGTGCGTTCTGCTCATATGGATCCTGGCCCTGGGCGAGGCCTTCAGCGGCTAGAGCCGCTTCTCCATGAAGACGTCGGCGCGGGCGTACGGGGTCGGGCGGGGCGGCAGATGGAGGAAGCCGAAGCTTTCATACAGGGCGATGGCCGGCGTCAGGGCGCTGTTGGTCTCCAGGTACATGCGTCGCCTGCGCCTCGCGCGCCGCCGCTTCGCAGGCCTCCAGCAGGCGTCGCGCCAGGCCCAGACCGCGCGCGGCGGGCGTCACCGTCATCTTCGACACTTCGAAGCCGTCCGGTATTCGGATCAGGGCGCAGCAGCCGACCGCCTCCCCGTCCCGCTCGGCCATAAAAATCCGGCCGCCATCGGCTAGAAAGACCCCGTGCGGATCGTCGATGGACCGTCGATCCTTGGCCTCGACGGCGAACCCGCCCTCGGCCAGCCAGGCTTCGTTCAGCCGAGCCCAGGCGGCGGCGTGGTCGGGGCGGTATTCGACGATGGCGACGGTCATTCCCGCCTCTTGCCCCATGTCCGATCAAAGCAAAAGGGCGGCCGGATCGCTCCGGCCGCCCTTTCGATGTTCAGTCTCGTCAGAGACGCGAGGCTTAAGCCTCGTCGTCGCCTTCAAAGGCCAGGACCGGACCGGAGTCCTTGCCCTTGGCTTCGACGTCGCGATCGACGAACTCGATCACGGCCATCGGGGCGTTGTCGCCGTGGCGGAAGCCCGCCTTCATGATGCGGATATAGCCGCCGTTACGCTCGCTGTAGCGCGGGCCGAGCGTCTCGAACAGCTTGCCGACCTGCGGCACGTCGCGAACCTGGCTGATGGCCTGACGACGAGCGTGCAGATCGCCCTTCTTGGCCAGGGTGACCAGCTTCTCGACGAAAGGACGCAGTTCCTTCGCCTTGGGCAGGGTCGTGGTGATTTGCTCGTGCTTGATCAGCGAGGCGGCCATGTTCGCGAACATGGCGGTGCGGTGGCTGGTCGTGCGACCGAGTTTACGATGGGCGGCGCCGTGGCGCATCTGGGTCTCTCCTACTCCGAGCCCGGTATCTCCTGGGGAGACCTAGGCTCGTAATCTTCTAACCGCCCCGTCATTCTCCCCGAGAGGAGACGGGCGGAGGGTTGAACTTAGATCTGGTCGTCGAACTTCTTGGCCAGGTCTTCGATGTTTTCGGGCGGCCAGTTCGGCACGTCCATGCCGAGGCTGAGGCCCATCGTCGCGAGAACTTCCTTGATCTCGTTCAGCGACTTGCGGCCGAAGTTCGGGGTGCGAAGCATTTCGCCCTCGGTCTTCTGGATCAGGTCGCCGATGTAGACGATGTTGTCGTTCTTCAGGCAGTTGGCCGAACGGACCGACAGCTCCAGCTCGTCCACCTTCTTCAGCAGGGCCGGGTTGAAGGGCAGGTCGGGCTTGCCGTCCGACTGCTCGACAGCCTTCTTGGGCTCTTCGAAGGTGATGAAGATCTGCAGCTGGTCTTGCAGGATGCGCGCGGCGTAGGCCACGGCGTCAACCGGCGTGACCGCACCGTTGGTTTCGACTTCCAGCAGCAGCTTGTCGTAATCCAGCGACTGGCCCTGACGGGTCGGCTCGACGCGATAGGCGACGCGCTTGACTGGCGAATACAGGGCGTCGACGGCGATCAGGCCGATCGGCGCATCTTCCGGACGGTTCAGCTCGGCGGCCACATAGCCCTTGCCGTTCTGGACGGTCAGTTCCATGCGGACCGACGCGCCATCGTCCAGGGTGCAGATGACGTGATCGGGGTTCAGAACCTCGATGTCCGCCGGCACGTCGATCTGGCCGGCTGTCACGACGCCGGGGCCCGTGGCGCGCAGGGTCATGCGCTTGGGGCCTTCGGCGTGCATGCGCAGCGCCAGTTGCTTGATGTTCAGGACGATGTCGACCACGTCTTCCCGAACGCCTTCCAGCGACGAGAATTCATGAACGACGCCGTCGATCTGGATGGCGGTGACAGCCGCGCCTTGCAGCGAGGACAGCAGAACGCGACGGAGCGCGTTGCCGAGCGTCACGCCGAAGCCACGCTCGAGGGGTTCGGCCACCAGGCGCGCCTTGCGCTGGGCGTCGGAACCGATCTCGATCTGCGGCTTCTCGGGACGGATCAGCTCTTGCCAGTTTCTTTCGATCATTTTGTCCCTCGAACGGGTTTCGTCGGCTCCGGCCTTGTCGACGAGGCCATGGTGGAGCCGACGGAGATGGGGGTGCTTTAGGCGGTGTCGCTTAGACGCGACGACGCTTGGGCGGACGGCAACCGTTGTGCGGCATCGGGGTGACGTCGCGGATGGTCGTGATCGTCAGACCGACCGACTGCAGCGCGCGCAGGGCCGATTCACGGCCGGAACCCGGACCCGAGACGTTCACTTCCAGCGTCTTCACGCCGTGTTCCTGCGCCTTCTTGCCGGCGTCTTCAGCGGCCATCTGAGCCGCATACGGGGTCGACTTACGCGAGCCCTTGAAGCCCATGTGACCGGCCGACGACCAGGAAATCGCATTTCCTTGCGCGTCGGTGATGGTCACCATGGTGTTGTTGAAGCTGGCGTTCACGTGGGCGACGCCCGAGGTGATGTTCTTGCGCTCGCGCTTCTTTACGCGACCCGGTTCCTTGGCCATGTGTCTGTCTTACTTCTTCTTGCCGGCGATCGGCTTGGCGGGACCCTTGCGGGTGCGGGCGTTGGTGTGCGTGCGCTGACCGCGGACCGGCAGGCCCTTGCGGTGACGCAGGCCGCGGTAGCAAGCCAGGTCCATCAGGCGCTTGATGTTCATCGACGTCTCGCGGCGCAGGTCGCCCTCGACCGTGTGATCCTTGTCGATCGTTTCGCGGATCGACAGGACTTCGGCGTCCGTCAGCTGGTTCACCCGGCGAGCCGGCTCGATGCCGACCTTCTCGGTGATGTCCTTGGCGGCGGCGGGGCCGATGCCATGGATGTACTGAAGCGCGATTTCAACGCGCTTGTTGGTCGGGATGTTGACGCCAGCAATACGGGCCACGAAATTCTCCAGATACGCGTTAGTCAGACGCAACAAACGCTCCGGTTAACAAACCAGGAGCGTGGCGCCCTTCGCGGGAAGGCGCCCTTATACAGATGATTCACATCGCGTCAACGCCTGAGCGCATGGACAATGTCGGGAGCCCGCACAGCCAGCAATCCACGTCGCCGATCGGGCTGCCCGGGGGGACGGCGACGGGGTGACGTTGAACGCTCAACACTTCATCCAATCGATCACGATCGGTCAATAGGCCGCCCAGCCAGCGGTCGTGCGCGCGCTGCACCGGGTCGGCGGCGCGCGAGCCCCGCAGGCGGGCGCCGATGGTCTCCAGTTCGGCGTCGATCAGGGCGGCGGCGGTGCCGGACAGATCCTTGCCGTGCACCAGGCCGGCCAGAGTCAGGACATATCGGGCCTGAACCCGACGCGCCGGTTCGGCCAAGCGTCCTGCTGCGGGCTTGAAGACGGCGGCCGTGGTCCGGGCCAGCACAGCGGTCAGACCCAGGGCCTGGGGATCGCGTGCGGTCGATTCGACCAGCCGGTTGACACGTTCCGGCGCGAACAGGCCCGACAGGGTGACCTCGGCCGCCACATCGGCCGCAGCCCCGGCGTCGAATCCGCGCCCGGTCTCGCCCGGGAAGACTTCGATCTGGTGCTGAATGTCGCTGTCGCCCGACTGCTGCTGCGCCAGGAGGTCCAGCAGCGGCACGGGCAGGACCAGCTCGGCCGGATCCAGGGTGGCGATCAGGGCGTCCAGCGCCGCCGACTGGGTCGCGGCCGGAACCGGCGTCGCCACCTCGCGCCCGTCACCGACGATGGAGAAGCCGTAGTCGGTCCCCCCGACCAGCTTCAGCACCGCGTCCACCTGGTAGCGGTGATACAGATAGATCGGGACCAGCCGGCGTCGCAGATCATTGACCGGCGATCCGGCCGGCAGGTTGCGCAGACCGAACCGGTCCAGGGCGATGCGCCGAACCTGCATCAGGTGGCCTAGTTCTGCGACCGGGTCCGAGCCATTGTCCCACAGACTGCCCCAGGGCTGGCCCATAGACGGCGTGCGCGCATCAGCGTCAGAGACGAAGCGCAGCCGCGCGGCCCCTGCTCTCGCCTTGGCGTCCAGGGTCGCGGCGTCGGCGGGCGCGTACAGCCAGTCGATGGCGAAATCATCCCACGCCCCCATGCCGACGCCGTAAGCCTGGGTGAAGTCCAACGCCTGATCCTCCCCGATCCCGATCACCGGCACCGGATAGTCCATCACGGAGGCCCGCTCCTGGGTCGAGGCCGCGAAATTGTGCATCAGCCCGATGGCGTGGCCGACCTCGTGCGCTGACAGCTGACGGATCCGGGCCAGGGCGATGCGCTGGGGATCGTCCTGGGCGCCCGTGCCGGTGCGGTCTGCGCCGACCAGGCCTTCGAAGATCAGCATGTCCTGACGGACGCGCAACGAACCCAGCAGGACCGAGCCCTTGACGATCTCGCCGGTGCGCGGATCGACCACGCTCTGGCCATAGGACCAGCTTCGTGTCGCGCGGTTGACCCAGTTGATGACATTGTAGCGAGCGTCCATCGGGTCCACGCCCTCAGGCAGGACCTCGACGCGGAAGGCGTCGATGAAGCCGGCCTTGTCGAAGGCGTCAGCCCACCACAGCGCGCCCTCGACCAGGGCCGAGCGGATCGGCTCGGGCGCAGCGCGATCGACATAGAAGACGATCGGCTTGACCACGGTCGAGCGGGCGGCGGCGGGATCGGTCTTCTCCAGCCGGAAGCGGGCGGCCAGGCGCGAGACGATCGGCTGGTCCAGCGGCGCCGAGAAGTCGGCCAACACCTGATTCATCGCCCCTGTGCGGGGATCGAACGGCCGCGGCAGATAGCCATCGTCCGGCAATTTCACGAAGCTGTGGTGGACATTGAAGGTGACCAGACGGAATTCGGGCGCGATGCGCGAGATCTCACGTCCGGCGTCGTCGGAGGCGAAGGTCAGGCGCGCCTCCAGCTCGACGTTATCGGGAAAGGCTCGGGCGGCCGAAGCCTCGACCAGGCTCAGGTCCGCGACGGGCTTGAACGTCCCCTGCCCCGCCTGTTTCAGCGCGGCGGCGATGCCGGTCGCGTCCCAGGTCAGGAACTTGCCGATGTCGACGACCACCCCGCCGTCCGAGGTGCGGCTGTCGATGGGGCCGGACCAGACGGTGGAGCCCAGGAAGGCGTCGCGGGCGGCGGCCTGTTCATCGACCGAGCCGCTGGAGGCGCGATAGGCGGGGTTCTCGTACTCGGCCACGACCCGGTCGCCGATCTTGCGGAAGACCAGGATATGGGTCGGCCCGATCTGGGCGCGGTCCAGGCCGGTCACGGCCGAGCCGACGCCGGTCCGCAGGGTGGTGAAGTGGATTACGCGGGCCATTACGCCCTCGGCGTCCGGGGCCGGCAGCTGAATCAGAACCGTGCCCCTGTCCGGATCGACCCGCAGGGGAAACAGACCGTCGATGGCCTGGACGGATGACGCGGCCGGCGGCGCTGCGGGAGCGAGGGCCAGGGCGGGCGCGGCGCCGCAGGTCAGAACCAGCGCGAGCGCCGTAGCCGTCTTCAATCGCGTCATCGAACATCCCCCGTGAGGTCCCAATAGGGCCGCGCCGCGAAAGGCCTGTCAACGCCGGGGCGGAATGCCAAAGTCGATCCCGACTGTCACTTCCCGCCCCTCCACGGGACGGCCGTCCTCGGTTGGGGGCTGGAAGCGGAAATAACCCGACAACGCCACGCCCGCCGCCCCGAAACCGAGACCGGCTGGGTTTTCGCTGACCACGCGACAGGCCTCGAGCCGGCTGTCCACACGGATGCGGCACGACAGCTGAACTCGGCCGTAGCGGCTTCGGGCCTGACGCGGATGATTGGCGCGGACCTGGGCCAGGGTCGGGCCGGTGATGAGGCGGGGACCGGTCGATCCGCTGCCGGGGCCGGCGCCTGAGCCGACGCCGGAGCCACTGCCGGTCCCCGCCCCCCCTTGGCCAAAACCCGGCGCAGACGAAGGCGCGGGCGCGACCCCGACGACCGGCGCGGGCTCGGACGCCTGTTTGGGCGGGGCGGGCAGTTCTACAGGACGCGGCTGTTTCGGCGGCGGCGGAGTGTGGACGCGCGACGGGGCGGCAGGCGCGCCTCCGCCCGTCTCCGGCGCAGGCGGCTGCTGGGATATCGGCGGCGGCGGGTCATAGAGCAGGACCTCGAAGGGGCGCGGCTGCGTCCCCAAGATCTCCGGCGCCCTGCCCTTCACCTGGCCCAGCAGCAGGGCGAGGCCCAACTCGGCCCCAGCCACCCCGACGAAAACAGCAAAGGCGCGCCAGCGTCTGCGGGCGCGCCTTCGATCATTCTGGAGGTCGGCGTCTGGCATCGGTCGTCTAACGCCCGACGTCCGGTTTGGTCACGCCAGGGCTTCGTCGATCGCCTTGGCGACGGATTCGATGGAGCCCATGCCGTCCGCCTCGGTCAGCTTGCCCTGGGCTTCGTAATAGGGAAGCAGCGGGGCGGTGTTGCGGTTGTAGGCGTCCAGACGCACCACGAAGGTGTCGGGATTGTCGTCGGGACGGCCCTGTTCGGCATAGCGTTTGGCGATCCGCTCCAGCAGGGCGGAATCATCGACCTTCAGCCGCACCACGGCGTCGATCTGGGCGCCGCGCTTGGCCAGCATGGCGTCCAGGGCCTCGGCCTGGGCCACGGTGCGGGGGAAGCCGTCGAAGATGGCGCCGCCGGCGGCCTCGGCCTCGGGCAGACGATCCTCGATCAGGGCGATGACGATCTCATCCGTGACCAGATCGCCGCGCGCCAGCACGTCCTTGACCTTGAGACCCAGCTCCGAGCCCGAGGCGATGGCGGCCCGCAGCATGTCGCCGGTCGAGAGCTGGACCATGCCCCGCTCTTCGACCAGCCGCTTGGCCTGTGTCCCCTTGCCCGCCGCCGGCGGTCCGAACAGGATCAAGTTCACGCGTAAGCCCTCCCCAGGCGTCTTCTTATCAACTCAGCGACGCACGGGTCAGCGACGAACGGGCGTGGGCGCGCCACGACCGCCGCGACCGCGCAGCTTGGCCTTCTTGATCAGGCCCTCGTACTGGTGCGCCAGCAGTTGGGACTGGATCTGAGCCACAGTGTCCATGGTGACCGACACCACGATCAAGATAGACGTTCCTCCGAAGTAGAGGCTGTTGCCCATCTGGGCGACCATGAACTCGGGCAGCAGGCAGACGGCGGTGATATAGGCCGCGCCGATCACCGTCAGACGGGTCAGGACATAGTCCAGATACTCGGCCGTCCGCTTGCCCGGACGGATGCCCGGCAGGAAGCCGCCGTATTTGCGCAGGTTCTCGGCCGTGTCCTCGGGATTGAAGGTGATCGAGGTGTAGAAGAAGCAGAAGAAGATGATCAGGGCCGCGTACAGGGCCATGAACAGCGGCTGGCCGTGCGTCAGCTGGGCCGTCACCAGCGGCAGCCAACTCAGATAGCCGGGCAGATCGGCATTGGCCGTCAGGCTGGCCACCGTGGTCGGCAGCATCAGCAGCGACGAGGCGAAGATCGGCGGGATGACCCCGGCGGTGTTCACCTTCAGCGGCAGGAACGAACGCTCGCCCCCGGCCATCCGGTTGCCTTCCTGGCGCTTCGGATACTGGATCAGCAGACGGCGCTGGGCGCGTTCCATGAAGACGATGAAGACCACGGTCGCCACGGCCAGAACGGCTATGAACAACAGTGCGAAGGCCGACATCTGACCCTGCTGGGCCAGGCCCAGCATCCGGGCGATGGTGGACGGCAGGACCGCTACGATGCCGGCGAAGATGATCAGCGAGATGCCGTTGCCGACGCCGCGCGCCGTCACCTGCTCACCCAGCCACATCAGGAACATGGTGCCGCCGGTCAGGGTCACGACGGTCGAGACCAGGAAGAAGATCCCCGGATTGTCGACCAGACCCGGCTGGGCGTTCAGGCCCGCGGCGATGCCGAGGGACTGGGCCAGGGCCAGGAACACCGTCAGATAGCGGGTGTACTGGTTCAGCTGCTTGCGGCCGCTCTCGCCGCCTTCCTTCTTCAGCTTCTCCCAGGGCGGATACACGGTGCCCATCAGCTGCACGATGATCGACGCCGAGATATAGGGCGCGACGTTCAGCGCGAAGATGGCCATCCGCTCGACCGCGCCGCCCGAGAACATGTTGAACATGTCCAGGATGCCGCGCTGACCCGAGGGGTCTTGGAAGAACTGCAGGAAGGCCTGCGAATTGATGCCCGGGATCGGAACGTAAGTCCCGATGCGATAAACCAGCAAGGCGCCCAGCGTGAACAGCAGGCGCTTGTGCAGCTCGGTCGCTTTCGCGAACGAGCCCATGTTCATATTGGCGGCGAGTTGTTCTGCGGCCGAAGCCATTATGCGTCCCCACGACTGACTGAGTCGTCAGATAGGCGGAAAGCGGCCCTCATGCGAGGGCCGCTTCCGTTGTTTCGTCGTCGCAGGTGTAATCAGGCCACGGCCTAGTTCAGCCGCGACGACGCGTTGCTTAGGCCTTGGCGGCGGCGCGCTTGGTGCGGGCCGAGATCTTGTTCTCGTCGCCCAGACGCGGCTTGGCGGCAGGAACCTTGCCCTTGGCCAGGTTACGCTTCTCGACGCGCGCAGCGGCCTTGGCTTCAGCGGCGATACGTTCTTGCACGACCGAACCGCCGGCGGCTTCGATGGCCTTGATGGCGCCCGAAGAGGCCGACCAGACGACCAGGTTCAGGGCTTGCTTCAGCTCGCCGGTGCCCAGCAGACGCACGCCGTCCTTGACGCGACGGATCACGCCTGCGGCGACCAGGGCGTCGCCCTTCAGTTCCGACTTGGCGTCCAGCTTGCCGGCGTCGATGGCGTCTTGCAGGCGCCACAGGTTCACTTCGGCCAGCTTCAGGGCGTTCGGGTTGTTGAAGCCGCGCTTGGGCATGCGCATGTACAGCGGCATCTGGCCGCCTTCGAAGCCCAGCAGGCTGACGCCGGTACGCGACTTCTGACCCTTGACGCCGCGGCCCGAGGTCTTGCCCTTGCCCGAACCGGGGCCACGGCCGACACGCATGCGCTTCTTGTGCGCGCCTTCGTTGTCGCGGATTTCGTTCAGTTTCATATGCCTGATCCTTTCGGGTGCTAGCGCCCGGACCAATGATCCGGACTCGGCTGTAAAAATTTAAGGGCCGCTGATAGGCGACCCTTGGGGTATTCGCAAGGCAGAAACGCCCTCCCCCGCGTTCGGGAGAGGGCGAAACGGCTTACTTTTCGACGATCTCGGTCAGGTGGGCGACCTTGGCGATCATCCCACGAACCGAAGGCGTGTCTTCCAGGGTCGATTCACGACCCAGGCGGTTCAGACCCAGGCCCACCAGGGTGGCGCGCTGGTCGTTCTTGCGGCGGATCGGCGAACCGGTCTGCTTAACAGTGACGGTCTTTTGCTCGGCCATGATTTAGGACTCCACAGCTTCGGGCGCCGAGGCGCCGTCGTTGCGACGGCCCATCAGATCCGCGACCTTCTTGCCGCGCTTGGACGCGACTTGACGGGGCGAGGACTGGACCTTCAGCGCTTCGAACGTCGCGCGGATCATGTTGTAGGGGTTCGACGAGCCGGTCGACTTGCCCACGACGTCCTGGACGCCGAGGGTTTCGAGCACGGCGCGCATCGGACCGCCCGCGATGACGCCGGTCCCGGGAGGGGCGGCGCGCATCATGATCTTGCCGGCGCCCCAACGGCCGTTGCCGTCGTGGTGCAGGGTGCGGTTCTCGCGCAGCGGAACGCGGATCATGGTCTTCTTGGCTTCTTCGGTCGCCTTGCGGATGGCTTCCGGCACTTCGCGCGCCTTGCCGTGACCGAAACCGACGCGGCCCTTGCCGTCGCCGACGACCATCAGGGCTGCGAAGGAGAACCGGCGGCCGCCTTTGACGGTGGCAGCGACGCGGTTGATGTGGACCAGCTTCTCGACGATGTCGGAATCCGGACCATCGACAGCGGGACCGTTGCGGTTGTCACGACGGTTGCGATCGTTGCCGCCGCCGCCGCGCTGGGGTTGATGCGCCATGCTTCGCGTCCCTTAGAAGTTCAGGCCGGCTTCGCGCGCGGCTTCCGCCAGCGCCTTGACCCGGCCGTGATAGATGTACTCGCCACGGTCGAAGACGACGTCCTTGACGCCCTTCTCGATGGCGCGTTCGGCGATCAGCTTGCCGATCGCAGCGGCCGCAGCCGTGTCCGAACCGCTCTTGCCCTTGCCGCCTTCCAGCGACGAGGCCGAAGCGACGGTCACGCCCTGGGCGTCGTCGATGATCTGGGCCGAGATGTTCTTGTCCGAACGGTACACCGACAGGCGCAGACGGCCGTTGGCGACGGCCTTCAGGCGGCGACGGGTGCGCTCCGAGCGGCGCTTGGCTTGTTGTCGAAGAGAAAGAGCCATGACTTACTTCTTCTTGCCTTCCTTGCGACGGACCTTTTCGCCCGCGTAACGGACGCCCTTGCCCTTGTAGGGCTCCGGCGGACGCAGCTTGCGGATAACCGAGGCGATCTGACCAACGGCTTGCTTGTCCGAACCGAGGATCTTGATCTCGGTTTGCTTCGGAACGGCGAAGCTGACGCCGGCCGGCGGATCGATATCGACTTCGTGCGAGAAGCCGAGCTGCAGCGACAGGGCGTTGCCCTTCATCGCGGCGCGGTAACCCACGCCGACCAGCTCAAGCGACTTCTCGAAGCCGGTGGTGACGCCGGTGACCATGTTGTCGACCAGGGTGCGCGACAGGCCCCACATCGCGCGACCGCGTTGCGTGTCCGTGCGCAGGCCCAGCGACAGCTCGTCGCCTTCTCGCGTGACTTCGATTTCCTCGGCGACGGTCCAGGAGCTCTCGCCCTTGGGGCCCTTCACGGAGACGGTCTGACCGTCGAGCGTGACAGTCACGCCCTTCGGCACAGCGATGGTTTTCTTGCCAATACGGGACATATCAGTAGACCCTGCAGAGGACTTCGCCGCCGACGTTGGCGTCGCGGGCAGAAGCGTCGGACATGACGCCCTTCGAAGTCGAGAGGATCGAGATGCCGAGGCCGTTCTTGACGGGCTTCAGATCGCCGATCGCCGAATAGACGCGGCGGCCCGGCTTGGACACGCGCGCGATCTCGGCGATGACGGGCTGACCGTCGAAGTACTTCAGCTCGATCTCGAACTGCGGAAACTCACCCGGGTTCTGAACCAGGTTGTAGCCGCGGATGTAGCCTTCGTCCTGCAGCACGTCGAGGACGCGCTGGCGCAGACGGGAAGCGGGGGTCAGCACCTTGGAACGCTTGCGGGTCGCCGCGTTCTTGATGCGAGCGATCATGTCGCTCAGGGGATCGTTGATCATCATGTCTGTTCGCTCCCCTTACCAGCTGGACTTGGTCAGACCAGGGATCTGGCCCTGGTTGCCGAGTTCACGCAGCGCAATCCGGCTCATCTTGAGCTTGCGATAGAACGCACGCGGACGACCGGTCACTTCGCAACGGTTGCGAATACGGGTCGGCGCGGAGTTGCGCGGCAGTTCAGCCAGCTTCAGGCGCGCGTCGAAACGCTCCTCAAGCGGCAGGTTTTCATCGTTGGCGGTCGCCTTCAGGGCGGCCCGCTTCGCGGCATACTTCGCAACCAGGGCCTTGACGGCTTCGTTGCGGTTTACGGCGCTCTTCTTAGCCATTGTTCTCTTCCCTTCCCGCTCAGTTCTTCACGAACGGGAACTTGAACTCGGTGAGGAGAGCCTTGGCTTCCTCATCGGTCTTGGCCGTGGTGCAGACGACAATGTCCATGCCCCACATCTGGTCGATCTGGTCGTAGTTGATTTCCGGGAACACGATGTGTTCCTTCAGACCGGTGGCGTAGTTGCCGCGACCGTCAAACGACGTGCCCTTCAGACCACGGAAATCCTTCACGCGCGGCAGCGCGATCGTGATGAACCGGTCCAGGAACTCGTACATCTGGTCGCCGCGCAGGGTGACCTTGCCGCCGATGACCATGCCTTCACGCAGCTTGAAGCCGGCGATGGAATTACGGGCCTTGGTGGCGACGGCCTTCTGGCCGGCGATGGCCGTCAGATCCTTGAGGGCGGCGTTCGCCTTCTTGGAGTCCGCGACGGCTTCGCCGATACCCATGTTCAGGACGATCTTGTCCAGCTTGGGCACCTGCATTTCGTTCGTGTAGCCGAACTTTTCCTTCAGCACCTGGCGAATGCGCGCCTGGTACTCGCCCTTGAGGCGCGGAGTGTACTTCTCGGTAGCCATCAGATGACGTCTCCCGTCGTCTTGGCGATGCGGACCTTGGTGTCCCCATCGATCTTGAAGCCGACGCGGGTCGCCTTGCCGTTGGCGTCGGCGATCGCGACGTTCGACAGGTGAAGCGAGGCTTCCTTGTTCTTGATGCCGCCCTGCGGGTCAGCCTGGCTCGGGCGCGTGTGGCGCTGAACCATGTTGACGCCTTCGACAAGGACGCGGTTTTCGGTGGGCAGGACCTTCAGCACGTTGCCCGTGCGGCCCTTGTCCTTGCCGGTGAGGACGACGACGCGGTCGCCCTTCTTGATCTTGGCGGCCATGTTACAGGACCTCCGGAGCCAGCGAGATGATCTTCATGTGGTTCTTGGCGCGCAGTTCGCGGGGAACCGGGCCGAAGATCCGCGTGCCGACAGGCTCGTTCTGCTTGTTGACGATGACGGCGGCCGACTTGTCAAAACGAATGACCGAGCCGTCCTTGCGTTGGATGTCCTTGGCGGTGCGCACGACGATGGCGCGAACAACGTCGCCCTTCTTCACGCGGCCACGCGGGATGGCTTCCTTCACGGAGGCGACGATAGTGTCGCCGATCGAGGCGTAGCGGCGCTTGGAGCCGCCCAACACCTTGATGCACATGACCCGGCGGGCGCCCGAATTATCGGCCACTTCCAGGTTAGTTTGCATCTGGATCATAAGATCAGATCCTTCTGATTACGAGGCGGAGGCGTTGGAAAGGACTTCCCAGCGCTTCAACTTGGACTTCGGGGCGCACTCGACGATGCGAGCGATGTCGCCGACTTTGAGCGCGTTGGCTTCGTCGTGGGCGTGATACTTCTTCGAAAGACGAACGATCTTCTTCAGAACCGGGTGCAGCAGCGTGCGCTCCACCTTCACGACGACGGTCTTGTCGCCCTTGTCGGACACGACCACGCCTTCAAGAATTCGCTTGGGCATATTCGTTTCCTTACGAGGCCGCACGCTTCTCGCGCAGAAGCGTCGAGATGCGGGCGATGTCTTTGCGGACTTCACCAACGCGGTGAGTCTTTTCCATTTGGCCGGTGGCCGCCTGGAAGCGCAGGTTGAACTGTTCCTTCTTGAGCTTCAGCAGCTCGTCGGACAGTTGGTCGGTCGTTTGCGACCGCAGATCGGCGATCTTGGTCATTAGGCGGCTACCTCGACATGAGCGACGCCGGCGTCGATACGGGTCACGACCTTGGTGCGGACCGGCAGCTTGGCGGCGCCGAGACGGAGCGCTTCGCGGGCGACATCGTCCGGAACGCCGTCGATTTCAAACAGGATACGGCCCGGGTGGCAGCGCGCGGCCCAGTGGTCCACGGCGCCCTTGCCCTTACCCATCCGGACTTCGGCCGGCTTGCCCGTGACGGGCAGGTCGGGGAAGACGCGGATCCAGACGCGGCCCTGGCGCTTCATCTGGCGGGTGATCGCGCGGCGAGCCGCTTCGATCTGACGCGCCGTGATGCGTTCCGGCTCCAGCGTCTTCAGGCCGTACGACCCGAAGTTCAGCGAGAAGCCGCCCTTGGCCGAGCCATGGATCCGGCCCTTGAAGGCCTTGCGGTACTTGGTCTTCTTCGGTTGCAACATGACTTAGTTCTCACGTCCCCGGTCGCGACGCGGACCGCGGTCGCCACGGGGGCCGCCGCGTTCGCGGCCTTCGTTCGAGGACGGACCCGACGCTTCCTGGGCCCAACGCTTGTCCTGGGCCATCGGATCGTGCTCGAGCACTTCACCCTTAAACACCCAGACCTTCACGCCGATGATGCCGTAGGTCGTCTTGGCTTCGTAGAAGCCATAGTCGATGTCGGCCCGCAGGGTGTGAAGCGGCACGCGACCTTCGCGATACCATTCCATCCGCGCGATTTCAGCGCCGCCCAGACGACCCGAGACATTCATCCGAATGCCCTTGGCGCCCAAACGCATCGCCGACTGCATCGACCGCTTCATTGCGCGGCGGAATGCAACACGACGTTCCAGCTGCTGCGCGATGTTCTCGGCGATCAGCTGAGCATCGGTTTCCGGCTTGCGGACTTCGATGATGTTCAGGTGAACTTCACCTTCGGTGCGCGCCGAGATGTCCTTGCGGAGCTTCTCGATGTCAGCGCCCTTCTTACCGATCACGACGCCCGGACGGGCGGCGTAGATGGTGATGCGGCACTTCTTGTGCGGGCGCTCGATGATGATGCGCGACACGCCGGCGGCGGCCAGGCGTTCCCGCAGCCACTCGCGCAGCTTCAGGTCCTGGTGCAGCAGGCGGGAATAGTCGGCGCCGGCGGCGAACCAACGGCTGTCCCACGTACGGTTCACGCCGAGGCGCAGACCGATCGGATTGATTTTCTGACCCATCAGGCGGCCTCGCCGGCTTCACGGACCACGATGGTGATCTCGCTGAACGGTTTCAGGATGCGCGACGAACGGCCACGAGCACGGCTCGCGAAACGCTTCATCACCAGGTTCTTGCCCACGAAGGCCTCGGCGACGACGAGGTTGTCGATGTCGAGGTTGTGGTTGTTCTCAGCGTTCGAGATCGCCGAATACAGGACCTTGCGGACGTCGGTCGCGATACGCTTACGGCTGAATTCCAGCTCGTTCAGCGCCTTCTGAACCGGCATGCCGCGGATCGATGCGGCGACCAGGTTCAGCTTTTGCGGGCTGATGCGCACGTTGACCAGCTTGGCGCGGGCCTCGGTCGGGGCGACCCGACGAATGTTCTTGGTCTGGGCCATCAGTTACTTCCTTTTGGCCTTCTTGTCCGCCGCGTGACCCGGGAAGTTCCGGGTCGGGGCGAACTCGCCGAGCTTCATGCCGACCATCTCTTCCGAGACCGACACGGGCACGTGCTTCTGACCGTTATGGACGCCGAACGTCAGACCGACGAACTGCGGCAGGATGGTGGAGCGGCGCGACCAGGTCTTGATCACGTCCTTGCGGCCCGACGTTTGAACGGCGTCGGCCTTCTTGAGCAGATACCCGTCGACAAACGGGCCTTTCCAGGAGGAGCGGGCCATTCTTAGCGAGCCTTCTTAACGTGGCGGGTACGGATGATGTACTTGTCCGTAGCCTTGTTCTTGCGGGTACGGGTGCCCTTGGTGTCCTTACCCCACGGCGTAACGGGGGTGCGACCGCCAGAGGTCCGGCCTTCACCACCACCGTGCGGGTGGTCGATCGGGTTCATGGCGACGCCGCGGACGTGCGGGCGGAAGCCCATGTGACGCTTGCGACCGGCCTTGCCGAGGTTCTGGTTCATGTGGTCGGGGTTCGAAACCGCGCCCACAGTGGCCATGCAGCCGTCCAGGACCATGCGAAGCTCGCCCGAGCCGAGGCGGATCTGGGCGTAGCCCTGATCGCGACCCACCAGCTGGGCGTAGGCGCCGGCCGAACGGGCCAGCTGAGCGCCCTTGCCTGGCTTCATCTCGATGTTGTGGATGATCGTACCCACCGGCATCGAACGAAGAGGCATGGCGTTGCCCGGCTTCACGTCGGTCTTTTCGCCCGCGATCACCACGTCGCCGGCCTTAAGGCGTTGCGGCGCGATGATGTAGGTCTTCTCGCCGTCTTCGTAGGTCACGAGGGCGATGAAGGCCGTGCGGTTCGGATCGTATTCCAGACGCTCGACCGTGCCGACCATGTCCCACTTGCGACGCTTGAAGTCGATCTTGCGGTACAGGGTCTTGGCGCCGCCGCCGCGGAAGCGGACCGCGATGCGACCGCCCTGCCCGCGTCCGCCCGACTTGGTCAGGCCTTCGGTCAGCGACTTTTCCGGACGGCCCTTGTGGAGCTCCGAACGGTCGACCAGCACGAGGGCGCGACGGCCCGGCGAGGTCGGATTGTAATGTTTCAAGGCCATCTGATCAGAGCCCCGTGGTCACGTCGATCGACTGGCCGTCGGCCAGGGTCACGATTGCTTTTTTGATGTCCACGCGACGGCCCAGGATACCCCGGAAGCGCTTGGTCTTGCCCTTTTGAACCAGGGTGTTGACCTTCAGGACGTTGACTTTGAACAGGCTTTCGACCGCCGCGGCGATCTCGTCCTTGGTCGCCGTGTCGGCGACGCGGAAGACGACCTTGTTCTGCTCGGACAGGATCGTGGCCTTCTCGGTGATCACCGGAGCCAGGATGGTGTCGTAGTGCTTGGCGGTAGGTTGAGCGGCCATTACGCGGCTTCCTTATCGCTGAAGCGGGCTTCGATCGCCTCGATGGCGGCCTTGGTCAGCACCAGCTTGTCAGCCCGCAGGATGTCATAGACGTTCAGGCCGGCGTTCGGCAGCACGTCGATGTGCGGAATGTTGCGTGCGGCCAGGCCGAAGTTCGTGTCGACTTCCGGACCCGCGATGATGAGAGCCTTGGTCCAGCCCAGCTTGCCGAGCGTCTCGCGCAGCGAGGCGGTCTTGGCTTCCTTGACCGAGACGGTGTCGACGACGATCAGGTCGCCCGACTTCGCCTTGGAGGACAGGGCGTGACGCAGAGCCAGCGCGCGGATTTTCTTCGGCAGCGAGAAGCCGTGGTCGCGAACGACCGGACCAAAGGCGCGCGAACCGCCGACGAACTGCGGTGCACGGCGCGAACCGTGACGAGCGCCGCCGGTGCCCTTTTGCTTGTACATCTTCTTGCCCGTACGAGAATTCTCGTTGCGGGTTTGAACCTTGTGCGTACCGGCGCGGCGCTTGGCCAGTTGCCAGTTGACGGTGCGGGCCAGGATGTCGCCGCGGATGTCAGAGATGCCGAAGACGGCGTCCGACAGTTCCACGTCGCCAGCGGCCTTGCCGTCGAGTTGGATGACAGAGAGCTTCATTACGCTTCACCGCCTTCGGTCGCTTCGACGGGGGCTTCTTCAGCCGGAGTCGAGGCGGGTTGAGCAGCAGACTTGCTCGACTTCAGCGCACCGGGGAACGGAGCGTCGGCCGGGCGAGCCTTCTTGATGGCGTCGCGAACCTTGACGTAGCTGCCGTCGTGACCGGGGACAGCGCCCTTGATCAGGATCAGGCCACGCTCGGCGTCCACGCGGACGACGGTCAGGTTCTGGGTGGTGACGGTTTCGGCGCCGTAGTGGCCGGCCATCTTCTTGCCCGGGAAGGTGCGACCCGGATCCTGACGGTTACCCGTCGAACCGTGCGAACGGTGCGACAGCGAAACACCGTGCGTGGCGCGCAGACCGCCGAAGTTCCAGCGCTTCATAGCGCCGGCGAAACCCTTACCGATGGTCTCGCCCTGGATATCGACCTTCTGACCCACGACGAAGTGTTCGGCCGAAAGCTCGGCGCCCACGTCCAGCAGACCTTCCGCATCGACGCGGAACTCGGTCACATAGGCCTTCGGTTCGACTTCCGCCTTGGCGAAGGTCTCGCGTTGAGCCTTGTTGGTGTTCTTAGCCTTCTTCGTGCCAGCGCCCAGCTGGAGAGCGACGTAACCGTCACGCTCCTGGGTACGTTGGCCGACGACCTGGCAGCCGTCGAGCTGCAGCACAGTGACCGGTACGTGCGCGCCGTCATCGGCGAACACGCGGGTCATGCCCAGCTTCTTGGCGATCACGCCCGTGCGCATCGGATCCCGCCTCTTTCTACTTTAAATCTTGATCTCGACGTCCACACCGGCGGACAGGTCGAGCTTCATGAGCGCGTCCACGGTCTGCGGGGTGGGGTCGATGATGTCGAGCACGCGTTTGTGCGTGCGGATTTCAAACTGCTCACGCGACTTCTTATCGACGTGCGGCGAGCGGTTCACGGTGAACTTCTCGATCAGGGTCGGCAACGGAATCGGACCGCGAACGGTCGCGCCGGTGCGCTTGGCGGTATTAACGATCTCGCGCGTCGAGAAATCGAGGACGCGGTGATCAAAGGCCTTGAGCCTGATGCGGATGCTTTGATCCATATCGGTGCTTACTTCCAATGCGGTCGGAGGACCGCGTCCCTGTGAACCATTTCAAAGACCGAAGGCCTTCGGGCATATAGCCCTCAGGGAACGCAAATCCGCAAAAACGATCGGCCCACGCAGTTGCCCGCGAAGGCCGTTGAAGTCCCAAGAAGCTGCAAAGAACAGTGACTTAGGTCGTTCCTGCGAACCGCGTTTGCAGCGAACTGCACAGCCGGTCCAACAAGAGTGGTGGCTTATGCCTATCGATTCTGATTTCGTCAAGCGCGCAAACCGGTGCTGCGACAGGATTTCGTCAGGCTGTTTCCAGCGACGGCGCCGGCCGTGAAATCGTCCTGGGTCGGCCGGCTTCGTCGACCGCCACCATGACGAACTCAGCCACTGCGGACCGCCGCCTTTCACCCGTCAGCAGGGCCTCGGCCCACAGCTCGACTTCAATCGTCACAGACGTCCGGCCCACCTTCGTCGCGCGCGACGCCAGCTCGACCATGTCTCCTTCTCTTATAGAGGACGAGAAGTCGATGCGGTTTGACGCCGCCATGACCATCACAGCTCTCGCCTTGCGCGTGGCGCAGATGAAGGCCGCCTTGCCCATCAGCTTCAGCGCATCACCGCCGTAGAGGGTGCCGTAGTGGTTGGTCCAGGTCGGGAAGACCATTTCCGCCGCCCTCAGCCAGCCGTCGTCCCGAGGCGCGCCCTCCATCAGAGGCGGCAGGTCACCCTGCCCTTCCTCTCGCGGCGCCACCATGTTGAAGACGCCCCGCGTGCACAGCCGCCTGTCGCCGCTGACCGGCGCCTCAGCCCAGAGCTCGACCTCGACACCCATCGAGGTGCGCCCCACACGCACGATCTGACCCGTCGCCTCGACCATCTCGCCTGTCCGGGCGGGGGCGGCGAAGTCGATCCGCTCGCACCCGGCCGTCACGATCGGCCGCCGCGCATGACGCGCGGCGGCCAGGAAGGCGACCTTATCGAGGTGCGCCAGTCCGACGCCTCCGAACAAGGTGCCATGGTGATTGGCGTCCCCTGGAAACACCATATCTATAAGTGTGACGCTCACGCCGCGACGGCCTCCTGACGCGCGGCCTTTGCGGCCGACACCATATTGGCCAGCGCCGCCTCGGTTTCCGGCCAGGCGCGGGTCTTCAAGCCGCAGTCCGGGTTCACCCACAGCCGATCCGCGGGCAGCTTGCCCGCCGCCGCCGTCAGCAGAGCAGACATCTCGTCTACCGACGGCACACGCGGCGAGTGGATGTCATAGACGCCCGGCCCGATCTCGGCCGGATAGCGATAGTCGGAAAAGGCGTCGAGCAGCTCCATTTTCGAGCGCGAGGTCTCGATGGAGATGACGTCCGCATCCATGGCCCCGATGTACTGGATGATGTCGTTGAACTCCGAATAGCACATATGGGTGTGGATCTGGGTCTCGTCCCGGACGCCCGAGGCCGTGATGCGGAAGCTTTCGACCGCCCAGTCCAGATAGTCCGCCCAGTCGGCGCGGCGCAGGGGCAAGCCCTCGCGCAGGGCCGCCTCGTCGATCTGGATCACGGCGGCGCCGGCCGTCTCCAGATCCACCACCTCGTCACGGATGGCGAAGGCGATCTGGCGGCAGGTGGTGCTGCGCGGTTGATCGTCGCGCACGAAGGACCAGTTCAGAATGGTCACCGGCCCGGTGAGCATCCCCTTCATTGGCCGGTCAGTCAGGGACTGGGCGTAACGCCACCATTCCACCGTCATCGGCTGGGGCCTCGATACGTCGCCGTAGATGATCGGAGGGCGGACGCAGCGGGAGCCATAGGATTGCACCCAGGCGGCCTTGGTGAAGACGAATCCGGACAGCTGTTCCCCGAAATACTGGACCATGTCGTTACGTTCGAACTCGCCGTGGACCAGAACGTCCAGTCCCAGGTCCTCCTGCCATTTCACCGTCCGCGCCGTCTCTTCGCGCAGGAAGGCGGCGTAGGCCGCATCGTCGATGACGCCCTTGCCGTGGTCGGCGCGCGCTTTGCGGACTTCGGCCGTCTGGGGGAAGGAGCCGATGGTGGTGGTCGGATAGGCGGGCAGGTTCAGACGCCGCTGCTGGACCTGGCGCCGGATTTCGAAGCAGGAGGTTCGGCGCGCCAGGGCCGGGTCGGCATCCGCCGCACGAGCCTGAACCTTCGGATCATTGATGCGGGGCGAGGTGCGGCGCGAGGCGATGGAGGCCGCCGAGGCGTCCAGCGCCGCCTTCACCGCCGCCCGCCCTTCGTTCAATGCCCGCGCCACGATCGCCAGCTCGGCCACCTTCTGCACGGCGAAAGCCAGCCAGTCCTTGATCTCAGGATCAAGAGCCGTTTCCCGCTCCAAATCGATCGGCGTGTGGAGAAGCGAGCACGACGGGGCGATCACCACTTTGCGCCCCGAAGCGACCAAGGGCTCGACCTTGTCGAGCACGGCGTTGAGGTCAGCTTTCCAGACATTGCGGCCGTCAATGACGCCCAGAGACAGGACCTGATCTACCCGCGCCGCCGAGGCGACCAGCGCCAGTTGCTCCGGCGCGCGGATCAGGTCGATGTGCAAGCCGTGAACCGGCAGACGCAGCGCCGTGTCCAGATTATCGCCCAAGGCGCCGAAATAGGTCGTGAGCATCAGCTTGATCGGCGGCGTCACATCCGTGAGCACGCGATAGGCGTGGTCATAGGCGGCCTTCGCCTCGCCGCTGAGATCCGTGACCAGGCAGGGTTCGTCCATCTGGACCCAGGTGGCGCCGGCGCGGGCCAATGACCGCAGCACCTCGGCATAGACCGGCAGCAGGCGCGGCAGCAGGCTGAGCACGTCGAACGCCTCGCCCGGCGTCTTGCCCAGAAGCAGATAGCTGACCGGACCCAGCAGCACGGGCCGGGTCTCGATGCCCTGGGCCTTGGCTTCCAGATATTCATCCAGCGCCTTGGTCGAGCCCAGGCGGAACACCTGGTCGGCTGTAAATTCCGGCGCGAGATAATGGTAGTTGGTGTCGAACCATTTGGTCATCTCCATCGCCGGCGTCCCCTCGCCGCTCGCATGGACATGGCCGTGTGCGCAGACCTCGTCGTCGCCGCGCGAACCGCGGGCCATGGCGAAATAGGTGGCCAGATCGACCCGTTCCCCGCTCCAGCCGTAGGCGGTCGGCACGGCGCCGACCATGGCTGTCAGATCGAGCACCTGATCATAAAGAGAGAAGTCGTTGGAGGGCACGATGTCCGCCCCCAGGTCGCGCTGACGCGCCCAGGTCTGGCCGCGCAGGTCGGCGGCGGTGGACAGCAGGGCCTCGGAGTCGAGCTTCCCGGCCCAGTAAGCCTCGAGCGCGGTCTTCAACTCTCTCTTGGGGCCGATGCGGGGAAAGCCGAAGGTGGCGACCTGGACGGGGTGGCGGGTCATGACATTCGAAACCTGTGTTGTGGCCAGGCTTCGGACAGGGTCGCGCGGACGCCGACGCGGACGTGCAGGGTCCGGCGGCGCGCATGCGGCCTGACCGGACACCCCGCCGGAGGACGTTATCTGTCGGGGCAGGTCTCCTGGCTCACGGGTCGGCGCCTCGGGCCCGGCCTTCCCGGCGCGAACGCCAGTGACACGAGATGGACCCTCGACTCGCCGCTTACAGTTGCGGGGGCAGCGCCGGTTTCACACCGGCTTCCCTCTTAGCTCCACGCGCCGGAAGGCACGGGGAGACCACGACGGCTGAAGATGGCCTCACAATCAGCCAGCCGTCAATAAATATAAGGATATGCTTATACGATTATATGATTGACCGATCTTAACCCTTTGCCCCGAGAAGCGCCCACCCCTGACACATTGCGACCACAAGGCGTGGCGGATGAGCCACACGACAGTTTCAAGACACTTAGGTAACGACGGTTTAATGCTCAGCTTCGCCTACTCCTGATAGCAGCAACCCTCCCCGGACCCCCATCCGGGTCGAGACTGCTAAGGACAAAAGAAAATGAAGACGATCCTCCTCGCTACGGCCGCCGCCGCCCTGTTCGCCGCTCCGGCCTTCGCCCAAGACGCCATCGGTTCGGTCGGCGTGACCTACTCCAACCCGTCGATCGAAGTCGCCGGCGATGACGTCGACGCCGACGTCTGGACCGTGGACGGCACGGTCGCCCTGCCGGCCGCCGACTGGACCGTGACCCTGAACGGCGCCATCGACTACACCAAGGCCTTCGGTGAAGAAGACGTCACTGGCGTCGCCGCCGCTCACCTGACCAAGATGTGGACCTCGGACGTCCGCGCCGGCGCCTTCGTCGCCGCAAACGACATCGGCTCGGGCAACGACCCGGTCTGGACCGTCGGCGCCGAAGCCCAGAAGTACCTCTCCAACGCAACCCTGACCGGCCTGGTCGCCTACACCACGGCTGACGACGTGGACGCCGACATCTGGACCGTCGGCGGCGACGCCGCCTTCTACGTCATGCCGAACCTGCGCCTGAACGCCGGCGTCAGCTACAACAACGTCGACTTCGACGGCGGCGACGTGGACGCCTGGACCTACGGCGTCGGCGCCGAGTACGAAATCGAGAACACCCCGTTCTCGGTCGGCGCTTCCTACACCCGCGCCGACATCGACTCGATCGACGTCGACACCTGGTCGCTGGGCCTGCGCTACAGCTTCGGCGGTGGTCTGCAAGCGCGTGACCGCGCCGGCGCCGGCCTGGGCGTCTCGTCGATCACGAGCGTCCTGGGCGCCTTCTAAGCCCTTCAGGTTTTCCTGAAACCAGAAGCCCCGGCGGAGCGATCCGCCGGGGCTTTTTCTTTGCTGCAGACACGAAAAAGGCCCCCGGGGTTCCACGACCGGGGGCCTTTCCTCTCGCGGCGGAGAGACGGGTCTTAGCGCCCGATATGAAGTGTGCCCGAGCCGACGACCGTGCGGGACACCGATCCAGTGGCGGCCGCGACGCGAACATCGCCCGACCCGGCTATGGCGACGCTGAGGTCGCGTGTGGTTCCGCCAAAGCGGACGTCGCCCGAGCCGCCGATAGCCACTGACAGCTTGTCCATGCGGCCCTGGCGAATATTGACGCCGCCGGAACCGCCGATGGAGACGTCGCCCCGGCCGTTGGCGCTGGCCACTTCGACGCTGCCCGAACCGCCCACCGCCGTCTCGAAATCTCCGGTCGCCCCTGCAGAGATCGAACCCGATCCGCCGACATTGGCTTCCAGCGACCGGGATGTGCCGGCGCGGATTGACCCTGACCCGCCGACGCCCAGCTCGAGCGGTCCGTCGACATTGGCGATGGTCCAGGTCCCGCATCCACCACTATCCAATTCGACGGAGCGCGCGCCGCGTCCCACGGCGCCGAAGACGGCCCCGCCGGCGCTCACGTCCACATTGCGTGACGTCCGCACCACGATCATGGGAGCGTCCTCCAGACGGATGCGCCCCAGATCCCGCACCTCGACCGTGGCACCCTGTCCCGGCTGGGCTGCATCCATGCGGCCTGAGTTGCAGTTGCGTATGCTGTCACTTCTTCCCCAGACGCCGTTGCGGCGAAGCCCGCCGTCGATCTCGACATCGCGGCCGGACCGTCGCACCTGGATCTGAGGCAGGCGCGACCGGCCTTGCGTCACCTCCACGCCGATGTCCTGACGGTCCTCCACGATCACGACGACGCGGGCCACAGCATTGCGGATTTCAACTTCTGCGGCCGAAGCGGGTGCAGCGGCGACGGTCATCAGCCCGGCTGTGGTGGCGGCGATCAGTGCGGTCTTCATGTGCGGCTTTCCCTTCCCGGATATGAGGAGAAGGTGCGCGTCCGCCACGCGGGAGTCATTTTAACTCGAGGTCATGAACTCGAATTAACGGGGCCGCCCAGCGCACCCGCGCCATCGGCGACGCCGAGGCGAGGTTCGAAGTCACGCTCGAACGTCGCAATCCGACTCCTCATCGCGCCGACCCGCTTCAGCGCCAGGGATGCGACCCACCGCGCCGCGAGCTCAGGCGTCGTCATGCCGTCGGTGAAGCGCGGCCTGCCGCCCCGGCTGCGGATCACCGCATTGGTGAACAGCGCCCCGTTTCGGAACCGCGACGGCCAGGTCTGGAAATCCATGGACAGGCTGACGCAGAACCGGTCCAGATTCTCCACCCGGTGCGGCGCATACAGCGGCCAGGTCAGCGCCCGGCCCGGCTCCAGATCCATCACCTGGGCGTCGTTCTCGAAAGCCAGCCTATAGGGCAGTTCCTCGGTCGTCTGGCGCGCGACGACCTGCTCCATGTTGCGCTCGGGCAGATGCCCCTCGTCGCCCGGATAGACGAACAACCGCTTGCGCCCGCGCAGGTGGAACAGCACCACTCCCGCCGCGTCGAAATGATAGGGCACCCGCGCCTTGGGCGACGACAGGATCAACTGCCCGGCGTTCTTGACCGCCCGCATCCCCGGATAGGTCGCCTGGATCGCGGCGAAATCCTTCATGGCCGCCGCCCAAAGTTCGGGCCAGCCGGTCTCGACCTGCCGCAGATTGACCCATAGCCGGCCCTGTTTGATCGCCTCCAGCAGTTCCTCGCCCGACAGCCGCCCCCGCGCGCCGGTGCGCAAACTGACCTGCCCCTCGTCGTCGTAGTCGTACAGGTTGATGTCGAACAGCTCGGCCGGATAGCGATCCAGGACGGCGGCCAGGGCTGCGTCTTCGGCGAAGCCCTGATCGATCAACGTATGGGCGTGGGTCTTCGCCTCGGCGATCGGCCCCGGGTAGCGGGTGCGGCGTTCAGTCATGACGGCCCCTTCAAGCGTGGGCGACGCGCGTCGGCGTCTTCTTCCTGGCGGCGGCCTTGCGGACGGCGGATCGCGCCGCGACGGCGGCGCCCCTCAACCGACCGACGGGCGTGGGCTCGCAGGCTTCGATGGTGGCCCAGCGCCGTCGCAGCGACGCCCTGACCGCCTCGCCCCGACCGCCGGCGCGGTCCAGCAGGCCCACGGCGGCGTCGCCCAGCGCCCGGGTCAGGCCGGGCTGCAGCACCACGGCCTCGCGCACGGTCTGGCGAGCGTTGACGAAATACTTCTTGTAGCTCTCGCCCTCGAACCCGAAGTCGAACACCCGGAACCCCTCGCCCGCCGCCAGCCGCATCGTGTCCATGCTCAGCAGGATGCCCGGCGAACACCGCGCCAGCGTCGGCTCATAGACGGGGAACCAGAAATGACAGTGTCGCCCAGCGTGCAGTGAGAACTCCACCGCCACCAGCTTTTCGCCGGCGCGCATCGCCGCCATCGAGGCGCCGAAGTCCGCGCGCGGCTCGGCCATCAGGGCGTGCAGCAGATCGCGCGTCCAGCCGCAGGCGAAGATGTCGTGCAGGCCCGAACGCCGATACTGCGCCGCCTTCAGGTCGATCAGATGGTCCAGCAGCGCCGGATCGCGCAGGCCCCGCTCCACCCGGATCGGTCCCAGTTCCGCCTCTAGGCTGCGGCGCGCCCTCTCCTTGTCCTTGAAATACTTGCCGAACGTCGAGCGGCGCTCGGCGTACCAGGCGTCATACCCGGGCTCGGGCATGGCGACTTGCACGGTCTCGCGCGCCTGACCGGTCTCGGCCTCACCGATCCAGCCGGGCACGTTCAAACGTCGCGCGCCGAGCAGACGCGCCACATCCTCCAGAGCAAGGACATCTCCGGCGGCGGCGATCACGCCGTGATAGTCGTTCATCGGCGCCCCCAGCGGCTGCACCGCCCCGCCTCGTTTCTGGTGGGGGAAGAAGCCGACGATCCTGTCGTCACGCCGAAACACCGCCACCGCCGCCCCGGGACAGACGCGGGCGGCGATTTCCGTATAGTCCCAACGAAAATAAGGGCTGGCCAGTGCAGGATTGGTCGCCGTCCAGTCGCGCCACAGGGCGATCGCGGCGGCGTCCAGCGCCTCCGCCTTGATGATCTCGACCTGCAGCGTCCGGGTCATGCGCGTCCTCATCACCCCTGAGCAGCAAGGGCCGTTCCAGATCCAAGCCTGCGCCCTGGCCCGTTTCGGTACGGTTCACCGGGATGGTGAACGACGAATGACCTGGATCGGGACGGGAGCCCCGCCGCCGCCCGCGCGTTGCCTGATGGCGGGGACAGGCTCCGCCTGGAGAGATCGCATGACCGACGCCCGTCCCGACAACCGCAAGATCGAGAACGAAAATCTGCGTCCGGACAAGGATGGAGAGCCGCCTCGCCCCGCGACCGAACCCAAGGGATCCGAAGGCTCGAGCAATTCCGGAGAGACCGCGACCGATCCCGCCACGGGCGAAGAGAACTGACCTCAGTCTCCACCAGCCCGTCGCACTCATTGAAAGACCCTTTATGATCCGCCGTTCCGCCTACCTCGCCCCCTGCTTCGCCCTCCTCGCCCTGGCCGCCTGTAATCGAGCGGAGCCGGATCGGAGCGCCCAATCGGATCCGACACGAACTGCAGCCGAGGTGGGGCGAACCGGCCCATTGTCGCGCGACGCCATCGAAAACACCGCCTATTCGCCGCCCGCCCCGACGCCCCCCTCTCAGTCCCAGCCGCAACCGCCCGCACAGCCGGATCCTGCGCTCATTCGCGCTCAGGTCCTGCTGGAACGGGCGCGATTCTCACCCGGCGCCATCGACGGACTGGCGGGATCGAACATGCGTCAGGCCGTCTCGGCGTTCCAGAAGGCCCAAAACATGCCGGTCGACGGCGAGTTGAGCGCGGAGGTCATGGGCCGCTTGCGGGCGGGGGCGATGGGCCCGGTGACCTCCACCTACGAGATCACGCAGCAGGACATATCCGGACCCTATCTGGGCACGGTTCCGACCGAACTGGCGGCGCAGGGCGAGGTGGAGGCCATGGGCTACGCCAATATCGTCGAGGCTCTGGCCGAACGGTTCCATGTCACCCAGGGTCTGCTGCGCGCCATGAACCCCGGCGCGGACTTCGGCCGCGTCGGCCAGAAGCTGCTGGTGCCGGCGATCAATGACACCCCCCTGCCCGCCGAGGTGAGTACGATCGAGGTGAACAAGGACGAGGGAGCGGTGAAGGCCTTCGACGCCGACGGCAAGTTGCTCGCCTATTTCCCCGCCACGATCGGCAGCAGCGACAACCCGACCCCGACCGGCACGGTCAAGGTCAACGGCGTCGCCCGCAATCCCGACTATGTCTATGACCCGTCCAAGCTCAGCTATGGCGATCTGGACCGTAAGGTCGTGGTGGCGCCGGGGCCGAACAATCCTGTGGGCGTGGTGTGGATCGACCTCGACAAGCCCAGCTACGGCATTCACGGGACGCCGGATCCGCACCTGATCGGCAAGACGGCCTCGCACGGATGTGTGCGGCTGACCAACTGGGACGCCTTGACCCTGGCTGAAAAGGTGAAGCCGGGCGTCATGGTTCGGTTTGTCTAGTGGACCGCGCCGAACGGGCCGCCATCCCAGAAGTCGCAGTGGTGGCGGCCGAAGAAGTCGGGATCTAGCCGGTCGCCGTCGGGCGCGAACACCCGCACCGGTCCCGCGCCTTCGACACGCGGCCATTCGGCCTCCAAATCGTCGCGGCCGAACCTGGCCCACAGGCTCTGTATCCTCTGGGACAGCGCCTTCTGCTGCGGCGTGAACCGCTTCACGTCGGCGAAGATCCAGCTCGTTCCAAAGACATACGCCAGTTCGCTGGCGTGGTAGGCGCCGAGATCCAGCCCCACGAGCCAATCCGGCAGGATGAAGGGCGCGCCCCGATCGGCGAACTCATAACCCCAGACCGGCACGTAGCGAGCGAGTTGCCGACGCAGGGCCTGGGAAGGACAGGCGAACCTCTGATCGGTAAAATTGGCCGCTATGGCGTAGGCTGGTCCCTCGGGACCCACCGGGTATCGATCCAGCACCCGCGCGCCGAAATCTCCGTACATCCAGATCGTTTCCTTTCGATAGCGGTCCATGTCCTTCACCTCGTTGGCGAACAACCGGCCCTCGTCCAGATTGGTGCCGATAATGACCGGCACGCGGGTAAACCGGCCCTCATGGATGGCGACTGCGGGGTTCTCAGGCACAGTGGCGTCGGTATGAACCGGCCCCCACGAACCCGGCCCGTTGATCCCCGCCCGCAACGACGGCGCCCGCGCCAGACGCCAGGCCGGCAGGCCCTTCAGGCAATCCATCTGATCCGGGCCGACGCAGCCCAGGCCCTCGGCGAACATCGGCCCGGACTGCGCCGCCTGCGGGGCGCTGACCAGGGATGAGGGCTCCAGGCAGCCGCCACTCTGCATGATGACCCGCTGATACAGGCCCTCCGACGCGGGAGACGTCATCAGATAACAGGCCGTCCACGCGCCCGCGCTTTCGGCGAAGAGCGTGACGTCCGAAGGGTCCCCTCCGAAGGCCGCGATATTCTGGTGAACCCATTTCAGCGCCGCCTGCTGGTCCATCAGGCCGAAATTGCCGCCGAACCCCTCGCCCGCGGCCTGGAACTGCGGGTGGGCCAGCCATCCCAGTGCGCCAAGGCGATAGTTGAACGTGACGACGATCCGCCCCTGGTCAGCGGCCAGTCTGGACGGGTCGTAGTTGGCCCCGGATCCGATGGTGAAGGCGCCGCCGGGAACATAGACCATCACCGGCCAGGGCCGGGCAGGCTCTTGAGCGGGGGTGTAGATGTTCAGATACAGGCAGTCCTCCGACCCGAAGACGATCCCGCCCCCTCCGCCGAGTATCGCCTTGCGGCCGATCGCCTGGGTGCAGTCGGCGCCGAGCCGGCGCGCATCCCGCACGCCGGTCCAGGGCTGGACCGGCTGGGGCGCCCGCCATCGAAGTTCGCCGACCGGCGGCCGGGCGAAGGGGACGCCCAGAAAGGCGCGCACGCCCGCCCCCTGCACCCCCCGCACCGCGCCCGCCTCCGTCATGGCCACGACGGGTCGTGCGTCCGCCGCGAACCGGACCTGATCGACCTTGCCGGGATGGGTGGCGCACGCCGACATAAGCAGTGATGCGAACAGAAGCGGCAGAAGACGCATGAAGAACCTTGGCCGTGGCGAGACCCTGACTAACGCAGTCCGGGCGTTGCGTATCCCGACGCCGAGAGGCGCACAGTTCGCTATGGCCAGAGGCGTTCGCGCGTCCAGGCGTCGCCAGCACGGATGAAGCGCAACCGATCATGCAGGCGGAACGGGCGGTCCCGCCAGAACTCGATCGTCCGGGGCAGGACCCGCCAGCCGCACCAACGCTCTGGCCGGGGCACGTCCTCGCCCTCGAACCGGGCGGTCTCGCGCGCGACCGCGGCCTCCAGGGCCTCGCGGGCGTCCAGAGGCCGGGACTGGTCCGAAGCCCAGGCGCCGATCCGGCTTTCGCGCGCACGGCTGGCGAAATAGGCGTCGGCCTCTTCCGCCGTCACCGGCTCGACCTGGCCCCGCACCCGGACCTGACGTCGCAGCGACTTCCAGTGAAAGGTCAGGGCGGCGACCGGGCGCGCATCCAGTTCGACCCCCTTGGCGCTCTCGCGGTTCGAATAGAAGGTGAAGCCCCGGTCGTCGATGTCCTTCAGCAGGACGATGCGGGCGTCAGGCAGGCCTTCGGCATCGACCGTCGACAGGGTCATGGCGTTGGAATCATTGATCTCGTGCGCCCTGGCCTCGGCCAGCCACTCGACGAACAGGCCGAAGGGCTCGGGTCGTTCGAAGATGGTCTCATCGCCGTTGGCGGCGAGCGCGGCGGCATAGTCGCGGGCGTATTCCTCACGCGACGGGCTGGGCGGGATCACGGGAACGGTCATGTCGGTTCTCTAACCCGGGGATAGACGCGAGGAAATGATCGGGATCAAAACGCCAGAGATCGAATCGCAGTTAACCGCGCATTGACCCTATCACGCGAACGGTAGGGGAATGAGCGCTATCCGCCCCACATCCGACGCCGCCGCCATTCGGGAGGCGCTGGCCACCCTGGGTCTGCACGGCGCGGCCGACGCCGAGGCGCTGAAAGCCGCCTTCCGCGCGGCGGTGAAAGGGGCGCATCCTGACCAACAGGGGGGCGACGCCGAACGGTTCCGGCGCGTCATCGCCGCCTATCGCCTGATCCAGACGTACGCTCCGACCCGGCCAAGCCTAGCCCCGCCCAAGCCTGGTCCCGCCTCAAGCCCGATCCTGGTTCTGAGCCCCATGCAGGCGATCACAGGGGCCAAGACGGACCTGAGATTGGGTGACCGCACGATAAGGGTCGCAGCCCCCGCCGGCCTTCGGACCGGCGAGCATCTGCGACTGAGGGGCGGCGGAGCTGATGGCGCGGATCTCTATCTGGCCGTTCTGATCCGGCCCGAAGACGGGATTTCGGTCCTGGGCGACGATCTGTTCATGAACTGGCCGACCCCGTCGCGGCTGCTTCAGGACGGCGGCCGGGTGGAGGTCGAGACCCATGCGGGGCCACGGTCCGCCTGGATCACCCCGGAGATGGCCGCGCCGGCGCGGGTGCGGTTCAAGGGACTGGGATTGCCGGCGAGAGGGCCCCGCGCCCAAGGCCATCTTTTCGTGACGCTGACGCCGTCGTCGGAAGCCCCCTCTCCGGCCGAGGACCTGCTGGTCCGGTTCACCCGCGCCTGGGCGCCGGAGCGTATGGCGGCCTAAAGCCTGCGCGCTGCGCCCGGTTTCCCGCTCAGACACTGGACCTCGCCGCCGTCCTCGACCATTAGGGTCGGCCATGTCGCACAACACCTTCGGCCATCTGTTTCGCGTGACCACCTGGGGCGAGAGCCATGGGCCGGCAATCGGCTGCGTCGTCGATGGCTGCCCGCCGATGATCCCTCTGACCGAGGCCGATCTTCAGCCCTGGCTGGACCAGAGAAAGCCCGGGGGATCGCGCTTCGTGACCCAGAGGCGCGAAAGCGATACGGCGCAGATCCTGTCGGGCGTGTTCGACGACGGCGACGGCCCGGTGACCACCGGCACGCCCATCTCGATCCTGATCCAGAACGAGGATCAGAGGTCCAAGGACTATGGCGAGATCGCGCGCGCCTATCGCCCTGGCCACGCCGACTTCACCTATCAGACCAAATACGGGGTGCGCGACCCGCGCGGCGGCGGACGGTCGTCGGCGCGCGAGACCGCCAGCCGGGTGGCGGCGGGAGCGGTGGCGCGCAGGGTGCTGGGCGACGGCGTGAAGATCCGCGCCGGCGTCGTGCAGATCGGCCCGCACCGGATCGCGCCGGACGCCATCGACTTCGACGCCGTGCACGACAACCCCCTGTTCGCCGCCTCAGCCGCCGTCGTGGCGGAGTGGGAGGCTTATCTGGACGAGGTCCGCAAGGCCGGTTCATCCATCGGCGCCGTCGTGGCGCTGGAGGTGACGGGCGTGCCCGCCGGCTGGGGCGCGCCGCTCTATGGCAAGCTCGACTCCGAACTGGCCGCCGCCCTGATGTCGATCAACGCCGCCAAGGGCGTGGAGATCGGCGCGGGATTCGACGCCGCAGAACTGTCGGGCGAGGAGAACGCCGACCAGATGCGGCTGGACCTGAACAAGCAGCCGGTCTTCCTGTCGAACCATGCGGGCGGGGTGCTGGGCGGGATATCCACGGGGCAACCGGTGACGGCGCGGGTTGCGTTCAAGCCCACCTCCTCGATCCTGACGCCGCGCCAGACCATCACCCGCGACGGTGAAGAGACCGACCTGCGCACCAAGGGCCGCCACGATCCGTGCGTCGCCCTGCGGGCTGTGCCGGTGGTCGAGGCCATGGCCGCCTGCGTCCTGGCCGACGCCTTCCTGCGGCACCGCGCCCAGGTCGGATGACGGACATCCGCCCCATCCGCGAAGGGGAGGACGAGTCCGTCATCGCCCTATGGACCGTGTGTGGGCTGACCCGTCCCTGGAACGACCCGGCTGCGGATCTTAAGCTGGCGAAGGACGGCGCGACCTCCACCGTGCTGGTCGCGGCGGATGAGACGGGGATCAGCGGGACGATCATGGTCGGCTGCGACGGCCATCGCGGCTGGATCTATTATCTGGCGGTTGATCCTGGCCGCCGTCGCAACGGATTGGGGCGCAGCCTGATGGCGGCGGCGCAGGACTGGCTGATGGTTAAAGGCGCCCCCAAACTTCAGCTGATGGTCCGCGCAGATAATGAGGCGGCTTTGGTTTTCTATCAACGACTGGGCTTGGAGCGACAGGATGTGATCGTGCTCGGCCTTAGGTTGGACGGCTGAGAGCTACCGCCGACCGCCCGGTCCCTCGGCTTCTCTTCCTGCCGCATAAGGGCCATCAGGCCGGTCAGACCCGTCGTCATCACGATCATCGCCGACTCCTGCAACTGCGAACCGTTTGCAAGTTTGCGCACATCGGGGCGGCGTGCAAGAGAGGTTCGTCGGTGGCGCGACATCCCGGGAGATCAACCGTGCGTGAAGACGGAAAACTGGACTACCTCGAACTGCCCGCCGCCGACCTGCCCGCCACCAAGGCGTTCTACAGTCAGGCCTTCGGCTGGACCTTTGTGGACTATGGACCGACCTATGCGGCCTTCGACCAGGGTCTGGACGGGGGTTTCGACGCCGATCAGGCCGAGCGGACCCCGACGCCCCTCCCCGTCCTGTTCGCCCGTGACCTGGAGGCCATGCAGTCGAGGGTCGAGGCCGCGGGCGGAAAGATCGTGAAGCCTGTCTACGCCTTCCCCGGCGGGCGACGGTTCCATTTCACCGATCCGGCGGGAACCGAAATGGCGGTCTGGTCCGACGCCTGACGCCTAACGTGCGTCGACCGACTGGGCGATCCGTTCGGCCAGATCGCGGTCGGCGCCGCCGGGCGCCGCCACCCAGACATGGATATGCTGGGGCGCTTCAGCGCGCCGGAACAGATGCTCCATCGCCAGACGTCGCCCCCCTTCCGTCACCACGACGGAAGCCCGGCCGCCGGCCTGCACCATCTGTCCGTCGTAGATCGGAAACTGCGACGCCGGCCCCGCATAGATCATGGCCAGCACAGCCTCCCCTCGACGGACGGCGTAGATGCGCGCGTCGGCCCCAGCCCGCGACGACGTCAGCGACACGCCCGAAGGGAGGTCAAGCGTGAAGGGCAGGCCGGCGATCCCGGCGGCGTCGAGGCCCTGCGCCTCCGGAGCAGGCGACATCGGCTCAACGACGGCAGGAGAAGGCGTCGAGGCCGGCGGGAGAGGGCTTTGCCGCGCCGCCGGAGCCGGTAAGGGTGGCGCGGGACGGACCTGAACGGGCGCGGCGGAGGTCGCAGGGATTCGGGCGGGGACCTGGGCCTGGGCCGGGGCCGGCACAGGCGTGACTGTCGGGCGCATGGCGGGACCGACCGCGGCAGGCGGCGCGCTATTGAGATCTCGGGTCAATGAAGATGCAGGCGGCGAAGGAACCTGCGTCGGCGAGACCAGCTTCGGAGGCGGAACAGCCGCCGGAGCCGGAGCGGGCGTCGGAGCCGGAACAGGCGTCGTGGGCTTGAACGGCGGACCGCTGTTCAGGTCGCGCGTCAGATCCGCGGCCGAACGCGAACTGGACGAGGCATCCTGCCCGGACAGGAGGGTGGCGGCGAGAACAATGGCGAACATGGCTTGACCATTGCGCGGCGCCGGCGGAACCGCAAGTCCGCTCTAGGCCCGAGGCAGTTCCACCCAGAAGGTCGCGCCCTGTCCGGGAGAAGAAATGACCCCGATGGCGCCGCCCTGGAGTTCGACCAGCCGTTTTGCAATGGCCAGGCCGACGCCGTGTCCTTCGATGGTGGAACGCTCCAGACCCAGGCGGTTGAAAGGTTCGAACAATTGCTCCTGCTTCTGCAGAGAAAGCCCCGGGCCAAAATCAATGATCTCGATCCGAACACACCTGTCCGTCCGCCCTGCCCGAAGGATCACCCGGCCTCCACCAGCGCCATACTTCAAGGCGTTGGTTGTCAGATTATTGATGACCTGCACCAATCGCTGGGAGTCGGCCAAGGCGACCAGCCCGTCTCCTTCCAGCATGACTTCCAGGTTCACCGAAAGCGCCTCGGGCCGGACGGCTGCCGTCCGTCTGACGTCTTCCACCAGACCGGCGATATCAGTCGGCCTCAGTTCAACCTTGAGCGCGCCGGATTCCGCCCGCGCCACGTCAAGCAGGTCATGCGCCAGCGCCTCCACCTGGCGCGCCGTCTTGACCAGCATATCGGCCATTTCGGTCTGCCGGGCGTTGATGGCGCCGAGTTGGCCGCTCGACCATAGCTGACCTATGCCGATCACCCCCGCGACCGGGCTCTTGATCTCATGAGCCACATTGGCCAGCAGACGCGACTTGGCCTCAGACGCCAGTTCGGCCCGGTCCTGTCCCTGGCGCGCGCGCTCGGACAAACGGTCCCGTTCTTCCAACAGCGCCGCGACCAGCAGAATCGGCATATAGCCGACCAGGACCTGGATCTGAGCCAGCATCATCTGCTGGACGCGATTCATCTCATCAGAGGGTGGCGCGTGGCCTAGCATAGCGCCCCCGACCGACGACAGGGCGACGATCAGGAGGCTGAACGCCGTTCCGGCTACGCCGGTCCTTACCGCCATGCAGAGCAGCAGCGGGACCATCACGACGTCCACGTCGAACCGCCCGACGAAGCCGACATACTGAACGGCCACGACCGCAGCCAACAGAAAACCCGCTTCCAGAAGCGCGCGGGGCCGGGTGAACCGGGCCAATGTCGAGCGGGTCAGCGAAAGCCCGAATGTGCCGATCACGGCCAATCCCAGGGCGTGACCGAACCACCAGGTATTGAAGGCCTCGATGATATCGCCTGAGCCATATTGAGCCAGCCCCGCCGACGCGATCACGCCCGCAGGAATAGGGGCCAGGACTGCAGAGCAGATCAGGAAGCGCGCCGCGCCGTCCAGGCTCGATACGTTGAGCGTCGGGGCGAAACGCCGCGTCAACAGGACAGCCCCTATGATTTCCACCATATTGGCGAAAGCGAACAAGATGGCCAGCGCCGGCTTGTAGCCGGCGATGAGTTCCCCGATCAGGATGCTGATCGCCATGACGAAGGCGAAAACAACATCCTGGCTCCGCCCCCGGCTGGTCCGCAGCCAGACAGCCACAGCCACGCCGCACACGCCCCACAGGCCCGAAATCAGCCCCAAACTGCGCGCCCAGCCGATAGCCAAGGCGGCGAGAATGGCCACGACGACGCCGGTCACCACGGGGATCATCGGGTGAGCGAGAAGATCCCCGTCTCTCGCGTCAAGCGAACGAACACCGACCGCCGACGTCTTCGTCGGCGGCCTGGCGATATCGATGTCGAGCACACGGCTCATGATCATGGGGGGTCTCGGGCGGATAAATGCCCGACGATCAGAACACAGGGTTCCTAATATCCCCTGAAACACGTTAATGCGCTAAAAGTTCAATCTAAGATTGAACTCCTTTACTGCAGACGCGGCCCCGTGAACGTAAGACCAGACACCGGCGCTGACTGCGACAAAATCCGCTCCCGCACGCGCGAGATCTTGGGCGGTCTCGACCGTAACGCCGCCGATCGCGACACACGGAACCTCGACGGTCTCCTGCCAGATCATCAGGATATCGAGAGACGGTCGGTGGGAGGTTTCCTTGGTATCCGTAGGGTAGAAGGCGCCAAAGGCGACATAGTCGGCGCCGCCCTCCGCCGCGTCCCAGGCCAGGTCGCGGTCGTCATGGCAGGTGACGCCGATCATGGCCTCCGGCCCCATGATCCGCCGCGCCTCGGCCAGAGAGCCGTCCTGTTGACCGATGTGGACCCCGTCGCAGCCCGTGGCGCGCGCAAGATCTGGACGATCGTTCAGGATCACCGCCACTCCATGCCGCCGCGCCACGGGCGCCAGGATCGCGACCGCTGAGCGAATCGACGCGTCATCGGCCGGTTTGAGACGGATCTGCAGGGCGGCCACGTCGCCTGCACCCAGGGCTTCGTCCAGGGTCGCGGCGAAGGCGTCCAGGTCGGGGATCGACGGGGGCGTGATCAGATACAGCCGGCAGGGCGGGCGATCGGGAACGGTCGATGTTCGGGCCATGCGGTCCCTTCCCTCTCCTGCGGCGTTTCGTCAACGCCCCACCCGTGCGAACGACTTGCAATCGCCGGCGCGCGTGATATAGCGAACCATTCTCAGTCGATAGAACGCGTAGAACACCCGTGTACGTCTGCAACTGCAATGGCCTTCGCCAGCGTGACGTCGCCCAGGCCATCGAGGCCGGGGCCTGCCGTCCCCGAGACATCTTCGCCAGCCACCAGTGCCAGGCCCAATGCGCCAAATGCGTGTGCGAGATGCGCCAGATGATCCAGGACAGCCGCGAAGCCTTCGCACTCGCGGCCGAATAGTCCGGCTCAACAAGCTTGGTCGAAAATCACTCGCACTATCAATGCAGTGATAAAACCTCGCAAATAAACAAAGTCCATTCTACTGTGTTATTGCGTCCCGAACAGGCGGCGATTGAGCCGTAACGAGACCTAGGACATGGCCATGAAGGGCGACCCCGCGATCCTCCGCACGCTGAATGCGGTTCTCACCAACGAACTGACGGCGGTGAATCAGTATTTCCTGCACGCCCGCATGTTCGAAAGCTGGGGCCTGGCCCACCTCGGGAACGTGATCTACGAGGAATCGATCGGCGAGATGAAGCACGCCGACATGCTGATCAAACGCATCCTGTTCCTGGACGGCCTGCCGAATCTGCAGGATCTGCACAAGCTGAAGGTCGGCGAGGATCCGATCGAATGCCTGGGCGCCGACCTTCAACTGGAGCTGGACAGCCGCGTCGCCACCGCCGCCGCCGTGACCCAGTGCGAGGAAACCCGCGACTACGTCAGCCGCGACCTGTTGATGAAGATCCTGGCGGACACTGAGGAGCACATCGACTTCCTCGAGAACCAGCACAAGCTGATCGAGCTGATGGGCGCGCAGAACTATCTGCAGTCGGCCATGAAGGAAATCGTCACCGACAGTTCCGCCACCGGCGGCTGATCACTCTCAGCCCTCGCGGCGGGCCAGGTGAATCACCGCCGCCGCGAGCACGACCAGCCCAAGGCCGCCGCCCAGCATCAAAGCCGTCTGCACGCGCCACGCCTCCGTCGCCAGGATGTTCACCGGCATTTGCCAAGGCATGAAGACGCCCTGTTTCGCCGACGTGGCCACGACGGCGAAGAAGGTTCCCCCTATGCCCAGCACCAGGCCGGGCACGAAGCTGGCGAACCGGATCGCCGTCCAGAATTGCAGAGCGATCATCAAAACCGCTGCGGCCGCGATCTTGGCCAGGATCCAGGCATGGGCCGGGAGATCAAGTCGGCCCACTGCCGCCGCCTCCGGCTTGACGAGACCGCCGATAAACACCGCCCCAATGGTCATGGCGAGCACGGCGGCGCTCATGATCAGCGCCAGGCCGATCACGCAGATCGCTTTTGACGCATACAGGGTCCAGCGTTGCACCGGCAGGGCGCGCAAGTGGTCCCAACTGCGGGGCCCGTGCTCCATGTGAGCGATCAGGGCGGTCAGGGCCGTGACGCACATGGGCAGCATGAAATAGGCCCAGATCGCTGTACCGCTGCCGATCCACATCGACCATTCAGACGACTTCTCGGACCGCAGCACCATGGCGAAGGCGAAGACGGCGATCAGCGTGGGTCCGGCGGCGGCCAGCAGCAGGGCCAGGGACCGGTTCAACTTGCGGACTTCAACGGAAAGAACGGCGAGCATCAGACGGTCTCCTGACGATGGGAGGTGATGGCGGAGGCGGCGCGATAGATCCCTTCCAGGGAACGGGCGCGCGGCGCGATGGCGAAGACCGACACCCCGGCCTCGATCAGGTCGCGGTTGAGGGCCGCGGAGACGATGTCCTGGTCGTCGCCGGGCCGCAGCCGGGCCACCAGACCGTCGGAGTCCTCGACCAGGGTCAGATCCCGGCCGCGCAGAACGGCGCGAGCCCGGTCGGGATCGTCGACCCTCAGACCGATCTCGGGCGCCAGCTCGGCCTTCAGACGCGCCAGTTCGCCCTCCACCACCAGCCGCCCCTCATGGATGATGCCCACGTGGCTGGCGGTCTGCTCGATCTCGCCGAGCAGGTGGCTGGACAGGAGGACCGTCGCCCCCGCCCGTTCCGGCAGGGCGCGCAGGAATCGCCTCATGTCGGCGATCCCATCCGGATCGAGGCCGTTGGTCGGCTCGTCCAGCATCAGCACCGGCGGCGCGCCCAGCATGGCTCGGGCGATACCCAGCCTCTGGCGCATGCCGAGCGAATAGTCGGACACCCGGCGACCGCCGTCGCGGAGCATATCGACCACCTCGAGCACCCGGTCGATCTCGCTCGCAGGCAGATCCAGCAGACGCCGCGTCAGGTCCAGGTTCTCTCGGCCCGTCAGATGGACATAGAAGCCGTGCGCCTCCAGCAAGGCGCCGATCCTGCGCGCCGCTTCAATCCGATTCCGCGCCACATCGACGCCGCAGACCCGCGCCACGCCCGAGGTCGGACGCAACAGGCCGATCAGCATCTTCATCGTGGTGGTCTTGCCAGCGCCGTTTCGCCCCAGGAAGCCGTAGACGGCCCGGTCCGGCACACACATGGACACCGCGTCCACTACCCGCCGACGCCCAAAGCTTCGCGTCAGGCCCTCCGTCTCGATCGCCGCCATATCGCACCCCCTGTTTAACTCTCAGATAAAGTTGCGAGCGGTCTATTTTTAAGTCAAGATTAAAGACAAGACAGATTTCTATCCCTCGGACAGACCCATGGCCGCCGACGATCTCGCCCGTTTCCGCCACATGTGCCGCCAGTTCCGCTGGCTCGCGATTTTCATGGTTTGCAGCGTGGGCGCGATCTTGGCGCTGATGTATGTGATCGTGCCGGTGGTGTTTGCGGTACGCGGAGAACACAGAGATCTCACGCTGCTGCTTCGGGAGATCGTCTGGGCGTCGCCTTCGCTTCTCTACCTGTTCGCCGTCTGGTCGATCGGGTCGGCGTTGGGGCAGCTGGCGAAGGGGCGGCTGATCCGGCCAACCTTGTCGTCGGCGCTGCGTCGCGTGGGGCTGGCGCTGGGCTTTGGCGGGGTGCTCAGCGTCTTCGGCGTCACCAACCTGATGCGGCTTCTGGGCGACGAGCGGAGCAGTTGGGCCTATTTCGACGTGGCGGGAATGACCCTGGGCATGATCGGCGGCGCCCTGTTCCTGCTCGGTCGGGTTCTGGATCAGGCGACTCGACTACAGGCCGAGATGGACGAGATGATCTGAATGCCCGTTCGCGTGACCCTGAACGATCTGATGGTGCGTAAAGGCCTGAAGGCGCGCGATGTCGCCGCCCAGGTGGGCCTGAGCGAGACGCAGTTCTCGCTGTTCCGATCCGGCAAGGTGAAGGGGATAAGATTCAGCACCCTGGCGCGGCTGTGCGCGGTGCTGGAGTGCCGGCCCGGCGACCTGCTGGACTATGATTTCGATCCGCGCGAGACAGAACCGGTGGAGCCGGACGAGGTCTGACGGAACCGTGTCCGGCGCCGCCCATTTGATTCCGACGGGCAAGCTGGAGCGGACCATGACTGACATCGACGAAGCCATCGACGACGTGCGCGACGCCGCTGTGGACCTGCTGAACAGCGAGGGGCGGAGCGCGGGGCATGTCGCGATGGGCGTGGCGCTGACCGTGGGCTTCGCCCTTTTGGCGACCGGCATCGCGTCGGGCGCATTGACGCCAAAGCGCAAGCTGAAACATGTCCGCGACAAGGACCTGCCGATCACCGAGAAGCCGCACGGCGCCTTCAGCCTGATCCTGCCGGCGGTGTTTTCGGCCACGACCCTGTCGGCCGTCCGCGTTTGGAACGCGCCGCCGCAGCGCGAGCGCACGCGCGCCATGGGCCTGTGGGTCGCGGCCCAAACTGTCAACGCCATCTGGCTGGGCCTGCGCCCCTCGTCGATGTGGAAACAGGTCGCGGCGGCTATATCTTCGGCCGGACTTGCGGCCGCGTTCGCCCACGAGGCGCGCAAGCTGGACGAGGGTGCGGGCAAGATGGCTGCGCCGACCGGCGGCGGCGTCCGTCTGGGCAACATCCTGCACCGCAAGGTCGATCAGGCTTCGGGCGACCGCACCCTGCACTAGGCCCGCCTTGCCCTTTGCCGGGGCTTCCTCTAGGGATCGCGCCCTATTCGCCACGCCCCATCCGGGCGCGTGGGCGCAACTCCATTCCCGATGTGACCCCATGAAGATCAACGGCAACACCATCAAGCCCGGCATGGTCCTGCAGCACAATGGCGGCCTGTGGGTCGTCACCAAGGCCAGCCACGTCAAGCCCGGCAAGGGCGGCGCCTTCGCCAACGTCGAGGCCAAGAACCTCGAGACCGGCAACAAGCTGAACGAGCGCTTCCGGTCGGAAGACAAGGTCGAGCGCGTGACGCTGGAGCAGAAGGACTTCTCCTATCTGTTCGACAACGGCGACAGCCTGGTCTTCATGGACGACGCCACCTACGAGCAGATCGAACTGCAAAAGGACTGGGTCGGCGAAGAGCGGATCCCCTATCTGCAAGAAGGCATGAAGGTCGTCATCGAGATGCACGAAGAGCGTCCGATCGGCCTGGAGCTGCCGGATCAGGTCGTGCTGGAAGTCGCCGAGACCGAGCCGACCGTGAAGGGTCAGACGGCCTCGTCCTCCTACAAGCCCGCCATCGCCTCGAACGGCGTGCGGATCATGATCCCGCCTTACATGTCGGCGGGTGAGCGCATCATCGTCGACACGACCAGCGGCGAATACGTCCGCCGCGCCGACTAAGACCCCCTAAAGCCGGCCCTGGTCCAGGGTCGGTTCCCTTCTTGAACTTCTCCGCATGTCCGGGCCCCACAGAAGGGGCCTTTTCAGGACATGCGGACCAGGAGATCCGCCGATGGCCCTCGCTTCCGCCCTGCTCCAAGTCATGCTCGACGCGGTGCGCAAGACCGCCCGCCCCATGCTGCGCGACTTCGGCGAGGTCTCTCAATTGCAGGTGTCGCGCAAGGGGCCCGGCGACTTCGTCACGGCGGCCGACCTGAAGGCCGAAGACACCCTGTACGAACTGCTGATGAAGGCCCGCCCCGGCTATGGCTTCCTGGGCGAGGAACGCGGCATGATCGAGGGGACGGACAAGTCCCACACCTGGATCGTCGATCCCATCGACGGCACGACCAACTTCATGCACGCCATGCCCCACTTCGCCATCACGGTGGGGCTGGAGCGGCGCAGCCCCGACGGGTCGAGCGAGATCGTCGCCGGAGTGACCTACAACCCCGTGATGAACGAGCTGTTCTGGGCCGAGAAGGGCAAGGGCTGCTATCTGAACGATCAACGGATCCGCGTCGCCGGTCGTCGCGACCTGTCGGAGAGCCTGATCGCCACCGGCCTGCCCTTCATCGGCAAGTCGGGCCACGCCCAGGCCATCAAGGACATCCACGCCATCGGCCAGCGCGTCGCCGGCATCCGCCGCCTGGGCTCGGCCGCCCTGGACTTCGCCTGGGTCGCGGCCGGCCGCTATGACGCCTTCTATGAGCGCGGCCTGAAGCCGTGGGACGTGGCGGCGGGCATCCTGTTCGTCACCGAGGCCGGCGGATCGGTGACCACCATCGAGGCGGACGGCGATCCCAAGACGGGCGTGTCGATCCTGGCCAGCAACAGCGACCTGCATCCGCAGCTGCGCAAGGTGCTTCAGGCGTCCTGAGGCTCACACAGCCGCCTCTCCCTCCCCGACCGGGGAGGGGCGTCGCGAAGCGACGGGGTGGGGGCGGCAAGGCTGGCGCGCGATCAGGTCTGGGGGACGTCGCCCGGCCCGGCCCACCCGGCTCCGCTACGCTTCGCCTCCCTCCCCCGCAGGGGGAGGGAGAAACGCCGTCGTCATTCGCTTGTCGCGCGCCGCCCGTATCCAAGGGGCATGATCCGCGCCATCGTCACCGCCCTCGCCCTCCTCGTCGGAACGCCTGCCGTGGCCCAGCCGCTGATCATCGCCCATCGCGGGGCCTCGGGCGAACGGCCGGAGCATACGCGGGCGGCCTATGAACTGGCGGTCGAACAGGGCGCCGATGTGATCGAGCCGGACCTGGTGCTGTCGAAGGACGGGGTCTTCATCGACCGGCACGAGAACGAGATCGGCGGGACGACCGATGTGGGCGAGCGGCTGGAGTTCGCGGATCGCAAGACCACCAAGACCATCGACGGGGTTGCGACCACCGGCTGGTTCACCGAGGACTTCACCCTGGCCGAGCTGAAGACGCTGCGGGCCAAGGAGCGGTTGCCCGCCTTCCGGCCCGGCAGCGCGGCCTATGACGGGCGCGAGCCGATCCTGACCTTCGACGAGGTGGTCGCCATCGCCCGCGAGGCCTCGGCCCGGACGGGCCGGACCATTGCGGTGGGGCCCGAGCTGAAGCACCCGACCTATTTCGCCGGGATCGGCCTGCCGATGGAGGATCGCTTCGTCGCCGAACTGGAACGGCTGGGCCTGACCGGCGCCGACGCCCCGATCATCATCCAGTGTTTCGAGGTCGGGCCGCTGGAGCGGCTGGCGACACGGATCGACACGCCCCTGGCCCAGCTGGTCAGCAGCGCGGGCGGACCGGCGGACCGGCCGGACGTCACCTATGCCCAGATGATCACGCCGCAGGGGCTGAAGGCCATGGCCGGTTATGCCGACTGGGTCGCGCCGGAGATGACCCTGGTCCTGCCGCGCGACGCCGAGGGCCGCACGACCGCGCCGAGCGCCTTGGTCGCGGACGCCCATGCGGCGGGGCTGAAGGTGGTGATCTGGACCCTGAGGGCCGAGAACGCCTTTCTGCCCGTCGAGCGGCGGCGGGGCGAAGGCTTTGCGGAGCACGGCGACATGGCGGGATACGCCGCCGCCTTCGCCGAGGCGGGGGTGGACGCAGTGTTCAGCGACTTTCCGGCCTTGGCGCGACAAAGCCATTGATTTTTTGAGCCGAGGCTCTGGCTGCCGGCTGTAGGCACGAGGCGCGCACGGGCCTGGCTGGCAACGGTCTGGCCCGGTTGAGCGGGAGCAGATCAACCTGCATCCCCAGGCTCACCCCGCCCTGAACTGGAGTTCGGCGAGGCGCGAATAGAGGCCGCCCTTGACCACCAGCTCGGCGTGCGTCCCCTCCTCCACCACCCGTCCGTCTTCCATGACGACGATCCGATCGGCGCGCAGCACCGTGGCCAGGCGGTGGGCGATGACCAGGGTGGTGCGTTCCTGCATGGCCTGATCGAGGGCGGCCTGGACCAGCCGCTCGCTTTCCGCATCAAGCGCGCTTGTCGCCTCATCCAGCAACAGGATAGGGGCGTCGCGGACCAAGGCGCGGGCGATGGCCAAGCGCTGGCGCTGACCGCCGGACAGACTCTTGCCGCGTTCGCCCAGCGGAGTGTCGAAGCCTTCCGGCAGGGCGTCAATGAAGCCCAGGGCCTGGGCCTTTTCGGCGACGGCGCGGGCCTCTTCCAGGGTGGCGGTCTCACGGCCAAAGCGGATGTTTTCCAGGGCCGAGCCGGAGAACAGCGGCGTTTCCTGCGACACCCAGGCGAAACGGTCGCGCACGGCGACGGGATCGGCCTGGCGCACATCGACGCCGTCGACCGAGACCACGCCGGTCTGGGGATCATAAAAGCGCAGCAGAAGGCGGAAGACGGTGGACTTGCCGGCGCCCGAGGGACCGACCAGGGCCACGGTCTCGCCCGGCCGCACGGTCAGGCTGAACCCCTTCAGGGCCGGCAGGTCGGGGCGGCCGGGATAGGAGAAACCGACAGCCGACATCGACACCTCGCCGCGCGGCGGCGACGGCAAGGCCGTGGGCTGGGCCGGCGGGGCGATGTCGGGGGTAGCCCGCATCAGTTCCTCGATCCGCTCCATGGCGCCGGCGGCCTTTTGCACATCGCCCCAGCTCTCGCCCAGGGCGCCCACGGCGCCGGCGGCGAAGACCGACAAGAGAACGAACTGCAGCAGGGCGCCCGGCGTCATGACGCCCGCCACCACGTCCTGCGCGCCCAGCCAGAGCACCAGGGTGACGCCGCCGAACATGACGACGATGATCAGGGCGGTCATCCAGGCCCGCGCGCGCATCCGGGTGAGCGAGGCGGAGAAGGCGTCCTCGACCGCCGCGCCGAAGCGGGCGATGGCGCTGCGTTCACGCCCGAAGGCCTGGACCGTCTCGATGGCGTCCACGCTCTCGCCCGCGAAACCCACGGCGTTGGCGAACCGGTCCTGGGAGGCGACGGTCAGTTTGCGGACCTTACGACCGAAGATGAAGATCGGACCCAGCAGGAAGGGCACGATCAGCAGGACGAAGCCGGTCAATTTCGGACTGACGAAGAACAGCAGGATCACACCGCCGATCAGGGTCAGGAAGTTGCGCAACGCATAGGAGATGGAGGTCGTCATCAGCGTCTCGACCAGGGCGATGTCCGTGGTCAGGCGCGACAGCACCTCGCCCGTACGCATCTGGGCGTAGAAGGACGGGTCCAGCGTCAGGATGCGGCCGAACAGGCCCTTGCGGACATCGGCGATGACGCGTTCGCCGGTGCGGGTCACGTAGAAGTAGCGGGCGGCGGTGGCCAGGCCCAGGAACAGGGCGTTGGCGCCCAGCAGCAGGAACCAGATGTTCAGATTGGCCCCGCCGGCCTCGAACCCATGGTCAATAGCCCCGCGCGCCAGGGCCGTCAGGCCCAGCGAGGCCGTGGTGGACAACAGCAGCCAGAAGACCGCCATCAGGGCATGACCCTTGTGCCGCAGCGCATAGGGAATCAGGCGCGCCAAGGGGCGGATGTCGCGGCGTTTGGCGCGTTTCTCGCCCGCCTCGCTCATCTGTTCGGCCAGCAGGGCGCCGGCGCTTGGGCGGCCTTCGACCGCACCGGCGCCTGAGGCGCGCCCCGCGGGAATGCTTGCGGAACGGGCGGGGGCGGCGGTCTGATCGGTCATTTCGACTGCCTCTTGCCCCGGAACGCCCCCCGGTGTAAACGCCGCCCCTCATTCCCGCCGGATTTTCTGGCGGGTTTCTCATTTCATGCGCAGCGACGGTCGGCATCGTCATCGCGCCAGAGACCGGACGACGACCATGAAAGCGGACACGCACCCCGATTACCACTTCATCAATGTGGTGATGACCGACGGCACCTCCTACCAGACCCGTTCGACCTACGGTAAGGAAGGCGATACGCTGAACCTGGATATCGACCCGTCGACCCACCCGGCCTGGACCGGCGGCAACGCCCACCTGATGGACCGCGGCGGCCGCGTTTCGCGCTTCAACAACAAGTTCGCCGGCTTCATCAAGAAGTAAGCGCGTCCTGGCTGCGACACATCGCGGCAATCGGATCACGAAGGGCGCCGGTCGGATGACCGGCGCTTTTTGTTTGTCCGGAACGTCGGTAACGTAGCCGGCGTTCGGATACGGCAGTACGGGCGTCGGTTCACGGGGATCGACCCATCGAGAAGCGGACAGGTTATGAATAGACGGGAAATGGGTCTGGGCGTCGCGACGGCGGCCATGGCCCTCGCCTCCACAGCGCGCGCACAGCAGGTGACGGTGCAGCGCGCTCCGCAGGCGACCGCCTTCTACAACAGCTTCAATGACCAGATTTCGCGTCTGCCCGAGACCCAGCAGGCCGACGTCCGCGCCTTCTATGAGATGAACGGCTGGCGGCCGGTGTGGAACGCCGAGCGGATGCGGGCGCTGAACGCCGTCGCGGGCCGGGCGGAGCGCCACGGCCTGTCGGCGGGCGACTATTTCGACTTCGTCGGCCTGGCCGCCGATCGCGCCTCCTCCGATCTGCGCACCACCGCAGCCGCCCTGGCCTATGGACGTATCCTGGCCGAGGGCAAGGTTCGGCCGGAGACGGTCGAAGACCTGTGGGAGATGCAGAAGAACCGCGTGGACCTGCCGCGCGGCATGAGCGACGCCCTGGCCCGCAATCTGCTGCTGGACTGGTTCGAAGGCCTGGCGCCCACCGACATGGGCTACCAGAACCTGTCGGCGGGCTATGTCCGGTATCGTCGCCTGGCGGCCCAGGGCGGTTGGCCCGTCTTCCCGGCCGGTCCGACCCTCGAGCCGAACATGAGCGACCGCCGCGTCCCGGCGCTGATAGACCGTCTGACGGCCGAGGGGGACCTGACGGCGACGGACGGCGCGCGGCTGAAGGCGCAGGGCCTGACCTATGGTTACGAGTTGCAGCAGGCGTTGCAGGGGTTCCAGCTCCGGCATGGGCTGGCGGCCGACGGGCGTATCGGAACGGGCACCCAGCGGTCGCTGTCGGCCTCGGCCGAGGATCGCGCGCGCCAGATCGCCCTGAACCTGGAACGCCGCCGCTGGCTGAAGCGCGACGTCGCGCCTGAGCGGATCGAGGTCAATACCGCCGCCGCCATCATGGTCTACTGGAAGGACGGCAAGCCGGTCCACTCCAACCGAGTCGTGGTCGGTTCGGCCGAGAACCAGACCCCCAGCCTGGAAAAGCCCTTCGCCTCGGTCGTCGCCAATCCGCCCTGGTACGTCCCGGCCGGGATCGCGCGCCGCGAGATCCTGCCCAAGGGGCCGGGCTATCTGGCCGCCAACGACATGTTCGTCAGAGATGGAACGGTGATCCAGCGCGCTGGACCGAAGTCAGCCCTGGGCTATGTGAAGTTCGAGCTTCGCGACAGCTACGCCATCTTCCTGCACGACACCCCGTCCAAGGCGGCCTTTAACCTGTCCATGCGCCAGCGCAGCCACGGCTGCGTGCGGGTTCAGAACGCGGTCGAATTCGCCCGGCTGCTGCTGTCGCCGGACCCGGTCAAGCTGGCCGAGTTCGACACGGCCCAGGATACGCGCGAGACCACCCGCGTCACCACCGGCCGCGAAATCACCGTGCGCCTGCTTTACTGGACCGCCTTCGTAGACGGCCAGGGGCGAGTGGCGTTCCGTGAGGACATCTACGGCCGTGACGACAAGCTGGCTCAGGCTCTGGGCATCGCCGTCAGTCTGCCCAAGCCGATCGACGACGGCCGGCGCGACGCCAACGACGTCGGGCCGTAGGGTGACGATCTTCTCTCTCCCCCTGTGGGGAGGGAGACGCTGGTCGCCTCAACCCTTGAAGGCCGCTTCCAACAAGCCCATCTGGCTCAGCACCGGGTTCTGCGGCGTCTTTTCCTGAACGTCGAGGTACATGCGGCGATCGAGGTACAGGGCCCGGTCGAACAGTTTTTCGGACCGGACCAGATATTCCACCAGGGCGATCGGCAGATCAGCGTGGCTGGGCTCGCTCTCGATCTTGCGGTCGTTCAGCCGGTAGCGGGGCTCGCAGGCGGCTTCAGGCGTCATGTCGCCCTCGCGCACGGCCCGCTGCACCAGCAGCCATGAGGCGATCTGCATCAGGCGGGTCGTCAGCTTCATGCTCTCGGCGGCATAGGCCAGGGCGGCGGCGCGCGACAGCATCTTGGAATCGCGGCGTCCCTCGCCGTCCAGATAGGCGGCCGTGTCCTCGACCAGTTCCATGCCCTCGCGGAAGGTGCGGTCAAATAGTTCGGAACGGGTGAAATCCTGAACCTTGCGGCCGCGGTCGGCCGTGGAGCCCGTGCTCTGGGAATCGCTCAGGGTCATGGGGGACATCATCATGGGTTCGGACGCTCGTTCTGACTTTGACCCAAGGCGGGGCGTTTGTCGTCAGGACTGCAACCGTCATGCCACGGATTTGAGGCGAGGGCGATCAGGAGCGGAAGCTGAACAGGGAATCGGCGGCGCTTTTCTTGGCCTTCTTGGCCTCGATGGCGGTGCGCGTCCGCTGGATTTCATGATCCAGAGCCTGGATTCGCTCGTCCAGATCCTCGATCGAATAGGTGTCAAGGTCTTCGCGACCGATCATGGTCAGCGCCTCTCCACGCTTCGGGCGGGGCTCGAGATCCTCGAACATCTTCGTCGCCTTTCATCGTCCTGTCGTGGCCACAGCGGGCCGGAGCCCCTATCTGAACGCCCGGACACGGACGATTGCAAGCGGAGGCGACATGCGGGTCATCGAGATCAAGGGCGGATCAGGCCCGGCCGAGGCGTTGACCATCGCCGAGAGACCCGATCCGACCGCCGGCGCCGGCCAGGTCGTGATCCGCGTCCACGCGGCGGGGATCAACCGTCCCGACCTACTTCAGCGAGACGGCGGCTATCCCCCGCCCCCCGGCGCCTCGGACATACTGGGGCTTGAGGTGGCCGGCGAGATCGAGGCCGTGGGCGAAGGCGTGACGCGCTGGGCCGTCGGCGACCGGGTCTGCGCCCTGCTGGGCGGGGGCGGCTATGCCGAGCGGGCCGCCGTCGACGCCCGCCATGTGCTGCCGATCCCGACCGGACTGGACTACGCCCAGGCGGCTGTCCTTCCCGAGACCGTCTTCACCGTGTTCGCCAATGTGTTCGAGGCGGGAGGACTGAAGGCGGGACAGACGCTGCTGATCCACGGGGCGACCAGCGGCATCGGCGTGACGGCGATCCAGATGGCCAAGGCCGCAGGCGCGCGGGTGATCGCCACCTCGCGCGGGGCCGACAAGGCCGCGGCGGCCAAGGCCCTGGGCGCCGACGTCAGCCTTGATGCGCGGACCGACGACCTGACCGCCGCCATCGCCGAGGCGGGCGGCGCCGACGTGCTGGTGGACATGGTGGGACGCGACTACGCCGAGATGAACCTGAAGGCGTTGAATCCCGGCGGGCGGTGGGTCGTCATCGCCTCGCTGTCCGGCTCCAAGGTCGAAGTCGACCTGATGCGGATCATGCTGAAACGGCTGGTGCTGACCGGCTCGACCCTGCGCAGCCGCCACGCCGACGAAAAGGCCCGACTGACCGCCGCCGTTGAGGCGACGGTCTGGCCGTGGATCGTGTCGGGGGCAGTCAGGCCGCCGGTGCAGGCGACCTTTCCGCTGGAGCGGGCCTCAGACGCCCATCGCGCGCTGGAAGCGGGCGATCACGTCGGCAAGTTCGTACTGACCGCCTAGTTGCGACCGCCGCCGCGAACAGGGCGCATCGACGAGATACTGTCGTTGAACCCGCCGTTCAGATTGCGGATCTCGCCTTCGACGATGCGGCAGCGACCGCGGAATTCGGCGTCGGTGCAGACTTCCCAACGCCCCTGAACCCGGACCGAGCTGATCCGATCGTTGAAGGGCGTCCGGCCAAGGTTGCGGTCCTCGCCGGTGAATTCCCGTGAGGCGCCGCGGAAGTTCGAGTTCTCGTAGACGGTGATGGACGACCGACCCCAGCCGCCGCCGTTGCCACCGCCCCAACCGCCGCCTCCGTTGCCGCCGCCCGGACGACTCGGCTGGCTGTCTTCGTACTCGCCGCGGAAACGGCCGCAGACCAGCAGGCCGTTGTCGTTGCTGATCTCCTCATTGCCGCAGCGCGCCAGCTCGATCGAGGTGCCGCGAATCTGGCCCCGGATGTCGCGGCAATCGGCGTAAAGCCGGCCCCGGTTTGTATAGGCCTCGGTGCAGGACCGGGTATAGCTGCCGCGCGGCGCGACACGCTGTGCGGTGACGTCCTGGCCCGAAGCCAAGGCTGCGGCCATGGCGGCGCCAAGCAGAATGGACATGTTGGTTCTCCTCTCCCAAAGGCGAAAGCCTCTAATAACGCGAAGGTTGCCCCAGCGCACATGAACCTTGGCTGTACGTGAATGTTCGGCGGCGTTTTCTTTTCGGGCGAATAGGCCTATATCGAAACCATAAGCGCCCGGTCGAAAGGCCGGGCGCCGTCGTATCCAACGCCAGCCGAACCCCCATTCGGCGGCCCCACCATTCCGGGACGAACGCCCCATGAGCGACATTCTTATGCCGAAGGCCACTGCGGTCTGGCTGGTCGACAACACCTCTCTCAGCTTCGAGCAGATCGCCGATTTCTGCGGCCTGCATCCGCTGGAAGTGCGCGGCATCGCCGACGGCGACGTGGCCCGCGACATCCGCGGCGTCGATCCCGTCACCGGCGGTCAACTGACGCGTGAGGAACTGGACAAGGCCCAGGCCGACGAAAACTATCGCCTGAAGGCCATCGTCAGCCGTCACGCCGAACTGATGAAGTCGGCCAAGCCGGCGCCGAAATACACCCCGGTCTCGCGTCGCCAGGACCGCCCGGACGCCATCGCCTGGTTCGTGCGCAACCACCCGGAAGTGACCGACGCCCAGATCGCCAAGATGCTGGGGACCACCAAGTCCACCATCGAGAGCGTGCGCAACCGCACCCACTGGAACAGCGCCAATATCAAGCCGGTCGATCCCGTGACCCTGGGCCTGGTCGGTCAGCTGGCCCTGGACGAGATCGTCAAGAAGGCCGCCGACAAGAAGACCAAGGACGACCTGAAAAAGGGCGGCGGCACTCTGCAGCCCGTCGAGGAGGTCGAGGCCGAACCCGAGTTCGTGCCGGAAGCCCGCCAGCGCCCCGGCGCCGAGCCCACGGCGGAGTCGGTGTTCGGGACGAAGGACTGATCCTGATTCCGTCACCTTCGGGTCAAGCCCGAGGATGAGGACTTATAAAAACGGCCCCGGAGATCGCTCTCCGGGGCCGTCGTCATTTCGGGAGGTCGAGCGCCCTAGTGGGCCCGCGCCTCCAGACTGGTGATTTCTTCTTTCAGCCGAAGCTTCTTCTGCTTCAGCTCCCTGACCTGCAACGTGTCCACGGACGGACGGGTGAGCTCCTTCTGGATCGTCTGATCCAGGGTGCGATGACGATTACCCAGTTCGCGAATACGAGCCTCGATGGTCATGGCTTGCGCCTCCTTAGGTTAGGGACCAGTAGAGTGAGCGCCCGGTTTGGCGGGCTGTGGAATCACATTCCGGTGACGGCCCGCCTAGCCGAACCCGACGGAGGCTGACCCCAAAAATGGTCGATGATGTGAACGGAGCCATACGCAAGCCTCCCTATCGAATGGTCGTCGGAATTTCAGGGGCTTCCGGAGCAATCTACGGCGCGCGCGTGCTGGACGCGCTGAAGGACCTGGGGGTCGAGAGCCATCTGGTGGTGACGAAGGCCGCCCTGCTCACATTGTCGCAGGAGACCGACCTGTCCCCGGACGACCTGATGTCGAAGGCGTCGGTGGTTCACAAGCTGGCCGACGTCGGCGCCACCATCGCCTCGGGCTCGTTCAAGACTCTGGGCATGATCGTGGCCCCCTGTTCCGTGAAGACGATGAGCGAGATCGCCACCGGCGTCACCTCGTCGCTTCTGACCCGCGCCGCCGACGTCACCCTGAAGGAGCGCCGTCCCCTGGTGCTGATGGTGCGCGAGACGCCTTTCCACCTGGGACATCTGCGGACGATGACGGCCCTGGCCGAAATGGGGGCGATCATCGCTCCGCCCCTGCCCGCCCTGTATGCCCGCCCGGCGTCGATCATGGAGATGGTGGACCAGTCGGTGGGCCGGAGCCTGGACCTCTTCGGCCTGGATTGGAGCGCCGTCCAACGCTGGAGCGGTCTGAAATGAGCGGGCTGTGGGACTGGGCGGTCGCCGCCTATGGGGCGCCCGGCGTGGGCGACGCCTGCGTGGCGCTGCAGGACAGCCACAACCAGAACGTCCCCCTGCTGCTGTGGTCCGCCTGGCTCGCCACGACGGGCCGGGCGCCGGACGCCGAGACCCTGGAGGCCGCCTGTGACACCGCGCACGCCTGGGACGGGGTCGTGGTCGCGCCGTTGCGATCGATCCGCCGCACTCTGAAGGCCCCGATCCCCGACATAGACGACGGTCCGCGTCAGGCCGTGCGCGAGCGCGTCAAGGCGCTGGAACTGGAAGCCGAACGCCATCTGCTCGAGGCGCTGGAGGCGCTTGTTCCCGTTGACGCGACGACGGCCGGCTCGCCCCGCCCCGCCATCGACGCCCTGGTGGCCACAGCCCGCGTCTGGGCGCCGGTGACGCCGCGTCCCGCCCTGGTCCGGCTCGCAGACGCCCTTCCGGCTTGAGGCGCGCATGGCTATAAGCGCGCCGGGGATTGCACGATGAATGACGACGTTCCGGAAATCAGCGAAGAAGAAGCGGTCCTGCACGCCCGCCTCGCCCTGCTTCGGCGCGAACACGCCGAGCTGGACGCCTCGATCCAGGCCCTCTCCGACACCGCCATCCCCAACCAGCTGATGATCGCCCGGTTGAAACGGAAGAAACTGATCCTAAAGGACGAGATCGTGAAGATCGAGGACCAGATCCTGCCCGACATCATCGCCTGACGGCCGTGCGATTGAATCCGGGCGAAGGGCCGCGGTGCAATATCTCGGTGCCGTCCTCGCGCCTGACGCCTGCGACGAACCGCCGCCCGACGACGGCCCAAAAGTCGCCCCAGCCGATAGGCATAAGCCCGCCTCCCTCAGGGAAGCGACGCGCGTCCGGCCGCCGTATCCCGCCATACCAGAGCGTGAACACGCTGGAGACGCCGCCGAATGCGACGCCTGCTGACCCACGCGCCCCTGGCGCGTTGCAAGACCCTGTTGATCCATGGCGGCCAGACGGCCGCCTTTGCGGCCGTGGCGGTTCTCGCCGCCGCCGCTGCGCCCGGCGTAACGCCTGAGCCGGCGCCCCTGGCCGCCTCTACGGCGCCGGTGGCGCCTCCGGTCCGCGCCGAGGTCGAGGCCCCCGGACCGGTCATGCGTCAGATCGTCTTCTCCGCCCCCGTGCGCGGCTATGCGATCAACTCGCCCTTCGGCCTGCGCAAACTGGCCATCGAGGCCCGCGCCCGCGCGCACAAGGGGGTCGACATCGCCGCGCCCAAGGGCACGTCCGTCTTCACCGCCGCCGAAGGGCGGATCGTCCGCACCGGTTACGAGGCGGGCGGCTATGGCAATTTCATCGAGGTCCGTCACCCCAACGGCCTCAGCACCGTTTATGGCCACCTGAGCCGCATAGACGTGGCGACGGGCGACGCAGTGAAGCCCGGCCAGCGGATCGGGCTGGTCGGCTCCACCGGCTTCTCCACCGGCCCCCACCTGCATTTCGAGGTCCGTCGCAACGGCGGGCAAGTGAACCCGACCAAGGTGTTGGGCCGCGGCTTTGGCGTGGCGGTGAAGGCGAAGGCCTGAGCCGTGACATTGCGACACGGGACGCAATCGGCCTAACCTCGCCCGGCTTTCGGGAGAGATTGGGTAATGAGCAGATTCGTCGCCGCCGTCGTCGCGGGCATTCTGGCGGCCACGCCTGTCGCCGCCGCAGCCCAGGATTACGGCCGCTACAGCGACGCCGCCGCCCAGACCGAACTGTCGCGCATCGCCGAGGTGCAGATGGCGGTCATGGTCCCGATGCGCGACGGCGTGGGCCTGGCGACCAACATCTACCGCCCGAAGAACGTCGACGGTCCGCTGCCCACCGTCTTCGTCAGGACGCCCTACAATGAACTGGCCTACAGCGCCCGCACCACCCGTTCGGCCCTGAGCTGGGTCAGACAGGGCTACGCCTTCGTGATCCAGAACGAGCGGGGCCGCTATTTCTCGGGCGGGGACTATGAAATCCTCGGCTACCCCCAGACCGACGGCTATGACGCCCTGACCTGGATCGCGGAACAACCGTGGTCGAACGGCAAGGTCGGCACCCTGGGCTGCTCGTCGTCGGCGGAATGGCAGCTGGCCCTGGCGGCGCAGAACCACCCTGCCCACGCCGCCATGGTTCCCCAGGCCTCGGGCGCCGGCATCGGCAAGGTCGGCCGGTTCCAGGAACAGGGCAACTGGTACACGGGCGGCGTGCCGCGCAACCTGTTCTTCGTCTGGCTGTACGGCGTCGACAATCCGCAGCGCGCGCAGATCCCGATGGACATCGACCAGGAAACCCGCGCCCGCATCGTCCGCTACAACGACCTGGACGCCAAGAAGCCCGAGGTGAACTGGCCCAGTCAGATCCGCCACCTGCCCGTCGATGAGATGCTGAAGGACCTGGGCGAGCCGGCAGGCACGTTCGAGGAACTGATCGCCCGCACCCCCGCCGATCCGGCCTGGCGCGAGGGCGGCCTGTATCACGACGACATGGGCTGGGGCGTGCCGTCGCTGTGGTTCAACAGCTGGTACGACGTCTCCATCGGCCCGAACATGGAGCTGTTCAACCACGCCCGTTCGACGACCCAGGACCGCGAGGCGGCCGAGAACCAGTATGTCGTGGTCGGGCCCAACAACCACTGCGCCTTTGGCGGTCTGGGGCCGGACTACAGGTCGGGCGACCGGCCGCTGGGCGACGCCAGCCTGGACAGCGACGCCATGGTCCACGCCTGGTTCGACCGCTGGCTGAAGGGCGAGCGCCGCGCCTTCCCCGACAGCACGCCGCACGTCCGCTATTTCAACATGGGCGAGAACGAATGGCGCACCGCCGCCCAGTGGCCGCCGGCCGGGGTCAAGACCGTGCGGATGTATCTGCGCTCGGGCGGGGCGGCCAACAGCCTGAACGGCGACGGGCGCCTCAGCCTTGAGGCCCCGCCGGCGGGCGAACAGGCGGACCGCTATCGCTATGATCCGATGAACCCGGTCCAGACCATCGGCGGCGGCGACTGCTGCAACGGCGGCCTGGTCACGGCCGGCGCCTTCGACCAGCGGCCGATCGAGGCGCGCAATGACGTGCTGGTCTATACGTCCGAGCCGCTGAGCGAGCCGATGCAGGTCACCGGGTTCATCGACGCGGTGCTGAAGGTGTCGTCCTCGGCGCCGGACACCGATTTCGCGGTCAAGCTGGTGGACGTGGCGCCGGACGGCACGGCCTATATTCTGGGCGACACCATCATGCGCGCCCGGTATCGCGACGGCTACGACCGTCCCACGCCGCTGACGCCCGGCCAGGTGGCGACGGTCCAACCCACCCCGATGACGATCAGCAACACCTCCGAACCGGGACATCGCATCCGGGTCGAGGTGACCAGCTCCAACTTCCCCAAATTCGTCCGCAACCTGAACACCGGCGGCCCGAACGAGACGGAAAGCCGGGGCGTCACAGCCGACAACGCCATCCACCACGCCGGCGAAGACGCCTCCTACATCGACCTGCCGGTGCTGAAGTAAGGCGGCGCGACGCCGAAGCCGCTGGCGTCCCCTGCCGACCCCTTCTAGGCTGACGGCTGGGACAAGGGAGGCGACATGGCGGCGTTGACGCTGGACGGGGTGAGCAAGCGGTACGGCGATTTCGACGCCGTGCGCGATCTGAGCTTTCAGGTCGAGAAGGGCTCGATCTGCGGGTTTCTGGGGCCGAACGGGGCGGGCAAGACCTCGACCCTGCGCATGATCCTGGGCCTGCAGCCCGCGACGTCGGGGCGGATCGAGATCCTGGGCGCAAGCGACGGGCGCCAGGTGCGCGACCGGATCGGTTTCCTGCCCGAGGAGCGGGGCCTCTACAAGAAGATGACGCCGGTCGAGGCCATCGCCTTCTTCGGCGCGCTGAAGGGCCTGCCGACCGCCGAGGGCAAGAGGCGCGCGAAGATCATGCTGGAGCAGCAGGGCCTGGGCGCAGCCCAACGCAAGAAAATGAAGGAGCTGTCCAAGGGGATGGCGCAGAAGGTGCAGTTGATCGCCTCGGTCGTGCACCAGCCCGAGTTCGTGATCCTGGACGAGCCTTTTTCCGGTCTGGATCCGATGAACCAGCAGGGGCTGGAGGCGATGATCCGCGATCTTGCCGCCAACGGCGCGACGGTGCTGTTCTCGACCCATGTGATGCAGCACGCCGAACGGCTGTGCGACAAGGTCGTGCTGCTGGCGCGGGGACGCAAGGCGTTCGAGGGCTCGGTGGATCAGGCCAAGGCGACCTCGCCGCGATTCCTGGAGCTGGACGGGGCCATCCCGCCCGAAGCGGCGGCGGCCCTGCCGGGCGTGGCCGGGGTGGATGTCATGTCCCAAGACGGCGAGACGAGACGGCTGAAGATCGCACTGGCGCACGGCGCGGGCGGACAGGAGACGCTGAAGGCGGCCTTCCTGGGCGGGCTGGACGTTCGCGGCTTTGCGCTGAAGGAGCCGACGCTGCACGACGCCTTCATCGGCCTGACGGGCGACAATCCGGATCAGCCGGCGGTCAAGGAGATGGTCCAATGAAACGCGTCTTGTTGATCGCGCGGCGCGAATATGTGGCCTACGCCAAGACCGTGGGCTTCTGGCTGTCGCTGCTGGCCTTTCCGATGTTCGCCGTGCTGGGCGGCGGCATCCCCCTGCTGATCCGCTCGGCCGAACCGATCAAGACGGTGGCGGTGATCGAGGAAGGCGCCGCCGCGACCGGCTTGGCCGCCGTGGTGCGTGACGCTCTGCAAGCCGACCGGGATCGCCAGGACGAACAGGTGCAGGAGGCCGTGGCCAAGGGTCAGGCCGCCGCCGGCCGCGCCGCAGCCTCGTTGAGCGCACCTAGAATCCGCCTGGTCGAGGCTCCATCCGTCATCACCATGTCGGCGCCGGGCGAAGCGCGAGAGACGGCGATTCGGCAGGCCCTGGACAAGCGCGCGCCCAAGGAAAGCCGCCTCGACGCCGTGGTCTTCCTGAACCGTATGGACGGGAAGCCCGCCGCCCAGGTCTGGACCAGCCGGGCCAATGACAACGAGGTGGCGGGCTTCGTCCGCGACGCCCTGCGGACCGGTTATCGCGACCAAGCTCTGACGGCGGCCGGCGTAGCCCCTGCCCTGGTCGAGGAGATCGAAGCCTTCAAGCCCGAGGTGAAGGCCTTTTCGCCGAATGCGGCCAGCGGCGGCGAGGTGTCGATGCGCGACCGCCTGCCCTCCTACATCGGCCTGGGCGCCGGCTTCCTGCTGTGGTCGCTGGTCATCACCGGGGCCTCGATCCTGCTGAACAGCGTGATGGAGGAGAAGTCGAACAAGATCCTGGAAGTGTTGCTGTCCTCGGCCTCGGCGACCGAGATCCTGACCGGCAAGGTGCTGGGCGTGGCGTTGCTGACCCTGACGGTGATGGCGGTGTGGGGCGGCATCGGCGCGTTCGGCCTGCTGTCGGCCGCGCCCCAGACGGCGATCGACGTCGGGCAGGTGCTGCTGCACGACGGCCTGTTCTTATACTTCATCGCCTATATGGTCGGCGGCTATCTGATGTACGCCGTGCTGTTCGCCGCCATCGGCGCCTTCTGCGAGACGCCGCGCGACGCCCAGACCCTGATGGGGCCGATCATGATGATCCTGGTCGTGCCGATCCTGGTCATGCAGATGGCCCTGACCAGCCCGGATGCGCCGGTGGTCAAGGTGCTGTCGTGGATTCCCTTCTTCACCCCCTTCCTGATGAGCGCGCGCGCGCCCAGCGATCCGCCTCTGATCGAGATCGTCCTGACCCTGATCGGCATGTTCGCCACCGCCGCCTTCATGGTGTGGATCGCCGGACGAGCATTCCGGGCGGGGGCCTTGTCGGACGTGAAGCTGAGCTGGAAGACGTTCGGACGCGCGATCAGCGGGCGGGCCTAGGCGCCGATTCCGCCCCCTCCCTGTCGCCTAGCGACGGGAGGGGGTTTTCACCGCATCACAGGTCTGTGGGATTTCAAGACTTCCTCCACCGCTTCGCAGCAGGAGACAAGAAAAAGGCCGCTTCCCGAAGGAAGCGGCCTCAAATCTGTTGGCTTACGCCAAAACCCCAAGAATGGGTCTTACCGGCTGCCGCCACCGGCGCCAGCGCCGGGCACGCGGGGCTTCGGCGCGGGCAGCAGGCCCTCGCGTTGAGCGCGCTTGCGAGCCAGCTTGCGGGCGCGACGGACAGCTTCGGCCTTTTGACGGGCGCGCTTTTCCGACGGCTTTTCGTAATGCACGTGGCGCTTCATCTCGCGGAAGCTGCCTTCGCGTTGCATCTTCTTCTTCAGGGCTTTGAGCGCTTGATCGACGTTATTATCGCGAACGAAAATCTGTACCAGGTTGAACTCTCCTTTGGCCGCCCGCCGCGTCCTGTGAGGGAGACGGGCGAACAAATAAAATCAGCGTCCGAAAGCCAAGCCCTCGGATGAAGGCGCGCTAGTACACGAGCCGCCCCTTTCTGTCCAGATCGCGTGACCAGATCGTCGCGCCCATTGTTGAAGGCTCGAAACCCCGGCGAGACAGGCGTATGGTCAGACCATGATAGAGACCATCGACTGGGCCGACCGGACAGAACAGGCCGTGCTGGACGCCGCCGTCGCCCGCGCGCCCGCCCTGGGCTGGAACGCGCGCCTGGTGCGCGAGGCCTGCGAGGCGTGCGGCCTGTCGCGTGGCGACGAGGAACTGCTGCTGCCCAACGGCGCGCGGGACCTGGCCGCCTTGCTGTCACGCCGCCACGACGCGCGGGCGCTGGAGGCCCTGGGCGAGATCGAGGCCAAGTCTTTGAAGATTCGCGAACGAATCGCCCGCGCCGTGTCCGAGCGGATGGAGGCCGGCGCCGCCGACCTGGAGGCGACCCGCCGCTGCGCCGCCTTCCTGGCCCTGCCGACCAACGCCGATCTGGGGCTGAAGCTGGCGTGGGAAACGGCCGACCACCTGTGGCGCTGGGCCGGCGACGAATCGACCGACTGGAACCACTATTCGAAGCGCACCATCCTGTCGGGCATATTGATCCCCGCCCTGACCATGCGCTGGTTCGACGGCCGCGAGGCGGCGGAGGCCTTCGTCGCGCGGCGAATCGAAAACGTCATGGCCTTCGAAAAGTGGAAGGCCGGCAAGGACTTCGAAGCGCCGTTCCGCAAGGTGACGGACGCGCTGAGTCGGTTGCGGTATGGGAGGACGGTTTGAACGAGGCCACAATTCTGGAAGCCACGAGCTCCAAGCCTCGCGCCATCGGCCTGCTGGCCATCGCGGTCACACTCGGCCTGATGGGATGGACCGTTGGCGATAGTATCGCCGCGTTGAACTCGGACGACTGCGTCACTGTTACGACACTGATCGCGGGTGGATCGCAGATCAGCAGGACCTGTTCTTAACGTCCGTTCGGCGGCTCACAGCGCCCCCAGCACCCGGTTCACGTGCGCCATTTTGCGCCCAGGCCGGGCCTCGGCCTTGCCGTAGAGATGCAGACGCTCATCCGCCTTAGTCGACAGCACCCGCCACTCTTCAACCTCGTCGCCCAGCAGGTTCTTCATCTCGACGCGGGCATGAGCCGTCGTCGGGCCTAGAGGCCAGCCGGCGACGGCGCGGATATGCTGCTCGAACTGGTCGCAGACGCAGCCGTCCTGGGTCCAGTGGCCGGTGTTGTGGACACGCGGGGCGATCTCGTTGACCAGCAGGACGTCGTCGCCGAGATCGAACAGTTCGACGCCGACGACGCCGACGTAATCCAGGCCGTCCAGGATCGCCTCGGCGATGGCGCGGGCGCGGACCTGGGTCTTCTCGTCCACGGCGGCGGGCGCCAGGGTGGTGCGCAGGACGCCGCCCTCGTGCCGGTTCTCGCCCAGCGGATAGACCGCCATATGGCCGTCCCAGTCGCGCGCGGCGATGACGGACAGTTCGCGCACGAAGGTGGCTCGCGCCTCCAGGATCGCCGGGCGTCCGCCCAGGCTTTCCAGGGCGGCGGGCGCGTCCTCGATGGCGTGGATCCAGACCTGGCCCTTGCCGTCATAGCCTTCGCGGCGGGTCTTCAGCAGGGCGGGCAGGCCCAGTTCCGTCAGGCCCACCACCAGATCGTCAAGCGTATCGACCACGGCGAAGGCCACCGTCGGGGCGCCGACCGCGTTCAGAAAGGTCTTCTCGTCAACGCGGTCCTGCGAGACGCGCAGGGCCGTCGGCCCCGGCGCGACCAGGGCGCCCGCCTCGGCCAGGCGCTCGATGGAGTCTGCGGGCACGTTCTCGAACTCGAAGGTCACGACGTCGGCCGCCCGACCGAGCGCCGTCAGGGCCTCGGGGTCGTCATAGGCGGCGACGATCTGGGCGGCGGAGACCCGGCCGGCCGGACTGTCGGGTTCGGGATCCAGAATGACCACGTCGAAGCCGAGACGCGAGGCGGCCTGGCTCAGCATCCGGCCCAGCTGGCCTCCGCCGAGGATGCCGAGGGTCGAACCGGGGGGAAGCGGCAGATCGGGCACTCAGTCCTCGACGGTTTCGGCGACGGAATCGGTCAGGGCGGCGCGGAAGGCGGCAAGGCGTTCCGCCAGGGCCTCGTCCGACAGCGCCAGGATCTGGGCGGCCAGTATGCCGGCGTTGGCGGCGCCCGCCTCGCCGATCGCCAGGGTCGCGACCGGCACGCCGGCCGGCATCTGCACGATGGACAGCAGGCTATCCATGCCCTTCAGGGCCTTGGACTGGACCGGCACGCCCAGCACCGGCAGTTCGGTCATCGAGGCGGCCATGCCCGGCAGATGGGCCGCGCCCCCGGCGCCGGCGATGATGACCTTGAAACCCGCCGCCTTGGCTCCGGTCGAGAACTCGACCAGTCGTTGGGGCGTGCGGTGCGCGCTGACGACCTTGGCCGTCCAGGCGACGCCCAACTGATCCAGTCTGTCGGCGGCCAGCTTCATCGTCGGCCAGTCGGACCGACTGCCCATGATGATCGCCACCGGCGTTGCGGAAGTCGCCATATCTTCAAGGCCCCTCGCGGAAAGGCCGCCCGTTACAGCACGCGGAGCCCCCCCGCAACCAAACAGGCCGGGTTTGGCGCGGGTTTCGACAAGGCGCCGCCTTCAATCTCGGCCGTTCAGCCTCTAACATCGGTGCAACGCGCGTCCGGCTGAGTCGCGCGGCGGGAGCCTGACTGCGCCGTGACCGACGTGGCCGAACATGACCTGACCGCCGAGATCGCGCGCCTGCGCGCCGAGCTGGACGCCTGGAAACAGCGCGCCGCCGCGGCCGAGGCGGCGGCCGACCACGACGTCCTGACCCCTGCCCTCAACCGGCGCGGCTTCGTCGCCGCCCTTCAACGCACCATGGCCTATTGCCAGCGCCACGAGGTGCCGGCGGTTCTGCTGTATCTCGACATGGACGGGTTCAAGGGCGTCAACGACCGGCTGGGCCACGCGGCCGGCGACGCCGCCCTGGTCGCCGTGGCGCGGATGCTGTTGGCGCACCTGCGCGAATCGGACGCCGTGGGTCGGCTGGGCGGCGACGAGTTCGCCCTGCTGATGCTGAACGCCGGCCTCGAAGAGGGGCGGGCCAAGGCGCGCCAGCTGGCCGAGGCGCTGAGGACTGAAGGCTTCGTCTGGGACGGCCGCCGGACCGAACTGGGCGGCTCGTTCGGCGTCCGCGCCTGGGACGGCCACACCGACCCCGAGGTCTGGCTGACCGAGGCCGACGCCGCCATGTGGGTGCGCAAGAAGGGGCGCTGAGGCCCCTTCCCCGCCTTCCCTCTTACAACGGCAGCCGTAGTTGAATGCCGCCCATATGGCTGTCGGCGTGTTCGCCGTACCGGCCGCGATAGGCGATCGTCACCTTGACCGGGCCCAGCGAGCCTTCGACCCCTGCCGAGGCCAGGAACTGTCCGCCGAACGGATCCTCGACCTCCCGCTCCAGCACCTGCGCCGGGTTATTGTAGAGGCCGACGCGCACCGGGTCGGAACTGTCGTCCAGCGCATCGCGATAGCCGCCCTCGGCGAACAGGCCGAACCCGCCCATCTCCGCCTCGGCCCGCAGGGCCACCTCGCCGCTGATCGCCTTCATCTCGCGGTCTTCGTACTCGTACTGGGCGGCGACGCCCTGCTCCCAATAGCCGTCGACGTCGCTGGTGGCCCAGGTCACGGCGGCGCGCGGCGACAGGGCCACTCCCCCCATGTCGAACCACATCCCGCCCTGCAGTCGCGCCCCGGTGCTGAAGGCGCGCGTCTCGGCCGTGTGGACGATGGGCGCCAGGCTGGTGGTGCGCTCGATGTCGTCGATATTGTCGCGCGCCACCCCGACCGCCGCATTGACGAACAGGTCGCCCGACCGCCAGCCGCCGTACAGGTCCAGGCCGAAGCTCTCGACGTTGAAGGTCAGGGCCTGGCTCTCGACATCGGTCTTGCGCGCCGTGCCGGCCATGCCGAACCGCCAGTTCTCCGACGGTCCGGCCTCAAGCGCGATCCGACCGCCCCAGCCGTCGCTGGACGATTCAGTGACCGCTCCCCGAGCGTCCGTGTCCACGCTGTCGACCATGGCCGAGGCCGTGACCGCTACCCCGGCCTCCCAGGTTTCGCGCCCGGACAGGGCCTCGCTGGCCGCATCCAGCGCGTCTTCACGGTGCCGGAAGGCAGTTTCGCCCTGCAAGGCCGCCTGGGAGCCGATGTCGCCATAATAGAGGTAGTCGGTCGCCAGACGGGCGATGATCTGGTGCCCGGCTGCGGTCGGATGAACCCCGTCGAAGTAGAAATAGCTGCTTGGGTTCGAGCAGACCGTCACCCCGTTGAAACAGGCCTGGGTGACGTTGGTGATGCCGAACTGACCGGGATTGGCAGCCAGAGTGTCGCCGATCTTGAACAGGTCCATCATGATGATGTTGCTGCCGGGCCGCGCGGCCGCCGTGGTGTTCAACCCCGTGAGCAAAGCGGTGTTGAAGGTGGTGACCGCATAGTCGGCCAGGGGCGCCGCCGCCGTGCCCCGGAACTGCGGCGTCAGGCTGAGCTTGGGCAGATTGGTGACCAGTATCGTCCCCGCCCCCGCTCCGGCGACGCTGTTGACCAGACTGTTGACGTTGACGGCCGCCGTCGTCGCGACAGGGGTGATGGCCCCCACCGGATTGGACGAGGCGCCGGCGGCGGGCAGGCCCTGGAAGATGTCATTGGCGCCGCCCAGGACGCTCACCAGGTCATTGGATCCGAAGGTCCCGCCCCGGCTGGTATAGGCGGCCAGCTGGGTCAGCATGCCTGGCGGCGGGCCGGCCGAGGCGTCGGTGCGGGCGCCCCCGAAGGCGTAGTTGATGCTGCCGCTGACGGAGCCTGTGAAGTTGACCGCGTTGAAGCCCAGCAGTTCGGTAAAAACCGGACCGGTCGAGAAACGCCCCTGGTAATAGGGCGGACTCGGGGGCTGCGTGCCGCCAGACGCCAGATACAGGTTGCCGTTGTCGCTCAGGCTGTCGCCGAACACGACCAGGCGGTTGTAGGTCTGGGCCGAGGCCGAGCCCGCAAAGGCGCAGGCGGCGAGGACCAGGGCGGCGACGGCGCCGCCGGTGAGATAACGTGACATATATTTCCTCCCACGGTCGTCGTGTATCGCGACCGTTACAAAGGAGGATGCGCCACTCTGCGGTGAGTGCAAGATGCCGTTACGTCAGCCTTCGGAAGATAAGGCGTCGTTTCGTCAGTGCAGGGTGCGGAACTTCAGCGTTCCCGGCACGGTCTTCAGCGTCCGCAGCGCCTCGGGGTCATAGTCCCGGTCCACGTCCGTGATGACGTAGCCGGTGCGCTCGTCGGTCTTCAGGTGCTGCCCGAGGATGTTCAGCCCCGCGGCCGCCAGGGCCCGGTTCAGCTCGGCCAACACGCCCGGCTGGTTCTTGTGGATGTGCAGGATGCGGTGCGCGCCCGACACCTCGGCCAGTTGCACGTTGGGCAGATTGACGCTGAAGGTGGTGTCGCCCCGGTTCAGATAGCCCAGCAGTCGCTCGGCCGCGAACTCGGCGATGGCCTCCTGCGCCTCCTCGGTCGAACCGCCGATGTGTGGCGTCAGGATCATGTTCTTCAGGCCCTGCAGCGGGCTTTCAAACGGATCCGAATTGGTGCGCGGCTCTTCTGGGAAGACGTCCACCGCCGCACCCGCGACCCGGCCCGAGCCCATGGCCTGGGCCAGGGCGCCGACATCGACCACATGGCCCCGCGACAGGTTCAGGAACAGCGCCCCCTCCTTCATCCGGGCGAACTGGGCCGCGCCGAAGATGGCGCTATTCTCCTTGCGCCCATCGACATGCAGGGTGACGACGTCGCTCTCGGCCAGCAGGGCGTCCAGCGACCGCATCCGTCGCGCATTGCCCAGGGCCAGCCGCTCCGACAGGTCATAGAACAGCACCCGCATGCCCAGGTTCTCCGCCAGCACCGACAGCTGGCTGCCGATGGCGCCATAGCCAACAATGCCCAGAGTCTTGCCGCGCAACTCCTTCGACCCGGTCGCCGACTTGTTCCATTGGCCCACGTGCATGGCGGCCGACTTGTCGACCACGTCGCGCATCAGGACGATCATCAGGCCTATGGCCAGTTCCACGACCGAGCGCGTGTTCGAATAGGGGGCGTTGAACACCGCCACCCCATGGTCCGAGGCGGCGTCCAGGTCGATCTGGTTGGTGCCGATGCAGAAGGCGGCGATGGCCATCAGCCGGTCGGCCTCTTCCAGCACCCGGCGGCTGACGGTCGTCTTGGAGCGGATGCCCAGCACATGCACGCCCTTGATGGCGGCGATCAGGTCGTCCTCGTCCAGGGCGCCCTTGACCGTCTCCACCGAATAGCCGGCCTCCTCCAGCCGCTCGACGGCGGCGGGGTGGATATTCTCGAGCAGCAACATCTTCATCCGGCTGCGCGGGAAGGACCAGCGGCCGACCAGGCCCTCGGCGTGCAGCACCTCGTCCAGAGAAGCGGCCTCGGCGTCGGCGACCTCGACCACCGGTGCGCGGCGGGCCACCTCGGTGAAGGCGTAGAAGGCGTCGGCGGCGCCCGCCAACTTGACCTCGGCGTCGTTCCAGCCGTCGCCGATCACGACGACCCGACCCGGCAGGTTCAGGGCGTGGATGACGGCAGGCTTGCCGTCGGCCTGCGACAGGGGATTGGCGTCGTCCACGCCCGTGACCCGCCCCTCGGCGTCATAGACCAGGTCGTTGCACAGCACCCGGTCCGGCGACACGCCCAACATCTCGGCCACCGGCGCGATCACCTCGCGGAAGCCGCCGGACAGGATGACGACCTTGCCCTTGTGCTGCTGGAAGAAGTTCAGGTTGCGCCGCACCGAGGCGGTCAGATGATCCGGCGCCGTCTCGGCCAGGGTCGCGACATGGGCGCGGGTCAGGGGCAGCAGGGACAGCCGACGACGCAGCGCCTCGCCGAAGGCCAGTTCGCCCGCCATGGCCTTGTCGGTCAGGTCCGCGATTTCGGCGCGGGTCTTCTCCGCCTCGGGCGAGTCCGCCAGGGCGATATCGGCCAGGGCTTCCAGCGTCTCGAAGGCGACCAGGGTCGAATCGAAGTCGAAGATCAGTGTGGGGCGCGCGCTCATGGGCGGCGTCTTAGCGGCCTTCGCGCCTGCGGCAAAGCCGAGCCGTGCTGATGAAGGCGATCAGTTGCGCTTAAACCTTGCCGCCCGTCGGGATTTTCACGTCGGCGGGCGGCAAGAAATATCAGAAGCGCGCGATGCGGCGCACGTGGCTGTCCGGGCGACGGCTTTCCAGCACGGCCGCACCGACAGCGGCGGCGATGGTGGCGACGGCCAGAAGCGCGCCGCCTTCACGGGCATGATCACGCGCATAAGCCCCGGCGTCGTCGGCGTAACGGCGCGCCCTCTTGCCTTGGTTTTTCAGCGCCTTCTTCGAGCTCTTGCGGGTAGAGCGGAACCATTCATCCGCGCGGCCCCGCGCATCATGAGCCGCGTCAGCCGCGCGATGGCGCGTCTCACGGGAGAAGTCTCCGGCGCGCTCGCCTGCGTCTTCGGCCCGGTGGCGGAAGGCGTCGACGGCGTCATGAAAACGCTCGCGCAGTTCATCCGTGTCCACCCATCCGCGCGGATCAATACGCGTCTTGATGCGCTGATAGCGCGTCGGTCCGCTGCGCTGGGTCAGATACAGGACCACGACGGCGCCCGCCGCAAGGGCGACGAGGCTGCCGGCGGTGACGCCCGGATGTTTGCGGACTTCGGCCAGGGCGCTGAAATTACGGACCATGGGATAGTGAACCTCTTCATCAAGGCCGTCCTCGGTCGGGTCGTAGAGCCCGTCGTCATACGGCCGATAGGCGGAACGGCGGTCCCGCATCAGCGAAGGAGCGAACCGCGCCAGAAGAGGTTCCGCAATCCCCGGCAAGGCTGAGTAGAAAGACGCAATGACGCGCCCTCCCCCGCCGACGGTGATCTCGCGGATCGGATGGGTGGCGCAGTACAGAATGGTGTCGGCGACCACATGGGTCGCATAGACGGGTTGCGGATTGTGCATCGCCTGCCCCGTCAGGTTCCGGGCATGCCGGCTGTAGGGCGTGTCGATCGCGCCGGGCTTGACCAGGCTGACCGCGACCGGCGCCTGTTCGCGCAACAGCTCGATACGCAAGGCGTTGGTGAACCCCTTCACCGCATGTTTGGACGCGGCGTAGACGCCCTGCACAGGCAGGGGCAGGTCCGACAGGATCGAGCCGACATTGATGATCGCCCCGCCGCCCGGCCGCGTCCGCAGATGGTCGACCGCCGCCATCGCGCCATTGACCACGCCCCAGTAATTGGTCTCGAACAGCCGCCGTTGATCCTCCAGCGTCGTCTCGCGGATCGACCCGAACAGACCCACCCCGGCGTTATTGACCCAGGTGTCGAAGCCGCCGAACAGCCGCACGCATTTCTCGGCCGCCGCCTTCAGCGCCTCCGCGTCCGACACATCGGCCACCGCCCAGGCCACGCGCGATCCCTGGGCCTGCAATTCTTCGCACAGCGCCCGAAGGTCTGCCTCGCCCCGCGCGATCAGAAACACCTTGGCCCCCGCGCGCGCCGCCCGACGCGCCGTCGCCAGACCGACGCCCGACGTAGCGCCGGTGACGACGATGGACTGCTCGCCCAGCGGCTTCAGAACAGGTTTCGCGCGCATGTTCGTCCTTGCATTCCGCCTCGACAAATTCTCGAGGTTCTCCATGGTTTGTAGAGCCGGATTCTACAGGTTTTTCGAGGCGACGGCGCGCCTTTGATCGCGCCGACCTGATCCGCCGATTTTCACCACTGACCTCGCCCCCTTATCAACGGGGCTTTGGATGCCTAAATAGCCGCGATCCCGAAATGACGACTTCCAAGGACCTCGCCGTGACCGATCACGCGCCTCACTCCGCCGTTTCCGACGACCTGGCCGCCGCCTTCCAGATCGAGGGCTGGCCCGTGCGCGGCCGCCTGGTGCGCCTGGGCGCGACCATCGACAAGATCCTGGCCGCTCATGCCTATCCCGAGCCGGTCGCCGCCCTGCTGGGCGAAGCCTGCGCGCTTGCGGCCCTGATCGGCTCGAGCCTGAAGTTCGAAGGCCGCCTGATGGTCCAAGCCCAGGGCGACGGACCCGTGCGCTATGTCGTCGCCGACTACGGCACCGACGGCTCGCTGCGCGGCTACTGCCGCTATGACGAGGATGAGGTGGCCGAGGCCTCCAAGGGTTTCGCCCGCCCCGGCGCCCAGACCCTGCTGGGCCAGGGCGTCTTCGTCATGACCCTGGATCGCGGCCCCGATTTCGAACGCACGCAAGGCATCACCCCCATTGAGGGCGAGAGCCTGTCCCTGTGCGCCGAACACTATTTCCAGCAGTCCGAACAGGTGCCGACCAAGGTGCGGCTGGCCGTGGGCGAGGTGCTGACCGAGGCCGGTTCGCAGTGGCGCGCGGGCGGGGCGATGATCCAGATCATCGCCGGCGACGAGGCGCGCGGCTCGACCGAGGAGGTCTGGGACCGCACCCGGGCCCTGTTCGGCACCCTGGGCGACGACGAGTTGATCGATCCGACCATCTCGCCGGAAACCCTGCTGTTCCGGCTGTTCCACGAAGACGGCGTACGGCTGGAGGGCGCGCGCGAACTGACGGCGGTCTGCCGCTGTTCTCGCGACCGCATCGCCTCAGTCCTCGCCTCCTTCGATCCGTCGGAGCGCGCCGACATGGTCGAGGACGACGGCAAGATCCGCGTCACCTGCGAATACTGCGCCACCGTCTATGCGCTAGAGCCGGACGAGATCGTGGCTGAACAGATCTGACGTGCGTGGCGGCGGGCGCGGTTTCGTGAGAGGATCGCTCCATGGCCGCCACCCGCAAGATCACCGTCGAACTGCCCGAGCAGACCGCGCGCGAAATCGACGCCAAGGTCGCCTCGGGCTTTTCAGAAAGCGCCGAAGCCTATGTGGTGGAGAGCCTTGAAACCTACCTGCTGAGTCAGGACCCCGGCGTGGAAAACTGGCTGCGGACCGAAGTCGTGCCTACTCTGGAACGGATCGAGCGCGAGAACACGCCCGGGGTCCCCGCGGAACAGGTGCTGAACCTGTTGAGGAAAAGGCACTCGGCGCGGACTCGCGCCGAGTGAAGTTGCGGGCGGTGACGTTCGATCCGCAGGCCATCGAGGACCTCGGATCAATCCATGATTGGATCACCGACCAAGCCAGCTCGACGACCGCAGACCGATACGCCCAAAGGCTGCTGAACTTCTGCGCCCAGTTCGACCTGTTCCCGCAGCGGGGCGAGGCCCGCGAGGACCTCCACCCCGGACTACGGATCGCCGTGTTCGAACACCGCGTCGGCGTGGCCTTCAAGATCTATGATCAAGAGGTTCGAATAGTCCGCCTATGGTCAGGCGGCCGCGATTTGCAGGGGATATTCCCTGACCCTCAGCCTTCCAGATCCAGCGAATAGCCCGCCGAACGGACGGTGCGGATCGGGTTGGCGCTCTCGCCGATGTTCAGCGCCTTGCGCAGCCGGCCGACGTGTACATCCACCGTGCGGGCTTCGACATAGACGTCCGAGCCCCAGACGGCGTCCAGCAGCTGTTCGCGGCTGAACACCCGGCCCGGGTGCTGCATGAAATGATCCAGCAGGCGGAACTCGGTCGGGCCCAGATGCACTTCCTGGCCCGAACGCTTCACCCGGTGCGAGACGCGGTCGATGATGATGTCGCCGTGGTTCAGCCGGTCGTCGGCAAGGCCCGGCCGGATGCGGCGCAGCACGGCGCGGATGCGCGCGATCAGCTCGACCATCGAAAACGGCTTGGTCAGATAGTCGTCGGCGCCCGTGTCCAGACCCCGGACCCTGTCGCTTTCCTCGCCCCGCGCCGTCAGCATGATGACCGGCAGGTTGCGGGTCTCCGCCTTGCCCCGGATGCGACGGCAGACCTCGATGCCCGACAGCTTGGGCAACATCCAGTCCAGCAGCACCAGATCGGGCTGACGCTCGTCGATCTGGAGCATGCCCTCCTCGCCGTCGGCGGCGACGGTGACGTCGTAACCTTCCTTCTCGAGGTTGTACTGAAGCAGGGTCGCCAGCGCGTCCTCGTCTTCCATCACAAGGATATAGGGCTGCACGTCAGATCTCCGGTATCGGCTTAGTGCGAGGTCGACAGATTGGGGGTAGAGGCTTCGTCTTCGGCGCCGGGATGCGCACGCGGGCGTTCGCCCAGCATGTCGTCGCCGGTGATCTCGTAGTGGACGGTCTCGGCGATATTGGTCGCGTGATCGCCGATCCGCTCCAGGTTCTTCGCCATGAAGAGCAGATGGGTGCAGGCGCCGATCGTACGCGGGTCGCCCATCATATAGGTCAGCAGCTCGCGGAACAGCGAGTTGTAGTGTTCGTCGACCTCGTCGTCGGTCTGCCAGACGGCGACGGCGCGATCCAGTTCAGACGCGGTATAGGCGTCCAGCACGTCACGCAGCCGCGTCGACACCAGCCGACCCATCCGTTCGATCGAACGGGTCAGGGGCTGCATCGGCTCGCTCTCGGCCAGGATCAGCGCTCGCTTGGCGATATTCTTGGCCAGGTCGCCAGTGCGCTCCAGATCGGACGCCATCTTCATGGCGCCCAGGGTGCGGCGCAGGTCGCTAGCGACCGGCTGGCGCAGGGCGATCAGCCGAATGGCCTTCTTCTCGATGTCCCGATGAAGGGCGTCCAGCTTCAGATCCCGCTCCACCACCGCGCGCGCCAGGGCGATATCGCGCCGCGCGACGGAATCGATGGCGTCCGACACCTGGGCCTCGGCCAGACCGCCCATGCGGGCGACCTCGGCCGTGATCTGGTTCAGTTCGTCTCCGTAGGCCTTGACCGTATGCTGGTTCATCAGCCGAACCTTCCGGTGATATAATCAAGGGTGCGGCGCTCACGCGGGTTCTGGAAGATGTCTTCCGTGTCCCCGGTCTCGACCAGACGGCCCATGTGGAAGAAGGCGGTGCGCTGCGACACCCGCGCGGCCTGGGCCATCGAGTGGGTGACGATGACGATGCAGAACCGCTCACGCAGTTCGTCGATCAGTTCCTCGATCCGCGCGGTTGCGATGGGGTCCAGAGCCGAGCAGGGCTCGTCCATCAGGATCACTTCCGGGTTCACGGCGATGGCGCGGGCGATGACCAGACGCTGCTGCTGCCCGCCCGACAGGCCCATGGCCGACGACTGAAGGCGGTCAGCCACCTCTTCCCACAGACCGGCCCGCTTCAACGCGCTCTCGACGACCCCGTCCATCTCGGACTTGGCGCTGACCAGGCCGTGGATCTTGGGTCCGTAGGCGACGTTTTCGTAGATCGACTTCGGGAAGGGATTCGGACGCTGGAACACCATGCCGACGCGCGCGCGCAACAGCACCGGGTCGATCGAGCGGTCGTTGATGTCCTCGTCGTCCATGGCGATCCGGCCGGTCACCTTGGCGCCCGCGATAGTGTCGTTCATGCGGTTCATGGTCCGCAGGAAGGTCGACTTGCCACAGCCCGACGGGCCGATCAGGGCTGTGACGGTCTTGTCCGGAATGTCCAGCGAGACGTCGTACAGCGCCTGTTTGCCGTCATAGAAGACCGAGACGTCGCGCGCGGCGATCTTGATCGGACCGTTCGGAGGGCTGACGACCACGGTCGGGCCGGCCGAACGGGTCGCGTCTTCGCGGTGGGCCTCGACGACGGCGTCACCCTGGGGTTCCACCTGGTCGCCCGGTACAGGGGCGGGAGCGTCGGCATGGGGCAGCACCTGGCCGCCCATCCGTGGCGTCTCGGTCGGATCGGGACGGCCAGCGCCCGTCTGGTCTTCGGCGGAGCGGAAAATACGGAATTTCATTCTCTTACCACCGGCGCTCGAAGCGCCGCCTCAAGATGATGGCCGCCGCGTTCATGATGATCATGAAGACCAGCAGAACGATGATCGCAGCAGCGGTGCGTTCGTGGAACGCCCGCTCGGAGGCGTTCTCCCAGATGTAGATCAGCGACGGCAGGGCGCCGACGGGTTGGTCGATGGCGTGCGGCACGCCCGGCACGAAACTGACCATGCCGATCAGCAGCAGGGGCGCGGTCTCGCCCAGGGCGTGGGCCATGGAGATGATCGCGCCGGTCATGACGCCGGGCATGGCCAGCGGCAGGACGTGGCTGAACACGGTCTGGGTCTTGGAGGCGCCCATGGCCAGGGCGGCCTCGCGGATGGACGGCGGGACCGCCTTCAGGGCCGAGCGGGTGGCGATGACCAGGGTCGGCAAGGCCATCAGGGCCAGCACCAGACCGCCGACGATCGGGCTGGCGCGCGGCAGATGCATCCAGTTGATGAACAGCGCCAGGCCCAGAAGGCCGTAGACGATGGAGGGCACGGCCGCGAGGTTGTTGATATTGACCTCGATGATGTCCGTCAGCCTGTTCTTCGGGGCGAACTCCTCGAGCCAGATGGCGGCTCCGACGCCCAGCGGGATGGCGATCAGGGCCGTCACCATCAGCATCAGGGCCGACCCGACGACGGCGCCCAGCACGCCGGCCAGCTCCGGCTGGGTCGAGTCGCCGTTTGTGAACAGGGCGGTGTTGAAGTGGGAGCCGACCACGCGCTCGGCCTGCATCCGATCCAGCCAGTTGATCTGCCGGTCGGTCAGACGGCGCTGGTCTTCCGGCGTGTCCCTGGAGATCTCGCCCTTGAGATAGAGATCGGCGTCGTCCGACAAGGGCGCGGCCAGAGGCACGGTCTCGCCGATGACGTCAGGACGTTTAGCCACCAGTTCGGCGGCGACGAACTTCATTTCAGAGGAGAACAGCCCCTTCATCTCGCTGGAGGCGCTGCCCGTCGCATCGTCCGTCATGCCCCAGCGGGCCAACTGCTGCTCGGCCGCCAGCTGGGCGAAGTTCGAGCCCTGGGGATAGGCGCGGTCGATGCGCGCCGGGTCCATATAGACCGGAACGGTGACCGTGTGGGTGTAGAAGGCCGTGTGCCCCTGTTCGACGATGCGCACCAGCAGCACGGCCAGGAAGACCATGGCGGCGGCGATGGCCAAACGTCCGGCCCATTTGAAGCGCGCCTCCTTGGCGTGACGACGCTTGAGGCCGGCGCGCAAACGCTCCAGGCGACCCTTCGCGGCCGCTCCTGCGATCTGATCGGGGGTCGCGTCAGTCATATTGTTCCCGGTAGGTCTGGACGATCCGGTGGGCGACGATGTTCAGCACCAGGGTCGCCAGGAACAGGGTCAGGCCCAGGCCGAAGGCCGACAGGGTCTTGGCGCTGTTGAACTCCTGGTCGCCGGTCAGCAGGGTCACGATCTGCACGGTGACTGTCGTCACCGTATCCAGCGGATTGAAGGTCAGATTGGCGGCGAGGCCCGCAGCCATGGTCACGATCATGGTCTCGCCGATAGCGCGCGAAACCGCCAGCAACAGAGCCCCGGCGATGCCCGGCAAGGCGGCGGGCAGAAGAACCCGCTTCACCGTTTCGGACTTGGTGGCGCCCATGGCGAACGAACCGTCACGCAGCGACTGCGGCACAGCGTTCAGAATGTCGTCCGACAGGGACGACACGAACGGGATCAGCATGATCCCCATCACGGCGCCGGCGGTCAGGGCCATCTGGTTCTGCACCAGGGCCAGATAATGACCGAGACCGTCCAGCGGTCCGCCGATCAGGAACAGGCCGATCTCGTTAAAGAAGACGCGAAGGATCGGCCCCACGGTCAAAGCGGCGAAGAAGCCGTAGACGACCGTCGGTACGCCCGCGAGGATCTCGAGGAGCGGCTTGATGACCGCGCGGGTCCCGCGGCCGGCGTACTCGGAAAGATAGATCGCCGACAGCAGGCCGATCGGCGCCGCCACGCACATTGCGATCAGCATGATCAGCAGGGTGCCGGCGAACAGAGGCACGGCGCCGAACGCGCCCGTCGAACCGATCTGGTCGGCGCGAATGGCGGTCTGCGGGCTCCACTGGGTCCCGAGCAGAAAGTCGAAGACCGGCACCTTCTGGAAGAAGCGCAGCGAATCGAAGGCCAGCGAAGCAATGATGCCCAAGGTGGTCAGGACGGCGATGGCCGAACAGACGAACAGGGCGCCGTACACCCAACCCTCCACCCGGTTGCGGGCGCGTGTCTGGGGCTTGATCTGCGTGAAGGCGAACAGGCCGCCCAGGATGGCGGCCAGGACCGCTGCGACGCCCCCTCCCCATTGCAAGGTGCGCTCGATGCGAACCATGCGGCGCGCCTCGGCCGGCACCAGCTCGGCCAGCGGGCGTTCCCAGATCTGCAGGGCGGGCTCGCCGCGCCCCACCCGGTGGGCGTCAGCGAAGAAGGCGTCCCGACGGAAGGGTTCAAGCGCCGCCACGGCGTCCGGCGTGCCGGCGGCGGTCAGTTGCCGCTCCAACGGAGCCGAAAAGACGCTAAGAAGAATCAGGACCAGCAGGGCCGGCGCGGCGACCCAGATCAGGGCGTAGGCGCCGTGCTGACCGGGGCGTGAGTGGGGTTTGGCGCCGATGGCGCGGCGCCGCGCAAGTTCGCGTCCGCCTAGGAAGGCGGCGACGCTAAGCGCGATGAGGATCAGCAGATAAATCCAGATCATTCCGGGTCCGAAGCGGGGCAGGCGCGAATCGAAAGACGACCGGGGATCCGGGCTCGACGCGGCGCGACTACTGCCTGTGAATGGTCAGCGGATTAAGACGAGTTGATGACAGTTCGGTAACAGCGCCCGTCCGTGGACGGATATCAGGCGGTTGGGCGCGCGTCTCGGCGTTCCACCACCATCGGGAACCAGGCTGTGAAGGCGGCGCCCAGGCCGGGCGCGCTTTCGACCATTAAACCACCCTGGTGGCGGTTGATGATGTGTTTGACGATGGCGAGGCCCAGGCCGGTTCCCTGTCGCTCGCCGCTCTTCTGACCTTCGACGCGGTAGAATCGCTCGGTCAGGCGCGGCAGATGTTCGCGCGCCATGCCGGGTCCGTGGTCGCGAACCGTGACGGCGGCATAGAGGACGCCGACGGCGCGATCGGGCGTGACCAGCGGCAGGCGTGTGGCCCCCGGCATCCGCGACGCCCAGGCCTCGTCGAACGACAGGTCGGACCGCACGGATATTTCCACGCCCCCGCCCTTCGGCGAATATTTGATCGCGTTGTCCAGCAGGTTCTGAACCACCTGCAGTATCTCGTCCCGATCACCGTTTATCGACGCCCTCGCCTCGCCCCGATCGACCTGGACCTCGACCTGTTTCTCCTGAGTCAGAACGCTGACGGCGTCGACGACGTCGGCCGCCGCGCGGTCGAGATCGACCCGGCCCGAAGGCGGTATATGTTCATTCAACTCGATGCGGCTGAGCGAAAGCAGGTCGGCCACCAGCCGCCCCATCCGATCTGCCTGGGCGGACATGATATCCAGAAAACGGTCCCGCGCCGCGACGTCGTCGCGTGCATGTCCCTTCAAGGTTTCGATGAAGCCGCTCAGCGACGCGAGGGGCGTGCGCAGTTCATGACTGGCGTTGGCCAGGAAATCGACGCGCATCATTTCGGTGCGCCGCGCATCAGTTTCGTCGCGCATGATGACCATGGCCAGGACGTCATGTCCCAGACTTTCCCCGCCGCCGAGGGGCCGGGTCCAGGCCCGCCATCGCCGATCCCTCTGCCCGCCCGTGGTATAGTCGGTGGTGCGGGACACGCCGCCGAACAGGGCCTCGTCGACAGCCTCCAGCACGCCGGGTTCGCGGATCACCTGAACCAGCAAGGCGCCCTGCCGTTGGATTCGCAGCAGATCACGCGCCGCATTGTTGGCCATCAGGATGCGGCGGCCGGCGATGTCGTCGGGCTCGCCGCCGCTGATGATCAGCACGGGATCGTCCAGCGCCTCGAAGACCCTGTCCAGCAGGTCCGCCGTCATCGGGTCCGAGGACCTTTCGGCCGGAGCGCCCGGCGATTCCGGAAGCGGCGCGGCTGAAGACGACTGGGCGTTCAGAATCCAGGCCGAGAAGGCCACGAGCACCGCGCCTCCGATGAGCCAGTTGGCGATCTGCGGATGGACGAAGGCGAGCCCCACCAGAACAACCACGGCGATAGCGATACTGGTGCCCACCGTCCAGAGACGGGAGGTCGAGATCGGCGCCACGGGCGAAGGCGAGGATTCGTAGGGCATGGGCGGCGTGTGACCCCGTAAGGCGAAGGAATCCGATCCTTGCACGGATTCTGTGACGACGCGTCGACAGAAGCGGAGGTTTTATCGCCCTCGCCCGCACGGTTTGTTTAGGAGTTTCGGGCAATCTCAGCGCGAAGGGGGCGTCGTGGACCGAATAATCTACTGCATCGCGCATGACCACGATTGGCGAGTGACCCTGTTGGCGGTCCTCGTGTGCCTCGTCGGCATGGGGTCTTCCGCCCGATATATCGGCAGGGCGCGCATAAACAGCGGCGCCCGCCGAAGAAATCTCGCGATCCTGGCGGGATCGATGGCGTCCATGACGATATGGGCGACACATTTCATCGCTATGCAGGGGTACATGGGCGCCGGGGGCCTGAGCTACGATATCGGCATGAGCTTGGGCGCGGCGCTCCTGATCTTCGTGACGACCGGCTTGGCCGTCTTCGCCACCCTGTCCGGCGACAGCGGCGTCCGACGCATTCTCGGCGCCCTGGTGGCCGTCGCCGGAATGGCGGTCATGCACCACATGGGTCTATCTGCGCTTCGCACTCAGGACGGGCTCATCAGCCTGCATCCGGGTCTGGTCGCAGTGTCGATTATCGGCGCCATGGCGATCGCCGGGATCAGCGCCTTCCTGTATCGGCAGGGAGGACTAATCCGGTTGATGTCCGCCAGCATCGGCGCATCGCTCGCCATCCTCTTTCTGCATTTCGTCGGAATGGCCGCGATCACCGTCGCGGCGGCCCCAGTCGCTGCTCCACCGACGGGGTTGTCGTCGGACGCGATGTGGACGGTGAATCTGATCATCGCGCTGATCATCATGGGGATCGGAGCCGCCCAGGTGTGGTCAGCCTATCAGGCGCGGGCTCGCGCCCTGCGTCAGATCCGTCAAGCCGTCGAGGCCATGTCGGACGGTCTGGCCTTCTATGACGTCGACGACCGCCTAGTGTTGTGGAACGCACGCTATGCCGAGGTGAATCCGGAGCTCGCGCCCTTCCTCAAGCGGGGCATGACTTTCCGCGAAGTCCTCCAGATCGGCATAAACGAAGGCCGGTATGACGAGGCTATCGGGCGCGAGGAGGAATGGATCGCGGAACGCCTGCGCGTGCGACGCCAGGCCTCCTCGACCATTGAACAGCAGGTGGGGGGCGACCACTGGCTGCAGATCCAGGAACGTCGAACCCCCGAGGGCGGCACGGTGACGGTGTGCAACGACATAACCGCGCTCAAGCGAAACGCCCGCGCTCTGGGCGAAGCGCGAGATGCGGCGGAGACCGCCAATATCGCCAAGAGCCAGTTTCTGGCGAATATGAGCCACGAGATTCGCACGCCGCTGAACGGCGTGATCGGCCTCTCGCAAGCCCTTTCGAAGACGGAATTGACGGCCGATCAGCGCGAGATGCTGGACCTGATGCAAGCCTCAGGCCGCACGCTCCAGACGCTGCTCAGCGATATTCTGGATCTGGCCCGCGTCGAATCGGGCAAGCTGGAACTGACCGAGGACGCTTTCGAACTGGCGTTGGCCGTGCGTGAGGCGGCGCAGCTTTACGCAGAGAATGCGCGCGAAAAACACCTGGGCTTCTACGTGGATATCGACCTGGAGGACGGGCTCTGGATTCGCGGCGACGTGGTGCGCCTCAAACAGATCCTGACCAATCTGGTCTCCAACGCCGTCAAATTCACCAGCCAGGGCTTCGTCGGACTGACCGTTCAGCGCGGTCCGGAAAAGAACGGCGCTCCGACCCTCCGCTTCACCGTCGAGGATACAGGCATCGGCTTCGACGCCGCGACCCGCGATCGCCTGTTCAGCCGATTCGAACAGGCCGACGGCGCCATCACCCGCAAATTCGGCGGTTCGGGGCTGGGTCTGTCGATCTGCCGCCAACTGGCCGAAATGATGGGCGGCGATCTCGACTGCGAAAGTGAACCCGGCGGTGGTTCGGCCTTTATCCTGACCGTTCCCCTGGTCGCCTGCCAAGCGCCGGCACGACTCGAAGCTTCCGCGAGGTCGGTCGTCAGCAAGCTCGGCCGGAGGACCGTTCGCGTTCTGGTCGCCGACGACCATCCGACCAACCGCCGCGTCATCGAATTAATCCTGGCTCAGACATCGTGCGAGATTTCGATCGCCGAGAACGGAGCCGAGGCGGTCGAGGCGTTCCGCACCCAGGACTTCGACCTCGTGCTGATGGACATGCAGATGCCAGTCATGGACGGACTGACGGCGACGCACGAAATCCGCCTCCATGAAACGGCGATCGGCGGTCCTCGCACGCCTGTGGTCATGTTGACCGCAAACGCCATGCCCGAGCATATCGCCGCCGGACGGGCGGCCGGCGCCGACCACCATCTGGCCAAGCCGTTCAACGCCGCAGAGTTGTTGGCGATCATCGCCGACCCGACCAGCCTGCTGAAAGATGCGGTCGAGGCCGCCTAGCAGCCGGGACTGTCGCTCACCATGGCGGTTGCACATCCGTCATGATGCGTGTAATAGCCCGCGCTCTTGAATTCGAGGGTTCATGACCCCGCCGCGCGGGCCCAGGGTTGGCGCGGTGTTTCCGTTGTTGTTGAGGCGAGCCAGATGGCCGAGATCATTCTGAACGTGGACGTCCGCGATGGCGTCGGCACCGGTGGCGCCCGCGCCACCCGTCGCGCCGGTTTCGTGCCGGGCGTCCTGTACGGCGGCGACAAGGCCCCCGTCGCTGTTTCGGTGAACGAGAAGGACTTCCGCAAGTCCCTCTACACCGGCAAGCTGCTGGGCCACCTGGTCACGCTGAAGTACGGCGATGAAACCCAGCCGGTCATCGCCAAGGACGTGCAGTTCGACCCGGTCTCGGACCGCCCCCTGCACTTTGACCTGATGCGCGTCGACGAGCACGCCCCGGTCAAGATCGAAGTGCCGGTTCACTTCAAGAACGCCGACGAAGCGCCGTTCGCGCGTCAGGGCGGCTCGCTGGAAGTCGTCCGCCACGCGGTCGAAATCCTGGTCAAGGCCGACAGCATTCCGGAAGAACTGGTCGTCGACCTGGCCAAGGCGCAGATGGGCGACACCATCCGCATCTCGGACATCACCCTGCCCAAGGGCGCGGAGCCGACCATCACCGACCGCGACTTCGTGATCGCCACCATCAAGGTCTCGTCCGCCGCCCTGTCGGCTGCTGCTGACGAAGCCGCTGAGGCTCCGGCCGAGAGCACCGAAGGCTAAGCCTTCGTCGCTTCGACAAGATCAAGCCCCGCCCGGTTCGCCGCGGCGGGGCTTTTCTTTGTGCGACGCACACGGCATGAGGACGCCATGATCATCATCGCCGGGCTCGGCAATCCGGGCGCAAAGTACGAGAAGAACCGCCACAACATCGGCTTCATGGCCGCCGATGAGATTGCGCGGCGCTGGCGGTTCGGGCCGGAGCGGGCCAAGTTCCAGTCGATCGTCAGCGAGGGCCAGGTCGATACAGCCAACGGGCCGGTCAAGGTCCTGCTGATGAAGCCCCAGACCTATATGAACGAGAGCGGACGGGCCGTGGGCGAGGCGGCGCGCTTCTACAAGATCAAGCCGTCGGAGATTATTGTCTTCCACGACGAGATCGATCTGGCGCCCGGCCGGTTCCGCATGAAGACGGGCGGCGGCGCTGCGGGCCAGAACGGCGTCCGCTCGCTGATCAGCCATCTGGGCGCCGACTTCCGGCGCGCCCGCATGGGCATAGGTCATCCCGGCGAGAAGGAGATGGTCATGCCCCATGTGCTGGGCGACTTCCACAAGGCGGAACAGCCCTGGCTGGACGCCCTGCTCCAGGCCTGCGCCGACGCCCTGCCCTTCGCCGCCGCAGGCGACGACGAACGCTATCAGGGCGAGGTCATGCGCCTGGCCCCCGCGCCCAAGTTCAGCCCCCGCCAGGCGGCGCGCGGCGAACTGTAGCCTGTACGCCCTCGGCGAAACGCCGTAGAGGCGACGCGTGACCCGTTCCGGCGCCGATCATTGGTCGACATCGAAGTCGCTCGCCTTCTTGGCGGCGGTGTTCGCTCTTGTGCTCGGAACCCTGCTGCCGTTCGGGGCCCTGGCGGCGGCCCAGCCGGGCCAGCCTCTGGTCATCTGTTCCGCCGAAGGGCCGCAGACCATCCAGTCCGGCGGCATGGACGGCCCGGTCAACAAGCATATGGGCGCCAAGTGCGCCGCCTGCGTCGTGCCCCTGGCCGCCGCCCTGCCCACGCCCCCCGCGCCCGAACCTGCGCCGGTCATCCACACGGTCGAGACGGTCGTCTATTCGCCCGCCCGCGTCAGCCCCCCGCCGCCGGCCCGCGCCCCGCCGCGCCCGCCGTCCACCGCACCACCCCACGCCTGAACCAGACCCAAAGCCCGCGCCGGCCCACCGCCCGCGCGTCCTTCTCGTTCTGACTTCAGGATCATCATGTCTCTCAAGACCACCGCGGCGCCTTGCGCCCTGCTGCTTGCCTCATTGGCCAGCCCTGCCTTGGCCCAACAGGCTTCCGAGCCCGCCGTCCTCGACACCGTCATTGTCACCGCCCGGCGCAACGCCGACGACCCCGCCGTCGTCGCCGAGGCGCGCGAACGTCTGTCTCGCACGCCCGGCGCGGTCGCCGTCGTCTCGGCCGAATCCTACGCCGACCGCTATGCGCCCAACCTGGCCGACGTGCTGCGCGACGCGCCGGGCGTCTATGCCCAGAAGAAGTGGGGCGGCGACATCCGCCTGTCGATCCGCGGCTCGGGCATCGGCAACTCCAGCCACAATCGCGGCACCCTGCTGGCCCAGGACGGCGTGCCGTTCAACGAAGCCGACGGCTTCGGCGACTTCCAGCTGATCGACCCGCTGATCGCCCGCTACACCGAGGTCTACAAGGGCGGCAACGCCCTGCGCTTCGGCGGCGCCCTGCTGGGCGGGGCGGTCAATCTGGTCACACCGACCGGCCGTACGGCGACCTCGAACCTGAGCCTGCGTCTGGACGGCGGCTCCTATGGCACGGTGCGCACCCATGCCGAGGTCGCGGGCGTGCGCGGCGACTGGGACGGCTTCGCCGCCGTCACCGGCCAGACTGTTGACGGCTGGCGTCAGCAGAGCGAGGGCAAGTCCCTGCACCTGTCCGCCAATATCGGCCGCAGCTTCGGTCAGGACCGCGAGGTGCGCCTGCTGGTCTCGGGCGGGGACGTCCATCAGGAAATCCCCGGCAGTCTCAGCCTGTCGGACGCCCTGACCAAGCCCCAGACGGCGACGCTGAGCAACGTCACACTGAACTACCAGCGCAATATGCAATCGATCCGAACGACCTTGCAGACGCGCTGGCGGCTAGACGAGTCCACCGTGTTCGAGGGCGCCGTCTATGGGACCTGGAAGGATCTGGACCACCCCATCTTCCAGGTTATCGACCAGGAAAGCCGCAACTATGGCGCCTTCGGCCGGTTCGACTGGCAGGGCCAAGTCTTTGGCATGCGCGCCGACGCCTTCTACGGCGCCTGGTACCGCCAGGGCGATCTGGACGCCAAACAGTGGGCGAACCTCGACGGACAACAGAACGGTCTACGCGCCCGCAGCTTCCAGAACGGCAAGGGGCTGGACGTCTTCGGCGAGGGGCGGCTGTTCGTCACCGACCGCCTGGCCCTGGTCGCCGGGGGAACCTGGGGCCGCGCCGAGCGGGACTATCAAAGCTATGTGGTCCCCGGCGTCGCCGGCACGATCGATCTGACCGTCGATAAGACCTTCGACTGGTTCGCCCCCCGCGCCGGCCTGTTGTGGGAAAGCGAGGAAGGCGATCAGATCTTCGCCAATGTCACCCGCTCGGTCGAGCCGCCCAACTTCTCGGCCCTGTCGCCGACCGCCGCCGGCTATCAGCCCCTGGTCCCGCAGGAAGCCGTGACCTGGGAAGTCGGCACGCGCGGCCGCCGCGGCCCGGTGACCTGGGACGTCACCGCCTATCGCGCCGACCTGGACCATGAGCTGCTGAACTTCGTGATCGACAACGCGCTGGGCATTCCCGCCTCCACCTTCAACGCCGGGCCCACGGTTCACCAGGGGATCGAGGCGGGGCTGGACTGGCGGATCGCGCCGCAATGGCGGCTGCGCCAGACCTACGCCTTCTCCGACTTCCACTTCGACGGAGACAAGGTTTACGGCGACAATAACCTGCCGGTCGTGCCGCCGCACCTGTACCGGGCCGAACTGCGCTATGATCACCCGGCCGGCTGGTTCGTGGCCCCCAGCGTGGAATGGTCGATGGCGGATGCCTGGGTCGACTACGCCAATAAGTTGAAGTCGCCCGCTTATACGGTGGCGAACCTGAACCTGGGATGGGACGTCAGGGACGGCCTGACCGTCTTCGCCGACGTGCGCAACCTGTTCGACGAGGCCTATGTTTCGAACTTCAGCGCCGTAACCGACGCCAGGATCGCCAGCGTATCGACCACCGTCTTCTTCCCCGGCGAAGGCCGCTCGGCCTATGTCGGCGTCAGGATGAGCTACTGATGGCCGGCAAGGTCGCAACCCAGGCGCCGGACGATCTGTCCGGCGCCTACCGGGCCGTCTGGCGCTGGCATTTCTACGCCGGCGTCTTCGTCATGCCCGTGCTGATGCTGCTGGCCCTTACGGGCGGCCTGTATCTGTTCAAGGACGAGATCGACGCCGCGCTCTATCGCGACATGATCCGCGTGCCGGCGGTTCAGTCTCAGGCGTCCCCCGAGACTTGGCTGGCGTCGGCGGCCCAGGCCGCCGGCGGCGGTCGGGTCGCCAATCTGGTCATGCCCGCCCGGGCGAACCAGGCCGTCCGCCTGCGGGTGGATCGGCCCGACGGGGTGCAGAAGACGGTCTTCATCGATCCGCACACCGGCCGCGCGACCGGCGTCATTCCCGCCGGTGGGTTCATGGAACTGGTCAAGAAGACCCACAGCCTGACCCTGCTGGGTCGGCCGTTCAATATCCTGGTCGAGATCGTGGCGGGCTGGACCATCATCCTGTTCGCCACCGGCCTCTATCTGTGGTGGCCGCGCGGACGGGCGGTTGCGACCTTCTCGCCCAAGACGACCGACACTCGACGCCGTCCCTTCTGGCGCGACCTGCACGCCCTGACCGGCGTCTATGTCGGCGGGGTCGTGTTGTTCCTGGCGGTCACCGGCATGCCCTGGTCGGCCTTCTGGGGCGACACGGTCATGGACGTCGTCAAGTCCAGCGGTCTGGGCCGCCCGCCTGCGCCCGTCGCCGGGGCCTGGCAGCGCGCCGAACATCACGATCAGCCGCTCGGCGCGGGCTGGGCCATGGACGGCATGGTCATGGCCCACGACCACGCCGGTCACGGAGCCCTGGACCGGGTGCTGAAGACGGCCGACGGCGCGGGTCTCGCCCGGCCCTACGCCGTCTCCATTCCCGCCGCCTCGGGCACGGCCTATACGATCACGACCCAGGCCCGCCGGGTCCAGGACAGCCGGTCGCTGTATGTGGACGCCGCCTCGGGCCGCCTGCTGGCCGACCTCGACTACGACCGGTTCGGCGCCGGCGCCAAGGCCATCGAATGGGGCATCTACACCCACCAGGGGACCCAGTACGGACAGGTCAACCGGATCGTCATGCTGCTGGGCTGTATCGGCGTCTGGCTGCTGGCGATCAGCGGCCTGGTCATGTGGTGGAAGCGCCACCCGCCGAACCTGTCGCGCGGGCGTCTCGGCGCCCCGCCCGCACCGCCGGGACCACGCGTCCGGACCGCCGTCCTGGGCATCGTCCTGCCCCTCGCCCTCCTCTATCCCCTGACGGGGCTGAGCCTGGTCGTCGCCGTATTGCTCGATCGAGCCGTGCGGCCGATGATCCGGCGACGCCCCGCCGTTTCCTGAAAGAGAACCGACGCCATGAAAACCCACCTGTCCCTCGCTTTGACCGCAGTCGCCCTGACCCTGACAGCCTGTAATGCGCCGGCGGATAAGCCGGTCCCTGCCCCTGAGGCGGTCGCCGCCGTGACCGCCTCTGACGCCTGGTGCCGCCCGTCGCCGAACGGGGCCAAGGCAGGCGGCTGCTACGTCACCCTGACCGCCACCACCGACGACCGGCTGACCGGCGGCGCCACGCCGCGCGCCGGAGAGCTTCAGGTCCATGAGATGAAAACCGAGAACGGCATGATGAAGATGGGCCAGCTGACCGAGGGCCTGCCGCTTCCCGCCGGTCAGTCGGTCGCCCTGGCGCCCGGCGGCAATCACCTGATGCTGATCGGCCTGACCGCTCCCCTGGTGGCCGGCGAGACTGTGCCCATCACCCTGAAATTCGCCTCGGCGCCTGAGGTGACGGTGCAGGCGGCGGTGCGTCAGCCGGCCATGGCGGGCATGGATCACGGCGCGCACTGACGCCTTTTGAAGCGCGAGCCTGACAAACGGGATCGAACCCGCTAAAGGCTCGCGCTCACGAGGAATACCATGGCTCTTAAAGTCGCGATCGTCGGCCTGCCCAATGTCGGCAAGTCCACCCTGTTCAACGCCCTGACCAAGACGGCGGCGGCCCAGGCGGCCAACTATCCGTTCTGCACCATCGAGCCGAACACCGGCGACGTGGCCGTGCCCGAGGCGCGTCTGAACGCCCTGGCCGAGATCGCCGGGTCGAAGGAGATCATCCCCGCCCGCATCACCTTCGTCGATGTCGCCGGCCTGGTGCGCGGCGCGTCCAAGGGCGAAGGCCTGGGCAACCAGTTCCTGGCCAATATCCGCGACTGCGACGCCGTGGCCTTCGTCGCCCGCTGCTTCGTCGATGACGACATCACCCACGTCGAGAACCGCATCGATCCGATCGCCGATCTGGAGATCATCGAGACCGAGCTGATGCTGGCCGACATGGAAAGCCTGGAGCGCCGCCGGCCCCAGTTGGAGAAGCGCGCCAAGGGCGGCGACAAGGACTCCGGCCTGACGCTGAAACTGGTCGACCTGGCCCTGGCCCAGCTGAACGCCGGCAAGCCTGCCCGCACCGCCGAAGTGTCCAAGGAAGACGCCAAGGCCTGGCACATGCTGCAACTGCTGACCGCCCTGCCCGCCCTCTATGTCTCCAACGTCGAGGAAGGCTCGGCCGACAAGGGCAATGAGCTGTCGGACAAGGTCGCCGCCCGCGCCGCCACCGACAACGCCAACTCGGTCGTCATCTCCGCGCAGATCGAGTCCGAGATCGCCGTCCTGGACGACGAGGAGCAGAAGGAGTTCCTCGAGACCCTGGGTCTGGAAGAACCCGGCCTGAACCGCCTGATCCGCGAAGCCTACAAGCTGCTGGGGCTTCAGACCTATTTCACGGTCGGCCCCAAGGAGGCCCGCGCCTGGACCATCAATGTCGGCGACACCGCGCCCCAGGCGGCCGGCGTCATCCACACCGACTTCGAAAAGGGTTTCATCCGCGCCGAAACCATCGCCTTCGACGATTTCGTCGCCCTGCGCGGCGAGGCCAAGGCGCGCGAGGCGGGCAAGCTGCGCGCGGAAGGCAAGACCTATGTCGTCAAGGACGGCGACGTGATGAACTTCCTGTTCAACTAGGTTTCGAAGCGGGGGCCTCTGACCCCTTCTTCATCATGCTTTCCAGCGGATTGGCGGGATCCGGCGCGCGGGGCGAGCCGGGGCAGCGCGCCAGCTTCACCGTCTTCATGCCCCGGTCGATGTAGGTCAGGTTCATCACGTCGCCCGTGGCGGCCATATGCACCCGCTCGCTCTTGGCCTGCCCCCCCTGTGCGGCGCAGGCCAAGGTCGCCAGATAGCCCGAACCGGTCTCGTCGATGCGAGCGATGTCGCAGGCGACGCCAGGGGCTTCGTACCGCATCGGCGTCAGTGTGATGGGCGCCCGCTCGCCTTGAGGATTGGCGCACCAGACGGGATTGGCGGCCCAGATTCCCACAAAACTGCGCGGGCCGCGACCGGCCAGAGACGACGGCCCCGGCGCCTCCACCTGCTGCATCGCCTCGGGCGTCCTGAGCGGCTGCGCCGGCTCGTCCGGGGGATTGACCCTGTTGTCTCCACAGGCGGTCAGCAGGGCGATGGCCGCAACCATCGGGAACGACGCATATTTCATCGGCCTACAACACCGCGCCAAAGCTAAGGTTCACACCCCAAGTTCATTGCGGTTGATTCTGATAATCGTTCGCAGTAATACCCCCGCCTGTCATCAAGCGGGGCCATTATGCGCAACCTACTCCTCCTCTCCACCGCCGCAGCCGCCTTCGGTTCGGTCCTGATCGCCCCGTCCGCATGGGCCGAAACGCCCGATACGCCGGCGACCGACGTCGATCCGGTCATCGTCATCGGCACGCGGTCCCAACGCCTGGCCTCGCGCACCCCCGCCACGGTCAGCGTCATCAACGCCGACCAGATCGAGGCCCTGCTGGCCACCGACATCAAGGACCTGATCCGGTTCGAACCCGGCGTCAGCGTGCCGACCTCGCCCGCCCGCTTCAGCCTGGCGCTGTCAGGCGGCGGTCGCGACGGCAATTCGGGCTTCACCATTCGCGGCATGGGCGGCGACCGCGTGCTGATCATCAACGACGGCGTGCGCCTGCCCAGCGGCTTCAGCTTCGGCGCCCAGGCCGTGGGGCGCGGCGATTACAACGACCTGGACATGGTCAAGTCGGTCGAGATCCTGCGCGGCCCCGCCTCGGCCCTGTATGGTTCGGACGGCGTCGCCGGCGCTGTGGCCTTCACCACCAAGGACCCGTCCGATTTCCTGAAGGTCAGCCAGGATTTCGGCGCACGGGCGCGGGCGGCCTATAATTCGGCGGACGAAGGCTGGACCGAGAGCCTGGCCTTCGCGGGCCGCACGGGGTCGGTTTCGGGCCTGCTCGCCTACACCCGCCGCGATCACCAGGAGACGGAGAACCAGGGCGAGGTCGGGGGCGTCGGTTCAGCCCGGACCCAGCCCAACCCGCAGGACTTCACCTCCAACGCCATCCTGGCCAAGCTGGTCTGGGACGTGGCGCCCGGCCATTCGCTGCGCCTGACCTATGACCATCTCGATTCCGAAATGGACGGCGACGCCCTGACCGCCCGATCGGCGACGGTTCTGGGCGTCACCGCCCATGACGAAACCCAGCGCGACAGCCTCAAGGGCGAGTGGCGCTTCCAGGACTTCGCCGGCTTCGAAAGCGGTTCCGTCAGCGCCTACTGGCAGGATGCGACCACCCGCCAATATACCTATGAAGACCGTACCCCGGCCGTGGACCGGGTTCGCGACACCACCTTCGACAACACCGTCTACGGCCTGGCCGCCCAGGGCGCGCGCGTCTTCGGCGCGGGCGAGGCGGTGGAACACCGTGTCACGGTCGGCGGCGACTGGTCGATGACCACGCAGGAAGGCGTCCGCGATGGCGTCACCCCGCCTGTTGGCGAAACCTTCCCGACCCGCGCCTTCCCCAAGACCGACTACCAGTTGGCGGGCTTGTTCATTCAGGACGAGATCGAACTGCTGGGGGGCGCGCTCAGCATCATCCCCGCCGTGCGTTACGACTGGTACGACCTGTCGCCGGAAGTCGACGCCCTGTTCCCGGCGTCCGCCACGGGCCAGTCGGAAGACCATATCTCGCCCAAGCTGGGCGTCGTCTGGTGGGCCGACCGTCGCTTCGGCCTGTTCGCCAACTACGCCGAGGGCTTCCGCGCGCCGTCGCCGATGCAGGTGAACAACTATTTCGAAAATCCCGTCTACGGCTACACCTCGATCCCCAACCCGGACCTGGAGCCGGAGACCAGCGACAGTATCGAAGGCGGCCTGCGGTTCCGCGACATCGCGGCCTTCGGGGGTGAACTGCGGCTCCAGACCACGGCCTTCAGCACCCACTACGACAACTTCATCGAACAGGTGGTGGTGTCGGGCACGGGCGTGCCGGGCGTGGATCCGCTGATCTATCAGTACGTCAACCTGACCAATGTCGACATCTGGGGGCTGGAAGCCCGGGCCGACATCGCCTGGAACAACGGCGTCAGCCTGATCGTCTCCACCGCCTTTGCGGACGGCGAGCAGGAAACGGACGGCGAGAAGACCCAACTCAGCAGCGTCGATCCGATCAAGCTGGTCGGCGGACTGAACTATGCTGCGCCTTCGGGCGTCTGGGGCGGTTCGGCTGTCGTGACCTGGTCGGACAAGAAGGACGCCGCCACCTATGAACTCTCGTGCGGATCGGCCTGCTACACCGGCGACAGCTTCACCCTGCTCGATGTGACCGCCTATTGGAACGTCACCGAGCGCGCCACACTGCGGGCCGGCGCCTTCAACGTTCTTGACGAGAAATACGGCTGGTGGAGCGACGTGCGCGGCCTGTCCGCCGCCTCGTCCATCAAGGACGCCTACACCCAGCCGGGCCGCAACTTCGGCCTGTCCCTGACCCTGCGTCTGTAAGCGATCATGCAAGCCTCCGACATCAAGAGCCCCCGCCCCATGCGCGCCATCCTGATCGCCGCCGCCCTGCTGACCGCCGGGGCGCCCGCCGCCCAGGCGCTGGAAACCGGAGTTGTCGCCCCGGCTGCGGCTTCCACCCCCGCCAGCGCCTTCGAACGGGATCGCCAGTCGATCCTGGTGCAGGCTGGCCAGTACCGCGTCCATTTCGACATGCGCGAGAACGTCGGCTTCCAAGCCGATTACGATCCGCTGGAAGAGAAGCTGTCGGGCGGCAGCGAGATCGTCCGCGTCGTCTATGATCAGGGCGACAAGATCAGCCTGCAGCACATCCTGGTCATGGAGCATGAGGGCCAGGTCATGGTCATCAAACACTGGCGTCAGGACTGGGTCTATCAGCCCCAGACGGTGCTGACCTACGCCGGGCCGAACCAGTGGGTGCTGACGCCGGTTCCGGCCGATCAACGCGACGGCGCCTGGTCCCAAACCGTATGGCAAACAGACGACTCGCCCCGGTACGGCGGCGTCGGCCGCTGGACCTATGAGAACGGCCTGTCGGCCTGGACGTCCAACCCGACCTGGCGGCCGCTGGCGCGGCGCGATGCGGTGAGAAATCCCGTCTATGACCGTTATCTGGGGACCAACCGCCACATCCTGACACCGAACGGCTGGGTCCATATCCAGGACAACATCAAGATGTCCGGCCAGACCGACGGCGAGCCGGTCGCTGTCGTTCAGGAGGATGTGATCAACACCTACGATCGTTCGACCAGCTATTCACCCCAGGCCGGCGACGATTATTGGGCGAAGACACAGGGATTCTGGGCCGCCGTGCGCGACGCCTGGGACGCGGCCATCGTCGCCGGAAACGGGGTCCATCTGCAACAGCAGGCCGAAACCGGCGCTGTCACCGGGGCGCCGCTGATGGACCTGGCCCAGTCCCTGGCCGACGGCGAAACCACAGAGGCGGACGCGGTCGCCAAGGCCCGCGTCCTGATCGCCCAGGCGACATCCGCGCGCTGACCCCGCAGCTGCGGATGATCGACGGCGGCCCGGGCTCCCCTCCGGGCCGCCGTTTCGTGTCTAACGCCGCTGATCGGCGGTGGCGTCGCGGATGGCGTTGAACTCGGCGGTCGGCTTCCAGGCGGGCCAGGTCTCGCTGTTCGCGACCGTCAGGCCCAGCCGGTACAGCAGATCCAGGTTCTGCAGCGCCGCCGTGAAGTCGTAGTCGGCCCGCCATTCGTCGGTCAGCTTGTGGTAATAGCGCGCCATCTGACCCTCGTAATAGGCCGTGCCGGCCTCAAGGCCGCCCTCGACGAAGTCACGCCCCGTCCAGGGCATCAGGGCCGGCGTCCCGCCTGCCGCAAAGTTGAAATGATCGGACCGGTAGTAGAAGCCCTCCTGCGGATAGCCTTCGCCTGTGACTGTCCGGCCCTGAACCCGGGCGAACCGGCCCAGAATATCCTCCAGCTCCGACTTGCCGACGCCGAACACGGCCACGTCCCGCGTCGCGGGGGTGAAGGGCAGCATGTCGATATTGATGTCGGCCGCCGTCCTGGCCAGCGGATAGACGGGATCGGCAGCATAGGCCTCGGATCCCAGAAGACCTTGCTCCTCGGCCGTGACGTGCAGGAAGATCACCGTCCGCTCGGGCGCCGGACCGGCTTTGAAGGCACGCGCCATCTCGATCAGACCCGCCGTGCCGGACGCGTTGTCCCAGGCGCCGTTATAGATGTCGTCGCCGTCGGCGTTCGGCTCCCTGGCCTTGCCGATATGATCCCAGTGCGCGGAATAGACGACATATTCATCGGGCCGCGCGGCGCCGGGGATCTTGGCGAGCAGATTGTTGGAATGAATGACATCGGTCGTTTCGGCGATGTCCAGCGTCAGTCGGGCGCCCAGGTCCAGCGCCCCGCCCAGAGCTGCGGCCTTCGCCCGCGCCACGGCGTCGTCCAGGTCTGCGCCGCCTATCGCTGTCGCGGCCGCCGCGTTGATCGATCCGTCGAACCGGACATCCTGCGCGCCCTTTACGGCCATCCGCGGTCGCTCGGCTCCGCCCACGGCCCGGCGCCAGCGACCGGCGTCATCCTGAAGAGTGATCACGCCCTCGGCCCCGCGCTTCAACGCCTCCTGCGTCTTGTGCGTCGTTGAGCCATAGAAGTTGGGATCCGCCCCCATGGCCTCGGGTTGCCCCCGCAGGATCACCACCACCCTGCCCGTCAGATCCCCGTCGCCGTAGTCGTCCCAGCCCCGTTCTGGCGCGACGATCCCATAGCCGGCGAAGACCAGAGGCGCGCCCTCGATCCTCACCGTCGGATCGGCCGGCCCGGCCCGCAGGGTGATGTCCTGTCCCGAAATCAACGGATGGCTGACGCCGTCGGCGCCGACCCAGGCGGCCGTCGGCGCGCGTTCGGGCGTGAACCGCACCAGATCGACCGGCTGCAGCCAGGACCCGTCCCGACCGCCGGGCTCCAGCCCCATCGCCTCATACTGGGCCTGGAGGTAGGCCAGGGTCAGCCGCTCGCCGACCAGGCCGGGGAAGCGCCCCTCCAGCTCGTCGGAGGCCAGGTATTTGATGTGGTCGGACAGCCGCTCGGGGCTGAACCGGGGATCCGCCGCCGACGCGGTGACGAAGGGGTCGGCGGCCAGGCTCGCGGTGCTGACCGGCGCGATGGCGCAGGCGGAAACCACCAGCGCCGCCAAGGCGACGACCGGCGAACGACGAAGAAGCATGACTGAAGCTCGATACCAGGGGCGGATGGAAAAGGCCGGGACCGGGTCCCGGCCCGGCGCTGGACGACGCCTCAACGACGCTCGGACGCAGTCGTGGCGCGGACCGGACCGAATTCGGACCCCGTCTTCCATTGCGGCCAGTCACGACCGTTCGCCAAGCCCCTGCCCACGTCGTAGAAGACCGCCAGATCCTCGATCATCCCGCTATAGTCCCAGTCCGCAGACCATTCGTCCGCCGCCTGGTGATAGCGTTTGGCGCCGTATTCGGCGCGCGACGCTTCGCGCTGGGCGATCGGTTCATCACGGAAATCGCCTCGGCTGGCGGCATAGGCCATGGGCACGCCGCGCTTGGCCAGGGGGAAGTGGTCGGACCGATAATAGGTGCCCGCCGCATTGTCGTAATCCGGAACCAGGGTGCGCCCCTGCGACTGGATCGCCGCAGCCAGACGCTCGTCGAAATCGGACTGGCCATAGCCGGTGACACCCAGGCCGGTGACCCGGCCGTAGACGTTCATCGAATCCATGTTGAAGCCGCCGACCGTCTTGGCCAGGGGATAGACCGGATTGACGGCGTAGTATTCCGATCCCAGCAGACCGCTTTCCTCGCCGGTGAAGCTGATCATCACCACCGACCGCTCGGTGCGTGGCGCCTGGCCATAGGCGCGGGCCAGGGCGAGAAGGCCGGCCGTGCCTGAGGCGTTGTCGACGGCGCCGTTGAAGATGCGGTCGCCCGTCGCGTCCGGCTCGCCCATGCCGATATGGTCCCAATGGGCGGTGTACAGCACGGTTTCATCCGGATGGGTCGCGCCCGGCAGGCGGGCGATGACATTGTGGCTGGTGACCTGGTTGGTCGCCACGTCGAACTCGGTGGAGAAGGCGGCGCCCGGCAGGGGCACGGGCTGGAAGTCGCGGCTGCGCGCCTGGACCTTCAGGGCGTCGAAATCCAGGCCGGCGCGGCGGAACAGGTCCACGGCTACGTCGCGCTGGATCCAGCCCTCCATCGCCACGCGTTCCTCGGCGGCGTTGGGGCGCAGTATGTCGAACTGCGGCACGCCCCAGGAGTTGGCCACCGTCGCCCAGCCGTACGAGGCCGGCACCGTCTCATGCACGATCAGGACGCCCGCCGCGCCATGCTTGGCCGCCTCTTCGTACTTGTAGGTCCAGCGGCCGTAATAGGTCATGGCCTTGCCGCCGAAGGTGTTCAGCGCCGGCTCCTCGAAATCGGCGTCATTGACCAGGACGACCAGGATCTTGCCGCGCAGGTCCTGACCCTTGAAGTCGTTCCAGTTCCGCTCGGGCGCGTTGATGCCATAGCCGACGAAGACCAGGGGCGCGTCCTTCAGGCTGACGTGTTCGGCCGGGCGCCGGGTCGAGATGGCCACCTGCCGGCCCTGGGTCATCGGCAGGCTCCAGTCGCCCAGTTTCAGCGAGGCCTGGACGTTCGACTGGACGAACCGGTTCAGGATCACATCCTGGGTCCATTGGCCGTTCGGACCGCCCGGCTGGAAGCCGGCGGCGGCGTACTGGTCGCTCAGATAGCGGACCACCTTGTCTTCCGCCGGGGTCGCGATGCCACGGCCTTCATAGGCGTCGCTCGACAGAACACGGATGTCCTCGGAAATCTGCGCGGCGTCGAAGGCAGGCGCCGTCTGAACCATTTCAAGGCCGGACGCGGCGGCGCAGGCGGACAGGGCGGCGCCGGCCAGCAGCACGGCGGCGAAGGAAGTGGCAATACGCATGAACAAAGGCCCCACAGCCGGAAACAGGAGCCTGACCCTAGGCGGCGAAATCCATCGTGTCGATTCCGTGTCCTGCGACATTTGCCGCACAGCAAAAAGCCCGCCGAGGCGACGCTCGGCGGGCTCTATGCGGCTGAGGATCAGATGAGGCCTAGTGGGCGACGCCTTTCCATATCCGACGATAGCTGGCGTAGGTCAGCCCCGCGAAGATCAGCAGGAAGATGATCACCCCGAAGCCGGCCTGTTTGCGCTCGACCATCTTCGGCTCGGACGTCCAGGCGATGAACGCGGCCACATCCTTGGCGTACTGGTCAACCGTCTGGGGCGAACCGTCGTCATAGGTGACCTGGCCATTCTGCAAGGGCGGCGGCATGGCGATGAAGCCGCCCTCCGGCACATGGTGGGGATCGCCCGTCCAGAAGGGCGTCAGATCGCCGGCCATATAGGGGTTGTAGTGCTGGCCGTCGCGGATCTGCAGGCCCGCAGGCGCCGCGCGATACCCCGACAGCAGCGAATAGATGTAGTTGGCGCCGTCGTGACGGGCCTTGGCCATCACCGACAGGTCGGGCGGCGCCGCTCCGCCATTGCCCGCCGCCGCCGCCGTGGCGTTCGGATAGGGGCTGCGGAACTTGTCGGCCGGCGTCGCGTCGCGCTGGATCGCTTCGCCGGTCTCGCTATCGATATCCGGCACCTGCACCTCGGCGGCCAGGGCCTTCACCACCGGATTGTCGTTCGGGTTCGGGTATTTCGGATTCCAGAACGGCCCGTGGCGGTCGCCCAGATTGCGATAGTGCATCAGGTTCATGCCGTGACAGGCGGCGCAGACCTCCTGGTAGACCTTGTAGCCGCGCTGCAGCTGGCCCTGGTCATAGACGCCGAACGGCCCTTCGAAACTGAACCCGCCCGAGCGCGGATGAGCCGCTCCGCCAGCCGCCAGGGCCGGAGCCGCCGCCAGAAGACCGACGGCCACGGCGGTCGAGGCGATGATTCTGGACATCGAAACTTTGATTTTTCCGATCATCATGGCCCTCACCCCTTCTTCTCAGGCGAGGCCGGAGCGAGCGCCGGCATCGCGTCCGCGCCGGTCAGGACCGGCTCGGAAATGGTCGCCGGGATCGGCAAGGGCGTTTCCTTCAGGCCGACGAACGGCATGATGAACACGAAGAAGACGAAGTAGTAGACCGTGAACAGCCGCGTCAGCCAAAGGTAGGAGTTGATGTTGCCATCTCCCAAATTGAAGCCCGCGAACCCCGGAATGACCGGGGCGTCCGGCAGCTGACCGCCGCACCAGCCCAGACCCACGCCCACCACCAGGAAGATGAAGAAGAAGGTCCGCATAGTCGGGCGATAGCGCATCGACCGCACCTTGGACGTATCCAGCCAGGGCAGGATGAACAGCACGCCGATGGCGCTGAACATGGCCACCACGCCGCCGAACTTGTCCGGGATGGCGCGCAGGATGGCGTAGAAGGGCAGCATGTACCACTCGGGCACGATGTGCGCCGGGGTCTGCAGCGGGTTGGCCGGGATATAGTTGTCGGCGTGGCCCAGGGCGTTCGGCTGATAGAAGACGAAGATCGCGAACAGCAGCAGGAACAGGATGATCGCGAACCCGTCCTTCAGCGTGAAATAGGGGTGGAAGGGCAGCATGTCCTTCTTCGAGCGATCGGCGGGGATCAGGATGCCGACCGGATTGTTCTGACCCGCCGAGTGTAGCGCCCACAGGTGCAGGACGACGCAGCCCAATATGGCGAAGGGCAGCAGATAGTGCAGCGAGAAGAAGCGGTTCAGCGTCGCATTGTCGATCGCCGGTCCGCCGCGCAGCCAGATCAGGATCGGCTCGCCGATCACCGGAATGGCCCCGATCAGATTGGTGATCACCTCGGCGCCCCAGAAGGACATCTGGCCCCAGGGCAGGACGTAACCCAGGAAGGCGGTGGCGATCATCAGGAAGAAGATCACGCAGCCGATGATCCAGATCATCTCGCGCGGCGCCTTGTACGAGCCGTAGTACAGGCCCCGCAGCATGTGCAGATAGACGGCGATGAAGAACATCGACGCGCCGTTGGCGTGGACATAACGGATCAGCCAGCCGCCGTTGACGTCACGCATGATCCGCTCGACCGAGGCGAAGGCCATGTCGACGTGCGGCGTATAGTGCATGGCCAGAACGATGCCGGTGACGATCTGCGTCATCAGGCACAGCGCCAGGATGCCGCCGAAGGTCCACCAGTAGTTCAGGTTTCTGGGTGTCGGCAGCGACATATAGTCTGCGCCGAAGCGGATGATCGGCAGCCGGGTGTCCAGCCACTTCTCGACGCCCGTTTTCGGGACGTAGGTGGATTCGTGTTCGCTCATGTCCTCCCCTTCGCCCTCAACCGATTCTTACGCGGGTGTCGGACGTATATTCGTAGTCCGGCACGATCAGGTTCAGGGGCGCCGGCCCCTTTCTGATCCGCCCGGACGCATCATAGTGCGAACCGTGGCAGGGGCAGAACCAGCCGCCGTAGTCGCCGGCGCCGAAGGTCGGGACACAGCCCAAGTGGGTGCACGAACCGACCACTACCAGATATTGCTCATGGCCCGGTTTGGTCCGCTCGGCGTCAGTCTGCGGCTGTTTCAGGTCCGGCGCATGGTCGTCGGCGATGACGCGCTGCAGTTCGGCCGGGGTGCGGTACCGCACGAACACCGGCTTGCCCTGCCATTTAATGACGACCTGCTGGCCTTCCTGAACCTTGGTCAGGTCGAACTCGATCGACGCCAGCGCCAGGGTGTCGGCGGCGGGGTTCATCTGGTTGATCAGCGGCCAGACGGCCATGACCCCGGCCCCCGCAGCGGCGGCCCCGGCCGCAATATGGATGAAGTCGCGGCGATTCGGATCGCCCTCGCCTTCCGGAAGCACACCCGTTTCGGCCACGTCTCACCTCTCGAACACCGCCGGGAACACCTCTATTGGCGTTCCTCTGGTACGGCACGAACCCTAAAAACGACGCCCAGCATTCCCCTCGGCCTGTATTTGCGGTCTTGAACCGCAAGTCGCTGACGTTTCTTGCGAAACGCTCGCAAACAGGCCGCGACAAACCCCCAGGTCGCGTATACCTAGGGCTTAGAATGCGTCTCGCCCTTTTTCAACCTGACATTCCTCAGAACGTCGGCGCCTGCATACGGCTGTCGGCCTGTTTCGGCGTGGAACTGCACGTCGTGGAGCCTACGGGCTTTCGTTTTGACGACCGCGCCATGAAACGGGCCGCGCTCGATTACGGCCCCCTGTCCCATATGCGCCGCCATACCGATTGGGACGCGTTTCAGCGCAACCGCGCTGCGGGACGGCTGATTCTGTTCACCACGCGCGGAGCCACGCCCCTGCCCGACTTCGCCTTCCAGCCTGACGACACGCTGCTGTTCGGCAAGGAAACGTCCGGCGCTCCGGACTATGTCCACGCCGCCGCGGACGCCCGCGTGGTGATTCCGCTGCGCCCCGAAGCGCGTTCGCTGAACCTGTCGGTGACCGCAGGCATCGCCCTGTGGGAGGGACTGCGGCAAACCGGCGACGTCGGCTAGAGGGCGACTATCCGCTCGATCCCTATGGCGTCCAGAAAATCGGCGTCATGGCTGACAACGATCAGGGCGCCGTCATAGGCCCGCAGCGCGTTTTCCACGGCGACGAGCGAGTCGAGATCCAGGTGATTGGTCGGCTCGTCCAGAATCAGCAGTTGCGGCGGCTTCGCGCCCGTCATGACGCAGGCCAGGGCCGCCCGCAGACGTTCGCCGCCCGACAGCGCGCCTACCTTGCGATGCGCCGCCGTATTTCGGAACAGGAACCGCGCCAGCGCCGCTTGGGCGTCGTTGACCGACCCCTCGGGATTGAGCCGCCGCCAAGCCTCGACCAGGGTTTCATCCGGTTTCAGGATCGCGGCGTCCTGGTCCAGCAGCACCGCCCGCACCGGCCGTTCAACTCGCCCCGTCGTCGGCTCGAGCGCGCCGGACATCAGTCGCAGCAGGGTCGTCTTGCCGGCGCCGTTCGGCCCCGTGATCCCAACCCGATCCGGCCCTGTCAGCCGCAGACTGACCGGCCCAACGACGATTCGCCCCTCCGGCGTCTCCCAGGCCGCATCCTCCAGCACCAGCACGGTGCGTCCTGACGCCAGTCCGCTCGACGGCATGGGAATCGACAGGGCGCGGGCGTGTTCCACCCGCTCGCGCGCCGACGCCAGGGCCGCCTCCGCCTCTGCAGCTTGCCGCGCCGCCAGCAGCCGGTCGCCGGCGCCGCTGTTCTCGGCCCGCTCCGCCCTCGCGCCGATCAGGATTTTCGGCATGTCGCCCTTGGCGCCCTTGCGCCGTCCGGCTGCGTCGCGCTTCGCCTTCATCTCCGTGCGGCGCTGGGCCTCCGCCCCCACGCGGGCGACCGTCCGTTCCGCACTCGCCAGATCACGCTCCGCAGCCGCCCTCTCAGTCGCCTTGCGCTCGGCGTAGAGGTCGTAGTTTCCGCCGTGGACGCTCACGCCCAGGCTGGAGACCTCGACGATCCGGTCCATGCGCCGCAGCAGATCGCGGTCATGGCTCACCACCACGGCCCCACCGTCCCAGCGGCTCAGCACCTCCGCGATCAGTCGCCGCGCCTCGACATCCAGATGATTGGTCGGCTCGTCCAGCAGGATCAGGTCCGGCCGCGCCAGCAACAGGCCAGCGAGCCGCAGCCGGGTGTGTTCTCCGCCGCTCAGGCTGATCGTCACCCGGTCCATGACCAGGTCCCCCAGCCCGACCTCGGCCAGGACCTCGGCAATCCGCACCTCGAGCGTCCAGTCGGCGTTCGCGAGATCTTCTGCGTCGCCCTCGCCGGCCAGCGCCCGCTCGATCACCGCCAGGGCTTCGCCGACGCCCAGAGTTTGGGCGACCGTCTCGTCCGGCGCAGGATCATGGCGCTGATCCAGCACGCCAATCGTCCCGACGCGCGTCACCACGCCCTCGGCCGGCGACAGGTCGCCCGAGATCAAGCGCAACAGGGTGCTCTTGCCCGCGCCGTTGCGACCGACGACGCCGGTGCGCTCAGGCCCGAACGTCAGGCTCAGATTGTCGAAAAGCGTAACGCCGACGGGCGTCCTAGCGGCGACCTTGTCGAGGGTCGCGAGCGCGGACAGGGACGCGCTTCGGCTTTGGCTGGTTGGCATGAAGGATCACGAGCAGCATGGCGGACAGGGCGGAACCGGTTGCCAGTGCGATGATCATGATCTTCGAGCCTCCTGCTCAAAACTCGTCAGAGACAGGAGGATGGGTCGTATTTGCGCAATGCGCAAGCCCGTGTCGTCCCTGAGGCGAACACGGCCGCGTGAAATCCCCGGGGCCGGGGCGGACCGTCGGTCCAGTGGCGATCTGCTCTCCAGACCGCTAGGACGACTCCATGGAAAGCCGTTTCCGCATCGAAGACCCCGCCGGCGCCGCCGCGCGCCGCGAAGCCGCCGTCCAGCGCCTGCGCGACGAGACCGGCATAGACGAGGCGATGATCGACGCCCTGGTCGAGACCTTCTACACTCGCGTCCGCGACGACCGTCTGATCGGCCCAATCTTCGCCGACCGCATCACGGACTGGGGCCCTCATCTGGCGCAGATGAAGCTGTTCTGGTCGTCCGTCGCCCTGTCGACCGGGGTCTATCAGGGGCGACCTATGCCGAAACACCTGCCCCTGCCGATCGACGCCCGCCATTTCGATCGCTGGCTGGAGGTTTTCGTCGAGACGGCCGGCGACCTGTGCCCGCCCGTCGCCGCCGCCCACTTCATCGAACGCGCCCGCCGCATCGCCGAAAGCCTGGAACTGGGCGTCGCGACCGCTAGCGGGGTGATGCTGGCCAAGGGCGAACGGTTCGTCCGGCCGACGCAGGCGTGGACCCCGGACTAGCTTCAAGAGGACCTGTCTTCGCGTGTATGAAAGATGCGGGTGACCAAAGCCTGATCGGCGACCAGACGATATCGGATCTCATAACCGCCCCTACCGAACCGAAGCACCAGACATCGATAACCCTTGGGCGCCGCTCGCCCGATCTGCGGGAAAGCTGCGATGTCCTCAAAGCCCTGCGCCAGCAGGTCCAAGGCGCGATAGGCCGCCGCTCGATCTGTCTCCGCCAGGAAAAGAAATATTCGCTCCCTATCGACAAGAGACAGTCTCGACAGGCGAACCTTGACGGTCACGCCTTGAACTTGTCGTCGATCATTTCACGTAACCCGCCCAACCACTCCTCGGGGCTGACGAACTCTCCCGTCCGCTCGTATTCGGCAAAGCGACGTTCGTCCTCAGCCCAGTCGGGCTGGGTCCCCAAAGCGATCAAGTCGAGCGCAAAAGCCGTCGGGTCCACGCCCGCCGCCTCAGCCGCCGCCTTCAGCTGGCGGGCCTGATCCTCATCGAGATGGATGTCGAACCCGTCAGCCATGGCGCAACAATATCTCACGCGGACAGCAGCCGCAATGTTCGCACATTGTTCTTGCTTCAATCGCGCAATTCATCCCCATATAGCGATGTCGCGCCGGACCCGACCGGCCCTACCCGCGTTCCCGGACAGCATGACCGAAAAGCACAACTTCATCCGCGTTCGCGGCGCTCGCGAGCATAATCTCAAGGGCGTGGATCTCGACATCCCCCGCGAACAACTGGTGGTGATGACCGGCCTGTCGGGCTCGGGCAAGTCGTCCCTGGCCTTCGACACCATCTACGCCGAGGGCCAGCGCCGCTATGTCGAGAGCCTGTCGGCCTATGCGCGACAGTTCCTGGAACTGATGGGCAAGCCGGACGTGGACCTGATCGAGGGCCTGTCCCCGGCCATCTCCATCGAACAGAAGACGACGTCGAAGAACCCGCGCTCGACCGTCGGCACGGTCACCGAGATCCACGACTATATGCGCCTGCTGTGGGCGCGGGTCGGCGTGCCCTATTCGCCGGCCACCGGCCTGCCGATCGAGAGCCAGACCATCAGCCAGATGGTCGACAAGCTGGTCGCACTGCCCGACGGCGAGCGCATCCTGCTGTTGGCCCCGGTCGTGCGCGGCAGGAAGGGCGAATACAAGAAGGAAATCGCCGAGTGGCAGCGCCAGGGCTTCCAGCGGCTGAAGATCGACGGGCAATTCTATCCGATCGACGAAGCCCCGACGCTGGACAAGAAGTTCAAGCACGACATCGACATCGTCGTGGACCGGATCGTCACCAAGCCTGACCAGGAAGCCCGCTACGCCGACAGTCTTCAGACCGCGCTGGGTCTGGCCGACGGCATCGCCAACGCCGAATGGGCCAGCGTGGCCGAGGGCGAGACCGCGCCGCGCAGCCTGCTGTTCTCGGAACGGTTCGCCTGCCCGGTGTCCGGATTCACCATCTCGGAGATCGAGCCGCGGCTGTTCTCGTTCAACAACCCGTTCGGCGCCTGCCCGGTCTGCGACGGCCTGGGGGTCAAGCTGGCCTTCGACGCCGATCTGGTGATCCCGGATCGCGACAAGAGCCTGCACAAGGGCGCCGTCGCCCCTTGGGCGCGCGGTCCCTCGCCTCTCTACACCCAGACGCTTCAGTCGCTCAGCCGCCACTACGGCTTCTCGATGGACGTCGCCTGGCGCGAGCTGCCGGCCCAGGCGCACAAGGCGATCCTGTATGGAACCGGCGCCGAGAAGATCAAATTCACCTACGACGACAACGCCCGCAAATACGAGGTCTCCAAGCCGTTCGAGGGCGTGCTGCCGAACCTGGAGCGCCGCTGGCGCGAGACCGACAGCGCCTGGGTGCGCGAGGAGCTGGCCCGCTATCAGTCCGAGACCCCGTGCGACGCCTGCCACGGCAAGCGGCTGAAGCCCGAGGCCCTGGCGGTCAAGGTCGGGGGCCAGGACATCGCCGATGTCTCCACCCTGTCGATCAAGAAGGCCTACGACTGGGTTCAGGCCCTGCCCGAGGCGCTCAGCGAAAAGCAGATGGAGATCGGCCGCCGCATCCTGAAGGAGATCGGCGACCGGCTGCGATTCCTGAATAACGTCGGCCTCGACTACCTGTCGCTGTCGCGCTCCTCCGGTACCCTGTCGGGCGGCGAGAGCCAGCGCATCCGTCTGGCGTCGCAGATCGGCTCGGGCCTGACCGGCGTCCTCTATGTGCTGGACGAACCCTCCATCGGCCTGCACCAGCGCGACAACACCCGCCTGCTGGAAAGCCTGAAGGGGCTGCGCGACCTGGGCAACTCGGTGCTCGTCGTTGAGCATGACGAGGAAGCCATCCTGACCGCTGACTATGTCATCGACATGGGCCCGGCCGCCGGCGTCCACGGCGGTCAGGTCTGCGCCGAGGGCACGCCCGCCGAGGTCATGGCCAACCCCAACTCCCTGACCGGCAAATATCTGACCGGCGAGCGCGAGATCGAGATTCCCGCCGACGGCCGCCGCCCGATCGACCGCAAGCGAATGCTGAAGATCAGCGGCGCCAGCGGCAACAACCTCAAGAGCGTGACCGGCGAGATCCCCGTCGGCGCCTTCACCTGCATCACCGGCGTGTCCGGCGGCGGCAAGTCGACCTTCACCATCGAGACCCTTTACAAGGCCGCCGCGCGCCGCCTGAACAATGCGTCCGAAGCCCCCGCCCCCTTCGACCGCATCGAGGGGCTGGAGCATTTCGACAAGGTCATCGATATCGACCAGTCGCCGATCGGCCGCACCCCGCGCTCGAACCCGGCGACCTACACCGGGGCCTTCGGCCCGATCCGCGACTGGTACGCCGGCCTGCCGGAATCCAAGGCGCGCGGCTATGGCCCCGGCCGGTTCAGCTTCAACGTCAAGGGCGGCCGCTGCGAAGCCTGCCAGGGCGACGGCGTCATCAAGATCGAGATGCACTTCCTGCCCGACGTCTATGTCACCTGCGACGTCTGCAAGGGCAAACGCTACAACCGCGAGACCCTGGAGATCGTGTTCAAGGGCAAGTCCATCTCGGACGTGCTGGACATGACGGTCGAGGAGGCCGCGACCTTCTTCAAGGCCGTGCCGCCGATCCGCGACAAGATGCTGACGCTGGAACGGGTAGGCCTGGGCTACGTCAAGGTGGGCCAGCCGGCGACCACCCTGTCCGGGGGCGAGGCCCAGCGGGTCAAACTGTCCAAGGAACTGTCGAAACGCGCGACCGGCCGCACCCTCTATATCCTCGACGAGCCGACCACGGGCCTGCATTTCGAGGACACCCGCAAACTGCTGGAGGTGCTTCAGGAACTGGTCGAGGCCGGCAACACCATCGTGGTGATCGAGCACAATCTGGATGTCATCAAGGTCGCCGACTATCTGCTCGACTTCGGTCCCGAAGGCGGCGACGGCGGCGGCGAGATCGTCGCGGTCGGCACGCCCGAACAGGTGGCGGACAACAGCGCCAGCTGGACCGGAAAATACCTCAAGGAGGTGCTGGACCGGCACGAGACCCGCCGCAAGGCGCGGGTCGCGGCCCTCGGCGGGTCGGTGGGTGAACCGGCGAAGAAGAAGCGGGCGAAGGCGTCAGCCTGACCCCAGAAGGCTGGCGCCTTGGTCGTCAGCCTTCGAGCTGTTTGACGATCGCCGCGAAGGGGCTCCAGATCAGGGTGGTGAGAAGGGCTGCGCCCAGCCCCATCAGGATCATCAACAGCAGCGAGGCTACGCCCGCGCCCGCTCCGCCCATCGCCGCCGACAGGGGCCAGCCAATCAGGGCCAGCAGCAGACCGACCAGCAGGGCCATGGCCAGACTGAGAAACAGGACCCCGAGCAGCGACCAGACTATCGGGCCGCTACGCTTCCAACCCTCGCGGATCGGCAGGCCGGAACGGACCATAACCAGAGGGGCGACGAGGCTGAGCCGCGCGGCAAGCCAGACCGTGACCGCGAAGGTCGCCAGATTGACGACCAGCGCCGCCCCGATGCCGCCCACCGCGGTCGCGCCCCTCGTCAGCAGATCCGCGCCGATGTTCGACGCGATCTGGATGGCGGCCAGTATGACTAGGACGCCCAGCATCCACGCCTCTGTCTTGCCGATCCGAATATAGCCGAAACGACGGGCCTCGGGCCGAAGCACGGCGCGATAGACCGCCGGCATGATTAGGGCCTGCACCAGGATAAGCGGCGGCAAGAACCCCGCCATGGCCAGGACGAAAGCCTGCAGGGCCTCGGGCGACAGGGCGTTGACGTCGCCGTTCGCCGCCTGCAACTCGGCCATGTGGGGACCCATGATCGGGGCCGCGATCAAGGCGCTGACGATGAGACCGATCAGCCAGACGACGGCCCACAGCAGCAACGCCGTCGGATTCTGGCGCGTGACGCGAAAGCCCTCGAACGCCGCATCGGTGGCGGAAAAACTCATGACTGACTCCAGACCAGATTCGCCGCGACCCTAGACCATCACGAGGGCGGCGTCCTGCGGCGTGCTGTCGACCAGTGGGCGAACGATGACGGCGGAACCGTCAGCCGCGCGGCGTGGCCTCCGGCTTCCAGTATTCCAGCCGGCGATAGGCTGCGCCAAGGAAACTCAAGCCCAGGGGCGCCTGGACGCCGGCAAAGACCGCCGCACGGATCATCCCGCCGACCAGTCCGCCCAGAAGGCCCGTGACGGTCAGCACGACGAGGGCGAGGCCCGGAAGGCCCACGACCGCGAGCCCGCCCAGCAACGGCCAGAAACTGCCCTGGGCGATGCCCATGCTGTTCAGGGAGACCATGTGACCCCGGCCCAGGGTCGCCGGGGCGAACAGCGACAACCGCACGACCATCACCAGGACGCCGTAAGACGCCGATGCGCTCACGACGGCCAAAATCACGAGTTTCCAGACCGGTCCGACCGACGGCCAGTTCCGCTGGTTGATCGCCTCGGCGTCCAGACCCGCCATCCCGAACACAGCCAGAAGCAGCAGGGCGACGACGGACAGGATCATGGCCATGAAGACGGCGCAAAGCAGGGCGGCGCCCAGAAGTCGCAGCTCGGGCAGGCCGAACTGGAGCCCCGCCGGCCCCAGTCCCAGGCGACGAGCCGCCTCGAGATCCTCTGTCACGGCGACACGGGTCACGGCGCCGGTCAGGACAAGGCCCGCGATCAGGCTGACCGCCGCCGCGACAAGCCCGTTCCCGGGCGGCGCCAGATCGGCCGCACCCCAGACCACGGCGCACGCCAGTATCGCGCCCCAGGCGCCCGTCCAGAAACGCGGCAGGCTGCCGAAGGCCGCCGACAGGGCCTGACCCAGCCGCAGATGACGATGACTGCTCACGCTCACGCCCCCATATCCCTGCGCCGACATAGCAGGGGATCATGACATCACGCCAGACGGCGGCTAGAAGGCCGCGATGACTGCTTCCCCCTCTCCTTCCCCCGTTCACGTCATCGGCGGCGGCCTCGCCGGCTCGGAGGCCGCCTGGCAAATCGCCCAGGCCGGCGTGCCCGTCATCCTGCACGAGATGCGCGGCGTCCCCGGCGTCAAGACCGACGCCCACCAGACCGACGGCCTGGCCGAACTGGTCTGCTCCAACTCCTTCCGGTCGGACGATTGGGAATACAACGCCGTCGGCCTGCTGCACGCCGAGATGCGGGCGTTGGACTCGATCATCATGGCCTGCGGCGACGTCAACCAGGTGCCGGCAGGCGGCGCCCTGGCCGTGGACCGTGACGCCTTCTCCGCCGCCGTGACGGCGAAGCTGGCGGCCCACCCGCTGATCACCATCGTCCGCGAGGAGATCGGCGGCCTGCCGCCTGAGGATTGGGACAATGTGATTGTCGCCACCGGCCCTCTGACCTCGCCCGCCCTGGCCGAGGCCATCCTGAAGGCCACGGGCGAGGAAAGCCTCAGCTTCTTCGACGCCATCGCCCCCATCGTCCACGCCGACAGCATCGATTTCGACATCGCCTGGCGTCAGTCGCGCTATGACAAGGAAGGCCCGGGCGGAGACGCCGCCGCCTACGTCAACTGCCCGATGGACAAGCCCCAGTACGAGGCCTTCATCGACGCCCTGCTGAACGGACCCAAGGCCGAGTTCAAGGACTGGGAGCACGTCCCCTATTTCGACGGCTGCCTGCCCATCGAGGTCATGGCCGAGCGCGGTCGCGAGACCCTGCGCCACGGGCCGATGAAGCCGGTCGGACTGACCAATCCGCGCGACCCGCTGGTCAAGGCCTACGCCATCGTCCAACTGCGTCAGGACAACGCCCTGGGCACCCTGTTCAACATGGTCGGTTTCCAGACCAAGCTGAAGCACGGAATCCAGGCCGAGACCTTCCGCATGATCCCTGGCCTCCAGAACGCCCAGTTCGCCCGCTTGGGCGGCCTGCACCGCAACACCTATCTGAACAGCCCCCAGCTGCTGGACAAGCAGCTGCGGCTCAAGGCCATGCCCCGCCTGCGCTTCGCCGGCCAGGTCACGGGTGTCGAAGGCTATGTCGAGAGCGCGGCCATGGGCCTGCTGACCGGCCGCCTCGCCGCAGCGCAAGCCCTGGGCCGCGACCTGTCGGCGCCCCCGCCCGAGACCGCCATGGGCGCCCTGGTCGAACACATCACCGGCGGGCATCTGGAAGGCTCGAAATTCCAGCCGATGAACATCAACTACGGCCTGCTGCCCCCGCTGGAGGCGCCCAAGGTCGATGACGACGGCAAGCGCATCCACCCGAAGGAACGCGGCCGGGCCAAGAAGCGGCTGCAGAGCATCCGGGCGATGGAGAGCCTGAAGGCGTGGCGGGACGCTGAATCCCAGGACAATCTGTCCACATGACCGCTTGAGGGAAGAGCCTATGGGTTCGTCCATGCTCCAGGCTTCGTCCCTCATCCGCCCTGTGCCGTCCTTGATGCGGCACCCTGCCCTGCCACAGGCCAATTGGGGGGACGCCTTCGCGACGGAAACGACGGCGACCAATGCGCGGGCCGCGCTGGAACATATGCTTCGGCAGACCGGCGGTTGGCCGACGGCGTTGCTGGCGCTGCGCAACCGACTGGCGGCCTTGGCCGGCCTCAAGCCAGCGACATTTACGCTGGGCGGCGAAACGGGGTTTCCCGTCGTTTCCGAAACCTCCGACGAAATCGTTTTGGGCTTCAACGACAGCCATCTCGACTTTCGAATTCTGGTCACCCTGTTGCCGACGGCCCCGCGTCAGATGCGGGTCGCGACATTGGTGGATCGTCATGGTTGGGCCGGAAGGGCCTATATCGGTCTAATAGGTCCTGCTCACAAAAGGATCGTCCGCCGCTTGATGGCCCGGCAGACGGAAATCTAGATTCGGCCCCGCAATATCGCCCAAAGAAGCCGCAGGCGTTTGAGCGGCTCGGGTTCATCCTGCCAGACACATGTCGCCGGGGCGACGGCCGGGAAAGCCTCTGCCGGCAAGCCCTTCAACGCGGCGTTGGCCTTGGGGCGCGCGACCCTTGCCTCGTCGGCCCGTCCGACCTGCCCCAGCCCCCGCACACGGCCCGCCTCGACCACCTTCTCGGCGTAGCCCGGGCCGGCCAGTACCTGGACCGCCGCCTGCATCGGGCCGACGTAGAAGGCGTCCAGGTCGTGGGGCTCGCCGTGGACGCGGCCGATATGGGCCTCGATCAGGGCGTCGAAGGGGGCGCGGTCAAGGGCGTGGCGGGCGACGAGGTCGGTCAGGGCCTCCAGCACCGGATGGCCTTTGCGGGGGATCCCGGCGAAGACCCCGTCCATCTGCTCGGCCCACCAGGTGTAGCGCATCTCGGCCAGCAGGGGCTGGGTCACCCGCGTGGGGATCGACATCAGCTCGGCCTCGAAGGCGTAGAGCGCGATCAGGTCGGCGCGGGCGCGTTCGTCGGCGACCAGGCGGCTGGACAGCCAGCGATCCAGGTCGGCGGCGCGAACCTGGGCGTCCAGGGTTCCGGCCACCGCCGCCGGATCAGCTTCAGGCGGCACGCGAAACGGCGAAATCGGCCAGGTCTTCCAGGGCCGCGCGCCAGTCGGAGGCCGGCAGGACCGACAGGGCGGCCTTGGCCTGATCGGCATAATCGCCGGCCAGATCCAGGGTCGCGCCGATGGCGCCCGAGCCGACGACCAGCTCGCGGGCGCGGGCGAAATCATCCGGCGTGCGCTCGCCCTTGGTCACGGTCCGCTCCCAGAAGGCGTCCTCGCGCCCCTTGGTGCGGGCCACCGCCAGCAGCAGCGGCAGGGTGGCCTTGCCTTCGTTGAAGTCGTCGCCGGCGTTCTTGCCCAGGGCCTCGGCGGTCGCGCCGTAATCCAGGGCGTCATCGGCCAGTTGGAAGGCGATGCCCAGGGCCATGCCGTAGTCGCGCAGGGCGGCGGTCGCGGCCACATCGGCGCCGGCGCCCACGGCCCCCGCCTCGGCGGCGGCGGCGAACAGTTCGGCGGTCTTGGCCGAGATGATCTGCAGATAGGTGGCCTGATCCAGGTTCAGGTCGTGGGCGCGCGTCAGTTGCAGCACCTCCCCTTCCGAGATCACGCGCGAGGCCTGGGCCAGAATGCCCAGGGCCCGCATCGAATCGGTCTCGACCATCAGTTCAAAGGCGCGGGCGAACAGGAAGTCGCCGACCAGGACGCTGGTGGGCGCGCCCCAGATCAGGTGGGCCGCGACCTTGCCGCGCCGCAGCTCGGACGCATCGACGATGTCGTCGTGCAGCAGGGTGGCGGTGTGAATGAACTCGACCGCCGCGGCCAGCTTCTTGGGCGACAGAATGTCGCCGTCAGCGCCCGAGGCGCGGGCGGCGGCGACCGTCAGCAGCGGCCGCAACCGTTTGCCCCCGGCGGAGACCAGGTGTTCGGCCAGCTTTGGGATGATCGGCACGTCGGATTGCATCCGGTCGATGATCAGCGCATCCACCTCGGCCATGTCGGATCCGGCCAGCCGGACGAGGGCGTTCACATCCCCCTTCGGACGGGGAGAGGCGGCAGGGACAGCGTCCAAGGGATATTCTTTCACACGTCGCGCGACGTCCGCCGCGCAGCTAATTCCGACCGCGTCCGCTTGCCGGATCGCGATGGCGCGCACAATGGTGATCGACCCTCTGAGGGTCAAGGAGATTGAGGTTTGGACACCGTTCCCGCCGCGCCGGATGTCGTGGAGAACGCCCTGCTGAACGGCCGCGTCCGGCTGCGGCAACCCGCGCGCGGCTATCGCGCCGGCATGGACGCGGCGCTGCTGGCCGCCGCTGTCGCGCCCAGGTCGGGCGAGCGGCTGTTCGAGGCGGGCTGCGGCGCCGGCGCCGTGCTGATGCAGATCGCGGCGCGTCATGCGGAGGCGAGCCTGACGGGGCTGGAGCGCGATTCGCTCGCCGCCGATCTGGCGCGCGAGAATGCGGCGCTGAACGGTTTCGGGGACCGCACCAACGTCCTGACCGGCGACGTGGCGGCGGGGTTTCGCGCCCTGGACCTGGCGCCCTTCGACTGGGCCGTGTCCAATCCGCCCTTCTTCGATGACCCCGGCGCCCTGCGCGCGCCGGCCCCGGGCAAACAGGGCGCCTGGATGGCCGACGACGGCCTGGCCGCCTGGATCGGCCTGTTGCTGAAATCGGTGCGTGAGGGGGGCCGGATCGTGATTATCCACCGGGCCGACCGTCTGGCGGACCTGCTGGCCCTGCTGGGGGAAAAGGCCGGGTCCTTCGCCATCCGCCCGGTGCAACCCTTCGCCGACGAACCCGCCAAACGGGTGCTGGTCCAGGCGATCAAGACCGGCAAGGCGCCCCTGCGCCTGCTGCCGCCATTGGTGCTGCACGACCGTTCGGGGACGAAACACACGCCCGAGGCCGAGGCGATCCTGAGGGGCGAGGCCGCGCTGGATTGGTGAGCGGCTGGCGCCCTGTCGCAAAAACAGGGTGACAAACCGCCAAACCGCCAAACCGCCAAGGCGACAGACCTATGCATTGAGATGGCGCCGCCGTGGGTCATGGGGCGCATTTTACGGGCGCGGCGAACCCCGGTGGGAACGACGGCGCGAGAAACAGGCAAGCGGTTGAAAACCCTGGGACGGAACCAGCGTCATTGTGCGCGATGGCGGCCTAAGATCTTCCCCCGCTTGCGGGGGAAGTGTCAGTTCGTCGAGCGTAGCGAGACGGCTGACGATGGGGGAAGTCCCGCTGCCGAGCGACACTCCCCTCTCCGACCCTGGTCCGCTGCGCGGACGCCGGGCCACCTCTCCCGCAAGCGGGAGAGGGTCTGGAAACGCGCCTTAGATCAAGCCCGCCAGCGGCGACGAGGGGTCGGCGTACATCCGCTTGGCCATCCGGCCCGCCAGATAGGCGTCGCGCCCCGCGATCACCGCATGCTTCATCGCCCGCGCCATCCGGATCGGATCCTTGGCCCCGGCGATGGCGGTGTTCATCAGCACGGCGTCACAGCCCAGCTCCATCGCCCGGGTCGCGTCCGAGGCCGTGCCAACGCCGGCGTCCACCAGAACCGGCACCTTGGCCTGTTCGACGATCAACCGCACATTGACCTCGTTCTGGATGCCCAGGCCCGAGCCGATCGGCGCGGCGGCCGGCATGATGGCGGCGGCCCCGGCGTCTTCCAGCCGCTTGGCCATGACCACGTCATCGGTGCAATAGACCATGACGTCGAACCCGTCTTTGATCAGCAGGTCCAGCGCCCGCAGCGTCTCGATCATGTCGGGATACAGGTGGGCGGTGTTGGACAGGACCTCCAGCTTGACCAGGCTCCAGCCCCCCGCCTCGCGCGCCAGCCGCAGGGTGCGCACCGCGTCCTCGCCGGTGAAACAGCCGGCGGTGTTGGGCAGGAAGGTGAACCGGTCGGGCTTCACATAATCGACCAGCATCGGCTGGTTCGGATCGGTCAGATTCACCCGGCGCACGGCCACGGTCACGATCTCGGCCCCCGCCGCCTCGGCGGCGGCGGCGTTCTGGGCGTAGTCGGCGTATTTGCCGGTGCCCACGATCAGGCGCGAGTTGAAGGTGCGGCCGGCGACGGACCAGGTTTCGGGGGCTGTATCGGTCATGGGTGGTGACCTAGTCCTGTCGCGCCCGATGCGAAAGGGCGGATCGATCACGCCGCGTTGCGAGACGGCCCCCGATGGACTAAACTAAGTGGACTAAGTTCACCCGGAGCGACACATGGAAACGGTCAACGTCCACGAGGCCAAGACCCACCTGTCGCGCCTGCTGGACCGGGCCGCCAAGGGTGAAACCATCACCATCGCCAAGGCAGGCAAGCCCGTGGCCAAACTGGTCCCGCTGGACGAGGCGCCGAAAAAGGTCGTGCAACGCATCGGCTTCATGGAGGGCGAAGGCGTCATCCCGGAGGACATCAAGACGCCGTTCAAGGACGAAATCGAAGAGATGTTCTACGGCAAGCCGTGAACATCCTGCTGGACACCCATCTGCTGGTCTGGACGGCGACACGGCCCGAGCGTCTGTCGGCCAGGGCGCGCGGCTATCTGGAAGATCCGCATAACCTCCTGTTCTTCAGCGCGGTGAGCATCTGGGAGATTGGGATAAAGCGCCGGCTGGAACGGCTCGACTTCCAGCTGGATCCGGAGCGGCTGCGAAATCAGTTTCTGGCCAACGGCTACAACGAGATCGATTTCACCAGCCTGCACGGCCTCGCCGTCCAGGCCCTGCCGCTGCTGCACCGCGACCCGTTCGACCGCGCCCTGATCGCACAGGCGCGCTGCGAAAACCTGATACTGATGACCGCCGACCGCGACATCACCCTTTATGAGGAGGCCATACTGGCCGTCTGATCACCCGCCGCCGACGAACTGGACCAGTTCGATCCGGTCCCCCTCGGCCAGGGCGGTGACGGCGTGCAGCGACCGGGGCACGATCTCCAGATTACGCTCGACCGCCACCTTGCGGGGGTCCAGCGCCAGTTCTTCGACCAGTTCGGTCACGGTCGTCGCATGGACCTCGCGTTGATCACCGTTGACTTGAATGTGCATGACGTTAGGTCAATCCGTTTCCACGCTGCGCTTTGACCCGCGCCGCGCCTAAGCTACAAGGCCGGCCCTGAACCGTCAGAGGTCGCCCGATTCCGGAGCCTCGATTCGAGAAGCGATGTCCGACACGTCCGTCATCTATGTGCTTAACGGCCCCAATCTCAACCTCCTCGGGGTTCGGGAGCCGGAGATCTATGGCCGCGACACCCTGGCGGACATCGAACAGCGCTGCGTGACGGCGGCGGGCGAGGCGCAGATCGTGTTCCGCCAGACCAACCATGAAGGCGTGCTGGTCGACTGGATCCAGGAGGCGCGTGAGAGCGCGCAGGCCCTGATCATCAACCCGGCGGCCTATGGCCACACCTCGGTCGCCCTGCACGACGCGCTGAAGACCCTGACCATTCCGGTGATCGAGCTTCATCTGTCCAATCCGGCGGCGCGCGAGGCGTTTCGCCATCACTCCTATGTGTCGTCCGCGGCGACCGGCGTCATCGCCGGCTTCGGCGCAGCCGGCTATGAACTGGCCGTCCAGGCGGCTCTTACCAAGGTTCGGGAACGCGCCTGAGGGCCGACCCGTTCGCATTCCAAGACGAAAGACAAAGGCGCACCGCAATGGCCGATGACAAGAAACACGCCGAGATCGACGCCGCCCTGGTTCGCCAGCTGGCCGAGATCCTGAACGAAACCGACCTGACCGAGGTCGAGGTCGAGCGCGGCGAGCTGCGCATCCGCGTGGCGCGTGAGATCACCATGCACGCCGCGCCGGTCCAGTACGCCGCCGCCTCCGCGCCGGCCGCCGCGCCCGTGGCTGCCGCCGCTCCGGTCTCCATGCCGTCGGACCCGGCCACCATCGTCGCCCGCGCCGGCGAAGAGGTGAAGTCGCCGATGGTCGGCACCGCCTATCTGCAGGCCTCTCCGGAAGCCCCGGCCTTCGTCCAGCCGGGCGACAAGGTCAAGAAGGGCCAGACCCTGCTGATCGTCGAAGCCATGAAGACAATGAACCCGATCCAGGCCCCGCGCGACGGCGTCGTGGTCGAGATCCTGGTCGGCGACGCCCAGCCGGTCGAGTTCGGCGAGCCCCTCGTCCTGCTGGAAGCCTAAGGCGCCCTGATGTTCACCAAAGTCCTGATCGCCAACCGCGGCGAGATCGCGCTGCGCATCCACCGCGCGTGCAAGGAGATGGGCATCTCCACCGTCGCCGTGCACTCGGAAGCCGACCGCGGCGCCATGTGGGTGCGGCTGGCGGACGAGAGCGTCTGCATCGGCCCCGCCTCGGCGGCCAAGTCGTATCTGAACATCCCCTCGATCATCGCGGCGGCCGAGATCACCGGCGCCCAGGCGATCCACCCCGGCTATGGCTTCCTGTCGGAAAACGCCCGTTTCGCCGAGATCGTCGAAGCCCACGGCATGACCTTCATCGGTCCCAAGCCCGAACATATCCGGGTCATGGGCGACAAGATCAGCGCCAAACAGACGGTCATGGACGCCGGCATCCCGGTGGTCCCCGGCTCCAAGGGCGAGGTCGAGACCGTCGAAGCCGCCATCGAGGCTTCCAAGACCATCGGCTTCCCCCTGATCGTCAAGGCGGCGGCGGGCGGCGGCGGACGCGGCATGAAGGTCGCCCTGACGGCTGATGATCTGGTCGAGGCCGTCCAGACCGCCCAGTCCGAGGCCAAGGCCGCCTTCGGCAATGGCGCCGTCTATATGGAGCGCTATCTCCAGAAGCCGCGCCACATCGAGATCCAGGTCATCGCCGACAGCCACGGCAATGTCGTGCACCTGGGCGAACGTGACTGCTCGCTGCAGCGCCGCCACCAGAAGGTGCTGGAAGAGGCCCCCTCGCCCGCACTTTCCGCCGAAGGCAGGAAGCAGATCGGCGAGACGGTCAACAAGGCCATCGCCGCCATCGGCTATCTGGGCGTCGGCACCATCGAATTCCTGTGGGAGGACGGCGAGTTCTTCTTCATCGAGATGAACACCCGCCTGCAAGTCGAGCATCCGGTTACGGAAATGATCACCGGCGTCGACCTGGTCCGCGAACAGGTCCGCATCGCCGCCGGCCTGCCCCTGTCCTTCACCCAGGAGGACATCGAGTTCAAAGGCCACGCCATCGAGGTGCGGATCAACGCCGAGAACCCCGAGACCTTCACCCCCTCGCCGGGCAAGATCACCGACTTCCACGCCCCCGGCGGCCTGGGCGTGCGTCTGGATAGCGCCATCTACGCCGGCTATTCGATCCCGCCCTATTACGACAGCCTGATCGGCAAGCTGATCGTCCACGGCCGCGACCGCGAAGAGGCCATTGCGCGGCTGAAGCGCTCGCTGAACGAGATCGTCATCGGCGGCGTCGACACCACCATTCCCCTGTTCCAGAAGCTGTTGCAGGAGCCCGACATCCTGTCCGGCGACTATGACATCCACTGGCTGGAGAAGTGGGCCGCCCGTCAGAAGGGCGACGCCTGACCGAGCCCGACTACAGCGCCAGCGGGCCATTCGGCGGCTTTGGCCCCGAGGACCTGCTGGCCTGTTACGCCCGGGGCGTTTTCCCGATGGCCGAGTCGCGGGACGACCCGCGCGTCTTCATCATCGAACCCGAGCAGCGGGGGGTGATCCCGCTGGACGCCTTCCACATCCCCACCCGGCTGCGTCGCACCGTGCGCAGCGAACCGTTCGTGGTGCGGGTCGACACCGCCTTCGAGGCCGTGCTGGAGGGCTGCGCGGCGGCCCAGGGGCCCGAGCGCGAGGAAACCTGGATCAACGCCCCGATCCGCCGTCTGTACGCCGACCTGTTCGCCCGGGGCTTCGTCCATTCGGTCGAATGCTGGAAGGACGAGCGGCTGGTCGGCGGCCTGTATGGCGTCTCACTGGGGGGCGCCTTCTTCGGCGAGAGCATGTTCAGCCGCGAACGCGACGCCTCCAAGGTGGCCCTGGTCCATCTGGTCGCGCGGCTGCGCAAGGGCGGCTGGACCCTGCTGGACGCCCAGTTCCTGACCGAACATCTCAGCCAGTTCGGCACCGTCGAGACGCCGCAGGCGGCCTATCTGCGACGGCTGAAGCCCGCCTTGAAGGTGGCGGCGGACGAGACGGCCCTGACGGCGCCGATGACGGGCGCAGAGGCGGTGGAACAGGCCCTGGCCCGGGGTTGATCGACTGTCCGGACAAGATCCCCGGCCTGTCCCGACAACATCCCTGTGGCGAAGCCGGGGATCCGGCGGCCTGATCCGCCCATGACCCAGCCCCTGACCCAGCCCCTGACCGCCCCCGCCGACGCCATGCCGGCTCCGTCACCGATGCGCGAGCTGCGCGAAATCGGCGTCACCGTCCTGCTCGCCCTGATCCTGGCCACGATCGTCAGAATCGCCTTGTTCCAGCCCTTCACCATCCCCTCGTCCTCGATGGAGCCCGGACTGGTGACGGGCGACTATATCGTCGTGTCCAAATACGCCTATGGCTGGAGCCGGGCGTCCCTGCCCTTCAATCCGCCGGTGATGGACGGGCGCCTGTTCGGCCGCTCCCCCAAGCGGGGCGAGGTCGTGGTCTTCCGCCGCCCGCACGACCCGGACCAGGTCTGGATCAAACGCGTCGTCGGCCTGCCCGGCGATCGCGTACAGGTCCGGAACGGGGTCGTCTTCGTCAACGGGACAGCGATCCATCAGACTCCATTGGGCCTGACCGCCGACCATGACGCGCCGCTCCGGCGGGTGCGCGAGGTTCGCGAGACCCTGACGAGCGGCAAAACCTATGTGACCTATGACGGCGGACCCGATCAGCCCGGCGACGACACCCCGGTCTATCGCGTGCCCGCCGGCCAGTATTTCATGATGGGGGACAATCGCGACAACTCGCTGGACAGCCGCTGGCCGACCGATCAGGGCGTCGGCCTCCTGCCGGCGGAGAATATCGTCGGCAGGGCGGAGTTCGTGGCCGCCTCATGGAAGCCAGGCGCAGGCCTCGGCAAACCCTGGACCTGGCTGAACCTTCACTGGGACCGGTTCCTGCTCCGCATCCGCTAGACAACGGCTGCTCGCCACGGGGGCGCCGTCCTAGCGCGCGCGGAACTCGTCGAGGCGGATTGCGCCGTCATGGTCGCGATCCAGCCGCGCGAAGGCCGCCCGGTCCCGGGCCAGATCCGACGCGACGGACTGGGCCAGGGACGGCGCGGCGGCGCCCAGGGCCAGCCCGGCGACGGCGGCCGCGACCAACGGGCGCCAACCCGTCCGGATCGAGGCGCGCGCGCCGGCCGGCCGGCTCAGTTCGTCTTCGATGAAGCGGCGGATGACGTCGCTGGCCGTGCGACCGTCGGCCCGGCAGCGGGCCATGAAGGCGATCTTGGTCGCATGAGGCAGCCGAATCTCGACCGTCTCGCTTTTCTTGGGCGGTCGCTTGCCGACCCGTGGCTCAGAATTCACGCCTGCCTCCCCGGATTGCCACCCGCCCTAGTTCTTACAGCCGACCACCCAGGCGTCGTAATTGGTGTTCTGCAGCCCGCTGACGGCGGGAGACGACGCGAACATCCAGCCCCGGAAGATCTGGCGCGGTTCCGCCGCCGGGTTGTTTCCCCGAGCCTGCAAGGAAACGTCGACATAGGCGATGGCGTCTTCGGTCAGTTCGTCCGGCGTCGAGATCTCGCAGGCGCGGACGCTGAAGATCAGATTCTTGTTGAACCGCACCGGCCGGCCGCCAACCTCGACCTCGAACTTCATGGTCTCGGCGGTGGTCTTGTCGATGGCCTGGATGATGGCGAACTTGCGCCGCTGGCGAGGAGCTGGCGTCGCGGGTTGTTCGATGGCCTTTTCCACCACCGCAGTCTCGGTCGCCTCTTCCTCCGCCGCCTTCTCGGCCACCGCCTCGTCCTCGGCGATGATCACGGCCGGGGGCGGGGTTGTGGCCACAGGCGCGCGGGGGGCGGGGGTCCCCGCTGGAGGCGCCTCGACCGGCGCCTGGCCCGCCGGCGAGGCGGGCGTATCGCGAATGATGCCGCCGATGACGTCCTGCGACCCGCCCTGGACGGGCCGCGCATCCCGCGGCGCATCCTGAAGCACGCTGGCGGTCACCGCCCCGGCGCTGAGCGCCGCAACGACGGCCGCCCCGCCCAGCAGGAGGCGATTCGGTCTCACTCGGGCGTCCAGGCCTGATAATCGCCCGTGGCGGCCGGGCGTTTGGCGTCAGCGGCCAGGGAGCCCGGCGGGCGCCACGCCATCGGCGTGCCGGTGAAGTTGGGCAGATGGTCCTTCTCCCACGCCCGGCGCGGCAGCGGCGCCTCGGTCGGCGGCAGGTCGAAGGTGTAGCGCAGCCAGCCGTGCCAGTCGGCCGACACCTTGGAGGCCTCGGCATAGCCCTCGTACACGACCCAGCGCCGCTTGCGGCCGTCGTAGCTCGAGTTGTCCTTGGCCTCGTAATATTTGTTGCCGATCTCGTCGGTTCCGACGTAACGGCCACGCTTGGCGATCGTGAAGAGGGTGCCGATCGTGGCCCCGTTCCACCAAGCGAAAATCTTGTTCAGCACGTCGTCAAACCTACGCGAAAGACGCCGCGGACAAATCCTGCGGCCGGACGTGATCATAGAAAGCCGCGCCGATTTCGTCCAGCACCGAGCCGCGCTTGCCTGCCAGACAGAGAACGTCAGGCCGTCATCGTCCGCGCGCCTTAGGTCGTGTACCCATTAAGTGATGCGCAGCGGCCTGCCGAACAGCAGACGTCCCGAACCGCCGCAACGGGTGGTTAGCGGACCTTAGCGGAGAGGGAGCGTAGGCACGGGCGGGTCAAGAACGACCGAACCGCAGAATGCATACAAATCAGCCCCATATGCCGGGATCATCAGGACGAGTGCCGCCTGCCCGCTACGCACCCTCTCCAACTTCGTCTCGATAATCGCGGCGTGTTTCTCGTGATATTCAGACGCTGCTTCGGGATGGGGGCCGGGAAAAAGGATTTCCATCACTTCGGCGAGTTCGATGGTTTGCAAATCTTTGCTGGTGGGCTGTTTTCCGCTGACCATCCATAGGTCGAGTATGATGTTTCCCTCACGAAACCCGTCAAGGCTCAAGGCTTCTACGCCGCCAAGCGTCATCACGAACTCGTCGCCTCCAGCCTGCTTGAGACCAAGAACGGCGGCGTGCTCTGTCACCGAGACGGCTACAAGGTAACCATCATGAAAGGGGAATGCCTTCGAGTTCATTCTACCGACCAAACACCAAAATGCTTGCCCTGTAAGCTCCTCATAGCGACGCTCGCTCGAACGTACGCAACGAGTCGTGAACTCACATTGACTTGCTACTTGCAAGCGGCCCCGTGGGATCGGCGATTTTATGAGCACACGCCCCGGCCCCTGTCCGGCCTGTAACGCCTGACAGCGCCCGGAAGAGCGCGAGGCATTGCTGACGCACGACCACCAATCACGATTCGGGAATGATCCTGGCGAACCGGGCGGCGTCGCCGCGCGGATGCGGAGAGACCGGCGCCTCTTCCGCGCGGAGACGTCCCACAACCGCCGTCGCGTCCTTGCAGAAGATTTCGTAGAGCATGGCCATCACGGCCGCGGCGCGGTCGTCGGCGATGGAATAGTAGATCGAACGCGATTCCCGACGGGTCTTGACCAGGCCGGACTGCCTCAGCTCCGCCAGCTGCTGGGACAGGCCAGGCTGGCGGATGCCGAGATCCTGTTCCAGCTGGCCGACGGACCGTTCTTCCTGAGAGATATGACACAGGATCAGCAAACGGTTGGCGTTGGCGAGCTGACGAAGAAGATCGGCCGCCTGGGGCGCCTTCGCCTTCAACTGCTCCATCACCTCCGGATCGACGGAGGTCACGTGCGACGTTCCCGATAGTACCAGAGCTCGCCGTCGGCCAGGGCGTCATCCAGATCGACAGCGGCCGGCTCCAGCAGGGGCGCGCCCTCGGTCCAGCCTTCGGGCGCCGATGCGCCTTCGCGATCGGTGGCCTGGAGGGCTTTCAGCAGACGCAGCAGTTCCTCAACCGAACGACCGACCGTCATCGGATACCAGCTGATGGCGCGGATGACGCCCTGGGGATCGATCACGAAGGTCGCCCGGACGGTGGCGCTGTCGGGCGAGGCGGGGTCCAACATGCCGAAGGCCTGGCCGATGACCATCGAGGGGTCCTCGATGATCGGAAACTCGACCTTCACGCCCAGACGGTCATGGATGTCCTTCAGCCAGGCCAGGTGCGCATAGAGGCTGTCGACCGATAGCGCCATGAGTTCGCACCCAAGGGCCGTGAACTCGGCCTGTCGCCGGGCCAGGCCGATGAACTCGCTGGTGCAGACCGGGGTGAAGTCCGCCGGATGGGAAAACAGCACGAGCCAGCGCCCGCGATAGTCGCTCAGACGCTTTTGACCCCGGGTCGTGCGCGCCGAGAAATCCGGGGCGCGATCATTGATGCGCAATGGGCGGATGATCGGAGCCTCTGTCATCGAATTCGTATCCATAGCTGCCGATATACATAGTTTCGCCAATTAATAAATGATCTGGCGGCCATCGCCGCGCGCGGACGGATTTCTAGTCCCTGAGCCTGTAGCCGACGCCGGGTTCGGTCTCGATCAGCCGGGGCTGGGCCGGGTCGGCCTCCAGCTTCTGCCGGAGCTGGCCGATGAGGACCCTCAGATACTGGGTGTCGTCCTTGTGGGCGGCCCCCCAGACCGCAGTCAGCAAGGCGCCATGGCCGATCACCTTCCCGGCGTCGCGGGCAAGGTGGGCGAGGACCTGGTATTCCTTGGGCGTCAGCCGGACGCCGGCGCCGGCGCGGGTGACTTCCCGACGCTCGAGGTCGATGACCACATCGCCGATCGTCAGCGGACCGGCGGGTTCGCGGCGACCGGCCGTCTGACGCAGGTGGGCCCGCACCCGGGCCAGGAGTTCACCGACGCCGAAGGGCTTTTCGACATAGTCGTCGGCGCCGAGGTCGAGCGCCTCGATCTTCTCGGCCTCGCGATCTCTGGCGGACAGGATGATGATCGGCCCGGCGTAGAACTCGCGGGCGCGAACAAGCACGTCCTTGCCGTCCATGTCGGGCAGGCCGAGGTCGAGCACCACCGCATCAGGGCTCCACAGGGCGATGCCGCGCAACCCCTCCTGGCCGCTGTCGGCGCGCCTGGGCTCATAGCCTGCGGCGTCCAGAGCCGGCGAGAGGAAGCGGTGGATCTGTGGTTCGTCGTCGATGACGAGGATGCGAGGTCTGACGGGCGACATGGATTCTACAACAGGTTGGGGATTCTACAGCAGGTTGGGATGGGTCGCGACCGCCTTGGGCAGGCTGATCAATATGCGTGTGCCATGGTCGCCCACGATCGGACTTGCGGCGGCGATCCGGCCGTTCATGGCCTCGACGAAGCCCTTGGCGATGGCCAGGCCCAGGCCTGCCCCCTTCGAGCGGTCGGGCGACGCCTCCATGCGGCGGAACTTGTCGAACACCAGTTCCAGCGCGGCGGTGGGGATCCCCTTGCCCTCGTCCTCGATACTGATGACCACCGAGCGATGATCTTCATAGGCGGCGAGTTCGATGGTCGAGCCGTCAGGGCTGTAGGCGATGGCGTTCTCCAGAATATTGACCAGGGCCTGTTCGAGAAGGCCCTGGTCCATCCTGACCATGCTGAGCTCGACCGGGAAGTCCCGCGTGACGCGGCGGGCGCCGAGCCGGCGTGAAACCCGGTCCGCCGCCGCGTTCAGGACGTCGCGCACATCGGTCCAGTCCGTCTTGATGTTGAGCGCGCCGCCTTCGAGCCGGGTCATGTCCAGCAGATCGCCGACATAGCGGCTGAGACGTTCCGCCTCCTCGCGGATACTGAGCAACAGGTCCTGGCGGACGTCCGGCTTCAACGTCGGCCCATAGTCGATCAGGGTCGTGACGGCGCCAAGCACGGTCGAAAGCGGGGTGCGCAGATCGTGGCTGACCGAGTTCATCAGGGCGCCGCGAAAACGGTCGGTGCGACGCAGGGTCTCGGTCTCGACCGCGTCGCCGGCCAGTTGCGCCCGCTCCAGCGCCACGGCCCCCTGCTCCAGCAGCGCCAGGGCGAGCCGCTCCTCATCCGACCCGGGCGCCAGGGAATCCGCCTCGATCCCCGCGACGCCGGACCGGGCGCGGACGCCCTGCAGGGGCCTGAACGTCCAGCTGGTCTGGGGCAGGGTTCCGGTGCCGTGCCCGGCGGGTTCGCCCCGCTCCCACGCCCACCGCGCGGCGGCCATGGCGGCGGCGCCCAGTTTTTCGAGTTCCGGAGCGCCCGCCACCGGCACGATGTCTCCGTCCTGAGGCAATAGGACGATCGCCTTGGCGCCGGCGGCGGCGGCGGTCTGCTCGGCGAGCGCCCGGGCGGTTTCGAGACGATCATCGGCGGCGGCCAGCGCCTGGCTGGCCGCGAGAAGCGCCGACACCGCCGAGGCCCGGCGCTGCGCGTTCCTCGCCTGATCCCGCACCCGGCCCGCGAGCCCGCCGGTCACCGACGCGACCGCCCAGAAAACGATCAGGGTCAGGACATCGGTGGGTGAACCGATGACGAAGGTGTAGCGCGGCGCCAGGAACAGGAAATTATAGGTCAGGAAGGCCACCGTCGCGGCCGCCAGCGCCGGCCTGAGCCCGTAAAGAACACCCGCCGCAAGCACCGCCGACAGATAGACGACCCCCAGATCGACCCGCTCGAAGGCGCGATCGAGCCCCAGGGCAAGGCCGGTCGCCGCCACTATGAAGGCCGCCCCGACCGCATAGCCCCGCCAATGGCCGGGGAGGGCGGGCTCGGAGGCCTTCGGCGTCTTTTCGGGACGCACGCCGGCCTGTTCCGTCACCACATGCAGAGCCGCGCCCCTTGCGGCGCGCAGCAGCGCCCCCGCGAGGGAGCGGCCCAGCAGTTCGCCGATGCGGCTGTCGCGGCCCTTGCCGATGACGATCTGGGTGACGTTGTTGCGATGGGCGTAGTCCATCACCGCCTTGACGACATCATCGCCGGTCAGGACGATCGACCGCCCCCCAAGCTGCTCGGCCAGCCTGAAAGCCTGGTTCAGCCGGGCGGCGCTGTCGGGGCCCGAGACCGGCCGGCTGGGTCGTTCGACATGGGCCACGGTCCAGGGCGCGTCCATCATCATGTCCGACAATCGGCGGCCGGCGCGGACCAGGGAGGCGGCGATCGCGTCGCCCCCGACCAGGACCAGGATGCGCTCGCCCGCCGCCCAGGGCCCCTCAACGCCCCGCTCCCGCAGGGTCGCAAGCAGCTGATCGTCCACCGTCTGCGCCGCCCGCCGCAGCGACAGCTCGCGCAGGGCGGTCAGATTCTCGACCTTGAAGAAATTCTCGGAGGCCAGACGCGCGGTCTCGGGCACATAGACCTTGCCCTCGGACAGGCGCTTGCGCAGTTCGTCGGGGGTGATGTCCACGACTTCGATGTCGTCGGCCCCGCTCAGGGCGCTGTCGGGCACGGCCTCGCGCTGGCGCACGCCGGTGATGCGCAGCACCACGTCGGACAGGCTTTCCAGATGCTGGACGTTCAGCGTGGTCCAGACGTCGATGCCCGCCGACAGGATCTCCTCGACATCCTGCCAGCGTTTGGTGTGGCGCGAACCGGGCGCGTTGGAATGGGCGTATTCATCGACCAGCAACAGGTCGGGCCGTCGCGCCAGCGCCGCGTCGATGTCGAACTCCATCAGGACCCGACCCTTGTAGTCGATGGGTCGACGCGGCAGCACCTCCATGCCGCGCAGCAGGCTCTCGGTCTCGCGCCGCCCGTGGGTCTCGACCACTCCGACCAGGACATCGCCGCCCTCGGCCTTTCGGCGTCGGGCGGCGCGCAGCATTTCATAGGTCTTGCCGACCCCCGGCGACATGCCGAGGAACACCTTCAGCCGTCCGCGTCTGGGACGCCTTGCAGCGACCTTCGACGGATCTAAAGGGCGCGGAGCCTCCGGCAAGTCAGGTCGCGGCGGGGAAGCGGGCGTCGAGCGCCCGGTTGGTCAGCAGCACATTGACGCGCGGCTGACCAATGAAGCCGAGCAGGGCGCCCTCGGTGTGTTGGTCGATCACCTGCTGCACCACGCCTACGTCCACTCCCCTCGCCTGCGCCACCCGCGCCGCCTGGAGCCGAGCGTAGGCCGGAGAGATGTCGGGGTCGAGGCCCGAGGCGGAGGTGGTCACGGCGTCCGCGGGTACGACCGTGGCGCCCGTATCGGCCCGGATGGCGGCGGCGTCCGTCCTTATCCGTTCGGCCAGGTCGGGATTGAGCGGTCCCAGATTCGAACCGGAAGAGGCCGAGGCGTCATAGCCGTCGCCGGCGGCCGAGGGACGCGGATGCAGATAACGCGCCTCGGAGAAGGGCTGACCGATCAGGGCCGAGCCGAGGATCCGGCCGTCTGCACGGCGGATAAGACTGCCGTTCGCCTGCGCGGGGAAGGCCAGCTGGGCGACGCCGGTGACCGCGAACGGATAGGCCACGCCGAGCAGGAGGGTGAAGAGGGCGATCATTACGACCGCCGGACGGAGTTGGCTGAGCATGGAGTTCACTTTGCGAAGGGGTCAGGCCAGGCCGAGGCCGGAAACGACGATGTCGATGAGCTTGATGCCGACGAACGGGGCGACGAGGCCGCCCAGCCCGTAGATCAGCAGGTTGCGGGACAGCAGCGCCCCGGCCCCGATGGCCCGGTACTTGACCCCGCGCAGGGCCAGGGGGATCAGGGCGACGATCACCAGGGCGTTGAAGATCACCGCCGACAGGATGGCGCTCTCGGGGCTGTGCAACCCCATGATGTTGAGCGCGCCGAGCGCCGGCAGGGCGACCACGAACATGGCCGGGATGATGGCGAAATACTTGGCCACGTCGTTGGCGATCGAGAAGGTGGTCAGGGCGCCGCGGGTGATCAGCAACTGTTTGCCGACCTCGACGATCTCGATGACCTTGGTCGGGTCGCTGTCGAGATCGACCATGTTGCCGGCCTCGCGCGCGGCCTGGGCGCCGGTCTGCATGGCCACGCCGACGTCGGCCTGCGCCAGGGCGGGCGCGTCATTGGCGCCGTCGCCGCACATGGCGACCAATCGGCCCTTCGCCTGCTCCGCCTTGATGAGGCGCATCTTGTCCTCGGGCGTGGCCTCCGCGAGATAGTCGTCGACGCCCGCTTCCGAGGCGATGGCGGCGGCGGTGACGGGGTTGTCGCCGGTGATCATCACCGTGCGCAGACCCATGCGGCGCAGGTCGGCGAAGCGCGCCTTCATGCCCGGTTTGATCACGTCCTTCAGGTGGATGACGCCCACGAGAGCGCCGTTCTCGACCACCGCCAGCGGCGTGCCGCCCGACCGGGCGATACGGTCAACCGTCTGGCGAAACTCGGCCGGCACATCGGCGTCGACCAGTTTCAGAGACTTGAGCACCGCATTGATCGCGCCCTTCCTCCAGGACTTGCCGTCCACGTCCACGCCTGACTGGCGGGTCATCGCCGAGAAGGCGATGGCCTTGGCGCCGGCGGGCAGGTCGACGGCCAGGCCCGCCGTGCGGCCCAGTTCAATGATCGAACGGCCCTCGGGCGTCTCGTCGGCCAGAGACGCCATGACGGCGGCGCGCAGGGCCGCCTCGGGCCGTACGCCGGGAACGGGGATCACTTCCGTGGCCATCCGGTTGCCGAAGGTGATGGTGCCGGTCTTGTCGAGCAGCAGGGTGTCGACGTCGCCCGCAGCCTCGACCGCCCGGCCGGAGCTGGCGAGCACATTGACCTTCAGCAACCGGTCCATCCCGGCGATGCCGACGGCCGAAAGAAGGCCGCCGATCGTGGTGGGGATGAGGGTGATGAACAGGGCGCCGAGCACGATCGGGTCCAGATCCACGCCCGAATATGCGCCCAGTCCCAGCAGCGTCGCCACCGCGATCAGGAACACCAGGGTCAGGCCCGCCAGCAGGACGGACAGGGCCAGTTCGTTGGGCGTCTTGCGCCGGTTCGCGCCCTCGACCATGGCGATCATGCGGTCGAGGAAGGTCGAGCCCGCCTCGGCGGTGATCCGTACCTTGATCCAGTCGGACAGCACCGTGGTGCCGCCCGTGACGGCGGAACGGTCGCCGCCGGCCTCGCGGATCACCGGCGCGGATTCACCGGTGATGGCGGCCTCGTTGACCGAGGCGACGCCCTCGACGATCTCGCCGTCCGAAGGAATGACGTCGCCGGCCTCGACCAGGACGATCGAACCGATTTCAAGTTCGTTCGCGGCGGTCGGCACGGTCAGACCGGTCGTGGGGTCGACGATCAGCTTGGCTTTCGTCGTCACCCGCGTCGCGCGCAGGGAGTCCGCCGCCGCCTTGCCGCGCCCTTCGGCGACGCTTTCGGCGATATTGGCGAACAGCACGGTCGCCCACAGCCAGACGGCCAGCTGAAGCGCGAAGCCTGCGGCCTCGCCGGCCGCCAGGGCCGCCACGGCCGAGATCGTGGCCAGCAGGGCGACGATCCAGGTGGTGAAGATCACCGGGTTTCGCAGCAGGCGGCGCGGGTGCAGTTTGACGACGGCGTCGGTGAAGGCCCGGCCAAGCAGGGGGCCGGACAGGCCGCCGGCCAGGGGCGCGACCGGGGCCGCGTCCGGGCGTTCGGGATTTACAAAGGTCATGTCAGGGAATCCGGGTCAGAGCCCGGCCAGCACGTCGAGCATCTGGAAATGCTCGACGAGGGGGCCAAGGGCGAGAACGGGGAAGAACTGCAGCCCGCCGAGGATGAGGATGACGCCGATCAGAAGGCCGATGAACAGCGGCCCGTGGGTCGGCATGGCGCCGGCGCTGGGGGTGAGCTTGGGCTTGACCACAAGACTGCCCGCGATGGCCAGGACCGCGATGGCGGGCACGAACCGGCCCATCAGCATCCCCACCCCCTGGGTCGTGTTCCACCACGGTGAGTTGGCGGTCAGGCCGGCGAAGGCCGAGCCGTTGTTCGCCGCCGCCGAGGTGTAGCCGTACAGGATCTCCGACAGGCCGTGCGGACCGTTGTTCAACAGCCCTTCCAGCGCGGTCGGAAGCACCGCCGCCACGGCCGAGAAGCCGAGAATGGCCAGAGGCAGGACCAAGACCGCCACCATGGCGTACTGGATTTCCCGCGCCTCGATCTTCTTGCCCAGATACTCCGGCGTGCGACCGACCATCAGCCCTGCAATGAAGACGGCCAGCAGGGCCATGACCGCCATGACGGCGATGCCCGAGCCGATCCCGCCGGGCAGGATCTCCCCCAGCTGCATCAGGAACATCTGCAAGCCTCCGCCAAGGGGCATGTAGCTGGCGTGCATGGAGTTGACCGAGCCGTTCGACGCCCCCGTGGTCATGGTCGCCCAGGCGACCGAGGCCGGGACCCCGAAGCGAACTTCCTTGCCCTCCATATTGGCCGAGGCGTCGACTCCGGCCGCGACCAGCGCCGGCGCCGGCTGGGTCTCGATGGCGTACATCGCAGCGCCCGAAAGGCCGAGCAGCACCAGGGCGGCGATCGCGAGCGCCCTCACGTCCCTTCTGGCCAGAACGCTGCGGCCGAAGGCGAAGAAGGCGGCCCATCCAAGCACATTGATCGAGACGGCGGTGATGAGATTGGTCAGCGGGGTCGGGTTCTCGAACGGATGCGCCGAGTTGACGTTGAAGATCCCGCCGCCGTTGATGCCCAGTTGCTTGATCGCCAGCTGGCTGGCCGTGGGGGCCAGCGACAAGGTCTGCGACCCGCCCTCCAGCCCGGTTGCGGTCGCGGAAGCGTCCAGCGTCTGAGGCACGCCCAGAGCGACCAGGACGATGGCGAGGGCGATCGACAGGGGCAGCAGCACCCACAGCGTCGTACGGGTCATGTCGGCCCAGAAATTGCCGACCCCCTCGCCGCGATTGGCGACGAAGGCGCGCGCCAGGGCCGCGGCTATGGCGGCGCCGGTCGCGGCCGACAGGAAGTTCTGCACCGTCAGGCCCGCCATCTGGCTGAAGTGCGACATCGTCGTCTCGCCGCCGTAGGACTGCCAGTTGGTGTTGGTGACGAAGCTGACCGCGACGTTGAACGCCAGGTCCGGCGACAGGTCCGAGAAGCCCTGCGGATTGATCGGCAGCCCCCCCTGGAAGCGCAGCAGGGCGTACAGCAGAAGGAAGCCCGCCGCATTGAAGGCCAGCAGGGCGCCGGCATAACCGAGCCAACCCTGGCTGTGAGCCGGGTTCACGCCCGAGGCGCGATAGAACAGACGCTCGACCGGCCGCAGCAGCGGATCCAGCCAGGTGTGTTCGCCATTCCAGACACGCGACATGTAGACGCCGATCGGCCAGCCGAGCAGCGCGGCGAGGCCGATGGTCAGGGCGATTTCCGCCCATCCTTGAATAGTCATGACAGCGGCTCCCTAGAACCGCTCGGGGCGCAGCAGGGCCGCGATCATGTAGACGGCGACGCCGACGGCGCCGACGCCCCAGAGGACATCGATCACCATCGTCACACCCGTTTCAACGCAACGGCGAGAACGGCGAAGGCCAGAAACAGCCCGCCGCCCAACGCCAGGAAAATCAGATCGGCCATGCCGACACCTCCAGCTCTACTGAGCCGTCAGCAGACCATCGTCGGGCATAAGCGTGCGATGCGGGAATCCTGCTTCCGCATAAAGGGAGCATAAAAATTGTGGCCGATCCGACGTACGACCGATCTGCCTATGCGGGCCTCACAGAGAGTAACGTGGGGCGCACGCCCCACGACCACCTATCCCGCCAGCGTCCGGGCGCGCTCGGATCAGACCCTCGACGCATCCGGAACAGGTCGAGGCGGCCTCAGCTACGGCTTCAGCACCACCTTGGTCCACTCGTTCTGGTTTTCCTTGAAATTCTTGTAGCCCTCGGGCGCCTGTTCCAGAGGCAGGCGATGGCTGATCAAGTCCGTGGTGTCGATCCGTCCCTCCAGGATCAGTTGCAACAGTTGTGGCAGATACCGCTGCACATGGGTCTGGCCCGTCTTCAATGTCAGCCCCTTCTCCATGAAGGCCCCGACAGGCCATTTGTCGGCCACCCCGCCATAGACGCCCGGAACCGAAACCGTGCCGCCCTTTCGCACAGCCATGATGGTCTCGCGCAGCACATGCGGACGATCCGTGCCGAGCCGGGTCTCCTGTTTGACCGCGTCAATCACATTGTCCGGCGAGAAGCCGTGGCTTTCCATGCCCACCGCATCGATACAGCTGTCCGGGCCCAGGCCTGCGGTCATTTCCAGCAGGGCCTCGCGCACCTTCACCTCATGATAATTGAGGACCTCCGCCCCGTTGGCCTTGGCCAGGGCGAGACGGTTGGGATGGCGGTCGATGGCGATGACGCGGCCGGCCCCCTGCAGGATCGCGCTCTTGATCGCGAACAGACCCACGGGACCGCAGCCCCAGATCGCAACAGTGTCGCCAGGCTGGATTTGCGCATTCTCGGCCGCCATCCAGCCGGTGGGATAGATGTCCGACAGGAACAGCACCGTCTCGTCTTCTATCCCGTCGGGAATCTTGATCGGCCCATAGTCTGAATAGGGCACCCGGGCGTATTCCGCCTGTCCTCCCGCGAACCCGCCCGTCAGATGGGAATAGCCGAACAGGCCGGCGACGGAATGCCCATAGGCGATCTCCGTGGCGTCGGATTTGTCGGCGGGGTTGGAGTTGTCGCACGCCGCCGGCATCGACCGCTCGCAGAAGAAGCACTGGCCGCAGGCGATGACGAAGGGCACCACGACGCGGTCGCCTTTCTTCAGGCTGGTGTTTCCGCGCCCGACTTCCACCACCTCGCCCATGAACTCATGGCCCAGAATGTCGCCGTTGGACATGCCCGGGATCATGCTGTCGTAAAGGTGCAGGTCCGAACCGCAGATGGCGGTGGCGGTGATCTTGATGATGGCGTCGCGCGGATTGACGATCTGGGGGTCAGGGACGGTGTCGACCTGAACATTGTGTTTGCCGTGCCAGGTGAGGGCGCGCATGGGCGGCTCCTTATCGAGTGAGGTCGGAAGTTCAGAAGTGGCGCGAGGCGCGGGGGGCGGCGTCGGGCGCCTTGGACGTCGAAATCTCGCCCGTCTCCATCAGTTGCTTGAAGCGACGGAGCTCCCGCCGGGCCTGAATGCGGGGTTCGCGCTGCATCACCTTGGCGACGACCTTGCCGACGAATCCGGCAGGCGGCGCATAGCTGATGAAGACGCGCACCTCCGTGCCGCGACCGAAGGGGTTGTCCTTAAACGACACCCAACCTTCATGATCGACGTCGGACCCTTCGCTGGAGGTCCAGGCGATGCGCTCGCCGGGCACGTCCTCGGTGATTTCACTGGTCAGTTCGACATCCTTGTCGCCCGGTCCGGAGACGATCCAGCGAGAGCGGCCGGCCTCCAGAAGCTCCACCGACTTCACAGTTTCCGAGAAGGTCGGCAGGTTCGTGAGATCGCGCCAATAGGCGTACAATTCCTCTCGCGGCCGATTGATCAGGACCGCTCTGAGGCTGGACGCCTCATATTCCCCCTCGCGTCGATCCTTATCGACGAAGGCCGTCGACCCGACATCAGCGTCGGTCGAAACTTCACTATAAGACATGGACTTAGCTCCGGTCAGCTGAATAGCGTCAACCACCGCGCCGAGGCTTCGTTCCCACTGTCGGACAGGGAACAGGCGCGGCTGCCGAGGGTTGGAAGCCTGACCCAACCGTCGGCGGCCCTATGACAGACACCCTGGCCCAGACCGCTGCCGAAACCGCCCGCCCCCCCCTGGCCGTCGGGACCGGCGCCTCATCCGGAAGCGGCTATGAACGCGCCAAACTGCTCGCGCAGGACGGCTATGATCTTGTCGTCGCCGCCGATACGCCCCTGGCCGCCCACGTCGAGATTCGAACCGGCCACGCTTTGGCGCATTTCCAGACAAGACTCGATCGATTCATTCCCGCACCCTGCGGTGTAATTTCACAAGGACGAGCTCATGGCGACGACGGTGGCGGACCTGCTGGCCAAGACCCTCGCCTCGGCCGGCGTAAGCCGGATCTGGGGCGTCACGGGCGATAGTCTGAACGGATTGAACGACAGCCTCCGACGGTTCGGCCAGATCGAATGGATGCATGTGCGCCATGAGGAGACCGCCGCCTTCGCCGCCGGGGCCGAGGCCGCGATCACCGGCGAGCTGGCGGTCTGCGCCGGCAGTTGCGGACCGGGAAACCTGCATCTGATCAACGGTCTGTTCGACTGCCACCGCAACCGCGCGCCGGTCCTGGCCATCGCCGCCCATATTCCCTCGTCAGAGATCGGGCTGGGCTATTTCCAGGAAACCCATCCGCAGGAACTGTTTCGCGAGTGCAGCGATTTCTGCGAACTGGTGTCCAATCCGGCCCAGATGCCGGCCGTCCTGGCGCGCGCCCTGAACACCGCCGTCGGCAAGGGCGGGGTGGCGGTGATCGTCCTGCCCGGCGACGTGGCACTGGCCCCGGCGCCGGAAGGCGCCTCTCCCGACTGGACCCCGCCCGGCAAGCCGCGCATCACCCCCGCCGTCGCCGATGTGGCGCGCGCGGCCTATTTGCTGAACCAGGCCGGGAAGGTGACGATACTGGCGGGCAGCGGCTGCGCGGGCGCCCACGCACAGGTGCTGGCCCTGGCCGAGGCGCTTCAGGCGCCGGTGGTCCACGCCTTACGTAGCAAGGAACATGTCGAATGGGACAATCCCTACGACGTGGGCATGACCGGCCTGATCGGCTTCTCGTCCGGCTATCACGCCATGATGAACTGCGACGCCCTGGTCATGCTGGGCACCGACTTCCCCTATCGCAATTTCTATCCGTCGAACGCCAGGATCATTCAGATCGATCATGACCCGTCCAGCCTGGGCAAGCGCGCCCATCTGGCCCAGGGCGTGGTCGGGGACGTCGCCGAAACCGTCGCCGCCCTGTTGCCGCAGCTGAAGCCGGATCGGTCGCCGCGTTTCCTGGAGGCGGCGCGCAAACACTATCGCGAGGCCCGCGCGGGTCTGGACGATCTGGCGCGCCCGTCTGCGAAGGGCCGGCCCATCCATCCGCAATATCTGGCCGAGGTCGTCAGCCGGTTGGCGTCCGACGATGCGATCTTCACCGCCGACGTCGGCACCCCGACCGTCTGGGCGGCGCGGTATCTGAAGATGAACGGGCGGCGGCGGCTGCTGGGGTCCTTCAACCACGGCTCCATGGCCAACGCCATGCTTCAGGCCATAGGCGCCCAGGCCGCCGCGCCGGGCCGACAGGTGATCTCCCTGTCGGGCGACGGCGGCTTCACCATGATGATGGGCGACTTCATCAGCCTGTCCCAACTGGATCTGCCGCTGAAGGTGATCGTCTTCAACAACGGCTCGCTGGGTTTCGTGGCCATGGAGATGAAGGCGGGCGGCTTCCTGGACACCGGCACCGATCTGAAGAACCCCGACTTCGCCGCCATGGCGACGGCCATGGGGATCAAGGGTTTCCGCGTCGAAGATTCCGACCAGCTCGAGGATGTCATCACTCAGGCCCTGGCCCATCCCGGCCCGGTGCTTGTCGATGTGGTCACGGCCGGCCAGGAACTGGTCATCCCGCCCAAGATCAAGCTGGAACAGGCCAAGGGCTTCAGTCTGTTCATGCTGAAGGCCATCATGAACGGGCGCGGCGACGAGGTGATCAAACTGGCCCGGACCAACCTCTAGGCCGCAGCGGTTCGAGGCGGCGTCTCACGACACGCCGGTACAAGACCCGGTCGGACCATCCGGGCGACAAGGGCGGATCGTTCGAGGTGCAGAAAGACGTTCCGATGACCGCCGAAACCCGACCCGCGTCCGCCGCCCCCGAAACCTCCGCCGGCCTGGGACGGGGCCTGATGTTCGCCATGGCCGTGGCCGCCGGGATTGCGGTGGCCAACATCTATTACAACCAGCCGATGCTGGGTCTGATGGAACGCGACCTGCCGGGCGAGGCGACCCGGTTCGTGCCGACCGTGACGCAGCTCGGCTATGCTCTGGGCCTGTTCCTGCTGTTGCCGCTGGGCGATCTGGTCGAGCGCAAGCGGCTGATCGTCGGCCAGTTCGTGGTCCTGGCCCTGGCCCTGGCGGCGACCGCCGTTGCGCCGGGCGCGGCCCTAGTGATCGTGGCCTCGCTGGTCGTCGGGATCGTCGCCACGGTGGCCCAGCAGATCGTGCCCTTCGCCGCCCACCTGGCCTCGCCCGAGAAGCGGGGCGCGACGGTGGGCGTGGTCATGTCGGGGGTCCTGTGCGGCATATTGCTGAGCCGGACCCTGGCGGGCTTCGTCGGCGCCCACGCCGGCTGGCGTGAGATGTTCTGGCTGGGCGCGCCCCTGGCGCTGATCGCGGGCGGTCTGATGGCCGCCGTCCTGCCCACCAGCCGCCCAGACAGCCGCCTGTCCTATCCCGCCCTTTTGCGCACCCTGGTTGATCTTTGGCGCGAGTTTCCCGCCCTGCGCCTGGCGGCGGCGACCCAGGCCCTGCTGTTCGGCGCCTTCGCCGCCTTCTGGACCATACTGGCCCTACATCTGCAGGAGCCGCGCTATGATCTGGGGGCCGATGCGGCGGGTCTGTTCGGCGTGGTCGGGGCCGTGGGCATCGTCGCCGCCCCCATCGCCGGACGGATCGCAGACAAGCGCGGCCCGCACGAGGTGATCGCCCTGGGCGCGCTTCTAACCTTGGCGTCCTGGATCATCTTCGGCGCCTGGACCTCCATCGCCGGCCTGGTGGTTGGGGTGATCCTGCTCGATTTCGCCGTGCAGAGCGCCCTGGTCTCGAACCAGCACATTGTCTACGCCCTGCGTCCCGAGGCGCGAGGGCGGCTGAACACCCTGTTTATGGGGTCGATGTTCCTGGGCGGGGCCGCCGGATCGGCCCTGGCCACAGTCGCCTGGACGCGGTTCGACTGGATTGGCGTCGTGGCGCTTGGGGCAGTAGCGGCGGTGATAGCCACCTTGCTTCAGGCCCGCAGCCTGGCCAAGGGACGCTGAGCCAGGAAAGTGGCATTGTCGGCGCCCCGTGGCGGCTGCTGGCAATGGCGCCCCTGATCCGGAACGGCCATGAGGTTGTCGTGCTGAAAGGTCAGCCTGACCGTTCGGTCGTCGCGCCGGTCTGGCGGCCGGGTGTCGGGACCACTTAGGAGTGGCTCAATCGCTGTCTGAAAGACGGGCAATTTTCCAGCCACCACTACACGAGGCTAGGACGGCTTAGCGCCAGGGGCGGTCGTCGGACTCCATGCGAAAACCAGACGTTCGGCGCTGGAAAAAGAGTGACCTGCGCTGCTGTGCTCGCCGGCATCCCGAGAGGGCCCATCGCTACGTATGGCGGTATGATGAAGCGCTGCCGTTTGCGGCGAAGACTTTGCCGTCCGTGGGTGATAAGAGCACCTGTGATGCTTAAAGCTCTGCGGGAAGTGGTCCGTCGACTTGGCTTCGTCAGCACTCTGCTGCTGACGCTGGTTTTCGCCATGCCCGCCTTCGAAAGCCATGCCTGCGGGGCGGAAACGCCGTCCAACTTCGAGATCGTCGAGGCGGTGTCCGGCGAGGATATCCAGTGCCCTGACTGTGGCCCGGCGTGCGCCAACGGCTGCTGCCACGCGCCGCATCCCGCTGTGTCCAACGACATGGCGACGCCGCGCTTCCTCGCGGTCTTCGGCCAGCCCGAGGCCTGGAGCGACAGCATCGCCTCCCCGCTTGGGTGGCCTGACGGTCCCGAGCGGCCTCCCAGACTCTGATCCGCGGCCGGACCTCGCGTCCAGCCCTTCCTGAGCCCTGCGCGTGGCGGAGACGCCGCGCGTCCTGAACTCTGGGCCCGGCCGTGCGCCGGGCGAGGATCGATCATGACCTTGAAGAAACACTGGCTGATGACCGGCGCGGCCGTAGTCATCGCTCTGAGTGCGGGCTTCGGCGCCGCCCGCATTCTGGACCGTCCCCAGACCGAGGCCGAACATGCCGAGGCGGGCGACGCCGACGAGGCTGGCGAAGAGGCCTTCGTCGCCCTGACGCCCCAGGAGGCGACACGGGCCGGCGTGTCCGTCATCGCCGTCCAGCGCGGGGGCGGAGCCGAACTGAAGCTGCCGGGCCGCGTCGCCTTTGCGCCCGGCGCCGAGGCCGCCGTCGATGCTCCGCTGGGCGGCGCCGTGGTGCGGGTCCATGTCGGCCTGGGTGATCGCGTGGCCGCCGGCTCGCCGCTGATCACCGTGCGAAGCCCGGACGGCGCCGCATCTCGCGCCGACGCGGACGCGGCCGGCGCGACGGTCGAGGCGGCCCGCGCCGCCGAACGTCGCGACCGCACCCTCTTCGAACAGGGCTGGGTTTCGCAGGCCCGGCTGGACGTCACCGCCGCCGAGACGCGTCGCGCCGAGGCCCAGCACCGGGCCGCCCGCGCCCGCGTCGGCGCCTTCGGCGCGCCGGGGTCCGACGGCCTGACGGTGGTGCGCAGCCCCATCGCCGGCGTCGTCACCCGCCTGAGCGCCGCACCGGGTCAGGTGCTGCATGAAGAGGCCTTGCAGGTCGCCGCCGTCGCCGACCCGGGCCGCGTCGAACTGATGTTCGAGGCCCCGCCCTCAGCCGCCTCGATACTGAAAGTCGGCGACACGCTGGAAAGCACGGTCGCGGGATCGCGTGTCGTGTCGGGCGTCGTCATCGCTATCGCGCCAGCCAATGCCAACGGCGCCGTCATCGTTCGCGCGCGGCCGTCCGGTGAGACGCCCCCAGCGGGGTCCGTCGTGTCGGCCCGCGTCTCGGCCGGCGTCTCGGCCGGCGTTGGGACGGGAACCCCCGTCGTCCCGCTGGACGCGGTGCAGACCATAGACGGCGCGCCGTCCGTCTTCGTGCAAGAGGGCGGCGGGTTCCGCGCGCGGCCCGTCGTGACCGGGCGGACGTCAGACGGTCGTATCGAGATCGTGTCCGGCCTGGCCGGCAACGAGCGTATCGCCGGCGCCGGCGCCTTCCTGCTCAAGGCCGAACTGGCCAAGGGCGAAGCCGAGCACGGACACTGATCATGCTGAACCGGATCATCGACGCCTCGGTGCGTTTCCGCTGGCTGGTCGTCGGACTGGCCGTCGTCCTGGCGGTTCTGGGCGGGCGCGAACTGCTGCACCTGCCCATCGACGCCGTGCCCGACATCACCAATCGCCAGGTGCAGATCACCACTGTCGCGCCGGCGCTCGGCCCCGAGGAGGTCGAAAGCCAGGTCACCTTCCCGCTGGAGACGGCGCTGGCCGGCCTGCCGGGCCTGACTGAGACCCGGTCCCTGTCGCGCCATGGCTTCTCGCAGATCACCGCCGTCTTCACCGACGCGACCGACATCTATTTCGCCCGCAACCTGGTCAACGAGCGGCTGCAGGCCGCACGCGAGGACCTGCCCGCGGGGCTGTCGCCGTCGATGGGTCCGGTCGTGACCGGCCTGGGCGAGGTCTATATCTGGACCTTGGAGCTGACGGGTCCGGCGGCTCGCCCGGGCGCCGTTTACGTCACGCCCGAGGGCGAGCGTCTGGTCACCGATCAGGAGAAGGCCACCTATCTGCGCACTGTCCAGGACTGGCTCGTCGCGCCCCAGCTGAAGACTGTGCCCGGCGTCGCCGGGGTGGACGTGTTGGGCGGCTATGTGAAGGAGTATGCGGTCCATCCCGACCCCAGCCGGCTGGCCGCCTACGGCGTCGGCCTAGTGCAGTTGGTCGAGGCCTTGGAGCACGCCAATCGCATCGCCGGCGCGGGCTACGTCAACCGCGCGGGCGAGGCCTATATCGTGCGCGCCGACGCCCGTCTGAAAAGCCTGAGCGACCTGGCCCAGACGCCGATCCTGAACCGGGGCGGCCAGGTGATCCGCGTATCGGACGTGGCGACGGTCGAGATCGGTCGGGCCCCGCGCCTGGGGTCGGCCAGCGCCGACGGCCGCGAAACCGTGGTCGGTACGGCCCTGATGCTTCAGGGCGAGAACTCGCGAGAGGTAGCGCGCCGCGTCGGCGAACGGCTGAAGGCCATCGCGCCCAGCCTTCCGCCCGGCGTGAACCTGCGGCCCGAACTGGATCGCACCGAACTGGTCGAGGCGACCATTCGCACCGTCGAGCACAACCTGCTGCTGGGCGCCCTGCTAGTCGTCGCCGTGCTGTTCTTCGCCTTGGGCGATGTGCGGGCCGCGATCATCACCGCCCTGGTCATTCCGCTCAGCTTCCTGTTCGCCGCCTCGGCGATGAACCGGTTCGGCATCAGCGCCAATCTGCTGAGCCTCGGCGCGCTGGACTTCGGCCTGATCGTCGACGGCGCCGTGGTGGTGATCGAGAACACCTTGCGTCGCCTCGGCATCGCCCGGCACGACACGGGCCGGCCCCTGACCGTCGCTGAACGCCTGTCGGTAGCGGCGGCCTCAGCCCGCGAAATGGCGCGTCCCGCCGCCTTTGGTCAGGCGATCATCCTGCTGGTCTATGCGCCACTGCTGATGTTCGAGGGGGTGGAGGGCAAGATGTTCGGGCCGATGGCCGCCACCGTCATGCTGGCCCTGGCCGCCGCCTTCGTGCTCAGCTTCAGCTTCGTTCCCGCCATGGCCGCCCTGCTGGTCAAGGAGCCCAGGGTGGATCACGAGGAGACGCGACTGACGCGCGCGGCCAAGGCCCGCTATCAACCGCTGCTGGAGGGCGCCATCGCCCGGCCCAAGCTGGTGCTGACCGGCGCGGGGCTGGCGCTGCTGGCAGGTGTGATCGCCTTTCTGACGCTAGGTCGCGAGTTCGTTCCGCAACTGGATGAGGGCGACGTCCTGGTCCAGGCCCTGCGCGTTCCCTCGACCTCGCTGGAACAGAGCCAGGCGATGCAGTTCCAGGTCGAACGCGCTCTGAAGGCCATGCCCGAGGTCGAGCGCGTCTTCACACGCACCGGCACGGCTGAGGTCGCGTCGGACCCCATGCCCCCGTCGATCTCGGACACCTTCGTCATCCTGAAGGACCGCAGCGACTGGCCCGAGCCGCGACTGGCGAAGGCCGATCTGGTGGCGGACATGGAGGTGCGACTGTCCAGCCTGCTGGGCAACAATTACGAGTTCACCCAGCCCATCGAGATGCGGTTCAACGAACTGATCGCCGGGGTCCGGTCGGACGTGGCGGTCATGATCTATGGCGACGACTTCGCCGCCATGGACCGTACGGCGCAGCAGATCGCGGCCGTCCTGAAGGGAATAGAAGGCGCGGCGGACGTACGGGTCGAACAGGTGTCCGGCCAGCCGACCATCACCGCCAGCGTCGACCGCACCGTGGCGGCGGCGCAGGGCGTCCATGCCTCCGACGCCGCCGACGCCCTGGCCATCGCCTTCGCCGGCCGCGCCGCCGGTCAGGTCAATGAGGGCGACCGGCGGTTCGATGTGGTGGTGCGGCTGGACGACGCCCTGCGCGCCGATCCGACCGTCATGGAGCAACTACCGGTCATGCCGGAGAACGCCCAAGCCGGCGCCCCGACCGTGCCCCTGTCCTCGGTCGCTCGCTTCGACGTTGCCGAGGGCCCGAACCAGATCAGCCGCGCCGACGGCAAGCGTCGCATGATCGTCCAGGCCAATGTCCGCGGCCGCGACCTGGGCGGCTTTGTCGCCGAGGCTCAAGGCAAGGTCGCCGATCAGGTCCAGCCGCCGCCGTCGGGCTGGATCGACTGGGGCGGGCAGTTCGAAAACCTGCAGCGGGCCTCGGCGCGTCTTGCGCTGATCGTGCCCCTCGTCTTCCTGACCATCGGCCTACTTCTCGTCCTGGCGCTTCGGTCGTGGAAGGACGCGGCCCTGGTGTTCGCCGGTGTCCCTCTGGCCCTGGTCGGCGGCGCATTGGCGCTGGCCTTGCGCGGGATGCCACTGTCGATCAGCGCGGCGGTCGGCTTCATCGCTGTGTCAGGCGTGGCGACGCTTAACGGCCTGGTCCTGATGCAGGCCATCCGACAGCGACTGACCGAGGGCGACCCGCCGGGCGAGGCGGCGCTTCACGGCGCCGTCAGCCGCCTGCGCGCCGTGTTGACCACGGCCCTGGTCGCGGTGCTGGGCTTCGTCCCGATGGCCTTTGCGGCGGGCGCGGGGGCCGAGGTGCAAAAGCCGCTGGCCACGGTGGTAATCGGCGGGCTGACCACGGCTACGCTGCTGACATTGATGGTCCTACCGGTCCTTGCGGCGCAGTGGCGATCCGTTCCGGCTCCGAAATGACGCGGAGCAACTGAAGAACGCCTGTGCGACCTCGCCGAACTCGGACCGTCGCACAGGCGGGACTTCACAGATCAATCTGCTCAGACATCGGGCTTCGCCTTCCGGCCGAGGAACCAGAGGGCGTAAAGGGCGGGCAGGAAGAAGAGCGTCAGAGCGGTCCCCGCCAGCGTTCCGCCGATCAGGACGACGGCGAGGGCGCCCCAGAAGGTCGACAGCGTCAGGGGCAGGAATGCCAGCACAGCGGCGAGGGCCGTCAGCAGGGCCGGTCGAGCCCGGAGCACCGTCGCCTCGACAAGAGCTGCCTCATTTCGCTCACACCGCCACTTGGAAGACCAAGGTCTACGTCCGTCGGCCTTCTCGTCGGCGGCTATTGCCCAAACGGAAGGCGGCCGCCCCGCATCGCTGCGAGGCGGCCTCTTCATGTCCGCTCGATCAGGACTGGATGAAGGCCAGCAGGTCGGCGTTCAGCACGTCGGCGTGGGTCGTCAACATGCCGTGCGGATAGCCGGCGTAGGTCTTCAGCGTTCCGTTCTTCAGCAGGGCGGCCGACAGCGGACCGGAGTCGGCATAGGGGACGATCTGGTCGTCGTCACCGTGCATCACCAGGGTCGGAACCTGGATGGCCTTAAGGTCGTCGGTGAAGTCGGTTTCCGAGAAGGCCTTGATGCCGTCGTAGTGGGCCTTGGCGCCGCCCGTCATGCCCTGGCGCCACCAGTTGTCGACCACCGCCTCCAGCGTCGTCACGCCGGGACGGTTGAAGCCGTAGAAGGGTCCGGCGGCAAGGGCGCGATAGAATTCGGTCCGGTTGGCGGCGAGACTGGCGCGCAGACCATCGAACACTTCCATCGGTAGACCACCCGGGTTGGCGACGGTCTTCAGCATGATCGGAGGCACGGCGCTGACCAGCACGGCCTTGGCCACGCGGTCGGCGTGACGGGCGACATAGTGGGCGACCTCGCCGCCGCCGGTCGAGTGGCCGATGTGGACGGCGTTGCGCAGGTTCAGATGGGCCGTCACCGTCGCGACGTCGGCGACATAGTGGTCCATGTCATGGCCTTCGGACACCTGGCTGGAGCGACCATGGCCGCGACGGTCGTGCGCGACGACACGGAACCCCTTCAGCAGGAAGTAGATCATCTGGGTGTCCCAGTCGTCCGAGCTCAGCGGCCAGCCGTGATGGAAGACGATCGGCTGGGCGTCCTTGGGGCCCCAGTCCTTGTAGTAGATTTGAACGCCGTCCGAGGTGGTGACGTAAGACATGGTGTCATCTCCGGTGATGGAGGCCGAGGCGCTGGTCGCGCCCGCCGATGCGATGGTTGGGATGAGGGAGGACAGCCCGAGCGCCGCTCCGCCGGCCAAAAGGCCGCGACGAGACGCCTGGGGGAAGTCGGATACGAATGCCGTCATTTGCACAGGTTCCAAGGGTCACGCGGTGCGGCCGCGCCCGTAATCGACGCTGGCAAACTGACTGGCCCGAAGGCGCTGGTCTTGGACCATGCCGCTGTGATCGAGCGCCGCCGCGACGACCGCTTTTGAGCGTTTCGGTCCAAGACCAGACGGCCGGATACGCACAGGCTTCCGCCAAGCCACTGGTCGTCCAGGACCGGAATCGCCCGAAATTAGACCAGAAATAGAAACGATGAGTTTTGCTAGTTTCCATTTCGGACATTCGAAAGCGCAGGCACACTCCCTTCATCGAAACGCCGCAGCGCGGCTGAACCAGAGGATTTGACCATGACCGCCACCGCCACCCCGACCGCCGGCAAAGGCCTGCTGACCCCCGCTGACCACACCCTGATCCTGGTCGATCACCAGTCGCAGATGGCCTTCGCCACCGCCTCGATCGATATCGGCGCCCTGCGCACCAACACCGCCCTGGTCGCGACAGCCGCGCGAGATTTCAAGGTTCCGACCATACTGACCACCGTGGCGGAGAAGACCTTCTCCGGCCCGATCTTCAGCGAGATCAAGGACGCCCTGCCCGACGCCCCCGTCTATGACCGCACCACGATGAACGCCTGGGAAGACTCTCAGGTGACCGACGCCGTCAACCGCGCCGGCAAGTCGCGCATCGTCATCGCCGGCCTGTGGACCTCGGTCTGCATCGTCGGTCCGGTCCTGTCGGCCATCGACCAGGGCTTCGAAGTCTTCGTCATCACCGACGCCTCGGGCGACGTCTCGAACGAGGCGCATGAGCGCGCCGTCCAGCGGATGATCCAGGCCGGCGCCCGGCCCATGACCTCGATCCAGTATCTGCTCGAGCTGCAACGCGACTGGGCGCGCGGCGAGACCTATGAAACCACCACCGGGGCTGCGGTGAAGTTCGGCGGCGCCTACGGCGTGGGGCTTCAGTACGCCCGCGCCATGCTGGGCGAACACGCCCGCGAAGGCTGACCCCGTTCCAATCTGCTGACCAGAAAGGCGCCGCCATGACCGACCGCATCGACAGTGAGCAAACGGACGTCCCGGCGGCGCCCGATCCGGACCGCGAACAGGCCCTGGATCAGGCCCTGGACGAGGCGCTGAGCGACAGTTTCCCCGCCAGCGACCCCGTTTCGATCGACCAAAGACAGGACGCGCAATGAAACCCCTTGTCATCGCCCTGGCCGTGGGCCTGCTGGTCGGGTGTCTCTATGGCCTGCTCAACGTCCGTTCTCCGGCCCCGCCCTATGTGGCCCTGCTGGGACTACTGGGCATTCTCCTGGGTGAACAGGGGACGCAATATGTGCGGCACAGGTTGAACCCGTCGCCGCCGGCCGTCGCGCCGCCCGCCGATTCCGTTCCCGGCGTTACCCGATGAGCCAGACCCGCCGCACAGCCCTCACCGCCCTCGGCCTAGCCGGACTGGCTCCCGCCGCCTTCGCACGGACTTCCTCCATGACCGACTCTTCAACTGACGCTCCCGACCTGATCCTGCACGGCGGCCGCTTCACCACCCTGGACCGCGCCAATCCGAACGCCGACGCCGTAGCCGTGAAGGACGGGGTGTTCGCCGCCGTCGGCTCGGCGCGCGAGATCATCCCGACCGCCGGACCCGAGACCAAGATCATCGACCTGGGCGGTCGGCGGGTCACGCCCGGCCTGATCGACAGCCACACTCACGTCATCCGGGGCGGGCTGAACTATAATATGGAGCTGCGCTGGGACGGCGTGCCCAGTCTGGCCGACGCCATGGCCATGCTGAAGACCCAGGCGGCCAACACCCCGCCGCCCCAGTGGGTGCGCGTCGTCGGCGGTTTCACCCGCCACCAGTTCGCCGAAAAACGCCTGCCGACCCTGGACGAAATCAACGCCGCCGCGCCCGAGACGCCGGTCTTCATCCTGCACCTGTATGACCGCGCCCTGCTGAACCGAGCCGCCCTGCGCGCCGTCGGCTATACCAAGGACACGCCCAATCCCCCGGGCGGTGAGATCCAGCGCGACGCCGCGGGCGAGCCCACCGGCATGCTGATCGCCCAGCCCAATGCGATGATCCTCTATTCGACCCTGGCCAAGGGGCCGAAGCTGCCGGAGGAGTACCAGCTCAACTCCACCCGCCATTTCATGCGCGAGCTGAACCGGCTGGGCGTGACCAGCGTGATCGATGCCGGCGGCGGCTTCCAGAACTATCCCGACGATTATGAGATCATCGAGAAGCTGCACGCCGACGGTCAGCTGACCGTGCGTCTGGCCTACAACCTGTTCACCCAGAAGCCGAAGGAAGAGCTGGCCGACTTCAAGACCTGGGGCAAACAGGTTCGGCCCGGCCAGGGCGACGACTATTACCGCCACAACGGCGCCGGCGAGATGCTGGTCTATTCCGCCGCCGACTTCGAGGACTTCCGCCAGCCGCGTCCCGACATGCCGGCCAATATGGAGACCGACCTGGAGCCGGTGATCCGCCAACTGGTCGAGCAACGCTGGCCCTGGCGGCTGCACGCCACCTATGACGAGACCATCGACCGGGCGCTGGACGTCTATGAAAAGGTCAATCAGGACATTCCGTTCGACGGCCTGCACTGGTTCTTCGACCACGCCGAGACGATCAGCGAACGCAACATCGACCGGATCGCGGCCCTGGGCGGCGGCATCGCCGTGCAGCACCGCATGATGTACCAGGCCGAGGATTTCGCCGAACGCTATGGCGTCGAAGCCATGGCGAACACTCCGCCGGTGTCGCGGATGCTGGCCGCCGGCGTGCCGGTCGGGGCCGGCACGGACGCCACCCGCGTGGCCTCCTACAATCCCTGGGTCTCGCTGAGCTGGCTGGTGACGGGCAAGAGCCTGGGCGGCTTGCGCATGTATCCGCCCGCCCAGCGCCAGGACCGCGAGGCGGCGCTGCGTCTGTGGACCGAGGCCAATACCTGGTTCTCGAACGAAGAAGGCAAGAAGGGCGTCATCGCGGTGGGCCGACTGGCGGATCTGGTCGTGCTGGACCGCGACTATTTCTCGGTGGCCGAGGACGAGATCGTCCATATCGAAAGCGACCTGACGCTGCTGGGCGGAAAGATCGTCTGGGGGGCCGGCGACTTCAGCCGCGAAGCGCCGCCGATCCCGCCGCCGACGCCCGACTGGTCGCCGGTCCGCGCGTTCGGCGGCTATCACACGACCAAGACTCAGGAACGGACCGGCTTCTTCGCCAAGGTCGCGGCGGCCTGCGGCTGTTCGACCGCTTGCGGCGTCCACGGCCATGACCATGCGGCGACCGCCCGGCTTCAGGCCCCGGCGGCCGACGCCAAATCCTTCTGGGGCGCCCTGGGCTGCGCCTGCTGGGCGGTGTGATCATGAAGGCTGCCACCTCCCCCCGCCCTATCGCCGACCTGCTCGACGCCCCGGGCGTCGCCCTGATCGCCCGGATCCTGCTGACCTCGCCCTTCTGGATCAGCGGCGTGCTGAAACTGTTCGACTTCGCCTCGGCCGTCGGCGAGGCGGCCCATTTCGGGCTGCAGCCGGCGGCGGCGGTCGCGGTCGGCGTGATCCTACTGCAGATCGGCGGGTCTCTGGCCGTCATCCTGAGCCGCTGGACCTGGCTGGGCGCCGGCGCCCTGGGCGTCTTCACCGGCCTGGCGAACCTGATCGGCCACGCCTTCTGGACCCTGTCTGATCCCATGGCGCGCTTCCACGACATGAACGCCTTCACCGCCAACCTCGGCCTGATCGGCGGACTAATCTTGGCGGCCGTCCTGGCCGAGCGCCGCCGCGCATGAGCGGCGCGCCCGCCCCCGCTGCAAGCCGCGGCCCCTTGGCCACGCCGCTGTTCCGCGCCCTGTGGATCGCGACCATCGTCTCCAACATCGGCACATGGATGAACGACGTCGGTTCGTCCTGGCTGATGACCTCCCTGTCGCCCAGCCCGCTGTGGGTGGCCATGGTCCAGGCGGCGACGACCCTGCCGATGTTCCTGTTCGCCCTCCCCGGCGGGGCGCTGGCCGATGTGGTCGACCGGCGCAAGCTTCTGGTCGCGTCGCAGACGCTGATCCTCGTCGGCGCAGCGGCCCTGGCGGCGGTCACCGCCCTGAACCTGATCACGCCCCTGATCCTGCTGGCCCTGACCGCCGTCATGGGCCTGGGCGCCGCCCTCAGCGCCCCGGCGTTTCAGGCCATCGTGCCCGAGCTGGTCGAGAAGCCGGCCCTGGCCGACGCGATCGCCCTGAACAGCCTGGGCATCAATATCGCCCGCGCGATCGGCCCGGCTCTGGGCGGGGTGATTGTCGCCGTCGCAGGATCGGCGGCGGTCTATGCGCTGAACGCCGTTTCGATCCTGGCGGTGTTGGGGGTGCTGATCGCGTGGAAGCGGCAGCCGAGGGTGGACAACCTGCCGCCCGAGCATTTCTTCGCCGCCCTGCGCACGGGCTATGGCTACGCCCGTCATGCGCCGGCCTTGCAACTGGTGCTGCTGCGGTCGGTCGCCTTCTTCCTGTTCTCAAGCGCCCTGTGGGCCCTGCTGCCCGTGGTGGGGCGGCGGACGCTGGGGCTGGACGCGGCGGGATACGGCGCCTTGCTGGGCTGTATGGGCCTGGGCGCGATCCTGGGCGCGACCGTGCTGGCGCGGGTGCGAAAACACGTCAGCGGCAACAGCCTGTCCATCTTTGGGTCGGTCGTCTTCGCCATGGCCACACTGGCGCTGGCCCATGTCGCAAACCTGATCCTCGCCGGAGGCGTGATGATCCTGGCCGGTCTGGCCTGGATCACCATGTTGTCGTCCCTGAACGTCGCCGCCCAGATGGCGGCGCCGACTTGGGTCAAGGCGCGCGCCCTGGCGATCTATCTGCTGGTTTTCCAGGGCGCCATGACGGCGGGAAGCCTGGTCTGGGGCGGTCTGGCCAGCCGGACCGATGTCGCCACCGCCCTGACGGTCGCGGGGATCGCCCTGTTGCTCGCCACCGGGACCGCCCTGCGTTTTCGCCTGCCGGCGACCGGCGCCCTGGACCTGACGCCGTCGGGCCACTGGGTCGAGCCGACCGTCGCGGGCGAACCGGCGCCGGATCGCGGCCCGGTGATGATCCTGATCGAGTACCGGATCGACCCGACCCAGGTCGCCGAGTTTGTGAAAGCGATCAGGCCGTTCAGCGCCGTTCGCAAACGCGACGGCGCCCTAGACTGGCGTCTGTTCGAGGATGCGGCCGAACCGGGCCTGGTCGTCGAGAGCTTCGTCGTACCCAGTTGGCTGGAGCATCTGCGACAGCACCAGCGCATCACCCATGACGACCGGCTGACCCAGGAACAGATCCAGCGTTTCCACATCGGCGACCAACCGCCCCGCGTCCGCCACCTGATCGCTCCCGCGACCTGAGGCGGCTCAGGCGGCCAGACGGCGGTCGCGGCGCCATTGAAAGGGCGTGGCGTCGAGATGGCGGCGGAACAGGCGGGTCAGATGCGCCTGATCCGCCAGTCCGCAGGCGTCGGCGATGTGGGAAAGGCTTTCGTCGGTGCTCAACATCATGGCCTTGGCCTTCTCCAGGCGGCGACGCATCACATAGGCGTGGGGGGTCTCGCCGGTCGTGATCTTGAAGGCGCGGCAGAAGTGACTGGCGCTGAGCCGGACACGCGAGGCCAGATCCTCAACATGGATTCGATCGTCCAGGTTCTCTCTCACGAACTCGGCCACCCGCTTCATCTGCCAGGCCGCCAGGCCGCCGCGTGCGGGCTCGGCCTCGCGGGCCGGTTCGCGCGACCGGTCATAGGCTTCGCCCGACCAGACCGGAAGGACGCGCAACAGGGCCTGAAGCTGCGCCAGGCCATGACGCGCAGCGGCGGCGTTGCGGTCCAGCGCCCCATCCACTTCCGCCAGGATGCGGAAGGCGGTCGGGCCCAGATTCTCCAGCGACGGCGCAGTCACCCGAGTATCGGAGAAGGTTGTGGCTAGGTCAGTCATTGCGGCCTCCGGCTTTTGGTCTGACCAAACTGACGAGCGCCGTCCCTGTCCGCCATTGAACGATCGGTTGGTCAGGCCCCGACTTGGTCTTGGGCGCCTAACCTTTGGTATGGGGTCGGCGCGGCGCAGGTTTGGTACAAGCGGGAAACCGGGATCGCGGCGATGATGGCCCGATCACAGACCTTCCTGGAGGACCGCCATGGCGTCCGCCGATCCCTTGATCACCGAAGACCCCTATGCCCGCACCGCCCAGGTCTATCCCCGCCTGAGCGACGAGATGATGGACCGGGTGCGCAACTATGGCGACGAAGAAGCCGTGGCTGCGGGCCAGGTGCTGTTCCGGCGCGGCGACCGGCGCGCCGACTTCTTCGTAGTGGTCGAAGGCGAGATCGCCATCATCCGCCAGAACGACCAGGGCGCCGACGAACTGCTGGTGACCCACCAGGCCCATCAGTTCACGGGCGAACTGGACCAGGTCTCGGAACGCGCCTTGCTGGTGGATGGGCGATCCACCGGTCCGGGGCGGGTGATCCGCGTCCACCACGACGACCTGGCCCGGCTGATGTCGTCTGAGCCCGACATCGGCGAACTGATCATGCGGGCCTTCATCCTGCGCCGGATGGGGTTCCTGTATCACGCCCAGGCCGGCGTGGTGCTGATCGGCGATCCCAACGACGGCGACACCCAACGGCTTGAGCGGTTCATCATCCGCAACTCTTACCCATTGCGTACGGTCGATCCGCAGACCGATCCTGCGGCGGCTCAGCTGATGGAGGTGTTCGCGGTCGGGGGCGGCGATCTGCCGGTCGTGATCTCGCCCGACCGCTCCGTCCTGTCCAATCCCGGCCTGCCGGAACTGGCCGACCATCTGGGCCTGACCGAGCGGTTCGACCCGGACGAGGTCTGGGACGTCGTGGTGGTGGGGGCCGGTCCGGCCGGATTGGCGGCGGCGACCTATGCCGCGTCCGAGGGCCTGTCGACGGCGGTGATCGAGGCCCTGGCGCCCGGCGGCCAGGCCGGCACAAGCTCCAAGATCGAGAACTACCTGGGCTTCCCCACCGGCATCTCGGGCCAGGCCCTGGCCGGGCGCGCCCTGATCCAGGCGCAGAAGTTCGGTGCGCGCATGGCCATTTCGCGTGGCGCCGTCGCCCTGGACTGCGGCGTCCACCCGTTCCGGATCCGGCTGGAAGACGATCAGATCGTCCAGGCCCGCGCCGTGGTGGTGGCGACCGGCGCCCATTATCGCAAGCTGGACGTGCCCGACTACGCCCGGTTCGAAGGCCACGGCATCCACTACGCCGCCACCGCCATGGAGGCGAAACTGTGCAGCGGCCTGGACGTGGTCGTGGTCGGAGGCGGCAATTCGGCCGGCCAGGCCGCCATGTATCTGTCGCGCCACGTCGGCCACGTCCATATGCTGGTGCGCGGCCCCGGCCTGTCGGAGACCATGTCCGACTATCTGGTCCAGCGCATCCTGCGCTCGCCCCGCATCACCCTGTATCCCCACACCGAGGTGACCCAGCTGGAGGGCGACCGGCTGTTGTCCGGCGTGGCCTGGACCGACCGCCGCACGGGCCAGACGACCCGGATCCCCGCCCACGCCCTGTTCGTCATGATCGGCGCCCGGCCCAATACCGAATGGGTGGCGGACTGTCTGGCGCTGGACGACAGCGGCTTTGTCGTCACCTGTCTGCGGCCGGGCCAGACGCCGGACCTGCGGCCGGGGGCCTCGGCCTATGAGACCGAGCGGGCCGGGATCTACGCCGTCGGCGACGTCCGCGCCGGCTCGGTCAAACGGGTGGCCGCCGGCGTCGGCGAGGGCTCGGTCGTGGTCCAGGCCATTCACGCCTATCTGGCCTCGCTGGGCCGCGACTGAGGGCTGGAACGCAAGAACGGCCGCCTCCGGATCGGGGGCGGCCGTCCTTTTTCAAGGCGGTTCAGAAGAACCGGGGGATCGGCCCGGGATGCGGCGTGGGCCTTCCAACATCCACTTCCTGCTCGTCGACATAGCACCAGCCCCAACCTTCGGGCGGATCGTAACCCTCGATGATCGGGTGCTGGGTCGCGTGGAAGTGGGCGCGCGCGTGCCGGTTCGGCGACTCGTCGCAGCAGCCGACATGGCCGCATTCACGGCAAAGCCGTAGATGCACCCACCAACTGCCCGTCTTCAGACAGTCCTCGCACCCCGCCGCGCTGGGCGTGACGCGCTTGAGGGTGTTCAGGTGCGAACAGGTCATGTCGGCCTCCTTGCAGGGTGGAGCGCGCGTTCAATACAGCGCGACAGGGCGTCGGCGGAACACGGCTTCTCCAGGTAGCAGCCCGCTCCGGCGGCCATGGCGCGCGAACGCGTCAGCTCATCCGGAAAGGCGGTCATGAAGATGACCGGAAGATCCGGTCGTTCGGCGACGATCCGACGCTGCAGAGCCAGGCCGTTCATGCCCGGCATCTGCATGTCGGAAATCACGCAATCGACGGCGAGGTCCGAAGCCGCGAGGAAGGCCTCGCCGGACTCGAACGCCTGGACCCGAAGCCCCATGGACCGCAACAGCCGCGTCAGGCTGGTGCGAACCATGCCGTCGTCGTCGACGACCGCAATAAGGGGGGGCTGTTGCATTGCGGAAATCTCGGCGCCGGAACGCGGGACCGCCAATGTGTCAGGCGTTTCCGTGACGACTGACCTCGAACAGGAACCAGACGCGACGCTCAGTCTCGTCGATCCAGTTCTCCAGCAGGCTGGCGGTGGCCACGTCGCCCTGTTCGTCGCACACCGTATGGGCGGCGCGCATGCGCTGGACCAGGTCGCCGTTGTCGTCGCGCAGCTCGGCCAGCATGTCCTCGGGGCTCACATAGTCGGCGTCATTGTCCAGCACGCGTTGAAGCGTCTTGATCTGACCGATGGAGCGCAGGGTCGCGCCGCCGATCTTGCGCACGCGCTCGGCGATCGGATCGGTCATGGCCAGAATCTGGTCGCCCTGGTCGTCCAGCATCAGATGATAATCGCGGAAGTGGGGCCCCGACATGTGCCAGTGGAAATTCTTGGTCTTCAGATACAGGGCGAAGACATCGGCCAGCAGGGCGTTCATCGCGCCGCTGATGTCCTGGATCGCCTCGGCCGTCAGACCCGTGGGGGTCCTGAGCGGAGCCAGGCGGCGGGTTTCGAGAGTTTGGCGGTCCATGACGTTCCTTCCAGGCTTGTCCCTGATCTGGACGTTAGACCCGCCGTCTTCGCCGCTCTTGCATCGGACGCGTGGAATTTGAACAGACGCGTGGTCTTGCGACCCGGCGACGAAGCCTGTCATTGCCCCCACGCCGCACGCTTATTAGCGTGATGCCGCAAACACGGTCGGAAGGGACTGCCAGTGGATTCAGCCCGACACGATCAAGGCCTCTCGGCTGCGGCGCTCCTGCGCCGCCTGCGTCTGCTCATCAGCCCTGTGCTGATCCTTGTCATCTTCCTGCTCGACACCTTCACCCCGCTGATCAGCGCGGTCGCCGTCTTCTATGTCGTGCCGCTGCTCATGTTGGGAGACTTCCTGTCTATCCGCCGGGTCAAGATCCTGTTTTGCGGCATGATCGGCCTGGCGACCTTCAGTCTGCTGTTCGACCACGGGCTGAACCCGCAGTTCGCGACCCTGCTCCGCTATTGCGTCAGTGTCGCCGCCATCAGCATCACCGGCTTTCTGATCGTCAAGACGCTTCGCGACCGCCAGACCCTTGTTGGTCAGGCCGCACTTCTGGACGTGACCCACGACGCCATCTTCACGCGTTCGCCAGACGGTCAGATCCTGTTCTGGAACCGCGGGGCCGAGCGTCTGTACGGCTGGAGCCGGCAGGAGGCCGTCGGACAAAACGCCCACGAGCTCCTTCAGTCCCGATTTCCGACGGCGCTGGACAGCATCAACGATCATCTGTTCGCCAATGGCCTGTGGGAAGGCGAGATCAGCCATCAATGCCGCGACGGCGGCCGGTTGATCGTGCTGAGCCGCTGGACCCTGGACAACCACGATCTCAGAAAGCCCCCGGTCATTCTGGAATCGAACACGGACGTCACCGCCAGCAAGGCGGCCGACGCCGCCCTGCGCGCCAGTGAAGTGCGGTATCGCAGCATCTTCAACACCCTGGCCGTCGGCATCTGGGAGCATGACTTCGGCCCCCTGCGCGCGGCGCTCAAGGGGCTTCGGGAATCGGGGGTGGAGGATCTTCACGCCTATCTGCTCCAACATCCCGAGTTCGTCCGCGACGCCCAGCAGATGATCCCCATCACCGACGTCAACGACACGGCCCTGAAACTGATGGGCGTCGAGCGAAAGGAGAATTTCTTCCGCAGCCTGGCTGAAATCCTGCCGGCGACGGAAGGAACCTTCATCGACTTCCTGATCGCCTTCGACGAGGGGCGCGGTTATTATCAGGCGGAAACCGAAGTTCTAAACGGGCGCGGCGAGTCGATCCCGATCATCGTCGCCATCACCTTCCCGCCGCCGGGGCACGAAGCGAACCGGGTGCAGGCCGTGGTGCTGAACATCACCGAACGGCGCCGCCTGCAGCTCGCCTTCGACCATGCGAAGCAAGAGGCCGAATACGCTATCCGTACGGCGGCCATGGGGGAACTGTCCGTCTCCATCGCCCATGAGGTGAACCAACCCCTGGCCGCCATTATGACCTCAGCCGAGGCCGCGCTGCGCTGGATGGACCGGTCTCCGCCCGACCTCGAAGAGACGCGTGAGGCCCTGGCGGACGTGCTGAACGCCACCCGCCACGCCACCGGCGTAGTGAAGCGCGTGCGCAAACTGGTCAGTCGAGCCCGTCCCGAGACCGAGGCGGTCGCCGTTGACGCCTTGGCCGTCGGGGCGCTGCGGCTGGTTCGCCACGATCTCGAGCGTCTGAACATTCCGGTCCGCGTCACGCTCGCCGCCGCCGACGGCTATGTTCAGGCAGACCGCGTGCTGCTTCAGCAGGCGCTGGTCAATCTGCTGACGAACGCCGCCCAGGCCATGACCTCGGCCGGAACCCCTGCCCCCGCCATCGACATGCGGACCTGCCTCCAGGACCGCCATGCGATCATCGACATCATCGATAATGGACCCGGATTCGACGCGGACGGCGCCGAGCGCGCCTTCGACGCCTTCTTCAGCACGCGCCCGGACGGGATGGGCCTGGGCCTGGCCATCTGCCGGTCAACCGTAGAGGCTCACGAGGGCTCGATCAGGATTGTCTCCGAACCGGGCGCGGGGGCGCGGCTGTCGATTTGCCTGCCGCTCCTGTCGAACCCGCCCAAGGCCTGACCGGTCCAGGGAGCAAGGCTCCGGCTCCCCAACACGTTCTAGGCTTCAGGCCTGCGCCTGGGACTTCAGATCCTGGGAAAGACGCACCAGATCCGCCACTGTATGGATCTCCATCTTCCGCATCAGGCTGGACCGATGCAGTTTGACGGTGATCTCACTGAGGCCAAGCTCCGCCGCCGTCTGCTTGTTCATAAGGCCCGCGACGACCAAGTCCATCACCTGCCGCTCGCGCGGGGTCAGCTGGGCGTAACGCGCCTCGACGCCCGCGATGTCGCTGGCGCGCTCGCGGATGCGGCGGTCGCGTTCCAGGGCTTCGTGGACAGCGTCGATCAGGTCCTGGTCGCGGAAGGGTTTGGTGAGAAAATCCACCGCTCCCGCCTTCATCGCTCGGACCGACATCTGCACGTCGCCATGACCGGTGATCAGGATGACCGGCGTCGTCACCCCTTGAGATGCAAGAGCTTTTTGAAAATCCAGGCCGCTTACGCCGGGCATTCGCACATCGGTGATGATGCAACTGCGGGCGTTCGGCGGCTCGCTCGCCAGAAAAGCGGTCGCGGATTCGTACAGAGCGGTCGCCAGGCCGATCGAGCGAAAGAGCGAGTCCAGGGCGCGGCGCACCATGGGATCGTCGTCGATCACGATCACGACCGGCCTCTCCAGCTCCGCTCCGCTCAACCGCCCCTCCTCGCAAGTCTGAGCCGTCTGACTACGAAAGCTGAAAATGCAATGCAATGATCCGGCCTGTCTTTGCAGCCGGGTCAAGGCGCAGGCTGTTCAACCGGACCGGATCGGCGCGCGGCTCAGGCGGGCCCTCCAACGCCATATAGGCGCGCGAGGGGCCAAAGGGTGGCCAGTCCGGCTCGCCCGCCGCCTGCGGCCGTCCAGCCTTCACGAGTCAAATTCTGGTCTTCCGGACTTGCAAACGGGTAAAAACACCCGGGCGAAGACATCTTGGACGGAAACGCATGACAGAGCCCAAGGCTCGCAAGCCCGGAGCGGCCAGCGGCCGGCCCGCTGGTCGGACCATGGCCGGACGCCGTAGCAATGCCGTCAAGGTCAAGCCGGCCCCGCCGGTCACTCGACGCGGCCGCGCCACCCGCCAACGGCTAAAGGACGCCTTGAGCCGTCTTCTGCAGGACCGCGCCTTCCATCAGATACGTCTGGAAGACATCACCCGCGAGGCGGGCGTCAGGGTCAGTCTGTTCTACCACTATTTTCCCAGCAAGATCGACATCACCCAGGAAGTGCTGGCCGAACTGCTCGACGGCTTCCGGGGCGCCGTGGAAGCGCGGCCGAAGAGCGAGCATCCGCTGGAGGCGACCACTATGCCAACCAACATATGGTCTCCCTGTACAGCGCCAATCCCGGCGCCATGCGGTGCCTGTTCGAGGTGCACGAGGAATCTGCCCCCTTCGCCTCCATGTGGCGGAACCTCACCCTGGATTGGAACCGAAGGATCGCCACAAATCTCTGTCGCCAATTTCCGGAGGCGTTCGTCGATGACGCGCAGTATCTGTCGCTCGCCTACGCCCTCGCCGGCATGGTGGACAACTTCCTCATTGAGTATTTCGTCTATCGGAATCCTACGCTCCAACAGGCCCATCCGACGCCGGACGATGTGGCGCGGTTCCTGACCACACTGTGGCTCCGCGCCCTTTACCTGACCAATCCGCCTGACCTCTTCCTGGAGCCGTCAGATGGCTTCAAGCTGATCGGCCAATCGAGCACGCCTGCAAGGTCTCCAGATATCTGCGGAAGCCAGCCCTCGTCCTGACCAAGGCGTCAGGATGATTGCATCACATCAAGATCGATTTTCGTTGGCGTTCCGAGCCAGAATAACGCCGCCCAGGACACCGGAACGCGCGCCTAGCGCTGGAGCCGCCAGATAATCGCCGAGCACGCCCTCATCATCAAGATGAGGCAGATAGCCGCCCAGCTGAACCTTTAGACGTGTTCGCACGCGGCCGAGCAGTACGTCTTGGCTGCCCACGCCGCCGCCAAACACGATCCGCTGCGGCGCGAGAACAAGCGTGAGCGTGGTCGCCATCTGCGCGAGATAATCCGCCACGAGGTCCCAAACAGGATGATCTACGGGGACCGTTTCGCCGGGTCGGCCAAGACGTGCGGCGATCGCAGGGCCGCTGACCAGCCCCTCCAGACAGTCGCCGTGGAAGGAGCAGACGCCGGCGAAGGTGTCGTCCCCTTCCGTCCGCCTGACCAGAAGATGCCCCACCTCGGGGTGCAGAACGCCGTGCACCAGTTGGCCATCGGCGACAACGCCGACCCCGACGCCGGTTCCGACGGTGACATAGAGATAGTGTTTGAGGCCGGCGCAGGCGCCCCATTCGCCTTCCGCCAATGCGGCGCCGCCGACGTCGGTCGCCAGCCCGACCGGCACGCCGAATTTGCGTAACGGCGCCAGAAGGTCCGCGCCTGTCCAGCCAGCCTTGGGCGTCTTCAGAATTCGTCCGTAATCCTCTGCGTCACGATCAAGCCTAACGGGGCCGAAACTGGCGACCCCGATCCCGGCCAGCCCTTTCGCATTCGCATGGGCTTCGACAACCCGCGCGACCTCGGCAAGCGTCTCGCTCGGCCCCCGTGTCTCGATCCGGACGGGATCCGTCAGGTCCTGCGGCGAACGGCCGAAGGCGACCATTGTCTTGGTGCCGCCGATTTCAACGCCTGCGTACATCTTCATGGCTCCATCACATGCCAGGAGATCCCATAAGGCGGCAATTCCATCGCCCGGCCAGAAGACGTCGAGGCGCTCAGAACCTCACGTCTTGCCCCATCGAAGCCGGAAGGAAGCTCGACCGAGACACGCCGGTTCGAGAAATTGGCGAGGCACAGAAAAGCTCGTCCGTCCGTCCGTGAGAACGCCAGAACGGCGGGATCGCCCATCTGTATCGGCAGGGCGCGTCCGCGCACATCGAGGGCTTCGATCCGTCGCGCGGCGTCGCCGAAGCGACGGATCGCCGTCATGGCCGCTGAGCCGGCGCCGCCGTCGCGGGCAGCCAAGGCTTTCGCCCAGTCCATGACGGGTCGATGCAGCCATCGTCCTTCGCCAGCGCGCAGCGGATCGGTGAGAAAGTCGGTGTCGTTCCCCAAGGCGATCTCGTCGCCCATATAGATCAGCGGCCAACCGTCGAGCGCATGGATCACACCATAGAGCAGCGTCAGCCGCGCCATCGCCTCGTCCGGATCGACATCCTCGCGCCCCAATCCGACCAGGGCGGCCGTCATGCCGTTCGTCGATGGAACGCCCCCAGGCGCGGTCTGGAAACTGCGCCCGCCCGAGAAGCCCTGACCGCCGTAGAACGACGACCAACGCTCCAGATCCTGCGGCGTAGCATAGGCGCTCAGGGCGTTCCAGATGAGGTCGTCATGACAGCGGACATAGTTCAGCCAGGCGGCGTGATCGGGCCGGGCGCTCGCCGCCGCAAGGACGGTCCGCACCACGGCGACGTCCTGGTCGGCCAAAGCGCCCCACAGCGCAGTCATGACGCCGTTGTTGTAGGCTAGACCGCATCCAGGGCTCTGGACGCCGAAAAAGGGCAGGACGTCGTCGAGACTTTCGATCGCCTCCGCCAACAACAGCACGCCCGGCGCCGCCAGGTCCAACGCCGCCCGGAAGGCCTCGATGATCGCATAGGCCTCGGGCTGGTTGCGGCAGTTGGCGCCCTTCCGTTTCCAGAGGAAGGGGGCACTGTCGAGCCGAAAGCCCTGCACGCCTCTGTTCGCCAGGAACAGCAGAACATCGAGCATCTCGAGAAAGACCTCGGGGTTCGAATAGTTCAGGTCCCACTGGAAGGGATAGAAGGTCGTCCAGACCCAGGACTGCAGGTCCGGGTCATAAGTGAAGCTTCCCGGTGCGGTGGTGGGAAAGACATCGACGAGAGTCTCCTCCCACTCCTGAACCTCGGCCTCGGTCGCGACCAGGTGGTAGAAGGCGCGAAACTTCGGATCGCCGGCCCGGGCGCGGGTCGCCCACTCGTGCTCCCGCGCCGTGTGATTGCAGACCACGTCCAGCAGAAGCCCCATGCCGCGGGCGCGAAGTTCGTCGGCAAGCCGCTCCAAGCCGCCCATGTCGCCAAGCGCGGGCTCCACCTCGCGATAGTCCTGAACAGCGAAACCGCCGTCGCTGTCGCCCTGCCGCGCCTTCAGCAGCGGAAGCGGATGCAGCCAGCGCACGCCCAGATCCTGAAGATAGTCGAGGCGGTCAATGAGGCCGCTCAGGTCGCCCGCAAACCGATCCACGTAGAAGGTGTAGACCGTCTGTCCCGACTGACCCACCCAGCGCGGATCCTGACGACGCTCGACGTCTATCGCCTTCAGCGCCTCAGAGCGCACGTCCGCCGCAGCAGAGATGCGACCCACCACCCTGGACATGAGCCCCTCGACGTCGCCGCCGTACAGATCACCGAGTCTGGCCCTCAAAATCTCCAGGGCCGCGTCCCCCAGGGGCGCACCCTGCGGAGTCTCGGCGGCTTTCGCCATGTCGGCACATTCAGTCATCTAGGCCTGCACGATAAGAAGGGGTCTCGCCGGGCGGCGGCGCCGCCCGGCGAGGATGTCGTCGAAGAACGGCCGGAGCCGCTTGGCGAAAGCCGTGAGCCGTCGCCGCCACGCGGTTCGGCGGCGCGCCGCAAGACGCGCCGCCTCCCATGTTCAGTTCCACTCCATGCGGAGGGTCAGGCCGATCGTCCGGGGCCGCGGGCCGGCAAGCAGGGTCGTACCGTTGGCGGCCGTCGGTCCGCGCTCGTCGGACAGGTTTTCGCCGTAGAGTCGAAGCTCGTAGCGGTCGAACCGCACGCCCACGCTCGCCCGGTAGAGCTGATAGGGGTCCAGGGTGTCGATCGTGGAATCTGCGATCCGGTTGCGGCCGACGGCGGTGTAGGAGGCGTTGGCGAAGACGTCGTATCGGCCCACCGTGCGGTCGTAGTTGGCATCCAGCCGCCAGTTGTGGGGCGGGGTGTTGATCAGATCCTGCCCCTCGGCATAGCGGGGATTGGCCGTGGCGAAGGCGGCGGACACATCGGTGAACTCGGAATCGTTCACATTGCCGACCACCGTGAGGTTCAAGCCCTCCAGCGGCGTGTCCCACGACGCCTCGATATCAATCCCGCGGGTCCGGGAATCCCCGAGATTCGCGTAGGCCGTCAGGCCGATCGAGGTGTTGATCTCGGTCTGCAGGTTCTCGTAGTTGATCTCATAGAGGCTGCTGGCGAGCCGCAGCCGGCCGTCGAGAAGCGTGCCCTTGACCCCGAATTCGAGATTGAGCAGTTCGTCTGGCGTCAAGGCGACGTCGGTCGGAATTCCATCGGCGATGACCGCATTGGCCTGGGCCTGCGACTGGAGAATGCCGCTGCGGAACCCGGTGCCGGCGTTGAAGAAGACCAGCCAGTCTTCCACCGGATAATAGGCGATATTGGCGCGCCAGGTCACCTTTTCGGGCTCGGATTCGCTGTAGACCGCCTCCCCGTTCGAGATCGAATCCGCCGAGCGCGTGTCCTTGAAATAGCGCAGCCCGAAGAGGGGCACGAGCTTGCCGCCCATGAGGTCGTAGCTGACCTCCGAGAAGATCGACGCGTTCTCGGTGCGCGTGATCGTCTGGCCGCTGAGCTGGAGGCTGGGGAAGTCGAGGTTGAAGGTATAGAGGCCCTCTGCCTTCTGGTAGAAGACGCCCCCGACGACATGGAGGGGCCCGTCTCCCGAGGTGGCGACGCGGAACTCGTTGACGAAGTTGTCCGCGTCCCCGCCGTTCGTCAGGGTGCCGATCCCGAGCGGCGCGCCGAGGTTCAAGCCCACCTGGAAACCGCCCGGAAGAGACTTCTGATAGGAGGTGGCGTTGGTGACCGTATAGTTTTGGAACTCGTGGGTGATGGTGCTGGAATAGTATTCAGCCCGACGACGGTCGTAGCCCACCACATCGCCCTGATAGGCGGCGTAGGGCGGCGACACCGAGTTCATCACGTTCAGATAGTCCTGGTCCGTGCTGAATTTCCAGGCGCGAAGGCGGACCGTGGTGCGGTCGTTCGGGGTCCACAGCAGGATGGCCTGAAGGTCCTCGGAGACGACTGTATTGGCGTCGGTCTCGCGCGGTTCTCCCGTGGGCGCGCCGGAGTAGATGTCGTTATAGCCTTGGCGGTAATCGTAGCCGCCGCTCAGACGCAGACCGAGCACGTCCTGGATCAGGGGCACGGAGACGGCCCCGGCGATCCTGTAGTTGGGATCGCTCGCATTCTCTGTCGTCGAGACCTCGCTCTCGAGCTGAGCCGTGACATGGTCAAGGCTGGGATTGCGGGTGCGATAGATGATGGTTCCGCCCATCGAGCCTGAGCCGTAGAGCGTGCCCTGGGGACCACGCAGAACCTCGACACGTTCCAGATCGAAATACTGGACAGGCGGCGCCGCCTGGAAGTTGGGAACGCCGAACGGCGTATCATCAAGATAATAGCCGACCATCCCATCCCCGACCGCACCGCCGGCGCCGGAGCCGCGGAAGGAGAACACCCGATAGCCAGCGCCGATCTCCTGGGCCTGAGACGCGCCCGGAATCAGGGAGATCAGATCTCCGCCATCGCGCACGCCCTTGTCCTTCAAGGTCTCTTCGGAGAAGGCCTGGATCGCCAGCGGAACGCGTGAAATCTGCTGCTCCCCGGACTTCATGGCCGTCACGACGATTTCGCCGAGTTCGGCCGGGGCCGCCGGCTCGGTCGCGTCCTGAGCCCACGCCGGCGTCACGCCCAAGGTCGCGCCGCAAGCCAAGGCCACAAGGCTGGCGCTCCCAGTCAGTCCGTAGCGACGGACCCGCATCTTAATGGTGTTGAACATGGTTTCCTCCCCTTTAGATCGCTTAAGCAATCGTTTGCTTTTCTTTACCGCCCTCTGACTGAAAGACGGCGCTTCATGTCCGATGACATGAATTCCCTGTTGCTGCGGTCAGACCGCGGCCTCGGCCTGCGTTCATCCTGACCCGGTCGAACCTGAGTCGAAGGCGGCCCGCAACCCGGCCTTCCACGCGGCGGTGAACGCCCTCGAGGCTTGCGCCTCGGGCGCGATGAAATCGAACCCGTGATAGGCTCCGGGCGTCAGATGGAAACGCGTCGGCACCCCGGCGGCCACAAGACGTCTTGCGTATTGAAGGTTCTCATCGACGAACAGATCGAGCCCCCCCACCCCGATGAAGGCCGGCGCCAAGCCGGAAAACGTCTCCAGACGCGCCGGCGACGCGCCATAAGGCGCCGAAGCAGACCCTGCCGGCATGCCGAGAAAGCTGGTCCAGCCGAAGCGATTGCCGGCGGGCGTCCACAGGATCGCACCGATAAAGGGAGGCACGGAGACCGTCGCTCCGGTCCGGTCGTCCAGCATCGGATAGATCAGCACCTGATAACAGAGGGGGTGGGCGCCGCGATCACGGGCCGCGATCGCAACCATGGCCGCCAATCCACCGCCCGCGCTCGCGCCCATCACCGCCACCCGCCCCGGGTCTACCCCCAGGGAGTCTGCCTGATCATGGACCCAGGCCAAAACCGCGTAGCAATCCTCCATGGGGCCCGGGAAGGTCGTCTCGGGGGCAAGCCGGTAGTCGACATTGGCGACGACGCAGTCGAACTCATCCGCGAGGCTCTGGCACAAGGCGGTGGAATCCGAAGCCCGACCGAGGATAAAGCCCCCGCCGTGGATATGAATAATGGCCGGGCGGTTTCGTCGGCCTTCGCGGCGACCGATGAGCTCGAACGCCACGTCCGGGTGGCCCGGTCGGCCCGGCGCCTTCAAGCGCTCCACGGCCGCCGAAGCGGTCGAAACGGGTGTCTCCAGGGGCGGCACGGCGCGTAAGGCGGGAAGTTGGTCCCGCGCCCAGGTCAGCGGAGGCCGGCTCAGAAGGGTCTGCGCTCCCGCGCGCAGTTCCGGGTCGACACGCGCCAATAGCGCCGGATCGACGCCGTCCGCGCGCACGGGCGATGCGCGACCCGCCAGCATGGCCGCCGTCGCCAGCCCAAAGGCCATGTCCCGTCTGCGAATCCTCATGCGGACCTCCCCGCGCGTCGGCTTGTGCCGTTCTGCTGGGGAAAGCTACCCGCTTCGCAATCGATTGCAAGTCGTTTTTACTAATCTCGCAATCGATTGCCTTTTAGGTGCTGACGGACAAGCTTATCCATAATTCGGCCTTGCCTCCTCCGCGACTTGCCCTCACCATCAGGCATGCAAACGATTGCGGTTAGGGCCCGACAGGGTCCGTCGCCGCAACAGTCGGCGCTGAAGCGTCGATACATAAAGGGGAGAAGACTATGAAGACGTGGCGACTGGCGTGCATGGCGGCAGCCCTGCTTATTCCCTTGTCGACGGGCAGGCCTTCGATGGCCCAGGACGCCGCGCCGCGCGAGCCCGCACCCGTCGTTGTCGATGCGGACGGAACGGTTCATGCGCCTGCGATGGCCGTACCGGTATCGCGCCTGCTCAGCCCCCAGGCTCAGGCCTATGTGGCCGAGCACCTGAAACAGATGCAGCAGCCCGAGCTGCTGATGGAGAAGGACGGGGTTCCCGTCTTCATGCAGCCCTACCTGGCCAGTCAGAAAGCGCAATTCGCCTATGAGCGCCAGGACACAAGGCTCGGCGGCGTCCACGTTTATGATTACACGCCCAAGGCCGGGATCGCGTCAGAGAACCAGAACAGGGTTCTGATCAATCTCCACGGGGGCGGCTTCATGGCCTGCTTCCCCGGCTGCGCCGAACTGGAATCCATGCCGTTGACCGCTCTGGGCCGCATTCGCGTGGTTGCGGTCGATTACCGGCAAGCGCCTCAACACCATTTTCCTGCCGCCAGCGAAGATGTCGCCGCCGTCTATCGCGAGCTTCTGAAGACCTATCCGGCGGAGAATATCGGCATCTATGGCTGTTCGGCCGGCGGCATGCTGACGGCCATGTCCGTCGCCTGGTTCCAGGCTCACGACCTGCCGCGTCCCGGCGCCATCGGGGTCTTTTGCGCCGGATCCACCCTGTCGGCTGCCGGCTTTGGCGGTGACGCCGACTATGTCAACGGCCCCATCGGCGACGCTCGCCCGCCGGCGCCCTGGCCTGGTCCGGCCGATCCCGACAGGACACTCCTGCCCTATCTGGTCGGAACCGATCCGAAGGACCCCCTCGTTGCGCCGGCCGTCTCTGACGCCGTGATGCGGGAATTCCCTCCCACCTTGATCATTACCGGCACCCGCGGGTTCGAGCTGAGTTCGGCCGTCTACACACATACCCAGCTGGTGCGGCTGGGCGTAGACGCCGAGCTCCATGTCTGGGAAGGCCTGTTCCACGGCTTCTTCTACAATGCCGACATCCCGGAATCGCGCCAAGCCTATGACGTCATGCTGCGCTTCTTTGACCGTCGGCTAGGGCGCTGATCGGAGGCGCGTCTCCCCAATGCCCGCGCATCCGCCACATCGCGACGTCGCCCTGACCGAAGTCGATCCCCCATCAGGGCGCGGTCGGCTGTTCGTCGCAAGCGACTTCCCTTGCGCCCCCCTCGCGCGACGCGAGCTGTTCGCCTGGCGTCCCGACGGGGTTGATCGGGACCGCCCACTGCCGGTGCTTTATGTCCAGGACGGCCAGAACCTGTTCGACGCCCGGCGCGTGCCGTTCGGCGCCGCCTGGGAAATCGACGCCAGCCTGTCCCGGCTGATCGACGCCGGACGTATTCCGCCGGTTATGGCGGTGGGCGTCGCCTGCTCGTCGGAACGCTTCCTTGAATATGCGCCCGCCTTGATCCTGGACCGCGCGCCGGTTTCGGCCCGCGACGCCGTGGAGACCGCCTGGGACGGGTCTGCGCAATCGTCCGCCTATGCAGAGCTCGTCGTCCACCGGATCAAGCCCTTTGTCGACGCGGCCTTCGCCACCCTGCCCGGCCCGGCGACCACCTTCGTCGCGGGCGCCTCCATGGGCGGCGTGGCGGCGATTGAACTGCTGGCCCGCCACCCCGACGTCTTCGCGGGCGCTGCGGCCCTGTCGGCGCATCTCAGTCTCCTCCCCGTCGATGAGACGGAGGCGATGCCGAAGGGGTTCGCTGAACAGGTGGCCGCCGCCGTCGGGGCCTTCGCCCTCGCTGATCTTCCGGCCGCCGGCCGCCACCGCTTCTGGCTTGATCGTAGCGAACTCGACATCGACCGCTTCTACGGCCCGTCACACCGCGCTTTGATCGAAGCCATGATCGTTCTCGGCTATCGACTGGATCACGATCTCGCCGTTCACACCTTCCCAGGCGTCGGCCACAACGAAGCCGCCTGGCGCGACCGACTGGATGAGGCTCTCGCGTTTCTGCTCCCCGACGCAACTTCGTCAGCGCGCTGACGCCTAAACGGCGCCGGATCTGTACGACCGGCTAGGTCGTCGCTGTGACCGGCGCAGCCGCTTCCCCCTTGGGGTCGCGCGCCCACAACACGCACACCGCCGCAGCCGCCATCAGCACGCCGCACAACATCAATACATTGCGCGCATCGCCTTGCAGCAAGCTGTTGAAATACAGAGGCATGGTGACCGCGTTCAACAACATGGGCGTCACGATCATCATGTTGAATATGCCCATATAGACGCCCGTCCGCTCCGGAGGGATGGCGTTCGACAGGATGATGTAGGGGTTGCCCATGACGCTCGCCCACCCCAGGCCCACGCCTATCGCCGGCACGAAAAGCCAGACCTTGTCGGTGATATGGGGGATAGCGAACATGCCGAGGCCCGCGACCACCAGGCAGACGGCATGGGTGGTCGCCGCGCCCCAACGCCGGGCCAACGGCACCAGGGCGAAGGCGGCGACAAAGGCGACGCCGTTGTAGAAGCCGCCCATCTCGCCATTGTCCAACACAGCCCGCCGGAAGCCCTCGGATAGCGGATCCGACTGCCCATAGACCGAACGGCTGATGGAATAGATGACGTAGTTCCAGTAGGCGAACATCGCGTACCACTGGAAAAGGCTCATCAACGCCAGCTTTCGCATCGTCAACGGCATGTCGCGGATGGCGTCCCAGATTTCCACAAGGGTCCCGATGGGCGTCAGCGGCCGGGCCTTGATCGCCGCCCGCTCGGCCGGGGTGAGGGGCAACTCCGGCACCCGGATGATCGACCAAAGGATGGTGCCGAAAGACAGGACGGCCCCGACCGTAAAGGCGATCCGCGTGATGATCGGGATATTGTGGGAATCCACCGCGTTGATATCGAACCCGAGCAGATTCACCAGGATCGACGGCGACAGATAGGCCAGCATCTGGCCGAGCCCTGTGAAGGCGCTCTGCGACAGGAAGCCGAGCCGTCTCTGATGCGTGTTCAGACGATCGCTGACATAGGCGCGATACGGCTCCATCGTGATGTTGTTGCCTGCGTCGAGGATCCACAACATGCTGACCGCGGCCAGAATGGTCGGACTGAGCGGCATGTAGAACAGGCCGATCGCGCACAGGACGGCGCCGACCAGGAAATAGGGCGTCCGTCGTCCCCATCGCGAGTCCGTCCGGTCGCTCATCGCCCCGATGATCGGCTGAATCAGCAGTCCGGTCAGAGGCCCGGCCAGCTGCAGGAGCGGAATGCTGGCCTCGTCAGCGCCGAGGTAGGAATAGATGGGCGCCATATTGGCCTGCTGCAGACCGAAACTGAACTGCAGGCCGAGAAACCCGATGTTCATCTCGATGATGCGCCAGAACGGCAGGTTGGGCTTGTACGCGCCGGTCATGAAGATCCCCTCGCTGCGCGAGACCGCGCCTGTTGAATATGTTCTGTGGACAGCGCCGGACGGGGCGCGGACGCCCCAGGGCGGGCGTCGTTCAGCCGTCAGAGAAGAGCCGGTCCAGCCAAGCCTGGAACAGGATCGGCCACTGGCTCGCGGGCGCGCCCGACGCCCCCAGACCGAATCCGTGTCCGCCCTCCTGGAACAGATGCGCCTCGACCTTGACGCCCGCCCCCCGGCAGGCCTCCAGCATCATCAGAGAATTTTCGGGCGGCACGGCCGTATCGTCCAGCGCATGGACCAGGAAGGTCGGCGGCGTCTGGGCGTCCACATGTCTTTGCGGCGACCGCAGCAGGACATGGTCTTCGGTCGGAGCCTCGCCGAGCAGGGATAGAGCGGTCTGGGGATTGGTCAGCGGGGCGGCCAGGGTGATCACCGGGTAGATCAGCCCAATAGCCGAAGGCCGGGCGTCAACCGCATCAATCGCGTCACGAGGCGGATAGAGGCCTGGGGCGTAGTCGACGCCGAGCGAGGCCGCCAGGTGGCCGCCGGCCGAATAGCCCAGCACCGCCACCCGCTCCGGCGAAATGCCGAACGCTCCGGCGCGGGCGCGGATCAGCCGCATCGCCCGCTGCGCGTCTTGCAAAGGGACGTTCCACCGATCTGACCAACCCTCGCCCGGCAGACGGTAGATCAGGACGAAGACGACGTAGCCCAGATCCGCGAAGGCCTGGGCGGTGGCGGCGCCCTCATGCGTGCCGACGACGAAGGCGTAGGCGCCGCCCGGGGTGACGAGGATCGCGCGACCATTGGGACGGGCGGGACGAAAGACCTTCAGAAACGGCTCTGCGACATTTCTGAAGAAGCCGGGCGGGAAGTCACTGGGCGCAGGGGTCGCCTGAAAACCGGTTTGCGGCGCGCCATCTGGCCAAAGCGGCAAGGTTTGCGCTCGACCCCAGGCGGCAGGAAGCGGCCCCAGAGGCGAGAGGGGAGGCGAAGCGTCGTCGGCGCGTGCGGCGGGCGCCGCCAGAACGCCGACACCGGCTGCGGCCAGGAGACGACGACGGTCGATCGCAAAGGGACGGCTCACGCGGGCACCGGCTCGGCAAAGGCTGTCGCCAGCGCCGTCCGCCATGCCTGTGTGAAATCGCGCGACACCCTCGCCTCAGGCACGACGAAATCGAAGGCGTGATAGGCGCCGGGCGCCACGACAAGCGTCGTCGGCGTCCCCGCGGCGATAAGACGTCGGGCGTATTCGATGTCCTCGTCGACGAACAGATCGATGGCTCCGACCCCGATAAAGGCCGGGGCAAGCCCCCGCAGGTCCTCGACGCGCGCGGGAACCGCGCCGGCCGGAACCCGCGCCGAGCCCGCCGGAACCCCGAGGAAGGCGGTCCAGCCGAAAGCATTGGCGGCTGCGGTCCAGCCGATCGCCCCGATATGAGGCGGAAGGGCCTCGCGACTGCCCGTCCGGTCGTCCAGCATCGGATAGAGCAGCACCTGCAGGCAGAGCGAAATCTCGCCGCGGTCCCGCGCGGCGATGGCGACAAGCGCCGCGTGTCCGCCGCCGGCGCTTTCGCCCATCACGGCGATGCGGCTGCGATCCACGCCCAACTCAGTCGCGTTGTCGTAGAGCCACTTCAGCGCCGCGTAGTTGTCTTGCACCGCCCCCGGATAGGCAGTCTCAGGCGACAGCCTATAATCCACGTTCACGACCAGACAGTCGAAGCGCGCAGCCAGGTCCTGGCAGAAGGGCGTAAGGTTACGCGCCCGCCCGGATATGAACCCGCCCCCGTGGATGTGAAGGATGGCGGGCCGCGCGCGCCCGTCCTTCCGGCCGCCTATGACCTGAACAGCCACCTCAGGCTGGCCGGCGAGGCCCGGAATAAACCGCTCATCGACCGCCGGGGCCGGGGACGCCAGGGGCTCGGGCGCCGCCCAGGACGCGCGCAGGGCCGGCAGACCGGCGACGGTCAGCATCGGCAGGGGCTGCGCCAACTGAGCGGCCGCGCTTGCCCGCAGTTCGGGATCGACGAGGGCCAGCGGGTCGTGCGCTCCAGATCGATCCGCACTTTTCGCGGCGGCAAAGGACCGCCCACCGGCTAAGCTCGCCAAGACGCCGCCGGCCAAGCCAGCGTGCAATGCACGTCGGGATATCTGCATAAAGTCCTCCGGCGGCCACATTGCAATCGATTGCGGCTCTTGCCGTTTTTCTACGCGGCTTGGCGGCCGGGCGCAATGGGGCGCCGCATGCCGTTGATTTCCTGTCGCGGGCGGGCCATTCGACATTCATGACCACCGAGGTGAAACCTGTTGCGACCCTGGCCGACCTCGCCCGTCTGGCCGGCCTGTCCACTTCGACCGTGTCACGCGCCCTCGCCGGCAATCCTGTCATCAAGGCTTCGACCCGAGAGCGTGTCGCCGCCCTCGCGCTGGAACACGGCTACCGGCCCAATGTCGTGGGCCGAAATCTGCGAACCGGCCGCTCGCACGCCGTAGGAGTGGTGCTGCCGCTCGGGCACGAGGTGGGACAACCTGTTTCGGATCCCTTCTTCATCACCCTGCTGGGGCATCTGGCCGACGCCCTGACGGCGCGGGGCTATGATCTGCTCTTGTCCCGCGTCATTCCCCGCGGCGAAAATTGGTTGTCCGAAATCGCGGAATGCGGCCGCGTCGACGGCGTCATCGTGATCGGTCAATCGGACCAGATGAGCGTCATAGAAAAGGTGGCGAATCGGTATCGGCCCCTGGTTGTCTGGGGCGCGGAATTCGCGGGTTTCACCCAGACTGTCGTCGGCACGGATAATCGCCTGGGCGGAGAGATGGCCACGCGACATCTTTTGGACGGCGGTCGTAGACGGCTCGCCTTCTTCGGCAATCCAGATTATCCGGAACTCGGACAACGCTACCAAGGCTTTCTCGATGCGCATGCTGCGGCCGGGGTCGCCGCGCCCGCCCACGCCCTGCCCGTCCATCTGACCCCCCAGACCGCCTACGAGACCATTCGCGGCTTTCTCGACGCCGACGACACCATCGATGGCGTGGTCGCCGCAACCGACATTATCGCCCTGGCGACGCTGCGCGCCCTGAACGAACACGGCTTGTCCGCCCCGGGCGACATCGCCGTCGTGGGTTACGACGACCTGGAGATCGCCATCCACGCCACACCGCCCCTGACGACGGTCAGGCAGGATATCGCGGGCGGGGCCGAGGCCATGGTGGACATCCTGCTGAGACGAATGGCGGGTGAAGACGCGCCATCGAGGATTTTCGCGCCGCAACTGATTGTGCGGAGCTCGGCGCCCTGAGGCCAAGCGACCGATCATGACGCCGATCTGACGTCAGCATCTTCGAAACACGAAGAAATTGAACGGCTTAAAAAGCCCGTGATCGCGACATCATTTGAGTCGCCCGGGCCAAATCAGGGGCGTCGAAGGACCTAATATCGAGGCGCAGTTCGATTACTCCGGCAGCGCTTCAAAGGTCCCAGCTGAACGATCTTCATGTTCAAAACTATAGACGCCACCCGCCGCCAACGGCCTGAATAAGGGCCACGGCCGTCGTCTGGCGGTCGACCGCGGCCTGCAGCAGGGCCCGCCGTGCGCTGAGGGCGGAAACCTGGGCCGTCACCACGTCAGTGTAGGCGATCGTGCCGACGCGGTACTGGTTCAGGATCATGGCCTCGGTCTGGTCCGCAGCGCGGGAGGCGGTCTCGAGCTCCGCATACTGGCGACGCAGCACGTCGGTGGCCGTCAACTGGTTTTCGACATCCTGGAAGGCCTCCAGCACTGTCTGACGATAGGCGGCGACGGCGGCGTCATAGGACGCCCTCGCCTGCTCGACCGCCGCCCCGCGCGCTCCGGCGTCGAAGACGGTCTGGGCCAGACCCAGGCCCAGCGACCAGACGTTGGCGGAACTCTCGAACAGGTCGCCCAGGCTGGAGGCGGTCTGGCCGGTTGATCCCGTCAGGGACACGGTGGGGAAGAAGGCCGACTGCTGAACCCCGATCTGGGCGTTGGCGGCCGCGACCGCCCGCTCGGCCGAGGCGATGTCAGGCCGGCGCTCCAGCAAGGCGGACGGCAGCCCCACCGGCACGTCCGGCACGGTCGGGGTCCAGTCGGCCGCCGCCAGGCTGAAGGTGCTGGCCGGTTCGCCCACCAGGACGGCGATGGCGTTCTCATAGGTGGCGCGGGTCCGCTCCAGACCGATCCGCTCGGAACGAGCGCTGGCCAGGGTGGTCTCGGCCTGCAGCACGTCGGTGCGTGGCGCGATGCCGGCTTCATAGCGGTTGCGGGTGATCTCCAGCGCCCGCTCATAGCCCGCGATGGTGCGGTCCAGCAGGGCGAGTTCGGCGTCAGCTTCGCGCAGGCTCAGATAGCTGACCGCCAGTTCACCCTGGATCGACAGATGGGCGCTGGCCAGATCGGCCGCGCTGCTCTCGGCCGAAGCGTCGTTCGCCTCGACCGAGCGGCGGATGCGGCCCCAGAAATCCGGTTCCCAGGACGCGCCTATGTTGACCTGGTAGGTGTCGCTGTCGGCGCCGCCCGAGGCCCCCGAAGTCGTGCCCGATCCGTCTAGGGCGACGCTGGGAAACAGGCTGGCCCGGGTTTCACGCGTGGCGGCCCGCGCCTGCCGATAGGCGGCTTCAGCGGCGGCGACGGTCTGGTTCGCCGTCTCGGCGCGCACGGCCAGGGCGTTCAGGGTCTCGTCCCCGAACAGGGTCCACCAGTCGCCCCGGTCCAGCGCGTCCGACGGCTGGGCGACGCGCCAGCCTTCCGGCGCCTTGAAGGCGGTCACGGCCGGGGTGGCGGGAACACCATAGTCCGGTCCGACCGCGCAGGCCGAAGCCAACAGGGCGGCGGTCAACAGAAGGGGGGCATAGGGTCTCATGCGGGGGAAGACTCCGTTTCGATGCCGCGGGCCAGGGCGCGCTCGTCGCCCGTTTTTCTTCGCAGCTTGTCGAGATAGACATAGACCACCGGCGTGGTGATCAGGGTCATGATCTGGCTGGCGATCAGCCCGCCGATGATGGTGATTCCCAGCGGCTGACGCAGCTCGGAGCCCTCGCCGAAGCCGATGGCGAGGGGCAGGACGCCCAGGCCGGCGGCCAGGGTCGTCATCAGGATCGGCCGGAACCGCAGCAGCGACGCCTCGCGGACCGCCTCGACCGCCGTCAGCCCGCGTGAGCGCTGGGCGTCCAGGGCGAAGTCGATGATCAGAATGGCGTTCTTCTTGACGATGCCCAGCAGCAGGAAGACCCCGATCAGGGCAATGATGGTGAACTCCATGCCGAACAGCATCAGAGCCAGGACCGCGCCGACCCCCGCCGCCGGCAGGGTCGACAGGACGGTGACGGGGTGGATGGTGCTCTCGTACAGGATGCCCAGCACCAGATAGATGGACACCAAGGCGGCGAGGATCAGCAGAGGCTGCTCCTGGTTCTGCGCCTGGGCCTGGGCCGCCTGTCCCGCAAAGGCGCCGCGTACGCTAATCGGCATGCCGATACGCTCGGCCGCCGCGGTCACAGCCGCCTGGGCCTGGGACAGGGAGACGCCCTCGGCCAGGTTGAATGAGACGGTCGTCGCCAGTTCGCCGTTCTGGTGATTCACCGTCGTCGCGGTCGGGGCCTGGTTGACGGCGGCCACGACCGAAAGAGGCGTCATAGGCGTGACCTTTGTCGCCAGGGCGTTTCCGGTCGACGGATTTTTCAACGCCGGATTGGTGACGCTGGTCTCCGCCGCGTCGCTCGCAGACGACGTCGGCACGTGAATATCCGCCAGCGCCTCCGGGCCCTGGGCGAACTGCGGCAGCCATTCCAGGATGACGGAATACTGGTTGATGTCCTCGTAGATGGTCGCCACCTGCCGCTGGCCGAAGGCGTTGTAGAGGCTGTTGTCGATGGCGCGGGGGGTGACGCCCAGGCGGGCGGCGACGTCGCGGTCGATGGTGAGGTAGGTCTCGACCCCGTTCTGGGCCAGATCGCTGTCGACGTCGATCAGCTCGGGCAGGGTCTTCATCTCGGTTTCCAGCTTCTGGGCCCATTGGCGCAGATCGGCGCTGGAATCGCTGATCAGAGTGTACTGGTAGGTCGAGTTCGACGACCGCCCGCCCATACGCAAATCCTGGACGGGGTTCAGGAAGATGCTGATCCCTTCGACGGCTTCCAGCTTCGGACGCAGACGGGCGATGACGGCGGCGCTCTTCTCCCCATCGCGCTCGGCGAGAGGCTTCAGATTGACGAACATGAAGGCGCCGCCCGACCGCGCGCCGCCGGTAAAGCCGACGACAGTGTCGACCGACGGATCGGCGTCGATGATGGCGACCACCTTCCTCAGCTTGGAGGACATGGACTGGAAGGAGACGCTCTCGTCGGCGCGGACCCCGGCCATCAACTGACCCGTATCCTGCTGCGGGAAATAGCCCTTGGGGACGACGACATACAGATAGGCCGTCAGCCCGATCACCGCCGCCAACGACAGAACCACGATCCGCTTGGACTGCAAGGCCCAGTCCAGGCACCAGGAGTAACCGTTCTGAAGCTTCGTGAACCCCGCCTCCAGCCAACGGCCCACCGGGCCCTCGCGATGGCCTTCCTCGCGCGGCTTCAGCAGATAGGCGCACATCATCGGCGTCAGGGTCAGGGAAATGACCAACGAGATCAGCACCGCCGCCGACAGGGTCACAGCGAACTCGCGGAACAGCCGCCCGCTCTGACCGCCCATGAACAGCAGGGGAATGAAGACCGCCACCAGGGAGACGCTGATCGACAGAACGGTGAAGCCGACCTCGCGCGCGCCCAGCAGGGCCGCCTTGAACCGCTCCATCCCCGCCTCGATATGGCGCTGGGTGTTCTCCAGAACCACGATGGCGTCATCAACGACAAAGCCCGTCGCCACGGTGATGGCCATCAGGCTGAGGTTGTTCAGCGAAAAGCCCATCAGATACATGACGCCGAAGGTGCCCAGCAGGGACACCACCGTCGCCACGGTCGGGATGAAGGTCGCCCGCGCGCTGCGCAGGAAGACCGAGACCACCAGCACCACCAGGATCAGCGACACCACCAGGGTCACCTCGATCTCGTGCAGAGACGCCCGGATCGAATTGGTGCGGTCCGAGGCGACCTGGATCTTGATGTCGCCCGGCAGCTGGGCCTGAAGCTCGGGAACGACGGCGCGAACGGCGTCGACCGTATTGATGATGTTGGCCCCGGGCTCGGTGGTGATCAGGATGATGATCGCCGGCTTGCCGTTGAACAGGCCCAGGGTGCGGGTGTCCGATACGCTGTCGGTCACCTCAGCGACATCGGACAGACGGATGCCGGCGTTGTCGCGCCAGGCCACGATCAGGCTGGCGTAGTCGGCCGCCGTCTTGCCGGCGGCGTCGGTGTAGATCTGGAACCGCCGTCCCTCGCCCTCGACCGTCCCCTTGGGTCGGTCGGCGTTGGCGGCCTCGATAGAGGCGCGCACGTCCTCCAGACTGACGCCATAGTGATTCAGCTGGAACGGATTGACCTGCACCCGCACCGCCGGCAGGGAGCCGCCGCCGATCTCGACCTCGCCGACCCCGTCCACCTGGGCCACGCGCTGGGTGACGACATTGGACACCGCGTCATAGATTTCGCCCGGCGTCTTGGTGTCCGAGGTCAGGGCCATGATGATGACCGGGGCGCTGGACGGATTGACCTTGGAATAGGTCGGGTTGCTGCGCAGGGTCGCGGGCAGGTCGGCGCGAGCGGCATTGATGGCGGCCTGAACCTCGCGCGCGGCGCCGTCGATGTCGCGGTTCAGGTTGAACTGCAGATTGATCCGGGTCGATCCGGTCGAGCTCTGTGACGTCATCTCGTTGACATCCGAGATCACGCCTAGCCGGCGCTCCAGCGGCGTGGCGACGCTGGAGGCCATGGTGCTGGGACTGGCTCCGGACAGGCTCGCCTGAACGGAGATCGTGGGAAAATCGACCTGCGGCAGGGGGGCGATAGGCAGGACGAAGAAGGCCGCGACCCCGGCCAGGGCGATACCCAGGCTGAGCAGCACCGTGGCGATCGGCCGGCGGATGAAGGGTTCTGACAGGTTCACCGGACCGGCTCCGGATCGACGGTCGCCGCCGGCTCATCGCCCTCGCCCGCGCCCGCCGCGCCCGTTCTGCGACCTGCCGGAGCCAGCCGGTCAAAGGCCAGATAGATGACCGGCGTTGTGAAGACCGTCAGCAGCTGACTTACCAGCAGACCGCCGAAGATGGCGATGCCCAGCGGACGGCGCAGTTCGGCGCCCTCCCCCATGCCCAGCATCAGGGGCACGGCCGACAGCAGGGCCGCCATGGTGGTCATCAGGATCGGCCGGAAACGCAGGATGGCGGCCTGGAAAATGGCCTCGCGCGCCGACTTGCCCTGGGTCCGTTCGGCGTCGATGGCGAAGTCGATCATCATGATCGCGTTCTTCTTCACGATCCCGATCAGCAGGATCAGGCCGATGATGCCGATGACGCCCAGGTCATTGCCGGTGATCCACAGGGCGAACAGCGCCCCCACCCCCGCCGAAGGCAGGGTGGACAGGATGGTCAGCGGGTGGACGTAGCTTTCGTACAGCACGCCCAGCACGATGTAGACGCACACCACCGCCGCCAGGATCAGCCACATCTGGTTGGACAGGGATCCCTCGAACGACCCGGCCGCGCCCTGGAAGCTGGTCGTCACGCTGGCCGGAACTTTGGCGGCCTTGAGGGCGGCGCTAACCTGGCTGACGGCGGCGCCCAGCGACACACCCGGCGCGGCGTCGAAGCCGATGGTGGCGGCCGGGAACTGTGCCACGCGCGTGACCTGGGTCGGCGCCTCCTTCTCGGCGATCGACGCGAAGGCGCCCAGAGGGGTCGCGCCCCCGGACGCCTGGAGGTTCAACTGGGCCAGGGATTGCGGCGTGGTCAGGATGCCGGGATCGGCCTCCAGGATCACGCGGTACTGGCTGGTCTCGGTGAAGATGGTCGAGACGATCCGCTGGCCGAAGGCGCTGTAAAGCGCCTCATCGACCTCGGAGGCGGTGATCGACAGGCGGGCGGCCGTGTCGCGGTCGATCGAGATCTGGGCCGCCGGGGTCGTCGCTTCGGCGGCGTTATAGATGTTCCGCAGCTTGGGCTGTTCGGCCATGGCCGCGGCGATCTTGCCGGCCCAGGCGTTGACCGTCGGCGTATCCGCCCCCTCGACCGACAGCCGATACTGGGTCGCCCCCGTCTCGGTGTCGATGGTCAGGTCCTGGGTCGGCTGGGCAAACAGGCGCAGGCCCGCGATTTCGGCGACCTCGGCCTTCAGTCGTTCCATGACCTTCTGCTGCGAGCCGTGGTCGGACTTCAGATTGATCGTCATCTGGCCGACGTTCAGGGCTGACGTGCTCGATCCATCGACGCCGACCGTGGAACTGAGGGATTCAACGGCCGGGTCGGCCAGTATAGCGGCGGCCGCCTGCTGCTGAAGGTCGGTCATTCGGGCGAAGGAGACCGAACTGGTGGCCTCGACCCGCGCCAGCAGTTGGCCGGTGTCCTGGGTCGGGAACAGCCCCTTGGGAATGACCAGAACCAGAAGGCCGGTCAGGACCATGGTGCCCAGCGCTGCCACCAGCGTCGCCTTCTGGCGGTCCAGCACCCAGACCAGGGCCTTCTCGTACCAGGCTTCGACCTTCTCGAAGACGCGCTGGGCATGTTTGCTGATCCCCTTCACCTCGGCCTCGGGATGGGTCTTCAGCCAGCGCGCCGAAAGCATCGGGGTGAGGGTCAGGGACACCACCGCCGAAATCAGTATGGTGATGGCCAGGGTGACGGCGAACTCTCGGAACAGCCGCCCGACGACGTCGCCCATGAACAACAGCGGGATCAGCACCGCCACCAGCGACACCGTCAGCGAGATGATGGTGAAGCCGATCTCCTTGGCGCCCTTCAGCGCCGCCTGCATCGGCTTCTCGCCCTTTTCCAGATGGCGCGAAATGTTCTCGATCATGACGATGGCGTCGTCGACGACGAAGCCGGTCGCGATGGTCAGGGCCATCAGGCTGAGATTGTTGAGGCTGTAGCCCAGCAGATACATGGCCCCGCACGCGCCGATCAGCGAGATCGGCACCGCCAGGCTGGCGATCAGGGTGGCGCGAAGGCTGTGCACGAACAGGAAGATCACCAGCACCACGCCGACGATGGCCAACAGCAGCTCGATCTCGACGTGGTGCACCGACGAGCGGATGCCGGTCGTGCGGTCGGTCAGGACCGTCATATCAAGGGAGGCTGGGAGTTGGGCCTGAAGCTCAGGCAGACGCGCCTTGATGGCGTCGACGGTCGAGATGACGTTGGCGCCGGGCTGGCGCTGAACGCTGAGCAGGATGGCCGGCTTTTCGTTGGCCCAGGCCGCGAGGCGCGAGTTTTCGGCCCCGTTCACGACCTTGGCGACATCCTTGAGCCGCACCGGCGCGCCGTCGACATAGTCGATGATCAGGTTTTCATAGTCGGCGACCGTCAGCAGTTGGTCGTTGGCGTTGATCGTATAGGACCGGGTCGGCCCGTCGAAACTGCCCTTTGCGCCATTGGCGTTGGAGGCCTCGATCGCCGTCCGCATCTCCTCCAGGGTGATGCCGTAGGAGGCCAGTCGCTGAACGTCGACCTGGATGCGGATCGCCGGCTTTTGGCCGCCGCTGAGCGAGACCAGGCCCACGCCTGAGGTCTGACTGATCTTCTGCGCCAGCCGGGTATTGACCAGGTCCTGCACCTCGGTCAGCGGCAGGGTGTCGGAGGTAACGGCGATGGTGAGCACCGGCGCATCGGCCGGATTGATCTTGGCGTAGACCGGCGGCGCCGGCAGGTCGGCGGGCAGCAGGGCGTCGGCGGCGTTGATCGCCGCCTGAACCTCCTGCTCGGCCACATCCAGCGTCTCGGACAGGCCGAACTGCAGGGTGATGACCGAGGCGCCGGCCGAACTGATCGAGCTCATCCGCTCCAGCCCGGCCATTTCGCCGAGCTGCTGTTCCAGCGGGGCTGTGACGGTCTGGCTCATCACCTCCGGGCTGGCGCCGGGATAGAGGGTCTGAACCTGGATGGTGGGATAGTCGACCTCGGGCAGAGCCGAGAGCGGCAGCAGGCGGAAGCCGACCAGGCCCGCCAGCACGATGGCCAGCATGAACAGCGAGGTCGCGACCGGCCGCTGGATGAACGGACGGGAGGGGTTCATTCGATCAGCGTCCCTGGCTCGGACGCTGACCACCGCCCTGGCGCTGCGGACGGGCCTGACCGGCGACGGCGACCTTGCCGCCTTCCGTCAAACGGTCGCCGCCCTCGGTGATCACCTTCTCGCCGGCTTTCAACCCCGATGTGATGACGACGGTGGTGGTGGTCGCCACGCCGGTCACGACCGGGCGCTGCGACACGGTGCTGTCGGCGCCGACCACCCAGACGAAGGAGGTCTTTTCATTCTGACGCACCGCAGTCGAGGGCACGGTGACGGCGTCGCGCAGCGTGTCCAGGGTCATGCGGATATTGACGAACTGGCTGGGGAACAGGGCTCCGGAGGCGTTGGGGAAGCGCGCCTTGCCGCGCACCGTCCCCGTCGTCGTGCTGACCTGATTGTCCAGGGTAGAGAAGACGCCCGTGTCCAGCGTCTTCTCCCGCGTCGTATCCAGGGCGAGCACCGGAAGACGGGCGCCGGAATAGGCCCGCTGCTGAATGGCGGCGATCTGGGCCTGGGGTACGGTGAATTCGACGTCGATGGGGCTCAGGGTCGTGATGACGGCCAGGCCGGAGGAATCGCCCGCCGCAATATAGTTGCCGGCGTCGATGACGCGCAGACCGATGCGTCCGCTGGCGGGGGCGACGATGCGGGCGTAGCCGAGGTTCAGCTGAGCCGTCTGCACCGCCCCGCGATAGGCCGTGACGGCCCCTTCCAACTGCTCGACCAGGGCCCTTTGGGTATCGACCTCCTGGGTCGCGATCGAGTCCTGCTGAAGCAGGGTCTCGTAACGCGCCAGGGTGACGCGCGCCGCCGTCAGTTGGGCCTGGTTCTGCTGCAACTGCCCCTGGGCCTGGGTCAGGGCGGCCTGGAAGGGCCGGGGATCGATCTGGGCCAGCACCTGGCCTTTGCGGACCATCTGCCCCTCGGTGAAATAGATCTCCGAAATGACGCCGGACACCTGCGGCCGGACGGTGACCAGGCCGGCCGGCACGACGGTGCCGATCGCATCCAGCATCACGGGGACGTCCGCCGTCGTCGCCATGGCGACGCCGACCGTGCTGGCGGCAGTCCGAGGCCCGCCGCCGGGACCGCCCGGCCCGCCGCCAGGCCCGCCGGCGCCCGGCGTCGTCTCCGTCCCGAGCGACCGAACCACAACCAGGGCAAGGGCCGCAACGATCAGGACCACGACAGCCCCGCCGATCAGCTTCTGCCGACGGGTCAGCTGGCGCATCCGCGTATGGGAAGGGCGAGGCTCAAGGCTCATGGTCGTCGGCTCTGCGTCTGAATTCTGTACGGCGATAGTATCCCTGCTAGCGGCCATTTGAGGTTCCGCCTTGTCTCAGTGTGTCGAGGGGCGGCAAAGGTGTGTCGCAACGTGTCAGACCGCGACTTGAGAACAACGGACATCGAATGAGGCGAGCCCCTCCCCGTCTGGCCGCGCATAATGCGCTGATGGAGACTCCATCCCGCATCCTGCTGGTCGACGACGATCGCGACATTCGCACCCTGCTGGCCGAACAACTGGCGATGGCGGGCTTCGAGGTCGAGACGGCGGGCGACGGCGGACGCATGCGCGAGATCATGGCCGTCTGGACTGCTGACCTGGTGCTGCTGGACCTGAACCTGCCTCGCGAGGACGGTCTGAAACTGTGCCGGGATATCCGGGCGACCTCTGCGACGCCGATCATCATGCTGACCGCGCGCGGCGAAGCCGTCGATCGGATCCTGGGCCTGGAAATGGGCGCCGACGACTATCTGACCAAGCCGTTCGAGCCGCGCGAGCTGATCGCGCGCATCCGCAATGTCCTTCGGCGCACCCAGTCCCTGCCCGCCAATCTGGCGCCGTTGGAGGCACGGCGGGCGACGATCAATGAATGGACATTGGATATGGAGCAGCGCCTGCTGAACGACCCCGCCGGCCGGGTCGTGATGCTGTCGGGCGCCGAGTTCCGGCTGCTTCGGGTTCTGGTCGATTACGCCAATCGCGTACTCAGCCGCGAACAGCTGATCAATCTCGGCGCCGTGCGTCAGGAGGATGTTCTCGATCGCGCCGTGGATATCCAGGTCAGCCGTCTGCGCCAGAAGTTCGGCGACGAAGGCGCGGTCCTGATCCGGACGATCCGCAACGAGGGCTATGTTCTGGCCGCGACGGTGAGCCTGTCGTGACCCGGCTCCAGTCCTTTTTCGGCTCGCTGACAGGACGCATCTTCTTCCTGTTGCTGGTGGGCACGGGCGCTGCGTCGGTCGTTTCGCTCAGTATCGCCGATCTGCGCCAGCATGCAGATATCGCCGCCTTCCAGACTGAACGCACCGCCGACCGTATCCAGGCCTATGTCAATCTGGGCCAGCGAATCGGCGCGTCGGAAGCGCGCGACCTGGCCGCGCGTGGCGCCACCAGCGTTCGCATCCCCCCCCGCACCGCCGTCGATCTGAAGCCGGATCCGGCGCTTAATCGTGTGCTGGCGGATGGTCGATTGGGCGCTGTCCAGGCTATGGCCTCTCGCGTCTCGCCCGACGCCTGCCACGGGGCCGAGCCCGAGCCCGGCTGGCCGGAAAGAGACAGCCAAACTAAGGCAGCAGTCCTCAGTCAGGCCGCCTCGCTGGGACTGGGGCCGCCAACCTGCTGGATCGTCGAACTAAGTTCAGATCAGATCAGGGAAAGCATCGCCGTCTGGGCCCCGCCGCAGGCTGTTCGTCCTAGACTGCTCGACCCCGGCTTCCTTCTAGCCTTGGCTCTGGCCGCCGCCCTGCTGTCTCTCGTCGTCGCCCGCATCGCCACACGCCCCGTTCGCCACATGGCGGCTGGCGCCCAGGCCCTGGGGGAATCCCTGGACGCTCCGCCGATGCCGGAGACCGGCCCAGTCGAGGTGCTCCGCGCCGCCCACGCGATGAACAGCCTTCAAAGCCGCCTAAAGGCGTCGATCGCCGCCAAGAGCCAGGTTCTCGCCGCCGTCACCCATGACATCCAGACCCCGATGACCCGCATGCGCCTGAGGTTGGAGAAGGTCGAGGATGCGGACCTGCGACAACGACTGCTGGGCGACCTTGCGGCCATGCAGGCCTTGGCGCGCGAAGGCCTGGAGATCGCACGCGACACGCCCAGCACGGAACCGCTCGCCGTGGTGGATCTTGACGCGCTTATCGAGGCGCTTGCAGACGACGAGCGGGACGCCGGCCACGACATCGTCTTCATCGATGGCTGCGACTGTGATGTTGAAGCCCGTCCTCAGGGCCTCAAACGTTGCCTGGCGAATCTTATCGACAACGCGATCCGCTATGCGGGAAGCGCCCGTATCAGAACGGTCGATGCTGGGGATCATGTGGTGGTCCAGATTGACGACGCCGGTCCCGGCGTCCCTGAGGACCAGCTGACCGCCGTCATGGAACCGTTCGTCAGGCTGGAAACCTCGCGTTCCCGAGAGACCGGCGGCTCGGGCCTTGGCCTGGCGATCGCGGCGCGCCTGGCGCGGGACATGGACGGCGAGCTGACGTTGGCCAACCGGCCAGAAGGCGGGCTTCGGGCCTCGCTGCGTCTGCAAAAGGCGGTGCAAGCGCCTTCTTAGCCGAGCAGCGCGTGATTGATCGCTTAGAGGAACTGGACGGGCTGCGGGCGCATCTGGCGCCGAATTGCCCCATGGTCCGTCAGTCCAGCAATGACCAGACCAGCGGCGTGCCCTTCACAGCGTCCTGCCGCAGTCTGCGCCCGAGGAGCTCGCGATAATGCCGGGGGTGGAGGCCGTCGCCGGGGCGGACGGAACGAAGGTTGTCGGGTGTCAAAGCCTCCCCCTTCTTCATATCCATTGCGATAAACAGGGATCGACCGAAGCGGCGGTTGATCAGGGCCTGGCCCGTGGGTCCAGACTGGACACCGCCGATCGCTTGCTCAGCGATCCTGACTCCCTTGACCAGGCTGGCGAAATCGTCCGGCGTCAGTGAGAAGCTGGCGTCAGGCCCGCCGATGGCGCGGTCGAGAATGAAGTGTTTCTCGATCACCCGGGCGCCCAGCGCCACCGCGGCGATGGCGACCGCATTCTCGGTCGTGTGATCCGACAACCCCATCCTGACGCCGAAGGTCTTCGCCCAGACCGGTATCGTCGCCAGATTGGCGTCCGACGGCAGCGCCGGATAAGCCGAGGTGCATTTCAGCAGGGTGATGTCATGGTTGCCTTGCCGATGACAGGCCGCGATCGCCTCCTCGATGTCACCCATGTTGGCGATGCCGGTGGAGATGATCATCGCGCGCCCCTTGGACGCCGCATGTTCGATCAGCGGGATGTCCGCGATCTCGAACGAAGCGATCTTGAAGATCGGCACGTCCATCTCGTCCAGGAAATCGACAGCCTTGAGGTCGAACGGCGACGAGAAGAAAGTCAGCCCCAGGCGATGGGCCTCCGCCTGGATCGGCGCATGCCATTCCCACGGCGTTTGAGCCTCGAGGTAGAGGTCGTGCAGCGTCGCGCCGTCCCACAGGGTTCCGTCGTTGATCTGGAAAGGCGTCGTCTGGCAGTCAAGCGTGATCCCGTCCGCCGTGTAGGTCTGGACCTTGATCGCGTCGGCCCCGGCGGCGGCCGCGGCGCGCACGGTCTCAAGGCAAACCTCAAGCGAACCGCCATGGTTGGCCGAAAGCTCCGCCACCATGAACACATGGTCCGGATAGGTGAAGCTCATGCCGCATCTTCCTTGAATACGCTCGCCATCAATGCCGCCCGATCAGAAGGCCAGTCGTCGGCCAACCGCGCCATACAGATGATATCCTGCAACTCGCCACCCTTTAAACGCGCTTTCGCGAGCAAGCCTTCGCGGGTGAAGCCAAACCGCTCGTGCAGCCGGACGACGCCGCCGTTGAAGGCGAACACCTCGCAGCACAGTTTGCGGATTCCGACCGGCCCGAACGCCTCGTCCAGCGCGAGCAGTTCCATGGCGGCGCCCGATCCGCGCGGAGTGTCCGTCTCTCCCAGATAGAAGGCCCAGTTGGCGCGGCCATGGGTCCGGTCAATTTCGGTGAAGGATACGAAGCCGACCGGCCGGTCGCCGTATTCAAATATGCGATAGACGGCAGATCGGTCCGCCTGGCTGCGATCAAACCAACGGTCATGCTCGTCGACCGTGATGATGTGGTCGCTGTACATATTGGCGCGTATGCGATCCTGATTGCGCCACGACAGGACGAGGGCGCGGTCCCCCTCGACCATCGGCCGCAATCGGCAGTCGGCGTAACGCATCAGACGCGCTCCTGAACCATGGACCGTTCGAGATGATCGAACAGGCGTCGAACGCCCTGCCCGTCGACCACGCCTGCGGCTCTGGCGCCGATGCTCTGTCGCACGACGGGATCCCGCAGTTGACCCATCGCCGCCTTCACGCGCGCCTCGAGGTCCGCAGCGTCCCAAACGCCCGCGACAATATAGCCGCACAAGGCCGGCCAGTGATCGAGATTGGCCTTCTGGTTGGCCGCGATTCCGACGAAGATGGCCGGCGTTCCACACCGGGCGAGTTCGAACACCGTCTGCCCCGCACCGCTGATTGCGATGTCCGCGGCCAGCATCAGGGACGCCATGGCGGCGGCGTCGATCGCCTGATGGACGGACACGCCGGGCATCGCGGGCGGCGCTGGCTGGCCGGCGCCCAGCACCAGATCAATCTTCCCCGCAGGGTAGGCCTGCTGGGCCAAACGGGCCATGGGCACGCCAATCCCGTGCAGGTCGCCGCCGCCGAAGATCACCAGAATCCGCTCGACGTCAGGCCGCGCGGGCAGGCGCTCCGGCAGATCCCAGAACGGCGGACGCAAAGGCTGCCACGACGGACCGTTCAGCACCCTTTCGCGTTCGGATGTCTCGGAGACCGGCCGATCGGGGGCCGGGTGAACGACCACGCCCGACGGATAGGACCAGCCCAGGTCATCGATGAAGACTGTGACGCCAGAATTGGATGCGATCGTCTCCATGGCCTCGGCCGAGGCGGCATAGCTGTCGACCAGAGCGATGTCCGCCCGGATACCGCTCGGGGTCTCCCCCTCCTCCTGCCAGCGACGCTGGATCACGTCCTGCCCGGAGCCGATCGCTGCGACAGCGACCGCATCACCGTCCAGAATCCAGCAAACCTGTCCGCCTCTCAGCAACCAGGCTTCCGCATATGCGCTGCACCGACTGACGTGGCCGAGCCCCCGGACCCGATCGCCTTCGGTGAAGACGACAAGCAATCCCGGCGTGGGCATCACGATGCGCCGGAATGAGGCAGACGATGTTGGCGTTCGGTCAGCCGCCAATCCACTTTGGCGTCGATGTCCTGAACCTCGAGTTCGACGTGGGTCATGGCGCTTAATGTCCCCGCGAAAGGATTCGGCCGGGTTATCCTCTCGCCTGGCTACGCGATTTGCCGCTGCGATGCACGACTATTGAACTGACAATACAGTCTCAACAACCCGCCGCGACAATCGAAGTCGCCGCACTACGACTCTGACGATACAGTCGACGCTCCGTTGACTTTGCCGCCGAAACCCTAACCGCTCGATCCGGACCGGAATCAGGGTAGTTTGATCCGAACGTCCCTCAACTTTCGAGGGCTCGCAAGATTGAGAACCTCTTTCCGCTCGCGGCTCACGAGCGGTTCGCCGCCGCAGGACAACATGCAAACGACTAAGAACGGGGGATGGCAATGAGCACGGCGGCCGAGAAGACCAGCATAGGGCCATCTGTGACAGAGGCCCTGATCTCTGATGGCGCATATCGGTTCGACTGGCCGCTGGACCCCGCAGGCGCGACAGCACTGCTGAACAAGATCAGGGCCGTGCGTAGGTTCGACGAGAGCCTGTTCCTGGAAGAAAAAGCCTTCGACCTCAATCCGCAGTATCGCGGCGTAAACCCTCGCCCTGGGCGAAATCTTCTTGAACGGTTCGACGCAGAGCTGGCTTTTGTTGAGCAGGATCGCGGTATGGTGAGCGCCCTCACAGAGGTGCTTGGACCTGACTATGTCATCACGGACCGCAAGATTGTCTGCGGCGTCCCATCCCGGTCGATTCCAAACTGGCTGAAGGCGCGCATCGAAGGCGCCCCCGTCAACAATCTGGGCCCCTATGTGAAACCCGAGTACCGGGATGTGACCTATTTTTACGGGATCGACTTCCACCAGGACATCATCGACTTCAAAGACCGGGAAGCGGATTTTGTCACCTTGTATGTTTACCTTCATCCGGTCGCCCGATCTGACGCGCCGCTTTTCCTGCTTGAGGGCAGCCATGTGCTCGGCGCGACAACCTTCCCGCACGGGCTCTCGCGCAAGGACGCGCAAACCTGGCTCTACGACAGCCCGGATGGGCAGTCTGTGGAGGTGCGACAGACCGTTCTGACAGGTCAAACAGGCTTTGCCGCCCTCTGGCACCCGTTCACCCTGCATGGAACTCAGCCGGATACTGCCGACCACGAACGTATCTCGTTGCGTTATCTAATCAGCCGGCGGTCATCTTCCGCAGGGGGACTTACCGCCGTGAACGCCGCCATTCGGGGCCCGCTTCTCCTGCAGACGACGCGGATGGATCTGGCTGCGGACGGATCCGCGCAGATCAAAAACAACCTGGTGCGCACGGTCGAGGGCTGACCCCCTTGCGTGCCAACGCCGCATGAATCGTGCCCAACATCTTCTCATCGAGAAAATTGCGCAGCCCTGAACATGTCTGACCCCATCGCCGTCGAACATCAGTCCCTCGAATTCGCTCGGCGATTTATTCCAGCGGCTCGTCCGCGCCTTCCCGACGCTGACGCTGTTCTCCCGTATCTGCGTCGCATGGACGCGGCCCGGAGCTATTCGAACTTTGGCCCTCTTCTCACGGAGTTCGAATCCCGACTTGCGGAGCGCTTCGAGGCGGGTTCCAAGGTGGTCACCTGCGTGAACGCAACCCAGGCCCTGACCCTGACCCTAAATGCGCTGAACCTCGCGAAGGGCAGCCTGGTCGCCATTCCGTCCTACACCTTCGTCGCCACAGCCCATGCGGTGATCGCCGCCGGCCTGACCCCCCTGTTTCTCGACGTGGACCCGAACGACTGGATGCTTCGACCTGCGACCGTGCGCGACGCCCTCGCATGGGCGCCCGCTCCGGTCTCGGCCGCGATCGTTGTCGCCGCCTTCGGCGCCATGCCGAATCTCGAAGCTTGGAAAGCGCTGCGCGAAGACGCCGGCTTGCCCGTCGTGCTGGACGCCGCCGCCGCGTTCGATCAGGCACGCGCAGCGGAAATCCCCACCGTCGTAAGCCTGCACGCGACCAAGGTCCTCGGTATCGGCGAAGGTGGGTTTCTGGCGACGACGGACGCCGACCTGGCGGCGCGCGTCAGGCAGTCAACGACGTTCGGCTTTCGCGGCTCACGCCTCTCGGACATCGCGGCGACGAATGCGAAGCTCAGCGAGTATGCGGCCGCCGTGGGTCTGGCCGCCCTGGACCGCTGGGAGACCGACCGGCTGCAGTTTTTACGCGCCGCGCTGATGATGAAGGCCGCCATGACCTTTCTTCCTGACGTTCAGTTCCAGCCGGGCTGGGGCGACGGCTGGGTCACCAGCGTGTGCTCCGTGGGCCTCCCGAACGGATCGGTTGACGCCGTTGAACACGGACTCCAGGATCATGACATTCACACCCGGCGCTGGTGGGACCGGGGTTGTCACGCGAATCCGGCCTTCGCTGAGTGCCCGCGTGGGGATCTGTCCGTGACCGAGACCCTAAGCCGTTCCGTGCTGGGCCTGCCATTCGCGATCGACATGGACGGGGATGATATTTCGCGTGTCGCCGCCGCCCTGAGCTTGGCGCTTGCAGGCCGTTGACCTTGGGTGTCGCACAACCCTTTCCCCGATGGCGGCAGTGTCGGCTCCCTCCCCCTCACGGAACAGGAAGGACAGAGTCGACCTGATGGGAACACCGCCCAAAGGCATCGGCAGCGTTATCCCTGCGGCTGACCGGGCCAGCTCGTCGTCATGCGCGACGACAGTGTGGTCGGCTTGGACGGCTGGACAAAGCGACAACCGCGCTTTCGCGACCGCCCGCGCGGCCCTCGCCGCTCTGCTTGTGGCCCGCCAAGTGAAACGGCTCTGGCTGCCGGCCTATGTTTGCGGCGCTCTGGTCGAAGGCGTGACAAGGGCCGGAGTGGAACCGATCTGGTACGGGGTGGACGATCAACTCAACTGCGATGTCGAGGCGGTGCGCGCCGGCCTGGCGCCCGACGATGCGGTCCTGACGATCGCCTGGTTTGGCCGCCCGCCCGAGACCCAGTTCCAGATGCTGGCTTCTGACTTTCCCTCCCTCCTGATCATCGAGGACCGCGCCCAGGCGCTGGACCCGGGAGCGGGCATCCCGGGGGCAATCCGGCTTTACAGTCCGCGCAAGCTGCTGGGCGTGGCTGATGGCGGCCTTCTCGTTGGGTCAGACCTGCCGCCTCCCCCGACCCGGCCCGGGTTGCCCGACCTGTGGACGGCCAATGACGGCCGGCATGCGGACGCCGAGGGGCGGGATCCCGACACATGGTTCCCGGACTACCGAGCCCGCGAGACAGCGTACGATGCCGAGCCCCGCTGTTGCAGCGATCGAACCCTCGCCGCCCTCGATCTAGTAGAAATCCAGCCCGAAGCAGACGCCCGCCGCCGCAACTGGGAAAGCCTCGCTGCACATCTGGCTCCCTTTGCGCTGTGGCCCGATGCGGCTCCGCAATTCGCGCCCCTGGCTTTTCCTATCGTCGTCTCGAACGCAGCCGATCTCGTCGCCCATCTTGCCGACCAGCGAATCTGGGCTGCTCGCCATTGGGAGAACCTTCCCTCTCCCGGCCAATTTGGCGCCGCCCACCGGCTCAGCGATCGTTGTGTTTCCTTGCCCCTGGACGGCCGTTACGGGCGGCCAGAGATGATGCGCATCGTCGACGCCGTCCTGAAATTCGCAGGCTCGCCACCTCTCCGCACCGCTTAAGCGCGGTAAGCCGGAAAAAATCCGGTCTCCACGCCGGCGCTCAGGGCGGCATATCGCGCGGGATCGAGAACCGCACCGCACAGCGAAGTCATGACCTCTCCATTGGCGAAACCGCTTTTGAAGGCAAAGAGCCCCCCCTCTCCGGAGCCGATCCCGGCGCCTCCGCCCAGGTTGACCACGCCCTGCCCCTCGAAATGTTGGATGGCTGTGTCGTAAAGGGCGAAACTGGCGCCGTTGGCGTATCCATCCGCATCCACCGCAGTCAGGTGGTTGTAGATGACGCCGTCGCAGGCGAACCATAGCGTCATGCCGACGACATGGTCTCCGACCGAGGCTGCGAAGGCCACCAGCGCCGGATCCTTCCCCATGACCTCGAAACTGGCGTCGGGAAAGGCGGCGACCCCGGAGATACCCCGGCGGGCCACCAGACCCCGGTAGAGGCGGTTCCAGTCTTCGAGCCAGAGCGGCAAGGGGCCGACGTCGATTCGGCACCGGCGATGTCCGCGGCGGATGCGTTCGGCATGATGACGGCTGGGGCTGTAGCGGCCGCGGGCGGGGTCGATGGTCAGGTGGGCCTTGAACGGCTGGACGAAGCCGAACGTCTCCGAGAGACGCTCCCGCGGGGGGCCGGCAAGCGGATCAGGCACGAGAACGACCGAGATCAGACCGAGGCCGCGCAACCGCTCCAGTCCGCCGCTCAAGTCTGCGGTCGTCGCAAGCGCCGTCAAGGGATAGAGGCCCATAGCATCCTCGCCGTGGCCAAGGGCGGGATTGAGATCCCGAGGAACGGAGCGCGCCAGAATCGGGACGCCCCACTCCGGTACGGGCACCGGCCGTCCCGCGTGGCCTAGCGCGTGGGCGTAAGCCAGGCTCGCATAGGGATGCACGAGCTCAGCTGTCCCAGTAACGGTTTTCGGCGACTAGATCGGCATAGTCCTGGCGTGTGACGCCGACGAGGATCCTGTCCCAGCGACGCCCCTCGCGGAAATGCCAGCCTCTTTGCCGGCCCTCCTCGCGCCACCCGCATTTGCCGACATAGAGCCGGTGCGATGCGGCGTTGTATTCGATTATGTCGCCGTCCAGCCTTTCCAGCCGCAGCTCGTCGAAGGCATAGCGCATGACCGTCATGACCGTATCGAGACCATAGCCCTTGCCCTGTATCTCGGCGGCGCCCAGCATCATGCCGTGGAAGGCGGTCCCGTTCTTCCAGTCTATGGCGACGAGATTGGCCGTACCGAGCAGCAGGCCATCTTCCAAGCGTTCGATCGCGAAACGCTGATTCAACCGGTCGGTCGCCAGACCGTCCAGCCACGCCACGGTGCTCGCCTCGCTGGAGGGAAATTGCCAGCCGCCCAACTGCCTCCAAATGGCAGGGTCATTGGCCCAGCGATGCAGCAGCGGAATATCGCCCGGCTCCAGCGCTCGCAGACGTACTCGGCGACCTGAAATGCTCATCCTGCAGCCTTTGCGACGACGAAGATGCTGGCGCATTCGGTCGGCCGTTCCTGGCCAAGGGCATAACAGGCTTCGAGGAAATCGTCGCTGATCAGCGGACCTCCAATCAGGCCGTTGAACTGAAAATTGGCCAGGGGCTTGTAGAAAATTCCTCCGCTGTGCTCGGCGTTCAGTCCCGCGGCTGCGACGTCGCGTTGCAGGGTGTCCAGCCTGTAGACACGGCGATGACCCGCCGCCTCATCCGCGGCCGACAGGGCTTCCAGATGGCTGAGCAAGCCCATTTTCACCGCGATGCGTCGCGATGGAGCCTCGGCGTTGGGCACAACCACATAGAGACGCCCGCCGGGCGCCAGGAGCGCGCCCAGTCGACGCAGGGCGGCCACCGGGTCCGCGACGTGCTCCAGCACGTGCGAAAATACGATGGTGTCGAACCGCCGATCGGTCTCGTAGTCCTCGAGCAGGGCCTCGATGAGGACCACACGATCACCCAGCCGTTTGCGCGTGTGAGCGACGAAAGTGGGATCGGGCTCCAGAACCGTCAGGTCGTCATACCGCTCAAGCAGCAGGCTGGTCTGGTCGCCGTGCGCGCAGCCGACCTGAAGGCAAGCGCCGTCCGCGAACCAGGGTGAAAAGGCGCGCATCATATACCCGCGCATCAGGGCGTCGAACGGAGCTGCGCCCTCGCCGTAGGAGGCCACGGCCGCAGCCAACCGGTGACGTTCGGCCGAGGCAACGGCGCTCGGGTGGGTCATCTGATCTGTCGCGCTCATATCTGATCCGCCTTGAACGACCAGTTTTCGGGGGGTTGATAATAGTCCTCGACGCTGGTCGGCACCCGGGCATGAAACCCCAGAAGTTGGCGCGCTGTCGGCGTCAGGCCGGAATGGGTCTCGACGGGCAGGAAGCGGGGCCAGTCCATATGCGGTTTCATGAATGGACGGCCAAAACAAAGCGTCAGGCCGCGGCGCAGCGCGGCGCTACGATTGGGCGCCGCACTATGAACCGCCAGGCTGTCGAACAGAATGATGTCCCCTGCCCGGCCGGTAAGAGAAATAGCCTGTTGGGCAAAATGGTCCGCCGAGGGCATGTCCTCTACGCGGTGCGAGCCTTCCAGCAGTCGGGTCGCGCCGTTTTCAACGGTGAAGTCGTCCAGCATCACCAGCATGTTCAGCGACAGTCTAAAACCGTTGGACCAGGTCCGGATGTCCCTATGGGGCTTGTGCGTATAGGTCGTGACCCCCGGCGGATGCAGCGTCACCCCGAAATTCAGCAGAATGGTCTTGCCACCGAAATAGTGCTCGATCTGGTCCATCAAGGGCATATCCCCGACAAGACGATCCAGACTGTTGTCCAGGCCGAGCGCATGATGACCCGCGCCCTCCATATTGGCGGCGACGCCGTTCCGCACCTGGACCATGCGGCGCTCAGCATAGAGGGCCTCTGCGTCTCGTCCCAAGGCGGCGACATGGTCTGCGTCCAGCACGCCCTCGAAGCGCACCCATCCCAAGGTCCGCATCTGTTCGTCAATCCGGCTCTGATCCAAGGTCATTAGGGTTCCAGTTGGACGAACAGGGCGGTGCCCATGACGAAGCTGCGGGCGATCCGGTCCGCGTGACGCGCGCACCAGGCGTCGCCTACGGTTCGAGGTCCATCGCCGAAGGCCCAGACATAGTCGTCAAAAACTACCCAGCCCCCAGGCGCCATGTGCGGCGTCCAGTTCTCAACGTCCTCGGTCACCCGCTCCAGAGAATGGTTGCCATCGATATGCAAAAGGGCGATCCGGCCCGTATAGACGGTGCGGCCCAGGACCTCGGTCTCTACAGTCAAGCTGGGACAATAGTGTTGGGCGGCCACAGTCGAGGTGGCGCGAATATAGTTGACTCGCCCGTCCGCAAGGGGCGCGAGATTGGTCTCGAAGATGGTGAGAGCGTCGTCCAGGTTCATGGCTGCGCTGGCCTTGTCCAACATCGCCACGCCCTGCGCCAAGGCCTCGGCTCGCCATGGATCGACACACAGAACCGGACCAAGATCGTGATGGCGTGACAGCAGGGTCAAAAGGGCTGCTGACCGGCCCCACCACGAACCGATCTCGACGATATCTCCGGCTGGAACGTGACGCGCGACCTCGATCATCGCCGCGATCTTGTCGTTGTCGGACATGCCGGGCACGTCGTCCACGAACCGCAAGAGACCGGCCAGCCGGGGACCGGCGAGACGCGGGGCGCCGCCGCCGAACCAGTCGGGCGCAGCGCGGATCTCGTCTGCGCGGTCCCAGAGGGCGCGGTAAGCCCGTTCCTTGGCCAGAAGCGGCGAGACACTGATCAAGCTGACATTCGTCGAGAGGCCCGGAAGAACTTCGGCAAGATGGGCGCTGACGACTTCATGAGGAGAATAGATGGCCGTAACCCCCAGACGCTCGATCAGGCGTCGCAAGGCCTCGGCGAAGTCAGGATCATGGACATAGGGCAGGTACTCCCAGCTGTCGTAGCGGCCCGCTTCGGGATTCCACGCAAGAGACGACGCCCCGACGACACGATGTCCCCGTTCGGCCGCCTCGCTCCGGTATTTCAGAGCGTCCGGCGTCCCGGCCGGAAAGACGAGGACCGTTTCGGTCATGACTTCACTGTGCGTCCACGATCGCACGCGCGTGCATCTCGCGGAAAATACTTTCGAGATTGCGCGTGAAGCCGACCTCGTCACGGTAGGGCGAGGCATCGAACGCGGGGCGAACCCGCTGACGGAGACCGTCAAGGCGTGAAGCGTCGCTGGTCAGGTCCAAGGCGCGCCTGACGTAGTCGCCCCAGTCGTTCGCGATCAACTCGGTCAGCCCGCACGGCACAAGCGCGGGCAAGCCAATCCGCGAGAAGAAGTCGTCGCCCTCGAGCGTCAGGACCGGCACGCCGTTCGCCAAGGCGTCGCATGTGGTGGTCCCGCCCGTGCAGGGCGAGGGATCGAGCGCCAGATCGATCTCGGAGAAGGCGTTCAGGTAGTCCGCCCCCTTGCTGTGACCTTGGAACTGCAGTTGTTCGGGGCTGACCCCATAGGCGGAAAATCGAGCCTGCGTGGTCCGTTGCAAGACGGGATCCACGTAGTAGCGGTACTTGAACAGCAGCCGGTTCGTCGGACGGGTCCGAAGGATTTCCGCCCATGCGATTACTGTCTGTTCGCTGATCTTCGCCGGATTGTTGAAAGATCCGAAGGTGACGTAACCGTTGCGCAGCGCCGGCGTCGGCGCAGGATCGGGGCGATCCGGCGCCGGTCGATAGGGGGCCATGATGTCGCCCATTCGCCAAATCTTCTCGACGAAATAATCCGCTGTTCCGGGGGCGTCCATGCTGTCGGCGTGCAGCACATAGTCCATACTGCTCAGTCCGGTGGTCTGCACGAAATTTATCCAGGCCACCTGCACGGGCGCCGGACGATGCCCGAAGACCGATAGCCGGCTGCCAGCCGTGTGACCCCAGACGTCGACGAGGACATCGATCCCATCAGCGCGAATTTGCTCGACGACCTCGGCGTCCGGCATCGCCCCGATCGCCCTGACTGTACAGGCTTCTGGCAGGCCGACCTCAACGGATGGATCCGCGCAATAGAGGAAGACTTCCACGGACGCTGGGTCGTGAGACTCAAGAACGGGAATAAGAAACTGGGCCACCTGATTGCGCGAGAAGCTAGGGCCGACATAGCCGATCCGCAGACGTCGATTTACGGCCGACGAGTTGGCGATCGTCTTCGTCCCCGATATGTGCGGCGCGGCGTAGAGCGCGGCCCATCTGCGCGCCTCGTCGGAGACCTGCTTCAGACGGTCAGGCCCGTGAAACAGTGCGTAGATCAGAAAGCCGTGGATTGCAGCCCCGGGAAAACGCTCGACGGCAAGGGTAAAGACATCGATCGCCTCGGCCATCCGACCCTGATGCTGCATCGAGAGGCCGTAACTGACCAGAACATCCGGGGCGAGATTGTCGAAATCCAGCGCCTTGCTCAGAGCCAGGGTCGCCGCCCCCATCTGATCGGCGATATACAACTGTCGACCTACGGAACCGCAGTAGGCGGGATCGGAGCGGAACCGCTCCATCTCCACGCCGACCGCCCGCATGACCGCAACCGCATGCAGATTGCAGGCATCGGTCAGAATTTGACGCGCAAGACCCTCATGTCCGGCTGCAACAAGCGCGCTGTAAAGCCAGTATCGGCTTTCCCAGTCAGCAGGCTTGTTCTGCGTTATGGCATAGAACAGTTCGACCGCTTGGTCCGCATCTCCACGGGCAAGGGCGCCGCGTCCGTCCTCCAGGGTCGGCGGGAAAGTGACGTCCTCGAGGGCAGGGGAAACCGGCATGATGGGCGACCGTCTGTCTTTTATGTTCAAGTTGGTCCGCTTCGTTAAACGAGGCGTTAATGAGATGTGGCAGGCTGAATGCGAGCCCCCTTGCGAGACCCAGCCTGCGATACGACCTTCTCGACGCTGGATTGATCTCACGATTCTCGAGAGACGGACGTGACCTCTAATGCGAAAACACGCCCGCTGGCTGCGCCACGCTCCGGCCCTCTCTATGCGAAGCAGGCTTTCGACCTCAACGACGAGGGTATAGGTCCAGCCCGCTGACGGACATCGCGATTTTGACGGATTGGCGCGCCGCCGTGGATGAGGTCGAGACCTAAGTCACTAGCATCGCCTTGGCTAGCGGAGGTCCGAGACGCGCCAGGCGCGGCCTCAGCTCACGCCAACTTCGCGTACTTGTTCACTCCACTCGATGGCTCTGCGGTCCAGAAGGCGCTGATTTATCAGCGCCTTCTCTTGAGGGTCAGGGGGCTCGGCGCCTGATCGTATCGAGCACGCGGACCTCACACTGCCAGTAAGTGAGCGGCGTATGAAAGCTGAAAGGCGCGACCAGGACGAACGCCGCTAGATGGGCGATACAGATCACTGTCGTCGAACGACGCCAGCCATGACGACCTCAGCGCATCGTCGGAATGACGAACGAGCTGTCCGCATGCTCCAGCGCGCTGTCGGGCCAGCGGGCGGTGACGGTCTTGGTCTTGGTCCAGAAGCGGACGCCCTCCATGCCGTGCTGGTTGATGTCGCCGAAGGCCGAGCGCTTCCAGCCGCCGAAGGTGTGATAGGCGACCGGCACCGGGATCGGCACATTGATGCCGACCATGCCGACATTGACGCGGGCGGCGAAGTCGCGCGCCGCGCGACCGTTCTGGGTGAAGATGGCGACGCCGTTGCCGTACTGGTGGTTCGACGGCAGGGCCAGGGCCTCCTCGAAGGTCTCGGCGCGGACGATCTGCAGCACCGGGCCGAATATCTCCTCCTGATAGGAGGACATGTCGGGCTTCACATGGTCGAACAGCGACGGGCCGATGAAATAGCCCTTCTCGTGCCCCTGCAGGCTGAAGTCGCGGCCGTCGACGACCAGTTCGGCGCCTTCCTGCACCCCCTTCTCGATCCAGCCGGCGATGCGGTCGCGATGCTGGGCCGTGACGACGGGACCATAGTGGGCGCCGGCGTCGGTCGAGACCCCGACCCGCAGCGCAGGGATTTCCGCCACCAGTCGCTCGCGCAGCTCGTCGGCGGTCTTCTTGCCGACCGGCACGACCACCGGCAGGGCCATGCAGCGCTCGCCCGCGCTGCCGAAGGCGGCGCCGGTCAGATCCTTGACCACTTGGGCCATATCCGCGTCAGGCAGGACGATGCCGTGGTTCTTGGCCCCGCCCATGGCCTGGACCCGCTTATGATTGGCGGCGCCGGTCTGATAGACATAGTGGGCGATGTCGGACGAGCCGACGAAGCTGACAGCGTGGACCAGCGGGTGGGTCAGGATGGCGTCGACCGCCGTCTTGTCGCCGTGCACCACGTTCAGCACCCCATTGGGCGCCCCGGCCTCCAGCATCAGTTCGGCCAGCCGCACCGGCAGGGACGGATCCCGTTCCGACGGCTTCAGCACGAAGGTGTTGCCGACCGCGATGGCCACCCCGAACATCCACATCGGGATCATGGCGGGGAAGTTGAACGGGGTGATGCCCGCGACCACGCCCAGCGGCTGGCGCATGGAGTAGACGTCGATGCCCGGGCCGGCGCCCTGGGTGTATTCGCCCTTCAGCGCGTGGGGGGTGCCGCAGGCGAACTCGATCACCTCCAGTCCGCGCTGGATGTCGCCTTTCGAGTCAGCGATGACCTTGCCGTGCTCGCTGGACAGAAGCTCGGCCAGCTCGTCCATCCGCGCCTCGACTAGGCGCTTGAACTCGAACATGACGCGGGCGCGGCGTTGCGGATTGGTGCTGGCCCAGCCGTCGAAGGCGTTCTGGGCCGCCTGGACCGCGCGATCGACTTCACTGACGCTGGCCAGTTGTACGCGGGCCTGGACCTCTCCGGTGTTGGGATTGAAGACGTCGCCGAAACGACCCGAAGCGCCGTCGAAAGCCGAGCCGTCGATGAAATGGCGAATGTCGCGCACCATACTTCAATATCCCTGTGACAATTTTTGCTACCGATGCTCTCTCAGGCGGCAAGTTCACCCGCCAGCAGGCCAAAAACGGCACAAGTTGCCTGATTGGAAAGTCACAACAGCGTGTCTGTCCATCAGGAGCAGAAACGCTCGATTTTCTGATCACCTGATCGAAAAATCAATAACTTACGCGGACGCCGTAAAGGACTTGTTGCACAATCCATAATCAGGCCCACTGTCGGATCGACGGTCTCGCAGACGCGGCCGTGGGGAGGACAAGACGCCCATGACGACGGCCTTCGCCACGGATCAGGTCTTCATCGGCGGCCTCTGGCGCGCAGCGGAAGGCGGCGCGACCCTGCCGATCGAGGACCCCTCCACGGGCGAGGAGATGGGACGTCTGGCGGCCGGAACCCCCGCCGACATGGACGCCGCCGTCCAGGCCGCGCGCACCGCCTTCGACGGCGACTGGGGCCGAGCCACGGCGGTTGAGCGAGGCCGCCTCCTGGCCCGCATGGCACGCGCGGTCGAGGCCCGCATCGACATGCTGGCCCAGTTGGAGGCGCTGGACGTCGGCAAGCCCCTGAAACAGGCGCGCAACGATGTGGTCGCCCTGGCCCGCTACCTCGAATTCTACGCCGGCGCGGCGGACAAGCTGCATGGCGAGACCCTTCCCTTCCAGAATGGCTACACTGTCTACACTCTGCGCGAGCCGCACGGAGTGACGGGGCACATCATCCCGTGGAACTATCCGATGCAGATCATCGGCCGCTCGGTGGCGGCCGCCCTGTGCGTCGGCAACGCCGTGGTGCTGAAGCCGGCCGAGCAGGCCTCTCTCACCGCCCTGGCCTTCGCCCATATCGCCGCCGACTGCGGCCTGCCGACCGGCGCCCTGAACGTCGTGACGGGCGCGGGGGCCGAGGCGGGCGCCGCCCTGGCGGCCCATCCCGGGATCAACCACCTGTCCTTTACCGGCTCGACCGGCGTGGGCGTGGCCATCCAGCAGGCGGCGGCGGTCAACGCCGTGCCGGTGACGCTGGAGCTGGGCGGCAAGTCTCCCCAGCTGGTGTTCGAGGACGCCGACCTGGACAAGGCCCTACCCTTCCTGGTCAACGCCGGAATCCAGAACGCAGGCCAGACCTGTTCGGCCGGATCGCGCGTCCTGGTCCAGCGCGGCGTCTATGACGAGGTCGTGCGCCGCATGGCAGAGCGGTTCGCCGCCCTCAGCGTCGGTCCCGCTATGGACGACCGCGACGTCGGCCCGCTGGTGTCGAAGACGCAGCAGGCGATGGTCGCGGCCTATATCGAACGCGGCCGCGCCGACGGCCTGATCGTGGCCCAGGCGACCCTGGCGGACCTGCCCCCGGGCGGCGCCTATGTCGCCCCCACCCTGTTCGCCGGGGTCGCGCCCGATCATCCGCTGGCGCAGGAAGAGATCTTCGGCCCGGTCGTCGCGGTCATCCCCTTCGAGACGGAAGAAGAGGCCGTCGCCATCGCCAACGGCACGCCCTACGGCCTGGTCGCCGGGGTGTGGACCGCAGACGGGGGGCGGCAGATGCGGCTGGCGAAACGGCTGCGCGCCGGTCAGGTCTTCATCAACAACTACGGCGCGGCGGGCGGGGTCGAACTGCCCTTCGGCGGCGTCGGCAAGTCGGGTCACGGGCGGGAGAAGGGGTTCGAGGCGCTGTACGCCTTCACCGCCCTGAAGACCGTCGCGGCCCACCACGGATAGGGGAGCAACGCCTTGGAGGGGAACAGATCGAAGCGGCTGGACGGCAAGCGCGCGATCATCACGGGCGGGGCCTCGGGCTTCGGAGCCGGCATCGCGCGCCGCTTCGCCGAGGAAGGCGCCTGCGTCATCGTCGCCGACCTGAACGGCGACGCCGCCCGGGCCCTGGCGGCCGAGCTGGGCGACGCTGATCTGGGCCTGACCGTAGACGTCGCCAACGCCGAACAGGTCGCGGGCCTGGCCGAGGCCGCGCACCGCCGGCTGGGCGGGATCGACATCGTGGTCAACAACGCCGGCGTCGGCCATACGCCCCAGCCGCTGGACGAACTGTCGGACGAGGCCTTTGACCACATCGCGGCCGTCAACATGCGCGCCCTCTATCTGATGTCCAAGGCCTTCGTGCCGGCGATGAAGGCCCAGCGGTCCGGCGCCATCCTGAACATCGCCTCCACCGGAGGGGTCAGCCCCCGGCCCAACCTGACCTGGTACAACGCCTCCAAGGGCTGGGTCATCACGGCGACGCGGGCCATGGCGGTGGAGCTGGCGCCCTTCCAGGTCCGGGTGAACGCGCTGAACCCGGTGGCGGGCGACACCCCGCTGCTGAAGACCTTCATGGGCGCCGACACGACCGAGGTGCGGGCCAAATTCCTGGCCTCCATCCCCATCGGCCGCTTCTCGACGCCCGAGGACATGGGCGCGGCGGCGGCCTTCCTCTGTTCGGACGACGCCTCGATGATCACGGGCGTAGCGCTGGAGGTCGATGGTGGCCGCTGCATCTGACCGCGTCTTCAACCTGCTGGTCCTGCCGGGCGACGGCATCGGCCCCGAGATCATCCGCGAGACAATGCGCGTCGCGGACTGGTTCGGCCGCAACGCCGGCCTACGCCTGAACCTGACCGAAGGCCTGGCGGGCGGGGCAAGCATCGACGCCGTCGGCGCGCCCGTGTCCGAGGCTGTGGTCGATCAGGCGCTGGCGTCCGACGCGGTTTTGTTCGGCGCCGTGGGCGGTCCCAGGTGGGACCACCTGCCCCGCGCCCAGCGGCCCGAGATGGGCATATTGCGTCTGCGCCAGGCGCTGGACCTCTACGCCAATCTGCGGCCTGCGGTCTGTTTCGACGAACTGCTGGACGCGTCGGCGCTGAAGCCCGAGCTGATCCGGGGCCTGGACATCCTGATCGTGCGCGAGGCGACTGCCGGCGTCTATTTCAGCCTGCCCCGCGCCAATGAGGTCGACGCCGACGGCGCCCGCCGCGCCTATGACACCCAGGCCTATACCGAGGCCGAAATCGCCCGCGTCTGCCGCACCGCCTTCGAACTGGCCCGCAGCCGCAAGCGCCGCCTCTGCTCCGTCGACAAGGCCAATGTCATGGAGACCGGCGCCCTGTGGCGCGCGGTGGCCGGCGAGGTCGCCTCCGACTATCCCGACGTGGCGCTGTCGCACATGTACGCCGACAACTGCGCCATGCAGTTGGTCCGGCGGCCGGACCAGTTCGACGTCATCGTGACCGACAACCTGTTCGGGGACATCCTGTCGGACGCGGCGGCGGCCCTGACCGGGTCGCTGGGCCTGCTGCCCTCAGCCTCCCTGTCCGGCCTCGGCCAGGGCGGACGCAGCCGGGGCCTGTACGAACCCATCCACGGCTCCGCGCCGGACATTGCGGGCCAGGGCGTCGCCAACCCCATCGCCGCCATTCTGTCCTTCGCCCTGTGCCTGCGCTGGTCCTTCGACCGGTCGGACCTGGCCGACCGGCTGGAGGGTGCGGTGCGTCGGGTGGTGTCCAACGGCGTCCGCACCCCCGACATCGCCCAGAGAACAGTATCCCAGCCCGGCGTCGCCCCCGTCTCCACCCTTCAGATGACCGACGCGATTCTGGCCGCGCTGGATGCAGAGCCCGCATGAGGATCGACCGATGAGCGCCCCGACCCTTGAGACCGTCATGGACCTGATCGACGGCCGCACCGACGACCTGGTCGCCCTGACCCAGGACCTGATCCGCTTTCCGACCGTCAATCCACCCGGCGAGGCCTATCGCCCCTGCGCCGAATATATCGGCGAACGGCTGAAGGGACGCGGCTTCAAGGTCGAATACGTCCGGGGCGAAGGCTCGCCGGGCGACAGCGACAGATATCCGCGCACGAACGTCATAGCCCGCTGGGAAGGCGCCGCGCCCGGCCCTTGCGTCCACTTCAACAGCCACATCGACGTGGTCGAGGTCGGCGCCGGCTGGACCGTCGATCCCTTTGGCGGAGAGGTCAAGGACGGCCGCGTCTACGGCCGAGGCGCCTGCGACATGAAGGGCGGCCTGGCCGCCTCCATCCTGGCGGTCGAGGCCCTGATCGATTCCGGCCTGCCCCTGCCCGGCGCGCTGGAAATCTCGGGCACGGTCGACGAGGAGTCGGGCGGGTACGGCGGCGTGGCCTATCTGGCGGAGCGGGGCTGGTTCTCCGAACCGCGCGTCAACCACGTCATCATCCCCGAGCCGCTGAACGTGGACCGGGTCTGCATCGGCCACCGCGGCGTCTGGTGGGCCGAGATCGAGACCAAGGGCCGCATCGCCCATGGCTCCATGCCCTTCCTGGGCGATTCGGCCATCCGCCACATGGGCGCCGTGCTGGAAGCGTTCGAATCCAAGCTCTATCCCGCCATGGCCGCCCGCCATACCGACATGCCGGTGGTGCCCGAGGGCGCGCGCCAGTCGACGATGAACATCAACTCCATCCATGGCGGCCAAGCCGAGGGTTTCGACGGCCTGCCCGCGCCGTGCGTGGCGGATTCAACCCGCATGATCATCGACCGGCGCTTCCTGATCGAGGAAACGCTGGAAGCGGTGAAGGGCGAGGTGAAGGGCGTCCTGGACGGACTGGCGGCCCAGCGGCACGGCTTCCGCTACGAAATCCGCGACCTGTTCGAGGTGGCGCCCAGCATGGCCGACCGCGACGGCCCGGTGGCCAGCACGACCGCCGCCGCCATCCAGACGGTCCTGGGCAGGCGCGCCCAGTTCGTCTGCTCGCCCGGCACCTATGACCAGAAGCATGTCGACCGCATCGGCAGGCTGAAGGACTGCATCGCCTACGGCCCCGGCGTGCTGGATCTGGCGCACCAGCCGGACGAATGGGTCGGCATCGACGACATGATCAACTCCGCCAAGGTCATGGCGCGCGCCGCCTACGGCCTTCTGACCCGACGACGGAGCTAGGAGCGGTGGACGCCGAGAACATCATCGGTCCACGCCTGCGCGCCCTGCGCGATCGCCTGGGCCTGTCTCAACGCGCCCTGGCCCGCAAGGCCGGCATTCCCTCCAGCACGGTCAGCCTGGTCGAAAGCGGCCGCACCAGCCCCTCGGTCGGCTCGCTGAAGCGGCTGCTGGACGCGGCCGGCGTGTCTCTGGGCGAATTCTTCAGCTCCGAGTTCGAGACCCCGACCAAATACTTCTATCGCCACGACGAACTGACCGACATCTCGCGCGGGGAGGTGTCCTATCGTCAGCTGGGCTCGGGCCAAGCCAGCAGCCTGCAGATCCTCTACGAAACCTACCAGCCCGGATCGGACAGCGGCCGGGTCATGCTGTCCCACGAAGGCGAGGAGGGCGGACTGATCATTTCGGGCCGTCTGGAGGTCATGGTGGACGGTCAGTCGCGGGTGCTGAAGGCCGGCGACGGCTATCTGTTTCCCAGCGTCCTGCCCCATCGCTTCCGCAATGTGGGCGACACGCCCTGCGTCGTGATCAGCGCCTGCACGCCCCCGACTTTCTGACAAGTCGATTATTTGATCAGAATCCTGATCAAGTGTCTTTATTATAGAGTAATGTCAGCGGCTTGCCTCCCGGAAGAAATAGGCTTGCCGCGCCTCGCGTTTAGTCAGCTACTTCTCATGTGGCGGCGGGGGATGGAACGGGAGCTGTCGGTCAAGGCCGTCCGGCTCGACGGGGCCGCCCCAGGCTGATCACAGGGACGGCGGGCCCCGTAGTCTCGCCGGTCGGCCGCGCAAATCGCTCAGAACGATCCGCAGCCTCAGAGGGGGTTAGGCAATGAATCGTCTTTTGGTCAGCGTATCCGCCGGGGCGCTCGCCGCCCTGACGTCTATCAGCCTGGCGTCCGTCGCGCAGGCCCAAACCCAACCGCAGGAAACCAAGGCCGAGCGCGCCGAATGGGTGGACGAGGTGATCGTCACCGCCCAGCGCCGCGAACAGGCGGCTCAGGACGTGGGCATCGCCCTGAGCGTCCTCAGCGGCGAGACCCTAACGAAACAGGGCGTCACCAACGTCAACCAGCTTCAGAACGTCACCCCGAACCTGGAGGTCGAGCCGGCCTTCGGCGGCGGGGCGGCCCAGTTCCGCATGCGCGGCGTGGGCTTTCAGGACTACGCCTCCAACAACTCGCCCACCGTCGGCGTCTATGTGAACGAGGTCGCCTATCCGGTCCCGGTCATGACCCAGGGGCTGATCTTCGACATCGACCGGGTGGAGGTGCTGCGTGGCCCGCAGGGGACCCTGTACGGCCGCAACACCACCGGGGGCGCCATCAGCTTCGTGACCAAGCGCCCGACGGACGACCCGTCCGCCGGCCTGATGACGGAATGGGGCAGCTATGACCTGTTCCATGCGGAGGGCTACGCCTCCGGCCCGCTGGGCGGGGGCCTGCGCGGACGCCTGGCCCTGTCGACCGAACAGGGCGGCGCCTGGCAGCGCAATCGCGATACGGGAGAGACCCTGGGCGACGCCGACCGCACCGGCGCCCGCGCCCTGATCGCCTGGGATCCGAACCAGAGCCTGTCGCTGCTGCTGGACGTGCATGGCGGCATCGACAAGTCCGAGAACCAGGGCCTCTATCTGCTCAGAGACCTGACGACGCGCGGCGGCGCGGCGGGCGGCAGCCTGATCCCGGCCGATACGGACCACTCCAAGACCGGCTGGGGGATTTCACCCCGCTTCGCCGCCGCCATCGGCCGCAGCGCCGACGCCAAGCCGGGACGCGACAACTCCTCCTGGGGCACGTCGCTAAACGCCAATCTGGCGCTGGACGGCATGACCCTGACCAGCATCTCCAGCTTTGAGACGCTGGAGCGCAGCGAATACGGCGACTGGGATTCCAGCTCCTCGGTCGAGGCTGACACCTTCTTCGGCAGCGACGTGGACGTCAGTTCGCAGGAACTGCGCCTGGCCTCCGACACGGGCGGTCCGCTGACCTGGGTGGCGGGCTTCTATGCGTCCAAGCAGGATCTGCACGAACGCTATTTTTCGGACTTCATCGATATCTACGGCACCTACGCCGAGGTCACCTATGACCAGTCGGTCACGTCATGGAGCGTCTTCGGCCAGGGCGAATACGCCATCAGCGACCGGCTGAAGGCTATTCTAGGCCTGCGCTATGAGGAAGAGACGCGCGAGCTTCAGGGCTTCGGCTCAGCCTTCGGCGGCGCCACGGCCCTGCCGCCCACCACCGTCGAAACCGAGATGACGCCCCTGACCGGCAAGGCGGCGCTGGAGTTCAAGCCGACCGACAACCTCCTGATCTACGGCTCGGCCAGCCGGGGCGCCAAGTCGGGCGGCTTCACCACCTACAACACAGGCGACAGCAGCGGGATCGAGCCCTTCAATCCTGAAATCCTCTGGGCCTATGAGGTCGGGTTCAAGGCCGACCCCTCGCGCGCCTTCCAGCTGAACGGCGCGGCTTATTTCTACGACTACACGGACCAGCAGGTGCTGTCGGCCGTCTGGGGCCAGAACGGGCCGGTCGGCCGCTTCACCAACGTCCCGTCCTCGCACATCTGGGGCGCCGAACTGGAAGCGGTGCTGCGGCCGGCGGCCGGCCTTCGGATCAGCCAGTCGCTCAGCTACAAGAAGGGCGAGTACGACGAGTATGAGGCCATGGACGTCGCGGCCTCTCGCCTTGCGGGCGCCGCCGTCTATGTCGACAAATCGGGCGATCCCATCCTGTTCCCCGCCTGGTCCTACGCCGGGTCGATCAGCTACGACTGGACGCTGAGCGGTTTCGCCGTCACGGCCGAGACCAACTACAGCTATCGCGACGACTATCCGTCTTGGCTGGGGACCAAGTACGACATACCCGCCTACTGGCTGGCCAACGCCAGCGTGACGGTCGGGCCAGAGAACGCCAACTGGTCGGTCGCCTTCTGGGCTCGCAACCTGTTCGATCAGGAATATGACCTGACGCGCAACTTCTTCACGACCGCCGACATCGCCCAGCCGGGTCGGCCCCGCACCATCGGCGTGCGGCTGAGCCTGGCCTATTGAGGCCCGGCCGGGCGGCGCGGCCCCGCGTCGCGTCGCCCGCCGCGGCCTTGGCGACGCCCCTGATCACGCCGCCCGAAATCCTGATCGGAACGCAGACAACTCCAATCTTTTCAGCATGTTGAATCGCCGGAATAACAGGCTTTCCTTCGGGGGCCTTTCATCCGCTATTGGTCATCGCGAAAGGACCCCTGCATGACCGCCCAGGCTGCCAACGACCTTGATCCCTTCTGGATGCCGTTCACCGCGAACCGCAGCTTCAAAGCCCACCCCAGATTGTTGGCCTCGGCCAAGGACATGCACTATTTCACGCCCGAGGGCCGCAGGATTCTGGACGGAACGGCGGGCCTGTGGTGCGTCAACGCCGGCCACGCCCGCCGCCCCATCGTGGAAGCGATCCAGTGTCAGGCCGAGGTTCTGGACTACGCCCCCACCTTCCAGCTGGGCCATCCGCTGGCGTTCAAACTGGCGGCGCGGCTGGGCCTGTTGTTCCCCGCCGACATCGACTACGTCTTCTTCGCCGGCTCGGGCTCCGAGGCGGTCGACAGCGCCCTGAAGATCGCTTTGGCCTATCAACGGGCGCGCGGATTCGAGAACCGCACCCGCCTGATCGGCCGGCAGAAGGGCTATCACGGCGTCGGCTTCGGCGGCATTTCCGTGGGCGGGCTGGAGAACAACAAGCGCGGCTTCCTGACCCTGCCCGGCGTTGATCACCTGCCCCACACCCTGAACCTGGAAGAGGCCGCCTTCTCGCGCGGGCAGCCGGCCTGGGGCGCGCATCTGGCCGACGAACTCGAGACCCTGATCGCCCAGCACGGCGCCGAGACCATCGCCGCCGTCATCGTGGAGCCGCTGTCGGGTTCGGCCGGGGTCATCGTGCCGCCGGTCGGCTATCTGGAGCGCTTGCGCGAAATCACGACGCGCCACGACATCCTGCTGATCTTCGACGAGGTCATCACCGGATTCGGCCGCGTGGGCGGCGTGACGGCGGCTGAGACCCTGGGCGTCATTCCCGATCTTCTGACCTGCGCCAAGGGCCTGACCAACGGGGCGGTGCCGATGGGAGCCGTCGGGGTCAGCAAGGGCGTTTACGACGCCGTGGTGAACGGCGCGGGCGGTCCGGGCATCGAATTCTTTCACGGCTACACCTATTCGGGCCATCCGCTGGCCGCCGCCGCCGCCCTGGCGACCCTGGACGTCTATGAGGCCGAGGGGCTGTACGACCGCGCGCACGACCTGGGCGCCTATTGGGAAGACGCAGTGCATGGTCTGAAGGGCCTGCCCAACGTCATCGACGTGCGCAACCTGGGCCTGGTCGCCGCCGTCGAACTGGCCCCCCGGCCCGAGGCGCCAGGCGCCCGCGCGACCGAGGTCTTCCACCGCGCCTTCGATTCCGGCCTGCTGATCCGGGTGACGGGCGACGTCATCGCCCTGTCGCCGCCGCTGATCATCGACAAGGCCCAGATCGACGAACTGATCGGGGGCCTGGCCGGCCTTCTTACAAACACGCTCTGACGCGGCGATCTGGGCGATGCTACATCAGCGAAGGGGAGACGACACGGCGTGATGCGGGGATCGGCAAACAGGGTCTGGAGCCGGTTCGGCCGCGCCCTGCTGGCGGTCGCCCTGCTGCTGGGCCTTGCCGCCCTGCCCGCCGTCGTCCAGGCGCAAACCTCCCGCGACCGACTGGTGCTGGGCTTGCCGCTGGAGCCGCCGAACCTCGATCCGACCTCGGGCGCCGCGGCGGCGGTGGACGAGGTCGTCTACGCCAACATCTTCGAGGGCCTGACCCGGCTGACGCAGAACGGCGCGGTGGCGCCGCTTCTGGCCGAAAGCTGGGAGGCGTCGCCCGACGGCCTGACCTGGACCTTCCACCTGCGGCGCGGCGTGACCTTTTCGGACGGTTCGCCCTTTGACGCCACGGTCGCCAAGTTCGCGCTGGACCGCATCACCGCGCCCGGCTCCACCAACGCCCAGAAGGCCCTGTTCGCCCCGATCGAAAAGGTCGAGGTCGTGGATCCGGCCACGATCCGTATCCATCTGTCCCGGCCGATGGCGACCCTGGCCTATGTCCTGGCCTGGGGCGATGCGGTGATGGTGTCGCCCAAGAGCGCGGCGACCGAGGCCGTCGCCCCGGTCGGGACCGGCCCGTTCAGGCTTCAGAGCTGGCGGCGCGGCAGCCAGCTGACCCTGGCGCGCCGCGACGGCTACTGGGGAAGGCCGCCCCGCCTGAACACTGTCGTCTTCCGTTTCATCGGCGATCCGACCGCCGCTTTCGCCGCCGTCAGCGCCGGCGACGTGGACGCCTTTCCCAACTATCCCGCGCCCGAGAATGCAGCCCAGTTCCAGCGCGATCCGCGCTTCCGCGTCGTGGTCGGCGCGTCCGAGGGCAAGGTCATCCTGGGGATCAACAACGCCCGCCCGCCGTTCAACGACGTGCGGGTGCGCCGCGCCCTGTCCTACGCCATCGACCGCGACGCCCTGATCCAGGGGGCCATGTTCGGGTTCGGCCAGCCGATCGGCAGCCACTATTCGCGCCAGGCGCCGGGCTATGTCGATCTGACCGGCCTCTATCCCCACGATCCGGCCAGGGCGCGTCAACTGCTGGCCGAGGCCGGCTATCCGAACGGCGTCGACGTCACCCTGCGCCTGCCGCCCCGCCCCTATGCCCGGCGCAGCGGCGAGGTGCTGGTCTCCCAGCTGGCCCAGGCCGGTGTCCGGGCGAAGATCGAAAACCTGGAATGGGCCCAGTGGCTGGACCAGGTGTTCAAGCGCCGCCAGTTCGACCTGACCATCGTCGAACACGTCGAGCCGATGGACTACGACATCTATGGCCGGAAGGACTATTACTTCGGCTATGACAGCCCCGCGTTCGACGCCCTGCTGAAACAGGTCCAGGCCGCGCCGGACGAGGCGACGCGCACCCGCCTGCTGGCCGACCTGCAACGCCGGATCGCAGAGGACGCCGTCAACGGCTTCCTGTTCCAGTCGTCGCGCATCGGGGTGTGGAAGGCGGGCCTCAGCGGCCTGTGGATCAACGCGCCCATAGCCGCCAACGACGTGACCGGCGCATCCTGGGCCGGAGCGGGCGCGGCGGGCCAGACGGCGGATGGACGCACGGGCGGCGGTCTGCCTTGGGGCTGGATCGGCCTGATCGCGGGCGTCGCCCTCCTGGCCTTCGTCGCCTGGCGGTTCGGCGCAGCCTGGGTGCTGAAGAAGCTGGGCGGCCACGCCGTGACGCTGCTGGCGGCGACCCTAGTGATCTTCCTGCTGCTTCAGGTCGTGCCGGGCGACCCGGCCAGCTACATGATGGGTCTGAACGCCAGCCCCGAATCCATCGCCGCCCTGCGCCAGCAGATGGGCTTGGAGGGGTCGGGGCTGGAGCGCTACCTGGCCTGGCTGAGCGACCTGCTGACCGGGCGGTTCGGAACCAGCTACACCTATCAGGTGCCGGTCGGCGGCCTGATCGCCGAGCGTCTGGCCGTCTCCGCCCCCCTGGCCCTGATGGCCACCGTCCTGTCCCTGATGGCGGCCCTGCCCATCGGCGTCGCCGCCGCCGGCCGGCGGGGCACGGCGGTGGACACCGGGCTCATCGGGGTGACGCAGGTCGGCGTCGCCCTACCCAACTTCTGGATCGCCATGCTGCTGATCCTGCTGTTCTCGGTGCAGCTGGGCTGGTTTTCGGCGGGCGGATTTCCGGGCTGGGGCGCCGGATTCTGGCCCGCCTTCAAGGCCCTGATCCTGCCGGCCGTGGCCCTGGCCGCGCCCCAGACCGCCATCCTGGCCCGCGTGCTGCGCACCGCCCTCCTGGACACGATGAACGAGGACTATGTCCGCACCGCCCGCGCCAAGGGGCTGTCGGTCCGTCAGGCCCTGTGGCGCCACGCCCTGCGGAACGCCTGGGTCCCGGTCCTGACCATCCTCGGGCTTCAGTTCCCCTTCCTGCTGGCGGGCGGCATCATCATCGAGAATGTCTTCTCCCTGCCCGGCCTGGGCCGTCTGGTCTTCCAGGCCATTACCCAGCGCGACCTGATCGTGGTGCAAAGCGTGGTCGTGGTGCTGGTGTTCGCCGTGGTCCTGGTCAGTTTCCTGATCGATCTGGCCTATCTGTTCGCTGATCCGCGCCTGAGGGGACGTCGCGCATGACCGAGGTCATCGCCCTGCCTGCGCCGGTCAAGACGCGCGCCCGCTGGCCCCTGTCGCTGGTCGCCGGCCTCGCCCTGACGGCAGTGGTGGTGACCACCGCCCTGATCGCTCTGGTCTGGACGCCCTACGATCCGGCGGCGGTGGACATCGCCGCCAAACTGGCGCCCCCCTCGGCCGCCCATTGGATGGGGACCGACCATTTCGGGCGCGACGTCCTGTCGATGATCATGGCCGGGGCGCAGAACTCCCTGATCGTCGCCTTCGTCGCCGTAGGCGTCGGCACCGGGATCGGCACACCGCTGGGCCTTCTGGCGGCGGCGCGAGGCGGCTGGATCGACGAGCTGGTCATGCGCGGCAACGACCTGATCTTCGCCTTTCCCGCCCTGCTGCTGGCGGTCATGATCACCGCCGTCATGGGGCCGGGGGCGATCAACGCCGTCATCGCCATCTGCGTCTTCAACATTCCCGTCTTCACGCGCGTGGCGCGCGGCGCGGCGCGGGGGCTTTGGACCCGCGAATACGTCCTGGCCGCCCGCACGGCGGGCAAGTCCCAGACCCTGATCTCGCTCCAACACATCCTGCCCAATCTGATGAGCCTGCTGGTCGTGCAGGCGGCGATCCAGTTCGCCGTCGGCATCGTGGCCGAGGCGGGCCTATCCTACGTCGGCCTGGGCGCCCAGCCGCCTGCGCCCAGCTGGGGCCGGATGCTGGCCGAGGCCCAGACCATGATCGGCTTCGCGCCCTGGTTGGCGATCATGCCGGGCCTGGCCATCTTCGTGACCGTGCTGGGGCTCAGCCTGACCGGCGACGGCCTGCGCGACCTGTTCGACCCCCGCGTGCGGCGGGAGCGCCCGGCATGAATGTCCTGGACATCCGCGACCTGAACCTGTCGATCGGCGCCACGCCGATCCTGAAGGGCGTCAGCCTGTCCGTCGCGCCCGGCGAGATCCTGGGCCTGGTCGGCGAAAGCGGATCGGGCAAGTCGATGACGGCCCTGGCGATCATCGGCCTGACCCCGCCGCGCGCGACCGTGACCGGCGACATCCGCCTGAACGACCAGCTCGTCTCCGGCGCCTCTGACGCCGCCCTGCAGAAGGTGCGCGGCCGCGACGTGGGCGTGATCTTCCAGGAGCCGATGACCGCCCTGAACCCGGTCATGACCATCGGCGATCAGGTCGCCGAGACGGTGCGCCTGCACAAGACGGTGTCACGCAAGGCGGCGCTGGCCGTCGCGCGCGCCATGCTGGACCGGGTCGGCCTGCCCGCTGAACGCTTCCCTTTGAGCCGTTATCCGCACGAACTGTCGGGCGGCCAGAGGCAGCGCGTCGCCATCGCCATCGCCATCGCCCTTACGCCCAAGCTGCTGATCGCGGACGAGGCGACGACGGCGCTGGACGTCACCACCCAGGCCCAGGTGCTGGAGCTCTTGAAGCGGCTGGTGTGCGAGGACGGCATGGGGCTGATCCTCATCACCCACGACCTGGCCGTGGTGGCCGAGACCTGCGATCGACTGGCGGTGATGAAGGACGGAGAGCTCGTAGAGGAAGCCCCCGTCGGGCGCATCGAGTCCGGCATGGCCCACCCCTATTCGCAACGTCTGCTGGCCAACGCCACCCACGCGCCCGTGCGCCGCAGTCGGCCCCAGGCGGACGCCGCCCCGGTGCTGGAGGTCCAGGGCCTGGTTCGCGACTACGGCGGCGCGCCCGCCCTGTTCGGCCGGTCCAAGACGTTCCGCGCCGTGGACGACGTCAGCCTGTCGATCCAGCCGGGCGAGAGCGTCGGCCTGGTCGGCGAAAGCGGCTGCGGCAAGTCCACCCTGCTGCGCGCCATACTGGCGCTGGAAGCGCCCCAGGCGGGCTGCGTCCGGGTCAGGGGCCGCGACATCACCACTGCGCGCGGCGCCGCGCTGAAGGCCATCCGACGCGATATCCAGGTGGTGTTCCAGGACCCCTACGGCAGCTTCGACCCCCGCTGGAAAGTCCGGGATCTGGTGGCTGAAAACTTCCACCTGCTGGACGCCAGGCCCGCCCCGGACGAGGCGCGGCGCCGCATTGACGAAATGCTGGAACGGGTGGGCCTGACCAACAGCGCTGCAGACCGCTATCCGCATGAGTTCTCCGGCGGCCAGCGCCAGCGCATCGCCATCGCCCGCGCCCTGATCACCGACCCCTCGGTCGTCTGCCTTGACGAGGCGGTGTCGGCCCTGGACGTCTCGGTGCGGGCCCAGGTGCTGGACCTGCTGGCCGACCTGTCGGATCGCCTGGGCCTGTCCTACCTCTTCGTCACCCACGATCTCAGCGTGGTGCGCACCGTGACGGACCGGCTTCTGGTCATGCACGCCGGGAAGATCGTCGAGCAGGGCGCGACCTCCGCCGTCTTCGCCGCCCCCTCGCACCCCTATACGCAGAAACTTCTGGCGGCGACGCCGGATCTGGTCCGCAATCCCGCTCTGGAAAAGGAAGACGCCCGATGAACCGCAGAACCGTCCTCGCCTCGGCCCTGATCGGCGCCGCCGCCTCCTCCGCCGCCTCGGCCAAGGCGCAGCCCGCCGGATCGGCCGCCCGCGCCTCAGGCCGCACCGGCCCGCTGAACCTGATCACCGATGTCGAGGGGATCAAGGTCGGCCAGGCCCACGACGCAGACGTGCGCACCGGCGTCACCGTCATCCTGGCCGAAAAGCCCGCCACGGCCGCCGTGGACGTGCGCGGCGGCGGCCCCGCCGGGCGCGAAACCGACGTCCTGCGCCCCGAGAACCTCGTGCAAGAGGTGGACGCCATCATACTGTCGGGCGGCTCGGTCTATGGCCTGGGTTCAGCCGACAGCGTCGCCGCCTGGATGGGGATGCGCGGGCGCGGCTACGGCATGGGCGGGGCGCCGGGCGTGCCCCCCTCGCCCATCATCCCGACCGCCTGCCTCTATGACCTGGCCAACGGCGGGAACAAGCAGTGGGAGATGGAGCCGCCGTATCGCCGCCTGTCCGTTCAGGCGCTGGAGGCGGCGGGCGACCGCTTCGACCTGGGCGCCGCTGGCGCGGGCTATGGCGCCGAGGCCGGGGCGCTGAAGGGCGGGATCGGTTCGGCCTCGGCGGTGATGGAGGCGGGCTGGACGGTCGGCGCCGTCGTGGCGGTGAACAGCGTCGGCTCCGTCGTCGCCCCCGGCGGCAAGACCTTCTGGGCCGCTCCCTATGAGATCGGCGATGAGTTCGGCGGGCTGGGCGCCGCCGGCCTGCACGCCTCGGCCGAGGACTGGGGCCTGTCCAAGTTCCGCGCCCGGCCGCGCGAGAACACCACCATCGCCTGCATCGCCACCGATGTGGCCCTGACGCGGGTCGAATGCCTGCGCATGGCCATCATGGCCCAGGACGGCATGGCCCGCGCCATCCGCCCCAGCCACACCCCCTTCGACGGCGACACCCTGTTCTGCCTGTCCACCGGCAAGAAGACGATCGACAACCCGGCCCTGCGCCAGGTGGCGGTGGCTCAGCTGGGCAATGTCGCCGCCGACGTCCTGGCCCGCGCCATCGCGCGGGGCGTCTATCACGCCACCAACTATCAAGGCGTCACGGGAAAGACCTGGCGGGAACTTGAAGCCTAGGCTCAGGCCCCATTGATGGCGTCATCAAAAGGGTGGCGTCGGCTTCCGGATCAGGTCGCGTCAAGGCCGGCGCCTCTGCGGCGGCCTTGACCCTCGCGTGCTGGCTTCACCCGGCGAGTTCGCCGTAAAAGCACTTCATGACCGTGTCGACGAAGCGTTGGAGATTCTGGATCGACCGGGGCGGCACCTTCACCGACGTGGTCGCCCGCGCGCCCAATGGCGCGCTCCGGACGCACAAGCTGCTGTCGGTCAATCCGGAACATTATGCCGACGCCGCCGTCGAAGGGATTCGACGCATCCTCGATGTCGAGTCCGGGCCTCTGCCGTCTGGTCTGGTCGATGATGTGCGGATGGGCACGACGGTCGCGACCAACGCCCTTTTGGAACGCAAGGGCGAGCCGACCGTGCTGGCGATCACTGCGGGCTTCGGCGACGCCCTGCGCATCGGCTGGCAGGCGCGGCCCGAGCTGTTCGTGCGCAACATCGTCCTGAACGACCAGTTGTATGATCGGGTCGTCGAGATCGGCGAAAGGGTCAGGGCGGACGGCGCCGTGGATCGTCGTCTGGACGAGGATCGGGCACGGGCCGATCTGACCGCCGCCCATGCTGCAGGCCTGCGGGCTGTGGCCATCGTCCTCATGCACGGCTGGCGTTTCCCCGATCACGAAAAACGGCTGGCCGAGATCGCGCGCGACGTCGGTTTCGATCAGGTCTCGGTCAGCCACGAGGTCGGCGCCCTGATCAAATTGATCGGACGCGGCGACACCACTGTCGCCGACGCCTATTTGTCGCCGATCCTGCGCGCCTATGTGGAGCGGGTCGGCGCTGACCTGGGCCCGGCGACGCCGCTTCAGTTCATGCAGTCGTCGGGCGGACTGACGGCCGCCGACGCCTTTCGAGGCAAGGACGCGATCCTGTCCGGACCGGCCGGCGGCGTGGTGGCCATGGCGGAGACGGCTAAGGCGGCCGGGTTTGACCGCGCCATCGGTTTCGATATGGGCGGCACCTCGACCGACGTCTCTCACTTCGCCGGCGAATACGAACGAACCTCTGACGCCGTGGTCGCCGGGGTGAGGCTGCGCGCGCCGATGCTGAGCATCCACACGGTCGCCGCAGGCGGCGGCTCCATCTGCCGGTTCGAGGGCGGGCGGATGCGGGTCGGGCCGCAATCGGCCGGCGCCGTGCCGGGTCCCGCCGCCTATCGGCGCGGCGGCCCCCTGACGGTGACCGACTGCAACCTGATGCTGGGCAAGCTGAGCCCCGACTTCTTCCCCGCCGTCTTCGGGCCGGACGCCGACCAGCCGCTGGACGCCGAGGCCGTACGCCTCCGCTTCGACGCCCTGGTCGCCGAGGTCGAGGCTGCGACCGGACGCGCCACGACGCCAGGCGAGCTGGCCGAGGGCTTCGTCACCATCGCCGTCCAGAACATGGCCGAGGCGATCCGCTCGATCTCGATCCAGCGCGGCTATGACGTCACCCGCTATGTGCTGAACTGTTTCGGCGGCGCCGGCGGGCAGCACGCCTGTCTGGTCGCCGACGCCCTGGGCATGACCAAGGTGCTGTTGCATCCGTTCGCGGGCGTGCTGTCCGCCTACGGCATGGGCCTGGCCGAGGTGAGAGCCGTGCGCCAGGCGACCGAGGCGACGCCCCTGGACGCCACGCGCGACAGGGTCTTGGCCGACAGGATCTCTGCGCTCTCGACACTCGCGCGGGCCGATCTTGAAGCCCAGGGTTTCGCGGCCGGCGCCGTCTCGACCGTCGCGCGGGCGGAGATCAAGTTCGCTGGATCCGACACGCCGCTGGTCGTGCCCTTCGGTCCCGCCGATGCGATGGCCGAGGCCTTCGAGGCCCTCCATCGCCGCCGCTTCGGCTTCTTCGCCGAGGACAAGGCCCTGATTGTCGAGACCCTGGAAGTGGAGGCCGTCGGCCATTCGGACCAGGCGCCGTCGAGGCCGACCCCACCCCCCGCAACCGGATCATTGGAGACCGTCGCCGAACTGAACGTCCGCATGGCCGGTCAGGACCGCCCCACCCCCGTCTATCGTCGCGACGGCCTGACGCCGGGCCTGGCCGTCGATGGGCCGGCCATACTGCTGGAAGACACCGGCACCACCGCGGTCGAGCCCGGTTGGCGCGCGACGATCGACGCCCAGGCCAATCTGCTGCTGGAGCGGGTCGTCCCCCTGCCCGCTCGCACGGCCATTGGCACGGATGTCGATCCGATCATGCTGGAGGTGTTCAACAGCCGTTTCATGGCCTGCGCCGAACAGATGGGTGAAGCCCTGCGCGCCACCGCCTATTCGGTGAACATCAAGGAGCGTCTGGACTTCTCCTGCGCCATATTCGACGCGACCGGCGCCCTGATCGCCAACGCCCCGCACATCCCGGTCCATCTGGGCTCAATGGGCGAGAGCATTCGTACCGTCATCGCATCACGCGGCGGCGGCGGCATGACGCGCGGCGACGTCTATATGCTGAACGCCCCCTACAATGGCGGCACCCATCTGCCCGACATCACCGTCATCATGCCCGTCTTCCTGGACGAGGACGCCGTTCCGGCCTTCTTCGTCGCCGCGCGCGGACATCATGCCGACGTGGGCGGAACCACGCCGGGCTCCATGCCCGCCTCGTCGCGGACGGTGGAGGACGAGGGGGTGCTGATCGACGATTTCCTGCTGGTGGAGGCGGGACGGTTGCGCGAAGCCGAGACCCGCGCCCTGTTCGCCTCGGGCCGTCATCCTTCGCGCAATATCGATCAGAACCTGGCCGACCTGAAGGCGCAGGTCGCCTCCTGTACGCGCGGCGCCGACGAACTGGTCCGCATGACCGCGGAGTTCGGCCGACCTGTCGTCGCGGCCTATATGGGCCATATCCAGGACAATGCCGAAGAAGCCGTGCGGCGCGCCATCGCCGCTCTGAAACCCGGCGCCTTCGCCTATGAAATGGACGACGGCGCGGTCATTCGCGTCCGCATCGACGTGGATGCTCAGGCGCGCAGCGCCGTGGTCGATTTCACAGGAACGAGCGAGCAAAGGCCGACCAATTTCAATGCGCCGCTGTCCATCACACGGGCGGCGACCCTCTATGTCTTCCGCACCCTGGTGGACGACGCCATTCCGCTGAACGAGGGCTGCCTGAAGCCGATCGAACTGATCGTGCCGGAGGGATCGATGCTGAACCCCCGGTATCCGGCCGCCGTGGTCGCGGGCAATGTCGAGACCAGCCAGGCGGTGGTGGACACCCTGTACGGCGCGCTGGGCGTGCTGGCGGCCAGCCAGGGGACGATGAACAACTTCACCTTCGGCGACGATGCGCGGCAGTATTACGAGACCATAGCCGGAGGGGCCGGCGCGGGCCCGGGCTTTGACGGGACGAGCGCGGTCCAGACCCATATGACCAACAGCCGCCTGACCGATCCTGAGGTGCTGGAAACCCGTTTTCCGGTCCTTCTGGAGGAATTCTCCATCCGGCGCGGCTCCGGCGGCGTCGGGCGTTGGCGCGGCGGAGACGGGGCGGTGCGCCGCATCCGCTTCCTGGAGCCGATGACCGCCGCCATCCTGTCGAACCGCCGGCGCGTCCCCCCCTTCGGCGCGGACGGCGGCGGACCAGGCGCGACGGGCGTCAACCGAATCGAGAGGGTGGATGGAACAGTCGATCCTCTGACTTCGACGGCCGAAGTCTCGATGTCGCCCGGGGACGTCTTCGTCATCGAGACGCCGGGCGGCGGCGGCTTCGGCGAATAAGGCTTCCTGAGCCGACCGAACCGCGCAATCCTTTGTCCGGAGGGGGATGAACCATGCTGGTGCTTTGGGGGATTGCGGTGGTGGTCGCGGGCTTCGTCGCCCGGATCAACCCGCTGGTGGTCGTTCTGGTCGCGGCGATCACGACCGGGGTTCTGGCCGCAGTCGGACCGGGCGTCGACGCCCGCGCCCTGCTGACGGCGGCGATCGACACCATCAGCCGGTTCGGCGAGGCCTTCAACGATAACCGCTATTTCCACATCACCTGGCTGGTCCTGCCGGTGATCGGACTGCTGGAACGGGTCGGCTTGCAGGCGCGGGCGCGTGATCTTGTGACCCGGGTCAGGGCCGCGACCGCCGGGCGGCTGATGCTGATCTATCTGGTGGTGCGCCAGGCGACAGCCGCCCTGGGCCTAACCTCCCTGGGCGGCCATCCGCAGATGGTCCGCCCGCTGATCGCGCCAATGGCCGAGGGCGCGGCCGAGACCGAACACGGTCCCCTGACGGACAAGGCCCGCTTCCGCATCCGCGGCATGGCGGCCGGCACCGACAACATCGGCCTGTTCTTCGGTGAGGACATCTTCATCGCCATCGGCTCCATCGTCCTGATCGTCGGCTTCCTTGAACAGGCCGGGGTGCGGGTCGAGGCCCTGCACGTCTCGCTATGGGCCATCCCCACCGCCATTGTCGCTCTGGTCGTCCACGGCGCCCGCCTGCTGATGTTCGACCGTCAGGTTGGGAAGGACATGACTGTCCCCGATACGATCAGGAATGCGGATCAGACAGAGGCCGGCCGATGATCACACTGGAACACGCCTATGTCGCCACCGGCCTGATGTTCGCGGCCTTCTCGATCCTCAGCCTGCGAGATCCGCTGAACCCCACCCGGCTCCGTAGCGCGCTGTTCTGGGGGCTGATCGCCCTCTCCCTGCTGTTCGGTTCGTGGCTGGGCGGCCTCGGCAACGGATTGCTCGTGATCGCGCTGGTCGTGATCGGCGCGACGGGCAAGCTGGGCGTCGGCAACCCCGTCACCACCACTGGCGAACAGCGTCAAGCCGGCGCTTCGCGCTGGGGGAACGCCTTGTTCGCGCCCGCCCTCATGGTGCCCCTGATCGCCGTCGGCGGGACGCTGCTCGCCAAATACACGCCCGCCGGGGCCTGGCTGATCTCGCCGGTGCAGACGACGCTGATCTCGCTGGGCCTGGGCTGCGTCGTCGCCCTGATCGCGGCCCTGGCCTGGTTCCGTCCGCCGGTCATGGCCCCGGTTCAGGAGGGGCGTCGCCTGATGGACTCGATCGGCTGGGCGGCGCTCCTGCCCCAAATGCTGGCCTCGCTTGGCGCTGTCTTCCTGGCCGCCGACGTGGGCCAGGTGGTCGGCGACCTGATCGCGCGGGTCCTGCCCATGACGTCCGCCTTCCTGGCGGTCTTCGCCTATTGCGCCGGCATGGCCCTGTTCACCGTCATCATGGGCAACGCCTTCGCCGCCTTTCCCGTGATGACCGCCGCCATCGGCCTGCCCATCGTCGTGCGCCAGTTCGGCGGCGATCCGTCCATCGTCTGCGCCATCGGGATGCTGGCCGGATTCTGCGGCACCCTGATGACCCCCATGGCGGCCAACTTCAACGTCGTGCCCGCCAATCTGCTGGAGCTGCCCGACCGCAACGCGCCCGTGAACGGCGTCATCCGCGCGCAGCTGCCCACCGCCGCCATCATGCTCCTGGCCAATATGCTGCTGATGTATCTTCTCGCCTTCCGGTTCTGATCATGACGCACAGCCTCGACGCCGCCCTCGCCTCCCGCTTTGCTGCGACGGCCTTGGGCCATGTGACACGCGAGTATCCGAACCACATCATGCATGTGCTGACCGGACCGCAGGACGCCCGCACCCCGCGCGACATGCACCCGATCTTCTTCGGCAGTTTCGACTGGCACTCGTGCGTCCACGGCTGGTGGACCCTGTTCACCCTCTATCGCCTGCACCCCGACATGACGGAGGCCCGACAGATCCGCACGACGGCCGAGGCCCTGTTCACGCCGGACCATGTCGCAGGCGAAGCCGCCTATCTGGCCCGGCCTGAGGCGCGCGGCTTCGAACGTCCTTACGGCTGGGCCTGGCTGTTGATGCTGAGCGCCGAACTCGGCCGCCACGAGACCGAAGAGGGCCGGCGCTGGTTCGAGACCCTGCGTCCCTTGGCCCAGGTCTTCGCCGACCGGTTCAAGGCCTTCCTGCCGCTGGCCGACTATCCGGTGCGGGTCGGAACCCATTACAACACCGCCTTCGCTCTTAGATTGACCCTCGACTACGCTGACGCCCACGACGCCGATCTGGCACAGGCCTGCCGCGACGCCGCCCTGCGCTGGCACGCCGACGATAACGACTGCCAGGCTTGGGAGCCCTCCCAGGACGAGTTCCTGTCCCCGGCCCTGATGGAGGCGGAACTGATGCGGCGCGTCCTCCCGCTGGAAGATTTTCGAATCTGGTTCGATGCCTTCCTGCCCCGCCTGGGAGAGGGCCAGCCCGCCACACTGCTGTCGCCCGCCCGCGTCAGTGACCGCACCGACGGCAAGATCGCCCATCTCGACGGCTTGAACCTGAGCCGCGGCTGGTGTTGGCGCGCCATCGGGGCCGCCCTGCCGATGGATCATCCCCTGGCGCCGGTCACCCACCGCGCGGCGACCGATCATCTGGCGGTCGCCCTGCCCCATGTCACGGGCGACTACATGGGCGAGCACTGGCTGGCCAGCTTCGCCCTGCTGGCTCTGCAGCCGCCGGAGGCCGGGCCCAATCGCAATGGGCCGCGCGGTTCATAAGGCAGCCTCGCCAATGTCTATACGTCATCTCCCGGCGCGAGCGAAAGAAGGTCGAAATGCTGCTCGCCCACCTCAAACGGATCCTGAAGCTGGACCGACTGCGCCTGCAGGGGTCCAACGGCGCAAAGACGAGTTCCTCTTCGCCGCCACCGCCCAAGCGCTGGACCGGCGTTGGCATCTGAACGGCAACCTCAGCGGCGAGCGAAATGGATCAACCGCACCTCAATCGTCTGTTTAGCAGCGGCGGCGCGATGATGCCGACGTTCCAGTGCCAGGCTACATGGCCGTCAGCCCGACGTCGGCACACCACCGCCTCGTCGAATCTCATGTCGATGTGGCCGAGCGGATTGGCAAGTTTCCCAACAGTTCCGTGGTCGCGCACCGTGTCGGCGAGGTGCGTTTGGGTCACCTGCGCCAGCGCCGACGATCTCGACCGCCGCGGTGCAACCGCCCTGCCCGCCCCCCGCCGGCCACGCCTGCATCGCCTACGAAAGCCTCGAACTCTGGCGAGACTGGTCATTCGCCGGCCCACGCGGCGAGCATACCGTCATGATCCGCCCGGCTATTCCGTGAAAACGGCCGATGCGGTAATCGCCGCTGCAGCAGCCGGCGTTAGCGACGCCTACATATAACTAATCAGGCGGCGGAGAGCGTCCATCGCGAAGTTATCCGGCAGCGGGCTACACCTCCCTCCCCGGTGCAGATCATCCACGCCGCGCGCCAGCGCCAACCGTTGAAGCTCCGCGCCTATCTCGACTTCGCGGCACCTCGTCTGCAGCAGCGTTTGCGAGCTGTCGGCGAGGTGTTCGAAGCTGATCCGTCCACACCCGCTCGCCAATCTCGCCCCGCGATCAGCGAATTCCTCGTCAGAGTCTACGCCGCTTTTTCGCCGCCCCCTACTCCCACTCGATGGCTCATCGAAGCGGAAGATGCTGATTGACCGAGCCTTTTTCCCAGCCCTTCCAAGAGCTGCCGTCTGTATGCCCGTCATCAGCGGCGGGCTTCTGAAAATACTCAGGAGGCTGTGTAAAAACGTCGTCCGAATGAGCGAATTAGGTTAGCCTTCCGGGGTCAGCAGGAGGTGGGTATGAGCCGCTTCGTTCAGGGTGCAGATCGCTGGCAGCCCACGCTGCTTCCCGAATGTCTCGACGACTATGTGGCCGAGGATAATCCGGTCCGGGTGGTCGATGTCTTCGTCGATGAGCTGGACCTGAGGGGGCTGGGCTTTCAGGGTATGACGCCGGCGGCGACGGGCCGCCCGGCCTACCACCCGGCCATGCTGTTGAAGCTCTACGTCTACGGCTATCTGAACAAGGTGCAGTCCAGCCGGCGGCTGGAACGCGAGGCGCAGCGCAACGTCGAGCTGATGTGGCTGACGGGGCGACTGGCTCCGGATCACAAGACCATTGCCGACTTCCGCCGCGAGAACGGCTCGGCGATCCAGGCGGCATGCGCCCAGTTCGTGGTCTTGTGCCGCCAGCTCGGCCTGTTCGGCGCGGCCCTGGTCGCCATCGACGGCTCGAAGTTCAAGGCGGTGAACACCCGCGACAAGAACTTCACCGCCTACAAGGTGAAGCGACGGATCGAGCAGGTCGCCGAGCACATCGCCGGCTACTTGCAGGACCTCGACACGGCGGACCGTCACGAGGGACAAGGGGTAGAAGCCCGATCCGACCGCCTGGTCGAGAAGGTCGCGTGGCTGCGCGCCCAGATGGCGATGCTGAAGACTATGGAGGCCGAGGTCGAGGCGGCGCCTGACGGCCAGGTCTCCCTGACGGATCCCGACGCCCGCGCCATGGCGACATCCGGTCGGGGCAGCGGCATCGTCGGCTATAATGTCCAGTCGGCCGTTGAAGGCGAGCATCACCTGATCGTCGCCCACGAGGTCGTCATGACCGGCTCGGACCGGCAGCAACTAACCGCGATGGCGAGCAAGGCCAAGGATGCGATGGGCGTGGAGGTGCTCGATGTGCTGGCGGACCGGGGCTACTTCTCCGGCGAGGAGATCCTAGCCTGCGATGGCCTGGGCGTGACGCCCTTCGTGCCCAAACCCCTGACCTCCGGCGCCAAGGCGGATGGCCGGTTCGGCAAGCAAGACTTCGTCTATCTGCCTGACCAGAACGTCTACCGCTGCCCATCCGGGGCCCTGCTGCCGCATCACATGACGACCATTGAACGCGGTCAAACGCTGCATCGCTACTGGGACCGAGCCAGTTGCACCGGCTGCCGGCTGAAACCTCAGTGCACGCCCAGCCTCGAACGCCGGATCACCCGCTGGGAACATGAGGCCGTCATCGACGCCCTGCGGACCCGAATGGACCTGACGCCACGCGCCATGCGCGTCCGAAGAAGCCTGGTCGAACACCCGTTCGGCACCATCAAGGCCTGGATGGGCCACACCCACTTCCTGATGAAGCGCCTGCCCAACGTGAAGACCGAGATCAGTCTCCACATCCTAGCCTACAATATGAAGCGGGTGATGGCGGTGCTGGGGACCAAGCCCCTGATGGACGCGATCAGAGCCTGAGGCGAAGGCGCTCTGCGCCTGAATGCCTGATCCGATTCGAGCCAGCTCCGCACGTTTTTACACGGCCTCACTCAGGATTTCGGCCGAGGTAAAATTCGGGCGATGTCGTCCTCTATCGGGACCCGGGCCCGTCCCTGATCCTCCACCCGGTCCGGGGGAGAGTTCAGAGTCCCCGATGCCTTCCAACGGCTGCTCAGGGGCCCGCATCGGCGGCCCCTTGGGGTGCAAGGTCGTTGTCAAGCCGTTCAGTGAGCGGGTCCGCCAAGCTTACCGCGAATTCACTTCGGCCGACCCCGCGCTCCGCCTAGCCTTCGCCGTCGGAACTCCTCCCGTCGGCGTATCGGGTTTTCTCATGTTTGATCGACGGACCGTAATGGCGGGCGTATTGGCGATGGCGGGCGTGGGTCCGGCCCTGGCCGCGACGGAACAGGATCGCATCGACGGCGTCGTCGCCGAGTTCGGCTTCAACGGCGTCGTCCTGCTGGGCCAGAATGGGCGGGCCACCTTCCGCAGGGGTTATGGCGTCGCCGACGCCGAGGCCGGGCGCGCCGCCTCGGTTCGCGATCGCTACGTCATCGCCTCCATCTCCAAATGGCTGACCGTCTTCGCGGTGCTGCAACTGGTCGAGCAGGGCGTGATGAAGCTGGACGCCACGGTGGCCGAAAGCCTGCCGTCCTTCCGCAAGGACGCGGGCGGGCGCGTGACCTTGCGCCAGCTGCTCAGCAACACCAGCGGCATTCCCAACCTCTATGGCCCGGCGGCCGAGGCCGATCCCACGCTGAAGACCTCCACCCTGAGCGCGGCCGAGGCGGCGCACGCCTTCTGTTCCGGCGATCTGATCTTCGAGCCGGGCGCCCGGTTCGACTACGCCATCACCAACTGGATCCTCGTCATCGCCATGGTCGAGGCCGCAACGGGACGGCCCTTCGAGCGGGTGGTCGACGATCTGGTGATCACGCCGCTGCGACTCAGGGATACGGCGGTGATGAAGCCGGGCTTCGCCGACCTCCCGGACACAGCCAGGGCCTACAGCACTGTTTCCCCGCCCGTCCTGAAGATGTCGCCGCGCCCCCTGTTCCTGGCCGCCGCGGGCGGATTCTGCAGCACCGCCGACGATCTTTTGCGCGCGGCCTCGGGCGTCTTCGACACCCCGCTTCTAACGCCGTCCTCCCGCGCCGAAATGCTGAAGATCACCGTGCCGGAGCAGCACTACGCCCTGGGCGGCCGGGTCGCCCTGCTGGCGACGCCCGACGGAACGCGTCAGGCGGCCTGGGAGACCGGGCGAACCGACGGCTACCGCTCGGTGCTGGCCCATGTGCTGGACGAGAAGCGCACCGTCGTCCTGCTCAACAACACCGACATGTCGCAGCAGACCATGGACCGGATCGCGCTTCGATTGCTGGACGCCCGCTGGGCGTAGAGGTCATCAAAAACCCGAACGCAGAAGCCTGCCCTCAGCTCGTCAAAGTCCTGGAATGTTAAGGAAACCCATCCGATGATTATCCTCGCTGCGCTCGCCGCCTTGATGGCCGACCCGTCGGCAAGCCCCGCCCCCCCTGTCGTCTCCCAGTCAATGACGTCCGGTGCTGTGGCGGAAGCCGACCAGAAGGAACTGGAAACCCTGAACCGGGACTGGCTGAACGCCTACAGGTCTCACGACGGAGCGGCTCTCGAACGCATCCTGGCCGACGATTTTCAGGCCGTCTATCCGGGCGACCGGCTGATGACCAAGACCGATCTGATCGCCGTCGCGACGCGCCCGGATCGGACGATCGATCAGTTGTCCTGGACCAATCTCAGAATCCTGGTGTTCGGCGATTCTGCCATGGTGACCGGCCGGGCCGCGATGTCGGGGACGACGGGGGATGGTGCGTTCAGCGCGACGAACGATTATGCCGACGTGTACGTCAGGCGCGACGGCCGATGGCGGGCGATTTCCGCTCACGTCGTCCGTGTGGCGCAGTAAGAGAACCCGTACTTCTAAGCGCCGTGCGCCGTAGCGATCGCCTTCCAAGGCGCTGCGCGCCTTGGGGTTGCTTCTGAACCCTCCAGGTCCGAACGATCTCAAACTGACCGGCTGGCTGGCATTCGGTCATGCGGGCGCCATCCTGTTCGGCGGCTTCACTCCGCCGCCCCGGTGGAGGCGTCTGTCGGTCACGCCGCCTCGGGCGCTTCACCGCACGTCTCCGCCTCCGTGTCCGCATATCGCGCAAGCCACTCGGGAGGCTCGGCCTCGGCCGCGCCATTGACGCGGACGCCTCTCTCCCGGGCCCAGCGGTATCCCCACATGGGGCCGTAGCGCGAAACGAACGTCGCCGCCCGGGTGTAGGCGGGATCGCTTTGCGCCTCATCGAGGGTGACGAACCGGTAGCCGCGCGACACGTACAGGTTCAGCAGATCCGCTAGCGTATCGGCGTTGATCCGATTCAGATGCAGCAGGGCGACGTCGGGAGGCGCGTAACCCAAGACCCGATGATTGAGGTCGGCGTAGTAGTCGATCTGGACGGCGGAATGCCGCAAGTAGCTCTGGCGGACAAGGGCGGCGCACGCCTCGTCCTCCCGGAGCAGCGCCGTGCGGTAGGCGCGCTCGAACATGTAGTCGGACGTATCGATCGTGGACGCAGCGGAGACATAGCCCAAACGTTGAAGAATGGCCTCAATGCCGGCCCGCTTCTCCTCGGTGTCTCCGGTATGGTTCATGGGGAAGCGCATGAACTTCAGCGGCTTGCCCGCCTCTGCCATGAGGGGACGGATCGCGGTTTCGCCGCGAACGATCTCCTGCTCGATTCCGGCGAGATCGAGTCCGTTGGTGTCGGCGTGGGAATAGCTGTGGTTCCCGAGCGAAAAGTCGCCGTCAGTCCAGGCGCCTAGAACTGGGATCGCCTCATTCCCCAAGGCTTCCACCGTCGTTTCAACGACGAAGGCGGTCGCCGGTGCGGAGAATCTCTGCAGGGTCTCGCGAACCCGCGCATTCAGCACGACGATTTCGGTCGGCGTAAGCGCGCCTTCCTCTTCGCCGACGGGGCCTGCATACGGCAGATCGTCGAAGGTGATCGCAACGCTCCGGTCAGTGGAGCGATCCTGCGCCGACGCGGGCGTCGGCCCGAAGAAGCCCCCCGCACCAAGAACTAAGGCGAGACCAAACCCGACCATGACCTGCGTCCGGGCTTGCGGGCGCCCCCTCATCGGCCGTTTCCGGAGGGAGCAACTATAGATCTCGACATTCCTCATCAGCATTGTCTCACCAGCCTCCAGCAAAGGGTCATTCCGTCGTTGGTTCAGAACCCGCCGGGTCTCCGGACATCGGGTTGCAGTGTTCAATCGTCGGGCACGGCGAAAGTCTGTTGGCGGCGCCCGCAGCCCCTCGATCTTCTCGAGGAGACCGCCGGACGCCGCCCGAACAGCCGCTCATTCCCGCTGATAATAGGTGATCGAATTCGCTTCGGGTATCGAGACCGTCACGCCGCGCACTCGGTTCCAGGCGTCGCGCCGGAACTCGAATCCGATCGTGTAAAGCCCGGCCTGAACGAAGTGCGACGGACCCAGGGGCAGCAACGTCGTCGCTTGCTCCTGGCCCGGCAGGGTCACCGCGACCGCATCGTCGGTGATGCTGATCTCGAAGGCGTCATGGTCGAAGCTGTCGGCCGCGGCGCGGCTCAGGTCCATCGGCACGGCAGGGTCGAGGCGGTAGCGCCCGGCATAGTCCGGCGAGGGCGGCAGGCGCAGCGCCACGGCCTGCACCGGGGCGTGGCCCCCCCGGCCGATCGCGTCGGCCAGGGCGTTGCGCACCTCCGTGACGAGCGCGCCGCCGTTGCTGCCGTTGGTCAGGATCACGAAGCCGTCGCCGGTCTCCGGATAGCCTTCCATAAAGGCCAGATAGCTTTCGTTGGCCCCAAGGTGGAAGAAGTACCGGCCGGGACCGGCGCCGCCCAGCTTGGGCCCCAGGCCGAAGGCGCCCGGAGACACCTCGGTCATCATCGCCGTCGCAAGCGGTTGCGGCAGGAAGTCGGATCGGCCCTGGTAGCTGTTGATCAGGCCGCTCACGAGCCGGCCGAGATCATTGGCGCTGGTCCACAGGCCGGAGGCGCCGCTCTCGCCGAAACTCTCCCAGCCGCGCGGAAGGGCCGTGGGCGCGCCGTCGCCGTCATGCGCCCGGGCGATATTGCCGCGCGCAGCCGACAGGGGGCTTTCAAACGTGCTTCGCCGCATGCCGAGCGGCGTAAAGACCAGGGCCTCGGCCAAGGCCTCGAGCGGCTGGCCGGTCGCGTCCTCCAGCACGGCCTGCTCGACGGTAACCGCGCCGCCGGAATAATCCTGGACCCGTCCGGGCGCATTCCTGAAGCGCACCGCGTCTTCCTTGGCGGGAGCCTCTCCCTCCAGCACCTGCAGCAGGGTCGGCAAGGGCTCATCGGGCTGATAGTCCGCGAAGCCGTGCACGCCCAGCCCGGAGGTGTGCGACATCAGCATGCGCAGACTGACCTGGGGCTGAGGAACCTCGGCGGAAGGCGGCAAGGCCCACCGCGTCAGGTGGTCGCCGACATTGCGATCCAGATCCAGCCGCCCCAGAGCGACCAGACGCAAGGTCGTCGAGGCCGTCACCACCTTGCTGATCGACCCGACCGAAAACAGGGTGTCGCCATCAACCCTATCCTGCGTACCAGCCTGGCGTAGGCCGTAGCCGACCGAGCGCACCACCTCGCCATTCCTCACGACCGCGATCGCCACTCCGGGCACATTGTACTGACGCATGCGCTCGGCCAGCGACCAACCGGGAGCCTGCTGGCCTGCAGGAATCACATTGGGACGCAGGCCTCCATCGAGGGCGGAGAGCAGATCCCGATCCTCCGGCGTCCGCGTCGGCGCTTCGGCCGGAGGCGCAGCGGACTGAACAGGGCGGGTCGTTTGAGGCGGAGCCAGGGCGGCGACGTCTCCCGTCCAAAAGATCAGGCATCCGCCCGCAGTCGCCAGTATCCGTTTCATCGACTACTCCTCCGTTTAACTCGGAAATGACTTATCGCTCGCTGGCGGCAAAACCGAACAGGCGAGGACCGTCGCCCTCAGTCGCTGCGCAAGCTGTGCAGACGCTTGCGCGATTGAACAGGTGATGTCCGGCACGCATCAGCCTGAACCGCGCCTGGCCCGAACATGCGGGCCGGAAATCACCAGATCTGAATGCGCTCCCTTTCCGGCAGGTACAGGGCGTCACCGGCTTTGACATCGAACGCGTCATACCAGGCATCGAGGTTCCGAACCGTGAGCATGCGTTCCCTGGCCGGTGCATGAGGATCGCCCAGAAGCTGGCGCCGGAGATAGTCTTCACGGTATTTTGCGCGCCAAGCTCGCGCCCACGCGAGGAAGAAGCGCTGGTCCGGCGTGAAGCCGTTCGGGAGAGACGGCTCCGGGACGTTCGAGCGATGAAAGGCGTCCAGGGCGATCTCGAGCCCCGCCAGATCCGCGATGTTTTCGCCGATGGTCAAGGCGCCTCGGACGTGGACGCCGGGCAGAGGCTCATACTGGTCGTACTGGGCGATCAACGCCTCCTGCCTGTCGACGAACGCGCGCTCGTCCTCGACCGACCACCAATCGCCCAAGGCGCCGGTGACATCGAACTTTCGTCCCTGGTCATCGAACAGATGACTGAGTTCGTGACCGATCGTGGCGCCAAGGCCGGCGTAGTTGGCCGCCGGATCGGCGTCCGGATCGAACAGCGGCGATTGCAGGTAGGCCGCCGGGAACACCACGTCGTTGGCGGCCGCGCTGGCATAGGCGTTCGCGGTCGTGACCGGAGCGCCCCAACGCGTTCGGTCAAAGGGCTTGTCGAGATCCGTCATCATTTCGGCGAAGCGGAATGCGCTGACGCGAGACACATTGCCGATCAGGTCGTCCCGCGCGATCCGAAGGCCGGAGTAGTCTCTCCAGCGGGCGGGATGGCCGATCTGGATGGTGGTGGCCGCGAGTTTCTCGCGCGCCATCTGACGCGCCTGCGGCGACATCCAGGACGAACGCGCAAACTTGTCGTCCAGAGCGGCGACCAGATTGTCGATTATCGCCCTGACCTGGGCCTCGGCCTTCGGAGAAAAATGTCGGGCCACATAGATCTGCCCCACGTCATCCGCGAGCGAATTGCTCACCAACATGACGGCCCGGGCGGCGCGCGGCGCGGGGTCCGTCGCGCCGGTTAGCACGCGGCCAAAGAAGCCGAAGCGCGCCTCTTCCCAGGCCGGGGGCAGGAAGCGCGCGTAGCTGCTGAGCAGCCGAAGCTTCAGATAGTCCCGCAGCACGGGCTCGGGGGTCGCCAGGAACACCCTCGCTTCGGCCGCGAGCGCGCTGGGCTGGGCGACGATCAGGGCGGCGGCTGGAGGGACCCCCAGGCCATCGAGATAGGCGCTCCAGGAGAATCCTGGCGAGCCCGCGTCCAGATCGGCCCTTGTCATGGCGTTATAGGTCCTGACCGCGTCGCGAGAGTCGGAGGCCGTCCAGTGCCCCTCCGCGAGCCGGGTTTCGAAGGCCACCACGTCGGCGGCCCGCTCCACGGCCCGATCTTCGCCTGAGAGTCTCAGCAAGGTCGCGAGATAGGCGGCGTACTGGCCTCGCACTTCAATAAGACGCGGATCGTCGGCGAGGTAGTAGTCCCGACCGGGCATGCCCAGACCGGACTGTTTCAGGGTCAGGGCGCTGCGGTCAGGCACACGGTCATCCTGCCCGACGCCGAACCCGATCAGGCCGCCGATGTCGAAGCGTGCGAGGCTCGCCATGGTTCGAGCGATCGCGGCGTGGTCCGAAGAGGCCGCAATCGCCTGCAACCAGGGCTGGACGGGGTCCAGACCTCTTGAGGCGATGGAGGCCTCGTCCATGAAACTGCCGTGGAGGTCGCCGATCCTTGATCCGGGCCGCGCCGCGGCTTCGAGGATCAGGGCTTCGGTCTGCCGCGCGGCATTGTCCTGCAGGGTCTGGGTGGTTCCCACCCAGGCGCGATCCGGGGGAATGGTCGTTTCATCGAGCCACCGGCCGTTGGCGTAGGCATAGAAGTCGTCGCCGGGCCTCACGGAGAGGTCCACGGCGTCGATGTCTTCAGTCTGGGGAGCTTCAATCAGAGGGGCTTGAGCCAGACAGTTTCCTGGCGCGGCCCCGAACACGAGGGCGGCCACGACCAGGGGCAGGAACCGTAGAGGCGTCATTTTGAATGTCTCGCAGTCAGCCCCGCGTCGGGCTGTCCGTGAGGTGACGCATCCCGGGTCCCGCTGGATGATCGGGTGCGAAATATTTGTCTCGCCGGTTCACAAGCGTCATCCATATCGGGTCCAGATGCGTCAATGGCTGGAAACCAACGGATCGGAGACTTCATGCTGGAACCCCATTTCGCCGGCGCGGTCGTGATTTCGATCGTCTTCCTCGTCATCGCCGTTCAGGTGCTGCGCCTTGCGCGCCTCGCGCTCGTGCAAAGGGCGATGCGGCGGGCCCTCGACGCCGGCGACCGGATCGCACCCGAGATTCTGGCCCAGGCGTTTGATCGCCCCGCGGGCCCGGGAGCCGCCGTAGAAGTTCGAAACGGCCTGATCCTGATCGCGATCGGCCTGGCGACCGCAGCGTTCGGTCTGATCCAGGGTCAGGAAGCGACGATTCGCCTGGCGTTGGGGGTCGCGGTCTTTCCCGGTCTGGTTGGGGGGGCCATGCTGATCTACGGCCTCGTCGTGCTTCGGCGCCAACGGACCTGATCGATCACATGGAGGACGATGCGGTCCTGAACGCCAGGGCGGCCGCCGGGGACCGCGAGGCGTTCTCACAACTGGTTCTGCGCCATGAGCGACGCCTGAGAGCCTTTCTGGCGCGTTCGGCCGGCCCTGCTCTCGCCGACGACCTGGCGCAGGAGACCTTCCTGCGCGCCTGGCGGCGAGCGCGGCAGTTCGATAGTCGAGGAAATTACGCCGCCTGGCTCTACAGGATCGGCTGGCGGATGTTTCTCGACGACCGACGCAGAAGCGGCTTGGCCCTCCGCACAACCGCCGGCGCCGCCCTGCTCGCCGCCGACGCCGGCCTCGAACCCGACCACCCGATGCGCATGGATCTCGGCGCCGCCATCGACCAGCTTGGTCCTGTCGAACGGGCAGCTCTGCAGCTTTGCGAGGGAGAGGGTTGGACGCACGCCGAAGCCGCCCACATCCTTCAAACGCCCCTGGGTACGCTGAAAAGTATTGTCTCCCGGGCCAAGCGAGATCTCCGCGCCAATTTGGACAGGGGAGCCTGAACCTGTGAAGGTCGAACAGATGGATGCCGAAATTCGCGCGACTCTCTCGCCCCACGAACGACCTCCGGATTATCGCTTCGCGTCGCAGGTGGACCGTCTGGTCGCCGCCGAGGCGCGGAGAACGGAGTTCCGTAGCGGCTGGTTGCGGCGCGCGGGGTGGGATGGAAGCATCGGACTGGCCATGGTCTGTAGCGTGTTGTTTCTGGCGAGGTGGGGCGGCGACGCCAGCCTTCCCGTGGCCGCCTGGCTGGTTGCCGGCGTCGTCTGCGTATGGGTGCTCAGCTACGACTGGTCATCCGATGGGGTTGGAGCGACCTCGCCATGGCCTCTCCTGATGCGTGATGAGGTCCGCCCGAGCTCAGGGCCAGCCAGCAGCAGACGATCTGAAAGTCCGGGTTGAGTCGAGGCCGTGTAAAAACGCATCGAACCCGATTTTCGGCGCAATAATCTGCCCGCCTTCGGCTGAAGTCGGCTGAGTAAATGCAAAGAAAAGCACCCCTACAGCCTTTAAGGGCAGGATGTTGCTCAAAATTCTTTGCGAGTCGGGTTTTACACAGCCTCAGTCAGGATCGGCCCCTAAGGACGCACGAAAGGTCGAGCCTGTCTCCCGCCCTCTACCACCGTAGGGCTACGGATTCTCGCTATCCCACCCGACCGCTACAGTCCCTCTCATCCGCGAATCCCCTCGCCAGAGGCCGCTCCCCCATGCCCGCCGCCCCTCACTCCCACTCGATCGTCCCGGGCGGCTTCGACGTCACGTCGTAGACCACCCGGTTCACGCCGCGGACCTCATTGATGATTCGCGTCGCGGTCTTTGCCAGGACGTCCCAGGGGAACTGGTAGAAGTCGGCGGTCATGCCGTCGGTGGAGGAGACGGCGCGGAGGGCCAGAACCTTTTCGTAGGTACGGGCGTCGCCCATGACGCCCACGGTCTTGACCGGCAGCAGGACGGCGAAGGCCTGCCAGATATCATCGTACAGGCCGGCCTTGCGGATCTCGTCCAGATAGATGGCGTCGGCCTGTTGCAGGGTCTCGACGGCTTCGGGCGTGATCTCGCCCGGGATGCGGATGGCCAGGCCCGGCCCGGGGAAGGGGTGGCGGCCCACGAAGGCGTCGGTCAGGCCCAGTTCGCGGCCCAAGGCGCGAACCTCGTCCTTGAACAGTTCGCGCAGGGGTTCGACCAGTTTCAGCTTCATATAGTCGGGCAGGCCGCCGACGTTGTGGTGGCTCTTGATGACGTGAGCCTTGCCGCTGGACGAGGAGACGCTCTCGATCACGTCGGGATAGAGGGTGCCCTGGGCGAGGAATTCAGCGCCCTCGATCTTGTTCGCCTCGCGGTCGAACACCTCGATGAAGACCCGGCCGATGATCTTGCGCTTGGTCTCCGGGTCCGACTGGCCCGCCAGCTCGCCCAGGAATTCCTTCGACGCATCAACGTGAACGAGCGGGATGTTGTAATGCTCGCGGAACAGGGTGGTGACCTGGGTCGCCTCGTCCTTGCGAAGCAGGCCGGTGTCGACGAAGACGCAGGTCAGCTGGTCGCCGATGGCCTCGTGGATCAGCACCGCCGCGACCGAGCTATCGACCCCGCCGGACAGGCCGCAGATCACCTTGGCGTCGCCGACCTGTTCGCGGATCTGGGCGATCTTCTCGTCGCGATAGGCGGCCATGGTCCAGTCGCCCTTCAGCCCGGCGATACCGTGGGTGAAATTCTTCAACATCTGGTGGCCGCGCGGGGTGTGCATCACCTCGGGGTGGAACTGCACGCCATAGAAGCGACGGGTCTCGTCGGCGATCACCGCATAGGGCGAACCGGCCGAAGAGGCGACGACGTCGAAGCCCGCGGGGATGGCGACGATCTTGTCGCCGTGGCTCATCCAGACCGTTTCTTCCTCGCCGACCGGGGCCAGGTCGGCCAGCAGGGGGGAGGCCTTCTCGACGGTGATCTCTGCGCGTCCGAACTCGCGGGTGTGGCCGCCCTCGACCTTGCCGCCCAGCTGTTCGCACATGGTCATCTCGCCGTAGCAGATGCCCAGCACCGGCACCCCGGCCTCGAACACGGCCTGGGGCGCGCGGGGGCTGCCCTCTTCGTGCACGCTCTCGGGACCGCCCGACAGGATGATGGCCGCCGGGTTCATCCCCGCCAGCGCCGCCTCGGCCTTCTGGAACGGATGGATTTCGCAATAGACGCTGGCTTCGCGCAGGCGGCGCGCGATCAGCTGCGTCACCTGGCTGCCGAAATCGACGATGAGGACCTTCTGGTGGTCGTGCGGCGTGGTCATGGCGTGATCGAATCCGGGGCGGGAGGTTGCGCGGGGTCTTGGCCTTGTGCGGCCGGGATTTCAAGGGCGGCGAGGCCGTCGGCCTCCAGCACGGCGATCAGACGGTCCAGGGCGACGGCCAGGTTCTCGTCCACATGGTGCAGGGTCGAGGTCCAGTCCTCGAGCGCCTTCAGTTCGGCGCGGCCGTCCGACACGCCGCGCAGGGCGACCAGGGGCACACCGAAGGTCTGGGCCGACCGGACCAGGGCCCAGGTCTCCATGTCCACCATCTCGGCGTCTATGGCGTCATAGGCGGCGCCGGAGACGACATTGGCGCCGGTCGACAGGGTGGCGGTCGGCACGCCGGGGATGGGGCAAGGCAGAGGCAGGACCGCAGGCTGGTCCAGCAGCGGCGTCACGCCCTTGGCGAAACCCAGGGCGCTGGCGTCCATGTCGCGATAGGCGACCGACGCGGCCTGATAGACGCAGGCGTGCTCCAGCACCCGCGAGCCGCACGACCCCAACGACACGATCAGGTCCGGCAGGTCGCCCGCCGCCTCCAGCCGCGCCAGGGCGGCGGTCAGGACGACGGCGGCCTCCACCGGGCCCACGCCGGTCATCAGGGGCTGGATGCGGGCGCGGAGGTGGTCGCCATATTCGGCGGGCGCAGCCATGACGTAGAGGACTGAAACCTCGCCGTGCCGCGCCAGCCCAGCCCCCATCAGGCGGCGCGCTGATAGACGGCGGCGAAGAAGCCGTCGGTGTCGGCCGAGGCCGGCGACAGGCGCAGGCGCGCGCCGGACGCCAGTTCGGCGAACTTCACCCGCGCGGCCTCGGTCAGCTGCGGCGCCGAAAGGACGTCGGCCACTGGAACGGGGCGGAAGTCCGGGTTGGCGGTCTCGAAGGCGTCGGCGCTGGCCTCGTTCTCGCGCGCCAGCATCGAACAGGTGACATAGACCAGACGCCCGCCCGGCTTCACCAGCTTGGTCGCCTGGCTCAGGATACGGACCTGGAGCGCGTGCAGCTTTTCGACCTCTTCCGCCGTCAGCCGCCATGCGTCCTCGGGCCGACGCCGCCAGGTGCCCGACCCCGAACAGGGGGCGTCGACGAAGACCAGATCGGCCTGGCCGTTGACGGCTTCCAGTCCGCCGCCGTTCTGACCGATCAGCACCAGCTCGGCCTCGACACCCGCGCGTTGCAGGCGGGGCCGGATGTTCTCGAGCCGCTTGTTGACGACGTCGGAGGCGATCAACTTGCCCTGGCTGTTCATGGCCTGGGCCAGACCCAGGGTCTTGCCGCCGCCGCCGGCGCAGTAATCCACCACCGTCGTGCCCGGTTCGGCGCCCGCCAGCCAGCAGACCACTTGGCTGCCTTCGTCCTGGATCTCGAACTTACCGGCCTTGAACCCGTCCAGGGCCTGGATATTGGGCGGCGGCTCCGACGGCACGCGCAGGCCCCATTCGGACCAGGGGGTGCGCGAGACCTCCAGACCGGCGGCCCGCAGCTCGGCCTCGACCGCGTCCACCGTGGCGGTCGCGCCATTGACCCGCAGGTCGATGGGCGCGCGCGGGGCCATCAGGGCGTGGGCCTCCTCGGCCCAGCGCTCGCCGAAGGTGGCCTTGAAATCCTCGACCACGAACTCGGGCAGGCCAGCGGCGACCCAGCCGGGAACTTCGCCCTGCCCGGCCGTGATCCGGCTGCGTTCCTGTTTCGACAGGGGCCGCGGGCCATATCCGTCGCCCGAGTGCAGAGCTTCGATCTCTTCCAGCGACAGGCCGTCAATGGCGTGCAGAGAACCGATCACCAGGGCCCGGCCATCCTCGCGCCCACCCATGATCCACGACAGTCGGCCGCGCGCGCGCAGCACCTTGTAGACATGATCGGCGATGGCCCGCCGATCTTTGGACCCGGCATAGCGGTTGGCGGTCCCCCAGGCCTTCAGGACGGTTTCCGCCGGTTGGTTGCCCTGGGCGATGGAGTCCAGGACGGCGGCGGCGGCGGCGAGACGGGCGGCTGGGGTCAATGCGGACTTTCAGAGATCAAAGGAACAGGGAGGCCAGGACCATGGCCAGTCCCGCGAGCGAGACCAGCCAGACCAGCGACCGGATATAGGGAATACCGAGGGCGTAGAGCGGCACATAGACGACGCGCGCCCAGAAATAGAGGGCCGTCCCCCACACAGTCAGGGCGCCGGACGCCCCGATCACATGGGCGATCAGCACCGCGCCGATGAACAACGGCAGGGTTTCATACAGGTTGGCCTGGGCGCGTTCGAGACGGCCGGTCAGCGGCTTTCTCGCCGCCGGCGTCTGGTCGCGCGGCCCCGCATTCCACTTCGAGCCGAACTCGACCGTCCGCGCCCCGGCCGGCAAGAAGACCTGCACCAGCGCCAGGATCAGCGTCAGGGCCAGATAGGTCAGTTCGGTCGTCATGGCCTTATCCCTGTCTGTAGTTCGGCGCCTCGCGCGTGATCATCACGTCGTGGACGTGGCTCTCCCGCAGGCCCGCGCCGGTGATGCGCACGAAGCGGGCGCGCTCCTGGAAGTCGGCGATGGTGCCGGCGCCGACATAGCCCATGGAGGCGCGCAGCCCCCCGACCAGTTGGTGCAGAACCGGGGTTATCGGCCCCTTGTACGGCGTCTGGCCCTCGATGCCCTCGGGCACTAGTTTCTCGGACGAGACTTCCTTCTGGAAGTAACGGTCGGCCGAGCCGCGCGCCATGGCGCCGACCGAACCCATGCCGCGGTACGACTTGTAGGACCGGCCCTGGTACAGGAAGACCTCGCCGGGGCTCTCGTCGGTGCCGGCGAACATCGAGCCCATCATGGCCACGTTCGCGCCGGCCGCGATGGCCTTGGCCAGGTCGCCCGAGTATTTGATCCCGCCGTCGGCGATGACCGAGGCGCCCGTGCCGCGCGCGGCCCGCGCGGAGTCCATCACCGCCGTCAGCTGCGGCACGCCCACGCCCGCGACGATGCGGGTGGTGCAGATGGAGCCGGGGCCAATGCCGACCTTGACCGCATCCGCGCCCGCGTCGATCAGGGCCCGCGTCGCGTCATAGGTGGCGACGTTGCCGGCGATGATCTGCAGCCGGTTGTTCTCGCGCTTGATGCGCTCGACCACCTGGGCGACCGAGGCCGAATGGCCGTGGGCGGTGTCGATCACCACTACGTCCACGCCGGCGTCGGCCAAGGCCATGGCCCGCTCATAGCCCGCGTCCCCGACGGTCGAGGCCGCCCCGACCAGCAGACGACCCTGGTCGTCCTTGGCCGCATGCGGGAAGGCCTGGGCCTTCTCGATGTCCTTCATGGTGATCAGGCCGACGGCCCGATAGTCTTCGTCCACCACGATGACCCGTTCGATCTTGCGGGTCTTCAGCAGGTCGCGCGCCTCTTCACGGCTCGCGCCCTCGCGCACCGTGATCAGGTCGCCCGTGGTCATCAGCGAGGCGGCCGTCAGGTTCAGGTCGTTCTCGAACCGCATGTCCCGGTGGGTCAGCATGCCGACCAGCTTCCCGGTCGCCGGATCAACGACGGGGAAGCCGGTGATCTTCTTGCGCGCCACAATCTCGCGAACCTCGCCCAGGGTCGTCTGCGGCCCGACCGTCACCGGATTGACCACCATCCCGCTCTCATAGCGTTTGACGGCGCGGACCTCATCGGCCTGCTCCTCGATGGTCATGTTGCGGTGAAGCACGCCCAGGCCGCCGGACTGGGCCATGGCGATGGCCAGGCGGTGTTCCGTCACCGTGTCCATGGCGGACGACAGCAGCGGGATGTTCAGTTTGATGTCGCGTGTCAGCTGGGTCGAGACATCGACCATCGCCGGCATGAACTCGGACGGGCCGGGTTCGAGCAAAACATCGTCGAAGGTCAGTCCTTCGCGTATCTCCATAGGGAGTCTCCGTTTTGCGGGCCGCGTATAACGGGGTGCGGGGGGCTACGGCAAGGGTCTTGCGGCTTATGGACCCAATAGATTTTATTGGTTTGCAACCGAGGCGGCCAATGACCATTCTTGCAACATGGTCGGCGTCATCCTCAGCACCGCGCGCAAACTGGCTTTGAAGATCGCCAGCTATGGCGTCATGCACCTTGTCGTGGCCGTCCTGGTGGCCTTCGCCATCACCCGCGACTGGCGCATCGCCCTGGCGGTCGGGATGGTCGAACCCTTCTTCCAGACCATCGCCTATTCGATCCACGACCGCGTCTGGCACCGGATCGAACGCCGTCGGATGGCCTCCAATATCGAAGAGGCGGCCGAGGCTTTCACCGCCCGGCTCGACATCATGTCGCCCGACGAACAGGCCCGCGTCCACGACCATCATGGGCACGGCCACAGCCACGCCCTGCCCCGCTCGTTCAAACAGGTGGCGGTCAAGACCGTGACCTATGGCGTGATGCACTTCACCGTCGCCGTGGCCGTCGCCTTCGCCCTGACCCAGGACCTCCGCACGGCCCTGGCCATCGGCACCATCGAACCGCTGGTCCAGACGGTCTTCTTCACCCTGCACGACCGCATCTGGACGCGGATCGAACAGCGCCGCGCCAGCCGGCAGCCGGCGACGGCCTAAACCTCGTCGCGCGGCCGCCGCCTACCGCTTGTTCAGCGCCACCAGAAACACCTCGGCGCTGTCCTTCCGGCTGGACGCCGGCTTGACGTATTTGACCGTCTCGAACTCCTCGCGCAGCCGCGCCAGAACCCCGCCGGCGTCGCCGCCCTGGAAATTCTTGGACACGAAATTCCCGCCCGGCCGCAGGGTGCGGATGGCGAAGTCGGCGGCGATCTCGATCAGGGCGATGATCTTCAGGTGGTCGGTCTGGCGATGGCCGACCGTATTGTGCGCCATGTCCGACAGCACCAGGTCCGGCGCCCCGCCGATGGCGTCGATCAGTTGCTGGTCCACGCCCGGATGGGTGAAGTCGGCCTGGAACAGGGTCGCGCCCGGAACCGGTTCGATCATCAGCAGGTCCACGCCCGCCACGGCGCCCGCCCCACGATTGACCGCCACCTGGATCCAGCCGCCCGGCGCCGCGCCCAGGTCGATCACCTTGCTGCCGCGCTTGATCAGATGAAACTTGTCGTCGATCTCGATCAGCTTGAAGGCGGCGCGCGAACGCCAGCCCTCGGCCCGCGCCTTCTCGGACCATTTGTCGGACAGCTGACGCTTGATCCACTGCTGGCTCGACATCGACTTGGTGTCGGCCGTCTTCATTTTGGTGCCCATGCCGCGCCCGGCGGCGGTTCCGCCCGTGGGCGGCCTCACCATTCGACGACGTTCCTGCGGCTTTTCATCTTCACTCATCGTTCCCACATAGCCCCGACCGGCGTTGCGGGCTATGTCCCGCCTCAAATCAACCCCCAAGAGGACGACCGAAATGGCCGACACCCTGACCTTCACCCTGGACACCGGCGACGGCGAAGCCCGCGACGTGGTCATCAAACTGCGTTCGGACCTGGCCCCCGGCCACGTCGAACGCATCACCGAACTGGCGTCGGAAGGCTTCTACGACGGCGTCGTCTTCCACCGCGTGATCCCCGGTTTCATGGCCCAGGGCGGCGATCCGACCGGCACCGGCACTTCGGGCTCCAAGAAGCCGAACCTGAAGGCCGAGTTCTCGGCCGAGCCGCACGTGCGTGGCGTCTGCTCGATGGCCCGCACCTCGGATCCGAACAGCGCCAACTCGCAGTTCTTCATCTGCCTGGACGACGCCACCTTCCTGGACCGCCAGTACACGGTCTGGGGCCAGGTCGAATCCGGCATGGAACACGTCGACGCCCTGCCCAAGGGCGAGCCCCCCCGCGCGCCGGGCAAGATCGTCAAGGCGACGGTCAACTAAACAGCGCCTCGCCTTTCTGGATCGTATCGGCGGCGACGCCGGTACGATCCAGGCCGTTGCCTTAACCGGCAGGCGGCGCTCCCGCGCCGCGCCGTCCGTCGAACCGGGTCGCCTGCGCTTCACGCCAGACCTCGCGCAGCCCCTGGATCGGCTGGTCCGCGCCCAGCAGCGCCAGCTGCTCGATCCAGACCGTGGCCAGTCGATCAACTGTTGACTGAGCCCAGCCCGGCGGCTGTTGGCGCGCCCAGTTCTGAACCGATCCCGCATTAAAAACCAACAGGAAGGCGCAGGCCATAAACAGGGTCTGGCTGGTCCACCGTCGCGCGCGTGACGCCTGGCCCTCCTCGTCCAGAGCCGGCGCCGGGGGAAAGGCGAACCGTCCGAGGGCTATCAGGGCGTTATCGCGCGTCGGCAGGTCATGGGCGTCCGCACCACCGATCCAATCGCTCGGCGGATCGGCCGCCGCCGGTTCCTCCAAGGGCGGAAACGGCGACACCGGCGGGTACGCCTGTGTCGGGAAGGGCTCGACCGGGTCCTTGGGATCGCTCATCGTCGGATCAACGCCTCAGAACTGGAAATAGATGAAGGGCGCCACGCCCTCGGGCCGCATCGCCTCGACCAACAGTATCGCCACCCCGATCAGCACCCCCAGAGTCGGCGACGGCGCCGTCTTCAGCCGCTCGGCCAGGCCTTCGACCGCGCGCGGCGGCAGCCCGTGCATGGCCAGCCCGCCGACGATCAACACCAGCACGAAGGGCGTCACCAGGCTGAACGTCTCGAACCGCCCCAGTCCGGCCAGCATCTGCATCGCTAGGTCAAAGGTCTCGGCCCGGAACAGAATCCAGCCCAGGCAGACGACGTGGAAGGTGATCAGAATTCCCAGCCAGGTCGGGATGACCTTGCGATCCTTGACCACCGCACGACCGAGGCGCTCGACGACCTGCGCCCCGCCGTGCAGCGCCCCCCAGGCCACGAAGGTCCAGGCCGCCCCGTGCCACAGGCCGCCCAGCAGCATGGTGATCATCACATTCAGACACGACGACCACAGCCCCTTCCGACCCCCGCCCAGCAGCACATAGAGATAGTCGCGCAGCCAGCTGGACAGGCTGATATGCCACCGCCGCCAGAAGGCCTGCATCGAGGCCGCCCGGTACGGCTGGTCGAAGTTGCGCGGGAAGGAATAGCCCAGCAGGGCCGCGATCCCGATGGCCATGTCCGAATAGGCAGAGAAGTCGCAATAGATCTGGACCGCATAGGCATAGACCGCCGCCGCTATGTCGATCGCCCCATAGGCCGAGGGATCGAAGAAGACCGGATCGACCAGCCGCGTCGCCAGCTCGGACGCGATCACCGTCTTCTTGAACAGGCCCCAGACGATCAGCAGCAGCCCATGGGTCGCCATCTCGCGCGTCAGCCGGGGCACCCGCGCGAACTGGGGCAACAGGTCCGACGCCCGCACTATGGGCCCCGCCACCAGATGCGGAAAGAAGCTCATCAGCAGCATGACGTCCAGCAGGCTCTGGGCCGGCGCCGTCTTGCCGCGATAGACGTCGACCACATAGCTAATGCCCTGGAAGGTGAAGAAGCTGATCCCCACCGGCAGCACCACCTGCAACAGGGGCAGGTCCCGCTCCCAACCGAATTGGGCAAGCAGATCAACAGCCTGTTCGACGAAGAAACCGTAATACTTGAAGAATCCCAGGATGGTCAGATTGGCCGCGACGCCCAGGCCGACCCACAGCTTGCGCCGTCCCGCCTGGTCGCTGCGCACGATCAGAGCGGCCACGCCCCAGTTCAGCACGGCCGAGGCGATCAGAAGCCCCACGAACCGCCAGTCCCACTGGGCGTAGAAGAACCAGCTGGCCAGCAGCAGGAACAGTTTGCGCCGCCCGTTCTCCCGATCCAGGCTCCAGCTGACCAGATAGACGAACAGGAAGAAGACCGCGAAGGCCAGGGTCGGAAACAGCATCAGTCCGCCTCCCCCTGCGCCGCCGTCCAGCGATCATAGGCCCCCGTCAGATCGTCGCTCAGCACCCCGCCGATCCACTCCGCCCCGATCGAGGTGAAATGCACCCGGTCGGGCCGCATATAGGGCTCAGGGCTGGTCGCCAGCCGCTCCGCAGAACAGTCGCCCCCCATCCGTCCGTACCAGTCCCAGAAGGCGACGCCCGTCTCGCCCGCGACCCGACGCTGCACATCCCGGACCACCGCCAGAGCCGCCGGGGCCGCCCGCGATCCGTCCGGGTCACAACCGCCCGCCAAACCTGACTTCAGCCCCTCCGGCGCCGCCAGGATCAGCAGCGACGCCCCCGGCGCCAGCCGCCGCAGCCGCTCGATCTGCCCCCGCAGCAGGCCAGCGTAGGCCTCGGCCTCCACCCCTTCAAATCCATCATTGACGCCAAAGGCCAGAATGATCAGCGACGGCCGCCACGCCTCCAGCTCCGCCGCGACCACCGCCTGATCCCGCGCCGCCTGATCCCGCAACTTCGCCCCGACCACGCCCAGGCTGGACACGACCACGCCCGGCCCGCTCCGCTCGATCCAGACGTCGTGCAGGGTCACGGCCCCCGTCGGGCTCAGCCTGACGGAAGACGTCGCAGCGCCCAGCCGCAAGCTCCGGCATAGGGGCGCCGCCTCGGTCGCGCGGAAGTCCGCTTCGACCGTCTCATCCGGGGTCGTTGCCGTGATCCGTCCCGCGAGCGGCCCGCTGTCGCCACACAGCCCCACGATGTCGAAGGCCGCGCCCTGCTCGGCGGTCAGGTTCAGCACCGCCCCCTCGCCCGTCTCCGACCGCGCCCCGCCCAACCCCGCCCTCAGGGTCGCCGCCCCGTCCGGCCCGGTCAGAGGCGCGACCGATATGGGCCAGTCGCGCGCCGTCACCTCGACCTGCATCGGCCCATAGCCGGCATAGGGAACCCCTGGCGGCAAAACCCCGCGCCCGCCCGCTCCGAACCGGGCTTGCATCCGTGCGCGCAAGGCGCCGGTGATCCGGTCACCGGCCGTATGGCTGTCGCCGATCTGCAGGATGTGGACGGGCCGGTCTCGCTCTCCCGCCTCGGTCGCCGCCAGGGCCTCGAACACCCCCTCCAGCGCCTCGACGCCGCAGATCCCATCGGGACAGACCGACGCCCCCGGCGCCGGCGCGGGCATGGGCGCATAGGGGACCTCGGTCCCGCTTTGCATCCCCAGCATCAGCACCGCCGCCCCCACGGCCCCCAGGCTCATGGTCAGCCGGTCGTCTGCGGTTGAGCCGCCGCAACATCCAGGCCCGAGTCGCGCTTCAGCCGCTCCGCCACCGGCGCACCGATGCGGCGATAGCCGGCCATGGTCATGTGGATCCCGTCATTGGCCCGCATCAGCTGCGGCCGCCCGCTCGCGCCGGGCAGATAGGCCGCGTACTCGCCCGCCGCGTCGGCGGTGACGCCGGTCGTCTCGATCAGGGGCAGGTTCAGCGCCGCCATCCGTTCGCGCACCACCGCGTTGATCACCGCCATCTTGGCGTCGAACCCGGCCCGCTTCATCTTCGGCAGACCGACCCAATAGACGGCCACGTCATTGCCCCGCAGCAGGCCGACCAGATCATCGATCCGCTTCCCATAGGCCGCCTTCCAGCCCGGCGTGCCGAAATCATGGATCACCCCGTCCAGGCTGATGCCCTGGGCGTCATTGGTCCCGAACATCACCACCGCCGCATCGACCGGCGTCTCGCTCAACTGCCGCGCCGTCTTGGCCTGGATGTCCACATAGTCATAGCGCGACAGACCGGTGGAGACCGCGCTGAACTGGGTCACAGTGACCCCCTTCTCGCCATGCAGGTCACGGTACAGGGCGGCCCACAGACCGTCCGCCATCGAATCGCCGAACACCCCGATCCTCAGTTCGCCCTGCGCGAGCCGCGCCTTCAACGGCGTCACAGTCGTCTTCGCAATTGGGTCGGCCGCCGGGCTCTCGACCGGCGTGACTACTGCGGGCGGACTGGCCGAGGCGTTGGCGGCTCCACCCAGCATCAGAGTCGGATGGCGCAGCCAACCGCGCCCGTCCGGCGTCAGAGCCAGGCCGATCACGACCCCGACCACCAGAGCCGCCGTCAATCCGTTGATGCCTGCGCGCAAGTCCGCCCCCGTCGAAACAGGGTTAGCTATAGCTTAACGACCCCGGCCTGCGCCATGCCGGTCCCGCGTCAGGCGAAACACAGAACAGCTTCAGCCGAAACGACCCTCGGCCCAGCGGGCTGCGAAATAGCCGCCGGTCGCCGAGATCGTGGTCAGGACCGTGCCCCAGATCAGATCGACGACGGTCAACTTGGTCTGCCAAATCTCCAGCGTCGCCTGATTGGTCAGGTCATAGGTGGCGTAGGCGACGAAGCCCAGCGCCGCCCCATTGATCGCCGCCCGCGTCCAGCTTCCATCCTTCAGGGCCGGGGCGATGGCCAGGAAGACCGTCCCGGCGATGGAGATCAGATAGAAGAGAACCGCCGCCCTCATGTCCGGCTTGTCCGCCAGGATCGGCCCCAGCACGGGCTTGTAGAACCGGTTGGTCATGGTGGTCAGCCAGACGGCGTCGATCACCGCGAAGGTGATCCCGGCTCCCAGATAGGCGAAGACATATTTGATCACGACGGCCTCCTCAGGCGGGTTTGCGGGCGAGTTTTCAGGCGGGCTTCAGGCGACAATGGCTGACCATCCAGGTGCAGCCCCAGTCGTTGCCGAACAGGCCGGCGGTCGCCAGGTAGAAGCGCCGCCAGCGCCGGGTCCACAGCCTGGCGTCGTCGCCATAGGTCTCGCGCATCAGCACGGCGATCCGCGCGGCGTTGCGGTCCATATTGGCCAGCCAGTGATTGGCGGTGCGGGCGTAATGTCCACCGTTCCAGGTCCATTCCTGCTCGACCGCGAACAGGTCGGGGAACTGCCGGATCAGCCCGTGGCTGGGCATGATCCCGCCGGTGAAGAAATGCTGGGCGATGAAGTCGCCACCGTCGGTGTGGTCGAACCGATACGGGGCGTCGCGGTGGGTGAAGACATGGATGAACATCCGCCCCTGCGGCTTCAGCCAGGACTTCGCCTTGGTCAGCAGGGCGCGCCAATTGGCCATATGCTCGAACATCTCGACCGAGACGATCCGGTCGAACCTCTGGTCGGTGTCGAACAGGTTCATGTCCTGGGTCACGACCGTCAGATTGGTCAGCCCCCGCGCCCTCGCCTCGCCTTCGATATGTTTGCGCTGGCCGTGACTGTTCGACACCGCCGTGATCCGCGCGCGGGGATAGGTCTCGGCCATCCACAGCGACAGCGAACCCCAGCCGCAGCCCATTTCCAGAATGGCTTGACCGTCCGCCAGATCGGCATGGACGCAGGTCTCCAGCAGGGCCGCCACCTCGGCCTGATCCAGCGTCTCCGTCCCCGTCGGATACAGGCAGCACGAATATTTCAGCCGCTCGCCCAGGCACAGGCGGAAGAACTCGGGCGGCAGTTCGTAATGCTGACGGTTCGCCGCATCCGCATGTTCAGCGATGACCCGTTCGGCCATCTCGCGTGCAAAGGCCGCCTCATCATGCGGCCCGTCACGATCCAGGCGCTTGCGCGCCTCCGTCACCAGACTGTCGATCGCCGGCCGGGTCACGAAATCGGGAAAGGGCGTGTCCTGCAACTGGCGGATGGCGACATTGGTCAGGCTCATGGGGCGTCCGTGGTCAGGCTTGTGCTTCACATTACGCCGGGCCGGCTTTGACGGATGCGAGGGGTCTGAACGATGGACGCCGGAAAATGCAGCGCCTCCCCCGCCTCCCGACTTGCCCCCCGCCCCCCTCCGCGTTACGCGTGGTCAAACGCGCCGATATTCATCAGGCAGTGAAAAGGGAGAGCGATGGGTAAGATCTACGCTGACGTCACATCCGCGCTGGAGGGTCTGACCTTCGACGGCATGACGATCATGTCCGGCGGCTTCGGCCTGTGCGGCATCCCCGAAAACCTGATCGCCGCCCTGCGCGACAGCGGCGTCAAGGGCCTGACGGTCATCTCCAACAACGCCGGCGTTGACGGCTTCGGCCTGGGCCAGTTGCTCGGCACCCGCCAGATCGCCAAGATGATCTCGTCCTACGTAGGCGAGAACAAGGAGTTCGAGCGCCAGTATCTGGCCGGCGAGCTGGAGCTGGAGTTCAACCCCCAGGGCACCCTGGCCGAGCGCATCCGCGCGGGCGGCGCCGGCATTCCCGCCTTCTTCACCGCCACCGGCGTCGGCACCCTCGTCGCCGAAGGCAAGGAGGTCCGCAACTTCAACGGCCGCGACTACGTCATGGAGACCGGCCTGATCGCCGACCTGTCCATCGTCAAGGCCTGGAAGGCCGATGAGCGCGGCAATCTGGTTTTCCGCAAGACCGCCCGCAACTTCAACCCGATGATGGCCACCGCCGGCAAGGTCACGGTCGTCGAGGTCGAGGAGATCGTCCCCGTCGGCTCGCTTGATCCCGACCACATCCACACGCCCGGCGTCTACGTCGATCGCCTGGTCCAGACCGTGTCCGAGAAGCGCATCGAACAGCGCACCGTCCGCAGCCGGGAGACCGCATAATGGCTCGTACTCGCGAACAACTGGCTGAACGCGCCGCTCAAGAGCTGCAGGACGGCTTCTACGTCAACCTCGGCATCGGCATCCCGACCCTGGTCGCCAACTACATCCCCGCCGGCATGACCGTGACCCTCCAGTCCGAGAACGGCATGCTCGGCATGGGCCCCTTCCCGTATGAGGATCAGGTCGACGCCGACCTGATCAACGCCGGGAAACAGACGATCACCGAGATCCCGGAAAGCAGCTACTTCTCCAGCGCCGACAGCTTCGCCATGATCCGCGGCGGCCATATCAACCTGTCGATACTGGGCGCGATGGAAGTGGCCCAGAACGGCGACATCGCCAACTGGATGATCCCCGGCAAGCTGGTGAAGGGGATGGGCGGCGCCATGGACCTGGTCGCCGGCGTCAAACGCGTGGTCGTGGTCATGGAACACGCCAACAAGCACGGCCAGTCCAAGGTGTTGAAATCCTGCACCCTTCCCCTGACCGGCACGGGCGTGGTCAGCCGCATCATCACCGACCTGGCCACTTTCGACGTCAAGCCGAACGGCGCAGGCCTTGAACTGATCGAACTCGCCGACGGCGTCACCCTGGACGAGGTCGCCACCAAGACGGAGGCCGCCTACACGGTGTCGCAGGGACTGAAGGCGACCTGATCTTCGACCGTTCCAGGGTCGATTAATCGAACCTTGTTGGGCGACCCCACGCCCGCTAGTGTCGATTCGTCTCAAGGGTCTGTGCCCCTCGGGATGCGACCCCGGGCGCCCGCCCCCGGTTCCCGACGCCCCAAACGGCGCGAACAGGCGACCTCCGTCACATGGCGACTTCGCTCCAGGCGCGGCCCGCAGACTCCGACGGCCCCGCCCTGCCGGACGCGCTCGACCTCAGCGCCCGTCTGATCGCGCGCCAGCCGGGCGACCGCCGTTTCGGCGCTCCGCTCCACGCCTGGTACCCCGTGCGCGCCGCACGGATCCGAACCGCCTCGCGGGCCCGGCTTCATGGCGAGTGGATCGACCTGCCCGCGACCATCGCGCCGGACGCCGTCCAGACGACCGCCTGTGGCGGGTGGCGACTGATCAACCGTTTGGGACTGATCTGGGCCTGCCCCGCCGGCTCCATCGCCCCGCCGGACCTTCCTCCGACGCCCGAGGCGCCCCTAGCCCTGATCGCCTATTCCAAGGCCCCCGCGCGCGCCGATTACGACCAGGCGGTCCTGGGCCTGCTGGACCCGGCCCATGTGCCGATGATCCATAACGCCTGGTGGTGGCGCAGCCAGGCGCGACGCACCAAGACCAAGAGCTACAGCCCCTCGCCCTTCGGCTTCACCGCTGTCGCGGCCGACGCCTTCGCCTCCACCCCCGCCTATGATCTGGTGTCCGAAGACCGCAAGGTCAGCATCGAGTTCCGCCTGCCGTCGATCCGGCTCGAGCGCGTCACGGCGCGCGGGTTCGAGTTGATCAATCTGACCACCGTCACGCCTCAGGCGGAGGGCGACGTCGTGATCCGCAACCTGATCCTCTGCTCGGTCGCCGCCCTGCGGTTCGGCAGCCCGCTGCTGTCGGCCTGGGGCCGGACCTTCCTGCGTCAGGACGTGGCCATACTGGAACGGCTGGAAGGCCGCAGTCCGCACCTGCCGCTGGTCTTCGCCGGCGACCCGGATCGCCCGTCCGCCTTCTACTTCGCCTCAAAGGCCGCCCTGCTCCGCGCCCAGCGCGACGACGCCCCCTACAGGAACCCGGTCGAAGCCGAGTCCCTCCAATGGGTCACCTGAGCCTCACTTCGCCGACTGAATTGTCCAGTCGGCGATCTGGGTGTTGATGTCCCGCGTCGCCGTGTCGAAGGCGGCGACGATGGCCGACACCCGGTTCTCGCTGGCCGGCTGGGTGACCGTGAACACCCGCTCCACGGACCGCGCCTGTTCAGGGCGAATGGCCGCCTCTCCGCCCGCGCGGCGCTCAGGCGTCGACCGCAGCTGCGCGCGGGCGGTGATCACTACATCGGGCGTCGCCCCCGGCGCGGCGTAGCGCGCCTCGAACGTCGTCACAGACACCTGGAGCACCAGCGGCGGCGTGCCGGGCTCGCGCCGGCCCAGGACGCGGATTTGGTCCGCCCGATTGGCGAAGGCCGCCTTCAGGCTGTCGTCGAACAGGGTCGAGGCCGGCGATACCCAGCGCGCGCCGCCGATATAGGCCGTCTCGATCCCGGTGACGCCCAGGATCCGGTCGTCGCCGGTCGCCTCCGGGAACTCGATCCGGCGGATCGACACCGACAGCGGCGCGGGCGTGTCGCCCTCGGCTGAGGGCGCGTCCAGCGGCAGGCCGAACCGGTAGTTCTGCACCGGATCCGGCGTGGACAGCAGCGAACAGCCGCTCAGCGACACGATGACGCCGGCGACGGCGCCCAGTTGAACCAGGGAACGGATCACGGCTGCACCTCCAGCTCTTTCGATTGCGGTTTCGCGATGAAATCCCGCGGACTGGTGCGGACGTCATCGATCAGGAGCTGCAGCGAACGGGTCGCCTCCTGAAGTTCCTCTATGGTTCCGCTAAGTTGCGGCAGGCTGGACGTCGCGAAGTCGCCCAACGGTCGTTCCAGGCCCGTAATGGACCGGTTGGCCGAAGCGATGGCCGTGCGGGCCTCCGCCGTCGCCTGGTTGATGTTGGCGATGGCTTCGCGACCGTCGGTGTTGACGACAACGCGCAGGTCCGCCGCCAGTCCCTGGTATTCCAGGATGGTGGCGTTGGCGTTCTTCACCGCTGCTTCCAGCTCGGCAAAGATGGCCTTGCGGGCCTCCAGCTCGGTCGTCAGGGCCTCGACGTTCTTCACGCTGGTCGAGAAGCTGCGGATATTGTCGTCGGACATGACCCGGTTGATCCGGTTCAGCGCGTCCACCGTCTGGGCCAGCACCGTGCCCGACCCGCTCAGCAGTTCGGCGATCGGCGACGGCTGGCTTTGCAGCACCGGCACCACATTGTCCGGATACTGGTCCTTCAAAAGGGCGCTGTTGGGCGAACCGGCGGTGATCTGGATATAGTTCAGGCCCGTGATGCCCTGCGGCTCCAGCTGGGCGCGCGAGGTCACGCGGACGGGCGTCGTGCCGTCCACCCGCACCCGGGCGATGACCTGGTCGCCGCGCTGGGTGTCGATGTTCAGATCCGTCACCTCGCCCACGCGGATGCCGTTGAAATGCACCTCGCCGCCTTCCGACAGCCCGTTTACCGGCCCGTAGAAGACGATGTCGTACAGGTCATAGTCGCTGTTGAACTGTAACCGGGCCAGCCAGATCGTGAACACCGCCAGAGCCGCCAGCAGGGCGACGGTGGCGATGCCGACGGCGGCGTAATGTGCATCTCTTTCCATACCTGGCTCTCCTCAAGCCGCCTTGGTGGCCGCGCGACCGCGCGGCCCCAGGAAGTATTCTTTGATCCACGGATGATCGGAGCGTTCCAGCTCCTGCACCGTGGCTTTTTCGACGACCCGCTTGTCCGCCAGCACCGCCACCTTGTCACAGATGGCGTACAGGCTATCGAGGTCGTGTGTGATCATGAAGACGGACAGGCCCAGATCGTCCGACAACTGTCGGATCAGTTCGTCGAACGCGGCCGCCCCGATGGGGTCCAGCCCCGCCGTCGGTTCGTCCAGAAACACCAGTTCGGGATCGAGCGCCAAAGCCCGCGCCAGACCGGCCCGTTTCTTCATCCCGCCCGACAGTTCGGCGGGCTTCAGGTGATGGTGCTCGGGCTTCAAGCCCACCATGGCGATCTTCAGCTCCGCCAGTTCGTACATGACCGACTTCGGCAGCTTGGTGTGCTCCACCAGCGGCGAGGCCACATTCTCGAGCACGGTCAACGATGAGAACAGCGCCCCCTGCTGAAACAGGATGCCCGTCCTTTGTTCAATGTCCGCGGCCTCGTCTCCGGCCAGGGTGGCGCGGTCATAGCCCAGCACCTTGACCGACCCGCCTTCAGGCTCCTTCAGGCCGATGATAGTGTTCAGCAGCACGGTCTTGCCCGCGCCCGATCCACCGACCACGCCCATGACCTCGCCCCGTTTCAGGTCGATATCCAGGTTCTCATGGATGGTCCGGTCGCCGAACTGGCTCAGCAGGCTGCGCACCTCGATCAGGTTCTCGACCTTGTCTTCCGGCGCGGCGGCCGACATCGTCGCGTCGGTCATATGTCCAGCTCCAGGAAGATCAGGGCGAAGACCGCGTCCAGCAGGATGATGGCGAAGATCGCCTGCACCACCGCCGCGGTCACCCGCCGCCCCAGGCTTTCCACATCACCCGCCACCGACATCCCCTGACGGCAGCCGATGGCCGCGATCACCAGAGCGAAGACCGGCGCCTTCACCAGCCCCACCATCATGTGCTGCGCCATGGTTCCATCCTCGACCAGCCGCTGGAAGAAGAAGGCCGGCCCCAGGTTCAGCGAGGTCCAGCAGACGATCAGCCCGCCCATCAGTCCTCCGATCATGCCCATGAAGGTCAGCAGCGGCAGCATCAGCACCAGGGCGGCCAGACGCGGCACGACCAGGGCCTGGAACGGATTGACGCCCATCACCTGCATGGCGTCGACCTCCTGGTTCATCCGCATCGAGCCGATCTCGGCCGCGAAGGCCGATGACGAACGTCCGGCAAGCAGAACGGAGGCAATCACCACCGCGAACTCGCGGAACATGGCCACGCCGATCAGCTGCACCGCAAACACCTGGGCGCCGAAATCCGTCAGCAGATCCACCCCGATGAAGGCCACCACCGCGCCGATGAAGAAGTTCGTCACCATAACGATCGGGATGGCGTCCAGACCGGCTCGTTCGGCCTGGCTGACCCAGGCGGGCCAGCGGATGCCGCCAGGGTGTTTGGCCGCCTCGACCACCGCCGCCATCAGGCGTCCCAGGAAGGCCAGGGACAGCATCGCCTCAGCCCCGAAATCATAAACCCCGCGCCCGATCTTGGAGAAGGTGCGGGTAAAGGCGTCCGGCCGTTGCGGCGGGGGCGAGCTCTTGCGCTCGAGCGTTTCGATCATGGTGTAGATGCGGCCGGCCTCGGGCCGATCCGTCCACGCGGACTGGGGCACGCCGCAATGCGACGCCTGCACCAGGGCCAGAGCGCCGGCCGTGTCGAACCGGCCCAGGTCACGGGTGTCCACGCTCGCGATCTTGCGGCCGTCCAGATCCTTGTCCAGTCGCTGAGGCAGCCGCCCCAGCGCGGTCGTCGTCCAGTCGCCGACAAGGCGCAGCTTCGCCGCGCCGTCGCCCGCATCCGTGATTTCGTAATCGGTCTGGCTCATCGCGCCCCGGAAGTCAGAACGGGCCTCGGACGATCCCAACCCACGCAAGGAACTGCCGAAATCCTGTCCCGCCTAATGGTCAAGCCCCCGCCCACAGTCAACGTGCGATGACATAGGCGCTGCGCTTTCCTTTCGCACTGTGTCGAAGCTGCGCGCCCCATCTGATCTCCCTAACCGCCACGCTGGCGACCCATGCAAACGCCGCCGCCCCGTATTCGTTCGGATCTTCAGCTTATAAGACGCCGGGTCGCGATCAGATCATCAACAAATCCACGACGCGCCTCGGCCTTCGCCGCCGCATCAGGCAGCCGCAGCAGATAGGACGGGTGAACCGTCAGCATCCCGACCGCACCACCATCCAGCGCCAGGGGGCGCCCTCTTTCCTTCGTCACCGCCGGCCTGCGTCCCAGGATCGCCAGGCCCGCCGTCGCCCCCAGGGCCAGCACCACTTTCGGCTGGACCAACCGACGCTCGGCGTCCAGCCACCAACGACAGGCCTGGACCTCGCCGGCGTTCGGCGTCTTGTGCAGCCGCCGCTTGCCGCGCGGCTCATGCTTGAAATGCTTCACGGCGTTGGTGACATAGACGTCCGACCGGTCAATCCCGGCCTCTTCCAGTGCGGCGTCCAGCACCTGGCCCGCCGGTCCGACGAAAGGTCGGCCCGCCAGATCCTCTTGGTCGCCCGGCTGTTCCCCCACGATCATCAGCCGCGCCGTTTTCGGGCCCTGGCCGCACACGCCCTGGGTCGCGTCGCGATAAAGCGGACAGCGCCGACAGGCCTGAACCCCCCGCTCGACTTCAGCCAGGCTGTCGGCAACCGCCTCGGCGTCCGGCCGCGCCGCGTGCAGGTCGCGCGCGACGGCGTGGGCGAAACGGGCGTTGGGTTCGGGGGCGGGCGTGGCGACCATGACATCGGTCCGAACCGACGACGCCGCCACCAGTTCCGGGATCAACGCCGCCTCCGGCAGGTTCTTCCAATAGCCCTTGGCCATCTCGCCCTGCATCGTCTTCACCTTCAACCGCGCGGGGTTGAAGGTCGAGGCGTAGTAGGTCTTCCAGAACTCCTCGATCTCGTCCTCGGCCGGCGCCATGTCGCGTGTGGCCGGCGGCCCGAAGCTCAACCGCTCCGAATCCCAATGGGCCGCTCCGTCCGGCGTCAGGATCGACCACCGCATCGTCGTGAACCGTCGCTGGAAGAAGGGCGCGGTCTTCTCCAGCACCCGGTGCGGCGGTTCGAACCAGGCGACCCAGGCTTCGCCCTGCGCATCCTCGACCTGCCGAAACCGGACGAAAGCCTTCATCTTGTGCGAGGCCCGACTGACGTTCTTGGCCCGCTCCATCGCCTCGGCCACGTCCCGGTCCGAGATCACCTTCATCAGATCCGGCTCATCCCTAAGCCGCCACAGCAGCCGATACAGCAGGTCGAACCGATCGGCGGACCGGTGCAGGATCACCTCGCGCGCCAGATCGACGAAGGCGGCGGGAACCGAGAACTCAGACTTTGCCCGCTCACTGTTCCCCAAATCCGTCATCCTCGGGCTTGTCCCGAGGATCCATACTCCCGGTGTTTCCAGCGTGCCCCCCGTCTTCATCACGGCGTATGGATCCTCGCCACAAGGGCGAGGATGACGAAGTGTGGAGGGCGGGTGAGAAAAAGTAGCCGGATCCTCGAACAAACAGCCCTCCTCGGACGCAGCCGCCCCCGCCACCACGAACCGCGCCGCGCCCGGCTCAACCCCGGCCCGCCGCATCTCGCGCGCGGCCACTCTCCACCCGTCGAAATCCGTCTCCGACGCCAGCACCGTCGTCCGCATCAGAACAGGCTCAACTGTTCGGGCGTCCGCGTCGCCACCCGCGCCTTCAGGTCCGCCGCATCGGTCAGGCCGCCCGGCGTCCAGTCCAGCGCCGTGATCCACGGCCTCAGCTTCTCCACAGACCGCGTCAGCCGCCCGACGTCTTCCAGCCTCAGCGTTCGGTACCGGCGCACCGATATGATCCGGTCCACTGCCTTCACCCCCAGCCCCGGCACCCGCAACAGCATCTCGCGCGACGCCCGATTCACATCGACGGGAAACAGGGCACGCTTGTTCAGCGCCCAAGCCAGCTTCGGATCGACCGCCAGGTCCAGCATACCCTCGGCCGTCCCTTCCCCGATCTCGGGTGCGGAAAAGCCATAGAAGCGCATCAACCAGTCGGCCTGATACAGCCGGTGCTCGCGCATCAGCGGCGGCTTGGACAGCGGCAGGACCGAGCTGGAATCCGGGATCGGGCTGAAGGCCGAATAATAGACCCGCCTCAACCCATAGCCGCCGTACAGGGAGGCGCTTCGGTCCAGGATCTCGGTGTCCGGCGCCCCGTCCGCCCCAACGATCAACTGCGTGCTCTGTCCGCCCGGCGCGAATTTGGGCGGCTTGATCTTGTCGCGCTTGCCGGGCTTGGCCGCCTCGACACCCAGCCGCACCTGGCTCATCGCCCTCTTGATGACCCCGACGTCCTTCTGCGGCGCCAGCCGCGCCAGGGCCTCGTCGCGCGGCAGTTCGATATTGGCCGACAGCCGATCCGCATACAGGCCCGCCATTTCCACCAGCTTCGGATCGGCCTCGGGGATCAGCTTCAGATGGATATAGCCGCGGAAATCGTGGACCTCCCTCAGCGTCTTGGCCACCAGGACCAGCTGTTCCATCGTATAGTCGCTGGTGCGGATCACGCCCGACGACAGGAACAGCCCCTCGATATAGTTCCGCCGATAGAAGTTCAGCGTCAGGTCCACCACCTCGTCCACATCGAACCGCGCCCGCTCCACGTTCGACGACGTCCGGTTGATGCAATAGGCGCAGTCGTAGATGCAGAAATTGGTCAGCAATATCTTCAGCAGACTGACGCACCGCCCGTCCGGCGTATAGGCGTGGCAGATTCCCATACCCTCGGTCGAACCGATCCCCTTGCCCCCGACCGAGTCCCGCTTCGACGTCCCCGAGGACGAACATGAGGCGTCGTATTTCGCCGCATCCGCCAGGATCGACAGTTTTTTCCTAAGGTCGAGACGCGCCATATGTTCATGATACGTTCCGATTAGGCCTGGGGTCCAGCGGAGCAGTAAGTTTTGCACCTCTGTCGGAAATGGCGGCGCGTCGCGGCCGCAGCAGACGTCATCACCCTGTCACCATAGTAGGGGCATGGGCTGTGTCGATGCGAAGCAGGGGGCGCAGCAATGAGGCTGCCGAGGAATCTGGTTGGGCTGCTCAATCCACACTTCGCAGGATTGGCACTGACGGAATTCTGGGAGCGTTTCGCCCTGTCAGGCGTGAAGTCGATGCTCACGCTCCTGCTGATCAACCAGGTCATGCCTGCATCCGCTTCCGTCTTGGGCATGGCGTGGCTGCAAGGCCTGCTGGGCTCCATCACCAGCAGGGATGGCGCTGGGGTGGCCCTGGCCTCCTATATCTACGGCGTCGCCAATGCGCTCGTTTATCTTTTCATCCCTCTGGGCGGCTTTGTCGGCGACCTCTTGATCGGGCGTCGGGCGGCTGTGTTGGCCGGCGGCGCAAGTATGGCGGCTGGACTTCTGCTGATGGCGTCCCTGCACGGCTTTCTCCCGGGCCTGCTGTTATTCGCGTCCGGGGCGGGCCTGTTGAAGAGCAATCTGTCGGCCCAGTTCGGCGGTCTCTTCGGTGAGGAAGCCAAACGCAGGCGCGCCTATTCATACTACCTCGTTTTTCTAAACGCGGGGGTGGTCTTCGGACCTCTGGCCATGGGCGCTGTCGCCCTGGCGTTCGGGTGGCGTCATGCGCTGGTTCTGGCGGCGGTCAGCGTCGTCGCGGGCGTCGTGACCTATAGGCTCCTGGTGAAAGCGACTGCCGGAGAGGCGCCGGCGCCCCGCTCGGAACACCCTGCAGGGGACAAAAGGGCGTCAGGGCTTCGGGCCGTTTCGGGCCTCTGGCTCGTACTGCTGGCCGGCTACCTCTGCTTCGCCGCCTATGGCCAGATCGGCAACATCGTTCTCGTCTGGGCTCAGGACAACGTCGATCTGGATTTCGGCTTCGGCGCCGTTCCAGTCGGATGGCTGCTGGCCCTCGATGGTCTGTTCACGATCCTGGTCATTTTCATCGTGCAGGCGGTGTCCGGGTTCTTGGGGCGCCGCGGCGTGGTTATAGGCCCCCATGTGCAGATCGTGCTGGGCTGTCTGGCCTGCGCTGCCGGATATCTCGTCCTGATCTTGGCGGACCGGGTTGGCGGGTCCTCGGTTTCGTTGGCCTGGCTCCTGGCCTATCTGCTGTTGGTCGACCTGGCCGTCGTTCTCGTCTGGCCGTCGGGCCTCAGTCTCGCCACCGGTCTTGCGCCGAAAGGCCGGGCGGGCGGATGGGGCGGGCTGTTTTACCTGTACGGCTTCTTCGCCAGCCTTTGGGTCGGTTTTGCCGGCGGCTATTTTCAATCGCTGGACATGGCGTCCTTCTGGCTGATCCATGCGGGGGTCGCGCTGCTTGGCGCCGCTCTGGCGCTTGTCGCGGCCCTGCTGGCCAGCCCCCTCTCGTCCAGGGATCAGGCGATGACGACCTCGGCATGAGCGAAGGCTTGGGCGAAGACCTTGTCCAGGGGCTTTTCCGTAATCAGAATGTCGACGTCGTCCAGGCCGGCGGTGTGCATCAGCGCATGACGTCCGAATTTCGACGAGTCCGCTCCCAACAGGACCTTCTGGGACGTCGCATAGGCGATCCGGCTCATTGTGGCTTCGCCCGGGTGGAAATCCATCAGTCCGCGATCGGCGCTGATGGCGCCCACCGACAGGATGGCGAGATGCGGCGTAAAGCCGGAGACGTAGCTCTGGGCGTTTGAGTCCGAAAAGGCGCGGTATTCATAGTCCATCTCGCCGGCGGCGAGGAACAGACGGTTGTCGTTGATCCCTCCCAGTTCGGTCGCCACCTGAAGGGAGTTGGTGATCACCGTCAGCGAACGACGCTCAACCAGCTGACGCGCGATATAGCAGGAGGTCGTTCCTGAATCGATGAACAGGATGTCGCCGTCGCAAACGAACTCGACCGCCGCGCGGGCTATGCGCATCTTGGCGTCGGCGTTTTCCTCCATCCTCTCATGGAGGGGGCCTTCGCGCGTCTGTGATGCGAGACGGGCGGCGCCGTGCTCACGCGTGACGACCCCCTGTTCCTCCAGCACGCGCAGTTCACGACGGATGGTCTCGTCGGAGACGTTGAGTTCCTGGGCCAGCCCGATCACCGACCAGGTCGTTCCGCCCCGCAGCATCGCCACGATGTCGCGTTGGCGGGCCGATCGTTTCAGCATGATGTCCTTTTCCCTCGGCCGACGGGTCGCTCCGGCCCCGTGACGCCATAGCGACCGCTGGACCAACACCCGACGCCTGATCGGTCTAGCCTAAGCCGGGCCGTGTTTGAAATCGGTTGATCGCGCGAGGTTCGGGGACGGCGCGGCGCTGGCCGCACCGTCCCCGATCGCGGATCAGAAGCCGACGCGGAACTGCAGCCGGACGTATCGCGGCGTCTGATAGGCTTCCGGCTGTCGGTAGTTCGAGTTCGGCTGATCATTGCTGAGCTGACCGGCTTCGTTATAGGCCGTGACCGCCTTGTTGTTGAACAGGTTGAAGACGTCCAGACGCACAGAGGCGTCGAGCCCCTTCATCGGCACGCGCACCACGGCGCTGGCGTCGAACTGGTAGACCCAGTCGCCCTTGAAGGCCGTGCCGCGTGGGACCAGTTCGCCGTTACAGTAGTAGCTGTAGCCATGATAGCCGTGGGCGTAGGGATCGACTTCGGTCGGCACGGTGCCGATGCAGCTATAGCTACGCTCCGACTGGACCGTCATGTTGGCGCCGAGATCCAGGAAATCGAGCGGACGGTAGCTGCCGTAGGCCTTGAAGGTGTGACGCCGGTCGTTGGGCAGATAGCCGTAGGCGCCGTTCTGGAAGCCGGGCGAGTCGAAGTCGGAAACCCGGTTGACGGCCAGCTGGCCGTTCTCGGACCGGACGCCGCCCTCATAATTCCCCTTGTCCATCGCCCAGGTATAGGTGCTGGACACGCCCCACACGCCGTCGAACTCCCGATCGAAGGTCAGGGTCACGGCGTTGTATTTGCGGATCGGCTTTTCATAGAGCAGGTCCGCCGCCTTCAGAGTCACGGTCGGGGTCGATCCATCGGGCAAGGGGTTGATCTTGGTGGTGACGTCGCGTCCCGGATTGGCGATCACCCAGTTGCTGCCGCCCGGATAGGCGGCGGCGCAGGCGGCTTCAGAAAAGCCCTGGGTGACGCAGTAGGCGCGGGCGCCGAAGTCGACCGTGAGGTCTTCGATCACATCGTCCAGCTTGCGATGCGTGAAATAGGCTCCGGCGCGAATACGGTTCGAGAAGCGGTGCTCCATCCCGAGAATGAACTCACGTGACGACTGCGGGCTAAGATTGTGGGCGATGGCGCCGGAAGGATCGGCGGGCGATCCGTCGGCCTGGACTTCGCAGTTGGCGGTTCCCGTGTCGGGACAGGCCGAAAAGCCGCTTGCGCCCAGAATGGGCGCGCCCGCCAGAGGGGTGTTCTTCGTTGAATCAAGCCCGTTGAGCAGGTTGTAGCGCGTATAGGTAATCCGCCCGCCCATCACGTTCAGATTGATATCGCCGGCGAGAGGCAGGAAATATTCGCCGTAATAGCCATAGACCTTGGTGAGTCCGTCGCCGCGGAGGTCGTAGGAGGCGCCCAGTCGAGGCGCCCATTGGTCGCCCGATTCATAATAGGACTCGCCGTTCACGCCCTGGTTCGAGAACCGGTCGTTGCGGACCCCGAGTTGAAGCTTCAGCCGGTCATCGAGAAGCGCCCAGTCGTCCTGGATATAGAAGGCGTCGTTCTTGACTGTGCTGACGCCGTTGTTGCTGTAAACCCGGGTCGTGTAATATTCGGTGCCTGGGGCGATCCCCAGACGCGCGGCGTCGCTCGCCCCCGCCTTCCATATTTTGTAGAACCCCTCCCCCATCGTCTGGTGGATCTGTTCCGACGTATCGGTTTCATGATCATAGCCGAAGCGGACATGGTGGGTGCCGGCCAGTTCGAAGTTCAGATCGACGTCGCCGCGGAAGAATTCGCGATCATCGTCCGTGTAGCCAAAGGCGTCGGTGACCTTGTTAAGGCCGATGTCCACGCCGGCGTCCGAGGAGCGATAATCGATCACCCGTTCATTGGTGATATCGAGCGGCAAGGTGCCGTCCCGCAACTTGTTCACCCCATAGGCGGCGGACACGGTGAGCCAGGGCGTCAGGGCGCCGGTGTAGCGCGCGACATAGTTCTCGCCGCCGCCCCGTCCGTTCACGCCGCCCGTCTCGGCGCCCGCCGCACCCGTGGCGCGATCATATTCAAGATCGCGGGTGCGGGTCTCGTTGGTGGTGTCGAAATAGGTGAACTCGACATGGTGGTCGTCGGTTATGTAGCCGTCGAGCTTCACGCCCCAGAACGGGCTGCTGTTTTCGACACGCGTGGCGTTGTCCTGGTTCGCATCCGGCGTGAAGGACTCGAACTTGCGGTCGGTATAGAGGCCATAGATGAACAGACGGTCGCGAATGATCGGGCCGCTGGCCTGGAACGTGGTCTCGCGACGCGACTGCTCCACCCCCTCGTAGTCGCGTTTGTAGGTTGCCGGCGAAGTCGACCGCAAACCGTCCGGCTCCCAGGTATTCAGGACGCTGGCGTGAAACTCGTTGGAGCCTGATTTGGTCACGGTGTTGACCACGCCGCCGGTCGCCCGACCGAACTCCGCCGACATGCCGCCGGTCTTCACCTCGACGGACTGGTAGAAGTCATACGGCACCTCTACAGGGGCCAGACCCATGCGGAAGTTGGTGATGTTCAGGCCGTTCACATAATAGGCGTTTTCAATGAACGAAGCGCCGCTGATCGCGACCTGGTCGGCGAAACCTGCGTTCGAACCGGAGGAGCCGCGCACCGTGCCCGGCGCCATCAGGATGACGTCCTGCAGCGACCGGGCGATCGGCACGCGCTGGTCGATTTCGCCCAGATTGATAATGGCCCCGGTGGTGGCGTCCTCGAAAGCCACAACCCTTTTGCGCGAGCCCAGGACGACGATCTCACCGACCGTTTCGGCCGAAGCCTTGGACGACACGAGCGTGAACGTGTTCGCCGCGCCCGCTCCACGGACCAGGGAGACGCCGGTTTCCCGATACGGAGCGTAACCTTCGGCCGTGATGGTGAAATCATAGGATCCCGGCGCCAACTGCGGAATCGCATAAGCGCCGCTTTCCGTGGCGACCGCGGACCGCGTCACGCCGCGATCGCTGGAGGTGACGCTCACCGTCGCGCCCGGGATCGGTCGACCCGCTGGATCCGTCACCCGCCCTGTCGCGGCGACATTGGTATAGTCCTGGGCCTGCACGGCCGGAGCCATGATAGCCATGACGGGAAACACGGTCCCCAGCATAAGCGCGGCGCGCAGAGCGGAGGCATGACGGGCAGTTCGTCGCATGCGATTCATCGGTAGTCCCCAGATTGAATGACTTCTCTGGACGGCGTCGACGCGGACATTTGGCGACCGCTCCCCTAGCCCCTCCAGGACGCATCGGGTGATACCGGGGCAATGTTGGAGTTTTGTGACTTATGGTCATTTTTTCAAAACAAACCCAACACAATCGCCAAAAGCCTCACCAGGCCATCAAGCTCACAGGAAAGCGCCGCAGCCGTCACAAAACCGCAAGGAACCGCTGAAATACTGCGATCCACAGGTTGCCGGTCGACGGGCACGTGTTCGTCGCCACCTCACGAGCGTGACCAGATCTGTTTATTTTATGTTGGTTTAATGCCCGAAGCGCCGGCGGCGCGCGGGTGGAAACGGAAGAGGCCATGGGTTTCCCGATCAGGAATTGGAGCGGCTTGTTGAGCTGCGCCGTGATCGTTGTCGGCGCGAGCCAGGCTTCAGCGGCGGAGACCGACCCGTATTTCGCGACGATCGAGATCGTCAGGGGGCAGGCTCCGTCGCCGGATCATGTCGTCGGCGTGGTGTTCAATGATCTTGATCGCGACGGACGCCTGGACGGCGCCGAAGACGGGATTGCGGGCGTGAAAGTCTCGAACGGGCGCGATGTGGCGATCACCGGGGCGGACGGCCGGTATCAGCTCCCGGCCCGCGCCGACATGAGCGTCTTCGTCATCCAGCCCCGCGGGTGGCGTACGCCGACGGACAGGAATTTCGTCCCCCAGTTCGCCTATGAACACAAACCGGCCGGTTCGCCCAAGCCGTTGCGCTACGGCGGCCTGGCGCCGACCGGGCCGCTGCCCGCAGCCGTCAACTTCCCGCTGGCCCCCAGTGCGACGGGAGACGATTTCGTCTGCGCCATCATCGGCGACATTCAGGCCACGACCAATCAGGAGGTCGGCTATGCGCGCGACACCCTCGTGCGCGAACTGAAAGACCGACCGGACCGTCCCGCCTGTCTGTTCATGCTGGGCGATGTCGTCGGCGACGACCTGGGCCTGATCCCGCGCCTTGCCGACGTGCTGGGCGATGCGGGCGTTCCCCAATGGTGGGTGCAGGGCAACCACGACTACGATTCCGACGCCGACCGGGACGCCGACAGTTCGGACACCTGGCGCCGCGATTATGGACCGACCACCTACGCCTTTGAAATCGGGCAGGTCCTGTTCATCGGGCTCGACAATGTCGTCTATCCCTGCGGTCGGGTCGACTACGAGCGGTTTGGACGCGACTTCTGCGGCGAAGACCCGCGCAAGACCTATAACGGGCGATTCACCGACGACCAGATGAGGTTCATCGACAATCTGGTGAAGGCGACCGATCCGGACAAGCTGATCGTGATCGGGCACCATATCCCGCTTGTCGGCTTCGACAACCGCGAGCAATGGCAGCATCAGACCGACAATGCGGCCGAACTGTATCAGATGCTGAAAGGCCGCAAGGTTCTGGACCTGTCAGGGCACAGTCATACGCTGGAGAACCTTGCGCCAGGCGACTCCTTCGAGGGCTGGAAACTGTCCGTCGGCGTGGACGCGATTCCCTTCCGTCACGTGGTCGCCGGCGCGGTCGCCGGCGATTGGTGGGGCGGCGATTTCGACATCGGCGGAACGCCCATGAGCCTGCAGGGCGATGGATCGCCGCGCGGCTATATCGATATGCGCATCAGCGGCGGCGACTACACCCTCGACTATCTCGCCTCGGGTCAGCCGACCGAAAAGGCGATGTGGCTGTCCATGAGCACGCCGGCCTTCCGCGACTGGGCGCGGGTGCTGCTGGCTTGGCGCGACTCCCCGGAACACAAGCGCGGCGATGCGCCGCCACTAAGCATTCAGGACTTGCCCGATGTGCGATTGCTGACGCCGCAGGAGATCGAGGCGGGCGTCTGGCTCACCGCCAATATCTGGATGGGCGACAGCGACACCGATGCGACGGTGTCGATCGACGGCGGCGCGCCTCAACGGATGGAACGCACCCAACAGGCCCGGGGAGAACCGGCCCATACGGGTCCCGACTACGCCGATCCCTTCGCCCTGCAACGCCAACTGACCGTCGCCAGAACAGCCATCGAAAGCGCTTCAGGCGAACCGCTGAACCAGGGCTATATCCAGGGTCGCCAGGGCTCCGCCGCCCCTGCCCCGCCGCGCCCGCAAGGCTCGGCCGCCGATCATGGTTCGCACCTGTGGCGCTTCCCCATCCCCACGGGCTTGGCCGAAGGAACCCATTCCGCACAGGTTCAGGCTGTCCGTCCGCAGGGATCTCCAGCCACTGAGACCCTGGTTTTCGAAGTTCGCTCCCAGCGGCCTCAACCGACGTTCCGCTTTGACGCCTGGAACGCCTTTGAAGACGGCCTGCGCGTGCCGGAAGACTGACGGACCGGATCAGGCTCCATGGCGCCGCTGCAGAGGCCCCGACACCTTCCGCTCGGATCAGGCGTGGCGCGGGGCTTTCAACGGGCCGCTTCGTGATAAGACACGGGGCGACATTCAACCGAGAACCCACGTCATGCGCCTGTCTTCCCTGACCCGCCGATCCGCCGTCGCCCTGATCGGGGGAACGCTGGCGAGCGGCGCCGGTCGGCGAACGGACGCCGCGCCGCTGGACTGGAACGCCCTGGCCCAGGACGTCCGGACCGAGTTTCAATGGGCCTGGCGCGCCTATGTCGCCCGGGCCTGGGGGCGCGACGAGATCAATCCGGTCTCGGGCACGGCGCAGAGCTTCTTTATCGACGGCCACGACCTGGGCCTGTCCCTGATCGAGGCCCTGGACACCCTTTGGCTGATGGAACTGGACGCCGAGTTCCAGGCCGGGGTCGACTGGGTCAAGACAAGCCTCGACTTCGATATCGACGGCGACATCCAGGTCTTCGAGGCCAATATACGGCTGGTCGGGGGACTGCTGTCGGCGCATCTGGCCTGTGGCGATCCGGTGCTTTTGGTCAAGGCGCGGGATTTGGCGGATCGCCTGTTGAAAGCCTTCGACGCCTCGCCGCACGGTCTGCCCTATCGCTATGTGAACCTGCGGACCGGCGCCGTGCGCGACCCCGAGACCAATCTGGCCGAGATCGGCACCTATATCGCCGAATTCGGGGTGCTGAGCCGTCTGACCGGCGATCCGAAATATCATGCGGCGGCGCGGCGCGCGATGCTGCACGCCCTGAACATGCGGTCGGACATCGGCCTGATGGCCGCCAACATCCACGCGGAAACGGGCCGGTTCATCAGCCGCAACGCCTCGATCGACGTCTATGCCGACAGTTTCTACGAATACCTCTGGGACGCCTGGGACCTGTTCGACGACACGGAACTGAAGGGTGCGGCGCAGGACTGTCTGAAGGCCATGATCGACCATCAGGGCAAGCGTTACGACGGTCTGCTGTGGTTCCCCATGGTCGACTACGAGACCGGCGCCGTGACGAACACGTCCCAGACCGTGCTGGGCGCCTATCTCGCCGGCCTGCTGGGCCAGGCCGGGTTCAAGGTCGAAGGCGACGACTTCCTGAAGACCTATGAGACGATGCAGGCCCGCTACGGCATTGTGCCGGAGTCGATCGAGGTCACCACCGGGCGGCCCCGCACCCTGCGCACCGGGCTGCGACCTGAGGTGGCCGACGCCTGTCTGAACCTCTGGCTGGGCGACCGCAACGACCGCTACCGCGTGATCGCCGCGGACCACTATCGCCAGATGAAGGCCAGTTCCAAGGCCGCCTTTGGGTACACGGCGCTGACCGACATCTCGACCCGGCCAATGACCCAGGGCGACAACTGCCCCGGCTACTGGTGGTCGGAGCAGATGAAATACTATTGGTTGATGTTCGCCGAGCCGAAGCGGATCGACCTCGGCCGACTGGTGCTGTCGACCGAGGCCAATGTGCTGCGCGGGTTCGTGCGCTAGCGGCCGTCCGACATCGAATAGGGTCGCACCGCCGGATCAGCGCCCCAGGTCCGGTTGGGCTCGGCGCCCATGACGAAATGCAGTTCGCCGCCGGCCGTGATCTCGTCGTGGCCGATCCAGGTCCGGTCCAGCGGCCGGCCGTTCAGGGTCACCGACTGGATGTAGCGATTGGCGTCCGCCAGCCCGGCCGTCGAGATCACGAACCTGCGCCCGTTCGGCAGGTTCAGGGTCGTGCGCTCGGTGAACGGGCGGCCGATCACATACTGGCCCGAGCCCGGCGTGACCGGATAGAAGCTCATGGCCGTGAACATCAGCCAGGCCGACATCTGACCGACGTCGTCATTGCCCGCCAGGCCGGCGGGTCCCGAATGGTACTGGCTTTCGACGATCTGCTTCAGCCGTTCCTGGGTGCGCCAGGGCTGGCCGGCGTAGACATAGGCGTAGGCCGAGTGGTGGCTGGGCTCGTTGCCGTGGATGTACTGTCCGATCAGCCCGGCGATGTCCTCGGCATGAGAATAGTCCAGGCCGGTATTGTCGTAGTCGAACATGGCGTCCAGCCTGGCCACTGTGGCGTCATCCCCGCCCATGACGTCGACCAGGGCGGCCATGTCCTGGGGCACGAACCAGGAATACTGCCAGGCGTTGCCCTCGGTGTAGTCGGAGCCGTAGTTGATCGCGACCGGATCGAAGGGTTCGCGGAAGGCGCCGTCGCTGAGGCGGGCGCGGACGAAGCGGGTTTCCTGATCCCAGGTGTTCTTCCAGAAGCCTGCCCGACGGTCGAACTCGGCCGCGATGTCGGTACGGCCCAGCCGCTGCGCCATGCGGGCTATGGTCCAGTCGTCATAGGCGTATTCGACGGTCTTGGACGCCGCCTCCGGCTCCCGGTCGATCGGGACGTAACCCAGGTCCATATAGTCGCCGAGCCCGCCGTACGGGCGATAGGTCGCCGAGGCGATCATGGCGTCCAGAGCCTTCTGCCCGTCGATGCCGGGAACGCCCTTCAGATAGGCGTCCGCGATCACCGGCACGGCGTGATAACCGATCATGGTCCAGGTCTCCTGCCCCTGGACCGACCAGACCGGCAGTATGCCGTAGGGGCTGACCTCGCGGGCCGCGATCAGCGAATTGACGATGTCGGCGTTGCGCGCCGCCGGCTGCACCAGGGTGAGCAGCGGGTGTTCCGCCCGGAAAGTGTCCCACAGGCTGAAGGTCGAATAGGTCACGGCGTCGCGCTGATGCACCTGATTGTCGGGCCCGCGCCAGCGGCCGTCGATGTCCGAGGCGACCGAGGGCGCGATCAGGGCGTGGTACAGGGCGGTATAGAGGCCCTTGCGCATCCCGGGTGCCGCCTCGATGTCCACGACCGACAGGGCCTCGGTCCACTGCGCCCGCGTCTCGGACCGCTGGGCGTCGAAGTCGAACCCGGGTTCGGAGGCCAGATTGGCGATCGCCCCGGCTTCGTCGACCGACGAGACCGCGACCCGCACCATCAGGGGTTCGTCCAGCGCGCCGAAGCTGAAGGCCGCCTCCAGCGCCCGTCCCTGCACCTGGGCCCGGTCGTCCAGCCCGCGGCCCGGTTGCCGAAAGCCCTTGTAGACGATGTCGGTCTCGCGGTTCTGCAGCGCATGGCCGACGATCGGTCGGGAGAAGGCCATGGCGAAATACTGCTGACGTCCGGGGGCCCAGCCGCGCGTCTCGCGCATCCCGGTGACGACGCCGTCGGGGCGGACGCGAATGCGCGACCACAGGACCTTGCCCGGATAGTCGTAGATCGAAGGCCGCAGATCCAGCAGGATCCGCGCCTCCTGGCCCGCCGGGAACATATAGCGGTGCAGACCCGTGCGCAGGCCGGCGGTCAGTTCGGCCCGCACGCCGCTGTCGGCCAGGGTCACGGCGTAATAGCCCGGGTCAGCCGTCTCTGACGCCTTGTCGTAGCGGGATCGATAGCCGGAGCCTGGCTGGGCCGGATCGCCCGGGTCCCATTGGATTTCACCCGCCAGGGGCGTGATCAGCACGTCGCCAAGGTCGGAATGGCCGGTGCCCGAAAAATGGGTGTGCGAGAAGCCCAAGATCGTCGGGTCGTCGTAGCGGTAACCGGCGGCCCAGTCATAGGACTGGCGGAAAGGGCGATAATCGGTGTCGGGGCTCAGTTGCACCATGCCGAACGGCGCGACCGCCCCCGGAAAAGTATGGCCCTTGCCCGCCGTGCCGATGAAGACGTCGACAGCATCAACGGGCGAGGCCGGGCCCTGCGCCAACGCCGGCCCCGTCAGCAACGCGGCCATCGCCAGCGCCAGACTCCACTTCGCCATCCCAACCTCCAAAGTCCCTCGTGATCGATAGCGCGACAGGGGCCCACGAGATAGTCGGAGAAGGCGTGACCTGATCCGGAGAATTTCTCTCTGCGAGCGACAGGCCGGCCATCAAGTTCCTGAGCGACGGTGCGCCGGGGAAGACGCCGGGATCGATAGCGGTCTTTGACCAGAGACTTCGAGCCTCCGCAGACGCTCTCCTTGTCCATGAACATCTTGATCATGGCAGCGAGGTTGTCGGCTTTACCGGGCAGCATTCAAGATGCTGCAGGACGCTAGCGGCTACAAGCGGGCGTGACCCTCGCCAGGCCGTGACTCGTTGCTTCAGTGGCGCGATCGGCGGCGGTTATGTCGTAGGTGACCGCCAGTCTGTTTTGGTGGGCCGATACCGTTTTCTCAGCGCCCTAATGCGGCTGCTGAGCCCGGCCGCCCCTGTTCGCCAGTCGCGGCGCCGGCTATGGGGTCTGACAAGTTGCAATCGTGCAGCCTCAGCCATGAGGCTGGAGGGCGGCAAGCGGATACTGCCATCGGTCCTGTCGATCTCCACCCGCGCATGGCCGAGACCTATCGCAAGAAGCGTACGCGTCTGACGCAGGCGCTGAACCATCCGGCCGAACGCGACGAGGCCGCCACGGCTCTTCGCGGTTTGATCGATAGTTGGTGCTCACGCCGGGCGCCGAGCGAGGCGAGATGCACGCGACGCTGTATGGCGAGTTCGGCGTGATCCTGGATTGGCTGGACGAGCGTTCCAAGACCCTAAACGACAACACCCCCGGCGCTTACGCGACGGGGGTGTCGTTATCGTTGGGTGCGGGAGTAGGATTTGAACCTACGACCTTCAGGTTATGAGGACGATTTTTAGCGTTTTCCTTTAATACCCTGAAGCATCCAAATGTACGACAGAACCATACACCACTTAGGTTACTGTTGATCTCCGCGAGCTTCTCAATCATCTTTTCTGCGATGTATTTCGCCCAGCTTTCCAGCCTCTCGCTTCCACCTCGCTGCCACGGAATCGGAGAGTCAGAAAGTTCGGTGTCTGAGAAAGGATGCTGGCATGGCCAATGAGAAGCTGACGAAGCGAGCGGTAGACCGGCTTGAGCCTCGCGAGAAAGATTACATTGTCTTCGACGAGGATCTGCCTGGCTTCGGCGTGCGGGTCATGCCGAGCGGCAAGCGCTTCTATCTGATCCAGTACCGTCGGCATGGTCGGACCCGACGCGTGATGATCGGTCCGCACGGACCAGTCACGGCCGAGATCGCCCGCCGCGAGGCGAACCGGATGCTGGGCGCCGTGCGGGGCGGCGGCGACGATCCCGCGACACTCCGGGATATTGAGCGCCAGGCGGCGACCATTCCCGAACTGGGCGCCCGCTTTCTTAAGGAGCACGTCGAGGTGCGCTGCAAACCCTCGACCCAGTATGAGTACCGGCGGGCGGTCGAACTCTTCATCAATCCGTTCTTCGGCAGGCAGAGGGTCAGGACGGTGACCTCGGCCGACGCGGCGGAGCTTCACGGCAAGTACGCCAACACCCCGTATCAATCCAATCGGGTTCTGGGCGTGCTCTCCAAGATGATGAACCTCGCGGAGGTCTGGGGCATGCGGGATCGGCGCACCAACCCCTGTGACGACGTTCGTCCCTTCCCGGAGCGGAAGCGCGAGCGCTTCCTGTCGCCCGAAGAGATCGAGCGCCTGGGCGCGGCCCTCAACGAGGCCGAGCGCTCAGGCGCGGAAAGCCGCTTCGCCGTCGCAGCATTCCGCCTTCTGCTCCTCACCGGCTGCCGGCTTGGGGAAATCCAGCGGCTCAAGTGGAGCTATGTCGATCTGGGCGCATCTCGGATTCGCCTTCCTGACAGCAAGACCGGGGCTAAGACCGTCTACCTCGGCGCCGCCGTCGTTGAACTCCTACGCAAGCTGCCGGAGGTGGACGGCAATCCCTACGTCATCGTCGGGAAGTTGCCGGGAACCCACCTGACCGATCTTCAGCATCCGTGGCGTCGCATCCGGGCGTCGGCGGCTTTGGACGACGTTCGCATCCATGATCTTCGCCATACCTTCGCATCGGACGGTGTGCTGGGCGGCGAGGGTCTCCCGATGATTGGAAAACTGCTTGGACACACCCAGGTCCAGACCACCGTTCGCTACGCTCACCTCGCCGACAATCCGGTCAAAGAGGCCGCAACGAGGATTGCGGGACGGCTGGCGGCGGCGCTCGGATGACCCGTCACCACCGACTGTATCAAGGCTGCGACCGAGTCATCCGCCAGACAGCAGAAAGCCCGCCATTTCTGACGGGCTTTCCTTCTTCCGTTGACAATGAGGGGGGGCTCGCGCCCGCGTGTCTCAAAGCCGATGCAATATATAATGGTGAAGGCGTGAAAACCTGTCAACCGGCGCGCCCCCTGCCCTGTCCGGAGACGTCAGGGTTTTCAAATGTTCACTGACGACGAACTCCGCGATTTGCCGACGATCATCTCTGGACCGCGATTTGCGACCTATCTTCGGGCCTGCGGAAACGACACGGCTAGCGCCTTGCGGCTCTACGTCTGGAATGCCGAGGTCTCGGCGGCCTTCATCGTCCCGCTACACATATGTGAAGTCGCGGTCCGCAACGGCGTAGTCGAGGCTATTGAGCGCGTTCACGGCCCCAACTGGCCGTGGTCCAACGGCTTCATCCGAAGCCTACCCGCACCGAAGAAACCCCATCACTACAATCCCCAGGTCAATCTTCGGGCCGTCGCAGCGAAGCAGCCGACCACCGGCAAGGTCGTCGCGGATCTTAACTTCGCTTTCTGGGAAAAGGTCTTCACCGTCGGCCAGGACCAGCGCCTTTGGGCGCCGCATATGCACGCCGTCTTCCCCGGCCTTTCCCCGGCGGTCCCAACACCGGCGGCACGAGCGCAGGCGTTTCGGTTGCTCCAAGACATTCGGCATTTCCGCAACCGGATCGCACACCACGAACCGATCTTCGGGCGGCAACTCGCGGATGACTATACGAGCATACGGCTTCTGATCGAGTGGCGCAGGCCGGCAGGCGCAACTTGGCTTGATCGCATTGAGCGTATTTCAGCTCTGTTGGCCCTCCGTCCGTAGACACGGGACGTTGTTCGCCCCTGAACCCTCCGGATCGACTTCTGAATTGCGCCGATTTCGTTGAAAAAGGCGGCTGCTGAGATAGCCGCCAGTAACGGACATTCAATGTGCGCCGAAAAGCAGACCCTCATGATCGCGCACATGTCCGATTGGCGACGTACCTAATCTGTCGGAAGTCCCGGCAGTGCAGGCAGCTCGCGCCGATGTTTGGGCGTCCATCCCCCATGCCGGTCTTTCCGTGACTGTGTCTGGCAGCGTGATACACTAATGAGCCGTCTACGTCCGTGACCGGCCCGACGGGATGGTCTAGCGTGCGGACGGTATTCGAAAAAAAGGTTCGTGAATGGCGCTGGTCAAGACCACAGCTTTGTCTGGTCAGGGTGCGGGACGCACGCCGAAGGCCGCGCCCCCCGCGCCAAAGCGGGCGGGCTCAAGATCTCTCGCGGGCGGCGGGCACACCGCTGTCGAGCGTGTCGCCGCCGCGACCCAGGAACTCTCCGGCGGCATCGCCGAGGCCGCGAGCGCGGCGGAAGAGCTGCGCCGCGCCCTGGAACAGATCGCCGGCGGGGCTGAAGAAGCCGCCGGCGCCGCCCATGAATCCCTGGCCTCCGTCGCCAGTCTCGGAGAGGCCTTCGGGGAAGCCCGGACGCGTGCAGGTGACGCCCGCACGCGCACCGAAGCCCTGCAGACGGCGATCACCGAGAGCGCGGTCCAGATCGAAGGCTCCATCGCCTCCGTGAGGTCGACGGCCGAACGGCAACTGGCCGCGGTTGCTGCCATCTCGGCTCTTGAAGAGCATGCCGGTGCCATCGGGGAGATCACCCGGGCGGTGGCGGACATCTCGGACCGCACCAGCCTGCTGGCGCTGAACGCCGCCATCGAAGCGGCCCGCGCCGGCGACAACGGACGCGGTTTTGCCGTGGTCGCTGACGAGGTGCGGGCACTGGCGGAAACCGCCGAAACCCGCGCTCGCGACGTCCAGAGCCTAGCGGACAACATCGCCTCCGAGGTCCAGATCATCGCCACCCGGGTCAAGGCCGCCGCTCAGGCCGCCGCCGACGGCGCCGCGTCCGCCGGCAAGGTCTCCACCGACCTTCAGTCCGTGCGGCAGGAGGCGGGAGACATGTCCCGCGACGCCGAGACGGTGTTGACCTCCGCCATCGAGGCCGACATCGCGCTGCGCGAGGCGCAGAAGGGGGCCGAAAGCGTCGCCTCCGCCGCCGAAGAACAGGCGGCGGCCGCCGGCGAGGCCCAGCGCGCTGTGCAGCAGCAGACCGTATCGCTCGAACAAAGCCAGCAGACGTCTGAAGAACTGGCCCGGCTGAGCGATGTCCTTCAGGGCGAAACCGGCGCGGCCGCCGCGGCCGAGCAGGTCAGCGTGTCCGCCGAGGAGCTCTCGGCGGCCGTTCAGCAACTCTCCGGCGCGGCCACCGAAATCCTCGCAGCGGTCGATCAGATCAGTCGCGGTGCCCAGATTCAGGCCAGCGCGACCCAGCAGGCCACCACAGCGATGAGCCAGATCGAAAGGTCGGCCGAGGTCGCCCGTGATGTCGCCGAACGCTCGCTGACCCGCGCCTCCGAGACCCGGACCCGCGTCGCCGACGGCCGCGCCGCCGTAGCCGCCCTGTCCGCCGGGGTCGCCCACGGATTGACGGAGACCACCGAGGTGATCGCCCTGCTGGGCGGCCTTGAGACGCTCGGCCGCCGGATCGACAAGATCGTCGACGGCATAGCCCTGCTGGCCGTCCAAACCACCATGCTGGCCGTCAGTGGGTCGGTCGAGGCCGCTCGCGCCGGGGAAGCGGGACGCGGCTTCGCCTTGGTCAGCTCCGACATCCGCGGACTGGCGAGGGACGCCGGCGAGAACGCCGACCGGATCAAGGATCGTGTCTGGCTCATTCAGGCCCAGACGCTCGCCTCGCGGCGCGAGTTGGAAACCATTGTCGCCGGCGCCGGCGCCGAGGTCGTACGTAATCGCATGATCGACGAACGGCTGGCGGAGGTGGAGAGCGACCTTACCAACATTCGCGACGGCTCTGAAGCGATCCTAGACGGATCCAGCGCGATCCTGGCGACGGTCAATGAAGTGCTCGTGGGCACCCGCCAGATCGCCGCTGCGGCCGAGGAGGCCTCGGGCGCCTCTGTCCAGGCTGCCGCCGCCGCGCGGCAACAGGCCCAAAGCTCGGAAGACCTCGCGGTGGCGATCGAGGAGATCGCCTCGCTCGCGGACGCACTGAAAACCGGCGCGGCATGAGCTCGTCACAGGTCGCGTCCCGAACCCCGACGGATGCTGCGTCGGTCCAGGTGCTCCGGTTCCGGGTGGATGGCGTGACCATGGCGGTGCCTTCCGCGATCATCAGTGAGGTCGCACGCGACCTCGCCGTCACCCGCGTGCCCCATGCGCCTGCCTGCGTGGAGGGGGTGGCGAGCGCGCGCGGCGCCGTGCTGCCGATGATTTCGGCGGCGCGACTGTTCGGACGTGCGGAAACGCCGACGACCGCCGCCACCCGGTCGATCGTGATGGATCTCGACCGCCCCCTCGCCCTCAAAGTCGACGCGGTCATCGGACTGGGCGCCATGGAGGCCTCCGGGCACGGCAAGGCCTCGGTATTCGTCGCCGAGGGTGAAGCGATCCGGGTGGTGGATCTGGATGCCGCGCTTCTGGCGGCCTTCGGAACCGCAAGGGCCGGCGGCGCGTCGAGCCGTCCGCTGGCGGGCACTTCGGTTTCTGCCGAGGCCGAACAGGTCGAGGCGACGACGCAAATCCTGACCTTCACCGTCGCCGGGCAGACCCACGGCCTGCCGATCGCTGCCGTGGTCGAGGTGATCAACACGCCGACGGGCATCGCGCCCCTGCCGCATGGCGAGCGCGCCGATCTTGGCGTCGCCCCCTATCGCCGCGGCGTCCTGCCGGTCGTGGACCTCGCCGCCCTGATGGGGCTGGTCCCGCCGACGACGCCAGGAAAATTGGTCGTCCTGCGGATCGGCGCCGCCCTGGCGGGGTTACGGGTCGACAGCCTGCAGGTCGTCTTGCGAATTCCGGACAGCGCCATCGGCCCCGCCCCCGCCCTGCTCAATCGCGGCGGCGGAGAAGCCGCCATCGAGGCGCTGGCCCGCGTTGGATCAGGCCGGGTGGTCAGTCTGCTGTCGCCCGAACGCCTGTTCCGGCCCGAAGCGCTTGAACAGATCATGGCCGATGGCCGACAGGAGCTTGAGACGGTGGCCGTGGATACGACGCAGGACACTGAAACCTTCCTGATCTTCCAGCTCGGCGGGGAAACCTACGGCCTGCCCATCGCCGACATCGACGAGGTGGTCACGGCTCCCGAAACCCTCACCCGGGTTCCAAATGCTCCGGCCTTTATCGAGGGCGTGATGGATCTGCGGGGCCGAGTCATTCCGGTGATTGATCAGGGCAAACGTTTCGGCGCCGACCGCGCGACCGCGGGCGCGCGCAAGGTGATCGTCACGGCGGGGGGCGCGCTTCAGGCAGGCTTTATCGTCGACGCCGTCGCCGGCATCCGGGCCATCCCGCGGTCCGACCTGGCGTCGGCCTCGGAGCTGTTGGCCGACGATCGCGCGATCTTCGACCGCGTGGCCCGCAATCCCGACGGAACGGTGATCCTGATCGCCAACGCCCGGACTCTGCTGGACCAGGCTGAGGCGGACGTCCTGACCGCCCTTTCTGCGGAGCTCGGCTCCCCCGCGTGATCAAGCTGCTGGTCGTTGACGATTCCGCCCTGATGCGTCGTCTGCTCGCGGACGTTTTCGGACGGGACGACGGGTTCGAACTCGCCTTCGCGCGCGACGGCGTCGAGGCGCTGGAGAAGCTCGAGACCTTCCGCCCCGACGTCATCACCCTGGACATCAACATGCCGGGCCTGAACGGGCTGGAGACGCTGGACCGGATCATGCTCCAGCGCCCCTGCCCCGTGGTCATGCTGTCCGCCCTGACAACGGAGGGCGCCGAGGAGACGCTCGAGGCCCTGACCTTGGGCGCCGTAGATTTCGTCGCCAAGCCGACCGGCGCCGTTTCCTTGAAGATCGACGCCCTCGCCGACGAGCTGATCGATACGGTGCGCTCGGCGGCCTCGGCGCGGGTCCGTCGCACCCATCGGCTGGCCGAACGCGTCCGGATGAAGACGCAAGGCGCAGCGCGCGCTCCGGTCGTCTCGGCGCGCCAGCCGCCCGAGCCTTCTGACCAGCCGTCCGGCGGCGATCTGCCCGGACTAGTCGTGATCGGGGCCTCAACCGGAGGCCCGCCCGCCCTCGATGCGGTCCTCGGCGCTTTGCCCGAAGACTTCCCGTGGCCGATTGTAATCGCCCAGCACATGCCCGCCAGCTTCACCGGCTCCCTGGCGCGCCGGCTGGACGGCTTCTGTCGCCTTCGCGTGGTCGAGGCGGCGCAGGCGACGCGGCTGGAGCCCGGGCTTGTGGTGGTCGCGCGAGGCGACGCCGACATGATCCTGTCGCGACGGGCTGGCGGCATTTTCGCCCTCCCCGCTCCCCAAGACGAACGCCGGCGCTGGCATCCGAGCGTCGATCGTCTTGTCGAAAGCGCGCGTCAGGTCATGCCCGCCGACAAACTCGCCGGGGTGCTGCTGACCGGAATGGGCAATGACGGCGCGACCGCCATGACCGCCCTTCAGGCCGAAGGTGGCTGGACCGTCGCGGAGTCCGAGCAGACCGCGGTTGTCTGGGGCATGCCTGGCGAGTTGGCCAAGGCCGGCGGCGCGACCGTCATCGCCGACCTTGGCGACATCGGCGCCCATCTGGCCTCAGCGGTCCGCGCTCGATGAGCCGGGGAACGCCGGGTATGGCGAACTTCCACCTGACCGCCGAGAGCCTGGAGCAGATCTGCGAGTTCCTCTATCGCCGCACCGGCATGATCTTCGGCGAGAAGAAGCGCTACTACATCGAGCGGCGGGTAGCCGACCGGATGAAGGCGAACGGGACGGAGTCCTTCACCTTCTACTTCGGCCTGCTGCGCGCCGATCCGGCTGAGGGCGAAGCCTTGGTCAACGCCTTCACGGTCAACGAAACCTATTTCTATCGCGAAGACCACCAGCTGAAATGTCTCTCGGACAACCTCCTGCCGGAGCTGATCCGCGGCAAGGTGCCGGGCGACAGGATCCGCATCTGGTCCAACCCCTGCTCCAGTGGCGAGGAGCCCTATTCCATCGCCCTGTGGCTGCTGGAGAACTGGCGGCTGGTCGACGCTTATAATGTCGAGATTCTCGGTTCCGACATCGACAGCCACGCCTTGGCCGCGGCGGCGGCTGGCGAATACCGCGACCGCGCCCTGTCGCGACTGCCGACTTCGGTGCTGGAAAGCTACTTCAAGCCGACGTGTCACCACCAACGCCAGCTCATCGATGACCTCCGGGAATCGATCAGCCTGTCGCCCGCCAATCTGATCGACCGCGCCTCGATGGCCGACCACGGCAGGTTCGAGGTCATCTTCTGCCGCAACGTCCTGATCTATTTCGACGACGCCGCGCGCAAGATCGCCGTCGGCCATCTGTTCGACGCCTTGGTCCCCGGGGGTTTCCTTTGCCTCGGACATACGGAATCCATGAGCCGGATTTCCGATGCCTTCGAGCTCCGGCGCTTTCCGGATGCGATGGTCTATCAAAGGCCGGTGTGATGGACGAACTGCTCGAACAGTTCCTGATCGAGGGCCCTGAACTGGCGCAGCGCGCGGGTCAGGACTTGCTGGCGCTTGAACGCACCCCGGAAGACGCCGCCCTGATCGACAGCGCCTTTCGGGCCATTCACACCCTGAAGGGATCGGTCGGACTGTTCGATCTGGCGCCTATGGGGCGGGTGCTGCATTGGGCCGAAGACGTGCTCGACGCGGTTCGCAAGGGAGGGCTCGCGGTGACCGGCGACCTGATCGACGTGCTTCTCGCCGTCGTTGATCGCACCGACACCTGGCTGGAGGACGTCGGTCGCGTGGGCGCGCTGGACGCCGACGCCGACAGGGACGCCGATCATCTCGTGGCGCGGCTCACAGAATATCTCGGCGGGGCTGATGATGATGACCGAGCGCTGGCGAAGGCCGCTCCGGATGTCGGCTGGGTGGAGAGCCTCAGGCTGCGCCATCCCGAGGTGCGTGGACGACTGACGGCCGCCCGCTATCGCCCCGACGCCCAGGCCTTCTTCCGGGGCGACGATCCCCTGGCCATCGCCCGCGCTGTGCCCGACCTCCGCGCCCTGGAGGTATCGACGGGACCGGCGGACCTGTCGGCCGACTACGATCCCTTCCTATGCCGGCTAGAGTTCCAACTGCTGTCCGGAGCGGACCTCGACGGAGTCGCCGACGCCCTCCGTCTGGTGAAGGACCAAGCGGACATCGTCCTGTCGACGGATCGCGACACTGTCGACAACGTCCCGACCGCGGTCCCATCCGACAAGACTGGTACAGCTTCGACCAGCCTGAGGGTCGATGGTCGACAGGTCGACGCGCTCGCCGATCAGGCGGACCAGCTCGTCATCGCCAAGAACGCTCTGCTAGGCTTGGCTGACCCCGACGGCGAGCTGGCGCGGGTTCAGGCCATGATCGACCGGCTGACGACCGATCTGCATCGCGGCGTGATGCGCCTTCGCATGACACCCCTGTCGCCGGTCCTGCGTCGCCTCGAACGGCAGGCCCGCCAGTTGGCGGCTGAACTCGGAAAGTCCGTCGACATCGAGGTCAGGGGCCATGCGGTCGAGGCGGACAAGGGCGTCGTCGACGGCCTGTACGAGCCTCTGCTCCACCTTGTGCGAAACGCGCTCGACCACGGGGTCGAGGACACCGTCGAACGGCGCGCCGCCGAAAAGATTGACCGGGCGACCCTGTCCATCCGCGCGCGGGTGGACGGTGACGAGGTGGAGGTCGAGGTGCGTGACAACGGTCGCGGCATGAATCCGGCGCGGCTGCGCGAGGTCGCCCGGGCTCGGGGCCTTGGCGACCGCATCGATCTGGACGGCCTGAGCGACCAGTCGGCTTTGGAACTCATCTTCCTGCCCGGCTTCTCGACGGTCTCCAACGTCAGCGCGGTCTCCGGACGCGGCGTTGGAATGGATGCGGTGCGTGAGGCCGTCAGGGGACTCGGCGGCCGCATCGCGATCGACAGCACGCCGGGCCAAGGCTCCGCACTGACGCTGCGCCTTCCGCTGACCGTGGTGATGACGCGGGTGCTGGTCGTAGAGGCGCGGGGTGAGCGGTTCGGGCTACTGCTTTCCGAAGTTCAGGAAACACTGCGTATCGGAGCTGAAGAGATCACGCCCGTCCGGTTAGGATCCGCGATCGTCGTCCGGGAAACCGTGCTCCCCTATGTCCGTCTGCGCGATCTGGTGTCCCCCGGCGTTCCGGCGGCTCCCGACAGCGGCCTGACGGTCTTGATCGTCGACGGCGCGGAAGGCCGCCTCGCCCTGGGCGTTGACAGCGTTCAGGCGCGTTTGGATGTCGTCCTTAAACCCTTGGCCGGCCTGCTGGCCGCCGTCCCGGGCGCGACCGGCACCACCCTGCTTGGCGATGGAAAGCTCCTGCTGGTCCTCGACGTAAAGGCCCTCGTCCGATGAGCATCGCCGTGGGCTCCGACCGGATCGTTATCGCAGGCGTGGCCCGGGTTGAGGACGCCGAGCCTCTGGCGAACGCCCTGATCGCGGCTCCGGAAACGACCGTCGATCTGTCGGCCTGTTCGGATCTCCACGGGGCCGTGCTGCAGGTCCTGCTGGTCTTCGCGCCGAAAGCCGTCGGCTATGTCGGCAACCCGTCTCTGGAGACGTGGTTGACGCCATTTCTCGCGTCAAAGTTTGAAGCCAAACCCGAGACTTGACGGGACAGACCGTTCAGTGGCGCTTATAAGACGTTGCCATCCCATCCCGGAAACAAGGGGCGCAACCGCGTATGACTACCCTTCTCATCGTCGACGACAGCAAGCTGGCCCGGATCGTTCTAGGCAAGGCGGTCGCGGCCCTGCAGCCGGAATGGACGCGGGTGGAAGCCGGTAATGCGGACGAGGCCCTGGCGCAGATCGCGGATGGCGCAGTGGATCTGGCGATCCTCGACTACAATATGCCGGGCCGGAACGGACTGGACCTCGCTGAAGAGCTTCGGGCCGCCCACCCGGCCATGCCGATCGCCCTTGCCACTGCCAACGTTCAGGATGAGATCATCGCGCGGGCGCGCGACGCCGACGTTTCCTTCATCGCCAAGCCGGTAACCGAGGACAGCGTCCGCGGTTTCCTGTCCGGAGCGTCCCTCAAACTGCGGTCCCTCAAGGCGTGACCCAGACCGGCGGATATCTGGACGACCTCGAGCAGGACGCCCTGACCGAGCTGGTCAACATCGGCGTCAGCCGCGCAGCGGCCAGCCTGCGCAAGATGATCGGACACCAGGTCCTTCTGTCGGTGCCGGCGTTGGAAATCGTCAGCCGACGGGTGGCTGCTACCCTGATCCGCGAACGGGAAGGCGGCGATCTCGTCGCCGTGCGCCAGGACTTCGAAGGCGCCTTCTCGGGCCGCGCCCTGCTCATCTTCCCCGAGGCCAACAGCCTAGCCCTCGTGCGGGCGGTGACCGGCGACGAGCTGGACGAGGCCGGCGTGCTCGAGATGGAGGACGAAGCCCTGTCCGAGACCGGCAATGTGGTCCTCTACGGTTGCCTGGCGACCATGGCCAATATGCTGAAGCGGCCGCTGGAAATGTCCCTGCCGGCGGTCATCCGCGGCGATGGCCAGGTTCTGTTCGAGCTGTCCGATACCGACCCGTCCAGCACGACGGGGGTGGTGCTTTTCCTCTACATCAACTTCTCGGTCAGCGGTCGTGACATCCGCGGCTATATTGCTATGCTGATGGACCTGCCGTCGATCGAGGCGCTCAAGGTGCTGATCGCCGAGTTCCTCGAGCGTATCGTCGGCGCCGATGCCTCCTGAGTTTTCGCTGACGCCTGAGGGGCGGTCTCTTGAGGGTGCCAGCGGCGCCTGGGACTGGGACATCGCCGGAGACCGCCTGCGCGCCGACGCCCGGTTCGCCGAACTGTACGGTCTTGATCGCGATATGGCGCGCGAGGGGATGCCGACCGCGACGTTCTTTTCCGCGATCGACGAAGAGGACCGGATGCGGGTCCGTATCTCCGTCGCCGGGGTCCTGCACGGCGCCGAAGTGTTCGCCCGCGAGTATCGGCTGCGCCATCCCGACGGCGGCGTCCGCTGGGTGCTGGCAAAGGGGGGGCTGACCTTGGATGAGGCCGGAGCGCCCGCGCGGTTCACCGGCGTCCTCAGCGACATCACCGAACAGAAGCGTGTCCAGCAACAGCTCCGCATCGCGCAAACCGCCGGCGGCGTCGGCAGCTTCGAATATGTCAGCGGCTTCGGCACAGCGAGCGTGTCCGAACAGTTCTGCGCCCTGCTCGGCCTGCTTCCGGCCGACGCCCTGCCCGTTCGCACCATCAATGCCGTCGTGGCGCCGGGCGAACCGCCGATCATTCTCGCAATTGAGACCGCGCCGGAACAGCAGTCGGCCTATTCCGAATTCCGCATCCAGCGCGCCGACACCGGCGCTGAACGATGGCTTGCGCGGCGCGGCGAACTGATCCGCGACGGCGGCCCGCTGGGCGTCCGCTTCGTCGGCGTGATCTATGACGTCACGGACGCCAAACTGGCCGAGGCCCGTCTTCGCGAGCTGGCGGCGACGCTGGAACAACGGGTCGAGGCCCGGACCCAGGAACGCGACCGCGTCTGGGCCCTGTCGCGCGACCTCCTCGTCGTCGCCGACCGCACCGGGCGCCTGCGCGCCACCAATCCCGCCTGGGGCCGAATTCTCGGATACGAGGACGGCTATTTCGAAGGCCGGGCCTTTGACGCCTTCATCCATCCCGACGACCGGGCCGGCCTGCGACGCATGATCGAGGGCCTGGGGGACCTTGGGCCGGTCGAGAGCTTCGAAAGCCGGGTGTGCGACGCCCACGGCGATTATCGCTGGATCGACTGGAGCGGCGCGGGGCAGGACGACGAACTCTTCCTCACGGGCCGTGACATCAGCCAGCGCAAACAGCTCGAGGAACAGCTGCGGCAGAGCCAGAAGATGGAAGCGGTCGGCCAGCTGACCGGCGGCCTCGCCCATGACTTCAACAATATGCTCACCGGGGTCATCGGCAGCCTCGACATCATGCGCCGGCGGATCGCGGACGGACGCACGCAGGATCTCGACCGGTTCATGGACGCGGCCTCGACCTCGGCCGAACGCGCCGCCGGCCTCACCCATCGTCTGCTGGCCTTCTCCCGCCAGCAGTCGCTCGACACCCGCGCCGTCGACGTCAACGAACTTGTCGCGTCGATGGAGGATCTGCTCACCCGGACGCTGGGCGAGCAGACCCGGCTGCAGGTGCGTCTCGACACAGCGACGTGGCCGGCCTGGAGCGACGCCAACCAGTTGGAAAGCGCGGTACTCAATCTGGCGATCAATGCGCGCGACGCCATGCCGAACGGCGGCGTCTTAACGCTGGAGACCGCGAATGTCAGCCTTGGCGCGGATACGGACCTGACCGTGCCCGCCGGCGACTATGTTCACATCCGGGTTCACGACACCGGAGCCGGGATTCCGCCGGACGTCATCGACCGCGTCTTCGACCCCTTCTTCACCACCAAGCCGATCGGACAGGGAACGGGTCTCGGCCTGTCGATGATCTACGGATTCATGCGGCAGGCGGGCGGCGGTGTCTCAATCGCCAGCGAGCCCGGAGCAGGCACCACCATCGACCTTTATCTTCCGCGTGCCGCCTCGGTCCCGGCGGCCGAGGACGATCAGCCGAAGCTTACGCCTCGTGGTCAGGGCGAGACCATTCTCGTCGTCGAGGACGACCCATCGGTGCGTCTGCTGGTTCTCGATGTCCTGACGGAGATCGGCTACAAGCCGCTGGAGGCCTCCGAGGCGGAAAGCGCCCTAATCCAGTTGCGTGCCCAGCATGTCGATCTACTTGTTACCGACGTGGGTCTGCCCGGTTTGAACGGCAGGCAACTGGCGGATATGGCGCTCAAACTCCAGCCGCAGCTTCGAGTGTTGTTCATGACAGGCTATGCGGAGCAGGCCACCGACCGCAGCGCCTTCCTGGGCCCGGAGATGTCGATGATCACGAAGCCCTTCACCATCGACACGTTCGCCGCACGGATCCGAAAATTGATGAGCGCCCTGTCCACCGGTTAGGCTCAGTGTCGGTTGAGACAGAAAAAGGCCTCTCAGTTTCATCAGTAGTTTGGGTTAAACTCCCGACTACCGGAGGCCGGTTGGTCGGCGAAGGTGGTTGCTTGGCCTCGTAGCGAGATCTGCCGCCATAAGCGGACCTACCCAACCGCCGCTATGAGTCAGAGTCGGTCTTACCGAGAGCTCGCTGGCTTCGACATGCTGCAGCTGAGGCTAGAGGCCTCTAGCAATCGTGGGTTTGGTCATCCCCTGTGGAACTACGACGGCTAGACTCCACCCAGCTGATAAGTTCGTCCACCACATAGAGCACCGTGCCGCCCGCCTTTCGATAAGCTGGACCTGTCCCATGCACGCGGTACTTCTCAAGCGTTCGGGGAGAGAGGCGCAGGAGCGCCGCAGCCTCAGCGGTCCGCAGGTATCGCAGTTGTTCAAGACGTTGGCGGGACATGGGTGGGCGCTCCTACGCCGTCACGATTCCTCCTTTCCAAATCCGAAGAAATCCCGAGGCATCCGACCGTGAGACTGCGGCCTCCAGGCGGGCGGGGGAAGCGCTCCGCTGGCTCGCTCATCGGCTAATGATCGGCGTTTGTCTGACAATGCCGGCGCAAAGCCTATCCTGCCCTAGACCCTCATTCGCATTCAGGAGCCCCTCCATCGCCCGCCTGCTCGACGGCGCGGCTCAGGCGTCCGAGTGCCCCTGCCAGACGCGCTTCGACCGCTCTGGTCTCGATGCCCAGGCGCTCGGCGATCTGCTCCACAGGCATTCCGGTGAAGCGATGGAGGACGAAGACATCCCGATGGCGGCGAGGGAGCCGCCGGATCGCCCGAACAAGAACTTGGCGCTCGCGGTCATCGTCGTCCAACTGCGATGGCGGCAGACTCATTGATCGGTCCCGTTCACGATAGCTATCGCGGCCTCAACCGCGCCCAAAAGGTCGCAGATGGTTTGATCGACGACTTCGGGCAGAAGCGGGAGGCTTGGCTTGATTCCTGAACGCAGGGCACCGCACCCATAAAGCGGACCGAGCACGGCAGCGAGTTCGGCAATGCCTCCAGGGACAGCCTCGAACCCCAGCATCCTGACGCAGCGGAGCGCCTTGCTAAGATCGTGACGGAGCCAGACGCGAGTCCAATCGTCAGAGAAGCCGCGATGCAGGAGATATGCCTTCAGGCCGAGTTCGATGGCGATGGCTACGTAGTAGGCGGATGACGACCCTTCCCGGCCCTTAGCCGCCTGCCCCATCTCGTGGAAGGCTCGCGCATTCCTGACGAAGGCGCGAGCGAGCGCCCTATCTGGCTCGCGGCGCCGCCGATTTCTCATGACGCCCTTCGGATCGCATCGAGGTCGCGAACCGCTCGCCTCAGTATCCCGTGGACCACCGCGTTCTCTTCGGGAGGACTTAGCCGCTCGGCAACGCGGAGGTTCGCCAACACGGCATCGAAGTCGCGACTCGGACTGGTAGGAATCTTGCGCAATGACCGAACAAGCCGTCGATGCATGATACGCAGGAGCGCCTCCAAATCGGACAGGCCGCTGGCATGTTGCGCAGCGTCCTTTTCAGCGTCCGTTAGGGCGAACCACCCTGGCTGCCGCTCCAGCCCACCATTCAGCTCGCACCACGCATCGAGGTGACGATTGTGCTGGTCATCCAGAGCAAGCCAGTTTCGATGCCAAGTGAGTCTCTGATCATCAGACATGCGTGACCTCCCGCGCGGCAGCTCGGTCGCTCAGTGAGTGCTGAACGGTGGAGTTTGATGGAATCTCCACTACACTCGACTGAATTTCGGCGAGCAAGTCAACGAAATTCCGCCACGTAAGAAGGAATTTCGGTCATGCTGCATGCGTCACAAGTTCGAATGGCCCGCGCGGCATTGAGAATTAGCGTGCGAGAGCTCGCCGCGTTGTCGGGAGTAGCCGACTCCACGATCCTCCGTTTTGAGACTGGGAAGGGAGCGATCCTCACCACAAACATGGCCCGCATCCAGGAAGCCTTGGAAGAGGCCGGAGTTCTATTTCTTCCCGCCGACCCCAATGGTGGGCCTGGAGTCAGGCTGAAAACCTGATCATGCTCAACGCATGATGGCCCTACGCCGGGACAGGGGCGGGCTGTCAGGGGTGGGCGCCATACGCGCCAATCGCGCAGCGACGGCGAAGCCGCCCTTGACCGGTCGGCACTGTCCTAGCGCACTTGAGTATGCGTTGCTGGTCAAAAAAGCTGCGTTTTCGCTAGCCTTTTCAGAGACATAGAAGCAATGAAAAGGTGACGGCGTCTGTGCGCCTTGTGATATGTGATTGAAAATGCTCGCCGTTTTAGCCCCCAACCCCGTCCGCACCTTGCGGCTTTTATCTTGCCCTCTTAATCGGGCTCCTCTCTTTTTTCTCCGGCATGACCGTCCTCCTTTCTCTGGTGGTCGCCAGTGTACTCCGATGGACGAGTAGACGCGAGAATCGACGCTTTGAGGTTGGATCCGTGTTTCTTGGGAGAACTCGGGGCGCGCCGTGCACTCTTCCGGGCTCATCGACGGCGGGCTTGGGACCGTCTGAGCGGTCGTCGAGCCGTCGAGGCACATGCTGCTATCGGACTCGCGGGGCATCGTCACAGGCATTCCAGCGTGGTCCTGGATTGCTCCGGCCACAGGCAAAATATCGGGCTTTCTGCGTTTCCTTGGTCTCCGCCCTTTGTATCCGCCAAGCGGATCGTACTGCTGCCTGAAGCTCCGCGGTGAGAGTGATTCTCAACACCGGTGTCCGCTCGCAGTTAGCTCAGCATTTTCTGCTGCTCAGCGCGGATATCGACGTACTCGGCCCGTTGATCCCAGTCCGCAGCGATCGCCTCGAGAAGTCGTGCGGTCTTCGGGGATCCCGCAGCTATGCGCGCCCAGTCGCGATACGTCCGGGCGAAGGCGCGTTCCTGATCGCCGCCCTCGAATAGGCCACGACTGAAGACGCCGCGCATGTTGAAGCGCTCGGTCAGCAGCCCCTGACTGACCTCCGGAGCGTTCAGGCCCTCGAGAAGGTCGCGCACGCTGCGATGAGGCCAGGCGCCGTCGGGATCGGGCGGGGCATGGGCCAGGATATGGCCGATGTAGATATCTGTGACCTCGCGCCGATCCGACTCGGCTCCTGCGCGGACGGCCTCCACCCAGGACCGAAGCGCCTCCAGATCGACGGCGGTCCCGTCCAGGCCAGGCAGGCGCTTGAACTCGGACAACAGGGTGTAGGCCGCGCTGACCCGGGCCTTGCGGCGTTCAGCCGCCGCTTCGTCCGACGGGTCGTTGTCGGCGGCGTCCGCGGTTTCGCCCGCCTTGGTCGGAAAGACTTCGCGCAGCACTGACAGATAGAAGTCGGGACTGGTCGCCATTAGGCCGTGAATGGCCAAGGCTCGTCTGGAATGCTGGAGAAGGGGTAGATAGGCATATTCACGCCGGGCGATATCGTCGAGCGAGACGTCGGCCCGGTTGTCCAGCGCGTCGAAAACCTTGCCCACGCGATAGCCGAACATCTGGTCCACCGGCTGCGCCGCGCGGTTGATCTCGTCCAGCGTGGCGTCGAGCAGTTTCAGCACCACGGGCGAGGGAAGGATGTCGAGGCGGCTGGAGGTCGCCTCCAGGGCCGCGCTGGCTCTTCCGGCGTCCACATAGCGCCCGGCCGCGCGCAGCACCGAGGCCTCATCGCCCTTCAGCGGCCAAGGGCGTTTGCGCGCCCAGTATTCCGCGTCGAAGTCGCCGCCCAGACCCTCGACATAGTCCCACGTCTCCGGCTCGTCCGGCCAGTTGAGAACAAGCACTACCGACCGGTCGATGGGAACGCCGGCGGTGGCGATGATCAGGGGAAGGGCGTCGCCCCATACGGCCTCGAACCGTGTGCGCGCCATCGCCGAAAAGGCGGCGGCGAAATCGAGCGCCCCGGCCACGTCCGAGCCGAGGGCCGCCTGTACGAAGGGGAGGGCCTGGGCGACATCGGACAGTCGAGGCACGGCGGCCTGGGCGACAGACCACGGCAGTTTGACGCCGCTCGCCAGCTCAAGGAGCAGATGCGGGGCGTTCGGTCGGTCCAGAAGGGGAGCGAGAGCATTTTCGCGCGCCACCTGGATGACGCCTTCGTCGTCATCGTCGTTGCCGGGAATATCGGGGAACCAGTCGTCAAACAGCCAGGCGATCCGATCCTCGACGTCGGCGGGGCCATAGGCGTCCACGAGGCGAGAGAGATCGTCGAGCGCTTCCGCCGGCATCGCCCAGGCAGCACCCACGAACTTCCGGTGGCGGTTCCGCAGATCGCGGATCTTGGTCCAGAGCGGCTCCCGGTCGCCCTCGGACGCCGTGGCCAGATAGGCTTCGATGAGCACCACCGCGCGAGCCCGGCTGTCGGGATCGAACCGGTCCAGCCGGTCGACGAGATCGCCGAGACGGGCCGGATCGTTTTCCGCGCCCGTGAGCACGCGGTCAATGACGGCCTGGAACATCTCTGCGACGTCCCGGTTCGTGAGCGAGGGTTTGACCGACGATCCCGCTTCCCGGAAGCGGGGCTTCTGGGTTGGTGAACTTACGTCATGATGGGCGGGAAGCAGGGCAAGGAGAAGCCGCCATCCGGTGGCCGGCGCGCTCCGCAGGACCGCGTCGATCGCCGCCAGACGCAGGGCGGAATCGGCGTAGGTGCTGGGTGCCCAGGCGACGAGGATTTCGCGAAGGCTGTTGAAGGGCCGGTTGCCAATCCGGCCGCCGGGATCGATGCCGTCAAGGCGGGCCAGCAAAATGCAGATCCGGACGAGGTAGGCCGGATCCCAGGCCAAGGTCTCGAGCGCGAAAAGCAGGCTGACATGATCGCTGGACGGGGAGAGGAGACCTTCTTCCTCCACGAACAGCGGGGCTAGCTTACCGCCCTCGAGCAGACGCTCGAGGGCCCCCAGCAAAGGGTCTGGGGCCGCCTCCATGAGAAGGGGCAGTTCGGCGCGCAGACTGGCGATCAGCCGATGGTCATCGGTCAGGCCGGGCAGTTCGGCGACCACGCTATCGACCCAGGCCTTCGGGGTGGTGCCCGGGATCTGCAGTCCCGCCTGTTCGCTCAGAACCGCGATCTGAAGGAGGGTGGTGGTCAGGCCGTCGCGCAGCCAACTGCTGAACCGGCTGTCGGCGTCGGGATCGGGCCGGAAAAGGGCGTCCGGCGACGGCGGCGCATCGATGCGGGACAGAACAGTCGTGGCCGCGGCCCGGAAACGGTCGAGATCCTCGGGACCGATCAGATAGCCGAGTTGGACAAAGGCGTCGACCGGCGCACGCATCTTCCACACGGAGCCGATGAACTCGATCGGCGGGTCATCCATGCGCTTCAGGCCCCGCAGGGCAGATTCCAGGCTTGTGATCGATCCGTCGGCGACGAGGCTTCCGACGACCTGGATGTCAGCCGGCTTCAGGGCGTCCCATCCCCCGGCGAGCAAGGCCGGGATGAGGGCCTGACCCTGGGCGTGCCAGTTCGGCTTGGGTGCCAGCGGGTTGGCCGGAAATGTTCGGGCCAGGATGGTGACGCTGCGCCCCGAGGCGCGGGCCACCAAGGCCGCCTTATGCTCATCCAGCCCCATGGTCTTCAGGGCCTCCGTCATGCGGTGGCCCGTGGCGCGGGCCAGTTGCTCGGTGGTCCGCTGGGGCAGGTCGCCGCCGACGGCGCAAAGCGTCGGGCCATACTGCGCGAGGGATGAGGCGAGGTTGCGCGCGCCGGCCCTCGGCAGCAGCACTAGGTTGGACCGGGTCAGTTCCCGCGCCGCCTGCTCGGTATCGACGACCAAGGTTCGGGCGTCGAGATACTCGCGCTTGACGGGATCGGCCCTGCGGATGGCTGCCACGGCGAACGCGATGACCTCTTCCGGCGAATCCGCCGCGAGGCTGATGGGTCCCGCCCCGCCGATCAGTCGATCCACGAGCGCATCGGCCTGATTCTCCCGATCGCACAGCAGAACATCCTCGGTCAGCGGCGTCTCGAAGCGGCGCGAGTATTCATCCCAGAACTGATCGACCGACCGGACGCCCGGCGGAACGACGCCGAGCTGGCGGGCGAATTTGGCGGCGACGCCGGGGGCTTCGCTCAGCCAGTGGGCCATGGCAATGCCGTCGAAAGCCTTGACGTCCTTCCAGTCACCCTTGGCCCGCTGCTCCGCGATCCAGTCCGCCAGGGGCTTCTTGGCGTCATTCCACCGCCGGGCGCTGGCGAGAACCAGCGTCAGGCTTTTGCGCCGAGCCTCCGGAATGGCCTTGGTCTTGGACTTGTAGTCCTTGTCGAACTTGGCGCGGGGGCCGACGTCTTCGCTGCTGGAACCGAACTCCCAGATCGACTCGCCCGCCGGCACCCAAGGCTCGGCGCCTTCGGAGGTCACGGACCCGTCGTACCCCCGCACTTGGCTGCTCTCGCCCCACGGAACCCGGAAATCGGTGATGTGGTCCGCCGTCGCCCGGATCAGGTCGGCGATCATCTTGGGAAAGTTCTCGCGCGAGGCTTCCGAACGTCCCCAAGTGTCAAGTTGCCCTGCCGAAATCCAGTCCATCGTTTTGCGCGTCCTCCGCTACCCGATCCTCGGCTGGACGGTTGACCGCCGATATCGAACGCTGTCGCTTTTTATCAGATGGCGTATCCATCGCGTCGTCCCAAGTCAGGCTGGCAATCTGAGCTGTGGGCTAATTATGACGGGCAGTTCCAAATCCAGCAAAGTCGACGTTGCGCCGATAGTCCAACCACCGCTTGTGCCGCTTCAGCGACATCGCTCAACCACTTCTCGTGAGTAACACTCACGGGTGAAGCTGCGTCACCCGCGATGGGCCTCTGCGGCGCCCGCGATCATAGCCTCTAACAGTTCGTCGACCGCCTCTTTAAGAGCGTGGGGTTCGGCGTTTGGAAAGTACTGAGCGGCTGCCTCATGCCAGGCGCACCGAAGTTCGGGCTCAGAGTCCTCCATCGTGAGCTGATCGAGGTGCGTCACGCCTCTAGCAATGAGGCGCTGTTTCGCGATCTCACCTGCGGAGGTGGCGAGCGCCTCCAAGACTTCGTCTGAGTTGGAGCTCGTTTCGATCATCTCGCCACCCTCGCCTGCAAGCTAGGCGATACTTGCCACGGTTGTCCACGCCGAACGATGCAAGGCAACGACTCGGGATTCTGCGTGTAATCCTCTCGCGCCGCAAAACGTGATTGAGCCCCCTCCCCGCCGGGGTTTGCGGTCCTGCCGCTTCCACGTGGCTTCCACGTGTGGATCTGGGGCGCGAAATTTGGTCAAAGAAAAACCCGCTATCCTGTTGGAATAGCGGGCTAAATCTTGGGTGCGGGAGTAGGATTTGAACCTACGACCTTCAGGTTATGAGCCTGACGAGCTACCGGGCTGCTCCATCCCGCGGCAAACGGTAGTTTTTCGTGAGGAAGAACGGTTCGAGAAGACCGCTGATTGCGGTGATTTGGTTTTCATCATCGGCTGTCCGCCTTGTAGACCCGGCGGCGACCTACTCTCCCGCGCCTTGAGACGAAGTACCATTGGCTCTGGAGGGCTTAACGACCGAGTTCGGAATGGGATCGGGTGGGGAACCTCCGACATAGCCACCAGGTCAACAAGGCGGACAGCGGATGATGAGAAGACATTGTCTGAGATTGCTTCGGTCAAGGAGCAATCATCGAATGAGTTTTGCTGAGAAACGATCAAACCGATCGGATTATTAGTACCAGTAAGCTTCATGGGTCGCCCCACTTCCACACCTGGCCTATCAACGTGGTAGTCTTCCACGATCCTCAGCGAAGCCTTGTTTTGAGGTTAGTTTCCCGCTTAGATGCTTTCAGCGGTTATCTATTCCATACTTAGCTACCCTGCTGCACAGCTGGCGCCATGACAGGTACACCAGAGGTATGTCCATCCCGGTCCTCTCGTACTAGGGACAGATCCTCTCAAGCTTCGAACACCCACGGCAGATAGGGACCAAACTGTCTCACGACGTTCTGAACCCAGCTCACGTACCACTTTAAATGGCGAACAGCCATACCCTTGGGACCTGCTCCAGCCCCAGGATGTGATGAGCCGACATCGAGGTGCCAAACTTTGCCGTCGATATGGACTCTTGGGCAAAATCAGCCTGTTATCCCTAGAGTACCTTTTATCCGTTGAGCGATGGCCCTTCCACTCGGGACCACCGGATCACTATGGCCGACTTTCGTCTCTGCTCGACTTGTCAGTCTCGCAGTCAGGCGAGCTTATGCCATTGCACTCGACGAGCGATTTCCGACCGCTCTGAGCTCACCATCGCGCGCCTCCGTTACACTTTAGGAGGCGACCGCCCCAGTCAAACTACCCACCACGCCATGTCCCGGGACCGGATAACGGCCCTCGGTTAGACGTCAACGACAGTAAGGGTGGTATTTCAAGGACGACTCCACCAGAGCTGGCGCCCCGGTTTCATAGTCTCCCACCTATCCTACACATACGGTCGCTAACGCCAAGGCGAAGCTATAGTAAAGGTTCATAGGGTCTTTCCGTCTGACCGCGGGAACCCCGCATCTTCACGGGGAATTCAATTTCACTGAGCCTGTGCTGGAGACAGTGGGGAAGTCGTTACGCCATTCGTGCAGGTCGGAACTTACCCGACAAGGAATTTCGCTACCTTAGGACCGTTATAGTTACGGCCGCCGTTTACCTGGGCTTCAGTTCGTCGCTTTCACAACTCCCTTTAACCTTCAGGCACCGGGCAGGCGTCAGACCCTATACGTCGCATTGCTGCTTCGCAGAGCCCTGTGTTTTTGCTAAACAGTCGCTACCCCCTGGCTTGTGCCACTCAGTCCTGGTTGCCCAGGGTGAGTCACGCTTATTCCGAAGTTACGCGTGCAATTTGCCGAGTTCCTTCAGCACAGTTCTCTCAAACGCCTTGGTATGCTCTACCTGACCACCTGTGTCGGTTTCGGGTACGGTCTCTGCTGGAGTTATTTCCTGGGACAACGCCCCCGCACACACAATCCAATAAGTGGGTACGAGTTAAGCCATCCGTCACTTCCAGCTGGTGCAGGAATATTTACCTGCTTCCCATCGACTACGCTTTTCAGCCTCGCCTTAGGGGCCGACTAACCCTGCGCAGATTAGCTTTACGCAGGAACCCTTGGTCTTTCGGCGAGAGTGTCTCTCACACTCTTATCGTTACTCATGTCAGCATTCTCACTTCCGATACCTCCAGCCAGGCTCACGCCTGACCTTCACCGGCCTACGGAACGCTCCGCTACCGCTTGCAGTAAACTGCAAACCCATATCTTCGGCGCACGGCTTGAGCCCCGTTACATTTTCCGCGCAGGATCGCTTGATCAGTGAGCTGTTACGCTTTCTTTAAAGGATGGCTGCTTCTAAGCCAACCTCCTGATTGTCAAAGCAATCCCACATCGTTTCCCACTTAGCCGTGACTTGGGGGCCTTAGATGATGGTTAGGGTTGTTTCCCTTTTCACGACGGACGTTAGCACCCGCCGTGTGTCTGCCCGATAGTTCTCTTGGGTATTCGGAGTTTGGTTAGTATTGGTACCGCTCGCGCAGCCCGCAACCATCCAGTGCTCTACCCCCCAAGGAATTCGTCGGACGCTCTACCTAAATAGATTTCGCGGAGAACCAGCTATGTCCAGGTTTGATTGGCCTTTCACCCCTATCCACAAGTCATCCCAGAATTTTTCAACATTCACGGGTTCGGTCCTCCAGTTGGTGTTACCCAACCTTCAACCTGCTCATGGATAGATCACCTGGTTTCGGGTCGTCATACGTCGAACTTAGCGCCCTATTCAGACTCGCTTTCGCTGCGCCTACACCTAACGGCTTAAGCTTGCTCGACACATGAAGTCGCTGACCCATTATACAAAAGGTACGCCGTCACCCCGCTTGGGGGCTCCGACTGCTTGTAGGCTTCCGATTTCAGGATCTGTTTCACTCCCCTTGTCGGGGTGCTTTTCACCTTTCCCTCACGGTACTTGTTCACTATCGGTCGTAGAGGAGTACTTAGGCTTGGAGGGTGGTCCCCCCATGTTCAGACAGGATTTCACGTGTCCCGCCCTACTCGAGTCTCTTGCTATTTGATGACTACGGGGCTTTCACCCACTATGGCCGACCTTTCCAGATCGTTCGTCTTTATTTCACAAGAGCACTGGCCTGGTCCCGGTTCGCTCGCCACTACTACGGGAGTCTCGGTTGATGTCCTTTCCTCCGGGTACTGAGATGTTTCAGTTCCCCGGGTTCGCTTAATGAAGCCTATGTATTCAGCTCATTATACCTTTAAACAATCCGCCAATCGCTGTTCCCGAAGAAACAGAGTTGGAAGACTGTAAAGGTGGGTTTCCCCATTCGGAAATAACCGGATCAAAGGGTGCTAGCGCCTCCCCGGTTCTTATCGCAGCTTGCCACGTCCTTCATCGCCTCTCTACGCCAAGGCATCCGTCAGAAGCCCTTCAACGTTTGATCGTTTCTCAGCAAAACTCATGCTTGGTTTATTCCGCCCGACTGGAAAGTTGCCGGGGGACCAAGCCTGATTTTTGTCAGACAATGTCTTCTTCTCGAACAAGACCTACAAGCTCAGGGGAGCCGGTCACGTTCTTCCTTCACGATTTCAATGCACGCCAGCCTTACGGCCAACGGCAAACTCGAATGCGATCACAAGGTCCTGGTGGAGCCAGACGGAGTCGAACCGACGACATCCTGCTTGCAAAGCAGGCGCTCTACCAACTGAGCTATGGCCCCATTCCAACAGGAACGGTGCAAAGCCCAGGAGAGCTGTCATACGATACTGCCTGTGGGCTGGAGGCCAACCCCAGCAACCAGCATGAGCTGGTAGGCCCGGGCAGACTCGAACTGCCGACCTTACGCTTATCAGGCGTACGCTCTAACCACCTGAGCTACGGGCCTATGGCAGCGACAGCCGGGCTAAAGGCCCAGGCTCGCGATCGCGTCACCAATACATCAACCCGTATGGTCGATGCGTCGATGACGAAAGTGGAAAGAGAAACGGAGACGGCGGCGTCCCGCAGTTTATTGGAGCCTCAATAGACAGCCTCGTGAGAGACGGCCTGGAGAAGCATCCTTAGAAAGGAGGTGATCCAGCCGCAGGTTCCCCTACGGCTACCTTGTTACGACTTCACCCCAGTCGCTGACCCTACCGTGGTCGCCTGCCCCCTTGCGGTCAGCGCAGCGCCTTCGGGTAGAACCAACTCCCATGGTGTGACGGGCGGTGTGTACAAGGCCCGGGAACGTATTCACCGCGGCATGCTGATCCGCGATTACTAGCGATTCCAACTTCATGCCCTCGAGTTGCAGAGGACAATCCGAACTGAGACGACTTTTAAGGATTAACCCTCTGTAGTCGCCATTGTAGCACGTGTGTAGCCCACCCTGTAAGGGCCATGAGGACTTGACGTCATCCCCACCTTCCTCCGGCTTAGCACCGGCAGTCCCATTAGAGTTCCCAACTAAATGATGGCAACTAATGGCGAGGGTTGCGCTCGTTGCGGGACTTAACCCAACATCTCACGACACGAGCTGACGACAGCCATGCAGCACCTGTGTCCTAGTCCCCGAAGGGAAAGCCAGATCTCTCTGGCGGTCCAGGCATGTCAAAAGGTGGTAAGGTTCTGCGCGTTGCTTCGAATTAAACCACATGCTCCACCGCTTGTGCGGGCCCCCGTCAATTCCTTTGAGTTTTAATCTTGCGACCGTACTCCCCAGGCGGATTGCTTAATGCGTTAGCTGCGTCACCGAAATGCATGCATCCCGACAACTAGCAATCATCGTTTACGGCGTGGACTACCAGGGTATCTAATCCTGTTTGCTCCCCACGCTTTCGAGCCTCAGCGTCAGTAATGAGCCAGTATGTCGCCTTCGCCACTGGTGTTCTTCCGAATATCTACGAATTTCACCTCTACACTCGGAGTTCCACATACCTCTCTCACACTCAAGACACCCAGTATCAAAGGCAATTCCGAGGTTGAGCCCCGGGATTTCACCCCTGACTTAAATGTCCGCCTACGCTCCCTTTACGCCCAGTAATTCCGAGCAACGCTAGCCCCCTTCGTATTACCGCGGCTGCTGGCACGAAGTTAGCCGGGGCTTCTTCTGTAGGTACCGTCATTATCGTCCCTACTGAAAGAATTTTACAATCCTAAGACCTTCATCATTCACGCGGCATGGCTGCGTCAGGCTTTCGCCCATTGCGCAAGATTCCCCACTGCTGCCTCCCGTAGGAGTTTGGGCCGTGTCTCAGTCCCAATGTGGCTGATCATCCTCTCAGACCAGCTACTGATCGTCGCCTTGGTGAGCCTTTACCTCACCAACTAGCTAATCAGACGCGGGCCGCTCTAAAGGCGATAAATCTTTCCCCCGAAGGGCACATTCGGTATTAGCACAAGTTTCCCTGAGTTATTCCGAACCTAAAGGCACGTTCCCACGTGTTACTCACCCGTCCGCCACTAACTCCGAAGAGTTCGTTCGACTTGCATGTGTTAGGCCTGCCGCCAGCGTTCGCTCTGAGCCAGGATCAAACTCTCAGGTTGAGTTGACTTCTGACCTAAGCTTGAAGACACACCGAAGTGCGCCTTGGCATTAGTTCTACGTATTTTATTGACGAGTTCCCACGTCATCGATCCGAAGACCGACGCATGGTATCTTTTCAAAAAGACCGCAGATAGTCAGTGTCGTATGATGACCTCTAGGGTCATCGCTAGAACACCGCCGCCTGCGTTTCTCTTTCCATATCAACAATGTCAAAGACCTAAACCGCATCAGCGGCCCGACTTGTTTAGCGCCTCGTCGTCGGCGGAGGCGGCGATTTAGAGAACCGCGAACCTCGTGTCAACCGCTCTTTTCAGAGATTTTGCAGACCCGAGAGCGAACCCTCAAAACCACAAAAAATCACCGGAGGAAAACGCAGAGGCCTTCCTCTTAACCGTTCGGCGATTCGATTGGAGCGCGGAACCTATTGAAACCAACCCAGGAAAGCAAGAAGTTTCTCAACTCTTTCTTCCCCTCAAAAACCCCGAAACCAAAGCTCCGAAGCCCTCAGGGCCGGCCCGTTTCCGAGCGAGGCGGTCCTATACGTAGGGGCCATTTCGTCTGCAACAGGATTCTGACATTCCCGCGAAGATTCTCGCAGACTCCCGATCCGCGGTCCGCTTCGGGCGCCCCGCTCAGCCCGCCGCTATATAGGTTCTGAGGCTTTCAGCCTCGCGGGCGTGTTCCTGGATCTGGCATTTGACGACGTCGCCAATGGAGATGACGCCGACCAGTCGCCCCGCCTCCATCACCGGCAGATGGCGAATCCTCCGGTCGGTCATGCGCGTCATCAGGGCGGACATGGCCTCCCCCGGTTCGGCGAAGATCACCTTGGCCGTCATATAGTCGCCGACCGGGCGGCCGAGGGCGGTCGGCCCATCGGTCGCCAGGGCCTTGACCACGTCCCGTTCGGAGAACACGCCGACGACGGTATCGCCGTCGCGGACGACCAGGGCCCCCACCCGTTTCAGCTCCAGCTCTGCGCAGGCGTGCGCCACCGTCAGATAGGGCGCGATGGAAAAGACGGCGTTTCCCTTGGTCTTGAGGATCTCGGCGACGAACATCGCGGCTCCTTCTCTATGGTTAAGAGACGACCGCGGGGCCGGGATGGCGACAGGGCCGCTCGAAAACCATGATCGCTCAGGCCGGCGGCGGAATCAAACCCCTGATTCGGATCTGTCCGCAGCCGGACGGAGCGGCCCCTTGCCGAAGGCCCGCGCCAGGGGTCCGATCGCCAGCAGGCCGGCGAGGAAGCCGAAGGCGTGGGCCTCCCAGGCGATGCGGGCGCCGTCCGCCCCGGGCGCATAACCGATCAGGCCGACGACGGCGTTCACCCCCATCCAGGCGATCGAGGCGCTGACCACCCGCCGGTCGAACAGGCCCAGCACCCGGCCCTGGCCGCCCATCAGCCTTGTGGCGCCGCCGATCAGGCCGAAGACCGCGCCGGACGCCCCCCACATCGGCTCGGGCGAACCCCAGTGGACCAGGCCATACCCCAGGGCGGCGGCGACGCCGCACCCTATATAGAAGAGCAGGAAGACGGTCGGCCCGATCCGGTCGCCGAACAGCCGCGCCACCGGCGCGCCGAAGGCCAGGGCCCCGACCGCGTTCATCAGGGCGTGGGGCCAGCTGCCGTGCAGCAACATGGCGGTGAGCAGGCCGCCCCAGCGTCCGTTCTCCAGATCGGCGGGCGCGAACCCCATCCCCGCGCCCATGTCGGGCAGTCGAAGCTGGAAGAAGAAGAGCAACGGCATCGACAGGGCGATCAGCACCGCCGGCAGCGGGGCGTTGAACATCTTCTCGGATGTCGGCTTCCCGGACGTGGGCTTCTCGAATTGGGGCGGGCCGTCGAATCGGCCGTCGGGCTCGGACATGCCCCACCAATGGGCAAGCCCTTCGTCGATCTCAAGCGGTTCTTAATAACCTTAACGCAGTTTAGGCGCGGATCATGATTTCGGTCCGTCGTCGGTCAGCGCGCCAGGAGTCCTTCACATGCCGGTCAAGAGGCGGATCGCCCCCCTGCCGTTCGTGCTCGCGACCCTGGTCGCGGCCGCAGCCCCGACCCTGGCCGCCGCCCAGACCACGGGCTCCGGCGGCGCCGCCCGCTTCCAGCAGGGCTATGGCTCCGCCCGCAGCACGACCGGCGCGGCCACGACCGGCTCGACCCGCGACGCCAACGGCAACCGGCTGATCGTCAACGGCCTGATCCAGTCGGGGGCCTCTTCCTATTCCAGCCAGTCCGGCGGCGTGGCCTCGGCCTATGCCGGCGCGGGCTCTTCCAGCAGCAGCGGCGCGACCATCGGCGGCTCCACCGCCATCGGCAACCAGCTAAACGTCGTGGTCCAGGGCAGCCACAACACCGTCATCGTCAACTCGAAACAGACCAATAACGGCGACATCAACGCCGGCACGGCCCTGAACGGAAACATCACCCTGCCATGAGCCGTCGAACCCTTCTTCGCATCAGCGCCGTCTCCACGGCCGTCGCCGCCCTCCTGGCCGGCTGCGTCAGTCCGTCGGCCGGGCCGTCGGGCCTTTATGCGACCCCGATCGGCAATGCGCCGGTCACCGCCAATCCGACCCCCTATTCGACCGCCCTCTACTGCCTGGCCGACTATGCCCGGCGCTACAACCTGCCGTCGCCGCGCATGGCCGTGGGCCGGATCAGCGACTATACCGGCACGGTCTCCTCCGACGGCGGGCGCCAGATCACCGGCGGGGCCTCGCTGATGGCGACCTCGGCCCTGGCCAAGGCCGGCGCCCAGATCGTCGAACGCTACGACACCTCGGTGTCCGAGCTGGAACTGCGCTACGCCAACAACAAGCTGATCGGCGACCGGCCGGCCGGCGCCCAAGGCCCCGAAGACACCCAGTACCGTCGCATCCTGGCCGGCCAGGTGCCGGGCTCGGACTTCTACATCGTCGGCGGCGTCACCGAGGTGAACTACAATATCCGCTCGGGCGGGTTCGACGCGGGTCAGGGCGAGGTGGATTCGGCGCGTCCCGGCTCGACCCTGCTGACCCACCGCGTCTATGTGATGAACATCGCCATGGACCTTCGCCTGGTCCAGACCACCACCCTCGAGGTGGTCGACGTCGTCTCTTACCAGAAACAGATCATCGGCCGCGAAATCTCCGCCGGCGTGTTCGACTTCCTGGACGGCAATGTCTTCGACATCTCGGCCGGTTCGGGCGGCATGGAGCCCACCCAGCTGGCCGTCCGCGCCCTGGTCGAGCGGGCCACGGTCGAGTTCATGGCCAATCTCTACGGGGCGCCCGGCCCCGAAATCTGCCTCAACGCCGCCAATGATCCCCTTGGCGAGTCCACCGTCGGCCCGACCGGCGGCTATTACCCGGCCTATCCCACCACGGAGACGAACAATGGCCAGACCCGCGCCGATCCGTCTCGCTGGCATGATCGCCGCGACGGCGACGTTCGCCCTAGCCGCTACTGAGGCCTTGGCCCAGGCGACGCCGGTCTGCGACCCGCAGACCGGCTCGACCTGCTCCAGCACCCAGACCCAGACCGGCGAGGTCACGGGCGAGATCGACCTGAACATCTCGGTCGACCAGCTGACGGTGACGAACGCCGCGACCGGCAATTCGCTCTCAGGCGGGATCGAGGACACGTCGGGCGGCCTGTCCTCGCGCCAGACCCTGACGGGTCCGACCCGCGCCAACACGGTCCTGGTCCTGAACGGCGAGTCCGAGCGTTCGGTCGTCTCGACCACCGGGGCGCGCGGCAATCATCTCGGCGTCGCCACCCAGGGCGCGACCTTCGTCGTCGATGCGGTTCAGACCGCGACCGGCGACCGCGTCGAGGCCACGACCGACATCGACGCCCCGACGGCCCATGTCCTCAGCGGCCTGGCCGGCGGCTCGGCGGCCGTGGCCAACAGCGTCGCTCTGGGCGGCCCCTCCTCGTCGATCACCGGCGCGATCGACCAGTCGGCCCGGACCGGCGTCTTTGCCGAGACCCTGGCCGACGTCCAGTATGTCCCCGCCCCGGCCGACCTCTCGTCCGAGGCCGTGGCCAACAGGGTCCAAGCCTCAACGGACGGCGCCTCGCACCAGGATCTGACGATCCGCCAGACCAACGCCCCCTCGACGGTCGAGGCCCGCACCGACGTCTATATCGACAACGCCTGGAACCTGGCCGCCCGCGCCAACGCCGGCGCCAACCAGACCGTCCTGTACAACGCCGGCGGCTCGCTGGTCGCCGCCACCGACCAGACCAACCAGGGCCGGGTCCGCGCCGTCTCCCGGGCCCGCACCAATCTGCAGGGCCAGACCGTCGTCTCGGCCCGCGCCGTCGCCAATGAGGTGATCGCCGGCAACAACGACATCTATCTGGAGCTGGACAACATCCAGCTGAACACCGGCGGGGTCGAGGCCGCCGCGACCTATACGGGCGTCAACGGCTATGACGCCTATGTCGGCGCCGAGGCGGTCGGCAACAGCGTCACTGGTTACGCCTGCTCCCAGTGCGGCGGCGAGGTCAACATCACCAACAGCCAGACCAACGACGGAAACGTCACCGCCACGACGAACGCCACCATAGGCTCCGGCCGCACGGCCGTGGTGGGGGCGACTGCTGTGGGGAACAGCGCCACCTTCTATGTGAGCCGTCCGGGCGGGTGAAGCGGGACCGTGCCGGGAGAATTGGGATAGGGGCGCTATTCTCGCCGGATCGCCACGATCGGCGGAAGGGCGGCTGCCGCCCGAGCCGGAGCCAGGCCGGCGATCATGCCGACACTGACCGAAACAAGAATCGCAACGACCACAGCCAAGGGCGAAGGCCAGGCTTGCCAACCCGACACGGCCGAGATCGCGCCGGCGGCGGCGATTCCCACCGTTACGCCGATCAACCCGCCGATCAGGCACAGAAGCGCCGCCTCGGTGAGAAATTGGTCCAGAATGTTACGAGGCGTTGCGCCGACGGCCAGACGCAACCCGATTTCCGACGTGCGCTCCCGCACCGCCACCAGCATGATGTTCATGACCCCGATAGCGCCCACAAACAGGCTGATCGAGGCGATGGCGATGAGCCCCGCCTGCAAGGCGGTGACGACGCCCTCGGCTTGACGCGCGAACTCAGCAGAGGTGGAGATTCGTAGCGGCAATTCTTCGCCCGGACTGAGACGCCGCGAGACACGAAGACCAGCGGCGAGATCAGCCGCGACATCCTCGCCGTCGCTGCCCGGATTGATTCCGACCATGATGGACGTCAACTCGCCCGGTCGCGAGGCCGCGCCGGGGATGCGCTGACGCATTGTGGACACCGGGATGATGACAGTTCCGCCGCCTGCGCCCGGCGGAGCCTTGATGACGCCGATCACGGTGAATGGCCGTCCGGCGATGGAGATCTGCCCCCCAGCGCGCGAAGACCGCGACAGATCGGACGCGACGAGCGTGTCGATGACGGCCACCATTCGCGCCGCATCGACATCGTCGCTGCTGAGCAAGCGTCCACTGTCGGGCGTAAGTGCTGCAATGGTCGCATAGGCGACGTCGGCTCCGACCACATCGACCGTGCTCGAAGCCCCGCCGTTCTGCGCCAAAGCCCGGCTTCGGAGTTGCCCGGAGGCGTCGAACGCATCCCCGCCCAGGGCGGCTGCGATGCGAAGATCGCCCACGCCCAAACGGGCGTCGCGTGGACGGATAGCTGTCGCGGCGTCGCCGGGCAGAAGAAATACGGTATTGGCGCGCAGGGCGCTGACGCCTGACGAGATCTGCGCCTTCAAGCCCGCGCCGATCGCGGTCATCATGATGACCGAGGCAATGCCGATCGCGATGCCTGATGTCGCCAGGATCGAACGGCTGCGATGCGTGGAAAGCGCATCCCAAGACACGCCAAGATTCCACGCCAGGCGCTCGAACATGGTCAAGGTCGGCGCTCCCCTAGATGTCCGTCCCGCATTTCCAAAACGCGATCGGCGTAGCTCGCCACCTGGGCGTCATGGGTGACGATCAGCATCGTCGCGCCCTCGTCACAGAGCCTCCGGAGGATCTCCAGCAGGTCTCGCGCCGAGGTCTCGTCCAGCGCTCCAGTCGGCTCGTCCGCCAGGATTATTGCGGGATCCCGCACCAGCGCCCGTGCGATCGCGACCCGCTGCTGCTGGCCGCCGGACAGTTCGGCGGCTGTATGCAGAAGCCGCTCCCCCAGACCGAGACGCTCCAGGGCGGCGACAGCTATGCTGCGGCGCTCCGCCTTGGCTACGCCAGCATAGACCAGGGGCAGCCCCACGTTATCAAGCGCGCTGACGCGCGGCAGTAGACTGAAATGCTGAAAGACGAAGCCGATCTCCGCGCCCCGAATGCGCGCGAGGGTCGCGGGAGCGGCGCCCGTGACATCGCGACCATTGATCGTCAACACGCCACTATCGGGCGTGTCCAAACAGCCGAGAATCTGAAGCAGCGTCGATTTTCCAGACCCTGAACGTCCGACAAGCGCCGTCATAGAACCAGGCTGGAGGCTTAGGTCGACATCGACCACAGCCCGAACCACTTCGGTTCCCCGACGATAAGACTTGGAAATCGAGCGGGCTTCCAAAGCGCACGACATGCCTAAAGCTCGGCTGCGAAAGCATCGCCCGGCTTCACATCGCCCTCAAGAATTTCAACTCCCCGGCTACTCCTCGCGCCAAGCCGGACGTGAACTGGAGACAGGCCGCCGTCCGGATCGATACGCCACAGCGTGCCGTCGGGATTGGCTACGCGCACCGCTCTCGGCACGGCCACTGGTTCGGCGGCCTCGCCCTTGCGGCGTACAGCAATGGACACCTTTGGGATTCCCCCGCCGGGCGACGGCTCGTAATCAAGCGCTTCGGTAGGGACCGTGACCACGCCACGCTTCTCAGATGTGGCGATTTCCGCAGAGGCGGTCATGCCCGGCAACAGGACCAAATCTGGATTATTGACCGCGATAACGGCCACATAGCTGGTGATGCCGTCTTCCTTAACAGGGTCTTGCCGGACTTGTCTGACAATGCCGCTGAATGTTCGGCCCGGAAAGGCGCTGACCTTGAATACCGCCGACTGCCCCGCCCGAGCTCTGCCGACATCCGCCTCATCGATCGAGGCGAGCAGGACCATCTGACTAGGCGTCGACCCGATGACAAACAGAGTGGGCGTCTGGAAGGACGAGGCTAGGGTTTGACCGGGCTCGATCTTGCGGCTGATCACTACTCCATCAATCGGAGCGACGATCACGGTCTTAAGCCGCTCGGTTCGAACACGAGCGAGGCTAGCCGCCGCGCGGCGGGCGTTGCCGCCGGCCGAATTTTTGCGCGCCTCAGCTGCATCCACATCGCGCGCGGCAAGGCGGAGACTATTGCGCGCCTGGTCATAGGCTTGCTGACTGAGAAACCCTCGCTCGAGGAGAACAGCTTTGCGGCGTTCATCAAGGGCCGCAAGATCGCGAGCGGCCTGTGCGCGCCGGACGGCCGCAGAGGTCTCGATCTCGGCGGCCTCTGCTACATCCAGGCCGGCAAGAGAATCCGCTACTTGCGCCTCGATCTGCGCGCTGTCGATCGTCGCGAGAACCTGCCCGGTTCTCACGACTTCATTGAAGTCCACGTCCACGCTTCGCACGACACCGGAAACTTCCGCGCCTATCTCGACCGTCCTCTCGGGCTGCAGCACTCCGCTAGCGACAATCGTCTCGATTATGTCGCCGCGCGCAGCAGGAACAGAGCGATAGTCTACACGCGCCGGGATGCTGGCAGAGATTAGGACGCCCGCAACAATGAGAAGGAGGCCAATGGCCAGCGTCGTTCGGGGCCGTCGGCGAACGCCGCGGAAAAGGCGTAACCACACCTCAGCGCACCCTGACCATGACGGCGGAACCAACCGTTTGACGTCCGAAGAACGGCAGGTTCAGTGCAGCGCCGCCCTCAAATCGAGTCGCCGTGCGCCTTTCCAACGCAAAGACGATTGCGGGGCGAGAAGGATCGGCTGTCTCAACGTAAAATACTCCGTCTCGAATTGTACAGCGGTCGTCACCCGCACCGGGGTTCAACCTACAACCGGCGATTTGGCCATCACGGACCGACACATCGAGGGCGAAGGTCTGGGAGGTCACGGTTCGCGCGCCCACACCGCCTTCGTCTGGGGTGATGCGAATACGCGCGCCGCGTGAAGGGTCAGTTTTAAGAATAAGAGACCATGACCCCTGAAGATCGCCGACATTCCAAGTCTGCGCTGCAGAAGGGGCAGAGCAACCCGCTAGCACCGCGAATAAGAGAACGCGGCCAAACATGTATTTCGCCACAGAGGCCTCGTTAAGATGCAGGTGGGTGGGAAGGGCGCCCTTCCCACCGATATCCGCCCGTTAGGCGCGAGTTACTTGGGGCGGACGGTCACACAGATTTCCCAATCCGTGAAGGGGACGTCCCAGCACACTTCGGCTGCGGCGGCCGCAGTCTGGGCTTCCGCCCACGCTGCTGCTGGAAGGCCGAGCGCGGCAGTCATCAGCCCCACCGAGGCCAGAGAAGCGATGATCTTGCGTTTCATGGTTGCTTTCTCCTAACCCGCAAATGCGCGGGTGAAGTCAACATCACCCTTAGGGTGCATCCAGCACAACCCATAAGACATTTTACCCGCCTCAAATATCCGTGTTCTCACCTCCTCGGCAAAACAAGAAGCTTGGGATTTTTGTGCTGTGGAAGCGAGGCCAATCGTCGCCTTGCCCTCGCCCCCGCCCTCCCCTACTCCAGACATCAGCCGCTCCATCGGGGGTTGCGGTCTTTCGGAGTAATCTCATGCGTTCTGCACGTCGCCTGCTGCTGGTTGCGGCCTCGGCCCTCGCCCTGTCGACCGGGGCCTTCGCCGCCCCCGTCCTGGCCTTCGCGCCCGCCGCCCAGGCCACGGCTCAGGCTCAGGTCACACAAACCCAGGCCCAGGTCCCCCCCTCAGATTCCTGGGCCCAGGCGACCAGCGACATCCCCGCCGATCCCGCCGTCCGTTACGGCCTGCTGCCCAACGGCATGCGCTACGCCCTGCTGAGGAACGCCACCCCGCCCGGACAGGCGTCGTTCCGCCTGCGCATCGACGCGGGCTCGCTGATGGAGCGGGACGACCAGCAGGGCCTGGCTCACTTCATGGAGCATATGGCCTTCAACGGGACCCAGGAGATTCCCGAGAACGAGATGCTGCGCATCCTCGAACGCCTGGGTCTGGCCTTCGGGGCCGACACCAACGCCTTCACCAGCTTCGACCAGACCGCCTATATGCTGGAGCTGCCCAACACCCAGGACGAGACGGTCGACGCCTCGCTGCACATCCTGCGCGAAATGATGTCGGCCGCCCTGATGGCGCCGGAGGCCATCGACGCCGAGCGCGGCGTCATCGTCGGCGAGGAACGGCTGCGCGACACGCCGCAGTTCCGCGTGCTGAAGACCCAGCTCGCCCTGCTGGCGCCCGGCCAGCGCCTGTCGGAACGCCTGCCGATCGGCGATCTGGACATCATCCGCACGGCGCCGCGCCAGCGGTTCGTCGACTTCTATGACGCCTATTACCGTCCGTCGCGCGCCACCTTCATCGCCGTCGGCGACTTCGACGTGGACGCGATGGAGGCCCGGATTCGCGGGGCCTTCGCCGACTGGACGCCCAAGGCCGCCGACGGGGCCGAGCCGGATCTGGGCGTCGTCGCCGCCCGCGCGCCCGAGACCAGCATCATCGTCGAACCCGGCGTCCAGTCCCGGATCGAGCTGAACTGGATCAAGACGCCGGATCTCGACCCCGACACCGCCGCCGAACGCACCGCCGACATCCGCCGCGGCCTGGGCCTGGCCGTCCTGAACCGCCGCCTCGGCGAGATGGCGCGGGCCGACAATCCGCCCTTCCTCGGCGCCGGCGCCGGCTATCAGTCGCTGTTCGACAGTCTGGACGCCGGCACCCTGGCGGTGGCCTTCAACCCCGGTGAATGGAAGCGCGCGCTCGAGACCGTCGAACAGGAAAGCCGTCGCCTGGCGCAGTTCGGCGTCACCGAGGCCGAACTCCAGCGCGAGATCACCGATACGCGGACGTCGCTCGAGAACGCCGTCGCCGCCGCCGCGACCCGGTCCACCCCGGCCCTGGCCACCGGCCTGCTCGGCGCCGTCAACGACAACCAGGTCTTTTCCACGCCCCAGGCCAATCTCGACCTGTTCAACCGGGCGGTCGAAGGCCTGACGGTGGCGCAGGTCGATCAGGCCGCCGCGGCCGTGTTCCAGGGCCAGGGGCCGCTGCTCCTGTTCACCAGCCCCGTTCCGGTCGAGGGCGGCGAAGCGGCCGTGACCGCGGCCCTGACGGCGTCCAGCGCGGTTCCGGTCGAGGCGCCCGCCGCCCAGGCCCAGCTCGAATGGCCCTATGCCGACTTCGGTGCGCCGGGCGTCCCCTCCAGCCGCACCGAGGTCGCCGACCTCGGCGCCGTCCTGGTCGCCTTCCCCAACGGCGTCCGGCTCAACATCAAGAAGACCGACTTCCGCGACGACCAGATCCTGGTCAGCGCCCGCACCGGCATCGGCGAACTGGGCCTGCCCGCCGACGCCTTCTCGCCCATGAGCATGGCCAGCACGGTCATGGGGCCGGGCGGGCTGGGCAAGCTCAGCGTGGACGAGCTGAACCGCACCCTCAGCGGCCGCACCTACAGCGTGAACGTGTCGCAGACGACCGACGCCTATGTCTTCAGCGGCGCGACCAAGCCGGCCGATCTCCAGCTGGAGATGCAGGTTCTGGCCGCCTATCTGACCGATCCGGGCCTGCGCGCCGCCCCCTTCCTGCAGACCCAGGCCCTGTTCCCGCAGATCCTGGACCAGCTCGCGGCCACGCCGCGCGGCGTCTTCCAGCGTGACGGCTCGGGCCTGCTGGCTGGCGGCGATGCGCGCGAGACCTCCCCGACCGCCCCGCAGGTCGCCGCCGTGACCATCGAGGACATCCGGTCCGGCGTCCGCTCGGCCCTGGCCCAGGGTCCGATCGAGATCACGGTCGTCGGCGATGTCGATGTGGACGCCGTCGTCGCCGCCGTGGCCTCGACCTTCGGCGCCCTGCCCGCGCGGGGCGAGGCGCCGGCCCCGCTCGCCGGCTCGGACCAGCGTCGCTTCCCCGCCCCGACCGCGACCCCGGTCCGGCTGACGCACACAGGCCCCGCCGAACAGGCCCTGGGCCTGGTCGCCTGGCCCACGACCGACCAGATCCATGATCGCACCACGGCGCGTCAGCTGGCGATCCTGTCCGAGGTCCTGCAACTGCGCGTCAACGAGGAGATCCGCGAGAAACAGGGCATCGCCTACGCCCCCAACGCCAGTTCCAGCGTCTCCGGCGTCTTCCCCGGCTACGGCTATATCTCCGTCGGCGCCGAGACCCCGCCGGAGTCCCTGGCCAAACTGTTCTCCAGCGTCGACCAGATCGTCGCCGACCTGCGCGACACCCCCGTCAGCGACGACGAGCTGAACCGCGCCCGCCGTCCCGCCGTCGAACGCCTGCGCCGCAGCATGGCTGACAACGGCTACTGGCTGACCCAGTTGTCCGAGGCCCAGTCCGACCCGGCCTCGCTGGACCAGACCCGCAACAATATCGCGGTGCTGGAGGCGGTCACCGCCGCCGACCTGCAACGTCTGGCGCAACAGTATCTGAAGCCCGACACCGCCTGGCGCCTCGAGATCGTGTCCGACAAGCTGAACGCCCAATAGGGCCCACGCGACGAAAAAGGCCCCGGTTCTTGCGAACCGGGGCCAGTCGTCAGGATCGTCGACGGAGAGCCGACGGTCTTATCTTGCTTTACGCGGCCTGAGCCGGGCGTGAACGGGTCGCGTCAGGTCCGGTTCAGAACACCCGGCCGCCGACGCCGCCGTCCAGGGTGATGGCCCCGGTGATGACGGTCGCGCTCTGGACCTGTTCCTCGCGGTATTCGGTGTATTCTTCCTCGCGGTACATCGTCAGGATCTTCACCCCGGCCCCGTAGCGCCGCAGCAGCGACCGCTCGTTGCAGTCGCGCTCGGGCTTCTCGGGCCGGCACTCCAGCCGCCCCTCCCCGCCGAACCACAGCGCCTCGTGCTTCCTGCAGGTCAGGGTCTCGCCGTGGTCGAATTTGATCTCGCCCTGATAGTCCGCGAGCGTCGCCTGCAGCCAGGTGCCCGCCAGGCAGCGATACAGCTCGCCTTCATATCCCTCCGCGATCTCGCGATCCGGCCGGACCTGAGAGGCGGGGTGCGGCACCTGGCGGTCATCGATGCAGACGGCCTGGATCACCACCCGCTTCATCATGCGGCGATAGGCGGTGAAGGGCGTGCGGACGGTCTGCACCAGGCCTTCGACGGCCAGGCCCTGGATGGTGGTCGGATAGGGCTGGTCCACGGTCACATAGGCCGCGCCGCCGCCCCCGCCGGAACTGCCCGAGAACCCGCCCGCCCGCGCATTGAGATAGGACCGCGCGCCGGCGTTCGCCCCAGCCACCGCATTGGCGCTGGCGCCCGCATTGACGTTGACGTTCACATTGACGTTGGTGTTCGAGTTCCAGCCGCCGTTCCCGCCGCCGCAGGATCCGCCGCCGCCGCAGGAGGGGGGCGTCGGAGGCTCTGGCGGTTGGCACGAGGTGCAGGGGTCGGGGGTGCAGCCGCTGGAGCACTGCGCCAGGGCGGCGCTCCCTGCGCCCAGCACGGCCACGCCGGCCGCCAGACCCAACATCCAATTCCTGATCCGCTGCCGCATCGGCGGGACTCCCGAACGAATTCTCATGTCGCCCGAACAGACTTCCGGACGATCCAACCTTAACCAAGACCCCAAAAGCCTTTCGTTTCCGTTGAGACGAGGCGGTGTTCGGGATGGCGCAATGCCGCATCCGTCTGCTAGACCGCCCGCACAATGACCGTCCGCGTCTTTCTTCGCCTGATTTCGATTAGCCGCCCGGCGTAGCGCTTTAGGGCCCATGGCCCCGTGCACGCCGGGACGACCGCCCCCTGGGGCGAAGGATGCCGCCCTCAAGCAGCGCGAAGCGCGATAGGGCGAACGAAGATGCGAACGCTCACCCCCACGACGCCGAGACTTTCCATGGCCGACGCCCCCGTCACCGAAACCGACACCCCCTCCGGCCGCGACTATCGCGACACCGTCTTCCTGCCCGAGACGCCCTTCCCCATGCGGGGCGGCCTGCCGCAGAAGGAGCCGCTGATCCTGGAGCAGTGGGGCGACCTGTACGGGCGCCTCCGGGCGCAGCGGCAATCCGAAAACGCGCCCCTCTATGTGCTGCACGACGGCCCGCCCTACGCCAACGGCGACATCCACATCGGCCATGCGCTGAACAAGACGCTGAAGGATTTCGTGGTCCGCAGCCGGTTCCTGCTCGGTTACGACGTCGACTATGTCCCCGGCTGGGACTGCCACGGCCTGCCGATCGAGTGGAAGATCGAGGAACAGTTCCGCGCCAAGGGCCGCCGCAAGGACGAGGTCTCCAAGGACGAGTTCCGCGCCGCCTGCCGCGAATACGCGGGCAAATACATCGACCTGCAACGCGACCAGTTCAAACGCCTGGGCATCACCGGCGACTTCGCCAACCGCTACGCCACCATGGACTTCACGTCCGAGGCGGCCATCGTCGCCGAGTTCCATAAGTTCAAGAACTCCGGCCAGCTGTATCGCGGCTCCAAGCCCGTCATGTGGTCGCCGGTAGAGCGCACCGCCCTGGCCGACGCCGAGATCGAATACCACGACCATGTCTCCCCCACGATCTGGGTCAAATTCCCGGTCACGGGCGTGTCCGACGACCATCCCGACGACCTGCTGGCCTTCCGCAGCAGCACCCCGTCCATCGTCATCTGGACCACGACCCCCTGGACCATCCCGGCCAACCGGGCCATCAGCTACGGCCCCGAGATCGCCTATGGCCTGTATGAGGTCACGGCCATGGAAGAGGGGCTGGAGTTTGCGCCCTGGGCCAAGCCGGGCGACCGCCTGATCGTCGCCGACAAGCTGGCCGAGGATGTGTTCAAGGCCGCCAAGATCGCCGCCTGGACCCGCGTCTACGACATCAATCCGTCGGGCCTGGAATGCGCCCACCCCCTGGCGGCGCTGGACAGCGGCTATGGCTTCTCCGTGCCGCTGCTGGCCGGCGACCACGTCACCGACGACGCCGGTACCGGCTTCGTCCACACCGCGCCGGGCCACGGCGCCGACGACTTCGAGGTGTGGAAGGCCCACGGTCATCACGAGGTGCCGGACACGGTCGATCCGGACGGCGCCTATTACCCCTCTGTTCCCCTGTTCGCCGGGCTGAAGGTGCTGGAGACCGAGGGCAAGAAGACCGGCAAGTTCGGTCCCGCCAACGGCGCCGTGATGGACAAGCTGATCGAGGCCGGCAATCTGCTGGCGCGCGGCCGGCTGGAACACTCCTATCCGCACAGCTGGCGGTCCAAGGCGCCGATCATCTTCCGCAATACGCCGCAGTGGTTCATCCGCATGGACGAGTCCCTGGCCTCGGGCGACAGCCTGCGCGAGACGGCGCTGAAAGCCATCGACGACACCGCCTTCCACCCCGCCGCCGGCCGCAACCGCATCCGGTCGATGGTCGAGGGCCGTCCCGACTGGCTGGTCAGCCGTCAGCGCGCCTGGGGCACGCCGCTGGCCATGTTCATCGACAAACAGACCGGCCAGCCCCTGCATGACGCCGAGGTCGACGCCCGGATCGTTTCGGCCGTCGCCGAACACGGCGCCGACATCTGGTTCACCGCGCCGGACGCCGACTTCCTGGGCGCCCACGACCCGGCCCGGTATGAAAAGGTCGAGGACATCCTGGACGTCTGGTTCGATTCCGGTTCGACCCACGCCTTCACCCTGGACCCGCGCCTGCCCGAGCACGGCTATACGGGCGACCGCCCGGCGCACTGGCCCGCCGACCTGTATCTGGAAGGCTCGGACCAGCACCGCGGCTGGTTCCAGTCGTCGCTGCTGGAAGGCTGCGGCACCCGTGGCCGCGCGCCGTTCAAGGCGGTCCTGACCCACGGCTTCACCCTCGACGAGAAGGGGGAGAAGATGTCCAAGTCCAAGGGCAATACGACCGATCCCCTGACCATCATCAAGGAGAGCGGCGCGGACATCCTGCGTCTGTGGGTGTCGCTGGTCGACTATTCCGAGGACCAGCGGATCGGCAAACAGATCCTGCAGACCACTGTCGACGCCTATCGCAAGCTGAGGAACACCGTCCGCTATCTGCTGGGCGCCCTGGCCGACTTCGACGAGGCCGAGCGTCTGACCGACTACGACCAGTTCCCACCGCTGGAGAAGTTCGTCCTGCACCGCCTGTGGGAGTTGGACGCCCATGTGCGCCAGGCCTATGCCGAATACCGGTTCCAGGACGTGGTCCGCCCGGTGCTGGAGTTCTGCTCCAACGACCTGTCGGCCCTGTATTTCGACATCCGCAAGGACAGCCTGTACTGCGACCGCCCCGATGAAATGCGTCGCCGCGCGGCCCGGACGGTGATGGACGCGGTCTTCATGCGCCTGACCGCCTGGCTGTCGCCGTTGACGCCGTTCACGATGGAAGAGGCCTGGACGACGCGGTTCCCTGAGGGTGGGACGAACTGCGCGCGGGTGATCCCGGAGACGCCGGCTGAGTGGGAGAATGACAAAGAGAAAAAGCGGTGGGCGGCGGTTCAGCGGGTCATCTCAGTGTGCAATGACGCCCTCGAACTGAAGCGTGGCCAAAAGATTATCGGAGGCGCGCTTGATGCTCACATTACTGTTTGGATTGATGATCCCGAGCTCTACAGAGCATTCTTGGGTCTAGATTCTGCAGAAGTTTTCAGGACCAGTAGCGCTAAGATCTACGAAGGAGTTGGCAACAATCCTGACGATTTGGCGGCTGTACGGTCGGATGACGAGCGAGTTTGGCCAACCGTTGAAAAGCTAGACATCCCTAAATGCGCCCGCTCTTGGCGGCGAGTGCCCGACGTCGGCTCCGACCCCGCCTACCCCGACCTGTCGGCCCGCGACGCCGATGCGGTGCGGTATTGGGACCAGACGCGGGGCTGACGCCGCACTCACCTCCCTGTCGGCGAAGGCCGACGGGGAGGACAGGCGGGAGCGTCAGCGAACGCCAGGAGGGGGCGACTCGATGTCAGAAGTCGGCGTGGTCATCACCACCGTCAGAGTCGCCCCCTCCTGGTCGCAAGCGCGACCTGTCCTCCCCGCGCGCCTTCGCGCGCAGGGAGGTGACTTGCTCCTCAGACCCTCCCCCGCTTGCGGGGGAGGTGGGCCGGCGTCCGCGAAGCGGACCAGGCTCGGAGGGGGAAGTGTCGCCTGAAGGAAGACTTCCCCCATCGTCAGCCGTCTCGCTCCGCTCGACGAGCTGACACTTCCCCCGCAAGCGGGGGAAGGTCTGTGACCGCCACATTCACCTCCCCGTCGGCGAAGGCCGGCGGGGAGGACAGGCGGGAGCGTCAGCGAGCGCCAGGAGAGGGCGACTCGGCGCCAGACGCTGGCGTGGTCATCACCACCGCCGGAGTCGCCCCCACCTGGTCGCAAGCGCGACCTGTCCTCCCCGCGCGCCTTCGCGCGCGGAGAGGTGACTTGCTCCTCAGACCCTCCCCCGCTTGCGGGGGAGGTGGGCCGGCGTCCGCGAAGCGGACCAGGCTCGGAGGGGGGAGTGTCGCCTGAAGTAAGACTTCCCCCATCGTCAGGCGTGTCGCTGCGCGCCACGGCCTGACACTTCCCCCGCAAGCGGGGGAAGGTCTTCTGTGCCGAACTTACCTCCCCGCGCGCCTTCGCGCGCAGGGAGGTGAGCCAGCGCGCACAATGACGCTGCCTCGCTCTCAAGGAATTCAACGCTCTAACAGAATCTCACCCCCCACTTCTAATCACCCCTCAAAACCCGCGCATAATCCTCCCCGGTCTCGTCGCTAGGAGGGCTCGTAAGGCCTGCGACCTTGCGGCGGCGGGAGCGTAGGGATCAGGGGCGGGGGTGGGATCCCCCCGCGCCGCATGACGGTGCATCGGTGGGCTCATCCCGCGCAGAAACGTCGGCGGAGGACACGGGGTTAGGAACCCGGTCGCACTCGGGACGGTCCTTCGCAGGGATCGCCGACCTGACGCAGGCCTTGGGGAAGAGGCATCACAACTGCCGCTTCAATATCCCCGGCCGGCAGAAACACCCTGCGTGCGGAGCGTCTGTCTTCGTCGAAACGGTAAAAACTAATCCATCCCGGGCGAGGCCCGGCGCTCCGTCCTGCCCTCCACTCGCGATGGGCCTCCAACTTCGCAGCGAAAGCGCGTCGTCGCTTCCGCTCGCCCTGTAGCCTTCCCTCGCCCAAACCCTTAAATGCCGTCCCCTGACGAAAGATCGCCCCGTGAGCCCCGACGACTTCGACCTCGATCTCCCGCAAGACCTTCAGGACGGCCTGATCGCCGTCGGCGAGGCCGCGCGCGATCTGGATCAGCCGTGGTGGATCTTCGGCGGCGCCGCCATGGCCCTCTACGGCCTGACCGACCTGCATGTGCCCGACATCGACGTCCTGTGCGCCCCGCGCGACGCCCGCGCCCTGCTGGCGGCCCTGGACGGACAGGTCGTGGCCGATCCGGGCGAGGGCCTGTTCCGCTCCGCCGTCTTCGGCCGCGCCCCGGATCAGCCGATCCTGGTCGAGGTCATGGCCGGGCTCGAGACCCGCGACGGCGCCGAATGGCGGCCGGTCGCCTTTACGTCGCGCCGTCCGGTCTTCATCGACGACGTCCCGCTGTTCGTGCCCGACATCCGGGACCATATCGCCCTTTACCGCCTGTTCGGCCGCCCCAAGGATCTGGCGCGGATCGAACGGCTAGAACGACTGATCGCCTGATGCCCTTCCCCTTCGAGATTTCCGCCACTGAAGGCCGCGCCCGCACCGGCGTGCTGAAGACTGCGCGCGGCGACATCCGCACCCCGGCCTTCATGCCTGTGGGCACGGCCGCCACGGTCAAGGCGATGACGGTGGACCAGGTCAAGGCGACCGGCGCCGACATCCTCCTGGGCAACACCTATCACCTGATGCTGCGCCCCGGCCCCGAGCGGATGGAGCGTCTGGGCGGGCTCCACAAATTCATGGGCTGGGACAAGCCGATCCTGACCGACAGCGGCGGTTTCCAGGTCATGTCCCTGGCCGGCATCTCGAAGGTGAAGGAGGAGGCCGTGACCTTCTCCTCCCATATCGACGGCTCCAAACACGTCCTGACGCCCGAACGCTCGATCGAGATCCAGGCCGACCGGATCGGCGCCGACATCTCGATGCAACTTGACCAATGCGTCTCCTGGCCGGCCGAGCGGGACGCCGCCCAGAAAGCCATGGAGCTGTCGATCCGCTGGGGCGCCCGCTCCAAGGCCCGGTTCGGCGAGCGCGAGAACCAGGCCCTGTTCGGCATCCAGCAGGGCTCGACCTATGAGGACCTGCGTCGCCAGTCGTCGGATCAGCTTCAGGAGATCGGCTTCGACGGCTACGCCATCGGCGGTCTCGCCGTCGGCGAGGGCCACCAGGCCATGTGTGCGGTGCTGGACTACGCCCCGGAAATGCTGCCCGCCGACCGTCCCCGCTATCTGATGGGGGTCGGCAAGCCGGTCGATCTGGTCGAGGCCGTCTATCGCGGCGTCGACATGTTCGACTGCGTCCTGCCCACCCGCGCCGGCCGCCACGGCCAGGCCTGGACCTGGGAGGGTCCGCTGAACCTGAAGAACGCCCGCTTCGCCGAGGACCAGGATCCGTTGGACCCCGCGATCGACGGCCCGTCGTCGCAGTATTCGAAGGCCTATCTGCACCACCTGATCCGCGCCGACGAAATCCTCGGCAAGGTCCTGCTCAGCTGGCACAATATCGCCTTCTACCAGGCCCTGACCGCCGCCATGCGCGCCGCGATCTCGGAAGGCCGATTCGAACAGTTCCGCCGCGACCTCCACGCGCGGCATGTGTCGAACTGACCCCCGGAACCATTTGATGCGTATCGAGAAGTCAGGCTTCCACGCCTACAGCACCTATCTGGAAGAGCCGCCCCGCGACGCGGGGAACGAGACGGCCCTGCACCGCCATGTCGTCATCATCGGCGGCGACAAATATTCCTTCTTCGCCCACTGGTCCGGCAAGTTCGCGCACAAGGGCGAACGGATCTCCTTCGACTGGGACTGGGACCGGACCGGCGAGTTCCGCAACATCGACAAATCCTCCTTCGAGGCCTTCACCAAGGACGGCGCGGTTCAGATCAGAGGTGATCGCACCGACAAGCGCCGGCCTGCGGGCAGACGTTAGATCCCGTCGGTCGAGGGGCGAACGGCCAAGCCGCCCCTACCGCTTCGGCCGGAACCAGCTCGGCGCAGCCGGGGGAGCGCAGTTCCTCTGCATGCCGATCCCCTTCAGAAAGGCCCGCCGCATCCGTCCCGACTGGATGGCCGACTGGACATGGCGGCTATGCTGTTCGGCCCCGCTGAGCCGGCGGATCCAGCTTCGTCCTGGAATGAAGTCGGTGGTGGCGCCGCGAATGGCGTCCAGCGCCGCCTTTGCCGCCGCATCGGCCGCCCGTTCGCTGGCGTACGACCCGTCCTGACGCGGCGGCTCGTCCGTGTCGGGCCCCAGGGCCTCGTCCAGCCGCGCCACCTCCGCCCCGATGGTCGTGCACTGGTTCAGATTGCGCAGATCATAGGGATTGGCCTCGGCCTGCAACAGCACCGTCGGAATCAACTGCCGCCGCAGATTGAAATCATCCAGCGGCGCGGTGACGGCCTCGCCAAATCCGGCGCCGATCTCCTCGGCCCCGCCCATGGCGGAACGCCCGGCGTTGCAGCCGGACAGGACGAGGGCGACGAGGGCGAGCTGGAAAATCGGCTTCATCCGGCCCTTAGACCACGGAAGCCACGCTCATAGAACCGTCAGGCGACCAGATCCCGCGCCATCAGCATGGCCCCCTCCAGCCCCGCGTCCTCCAGCGCCGCCGGGACCAGGAAACCGTTTTCGCCCATCAGGACCGACGGGCCATAGCCGTTGACCCAGCGCCGCGCCGCGTGCTCGACCTCCGCGATCAGCCCCGGCGTGGACATGACCCCGCCGCCGAACACGATCCGGTCCGGCGCCCAGGCGAACAGCAGGCCGGCGACCAACTGGCCGAGATAGTCGGCCGCCACGGCCCGCACCGCCTCGGCCTCCTCCAGCCTGCGCCCCGCCAGCCGCGCCTGCACCGCCGGCCCGGCCGCCAGCCCCTCGACGCAGTCGGAGTGAAAGCCGCAGGCGCTCGGCTGGTCGTCGCCCTCGAGACGCCGGACGAACAGATGACCGATCTCGGGGTGCAGCGCCCCCTTCAGCGTCCGCCCGTCGACGCACAGTCCGCCGCCGATCCCGGTGCCGACGGTGACATAGGCGACCGCTCGCGCGCCCCGCCCCGCCCCCAGCCTCGCCTCCGCCACGGCGGCGGCGTTGACGTCGGTGTCCACGGCGAACGGGGCGTCGAGACGCTCCGCCAGGCGCTTCGACAGATTGAACCCGGCCCAGCCCGGCTTGGGCGTCGCCAGCATCAGGCCACGATCCGCAGCTTGCGGATCGACCACCAGAGGGCCGAAACTGGCGACGCCCAGGCCGGCGACAGGTCGGCCTGTCGCTGCGGCGAACAGAGCCTCGACCGCCGCTTCGGGCCGTCCGGTGGCGAACCGTCCCTGGCCCAGCACCCCGCCCGACGCATCCGCCATACGCCAGACGATCTTGGTCCCGCCCGTCTCGACCGCCAAAAACACCGGCTGGCTCATCCCGTCTCCAGAACCTGTTGCGGCCGCAGTTCAGCCGCTGGCCAGTCCCCGAGAGTCCCAGGGAATTTGCCTTTCGTCGAGGGCGATCATAAAGATAGGGGCGACGGCGGTGAATTCGGCAGGGGGCCGAAATCAGCCTCGCGACCAGAAAAATGCACGTGCGCGGTCCGGCGCCGCAAGGCCCGCGCGGCCCCTTCCAAAGCACCGAAAGCCTGAGATGAAGATCGAAACCCTTGTGTCTCTGAGCGGATATTTCGTGCTGATGCTCGGAATCGGCGTCTACGCTTGGCGCAAATCGACCAGCAATGTCTCCGAATTCATGCTGGGCGGCCGCCAGCTGTCGCCGGGCGTCGCCGCCCTGTCGGCGGGCGCCTCCGACATGAGCGGCTGGATGCTGATGGGGCTTCCCGGCGCGATCTTCGTCTCGGGATTGAGCGCAGCCTGGATCGCCGTCGGGCTTCTGGTCGGGGCCTGGGCCAACTACCGGCTGGTGGCCCCCCGACTGCGAGTCTATACCGAGCTTGCCGGAGACGCGGTCACCATTCCCGAGTTTCTCGAGAAACGGTTTGACGACCGGGGCAGCCGGCTGCGCGTGCTCGCGTCCCTGGTGATCATCGTCTTCTTCACCCTCTACACCTCGGCCGGCATGGTCGCCGGCGGGAAATTATTCGAGGCGTCCTTCGGCTTCGACTACCGCGCGGGTCTGATCCTGACGGCGGCCGTCGTGATCGCCTACACCCTCTTCGGCGGCTTCCTGGCCGTCAGCCTGACGGACTTCGTCCAAGGCTGCATCATGTTCGTGGCCCTGATCATCGTGCCGATCGTCACCATGGCGCGCCTGGGCGGCTGGTCGGATACCGCGACCGCGGTAAGCGCCGTCCAGCCGGACTATCTGTCCTGGTTTTCGGGCGTCACGGTTCTGGGGCTGATCTCCAGCCTGGCCTGGGGCCTCGGCTATTTCGGCCAGCCCCACATCATCGTCCGTTTCATGGCTGTCCGGTCCGTCCGCGACATGCCGACGACCCGCCGCATCGGCATGTCCTGGATGCTGGTCACGGTCATCGGCGCTGTGCTTTGCGGCGTGTCTGGCCTGGCCTATGTGACCCGCACCGGTCTGGCGCTCGACGACCCCGAGACGATTTTCATCGTCCTGTCCCAGACCCTGTTCAACCCCTACGTCACCGGCTTCCTGCTGGCCGCCATTCTGGCGGCGATCATGAGCACGATCTCGTCCCAGCTTCTGGTGTCGTCGAGTTCGCTGACCGAGGACTTCTACAAGACCTTCTTCCGCAGGGACGCCAGCCAGTCGGAGCTGGTGCTCGTCGGGCGGCTGGCGACCCTGGCCGTGGCGGTGGTCGCGATCGGGCTTGCGCTCGACCGGTCCAGCAACATCCTCTCCCTGGTCGGCAACGCCTGGGCCGGATTCGGAGCCGCCTTCGGGCCCGTCATTCTTCTCAGCCTCCACTGGAAGCGGATGACGGCCGACGCCGCCCTGGCCGGCATGGTCAGCGGCGCGGTCACGGTCCTGATCTGGCTGTACGCGCCCTTCACCATCGGCGGCCTCGCTCCGTCCGATGCGATCTATGAGATCGTGCCCGGCTTCATCGTCAGCAGCCTCGTCGCCCTGGCTGTCGCCCGCTTCGGAAGGCCGGCGCCCGCGCCTGTCGGCCAGACCTTCGACGAAATGATTGCGGCCGAGCGATCGGCCGCCCCCGTCAGAGGCAGCCGTCTCCCATAGGCCACAGTAGGACGTATCCATTCCGCCCCATGCCGGCGCGCCTTGACCACATGTGACGTTATCTCATAACAACAGCGCATCTCTGACAGAAAGCCGTCCACATGCGCGTCTCCTCCGTTTCCCGCTCTCTCTTGCTGGCCGCCGCCGCCTCGTCCGTTCTGGCCGGCGCCGCCGCCGCGCAGTCGAAGAACGCGCCCGCTGCGGTGGACGACATCATCGTGACGGGCGCGCCCTATGGCATCAGCCAACGCGCCTCTGTGATCGCCACCGACGTGCTGGACGAACAGACCCTGGCCACAGCGCCGGCCTCGTCGCTGGGCGACCTGCTCGCCGGCCGGCCCGGCATCCGGTCCACCGATTTCGCGCCGGGCGCCAGCCGTCCCGTCATCCGCGGCCTCAGCGGCCCGCGGGTGCAGGTGCTGACCAACGGCATCGGCCTGATCGACGCCAGTTCCGTGTCGCCCGACCACGCGGTCGCGACCGATCCCGCCGAGGCCAACCGCATCGAGATCATTCGCGGCCCGGCCACCCTGGTCTATGGCGGCTCTGCGATCGGCGGCGTGGTCAATGTGCTGGATGACCGGATCCCGACCGAAATCCCCGAAGGCGGCGTCAACGGCGTCGTCTCGACCCAGGCCTCCAGCGTCGACGATGGACGCGGCGCCTTCGCGCGCGTCACGGTGGGCGGCGGCCACTTCGCCTTCAATATCGATGGCGTGAAGCGCAAGACCGACGACTACGACATCCCGGCGCCGGCCGTGTCGCAGCGTCTGGCCGACGCCGAAGGCGTCGAGCGCGAAGACACCGGCAGCCAGCCTAACAGCTATACCGAGCTTGAAGCCTGGGGCGTCGGCGGGTCCTATATCGGCGACAAGGGCTTCGCCGGCGTCTCCTACAAGAATACCGACAGCGAATACGGCACGGTCGCCGAGGAGTCCGTCTTCATCAAGCTGAACCAGGAGCGCTGGGACGCACGCGGCGAATATCGCTTCGACGGTGGCCCCTTCTCGGCCCTGCGCGGATCCTACGGCCACGCCGATTACACCCACACCGAGTTCGAGGACGTCGGCGAGCCCGGCACCATCTTCAACTCCGACGGCTGGGAAGGCCGCGCCGATCTGGTCCAGCGCGAGCGCAATGGCTGGAACGGCGCCGTCGGCGTCCAGGCCCTGTCGCGCAACTTCGAGGCCATCGGCGAGGAGGCGTTCGTTCCCACCGTCGATATCGACGAACTGGGCATCTACACGGTGCAGCGCCTGGACAGGGGAAATCACGGTTTCGAGGGCGGGCTGCGCTACGACCGCCGCGAGCTTAGCGCCACCCCAATCGGCGGATCCAGCCAGGTGGATCGCGAGTTCGACAACTGGTCGGCCTCGGCCGCCGCCTTCATCCGCCCGGCCCAGGGCCTGTTCCTCGGCCTAAGCCTGGCCCACAACGAACGCGCGCCCAGCGAGGTCGAAATGTTCGCCGACGGCGTCCATATCGCGACTGCGGCCTATGAGACCGGCGACCTGACGCTGGACACCGAAAAGGTCACCACGGTGGAGGGCACGGCCCATTACGACCGGGGGCGCTTCTCCGGCGATCTGCACGTCTATCACTCGTGGTACGACGGCTTCATCGACGAACGTCCGACCGGCGAGGAGTTCTATTTCGACGAGGAAGACGAGTATTTCCCCGTCTATCAGTTCGTCCAGACCGACGCGAAATTCTATGGCTTCGAACTGGAAGGGGCTTATGCCCTGTGGCAGGACGGCGACCGCAAGCTGTCGCTGGAGGGCGCGGCCGACTATGTCCACGCCGAGACCGACTTCGGTCCGGCGGCGCGGATTCCGCCCTACTCCCTGACCGGCCGCCTGGCGTGGACGTCCACCCGGTTCGACGTCAGCGGCGAGGTGCGCCATGTCGGCAAACAGGATCGCGTCGCCAACGAATTCGAGCTGCCGACCGACGACTACACCCTGGTCAACGCCTCGGTGGCGGTGCGGCCCTTCACGCAGCAGAACGTGACCGTGTTCGCCGAGGCGCGGAATCTGACGGACGAGGAGGCGCGCGAACACGTCTCCTTCCTCAAGGACATCGCCCCTCTGCCGGGACGAAACCTGCGCGTGGGCGTCGCCTATCGTTTCTGACGCTTGGTGGGATTGAACTTTGAAGGGCGGCGCCCGGCCGGGCGCCGCCTTTCTGTTTTGGCGGGCGTCCTACCGTGGCAATCCGGCAATCGGGGGCGATGTAACCAAGTCGCCCGCCGCGCGTTACAGCCCGGCTATCAATCATGATGAGACCAATGGGCGACCAGACATCCGGCGGGGCCACGCACCAAGCAGCCTTCGGTGTCCAAGGTCTGGACGATGTCCTTGCGGGTGGACTTGAGCGGGATCGAGTCTATCTGCTCGAGGGCGCGCCAGGAACCGGCAAGACGACCGCCGCCATGGGATTTCTGCTCGAGGGCGCCCGATTGGGCGAGGCCGCGCTCTACATCACCCTGTCCGAAACAGAAGACGAGCTTCGCGGCACAGCCGAGTCTCACCACTGGTCGCTGAACGGTATCGAAATCTTCGAACTGGTGCCGCCTGAAAGCCTGCTCGACGAACAGCAGCAGCAGAGCCTGCTCTATTCGTCCGACCTGGAACTCGGCGAGACGACTCGCATGATCTTCGAGGCGGTCGAAACCCATAGACCGCGACGTGTCGTGATCGACAGCCTGTCGGAAATCCGTCTCCTCGCGCAAAGCTCCTTGCGCTACCGTCGGCAGGTTCTGGCCCTGAAACACTATTTCGCGAAACGCGGCGCGACTGTTCTTCTGCTCGACGACCTGACGACCGACGTGAACGACAAGACCGTACACAGCGTTGCGCACGGGGTGATACAGTTGCAGGAGCTGGCGCCTGAGTACGGCGCGGAACGGCGCAGGGTCCGCGTCATCAAATACCGCGGGCGGCGTTTCAGGGGCGGCCATCACGACTTCACCATCAAGACCGGGGGGCTTGAGGTCTATCCCCGTATCGTCGCATCAGAGCATCGCACAAGATTTGACCGCACCCTGACCTCAAGCGGTGTAAGCGCGCTCGACGCGCTCCTGGGAGGCGGCATCGAGCGAGGGTCCAGCGCCCTGATTCTCGGGCCCGCCGGAACCGGAAAGTCGTTGTTCGCTCTCAACTTCGCCGTTTCCGCGGTGGAGCGTGGCGAACGCGCCGCCCTTTTCATCTTCGACGAGGAATTGGGCCTGTTGTTCGATCGCGTGAAGCCACTTGGCATGGACCTCGAGGCTATGCGCGATGCGGGCGGGCTTATCATCGAGCAGATCGACGCCGCAGAACTGTCGCCTGGCGAATTCGCCGCGAGAGTGCGGGACTGCGTCGCCAAACAGCAGATCAAGACCGTCGTGATCGACAGCCTGAACGGCTACCAGGCGGCCATGCCGCAAGAGCAGTTCCTCGTGTTGCACATTCACGAACTGCTGCAATATCTCAATCGCCAGGGCGCCTCGACCTTCCTCACGGTGGCCCAGCATGGTCTGGTAGGAGAAATGAAGGCGCCGATCGACGTCACCTATCTCGCCGACACCGTCATCCTGCTCCGTTATTTCGAAGCCATGGGGAATGTGCGGCGGGCCGTCTCGGTAATCAAGAAACGCGCGGGTCGGCATGAAAAGACGATCCGGGAATATAATATCGGGTCTGACGGATTGACGTTGGGCGAGCCCTTGACCGGCTTCCAGGGGATTTTGCGCGGCGTGCCCAATTTCGTCGGACAGGGCAGCGGTCTGCTCGGCGAACCCTCTGCATGATCCATTCAGGCGAGCGGTCGGAGCGCGCGTTGATCCTCGCCCCCTTCGGGCGGGACGCCTTCATCGCAGCGACGATTCTTGAGGAAGCCGGCCTGACAACGACCGCCTGCTCGAGTCTGGGCGAGTTGCTACACCAGATCGAAGACGGCGCCGGCCTGGCGGTCATCGTCGACGAGGTGCTTCGCGACGGCGATTTGTCGCCCTTGTCCGCCTGGGTCGCGGGCCAGCCTTCCTGGTCGGATTTCCCCTTCCTTCTTCTGACCCAGAGGGGCGGCAGCGTCGAACGCAACCCGGCCGCCAGACGACTGTCGGACGCCCTGGGCAATGTCGGCTTTCTGGAACGCCCCTTCCATCCCACGACCATGCTCAGCGCTGTACGCACCGCCCTGCGCGGGCGACGGCGGCAGTACGAGGCCCGCGAACTGATCCACCGTATCCGCGAGGACGAAGTCCTGTTGGAGCGCAGGGTCGTCGAACGCACGGCTGAGCTTGAGGCCGCGAACCGGCAGCTGGCTACACAGATCGGCGAAAGAGAGCGGGTTGAAAGCGCCCTGCGCCAAGCCCAGCGTCTTGAGGCGGTCGGGCAGCTGACCTCCGGTGTCGCCCACGACTTCAACAACCTGCTGACCGTCGTCATCGGCAATGTGGAGCAAATTCAGAAGCGTGTGGAAGACCCCGCCCTGGTGCGCCGGCTTTCCATGATCAGCGAGGCCTCTCGACGCGGTGCCAAACTGACCGCCCAGATGCTGGCCTTCTCGCGTCGCCAGAAGCTGGAGCCACGCGCCGTCGATCTCAATGACACGGTGCGGAACATGCGCGATCTGCTGCAAAGCACCATGGGCGGCAGCGTCCAGATTCGAGAGCCCGAACTCGCCGCTGGTCTGTGGTCGGCGATGATCGACCCTACCCAGATCGAACTGGTCATCCTCAACCTTGCGATCAACGCCCGTGACGCCATGGAGGTGGGGGGGACCTTGCTGATCCGAACGGAGAATGTGATCACCGAGGCGTCGTTCTCCCCCGAGGCGCCCCCGGCCGGTGAATTCGTCATGGTCTCCGTGACCGACAACGGTTCCGGCATGACCGACGAGGTCCTGGCGTGCGCCTTTGAACCCTTCTTCACCACCAAGGCTGTGGGCAAGGGCTCAGGCCTCGGCTTGAGTCAGGTGTTCGGCTTGGCCAAACAGTCCGGCGGCGGCGTTACGATCGAGACCAGGCTGGGCGAGGGCACGACGATCAGGATCTTCCTGCCCCGCGCCGATAACGCCCCCGTTCAAGAGACGCCGCGCTATGCGGCGCCGCAGGCCGCTTACGGAGACCATGTCGTGGTGCTCGTGGTCGATGACGACGACGCGGTCCGTGAGGTGACGGTCGAGTATTTGCAAGATTTGGGCTACGCGGTCGTCGAGGCGGGCAGCGGCGGCGCAGCGTTGGAAATATTCGAGCAAAGAACAGATATAGAAGCCGTGATCCTGGACTACGCGATGCCGGGCCTGAACGGGGCCGATCTTGCGCGCGAGATGCAGAACCGTCGCTCCGGCACACCGGTCCTGTTCGCGACCGGCTATGCCGACGCCGAGGCCCTGGCGTCGACCCCTGATGACAAGCTGATTCGAAAACCCTTCGAGCCGGGCGAATTGGCTGAAAAATTATCCCGGTTGCTGGTGACTGCGGCGTAACTCCAGACTGGGGCGCTGAAAGTCCGCGCTGTCGGACGGCGACCAGCCCGAGTTCATCCGGGCGTTCAGGCGCTGCGCGCCGTCAGGATGCCGACAAAATGGTACGTCCTCTCGGGCTCGAACCGAGGACCCTCTGATTAAAAGTCAGATGCTCTAACCAACTGAGCTAAGGACGCACCGTGCGACGTTCGGGGCGGACCCAAACCGTCGAAGGGCGCCTTCTGTTGCAATCCGCCCTTCCGGTCAAGACCGGGTCTGCTACTCAATGCGGATGAAACCGCTGAACGGACTGCGTATCATCGAATTTGACGGCCTGGGGCCGGTGACGTTCGCCGGCATGATGCTGGCGGATATGGGCGCCGATGTCCTGCGCCTGACCCGTGACGCTTCGGCTGGTCCGGCCGCGTTCGACGAGGTTGGCGGCGCCGTGCTGCACCGAGGCCGCGCCGCCGTACCCGTGGACCTCAAGTCCGAGCTCCATCGCGAGACGATCCTCGCCCTGGTTGATCAGGCCGACGCGGTGATCGAGGGATTTCGGCCCGGCGTGATGGAACGGCTCGGCTATGGTCCGGAGGTGCTGCAAGCGCGGCGTCCGGGGCTTGTCTTCGGTCGAGTCACCGGCTGGGGCCAGACGGGCCCGCTTTCGGGGGAAGTGGGGCACGATCTCAACTATCTCGGCCTTACGGGCCTGCTGAACGCAATGGGGGAACCGGACCATCCGCCGGCGCCGCCGCTCAATCTGGTCGGCGACTATGGCGGCGGAGCCATGATGCTGACGGTCGGCGTGCTGGCCGCCCTGCTGGAGGCCCGCAGCACTGGACGCGGCCGTATTGTGGACGCCGCGATGACCGACGGCGCGGCCCTGCTGGGCGGCCTCTTTCACGCCCTGCGCGGCCAGGGACTCTGGAGCGAGCATCGGGGCGCCAACCTGCTCGACGGCGGGGCGCCCTTCTATCGCTGCTACGCCTGTCGCGATGGCCGATTCGTCGCTGTCGCGGCGCTGGAACCCCGCTTCTACGCAGCCTTACTGTCAGGGCTGGAGATCGATCCGGCGCAGGCGCCTCAATATGACATCGCCGGCTGGCCTTCGCTCCACGCCCGGTTCGCAGCCCTGTTCGCCATGAGGGACCGTGACGGCTGGATCGCGCATTATTCGGGGACCGAGGCCTGCGTCACCCCCGTCCTCAGCCTGACGGAAGCCCCGTCGCATCCACATAATCGAGCGCGATCGACCTTTCAGGGCGGCTTTCCGGCCCCCAGTCCCCGCTTTGATGGACTGGAGGCGGAGGCTCCGCCCGCCGGTCGACGCCTGTCGCTCGAAGAGGCACGGGCGCTCTGGGGCGACAAAGCCGGATGACCACCGCCATTTTCAGCGCTATGGAACGACGTGGCGCCGCAGGCGTTGCAACGGCTGACGCCCCGGGGAATTCTTCTGATGAGACGCTCGATCTTCGTTCTGGCCGCGACAACGCTGGGCGCGTTGATTCTTGCGAGCTGCGACGACTCGCAGTCGGGATATCGCGAAGAACAGGCGGATGTTTCGCCAATGGAAGATCAGGCGCCCCCAGCCGAGATCGCCGAGGAACCCGTCGTGGCGCCGGAAGCGACCGATCCGGCCGCGACCCCGCCCGCCGACCCTATTCCGCCGGAGGAACGGACATCCGAACAATCGGTTCAGCCCGAAAGCGAGACACTGTTTTACTGAGGCGCGCCGCGTCGCCGCCACAACCGGATGCGAGGGGACGTGCTGGGAGCCGACCTGGAGTCCGCCTCCTTGACGAAAGCTAGAGTTTGACGTTTCGGCCCACCCTGTTCCTCGCCGCCCTGGCGATCTGCAGCCTCGTCGCCCAGGCCGCCGAGGCGGATCCACGCGCCCAAATTCGGGGCGACATGGACGCCGATCTACGGCGGATGCTTGAACGCGCGGTGGGCGAGGTGGACGGCGCGCCTGAAAGCCGGTTCGAGGCCCGGCGACGCGCGCGCGGGGCCCTGTCCGCAGCCGAAGCCTTGCTGAGATCCGAAGCCTACTACCAGCCTGTGCTTGAGGACGTGGTCGAGGGCGAGGAGCGACCGGCGGCGATCGTCTCGGTTCAGCCCGGCCGGCGCTTCCTGCTGACCGAACCGAGTATCGCGTGGGCCGACCCCGCGCCCGACAGCGACAGCGCCGCCGCGGCCTTTGACGCGATCGGATTGAAGGCCGGAGCGCCGGGCCGGGCCGTGGACGTCATCGCCGGCGAAGGTCGCATCGTCGCCAACCTGACCCGCGGCGGCTATGCCGACGCCAAGGCCGAGCCGCGTCGCGTCGTCGTCGACCACGCCGCCTTCACCGTCGCCCCCGAGTACCGGATCAACTCGGGTCAGCTGGTCCTGCTCGACGGAGTTGTGCTGCAAAGGGCCGGCCGCACGAATCCGAACTGGGTCGCGGGCCTCGCGCCCTGGACCGCAGGCGACCGCTATGATCCTGAACAGGTGGCCGAACTGGAGCGCAGGCTGCTGGATACGGGCGTCTATGACGGCGTAGGCGTCGCTCTCAGCCCGATCGATCAGACCAACGCCGACGGACACCGTCCCATCATCGTCACTCTGAACGACCGACCGCGCCGTGTCATCGAGGCAGGCGCCACCTGGTCCACGGCTGAGGGCGCGGGCGTGGACTTCATCTGGACGCGCTACAACCGCTTCGGACGGGGCGACACCCTGGTCATGGAGACCCGGTTCGCCGACATCGACAGCCGCGTCGGCGCAGACCTCTCCCTGCCCCACTGGCGCAAGCCCGGTCGAACGCTGAAGCTGAGCGCCGGCGTGGTCAAGGAAGACACAGACGCCTACGAGCGCACCGCCCTTGTCCTGGCCGCCGAACTACAACAGCGCATCGGACGGACGTCGTATTTCAACTACGGCATCGGCCTGGACGCGGGCCAGTACAACGAGAACCGGTACGACTACACCTCCGTGCCGCCGAGCGCCGTCACCTTTGACCGCGACCTGGCCATCATCACCGGACGAACCAGCGCCTATATCGACAATTCGAACAATCCGCTGAACCCGACCCGGGGCTGGCGGCTGACCGCCTCGGTCCAGCCGACTGCGGTGGCGGGCGAGGACACTATCCTGTTCCTGCGTGCCGAGAGCCAGGCCACCGCCTATCTGCCGCTGCAGGACCAGGCCCGGACCGTTCTCGCCGGCCGACTGCGCGTCGGCGCGATCATCGGCGGCGGCGAGTTGAGCGTGCCGTCCGACCGTCTGTTCTATTCCGGCGGCGGCGGCTCGGTGCGCGGCTATTCCTACCAGGGCGTCAATCCTGAACTGCCCGACCAGACCCCGCGCGGCGGTCTGTCGCTGTTCGAGACGTCATTGGAGGTGCGCCGCGACATAGGCGAGAGCTTCCAGGCCGTGGCCTTCGTCGACGCCGGCGCGGTGGGCTTTCAGGAGACCCCCAACTTCAGCAATATGCGTTACGGCGCCGGGGTGGGGGTCCGCTACATGCTGCCGTTCGGCCCGATCCGCGCCGACGTCGCCGTGCCTCTGGACAAGCGCGACGGCGATTCGGCCTTCCAGATCTACATCAGCATCGGGCAGGCGTTTTGACCGAAGCTCCGCCGTCCGCCACGCCCGATCCCGCCACGGGGGATGATACCTCCGCCGAGGTGCGCAGGAAGCGCAGCCTGCCGCAGTTGCTGGCCCTTGTCGCAGGCGGGGTCGTCGGCGGCCTGCTGCTTCTGCTGATCATCGCCCTCATCGGCGGGCGGATGTATATCGTCTCGGACGCGGGGCGCGACCTGGTGACCGGCTTCGTCCAGGGCCAGAAGGTCAGTCGCTACGGGCGGATCAACGTCTACGGGCTGAAAGGCGACCTGTTCGACGATTTCACTTTGGATCGTGTCACCGTCACCGATCGGAACGGCGTCTGGCTGGACGCCCGCAACGTTCGTGTCGACTGGTCGTACTGGCCGCTGGTCACACGCCGTTTCCACGCCAGCGAGATCAGCGCCGATGTGATCCAGCTGATCCGTCGTCCTGTCCTCGACGCGCCCAGCGGCGAGCCGGGCGGGCCTCAGCCGATCGACGTGGATATCGACAAATTCTCCGCCCGGGTCGAACTGCTGGAGGGTTTCTCCAAGGAATACGGGCGCTGGGACCTGTCGGGCGATATCGATTTGCCGCGGCGGGGCGCCAAACAGGCCAGCGTCAAGGCCGACAGCCTCAATCGACCGGGCGACTATCTGCGGCTTGCCGCGACCTTCGGCGGCAAGCTGGAGCAAACCCGCGTCGATCTGCGCGCCAACGAAGCCCGGGGCGGTCCGCTGGCCGGGGCCATGGGCTATTCGCCCGATGAGCCGTTTTCGGCGGTCGCCGTCGTGAACGCCGACATCGTCCACGCCAAGGTCCAGACGGGGCGGTTCACGCCGCTGATCGTCGACGGCCGATTTGGCGAAAACGGATCGCGCGTCTCCGGCTTCTTCGATTTCAGCGGCTCGGACCTGTTCGCGCCCTTCGTCGAGCGCGTCGGTCGAACCGCCCGCTTCGGCTTCGCCATGGTTCCGGCCAGGGACAAGGCCTTCCAGGGCGTCGGCTGGAAACTGGTTTCGGACAATATCGCCTCGGAAGCCCAGGGCGTCATCCGCCTGTCCGACCGCAGTTCGCCCGACGGAATCCGACTGAACATTCAGGCCGCTTCGCTCAGCCGGTTGATCGGTTCGGATGTCGCCGGCCCGGCCGCCTATTCCGGCCTGTTCAAGGGCGACGCCCAGACCTGGACGCTGGAGGGCCAGGCGACCCTGCTGAACGCCAACCTTGCCAGCTATCGCGCCACCCGCATCACCGGCCCCCTGAACGTCCAGGTGCGCGACGGGCGGATGGATCTGGACGGCGACATCCGCGCCGTGGGCGGCTCGTCCGAGGGCGTGATCGGCGGCCTGCTGGGCGCGACCCCGCACGTCCAGCTGGAAGCGGCGCGGATGAAGGACGGCGCCCTTCTGCTGGAAAAGATCGACCTGGAGGGCCAGGGGCTGACGTTGAACGGATCGGGATCGCGCAATCTGCTGGGCGGAATGGGCTTCCGCGGCGACGCCCGGCTGACCGACGCCTCGCGTGTCCTGCCCGGGGGGAGCGGCGCCTTCGGCGGCCCCATCCGCGCCTCCTCGGCGAGAAGCGGCGCGCCCTGGATGCTGAGCTTCGACGGCCGGGGGCGCAACCTGTCTGTCGGAATGGACGAGCTGGATCGTCTGTTGGGGCGCACGCCGCGCCTTGAGTTGGCCGGCAAGCTGAACGACGGCCGGATCGAGGTCGATCGCGGCGAACTGACCAGCGCGGCCGGCCGCGCCGGCGCCAAGGGCCTGATCGAAACGGACGGCCGGCTGCGGTTGGCGCTGGACTGGAACGCGCGCGGGCCGTTCGGGGTCGGACCGGTCGAAATCGGCGGCGACATGAACGGACGCGGCGCCCTGACCGGGACGCTGTCGCAGCCGCGCATCGACCTGACCGCCGGCTTCGACAAGGTCACGGCCGGCGCGCTGACCTTGACCAACGCCGACCTGATCCTGAGTTTCCGCCGGGGCGCGGACGCTTCGGACGGGCGTGTCACAGTGACCAGCGGGTCGAACTATGGACCGGCCCGTGCGTCCGGGAACTTCTTCCTGGGCGGCGATCGGATCCGGTTGACCGATCTTGACGTCAACGCCGGCGGCGTCGCGGCCCAGGGCGCGGTGGCGCTGGCGAACAATATCCCCTCCAGCGCCGATCTGACCTTCACCGCCCGCGCCGGGGCCTTCCTGGCCTCCGGCGAGGCCAACGGTCGGATTCGCCTGACCGAAGGCGGAGGCTCCGAGAGCGCCATCCTTGATGTCAGCGGGCGGAACGTCCGCCTGGCCGGTCAGAGCTGGGTGGTTCGGACTATCGACCTGGACGGGCGCGGCGCCCTGGACAATCTTCCCTTCACCGTGGCGCTGGACGTCGGCGGCGGCGTGCCGGCCCAGTTCAACGGCACGGGCGTCTATTCCCGACGCGGCGACGCCCAGACCCTGACCCTGCGCGGCGGAGGTCGGGTGCGTGAGGTGGCTTTCACCACGCGGAGCCCCGCCTCGATCAGCCTGAACGGCGAACAGCGAACGGCGCATGTGGACCTGGGCGTCGGCAGCGGCGTGCTGCTGGCCGACCTGCGCCAGGACGCCCGGACGGCGATCATCCAGGCCGACCTGACCAGCGTGGACCTTCAGACCCTGTCGCCCGAGTTGCGCGGCCGCGCCACCGGCCGGATCGCCTTGCGGGGCGCAGGCGACGATCTGTCGGGCTCGGCAAACGTCACCCTGCAGAACATCCGCAGCATCGACGCGCCGCGCGGTCTGGCCGTCGACGGCAGGCTGGACGCCACCCTGGTCAACAACAGTCTCAGCATCAAGGCGACCGCTTCCGACGAGGACGCGGTTCAGGCCTCGGCGGATGTGACCCTGCCGGTCGAAGCCTCGGCTGCCCCCCTTCGCCTGGCGATCGCGCGTCAGCGGCCAATGTCGGGCAATGTGTCGATCAATGGTCAGATCCAGCCGATCTGGGACCTGTTCCTGGGGGGCGACCGCAGCCTGGCGGGACAGGTGGCGGGACAGGCGACCCTCGCCGGAACCCTGGCCGCGCCGCGCCTGAACGGCCGATTTGACCTGACGCAGGGCTCCTATCGTGAAAAAGCCGTGGGCCTGGTCCTCGACGACCTGACCCTGAGGACCCGTTTCGATGACACGACGGCTCAGATCGAGACCTTCACGGCCAACGACACCGCCGGCGGGACTGTCTCTGGTCAGGGCCGGATCGGTCTGCGCGAGGGATCAGGTTCGACCGCCCAGCTGAATCTCACCCGCTTCCGCGTCATCGACAACGACATCGGCGAGGCCCGGGCCTCCGGCCCGATCACCATCGTCCGCGGCCAGGACGGCAATATCCAGCTGTCAGGTCAGATCAATATCGACGAAGCCCGGATCGAGCCCGAGGTACCAGGCTCGACCGGCATCGTCTCGATGGACGTGGTCGAGATCAATCGACCAGGGGGCGATCCGGAGGAGAGCGAGACCCGCCAGCGCGGACCCCAGATCGGGCTGGACATCGCCCTGCGTTCGACCGGCGGCAAGGTTCGGGTCAGCGGCCGCGGCCTGAATGTCGTGCTGGACGTGAATGCGCGAGTGCGCGGCACCATCGCACAGCCGCAGTTGACCGGCACGGCCAATGTGGTGCGTGGCGATTACGAGTTCGCCGGCAAGCGGTTCGTGTTCGACGAGTCCGGCCGGTTGACCCTTTCGACCGATCCAGCGGACATCCGCCTGAATCTGTCGGCGACGCGCGAAGACACGGCCCTCACAGCCTCGATCAATGTCACCGGCACGGCCGCCGAACCCAAGATCGCTCTCACCTCGACCCCCGCCCTGCCCCAGGACGAGATTCTGTCCCAGGTGCTGTTCGGCCGCTCGGCCTCTCAGCTGTCGCCGTTCGAAGCGGCCCAGCTGGCCGCAGGTGTCGCCGCCCTGGCCGGCGGCGGCGGCTTCGATGTGATCGGAAACCTGCGCGAACTGGCGGGTCTTGATCGTCTGTCCTTTGGCGGCGAAGCCTCGGCCGTGACCGTCGCCGGTGGCCGTTACATCACCGACGACGTCTATCTGGAGGTCATCGGCGGCGGCGAGGGCGGCGCAGCCGTGAAGGTCGAATGGCAACCGCGCCGCAACCTGGCCATCAGCTCGCAGTTCGGCGGCCAGGGCGACACCAGCCTGTCGATCCGCTGGCGCCGCGAAAGCCGCGAAGCCGGCCAGCGCGCCGACCGCCGCCCGAACAGGAACTAGGTCCACCTGAAGGCGCGATCTTCACCTTTAGCGTCGCGACCGCTAGGATCCGGCAATGCGGATTCTGACCTCGGACCAGGCCGTCCTCGACCACGTCGCCGCGCGACGCGAGGCGATCATCGGCCGCACCATCGATTGGGCGAACCTCAACTCCGGCAGCCGCAACGCCGCCGGGTTGAACGCCGTGCTGGGTGCGCTTGAGGCCGAGGCGAAGACCCTGCCTGCTGTCGTCGAACGCATTCCAACCCAGGGCTCGACCACCGTCGCCGACGACGGCTCGGTGCGCGCAGAGGCCCATGCCGACGCCTTGAAGATCACCGCCCGCCCGGAGGCGCCGCTCCAGGTCGTCCTGACCGGCCACTACGACACGGTCTTCCCTGCCGACAGCCGCTTCCAGACCGTCACGACCCGCGCGGACGGCGCCCTGAACGGCCCGGGCGTCGCCGACATGAAGGGCGGGATCAGCGTGCTGCTGGCCGCCCTCGAAGCCTTCGAGACCCACCCCGATCGGCACGGCGTCGGCTGGACCGTGCTGCTGAGCCCCGACGAAGAGATCGGCTCCCCCGCCTCCGCCACCCTGCTGGCGGAACTGGGCGCGCGCGGCCATGTCGGCCTGACCTATGAACCGGCCCTGGCGGACGGCACCCTGGCCGGAGCGCGCAAGGGCAGCGGCAACTATCACCTGATCGTCACGGGCCGCGCCGCCCACGCCGGCCGCGCCTTTGACGAGGGCCGCAACGCCGTCGCCGGCGCCGCCATGATCGCCGCCGCCCTGCACGGGCTGAACGGCCAGCATGAAGGGGTCACCGTCAATGTGGCCAAGATCTCCGGCGGCGGCGCCCTGAACGTCGTCGCAGACAATGCGGTCGTGCGGTTCAACGTCCGCGTCCCGGACAAGGCTGCCGCCGACTGGATCGACGCCTCGGTTCGCGCCATCGCCGCCGCGCCGCCGTTCGAGGGCCTCACCCTGGACCTGCACGGCGGCTTCACCCGCGCGCCCAAGCCGATGGACGCCGCCCAGACCGCCCTGTTCGAGGCGGTGAAACAAGCCGGCGCTCTGCTGGGCCAGACCATCGCCTGGAAGCCGTCGGGGGGCGTGTGCGAGGGCAATAATCTGCACGCCGCCGGCCTGCCCAATATCGACACCCTCGGCGTCCGGGGCGGCGAGATCCATTCGGACCAGGAGTTCGCCTGGCCCGACAGCTTCGTCGAACGCGCCCAGCTCAGCGCCCTGATCCTGTGCAAGATCGCCTCGGGCGAGATCGACGCGGCCAAACTCAAAGCCCTGCGGATGGAAACCCTCTGAATGCTCGTCGTCCGTCCCGCCGGCCCTGCCGACCTCGACTATCTGCTGGAACTGGCCATCCTGTCCGGCCCCGGCTTCACCAGCCTGCCCGAAGATCCCGACGTCCTGTCCGACCGGCTTGAGCTCAGCCAGGCCAGCTTCCGCGGCGAGGTCAGCTGGCAAGAGGCCTGGTACACGCTGATGCTGGAGGACGGCGACACCGGCGACATCGACGGGGTCGGCTCGGTCAAGGCGACGGTGGGCCTGAAACGGCCGTTCTTCTCGTTCCGCGTCGTCAACAATACCGCCTCTTCTCCGTCCATCGGCGTCAAGCTGGACCACCAGACCCTGGTGCTGGTCAATGAATGTACCGGCTGGACCGAGGTCGGCTCGCTGTTCCTCAAGGCAGACCGGCGCAAGGGCGGCGCGGGCCGTCTGCTCAGCCAGTCGCGCTATATGCTGATCGGCGCCCAGCCCGAACTGTTTGCCGAGAATGTGCTGGCCGAACTGCGCGGGGTCTTCACCCCCGACGGCGCCTGCCCCTTCTGGGACCATGTGGCGCACAAATTCTTCCCGATGGCGTTCGACGACGCCGACCGGATGACGGGCTCGACCGACAAGCAGTTCATCCTCGACCTGGCCCCGCGCCACCCCATCTATACCGAGCTGCTGCCGGAACCGGCGCGCGCCGTGATCGGCAAGGTCCACCCCCAGGGGGTGCCCGCCATGGCCTTGCTGGAGAGCGAAGGCTTCCGCCCCAACGGCCTGGTCGACATCTTCGACGCCGGCCCCACTGTTTCATGCGGGCGGGATAATATCCGCACCGTCCGCGACGCCCGCCGCCTGACGGTCGAGTTGGTCGATACGGTCCAGGCCGAACTGCCGGCCCTGATCTCGACCGACAGCATCGCCGCCTTCCGCGCCGTCCGCGCCAAGGCCGACATCGACGGCGACATCGCCCGCCTGACCGCCGAAACCGCCGCCGCCCTGAAGATCAAGGCCGGCGCCATCGTCCGCGTGAAATCATGACCCTGTTCAAATCCACCGACCCCGCCACCGAAGCCACCAACTGGGAGGGCGAGGCCGCCAGTCCGGTCCAGGTCCAGGTCGCCGTTGCCGCCGCCCGCGCCGCCTTCCCCGCCTGGGCCGACGCCCCACGCGCCGACCGCATCGACGCCGTCAAACGCTATCAGGCTGTGCTGAAGGACCGCGCGCCCCGGATCGCCGAGGCCATCGCCCGCGAGACCGGCAAGCCCCTGTGGGAGACCAAGACCGAAGCGGTGGCCATGGTCGGCAAGGTGGACATCTCCATCCGCGCCTATGACGAACGCACCGGAGAGCGAACAAGCGACACCGCCTTCGGCCGCGCGACCCTGCGCCACCGTCCACACGGCGTGGCGGCGGTGCTGGGCCCGTTCAACTTCCCCGGCCATCTGCCCAATGGCCATATCGTCCCGGCTCTGCTGGCCGGCGACACCGTCGTCTTCAAGCCGTCGGAGGAGACGCCCCTGGTCGGCCAGGTCATGGCCGAGGCCTTCGCCGCCGCCGATCTACCGACCGGCGTGGTCAATGTCGTCCAGGGCGGGCGCGAGACCGGCGCGGCCCTGCTCGACGCCGGGATCGACGCCCTGATGTTCACCGGCTCAGGCGCGGCAGGCGCTCACTTCCGCCGCAAGTTCGCCGACGATCCGCACGTCATCCTGGCGCTGGAGCTGGGCGGCAACAATCCTCTGGTGGTCTGGGATGCGGCGGACGCTGAGGCGGTGGCCGGCATCGCGGTCCAGTCCGCCTTCATCACAACCGGCCAGCGCTGCTCGTGCGCCCGGCGCCTGATCGTGCCGGAGGGAGCGCAGGGCGACGCCATCATCGAAGCCATCGCCGCCCTGTCCGATCGGCTGGTCTTCGGTCCTTGGGACAGCAACCCAGAACCCTACGCCGGACCGCTGATCTCAGCCCGAGCGGCCGAGGCCGCATTGAAAGCGCTGCAAGAACGGATTGACGCCGGAGCCAAGGTCATCCGCGCCTCGGGTCCCGTCGCCAACCTGCCAGGCGCCTTCGTCAAACCCGCCATCATCGACGTGACCGGGATCGACGTTCCCGACGAGGAGATGTTCGCCCCCTTCCTGTCAGTCGTTCGCGTCCCGACCTTCGACGCCGCGATCCAGGCGGCCAACGCCACCCGCTACGGCCTGTCCGCCGGTCTGGTCAGCGACGATCCGGCGAACTGGGACCACTTCATCCGCCGCATCCGCGCGGGCGTGGTCAACTTCAACCGTCCGACCACCGGCGCGGCGGGCGACATGCCCTTCGGCGGCCTAGGGGCCAGCGGCAACCACCGCCCCAGCGCCTACTACGCCGCCGACTACTGCGCCTATCCGGTCGCCAGTTTCGAGGCCGACGCGGTCGCGAACATCGAAGGCGAGATCAAGGGGTTACGGTCGTGATTCCTTCTCCCCTTGCGGGAGAAGGTGGCCCGCGCAGCGGGTCGGATGAGGGGTTTCTCTCTGCCGGCCGCCTGCGTGACTCCTCACCCGCTCGCGCCAGGACGACGGCTTGCGCAGCCGTGCGCGACCTCCCTCTCCCGCAAGGGGAGAGGGCCGAATGACCTACGCCGTCGAAGCCAACGCCGACGGCCTGATCGGGCCGACGCACTCTTACGCCGGTCTGTCGCCGGGCAATCTGGCCTCCAGCCTGAACAAGGGCGAAGCGTCGAACCCGCGCGCGGCGGTGTTGCAGGGGCTCGACAAGATGAAGACCCTGGCGGACCTGGGCCTGCCCCAGTTCGTCCTTCCGCCGCACGAACGGCCCAACATCCCCTTCCTACGGACGCTGGGCTTCACGGGTTCGGACGCCCAAGTGCTTGAGCGGGCCTGGAAGGACGCGCCCTCCTTCGCCGCCGCCGCCTGTTCCGCCTCGCCCATGTGGGCCGCCAACGCCGCGACCGTGACGCCCAGCGCCGACGCCGCTGACGGCCGGGTGCATTTCACCCCCGCCAATCTTGGCACCAATCTGCACCGGTCGCTGGAACACCAGCAGACGAAGCGCGCGTTGGACGCCCTGTTCCCCGATGCCGACCGGTTCGCCGTCCACGACGCCCTGCCCTCGGTCGCCCACCTCGCCGACGAGGGCGCCGCAAACCATGTGCGCCTGTGCGCCGATCATGGCGCGCCGGGGGTGAATCTGCTGGTCTGGGGCCGTGAGGCGTTCGAGCCCTGGGAGGGCCCCTACCCTGCCCGTCAAACACGCGAGGCCTCGCAAGCCGTCGCCCGTCGCCACGCAGCCAGCCGACCGGTTCTGGCCCAACAGTCCAGGGCCGCCATCGCCGGCGGAACCTTCCACAATGACGTGGTCTGCGTCGGGGCGCTGGACACCCTGTTCTTCCACGACCTGGCGTTTGAAGACGCCGTCGGAACGCTGGAAGCCATCCGCCGCGCCGCGGACGGCCTGTTCGAACCGATCTTCGTCGAGGTGTCTTCCGCCGATCTGCCGCTCGCGGACGCCATCAGCAGCTATCTGTTCAACTCGATGCTGGTGCGTATCCCGGGCGAGGATCGGCTGACCCTGATCTGTCCGACGGAAACCCGCGACAACCCGCGTAGCCACGCCGTAGCGCAAACCCTCGCCGCCTCCAACGGCCCCATCGGCCGGGTTCTGTATGTCGATGTGCGCCAATCCATGCGTAACGGCGGCGGGCCTGCCTGCCTGCGTCTGCGGGTCGTGCTGAACGAGGCGGAACTGGCGGCGTCCAATCCGGCCATGCGCTTCACCGAGGCTCTACACGCCGAACTCTCAAACTGGGCCAGCCGCTGGTACAGGGAAGAGCTGCGGCCTGCCGACCTTGCTGATCCGGCCCTGCTGGAAGAAAGCCGAGGCGCGCTGGACGCTCTGACCGCAATCCTGAAACTCGGCGGCGACTTTTATCCCTTTCAACTCTGACGCGCTTGTTTACGCGCCGCCCAGAAAGAATATCGACGCTCCGTCGAAATGGACCGTCCGATGTCGTCTCTCTTTTTCGTTCTAACGCTCTTTCTGTCCCAGTCGGCGGAGTTGGACGACATCATGGTTGTGGGACAAAGGCTGTCGCCCTTGGTGTCCGTGACCGTCGAGGGCGATATTCCCACGACGACTCTGGTCCGCAGTGATCCTGCAGGAATCCGTTGTGGCGCGTCCCGCTCGAAATACGACTCCTATGGCGCGCCGCGCACCTGCTGGATCAGACGCCCCGTCGGAGAGGTCGTCCACTTGCAGGCCGAGAATGATGCGGGGTTTAGGATTCGCTGGGAAGGTTGCGAACCGACCGGGGACGGTCGCGGGTGTACGGTGACCTCCGCGTTGGGGGGCGGAAACATCAAGGTCTCCTTCACACGCTAGAGCTCTAGGCGGCGAACCGGCCCCCCTTCGCCGCATAGGCCTGGGTGCCGCGCGTGAAGACCTGATCGGTCGGCAGGACGGTCTCGATCGGCAGGTCGGCCTGACCCTTCAAGGCGTCATAAACGGGGCCAAAGTCCTTCAACGTCTCGTCCTTCAGCGCTTCCAGGCTGTCGATGACGAAATAGACCTGCTGGAAGTCATCGATCCGGTACAGGGTCCGCATCACCCGCTCCAGGTCGAAACCCAGACGGTTCGGCGACAGGTCTTCCAGAGCAAAGACGCTCTCGGTCGATGACGAGACGATGCCGGCGCCATAGATGCGTAGTCCCTCCGCCTCCTTCATCAGGCCGAACTCGACCGTGTACCAATAAAGCCTAGCCAGGTTCGGCAACATGCCCAGCCCGGCGGCGCGCTGCCCGCCCTTGCCATAGGCCTCCATATAGGCGGCGAAGTCGGGGTCGGTCAGCATGGGCACATGGCCGAAGACGTCATGGAAGATGTCCGGCTCTTGCAGATAATCGAGCTGGTCCGGCTTGCGGATGAACTGGCCCGAGACGAAGCGGCGGTTGGCCAGATGGTCGAAGAAGACCTCGTCGGGCACCAAACCCGGCACGCAAACGACGGTCCACCCGGTGAGAGCCTGAAGCTTGGGATTGATGACCTCGAAGTCGGGAATGCCGCCAGCGTTCAGGTCGAGCGAGTCCAGGCCGCGCAGGAAGGCGTCGCAGGCGCGGCCGGGCAGGATCTTCATCTGGCGCGCGTAAAGCGTGTCCCAGGTCTGGTGTTCGACCTCCGTATAGGCGGCCCAGTTCTGGGGAATGGTCCAGTCGGCGGCCGCGCCTTCAGGCGGCTGTTCGAAGACGTGTTCGAAGTCGGACATTGGACGCTCCTCTTTTGCCCCATCCTAACGCCCGGTCGGCGCCCGTTCAAAGGCCTGGTCAGTGAATGGCTTCGTGCAGGGGCGCGTGATGGCCATGAGCATCAATGGTGAACCAGCGCTGGGCGTCGTCGGGCAGCAGAACCGATTGCCCTTCCTCCAGCACGCCCTCGGCGGCATAGGCCACGAAGCCGCCGTCCTCGCCCAGGGCGAAGACGCGGTAGAAGGGCTGGTGCGGCGAAACCGCGCCCGTGTCGATGGCCGGGCCGCTGTAGGCGGGGTCGACGTCCATCACCACGCCGCGGAAGGCGTCGTCGCGGTGGCGGACAATCTGACCGATGGCGAAGCGGGCTGTGTGGACCTGGGTCATGGCCTCTTGTTACGCTTGGCCCGATGACCCTGATCCACGCAGGTCTGTTCATCTTCCTGACAGAATGGCTTGGCGCGGACGATCTTGGCGGGCTAGGTTGATCGGGACGGGCGCCGCTTTGGACCGCCCACATCGGAATGACGGCCCATGCCGGAGACCCACGGCGCGCCCCGACGGCGCGACGAGCGGTCCCAGCCTTCCCGCGAGCGGGATGCGTCGGGTCGGGATGCGCCCCTGTATGGCGCGCTCGATCTGGGGACCAATAATTGTCGGCTGCTGATCGCGCGGCCGTCCCGCGACGGCTTTCGGGTGGTCGACAGTTTCAGCCGGATCGTGCGGCTGGGCGAAGGCCTGTCCCGGACGGGCCGGCTGGACCCGCGGGCCATGGACCGGGCCTATGACGCCCTAGCCCTGTGCGCCGACCGGATCGTCAGGAAGGGCGTGGAGTCGGTCCGGCTGAGCGCGGTCGCGACCCAGGCGTGCCGGGCGGCCGAGAACGGGGCCGAGTTCATTGATCGGGTGCGCAAGGGCACCGGGCTGCGGCTGCGGATCATCGATCCGGCGGAAGAGGCGCGGCTGGCGGTCGAGGGCTGTCTGAACCTGATCGACCCCAGGGCCGAAGGCGTGATGATCATCGATGTCGGCGGGGGATCGACCGAACTGTCCTGGCTGAAGCGCGAGGGGTCGGACTGGACGACCACCGGCTGGATGTCGGCGGCCCTGGGGGTCGTCACCCTGGCGGAACGGCACCCGGAGCCCGAGGGGGCGGGCGAAGCCCAACATGAGCAATGGTACGAGGCTATGGTCGCCGATATGGGCGCGGCCCTGGCCGGGGGCGGGATCGAGGATCCGGGCATGCTGGACCTGCTGCGGCGGGACCGGGCCCATCTGATCGGCACCTCGGGCGCGATCACCAGCCTTGCTGGCATCCACCTGAACCTGCCCCGCTACAATCGCGACCGGGTCGACGGCCTGTGGATGACGCGCGGCGACTGCGAGGCCGCGGCGGAGCGGCTGAAGGCCCTGGGGCCGGACGGCCGGGCCAAGGAGGCCTGTATCGGGCCGGACCGGGCCGATCTGGTCCTGGCCGGGGCGGCGATCCTGGAGGCCATTCAGCGGGCCTGGCCGTCGGAGCGGGTCCGGGTCGCCGATCGGGGCCTGCGCGAAGGCCTGCTGTTGCAGCAGATGCGGGAGGACAAGAAGCCGCCCAAGCGGCGCAGGCGGAGACGCGGCCGGGGTCGGGGGCCGGCGGCCTAATCTCCGGATTTATGGCGCTCCTACGCCTTCGGCGGCCGTATTCCCTGCTTTTCTCCCAGCTCAGACAACTCTTGCGTGGTCATCTGATGCGGCGACGGGGCGCGGCCCTCATTCAACGCGCGCAGGGCTTGAAAGCAGGCTTCGTCCGAGCACATGCGGCCCATGGCGATCTCGGATTGAGAGGCGCAGCCTGCCGAGAGAAGAGCCACCGCTGTCACACCTATCAAAGACCGCATTTTCATCGCCTCGACCTCCGTAAGGGTTGTGATGGTGACATGTCTGCCGGGTAAAAAACAAGCGTAAATCCTCAGCCCGCCGTGGCCATCCGCACCGGCACGTCGATGTCGCAGACCGAGAAGTCTGCGCCCTTGGCCTGGCGCGCCTGGTCGATCAGAGCGCGGAAGGTCGGCGATGTGGTGTTCAGCATCTGCACCGCCGGGCGTTCAGTGGCGGGCAGGTCGGAGGCCAGGCGGACGCGGGTCATGCGGTCGGGATCGACGACGACGCCGCTGGGCTCGGGGCTGGCCTTCAGGGCGCGAACGACCTCCAGCCCCACCACCACGCGGCCCCAGACGGTGTAGCGCTTGTCCAGGGCGGGATAAGCCTGGCGCATCAGGAAGAACTGGCTGTTGGCGGTGTCATTGCCCTCGTCGCGGGCCATGCCGGCGACGCCCGGGCAATAGAGGCCCCAGCCGTGGACCTTGCGGTCGGCCGTGCCCGCCATAAGGGCGTCGGGCTGGGTCTGGACCGGGAGGGAATGGTAGAAGCCGACCAGGGCCCCGGCCGGCGCGGCGGCGGGGGTGAAGGCCATGTCCGGGCCGCGACGGAAGGTGAACTCGGCCTTCAGGTCGGGATACCAGCTCTGGCCGTCGCCGGTGCCCAAGGGGTCGCCGGTCTGGGCCATGAACCAGTCGATGACCCGGTGCCAGGCCAGATTGTCATAGAAGCCGCGCGACGCCAGCAGCTTGATCCGCTCGACATGGGCCGGGGCGATCTCGGGCGCCAGTTCGACCAGAATCCGGCCCCTGGTCGTGTCGATGACCAGCAGATTGTCGGGGGCCACGGCGCGCCATTCGGTCGGACCGGGCGGGGGCGGCGGAACGGCCGCGTCCTGCGCCAGGACGGGGCCCGACAACAGAACCGTCAGCCCCGCCGCGATCAGTGCGTTTCGAACCATCATAGCCCCCTGCCCCCTCATGAAATCCCTAGCCGCCGACGACCTCGGCCACCGGCTGGACGTCGCAGATGTTGAAACCGCCGCCGCGCGCGGTGCGGGTCGCGGCGATCCGTTCGGCGAAGGCGGCGCTGGCGGGGTTCAGCACCCGCACGGTGGGACGTTCGCCCTCCGACAGGGCCGAGGCCATGCGGACCCGCGTCATGACGTCGGGGTTGGCGACCTTGCCGTCGTCGGCGTCGGAGCCCTTGTTCAGCTTGTTCACCACGTCCAGGCCCGAGACCACGCGGCCGAAGGCGGTGTAGACGCCGTTCAACTGATCCCGGTCGCCCATCATCAGGAAGAACTGGCTGTTGGCGGTGTCGGGGGCGCCGGCGCGGGCCATGCCCAGGACGCCGGGGCAGAACAGGCCGTGGGCGCTGACCTTGAAGTCGGCGGTGATCATCATCTGGGCGTCGGGCTGGGTCTCGACCGGCAGGACGCCGACCAGGCCGCGCACGCCCTGCCCCGCGTTCGGCACGGCGACGAATCCGGCGTCGCGACCGCGACGGAAGCTGAACTCGGCCTTCAGATCGGGCAGTTCGCTGCCGCCCTCGCCGGTGCCCTGCGGGTCGCCGGTCTGGGCCATGAAGTCGGGGATGACGCGGTGGAACTTCAGCCCGTCGTAAAAGCCCTGGTTAGCCAGGGTGCGGATGCGTTCGGCGTGGGCGGGGGCGGCGACCGGCGTCAACTCGACCAGGATCCGGCCCTTCGGCGTGTCGATGACCAGCAGGTTCTCCGGCGCGACGGTGCGCCAGTCCGCAGCGGGAGCCTGAACCGGGGCTTGGGCCGCAGCCTGAGCTTGGGCCACGGCCGGGGCCTGGGTCGCAACCGACGCCAGAAGAGCGGCGGCGGCCGCCGCGATCACACCAAGACGCATTGACGCACTCATCCTCTGTTCTTGACCTTGTCCCGCACGCGCGCAGCGATGGCGGGGCTGACGAAACTGTCGATCGCGCCGTCCAGACGGGCGATTTCCTTGACCAGCCGCGAGGCGATGGCCTGATGCCGCGGATCGGCCATCAGGAATACCGTCTCGATGTCCTGATTGAGGCGCTGGTTCATGGCCGTCATCTGGAACTCGTATTCGAAATCGGCGACCGCGCGCAAACCGCGAATGATGACATTGGCGTTCAGCTCTTCCGCGAAATGCATCAGCAGGGTCGAGAAGGGCTGGACCAGGATGTCGCCGCCCAGGTTGGCCACCTCGGCCTGGAGCATCTCGACTCGTTCGGCCGTGGTGAACAGCGGCCCCTTGTCATCGTTCTGGGCCACGCCGATGACCACGCGATCGACCAGCTTCAGCGCCCGCTTGATGATGTCGGTGTGACCGTTGGTCACCGGATCGAAAGTGCCCGGATAGAGTCCGATGCGCATGGCGTGTCTCCCCAGCCTGTCGCCTGCTGTTCGGCGTGACTTAGCAGGTGCGAAAGGTTCGGCCTAGCAGCCGGTTGGCGTAGAGGCGTGTCGTAAAAACAGGGTGACAAACCGCCAAACCGCCAATGCAGGCGGGGGGAACAGCGGGGCGGGTTTTGGCGTCATATCAATCATCGAGCGAGTGTGGACCAGGCGGACACCCAGGCGCGCCGATCATCGGTTTGGCCGACGAAGGCGTTGAACCTGCTGGAACTTTCCTCCAGAATTAGGAAAGAGAGGCCGTCAAGGGCAGCGGATCATTGGCGGCCCAGGCGGATTCGATCGCCGTCAGCAGGGTCGGATCGACGGCGAAAACCGTGTCGTCAATTGCAGTGATGGGACAGGCCGGCGTGGCGCTGTTGCACAGGAATGCGCCATCGAATCCCGCCAGTTCGGACACATGCACCGGCCGGGTCTGCGACGATAGGCCCAGCCCGGTCAGCCCCAGCCTGGACAGGCCGCGCTCGATCAGGACCTGGGTCACGCCCGCCAGCATCGGCGCCTGGGGCCAGACGATGCGGTCGCCCTGGATGAAGCCGATGTTCCAGGTCACGCCCTCGGACACATGACCCTGGTCGTCGATGAACAGGGCGTCGTCGAAGCCCGCCGCCCGCGCGGCCCGGCGCACGCGCGTCTGACCGAAGGTGGCGACGTGTTTCAGGTGGGGGGTTTCGCGGCCATGGGGCACAGCCGTCACCCGCATTTGGGTGGCCAGCGGCGGCGGGGGCGGCGAGACGACGGTCATCACCTTGGGCCGCCCGACGAAGGACGGATTGCGATGGCCGATCTCGGGCGAGAACAGGCTGACCCGCAGCCATGCCTGGTCATGCCCTTCAACGGCGACCGCCATCAAACGCCGGAACTCGGCCTCGCCGGGGCTTTCGCCGAACAGTTCGACGGCGGCCTGGTCCAGGCGGGCGAGATGCAGGTCCAGGGCCCGGACGGCGCCGTGCTCGACGCGAAATGAGGTGTAGGCGCCGTAGTTGACGAGGGCCTGATGGGCCAGGTCCTCAGGCGTGGCGGGTTCGCCGTCGATCAGGATGTCCACCGCCAGCTCCCGTTCAGTGTTCCTTCTCCCGTGGGGAGAAGGTGGCCCGAAGGGCCGGATGAGGGTCCGCCGGTGGGCCAGCTCGCACCACCGCGCCCCTCACCCTTTCGCGCAAGGACGACGGCTTCGCCGCCGTGCGCTCAAGCCCTCTCCCGCTGGGAGAGGGTATCAATCAGTCCTCGCCGCCCTCTTCACCCGCGACGTCCGCCTCATCCGAACCGCCGCTTTCCGGCAGGCGTTCGACCGAGACGACCTTTTCGTCCTTGCCGGTGCGGAAGATGGTGACGCCCTGGCTGGAGCGGCCGACGATGCGGACCTGGTCGATACGGGTGCGGATCATCTGACCGCCCGAGGTGACCAGCAGCAGGTCGTCGGTTTCCTCGACCGGGAAGGCCGCCGCCAGGCGCGTGCCGGCGCGACCGCCCAGGCCGTGAGCCGTCAGACCCTGGCCGCCGCGACCGGTGCGGCGATACTCATAGGCCGAGGACCGTTTGCCGAATCCGGTTTCGGTAACCGTCAGGATGAACTGTTCGGCGGCGCCCAGTTGGGCGATCCGTTCAACGGTCAGAGCCGCGTCCGCGACCTCGTCTTCAGCCTCAGCCGGAGCCGCCACATCCTCTTCCGCCTCCGCGCCGGCCAGGGCCTTGCGCATGGCGTTGGCGTGTTTGACGTAAGCCGAGCGTTCTTCCGGCGTGGCGTCGACGCGGCCCAGGATGGCCATGGAGATGACCTCGTCGCCGTCCTGCAGGCGCACGCCCCGGACGCCGGTCGAATCCCGGCCCTTGAACACACGCACATCGTCGGCCTTGAAACGGATCGCGCGGCCCAGGGCCGTGGTCAGCAGGATATCGTCGTCGGCGGTGCACAGGCCGACGCCGACCATGCGGTCGTCGCCTTCCAGCTTCATGGCGATCTTGCCGGCGCGGTTGACCGTGGCGAAGTCCGACAGCTTGTTGCGGCGCACGTCGCCCGCCTGGGTGGCGAACATGATGTCGTAGTCGCCCCAGGTCGTCTCGTCCTCGGGCAGGGGCAGGACGTTCATGATGCTGTCGCCCGGCTCGATGGGCAGCAGGTTGACGAAGGCCTTGCCGCGCGACTGCGGATTGCCCAGCGGCAGGCGCCAGGTCTTCAGCTTGTAGGCCTTGCCGTTGGTGGCGAAGAACAGGACCGGGGTGTGGGTCGAGGCGCTGAAGACGCCGGTGATGGCGTCCTCGTCCTTCATCGTCATGCCGGACTTGCCCTTGCCGCCGCGATGCTGGGTCCGATAGGCGTTCAGGGCGACGCGCTTGACGTAGCCGCCGTGGGTGACGGTGACGACCATGTCCTCGCGCGGGATCAGGTCCTCGTCCTCCATCTCGCCGTCGCCTTCCCCGATCAGGGTGCGACGCGGGACGGCGAACTTGTCCTTCACGTCGATCAGGTCGTCGCGAATGATGGCCAGGACGTTCTTGCGGTCCGACAGGATGGTCAGGTGGCCCTGGATGGTGTCGGCCAGGCCGTTCGCCTCGCCGAAGATGTCGTCACGGCCCAGGCCGGTCAGACGCGACAGGGTCAGGGCCAGGATGGCGCGGGCCTGTTCGTCGGTCAGTTGCAGGCTGTCGCCGTTGATGACGACGCTGCGGGGGTCGGCGATCAGCTCGACCAGGGCCATCATGTCGCCGACGGGCCAGGGCTTGGCCTGCAGGCGTTCGCGCGCCTCGGTCGGATCGGCCGAGGAACGGATGATGTGGATGACCTCGTCGATATTGGCGACGGCGACGGCGAGACCGACCAGGACGTGGCCGCGGTCGCGGGCCTTGTTCAGTTCGAACTTGACGCGTCGGACGACGACTTCCTCGCGGAAGTCGAGGAAGATCTGCAGCAGGTCGCGCAGGCCCATCTGCTCGGGCCGGCCGTGGTTCAGCGCCAGCATGTTGACGCCGAACGAGCTCTGCATCGCCGTGTAGCGCCACAGCTGGTTCAGGATCACGTCGCCCGAGGCGTCGCGCTTCAGCTCGATGACGATCCGCATGCCCTGGCGGTCGGATTCGTCGCGGACGTCGGAAATGCCTTCCAGACGTTTCTCGCGCACCATTTCGGCGATGCGTTCGATCAGGGTCTGTTTGTTGACCTGGAACGGCAGTTCGGTGACGACGATGGCCTCACGATCCTTGCGGATCTCCTCGACCGAGGCGCGACCGCGCACGATGACCGAACCGCGACCATCACGCAGGGCGTTGCGCGGGGCGGTGCGGCCCATGATCTCGCCGCCGGTCGGGAAGTCAGGACCGGGCACGATGTCCAAGAGGGCGTCGTCGGAGACGTTGGGATCGTCCAGCAGGGCCAGGGCCGCATCCACGACCTCGCCCAGATTATGCGGCGGGATATTGGTGGCCATACCGACGGCGATGCCGCCCGCGCCATTGACCAGCAGGTTCGGGATCCGCGCCGGCAGGACGACGGGCTCCAGCTCCTTCTCATCGTAGTTCGGCTGGAAATCGACGGTGTCCTTGTCGATGTCGGCCATCAGGGCGACGGCGGCCGGGGCCATCTTGGCCTCGGTGTAACGCATCGAGGCGGGCATATCGCCGTCGACCGAACCGAAGTTGCCCTGGCCGTCGACCAGCATCAGACCCATCGAGAAGGGCTGAGCCATCCGCACCAGGGCCATATAGACCGAGGCGTCGCCGTGGGGGTGGAACCGGCCCAGCACATCGCCGACCACACGGGCGCATTTCGAATAACTGCGCTCGGGCGTCATGTTCAGGTCGTGCATCGAATACAGGATGCGACGGTGAACCGGCTTGAGGCCGTCACGGGCGTCGGGAAGGGCGCGGCTGACGATCACGCTCATGGCGTAGTCGAGGTACGAACGCTTCAGTTCGTCCTCGATCGTGATCGTGGAAATATCGGAGCCGCCGCCTCCACCGTTGATCGGAGTTGCGGCGTTTTCGTAGCTGTCGTCGGTCAAGGAAGCGTGGCTTTATGCGGCCGGAATCGGAACGTGATCCGCTGTGACGATTTCTAGCATCCAAGGGCCTCGGTGGCAAAGCGACGTCGCCGTGAAAGCCCGTCTCTGAAAGGACTTTCCACATGCGCGCCAAACGCCTCGCCGCCGCCTTCTTCCTCGCCTCGCCCTTGGCCCTGATTGCAGCCTGCGCCTCGACCGCCGACGCGGCCCAGATGCAGGCCGAACGGGCGCCCGTCGGCGCCACCGGACAGGCCGTTCTGATCAACGCCCAGGGCGCCAATATCGGCCGCGTCGATCTGCGTCAGGGCCCGACCGGCCTGGTGATCAAGGTCGAGGCCTCGGGCCTGACGCCCGGCTGGCACGGGATCCATATCCATGCGACCGGCGAATGCGCCGCGCCGTTCACCTCGTCCGGCGCCCATATCAACCACGGCGAGCCCAAGGCGCCGCACGGGCTGCTGAACGCCGCAGGGCCGGACGACGGCGACCTGCCGAACGTCTACGCCGGCGCCGACGGAAAGGTGAACGCCGAACTGTTCACCACCCGCGCGCGGATTTCGTCAGAAGGACCGGGCCAGTGGCTGTGGGATGCGGACGGCTCGGCGATCATTATCCACGCCAATCCCGACGACCACTCGAGCCAGCCCATCGGCGGGGCCGGCGAGCGGGTGGCCTGCGCGGCGTTGAGCGCGAGCTGAGGCCTTACCGGCCCTTGGCGGCCAACAACCGCTCGATCATTTCGGTCTGTTCCTGCTGGCGGGCGGTCAGGTGCTCCACCTTGTCCAGCAGGGCCATGATCTCGATCTCGGCCTTCAGGTTGACCTGGTAGTCGTTGCCGGCGTCCAGCCGGTCCTTCGAAGCCTGGCGGTTCTGGCTCATCATGATGATGGGGGCCTGGGCGGCCGCGACCATCGACAGCATCAGGTTCAGGAAGATGAAGGGATAGGGGTCGAAGGCCTCGCGGCCCAGGATCAGGTTCAGAACCGTCCAGACTGCGAGGAAGGCCCCGAAGGCGATCAGGAAGGTCCAAGACCCGCCGAAGGTCGCCACATGGTCGGCCAGCCGGTCGCCGAAGCTCTGGCGGTCGTCGAAGGTCTCGTTGATGTCGCGCGACACCGGCCGGCGCGCGGCGGCGCTGTCGACCACCTGCCGTTCGTCGGCGTCCAGCTCGGCATGGCCGCGGCCCAGCCAGCGGCGAGACAGATGATCGGGGTCGAGGGGGTTGTGCATGGCCGGCTCCGGAAACTGCGGCCCTAGATCAAGCCTTGGCGGCGCCCGCGCGCAAGCCCCGTTCGGCCAGGGCGACCAGGGCGACCCCGCCCATGGTGATCGCCGAGCCGGTCAGGATCTGGGGCGTCAGCACATCCCCCATCAGGCCCCAGCCGATCAGCATCGACACCACCGGCGTCACCAGCAGATAGGGCGTCACCCGCCCCGCCTCGCGCCGCTGGACCAGCCAGAACAGCAGGGTCGTCGCAAGGACCGACGAGGTGATCCCGGCCCATAGCAGGGCGGCCCAAACCATGGGGCTGGCGACCTTCACCGCCTCCCACTGCCCATGTTCGAACACGGCCGAGCCGAAGGCCATGACCGGGAAGGCGCCCAGGGCCAGCAGACCCTGCATCTTCAGCGGCGGGATCGAGGTGGTGCGGCGAGCGACGACCGTCGTCACGCCCCAGGCGGCGCCGGCGGCGATGGCGACCAGGATGGCCTTCCAGTCCTGAAGCGCATGGGCGTCCAGCGTCATCCAGGCCACGCCGACGAAGGCCACCCCCATGCCGATCAGGGCGGCCTTGCTGAGCCGCTCGCCCAGGATCAGGAAGGCGAACAGGGCGGTGAAGGGGATCCAGAGCTGGTTGGCCACGGTCACGGGGCTGACGTCAGTCGCCATCCAATAGGCGGTGTAGGCTAGGCCATACTGGATCGGCCCGCCGAGGATGACGATCAGCGTCAGGCTTCTCCAGTCCGGGAAGGGCGGGCGGACGAAGACGAGCAAACAGGCGGTGGCGATGCCGAACCGGATCGCGCCGACCAGCAGCGGCGGCAGGGTCTCAGTCGCCAACTTGGCGCCCGCGTTGTTGACGCCCCAGACGACGATGATCGCCAAGATGGCGGCGATCTCGAGCCCGGACAGGGCGTGAGGCTTGGAGGCCGGCGGGGTGGATGGCGCGGGGGCGACGTCGGTCATGCCCGCCTATCGCACGGCGTGAGCCGCTTCGCCCGTCAAATGGCGTGTCGGCTCGTTGCATTGACATGTACATGTCTCAAGCGCAGCATGTACATATGGCCGAAGTCACCCTGACCGCTCTGCGTAAAGACCTGTTCCGGCTGGTCGATAGCGTGCTGGAAACCGGCGAACCGCTGGTGATCCGGCGCGGCGGACGGCGGCTGACCTTGATCGCCGAGACGCCCGCCAAGCCGACGACGCCCGAGGAACGCTGGGACGCCTATATGGCGCAAGGCGTGCGGGAAGGCGCCGACGATTGGGCGGACGACATCGACACCAACAAGAGCCATTGGACCTGGGATCCGGACGCCAAATTCGATTTTGGCGACAAGTGACCCATCTCGACACTCAGATCGTGGCCTGGCTTTATCTTCGTAAGGAGAGAAATCTGGGCGAGGCCGCACGACGGCTGCTGCGCCGCACGGATGTTCCCGTGATTTCGCCTCTGGTGATCGTGGAGCTGGAAATCCTTACAGAGCTTGGGCGCATCAGCCCGCCGTCCGTCCCGGCCATGATCTCGGCCCTTGAGGACCAGATCGGTCTGGTGCAGTCCACCGCTTCCCTGTCCGAGGTGTCTTTGGAAGCCTGCCGCTTCGCCTGGACGCGCGATCCGTTCGACCGCCTGATCGTCGCCAACGCCATGGCCGACGGGGCGAAGCTGATCACTGCCGACCAGATGATCCTACGCCATTTCGACCAGGCGGTCTGGTAGGGCTCAGAAGGTCGGCTTGGCGACCATCAGCCAGTAGATGGCCAGGACGCCGGCGAAGGCGGGCCAACCCATGGCGAACCACCAGCGGAACAGCCGATGATAGGCGGTCGGCAGCGCCGCCCCCTGCCCCGCCGCCTGTTCGGCCAGTTTCATCATCCGATACTGGATCCAGACGACCGGCAGCCAGCAGACGCCGACGAAGACATAAAGGCCATAGGCGGCCAGCAGCCAGGGACTGGTGAGAGACCAGCCCTGCAGATGGATCAGGCCCAGGCCGCTGATGGGCTGGACCACCACGGCGCTGGCGGTGAATACGAAATCGGCCAGGACGACGATCCGTCCCACCTCGGCGACCGTGCGGGCGTCGCGCGTGGCGTGGGCGCGGAGCATGAAGAAGGCGATGCCCGCCCCCGTGCCGAACAGGACGGCGCCGGACAGGATGTGGATGATCTTCAGCGCGAAATAGAGGCTCATCGGCGGGCGTCCGTCGCCGCCACGAACAGGCACAGCGCCATCATGGGCAGGACTTTCAGCCACGGCCCCAAGGGGTCGATCCAGTAGTGCGGCAGGCTGAGCGTGCCGGCGATCAGATAGCCGACGGTGGCCAGGCACATGAAGATCGCCACACGCGCCGTCCAGGGCCGCACGAACAGCGCCAACCCGAGCACGACATCCAGCAGGGCGCCCCACCAGGCGACCGGCCCGGCCCAGCGGCCATAGCCGCCCTCGTGCAGGATGGCGACGGCGCCGCTCCAGCCCGGGCCGAAACTGATCAGGCCGGTGATAAGCCAGAACAGGCCCAGGGTCAGGATCGAGAGCGGGCGGACGAACCACAGGCGGGCGTGCCAGACGTCCTGGACCGAGGCCGGGGTCTCGGCCAGGAAGCGCGAGAAGCCGCGCGACGACACGCCGAGGCGCTCGGCCCAGCCGTTGTCGTGACCGGACACATCATGGTCCATCTGGCGCATGGCCGTGGTGCGGATCGGCGAGGACCAGCCTAACCGCCCCAGCAGATCGCCGACCGCCACGGCCGGAGCGGCCAGGGCGCGCGGGACGCGCACCACCGGCGCCGGCTTCAGGCCGAGCCAGCCGCGATAGAGGCGCACCATCTGGGCCAGGGTCACCGCCTCCGGTCCCGGCATGTCCAGGGTCAGACGCGACGGAGCGCCGGGCCGCAAGGCCGCGACAATGGCGGCGGTCAGGTCGCCCAAGGGGATCGGGCGGAAGGTCTGGTCGCCGCCCACGACCGGCGAGAACAGCGGAAAGGCCGCCAGCGCCCGGATCAGGCCCGTGCCGCCGAAGGCCGCCCGGTCCACCACCAGCGACGGCCGCAGGATCAGCCAGTCGAGCGCGCTGTCCTCGACCAGCCGTTCGGTCTGCGCCTTGGTGCGGGCGTAGTCGGTGCCCGCGTCGTCATCCGCGCCGACGGCGGAGATGTGGATCAGCCGAGACACGCCCGCCGCTTCGCACGCGGCAATCAGGGCGCGCGGCCCTTCGATATGGGCGGCGCGGGTGCTGTCGCCGCCGCCGTCCTGCAGGACGCCGACGCAGTTCACCACAGCCGACACCCCGTCCAGAAGCGGCGCCCAGGCCTCGGTCGTCGTCAGTTTAGAGAAGTCGGCAGTGACCCAGTCGAAGGTCGGGGCGCGACGGGCCGGTTCGGCGATGCGTCGCGCCCCGGCTCGCACGCTCCAACCTTCGGCGGACAGGGCCGCCGCCACATGCGACCCGATGAAGCCGTTGGCGCCCAGCACCAGCACGCGGTCGCTCATCCCAGCACCCTATCGTTCAGGTCAACGTCCGCAGGAGGGAGGGCGCACCAGGTCGGCCCGGGAAAACGGCGGCGGCGACGCGCCACATAGTCGTACAGGCGGTCGCGAATGAACCGAGGCACGATCCGACCGATGCGCGCCCAGCGATAAGGCACGGGCAGTTGTGCGGCGATGGCCAGGACGGCGTCGGAGCGTTGGCGCACAACGCCGTGCTGGATCAGCAGCATGGTGGAGGGGTCGTCGGGACTGACGCCATAATGCGTTAAAAGCGACTGCCCCAAGGCCGATTGGGTCGGCGCCAGCCGGAATATGCCGGCCCGGTCGGTCTTCAGGATCTTGCGCGCCGAGCCGGAGCAGAGCGCGCAATCGCCGTCGAACAGGACCAGGGGCCGGTTGTCCGGGAAGGCCGGGACGGCGGGATCCTCACGATAGCTGTAAGGCCCCCGCCCCATGGTTGGTTCGGATCGAGCTTAGAACGGAATGTCGTCGTTCAGATCGTAGCTTTCCTTGGGGCCGCTCGGCTTGTTGGCGCCGCCGGTGGAGAAGCCCGAGGAATAGTCGTCGTCGCCGCGACCACCGCCGCCGTAACCGCCGCCTTGCGAGGCGCCGCCTTCCGCGCGGCCGCCCAGCATGGTCAGTTCACCCTTGAAGCGGCTGACCACGATCTCGGTCGAATATTTCTCGACGCCCTGCTGGTCGGTCCATTTGCGGGTCTGGAGCGCGCCCTCGATATAGACGGTCGAACCCTTCTTTACGTAGTTCTCGACCACCTTGACGATGTTGTCGTTGAAGATGACGACCCGGTGCCACTCGGTCTTTTCCTTGCGCTCGCCCGAGGACTTGTCGCGCCAGGTTTCCGAAGTGGCGATCGACAGGTTGGCGATGCGGTCGCCGTTCGGCATCGACCGGATTTCAGGATCGCGGCCCAGATTGCCGACCAGAATTACCTTGTTGACGCTGCCCGCCATGGAAACTTCCTTCTCGTAGGGAGCGGCGAGTCCCTCGCCAGCTCCGTAATTCAGCCGGATGTCTTAGAGCCGCCGTCGGTCACCGCCAGCCGCATTCGACATCAGACCCGCCAAACCGGTGGATTAACGAAATGTTCCACCTTTGTTCACGCCACGCAAGCCTCTTCTGCGATCAGACCGGCGCCCTATTTCGTTTCGGGGGGCGGCGCGGCGATCGCGATCGGGCGACCGGTCTCGTCGCGCTGGATGGCGCCGGGGATGGCCAGGCGGCCGTCGCCGGTGCGGGCCATGGCGAAGAAGCGGCTGCCCGTCAGGCTCTTGCCGAACTTCACACCCTCGCGGTCCACGAAGATGAATCGGCCCTGATAGGCGCCGGCGACTTCCTGGTTCGAGCCGCCCATACGGAGGAAGCGCAGACGCATCTCCTCCAGCTGACCGGCGCAAAGTTCGATCTGGGCGACGTTCTCGCCCATCTTCTGCAGGCGCGGCGGCTGACCGTCGGGCGTGGCGACGAAATAGCAGACGCCGGGTTCGAACTCGAACTTCGGCTCGTTGGAGCAGGCGCCCAAGGCTGCGGCGGCGGCGATGACGGAAAGGGCGAGCAAGCGCATCAGTTCAGACCCGGGAATTGGCAGTTGCGGTCCTGCTCCGCCAGGGTGCGGAAACGGCTGTTGTCGCCCGACTGTTCCACCCGACGCGGGACAAGGCGAAGCGTCGTATCGCCCCAGCGGCCGTACTGGGCGTCGCCGGGACGCACGCAGGTTCCGGCATACAGGGCCTGAACGCAGGCGTTCAGGCTCATGCCGCTGGACAGGACGCGCCAGTCCGAACCGGTGTGACGCAGGCACTGGGCGCCCGACGACGCCGGCGCGGGGTTGCTGAGCGCAACCGCTCCAGGAGCAGGGCTCGGCATCGGATCCGCCTCGGCGATCTCGACCGGGGGCAGTTCCGGCGGCGGGGCGAAGGCGGCGGTCGGGGCGGCGGCCAGGGCCCCCGTCTCGTCAATGCCGACATCCAGGGCGTCGGTGGCCAGGCCGTTGCGCTGGGCGCAGTCAGCCAGGGTCGCCATGCCGACGAACTGACCGTCGACGAAGCAGCGCAGTTCGCGGGTCGGCTCCAGCGAGGGGGCGTCGGCCAGATCGACCGTCAGCCCGCCCTTGGCGGCGGGCGGGGCTTCGGACGTCTTGTCGCCGCCGCCGGTGAAGATCAGGGCCAGCACGACGGCGGCGATGATCACCAGACCGGCGCCGATGGCGATGATGACGCGATTGTCGTTCGGAAGGGCCATGGGGGGCTTTCGCAACTGAGGCGCCCAATAACCCGGAACCGGCGCCGGGCGTCAACCGCCTAGCCGTCGCATAGGGCGATGAGGCTCGGATCAGGCCGTCAGGCGGTTGAGCGCGGCCTGGAAGTTGGCCAGTTGCGTCTGCTGATAGGCGGTCGACGACTTGTTGCCGGTCTGGGTGTTGGTGATGGCGGCGGTCGACGGCGCCAGCGACTTGTAAGCCGCCCTGACCGCGGTGAGGGCGTTCGCCAGGGCGTCGTTCGCCGCCTTGATGGAGTCGGCGTTGCTAAGGTTCAGCGCATTGGTCAGATTGAGGCCATAGGCCTTCTTTTCCTTGTCGCCCGTGTTCCCGATATAGCCCGGCGACAGGCCCAGAGCGCCCAGGGCGTCCTTGCCGACCGCCCCCGACGAGACCGTGGCGCCCTGTTTGCCTTCGGCGGCTTTGATCTCGATCCGTTCGGTCGGCGGCGAGACCTTCTTGTCGGTGACCACGGTGGCGATGAGCTGCCGGTTCGAGGCGCTAGTGATCTTCTTGGCGAGGCTCGCCATCGTCTCGTTCGCGGCGATAGTCACGGTTATGGCCCGCGTGCTGTTGCCGGGGGTTATGCTGAACTGGTCGCCCGCGCGGGCGGAGGTGGCGACGGTCAGCAGCTTGGAATCCGACTGCATGATCTCGCCCTGCGGCAGGCCCAGCTTGTCCAGAACACTGGCGCCGCCGGACACGACCGTCAGGCTGCCCGTCACCGCCTGGTCGCCCTGGGCGCGCCAGGCCTGGCTGTATTCGACGGCGCCGGTCAGAGGGTCCAACCGCGCCAGATAGGCCTGGGTCGGATCGGTCTTGGCGGCATCGCCGGGGCGGTCGGCGACGCCGGTGATCCAGACCTTGCCGTCCTTGACCTGAACATCGGACGCCGTATCCACGCCGGCGCCGCCATAATAGGTCAGGCGCTCGTTGGCGGAAGGTTGCAGGTCGGGGTCCAGAACGGCCACGAACACGTCCGTGCCGCCTGCATGTGAATTCGTCGCGCCGCCGACGTCCAGAGCGGCGTTGTCGGTCTGGCCCGTCAGGATGACCTGGCCGTTGTCGACCGTGATCCCGGCGATCCCGCCCTGAGCCGCGCCAAGATCGCGGGTCGACGCCAGGGTCGGGGCGCCCGAGGCGTCCAGCGTGAACTGACGGACCATGATCCGACCGTTCTCCACCCCGGCGGTATAGAGGTTCGAGCCGGAGGTCGTCATGGCCTGGACATTGTCGTCGCCGGCCGTGCCGAACTGGGTCGCGCCCACCATCAGACCGCTGAGCGGCGAGGTCGGGGTCAGCCTATGCTCGCCGAAAGCCTGGAGGTAGCCATCCCATCCGCCCAGCGCGCCCTCGGAGCCCGGCATCATGGAGCGCGACCGACCGGCGACATAGACCGTGCCGTCGGCGCCGAAGCTGACCTCGGTCGCCTCGTCGGCGGCCTTGGCGCCGCGCCGCTGGGTCCAGACCTCCTGCCCCGAAGCGTCGAAGACGGTGACGAAACTGTCTGCGACAGCGGCGTCGTCGCCGCTCTTGCCGGCGTCCAGGGCGCCGGTCACCGAGCCGGCGACCGCGATCCGGCCGTCGTCGGCGATGGCGAGCGAGAAGCCATTGGCGCTGGACGCCGCCCCCAGCAGCTTGGTCTGGGTCAGGTTCCCGGCGGAATCGAACTTCATCAGGGCCACGTCGCGCTGCCCCTTGATCGGTTGGGCGTCTTCGCCCTCCGTCAGGTCGGCGAGCACCCAGACGGAGCCGTCGGCGGCCACGGCGCTGTCCCGCACGGCGGCGACCCCGTCCGGCAGGGCGACCTGACCGGCCCTTCCCTCGACCCAGAAGGTCTCGCCCAACCCTTGCGTCGCCGTTGGCGCGCTTCCGCCGTCGGCCTGGAACTTCAGAAGTTCCGCGCCAGCGCCAGTGGTCTGGGTGACATAGACGGCGTCGGAGGTCTCTGCTGCGGAGAATGAGACGGTTTCACCCGCCCCGCCCCACACCTTCAACGCCCACTGGTCCGGACCCGCCGGCAAGGTGACGGTCTTGTCCCCCACCTTGACCGTCTTTGAGGCGCCTGGAATCTGCTCACGCCCGATGCGGGTCTCCACGCCCGCCGCATCCAGCTGTTCGTTCATGAAGGCGGTGACATTGTCGAATGTGCGGGGGGTCGAGCCCATGTCCGCAAGGTCGATGTCGATCGTCGTCTGCGCGCCGCCCCCGATCGAGACGCCGATGGAGAAGCGCACGTCGCCTTCGAAGGCGTCGACGGTCTCGGTGAGCGCCCCCTCGTGCACCGGCGCGGTGATGAAGGTGCTGGACGTCTTCTCGATTTCTGCGGTTGTCTTGACGGTGTTCTGGGCGACGCCGTCGACCATCCTGAACCCTTCGAACTTCGCTGCGGCCAGATAGGCCGAAAGCTCGGCCATTCCGGAGGCGAACCGCTTGTTCAGCAGAGCGGATTCCGACGCACTGACGCCCCGGGTGGCGGCCCGGTCCGCCAGGGCGGACAGCGTGTTGAGAGCCTGATAGGTCGCGAAAAGCTTGCGATAGTCGTCGGAGGCTGAGGCCAGATCGACGTCCACCGACGCCTCGTTGACGATGCGACGGCCCGCCAAGGCGGACCGCACCATTTCGCTGGCGGTCGGGACATTCTCCGTCGCCGTCCAGGGCGCCGTAGGCTGGGTGCGCTTGGTTGGAGTCGTGGACGTGCTTGACGTGGACGACGTCGTTGACGACGTCACCCCGTACAGTCCCAACAGATAGCTGTTGTTGATCATCGATCGGCTCCGCTACCCAGAATGCGCCGAGGGCCGATAACGAACTCTTAAGTCGGGCCTAGTTCTGGAACAGCGACAGGATGACCTGCGGCGCCTGGTTGGCGATCGACAGGGCCTGCACGCCGAGTTGCTGCTGAACCTGAAGCGCCTGAAGACGGGCGCTTTCCTTGGCCAGATCGGCGTCCACGAGGTTGCCGATGCCGGATTCCAGCGAGTCGGACAGCTTGCTGACGAAGGTCGTATGGCGTTCGATCTGTTTGGCCTGTGCGCCCAGTTCCGCGAGACGCGAACTTGCCGTCGTGATCGCGGCTGTCACCGCCGTCAGGGCATCGGCGGCGTTCGCCTGGGTGGTCAAATCCTCACCTGTCAGGCTGAGGCCGGCGACGGTGAGGTTTTGGCGGTTCAGGGAAATGGTTTCGGTTGCGTCGGCGTTGGCCAGGAAATCCAACGCGACGGTCGATGTGCCGTCCAGAATATTGGCGCCGTCAAACGTCGCATTGGCCGAGAACGACCCGATGGAGCCCAGCAGGGCCTGGAACTCCTGGTCATACGAGGCGCGGGTGGCGGCCGTGGCGCTGGGTTCGGCCGCCGCCGTCGCCTTGGCCTTCAGTTCAATCAGGAGATCCGAAATCTGCTCGCCCGCAGCGAGCGACACGTCGGCGATCGAGGTCGCACGATTCAGGCTGGTCGTCACCGACTCCAGCGAACCCTTGTCCGCTCGCTGTCCCTGAGCGACCGCCCACACGGCGGCGTTGTCCTTGGCGCCCTGAACCTTGAGGCCGGTGCTCACTCGACCCTGGGTCGCCGCCAACTGGTCGTTGGTGCGGTTCAGATTCTGCAGGGCGATCATCGCCGAGGTGTTGGTGTGTACGCTAGTGGTCATGGCTTCAAGCCCCGGACTTCTGTTCCCTACACGATTAACCATGAGTCGTGAGCGTATGGTTAACGGCGAAGAAACCACGATAGCGCCGTCCGGCAAACCGGAGGCGTTGCAGTCTTCGACCTGAACACCCTTCGTCTAGACGGAGGTCTTCAGCAGATTTCCGCCCCGGTAGCCCGGGTCATCGGCGAGAGTCTGAACGACTTCCCGCGGGAGTTTCAGCACGACCTTGCCCGTGATCGGATCACTGATCGTGTATACAAAGCGACCGTTTTCGGCGGACTCGATGGTCAGGCGATAGTTGGTCGATTCCGCCGCATCCTCGGCCTGCAGCGAAGGCTGCGACGGCGCGGGGGTGGGGGCAGGGGTGACGTCGGCAGGATCGGGAGGAAAGAAGTTTACCGAGGACACGCTCGCGACATTGTCAGCCATGGCTCCTCGCGCGGAAGATCCGCGCCCTTCTGGATTCAAACGGGAGTGAAGGGCCGGAGCGGCGTCCGCCGCCCCGGCCGATCATCTTAGCGGAACAGGCTCAGCAGGATCTGGCTGGACGAGTTCGCGATCGACAGCGCCTGCACGCCGAGCTGTTGCTTGGTTTGCAGGGCGGTCAGCTTGGCGCTTTCCTTGGCCAGATCGGCGTCGACCAGGTTGCCGATACCGGCTTCCAGGGCGTCTTCCATCTTGCCGGCGAAGGTGACCTGACGGTCCAGCGACTTCGACTGCGAACCCAGGGTCGCCATGTCGGCCGTGAAGGCCTCGATTGCGGTCTGGACTTGAGCAGCGGTGGCGCCGGCCGGGGTGCCGTCGGCGGGCGAGGCCATGCCGACCGTGAACGTCGACGCCGACGTATCGGTGATCACGGAAACCGAAGCGGTCCACAGATTTTCGCCGTCGAAGTTGGCGCCGGCGAGAGCGCTGTCGATTTCGGTCTGCAGGGCGTCGTAGTCGGCTTGCAGAGCGGTGGTCGTGGCGGAGGAACCGCCGGCTTCGATGGCGACGGCCAGCGACTTCATTTCCGTCAAAGCCGCGACGACGGTTTCGCCGGCCGCCAGAGCGACGTCGACGATGGACTGACCACGTTGCAGCGATTGCTTGACGGCCCCTTGGGCGGCCATTTCAGCGCGCTGGTTGGTGGCGATGGCGAAGATGGCGCCGTTGTCCTTGGCGGACGAAACGGCCTGGCCGGTGCTGACGCGGTTTTGCGTCATGGCCAGGGACTTGTTGGTGGCGTTCAGGCTCTGAAGAGCGATGTTGGCGCCATAGTTCGTGTTAACGCTGTTAGCCATTTTGGCTGTCCTTTTCACTTCGTGATGTCCGGCGTCATTTTGACAGCCGGGAGCTTTTTGCCCATTTGAAGTGAAGCAATTGCCGGGCCAGGAACCGTTAACTCGCCGCCCTACAGGCTATTGTTTTATAAGCGTTATATGGTTGTTTATGTTAATCCTTCCCGGCAGATTTCGCCGAGTGAGGCAAATCTTGCCGACCAGGTAGGAAAACTCTGCCGGGCAAAAGCTGCCAGCCAAGCAAGAAGGCGGCCGGACCGAGGTCCGACCGCCTTTTTGACGTTTGATTTTGAGGCGCAGGCCAGAGAGGCCGATGCGCCCGCGCGCTTAGGATCGGAACAGGCTGACCAGGATCGAGCTGGACGAGTTGGCGATCGACAGGGCTTGAACTCCCAGCTGCTGCTTGGTCTGGAGTGCGGTCAGGCGTGCGCTTTCCTTGGCTAGATCGGCGTCGACCAGATTGCCGATGCCGGCTTCGACGGCGTCCTGCAGCTTGCTGGTGAAGGTCACCTGGCGATCCAGAGACTTGGACTGAGTGCCCAGGGTCGCCAGATCGGCCGTGAAGGCGTCGATCGCGGTCTGAACCGCCGCTGCGGTCGTAGCCGTGGGCGTGCCGTCGCTGGCGGCGGCGATGCCGATGGAGAAGGTGCCGCCGGAGGTGTCGGTGATGACGCCGGTCACGGCGCCGTCGGTCCACAGGTTGACGCCGTCGAAGTTGGCGCCGGCCAGAGCCTTGTCGATTTCGTCCTGCAGGGCGTCGTAGTCGTTTTGGAGCGCGGTGGTCGTCGCCGAGCTGCCGCCCGCCTCGATGGCCACGGCAAGGGCCTTCATTTCAGTCAGGGCGGCGACGACGGTGTCGCCGGCGGCGAGGGCGACGTCGACGATCGATTGGCCGCGTTGTTGCGATTGCATCACGGAGTTGAGCGCGCCCATCTCGGCGCGCTGGTTCGTCGCGATGGCGAAGATCGCGCCATTATCCTTGGCGCTGGAAACCTTCATCCCCGTGGAGACACGGTTCTGCGTCACGTCCAACATCTTGTTGGACGCGTTAAGGTTTTGCAGCGCGACCATGGCGCCGACGTTCACGTTGATGCTGTTGTTAGCCATTTTGGCTGTCCTCTTCACTTCGTGTGATGTCCAGCGCCATTTTAGCGCCAGGAGCATTTTGCTCGATCTCTAGAAAGCAAGGGCGGGGCCAGCTTGAAGCGGGTTGCGTCCAAGCATTTCCCTTTGATTTTTCAGAATAATTATTCTGCTCGCAACAGGACGCCCGGCAACTCCCGCCAGGCGACGGCAGAAGTTGCCGAGTCGTTTTTGCCCCTCGGATCAAGGCTGGCTCTTTTTTCCTCCGAGTCTCTGATCGTCCTGCATCGCCCGTTCGGCCCAGAGGGTCTCGACCGCCAGACGCCGCGCCGCGTCGCAGGCCAGGATCTGGGCCCCACGCAGCAGATAGGCGGCGTCCAGATCGGCGGTCGTGGCTTCAGCCGGCAGCACCGCCAGGGCGCAAGACCGCGTCGCCGCCGGCGGCAGGTTCAGCCTGGGCGGCGCAACCGTCGAGGTCGGGGGCGAGGCGGCACAGCTCGCGGTCATGGCCGCGCAGACGATCGGCGCGGCGGCTTTCCAGAGGGGTTTCGGCGTCATCGGCTGTCCTTGCCTGTGCGACGGCGGTCGCGGTCGCCCGCGTCGCCGCCGTCTGCTGTTGTTGAAAATCGTCAAGGCGACGCAACTGGTCGTCGGCCGCCTCGGTCTCGAGCCGGCGAGCCGCGGCCTCGGCCTGGGCCTGCCCCTCGGCCGCAGCGGCTCGCGCCTCCGCCGCGACCATCCGCCGGTGCTGGAGGTCCAGCGGATCCCAGCGAAAGCCCAGGGCGCCGAGCAGGATCGCCACGGCGCCCGCCGTCGCGACTCCCGCCGTGCCCCAGGCCCACGGCGGCAGGAGCTTCAGAAACGCCATCGCCCTCATGGGAAGGCCCTCCTGTCCAGTTCGAAATGGGGCCCGTCGCGCAGCGTCTTCCAGTCGCCGCCCCACACAATGGGAACGCCCCGCTCGTGCGCCGCCGCCTTGAAGGCCTCCGCGATCGGGGCGTACAGGGGCCAGTCCCAGCGAACCTGGCCGTCGACCAGAGCCGCCACGTCCACGGCATGGCCCGTCAGGTGGCGCGACTTCAGCGTGCGGCTGGCGCCGGCCGCGACAAGGGCGGCCTGACGCGCGGCCGTGCGCAGTCCCTCGGTGATCATGAAATCCACCGGACTTCGGATGATCGCCGCCTCGACCACGGCGGTCAGGCTTTGGTGGACGCCATTCAGCCGCGCGCGTGATCGGGCGGATAGCCGAAAACTCATGGCCGGCCCCCCAGCGCCCTGAACCGCGTAGTGGCGACGAGGGTCGCCAACTGCTGGGCCGTCGGGGCCACGAGATAAAGAACCAGGATCAGCGCAATCAGCCCCATCAGGCCGTCGGCCACCCGGGGCAGCCTCTCGGCCGGCATTCGCGCCACGGTGCGTATCAACAGCAGCCACAGGCCGGCGCTGATGGTGAAGGCGTACAGCCTGCGCCACAGCCACCGCGCCTCGGCGAGAGGCTGGTCCGGCGGAGACGCGGCGGAAAGCCGTGGATCGGTCATAGGTCGTCCTCCTCTTCATGGATTCCGCCCGCACAGGGGCCGTCGAATCCGGTGTGAGCACGCCGGTCGGCGTCGTTCAGTGTTTCGGGCGCGTCCCAGGCCTCCGCCTCGAGCACCTCGACGGGTCGTGCTGGGGGCCGGCGGTTCATCCGACAGCCGTGATGCGGACCACGCCCGCCGCGCCCGCGCCGCCTGCGCCGGACAGGCTCAGGCCCGCTCCCCCGCCGCCGCCGCCTGCGCCGAAGATGGCGCCGGCGCCGCCCGTCGAGCTGGCGCCGCTTAATGCCGCGTTCCCGCCGCCGCCGCCGCCGCCGACCCAGGACAGGTTGGGCAGGGACGAGGCCTGGCCCGCCGCGCCCGCAACGCCGCCGGAGGCTCGCCGGCCCACGCCAGCGCCCGCGCCGCCGACGCCCCCGGCTCGGGCGACATTGCTTGTCGCCAGGCCGCCGCCTCCGCCGCCGCCGCCCGGACCGTCCGGACAGGCGGTCTCGCCGCCGGCCGCCGCCGTCGCGGAAGTCGAACTGGAGCCCCCGGGATTGGCCGCCCTCAGCCCCAGGCCGCCGTCGCCGCCCACGCCCGCCGCCGCAGTTCCGCCCGCCCCGCCCGATCCGCCGCCCGCCCGCGCCAGCACCGAACCGGTCTGGCTGACCGTCGAGGCGCCGCCCGCGCCTCCCTGTGTTCCCGCCCCGGCGGCGCTCGTCCCGCCGGCGCCGCCGGCGCCGACGGTGATCGTCAGGGCCCCGGTCAGATCCGCGACGGACCACCGGATCTCGGTCAGCCCGCCGGCGCCGCCGCCGCCCCCGCCGAAGCGCGCTGAGCCGGACGCTCCCGCCATGCCCGATCCGCCGCCGCCGCCGCCGCCGACGCAGACCGCCTCGATCCAGCCCGCCCAGGCGGGCGGTTCGTAGAGGCCGTCATGGGTGAAGGCAGTGGTCTCGCGCCGTGTCGCGCCCGCATCGAAAGCGATCCGCCCCGACGCACGGTCGACCGCAAAGGCGCGCCGCCATGCGCCCCCGTCCGCGCTGACCTTCAGGCTCAGGTCCTCGTCGCCGACCAGGCCCAGTTCGGCCCGGCCGCCGTAGCCGCTCTGGAACAGCAGCGACAGGACGTCGCCCGCCGCTTCCTTGTTCAGCGTCAGACGCAGGTCCCCGTCGCCTCCCTCCCCCGTTCCGCGCGCGGTGAACAGGGCGGTGTTGCTCTTGACCGCCAGCGGATTGCCGGCGTCCGCCGTCGTGCCGATCCCCAGCCGGGACAGGGCCTGCACTTCGCCCAGGCTGAGCCCCAGCGGGCTCCAGCCAGCGTCGAGGCGCACCATCATGATCCCTGCGTCCAGGACCAGGGCGATCAGGCCGACCGGGGTGGGTACGACGCTCCAGCCGCCCGCCTCGAACCGCATCAGGGTTCCCGCCGGGCGGCCGATCCATCCCGGACCCTGGGCGTCCTGGGGAAGGATGAAGAGATCGCCGTCGAAGGGGGCTTCAGGCGAGGTCGCGCGGGTGGCGCTGACCACCGCCGTCTGCAGCAGGGCGTCCAGCCGGGTCAGGGCCGCGTTCAGGGTCACGTGTTTCTGCATCTGCCCCGCCGCCAGATAGGGCAGGGCCAGACGCGCTGTGAAATCGTCGCTCATAAGGGTCTCCGTTGATGTCGGAGACCAGTCTGGAGGCGCCGGCGACCCAGGCGCGCTGAACGGCGGAATTTCTGGCCAGCCCGCTGGATTTACAGCGGAAAACTTCTGGGATTAGGCAATCCGGGGCGCGTGGACGCGCCAGATTCAGTCGTGCAGATAGACGACGCGCCTCAGCTTGCTGTCGTTTCTGACCGTCTCGAGATGGCGCTCGTGGTCGCCGCTGGCCTTGGCGTTGGCTGCGGAGTCCTCGACCCAGTGGCTGGTCTCGATGTCCTTCTGCAGCGCCTTGGCCGCCAGAAGCTGTCCCGGGAAGAAGGTGTCGACCACGTCTCCCGCGAGGGGCACGGTTCCCGTCGCCGTGTCGACCGCCATATAGGCCGCCATCCGCGCCAGGGTCGCCGGCGAGGCCTTGGCCCGGATCGCCTGCAGGATCAGCCAGCCCCCCGTGCCCACGGTATAGACGGTGCCCACCACCGGCACCCAGGTCAGCAGGCCATCCATGCCGATCCCGAACGGCCCGATGCCGATGACCCTGTCCGACAGCTTCTTGATCCCCTCGACATTGGACCAGATCTTCTCGATATCCTTGATCGACCGTCTAGCCATGTCGCGCCTTTCCCAGCGTCGCCCTAACGCGGCATAGCCAACAGCGTTCACCAAGAAAGGCAACAACGGATGTCCCTGCTGAAGCCAGCGGTCAATACGGCGGCCTTCCTGATCCTGGTCGGCCTGTCCCTCTTCGGCGCGGCGGCCCTCAGCGGGATCGGTCATCGCTGGGTGGACATCCTGGCCCAATTCACCGCTCCGATGCTGCTGGCGGCCGGATCGCTGACCCTGGTCTGCGCCGTCCTGCGACTGTGGCCGGCCACGGCCGTCGGCGGCGCGTCCGTCCTGGTCCTGGTCTTCGCCGTCTGGCCCCAGTGGGCGCCGCCCCTGGGCCGGCCCGCAGCGGGCCAGCCGATAGTCCGGCTGTATTCGGCCAATCTTTGGGTCAGAAACACGGATGTCGACGCCATCCGTGGCTCGATCGCCGCCGCGGACGCCGACATCGTCGTCCTGGTCGAGGTCGGCGACGCGCCTTCGGACCGGTTGGACGAGATCCTGGCCGGCTATCCCAATCGCGCCGTCATGGGGCGTCAACAAGACCCCAGCGGCAGGGCCCTGTCCATCGTGGCTTCGCGTTATCCGATCTCGGGCCGACTGCCCTCGCGGCCCGACGGTCTCAGCGCGATCGGGGCCGTCGTCGACACGCCGCTCGGGCCCGTGACCGTCTTCGGCGTCCATCTGACCCGGCCCTGGCCATATGAGTATCAGTGGGGCCAGATCACCCAGGTCATGGCCCTGACGGCCCGGCGCCAGGCTGCGGCGCCCGGTCCGACCGTCATCGCCGGCGATTTCAACAGCGTCTCCACCGCCCGCATCGGTCGTCAGATCCAGCGTGATCTGAACCTGGTCCCCGCCCCCGGATTCCCGGGCACCTGGCCCAGTCGCCTGCCCGGCGTCCTGGGCATCACCATCGACCAGGTCTATCGTTCCAAAGACCTGGCCCTGATCAGCCGGCGCATCGGGCGGCCCACAGGCTCGGACCACTATCCGGTGATCACGGAATTTACTCGGGCGGAGCCATAAGCGCCCTTACCCGCGCCTCGTGACCCTGGTCGGGGAAATCGTCGGCGACCCAGGCGTCCTCGAAGGCTTTCAGGATTCGCCCCGTCTCCGGGCCGGGTTTCAGACCGAGATGCGCCAGATCGCGCCCCCCCACCGGCATTTTCGGCGCCGCCCATGCCTCGGCCAGACGCCTTAAGCGGGCGCCGTCCCCGCCTTCCGCCGCCTCGGCCCTCTTCAGTCGATCCTCAAAGACCGCCCGCCCCAGCCGGTAGATGGCCTTTCGCGCCTCCGCATCAGTCATACCGGGCGTCACGGCGGGCCCATCGGCCACGGCGGCGGCCAGCCGGTCACGCATCGCATTCGACAGCCGCAGGCGCTCCGCCGTGCGTACGACGGTCTCCGCGTCCGCCGGCAGAAGGGCCGACAGACGCAGCACCGGATCCAGGCTCGATGCGCACAGGGCTTCGAACAGCGCCAGAGGCTGGGCTTCGGGCAAGACCTCGGACAGAACGCCCGTGTCGGCCATGGCGCGGACCGCCGGCCGGGGATCCGGCGCCGCCAGCAGCTTCAGCAGTTCCTTAGACACCCGCTCGGCCGACAGTCGCGCCATGCCGTCTTTCAGGGCCGCACACGCCGCCAACCCGATCGGATCGGGTTCGCCGCGTCCGTACCAGGCCTGGAACCGGAAGAAGCGCAGGATGCGCAGATAGTCCTCGCGGATCCGCGTCTGGGCCTCGCCCACGAAGACGATCCGCCCCTCGGCCGCGTCCGTCAAACCGCCGCCGGTCGGGTCGAATACCGTCCCCTCCCCATCGGCGTAGAGAGCGTTCAGGCGAAAATCCCGCCGCGCCGCATCCTCGGCCCAGTCCTCGGTGAAGGCGACAACCGCCCGGCGCCCGTCGGTCTCCACGTCCCGACGCAGGGTCGTGATCTCATAGGGTTTGCGCTCCGACACCCCGGTGACCGTGCCGTGCTCCAGCCCGGTCGGCACGGCCTTCAGTCCCGCCGCCTTCAGGGCCGCCATCGTCTGTTCCGGCCTAAGCCGCGTGGCGATGTCGATGTCGTCCACCGACCGCCCCAGAAGACTGTTCCGGACGCAGCCGCCGACGAAGCGGGCGCAGTCGGGGCCGCCGGCAGCCTCCAGGGCCGCCATGACCGCCCGGGTGGCCGGCGCCTCCAGCCAAGGCTGGCCCAGCATCGACACGCTCATGCCGCCCCCTGTTCGGCCGCGTCCACCTCGGCCGCGATCTCCGGCGCAGGTTCGTCGCCGTAGAGCCGGGCGTGGAGCCCCTTCAGGATGCCGGCCGTCACGCCCCAGATATAGCGTTCGCCCCAGGGCATGGCCCAGAACCAGCGCCTCAGCCCCTCGTCCATGTCGTAGAAGTCGCGGCGATGGTTCGCCGCATCCATCAGAAAGTCCCACGGCGTCTCGAACACCTCGGCCACCTCATCAGGCGACGGCGTCGTCTCGGGCGGCTCGCGCAGCCAGCCGATCACCGGCGTCACCAGGAAACCCGTGCCGGTCTCGTAGGCGTCGGAAAGACCCAGAACCTCGACCGCCGCGGGGTTCAGCGCCACCTCCTCGTCCGCCTCGCGCAGCGCGGCCTGGACGGCGGTTTCGCCGGGGTCCAGCCGTCCGCCGGGAAAGGCGATCTGGCCCGTGTGCCGCACCAGGGTGTCGGCCCGCCGGGTCAGCAGCACCGTCGCGCCTTCGGGCCGCGCCACCACGGGGATCAACACCGCCGCCGGCCTCAGATCCCGTGCCGGCCGGGCGGCCTGGGGATTGAGATCGAAGTCCGACCGCGCCGCCACCCACTCCGGCCGCCAGGTCTCGACCGGCGTCAGACGATCAACCAGCCGATGCCGCAAGGTGTCCAGGCTCATGTCACGGACCCCAGCGAAAAGACCTGACCGCCGGATCGCACCTGCAGACGATCCTCCACCGTCTCGGCGGCCTCGACCAGTTCGTAAAAGACCGAACGGCTGATGCGCGCCCACAGGTCTCGACGCACATGGACGCGCGGCGCCGGTTCGCCCGTGGCCGCGTCGGTCTCCACCACGATCGGATCGGCCGCTCCGGCCCGGACCTCGTCGCCGACGTCGGTGGTGAAGATCAGGTCATCGCCGTCCCTCCGCAGCGCCACGGCCCGGAACGGCAGGTCCTCGACAGCGATCCGCAACTTCTCGACCGGGGTCACCAGATGATAGCCGTCGGGATCCTTGCGCAGGACGGTGGAGAACAGCCGCACCAGAGCCGGGCGGCCGATCGGCGATCCCTCGTGCAGCCAGACGCCGTCCCTACGGATCAGGATGTCGATCTCGCCGCAATGCTCGGGGCGCCACAGGTGCACCGGGGGCAGCTCTCGGCCGGGGGCTTGTTTCGCCGCCTCGGCGATTGCGTTCAGACCGGTGTTGGCTTCGTCCATATTCGTCATGATGGGACATGACTTAGGCGCGGTGCGCCGTCCGGGAAAGCCTCAGCCGATCCTAACGAGGCCCGACGCCGTATCCGCCTTGATCGCCAGCCACAGCACCCGGCGGCGATCCACAGGCCCGGGCAGGCGCGCATCCGGAGCCCCGATGAAGCCGAAACGCTCGAAATAGGCCCGATCGCCGACCAGCAGCACCCCGCCCGCGCCCGTCGCTCTGGCCTCGTCGATACAGGCTTGAACCAGTTCGGCGCCCAGACCGTCGCTGCGCATGGCGGCGTCCACGGCGATTGGTCCCAGGAACAGACCGGACGTCTCGCCGATCGTCACCGGCCACAGCCGCACCGAACCGACGAGCCGGCCATCGCGCCGGGCGACAAAGCCTGCCGTCGGTCGCGATCCCTCCCGCAGCCGTTCGGCCGTCTTGGCGTACCGGCCCGGCCCGAAGGCGGCCATGACCAGGGCCTCGACACAGGCGGCGTCAGCCGGAGTCTCGACGTCGATGCAGCTGACGACAGCGGCGGGGAGCGTATTCTGGACTAGGGCGTGCGACATGACCGCTCCGACAGGGGCGCGCGCACCTAGAACCAAAGCCGCGCCAAATCAAGGCGCGGTCTTGTGACGGTCAACCGATCTTGGAGAAGTCCGGCGCCCGTTTCTGGGTAAAGGCCATGAAGGCCTCCATGGCCTCCGGGCTCTTCATCTGCGACCCGAAGGCCTCGCCCTCGCGTTGCATCAGCGCCCACAGACCTTCGGCGTCGCGCATCAGCCGCTTGGTCTTGCGGATGGAGTTGGGCGCGCGCGCCGCCACCTTGGCCGCCAGATCCGCCGCAGCCGCCTCGACCTGATCGGCCGGGACAGCGCGGTTGGCCAGACCCCAGGCCAGGGCCGTCTTGCCGTCCAGAGGCTCGCCCAGGGCGAACATCTCGAACGCCCGCTGATGGCCGATCACCGCCGGCAGCAGCAGGCTGGAGGCCGCCTCGGGCGCCAGGGCCAGATTGACGAAGGGCACGGACAGCAGGGCGTCCTCGGCCACCACCACCAGGTCGCAGTGCAGCAGCATGGTCAGGCCGATGCCGACCGCCCGCCCCTTCACCGCCGCCACCAACGGCTTGTCGAGATCGGCCAGCGCCTTGAGGAAGCGGAACACCGACATGTCGAACGGCTGTTCCGTCTGGGCACCGATGGCGATGAAATCGCCGATGTCGTTGCCGGCCGAGAAGCTGTCGCCCTCGGCGCGCAGCAGCAGCACCCGCACCGTATCGTCGGTCCGCGCCTGTTCGACGGCCTCGGACAGGGCTGAATACATGGCCTGGGTGATTGCGTTCTTCTTGTCGGCTCGGTCCAGCGTCAGGGTCAGGACGCCGTCGGCCAATTGGGTGCGGATATGTTCGCTCACGTCGTTTCCTCGTCCTGTTTGACGGCTGTCCACCAGTCGACGCCGTTCTTGTCACGCGTCCGCTGGGCGCGGCCGCGCTTTTCCAGATAGTTCAGGTGCGCCTGAGCCTCGCCCGTGGCCATGCCCAGCACTCCGTCTCCGACCGCCCGACCAAACACGGCCGGGAAGCCGTCGATCACCCTAGACGGTTGACGCAAGGTCCGCTCAAGCCGTTTCAGCGCCGTCTCATGCCCGCGCTCCAGAGCGTCGAGACGGGCGTGGACGCCGTAGAAGGGTTCGCCGTGCGCCGGAAGGATAAAGGCCCCTGCAGGCAGCAGCGCGCGCAGCTTGACCAGGGAGTCCATCCAGTCGCCGAGCGGATCGGCCAGAGGCTCGGTCGGCCAGACCGAGACGTTCGATGAAATCCGAGGCAGTATCTGGTCTCCGGCGATGAAGAGGTCGTCGGACCGTCGCCACAGACAGACATGTTCCGGGCTGTGACCCGACCCGACGACCACGGTCCATTCATCGCCGCCGATCTCGACACTGTCCTCATCCGACAGCCGGAGATAGCTGCGCGGCATGGGCGACACCCCTTTGCCGAAGCCGCCGTAGTCGGCGCGCCAACGCTCGATCTGAGCCTCGCTCCAACCCGCGGCGCGGTAGTAGAATTCACCATCCGTTGGTGCGTCCCCGGCCTCTTCGGCCATCAACATGCGGGCGGTGACATATTCCAGGCGCGACATCAGCAAGGGCGCGCCGGTCCTCTCGCACAGCCACCCCGCCAGGCCGATGTGATCGGGGTGCATATGGGTGCAGATCAGTCGACGGACCGGTCGCCCCTCCAGCCCCTGAGACAGGACCTGTTCCCAGGCCGCGACGGAATCGGGCGTCCGAAGCCCTGTGTCGACGAGCGTCCAGCCGTCGCCGTCCCGGATCGCATAGGCGTTGACGTGGTTCAGCTGGAAAGGCAGCGAGAACCGCAGCCACCACACCCCGCGCGCGACCTCTATGGTTTCACCGGGCGCGGGCGTCAGGGACAGCGGATAGCTCACCCCCTTGCCGTCGCGGCCTGCCTTTGTCGTCGCCTGTCCGTCGGCCAAGTCCGTCTCCAATAGAAACGCTCGAACTCTAGGCTGGATCGAACGCCCTCGTCCAGCCGACGCCTTGACCCCGACCCAATACGACGCCACACGACAAGCAGCAGACACAGCCCCCAAGGTGTTCCCATGAAGTTTCGCATCGCCGTCGCGCTGATCGCGCTGGCCATCAGCGCCGCGACCGTCGCGCCTGTCGCGGCCCAGACCGACAACCCCGACGATCCCCGCGAGAACGCGACGCGTCCGTCCGGCGGACGGGCCGCCCGCAACCGCGAGCGGGCGCCGCGCCTGACCCCTGAACAGATCACGGCTGCGGCCCAGGAACAGGCCAATCTGGCCAACACCGGTTGCCAGGTCACCGAGGCCAAGCTTCTGGGCACGACCGCCGAAAAGACCTCGGTCTATGAGATCGCGTGCGCGGCCGGCCCCGGCTACATGATCGAGTCCAAGACTCCTCCCCTTGCGACCGACTGCGTCGTGCTGGCCAACTCTGCAGCCACGGTTCGCGCCTCCAACCCGGAAGCCGACGTCGGTCCTCAGTGCGCGATCCCGGCCAACCTGGACACCCAACGCTTCCTGCGCGAATACGCCGAACAGGCGGCCGTCCCCTGCACCGTCGACGAGGTCCGGGTCGTGGGCAAGTCGAACGAAGACGCCATCGTCTACGAGGTCGGCTGCGCCGCCGAGCAGGGCTACTGGATCAAGAAGATCGCCGGCGCCTGGAACAAGACCGAGTGCGTCCAGGTCGTGGCCGAGCGTGCGGAATGCCGGTTCACGACTCCGACTGAAATCGCCGCGTCGGTGAAGACCTGGCTCGCCGGATCCGACGCCGCCGCTTGCGACGTCACGGAGGCGCGCTTGATGGGCCAGAACACCAATGGCCGCTTCTATGAAGCCAAATGCGCCGCCGGCGACGGCTTCATCGCCCGCACCAACGCCGAACACGCCGTCCAGCAGGTCTATCCCTGCGCCACGGCGCAACAGATCGGCGGCGGCTGCACCCTGACCCCGGCGCCCGCCGCGGCTCCGGCTCCAGCGGCTCCGGCCGGCCGGCTGTAATACGCTACAGACCAGACGCATGAAGGGCCGCCGGAGCGATCCGGCGGCCCTTTTGTTTTGCGCGGCCTCTTTTCCGAAACCGTGACGCGCCCTACCGTCGCCGTCATGCGCATCGCCACCTGGAACGTGAACTCGGTCAACGCCCGCCTGCCCACCGTGCTGGCCTGGCTGGAGCAGGCCGCCCCCGACGTCGCCTGTTTCCAGGAAATCAAATGCGTGGACGAGAAATTCCCGCGCGAGGCCTTCGAGAGCCTGGGCTATAATGTCGAGACCCACGGTCAGAAGAGCTATAACGGCGTGGCCATGCTGTCGAAATATCCGCTGTCGGACATCCGGCGCGGCCTGCCGGGCGACGAGACCGACGAACAGGCGCGCTATCTGGAAGCGGTGATCGAAGCCCCCCGGCCGATCCGGGTGGCGTCCATCTATCTGCCCAACGGCAATCTGATCGGGACCGAGAAGTTCGACTACAAGCTGGCCTGGTTCGAACGGCTGAACCGTCACGCGCGCGGCCTGCTGGCCTTCGAGGAGCCGCTGGCCCTGTGCGGCGACTATAACGTCATTCCCGAGCCGGAAGACGCCAAGAACCCGGCCGCCTGGACCGACGACGCCCTGTTCCAGCCCCAGAGCCGCCAGGCGTTTCGCGCCCTGAAGAACCTGGGCCTGGCCGACGCGCATGAGGTCGGAGGCGAACCCGCCGGCACCTACAGCTTCTGGGACTACCAGGCCGGCGCCTGGCAGAGGAACCACGGGATCCGCATCGACTTCGCCCTGCTGTCGCCCCAGGCGGCGGACCGTCTACGCGGGATCGAGACTCATCGCGATGCGCGCGACATGGACAAGCCCAGCGACCATGTGCCGGTGGTGGTCGATATCGACCTGTCGGCCGGGACGGAGGTCTGAGCCATGGCCGAGGTCGTGCGGGTGATCCTGCTGATCGCCTTGGCGGCGGCCCTGCTGACGACCCTGGCCCTGGCCCTGTCCTGGTGGATGGAACCGCCGCGCCGCATCCGCCGCGCCTTGCTGAAGGCCCTGGGCGTCCCGCCTGAGGTCGAGGCGGTTTCACCGCGCGAGGGCCGGGCCTGCGCCCTGAACTTCGACATCGAACAGGTGGTGGTGCTGTGGGCCAACGGCGCCCACGGCCTGGCCTACGCCTTCGAGGAGGTCGAGGGCGGCGAGATCATCGTCGACGGCCATGTGGTCGCCCGCATCCGGCGCGGCGAGGCGCGCAAGGCGCTGGACGTTCTGGCGCCCGACGCCGAACAGGTGGTGCTGCGGCTGATGTTCGCGGACGCCCGCCATCCCGAGTTCGAGCTGGCCCTTTGGGGCGCCAGTTTTGCAGGCGAGACCGGCTCTCCCGGCGAGGCGCTGCGGCTGGGCCGGCGCTGGCTGTCGCACCTGGAAGCCCTGCTGAAGGGCTGACGGAAACCCATCGCCCCCTTCCGATTGGGCGGCGAGAGGTCTAGAACCCCCGCTCATTCCTAACGACACGCCTTTTTACGGGAGGCCGCCTTGGCCCGCCTATTCGACGCCTATGTCGTCGCCGACTGGACCGCCGCCGAAACCAAGAAACTCGGCGACACCTCGCTGTGGATCGGGGTGGCCAAGCGCGACGTGCGGTTCCGCCTCTATACCGAGACGCACAATGTCGCCACGCGGGCCGAGGGCGAGGCCCTGCTGGCCTCGATCCTGGCGGATCACAGGAAGCGCGGCGACAGGGTTCTGGTCGGGCTGGACTTCAATTTCGGCTATCCGGTCGGCACGGCCGCGCGGCTGAAGCTGGACGGAACCCCTTGGCAAGCCATGTGGAAATTCATCGCGTCCAACGTCGTGGACAAGGCCGATAATACGAACAACCGCTATCAGGTGGCAGCCAAGATGAACCGGTTGATGACGGACGAGGCCTGGCCGCTGTGGGGCGCCCCGGCCAAGCAGGCGCAGCGCTGGCTGACCACGACCAAGCCTCCGGTCGGCGCAGGCGCCGACATTCCCGAGTTCCGGGCGACCGAGAATGCGGCGCGCAAGGGCAAGCTGCAGCCCAAGAGCGTGTGGCAGATGCACGGCGCCGGCGCCGTGGGCGGCCAGACGCTGGTGGGCATCCCGGCCGTGCGCAGGTTACTGGAAAGCCTGGGGTCTTCGGGCACCGTCTGGCCGTTCGGCACCGGCTGGCGCGCGCTGACGCCCGAGGATGTCGAGCCCCTGTCGGCCCTGGTGGTCGAGGTCTGGCCGTCCATGTTCGACGGCAAGCCCAATGAGGGCGAGTTCAAGGATCAGGCCCAGGTCCGGTCGACCGCCGAGGCCCTGGCCCAGATGGACGAAGCCGGCGATCTGGCCAAGGCTTTCGGTCCACCCAAGGACGCGACGCCCGAGCTGATCGCCCAGGTCGAGCAGGAAGAAGGCTGGATTCTGGCGGTCTGAATCTGGAGAAACCCTCGACAAATTCTGGAGAATTTGTCGAGGTTCTATCAGTCAGGACAGGCGGTCACGAAACTCTGAATAGTCGAATTCGCGGACCAGTTTCAGCGCGTCGGTGTCGCTGTTCCACAGGGCGATGGCCGGCAGCGGCACCCCGTTGAAGGTGTTGGTCTTCACCATCGAATAGTGGGCCTGGTCCAGGAAGGCGATGCGGGTTCCCGGCGTCGGCGCAGTGGCGAAGCCATAGTCGCCGATGATGTCGCCGGCCAGGCAGGAGGGGCCGCCCAGCCGATAGGTCACGCCGCCCTCGGCCTCGTTCAGCATGGCCGGGCGATAGGGCGCCTCGATCACGTCCGGCATGTGACAGGTCGCCGAGATGTCGGTGATGGCGATGGCCATGCCGTTGTGGAAGGTGTCCAGCACCTCGCCCACCAATATGCCGGCGTCCAGCGCAATGGCCTCGCCCGGCTCGATATAGACCTGAAGCCCGTAGCGCTCGCCCAGATCCTTCAGGAAGCCGACCAGGGCGTCGATGCGGTAGTCGGCGCGGGTCACATGGTGGCCGCCGCCCAGGTTGATCCATTTCAGATCCGGCAACAGGGGCGCGAGCTTCGGCTCCACGGCCTGCCAGATCCGCTCCAGCGGCTCGAACCCCTGTTCGCACAGGGCGTGGATGTGCAGGCCGTCGACGCCGTCCAGATGCACCGGCGTCAGCTGCGACACCGGGAAGCCGAGGCGCGAGCCCAGCTGGCAGGGGTCGTATTTGGCGACCTCGCCTTCCGAATGCTCCGGGTTCAGCCGCAGGCCGATGTCGAACACCTGACCCTCTGCGCGGGCGGCGGCGATCAGATCGGCGAAGCGGGCGATCTGGTCCGGAGCGTTGAAGATGACCGTGTCCGACAGACGCAGGATCTCGGGCAGGTCGGCGGGCTTGTAGGCGGGGGAATAGGTGGTCAGGTGGCCCTGATAGAACTCCCGCGCCAGCCGCGCCTCCCACAGGCCGGAGGCGCAGACGCCGTCGAGGTATTCCCCGACGACGTCGGCCAGCGACCACATGGAAAAGGCCTTCAGGGCCAGCAGGACCCGGGCGTTTCCGCGCGCCCCGACGTCCTGAAGGACCGACAGGTTGCGACGCACCGCGACCTCGTCGACCACGAAGGCGGGCGACGGGACGCGGTTCAGGTCGAACCGGGCGAAGGCGCCCGGTCCGCCGGCCTGGGTCTGCATGACCATGGGCGTATCCTCAGAAGTCCAGCGGAGCGGGCAGTTCCTCGACCGTCCACGGCAGACCGTGCTTGTTCAGCATGTCCATAAAGGGATCGGGGTTCAGTTGTTCAATGTTGAACACACCCTCGCCCTTCCACTGGCCGGTCAGCATCAGGGCCGCGCCGATCATGGCGGGAACGCCGGTGGTGTAGCTGACGGCCTGGTTGCCGGTCTCGGCATAGGCTTCCTGGTGATCGCAGATGTTCTTGACGTAGACCGTCTTGGCCGCGCCGTCCTTCAGACCGGTGGCGATGGTGCCGATATTGGTCTTGCCCTTGGTGATCGGGCCCAGCGACGAGGGTTCCGGCAGCAGGGCCTTCAGGAACTCGATCGGGATGATCTCGCGGCCCTGGAACATCATCGGCTCGATCGAGGTCATACCGATGTTCTCGAGCACTTCCAGATGCTTGAGATAGGAGTCGCCGAAGGTCATCCAAAAGCGGATGCGCTTGATTTCCGGATAGAATTTTGCCAGCGATTCCAGCTCCTCATGGTACATGAGGTACATGTTCTTTTGACCCACGCCCTCGAAATCGAAGGTCTGCTTGTGCGACAGGGCCGGACCCTCGACCCACTGGCCGTCGGCCCAGTGACGCGACGGGGCGGTCACTTCGCGCAGATTGATCTCGGGATTGAAGTTGGTCGCGAACGGCAGGCCGGTGTCGCCGCCGTTGCAGTCCAGGATGTCGAGGGTCTCGATCGAATCCAGCAGGTGCTTCTTCGTATAGGTGGTGAAGACCGAGGTCACGCCGGGGTCGAAGCCCGAGCCCAGCAGGGCCATCAGCCCGGCGTCCTTGAAGCGGTCCTGATAGGCCCACTGCCACTTGTATTCGAACTTGGCCTCGTCGCGCGGCTCGTAGTTGGCGGTGTCGAGATAGTTGACCCCGGCGGCCAGGCAGGCGTCCATGATGGCCAGGTCCTGATACGGCAGGGCCAGGTTGACGACCAGGGCGGGCTTGACCGCCTGGATCAGGGCCGTGGTCGCCGCCACGTCGTCGGCGTCGATCGCCGCCGTGTCGATGGTCACGCCGAAGCGCGATTTGACGGATTCGGCGATGGCGTCGCACTTCGACTTGGTGCGGCTCGCCAGAGTGATGTGCGAGAAGATGTCCGCATTCATCGCCATCTTGTGGACCGCGACGGAACTGACGCCGCCGGCGCCAATGACCAGCACCCTGCTCATGTGTGCTTCTCCTGAAGACTGAAATGCTCTGGCGACATCGCCGCCCTTATAAAGGGCGGGGCTCTTAGCACGATGATGACAGGACCGCTAATGCGGGGGGCGTTGGGGGAGAATTCGGGGGGTTATTTGGCCGGGAGCCGGCCGCCCCTCCCCTTTCCCCGTCATCCCAGGGCTTGTCCCTGGGATCCATACGCCAGGATCTATCCGGTTCTAAGGCGCTATTATCGCACTATCGGTTCCACAACTCGGGCACTTGATTGCGGCTGACACATGCTGACGCCTACCCTCGAAAGGGCATTTGAGTACAGCAGGGTGGTAGTGCCCGACGATGTGCTCAGGTGGCACTCTGTGATGTAGAATGATCGAAAAGTCCCGCGCCGGTAGCCAATTCGGCGAATTGACTGTCTGGTGGGTCCATTCTTGAAGGAAGGCGCGCGCTAAAGCGTCTCGCGTCCTTGGTGTTGTCCAAGACAGCGGTATGTCGCATTCAACTATTGTCGGCACGCCGCGCGATCTCATCACATGACGCCCACTTGCAGGCAGGAACGCTGAGATCCACTCACTTCCGTAAAGGGCGTAGTGCCCGATATGGTCCAGCTGTGGGCGATCATCTAGACAGAGATATAACTTGCCGGTGTCACGCTCCCTAAAGTCGTAGGCGGCAATCCTGTCCTCGAGAGAGGGTCTCATCCAAGCCAAAGCCTCCTCTTCAGCAACAATCCGGCGAACCTCATTTTCCAGCTTTGTGGGATCGTTCACCAAAAGCCCTTCTCGGTGAAAAACGCCGGCATCGTCCAGGCGACAGCCATGATACGTTCTCAGCAGCACTCTATCTAACTCGTCGCCTAATGACTGGATGATGGTTTCGATGTCATCGGAAGCCTCAGGCTTAAGGACGAGGTCGAGCCAGTCACAGTCATCCCAGCAGATATCTTGCTCGCCAAGAGATCGCAGGCGCTCAGCCCCTCCTGCGCGAAGGTCAAAGGCAAGCCAGTCGGTAAGGGGCTGATACCAAGTATAGAGCTCTTTCCAGATAAGCGGCCCCGCGGGGTTAAGGCGCTGCTCGACCGCAAACTGAGTCATGACTCCCCTATTTCAGGTAGGGGCAACCCGGCCGCGCGCCGCCACGCGTCAATTACGTTTTGCAGGACGCCGCTGAGAGCTCGCGGGCCGCCTTTTGATAGAATAAGAACCTGCTCAGCGCCGCCATATTTGCCTTCGCCGTAGTCGCCCCCGCCGTAGCCAGCCCTTGAGACAAGAACGGCGTCGTTCGCCGAGACCAGACGACGTTCCGGCTTAAGAGTAAGCTCGGCATGTTTAAGGGCGTCCGCAACATCATGGATGAGCTTCACGTCCGTGACGAGTGTGTCCGACCGAAGCGCAGTGCAATGTCCGGCGACCCAAGTTCTGATCGTTCCCAGATCGGTAACCGTGTGCGGCAGCCAATCAGGCCGGGCGCGTTGAACGATCTCAGCAAAGTGGTGAACGTAGAAGCTAGCGGCGCCCCCGAAGCGGAGAGCCCGATATCGAGCCGCTCTTTTCAGAGTATCATTCTCTCCATTGATCGCGCTTGATAGATTCGTCTCGGCACCCAAGTAATCCTGCCAAGCCGGTACCACGATCTCTAGGAAATGCTCATCCCACTGAAGCTGCATGCCCAATTCTACCATCAGTCTCGCGGAAAGATAAGCACCTCACAACAGCTACGACCAAATCGCTGATCTGTCGGAAGGGAAATCGTCAACTGCCGCGATGGCTCAAAAGCCGCGAACAGTCGTTCCCAACGCCCCTACCCGATCAACGCCCGCGCCGCCGCCCTCGCCTCATCGGTGATCTCCGCCCCTGACAGCATCCGCGCGATCTCTTCCTGACGGCGCGCGTCGTCCAGGGCCACCACCGTGGTGGTGGTCGTGCCCTCGTGGTCGGCCTTCATCACCTTCCAGTGGGCGTGGCCGCGGGCGGCGACCTGGGGGCTGTGGGTGACGACCAGGACCTGGGCGCCGGTGGACAGGCGTTTCAGGCGCGAGCCGACGGCCTCGGCCACGGCGCCGCCGACGCCCTGGTCTACCTCGTCGAAGATCATGACCGGCTGGCGCATGTCCTCGCGGCTGGCCAGGGCGGCCTTCATGGCCAGGGCGAACCGGGCCAGTTCGCCGCCCGAGGCGATGGCGTCCAGCGGGCCGAAGTCGGTTCCGGCGTTGGTGGCGATCTGGAAGCGGATGGTCTCGACCCCGTCGGGGCCGCGCCGGCCCTCGATCGGCTCCAGCGCCACGCGGAAACGGGCGCGCTCCAGCTTCAGCGGACCCAGTTCGCCCATGACGGCGGCGGTCAGGCGGTCGGCCGCCGCCTCGCGCGCGGAGGTCAGGAAGGTGGCCGCCAGGTCGTAGGCTTCGGCGGCCTCGGCGGCCTCGCGGCCCGCATTGGCCAGGGCCTCCTCCCCGTCCTCGATCAGGCGCAGCTGTTCGCGCAGGCGGATGCGAAGCGACGGCAGGGCGTCGACCGTGGTGTTCAACTTGCGGGCGGCGGCGCGCAGGGCGAACAGCCGTTCCTCGGCCTTGTCCAGGCGGCCCGGCTCATAGTCGAAGGCGTCGGCGGCGGCGTCCACGGCGGCGACCGCCTCGGCCGCCTCGACCATGGTGCGGTCGATGGCCTCGACGGCAGCGGACAGTTTGACGATGACCGGGTGGTCGCCCTCGGCCCCCGCCTGGCCGGCGCGCTGGCGGGCGTGTTCGACGGCGCGCAGGGCGGCGCCCAGTTTCTGGCTCAGCTTGTCGCCGCCCAGCTGGGTCCGGGCGTCGGCCAGATCGGCGATGGCTTTTTCGGCGGCGCCCAGCAGGGCGCGTTCGCCCGCCAGTTCCGTCTCCTCGTCGGCGCGGGGGTCCAGGGCGTCGAGTTCGGACAGGTTGAGGGTGATTTCCTCGACGCGGGCGGCGGCGTCGGCGGCCTGGGCCTTCAGCTCGGCCAGTTTGGCCTCGGCGGCCTTCAGCTTGGTCGAGGCGGCGGCGACGGCCTGGAGCTGGGGCTGAAGCCCGCCATAGGCGTCCAGCAGGCCCCGGTGGGTGCGCCAGTCCAGCAGGCCGACGGTCTCATGCTGGCCGTGAACCTCGACCATGGCGGCGCCGATCTCGCGCAGGGCCGTGACCCCGGCGGGCTGGTCGTTGACATAGGCCCGGCTGCGGCCGTCGGCGTTCAGCACCCGGCGCAGGATCAGGTCCTCGCCCGGCTGGACCTCGAATCCCTTGTCGGCGATCAGGGCCAGCAGGTCCGGGTCGTCCGGGGCGCTGAAGATGGCGGTGGCCACAGCCTGTTTGGCGCCGTTTCGCACCAGGCCCGCGTCGCCGCGCCCGCCCAGGGCCAGGCCCAGGGCGTCCAGAATGATCGACTTGCCCGCCCCCGTCTCGCCCGTCAGCACGGTCAGGCCGGTCTCGACGTCGAGATCCAGCACGTCGACCAGGACGACGTCGCGGATGGAAAGGGCGGTCAGCATGGGAGTCGGTCGCCGGTGGAACGAATCAGGATCACGCCGACAGAATCGAGAGATGCGCAGGGATACACAAGGTTATTTCCCCGCCCCTCCTGGACGATCAGCCCGGGATGATCCGTTGCAGCCAGGATTCGCGCTTGGCCTCGGGGGCTTTTTCCGGGGCCTGGCCGTTTTCGGTCAGCAGGGCGTAGGCCTCGGCGTACCAGGGGCTGCCGGGGAAGTTGTAGCCCAGAACGGCGCCGTTGCGGGTCGCCTCTTCCTTCAGACCCAGCTGAAGATTGACCTCGACGAGACGATACAGGGCCTCGGGCGTGTGGGAGGTGCGCTGGAACTCGGGGTTGGCGATGACGGCCTTGTAGCGGTTCAGGGCCGCCAGCGGCTGGTTGGCGCGCTGATAATAGCGGCCGATGTTCATTTCCTTGCCGGCCAGCTGGTCGTTGACCATGTCGATCTTGACGGCGGCGTCGGTGGCGTAGGGGGTGCCCGGATAGCGGCGGGCGACGTCCTTCAGACCCGCCAGAGCGGCGTTGGCGTAGCCCTGGTCGCGGCCCACGTCGGTGATCTGTTCGAAATTGCAAACCGCCTTCATGTAAAAGGCGTAGGCCGCCGACGGATTGCCGGGGAACAGGGAGATGAACCGGTCCGAGGCCGCGATGGCTTCGGCGTAATTGTTGTTCTGGTAGTAGGCGTAGACCTGCATCAGGATCGAACGACGCGCCCAGTCCGAATAGGGGTGCTGGCGTTCCACCTCCTGGAAATAGTCGACGGCGTCGGCCCAGCGCTTCTGTTCCAGACGCTGATAACCGGTGTTGTAGAGCGCCTCGACCGGCCGCTCTTCATAGGCCAGCTTGGGACGCTTATTGCCGGCGCAACCCGAAATTGTCAGAGCGGCGGCCGCCGCGGCCATCAGCACCAGGCCGGAACGGAACTTAGAAACGGACAAGGACGACCCCATGACGAGCGGAGACCGGCTTGCGGCCAAGCCTCCGGAAACGAACGCGGCGATCTCTAGCACCCACGACCGGGACACGCCATGCCGACGAAAACTCTCCGTCCACGACTTGCCCTGCCCGGCTCCGCTGGTAAAGAGCGCGCCAACCGACCGCCGTTCATGGGGGTCGGATGACGGCGAAAGGATGACCAGCCGATGAAGCTGCTCTCAGGCAACTCCAACCGGGCCCTTTCCCAGGCCATCGCGGACCACCTGGACGGACCGCTGACCAAGGCCCAGGTCAAGCGTTTCGCCGACAACGAGGTCTTCGCCGTCATCGAGGAGAACGTCCGCGGCGAGGACGTCTTCATCCTTCAGTCGACCAGCTATCCGGCCAACGACAATCTGATGGAGCTGCTGATCATCACGGATGCGCTGGTGCGCGCCTCCGCCCGGCGGATCACGGCCGTCATGCCCTATTTCGGCTATGCCCGTCAGGACCGGAAGACCGGCGGCCGCACGCCGATCTCGGCCAAGCTGGTGGCCAATCTGATCACCCGCGCCGGCGCGGACCGGGTGCTGACCATGGATCTGCACGCGGGCCAGATTCAGGGCTTCTTCGATATTCCGACCGACAATCTGGTGGCCACCCCGGTCCTGGCCCAGGACATCCGCGAACATTATTCGCGCGGTGACGACCTGATGATCGTCTCGCCCGACGTCGGCGGCGTGGTGCGGGCCCGCTCGCTGGCCAGCCGTCTGAACGCCGACCTGGCCATCGTCGACAAACGCCGTCCCAAGGCGGGCGAGAGCGAGGTCATGAACATCATCGGCGACGTAGAAGGCCGTCGTTGCATCCTGTTCGACGACATCGTCGATTCCGGCGGCACCCTGGTGAATGCGGCCAAGGCCCTGATGGATCAGGGCGCGACCGAGGTCTCGGCCTATATCAGCCACGGCGTCCTGTCGGGCCCGGCCGTGCAGCGGATCACGGACGGTCCGCTGAAGGAACTGGTGATCACCGACTCGATCGAACAGCCCCACGAAGTTTTGAACTGCTCCAAAATCCGCACGGTTTCCGTGGCTCCGCTGATCGGTGAAGCTATCCGCCGGATCGCCAACGAAGAATCCGTATCGAAGTTGTTCGATTAATCTTCGGCAAACCGCTTTCGGCACGTTATAAGCGCCTTCAAGTACGCGCCCCTTGCCGGGGCTTTCAGTATCTGTGGACGTGCCCCTATGCCCAAGGCCTTCATGACCCGCGGCCTGTCGATCGCCGCCCTCGCGGCAGCCGCCTTCCTGGCGAGCTGCAGCACCAAGGAACCCGAGGCGGCTCCGCCTCCTACTCCTCCCCCGCCGCCGCCCGTCACCTTGAACGAAGGCGTGGCCCAGGCCGCTTCCATCTATGTGGCCTTCCTGCGGGAGGCCGAGACCATCCAGCCGGGCGGCTTCCCGGACGCGGAATCCATTCAGGCGGCGATCCGCAAAGGCTCGGCCTATGAACCCGCCCAGTTGTCGCGTGGGCTGATCGCCTACGGATCCATCATCGCGCTGCAGTCGCCCGAATTCGTCGCCGGCGTACGTCAGTTCGCCGTGGATCCGGTGCAGCGTCAGGAAATGGTGGCGCGCATCGTTGCAGATCCGGCCTATGCCGCCACACTGCCCGGCGCCGACGCCGCCGCCGGCCTGATCGCGGCGACCATCGGCAAGGACGCGACCGCAATCCGGGCCATCGCCGAAGCCGTGGAGGCCGACGCCTATACGGTGCAGGAACGCCGTGATCCGCGCCGCCGCTGGGCCGTCACCCATATCCCGAACCGCGAAGTGCGACTGGAGGGAGCCAAGACCCTGTCGGCGGCGACGATGCTGCCGTCGGCGGAGGAATCCAGCCGTCTGTTCACCGCCGCCAACACCGGCCGCGGGCTGGACGTCGAAGCGTCGCGCAAGGCGCCGCCCTATACGCCGGCCGTAACCCGCTCCCTGGCGATCGCCGCCCTGGCCTCCCTCGGCGCGGCAGGCGATGAGGCGCGCGCCAATACCGATGCACTCGTGGTCGAGACCAACAGCGAATTCTGCCTGAACATGTCCAAGCTGATGCTGTTCCAGTGCCTGGCGGCATCGCGTCCGAGCTATGAGGACATGTTCTGCCTTGGCCGCCACATCGCGCGCGACCTGGCCACCTGCGCCACCCAGGCCGTGATCTCGCCCCAGGTTTCGGTCGGCGAACTGCTGGACGCCGGCGCTGAACCGCCGGATCGTCCGAGCCAGACCCCGGTTCAGGTGACCCTGACGCCGTCGTCGGCGCCAACCCCGTCGAGCTGACACCCGGGACGACACGACGAAAAAAGGCCCGCTCCGATCGCTCGGGGCGGGCCTTTCCATTTCCGACGCGCGCCTATTCGTAGCCGTGAGCCGCCTCATTGATCACCTGGGACGGCATGGACGAGAAGTCCACGGCGATCGGATTGGCGACCTTGGCCTGATAGGTCCGCAGCACGTGCGTCATGCGACGGCGCACCTCGCGTTCCGCCTCGGCGCCGGCGTCCAGCGCCAGGGGCGCCAGGCAGAAGTCTATAATGGCTTCGGTTCGGGTCAGCGGTTCCATTTGGGCGGTTCCTTTTTGGGGTTAAGCCGCGTGGGTGAACTGGGCGGTCTCGGTCGAGTCCTTCAGCGCCGTCGTCGAAGACGTGCCGTTGGAGATGACCGTGGCGACCTGGTCGAAATAGCCGGTGCCGACTTCGCGCTGGTGGCGGGTGGCGGTGTAGCCGATGGATTCGTTGGCGAACTCCCGCTGCTGCAGCTCCGAATAGGCCGCCATGCCGCGATCGCGATAACCGTCCGCCAGCTCGAACATCGAGTTGTTCAGCGCGTGGAAGCCGGCCAGGGTCACGAACTGGAACTTGTAGCCCATGGCCCCCAGCTCGCGCTGGAACTTGGCGATGGTGGCGTCATCCAGCTTGGCCTTCCAGTTGAAGGAGGGCGAGCAGTTGTAGGCCATCAGCTTGCCCGGATGCTTCTTCTGCACGGCTTCCGCGAACTTCTTCGCGTCGTCCAGGTCCGGATGGCTGGTCTCCCACCACAGTAGGTCGGCGATGTTGGCATAGGACAGGCCGCGCGCGATGCAATGATCCAGACCCGTGCCTTCCTTCAGGCGGAAGAAGCCCTCGGGCGTGCGGTTGTCGCGATCGATGAAGGGCTGGTCGCGCTCGTCGATGTCCGAGGTGATCAGCTGGGCGCTTTCGGCGTCGGTGCGGGCGACCGTGATGGTCGGCGTGCCCATGACGTCGGCGGCCAGCCGCGCGGCGACCAGATTGCGCTCATGCGCCTGAGTCGGGATCAACACCTTGCCGCCCAGGTGGCCGCACTTCTTCTCCGACGCCAGCTGGTCCTCGAAGTGGACGCCGGCGGCGCCCGCCTCGATGAAGGCCTTCATGATCTCGAAGCTGTTCAGCGGCCCGCCGAAGCCGGCCTCGGCGTCAGCGACGATGGGGACGAACCAGTCGCGCTTGGCGCCGCCTTCGGCGTGCTCGATCTGGTCGGCGCGCTGCAGGGTGCGGTTGATGCGGCGGCACAGTTCCGGCGCGGCGTTGGCCGGGTACAGCGACTGGTCCGGATACATGGCGCCGGCCGTATTGGCGTCGGCCGCGACCTGCCAGCCGGACAGATAGATGGCCTTCAGCCCGGCGCGGACCATCTGCATGGCCTGGTTGCCGGTGACGGCGCCCAGGGCGTTGATGAAGGGCTCGTCGTGCAGCAACTGCCACAGGCGATTGGCGCCGCGCTCGGCCAGGGTGTGGGTGACCGGCACCGATCCGCGCAGGCGCAGGACGTCTTCCGGGGTGTAGGGGCGCTCGATGCCGTCGAAACGGCCGGCGGGCGAAGGAACCAGATCGGCGAAGGTGGTCATGGTCGAACTCGGTCTCTGAATAGCGCGGCCGCAGCCGCCGTCTCAGGGACAAGAACACGCTAAAGTCACGAATGACACAGGATCGCGCCGATCATTGATGTCAGTTTGTCACATCATGACTTTGCATAGTCAGTCATAATGTGACATTCTCCGACCATGGAAATCGCCGCCGATCGCAAGCTTTTCCTCGGCGCACGGCTGAAGCGGCTGAGGCGCGACCTGGCCCTGACCCAGACGGCCATGGCGGCCGACCTGGGCGTTTCACCCAGCTATCTCAATCACATAGAGCGGAATCAGAGGCCCGTTTCGGCCCAGCTGCTGCTGCGATTGGCCGAGACCTATGACGTCGATCTGCGCAGCCTGAACCAGGGCGGCGCGGCGGACGAGGCGCGGCTGGGCGAGGTTCTGACCGACCCCTTGTTCAAGGGCCTGTCCCTGCCCCGCCACGAACTGGTGCAACTGCTGGAGGAGGCGCCGGGCGTCGCCGACGCACTGTTGCGACTATATCAAGCCTTCGACGACGGCCGCACCCGGGCCCGCGCCGCCACCGAAAACGGCGAAGGCCTGGTCGAGACCAGCCCGGCCGAATGGGTGCGCGAATACATCCAGTCGCGCGGCAACCACTTCCCCGAACTGGACCAGATGGGCGAGGCCCTGGCCGAGGCCCTTGCGGCCGAGGCGCCCGCCCACGCCGACGGCTTCGAACCGGCGGCCCGCCAACGGTTGGCGGCGAAACACGATCTGGGCGTCCGCACCCTGCCGGCCGAGGTCATGGTGGAATGGACCCGGCGCTATGACCTGCACCGCCGCCGTCTGCTGCTGTCCGAGACCCTGGGGCCGTCGTCGCGCGCCTTCGCCATCGCCTATCAGCTGGCCCTGGTCGAACACGGCCCGGCCCTGCACGACATGGTCCAGGCCGCGAACGCCCCGGACGCCCCGACGCGATCCCTGCTGAAAGTCGCCCTGACCAATACCCTAGCGGCGGCCATCCTGATGCCCTACGCCGCCTTCCAGCGCACGGCGGAAGAGACCGGATATGATCTGGCGCGGCTCCAGGCCCGGTTCGGGGTCAGCTACGAACAGGCGGCGCATCGGTTGACGACCCTGTCGCGGCCGACGGCGCGGGGCGTGCCCTTCTTCCTGATGCGGGTCGATCAGGCGGGCAATATCTCCAAACGCTATGCGGCGGGCGCCTTTCCCTTCTCGCGTTTCGGCGGCGCCTGTCCGCGCTGGCGGCTGCACTCCGCCTTCCGCACGCCGGGCCGGATCATCACCCAGATCATCGAGACCCCCGATGGCGGCCGCTGGTTCACCATCGCCCGCACAGTGGAACGCCAGGGCCACGACGGCTATGGCGACGCCCACGACCTGGCCGTCGGCCTGGGCTGCGAGCTGCGCCACGCCCCCCGCCTGGCCTATGCCCACGGCCTGGATCTGGAGCGGCCCGAGGTCACGCCCATCGGCCCCGCCTGCCGCCTGTGCCACCGCCACCCCTGCGCCGAACGCGCCGCCGCACCGATCGACCGGCCCCTGGCCGTGGACGACTGGTCCAAATCGGTCAGCCCCTATCCGTTCGCAGCGATGTGAGTTCACAACTACTCATAGTTGTGACATGCTTGGATCATGGCCGATCATGTCCTGACCCTGCCCCTGACCGACGAGGCGCTTGAGCGGCTCACGGCAGCTGCGCGTGAGGCGGGCATGGAGCCGGAAGCCTATGCTGTCGCGATTCTCGACAAGGCGCTCGCGAGCGGGCGTGACGACGCCTCCGGCGACTTCGAAGTTCGAGAGAAGGACGCCGCCTTCGTCGTGGACAACCCAGAGCCTTGGCCTCCGACCACGCCTTACGACACCACCGAGGCCAAACGTCGGCTGGCTGAATACGACCGCACCGGCAAGTTCATAGAATTCGAAGACTGGGCGGCGGATTTCGAGGCTGAGATCGAGGCCATGTTGAAGGCCAAGGCTTGAAGATACGGCTGTCGCCCGATGCGATTCAGGATCGCCGACGGGTCATCGGCTTTCTGCGGGGCGTCAATCCAAACGCCGCCCGACGAGCAGGCCATATCATCACCAGGTCCATAGGCCGGCTGGCGGACACACCGATGATCGGGATCGACCTGGACGGTCTACGCCACCTCTACATCCCCTTCGGCGACAGCGGCTATGTCGTCCAATATCGCGTCGATGCGGACGTCGTCGTGGTCGCCCGCATCTTCCACGCTCGCGAAGACCGCTGAGGCCTCAGTGGCTCAGCAGCAGCCAGGACTGGCTGCGGTTCAGCAGGGCCTGGGTCACGCCGCCCAGCACCCATTCCCGCATCCGCGAATGGCCCCAGGCGCCGGAGACGATCAGATTGGCGCCCATCTGTTCGACCAGGGCCAGGATACGGTCGCCCGCGGGACGTTCATCCCGCACCTTGGCCTCGCTTTCGGCGACGACGCCGTGGCGTCGCAGCCAGGCGGCCACGTCGGCGACGCGGGCGGCCGCAGCGGCGGCGTCGGTCGAGGCGCAGATCTCGACCACCTTGACCTCGCGCGCCTGTTTCAGCAGCGGCAGGGCGGCGGCGACCGCGCGTTGGGCCTCGCGGCCTTCCTTCCAGGCCACCAGGACGACGCCGTCGACCGGCGCGGCCGAGGCCCGGGGCGGCGCGACCAGGACCGGTCGGCCGATGTTCATGATCAGGTCGCCGGCGTCCGGTGCGCGATAGGGCAGACGCCCGGCGTCACGGCCCACCAGGATCAGGTCCGCCGCGCGCGCATGGTGCGAGACGCAGGAGGCGGGATAGCCGGTCTCGGCCCTCCACTCATGCGTGATGCCGGTGTCCTTCATCGCCTCTAGGAAACGGGCCTTGGCGGCGGACAATTCGCCGTCCGCCTGGTCCCGCCGCAGGGTGAGTATCTCGCCCGCCATGCCGCCGGCGACATAGGCGTCCACCAGGGGAGGCTCCGGTTCGCTGACGGATATGCCGATCAGGCTCGCGTCATGAATGGCGGCGAGGTCCCGCGCGAAACCGATCCGCGCGACATTGTCGGCCTCGTCGTCCACATAGACCATCAGGCTCGCATAGGTCATGGCGATGCTCCTTGTTGCCACAGCCTGGATGCGCCTTTCGGGCCCGTCGCGCCTTGATCCGCGTCAAACCGTCAGGTCAGGATCACCCGCCCGTCCTCCAACCGGAAGCCCACGCCGGTGCGCTGGAACAGGCGGGCGATGACGGCCGACGGATCGGCGACGCCTTGGTCCAGCATGATCGAGACATCATTGGCCAGGGTGGGGTCGCGCGACAGGCGGGTCAGTTCGCCCAACCATTCGTCGCGGCTGAGGATTCCATCCTCATTGTCCCGCCGCTGGAACCCGGCGACCACGTCGAAGAAGTCGCCGCCGTCGGCTCGACGCTGGGCGGCTTCGATGACCATGCCCCAGACGGCGCCGCAGGCGTAATAGGCCCGGTGCTCACCCCTCTGTGCGGCCGACGAAACCGCCTTGCCGGCGGCCAGCCGGGCGCAGTCATCCACCTCGCGCTGCAATTCGGCATGCGCGTCATAGGCGGGATCCAGGGCCTGAAGCGCGCGCACGGCCATCAGGTCAGCGCCGCCCTCGGTGATCCAGGCTTCGCGCGCGTACTGATATTTCAGCCCCTGCGACCCCAGCCAGAAATGCGCCGCCTCGTGGCCGATGAACCAGCGGGCGCGGGCCAGGACGCGGGCGTCGGGGTCCACAATCCCCTCCCCCTCGAAATTCATCGAGATCAGGCCGGGCAGGACGCTGCCGCCCATGCTGGTGATCGAGTCCGTCGGGCCGGTCCAGCTGACCATCAGGGTCGGGGTGTCGCCCTTGGCCTGGCCCAGCCGGGAGGCGTAATAGGCCATGACGCGGGGCGTGAAACCGCCCAGTTCGTCGCCCAGCCAGCGCGGCAGACCCGGGTCGATCACGGTGGCGACCCCGTCGCCCAGACGGGTCGAGGCCTCGCCGAACAGGACATAGGTGTCGACGTCCAGGGCCGTGACCTCGGCCTTGCGGTCGCCCTTGAACAGGACGGGACCGGCCCGGTCCCGCCAGGTGATCCGGGCCGGACCGCCCGGCACATCGACGCCGTTCAGATCGCGCGGCAGGTCGCGAGCGGCGCCGGCGCCGGTCAGCGGAAAGAGGTCGAACTGGCCGGAATAGAGGGCCACCGTTCCGTCCGAGAACATCAGGGCCGGATCATACTGGGCCTCCAGATCCCCTTCCTGCGGCGTCATGATGATGCGGACGCGACGGGGGACAGGCCCGCCATCCAGCGAGCGCAGCACATCATAGTCGCCGATCCGCTCCAGCACCACGCCGGGGGTCTCGACCCGCCACCAGGCCGGTCGCCAGGGCTGGCGCGTCTCGCGCAACAGGGCGGACCGGAAGAAGGCCCAGGCCGGGGCGTCGCGGTCCAGCACATAGTCCGCCGTCCAGCGGTCGCCGTCGCGCACCACCGAAACGGCCACCGGTCCCTGCTCGGCTGCGACCTGCGACAAGGAGACGGGCGACGGAGCGGCGGCGGGCGTGGCGCAGGCGGCGAGACCGGACAGGCCGGCGAGGGCGCAGGATATGAGGGCCGACTTCAGACGCATGACGATCTCCGATAGGGGCGGAACCGCGATAGCGACGGCCGGCGTCGGCGTCACCTTAAGCCTTGTTCATCCGCGGGCCGCGTCCAGAGCGCGTCCGGCCGCCGCCAGTTCCCCGGCCATGACCGCCTTCAGCCGTTCCGGCGCCAGGATCACCGCCTGTTCGCCCCAGGTGAACAGGTGCCAGGCCAGTTCGCGCATGCCCGAGGCCCGGAACCGCACGATGACCGCGCCGTCCGCCTGATCCTCGAACGTCTGGGTGGGGTGCCAGCGCCAGCTCTTGGCCTCGGCCGCGCCTTCGGGGGCGATGCGCAGCACCACCTCCTCGATCTCGTCCTGATAGATGCCGAACGACTGGCTGGCGAAGACGCCCAGGTCGAAGTCGGCGGGCGGCACCGCCACCCCGTCCTGCGGGGCGACGCTGCTCATCCGGTCCAGGCGGAAGGTCTGGATACGGCCCGTCTCACGGTCGGCCGCGACGAGATAGTTGGCGCGGCCGAACATGACGCCGCACGGGGCGACGGTGCGGCGGCGCGGTTCGGCGCCCGGCCGGGAATAGGTGAAGCCCAGCGGCTGTTGCGCCAGCACCGCCCCGCGAATGGCGGTCAGCAGGCCTTCGTCCGCCGACGGGCGCGGTCCGGCCTGGACAGCGATGGTCTCGGCCCGCACCAGGGCCTCCAGATCCGGGGCCATCCGGTTCAGGGTGGTGGAGCGCATCGCCGCCTTCAGCTTGCGCTCCAGCCCTTCCAGCGCCGCCGCCCGCGCCGGTTCGCCCGCCGCGCGCAGGGCCGTGGCCGCCTTTGACAGTTCCAGCATCTCGGTCGAGGTCGGCGCCTGTTCGAAGGCCGACAGCCCGCCGCGGATGCGCCAGCGTTTCGACGGCGGGTCCGACACCTCCTCGACCGTGGGAAACAGCATGAAGACGGCGTCGCGCATCCGCTCGGCGGTGCGGCGGCTGACGCGCATGTCGCGCGCCATCTCGTCCAGGGTCAGGCCTTCGGCGCTGGCGGCCAGCCGCCGCGCCAGGTCGATCACCATGGCCGCCTTGTCGTGTCTCACCGTCGCTCCTGAATGATACGTCCGTTTCTGACGCATCAGTGCACCATAACATCCTCATCGACAAGAGGCCGACCGCTTCAGGAGATCATCACATGGCTCGTTTCCAACCCACCCGCGCCGTCAACGCCAACCGCTATCTGATCGTCCCGTGCGAGGCCGACGGCTCGTCGGACCTGGCCGTCATCTGGGATCGGCTGGAGGAACAGGTGGTGGACGTCATCTCCGCCGCCGCCATCGCCCGCTATTCGGACGAGGACGCCCTGTGGGACGAGGCCCGGTCGGACCCGGAAACGCCCTGGCTGATGGCGGCCTGAACTCAGGCGGCTTTCGGCTTGGTCCAGCGGTCGATCAGGCGCTGGGCCGGCCGTTCGACCCGATTGTGCGCCACGACCGCGATCACGACGATGAAGCCGAACAGGCCCAGCGCGAACAGGTCGTTCAGCCAGACCGAGCCGAAATCGACGCGTCGTCCACCCGGCATCCAGTCCAGCTTGCGCGCGATGATCAGCATCACGGTCAGGATGAACATGTGGACCATGTAGATGGCGAAGGACCAGCGCCCCAGGGTCACCAGCGCCGGATGATCCAGCAGCCGCGACACCCGCCCTTCCTCGCCCGCGAACACCCAGACCAGGGCGACGAAGACCAGGGTCACAGCCACCGTCACCGGCCCCTGGGCCCAGGCCACGAAGACGCAAGTTCCGACGACGGCCGCGATCTCCAGCCCCGTGGCGGCCAGTCCCTTCAGGCGCGGGATGTTCATCCATAGACCCTGCAACAGGCAGCCCAGGAAGAAGCCATAGACCGCGCGCGGCACGGCGAAATCATAGGTGGTGTTCATCCAGCGCCGGGCGTAGCTGACCACCAGAACGCCGCCGACGATGGCCAGAACCAGCCCGATCCAACGGAACCGCTTGGGCGCGACCAGCACCAGGCCGGCGAAGATCAGATAACAGGCCCATTCCGCGCTCAGCGTCCACGACGGCCCGTTCCAGGTCAGATGCGGATGGACGTGCCAGGCCTGAACCAGGGCCAGATTGGTGAAGATGGCCCACACCGACCGGTCCCCAGTAAACGGCGCCGCACTATCGAAATGGAAGACCAGCCGCGCCAGCTCCAACCCGACATAGGCCGCCAGCATCAACACGTGCATCGGCCAGATCCGCCCGAACCGCCGCACCATGAACCGCCCTGCGTCCGCCCCCGTCTTCAGCCGCTCGGCATAGGCATGGGCGATGACGAAGCCCGACAGGACGAAGAAATAATCGACGAACAGATAGGCGTGCTGAATGAAGTCCCAGGTCCGCCAATGGCTGGCCACCGGCATGTGGAACATGACGACCAGAATGGCGCACACCCCGCGCAGGGAATCCAAGGCCTCGAAACGGCGATGAGCGACGGGGACGGGTTTGGACAGGGCGTTCACGGATGCGTGATAGCGCTGGTCACGTTCGGGCGATAGGGGTTTCAGCGGTTGGCGAGACGATGGGCTGGACGGCCCTCGTCACCCCGGATGGCGGGCGCGCATCGCCCCCACGGATTGGTCGCACAGGTCGCGCAGCACCGCGCCATCCACCTGGTCCAGCCGGTTGACGTAGATACAGCCCACGCCGGTCTTCACCCTGCCCAGCTTCGCCACCAAATCCTCCCGCCCTGGGAAGCCGGCGACATAGAGGACCAGGTTGGCCTTGCGGGGCGAGAAGCCGATCAGCGGCCAGTCGCCGGTCGGCCCGTCGGTATGGCCGAAGCCGACGATGGACGATCCCCACATGACCGCCGGCTCGCCGGTCACCTCGGCCATCAGGGCGCACACGACCCCGGCGTCGGCCCGTCGGCGCGGGTCCTCGACAGCGGCGATGAAGTCATCGACAGAGGCGTCGGTCGGTCGGGTCTTCACCGAACGAGTCTGGGGCGCGCTGGCCATGATCACCCCTCCTGAGGCGGCCCATCATCCGGCGCCAGCTCGAAACCGGCAAATTCGAACCCCGGCGCGACCGTGCATCCGACCAGGGTCCAGTCGCCCAGGCTTCGCGCCGCCTGCCACGCCCCGGTCGGAACCACCGCCTGCGGCCTCTGCCCCGCCGCCAGGTCGACGCCCAAGGTCACGACGCCCTGCCCCTCGATCTCCAGCGCCAGAGGCGCGCCCGCATGGAAATGCCAGATCTCGGCCGCGTCCACCCTGTGCCAGTGCGACCGTTCGCCTGCCGCCAGCAGAAAATAGATCGCCGTCCCCACCGACCGCCCCTCGACCGTGCGTGGATCGCGGAAGGTCTCGCGATAATGCCCGCCCTCGGGATGGGGCTGGAGGTCGAGCAGGCGGATGATGTCGGCGGCGACTACGCCATCAAAACTAGACATAAACACAACCTATGATAATCATGAGACATGCCCATCATATCGATCTTCTTCGGCATCGTGGTGCGCATCAACTTCTTCGATCATGCGCCGCCGCACCTCCATGCTCTTTACGGCGACGCCGAAGCGCTGTTCGACATCAGGACGGGCAAGGTCATCGCCGGTCGGCTGCCGCGACGCGAAACCCGCTATGTGGTAGAGTGGCTGGTGAAGAACCGCGTCGATCTGATGCGGAATTGGGATTTGGCCGTGTCGGGACAGCCGACATTCAGGATCGAGGGTCTGTCGGATGACTGAGATCAAGATGGTCCGGGCCCGCCGCGTTCGGGCGTTGGCCGACCACCGACTGGAGATCGTGTTCGACGACGACACCCTTGGCGTCATCGATCTGAGCGAATTCATGGCCCTGGGGCCGATGACCGAACCCTTGAAGGACCCCGTCTTCTTCGCCCGCGTCTTCGTCGAGATGGGCGTCCCGACCTGGCCCAACGGCTGCGACATCGATCCGATCAATGCGCACAGGCTGATGCGTGAGGCAGGGACGTTGCGACCGGTAAGCGAGGCGGCGTGAACCTGCGCCTCAGAACTTCCGCCCCCGCGGCTCGGCGACGAGTTGATGCTCGTCCTGCCAGACAACAAGGCCCGGATCGCGAGTAGTCAGGACTTCGACGTGAATGCCGCAGGCCTCCAAGGCCAGCTTCAATCGGTGCATCTGACGGATGTGCTCCTGGGCCACAGGCTTGAACCAGGAGAGTCCGGGTTGCCCGTAGCCCTTATGTCCGCCCGCTGAGAAGGTTTTTGGAATGGCGAGATTCGCGTTGAACCAAGCGCTCAATGCTCGCGCCTCAACCACTGCCCAACTCGGCGCGTGATCGCTTTGCACCGCTTCGTCGATGGCCTTAAACAATCCAAGGCGGCTGCGCTGACGGCCGATGTTCTGAAAGCAGACGAACCGCACATAGGTTCGGACTTCGGTGCTCACAGCCCCTTCACGATCCCCTCGACCATCTTCTTCGCATCCGCGAACAGCATCATGGTGTTGTCGCGGAAGAACAGCTCGTTCTCGACGCCGGCATAGCCCGAGCCCATGCCGCGCTTGATGAACAGCACCGTCCCGGCCTTCTCCACGTCCAGGATCGGCATGCCGTAGATGGCGCTGGTCGGGTCTGTCTTGGCGGCGGGGTTGGTGACGTCGTTGGCGCCGATGACGAAGGCGACATCGGCGGTGGCGAACTCGGCGTTGATGTCCTCCAGCTCGAACACCTCGTCATAGGGGACATTGGCCTCGGCCAGCAGGACGTTCATGTGGCCGGGCATGCGGCCAGCGACGGGGTGGATGGCGTATTTCACCTCGACCCCTTCCTCCTTCAGCTTGTCGGCCATTTCGCGCAGCGCATGCTGGGCCTGGGCCACGGCCATGCCGTAGCCGGGCACGATGATGACCTTGGAGGCGTTCTTCATGATGAAGGCGGCGTCCTCGGCCGAGCCCTGTTTGACGGGCCGCGTCTCCTTGGCGCCGGCGGGACCGGCCGCGGCGTCCGCGCCGCCGAAGCCGCCCAGGATGACGCTGATGAAGCTGCGGTTCATGCCCTTGCACATGATGTAGCTGAGGATCGCCCCCGACGACCCGACCAGGGCGCCGGTGATGATCAGGGCGATATTCTCGAGCGTGAAGCCCAGGGCCGCCGCCGCCCAGCCGGAATAGGAGTTCAGCATCGACACCACCACCGGCATGTCGGCGCCGCCGATGGGGATGATCAGGGTCGCGCCCAGCACCAGGGCGATCAGGAACACGCCCCAGAAGGCCCAGGTCGCCGCCCCGCCGGTGCCGATCAGAATGCCGATCAGGAAGACTAGGCCCAGGGCCAGGCCGACATTGATCAGGTGCCGCGCCGGCAGGATGATCGGCGCGCCTGACATGTTGCCGTTCAGCTTGGCGAAAGCGATGACCGAGCCGGTGAAGGTGATGGCGCCGATGGCGACGCCCAGGCTGAGTTCGATGATCGACAGGGTCTTGATGCCCGTCCCGTCCTCGGACAGGATTCCGAAGGCCTCGGGCGCATAGACGGCGCCGATGGCGACCAGGCAGGCGGCCATGCCGACCAGGCTGTGGAAGGCGGCGACCAGCTGGGGCATGTCGGTCATGGCCACGCGCCGCGCGATCAGGGCGCCGGCCCCGCCGCCGACCACGACCCCGCCCGCGATCAGGGCCAGGGTCACCGTGTCGAGCGCCCCGGTGGTCCCCAGGGTCAGCAGGGTCACGCCGATGGCCAGGGCCATGCCGATCATGCCGAAGGTGTTGCCCTGACGGCTGGTCTCGGGGCTGGACAGGCCGCGCAGCGACAGGATGAACAGGACGCCGGAAACCAGATAGGCCAGTGCGGCCAAGGATGCGTTCATCACGCCTCTCCCCTCAAGACGTGCGCGCCAGCCGCCACAGGGCGGCGGCGATGAACAGCGGGCCGATGAAGAACAGGGCCCATTCGAAGACGCCCAACGGCCGGTCCTGGGTTACGACCCGAACCAGGATGGCCGAAAAGACCAGGGCGATGCCGCAGTCGTGCAGCCGCTGGCGCTTGATCGGGATCTTGGTCCCGAACCAGCCGTACAGCCACAGGCCGAAGCCCAGGCCGGTGGCGATCCAGGAGCCGGTGATGGCGATCTGGGCGGGATCGATCATGCCGCGCTCTTGGGAGCCGGCCGCTCCTTCTTCTTATACATGGCCAGCATCCGCCGGGTGACCATGAAGCCGCCGAAGATGTTGACGCTGGCCAGGGTCACGGCCAGCACGCCCGCGCCCTTGGCGATCCAGGCGCTGGGGCCGGTGACGTCGCCCGACACGGCCGCCGCCGCGATCAGGCCGCCGACGATGATGACGCTGGACACCGCATTGGTCACGGCCATCAGCGGCGTGTGCAGGGCCGGCGTCACGCTCCAGACGACGTAGTATCCGACGAAGATGGCCAGGACGAAGATGGCCAAGCGGAAGACGGTGGGATCGACGTGTTCCATGACCTATATCCTGCCCTCAGATCGCTCGAGATCGCCAACGCGCTGCTGACCCTCCAGCACCTCAATCCGCTTGGCGAGTTGTATGTTGGACCGCGCCAACGCCGCCAGGATGACGAACGGCACCAGGATCACCGCCATTTGCGCGTCTGCGTCGGGCCGCCAAATCGTTAGACCGGCCAAGACCACGGTCATCCCGACGCAAAGACCAAGATAGATTTTGAGCTCGGTAATCATCCCCTTACCCCCTCATGCACCACGGCCCCGCCGTGCGTCACAACGGCCGCCTTCAGGATCTCATCCTCCAGATCCACGGCCAAAGCCCCGTCCTTGATCATCAGCCCCACGAAGGCCGCCAGATTGCGGGCGTAGAGGGCGCTGGCGTCGGCGGCGATGCGGCCGGGCAGGTTGGACCAGCCGACGATGGTCACGCCGTTCGCCGTGGTCACGACCTCGTTCAGCTTCGAACCCTCGACATTCCCCCCCGCCTCGACCGCCAGATCGACGATGACCGAGCCCGGCTTCATCGAGGCCACATGGGCCGCCGTCAGCAGCACCGGCGCGGCGCGGCCGGGGATCAGGGCGGTGGTGATGACGATGTCCTGTTTGACCAAATGGCTGGCGGTCAGTTCGGCCTGTTTGGCCTGGTACTCGGTCGACATGGGCTTGGCGTAGCCGCCGGCGGTCTGGGCGTTCTTGAACTCCTCGTCCTCGACGGCCAGGAATTTGGCGCCCAGGCTTTCGACCTGTTCCTTGGTGGCGGGACGGACGTCGGTGGCGGTGACGACGGCGCCCAGACGCCGCGCCGTGGCGATGGCCTGAAGCCCGGCGACGCCGACGCCCATGACGAAACATTTGGCGGCGGCGACCGTGCCGGCCGCCGTCATCATCATCGGGAAGCCCTTGCCATAGGCGTAGGCCGCCTCGATCACCGCCCGGTATCCGGCCAGATTGGCCTGGGACGACAGCACGTCCATGACCTGGGCGCGGGTGATGCGGGGCACGAACTCCATGGCGAAGGCGGTGGCGTTGGCGCCGCGCAGGGCCTCGACGGTGGCCTTGTCGCGCCAAGCGTCCAGCATGGCGATGACGATGGCGCCGGGCTTGAGCGCGCTGGTCTCCTGGGCGGTGGGGCCGCGCACCTTCAGCACGATGTCGGCGCCGTCCAGCACCGCGCGGGTGTCGGGCTTCACTGCCGCGCCGGCGGCGACATAGTCCGCGTCGGGAATGGAGGAACCCAGGCCGGTCCCGGCCTCGACCGTGACGGTCGCGCCCAGGGCGATCAGCTTCCTGACCGTCTCAGGCGTGACGGCGCAGCGCGTCTCGCCTTCGCGACGTTCACGGGTGGCGGCGATAGCGACGGCCAAGCGAATCCCCTTGTTCTTCTTTGGGACGCGAGACTAGGCGCCTTCCGAGCGCGCCGTCAAAGCAATCACCTTTCGTCATTGTGCGGCGGCCCCATTTCGCCTTCGGCGCCGCTGGGTTCCGGGTCTACGGGCCAAGCGGCCCTTCGCCCGGAATGACGAAAGAAATTAGTGCCCCGCGTCGGCCTTGGGCTTCAGGGCGACGAAGCCCACGACGCCCAGCACCACCGCGCCGATCAAGGCGGCCATGAAGCTGCCGCCCGGGTGGAACCACAGGGTCAGGAAGACCAGCAGACAGGCCACGGCCAGCGAGCCCCACTTGGCCAGGTCCATGAACAGTTTGAAGGTCGCCGCCTGTTCATTGATCTGCATCCCGCCCCGGACATAGGCGGACGCGTCGGCGTCTGCTTCGGCGGTGGCGGGGTTTTGGGCCTTGGCCATGAGAGCTCCCTCGGTCTTGTCGTTGACGCGACTATAGCGCGGGTTGAGCGCCGCTCAAGCACACTCACGCGTCATGTCCGCCCTCTCCAATCGTCATCCTAGGCCTTGTGCCTAGGATCCATACGCCCGGTGTCGGACGGGGTGCGCAGACTTCATACGCCTGTGTTTATGGATCCTAGGCACAAGGCCTAGGATGACGGGAATGGGGGATTAGGACCGGGGAACGGCGAAAGGGTCCCGCCGCCCCACGCCCCAGCCTCACCCCAGGGCTTCGAACTGATCCACCAACCGTTCCAGCCGCTTGCAGCCCACGCTCCAGAAGGCCGGGTCGCGCGGGTTCAGGCCGAAGGGCTTCAGCGCCTCGACATAGGTCTTGGCCCCGCCCCCGGCCAGCAGGTCGCGATACAGGGGGGTGAACCCCGTCGGATCGGCCCGCCGCGCCTCCATCAAGGCCGCCACCAGCAGGTCGCCGAAGGCATAGGCGTAGACGTAGAAGGGCGAGTGGACGAAGTGGCTGACATAGGCCCACCAGTGCTCGTAACCGGAGTTCAGCGTCACCGCCGGGCCCAGCGAGGCGCCCATCTCGGTCAGCCACAGTTCGTTGATCCGCTGCTGCGAGACCTCGCCCTTCTGCCGCTCGTCATGGAACCGGGTCTCGAACCGGTGGAAGGCGATCTGGCGCACCACGGTGTTCAGCCCGTCCTCGATCCGCCCGGCCAGCAGGCCGCGCTGCTCGCGCTTGGGCGCCGTCGCCAACAGCCGATCAAACGTCAGACCCTCGGCGAAGATGGAGGCGGTCTCGGCCAGGGTCAGGGGCGTGTCAGCCAGAAGCGTGCCCTGGTCCGCCGCCAGGGTCTGGTGCACCCCGTGGCCCAGTTCATGGGCCAGGGTCAGGACGTCGCGCCGCTCGCCCATCCAGTTCAGGAAGACATAGGGGTGGCGGTTCGCGGTGACCGGGTGGGCGTATGCGCCCGACTGTTTGCCCGGCCGCGCGCGGCCGTCGATCCACGGCTTTTCGAAGAAGCCCGACGCCCGTTCGGCGAACTCGCCGCCCAGGTCCGCGAAACTGTCCAGCACGATCTCGCGCCCCTGGGTCCAGGTGAAGGCGCGCGGGGCGGTGGTCTCGATCGGGGCGTTGCGGTCCCAGTGGTCCAGCCGCGCCTTGCCCATGGCCTTGGCCTTCAGCGCATAATAGCGGTGCGACAGCTGCGGATAGGCGGCGGCCACCGCCTCGGCCATGGCGTCCACCGCCTCGCCGTCGACCTCATTGCCCAGGTGGCGGCCGTCGGCGGGCCGTTTGAAGCCGCGCCAGCGGTCCTCCATCGCCTTGTCGGCGGCGACCGTGTTCAGCACCAGGGCCAGGGTGGGCGCGCGGGCGGCCAAGGCCTCCGACAGGCCCTCGGCGGCGGCCCTGCGGCGCGCGGGCTTGGCGTCCGACAGCCGGTTCAGGGCCTCGGCCAGGGTCAGGCTTTCATTGCCCGCCTTGGCGCGCAAGGCCGCCAGTTGCTCATCGAACAGGCGCGGCCATTGGGCCGTGATCGGGCCGCGTTCGGCGATGAAGGTCTCAAGCTCGCTCGACAGCTCGTGCGGCTTCATCGCTCGCACCCGCCGCAGCCACGGCCGCCAGCGGGCGGCGCCGGCGTGGGCGGTCAGGGCGGCCTCCAGCGCTGCGTCGTCGATCTGGTTGATCTCCAGGGTCAGCCAGACGGTCGGGGTGGCGATGGCGGTGATCTTCTCGCGCACATCGGCCTCGAACCCCTGCGCGCCCGCGTCGTCCCGCGCCGTCGACGCCGCCAGGAAGGCGTAGGCGCCCAGGGCGCCCAGCACGTCCGACGCCTGTTCATACAGGCTGATCGCCCGATCCAGCGCGGCGCCCAAGACTGCGGGATCGCCGCCCTGCCCTGCCAGCCGGCCTTGCAGGCCGTTCATCTCGTCCACCAGGGCGCGGGCCCTGGCCAGGTCGGCGGCGATCCGGACGTCGTCGCGCGAACCATAGAGGTCGGTCAGGTCCCACAGCGGGGCTTCGACGGGCGCTGACTGGGGCGGGGCTTTGAAGGGGGCGTTCATGCCGCCTTTGTGGGGGCGCGACGAGGCCGATGCAACGGCCGCAAGCCGCCAGACGACGCGCGCGGATTATCGCAAGCAGATCGCCTTACCCCGGAGATCCCTCATGACCTATCGTATCGAAGCTCTGCCCCTGGCGCCCTTCGCGCCCTATTTCGCCATGTCCGATAATGACTTAGCCGCCGTCGGCGCGCGCCGCTGGGTCGCCGACGGCCCCGGCCGCGCCCCCTGCCGGGTCAGTCTGCGCGACGCCGACGCCGGAGAGGCGCTGGTGCTGGTCAATCACGCCCACCTGACCGATCCGACCTCGCCCTATCGCGCCGCCGGCCCGATTTTCGTGCGCGAGTCGGCGGTGGAACAGGCGCCGATCACCGGGCCGGCGCCGGAGATGCTGACCAAACGTCCGCTGTCGCTGCGCCTCTATGACCGGCGCAACATGATGGTGGAGGGGCTGGTGATCGACGGCGCCGATCTGGATGCGCGGCTGGCCGAGGCGTTCGACCATCCGGCCCTGGACCAGGTCCACATCCATTTCGCCCCGCGCGGTTGTTATCTGGCCCGCGCCTGCCGGGTCGAGGCGACGCTTCCCTGAACGCCCCCGCTTCGGTTAGATGGCGCGCCCAGGTTGGTCGCCCACTCGGGCCCCGAGCCGGGCAAAAGGGCGCGTCATGACCACTGAAACGGCGAATATTCTCGGCACGGGCTGGGGCGGAGCCACGCCGGACGGCGACCGCCGCCGGATCGCCATCGTACGCCTGGCGGTCGGCCTGGTGCAGGGCATCGTCCTGTACCTGCTGCTGCGCGCCACCGAGGGCGACAGCGCCAGCTGGTCGCAGCGCCATCCCGACCTGTTCGCGCCGGCCCTGCTGACCGCCCTGTTCCTGCCCGCCGTCCTGCTGTCCGGCGTCGGCAAGCTGCGGCTGTGGGTCTATGTGATCTGGAGCCTGATCGCGGGCGCGGCGCTGGCCTTCCTGGCCTGGCACGACATCGCCCGCCAGGCCGACGGCGCCCGCGAGGCGACCTTCCCCCTGTTCGTCTTCGCGGCGGCGGCCCTGTTCATCGCCCACCATCTGATCGTGCCGGCGGATCGTGAGCGCCGGCTGGCGGCCTCCTATCCCGCCTATTTCGACGCCGCCTGGATGGCGGGGGTGCAGGGCGTGCTGTCCATCGGCTTCGCCGGCGCCTTCTGGCTGCTGCTTCTGCTCGGGGCGAGTCTTTTCAAGATCATCGGGCTCAGCTTCCTCAGCGACCTGCTGCAAGAAAGCTGGTTCTCCCTGCCCCTGACCGGCCTGGCCTTCGCCACAGCCGTGCATCTGACCGATGTGCGCGATGGCCTGATCCGGGGCGTGCGGACCGTGGCCCTGATGCTGTTGTCCTGGCTGCTGCTGGTCATTACCGTGCTGGTCGGCGGCTTCCTGCTGGCCCTGCCCTTCACCGGGCTGGACGGCCTGTGGCAGACGGGCAGCGCGACGGCCCTGGTCCTGTCGGCGGCGGCGGCCCTGATCGTGCTGATCAACACCGCCTATCAGGACGGACGTCCTGACCATCGGCCTCCGGTGGTGCTGCGCTACGGCGTCCGGGTCGCCTCGGCCCTGATCGCCCCGCTGGTAGGGCTGGCCTTCTGGGGACTGGCGCTGCGCATCGGCCAGCACGGGCTGACGCCGGATCGGATCATCGCCACGGCCTGCGCGGTCGTCGGCGCGGTCTATGGCCTGGGCTATCTGTTCGCCGCCGTGCGGCCCGGCCCCTGGATGAAGCCGCTGGAGCCGACCAATATCCTCGCCGCCGTCCTGTCGGTCGCGGTCATCCTGGCCCTATTCAGCCCCTTGGCCGATCCCGCCCGGATGTCGGTGAATGACCAGGTCGCGCGGGTAGCGCGCGGCGACGTTGCAGCCAGCGACTTCGACTACGACTTCCTTCGCTTCGACAGCGGCAAGGCCGGCATAGCTGCGCTCGAGACGTTGACTAAGTCGAGCGACACCGAGACGGCACGACTGGCCCGCGCCGCCAAGGCGCGGACTGATCCGTTGGGCGCGCCCTCGTTAGGGCGCGACGAGCTGATTTCCGGCATCCGCATTCGACCCGTCCCCGGGCAGACCATTCCGACCAGCTTCATCACGCAGTTGAAGCAGCACGATGACCTTATCTACAGCTGCCGCCCCTGCACCGCGCGGCTGCAAGACTTGAACGGTGACGGTCGGGAGGACTTGCTTGTGGCGTCCAACCGGAACGTCACAGCCTATTGGCTGGATGAGATGGGCCAATGGCGACGCCTCGCGCGCTATACGACCGATTGTGTGACGGACGCCGACGAGCTCGAGGCTGAGATATCGAAAGGCGTCGCCACGACTAAGGCGACTCTGCCAGACTTGGTCGTCGGAGGTGTAAGATTGCAGGCTCAACCAGATAGCATTTGTGAAACAGGGCGGCCGCGTTAACCCCCCGCTCACCACGCCCTCTCACCCGATTTTCACCTCGTCCCCCTAGAAATCGTCCCGAAACGGGCCAGTCGGGATCACCGGCGGCCCCTCGGTGATGACAAGGGACACCCCATGGCCAAGACCGTTCTGGTCGTCGATGACGATCCGACCCAGCGCCGCCTGTTGCAGGCCGTGCTCGAACGCGACGGTCACGCCGTGGTCCATGCGGCCGGCGGCGGCGAGGCCATCGACCGGATGACGCGCGGCGGCGGCGCCGACGTGATCCTGCTGGACATGGTCATGCCCGAGATGTCGGGGCTGGAATGCCTGGCCGAGCTGCGCAGCGCGGGCGTGACCACCCCGGTCATCGTCCTGACGGCCAACGGCGGCATCGACACCGTGGTCAAGGCCATGCAGGCCGGGGCTCAGGACTTCTTCGTCAAGCCGGTCGGACCGGAACGCCTGCTGGTCGGGGTGCGCAACGCCCTGAAGCTGGATCAACTGACCGCCGAGGTCGGCCGGCTGACCAAGCGCGCGCAAGGCCGCGCCAGCTTCGACGACATCATCGGCGACAGCGCCCCCATGCGGATGGTCAAGGCCTTCGGCGCCCGCGCGGCCAAATCCTCCATCCCCGTCCTGATCACCGGCGAGAGCGGCGTCGGCAAGGAGGTCATCGCCCGCGCCCTGCACGGCGCCAGCGACCGGGCCGGCAAGCCCTTCGTCGCCGTCAACTGCGGCGCCCTGCCCGCCAATCTGGCGGAATCCATCCTGTTCGGTCACGAGAAGGGCGCCTTCACCGGGGCCGTCGACAAGACCCTGGGCAAGTTCCGTGAGGCCGACGGCGGCACCCTGTTCCTGGACGAGATCGGCGAACTGCCGCTGGACCTCCAGGTCAAGCTGCTGCGCGCCCTGCAGGAGAGCGAGATCGATCCGGTCGGCGGCAAACGGCCCGTGAAGATCGACGTCCGCATCGTCTCGGCCACCAATCGCGACCCCGCCCAACAGGTCAAGGACGGCGCCTTCCGCGAGGATCTGTTCTACCGGCTCAACGTCTTCCCGATCGAGGCCCCGTCCCTGCGCGACCGCCGCGAGGACATCCCGGCCCTGGTCGATCATTTCATCGCCCGGTTCAACGCCGAGGAAGGCAAGCGGATCATGGGCTGCGCGCCCGAGACCCTGGCCATGCTCCAGGCCTTCGACTGGCCCGGCAATGTTCGCCAGCTCGAGAACGCGGTGTTCCGCGCCATCGTCCTGGCCGACTCGCCCTTCCTGCAACCCTATGATTTCCCGTCCATCTCGGGCGTCGTGGCGCCGATGCCGGAGGCGGCGACGGCTGCGCCTCGAGTTCAGGCGCCCTCCTACGCCGACCTGCCGCCCCTGCCGGACCAACCGATCCGCATCCTCGACGACCGCGGCCATCTGCGGACCCTGGAAGACATCGAACGCGACCTGATCCAGCACGCCATCGAGGTCTACGCCGGCCACATGTCCGAAATCGCCCGCCGCCTCGGCATCGGCCGCTCCACCCTGTACCGCAAGGTGCGCGAACAGGGGCTGGAGGGGCAGTTGAAAGAGGCGGGCTAAGATCCAGCCGGCGGAGGACCGTAGCGGTTCACCGTCTTCTTGCCGTCCAGCACAAGCAGGATGACGAGACCGATCAGGCTGGCCATGTAGAGGACGTTGTTGAGAACCAGCAGCATGAACAGGCCGATGTTCAGCGCATCCTCCTGCATGACGCTGGTCATCACGGCGGGAAACGCCGTCAGGCCGATCGTCAGGAACACTACAGGCGGCAGGCCCCAATAGCCCGCTCGGCCGGTGTCATGCAGACGGCGCGTCACGGCGGCGGCCAAGAGGATCACGACCGCCGCCACGCCGATCCTCAGAACCATGAAAAACGGGCCCATATCCGGCATGAACGTCGGGTCGTGGATTTCGACCGAGTAGTGACCCGGGCCGCTGACGACAGTCGCCGCCTCGGGGTTTGTCGCTGCGGCCGCAGACGCCTGTTCAAACACGGCGGTCATCGTCGGGATCATACCCAACCAAAGCCCGACGAAGGACAGTCCGACAACGGTCAGGGCATACGGCCAGAACTGCGATCGCCTGTCCCGTCCTTTGAAATCCGCCAAGCGGCGAAAGCCGGCTAGGATAGCGTACATCAGTCTTCCCCCGTTGTGTCGCCGTCATCCTGAGGTCGATTCGAGCCAGACGTCTTGCTGCGTCCCCACCGCCGCTTCGGCTCCTCGCCCTTCGCCTTGGCGGTGATCTCCTTCAGCTTGCGGCCTTGCATGGCCGACAGCGCCTGACCGGGCGCGCCCTTCTCGGGGTCGGCGAAGGCGCGGCCGTGGGTCTTCACCCGCTCGCCGACCGAATCGAGGAACTCACCCTCCCATTCGGACAGAGAAACGCCCGCCTTCTCTGCCGAGCGGCGGGCGCGTTTCAATGCGTTCAGAGCGGCGCGTTTCGCCGCCTCACGCTGGACTTCGAACGGGCTCGGCGGAGCCGTCTTGGGTGCGCCATCGCCCTTCGGGCTGCTTGAGCGCGTCTTGAACCCGTTACCGCCCTTCGGCTCGCCTGAGCGCGAAAGGCCGCCGCCTGGCTTGAAGGGGGTGCGCTTCAAGCCGGGTCAGCCTCAGATCTCGCCCAGGGCCGACATATAGAGGTCCAGGATGGCGTCCTCTTCCTGGCGCTTGGCCTTGTCCTGCTTGCGGATGCGGATGACCTTGCGCAGGATCTTGACGTCATAGCCCTCGCCCTTGGCCTCGGCGAAGACCTCCTTCATGTCGGTCATGACGGCCTGCTTGTCTTCCTCGAGGCGTTCGAGGCGCTCGATGATGGTGCGCAGCCGGCCCTGGGCCGTCGCGGTGAGAACGTCGGGACCACCGTCGAACGAGGCGTCGTCAGCCATGGGGAATACTCCAGAAATCAGGCGCGGACGCTAACCATGCCGCAAGGCGCGACTCAACCGCGAACACGAAAAAGGCCGCGGACAAAGCCCGCAGCCTGTGGATCGTCAGCAAAACCCTGCGTGCGCACGCCGCCAACGCGGCGCGCAAACAGACGCAGCTTAGCCTTGCTTCGCCTTGAAGCGCGGGTCGGTCTTGTTGATGACGAAGACGACGCCCTTGCGACGCACGACCTTGCAGTCGCGGTGACGGGTCTTCAGGGACTTGAGCGAGCTGCGGACCTTCATGGTCGGACGTCCTGAGAGAAGCCAATAAGAAAGCCGCTGATCCGGGCGGATCGCGGCGGAGGCGGTCGTATAGAGAGCGGTCTGGAGAAGGTCAACCCGCTACGGGCCGAAACCACACAAAAGCCAATCCCCGCCTGGCCAACAAGGGCGTTCCCCCGCCCCGTGCTCACGTAGCCCGAAGGGCGGTAGCACCCAAAATCATGTGCTCAAGTAGCGCGAAGCGCGATAGCACCAAAAAACATGGAGGCCTGACCTCCGAGTCGAACGGAGGGTTTTCGGGGTTGCACGCCCGTTGCGTCGCCACTCCGCCATCAGGCCGTCAGAGCACCCTGCGCCAATACGCCGCAGTGCGTTAGCGCGTCGATGAAATTGAGGGTTAACGACGTCAACAGGGGAGTTTGCGGCAACGCTTTCGCGCCACAGGCGCTTTGATGGCGCGTGAGGCCCATTCGCGCGTATGTCATTTCACCTATGGGCTCGGGGGCTGTAGTCTGAATCTCATGCGCTTTTCCTATCGCCTGCTCCTGATCGTCTCGGTCGCCGCCTGTGCGCCAATGCTGCCGGAACCGCCCGTCAGCCTGCCGACGCCGACACCCGAACCCGCCCCGCCGGTGGTCGTCCCGGCGCCCACGCCCCAGGCGCCGCCCCTGGCCGCCTATGATCAGCAGGGGTTCGAGGGTTGGAAACAGGGCTTCCTGGCGCGCAAGGGCGGCGCCCGGCGCGCCGACTATGAACGCGAACTGGCGGGATTGACCCCCGACCCCTCGGTCGTGCGGCTGGACCGCAACCAGCCCGAATTCTCCAAGCCCGCCGGCGCCTATGTCCAGAACGCCGTGACCGCCTCGCGAATCGCCCAGGCCAAGCAGCGGATCGACCGCGTGCCGTGGCCGGTGGTTCAGAAGTTCGGCGTGCCGTCGGAAATCCTGGTCGGGGTCTGGGCCCAAGAAAGCGCCTTCGGTCAGGTCCAGGGCGACTATGACGTCATCCGCTCGCTGGCGACCCTGGCCTATGACGGCCGCCGCCGCGACTGGGCCGAGGCCCAGCTGAAGGACGCTCTGGACATCGTCGTCGACGGCCGCCGCGAGCGCGCGGGCCTGAAGGGCAGCTGGGCCGGGGCCATGGGCCAGACCCAGTTCATGCCCGACAACTATCTGCGCCTGGGCGTCGATCAGGACGGCGACGGCAAGGTCGATATCTGGGCCGACGACGCGGACGCCCTAGCCTCGGCCGCCAATCTGCTGGCCCAGGCCGGCTGGAAGCGAGGCCAGGGCTGGGGCTACGAAGTGATCCTGCCCGCCGGCTTCAACTACGCCGAGGCCGAAGGGCCCAAGCACAACTGGGCCTATTGGGCGGCCAAGGGCGTGCGCCTGGCCCAGGGCGGCACACCGACCGGCGCCGAGGCGGTCGAGGACGCGACCATTCTGTTGCCCCAGGGTGCCAACGGCCCGGCCTTCCTGGCCCTGCCGAACCATTATGTGATCCGCCGCTACAACAACTCGGTCTCCTACGCCCTGGCCATCGGCCTGACGGCGGACGGGATCATGGGGAAGCCGGGCCTGACCAAGGCCTGGCCCAATGACGCCTCCATGTCGCGCGAACAGCGGATCGGCGCCCAGGCCGCCCTGACGCGGCTGGGCTATGACACTCAAGGCATTGACGGGGTGATCGGCTCCAACACTCGCGCCGCCCTGCGCCGCTGGCAGCAGGCCAACGGCCGCATCGCCGACGGCTATCTGACCGCCGCCCTGGCCGACGAACTGATCCGCAAGACGAACTGAGGGGCGAGATCACCTCCCCGCGCGCGAAGGCGCGCGGGGAGGACAGGCGATCGCGTCAGCGAGCGCCAGGTGGGGGCGACTCGGCGTCAGAAGCTGAGCCGTTCATCACCACTGTCGGAGTCGCCCCCTCCTGGTTGCTGCGCGACCGGTCCTCCCCGTCGGCCTCCGCCGACAGGGAGGTGAAGTTCGCTCACGCCACCTTGTCCCAGTTCAGCACCACCTTGCCCGACTGGCCCGACTTCATCGCCTCGAAGCCTTCGCGATAGTCGGCATAGTCCAGCCGGTGGGTGATCAGCGGGCTCAGGTCCAGCCCCGCCTTCAGCAGGCCCAACATCTTGCGCCAGGTGGTGAACATCTCGCGGCCGTAGACGCCCTTGATGGTCAGGGCCTTCAGGATGATCGCGCCCCAGTCGGTCTCCATCGGCTTGCCGGGAATGCCCAGCATGGCCATGCCGCCACCCATGATCAGGGTATCGACGCACTGTTTGAAGGCGATGGGCGAGCCCGACATCTCCAGGGCCACATCAAACCCGACCTTCAGGCCCAGCTCCTTCATGACGTCGTGGATGTCTTCCTTGGTCGTGTTCACGGTGCGGACGCCCGGCGCGACCTTCTGCGCCAGCTCCAGCCGGAAGTCGTTGATGTCGGTCAGGACCACGGTGCGCGCGCCTGCGTGGCGGGCCACGGCGGCGGCCATCATGCCGATGGGGCCGGCGCCGGTGACCAGGACGTCCTCGCCCAGCAGGTCGAACTGCTGCGCCGTGTGCACCGCATTGCCGAAGGGATCCAGGATCGAGCCGATCTCATAGGGCACGTCGTCCGGCAGCTCGATGACGTTGAAGGCCGGCGCCACCACGAACTCGGCGAAGGCGCCCTGGCGGTTGACGCCGATGCCGCGCGTCTTGGGGTCCAGGTGGAAATGACCGGCACGGGCCGCTTCGGAGTTCAGGTCGATGACGTGCCCTTCGGCCGAGACGCGCTGACCGATCTTCAGCGGACGATCCACGTCCTTGCCGACGGCGACGATCTCGCCGGCGAACTCGTGGCCGGTGATCATCGGGGTCGGGACATTCTTCTGGGACCACTCGTCCCAGTTCCAGATATGGATGTCGGTGCCGCACACGGCGGTGCGGTGCACCCGGATCAGCACATCCTCCGGTCCCGCCTCGGGGATCGGCGCGTCGATCAGTTCCAGACCGACGCCCGGCGCGGTCTTGGCCAGGGCTTTCATCGATTCAGCCATAACGGCGTCTCCTAAAAACTCTAAGATCGTCATCCTCGGGCTTGTCCCGAGGATCCATACTCCCGGTTTTAGCCGGTGCGCACCGTCCTCGACGGAGTCTATGGATCCTCGGGACAAGCCCGAGGATGACGGGAATAATGTGGCCGAGGGTGACGGAGCGAGGGGTCAGATAACCCCCAGCTCCCGCCCCGCCTGCGTAAACGCCGCAACCGTCCGGTCGATCTGCTCAAACGAATGCGCCGCCGACATCTGGGTGCGGATGCGGGCCTGGCCGCGCGGCACGACCGGGAAGCTAAACCCGATCACATAGACGCCCAGCTCCAGCGCCCGCGCCGCGAAATCCTGCGCCAGTTTGGCGTCGCCCAGCATGACCGGGATGATCGGATGCTCGCCGTCCAGCAGGGTGAAGCCCGCATCGGCCATGGCGTTGCGATAGCGGTGAGCATTGGCCGACAGACGGGTGCGCAGGGCGTCCCCCTCCGACCCTTGGGCGATGCGGATGGCCTCCAGGGAAGACCCGCACACCGCCGGCGCCAGGGCGTTGGAGAACAGATAGGGCCGCGCCCGCTGTTTAAGCAGTTCGACGACCGACTTCTTGGCGCAGATGAAGCCGCCCATGGCGCCGCCCAGAGCCTTGCCGAAGGTGCCGGTGACGAAATCCACCTCGACCCCGTGATGGGCGAAGGAGCCCTTGCCTTGCGGACCCAGGAAGCCCGTGGCGTGGCAGTCATCGACCATGATCAGGGCGTCGTACCTGTCGGCCAGCACCCGGATCTCATCCAGCTTGGCGATATAGCCGTCCATCGAGAAGGCGCCGTCCGTGGCGATGATGATGTCGCGGGCGCCGGCCTCGCGGGCCTCCTTCAGGCGGCTTTCCAGCTCGTCCATGTCGGAGTTGGCGAACCGATAGCGTTTGGCCTTGCACAGCCGCACCCCGTCGATGATCGAGGCGTGGTTCAGGCTGTCGGACACGATGGCGTCGTTCTCGCCCAGCAGGGGCTCGAACAGGCCGCCGTTGGCGTCGAAGGCGGCGGCGAACAGGATGGCGTCCTCGAAACCCAGATAGCCGGCTATGGCGGCCTCAAGCTCCTTGTGGATCTCCAGGGTGCCGCAGATGAAGCGGACCGAGGCCGTGCCCGCGCCCCACTTCGCTTGCGCCGCGACCCCGGCCTGGGTCACCCGCTCGTCGCCCGCCAGGCCCAGATAGTTGTTGGCGCAGAAGTTCAGCACGTCGCGGCCGGCCACCTGGATCACCGGCCCCTGGCGCGAGGCGATGATGCGTTCGGGCTTGGTCAGGCCCTGGGCGTCGATCTCGGTCAGTTCGCCGGCGACGCGGTCGTAGAAGCTCTGGGTCATGAGCCGCGACCTACGCCGATTTCGACCGGGATTCCACCCGTCTTAGGTCGCCATCTCGGGATCGGCCTCGGCCCGGATCGGGCTGACGCGGACCTTGCCGCCGCAGGGCTGGAAGGCGAAGGCCAGGCTGACCGCCGCCGTATCGTTCGGCGCCGTGACCCGCAGGGTCGCCGCGCTCGGACAGGTCTTCTGCATCGTCTCGTCGGGCACGACGCTCCACGCCACCTCAAAATAGGCCTTGGCCCGGGGCGCCAGCTCCACCGGCGTCGGCGCCTGGCCCTGGCGGAAATAGCTGCCGGGGCTCTGATCGGCGCGGATCGACGTCAGGGGCCGCCCCTGCCCGTCCAGCAAGGTCACGCCCGGATAGCCGGTCAGGCTGCACGCCTGGGCGCCGAGGTTCTGGAGGCTGAAGTTGCGCACCCGATTGCCCGCCCCGGCGTCGCCGCCCTCGGCCGCCAGCCTCAGCTGCGGTCCCTTGCAGGGCGTGGACGCAGGCAGGACGCCGCCGGGCGCGGCCGTAGTCGTCTGGCCAGGCAGAGATTGCGGAACCCGCGAGGCGGGCGCCGCAGTCGCCACGGGCCGCGCGCATTGTTCCAGCACCGCCACCCCGACCTCCTCGTTGGGGCCGAGCCGGCTCAGGGTCGCGCGCTCCTGGCCATCACGTGGCGCAGTCCACCACTCGACGCCCGAGCCGACATAGCGGGCGCCGCTGGCCGCCTCGACCGAGCGCAGATCATAGGTCTGACCCTTGTAGGCCAGCTGCGCCGTCGCCGTGTCGGGATACCGCGCCTCGACCATCGCCCCGCTCTCGCAGGCGTAGCCCACAGCCGGAGCGGCGGACGCCGGCGCCGGCTGGGGCTCGACCGGGGCGACCGGCTGCTCCGGCTCGGCCTGCTGACAGGCGGAGACCCCCGTCAGGGCGGCGAGGACGACGAAAGCGGTCAGGCGGCGCATCATGGTCAGGTCTTCCGTTCGGGTGATCAACGGTCAAGCTGACGAAAGGCTCCCGGCCGCGCAAGTCGACCGCGCCTCCGGGTGGGAGACGCGGCCGGTCATGGGTGGTTAAATCAGCCGCGCAGGAAGGCCAGCAGATCGGCGTTCAGCTGATCCTTGTGCGTATCGGTCAGGCCATGCGGCGCGCCCGGATAGACCTTCAGTTCGGCGTGAGGGACGAGTTCCTTTGAGGCGCGGCCAGCCCGGTCGATCGGCACCACCTGGTCATCGTCGCCGTGGACGATCAGGGTCGGACGGTCGAACTTCTTCAGGTCTTCGTTGAAGTCGGTCTCCGAGAAGGCCTTGATCGAGTCATAGGTGTTCTTGAACCCGGCCATCATGCCCTGAGCCCAGAAGCTCTGGATCATGCCTTGCGACGCCTTAGCGCCGGGGCGATTGAACCCAAAGAAGGGACCCGAGGCGAGGTCGAGATACAGTTGCGACCGGTCGGTGACGCTGCCGGCGCGGATGCCGTCGAACACCGCCATCGGCAAGCCGTCAGGATTGGCCTCGGTCTGCAGCATCAGCGGCGGCACCGCCGAGATCAGGCCCAGTTTGGCGACCCGGCCCGTGCCGTGGCGGCCGACATAGCGGGCGATCTCGCCCCCGCCGGTCGAGAAGCCGAACAGGGAGACATCCTTCAGGTCCAGATATTCGATCAGCTGCGCCAGGTCGTCGGCGTAGTGGTCCATGTCGTTGCCGCCCCACACCTGGGTCGAGCGGCCGTGGCCCCGACGGTCATGGGTGACGACTCGATAGCCGTTCGAGGCCAGGAAGAAGGCCTGGTTCTCCCAGCTGTCTGCGTTCAGCGGCCAGCCGTGGCTCAGGATCACGACCGGGCCGTCCTTGGGACCCCAGTCCTTGAAGAAGATGTCGACGCCGTCTGTGGTGGTGAAAGTGGTCATGGGACTGCTCGTTCTTATCTCTGGAACGGGCCAGCCCCGTTCGACACAGACAGAGTGGCAGGAACCCAAACGGTCAGAAATCGAAACGATTGAAACTCATCGTTGCCAATTTAGTGGCCACTCTTCGGCGTCTCCATCAGCTCGATCAGCACCCCGCCCATGTCGCGCGGGTGCAGGAAGACCACCGGCGTCCCGTGCGCCCCGATACGCGGCTCGCCCGTGCCCAGGATGGTGACGCCCTTCGCCCGCATCTCGGCGACGGCGGCGTGGATGTCGGCGACCTCGAAACAGACGTGATGCTGGCCGCCCTTGGGGTTCTTGGCCAGGAAGCCGACGATGGGGCTGGTCTCGTCATAGGGTTCGATCAGCTCGATCTGGGCCGTCGGCGTGTCGATGAAACAGACCTTCACCCCCTGCGCCGGCAGGTCGAACGGCTCTCCGATCTTCGTCGCCCCCAGAATGTCGCGATACAGTTTGATCGAGTCCGCGATGGACGGGGTCGCGACCCCGACATGGTTCAGGGCGCCGATCATGCGATCTCCTTAGGCGCGGGCTGGGCGTAACCCAGCCGCTGGTTCAGCTTCTCGATCAGGTCCACCGCCGTGTCGGCGATGGCCGACCCGGGCAGATAGACGGCGGCTGCGCCCATATCGAGCAGGGGCTGGACGTCGGACGGCGGTATGACGCCGCCCACCACGATCATGATGTCGGGCCGGCCCAGCTTCTCCAGCTCGGCCTTCAGTTCCGGCACCAACGTCAAATGCCCCGCCGCCAAAGACGAAGCCCCCACCGCATGGACGCCCTTGTCCACCGCATCGCGCGCCGCCTCGGCCGGGGTCTGGAACAGGGCGCCGGCGGTGACGTCAAAGCCCAGGTCGCCATATCCGGTGGCCACCACCTTCTGGCCCCGGTCGTGCCCGTCCTGACCCAGTTTGGCGATCAGGATGCGCGGCGGCCCGCCGTCATTCTCGACGAAGGTCGCCACCATCTCGCGGGCGCGGGCGAAGCGGGGATCGGCGCCCGCCTCCTTGGCATAAACGCCCGACACGGTCTGAACCGTCGCCACATGGCGCCCAAAGGCGGCCTCCAGCGCGTCGGAGATTTCACCCACCGTCGCCTTGGCCCGCGCCGCCTGCACCGCCAGCTCCAGCAGATTGGCGCTGCCCCGCGCACCGTTCGTCAGCGCCTTCAGCGCCGCATCGGTCACGGCCTGATCCCGCTCGGCCCTCAGCCGTTTCAGCTTGTCGATCTGGGCGGCCAGCACCGCCGCATTATCGACCTTCAGCATCGGAATATCGTCGACGACGGGGTTCAGATATTTGTTCACCCCCACCACCGTCTGCTGCCCGGTGTCGATCCGGGCCTGGGTCTTGGCGGCCGATTCCTCGATCCGCAGCTTGGGGATCCCGGCCTCGATGGCCTTGGCCATGCCGCCCAGGGCCTCGACCTCGGCCATGTGGGCGCGCGCCCGTTCGGCCAGTTCGTGCGTCAGCCGCTCGACATAGAAGCTGCCGCCCCAGGGATCGATGACCTTGGTCAGCCCCGTCTCCGACTGCAGCAGGATCTGGGTGTTGCGCGCGATCCGGGCCGAGAAGTCGGTCGGCAGGGCCAGGGCCTCGTCCAGTGCATTGGTGTGCAGGCTCTGCGTCTGCCCGCCCGCCGCCGCCATAGCCTCGACCATGGTGCGCGGCACATTGTTGAACACGTCCTGCGCCGCCAGGCTCCAGCCCGACGTCTGGCAGTGGGCGCGCAGGCTCAACGACTTGGGATCGACCCCGCCCTCTTTCCGCACCGCCTCGGCCCACAGCAGGCGGCCCGCCCGCATCTTGGCCACCTCCATGAAATAGTTCATGCCGATGGCCCAGAAGAAGCTCAGCCGCGGCGCGAAACGGTCGATCGGCATGCCCGCCGCGACGCCCGCCCGCAGATATTCGATCCCGTCCGCCAGCGTATAGGCCAGCTCGATATCCGCCGAGGCCCCGGCCTCCTGCATATGATAGCCGCTGATGGAGATGCTGTTGAACTTCGGCGTCTCCTGCGCCGTCCAGGCGAAGATGTCGGCGATGATCCGCATCGAGGGCTCGGGCGGATAGATGTAGGTGTTCCGAACCATGAACTCCTTCAGAATGTCATTCTGAATGGTCCCGGTCAGGGCCGCGTGCGGCACGCCCTGTTCTTCCGCCGCGACGACATACAGGGCCAGGATCGGCAGCACCGCCCCGTTCATCGTCATCGACACCGACATCTGGTCCAGCGGGATCCCGTCGAACAGGGTCCGCATGTCATAGATGCTGTCGATGGCCACCCCCGCCATGCCGACATCGCCCTTCACCCGCGGGTGGTCGCTGTCATAACCCCGGTGCGTCGCCAGATCGAAGGCGATGCTCAGCCCCTTCTGCCCCGCCGCCAGATTGCGACGATAGAAGGCGTTGGACTCCTCGGCGGTCGAGAAGCCGGCGTACTGGCGGATGGTCCAGGGATTGCCCGCATACATGGTCGGATAGGGCCCGCGCACGAAGGGCGCGAAGCCCGGCAAACCGTCCTGGTGATCCAGCCCCTCCAGCGCCTCGGCGCCGTAAGCGGTCTCGACCGTCAGCCCCTCGGGCGTCAGCCACGGCTCGCGCGTCGGCCCCTGTCCGGTCGATCCAAGGTCCAGGGCGATCTTTCTAAAATCGGGGAAACTCATTGAGCCGCCTCCTCAAAGGCCGCGGCGAAGCGGATCGGGCTCAGAGGTTCCCACACCCGCTCCACCGCCGCCCCCTCCTCACCGCCCGCCTCGACCGGAGCGGAACGCACGTCCGCGTCCACATATTTCGTCACCCCGATGATCTGGGCCGCGCCCTTCGCCAGGGCCGCCTCCCTCAGGGCCCTGGCGCGGGCGATGCGCGGCTGGATCACCGACCCCTTCAGGGCCTCGACCAGACCGCCCTCGGCCTCGATCATCTGGAACTCGGCCCAGCCGGCCTCGGCCAGATCCCGCGTCCGGGCGTCCAGATACCAGCTCCCCGCCGCCGGATCATCGACCCGGCCCAGATTGGCTTCTTCCATCAGCACCAGCTGTGTGTTCCGCGCCTGCCGCCTGGCAAAGGCGTCGGACCGGCCCGAGGCGCGGGTGAATCCGTCCAGCACCACCACGTCCGCGCCCCCCACGGCGCCCGCAAACCCCGCCGCCGTCAGCCGCAGCAGATTGGGCCAGGGATCGCGGCTGCTGAGCATCCGCCGCGACGACCGCGCCTCGATCACGGCCGGCGTCTCGACCCCGAAGGCTCGCATCAACGCGGCCCAGATCAGCCGCATGGCCCGGACCTTGGCCAGGCTGTCGAAATATTCCGCATCGACCGACAGGCCGACCACAGTGCCGCGCAAGGCCGCCTCGACCGACATCCCGGCGTCCACGGCCGCCTTCGCATGGGCCACCACGCTGGCGGCCGCAAAGGCCAGCTCCTGCGCCGCCGATCCGCCCGCCTCGTGCGCCACGCGCCCGCTGGCCATGAAGAAGGTCGCGTCGGGATAGGCCCCCGCATGCCGCGCCGCCGTATTGGCCGCCAGGCTCAGATGCTCTTCGACCGAACGCGGCGCCCCGCCCGCCTCGGCGAAGGCCGAGATCACGTCCATGTGGAACCTCAGCTTGGCGCGCGGCGATCCCTTGGCTGTGACCGCCAAGGCATTGGCCGCCTCCGGCCCGTCGATCCCCGCATCCAGCGCCACCGGCGCCAGCTCCAGCGCAACGCCTTCCAGCGCCCGGCCCAAGGGCGCGGAATCCGCCAACACCCGGCCCTTCAGCACCACCGAGGCGGCGCCGTTCTCTAGATCGGTCAGGACGGCGGCGTTGACCGCCTCGGGATCATCCCCCTCGACCAGGGTCCGCAAATCCCAGGCGCGGCCTTCGGAGTCGGACGGACGCGGCGCGAAGATGGGTTGAACGCCGGTCGCCCCGGCGTACAGCGGCCGCGTCACTAACTGGTCGGCGTCGAGGGACATCAGCGCCTCTATCGGCCGATCCTTCAACGCCTTCTGGGCCGCCTCGCGCCATTCGAGGGGTGTGGGTGTGGGGAAGCTCATGCGGCCGCCCACCCACACGCCGTCATCCTAGGCCTTGTGCCTAGGATCCATAGACTCGGTCGAGGACGGTGCGCACAGGCGGACACCGAGCGTATGGATCCTCGCCACAAGGGCGAGGATGACGACGGAGAGAGTGGCGGCGAACCCACGCTCCGCATCACCCGAACTCCACCAGCACGTCATCCGCCGCGACCGGATCCCCGTCCTTGGCCCCCACCGCCTTCACCACCCCGTCGCGCTCGGCCTTCAGGATGTTCTGCATCTTCATCGCCTCGATGATGGCCACCGTCTCGCCGGTCTTGACCGCCTGGCCCACCACGACGGGGATCGACACCACCAGCCCCGGCATCGGCGACAGCACCATCTTGGAGGTGTCCGCCGCGACCTTCTCCGGCAGGCGCGCATACAGTTCGGCGACATGGGGCCGCAGCACCCGCACCCGCGCCCGCACCGCGCGGTGGCGGATGTCGAAGCCGTCGGCGACGCGTTTGACCTCGGCGGTGAAGGGCTCTCCATCCAGCTCGGCCTTGAACTGGGCCAGGCCGGGCCGCCAGTCGATGTCCGACAGGCGGATGTCGCCCCCGCCCGTCAGGGTCAGGATCATCTCCTCGTCCTCGTCGTAGGACAGGCCGACGCCGTGCGGGGTCTTGTCGATCATCACGATCCAGTCGGTGCGGTCCGACGGGTCGCCGTCTTGTTCGGCGATGACCTCGTGCATAGCGAGCGCCGAGGCGATCAGGATCCGCTCCTGCTCCACCGTCGGGCGCAGGCCGTTAAAGCCGTCCGGGAATTCGTCCTTGATATAGCTGGTCGACAGATTGCCCGACTTGAACCGCTCCTGGTCCATCACCGCCGCCAGGAAGGGTACATTATGCCCCAGGCCCGACAGGTGGGTGTCCTCCAGCGCCCGGGCCATGCCCGTCACCGCGTCCTCGCGCGTCTCGCCCCAGGCGCACAGTTTGGCGATCATGGGGTCGTAGAACATGCTGATCTCGTCGCCCTCGCGGACGCCGGAATCGTTCCTGACCGTATAATCCCCCTGATCGCCCTCTTCCGGCTGCTCATAACGGACCAGCCGCCCGATGGACGGCAAGAAGCCGCGATACGGGTCCTCGGCGTAGATCCGGCTCTCGATGGCCCAGCCGTCGATCTTCAGGTCCTTCTGCTCGAAGGCCAGTTTTTCACCCCAGGCCGAACGGATCATCTGTTCGACCAGATCGACCCCGGTGATCAGCTCCGTCACCGGATGCTCGACCTGCAGCCGGGTGTTCATTTCCAGGAAGTAGAAGCTCTTGTCCTGACCGGCCACGAACTCGACCGTGCCGGCGCTGTCATAGTTCACCGCCTGGGCCAGGGCGACGGCCTGCGCCCCCATGGCGGCGCGGGTGGCCTCGTCCAGCAGGGGCGAGGGCGCCTCCTCGATGACCTTCTGGTTGCGGCGCTGGATCGAACATTCGCGCTCGAACAGGTGGACCACATGGCCGTGCTTGTCGCCCAGCACCTGGATCTCGATGTGGCGCGGGTCGATGATGAACTTTTCCAGAAAGACCCGATCATCGCCGAAGGCGTTCAGCGCCTCGGCCTTCACCGCCGCAAACCCCTCGGCCATGTCGGCGTCCGAATGGGCCACGCGGATGCCCTTGCCGCCGCCGCCGGCCGAGGCCTTGATCATGATCGGATAGCCGATCTGGTTGGCGATCCTGACCGCCTCCTCCGGCGTCTCGATCAGCCCCATATGGCCCGGCACGGTCGAGACCCCCGCCTCGGCCGCCAGCTTCTTGGAGCTGATCTTGTCGCCCATGGCCTCGATGGCCTCGGGGTTCGGCCCGATAAAGGCGATCCCCTCGTCCCTCAGCCGCCGCGCGAACCCGGCGTTCTCAGACAGGAACCCAAAGCCCGGATGCACGGCCTGCGCCCCCGTCTGGCGCACCGCCTCGACGATCTTGTCCGCCAGCAAATAGGACTGCGCCGCCGGCGCCGGCCCGATCAACACCGCCTCGTCCGCCATCTCGACCGCCAACGACCCGGCGTCGGCCTCCGAATAGACCTGCACGGTCTTGATGCCCATGCGGCGGCAGGTCTTGATGATCCGAACCGCGATCTCGCCCCGGTTGGCGATGAGGATTTTGGAGAACATGGTTCAGTCCTTCATAATCGTCATCCTAGGCCTTGTGCCTAGGATCCATAGACTCCGTCGAGGCCGGGGCTCACCGGCCCAAACCGGGCGTATGGATCCTCGGGACAAGCCCGAGGATGACGGGGTGTGGGGGAGAAACAGATGGTCGGTCGCGACAGCCTGATCGGCTGCTACATGATGACCAACAGAAAACACGGCGTGATCTACACCGGCGTCAGCAGCCGACTTGTCACGCGCGTCGGCGAACACAGAGCAGGCCTCATCGACGGCTTCACCAAGCAGTTCGGCCTCAAACGCCTGGTCTGGTACGAATTCCATGACACCATCGTCGGCGCGATCCAGCGCGAAAAGTCTCTGAAACGCTGGCCCCGCGACTGGAAGGCCAACCTGATCGAACGCACCAACCCGCATTGGGACGACCTGTTCAACGGTCTGGTCCGGGCGACGGGCGCAGAGCCGGACCCGGAAGTCTATCGAAACTGGACGCCCCCGGAAGAGACGTGACGCCCCTTCCTCTTTCTCCGTCATCCCCGCACCCCTCCCCGTCATCCTAGGCCTTGTGCCTAGGATCCATAGACTCCGTCGAGGCCGGTGCGCACAGGCCGACACCGAGCGTATGGATCCTCGGGACAAGCCCGAGGATGACGACAGGGGGGTGGAGAGCGAACAAGCGGGCTCCAACTGCACCCATCGGGCGTTATGATGAAATCCACTCATAGGAACGGCGTCACCTTCGTCTTCAACACCGCCACGAGCTCGGGCTGCATGAAGGCGTAATCATCCGGGATATCGAGGCAAACGACACGCGCCTTGCGGAGCTGCGGCTTGAACCGCCGCGCCAGCTTCGCCCGATGCTGCTTCTCCATCACAAAGATAATGTCCGCCTCCTCGACCATCTCCCCCGTCACCAACTCTTCGGCATCCGGAGCCAGACCCGCAGAAGCCACTTCGATGTTCGGCCAGTTGGCGAACACCTGTTCAGCTGTGGGCTGCGCAGCCGATTGCGCGAGCAGATGAAGAGGACGTGTTTCATCACCTAAAGCGGAATATTATCGTGCTTCTTCCAGGGGTTCTCCTGGACCTTGTTCTTCAGCGTCCGCAGCGCCTTCACCAACCGCCGCCTTGTCCCGTGCGGCATGATGACGTCGTCGATATAGCCCAGCCCCGCCGCCACGAAGGGATTGGCGAACCGGTCCTTGTACTCCGCCTCGCGCGCGGCCAGGGCCGCCGGGTCGCCGGCCTCCTTGCGGAAGATGATCTCGACCGCCCCCTTGGCGCCCATGACCGCGATCTCGGCGGTGGGCCAGGCGTAGTTGACGTCGCCGCGCAGGTGTTTCGAACTCATCACGTCATAGGCGCCGCCATAGGCCTTGCGCGTGATCAGGGTCAGTTTCGGCACGGTCGCCTCGGCATAGGCGAACAGCAGCTTGGCCCCGTGCTTGATCAGGGCGCCGTACTCCTGTTTCGTCCCCGGCATGAAGCCCGGCACGTCCACCAGGGTCACCAGCGCAATGTCGAAGGCGTCGCAGAAGCGCACGAACCGCGCGGCCTTGCGGCTTGAATCGATGTCCAGCACGCCCGCCAGCACCTGGGGCTGGTTGGCGACGATCCCAACCGTCTGGCCGTCCAGCCGGCCGAAGCCGCAGATGATGTTCTTGGCGAAATCGGCGCCGATCTCGAAGAAGTCGGCCTCGTCGACCACCTTCAGGATCAGCTCCTTCATGTCATAGGGCTGGTTCGGATTGGCCGGAATCAGGGTGTCCAGCGACGGCTCGTCCCGCTCGGGCTCGTCGTAGCTCTCGCGCACCGGCGGCTTTTCGCGGTTCGACAGCGGCAAAAAGCCGATCAGGCGGCGCACCTCCGACAGGGCTTCCAGATCATTCTCGAACGCCCCGTCCGCCACGCCCGACTTGCCGGCATGGACCCGCGCCCCGCCCAGATCCTCGTGGCTGACGACCTCGTTGGTGACCGTCTTCACCACATCGGGGCCGGTCACGTACATGTAGCTCGTGTCCTTCACCATGAAGATGAAGTCGGTGATGGCCGGCGAATAGACGTCGCCGCCCGCGCACGGCCCCATGATCACGCTGATCTGGGGAATGACGCCGCTGGCCAGGGTGTTTTGCAGGAAGATGTCGGCGTAACCGGCCAGGCTCTCGACCCCCTCCTGGATCCGCGCCCCGCCGGCGTCGAACAGGCCGATGATCGGTGCCCCCGTCGTCAGGGCCATCTTCTGCAACTTGACGATCTTGGCCGCATGGGCGCCCGACAGGCTGCCACCGAACACCGTGAAATCCTTGGAGAAGACATAGACCAGCCGCCCGCCGATGGTCCCGCGCCCCGTCACCACCCCGTCGCCGGGGATGCGTTGCGTCTCCATGCCGAAGTCGTGGCTGCGGTGCTCGACGAACATGTCGGTCTCCTCGAAGGAGCCCTCGTCCAGCAGAACGTCGATGCGTTCGCGCGCCGTCAGCTTGCCCTTGGCGTGCTGTGCGGCGATACGCTTTTCCCCACCGCCCAGTTTGGCGGCGGCGCGACGACGCTCCAGTTCTTCAAGGATGGCTTGAGTCATGATGGGTTTACGCCTCTTGTTCGTGAGGGAAGGAGTGGCGGCTTCATCGCAAATACGCAAACGCAACTTTGCAAAAGATGCGGAGCTGCGTGGACTTGCAAAGGACGTCCTTATGAACAGCAAAGTTGCGAATGGCTGAGAAGCTTTTTCTGGGCGCCAAACTGCGCAAGCTGCGCGAGGCGCGCGGCTGGACGCTGGAGGCCTGCGCCGAACGTCTGGGTCTGTCGCCCTCCTATCTGTCGCAGATCGAGACCAATCAGCGCCCGGCCACCGCCCGCGTCCTGATCGCCCTGACCCGCGCCTTCCATATCGACGCCAGCCTGTTCGATCTGGAGGGCGACGCCCGCCTGATCGCCGACCTGCGCGAGGCCACCACCGACATCGCCGGTCCGGTCAGCGGCGGGGCCGAACCCCCGACGGCGGCCGAGCTGAAACAGGCCGTCGCCAATACCCCGCGCCTGGCCCATCAGTTCCTGGCCCTGCACCAGGCCTTCCGCCAGCTGGACGAGCGGGTGAAGGCGCTGGACGACACCCTGGGCCGCGACGAACTGGGCGCCCGCGTCGCCCTGCTGCCCTATGAGGAGGTCCGCGACTTCTTCCACTACCGCGACAACTACGTCGACAGCCTGGACACGGCGGCCGAGGCCCTGGCCGCCGACATCCCCCAGGACGGCCCGATCGAACGGGCGCTGGAGACCCTACTGGCCGACCGGCACGGGGTCCGCACCGTCTATGTCGCCGGCCAGGAGGCCCTGCGCCGCTACGACCCCGCCAGCCGGATCCTGAGCCTCGACGCCTGGCAGCCCGGCGCCACCCGATCGTTCCAGCTGGCCCACCAGCTGGCCCTGCTGTCCTTCCGCGACCTCATCGAGACCGAGCTGGACCAGGCCGCCTTCCGCACCCAGGCCGCGCGCGACGTGGCCCGCGTCGGCCTGGCCAACTACGCCGCCGGCGCGCTGCTGTTGCCCTATCGCGCCTTCCTCGAAGCGGCGCGGGCGGAGAAGCACGACATCGACCGCCTGCGCACCCGCTTCCAGGTCAGTTTCGAACAAGTCTGCCACCGGCTCTCGACCCTGCAACGGCCCGGCTGGCGCGGCGTGCCCTTCTATTTCGCCCGCGTCGATATGGCCGGCAACATCACCAAACGCCACAGCGCGACGCGCTTCCAGTTCGCTCGCTTCGGCGGCGCCTGCCCCCTGTGGAACGTGCACGAAGCCTTCGCCACGCCCGACCGCATCGGGGTCCAACTGGCCGAGATGCCCGACGGCTCGCGCTACATCTCCATTGCACGCTCCGTGTCCAAGCCCAGCGGCTCCTATCTGGCCAACGACCGCCGCTACGCCCTGTCGCTGGGCTGTGAGGTCGAGCACGCCGGATCCCTGGTCTATGCCGCCGGTCTGGACCTGAACGGCCCCGCCGCCCGGATCGGCGTCAGCTGCCGCATCTGCGAGCGCACCGACTGCACCCAGCGCGCCTTCCCGCCCCTGGACCGCGCCCTTCACGTCCCCGAGAACGAGCGCGGCGTGGTGCCCTATGTGCTGGATGGACCCCGCCCGGACCGCTATTGATCGGGGCATGACCTCACACGCACCCATCGGCGTCGCCGTCGTCGGCTACGGCCTGGCGGGCCAGACCTTCCACGCCCCCCTGATCGCCGCCACCCCCGGCCTGACCCTGACCGCCGTCGTCTCGTCGCGCCCTGAAGCCGTCCACGCCGACCTGCCGGACGTCGCGGTCCTGCCCGACCTGGACGCCGCCCTGGCCCGCGACGACATCGGCCTGATCGTCGTCGCCACCCCCGACGTCCTGCACGCCGAACAGTCCATCGCCGCGCTTCAGGCCGGCAAGTCGGTGGTGGTGGACAAGCCCTTCGCCGCCACCCTGGCCGACGCGCAAGCCGTCGCCACAGTCGCCGCCGCGTCGCCCGGCGTTTTCAGCGTCTTCCAGAACCGCCGCTGGGACGCCGACTTCCTGACCCTGCGCCGCCTGATCGACCAGGGCGAACTGGGCGATGTCGCCGTGTTCGAAAGCCACTACGACCGCTTCCGCCCGACCGTGACCGACCGCTGGAAGGACCAGCGCGACGGCGGCGTCTGGGCCGACCTGGGCCCGCACCTGATCGACCAGGCGGTCCAGCTGTTCGGCCCGCCCCTGGCCGTCTACGCCGACCTCCAGGCCCAGCGCGTCGGCGCCACGGCCATCGACTACGCCCACGTCCTGCTGCGCTACGACCGGCTGCGCGTCATCCTGAACATGAGCCACCTCGCCGCCGAGGCCAGCCTCCGCTACGTCGTCCACGGCACGGGCGGCAGCTTCGTCAAACACGGCCTCGACGCCCAGGAGAACCAGTCCAAGGCGGGCTTACGCCCCGGCGACGCCGACTGGGGCCTGGACCCCTCGCCCGGCGTCCTGACGAAACAGATCGACGGCGAAACCGTGCGCACCACCCCGCCCCCCGAACGCGGAGACTATCCGGCCTTCTACGCCGCCGTCCGCGACGCCATCCGCGGCGAAGGCCCGCCGCCCGTCCCCGCCGACCAGGCCCTGACCGTCATGCGCATCCTCGACGCCGGACTGCGCAGCGCCGCCAACGGCCGAGAAGTCCTTCTCTAGCGAGGTTCCGCCAGTCTCCACTCGCCAAGATTGAACAAATCTCCGGGAGTAGACAACTTTAGATTGATCTGGTCGCCCGATTAATACATCTTATGGATGCAACTCGGGAGGATTTCCATGTCAGTCACCGTAACGCTTCACATCTATTCCGGCCGCCCCAATCCCCGCTGGACCTTGTCGTCAGAGCAAGAGGCCACGCTCGGCGCCGCCCTCGCGCGGGGCGCCGCGGTCACCGAAAGCGCCGTCCAGCAGCCGAGGACGCTTGGGTATCGCGGCTTCACCTTGCAGACGGCGAGCAAGGGCCGTCTTCCATCGCACGCCTTCCTGCATGGCCGTCGCCTGAACTCCGGCGACGGCGGCGCGGTCCGACTGCCCGACCACGGGACCGAAAGGTGGCTGCTCGAAACCGCCGGCTCAGTCGTGTCCGACAGGGCGCGCGCGGCGGTGCTGCGGGCTCTGGACCGTCTGGAGAACGCACCGCCCCCGACCACGGACCTCCTCGGCGCCCCTCCTTATGATCCCGGCGTCTGGAACGACGACCCGGACGTCATGGCGAACAACAACTGCTACAACTACGCCAACAACCTGATCACCAACACCTTCGCCCAGCCGGGCCGCGGTTCCGGCGCGGTGTTCACCGACTTCGACTGCGCGGATGTGGGCGCCGCCTCGGAACGCGACGGTCAGGTCGAGACCGGCGATCCGGCCCAGAATCCCGATGACGGGCAGATCATCTGCCTGGTCATCTGGCCGGACGAGGATTTCCACTGGTACCGCAAGGACAGCGACGACTACTGGTCTCACAAGCCCGGATCGACCGCAGCGACCAATCTCGACGCGGCGGGCGATGTGATCGCCGATCCCGAGACCTGCGACCGGGGCGAATATACTGTCCTGTGCGGCTACTACCTGTGCGACCCTGACGTCGTCACGATCGAATGACGGCGACGGGGCGGAGAGGGCGCGAGGTTCTGCTCTGACTTTCACCTCTCCGCGCGAAGGCGCGCGGAGAGGACAGGTCGCGCTTGCGACCAAGAGGGGGCGACTCCGGCGGTGGTGATGACCGGACCAGCGTCTGAAACCGCGCCGCCCCCTCCTGGCGTTCGCTGACGCTCCGGCCTGTCCTCGCCGCCGGCCTTCGCCGGTGGGGAGGTGATGAATTCCCGCCCTACCGCGAGTTCATCCTTTCGCCTCATTCCCGCCCCAATCCGCTACGCATGTAGCGCTACAGGTGTAGCGCCAACAGCCACGGGAACCGCGTCATGATCGAATCCCTGCCCCGCCGCGAACGCGAGGTCTTCGAGACCCTGTGTCGGCTCGAGAAGGGCGCCGCCGCCGCCGTCCGCAACGCCCTGTCCGACCCGATCAGCGACTCCGCCGTCCGCACCCTGCTGTCGCGGCTCGAGGCCAAGGGTCTGATTGAACGCACCCCTGGCCCCGACGGCTATGTCTACAGCCCGGTCCAACGCACCGAGGCCGTCGCCGCCGGCGCCCTGCAGCGGATGATCGACACCTTCTTCGCCGGCTCAGCCGCCAGCGCCGCCACCGCCCTGCTGGGCCTGGGCCAGAAGCTGACGCCGCAAGAGGCCGCCGCCCTGGAACGGATGATCGACGAATCCGTGGAGCGCGACTCGTGACCTGGACCCTTCTCCTTTCGCTGCTGGTCAAGTCCAGCCTGATCGCCGGCGCCGGCCTGGCCTGTTCGCGTCTTCTGGCTCAGCGGCCGGTTGACCGGGTCGACATCCTGCGCGGCGTGACCTGTCTGCTGCTGGCCCTGCCGGTGATCATGGCGGTCCTGCCGTCGCTAAAGCTGGCCCTGCTGCCCGCCGCCGAGCCCCTCATCACACCACAGACTATGCCCATGTGGCAGGGCGAGGTCGGCCCCGTCGCCGGGGTCGAAATCTCCGGCGCCCTGCCCTGGCCCACGCCAGCCCTGATCGTCGGCCTGATCTGGTTGATCGGCGTCGCGGCGGTCGCCGGCCGGCTGCTGCTGGGCCTGCAAACCCTCGAGCGCTGGACCCAGGAAGGCCGACCCGTCAAATGCCCCGCCTGGCGCACCGCGCTGGACACCCAGACCACCGGCCAGCCGCCGCGCCTGATCGCCAACGACCGGCTGTCCGGCCCGCTCAGCTGGGGCGCCGCGCCCGGCGTCATCCTGGTCGACCCGACCAGTCTCGCTGAACGCCAGGCCGCCCCCGCCATCCTCGCTCACGAACTGGCCCATCTGCGGCGCAAAGACTGGGTCTTCCTGGTCCTGTCGCGGCTCAGCCTGGCCCTGTTCTGGTTCAACCCCCTGGTCTGGGCCCTGCACCTCGACCTGGTCGCCCGCTCCGAAGAGGCCGCCGACGCCGACGCCCTGACCACCGTGGACCGTCAGGTCTACGCCCGCGCCCTGGTCCGCCTGGCCGCCCATCCCGTCCCTCGCTCCATTCCCTGCGCCGCCAGCCCCATGGCCGCCGACGCCCGCACCCTGAAGACAAGGATCGCCTGCATCATGTCGAACACCCCGTCCCGCCGTCGCCCGCTGACCGTCGCCCTGACTGTCGCCGCCCTCGCCGCCGTCGCCACGCCTCTCGCCGCTCTCGAACTGAGCCGTCAGGACTGGACCAGCCCGCCCCCGCCGCCTGAAGCGCCCGAGCCGGCCCCGCCCCCGGCTCCGCCCGCCCCGCCGGAACCGCCCGCACCGCCGTCGATGGTCGTCCCACCCGCGCCTCCCGCTCCGCCTGCTCCCCCGGCGCCGCCCGTCTTCCGCTCCAGCTATACCTACACGTACAACGGCGTCCCCTCCGCGGAAGCGGAACGCGCTGCAGCCGACGCCCGCGCCCAGGCTGAGCAGGCCCGCGCCCGCGCCGCGGAGGCCCGTCGGAACGCCGCCGAAAGCCGTCGCCAAGCCGAGGAAAGCCGCGCCCGGGCCGAGATCGCCCGCCTCGACGGGGCCCAGGACCGCGCTCGCGCCGCCCAGGCTCGCGCTCTGGGCGAACAGGCCCGGCGCATGGGCGAACAGGCCCGGCTCCAGGCCGCCAGCGCCCGCGTGGACGCCCGTCGCCAGATGTCCAAAGGCGCCGAACAGATGCGCGAGGGCGCGCAGGAGATGCGGGCGGAGGCCATTCGCCTGCGCGACCCCGCCTACCGCGCCCGCCAGATCGCCGACAACCGCAGCCGGGGCAACCGAGTCACCGACGCCGAACTCCTCGCCGTCGCCGCCAGCCTGCCCGCCAAGGCCGACCAGTTGGAACGCGACGCCGACCGCCTTGCGCAAGACGCTCGCTCTCACGATTAGGCTTGAACGGACCTTGTCGGCGGGTGTCGCTCCCTGGCGAACCTCGCTTTAGTAGCCGAGCACAGTCGGCAGGGTCTGCCAGATCATGGCGATCCCGCCGATGCCTGCGCCCGCAGCGGCGAGCTGGTCACGAAACACACCGCCTTGATCCCGACGCTTGGACAGGCGTTTCACGGCGACACGCAGAAGCACCCCGGCCAGGCCGACGCAGACCGCGCTGAAGGCGAGACCCGCCATTCTCCATGCCGGATCATCCGCCGTCGAAACCACGTCGGCCGCGCTGGCCAGGGCGTACAGGCCCATGAAATGCGCAGCCCAGATGATCAGGCCGCCGGTCATCCAGGCCCAGGCCCTCATCTCAGCCTCCCGGGAACAGATGGGTGAGCAGGCTCATGAAGGCCCCCTGCCCGGCGGTGTAGGCGACGAACAGGCCGATCAGCTGGAAGGTGGAGGGCCGGCTCGCCTCCACATGGCCGAACGCCCATCGCAGCACGGCGTAGAGCCCCATCAGGACCAATATCGACGCAAAGAAACCCTGCCAGGACAGGAGGGCGAAGACCGTCGCCCCCTGACCGGTCGCCGAGGCGAGCAAGGGCCCCGCCCGCCACGCCTGAAGATCAACGCCCCAGGCCCCCGTCACCGAAGCGATGGCCAGCACCATGAGAAGCGTGGAGATGACCGGGCTGCGGGGCCGGTCGAGCGCCAGCACCCGGCAGGAGGTCCAGGCCAGACCGGCGCCGATGACGCAACCCGCCACGACAAGGCTCAACGACCCCAGGCCCGGCGGCGCGACCCAGTCCTGGGGATTGCGGCTCCACAGGAAGACATAGCTGAAGGCCGCCATCGCCAGCACCATGCCGGCGACGATCAAGGTCGTGACCATCGCCCACCAGCCATGGCTGGATGGGCCGCTGACATAGGTGGGAACCCGGATGCCGGCGCCGATGTCGACCTCGTCGTCGATACGGGGCCGGTCCAGCATCCAGCACCAGCGCATCACGCACCAGACCGCTAGGACGCCGCTGATCGCCGAGGCCGTATAGGCCTGGACCGTCAGCAGCAGGAAGAACCCGGCCGTGAACACCGCCGCCCAGACATGCCAGGCTGAAGGCTTGGGAATACGCTGAATATACTGAGGTTCGGCGTTCAGGGTAGAGGTGACCAGAGTCTCGCGGCCATGGGTCGGCGCATTGGGCAGCAGGTAGCGCCCCGCCTCGACATCACGCGCCAGAGCCTTCTGCTCCCACAGTGGATAGAGGCTGCTGATCACGGGGATGGAGCGCACGGAGTAGTTGCCGGTCGGCAACCACTCCAGTCCCGGCGCATCATTCGGATTGCCGGCGGAGGTCCCGAACGGACGGAAATTCCGCGCCATGTCGATGATCCACAGGATGACGCCGACGGAGACCACCACGGTTCCAACCGTCGACAGCAGATTGGGCAGCTCCAGCCCTCGGCCGGGCAGATAGGTGAAGACGCGGCGCGGCATGCCCATCAGGCCGCTGAAATGCATGGGCAGGAAGGTGATATGGACCCCGGAGAAGATCAGCCAGAAGACCCACCGCCCCAGCCGTTCGCTCAGCGCACGGCTGGAGGACATCGGCAGCCAATAGTAGATGGCGGCGAAGAAGGGCAGGACCATGCCGCCGATCAGCACATAATGCAGATGGGCGACGATGAAATAGGTGTCGTGCACCTGCCAGTCGAACGGGACCATGGCCACCATGACCCCGGTCAGCCCCCCCATGGTGAATGTGATCAGCGCCCCCAGCACGAACAGGCCGGCCACCGAAAACCGCATCCGTCCGGCGGCGATGGTGGCGATCCAGGCGAAGACCTGGATTCCCGCCGGAACCGAGACCGCCATCGAGGCCGCCGAGAAATAGCTGGTCGAGATCGTCGGCATGCCGGTGGTGAACATGTGGTGCGCCCACACGCCGAAACTGATGAACCCGGTCGCGAGCATGGCCAGGATCACCGCCGTATGTCCGACCAGGGGCGTACGGGCTATGCCGGGGAGCATGGTCGACATGGCCCCCGCCGCCGGCAGGAAGATGATGTAGACCTCCGGATGGCCGAAGAACCAGAACAGGTGCTGCCACAGCATCGGGTCGCCGCCCTTCAGCGGATCGAAGAAGGGCCAGCCGAAGACGCGCTCCAGTTCCATCAGGGTCGTGGCCAGAATGACCGACGGGAAGGCGATGAGGATCATTCCGGCGAAGATCAGCATGGCCCAGGCGAAGACGGGCATCCGGGCCAGGGTCATGCCCGGCGCACGATTGCGCAGCACGCCGACGACGATCTCGATGGCGCCGGCGATGGCCGAGATCTCGATGAAGCCGATCCCCAGCAGCCAGAAGTCCGCATTGATGCCCGGTGAATAGGTCGTGGACGACAGGGGCGGATACATGAACCAGCCGCCATTCGGCGCCAGGCCGAAGAACAGCGAGCAGAAGAAGGCCAGACCGCCGATCAGATAGGCCCAGAAGGCATAGGCCGACAGTCGCGGAAACGGCAGGTCGCGCGCGCCCAGCATCTGGGGCAACAGCAGCACCGCAAGCGCCTCCACCGCCGGCACGGCGAACAGGAACATCATCATCGTGCCGTGCACGGTGAAGATCTGATTATAGGTCTCGGTCGCCAGGAAGCCGCTCATCGGCACGGCCAGCTGGGCGCGAATCAGCACGGCCAGCACGCCCGCCAGCACGAAGAACAGCATGGCCGCCCCAACGTAATAGACGCCGATATAGTTGTTGTTGATGGCGGTGATCCACTGCCACCCCTTAGGTGCGCACCACAGATCCTCGAGCTCTTTCAGCTCTTCGGCGGGACGCTCCCCCGTGGTGGGGAAACGCGCGTATTGTTTGGTGTCGAAGCCGGTTTCGGAGGTCACTTGAGGCTCTCGAGCCAGGCGGAGACGTCGCGCAGTTCCTGACCCGTCAGGACCGGATAGGCCGGCATCCGGTTGCCGGGCTTGATCGCCTGGCTGTCCGAGATCCAGCCGGCCAGCGTCCCCTGATTGTTCGGCAATATGCCCGCACCCAAGGTACGGCGCGATCCCACATGGCTGAGATCCGGCCCGGCCTGACCGTTGAAGACCGTTCCGGCGACCGTGTGGCAGGCCCCGCATCCGGCGCGCTGGAACACCGCGACGCCGGGCATGGCGGCGGCGGCCGTGACGGCGGGCCGCGACTGACGCGCGACCCAGGTCTGATAGTCCGCCGGCGCATGCGCCACGACCACCAGCCCCATCAACGCGTGCGGCCCGCCACAATATTCGGCGCACTGGCCGCCGAAGGCGCCGGGTTGGTCGGCCTGGATGCGCATCAGGTTCCGCCGTCCGGGGATCATGTCCACCTTGCCCGCGAGGCGCGGAACCCAGAAGCTGTGGATGACGTCCGCCGAGTCCAGTTCCAGCACCACCGGCCGCCCGGTCGGGATGTGCAGTTCATTGGCGTCCTGGAAGGCCTCGCGACCGTCGCTGTCCAGATAGGCCACCCGCCACCACCACATCTCGCCCGTCACCCGGATCCGCATCTCGCCCGGCTCGGGCTCCTGGGTCAGGTGGCTGGTCAGGCCGAGCCCGTAGATCAACAGTCCACTCAACACGACGACCGGAAAGGCGAAGCCGCCGATCCAGACCAGCTTTCGCCCCCCCAGCCGTTCGCGCCAGCGGCGTGGGCCGAACAGGGCGATCGCCAGGGCCGCCGCCACGATCAGGGTGACGATCAGACCCATGCCGAACAGCACCCAGGACAGGGTGTGCAAAGGCTCTGCGAACGGCCCGGCGGGGTCCAGTGCGGGGGGAGGCCAGGCGGCCGTGCCATCGGCGGCGGATCTAGTCATCGAGGTCATACAGATAGGCGGCGATGTCCCTGGCCTGGCTTCGGGTCAGGGGCATGGCCGGCATGCCGGTGTCGGGCGCCAGCGACGGCGCGTCGATCAGCCAGTCGACCAGAATATCCGGCCGGTTCGGAAAACGGCCCGCCAGCATCGAACGCTCCGCAAACCCCGTCAGTGATGGGCCGGCGCGACCCTGGGGCCAGGCCAAGCCTGGGATCACATGGCAGGAGGCGCAACCGACCGATTGAATGACGGACAGACCCCGCGCCGCGTCCGCACCCGCGATGGTGCGCGACGGATCACTCTTGTCAGAGCAGGCGCACAACAGCGCGGCGAGGGGCAACAGGCCCCACCTCACGCCGATCTCTGCTGGTCTGGCCGCTTCGCCATTAGTCCCCTGGTCCTTGCCCCATTCTTGGGTGGAACACACCCGCCAAGCCAAGGTTCCTGTCCAGCGTCCGCCGAAACGGCGAAGCGGAACCGCAGTCTGTCCCCCGAGTTGGACCTTGGTGCGCGCCCTGTTCCCGTCCCTGTCGTTGTTTCTCGCGGTCGCCGGCTGCTCTCCGGCGACCAACGAAACGGGCGCGGCATTTACGCGCACGGGCCAGGTCATCGCCATGAGCGGCGGCGAGGGTGGCGCGGCCAACGCCTGTTTCACCTGCCATGGCCTGGACGGCGGCGGCGACGGCGTCAGCGTGCCGCGCCTCGCCGGTCTGGACGCGGGCTATCTGCAAAAGCAGATGGAGAACTACGCCAGTGGAGTTCGTCAGAACGCGGTGATGACGGAGGTGGCGCGCTGGCTGGACGACGGCGACCGGCGCGCCGTCTCTGCCTGGTACGCTTCCCTGCCCGCGCCGGCGCGACCGATCGACGCGTCGATCACTCCACCCCCGCTCTATCTGAAGGGCGATCTCGGCCGTGGCGTGGCCCCGTGCGCCACGTGCCATGGCGTCGCCGGGGAAGGCGTAGGCGCTGGAAATCCCGCTATCTGGGGCCAGCCGGCGGCCTATACGATCGACCAGTTGCACAAGTGGCGAAACAGAGAGCGGCGCAATGACCCGCGCGGCGTCATGACCGAGGCCGTAGCCGGTCTGAGCGATGAAGAAATCCGGGAACTAGCCGTCTGGCTGCAGAACGCACCCGCTTCTCGATCGCCCGGTACCGACGTTGCCAGCGCGTCCGCCGCCGCGACAGCTGCGGCACAACCGGCAACATCCCGTGGAATACGTCGTCCCGATCGATGATCTGGTGCTTCAGCGCCGCCCCGACATGGAGGGGGATCAACACCAGAAGCGTGATCACCAGGCCCCAGTGCATCCATTCGGCAACCGCCTCGACCTGCCAGCGCTGGATCGGCGACAAGTCCTGCATCGGCATCAGCGGCCAAGCCGCCAGGCCCAGCAGCGTCAGCTCCTGGTCTCGGGCCGTCGCCGAGATCATGGCCCAGCCGGTCAGCGGCAGCCCAAACAGGCAGGTGTAGAACAGATAATGGGTGAAGGTCGCGGCCGTGCTTTCCCAGCCGGGCTTGTCCGCATCATTGATCGGGCCCGGCGCCAGCAGCTTCCAGGCGCCCCGTCCCATGGCCAGGACCAGCATCAGCACCCCGATCGCATAGTGCAGGTCGTGCGCCGCCACCTTGCCGCCCCCCACCGGCTGACGGCCCATCCACCAGCCCCAGAACAGCTGGAAGATCATCAGACCGGCCATGCTCCAGTGAAACAGGATGGCGACGGGCGAGTAGCGGCCCTGGTCGTGGTGGCCGGCCGCCCATTCCAGAATGTTTCCGATCAGCCGATCGATCACGGGCGGACATCCGCGTGCATGACCGGCTGCTCGGTTCCGATCCAGCGCCCGAGCACCAGCAGGGCCGACGCCAGATAGATCGCCGCCGCCGGCGCCCACATGATCAACCCGGCCGTCTGCTGATCCTCCAACGGCGTCAGCCCCCAGGCCTGTGTAGTCGCGAGGTGCGGCGCATAGATCGCCTGCCCGGCGAAGGTCAGCAGGGCGCCCAGCAGTCCCATGGCCACCATGGCGACCAACAGATGCCCGACCGCCGACGGCAGAGACGCCGCCCGGACGCCGGCCCAAAACCAGACGGCGGTCGCGAGAAGACTGATCTGCATTAGCCAGTAGACGCCGTCATGAGACAGGGCCGCCCCATAGGCCGCCGGCGCATGCCACCCCCACAGCACCGCCGCCTGAACCGCCGTCGCCAGGCCCAGCGGCCCGACCCGTCGCAATGGCCCGGCCCAGGCGATCAGAGGCGCGGCGGCCGCCACCAGCAGGACGTGGTGCACGGTCCTGGCCGAGAACAGGGCCGAACTCAGCGCGCAGAGGGGTGAGATGAAGATCACGGCGAGAACAGCCGTCGCGGCCAGGCCGAGGGTGCGGGATCGACCGGACGAACGCCAGATGGTCAGGGCGAGCACCCCGACGAGCACTGCGATAAGGACCGGATCCAGGTTCCAGCGCCACTCTCCCGCCAGGGGGGCTGCGCCGCAATAGGGCGTCCAGACGGTGTTCGCGGTCATCAGCTCAACCTCCCCAGGGTATCGGACATAAATCGTCGGCCCCGTCCAAGAGTTCCGAGCGCGTCCGGCGCCTGCATAAGCGGAGCGGTTTGGTCCGTGCTGCGTTGGGGCCTCATGGCCGCCCAAGCGCTTCAATCCACTCGCGAGACCCATTACAGCCGCGACCTCGGTCGCGCCTTCGGCGGAGCCTTGTTGTTCGGCCTCCCCCTGCTGATGACCATGGAGATGTGGGGCTACGGTCTGACGCTGGATCCGGTGCGGCTGGCCGTCTTCCTGCTCAGCGGCCTGCCCCTGCTGCTCGGTCTCGCGGTCTTCGCCGGTTTCAGTCGCAATCAGGGGATCGGTCATGCCGTCATCGACGTCTTCGCCGCACTGGCGGTCGGTTTCGTCACCAGCGGCTTCCTGCTGATCCTGATCGGCGTGATCGACGGCGCCGCGCCGCTGCGGGCCGCTGTGGGCCAGATCGTCCTGCAGGCGGTCCCCGCCGCCATGGGCGCCCTGTTGGCCCGTCGACAGTTCGGCGCGGACCGGAACGACGCTGAAAAGGCCGAGGCCCGCTATTCCGGCGAACTGTTTCTGATGGTGGCGGGCGCCCTCTTCCTGGCTTTGAACATCGCTCCCACAGAGGAGACCCGGCTGATCGCCTATCGGATGGCGCCCTGGCAGACGGTCGGCCTGCTGGTGTTGTCCGTCGGCCTGATGCACGTCATCGTCTATCTGGCCGGCTTCGCGGGCCAGGAGGAACAGGGCCATCCCTTCACCGCCTTCGTCCATTTCACCCTGGCGGGTTACGGTCTCGTCCTGCTGACCGGCGTCTATGTCCTGTGGCTGTTCGGGGCGCTGGACGGCCATGGCGTGTTCGAGACGGCGAAGACCATCGTGGTCCTCGGATTCCCCGGCGCGATCGGCGCAGCCGCCGCCCGGTTGCTGGTCTGATGGCGACCGCGTCGAAAAGGAAGACCGCCGGCACGGCCAAGCCGGATGCGGAGCCGGGCCCGCCCGTCCTGGCCTGGGTGATGGGCGGCCTTGGCCTGGTCCTGCTGCTGACCTGTCTCGCCGTCATCCTGTCCCAGGGCCTCGGCGAGGCCCGTCCGCCCGATATCCGCTCGCGCGTCGTCGAAATCCGCGCCGCCGACGGTCAATGGCTGGCGGAGGTCGAGGTTCGGAACCTGGGCGGCGAGACGGCGGCGGACGTGCAGATCGAAGGGCGGGCCGGGGCCGAGACCGCCTCCGCCACGATCGACTATGTGCCCGCCGGCGGCGAGGCCGCCATCGTCCTGGGCTTCACCCAAGACCCCCGCACCGACTTGCGCCTGCGGGTGGCCGGCTGGATCGAACCGTGAAGCAGACCCGTCGCCGACCATAGCCAACGCCGGCGCGGCCCCGCCCTGACGCTCAATCGACCAGGGCCAGCCGATCAGGATGGCTGACTTCATGGGTGTATTGGGCGGCGCCCGAGTCCGGCACGGTCTCGCCGTCGCGTCGTCCTATGTCCGCCCACCGCGCGTCGATCTGCTCGGCGGCGTCCGGCGCCTCGCCCACATAGATGCCGCGGGTCATCGTGATATGGGCCTGTTCGAAAGCGCCGGCCCCGGCGAGCAGGATTGCGCGGGTGGGCGCGCCCTCCGCGGACAAGGCGACTACGCCTGGGCTGACCAGGTCCGTCGACAGGCCGTTCAGGTCGTCTTCGGAGTACAGGCCCTCGGTCATCCGCGTCGCGGCGCTGGGCGCCAGGCAGTTGACGCGGATCCCGTATTTGGCGCCCTCAAGCGCCAGGGTCTGCATGAGGCCGACCACGGCCATCTTGGCGGCCGAATAGTTTGATTGGCCGAAGTTGCCGTACAGGCCCGACGACGAGGTGGTGAAGACGATCCGGCCATAGGTCTGCGCCCGCATATGGGGCCAGGCGGCCTTGGTGACGATCACCGAACCCATGACATGAACGTCGAGGACCGCTTGAAAATCCTCGAGCGTGGTATTGGCGAAGGTCCGGTCCCGCAGGATGCCGGCGTTGTTGACCAGGATGTCGATCGATCCCCAGCGGGCGACCATGTCGTCGATCATGGCGGCGATGGCGACGCGATCCGTAACGCTGCAGGCGACGGCCTCCGCCTCGCCGCCGGCGGCGCGGATTTCCTCGACCACGGCCTCCGCACCCTCGGCGTTCAGATCATTGACCAGCACCCTCGCGCCATGCCGGGCCAGCGCAAGGGCATGGCTGCGCCCCAGACCGGCGCCTGCGCCCGTGACCACCGCGTTTCGCCCCTTGAGATTGATCATTCGGTTCCTCCCCTGATCGGTGTTTGCGGCCAAGTTGCACGATCACCGGGCAGGTTCAATACTCGCTATCTTGTGAGTGAGTTATAGGCGCACAGCCATACCAGACACTCACGCACGTGAGAGGGAATATTGACAAGGGTCGCAAGCCGTGTCCCACTCTCGTTCAAGCGCCGACGGTCATGATCGGCGTATTGGGAGGGACATCAGATGAAGGCGATACTGCTCGCTTCGGCGTGCGTGGCTGCGCATGTCGTGGCCTTGGCTCCAGCGACGGCCTGGGCTCAGGATCAATCCGGCCAGACCGCGCAAAATGAGGATCGGGACCGACCGTCGGCCGTCCAGGAAGTGATCGTCACCGCCACGCGGCGTGCGGAGCGGCTGCGGGACGTGCCGGTCAGCATCACGGCCCTGTCTCAGGAGGACCTCAACGAGCGTGGGATCGTCAACTACGACGGTCTGGCCACCGCCACGCCGGGCGTGGTGCTGAACCGGGCCTCGGCCAACTTCAACAATTTCACGGCGCGCGGCATCGCCACCAACGGCTATGGCGCAAATCTGCAGAGCACGGTCGCCATCTATCTGGACGAACTGCCGATCTCGTCGAACGGCAATTCCACCATTCTCGATCCCAGCCTCTATGACGTGGAGCGGATCGAATTCCTGCGCGGCCCCCAAGGGACGCTGTTCGGCTCAGGCTCGCTGGCTGGGGCGCTGCGCATCCTGACGCACGACCCCGACCCCACCCGGTTCGACGCCTCGGCCCTGGTCGATCTCGGAACCATGGAGGAGGGCGGACTGCGCCAGCGCTACAATGCGATGGTCAACATTCCACTGATCGAGAACGAACTGGCCCTGCGCGTGGTCGGTTTCTCGCGGCACGAGGAAGGTTGGGTCGACAACGTCGGGACGGGGATTGAGAACGCCAACTCCCTCGTCCAGTACGGCGGCCGGGCGATCCTGCAATGGGAGCCCAACGAGCGCTTTTCGGCCCGGGTCATGGTGTCGAACGAGATCAGCAACCCGCACGACTCCTCGCTGACGAACCCGGATCGGGGCGAATACGTCCGTCTGACGGATCGACCCGATCTGTTCCAGAGCGACATGACCAACTACAATTTGACCCTCGAATACCAGTTCGACGGGGCCTTGCTCACCAGTTCGACGACCCAGTCGGATTATACGGGCCTCTTCTACGTCGACCTCGCCGGGACCTACGCCCAGGCCTTCCCCTTCGCCCTCGACGCCGACGCCTGGGACGACACCTTCGTGCAGGAGGTGCGGCTGGTGTCGGATCCGGGCGGACGTTTCGACTGGTCGCTGGGCGGCTTCTATTTCCGCAAGCGGCGAGACGTCGACTACAACTACCGCTCCAGCGAGGAATTCCTAGCGGAGCAGGGGTTCACAGGACTGCCGGATGAATACTATCTGCGGTTCGGCTCGCATTTCATCAGCCACGAGGTCGCAGCCTTCGGCCAGCTGACCTACCGGTTCACGCCGGACCTGTGGATCACCGGCGGCCTCCGTTACGGCACGACCGACGCCCAGGGTTTCACCGAACAGGGTGGTTACACATCTGACTACTTCTCGCGAGCCTATGTAGCGACGGTCCTCGGCATTCCGTCCCCCGGCTCGCTCAATCCGAGAGTGTACGCGCCGACTGCGGTCGAGGGCGTCAAGGCCGAAGAGAGCGGCCTGTCGCATCGCCTCAGCCTGTCGTGGCGGCCTTCACCGTCGGTGACCACCTATGCGGCGGTGTCCACCGGCTTCCGGCCCCCGATCGTCAACGCCCGCGCCGGCGCCGCCCCGCCGGCCGGATTCCCGGACGACATCACCATTCCAGACGGCGCCACGTCCGACAATCTGACCAACTACGAGATCGGGGTGAAGGGGCGGTGGTTCGGCGGCCGCCTGATGGCCGACGCCGCCGTCTACTGGATCGACTGGAACGACATCCAGGTCCAGGCCAACCGCGTCTCGGACTCGGTCCAGTTCGCCACCAATATCGGCGGCGCCACCAGCAAGGGGATCGAGATGTCGGTCACCGCCGTCCCGGCCGACGGCTGGACGGTGGCCCTGACCGCCGGCTTCAACGAGGCCAAGGTCGACGACCTGACGTCCGAAGAGGCGGCCATCTCCGGCGCCGTCCTGGATGCACGACTGGCCGGGCCGAAGGCCCAGGGCTCGGTGCGGGTCAATTATGAATGGCGGCCTTGGTCGGACGTGGTGGCGAACGCCTCTGTCGCCGTGTCCCACGTGGGCAGCTTCCCCAACAGCTTCCCGAACACGCCGGGACGTCCGCTCGTGCCCCTGCCGACCTATGACGACACCGACAGCTACACCCTCGTGAACGCCAACCTGGCCTTCGCCTTCGACAAGTACACGGTCGCCGCCTACGTCGAGAACCTGTTCGACGACCATTCGGTCAACTACATCCATCCCGAGGCCTTCCTCGACGGCCGCTATGGCCGCACGCGGCCGCGAACGGTCGGCGTGCGCGTCGGGTATGAGTTCTGAGGATGGCCGGATCATCTCCGACCACGGTCCCGGGCGCGCCAGACGCGCGCCCGGGCGCCAGGGCCTGGTTCGTTCTGGCGATCCTGTGCTTCGTCTATGTCCTGAACTTCCTGGACCGGCAGCTGCTGTCGATCCTGGCCAAGCCGATCCAGGACGAGCTGGGCGTCACCGACGGACAGCTGGGTCTGATCAGCGGCCTGTATTTCGCGCTCTTCTACTGCGTCCTGGCGATCCCGGTCGGCTGGCTGGCCGACCGCACCAACCGGGTCAGGGTCCTGGCCCTGGCCTGCGGCTTGTGGAGCGCGGCGACCGCCGCCTGCGGCCTTTCGACCAACTATGCGCAACTGGCCATGTCGCGGATGGCCGTGGGCGTGGGCGAGGCCGGCGGGGTCCCCCCCTCTTACGCTATCATCTCGGACTATTTCCCGTCGGGTCGGCGCGGAACCGCCCTGAGCCTGTTCAACCTGGGTCCCCCCATCGGTCAGGCCATGGGGGTCGCCTTCGGCGCCTCGATCGCGGCGGCCTATTCCTGGCGCGACGCCTTCCTGGCGGTCGGCGTCGTGGGGGTCATCACGGCCGTAGTGGTCTGGCTGTTCGTGCGCGAGCCGAGGAAGGGCGGACTGGACGCCCCGCTGGAGACCCAGCCTCCGGCGGACGCCGCGCCTGTTCCCAAGGCCGGCTTCTGGTCGACCTGCCGGGTGTATTTCGCCAATCCGGTGCTGCGAGGCATGGCCCTGGCCTGCGGCGCCACCCAGTTCGTCACCTACGCCCTGCTGAACTTCGCCACCCTGTTCCTGATGCGTGAGAAGGGCATGACCCTCAGCGAGGTCGCGGTCTGGTACGCCCTGCTGGTCGGCGTCTTCGTCAGCCTGGGCATGTACGTCTCCGGCCGACTGATCGACCGGTTCGGCAAACGCTTCAAGACGGCCTACGCCTATCTTCCCGCCATTGGCCTCGCCGTCGCCATGCCCTTCTTCGCCGCCTTCATCTGGGCGCCGAGCTGGCCGTTGGCTCTGGCCTTCCTCGCCCTGCCGATGGGGCTGAACTACTTCTACCTCTCGCCGGCCGTGACCCTGGTGCAGGAAGAGGTGCGACCCGATCAGCGGGTGCTGTCCGGCGCCCTGCTGCTGCTGATCATGAACCTGATCGGCCTGGGCCTGGGCCCCACCTATCTGGGCGCGGCCAGCGACTTCTTCGCGCGCACGAACCCCGACAATTCGCTGCAGATGGCCTTCTACACCCTGCTGCCCTTCTACGGGCTGGCCATCCTGCTGTTCCTGGGGCTGGCCGGAAAGATCCGGCGTCAAGTGAAGGAGAAGGCGTCGTGATGAAACATGGACTGCGCGCCGCGGCCGCGACGCTCGCCCTCGGCTTAACCCTCAGCGGAGCAGCCTCGGCCCAGACCGTCATCGAGGCCCCCGCAGGTCCCCTTCGGGGCGAGGCGCTGGACGGCTTCACCGTCTTCAAGGGCGTGCCCTACGCCCTGCCGCCGACCGGCTGGCGGCGCTGGCGCCCGCCGGTCGAGATGCCCCCCTGGCGCCAGACCCGCGACGCCACCCGGTACGGGGCAGCCTGCCACCAGCCCGTGGCGCGCGGCGAGAGCATCTATGCGGGCGAAGCGCCGACGATGAGCGAGGACTGCCTGTTCCTCAACATCTGGACGCCGAAGGACGCGCATGATGCGCCGGTCTTCGTCTGGATCCACGGCGGCTCGCTGAGCACGGGGGCAGGCGATGAGCCCATGTACGACGGCGCCCGGATGGCGGCCTCGCAGGGCATGGTGGTGGTGTCGATCAACTACCGCCTGGGCGTCCTGGGCTATCTCGCCCACCCCGAGCTGAGCGCGGAGTCGCGTCAGAACATATCCGGCAACTACGGCCTGCTTGACCAGATCGCCGCCCTGGAATGGATCAGGAAGAACATCGCAGCCTTCGGCGGTGATCCGGAGAATGTGACGATCGCCGGCGAGTCGGCGGGCGCGCTCAGCGTCATGTATCTGATGGCTTCGCCCCAGGCGCGGGGCCTGTTCGACCGGGCGATCGCCCAAAGCGCTTATATGATCTCGACCCCTGAACTGCGTTCGAGCCGCCACGGCGACCCGGCGGCCGAATCCGTCGGCGTCTGGTTGCAGGCGCAGCTGGGCCTGCAAAATCTGGCCGATCTGCGCGCCATGGACGCCCAGACCCTGACCACCTCGTCCCTGGCCAAGCGGTACGCGCCCTTCGGCACGATCGACGGGAAGGTTCTACCCGAGCAACTCGTCCAGGTCTTCGATCAGGGCGAGCAGGCGCCGGTTCCGCTTCTGGCGGGGTTCAACGCCGGCGAGATCCGCTCGCTGCGGTTCCTGTTGCCGCCGTCGCCGCCTGCCGATCCCGCCGCCTACGAACAGGAAATCCACGACCGTTACGGCAGCCTGGCGAATGAATTCCTGCGCCTCTACCCGTCGGCTGATCTGGCAGAAAGCCTGCTGGCCGTGCCCCGGGACGGCCTATACGGCTGGACCGCCGAACGCCTTGTCCGCCGACAGGCCAGAACGGGCCAGGCCGGCTTCCTCTACTTCTTCGACCACGGCTATCCCGCGATGGACGAGGCGAATCTTCACGCCTTCCACGCCTCGGAACTGCCGTTCGTCTTCGGCAACGCAGACCGGACCCCGCCGCGTTGGCCCAAGATTCCGGACACGCCGACCGAGCGACAATTGTCAGACGCCATGCTGGCCTACTGGGCCAATTTCGCCCGAACGGGCGTGCCGACAGCGCCGGGCCAACCGGACTGGCCCGCCTATGGCGACGCACGCGCCTACATGGATTTCGAACGGGAGCCGGCCGTCCGCGAGCGCCTGATGCCCGGAATGTTCGAGCTTCACGAGACGGTCGTCTGTCGTCGCCGTGTCGCGGGCTCCATTCCCTGGAACTGGAATTTCGGCGTCATCTCCCCTCCCCTCCCCCCACAGACCCCAGCGTGCCCATGATCGACGGCGAGATGCAGGCCTATGACCTGACCATCGACAAGTTCCTGACCCACGCCGCCAAATGGCGGCCCAAGGCCGAAGTCGTGACCGCGCGCGGCGACGGCGAGATCCAGCGGATCGGCTATGCCGATCTCAAGGCGCGGGCGGTCCGGGTCTCTGCCGTGCTCCAGACGCTGGGCGCAAGAGCCGGCGACCGGATCGCCACCCTGGCGTGGAACACCCAGGAGCATGTGGAGGCCTGGTACGCGGTCATGGGCATGGGGGCGGTCTGTCACACCCTCAACCCCCGCCTGACCGAGGCGCAGCTGGCGGACATGGTCGGCCAGTCCCAGGCGCGGATCGTGATCGCCAGCGCCGACCTCGCGCCCCTGGCGCGCAGGATCGCCGCGCGCGCGCCTTCGCTGCAGCGCATACTGACGATTGGCGGCGAGCCGGGCGCGGTCGCGGCCAATGGACCCGGCCCCACGCCGCAAGCCCTGGAGCCCATGCTGGCGACGGCGCACGACGATGTGGTCTGGGGCGACTTCCCGGAAACCACGCCCTCCGGCCTGTGCTTCACCTCTGGAACGACCGGCGGGCCCAAGGGCGTCACCTACACGCACCGTTCCAGCTTCCTGCACACCCTGCGCCAGCTTCAGGCTGACGTCATGGCCCTGTCGGCGTCCGACCGGGTGCTGGCGGCGGTGCCCATGTTCCACGCCAATGCCTGGGGGCTGCCGTTCGCCGCCCCCGCGTCGGGCGCGCGTCTTGTCCTCCCGGGTCGAGACCTGGACGGCGCCAGCCTGGCGCGGCTGATCAATACGGAAGGCGTGACCGTCGCCGTCGGCATCGCCACCGTGTGGCTGGGAGTGGTGGAGCATATGGAACAGACCGGCGTCGAGACCCCGACCCTGCAAAGAGTGGTCGTCGGCGGCGCCCCGCTGGCGCCGGCCTTGATGGAGCGGATAGAACAGCGGCTGGGCGCGACCGTTCAGACCAGCTGGGGCATGACGGAGCTTTCGCCCCTGGGCGCCTGCGCTTCGCCCGACGACCCCGGACGGTCCGCCCTGAGCTCGGGGCGAACGGCGTTTGGGGTCGATCTGCTTCTGACCGACGCCGACGGCCGGGCTCTGCCGGACCAGCGCGCCGGCGAGGGTCACCTACGCGCGCGCGGCCCCTCGGTCGTGCAACGCTATTTCGGCCACGCCGAGAGCGCCACCGACGCCGACGGATGGTTCGCCACCGGCGATCTGGCGCGGATCAACGAGGCCGGCGAGCTGATCATCACCGGACGCGCCAAGGACCTGATCAAATCCGGCGGGGAGTGGATCAACCCGGCCAAGATCGAGGCCATCGTGAACGAGCACCCCGACGTCTCCCTGGCTGCGGTCATCGGGCGGGCCGACCCGAAATGGGGCGAGCGCCCCATACTGGTGATCCAGGCGCGCGATGCGAGCGTCTCGGACGAGGGCATTATTGCGCCCTTGCGCGACCGGGTTGCGCCGTGGTGGATTCCGGACGCGATCGTCCGGGTGGATCAGATGCCGCTCGCATCGACCGGAAAGATCGACAAGATGCGATTGAGAACAGACTATGGCGACGCCTGAAAACAGATCTCTGGTGGCGGAAATCGAAAGCGGCGGCCCCGTCGGCGAGGCGCCCCGGCCGCGTCGTCGCCGGACCAAGGTCGAACAGCGCGCCGACATGATGGAGCAAATCCTCGACGCGGCCGAGCATCTGTTCTCGCTCCACGGTCTGTACGGGGTGACGCTGAAGGACGTCGCCAAACAGGTGGGCGTTCATCACACCCTTCTGAACTACTACTTCACCGACAAGAAGAAGCTGTTCGACGACGTCATCGCCCGCCGCGCCGAGGTGACGATCGCCCTGCGCATGAAGGCCCTGGACGACTACGACGCCGCAACCGACGGTCGACCCACCGTCGAGGGCGCCTTGCGCGCCTTCCTCGACACCGATCTGGATCTCTACAGCCAGGGGGGCGAAGTCTGGAAGAACTACGGCGTTCTGAGCGCCCAGGTCTCGAACACGTCATACGGGGCCGAGCTGATGGACCTCCACTTCGACCCCGTCGTTCGACGACTGATTGAATTGCTGAAGAAGGCGCTGCCGGACTGCGCCGAGGAAGACATCTTCTGGGGCTATCATTTCGTCACGGGCGGACTGATGCTGACCCTGGCGCGCACCGGGCGGATTGACCGGCTGTCCGACGGTCTTTGCAGTTCCGACGACTTCGAGGCGATCAAGGCCCGAATGGCCTCGTTCATGGCCGCCGGCTTCCTGTCCATCTGCAATCCGCGTCCTGCGACCGACTGAGAGAGGCCTCCGATGGCAACCGAAACGCCGATCGCTATTAAGGCTTCGGCCCGGCCCTGCCGTCGGTTGACGCGTCGCGCCGCCTTGGGCGCTGCGACAGTGATGTTCGGCGGCTTGCCCCACGCCTCCGCCGCCGGGAACGCGGATGCAGATGACGCGGTCTTGCTCGCCGGGCGCCAGTCCAGCACAAGCCTGATCGTCACACGCGATGGGCGGATCGTGACGGAGTGGTACGCGCCGGGCTGGGACGCCGAGCGCCCTCGCGAAGTGGCGTCGGTCGCCAAGAGCCTGCTGGCCGTCCTGATCGGCATGGCTCTGGAAGACGGCGCCTTCAGCAGCCTCGACCAACCCGCCGCCGACTTCATTCCGGCCTGGGGGGCGGACGACCGCCAGGCGATCACGCTGCGCCACCTGATGAGCATGACGTCCGGGCTGGACGACAGCGGCCTCGCCCTGCGGGGCGTCGCCGGCGACCAGTTCCTCGTCAACGCCGCCGCGCCTTTGCGTGCCCCGCCGGGAACCCGCTGGGCCTATAATACCGCAGCCTATCATCTGCTCTTCCACATTCTCGAACGGGCGACGGGCCGGCGGGTCGCCGATTTCGCCCTGGATCGGCTGATCGGCCCCTTGGGGATGGTCCACACCACCTGGATCACGTCCCAGGGCGCAGGCGAGCGCGGGCCTGTGACCAACTACTACAGCGCCGCATCGACAGCCCGCGACCTAAGCCGGTTCGGGAACATGGTGTTGAACGGCGGCGTCTGGCAGGACCGTCGTCTGGTCGCCCGGTCGACGCTCGACTCCCTGACGCAGCCCTCCCAGCCGCTCAATCCGTCTTATGGGCTTCTTTGGTGGTCGAATGCCCGAGCCGGGTTCGACGCCCTCGGGCAGGGAGGCGGCGTTCGTTTCCCCTCGGCGCCCCGCGACACGGTGGCGGCCCTTGGAGCGGGCGGGCAGATGGTCCTGATTGCGCCGTCCCGACGTCTGGTCCTTGTCCGGCAGGGGAACAGCCCGACCTCCGCCATGCTCGCAGACGAGTTGCTGGCGACGGTTCTGCAGGCCGGCTGAAGCGCCGTCCTCAACATTTCACCCGGCCACGCCCCAAATCTTCGGATCGGCGACAGGAGGATGAAATCTTGATGACGGCTGTCAGCAAGGGCTGATCGGCCCGTCTCTCCCCCGTCTGCGCCAAAGCAGATCACGGGGGATCAGATGCTCAAGACCAAATCTCGCTATATGGCCGCCGCCGGCGGCCTGGCGCTCGTCGCCGCATTTCCGCACTGGGCTGCAGCCCAGACGCAGTCGGGCGCGACGCCCGCAGAGGCCGCCGCGCCGGTGCTCGATGAGGTCGTCGTCACCGGCTATCTTCAGGGCCTGCGCCGCTCGATCGACGAGAAGCGCAACAACGACATGATCTCGGACAGCGTCAGCGCCGACGACATGGGCAAGCTGCCCTCGTCGAACCTGACCGAAGCCGCATCGCGCATTCCCGGCGTGTCGGCGGTGCGCAACCACTTCACCGGTGAAGGCGACCGGGTCGTGATCCGGGGCATGGCGACCGAGTATAACGCCTACGCCGTCAATGGCGTGCGCATGGGCGGGACCGGATCGCCGAACGATAACTTCTTCCGCGGCGTGCGTCTCAGCTTCCTGCCGACGTCGGGCGTGGATGCGATCACCGTCTACAAGAGCCTGCTGCCCTATATGGACGGCGACGCCATCGGCGGCACCATCGACATCAAGACGCCGACCGCCTTCGACTTTAACCCGACCCATGTCGCCGGCTCGATCGAGGGCACCCTGCTGCAACAGCGCGACGACCGGACCTCGTGGGCGGCCGACGTCGCCTTCGGCAAGCAGTTCTCGGAGCGCCTGGGTCTGTTCGTGACCGGCAACTATTCGGAGCGCGCCTCGCAGTTCGAGCAGATCGGCAACTCCGGGGATAATATGCCCCGCACCTGGTACAGCACGACCCAGAGCCTGGACTTCGAGCCCGAGACCTTCGTGACCCGCGGTCTGGAAATGTCCACCGGCGACACCGACGTGACGCGCTGGGGCTTCAACGGCTCGCTGGACTGGCGCGGCGAAAATCACGACTTCCACCTGCGCGGCCAGTACAACGAGTACGAAGAGACCCAGTTCAGGAACCGCCTCAACTTCCGCAACGAGGCCGGCACCAGCGTCTCGGCGCGCCTGGAGCAGGTCGACAAGTCGCGCGGCGACCTGACCCAGCCCGCGAACGCCGTCATCGGTTATGGCCCCAAGGGCGCCATCTACAACTACACCACCGCCCAGATCGTGGACCGCGACAAGGACGGCGTGATCACCGACGCGGACAAGGGCTCTAACAGCTATTACAGCCTGAACGGCTCGTCGGGTTCGTGGGATCCCAAGGGCTTCCGCCTGCGTCGCTACTGGGAAGGCGGCACGACGGAGGGCGTGCTGCAGATGGTCAACTTCGGGGGCGAAAGCCGCCTCGGCCAGTTCACACTCGACTACGACCTGTCTCACTCGGAATCCGAGGACAATATCGTCGATAGCTACGAGATGTATTTCGGCCGCAACGCCTATCTCTGGAAGGGCAACGAAGGCGTCGAGATCGTCAGCCAGAGCGATCCCCAATACCTGAAATGGGTGCTGAACCCCGCCGGCATGGCCGGCGTCCAGGACCTGACCCAATACACTGCCTCCAGCCTGAGCGGCAGCTATGGCGGCGCCAAGGAAACCCTGAACCAGGCCCAGTTCAACCTTCGCTACGAGCCGACCGGCTCCTGGCTGCAAGAGGTGCGCGTCGGCGCCAAATACTACAAGTCCGAGCGTGAGCGCCTGGAAGGCTCGCTGATCGACCTGGAGCCGCAGGGCACGATGGCCGACTACTCCGCCCTGTTCGGCGAAGCGATCACCGACATGTTCGACGGCCGTTACACCGGCCAATATCAACTCGGCGCCGTCATCGACACCGACAAGATGATGGCCGAGATCGAACGCGCCAAGGCCGGGAACTCGACCCTGTTGACGCTGAACGAGGCGAACTCGATCGACTACGCCTCGACCTGGTTCTACGACGAACGGGTGGTGTCGGCCTATGTCATGGGCACAGCCCGTTTCGGCGCGGCGGAAGTAATCGCCGGGGTGCGGGTCGAAGACACCAGCAACGACATCCGCGCCTGGACCGAAGATCCGGTGCGGGGCGAGGACTACACCACCGACACCTCGGGCTTCACCAACTGGCTGCCCTCGATCCACGTCAACTATGACGTCAGCCGAAACGCAAAGCTGCGCGCGGCGATCTGGACCAGCGTCTCGCGTCCCGACATCAACCGGATGACCTCGGTCAAGGAATACAGCTACGAGAGCGATCCCGACGGCGACGGCGTGACCAACCCGACCAGCGAATGGGTGCTGGCCGGCATCGTCCAGGGCAATCCCGACCTGGAGCCGATGACCTCGGTCAACTACGATCTGTCGGCGGAATATTATAACGGACGCACCGGCGCCTATTCGGTCGCCCTGTTCTACAAGGATCTGGACAAGTTCCTGTTCCGCTCATCGTCCTCGGTCATCCAGAACGGCACAGAGGGCGAGTTCGAAGATCCGTCGGGCGTGCCCGTATCCATGCCGATGAACGGCCGCAAGGCCGAGATCCGCGGCGTCGAGATCAACGCCCGCCAGCAGCTTCATTGGTTGCCGGTGCCGTTCGACGGCCTGGGCGTGGCGGTGAACGCCACAATCCAGCGCTCGGAAGCCGAGACCGGTCTGTCATGGCACCCGGAAGGCTACACCCTGCCCTTCATGGAAACCCCTGACCACATCGTGAACCTGGAACTGTTCTGGGAACGCAACGGCTGGGAGGCCTATGTGGCCTACAACTATCAGGACGTGTCGCTGGAAGACATCGAGGACTTCGGCAACGACCCCTATGAGCAGGACTATCACTTCGTGGACCTGATGGCGCGGCGTCAGATCACGCCGAACCTGACGGCGACCTTCAAGGTGCAGAACCTGCTGGACAACTACACCTACTTCTACACCTTCGGTGAAGGAAAGGGCGGCGTCCGCGACTACATCGAGAACGGTCGTTACCTGAGCCTGAACCTGAACTGGCGGCTCTGATCGCGCCTGCCGCTCGCGGGAGATCTCCCGCGAGCGGCGCCTTTTCCAGACATCGAGGATACCTCATGCGCCTGTCCCTGCGCCTCGCCGCGACCCTGTCCTGCAGCGTCCTGGCCTTCGCCGCCATCCAGACCGCCCCGACGCAAGCCCAGACGCAAGCCCAGACGGCGTCCCTGCCCGAACGCGTCATCGTCAATCTGACCGAGACGCCGTCGACCAGCCTGGCCTTCAACTGGCGCGCCGAAGCGGGCGCGGGCGACGGCTTCATCGAATATGCGCCCCTGACGCCGGGGCCGGCCTATCCGGCCCAGGCCGTCCGCCTACCGGCGCAGCGCACCTCCGCCGCCTTCACGACACGAGACGAACAGAACGTCGCCGCCGACTATTACAGCGTGCGGCTGACCGGCCTGACCCCCGACACCCAGTACGTCTATCGCGTGGGCAAGGAGGGAGCCTGGTCGCCCTGGCGCCAGGTGAAGACCGCCGCCGCCGAGGCCCGCCCCTTCACCTTCCTCTATATGGGCGACGTCCAGAACGACATCCGCTCCATGGGCGGCCTGGCCGTGCGCCGCGCCCTGCGCCAGACCCCGGACGCGGCCTTCATGCTGTTCGCCGGCGACCTGATCAACCGGGCCGACAACGACGCGGAATGGGGCGAGTGGTTCGACATGGACGCCCACCGTCTGGCCGAGACCCCGTCGCTGATGACGCCGGGCAACCACGAATACATGAAGCCCCAGGGCTCGACCCCGCAGCTGCTGGCGCCCCAGTGGCGGCTCCAGTTCACCCTGCCCGAGAACGGCCCGTCCGACGTTCTGACCGAGACCGTCTATCGGGTCGATTATCAGGGCGTGCGGGTCATCTCGCTGGACGCCGACATGATCGACGAAGACCCGCAGGCGGCACAGGATCAGGTGGCCTGGCTGGAGCGGCAACTGGCCGACAACCCGTCGCGCTGGACGGTCGTCTTCCTGCACTACCCCCTCTATTCCACCGCCCGGGGCCGCAGCGGCGAGGAACTGCGCGCCGTGCTGCAACCCCTGTTCGACCGCTATCATGTCGACCTGGTGCTGGCCGGCCATGACCACACCTATGGTCGCGGTCGCCCCCACGATCAGGGCCCGGTCTATATGGTCTCCAACGTCGGGCCGAAGCAGTATCCGCTGGGCGACTTGAACTGGACGGAGCGCAAGGCCAGCGGCGTGCAGGTGTTCCAGCAGGTCGAGGTCTCTGCGGCCCGACTGACGGTGCGGGCCTTCACCATGGACGGCGCGCCGTACGACGCCTTCCAGCTGGACAAGCCCGGCGCGGGTCCGGCGCGTCTGACCGATCTGAAGCCGGCGACGCCGGAGCTGATCCTGCGGCGCGAGGACCAGTAGTGACAGCACGTATTGCGATATTCGGACTGCTTGCAGCATTGGCGGCGGGGCTGGCGGCGACGCCGGCCCTGGCCGATCCGGTCTGCGGACAAACCGCTGTCATGTCGCGCCTTCAGGCCGAGCTGGCGAAGCCGCGCGGCGGCCTGCTGATCGCGGCGCACCGGGCCGGCCATATAGACGCGCCCGAGAATTCGCTGGCCGCCATCGACGAAGCCGTGCGGGCCGGCGCGGACATCATCGAAATCGACGTCAAGGTCTCCGCCGACGGCGTCCCCTTCCTGATGCACGACCAGACCGTAACCCGCACCACCGGCGGCGTCGGCGAGGCCGAAAGCCTGACCTACGCCAAGGTGCGGGCGCTGCGGCTGGAAGACAGTTCGGAGCCGCCGCCGACCCTGGTCGAGGCGCTGCGCACCGCCTGCGGCCGCGTGCTGGTGGATCTGGACCTCAAGACGGACCGCGTCGCCCCCATCATCGCTGTGGTCGACGGGCTGGGCATGACGGACCAGGTCCTGTTCTTCGACTCCGACAGCGAAGTGCTGGCGCAGGTGCGACGGTTGGCGCCGAAGGCCATGGCGATGCCGCGCATCAGCCGTCCGGACGGCCTGACGGCCGCCATGCGTGGTCTGGCGCCGGTGGTGGTCCACGGCGATCCGGAGTCGCTGGCGCCGCAGTTGAGGGCGGACATTCGGGCCCTGCCTGCACGCGTCTGGGTCAACAGCCTGGGCGATGTCGATACCGCCGTCGCCTCAGGCGCGCCCGATGTCTGCGCCCGACTGGAGGCTCTGCTCGTCCTGGACGCCAATGTGATTCAGACCGACCGGCCCCAAGACCTGCGACGCACGCTGTCGGCTTGCGGCCTGGAGGCGGCGCAGTGACGCGGATGTTCCAAGGCCGGGACATTCAGGCGGCGTTTTCCATCGAAGGTCCGTTCCTGTCTTGCGGCGGCCGGTCGCCGACGCCGCCCCTCCCCCTCGCGATCCAGGACCGGCTCGATTTCGACCAGAGTCTTTTGACGCTGGACATCCGCAATGACGGGCCGGACGAGGCGGTGTTCCACCTATACGACGGCCTTGCGGTTTCGCCCCCGGCGCATCGCTATCGTCTGAAGGCCGGCAAGGCGCTGTCGCTGAACTGGCCGGCCGACCCCTATGATCTTCACATCGTCGCGCCCGACGGCCTGTACAGGCGCTTCGCGGGTCGCCTGGTGGACGACGGCGCCACTTCGGCCAGGCTGGTTCCAGCACGTAGAGGACTGGGTCTGATCCTGGGGCTGACAAGTGCAGAGACCGCTTGGTTCTGCGTCATCGACGAGACCGGCGGGCGAGCGGCGCGACGTTCGAGAGTCCGCGCCGGCGACCGTCCCCATATCCGCGTGCCGGTGCAGCCGGACGGCTGGTACGACGTCTCGATTTCACGGGTCGGCGGCGCTTTTCGCCGTCGTTTTGCGGGTCGGGTGCGCATGCCGCAGGACATCAGCGAAGCCTAGCGCCGCCCCACGCCGGAACATGTCGAAGGGCGAGGCCTCGCGACCCCGCCCTCGAACCTTTCCGGTGAGCCTATGCGCGATCAGAAATAGATGCGCACGCCGGCCGTTACGGTGCGACCCGCCAGCGTCTGGGCCATAACCACGCCGCTGGCGGGCAAGGAGTCCACCGACACGGCAGTGATCGCCGTTTCGTCGAACAGATTGTTGGCGTTCAGCGACAGGACGACGCGATCCATAGGCCGAACCTGGAAGAAGGCGTTGACCGTGGCGTAGGCGGGCATCGTCAGGCGATTGGTGTCCTGCGCATAGCTTTCCGTAGTGCCGACAACGCTGGCGCCGACAGTGAACAGGTTGGTCTCGTACTGCGGCATCAGTTGGAAGATGACGTCCGCCTGACGCCGTGGCGTATTGCCGACCAGGGCCGGATCTTCGGCCTCGGTGATCTCGGCGCTGGTCACCGTGGCGCCGGCCGTCAGGCTGAACGGACCGCGACGCACCCCGCCCTCGAACTCCGCGCCATAGGCCTTGTACCCCCGCTGAACGAGCACGCGCTGGGTGATGCCGTTGGCGTCCGGCTTGATCTGCTGGTTCGTCTCATGCACCTCGGCCCAGAAGCCGGTGACGTTGGCGAACAGGCTTTCGGTGCGGAATTTCAGACCGACTTCGGCCTGTTTGACCGGATCATAGGCGGCCTCAGAATCGACCAGAGCGCCGTCTACCGTGCTGATCGCCGGCGAGAACAGAATGGCCTCGGCGCCGGCCCGCGCGCCCTTGCTGTAGCGGGCGAAGGTCGAGAGGCTTTGCGAGAGACGATAGTTGGCGCTGAGCGAGTACGACACATAGTCGTAGCTGTAGTCGACCGGTGTGGCGTTGGCGGCCGGAGCGAAGGCGAAGGTGCGTTCGGCCTCGGAAATGACGCCGTCATTATCGACGTCGATGGTCCGCACATCGGTCGTACCATTGGCGGTGGTGTGACCGCTGACGTCGCCGTTGTCGAAGCGCACCGAGCCGCCCAGCGACAGCTTGCCCAGACGATAGTTCAACGACCCATAGGGAGCGAAGACGCTGTAGGTCACGTCGGTGCGGGAGTTGGAGCTCGGCGTCGGACCGTAGAAGTTGACCACGCCGTCCTGCGTCCGAGGCGTGCCGTTCAGGTTGAAGATGTCCACCAAAGAGGACCGGCCGCCGCCGACGACATCCTGAAGGAAGGGGATCAGTTGGCGATCGTATTTCAGGTCCTGCTCGGCGTTATAGACGCCGAAGGTAGTCGTCAGCTCGCCGCCGCCGATCTCCCAGACCCGGCTGGCGCGCAGGTCGTTGGTGAAGTTGTCCATACTGTCGATGTCGGTGTGGGCCAGCATCGAATAGGAGACGAGGCCGTTTCCGTTCAGCGTCGCCGGATTGATGGCCTGTCCTGCCTGCGGTCCGCTGGCGTAAGCCAGGGTCCCGGGCCTGCCGCCGAGCGCGAAGGGCGCAATCGAGGCCGGGAAGACGGCCAGCGCATAGTTCATGTCGGCGGAACCCGACTGATCCGCGTAGCGCATGTGGTCGGCGATGGTCCAACCGCGCAGGTTGAAGCGGGTCTGGAAGCCGAACGCGCGCACGACCGCATGATTGCCATCCTTCAGGTTGGCCTCGGTTAGGGCGTTATCCCCGTTGATCAGCGGGAACCTGTTGGTGTTGGACGCCGTCAGCGTATCGCCCGTGATCGAGAAGTTCGGCACATGGCTGTAGTCGGGGTCGTCGTTCGTCCCCGAAACCAGCAGCGGCGCCGGGCCATAGCCGATCACCGTGTCGTCGAGGAACTTGGCCTCCAGACGCACGAAGCCGCCCTGGAATTCCTTGGTGATGTTGGCCTTGATCTGACCGCCGTGGTTGCCCTGGAAACCGGACTCTCGCGGCCCCTCTCCCTCGCGGTAGAAGCCGCCGACATGGAAGCGAAGCGTATCGCTCAGATGACCGCCGTAGTCGAAGTCGCCGCGATAGGTGTCGTAGTCCAGTCCGGCCGAGGCCAGGAATGAGCCGCCTTCGACCTCGCCGGTCTGGGAGATGAGATTGATCACGCCGCCCGGAGCATTGGACGCGAAGGTCGAGGACGAACCGCCGCGGATCGACTCGATCTGTCCGACGTTCAGATCATAACGGATGAAATAATCCGGGGACATGCCCAGCACGTCGCCGAACTCCAGAACGGGCAGGCCGTCTTCCTGAAACTGCACGTATTTCGCGCCGGATCCGACCATCGGCAGGCCGCGGATGGTGTAGTTGCCATTGACCTCGCCCAGCGAGGCTTCGGCGCGAATGCCGGGAACGGTGCGGACCAGGTCGCTGATCGAATAGGCGCCGATCTTGGCGATCTCGACGTCGTCGATGGAGCTGGTCGAGGTGGCGCTGTCCAGCCGGTCCCGCGCCTTGGCGACGCCGGTGACAACGACATCGTCATTCACTCTGGTGCGACTGGCCTCCCACGCCGTCTGGCGCGTCGGGGCCTGCTCGGCTTGAGCAAACGACGGGGTAGCGATTAAAAAGGGAGCCAGAGCAACGCTGAGATATAGCGATTTCAAGACATTTCTTCCCGGTGTTATTTAACGAATATTCTAACCAGAACGCAAAAACCAATTAATCTAGTTCACAGCCTGCGTTCATTAGCTTAATCAAGCAAATACGGCGAACTACCCTTCAGATTTTATAATTTCATCATAAGCAGTGTTACTGACTGGGTTAGAGGCCATATTGACGTGACGGAATCCCGCCGCGGCTGCGACTTGGTTCGCATTTGCGAGGTCGTCAGAAGCTGCGGCTGATCGCCAGCGTCACGGTCGGCCCGGTGCGGATATACTCGCGCAAATTCTCAGAACCCGAGCCGAAGGTGTACCAATAGGTATGGCTGTTCAGAACATTGCGCATCTGGATTGACGCCAGACCGTCGCCCCCCAGGCGCCGGCGCAGACTCACATCGACGAAACTGTAGGGTTGCTCGTAAGGATCGTTGGCGAAACTATCCATGCCTTCAAGGAAGCCGGCTTGGCGGCTCCAGCCCACCGCCGCCTCCCAGCCGCCTCCCTGCCAGAACAGCTCAACGGCGGCCAAGGTCTCCGGGGTTTCTGTGAACGGAAGCACGTCGCCTGCGCGCCAAGAGATGTTGGCGTCGGCGCGGCTGACCTGCCAGGTCAGATTGGCCGTGACGCCCAAGCCATCCAGCGGCGCAGGCGCCCAGTCGAATCCGTGGCGCATCGCCAGTTCGACGCCGCTGATCCGCGCGCGTCGCCCATTGACATAGGCCCGGACCGGCACCCCGTCCTCGTCCCCCCGATCCTCAAGTCCGCCGTCCCGGATCGAACTGGTCGACGCCCTGTAGAGAAAGTTGCGGATGTCCTTGTGGAACAGGGCCGCCGACCAGGCCGTCGACCGCCCATAGTGTTCCAGAGACAGATCATAGCCGATCGCCTCCATCGGCCGCAGGTCGGGATTGCCTTCACGGACTTCCAGAAGCACCCAGTCGGTCTCGGGATTGGCTTCGCCGTCGTCGTCGGGATCCTGATCATAGACATACTGCCGCGCCGTGGTCATGCGCGCGATGTCCGGGCGCGCGAAACTGGACCATACGGCGGCGCGCAGCACGGCCTCGCCGCCCAGGGCGCGCCGCAGATGGACGGAAGGGAGAATATTGGTGAAGCTGTTCCGACGGTGGGCTCGGCCGTCGCCGCGGATCGCGTCAAGCACAGGAAAGCCCACATTCGTACGCGTGTGCTCGACCCGGACGCCGCCCGTAAACTCGGTGTCCGCCCATCGCGCGGTCGCCATGACGTAGCCGGCGGCTACCTGTTCCTTCAGACGGAAATTCTCGGAATCCTCATCGGCCTCGAACTCGGGATCGACGATGAAATAGGCGCTGTCCCCGCGATAGGCGCGTTCGATCTCCGCCAGCATCCGCCGGCTGTCCAGTACGACGCCGAGTTGGTGGTCGCCGGTGTATCGGCCGTCGAACAGGTCGGTCACCGTTGCGCCGAACAGCCCCTCCAGGTCGGCCATTGTCTCGGGTCCGATCAGATCGGGACGCGCGCCGGCGGCGCTCCGGCGATCCGAGTACATGTAGCGCCCACCAAGCTTGATCGAGTCCAGCAGTCCGCCGCCAGTGGCATAGGCGAGGTCGAACTGGGCCTGCGCCAGGGTTTCCGAAGTCTGTTCCCAACCGTTGGTCAGGCTTTTGAAGTCGTAAGCGGCGGGATCCTGTACTGCGGCCAGCCCCGCAGCGTTCAGGCCCCACAGCCGAAAGCGCGGGTCGCCGGTTTCGATCACCTCGACGCCGCGATTGCCCAACCATTCGACGGCGTCGGTCCTGAACTCCAGGGTCGCGCCGTTGTCGAGATCATCCTGCGACCGGGACACGGACACGTCATAGTTGAACATCCAGGGACCGCCCCAGCGACGACCGCCCAGCGTGATGGACGACAGCAGGCCGGATTCCTCGGTCGCTTCCCAGAACCGTCTCAACCGGAACCCCATCGGATCCCATACGCCCGAGGCGCCGGCCAGACTGTAGACCGAGCGCGCGGTGCGATCCGCGTCGGTGATCCGCCCGTCCCCATCGGCGTCCTTCATCTGCACAGTCGTATAGCCGTAGATGCGGCCCAGTTCTGGATCGGACCCGACCACCATCTCATCCGGCTGAGCGAGACCGGTCACGCTGCTGTCAACCTGAACCAGACGCTCGGTTCCGGCCAGGCCGTCATTGCGGAAGTTCAGGCGGTTTCGATACTCCTCGCCCTCATAGCGATTGTACTGGACGCGGAGGTGCAGGTCCTGCTGTGCGCCCCGCCAGTCCAGACTGCCGTTCAGCCCGACCCGTCGGACCTGGGTCTCGCCGACCGCCAGCTCCATGCCGCGCATGACGAAGCTGTCGAAGTCCCAACCGGTCGAATAGGTGGTGTCGTACCAGACCGTCGGCAGGTCGTCGCTGTCGCCGCCGACCATCTCGAACTTGGATCGCGCGTCGCTCCAGTTGGCGGCGAGAAACAGGCATAGCCGGTCAGAGAAGCGATGCGACACCGCCAGGGCCAGCTTTTCCGATTTCGGCTGGTCGAACCGTGTCAGCCACCCGGTCTCGGCCGACAGCCTCACATAGTCCCGACCGGCGTCGAAAGCCGTCGGGGTTTGGATATCGATCAGCCCCCCCAGGGCGTCTCCGTCCAGATCCGGCGTCAGCGTCTTGCGGACGATCAGGCTCTGCACCCCCTCGGGCGGCAGATAGCTGAGGCGAACGCCGCGGTAGAACTTGTCCGCCCGCGACCCGGCCCCGCCCAGTCGCACGCCGTTGATCCGATAGGCGTTCCATTCGGTCGACATGCCCCGCACAGTCAGCCGGTCGCCCTCGCCCGTCTGGTGATTTCGAACGGCGTTGACGCCGGGCAGCCGGGCCAGGCTCTCGGCGATATTGCTGGTCGGCAGCAGGCCCTGATCGTCGGCGCTGACCACATCGCTGACGCCGTCATAGTCGCGTTTGATCTCCAGCGCCTCCTGGATCGCCCCCGGGCGCCCCAGGACCAGGACCTCTTCCAGCTCCGCCGACGGCGGCGGCGCGGAGGCCGGGGCGGGCGCGGCGCGCTCAACGATCAGGGTGTCGCCCACCATACGGCTGCTCAGATCGGGATTGCCGGCCAGCAGGCCGGCCAGGGCGGCCCCCGCCGTCGTTCGTTCCCTGACGTCCCGTGCAGTGCGACCGCGCACCAGATCCGCGTCCGCGATCACCGCAACCCCCGCCTGGCGCGAGAGATCTCGAAGCGCCTGGGCCAGAGGTCCTGCCGGGATTTGGAAGCGTCGGACGTCGCCCGCCGATGGCGCCGCGATCGCCGCTGTGCTCCAAAGCGTCACCCCCGCCAGCATCGCCGCGCCCAGAACAGATGCCCGCCCCGGTTTCACGCTGGGCTCACCGGTCGATCAGAAGACGGCCGGAGGCGTCCTTACGCAAGGTCAAGCCCTGCATGTCCGCAACCACCCCCAGCACCTTTTCAGGCTGGTCCGTCTCGAACCGCCCGCTGATCCGGCTCTTGCTCAGTTCAGGATCGGCGAACCCGGCGCGGAAACCGGGCGACTGTCGTTCCAGTTCCACCAGCAGGTCGGACAGCGTCATGTCCTCTGCGTCGATCCAGCCCTGGGTCCAGTCCGGCGTGTCGGCCGACACGTCCAGGTGCGTGGTCGCCGCGGATCTCAGCTCGCCGTCTCGCGCCAGCAGGCGGGCCCCGGCGCTCAGCACCCGGCGCTGATCCGGATGTTTCAGCGCCACCACCTCGACCCGCCCTTCCAGGACGCTGACCTCGACCGCCCCGCCGCTGCGTTCATCGACGTTGAAGCGCGTTCCGAGCGCGGTGATCCGATGGGTCGCGGTAAAGACCGAGAAGGGCCGCCTTGCGTCCTTCGCGACCGCAAAGAACCCCTCGCCCTTCAGATAGACGTCGCGGCGTCCGGCGCCGAAAGACGTCCGCACGAGGCTGTCACCGTTCAACTGCACCAGAGAGCCGTCGTCGAGGGAGGCCTGCACGGTCTGGCCGACCGTTCCCGCCAGTGTCTCGTGAACAAGCCGCCCCTGCGAGGGCCAGAGCAAGACGGCGGCCACCGTGGCGGCGGCGACCGCGCCGAACCCCACCGCCCAGATCGGCCGGGGCGTCAGTCGCCAGGCCGTGCGGACCGGTCGGGCGCCGTCGGCGGCCACCATCCGCGTCGCCGTCGCCAAGGCCGGATCGCTCAGCACCTTCTCGTGGAGGTCCAGCATCTCGAGGCGTTCGGATCCAGCGGCCAGCCAGTCGTCGAGGCGACGCGTTTCATCCGCATCAAGCGACCCACGCCTGCGGCGGTCGGCCCACAGCACCGCCTGTTCTTCTGTGGTGCGCATTCCATCGCTCATAGGACGCGCTCCGTATCCATAGCGCGACGCACGTCAATGACCGCCCTGCTGAAGTGTTTCTGCGCAGCCTCGACAGAAATGCCGAGGCGGTCGGCGATCTGCAGATAGCCCAGGTCGGCGGACTGTCGAAGGATGAAGACCTCTCGCCTGAGGCGCGGCATGGCCCGCAGGGCGCGGGCGTACAGATCGGCTCTCTGCTTCATGTCCAGCACCTCGAACGGAGACGGATCGGCCGAAGCCATGTCATCGGCGATTTCCTCCTCGCCGCCGCGCGCGCCCGTGCGGCCTTTGTCGCTGAGCAGGTTGAGAGCGACGCGGAAGGCATAGGCCACCGGATCCTTCAGGGGCCCGCCGCGCGAACGCGCCAGAACCCGGGCATAGGCTTCCTGGCTGATGTCGTCCGCGTCCGCGTCGTTTCTGACGCGGCTTCTGACGAAGGCGCGCAAGCGCGGGGCGTTCTTCGCCAACACGCCTCCCGCACCTGGATCCTGAACCGCCATGCACACCCCGCTGGCGGGGCTATTACGGCTCAACGGTGACGTTACGAAAACAGAGCCAAGAAAAAATCACGCGAGCCGCAGATCACCCACCGGCAAAGTCAAAGACTCTCAGCGAATAAATCTGACGTTGCATCAACATAGGCTGTAACGCGACACGCGAGGTCCGCACATCAGCTGGGGCTGAAGTGCGGACCTCGCGCGGCTTTAAGGCTTCCAGCAAATCCGACGAAGAACCACGAGGCTTTACGCGCGCAAAGGCCAATTAACTTCAGACGTGTCGTGGGCTTCGGCAAACCCAATCGACCCGCGCGTCTTGAGACGCCGCGCACCATGCGGCGACTTCCAACTCAGGGTCGCGCCAGGGGCTAGAACCGGTAGCTCATGCCCAACTTGTACGATGCGCCATAGCGATAATAGCCCTGTGGCAGCAGCGGATTGCCATTGATGGAGTAGGTGTTGGCTTCATCCAGAAGGTTCTGACCTTCCAACGAGATGTCGATGTCGTCCGTCACCTTGTAGGAGATGTGGGCCGTGACCCAGGTGATGGGGTCGGCTTCCTCGTTGTAGCCTTCGCCCAGGACGTTGATCGCGGTGACGAAACCGTCCGTGTGGTCCGCCGAGGCGCTCATCGACAACGGCCCGCGCTCATAGAAGAGGCCGAGCGAATAGACCGACGGCGCGATGCCCTCCAGCGGCCGCTCCAGATCCCCGACATAGCTCTTGGACCAGTTGCGGGTGTATTGCGCCCGCACGCCCAGACCGTTGTCCAGGAAGTGCTGAAGGCCGACTTCGACCCCGTGCACCTCGGCCGTGTCGCCGTTGATCGGTCGCTGGACGTTGAACAGATAGCCCGGCACGCCGATGTCCTGGCCCGGCTCCCAGCTGGTGGTGATCTGGTCCTCGATGTCCTTCTTGAACACCGCGACGTTGAAGATCGAGTTCGGACGGAAATAGTATTCCAGCGACGCGTCATACTGCACGGCCGAATAAGGCTTCAGAGCCGCATTGCCGCCGTAGATCTGGGTGAACTCGCCCCAGGATACGCTCTCGGTGGTGTTTGTCGGCGCGAGGGTCTCGACCGACGGACGGGCCATTGTCTTTGCCGCGCCCAGACGCAGACGCAGATCTTCGGTGATGCGGTAGTTCAGGTTTATCGAGGGCAGGACATAGGTGTAGTCGTTGTCCTGGGTGATGGCCGTCGGGTCGTCGTACACGGCGGTGTAGTTGAAGGCGCCGTTCTCGACGATCTCGAGAATTTTGGCGTCCCAGGCCTGGGCGCTGGTGTTCGTCTGGACCACGCGCACGCCGATATTGCCGCTCCAGCGTTCGCCGGACAGGTTGGCCTGGACGAAGCCGGCCCAGGATTCCTCGCTGACGCGATAGCTCTGAAGCGGGTTCCAGACGGGTGCGGCCGCGGCGTAGCTGTAGGCGCCGCCGCCGGGGCGCGGATTGCCGTCATAGGCCGCCAGCGCCGCCTGGTAGCTGGCGATGTCGAAGGCCAGGAAGGTGCGCGGGAAGTTCGCGTTCACCTCGCTCATGAAGTTCGGCAGGTTGAAGCTGTTGGAGATCACCCCGCCGCCGAGATCGCCGACATTGATCGCATAGTCGCCGGAGTAATAGTCGGCTCCCCCTGTCAGCGAGTTGTTGACCAGGTCGCGCGACTTCCGGCGATCCGTATAGTTGACGCCGAACTGCACATTGTCGAGCCAACCCCTGTGGGCGGTCCAGCGACCGCTGAAGGCGGCGCCATTGATCTCGTCCTCGATATTATCGCCTGCGAGCGAAAAATAATGGGTGTTGAAATCGGCGTCGGTAAACGCGCCGCTGGCCAGCCCACTGGCCAGATCGCGCCCGTCATCGAAGCTGACGGTGACATCCGGCACGTAGGCGCCGGTCAGCTCGACGTGGGCGGTATTAGCCTGGTTCATCCGCAGGACGACATAGCTGTCCTGACCACCCGAATTCCGGCTGGACGTCGAGCGATAGACATCGCCAGTGAGGGTCAGGCTGTCGGTCACATCCCACTGCGCGTTCACGCCGTAAAGCTGGGTTTCGACCACGCGGTAGGAGGTCTGGTTCAACAGCTCCGGATTAAGGCGCTGCTCCGGGTCGGGATTGTCCATGTCGAAGCTGGTGACGATGCCGTCGTTGATCACCATGTTCGACCACCGGCCCGGCGCATACAGCGTATAGAAGGACTGCTGGTAGCCGACCTGCGGCGAGTCCAGCTTGGTCGACAGGCCGTCGACGACCAGGCGGAAGCGGTCGTTCGGGCGCCATTCCAGCTTTGCCGTATAGGCGTTGCGCTTCTTCTCCTCGAGGATCGAACCCACGCGGAATTGGCCGGGGCCGATGAGGCCGTACTCCTCGACGTCCAGCTCGCCATTGCCATTCGGGTCGATATTGCCGCCCCAGGCGTTGCCCCACAGCCAGCTTTCGTCGGTCGGGTCGGGGTTGCGGGTCCAGCCGCCGTCATTGCCGGCGACGTCCGTCCGGTCGTCGCGCCTCTCCGCCACAACGCCGAGGATCAGCCCGAAGGTGTCGTCTAAGAAGGTGTTGCTGTAGACGGCCGACAGCTTGGTTCCGTCGAGCTCGGACATCAGGTTGCGGTCGCCTTCGACGCGGATGATACCGTGCTGGCCACGCTGATCGAAGGGGCTGGCCGAGCGCAGGTTGATCAGGCCGCCGATGGCGCCTTCGGTGTTCGCCGCTTCCGCGCCCTTGATGACGTCGGCGCCGCTGATCACGTCGGACGGCAGCACGTCATAGGCGAAGTCTCGCCCGGCGCCGTCGGTGGCCAGGATGCGGCCGTTGAAGGTCGAAAGCGTGTACTCGGGGCCCAAGCCGCGAACACTGACGCTTTGCCCTTCCCCGCCGGCGGTCCTCGAGATCGACACCCCCGTGATGTGGCTCAGGGAATCGGCGACGTTGTCGTCCGGGAACATGCCGAGTTCCAGAGCGCTGATGGAATCCTGCACCGTGCCGGATTCACGCTTCAGACCCACAGCCCGGGCGATGCTGCCCCGCGTCCCCACGACGACGATCTCGTCGACCGACTGAGCCTGATCAGCCGTTGTTTCGGTCTCGTCAGCGGCGGCCGACTGGGCGTGAGCCGTGTTGACGGACAACAAGGCTGCAAATCCGACCCCCGCTAGAGCGGCCGTTCGAAGTGATAGACGACGTGACATTGCGATCCCCTTTGCTCGCATGATCGACGAACGCCGCTTGGCTCAGTCCGAGGCTTCGGTTCAGAGCCAAGAAAACGCTACAAAAGGGAACTACGGTTTCGCGAAACTGTCAAATAGATACGTAACGAAACTTCCACCCCAGTGTCGTCATCGTGTCGGAAATGCCCCGAACATCTTGAGAGCTACCGCCCAGGCGATGTCCGGACGCGAACATGGCAAGACGCCTCCGAACTGAAGGGGTGAGGAGACAGCAGAATTTCAACGCCTTTTGCGGGCCAAACCGCGCAGCTCTTGATGCTCCAAGGAGTTTACGAAGATCGGCGACTAGGCGTTGACGGTCACGTCGAACGGCGCGCCCGCCAGACGAGCCGCATAGATGGCTGCGCCGATCGCCGGGCTGTAGCGTGGCGTCACGAGATGATAATCCGCCGAACAGGCCGAAAGCCGCTGTCTGAACGGCTCCAGGATCAGATCGCCGCTCTGAAACACGCCGCCTGAATAGGACAGGGTCACGCGTTCGCCCGGCCGATACGCCAGCCGCCGCCGGATCGAGTCCACGATCTCCGCCAGTTCGTGGCCGGCCTCCGTGAAGATCCGCCTTGCGGCCTGGTCGCCGTTCGCAGCCGCCCGCGCAACCAGTCGGGACACGGCCGCGATCCGGTCCCGCTGCGGCGTGCTCTTGGAATAGATGTGGGCGCAGAGGTCGAGGTCCGTCGCTAGTGCAAACTCCTGCACCAAAAGCTCGTGCATAGGCCCCTTCGGCAGGCGGCCGTCGGACATGCGCGAGAAGGCCTTGAGACCCTGGACGGCGATCCAATAGGCAGACCCCTCGTCCGAAAAGACCTCGCCCCATCCGCCGCCGCGCGCCGACAGACCCTGACGCTCGCCGTAACCGATGGAGCCTGTGCCGGCGACGATATTGATGCCGTCCTCTCCCGCCAAAGAGCCGGCCCATCCGCAGATCATGTCATTGCCGCAAGCGTAGCGGCGGTGACCCAATAAGGCTTCCGGGATTACGTCCAGCATGGGCTGGATCTTGGAATCCTCGCCGTGGGCAGGCAGGCCGAAGAAGGCGAAGCGGACATCGGCTGTCGATGCGCCCGCCTGGTTCAGAACCGATTGGACGCCCTGATCCAGCACGACGTGAAGTTTCTCAACCCCGATCTCGACGTGGTAGCTGGAGCCGCCTTCGTGTCGGGCGACCTCCCGCCCCGCGCCGTCGATCAGCACAAAGGCGGTCTTTGTGCCGCCGCCGTCGACGCCCAGAAAATAGCCGGCCGATTGTTTCACGCCGCTTGCCCCTCGCCCCAGGCCATCAGCCCAACTCGTGAATCCGAACGCCCTGCACGACGCGGTTGACCGTGCCGGAGGTGTTGGGCTGGTCCGGCCTGAGGCCGAGCCGCAGCGACTCGAAGAAGGCCAGGATCTGAGGCGCGACGATATAGGGGAAGAGCAGGTCGGCGTCGTCCGCCGTCGCCAGGCCCCCCACCCTGATTTCGTCCCGCGCCTGTAGCCCCACACCGTCTTGCGCGGTGATGGCGACGACCCGGGCGGCGTCGTTGTCGCGACGCAGCTCCTCAAGCAGGTCCATGTCGTAGCTGCGTGTATAGGCGTCGTTCGAGAAGAAGACGAAGATCAGGGTCCGGTTATTGACGATGGTTTTCGGCCCGTGCCTGAACCCCAGCGGTGAATCGAACATTGTCACCAGGGCCCCGTTCGTCAGTTCCAGAAGCTTCAACCCCGACTCCCGCGCCAGGCCCTTGAAGATGTGGCTGCCGAGATAGACGACCCGTTGATAGCCTTCGGCAGCCGCCGTCCGCATGACAGAGGTGTAGTCCGCGATAACGCCCTGGGTGGCGCGTGCAATGGCCTCGACCCTCTGGTCCATGACGGCGACCCCGCTGAAGACGGCCAGGGCGGCGTAGGTCATGCACGAGAAGCTGGACGTCATCGCAAAGCTGCGATCGTGGGTCGCTTCTGGCAATTGGATGGTCAGCCCTCTGGGGGCCGCACCATAGGCCGCCAGCGCGCCCTCCGCGTTACAGGTGATGACCAGGTGGCTCAGGCGTTTGACCAACCGGTCCGCCAACTCGATCGCCGCCACGCTTTCAGGACTGTTGCCCGAGCGGCCGAACGACACCAGCAGGGTCGGCGTATCAGGCTCGAAATACAGATGGGGGGCGCAGACCAGGTCCGTGGTGGCGATGGCCTCGACCCGACGGCCAAGGCGCGCCGACAGCAGGGGGGCCAGACATTCGCCGGCGAAGGCGGAGGTCCCCGCCCCCGTCAATATGATCCGAAGCCCGGGCTCCGCCAGAAGCGGCTCAAGGAACCCGTCGATCTCGCCCTGGCGCGCCATCAGCAGCTTTTGCGTCTCGCGCAGCATGGCCGGCTGTTGTGCGATCTCACGGGCGGTCCATAGTCCGCCTAACCGTTCCAGTTCGGACTCCTCGAGCCCCAGTTGGATAACGTCAGACATGAGCAAACTCCGGCTCGGGGGTGCAGGCGGTCCGATAAGCTTCCAGGGTCGCGCCGATATGGGCGATCACCAGATTGGTCGGATTTGAGGGCAGGCCGGCGTCACGCAAGGCCGCGTGGGCGGCCGGCAGATATTGGCTGATCAGCGCCATGGGCGGCGGGTTGTCGACGAGGTTGGCGAACATCCGGTCCTGAGCGGCGGAAATGACAGGATCCGGCCAGTAATAGCGGATCCGGTCCGACAGGCTGTACTGCAGGTCAAACCGGAGAGCGTCGCCGTCGGAGTGGTAATATTTGGCCCAGTTGCGCGGCTCCGCCGTCATCCGCTCCAGGGCGATTGAGCGCAAGCCTGACGCCCGGTCCTCGCCCATCCATTCACGCTCGATGGCGTCCAGAGCCCACAGGGCCTCGCGCAGGACGAAGGTCACGCCGGGGCCGACCTTGAGAATGGCGAAATGGTCCTCGACCAGGGCCTTCAGCGCTGCGGGGGTCTGGTAGTCGGTCGAGTGCGCTTCAAAGACCACGTGCGGCTGGTCGTCCAGGGCGCTGCGCAGGCGGACCGCCTTGGCGCGGTCGTAGTCGATGACCTTGCGATGATCGAACTCGACGCCCGGCTGGACGACGATGGCGATGACCCGCGTCCAGGCCTGCGACAAACCCTCTTCGGCGAAGACGGCCCGATGAGCGTCCAAGGTCGCGATCGCCGCCTGGGGCGTTGTCACCTCCAGCTCGGGCAGATCCTCGGCGGCGCCGCCCGGCACGGGAACTTCCGTACCGATGACATAGACGCAAGCCTCGCCGCCGACACGCTGCTGTGTCGCTTCGGCGATCTTGATCAGACGCGCGGCGCGTCGTGCGATCACGTCTTCCGCCAGCGGGGTCGGATCGTCCGTGCAGGACATGGAGCAGTCCGCATGGATCTTGCGGAAGCCGGCCGCGACATAGTGTTCAATCAACACCTCCGCCTTGGCCATGGCCTCTTCGGCGGGAAGGCTCGTCCACGGGTTGGGGCCCAGGTGGTCGCCCCCCAGGACCAGACGCCCGAGCGGCAGGCCAGCGTCGCGGGCTATGGCGTGAACGAAATCACGGAACTTGTCCGGCGTCATCCCGGTGTAGCCGCCGTCCTGATTGACCTGATTGCAGGTCGCCTCGATCAGCAGGACATCGACGCCCGTCTTGAGGGCATGGACACAGGCGGCCTCCAGGACGAGCGGGTGCGCCGAACAGACAGAATAGATGCCGCAGGCCTGCCCGGATTTGTGCCGCGCCACGAGGTCAAGCATCGCCTTCATGAGAAATCCTTTTCAACGGGACGACTCTAGCGAAACCGAGACGAAACGCAACCAAAGCAATGAAATCGAAACCTCACGATCGGTTTCGGTCTGTGCGTCTCAGGGCGCGGAGGCCAGAAGCGCTGCGGCGATGAAGGCCAGCGCCAGGCCGACCATCTTCAGTTCACCCGGCATGACGCCGACGATCAGCAAGGCGATGACGGCCGTGACCAGAGGGCCGCCGGCGTTGGTGAGCGGGGCCACCACGATCGCCTTGCCGTGCCGGAAGGCATAGACGAGGAACAGGGCGCCCACGGCGTTCAGCATCTGTATGACGGCGGCCAGCCCTGGCCCGTCCCAGCTCCAGTTGATCGGCTTCGAGAAGTCCGTCATCGCGATCGCCGCCGGCGTCAGCAGGAGACCGCTAAGCATCATGTAGAAAAAGATGCTCTCGGCGCTCATCCGCGTATTGGCCAGTTTCATGAAGAAGGCCTGCACGCCCCAGCAAAGCATGATGATCAGCGACAGCGGGAACCAGGCCGCGCCCTGGGAGAAGGAGAAGCCTTGGGGGGAGAAGTCGAACAACGGCAGAGCGACCAGGGCCAGCACCACGCCCAGCGCGCCCAGACGCGAGGTGCGCTCCTTGAGCAGGACCAGCGACATCAGGATGGTGACCAATGGCGACAGGGAGATGATCGGGAAAATCAGATACGCTGGCCCGGTCGTCACGGCGTAAAACAGCACCATCTGCCCCCCGGCGCCGGTCAAGCCGATCAGCAGGCCGTAAAGGATCGACAGAGGATCGCGGTCCAGCCGCCATTTCTCGCGCTTCAGCACGATAAGGGCGGGCAGCACCATGGTGAGGGCCCAGACGCAATAGACCAGCGTTTCGGGAAAGCCGCGCTGCGCCGAGACGCTGGCGAATGCGCCCCACACCCCCCACAGACCCACGGTCATGAGGGCGAAAACCAGCCAGCGTCGGGACGCGACCATGGGCGCTGCGGCAGGCGAAGTCGGGTCGGTCACGGGCGTCAGCCTTAAATGGGGGTGGCTTCGATCAGCAGGAAGCGCTCGAAACGGACGGGAATGCGTGCGGTCTGCGCGGTCACCGTGCCCAGGTCCGCGCCGTTGAAATAGTCCGTCAGGCGATAGTCGCCTGCGCCCAGCCCCCGCAGCTCAATCCGCCCGTCCCATGCCGGCGCATAGAAGGCGTAGTAGAGCCGGCCGTCCTTCTCGACGGCGTGGGCTTCCGGCTTGTCAAAGCCGATATCGTACAGCTCCCCCAAGTACTGGCCCTTGGGCAGCATCTTCGCATTGTAGACGTCCGCCCACTTGCGCCACACCGCCTCGCGTTCGGCCGTCAGCCGGAAGTTGGCGTCCTTGCCCCGGCCTTCGTTCGGCCAGGTGAACTTCGTCGAGATCACCGCGCCTATGCCGACGGACGAGGCGAAGTCGTCGCCGCCGTCGCTCAGCTCGACATGGTCGCCGGCGTAGGCGGCGTCGCGCCCCATCAGGGCCTTCAGCGACTTGCCCTTCAGGCGCACCTGCCAGGACGACAGCGGATCGGACGCCGGAACCTGATTGGTATAGGGCAGATTGTGGAAGGCGTAGGACGTCCCGCACGGACAGAACTCCACCACGGCCTGCGGATTGGCGTCCAGAGCCGTGTCGTAGACCATCTTCCAGAAGTTCTGGAGTTGCTCGACCGACTCCTCCGGGCGCGCATGATTGTGAGCCGGGTTGTGACAAGGGGCCACGCCGTTCATGTGTTGACCGTCCAGCTTGAGGCCCTCGTAGCCCCACTCGCCGATCATCTTCCGGATCAGCGCTTGGGTGTAGTCGCGGGTCGGCTGATAGGCGGGGCACAGGTAGAAGGCGTTCCACCAGGTCACGTCCTGAACCGCGCCGTTCTCGTCCAGCAGCAGCATGTCGGTGTGGTCGTGCAGCAGGTCCGACCCCGGATCGACCGCCAGGGGCGCCAGCCACAGCTTGGGCTTCAGGCCCGCCGCGCGGATGTTGCGGGCAAAGGCGATCATGTCTGCGTCGCTGCGGAATTTGCGGGGATCCAGCGCCCAGTCGCCCTCGTTGGTCTGCCAGCCGTCGTCCAGCACCGCCCATTTGAAGCCCAGATCCTTGACCTTGGCGTAGGTGCCCTCGATCTCGGCGACGGTGAAATCGCGGTCGTAGCCCCAGGCGCACCAGATGGCTTCATAGGATCCGTCTGGAGCCTTCGGCGCCGCCAGGCCTCGATCCGCCATCACCCGGCGATAGGCGTCGAGCGTCGCGTAATAGTCGCGTCGGTGCACAGCGATGAAGGCGTCGAGCGAGCTCATGGCGTCGCCCGGGTTCAACGTCACGGCCCGCGCCTCTTCCATGGCCACGGAGGCCCCGCCGGGCGAGGCGATGATCGGCAGCGAAATCAGTTTCGGCGTCAGCTCGATATGGCCGACAGCAACGCCGGCGTCAGGCCGCCAGACGTCGGCGACGGGCGTGCCCGATCCGTAGTCGGAGGCGTTCATGCCCATGAAATTGGCCTGCTCGAAGCCATCGCCCACGGGCTGAACCCAGTCGCGGCGGTCAGCATGGGTCGAGCCGGACCAGGACCAGAAGCCCGCGCCGGACGACTTCAGCACATGCGCCCCGAGGCGATAGCTCTTGATGGCGACAGGCGCGCCCCGCGTGCTGCGCCAGACGACCTTCACCAGGGGAAAGCCCGGATAGCGATCATAGAAGGTCAGGCTGACGCTCTTTTCCAGCCCTTCGGCGGAAACGCCGCGCACCGTGTGCCGAACGCCCTCGCCGTGGATATCGCTGACCGGGATCTGGCTTTGATCGACGAACGCGAAGCTGTCGATGATCCGATCATCCTGAAGCGTCACGGTTTCCGAGGGGCCGAACTCGGTCAGGGCGGCGGGACGGCCGGCGAGGTTGGAGATCAGCCGGCTGTTCAGGGCCGAGTCAAACTCGACCGTAAGGGCCTGATCGCCCGCGCGCGCCACCACCGGACCCGCCCAAGCGCGGCGGGGTCCGATTGCTCCAGCGGCCAGGACAGTTCCACCCAACAAGGCCAGCAGGCCACGGCGGTGCAGAAGGGGTTTCGTCATCATCGTCTCACCCTCTTTTGACGATCAGCCTGGAAATAACCTTGCATAGGCCCCTTTCCAAAGGCAAACAAAAAGACGCACAACGAAACATTGGCGTTCGTTTCGACGCCTGCCCCTTCCGGCTGAATGGAGGTCGTCATGAAGTTCAATATCCGCTTGTCCTGGGCTGCAGCCGCGCCGCTCGTCTTCTGCGCGATGTCCGCCTGCAGCACGCTCAAGACCGGGATGACCTACGACGCCGCCGACTTTGCTACGGTGCGCAAGATCGACGCCCATGTGCACGTCAATGTCGCCGACGACGCCTTCCTGGACCAGGCGGCGGCCGACAATTTCGAGATCCTGTCGATCAATGTCGACTACCCCGCCTTCCCGTCGATCAGCGATCAGGCCGCAGTCGCGCACCACTACGCCCAGGCGAACCCCGAGCGCTTCCACTACGCCGCCACCTTCTCGATGCAGGGGTTCGGCCAGGCCGGCTGGGCGGACCGCACCAAGGCCCAGATCGACGCCGAAGTCCGCCAGGGCGCCGTGGCCGTGAAGGTGTGGAAAAATATCGGCATGGTCGAGCGTGACGCCGAGGGGCGTCTGATCTTCATCGACGACGCCGGTTTCGACCCGGTCTTCAGCCATCTCGCCGCAACCCATGTGCCGCTGATCGCACACCAGGGCGAACCCTATAATTGCTGGCTGCCGATCGAGCAGATGACGACCCGCAACGACCGGCTCTACTTCTCCGCCCACCCCGAATATCACATGTATTTGCACCCCGAGATGCCGAGCTATCAGGCCCTGATGGCCAGGCGCGACGCTATGGCGGCGCGCAACCCGAACCTGCAGTTCGTCGGAGCCCATATGGCCAGCCTGGAGTGGAGCGTCGATGAGGCGGCGAAATTCCTGGACGCCCATCCAAACGCCGTCATCGAACTGGCGGCCCGCATGGCCCAGATCCAGTACCAGTCCGTGCGGGACCATCGGAAGGTGCGGGACTTCTTCATCAAGTACCAGGACCGCATTCTCTACGGCACTGACCTGACGCTAAATCCAGGCGAAGACGCGCAGGCCTTCAGACAGTCGGCCCACGACGTCTGGACCTCGGACTGGACCTATCTGGCCACCGGGAACAGCCAGCGTGTCGATGACATCGACGCCGAAGCGAAGGGGCTCGCCCTGCCCCGCTCGGTGATCGACAAGATCTATTCCGCCAATGCGCGTCGCGTATTCTTCTCCCGTCCGGGCCGCTGATCGGAGCCGTTCCATGACCGCGCGCTCCCTCCTCATTTCAGTCGCGGCCTGTGGCCTTCTGAGCCTTGCCTGGCCGGCCCTCGCCCAGACCGGCTCCCCGCCCGACCCCCTGCCCGATCTCCTGGCCGCCACCGGCGCATGGTCCATCCCCGAGCGGTCGCAAGCGCGAACCCCGCCGATGGGGTGGAACTCCTGGAACGCCTTCCGCACCGAGGTCGACGAGGCCAAGGTGCTGGGCGCGGCCCAGGCCATGGTCGACAGCGGGCTGTCAGAACTCGGCTACACCTATGTCAATATCGACGACGGCTGGTGGCTGAGGCGCCGACAGCCGGACGGCCGACTGGAGATCCGCACCGCCATCTTTCCATCGGCGCAGATCGAGGGCGCGGATTCCAGCTTCCGGCCCTTCACCAACGCCTTGCACGCGATGGGCCTGAAGGCCGGCATCTACACCGACATCGGGCGCAACGCCTGCTCCCAGGCCTATGACCTGCATTCTCCGAACCTCCCGGAAGGCACGACCGCCGAGCGCGAAGTCGGCCTCCACGGCCACGTGGATCAGGACATCGGTCTGTATTTCAACGACTGGGGCTTCGACTACATCAAGGTCGACGCCTGCGGCATCAATGTCTACGGCCCCGAGAACCCGCTCGTCGCCGAGCACGCCTATACGCCCGTGCCGCCCCTGATCGACCAGGTCTCGATCAACCGCACCGACGTTCCCGCTGTTCAAGCTCTTTATGAGCAGGTCGCCGACGCCCTGGTCCGGCACAATCCGGACGGCGACTATATTCTCGCCATCTGCAACTGGGGCTCGGCCAATGTCCGGGCCTGGGGCAAGGACGTGGGGCACCTATGGCGCACCAGCGGCGACATCACCCCGACCTGGACGCGGATGCTGCACAATTTCGACAGCGCCTCGACCCGCGCCCTCTACGCCAAGCCGGGCGCCTGGAACGACCCGGACATCCTCTTCGTCGGTCACGGCGACTTCGATCAGGACCACCTGACCGAGGCCCGATCGCACTTCGCCCTATGGGCCATGATCAACGCGCCGCTGCTGATCAGCTACGATCTACGCCAAGCCCCGCAGAGCCTGATGGACATCTGGGGCAACGCCGACCTGGTGCGGCTGAACCAGGATCCGGGCGGCCATCAGGGCGTCATCACCTACGCCTCGGACGACGTGCAGATCATCGTCAAGACGCTGTCGAACAGGGACAAGGCCGTGGCCCTGTTCAACCGGGGCCTGGCCGAAACGGACGTCACCCTGACGGCGGCCCAGCTGAAGTTCGCCGCCGGCGCGCCTATCCAGATGCGGGACCTCTGGGACAAGACCACATCGACCTTCACGGGCGAGACAAGCTTCACCCTCGCCCCCCGTCAGACCCTCGTGTTTCGGGCGGCTGGCGAACGCCAACTGGCCGACGGCGTCTATCTTTCCGAGATCCCGGGCAATGTGAATGTGGCGGTCGACGGCGTCATCGCGCCCGAGCCCGATCCCGTCGTGCACCGGATGCGCAACGCCTGGGGCGAGACCCGCGGTTCGGGCGAGCGACCAACCTATGCCGGCTGGGGCGGCGCACAGGCCGACGCCACTCCCTATGACGAGGCGCTTAGGATCTCGGGCCACGGCTTCGAGACCGGCATCGGCGTGCTGACCAACTCGCGCCTGGAAGTGCGCAACACGGGCTACACTCGCTTTCAAGCCAGCGTCGGCGTGGACGACTCCACCCGCAACACCCGCGACACCGTGCGGTTCGCCGTCTACGGCGACGGCCGATTGCTCGCCGAAAGCGCGCCCATGGGCTTTGGCGCCGCGCCGGCCGCCCTGTCCGCCGACATCCGCGGCGTGGGCATCGTGGAGATCGTGGCCCGGTCGGAGACTCTGACCAGCGACCTCCCGCTTGTCGTCACCTGGGGCGACGCGGCCCTGCGGCGCTGAGGCGTCCGAGCGACGCCTCAGGCCTTGTGAAGCCGGAAGCCCAGTCGTTCGGCGGCCTCGTCGATATAGGCCGGCGCGCCGGTGTCGGTAATCAGGGCGTCGAGGTCCGCCACGTCGATGATGCGGTGCAGGCAGATCTTGCCGAACTTGGAGGCGTCGGTGACGGCGATGACTTCGCGTGCGGTTTCGACCATACGGCGGTTCAGTTGCGCCTCGGGCTCGTGGTGGGTGGTGACGCCCCGCTCGATGTCGAGCCCGTCCACGCCCAGGAACAGCTTGTCCAGCAACAGGTCGTCCAGGGCCGCGACGGTCTGGGCGCCGTAGAAGGCCATGTTCCGCCGACGCAGCTCCCCGCCCAGCATGACGATCTTTATCTTTCGTTTCTGCGTCAGCACCGTGAGGATGTCGAAATCGTTCGTGACGACGGTCAGATCCTCGTCGTCCGGCAGGAAGCGCGCGATCTGCAAGGTGGTCGTGCCGGAGTCCAGCATGATGGACTCGCCGGGCCCGACCATGCCTGCCGCCAGTCTGCCCACGCGCTCCTTGGCTTCGGTGTGGCTGACCCGTTTCGTCTCGATAGCCGGCTCGACCGGGGCGTTCACGACCTCGGTGCTGATCGCCCCGCCATAGGCGCGCGTCGCGACGCCCCGTTCCTCGAGATAGTGCAGATCCTTGCGGATGGTCTGCATGGAAACATTGAACATGTCCGACAGGGCTGCGACCTGAACGCTGCCGCGGGCTCGGATCATGGTCGTGATTTCACGCCGACGCTCTGAAGTATCGCGCGAGATTGCGCGGGACCCGTCCGCCATGCACTTCATCTCCCAAGACGGCGAACTGCCGCCACCCTGCATATCCCGTTTTCACTTTGCCTACAAAACGAAAGCGCGAGCGGGCATGTCCCCCGACGCAAACCCCGGGCAGTGGTCGATCACTGAGTCAGGATGACGGAGTGGCGGCTTCACCGGGCGTTAGGGCGACGGTGCGGAAACCGATGTGAGACGCGCCGAGTGTCAGATCCTGCGCCTGACGCGCCCCGGGCCGATACCGCATGCAATAGTTGGAGGCGCACAAATAGCTTCCGCCCTTGATCACGCCGACGGGCACGCCCGGCTGGCGGGGATCGGCGCCGGGGTCGCCCGGCGTAGGCTTCGCGGACCGCGTCGTCCTGTAGGCGTCCGCTGTCCACTCCCAGACATTGCCGATCATGTCGTGGACGCCGAGGCCGTTGGCCGCGAAACACCCCACCGGCGCAGGCCCCTTGTAGCCGTCCTGGCCTTGATCCAGGACCGGAAACACGCCCTGCCAGGTATTGGCCTGGGTCGGCTGGCGATCAAAATTCGTCACATCGGGGTCAGCGGACCGAGCCGCCCATTCCCATTCGATCTCGGTCGGCAGCCGTCTTCCTGCCCAGCGCGCATAGGCTTGGGCGTCAGCCAGGGCGATGTGGACAACCGGCAGAAAATCTCGCCCGCGAAGGTCGCTGCCCGGCCCTTCCGGACGTCGCCAGGAGGCGCCGGGGACAAACACCCACCAGGTCGAGGCGTCGCGGGGATCGAAGCGGGCGTCGTCGAAACGGAAGACCGCTGAGCCCGGCTGCACCGCGCCTGCCGGCAGACCGAGATACTGCCGGGGATCGACCGGACGTTCAGCGACGGTGACGTAGCCCGTGTCTTTCACGAACCGGGCGAATTGGGCGTTGGTGACTTCTGTGACGTCGATGCGGAAGGCCGCCACCGTCTCCGGCTGCGGCGGCCCCTCATCTGCATAGACGTCGTCGCCCATCATGAAACGGCCTGCGGGGACGAGAACCAGCGCCCCGGGGTCGTCCGCCGTCGGCGTCGCTGGACAGACGGCGGAACGGATGGCGGGCGGCGCGCAATTTCCGAGGCCGACCAGAGCAACGGCCGCCGCCACGCCGGCTGAGAAAAGCCGCCGGATCATAGACGAACCGCCCCGGAAACGATCTCTGCGTACCGGGTCTCACAGAACGGGACATATCCCCCGATCCGGGGATCATCGAACAAGATGGGATCGGCGACGACACGAGGATCAAAGCCTTCGCGAACGGCCTCGGTCTTCTTCTGTTTGAAGGTGGCGGTCGTCTCCATGGCCGGCGTCAGGCGCAGGAACAAGGGACGCGCATAGGCGGGCAGAGCCTCTTGGACGACGCGACGTGTCTGATCAGGATCGAACACGGTCTGATCCACCACCAGGCTCGCCATGCCGGCGCGCCCATTGCAGCCCGGCACTTCGACGCCATAAACATTCGCCTCCAGCACGCCCGGCGCGGAAGACAGGACGCCTGCGACCTCGGTGGTGGAGACATTTTCGCCCTTCCAGCGAAAGGTGTCGCCAATCCGATCGACGAAATAGACGTAGCCGAGGCGGTCGCGCCGCATCAGATCGCCGGATCGGAACCAGGCGTCTCCCGGCTCGAAGACGTCGCGCAGCACCTTGCTCTCGGTCGCGCCATGATCGGAGTAGCCTTCGAACCGCATCGCGGCCTTCGCTGGATCGATCCGGGCGATGGCCTCGCCGACTTCGTCATCGACACAGGCTATGCAGCGCCCTGAGGCGGCCCGTTCTGGACGTTCAGAGACCGGATCGTGGCGGATCAGGGCGAGGTTCACGGCGGATTTCATGTAGGCGGGCGCTCGGCCGACGGCGTGGGGGCCCCCGTCGAAGTTGAACAGGGTCAGATTGCTCTCCGTGGCGCCGTAGAATTCCAGAATCCGGGGGACGGAGAAGCGTGTCTGAAAACGGTCCCACACATCGGGCCGCAGACCATTGCCGACCGCCAATCGAAGGCGGTGACGCCGCTCGTCAGGATGGGGCGGGGCATTGACCAGATAGCGGCAGAGCTCGCCGATATACTGGAACAGGGTGGCGTCATACCGGACACAGTCGCTCCAGAAGGCGGTGACCGAGAACTGTCGGCGCAAGACGATCGCCCCGCCTGTCGTCAAGGCGATCCCCGGAGCGCAGACGCCGCCGACCGTATGATAAAGCGGCAGAGGCGCGTAAATCACGTCCCGCGCCCCCGCCCCTGTGGCGGCGGCGAAGGAATGCATGGTCAGGAGAGTGCGCAGATGAGTAATCCGCGCGGCCTTGGGCAACCCCGTGGTGCCGCTCGTGAAGATCAGCAGCACCAGATCCTCGGCCCGGCAGCCGGCCCGCGCGGCGCGATCCGGACGGTCGGGCGAAGCGCGAGCGAGATGGTCGTCGAGAAGGGCGCAGTCGTCGGCGACACCGCCCGACAGCCACGCCTTTGCCTGGGTCTTCAGATGCGGCAAGGCTGAATGCCAGCCCTGGACCAGGGGTGCATCGACGATGACATGGTCGGCGCCGGCCGTGTCGATACAATGCGCCAATCCTTGGCCGATCAGCTGGCTGTTGATCAGGGCCGTCGCCACCCCGACCTTGGCCATGCCGAACCAGACCGCGAGATAGTCGGGGCGATTTTCCATGAACAAGGCGATCGTCGCACCCGGCGCGATTCCTAGCGCCAGGGCCCAGGCCGCATAGCGATTGGCCCTCTGGTCAAGATCGGCATAGGTCCAGCGCACATCCTCGAACAGCACGGCCGTCCGGTGGGCGTGACGGTCGACGGCGGCTTCCAGATCATCGGCGACATTGACCCGTGCCCCGGGTTTGAGCCGGGACACCCGCGCCAGGGTGCGCAGACCGCCGGTCAGAAAACGGATCTCGCGACGCATGGCGGCCCACATCGACGTCACGCCTCGGGCCTGCCCATGTTCACCAGGGTCTGGCCGCCCTTGGCGAAGGTCTCGCGTCCGTCACGGGTCGCCGCCATCAGGGCGTCGAGATCGAATGGAATCTTTATGCCCTTGTCGGCCGCCGGACGAGCCGCGATCGCAGCGACCCACCTTTGCAAATGCGCATAGGGTGTAATGTCCACGCCCGACCACTTGTGCGTCCGCACCCAGCACCAGTTGGCGATGTCGGCGATGGAATAGTCGCCAGCCAGCCATTCGTGATCCGCCAGCCGGGCGTCCAGCACGCCGAACAGCCGGCCGCTTTCACCCTGATAGCGGTCGATGACGACCTGAATTTTCTCGGGGAAATATCGATGGAAGACATTGGCCTGGCCCATCATCGGACCGACGCCGCCCATCTGGAACATCAGCCACTGGATGACCAGACTGCGGCCCTTTGCATCGGCAGGCATCAGTCGGCCGGTCTTTTCGGCCAGGTACATCAGTATGGCCCCGGATTCGAACACGGCGAAGTCTCCGGCGTCTCGGTCCACGATCGCCGGGATTCGACCGTTCGGATTAATGGCCAGATAGTCGGGCGCGCGTTGGGCGCCGGACAGGAGATCGATGGCGTGCACCTCGTAGGGCAGCCCCAGTTCCTCCAGCGCGACGGAGGCTTTCCAGCCGTTCGGCGTGGGTGCGGTATAGAGATCGATCATCGGGTGAATTCCAGTCCAGAAGGCAGGTCGCGGGCGCAACGAAAGCCGATGTGGGCGGTCGAGGTTTCCCGCGGCAGGCCAATGCGCGCCGCCGGGCGGTAGCGGGCGCAGTACTCGCCGGCGCACAGAAAGGAACCGCCTTTCAAGGCCTGTCTGATTTCGCCGACAACGGTCGCAGAGCAGCCGCATGTCGCCCCGCGGTCAAATCGGTCGGCGGTCCATTCCCAGACGTTCCCGATCATGTCGAACAGGCCATAGCCGTTGGCGCGATAGGCGCCGACCGGGGACGTCCCGGGCGATGGGCGTTCTGACCACCACGGAAAGGCGCCGCGCCAGACATTGGCCATGACCGAGCCATTGGGGGCGAACTCGTCGCCCCAGGCATAGACGGCTCCGTCCAGCCCGCCTCGGGCCGCAGCCTCCCATTCCGCCTCGGTCGGCAGCCGCTTGCCCGCCCAGGTCGCGTAAGCCTGGGCGTCCTCGAAGGAGACATGAACCACGGGATGATCGTCACGACCTTCCACGGACGAGGCGGGGCCCTCGGGCCGACGCCAGGCCGCGCCTTCCACAAATCCCCACCATTGGTCTGGGCGGGCCAGATCGACCGGTTCGGAAGTCATGGTGAAGACTGCAGAGCCTGCGGGCTGCAGCCGTTCCGCCGTCGTCACCCAGCCGGTGGCGGCGACGAAGGCTGCGAAAGCGGCGTTGGTCACGGGGCCGATATCGATGGCGAAGCTCGCCATCTCGACACGACGCGCCGGCCGCTCCTCCGCATAATGGTCGTCCGATCCCAGGTGAAAGCTTCCGCCCGGGATGACGGCCATAGCCGCCGTCGCGGCTTCCGGAATCATACCGTCATCCCCATGCGGTCGAGGAAGCGTCGGGTCTCCACGGGATTGGTCGGCTTGTTGTCGACCTCGATCAGGACACGGGCGATGCGGCCGCCGAACGGATTGGGCCCGGCGTAGTGAGCCGAAACCTGATTTCCCAAATCCGCGCCGATGGTGAAACCGTCATAACCGGTCGCGAACAAGGCCTGCTCCCAAGTGCGCTCTCCGACCTTGCGACCATTCACGAACAGGGCCCCTCGACCGTCAAATGGCCGGCCGGTCATGGTCTGGACATAGCGCACCGTATTCTGACCGCGTCGAAGCGGCGCATTGGCCACGATCCGCTCGCCCCAGGGCACGAGGCTGTACTCATAAGTCAGCCGACCGTCCTCGACATACAGGACATAGCCGGCGTGTTTCGAGCCGGAGGCGACAAGCACCCCGTCCTGACCCGGCTCCCATTCGAGATCGACCGTAATCTTGTGATCCAGGCCACAGACCAGCGGAGCCACGTCGTAGGCGATCCGGTCGACCGGAGGGTGAAACTCCCAGCGGGGCCGAATGCCCTTCAGCTGGCGGTCCTGCACCAGTTTGAGCATCAGGTTGCGGTCGTCCAAAGGAAAGACGCCGTACTTCTCCGCATCGGCCTGCCAGGCGGCCCTCAGTCGTTGCACGATCTCCGGATGAGCGGACGCCAGATCCCGCATCTCATTGACGTCCGCGCTCAGATCATAGAGCTCCCAGACGTCCTCGTCCTGATCCTTGCCGCGGGTATGTCGGCAGGTCAGCCGCCAACGCCCATCCTCATAGGCGCGGTTTCCACCCAGTTCGTAGTACTGCCCAGTCCGGGTGTCCGCCCCAGCGGAGAAGATGTTGGCGAGGAAGCTGGCCCCTTCGAGCGGCTTCTGAGGCAGACCCATATAGGTCGCCGGTCGAGCAACCCCAGCCGCCTCGAGAAGGGTCGGCAGGACATCCACAACATGGACGAACTTGTCCCGAACCTGACCGCCCTCGCGTATACGGCGAGGCCAGGACACAATCAGGGGATCCGCCACCCCGCCCAGATGAGCATATTGTTTGTAAAGCCGAAAAGGCGTGTTCGAAACGCAGGCCCAGCCCATGGGATAGTGGGGGAAGGTCGCATCCTCGCCCATGACGTCATAGAGCTCGGCCGCCTTTTCGATCGGGACCGGCCGTCCGAAGGCGGGCGCGAAGACGTTGGGCGAGCCGTCGGGGGTGCCCTCGCCGGAACCGCCATTATCCGACATGACCAGAACCAGAGTGTCGTCCGACTGCCCCAGCTCGCGCAGGGTCTGCATCAGCCGGCCGATATTGGCGTCCATGTTCGAGATCATGGCGGCGTAGACCTCCATGTACCGCGCAAAGACCCGCTTCTCGACGGCGCTTAGCGATGCCCAGGGACGCGCTCCGAACGACAGGGGCGGCAGGCTGGTCGTCGGCGGCAAAAGCCCCAGCGCCTTCTGGCGCTCGAGCCGCGCGGCGCGGACGGCGTCCCAACCGATGTCGTAGCGGCCCTTGTAAACGTCCCGTTCGCGCCCCCGAACCTGGAGCGGCGAATGGGCTCCGGGAAAGGCCAATTGCAGGTGGAAGGGCTTGTCGGGCGAGACCGCCTTCTGCGTCCGAATGTAGCGGATGGCCCGATCAACCAGGTCATCACAGATATAGTAGTCCTCCACCGCCGGCGGTGGGATGGGAGCGACGCCGTCGTAGAGTTCGGCGGGCTTGAAATAGTCCGTCGAATGGCCCTGGAACCAGTAGGCGCCCTCGAACCCGCGCGACGTCGGCCAGTTGTGAAAAGGACCAGAGGGCCCGTTGCTGGCCGAATTGTTCACATGCCATTTGCCCGACAGGAAGGTCGACCATCCGGCGTCGCGCAGGATCTCGGGCAGGGTCGCCGCCTCGCGCGTGAGATCCCCACGATAGCCGGGATAGCCGCTGTCGATGTCCGCCAGCCACCCCATACCCGCCGAATGGGAATTCAACCCGGTGAGCAGGGCCGCGCGAGTGGGCGAACACATGGCGCAGGTCCGGAAGTTGGAATATCGCACGCCGGCCTGGGCCAGGGCATCGAGGTTCGGCGTTCTGATCTCGCTGCCGTAGCAGCCCAGATCCGCAAACCCGACATCGTCCAGCACGATGGTGATGATATTGGGCGCCCCATCCGGGGCCGTCGGAAGCCGCGCATAAGACGGTCTGGAATCTTGGAAGGACTCACGGACCTTGGCCGGCTGTCCCTCGGCGACGGCGGACGGCGTGACATAGGGAGCCATCGCCGCGCGGACCGCGCCGACGGCCAGGGCGCCGCCGGTTGCGGCGGCTGTGCCCCCGGCGGCGCCGATCAGCAGGGATCTGCGGTCGATGCGGCGCGGCGGACGGGCGTCCGGATCTTGACCGGTCATGCCGCAGCTTCCGTATCGACAGCCTTGCGGAGGTAAGGCAGGCACCCGGTTTCCGACAGCAGGGGAACGAGGCGCGCCTGATCCCCGGCCTCCAGGGCCTCAAAGGCCTGCACCAGCGCCAGCAGGCATTTGGCTTGGTATTTATTCGCGGCCTGGGTCAGTAGGTCGCCGTCGGCCCTGTATTGAAACATGGACTCGCCCGAGGCCACGGCGGCGGCGTTGGCGGCGAAATACGGCAGATAGTGGGTGGCGCATTCGGTGAGCAGAAGACGCAGGCACGGCGTGTCCAGCGTGACGTCCCAGGCCCCCTCGGGCTCTCCCGAGAGATCCTCGGTCGTCTGGACCCAGCGGTAAAGCCACGGATAGTGCGCCCTCATCAGACCCTGCGGCGTCGGATCGGTGGCAAGCTGGCTGAGCTGACCATAGAAGGCGAAATCGGCGGCGCTGGGCCGGCGGCCAAAGAGATAGCCGACCTCGACCACCTGACGATCAAGGGCCGCCATAATCCTGTCGGCCGACGCCTCAAGGACCGGTTGCGCCGCCTCGCCGGCCCCGACAAGATCCACACGCGAGACCTGGCGCTCCCGCCACGCCTGCGCCTGTTCCTCGATCTGGATCGCCCCTTGCCCGCGCAGCGCGTCGAACGCCAGCCAGCGGCTCATCTGCAACTGATCCACGGGTCGCGCCCAGCGATAGGCGTACATGGCCTTGGCCAGCCACTCGTCCGCAAAATCCTCCAGCAACATGGACAGGAAACCCAGAGCCGCGTCCGCCGGGACCAGGCTGCGGACGGCGGGATGACGGGCCTCCAACAGGGCGATGAGCGCCGTCGAGTCATTGAACGCCTCACCTTCAGGGGTGACCAGAACGGGAACGACCTTGGCCTTCATGGACTGGGCCGCGACGAAGCCGGCCATGCCGCCCTCCCACACGAAGGGAATGCGCCGGTAGCGGAGAACCGCGCGCATCTTCATCGAATAGGGCGAACCGATCGCCCCTTTCAGCTGATAGAGGCCTCCCACGACCGTTTCCTCGTTCATCATTGTCCTCCGCCCGAACCGTTTCGCCGGCCACTATTGGCATCCATGATGCCATAATGATATCCGCAGGACGGCGGGTCAATCTATCTGGTCGGGGAGAGCTTCATGCTTACGGTACACGGGCTGGACATCTCCTACTTCACCGGCAAGCTGGAAGGGTATCTGCGCGCCAAGGGGTTGGCCTATCGGCTCGAAGAGATGGACGCCGGCGCTTTTCGTCGGCTGGCCGGTTTCACCGGCGTGCGTCAGATGCCTCAGCTGGAGATGCCCGACGGGCGCTGGATGACGGACACGGTCCGGATCATCGACGCGTTGGAGGCGGAACATCCCGCACCGACATTGACGCCCGGCGACCCGGCCTGCGCCTTCATCGCAAGATTGATCGAGGCGTTCGGCGACGAGCATCTGTGGCGGCCGGCCCTCTATTACCGCTGGGCTTTCACTGACGACGCCCGACTGCTGAGCGGGCGACTCGCATCAGGCATGTTGCGCGATGTGGCGGGCCCGACGGCGCTGAAACGCCAGTTTATTTTGACCCGTCAACGCATGCATTACCTCCGCGGGGAGGGCGTGAACCGCGGCAACCGGCTGGAAATCGAAGCGGACTACCTGCGCCTTCTGGATGCGCTGGAGCCGGTCCTGCGGCGGCGCGACTGGGTGTTGGGGGATGCGCCGACACGCGCCGATATCGGTCTGTTCGGCCCATTGTTTCGGCATTTCCACTGCGACCCCACGCCAGGGCGGATCATGCGGGCGCGCGCGCCGGCCGTCGCAGCCTGGGTCACACGGCTGTGGGCGCTGCGGGGCGCAGACGGCGTGGATGCGCGGACGCTGAATACAATCCCCGAGGATCTGGCGCCTTTGTTCGATCTCATAAGGACGCGGTTCCTGCCGGAGATGGCGGCCAATGCAGCCGCTGTCGCCGCCAGGGCCGGTACGGTGGTTCACCGCATCGGCCCCTCGACGACGATCCGTTACAGGCCGAACCCCTATCGAGCCGAACGCCTGTCGCAGCTGCAGCGTGAACACACGGCGCTAGCGGCCCCGGCGGCAGCCCGTGTGGCGACGGCGTTTGGGGCCGACCTGTTGCTTCCCTCGTTTTCGCCCGTCGCCGAAGCCAAGCCTGACGGCCCGGCCGGGGGCCTTCGCGACCGCTGGGGTCGCCCTACACGCTGATCGGAAACCGAATGAACCGACCCTATGTCCTCTATGCCATGCCCGTCTCCATGTTCTCGGGCAAGGCCCGCGCCCATTTGCGCAAACGCCGGGCCCCCTTTCAGGAACGGCTGATCAGCCACCCGCGGTTCGTGGGCGAGATCGCCCCCTCGATGGGTCGCTTGATCATCCCGGTTCTTGAAACGCCCGACGGACAAATCATCCAGGACACGGCCGACATCCTGCAGCATGTCGAAGAGGCTTTCCCCAGCTCGGTGTCGATCTATCCGTCGACGCCGCGCCATGCGCTGATCGCCCGTATTTTCGAGGTGTTCGGCGACGAGGGCATGATCCGCACAGCGATGCATTATCGCTGGAACTACCTGGACCAGAATCTGGCCTTCCTGCGCATCGCCTTTGCAGCTGGCATCGCGCCGGGCGCAGACTCTTCGGACGCGGACACCGTCGCAGGGGGGGCGATGACGAAAATGCAGAGCTACCTGCCGGCGCTGGGCGTTTCACTCCAGACAATGCCGGTGATCGAAGCCGGATATGAAGCGTTGCTGGACGCGCTGAACCGGCATTTCCAATGCGTGCCCTATCTGCTTGGCGGCGCGCCGTGCGTTGGGGATTTCGGACTTATCGCCGCCTTCCACGCCCATCTTTCGCGCGATCCCTTCCCCGCAGATCAAATGAAGACGCGCGCCTATTTCGTGTGGCGCTGGGTCGAAAGAATGATCGCAGCGGACGCCGACATGCCGGAGTTCCCCGGCATGTCTGAAACCTATGTCGCGGACGATGCGGTTCCGCCGACCTTGGCGCCCGTGCTCAAGATCGTGGGCGATATCTATGGCGCAGAACTGGCCGCCCAGGTCGCAGGTCTCGACGGCTGGCTGGCCGAACACCCCGAGATCGCAGCGGGCGATCCGTTGCAGTCTCCGGAGCGCGAGCGACGCCCCAGGGGCGTCGTCGCGTTCGACCTTATGGGCACGCCGATGACGACGGCGCTCAGGGCGTTCAGCGTCTTTAAACTTCAGGCCGTAACCGATGCGTTCGATCGGCTTTCACCGGCTGACGCGCAGACGGTGGTGCAGTATCTGGAGCCTCTCGGTTTGGCGCCCTGGCTGACCCTGAAGGCGCGTCGTCGGCTCTTGCGGGCCGAAAATCGCGAGATCTGGGGCGATCCATCGACTTGAAGGATCGCCCTCAGGTTCGATCAGTTCAGGATGGCGCCCAGCTGCATGGCCAGGCCCATGTCGCCGTCGATCTTGATCTTGCCGGACATGAAGCCGGCGGTCGGATTCAGCTTTCCGGCGGCCATGTCGAGGAAGTCGGATTTGGAGATCTTGACGGTGCAATCCGCTGCGCTGTCTTCATTGTCGACTGTCACGGCTTCACCCGTGGCGTCGATCCTGATCGCTCCGTCGTCTCCGAACTGGAACTTCACAATCTTGCCCTTGACGCCGCCGTTGCCAGCGACCCGCGCGCGGATCTGGGATGTGATTTCGTCTAGCGTCATGTCGGGCTCCTTCGGTAATTTGCCTGATTGCGCCGAATGGCGCAGTTGGTGACCATGCCCGCCTAGTGTTATGGCATTCAGAATGTCAATATTTGGAGCCCCTCCCTTTGGCTGATTCCGCTGACGTCCAACCTGCGGTGGACGGACGACGTGTTCGCAGCGAGCGTAGTCGTTTCGCCATTGCGCGGGCCCTGCTGGATCTGGTGCGTGAGACGCGTCAGATGCCGACGATGGACGCCGTCGCGGACCGGGCCAATGTGTCGCGCCGCTCGGTGTTTCGGCATTTCTCAGACACCAATGAACTGATTATCGCCGCCACCCATCTGCAACGCGACGAGGTATTCGCCCGGTTTGGCTCACCAGACATCAGCCAGATGCCGGAGCCCGAGCGGGTCAAGGCTGTGGCCCAGCGGCTGGGACGACTGTGGGAATATGTGACCCCCGCCCGGGCGGTGGCCGGCGCCATGCGGGCCGAGAACCCGGTGATCGACCGGATGTTGAGCGAGGATGACATCACCCACAGCAGCTATTTGAACGCGATCTTCTCCGCCTCTCTAGCCGAGGCTCCGGACGCCGAGCGCCCGCTATTCCTTCAATCCATGGTCTCGGCCTCGTCATGGCCGACGTGGATCGGGTTGCGCCGGGACCAGCACCTGACGGTGGTCGAGGCGCGGCGTGTCATGGAGCATACCCTGCGCGCGCTGCTGCAGGCCGCACGCTCGGCGTCGAGCCAGGCTGCCGGCTAGAACAGCCGCCTGCGTATGATCGTGTCGGTTCCGCGCGGAAGGCTGAACAACATGCCGTCCTCGCCCACTGTGATCGGTCCCGCATAGTGTTTCTTCGCGTCGCCGAGGAAGGCGGCGTAGCCGTAATCGAGCGGCTGAGGCGGCACGAGGTGATTCAGGACCAGGGCGTCGACGCCCGCCGCCCTTGCTGCGTCCGCCGCCTGCTCCGGGGTGGAATGATAGTCGACGATGTCGCGCATGATCTGGGCCAGATTGGCGAGGCCGCGATTGTCCAGTCGCTCGTCGATGGCTGACAGCAAGGCGGGTTGCAGCGCCTCGTGGACCAGCAGGTCCGCGCCTGCGGCCATGGTGTTCAGATGCGAGGAAACGGCTGTATCGCCGCTGAAGACCACGCTGCGGCCAGCATAGTCGAACCGGTAGCCGACGGCCGGCGCGACCGGTTCATGATTGACGGTGAAGGCGGTCACGACCAGACCGTCGGCGCGATAGACGACAAGGCCGTTCGGAGCCGCCGCCGCTTCGGCTCGAAAGGTCTGGGGCGTCGCGCCATGTCCTGACGGGGGCGTAAGAGCGGCCCCATGATGAGCGGTCCGGTATTCGCCGTCCAACGCATAGGCCGCGTTGAACCCGGCGGCGATCGAATCCACGCCCTCGGGGCCGAACAGCGGCAGGGGCCGTGTATGGCTGCCCCCCACCCAGCGCTGGAGCAGCACAGGCGCCAACCCGTCTATATGGTCCGAATGGTAATGGGTCAGGAAGATCGCTTCGATCCTGGCGGCAGGAATACCCATACGCGCCAGGTTGCGCGCACTGCCCTCACCACTATCGATAAGGAAGACCTTGCCGCCGACCATGACCGCGCTGCAAGGACCCGCCCGCGTCGGGTCCGGCATGGGGGACCCCGTGCCGCACAGCGCCACACTGAGGCCGTCCGGCAAAGTCGCGACCATGTCGCGGCCGACCTGACTATCGGCGATCCGCTCCAGCACCCGGGCGCCGATCTGACGCTGGAAGACGGCCAGAGCTCCGATCGCCAGGGCGAGAAGCACGACAAAAGCCAAGGCGATGCGCCGCAAGGTCATGGTAGGATCCTGAGAGTGACGGGAGATGCGTTGGAAGGCGTTCCACCAAGCGAGTCGACGATGGCGGCCTCGACCAGCCAAAGACGGTCCTGTCCCCAGGTCGCCAATCCGCCGAAGCGGAAGGAAGGCACGCCCCAGAGATCTTCGGCGAACATGGCGCGGCGGTTATCCTCGGCCACCGACCGCCAGCCTTCATCCGCGATCCAGTCCTGCGCGTCGCGCCAGTCGAGACCGGCGCGTTCGACCAAGCCGCGCAGACCCCGGTCCGAACCGGCGTCCACGCCCTCGGCGAACACGCCGCGCAGAAACGAGGATGCGAAGTCCGGCGCGCGACCGGTATCTGCGGCGCCGTGCAGGATCGCCAGCCCCCGCTCCACAGGACGGCCCACCGGATCGGCCACTCGACCGAAGGGCAGCTCGAACCGCTCGGCCTCGCGCATACAGTCGCGCAGGATATAGTTCCGTTTGGCGGCCGGGACCGGCAGGCCGCGCATGACCATGGGCAGGACAAAGCGCAGGTGCAGCGACACCCCATAGTGACGGGCCAAGGCCCTCGTGCGGTCGATCGCCAGCCAGGTGTAGGGGCTGCGAAAGGACAGGAACATCTCCAGCGCGGGCGTCTTCGCGTCGGGAGTTCGGGCGGTCTCGCCCAGGCGAACCCGCGGCCGTTCGGCGACCAGGTCGGCCCGCGCGCCGTCGCCGAGCCCCAGGGCCTGTAGACGGGCTTCAAGATCACCCAGACGATCCAGTCCCCAGTACCACTCTCCGGCATGGAAGAGCGTCGCCCCCAGATAGTGACCGAGACGATGTCGCAACCGCTCGCCCGCCGCCAGCGCCGCTTCGGTTTCCGCCGTCGACGCGACGCCGAAGACAGTGGCGGCCTGGTCCAGAGCCTGGCCGCTCCAGATGGCGCGAGCGACGCCCGACGCCGCCTCGAAAAATCGCCCCGCTGCAATCGCGGCCTGCAGAACAGCCTGCCCCCGATCAACGTCCGCCGCGGACGGCCGGCGAACACCATCGAAATCCAGGCCCCAGGCCGGAGCGATCAGGGCCGCGTCTCTGCGCGAAAACGACTCCAGCCGGGCGCGCTCGGGAGCCGCCCAATCTGGCGGCGGCGGGACCAGATACGGCGTAATCCTGACTCCGTAGCGGGCCGCCACCTCCGGCAGTTTCTGGACCGTCAGGGCCGAATAGGGATCGTCCACCTGATGAAAATAGAGGATCTCGTGCGGTCGCCCCCTGCGGATGCGCTCGGCCTCGAACCGCCGCCGCCGCGCGTCGCGTCGACGGGTCGAGGTGATGGACTGAGCGACCAGAGGGCCGATGATCGCACGCAGTCCCAAAGCCGCCTCCTGACGTCCGTGGTGGTCAGAACTTGCGCCGCAGCGTTACGCCGACGGTTCGGGGCGCTTCCATGTAAGCGCTCTGACTACCGGTCTGGAACGGCGTATCGAACACGATGTTGGCGATCCGCTCGTCGGTCAGGTTCCGAACCCAGATCTCAGCCCCCCACCGCCCGTCCAGCGCCCCCAGGCCCACACTGGCGTTCATCAGGACATAACCCTCCTGCAACGAGAGGGGATCGAGATCCTGAGCCGTCATATAGTCGGACCGATACAGGTAGTTCAGGTTGGCTTTCAGACCGAGCGACGCATTGAGCGGCGCCGACCAGGTGATTCCACCCGACACCAGAATGTCCGAAACGAAGTTCGGCGTCCGCCCACTGAGGTCCTGCACCGTCTGTCCCGCGACGATCTGCGCGGCGGTCGGAGTGGCGTTGGCGAAGTCCGTGTACTCGGCGTCCTGAAGAGTGCCGCCGCCGTCCAGAACGAGGCTGTCCGTCAACTGGATCCGGTAGTCCCACTCGAGGCCCCGGCTGTCCAGCCCGCCCGCATTGACGATCCGGAAGCCCGTGCCGTCGAAGCCGTTGGTCTGATAGTTGTCCAGCGTCTGATAGAAGACATTGGCGTTGACCTGGGCACGGCCACTCCAGAATCGAAGCTTGGCCCCCGCTTCCCAGGCGTCCACGGTCTCGGGGTCGAAGACCACACGGTCGGGATCGGCGACGGGATTGCCGGGGGTGGTCTGGGCTGCGGTCCGGCTGAGATTGAAACCGCCAGACTTGTAGCCACGGGCGTAGCGGGCGAACAGGTTGACGCCGTCGTTCACCTCCCAGGCCGCGCTTACCGTGCCCGAAAGGTCATCGTCCTTGAAGTCGGTGGAGAAGGGGTTCACCGCCGGGAAATATTGCAGGCTTTTTAGCGCCGCAAAGGGCGCCAAGGGGCCCACGAACTGGATCTGGGACAGGGGATCCAGCGACTGAATTCGATAGTCCGCGCTCTTTTCCTCTCGAGAATACCGCAGACCGCCGGTGATCGAGAGCTTTTCGGTAGCGTACCAGGTCGCCTGACCAAAGACAGCGGCGCTGCGGCTTTCGTAGTCATAGTCGTCGTTCACGGCCACGCCGGCCGCCCCGAAGGTGCCGACTGGCCGACCCGTCACCTGCTCCAGGCGGGTCAGAACGGGCACGGTCACGCCCGGCGCAACCGTCACCCGCGGCGTAATGGCCTCGAGATAGGCGCGGAACTGCGTCCCGTACCGCAAGTCCTGATCTGCAAAAATGTCCTGACTGAACAGGAAGGCGCCGACCAGCCAATCGAGCCGGGCGTCGGGATCAGCGGAGGCGAGCCGCACCTCCAGAGAGCCTTCGGTTATGTCCTGGCCGCTGGTCTGGCTGAGCAGATCCAGATTGCTGTAGTCGGCGTCCGTGGTCGGAAGGGTCTTGTAGGTGCGTCGCGCGGCGATGACGGTCAGATCGGTGGACCCGAGGTTCCAGTCCAACTGGCCTGAGACGCCCTCGTCCTCGGACGAGTCGTCGACAGGCTGGCTGGCGGGGTTGAGAGCGACCTCATAGACGCTGTTGTCCACGAACACCCCGGCGACGCCGCCGTAGGTCCCGGCCGTGCCCGAGCGGAGAACACCGCCCAGCGCTGTCATGGCTGAGGCGGTCGGCCCGTAGAAGATCGGCACGGCGACGCAGCAGACCTCATCGGTCTCCGAATGATCCACGATCAGGCGAAGGGTCGCGGCCGGCGAAATATCCCACAGCAACTGGCCCTTCACGGCCCATCGCGAACGATCATTGTAGGTGTCGCCCGTGCCGGTGTCCTCGATATAACCGTCTCGCTCCTGCGAACTCACCGTCAGACGGCCCGCCAGGACGTCCCCGACCACGGGGCCAGTAACGGAGGCCTGGACCTGGCGATAGCCGTAATCGCCAAACGAGCTTTCCAGCTGTGCGCCAGGGACGAACGCCGGGGGTTGGGTCTGCACGCTAATGACGCCGCCGGATGTGTTGCGGCCAAACAGCGTGCCCTGAGGGCCGCGCAAGACCTCGATCTGGCTGACGTCGGCCAGATCTCCGAGGGCCGCGCCCGGACGCCCTCGGTACACGCCGTCTATGAAGACGCCGACCGACTGCTCCAGACCCGTATTCTGCCCCGGAGTGCCGTTTCCTCTGATGGTGAATATGGTCTGTGTAGAGCCGGCGCTGGAGTTCACCACCAGGGTCGGAGCCACGATCTGCAGGTCGCGGACGTCGCGGACCTGGGCGGCCTGCAGCTGTTCGGATGAATAGGCCGTCACGGCCACAGGAACGTCGAAGAGAGTCTCGGGGCGTTTGGTCGCCAGGACGATGACTTCGTCCAACACGACCGGTTGGTCCGGTTCCTCCTGTCTATCCTGCGCGATGGCAGGAACGCCCGCCGCCATGGCTGCCGTGAGCGACAGCAGCGATACGCCCAGTCGTGCAGCGGCCTTTCTTGTAGTGACCTTCATCGTCTTCCCCCTGGATCGCCCGCCCGTTTGCGGGTCTCGTTAATGCCCAATCTCGTTTAGAACGGCGGACTTTGAAATACATTAGCACCATTAGTGCCAAAATAAAGCCAGACCTTTCTCATTAGGCTTTGCCGCTGCGAGCCTTCGGGAATATGGCTTTTTGGGAGAACCGGCCCTCAGCGCAAAAACGCTTCTTTTGTCGCTCCGGGTGTCATCGCTTCCCAACGAAGGAGTCCCGCCTTGATCACAGCTCTTAGAATCGCACTGCTGCTCGTCGGCGGCCTTACCCTGCCTCTGGCGCTCGGCTTTCTGCTTACTCCGGCTCGCGCGGCGGCCCGATTGGGCCTCGAAGCGGTGGGTCCCTTGGGGCTGTCGACGTTGCGCGGCGACTTTCTCGGCGTCTTCGCGCTGATCGGCGGATCGGCCGTATATGCCGCCGTCCGCAATCGCGGGGACGTGCTGATTGCGCCGATCATCATGCTGGCGGCCATCATCGCCGGCCGTCTGGTCAGCGCCGTTCTGGACAACAGCGGCAAGACGGCGCTGACCCTGATCATCGTCGAGGTCCTGATGCTGAGTCTGCTCGTGCTGGGCTACCGCACCCTGCCCTGAACCTCCTCAGGCCGTCAGTCTCAGGACCTGAGGGCCAACCCGGAGATCATGCGGAAAACCGCCCCGTAAGGGGGGGCGATCAGCCGACTGGCGTGCCAGCGCCCCGCCTCGAACACGCTGCGGGCATGGCTGAACTCCTCGAAGCCGCGCTGGCCATGGTAGGCGCCAGAGCCGCTCTCGCCCACGCCCCCGAACGGCAGGTTCTCATTGGTGAGGTGCAGCATGGTGGCGTTGACCGTAACCCCGCCGGAATGAGTGGCGTCCAGCACATGGCGCACCACGCGCGGGTCGTCGCTGAAGACATACAGGGCCAGCGGCCTCTCCCCGGCGTTCACGTGGGCGCAGGCGGCGTCGATCGAGGCCGTCGACACGATGGGCAACAGCGGTCCGAATATCTCTTCGCGCATGACCGCAAGGTCGGCAGGCGGGTCGATCAGGACAGTGGGCGGGATTCGCCGGGTCCGCGCCGCCGCCTGAGCGTCATGCCCGGCTTGCAGTATATGAACCCCTCGGCTTCGCGCCTCTTCGATCATCGCGTTGAGCCGAGCGTAATGACGGTCCGAAATGATGGCGGTGTAGTCGTCGTTGGCGCCCACGGCGGGATAGAAGATCTCGGCCTGACGAATGACCGCTCGCCCCACGGCCTCGGACCGGTCGCCGACCGCCAGGACATAGTCGGGCGCCACGCAGGTCTGCCCGGCGTTCAGGAACCGGCCCCAGGCCAGAGGGTGGGCCAGCCGCTCGAGCGGCGCATCGGCGGCCAGGATGACGGGCGACTTGCCCCCGAGTTCGAGGGTCACGGGGGACAGATGACGGGCGGCCGCCTCGGCGACCGAACGCCCGACCCGAGTGGACCCTGTGTAGAACAGGTGGTCGAAACGCTCGGCGCAAAAGGCCGCAGCGACCTCGGCGTCGCCGGTCACTACAGCCACCTGATCGGTCGGGAAATGATCGGCCAGCAACTGCGCCATCAAACCCGAGGTGCGCGGCGTAAGCTCCGATGGTTTGATGAGGGCGCGGCACCCCGCCGCGAGCGCTGCGACCAACGGGACGAGCGTAAGCTGAACCGGATAGTTCCAAGGCGAGACAATACCGACGACGCCCTTGGGCTCATGCCGAATGCGAGAGCGCCCAGGCGCGGCCATAAGCGGCGTCGGCACGGCGTGCGGCGCCATCCAGCGCCCAAGGCTGGCGCGGGCGTGTCGCGCCGCCTGAGCAGTGACGGCGATCTCGACCAACCGGGTCTCATTGCGGGAACGGCCGCCAAAGTCCGCATTGATCGCCTCGGCGATATCCCCCTCGTGGTCCAGCACCAGCCGTTCGATCGCCAGCAGGTCGGCGCGGCGATCCGCGAGCGGCCGCCGCGGTTGGCGCGCGAAGGCGGCCCTCTGCGCCGCGATCAAGGGGCCGATGGCGGCGATGTCGGAGGCGGTCTCGCGAGAATGGGGCATCAGTTCGTCTCCAGAATCATCGGCGCCGCGCGCGTGGCGATCATGATCGTCGGCGCATTGGTGTTGCCGCCGATCAGACGCGGCATGACCGAGGCGTCCACAACGCGCAGACCTCGCACGCCGCGGACTTTCAACTTCGTATCAACCACCGACAGGTCTCCCGTCCCCATCGCGCAAGTTCCGACCGGATGGTAGAGGGTTTCCGCCCTGGCGCGCACATCATCCATCAGTTGCGATCGTTGGATCCGATCCGGCCCCGGCAGCAGTTCTGCCCGCCGGTCGAACGCAAAGGCCGCGGAGCCCAGCAGGGTCCGGATCATCTCCAGTCCGTCCGTCAGCACCTCTATGTCACGGCCGGCCGTGAGATAGGCCGGATCGATGGCGGGAGGAACCGTGGGATCGGGCGAGGTGATCCGAATCCGGCCCCGGCTCTCGGGATACAAGACACAGGCGTGAAGCGTGGCCCCGTGGCCCAACGGCAGGCCCCGGCCATGCGGCGCCGTCAGACCGGGCGTGAACACCAGTTGGATATCCGGCAGATCCCCGGCGTATGACGAGCGCACGAAGGCTCCGCCCTGTATCGGGTTGGTCGACATCGGCCCGGGGCGGCCGCCCATCCAGGCCGCCAGCCCGCCGATCAGGGTCGGCATGGCCCGCAGCGACAGGCCGATCGACGTGGCGCTTCGGGTCGAGATCTGGCCGATGATATCGATGTGATCCTGCAGATTACGGCCCACGCCAGGCAGATCCACTTTGGGGGTGACGCCGGCCGCGCGCAGGTCTGCGGCGTCGCCAATGCCGGACAGTTGCAGCAGTTGGGGCGAATTGACCGCGCCGCCGCACAGGATGATCTCGCGCGCCGAGAGGGTTTGGCGCTGCCCCGCGATCTCGACCTCCACCCCCGTGGCGACGCCGCCTTCCAGCTCGACCCTGCGGACCAGCGCCCCGGTGCGCAGCGTCAGGTTCGGCCGCACGAGCGCCGGCTTCAGAAAGGCGTCAGCGGCGCTCCAGCGGCGCAGGCCGCGCTGGGTCACCTGATAAGGGCCGAATCCCAGTTGGGCGACGCCATTGAAATCCGGATTGCGCGGATACTGCAGGCCGGCGCCGGCCTCGAAAAACGCCTCCGTCAGCCGATTCAGCGGGCGCACGTCCTGAACCGTGAGCGGACCGTCGGCTCCGTGCCAGTGATCCGCCCCCCGGCACTGGCCTTCCACCTCGCGAAAGGCCGGCAGGGCCTGGCCCCATCCCCAGCCCTCACAGCCGTAGACGTCACGCCACTCGTCGTAATTCTCAGGGGCGCCGCGAATATAGTGCATGGCGTTGATCGCGCTCGATCCGCCCAGTGTCCGACCGCGCGGCCAGTAGAGTCTGCGATCGTTCAACTCCGCCTGAGGCTCGGTTTCATAACCCCAGTTGAAGGACCGGGACTGAATCGCCAGGCCCATCAGCATAGGGGTGCGCACCCGCGCGCTGTCATCCGATCCGCCGGCCTCCAACAGCAGAACCGAATGGGCCGGATCCCGCGACAGGCGTTCAGCCAGCACACACCCCGCCGAGCCTGCCCCCACGATGATGAAATCGAAAACCCCGCCGTCCACGCGCTAAGCCGCCGACTGCAGCAACAGCGAGGCTGTGATCGGTCGCCCCCTTCCCGCTCCCGGGTTCATCCCCGTCACGGACCCTTCGTCGGCAAGAACAGGCCTGCCCGTCGCCTCGACGAACCACCATGACCAGGGCGCGTCTGTCATGCCCAGAGCCTTCCTCAGTCGCGTGGCAAGACCGTCGGCAGCGATGATTTGCGGCATTGGCCTCTCTCTGGACGGGGCGAATACAAGTTGAAATCTATCTGCACTCATGATGCATTATTATTCAAGCATGTCGGGGCACGCAACCGAACGCAGATCTGGATTTGAAGTCGCTAGGGGTGCGCAGAAGAACGGTCGGAAAGCGTTCTCGCTCGGTCTTTTTGAGACCTTTCTACTGGCGGCGCGAAGGGACTTGGTCACCCTGGGCCTGCAAGCCATGATGACGACGGGCGCGGTCCTGGTCCTCGAAGCGTGGAAGCCCCTGCCGGTCGAGGCGCCGGGCGAGATGTTCAACACCGTCCTGCTGCTCTTGGTCGCGATCGCCTGGCTTGCCAGTCTGTCTGCCGACCGGAGAAGCTGAGGGATAGGGCTGCGTTTCCGCAGGGCTTTACAGCCGCCCCGATATATCGGCATCTTGCATGCCAATATATCGGGGCACAGGCCGAAAGAGCCTGACGAGGAGCGGCTATGAAGCGTGGTTTGTGGATCGTGGGGGCGCTCGCAGGGCTGGTCGTCCTGGGCTTCGGCGGGCTGGCCCTCAAGGACTATGTGATCCTTCATATCGCGGGCTGGCGTGGGCCCAAGGTCGGGCCCAACCGAGAGGTCGTCTGGAACGCGGGTCCCGCAACGCCGCCCGCGGCCCCGTCGGATCGGCCACCCAATGTCATCGTCATCCTGGCGGACGATCTCGGTTTCAACGACATCAGCCTGAACGGCGGGCTCGGGAATGGAACCGTCCGCACCCCAAACATTGACGGATTGGCGCAGACCGGCGCCGTCCTGGCCACCGGCTATGCCGGCAATGCGACTTGCTCGCCGTCACGCGCGGCCTTGATGACGGGTCGCTATCCCACCCGGTTCGGCTTCGAATTCACGGCGGTTCCCGTCCAGTTGGCCCAGTTGATCCCGACGCTCGCGCCGCGCGGCGATGGACCGCGACCGGTCTTCCGGCGCGACCGGGTGAAGGACACGCCGCCGTATGAACAGATGGGGGTGCCCGCTTCGGAAATCACCTTGGCGGAACTGATGCAGGGCCGCGGTTACCACACGATCCACCTCGGCAAATGGCATCTGGGGGAGACCGATGGAATGCGCCCCGAACAACAGGGGTTCGATGAAAGCCTCGGCTTCATCGTCGGCGCCCAGATGTTTCTCCCCGCCAATGATCCGAACGTTGTGAACTCCCGTCAGGACTTTGATCCCATCGACAAATTCCTATGGGCGAATCTGCCCTACAGCGTTCAGTACAACGGCGGCGACCGGTTCCATCCCAACGCCTATATGACCGACTATCTGACCGACCAGGCGCTGGCCGGGATCAGGGCCAACCGAAACCGGCCGTTCTTCATGTATCTGGCCTACAATGCGCCGCACACGCCGCTTCAGGCGCTGAAGTCCGACTACGACGCCCTCAGCCACATCACCAATCACCGCGAGCGCGTCTATGCCGCGATGATCGTGGCCCTGGACAGGGGCGTGGGACGCATCATGAACGAACTGAAGGCGCAGGGACTGGATGAGAATACCCTGGTGGTCTTCACCAGCGATAATGGCGGGGCCAACTACCTGGGCCTGCCGCAGATCAACAAGCCCTTCCGCGGGTGGAAGCTGACCTTCTTCGAAGGCGGCATCCGCGTGCCCTATTTCATGCACTGGCCAAAGCGCATACCCGCCGGCGCCCGGCTGACCGCGCCTGTCTCGCATTTCGACATCTACGCCACCGCCGCCGCCGCCGCCGGGGCCGCCCTGCCCGCCGATCGGAAGATGGACGGCGTCGATCTTTCACCCTTCCTGACCGGCGCGGCCTCGGGACGTCCGCACACCTCCCTGTTCTGGAGATCGGGCGGGTATCGCGTCGTCCGGTCTGGCGACTGGAAGCTTCAGGTGCTGGACCGACCCAACCGAACCTGGCTCTTCGACCTGGCTTCGGACCCCACGGAACAGCACGACCTTTCAGCCCGCCGCCCGGATATCGTGGCCGCTCTGACCGCTGAACTCGAGGCCCACAATGCGCGTCAGGGCCGGACGATGTGGCCGGCGCTCGTCGAAGCGCCCGTGGGTGTGGACCGTACCGGCGAGGAGCGTATTCAGCCGGGCGACACCTATGTCACCTGGTCGAACTGAGACCGGCGATGGAAGCTCACCCCTGGATGATCTGGGCGGCTGCGGCGGGGCTCTACCTCGGGTTTCGCCTTTGGTATGACAATTGGCGCGGGCCGATCCAGGCCCATGAGATCGACCAGTTCATGGCGAGGGCGGAGGCCCTGTGGCCGGCCGGTCTGAACGACATGGCCCAGATCCGCCGGTTCCTCGAAGACGATGACGGCCGGGAGTTCATCATGGTCAATCTGATCCGGGTCCGGCCGGGTCAGGTCGCCGATCCGGTGACGGGACAGGAGAGAAGCGGCCGGTCGATGTTGAAGGCCTACTTCGCCGTCTTCGCCCCCACCCTGATCGTCAACGGCGGACTGCCGCTGCTGAACTACCGCAAAATTTCAGGCTATGTGGACGCGCTGAACGTGCCGCAGGACCCCGGCTGGAGCATAACGGGCCTGATGCGATATCGCAGCCGCCGCGACATGATGGTTCTCGCCACCAATCCCCGCTTCCTCCAGGCTCACGAGTTGAAGATGGCGGCGTTGACCCACGCCATGGCCTTTCCGGCCCGCCCCTTATCCGGCCTTGTCGCCGGACCGCGGCTGGCGCTGGCCCTGATGCTGGGCCTGACGGCCGCGCTGGGCCACCTCATCTGGACAGCGGTCTGATCAACGCGGGAGCGCCTGATGGCTCAGCTTTAAGGCAGGTCGCGATCCTCATGGGCGGACCATAGGGCCGACAATCTGAAGGGCTCAGACCACGCTCAGCATCACCCCGATATTGGGCGGCGTGCGCCCGTCCACCATTTCCACCCAGGCGTCGCGCACGGCCTCGGGGCCGCGGTCATGACGCACGTCCAGCAGGGTGCGGGCGTCGGCCGCGATCCGCGCGCTGGCCTCCTGGGCGCGGCGCATCACGACGCCGGGCCCCCAGTCCTGCTCGCGCTTGCCGAACTGGGCCGGAGCGAAGAAGAAGGCTGGGGTCGCGCCTCGGGTTTCGCCCTTGTGCCGTCTGGCGTCCCAGTGGGTCGCCCCGACGATGGCGCTGAGGACCACGTCCTCCCCCAGATGATCATCGACGGCGCCAATCACCGCCCCTGATCCGGACATGTCCACCAGGGCGGTGGGGACGCCGGTCTCAAGCGTATCGACCTGATCGTACGTCAGGACCCGGTCATAGAGGCCCAGCGATTCCGTAAAGGCGGCGTTTCCGGGAGACGTCAGGCCCACCACCTCCAGCGTCTTGTCCGCAGCCCTGGCCAGCAGCCACGCCAAGCCAAAGGCCGTCTTTGACGAAGCGCTGCCGATCAAGACCCGCGTCGCGCCGAAATTGGCGTTGTCCTCCAGATAGTCCGCCAGGATGTAGGAGGTGGCGAAGAGCGGGAAGAACAGGCACCGCTCGTCTCCCATGGCCGCGATTTCCGGCGGGTCTGCCGCGACACGGGAGTAAAGGTTGTAGAGGCCCGGCAGCGCGCGTCGGTGCGCGGCGACATCCACAAAGGACCCGTCCGTGACCTTGCCCGGCTGCAACACCACATGGGAGGCCATCGGGAAGAAACCGTAGAGACGCTCGCCGACCGCCAGCCCAGCGGCGTTCGCGGCGATCACCGTGCCATAGCCCCAGACCGGCACGAGCCCCCACTCGGCGTCCACCGGGAAGAAGCCCCAGTATCCAATGACATCGCCTGTGACCGCATAGCTGATGTTATTGGCCGTCAGGGCGAACCGGTCGACCGCCACCAGCACCTCGCCCTCCGCCGGGACGGGCAGGGCCAGGGTTTCGATCCGCGCAGTCCGAAGGGCCTTCCTGCCCACCTGGATCTGGATAAGGTCCGTCATCGGCTCGTCTCCGGCTCAGCCTTGCTCAACGCCAAACTTATGGCACTCGATATGCTAATAGAAAAGAGATTGTCGGCTGCATTCTTCGGGTCCCGACCGGATTCACGCCGCCAGCGCCGCCAATCACCGCCGATCAGGCGTCATCGCGCCATGAAGCGGATTGGTTGGAGACATTCAACGAGGCAAGGCGCGGTGGCGAGGCGCTGGCGAAGGTATTCGTTCATTATACAATGAATGACCTAGTCAGGCCGACGGGGCTTCTGCCATGATCGTCCAAATGCCGGATGAAGAACACGGCGCGAGCCGGGCGGGATGGAAAGAATGGATCGGATCACGATGGAAGAGGCGCAGCCGCTTGTTCACGCGCCTGCGGGATTGCTGAGGGGGCGGCGCGAGGGGGACGCCAGGGTGTGGCGCGGGGCGCCCTATGCGGCGCCTCCGGTCGGTCAGCTCCGCTGGAGCCCGCCGCAGCCGCATCCGGGCTGGAAGGGCGAACGTGACGCAGGTCAGTTCGGGCTCCCCGGGCCGCAGGCCGGCCCTCGGGATGTCGCAGACATCGTCTCGATCGGGGGCGCGCCTGAACCCACATCTGAAGACTGCCTGACGCTGAACATCTGGGCTCCGACCGAGGTCGAGAGCGGGGCGCCCGTCATGGTCTGGCTGCACGGCGGTTCCAACCGCATGGGCGCGGGATCCCTGCCCTTCTACGACGGCCAAGCCTTTGCCCGGGACGGCGTCGTTCTGGTCACCGTCAACTACCGGCTGGGTCATTTCGGTTTCTTCGCCCACCCTGCCCTGACGCGGGAAGCTCCGAACGACCAGCCCCTCGGCGCTCCGGGCCTGCTGGATCAGATCGCCGCCCTGGAATGGGTCCGTGACAACATCGCCGCCTTCGGGGGCGACCCGGCCAATGTCACCCTTTTCGGCGAGTCTGCGGGCGGACTGGATATCCTGGCCCTGATGACGGCGCCCCGCGCGAGGGGGTTGTTCCAGAAGGCGATCGTCCAGTCCGGCGGGGGCTGGCTGCCGGCGACGCCGCTGAAGACGGCCGAAGCCCGAGGCGTGGCCGCCATGACCGCCCTAGGTGTGGCAGGGACGGACGCCGCCGAACTACGCGCTGTGCCCTCGGACCGTCTTGCCGGGGTCGAGGGCGGTTTCGGACCGGTCATCGACGGTCGCCTGCTGGTGCGCGACCCGATCAGCGCCTTCGCTCGCGGAGACTTTGCCGACATCCCGCTGATGATCGGGGTCAACAGCGGCGAGGATTCACTGCTGAATTATGGCGACGGCGTGAAGCGGTTCCGGTCGATGATCAAGCCGAACGCGGCTCTCGCACGGCTGTACCCCGAGGCTGCGGGCGATGAGGACCAGCTTGTCCGCCTGGGCTTCCGGGACTTCGGGTTCGCCGGCCCTGCGCGCTGGATCGCCGCCCGACCGCGCCGGTCCAGAGCGTGGCTCTATGCCTTCGACTATGTGGAGGAGGCGCGCCGCGAAACCATGAACCGCGCGGCCCACGGCGCCGAGATCTTTCATGTCTTCGAGACGCTGGATCATCGGCCGGACGGCGCCCCGTCGGCGACCGCTGCGGATCGTGCTGTCGCTGCGGGCGTCCACGCGCGCTGGATCGCATTTGCCCGGGACGGGGATCCTGGTGCGGACTGGCCCGCCTATGACCGTACACAGGATGCGTGGCGTGTCTTCGACAGGACGCCGGGCGGAACGATGCGGCCGGGCTGGTGGAAGGCGTCTCTGGACCATCACGAACGCAAGGCTCGCCTGCTCATCCTTCTGATACGGGCCCGGGATCGCCTGCGGAGGTTGTTTTCAGTTAGGATTAGCCGATGACAGCCAGCATCGCCCGCCCCCGCCCCCCCATCAAGTCCAAGGCGCAAAGGCGCGAGGAGGCGATGAACCGCATCCTTGATGCGGCCGAAGCCCTGTTTGCGCGGGACGGCCTGCACGGTGTCACCCTGAAGGCGGTCGCCGCAGAAGCCGGCGTGGATACGGCCCTGGTCCACTATTATTTCGAGGACAAGACACGGCTCTTCAGCGCCACGTTCGGCCGTCGCGCCGAGGTGGTGAACCAGATGCGTCTGGACAGTCTGAACCGCTACGAGGCGGAACACGGCCAGGCCATGGCCGTGCGCGGCGTCATCGAAGCCTTCCTCAAGCCGATGTTCCTCCTGCTGGAGGAGGGCGATCCCGCCTGGCTGAACTATGCGGCCCTGGTGGCGCAGGTGAACAACACCCCTGTCTGGGGCGGCGACACCATGCATCAGCATTTCGACCCCGTGGTCCAGCGCTTCATCGCCCTGCTCAGACGCATCGCCCCGGAGGCGCCCGAGCGCCAGCTTTTCTGGTTCTACCATCTGCTCTCCGGAGCCCTGACGCTCTCGCTCGCCCAGACCGGACGGATCGACGTGCTGTCGGGCGGTCAGTGCCGATCTTCGGAAATGCTCGCCATCTGCGAGGCGATGGAAGTCGTCTTCACCGGGGGGTTTGAAGCCCTGCGGCAGTCCGGCGTGGGGGAACACGGCAGTGACGGTTGAGGCGTGATGGCGGACCTGGAGACCTGGTTTGATCGGCACGGCGCCGAGATCGTGGCCTGGAGGCGCGACCTCCACGCCCACCCTGAGCTGGCCTTCGAGGAGCACAGAACCTCGGCCTTCGTCGCCGAACGTCTGCGGGACTGGGGGCTGGAGGTTCACACCGGGATCGCCGGCACCGGGGTTGTCGGGATCCTGCGCGGAACGGGAGGGCCGGACGCGCCCTCCCTTGGTCTGCGGGCGGACATGGACGCCCTGCCGATCGAGGAAGCGACGGGGGCCAGCCACCGCTCGCGGAGTCCCGGCGTGATGCACGCCTGCGGCCATGACGGCCACACCGCCATGCTTTTGGGGGCAGCGCGCAGGATCGTCGATCTGGTCCAGGAGCGCGGCCGGTTCGCCGGCGACGTCGTCTTCATCTTCCAGCCCGCCGAAGAGAATGAAGGCGGCGGGCAGCGTATGGTCGAGGAGGGTTTGTTCGAACGGTTCCCGGTTCGCCAGGTTTTCGCCCTGCACAATCTCCCGGGCCTGGAGGTGGGCCGGTTCGTGACGCGGCCCGGCGCCATGCTGGCGGGTTTTGACACCTTCGACATCCGGATCGAGGCCGAGGGCGGACATGCGGCCAATCCCGCCGATGGCGGTGACGCCGTGGTCGCGGCGGCGGCCCTGATCATGGGGTTTCAGACCATCGTGCCACGCCAGACGCCGGCGAGTTCCGCCGCGCTTCTGGCTGTGACGATGATTTCAGGCGGGACCGCGCACAACATCCTGCCGGACGCGGTGACGCTGGGCGGGTCCTTGCGCTGGTTCGAACGCCCGGTGATCGAGGAGATCCGGCGCCGGATGGAGGCCCATCGTCAGGGGGTCGCCACGGCCTATGGCGTGCGGATCACCATGGCCTATCGCGAGCGGTATCCGGCGCTGGTGAATGATGTCGCCGCGATGGAGCTCGCCGCCCGCGCCGCCCGGCGCGCCGTGGGAGATGAGCGCGTCGCGACGGACATCGCGCCCGTCATGGGGTCCGAGGATTTCGCCTTCATGCTGGAACATGCGCCGGGGGCCTACCTCGGCTTCGGAAACGGCCCGGGCGAGGGCGGATGCCTGCTCCACAATCCCCGGTACGACTTCAATGACGGCGCTCTGGAATCGGGCGTGGCCTTCTGGACCGCCCTGGTCGAGACCTTCTTTGAGGAGACGCGGCTGGCCGAAAGACCTGAGCCGCAGCGGTGAGGAGGCCGCGCGGCGGTCAGCGGCGCGTGACCCTCACGACCAGGGTTTCGCCGTCCGCGGCAATGCTGACGATCTGGGCGTCGTTTCGAACCACCGCTCCGCCGCTCACGGCGAGATCATAGCCGTTCGGGTACTGGACGGACGGCACATAGACTTCCGTTGGGCCTGTCGCAGTCCCGCGCACCTCGATCTCGGCTTCGAAAACGCCGCTGTCGCGATCGAACCGCTGGCGGAGAAGTCGTCCCTGAGCGGACCGGACAAACGGGCGGCAGAACCCCTCCACCGCGCGTCCACCGCTGTTCGGATCACCCGGCGTCGCCGCCTGATCCGCCGACCAGATCGACAGATCCTCCTGGTTCCACCCGTCGCCGATCATCGGATCGTTGCGATTGGACGCCGTATAGTTCCACTGGGTCGAGGACAGGCCCAGCTGGTCGATCGCATTGTACATCATGTCCAGGGCGAGAGTGTGTGACTCCCAGAGTTGCGGGCCACGCTCTCCTTCGGCCCAGCGTCGGTAGGCCTGCGCATCGTTCATGTCGAACGGAATCCCGCATTCCCCGAGCAGGGTCGGCGCCTCGCCCTCAAGACGGTCCCCTGCAGCCCGAATACGGCTCATCTCGGCGACATAGTTCTGTTCGATCGCAGCGCGCGTGTCGCGCGGCTCACCAGTGAGGACATGCTTGCCCTCTAGGTCGAACGTCTTGGTCACCAGGGTCGTCAGATCATACCAGTGGCTGGCGTTGACCGTATTGAGCGGACATCCGTCGGGGAAGCCATGGCCCATGAAGGCCTCGAACGGATCCACCTCCGCGAACAGCAGCCAATCCGGACGCAGCGCGCGCACACCCCTGGCGACACGGTGGAAGAAGGGCGCCATACAGTCCCGGCCCACATCGATGGGCTGGCCGGACCTAAGTTTGAAATGGTCCTCCTTCAGCGCGACGGCCTGCCCCTCGCGGATGTCCCAGACACCGGCGGCGCGGAATGGATCCTCGCGTCCAGGCAACCAGACGGCGACCCCATCGGTGTTCAGTCGGGTCTCGCCGCAGATCCCCTGACCGGGCGCCACGACCGGCAGGGTGCGGGTGAGGCCAGAGAGAAGGGCCAGACCGTCGAGCGCCGACCAGATCGGCCCCCGATAGCGGACGATGGGGTCCGACAGGCCTTTGCCGATATAGCCGGCGCCCGGCTCGTTCAGGGTGTCGAAGCCCAGGACATGATCCATGTCGACAAGCCTGGCGGCCAGGGCTTGCATGGCTCCCAGATAGTGATCCTGGAACAGGTCCTGCAGGTGCACGCCTGCGACCTTCGCGTCGGGGGCCAGATCGCGGCCTGCGAAGAACAGTGTCCACATCACGCCATTGGCGGGCCGGGCGTAGTTCCCGCTCCAACTCATGACCGGGTAGCTGTCCTGGCGTCCGCCCAGCACCGGATCATAGGCCTGCTGCATGACATGGGCCGCGCCGGAGGCATGGAAGCGGGTGAAATCGAGCCCCGCCGCCTCAAAGGTCCAGCCGGGTGCGCCGTCGCCCCCGGACATCCGCGCCCAGGCGTCCTGATGGAAATCGACCAAAACATACAGGCCGTGGGCGCCGGCCAGGCGACAGACCTCGGCATAGTAGTCGAGATAGGCCTCATCATAAATTCCGGGGCCCGCGTGCTCGACGGCCTCCCAGGTCGTCAGCAGCCGCAGGCAGTTGAAACCCCAGTGCCGCATCCTGGCGAAATGGCTGTCGATCTCGTCCAGGGGCGCCGGCCGTCCGATGAAGCTGACCGTCCTGTGGTCCGCAAAGTCCGTCGGCAGATAGGTCGGCTGAGCCGGGCTGAACGGGACCTTGCTGTCGCCGCCGAAGTTGACGCCCCGAAGGATCAGATCACGCCCCTGTTGATCCCGGAAGGCGCGCTCCCCGAAGCTTACCCGGGTTAGGGGAGCGAGGGCCGCCGCTCTCGCCTTGTCGTCACGTTCAGCCATGAGTTTCAGCCACTAAAGAATAAAAAAGCGCCGGGGCGGCCCCGGCAGGTAAATGTCCGATCCTCAGACTCGGTCTGAAACAGGTCAAAGCCGGGATCAGGCGGCGGGCCCAAATGCAACCGGCTCCGACGCCACGGACGCGGGCGCGTTGACCATGGCCAGCCAGTAGCCGATCAGGGAGATCACCCCGGTCACGCCCCCCAGCCAGGCGAGGGCCTGGCCGAGGCCCGACGGCCCCGGCAGCAGGGTGGTCATTCCTGCGATGACCGGCGGGACCACCAGCCCGGCGACGAGCGTGCCGATGATCTTCAGCGCCGCCAGGCTCGTGGCGCGCTCCTCATTGGGGATCAGCACGGCGATGGCGGCGGCGTTGACCAGATTGACGATGGTCCCTCCCACCAGCAGGACGAACAGGACCAGGGCGAAGCCGCCGACCGTCGGCATGATCGGGTACAGGCTAGCCGGTATGCTGATGGCGGTGGCGATCAGGGCCGGCAGCAGAATGCCGCCGCGCATCCTGAGCTTCTGGCCGGCGTCGGCCGTATACCCCCCGATCAGGGACCCGAGGATCCCCGCTCCCAGGATGACCAGCCCGATCCAGGTTCCGAACTCGGCGGGCCCCAGCCCGTACTGGCGGATCAGGACCGAGCCGACCCAGAGCGCGGCTGCGCCCTCAGCGAGCGATCCGGAAAACTGACCCACGAACAACGGCCCGAGAAACCGGCGGCGTTTCCAGAAGGCGCGAAGCGTCGGGCCCAGCGCCGTGCTCGTCTGTTCGACCTCGTGCCGCGCCGGTTCCTTTATCAGGAACAGGGGCAGGACCAGCAGGGCGGCGCCTATGCCGACCAGAAGGTGGCTCTCGCGCCAGGGGGCGAGGCCCAGCAGGCCGGCCCCGGGATGGGCGGAGAGATAGCCGAACAGCGCCCCGCCGAGGGCAAAGGCGGCGGCGGCCCCGGCCCAGGCCCCGATCGAGACCAGCAGCATCGACCGCCCCCGGCGTTCGGGCATGCAGACGTCGGCGAGGAGGGAGACGACGACAGGAAAGACGGTGCCGGCGCCGATGCCGGCGACCAGTCGGGCGGCGAACAGGCTGTAGAAGTCCTGCACGAAGGCGGTGCCGATGGTCCCGGCCGCCCAGAGCACGGAGAGCCCGATCAGAAGCCGGATGCGTGTCCCGTGATCGACCATCCAGGCGATCGGCAGGGACAGGACGGCGACCGGAACCGCCGTCGCCGTGCCGATGATCATGCCGAGTTGAAGGTCCGTGAGCCCGAGTTCAGCCTTGGCTGCCTCCTGTAGGGGAGCCAGGAGCCCGCCGACGGTCAGGGCCGAAAAGGTGGTCAGGGTCAGCAGCCAGATGACGCTCCAGCCGGTCTTGCGAAACCTGCCGCCTGAGCTTTGAGGCGCGAGCGGCGCGACCGGCTCCACGGACGATGTGGTCATCTCTGATCTACTCGGTACCGGCACGGTTGGCTGGGTGGCGGGAGCGCCCTGATGGCCGCTCCCGCCCTGGCGTCTAGAAGTTGCGGGTAATGCGGACGCCATACTGGCGCGGCGGTCCCGCATAGCGCTGCCCGCTCTTCACGGCGCCGATGTATTCCTCGTCGAAGACATTGGTCCCGTAAGCCTGCACTTTCCAGGCGCCGCCCGAGGGTTCGAACGTCAGCTGGGCGTTGACGATATTGCGGGGCTCCAGCCGGTCGCCACGGGCCTCATTGGCGAAGATGGTGCCGAAGGTCTCGGAGATATGGCTGTAATCGACGCGAGGCGTCAGCAGGCCGCCGGCGACGACGAAGTCGTATTCGAGGCCCAGATTGAACGTCATCTCCGGCGCATAGGTCTGGGCGTTGCCCCCGACATTGACGCAGTTTGTCGAGGCCGGACCGGTGTCAGGGTCACACCCGCCCGTCAGGGAGCCCCGTTGGTCAATGGCGAAGAAGTCCCCCAGCTCCGAGTGCGACAGCGACAATCCGGCATCAAGCCCGAGCGCTCCGAAACGCCCCTGGGCCGAGGCTTCCAGACCGTAGATCTTCGTCTCGCCGGTGACATTGGAAATGGTGGTGATGGTCGGGGTGGTCGGGTCGCCGATGATGACCTGGAAGTTCTCGTAGATGTTGTAGTAGCCGCCGATCTGGGTCCGCAGGCGTCCGTCCAGCAGGGTGGACTTCCAGCCCGCCTCGAAATCGACGACCTCCTCACCCTCGAAGGCTCCCGGGGTGACGCCCAGGATGTTCGGGCCGTTCAGCCCGCCGGCCTTGTAGCCGGTCGCCACGAAGCCATAGAGGAAGTTGTCCTCATCGAGCGTCCAGTTCAGCGCGACCTTGCCGGTGACCTTCTCATCCACGACCCGGTCGTCCTGGGTGATCGAAAGCCCCAGGGCCGGGATCGCACTGACGGCGTCGTTCTCGACCGTCGAGCGCGAGAAGCGCGCCCCCGCCTGAAGCTCCAGCCGGTCGGTGAGATCATAGCTCACCTGGCCGAAGGCGGCCGCAGTCGTCTTCGGATTGCGGCCCTCAAGGGTGGTCGCGATCAGGAGCGGCACGGTCGACGACAGATACTGGGTGGTGATGTACCCGCCCTCGGGGAAGGTGATCAGATCATCCTGATAATAGGCCCCGATGATCCAGCGCAGCGGGCCGGTGTCGGGCGAGATCAGGTTGAACTCCTGTGACCAGAGCCTCTGGCTCACGTCGATGTGGGAGGTGAACGGCAGGGTCGCAGTTCCGTCCGTATCGGAATCGACCAGCGAACTCCCGTCCTGATAGCCCGAGATCGACCGCAGGATCATGCCGTTGTCGAACGTATAACTGATGTTCAGAACGGACCGGAGCATCTCGTCCTGAGCCGCGAACGGCCCGTTGGTGCGGATGTCGAACAGACCGTCCGTCGAGCCGACGGGGGTGGTGGGATAGCCCCCAAGATCCAACTTGCTGTAGTCGGTCTTGAACAGGACGCGCAGAGCGTCGGTCGGCTGCCACAAAACGCTGACGCGGTAGCTCTGATTGTCCACGGCGCCAGGCTCGCCTTCGGTGGGGGCGCCCTCGACGACATTATAGAAGCTGTCGCGCTGGTCCGTGTTGAAGGCCAGCCTGACGGCCAGGGTGTCGGCGATCGGCAGGTTCAAGGCGCCTTGCAGGCGGACATGCTCATAGTTGCCGAACTGGCCGGTGAAATAGCCCCCGACGCCCGACAGGTCTGGGTTCTTCTGGGTGATGAAGACCGCTCCGCCCGTGGCGTTCTGGCCGGCGAACGTCCCTTGGGGACCGCGGAGCAGCTCCAGGCTCGCGATGTCGTAGAGGGGTTCGTTCTGCAGATAGGCCGGAAAGACCGCGACGCCGTCACGGTAGGTGATGACCCCCACGCCGATGCTCGAGGAATTCTCGGTCTTGCCGATCCCGCGGATATTGAAGCTGTTGCCCATGCCCGAATTTTGGACAGTCACTGACGGTGCGGCGAACTGCAGGGATTCGATATTGGTCACACCCTTGTTCTGCAGCTGCTCGCCGCTGAAGACCGCCGCTGCGATCGGCGTCTGCTGCAGGTTGCTGGTGCGGCGCTCCGCCGTGACCACAACCTCCTCCAGCGCCGGACTCGTGTCCGGCTCCGGGACCGCCTGCTGCGCCTGAGCCGCCCCGCACCAGATCAGTGCCAAGGCTGAGCTCGAAATCCAAATGCTGCGACCCATCATAGGCCCCCTTCTCGCTGGTGTTTCCAAGGCGATCTCCGTCGCCATACGCAAAGGTGTTTCACCGAAGGCCGGCCTCGTCAACGGTCATTCATGAAAGAATGAACATCTTTGACGTCCACGACCGGCCGTGTGACCGCTAGGTTGCGGGGGCACGGCGTCCCGCCTGCGTGGTTCGGTGGTTCCGGATGTGAATGAGTGCGCCAAACTCGAAGCAGCGCGTCCTGCCGAAGGCCGGAAAGCCGGAAGACCGGTGAGCTAAGGCGTAAGGCCCGGGCAGCTACAACGCCGACAATTCATCAAATCGTCGGGGACAGCATTATCTGTGCGCCAGGACAAAACTAGTCTGCCTGTCGAGGTTCATGGTGGGCTCAACCGATCGCTGATCGCGACCAGCGCTCCGGACGGCCCGAGCGACCTGCAGGCGGTACCGTCGAGGCGTCGCCACAGCCTGGTCGCAACATCACTAGAACCCGTGCGCGGCCAACAGCGCATCGACCTCGGCCACTGCGGTTTCGGGCTCCTCGTCCACTAGGCCTTCCGTCACGGCGAGCTCGCGTCCCATGGTGACGAAACGCGCCCGAAGCGCCTCCTCCTCCTCCGGCAGATCGAACCAGATCGCGTTTGCCTCATCCCTCTCGACTAGCGAGGATCGTGACCGGCGGGACCCCACGCGGACCCCGGCGTAGAGGACTTTAGCCTGAAGGGCAGAACAGCCCCCGGCCCGGCACGCCGCCTCAAACATTACATCGGCCGCCTTTCGCTCAGGGCCTTCCGTGGGATAGTCTAGGCATGCCTGATCGTGAACCACCGAGGCGCGCCTGTAGTCGCCCGTGTACGGTGACCCCACGACGGTCCAAAGGGATCGCGGAATACTGGCCCCGTCCAGAACCAGGCCTTTCGGCGCCGACCAAATCCGCCCGTCCCTCGCATGGGTGAAGGTGAAATCGGCCGTCAGCCGCATCAGCCGGCCACCGAGCGGCGACGTCAGCCATACAGTCTCCGGCTCGCCGCTGAAGGTCCCAAATTTTGCGCTCATCCCCTCTTCCCTCCCGACTTCCGATGGAGTTTCCCGCCCAAGGCCCGGCTCTGCCCCGGCCGGCGCCGGCCGTGACGCGCCGGATAGTCGTGGGTCGGCCCAGCCTCCGGGAGCGGCATCACCGGCGTACACCTATTGTCACCGTCCATTGATCAACGGCTTCGAAACTGTCGAGATTGCTTCCCCGACGATAGACCAGACCTAACGAATAGCTCGGGGTCGGCTCGAATAGGAGCTTGGCGGTAAGAAGGTCGGCGTCGCCTTCACTCCCGGACAGAGCTTCGCGCAGGCCATAGGACAGGTTCATGCGGAAGGCTTGTTTTTGCTCCATATCGACAAAGAACCGGACCTCCCCTTCGACATCGATACCGATCCGTCCGAACTCGGGCTTGGTCGCCCATTTCACTTTCGCCCCCGGCTCATCGACCGCTTCGTAGTCGGCCACTCCTGTCACGAGCCATCGGAAGGTCGCGCGGTCTGCGGCGAAGTACAGGGGCGTGTCAAACCCCGGCAACGCCAGGTCAGGCGTGACGCGGGCCACGGCCGACCAGGCGCGAGCGTCCAGATTGTCGTCTGACAGGAACCGGCCGTTGAGGACGAAATAGTGGGTTCGCGTCCAATCACCTCGGGTTTGCAGGAAGCCCGACGTCTGGAGCCCGAAGTTGAGATTATTGGTCTCTTCGGCGTCGGCGGTCGTGTCGCTGTCTTTGCGCTCGTACTGCGCAAAAAGCGTCGGAGCGGTCCGAACGGCCCACCCTATGTGCTCCTCCCGCCAGCGCGGGTTGTCATAGAGTCTGTTCATGGCCCTGTTTGACGAGTATCAGTCCAAAGAGAACGGCAAGCACGTCTCCCGCGCCTTGAAGGAGAATGCGCGGCAGGGATTCTGGAACGGCGCGCGTCCGCCTTTCGGCTATCGCATTGTCGCGGCCGAGACGCGCGGGACCAAGGTCAAGAAGGTGCTGGAGATCGATCCGCTCCACGCCGACACGGTGCGATTGATGTACCGGCTGGCGCTCCAGGGCGACGGTACCTCTGGCCAGATGGGAATCAAGGCCATCGTCTCTTACCTAAACGGTCGCCGCATCTTCACGCGCGACAGCGGGCGCTGGGGCATCGGTCAGGTGCACCGCATCCTGACCCGGCGCACCTACATTGGCGAGCACGAGTTCAATCGGAAGGACAAGGACGGCAAGAAGAAGCCGGTCAGCGAAGTGGTCTTGGTTTCCGTGCCCTCGCTGATCGACCGGCAAACCTTCGACGCCGTTCAGGCGCTTCTCAAGGCCCGGAACCCGAAGGTCATGCCTGCGCGGGTGGTATCCGGCCCAACGCTGCTGACGGGCCTGATCCATTGCGGCAAGTGCGGCGGCGCCATGACCATCCGCACCGGCAAGGGCGGGCGCTATCGCTACTACGCGTGCTCGATCAAGGCTCGCCAAGGCCCGACCGCCTGCGATGGCATGGCGGTCCCGATGCAAAAGCTGGACGATCTGGTCGCCCAGCACCTGGAGACGCGCTTGCTTCAGCCCCAGCGGCTGGAAGAGGTGCTGGAGGCTGTGCTCGACCGGCGCCAGGAGCAGGCAGAGCGTCGGCGGGACCACATCGCCGAACTGAACAAGCGCGCCACGGAGGCCAGCCAGAGGCTGAAGCGGCTGTATGACGCCATAGAGGCCGGTGTGGCCGATCTGGACGACCCGGCGCTGAAGGATCGCCTCGACGGCCTGAAGGCGGTCCGGGACCAGGCCAGAGCCGACGCCGACCGCGCCCAGGCTCTGCTGAACGGCTCAAGGTGCCAAGCCATCACGCCGGAGATGTTGAAGCGCTTCGCTCGCACGGCCCGCCAGCGCATGCGCCTGGATGGCGGCGGCTATCGCCGCGACCACCTGCGCGCTCTGGCCCAGAGGGTCGAGGTTCATACAGGCGAGGTTCGTATTATGGGATCGAAGGACCGGCTGCTTCAGACGCTAGCCGCGAACGGCAATGCAGCAGCAGTGCCCACTCAGGGACTGAAGTGGCGGACAGAGAGGGATTCGAACCCTCGGTAGGCTTTCACCTACACACGCTTTCCAAGCGTGCGCGATCGACCACTCCGCCACCTGTCCGTTCCACGCCACGTCGTGCGCGCCGCCGGAGGTCGATCCGGCGGGAGGCGGGCCTGATAGAACACCATGGCCCCCTCGGCAAGCGCCTCTGACGTCCCCATATAGCGCTGAAGTCATTTTCCTCCGGAGACCATGCCCATGTTGTTCAACAAGAGCGCCGAACTGCCCACTGCCGAAACCGCCCTGCCCGGCCGTGCCGAGCCACTCGCGACGGACACGCTGCACCATGTCAGCGGCAATCCGCTCAAAGGCCCTTATCCGGACGGATTCGAGACGGCGATCTTCGGCATGGGCTGCTTCTGGGGCGTGGAGCGGATCTTCTGGCGACTGCCAGGCGTCTGGGTGACCTCGGCCGGCTATTCCGGCGGCGTCACGCCCAATCCCACCTATGAAGAGACCTGCACCGGCCGCACCGGCCATACCGAGGTGGTCAAGGTGGTGTTCGACCCGAAGACCATTACCTACGCCGAACTGCTGAAGGCCTTCTGGGAGAACCACGACCCGACCCAGGGCATGCGCCAGGGCAATGATGTCGGCACCACCTATCGCTCGGCCATCTATACGCTGAACGACGCCCAGCAGCGCGAGGCCGAGGCGTCGCGCGACGCTTATCAGGCCGCCCTGACCCAGGCGGGGCGCGGAACGATCACCACCGAGATCGAGCCGGCTGGCCCCTATTATTACGCAGAAGCCTATCATCAGGCCTATCTGGACAAGAACCCCGCAGGCTATTGCGGCATCGGCGGGACCGGCGTGGTCTGCCCCATCGGGGTCGGCGTCGAGGCCTGATCGGGCACGGCGGCTCTCCGCCTGCGGCCCAGGCTAGCGTACGCGACCGTCGGCTTTGCGTCGGCGGCCGACCGGCGTAGGGAAGGGCGAAAACCGTCCAGGGAGCTTCATCCATGCCCGCCTTCGTCCATCCTGACGACATCCGCGCCCGCTTCTCGGCGGCCCTGTCCGCCATGTACCGGGCCGAGGTGCCGCAGTACGGCGAACTGCTGAGCCTGGTGGCCGACATCAACGCCGACGCGTTGAAGGGGGACCGGGCGGAGGCGGATCGGCTGGCGGCGTCGGGCGAACTGGCGCGGCTGTCCCAGGAACGGCACGGCGCCATCCGCGTCGGCACGGCCCAGGAGCTGGCCATGATCGCCCGGGCCTTCGCGATCATGGGCATGGTTCCCGTCAGCTACTACAATCTCGCCCCGGCGGGGGTGCCGGTTCATTCGACGGCCTTCCGCCCGGTCGAGCCGGCGGCCCTGGCGCGCAATCCGTTCCGGGTCTTCTGCTCGCTGCTGCGGCTTGAGCTGATCGAAGACGAGGCCCTGCGTCGGGAGGCGGCCGCCGCCCTGGCCCGTCGCGACATCTTCACGCCCGGCGCCCGCGCCCTGATCGAGGCGGCCGAAACCGCCGGGGGGCTGGACGAGGACCAGGCCGACCGTTTCGTCTCGGAACTGCTGGAGACCTTCCGCTGGCACGCCGAGGCGACAGTCAGCGCGGAGACTTACGAACGGCTGGTCGCCGCCCACCGGCTGATCGCCGACGTGGTCAGCTTCAGGGGGCCGCACATCAACCATCTGACGCCGCGCACCCTCGACATCGACGCGGCCCAGGCCGCCATGCCCGAACGCGGCGTGACGCCCAAGGAGACGATAGAGGGCCCGCCCGCCCGCGCCTGCCCCATCCTGCTGCGCCAGACCAGTTTCAAGGCCTTGCAGGAGGCCATCGCCTTCCCCGGCGCCGACGGCGCCGTCCAAGGGGTCCACACGGCCCGGTTCGGCGAGATCGAACAGCGCGGCTGCGCCCTGACCCTCGCCGGCCGCGCCCTCTATGACTCCGCGCTGGCGACGAAGGATTTCTCGGCCCTGCCCGACGACTGGACGGCGCTGCGCCGCGACGGCCTGGCCTGGTTCCGGTATCGCGCGACGCCGCAGGGCCTGGCGACCCCCGCCCAGACCGAAGATCTCGAGGCCCTGATTGCCCTGGGACACGTCGTCGCGGAGCCGCTCACCTACGAGGATTTCCTGCCCGTCAGCGCGGCCGGCATCTTCCAGTCCAACCTGGGCGCAGAGGCGCGCGCCGCCTACGCCGTCGATCCGGCCAGGGCCGATTTCGAACAGGCCCTGGGCCGGTCGGTCCTGGACGAAATGGCTCTGTACCAGGCCGAACAGGACGCCTCGATCGCCTCGACCATGAAGGCGCTCGGCATGGCTGAGGCGGGATAGCCCCCGCTTCTCCTGCCCGGCCGCGCGGAAATGAACGGTTGCGGCGCGACGCGCCCCTGGCCCGAGACCATCCGCCGTATTGCCTCGCGCCGCGCTCCGGATCATAGACGCGGCCGTGTCACCCTCCACCTCCCCGTCCGCGCGCCGTCATGATCTGGACTGGATCCGGGTCGGCGCCTTCGGCCTGCTGATCCTGTATCATGTGGGTCTGGTCTACGGAGTCTACGGCTGGCACGTGCACAGCGTCCACACCTTCGGGTGGATGCGTGAAGCCATATTGATCACCAATCCCTGGCGGCTGACCCTGCTGTTCCTGGTCTCGGGGGCGGCGCTGCGGTTCATGACCTTCCGCCGCACCCCGCGCGAAGTGGCGCGGGCCCGGTTCGCGCGACTGGTCCCGCCCCTGCTGTTCGGCGCCGTGGTCCTGGTGCCGATCCAGTCGTGGATCGAGGCGATGGACAAGGCCGGCTGGCCCGGCGGCCTGGCGGGCTTCGCCGCCTGGATGGTGCATGAGTTCAGTTGGAGCGGCCTGGCCGACGGGGTTCCGGTCAACCACCTGTGGTTCATCGTCTATATCGCCGCCTATAGTCTGGTCACGGTGGCGCTGTGGCGCGCGCCGGGCCTGATCGACCGGATCGGAAACGGGCTGGAGACAATTCTCCGGGGGCCGCGCGTCCTGATCCTGCCGATCCTCTATCTGATCGCCATCCGCATCCTGCTGTTTCCCTGGTTCGGCGTGACCAATGTCCTGCACGCCGACTGGTACAATCACGCCCTGTCGCTGGGGGCCTTCCTGTTCGGCTTCTGCATCGTCCGGCGCGAGACGATCTGGCGCGACATGGAGCGCTATCGCTGGGTCGCCCTGGGTCTGGCCGCGGTCGCCCTGCCGATCATGATGGCCCAGGTCTGGCATCCGGGCGGGCGGGCCTTCTGGGGCGTGCCCAAGGCCATGGTGTACGGCCTGGACCAGTGGGCGGTGATCGTCGCCATCCTGGGCTTCGGCAGCCGGCATCTGCGGTCTCGCGGCGGCCCGGTCCTAACCTATCTGACCGAGGCGACCTTCCCCCTCTATCTGGCCCACCAGACCGTGCTGGTCGCCGCCGTCTGGATTATCCGCACCGCCCGTCTGCCTGTGGGCCTGGAGGCCCTGTCGCTGATCCTGATCACCTTCCTGGGCAGTCTGGCGATCTATGAGGTCGTGAAACGCATTCCGGCCATCCGTCCGCTGTGGGGGCTCAAGCCGCTGCACGACCGCCCCTGGCCGCTGGATCTGCAGGCGCTGCGCCGACCCTCGGGGGCCTATCACCGTCGCCGTCGACTGCTTGCGGTGGGCGTGGCCGCGCCGCTTCTGGCCCTGACGGTGGTGGCCGCCGCCATCGCCGCCTACCCCGGCTTCAACAACGCCACCCAGTATCTGAGCGAACTGGGCGGAGCGACGGCCCGGGCGCCGATGATCTTCAACGGCGGGGTCTTCGTCGCCGGGCTCATGGCGGCCCTGGCGGGGATCGGTTTCGGCCTGGCCGTCTACGCCCTGACCGCGGCGCGGGTCGCGGGGGCCGTCATCGCCGTGGTCTTCGTCCTGGCCGGCGCCGGGATGTCGGCCTCGACCCTCTATCCCTGGCCCGATCCGCGCCACATGATCATCAACCTGGCCCTGGGGATCCAGCTGGCGCCGGTGCTTCTGCTATGGGGTCTGGCCTCGCGCCGGGACGTGCCGCGGCTGAAGATCTTCCTCACCGTCACCTTTGTCATAATGGCGATATTGACCGTCGTTACGAAACATCTCGTCTTTCCCGGCACGGTCAACGACGCCAATGTCGGCTATTGGGAGCGTGCCTACGCTCTGGTGCTGGTTTGCTGGGTGGGGGTTGCGGCCTGGGTTCTGGACCGTAAACTGCTGCGCATCGCGCTGGAGTCGCCGCACGACGGGCTAAATGACCGCACCGCCGGCGAACCTAGTTAAATATCTCTGATATTTTTCGCCTATATCAACATTGCGTGATTGAAAATCGCGCGAATGTGATCGACTATAGGCGCACGCTGCGATGCAGCAGTCCGCGTCATCCCGCCTTCGGGTGACGGTCGGTCAACACGGGGGCGTCCAGAGCGGCATGAACAAGCTGGCGATCCGGCCTGTCGAACAGGCTGAATTCGAGACGATCAACTCGGCTCCGCAGGGGCCGGCCTGGTCCTGGCTGCCCGACGAGGCGCCGCTGGCCATGCCGGTTCAGTCGCTGAGCGCGCCTGACGCAGTCGCGGACGCGACGCCGGCGACCGCCCCGCACGGCGTGGCCCTGCGCCGCCTCATGTTGCTGGCCGGCACCGTCGTGCTGACCGGCCTGTCGGCCATCACTCCCTTCTATCTCTATGCCCGCAAGGGCTGGGATCCCACCGAGATGCTGGCCTTCGGCATCTTCATGGTCCTGATCACCGCCATCTCCTGCTGGTTCGTCAGCGGCCTGATGGGCCTGTTCGTCATGCTGCGCGGCAAGGACCAGGCCGACCTCGCCTTCGCGCCCCGCCCGGCACTCCCGACCACCCGCACGGCCTTGCTGATGCCGCTGTACAACGAGGATGCCCGCGCCTCGTTCGCGCGCCTGGCCCTGATCGACGCATCCCTGGCCCGCCTCGGCGCCTCGGCCGCCTTCGACATCTTCGTGCTCAGCGATTCGACCAAGGAGGCCGCCGCCGCAGCCGAGCTTTCGGTCTTCCAGGCCTTCCGCCTGAGCGCCAATTCGACGACCTTCTACCGCCGCCGTTCGGACAATGCCGAGCGCAAGGCCGGCAATCTGGCCGAATGGGTCCGTCGTTTCGGCGGCGCCTACGAGAACATGATCGTCCTGGACGCCGACAGCACCATGGCCGGCGAAACCCTGCTGCGCATGGTCGACGCCATGGAACGCAATCCGGGCGTCGGCCTGATCCAGACCGCACCGGTCATCATCAAGGCCCGCACCATCTTCGCCCGCGTGTCTCAGTATTCGGTGCGCCTGTACGGCCGCGTCGCCGCGGCGGGCCTGGCCTACTGGACCGGTTCAGAATCCAGCTACTGGGGCCACAACGCCATCCTCCGCACGCGCGCCTTCGCCGCCTGCTGCGGCCTGCCCCATCTGCCGGGTCGCAAGCCCTTCGGCGGCCATATCATGAGCCACGACGTCGTCGAGGCCGCCCTGATGCGCCGCGCGGGCTGGGCCGTCCACGTCACCGCCGCCCTGGACGGATCGTGGGAAGAGACCCCGCCGTCGATCACCGACTTCATCCGCCGCGACCACCGCTGGTTCCAGGGCAATCTGCAGCACCTGGGCCTGATCGGCGCCAAGGGCCTGTCGCCGATGAGCCGCCTGCAGCTGGCGATGGGCTGCATGGCCTATCTCTCCTCGCCGCTGTGGCTGGCGTCGCTGATGGTCGGTCTGTTCATCCAGATGTTCTATCCGGTCGACTGGACCAGCTTCTTCTACATCCTGAACCCCCAGTTCACCCCCTTCATGCTGGCCTCCTTCCTGTCGGGCGTGCTGCTGATCGGGCCCAAATTCATGGGCGCCGCCCTGGTCCTCAGCCGTCCGGCCGAGCTGCGCGCCTTCGGCGGGCGTCGCGCCATCGCCAAGGGCATGGCTGCCGAGATCGCCCTGTCGGCCATCCTGGCCCCCATCCTGATGGTCGCCAACACCAAGGCCTTCATCCAGATCCTGTCCGGCCACGACACCGGCTGGTCGACGCAGCAGCGCGAGGCCGACGGCCTGGCATGGTCCGACGCCTTGCGCGCCATGCGCTGGCAGATGATCGCCGGCGTCGGCTTCATCATCCCGCTGTGCGTCCGTCCCGACCTGGCCACCTGGTTCGCCCCGATCGTCCTGCCGCTGTTGCTGGCCGCACCGATCGCGGTCTGGACCTCGCGCGTCCGCTCGGGCGACAAGCTCGCGGCCAAGGGCTTCCTGGTCACGCCGGCCCAGGACGGCGTCAGCGTCAATCCGGCCGTGCTGCACACGCCGCGTTCGCCGCTGCGGGCGGTCGCCGGCGGCGTCCTGGCCCCGGTTGCGGCTCCGGCCATGGTCCCGGCTCGCGCCCCCGAGCTGTAGGTCCCGGCTTTAAGCCAGCGAAAACCGATGCATGGCGGCCACAGCGCCGCCATAACCGCTACGGTCAAGCTCGACGCGACGGTTGGTAGCAGCCATTTTCGATCCTCAGCTCTGCTGGGGATCCGATTCCATGACCAAGAAGACCGGCGCCGATTCCAAACCCGACCTGCGGCTCGTGGGAACCGAGGCCGCCGTCTATGACCTGATGCGCGCGCCCGAGACCACGGGCGAGAGGGTCAAACGCCTCCAGCTCGAAGCCCACGCCCTGGCGCTGGAAGAGATCGAACAGTTCGAGAAGCTTCTGACCCAGGCTGCGGACAAGGCCAAGGACATCGCCTCCGGAGGCGACGCCTATCCCGTGGGCGTGCGCGAGATCGCAACCCGCTTGGCCGCTGATCTGCCAAACCGGGCCGAGACCATCCGCACCATCGTCGGCCGGGTCGGCTGAAGACTGGGAACGGCTCTCCGTCTGGATCGCTCTCCTGAAGCCCCCCCCAGTCTTCAGGAGACCGTCATGGACGACCGTTTCGACGCCCGCGCCAACGCCACCGCCGACCAGGAACGCGCCATCCAGCGCGACATAGACGCCAAGGACCAGCAGTCGGGCGGCGACAAGTCATCCGGCGCGGTCCAGGCCGGCGCGCGGCCCTATCCCGAACCGCCCTTTCCCAAACAGCACCAGACCAAGCCCGGCGACGAGGCCGCCCTGGACCCCGCCCCGATGTACGACGCCCCCTTCTGGAAGGGGTCGGGCAAGCTTGAGGGCTTCGCCGCCCTGATCACTGGCGCCGACTCGGGCATCGGACGTTCGGTCGCTGTCCTGTTCGCCCGCGAGGGCTGCGACGTCGTCATCTGCCATCTGGACGAGGACGATGACGCCAAAACCACCAGGGCCGCGGTCGAGGCCGAGGGCCGTCGCGCCGTGGTGCTGAAGGGCGACGTCGCCGATCCCGCCTTCGCCGAGGCGGCGGTCAAGGCCACGCTGGACGCCTTCGGCCGTCTCGACGTCCTCGTGCCCAACGCCGCCTTCCAGGAACACGTCAAGGCGTTCGAGGACCTGACCTACGAGCATTTCGACCGGACGCTGAAGACCAACCTCTACGGCTATTTCAACATGACCAAGGCGGCGGTTCCGCACATGAAGGCCGGCGGCGCCATCGTCATGACCGGCTCGGTCACCGGGCTTCAGGGCAACAAGGACCTGCTGGACTATTCCCTGACCAAGGGCGGCATCCACGCCTACGCTCGCTCGCTGGGCACGCACCTGGCGCCGCGCGGCATCCGCGTGAACGTGGTCGCCCCCGGCCCGGTCTGGACCCCGCTGAACCCCGCCGACAAGGACGCCGACAAGACGTCCCAGTTCGGCGCCCAGACGGTGATGAAACGCCCGGCTCAGCCGGAAGAGATCGCCCCCGCCTACGTCTTCCTGGCCTCGCCCCAGATGTCGAGCTTCATCACCGGCGAGATCCTGCCCATCATCGGCGGCTATTCGGGGGGATAAGGGGTCTTGGGGAGGAGGCTCCCCCTTGCTCGTCATTCTAGGGCTTGTCCCTAGAATCCATACTCCCGGTCTCAGACGTGAGAGACCGGGAGTATGGATCCTCGCCACGAGGGCGAGGATGACGGACTCAAATGGGTCGCGCCGCCTTAAGCAAGCACGTCGTCGTAGTCCGGATGTCGCTTGTGCCAGATCACCGCATAGCTGCAGCGGGGGAAAAGTCTCAGCCCCTTTTCACGCGCATATTCGGCCATCGACTGCATGAAACGCCCGGCGGCGCCGGAGCCGCGCAGCCCCTGTTCCGCCTCGACGTGCAGGATCATCCGGGCCCCGCCGCGCACCGCGTAGTCGGCCCAGACCCGGCCGTGCCCGGCCTCGCTGTCGAACTCCTGTTCGAAGCGGTTCTCATTTGTGGCGTCCGTGAACGGTCCCATACTCAACTCCCTTTTCGCTTCAACAGCTTGGAGGGCTGGACGTTCCATCGGCCGGGTGCGTCAGATCGGCTTGTCTTGCAGCAGGTTGATCAGGCCCAGCACGCTCTTGACCGTGAACCAGACGCTGAGCAGGAACCAGATCAGGGCGAACAGCAGCAGGAAGGGAATCCCGATCAGGATCACCGACAGCAGGGCGCTGACAAAGATTCCGAGCCAGGCGGCGATGGTCCACCAGAAGACGGACCAGAACAGGGCGATCTGAGCCTCGATATGCTGCCGGGCCACGCCCACCGCAGTGCCGCGCGCCACATAGGAGACGACCAGCCCGACCAGCACCAGCACATTGGCGCTGGGGATGGACAGAATGAACAGGGCCCAGGCGATCAGGGCGGCGACCTTGCCTTCCGATTCCTGCCCGGCGGTGAAATTCGGTTCGGTCGTCATGGTCGCCCTTTCAGAACAGCCAGCTTTGTGGATTGTCGATCGCCCGCCCGGCCTTCAGCCGCAGGACGCCGAAGGCGCCGCGCGCCAGGATCCACAGGGCCAGCAGGAACAGGACGAAGACGCCGATATTGACGATCACCAGCAGGCCGCCCAGCACCGCCGCCACCGCCGCGCTCCACAGGGTGCGCTGCTGATAGACGAAATGGCTGGCGGCCAGGGGCTCTTCGGGGCCGTCGCGTCCGGTCACCGCCAGCAAGGCAAGCACGGCCGACAGCCCCAGGCTGGGCACCGCCAGCAGGATCAGGATGTAAACGGCGTACAGGCTCATCGGCGCGGGCGCCGGCTCGACCCGGTTTCCCCCCGGCTTGCCCGGAGACGATCCGCGCGGAACCTTCGCCTGCGGCGCGGTGCGCACGAACGGATCGGATCGGACGGGGGGAAGGGGCTCGGGCGGATCGAACAGGTCGGGCTCGCGTGTTGCAGCGGGTGTCTCGAAGGGCTCCGGCTTCGGTTCGGGCTTCTGTTCAGGCTGGGTCTCGGCCGGGCGCGCCCGGCCTGCCAGCGACGCCGGCGAGACAAAACCGACATGGGCGTCGTGATCGTGGTCGTCGGAACCGGCCTCGGGGCCTGTCGGATCGCCGGGTTCGGCCATGGATGAGGAACGCTTCTCTCGCGCCGCCCCAGGCGGCTGGATCATTAACGACAATGGCCGCCCTTGGGGTCCGACGCAACGCCCTAGCGCGCCAGAACGATCTCGCAGCCCGGCGCGATAACCGCCTGAAGGGCGCCCGGCTTCTCGATCCGCACGGTCGCCCGCTGCACCCGGCGGTCCTCAAGACAGGCCCGCGCCAGACGTTCGGCAAAGGTCTCGACCAGGCCCACATGGCCCTCGGCGGCGATGGCGCGCGCCGCATTGGCCACGGTCTCATAGTTGATGGTGTCGCCCAGCCGCTCGATCGGCCTGGGCGCCAGTTCCAGGGTCACGTCGATGACCAGCCGCTGCAATCGCCCCTGTTCGTGGTCATAGACCCCGATCCCGGCCTCGACCTCCAGTCCGCGCACGAAGACGCTCAGCCGCTCGTAGCGCAGCGGTTCGTCCGCCGGGAACGGCGATACCGAAGACGACTGGACCACGCGACTACTCCTGGATGTCCGGGGTGCGCCAGGCCAGATGCTGGCCCCCGTCGACGGCGATCATCTGGCCCGTGACCATCCGCGCGTCAATGAGCCACAGCACCGCCTCGGCCACCGCATCCGGGCTGCCGGGGGTCTGCAACAGGGTGCCGCGCGCCTCGGCGGCGAATTCTTCGGGGGTCTGATGGATCGACGGCAGGGTCGGCCCCGGCCCCACCCCATTGACCCGGATGCCGGGCGCCAGGGCCTGGGCAAGGGTCTGGGTGGCCCACCACAGGCCATTGCGCGACAGGCTGTAGGAGAAGAAGCGCGGATCCGGCTTCAGCACCTTCTGATCCAGAAGATTGACGATGGCCCCCTCGACCGTCTGGGCCGCAAAAGCCTCGGCCAGCACGAGCGGCGCCCGCAGATTGGTCTCCAGATGCCGGTCCCAGCTTTCGCGGGTCAGGCCGCCGATCCGGTCGTCCTCAAATACAGAGGCGTTATTGACCAGCACCGTCACCGGCCCCAACGCCTCGGCCGCCGCAGGAACCAGCCCCCGCACCCGAGCCTCGTCCATCAGATCCGCCTGCAACAAGCACGACCGCCGCCCCAGGGCCGCGATCTCGTCCGCCAGGGTCCGGGCGTCCTCGCCCGACGCATGGTGATGCACGGCCACGTCATAACCGGCCTTGGCCAGGGTCAGGCAAATAGCCCGCCCGATCCGTCGCGCCCCGCCCGTAACCAGGGCGACGCCCCGCACGGCGCTGGGCCCCTGATCAGTCAACCCGGCCGAACTCGACCAGGTTCATGAGGGCGATGACGGCGATGAAGCCGAAGATGATGCCGAGAGCCAGCATGGTTATGCTCCTGTTGGCCTTCAGGATTAGAGCGAGTGGCGGCGGGGTTCAAGCGGCCCCGGCGCCTCCATCCTGCGTCTCACGCGCGAAACATCCGCCCCCGGACTGAAACACCGCCGATACCCGATCACCCAACGACGCCCGCAATGCTCGGCTTCACTGGCGCCTCGCTTTCAAGAGGACCAGAATGCACGACGCCCCCCGCCCGAGACGCCTGCACATCACCGGCGCGCCCCGCAGCGGCACCACCCTGCTCCACGTCATGATCCTGACCTGTTTCGACATCGACGGGCCGGTCGAGGCGGAACAGCGGCTGCGTCGTCCCGTGCCCCGCGACCGCCGCCTGGTCTGCACCAAATGTCCGGGCGAAGTGGAGGCGACGGTGGCCATCCTGAAACTGGATCCCCGACTGGACGTCATCTATCTGGCCCGCGACCCGCGCGAGGTGATCACCAGCGAACACGCCGCCTACCCCGGCCGCTATTTCACCAATCTGCGGGTCTGGCGCCGCGCCGCCCGCACCGCCGCCCGCGCCCGAAACCATCCGCGGTTTCACGTCGTCGACTACCATCGACTGGTGACCGAGCCGGACGTGGTCCAGACCGAACTGATGACCGTCATGCCCTGGCTGCGGCCGATCCGTCGCTTCTCGGACTATCACCTCGCCGTGGACCGGCCGAACGCCGAATGGGCTCCGGCCATGCGCCAGATCCGTCCCGTCTGTCCGTCCAGCCTGGGCGCCTGGCGCCGTCACCTGCCTCGGCTCCAGGGTCAGTTGCGTCGTCACGGCGACATCGGCGCAGAGCTGATCGCCCTGGGCTATGAGCCGGATCGCGGCTGGATGCGTGTTCTGGATGGCGTCGAACCCGACCTGACCCCCAGCGTCAACACCGAGACCCCCTCGCTGCGCCGCCGCCTGAAAGAACGCCTTCCCCGCCTGCGCGACATGGCCCTCTATCTGATCCGCAACCAGGGCGCTGCGGCGCGGTTCTTGACCTAGCGATGATCCGTCATGCCATGGTCGCGCCATGAGCACCTGGCGAACCCGCATCGAACCCTTCACCCGCCCCCTCTTCTTCGTCTGGTCGCGGCTGACGCGCGGCAAGACCCTGGGGGTGCGCGGTGTCGCCGTCGACGCGGGCGGGCGGGTGCTGTTGGTCAAACACACCTATCTGGCCGGCTGGTGGCTGCCCGGCGGCGGGGTGGACAAGGGCGAGACCACCCAGGACGCCGTGGTGCGTGAACTGAGAGAAGAGGCCGGTCTGATCGCCCGCACCCCGCCGCGCCTGATCTCCATCCATTCCAACGAGCGCTTCTTCGCCGGCGATCATGTGCTGGTCTTCCGCATCGACGCCTTCGACCTGGGCGAGCGGTCCAGCGAGGGCGAAATCGCCGAAATCGGCTGGTTCCACCCCGCCGTCCTGCCCGAGGACGCGAACCGGGGCACGCGCGCCCGCCTGGCCGAAATCTTCGACGACGTACAAACCGATACAAATTGGTGAGGCGGACTTCTGCTCAACCGGCGAAAGCCGTGCTAGCCAAGGCCATGAACCCCTCGCTCCTCGCCATTATCGTCGTCGTCCTGGCCGGGGGCGCCACCGCCCTCCAGGCGCCGACCAACGCCAAGCTGGCGACCGCCGTCGCCTCGCCGGTCAATGCGGCCTTCATCTCCTTCGCCGTCGGAACGACGGTGCTGGGGATCGTCGCCGCCCTGATGCACACCCGCCCCGACTTCGCCGCCGCCCGGGCCCTGCCCTGGTACGCCTGGCTGGGCGGGGTCTACGGCGCCTGTTTCGTGGTCGCCGCCGCCTGGGGCGTGCCGCGCCTGGGCGTGGCCATGACCATCACCCTGATGGTGGGCGGCCAGCTTCTGCTCAGCCTGGTCCTCGACCATTTCGGCGCCCTGGGCGTGCCGCGCCAGCCGCTGAACCTGGGCCGCATCGCCGGGGTGGGACTGGTTCTGGCGGGCGTCCTTCTGGTTCGGCGGTCGTGAGCCTATATCCACCCGGATGACCGAGGAGACGCTCGATTCGAACCTGACGGCCGCCGCCTTGATCGCCGACGAGGCGCGTCGGGCGCCCGACAAGCCGGGCGTCTATCGCATGTATGGCGAGGACGGCTCATGCCTCTATGTCGGCAAGGCCAAGTCGCTGAAGAAGCGGATCGTCCAGTACGCCCAGGGCCGGTTCCACACCCAGCGCATCGGCTTGATGGTGACCCAGACCCGGTCGATGGAGCTGGTCGTCACGGCGTCCGAGACCGAGGCCCTGCTGCTCGAATCCAACTTCATCAAGAAGCTGAAGCCGCGCTTCAACGTCCTGCTGCGCGACGACAAGTCCTTCGCCGAGTTGATGATCCGCAGCGACCACCGCGCGCCCCAGGTGAAGAAACATCGCGGCACCCACACGACGCCCGGCCACTATTTCGGCCCCTTCGCCTCGACCTGGGCGGTCAACCGGACGCTGAACACCCTGCAGAAGGCCTTCCTGCTGCGCTCCTGTTCGGACAGCGTCTACGAGACCCGCACCCGCCCCTGTATGCTGCACCAGATCAAGCGCTGCTCGGCCCCCTGCACCGGCCTGATCTCGCTTGAGGACTATGGCGAACTGGTCACCGAGGCCGAACAGTTCCTGCGCGGCAAGTCGCGCGCCGTCATCGGCCGCCTGTCGCAGGAGATGCAGGCGGCGTCGGACGAGATGGACTTCGAACAGGCCGCACGGGTCCGCGACCGCATCCGCGCCCTGTCCGCCATCTCGATGGAGAACTCCGTCAGCGCCGACAGCGTGGCCGAGGGCGACGTCTTCGCCCTGCACTCCGACGGCGGCCAGGCCTGCGTCCAGGTCTTCTTCTATCGCGCCGGCCAGAACTGGGGCGGCCGCGCCTATTTCCCGCGCGTGGACAAGACCGACACCGATCCCGAGATCCTGGCCGCCTTCCTGGGCCAGTTCTACGAGGACAAGCCGATCCCGCGCCTGATCCTGTCCAACGTCCGCCCGCACGAGCTGGAGCTGCTGGAAGAGGCCTTTTCGATGAAGGCCGACCGCAAGATCGAGATCGTTCGCCCCATGCGCGGCGAGAAACTGGCCCTGGTCGACCACGCCCTGACCAACGCCCGCGAGGCCCTGGGCCGCCGCCTGGCCGAGAGCTCGGCGCAAGGCAAGATTCTGGACGAGGTGTGCGAGGCCTTCGGCCTGGAGACCCGGCCCGAGCGGATCGAGATCTACGACAACGCCCATATCCAGGGCACCAATGCGGTCGGCGGCATGGTCGTCGCCGGCCCCGACGGCTTCCAGAAGTCGCAGTATCGCAAGTTCAACATCCGAGGCGAGGATCTGACGCCCGGTGACGACTACGGCATGATGCGCGAGGTGATGCGCCGACGCTTCGCCCGCCTGGTCAAGGACGAGGAAGAGGGCGAGGACGCCGTCCGCCCCGACCTGCTGCTGATCGACGGCGGCGCGGGCCAGCTGGCCGAGGTGCTGGCCGTCCTGGCCGACCTGGGCCTGGACGACATCGCCGTGGTCGGCGTCGCCAAGGGGCCGGACCGCGATGCGGGGATGGAGAAGTTCTTCATGCCCGGCAAGCCGCCCTTCATGCTGCCGCTGAAGTCCCCGGCCCTCTACTACCTGCAACGCCTACGCGACGAGGCCCACCGCTTCGCCAACGGCGCCCACGCCAAGCGCCGCTCGATGGACATCAAGAAGAATCCCCTCGACGAGATCGAAGGCGTCGGCCCCGGCCGCAAGAAGGCCCTGCTCCACGCCTTCGGCTCCGCCAAGGGCGTCGGCCGGGCCTCGGTGTCGGACCTGGTCAAGGTGGACGGCGTCAGTCAGGCCCTCGCCGAACGGATTTATGGCTTCTTCAGGCAGCCGTAGACCGCCTCACCACTCCAGCAGAGTCAGGCCGGGAATGTCGCGAAAGTCGACGGCGTTCACCGTTGCGAGCGAGGCCTTCGCCCTGATCGCTTGCGCCGCGATCATGCGGTCCAGCACCTTGCGCCGCGAAAATCCGGCCGCAGCGACGATCTCGCCATAGATCCGGGCGTCTTCCGCGAGGAAGGGAACGACCTCGAAGGTGTCGAGCAGTATATCGAGTTGTGCGCGTCGAATATCGGCGACCTCCCCCCGCACCCCGGCTTCCAGTTCGGCAAGCGTCACCATTGGTAGGGTGATGACGTCCCGCACCGACTTGATCCGCCTCAGAATGTTCGGGTCGCCGTCTCGCAGATGAATGGCCACGCTGGTGTCCAGCATGACGGCCATTCACAGGCCCTTTCGGATCGGCGCGATAAAGGGATCGCGCTTTCCAATTGTCTTCGGCTTGGGCAAGGCGTCCAGCTTGTCCAACATTTCCTGAATGGACGGTCGCTTCGGCTTCATGGTGATGACATCGCCCCTGCGCTCGATCTCGACCTCGACGCCGGGTCCGAACGAGATTTCCTTGGGCAGGCGCACGGCGTCGCTGTTGCCGCTGCGGAACGTTCGACTGGTGACGGGCATAGCGCGCTCCTCTGTATACACACGTATACACGATTTATCACTGCGGCTCAAAGCGCTACAGGCGCCTCATGAGCGACATCAACGACGAACTGACCGCCGGCTATCGCAGGTTCCGCAGCGAGCATTGGCCCGCCGCCCGTGCCGAGTATGAAGCCCTGGCCCAGGGCCAGAAGCCGCACACCCTGATCGTCGCCTGTTCGGACAGCCGCGCCGATCCGGCCCTAATCTTCGACGCCGCGCCCGGCCAGCTGTTCGTGGTCCGCAACGTCGCCAATCTGGTGCCGCCCTATGAGCCCGACGGCCTGCTGCACGGTGTGTCGGCGGCGCTGGAGTTCGGGGTCAAGGTGCTGAACGTCAAGCGCATCGTCGTCATGGGTCACGCCCACTGCGGCGGGGTCAACGCCATGCTGAACGGCGCCCCCGACAGCTGCGCCGACTTCGTCGCCCCCTGGGTGGCGCAAGGGGCGGCCGTCGTCCGTCGCGTGGCTGAAGAAGTGTCCGAAGACCAGGTCGAAGGCGCCGCCGAAGAGGCCGTCGTCCGCCTGTCGATCGAGAATCTTCGCACCTTCCCCTGGATCGCCGAGCGCGAGGCGGCCGGCGAACTGACCCTGACCGGCCTGCATTTCGGCATCGCCGACGGCGTGCTGCGAGCGCTGACGAACAAGCCGAGGTTCGAACCGTTGGCGTGATCGCCGAACCGTGCCAAACCCGGCGCGTTGCAACGGACATGACGATGACCACCGCCCACCGCGCGAATCCCATTCCCAACATCCTGACGGGCATCCGCCTGTTCGCCGGGGTGGTGATGTTCGCCATGATGGCCGGGGCGGCGCCGGGCGCGCTGGACGCCTGGCTGTCGCCTGAAGTTCAGCTGAAGTTCGGGGTCTGGGCCTTCTGGATATTCGTCATCGCCGCCTCGACCGACTGGGTCGACGGCTTCCTGGCGCGGCGCTGGAACTCGACCACCCGCTGGGGCGCCATCCTGGATCCGATCGCCGACAAGGTGCTGATCACCGGGGCTATTCTGGGCGTCTTGGCGTCCGGCTCCCTGCCGGGCATCGCCCTGCCCTGCGGCCTGATCCTCTTCCGCGAGTTCGCGGTCTCGGCCCTGCGCGAGACCATGGCCGGGCGTATCGAACTGCCCGTCACCCTGGCCGCCAAGTGGAAGACCACTGTGCAGATGGTGGCGCTGGCCGCGCTTCAGCTGACCCTGCTGTGGGACGCGTTCGGGCTTCAGTATCCCGACGGTTCGCCGCTGGCCTGGCAGCCGGCGTTCGAATCCTTCGCCGTCTTCCTGATCTGGTTCGCCGCCGTCATCACCCTGTGGACCGGCTGGCAGTATTTCCACGAAGCCCGCCGGCAGATGCGGGACCTCTGATCCGTCTCAGGGTCTTAGGGTCAGTCCGGCCGGCGTCGCCTCGAAGGCCGACAAACGGCCCAGATAGCTCATGCCCAGCAGCGAATAGGCCAGGCCTTCCTCGACCACGAGGGCCTCGACATTATCGACCCGAACCCCGGCGACCGAGATCGCCTTCAGCTCGACCGGCGCAGCGCGAACGACGCCCGAGGCGGTCTGTACCTTGCCGGTAAAGGCGTCCGGCGCCGGATCGACCCCCAGCCGACGCGCGTCTGCACGGGTCAGCGCCACCACGCTGGCGCCGGTGTCGACCAGAACCTGAACCGCCCGACCGTCGATCTTCGCCTGGGCCCAGTAATGGCCGTCCGGCCCCTTCACCACCTGGGTCGCGATTCCTGAGGACGGCGCGACGATCTCTGCCGAAGCGGCCCCCGTTGAAGCGGCCATGGCGGCCTCGCCCCCATCCAGATGGCGGATCGTCAGGGCGGTCGCGAACGAGGCCACAAGGGCGACGCTCAACACGGCGACGGACTGAAGGTCGATACGGATCATGCCCCCTGCATATCCGCCCCAGGTTGGAATGGGGTGAAACGACTTGGCTGACAAAACCTTAAAAGCCGGCGGCTAGCTCAGCTTCGCTGGATCAATCCGGTCACGTCTCGACGGCAAGTCGGCCATCACCGCTGCCCGTTCCGCGTCGCTCAACGCCCGCCAGCCGGCGATCTCGGTCAAGGTGCGGTAACATCCCAGGCACAGGCCGCTGGCTCCATCCACGGCGCACACCATGACGCAGGGGGTGGCGACGGCCTTGGGAGGACCGGGTCTTGGGGTCTCGGTCAATGTGACATCGCCACGAAATATACTCCGTTTCCTGATCGATTAATTTGCAATTTCGTCAAAACCGACTATGTTTGGATCTGACGCGAAACGACTGAGGGTGAGATTCCCAAAGGTACGACGCGTCTCTTTTCATCGTTCTGGGAAAGGAGACGCCAAGATGAACGATAAGGAGCGTAACCTCCAACACGCCATGATGTCCTTTGCTCTGTGGGGCGGGATGCTGGTCAATAGTCGGCATATGCCGTCGAACTCGGGACGTGTGGTCAGCCATCCGTCCAACTTCGTACCCTATACGCCCAAGAAACGCTGACGGCCTCGAAAGCCTGATGCTGCGGAAGCCCCGGTTCAGCCGGGGCTTTTGCAATTCCGGGCTTGCCTGACGCGGCGTTCGCGGTCGATGACGGCGGGGAACGAGGGAGACGACCGATGGGCCTTATCGCCGAGACCAGACAAGGCGCGATCCTGATCTGGACGCTAGACCGCGAGGATCGGCTGAACGCCCTGCCCGACCTGACCGACAGCGACGAGTTCGCCGAGGCCTGCGCCCGCGCCAATGCCGACATGACGGTCAAATGCGTGGTCTTGACCGGCGCCGGGCGCGCCTTCTCGGCCGGCGGCGACCTGACGGCAATGCGCGACCGGCGTGATCTGTTCGAGGGGTCCGGGGCCGAGATCCGGGCCCGTTATCGCCGCGTCGTCCACCGGATCGTCCGCAGCCTCTATGATCTGGAAGTCCCGCTGGTCTCGGCCGTAAACGGTCCGGCCATGGGCCTGGGCTGCGGCATCGCCGCCACCGCCGACATCCGGATCGCGTCGGACCGCGCCAGCTTCGGCGTCCCCTTTCTCAAGCTGGGCATCATCCCCGGCGACGGCGGCGCCTGGCGCCTGCCGCGCGACGTCGGCTACGCCCGCGCCGCCGAAATGCTGTTCACCGGCCGCAGCATCGACGCCGAGACGGCAGAGCGCTGGGGCCTAGTCAACCGCGTCGTGCCGCACGATCACTTGATGGAAGAGGCCCTGATCACCGCCGGCCAGATCGCCGCCCAGCCGCCCCAGGCCCTGCGCATGGCCAAGACCCTGATGCGTCAGGGTCGCGACCAGACCTTCGAACAGATCCTGGAGCTGTCCGCCGCCATGCAGGCCCTGGCCCACATGACCGAGGACCACCTGGAGGGCGTCAACGCCGTGCTGGAAAAGCGGCCGGGTGACTTCACCGGCCGCTGATCCGCTTTCTTACTGGGCGCGCATCGCCTGGTTCGGACCGACGCCGGCGGCGACGGCGCGCTTGGCGCCGGCGGTCTCGCCGGGCTTCATGAACTTGACCAGCACCCGCTGGCCGATCAGCAGCGGCGCGTCGCCGGCCGAGGCCACGACCTCGACCACCCGCTCGTCGGTGCGCTGCGACGGATCGTCCGAGGCCAGTTTGCGGGCGCCGAACACCGCCGCCCGACGCATCACAGCGCCGATATACACCTTGGAGGTGTCGCCTTCAGGCGTGATCTCGACGGCCTGGCCGTCGCGCAGGTTGGGCAGGTCGCTTTCCACCACTTCGGCGCGGACGATGCGCGGCGCATCCGGCTCGAGATCGAACATGGTCGAGACATTCAGGGTCGAGGCGCCGGCGCCGGGATTGGCGTAGCGGCGCACGATCCGGCCGGCGGTAGGCGCGCGGATGATGGTCAGTTCCTGATTATAGCGCGCCTCCTCCAGCTGGGCCCGCGCGGTCTGCACCGCCGCCGCCTGCGACCCCAGACGCGCCTGAGCCACGGCGATCTGGTCGTCGGCCTGGTCGATGCGTTGGGCGGCGACGAAGTTGGTGGCGACCAGTCGTTGCAGACGGTCCCGCTCGCGCTGGGCGGTGCGGATATCGACGCGAATCTGGGCCAACTGGCTTTCGGCCTGGGCCACGGCGGCCGCCGCGCTCTGCACCGCCAACCGCGCCTCATCGTCCTCCTGGCGGGCCAGGATCTGGCCGGCGACGACGGTGTCGCCCTCCTGCACCAGGACCTCGCGGACGATGCCGCCGCGCCGTGCGGCGATCTGGATGATGCCGCCCTCGACATCGACCTTGCCGTTGGCGATGGCCGCATAGGGGCTCTCGACCTTGGTCGCGGCGGCCTTTTCCTGTTCGACCTTCTTGGTCTTGGCGGCCGACTGGAACAGCATGAAGCCGACCACCAGCACGATGACCAGCAACAGGCCGATCCAGGTGCGTTTTTTCTTCAGAAAGCCGGGCATGGGCGTATCGTCCTAAGGGATTTCGTCGTTGTTCAGTGGGACGCCAGGATGGCGTTCGGATCGGGTATGCGGCGCTGATCGTCTAGAATCTCGCCGTCTTCGATATGGATGACCCGGTCGGCCCAGGCCTCCAGGCGCGGGTCGTGAGTCACGCAGATCACGGCGGCGCCATGTTCGGTGGCGGCGCGACGCAACAGCTTGATCACCACCTGGCCGTTCTCGCCGTCCAGGGCCGAGGTTGGTTCGTCGGCGAACAGGATCTTCGGATCCTTGGCCAGGGCGCGAGCGATGGCGACCCGCTGCTTCTCCCCCCCGGACAGGGCCGCCGGCCGCTGGTGCAGACGATGGCCCAGGCCGACCTCTTCCAGCGCCGTCGTGGCGCGCTTCTTCGCCTGACCCGAGCTCAGCCCCTGGAACTTCAGCACGGTTTCGACCTGCTGCAACGCCGTCAACGCCGGGAACAGGTTGAAGCCCTGGAAGATGAAGCCGCAGTTATCCAGCCGGAACTTGTCGATCCGCCCCGACGAGAATTTCCACAGGTCGTCGACATCAAGCACGTCCACCCGTCCCTCTTCGGGGCGCAGCAGGCCGGACAGGGCGGCGATCAGGGTCGACTTGCCCGAGCCCGACGGCCCCATGACCATGGTCAGGTCGCCGTGCCTGGCGTCGAAATCGACGCCCTTCAGCACCTCGACCCACGACTTGCCCGACTTGAACCGCTTGACCAGACCCTTGGCCTCGATGGCGAAATCGCCGTGCTTGCCGTGAACCTTGGTGTGACCGAATGACATGTCGTTCATCGCAGCAGGTCCGCCGGTTGGCTGTTCTTGAGGATGCCCAGCGACAGCAAGCCGGACACCATGGAGATCAGGATCAGGCCGATCCCGACGACCAGCAGCAGGCTGAACGGCAGGGCGATGATCACGGCCCCGGCCATGGCCAGCAAGGACACCAGCCAGGTCAGGAAGATGGCGGCGAACACCCCAACCACCCCGACCCAGAAGCTGAGCTCGACCACGATCCGCCGCAGCGATCCCATGCCCACGCCCAGGGCCCGCAGCGAGGCGAACTCCTTGATATTGGCCATGATGGCCCCGCGCAGCGTCTGCCAGGTGATGGCCACCCCGATGATGATCCCCAGCACGACGCAGCCGCCGATGATGATGACCAGAATGCCTTCCTCGAACATGGCGCCGGCGTTGGCCTCGGCCAGTTGCTGTTTGGTCCAGGCCTTCCACTGGCCGGCGCCCATCTCGTTCAGCTGGGCGACGACGATCGGCGCGCGGGCCGGATCGCGCAGCTTGACCATCAGCGGGCCGACGCGCGGTCCGGTGTCCGCCTGACCCAGCATCCGCAGGGTGTCGCGCGACATCACCACGCCGGGCTGCATCATATTGGGATAGCCGCGTGTCACGCCGACGATGGTGACCGTCTGGCCGTTGTACAGCGCCTTGTCCCCCAGCTTGACGCCCAGGGTGGACAGCGCCGTCTCGTCCACTGCGACGGTGTAGGGCTGACGCAGAGCGTCTACCAATTCCTGGGAATAGTCGGTCGGGATGGTCACCGACCCAGGACGGGTGTCGATGATGCTGGCCTGGACGAACTTTTGCCGGGGCGCGCCCTGGCTGGCGCTATCCGCCTGGCTCTTGGTCGGATCGACGTTCTTGATGTTCTGGAAGGTGCCGCCGGCGCCGTCCAGCGGCATGACCTCGATGACCTCGGGGTGATTATAGGCCAGTGGAATGAACCGGCGCGGCACGCCCGACGGCCCGTTGATCAGGCTCTTGGCGCCCGGCTGCAGGATGAAGATGTCCGCGCCCGACCGTTCGATGGTCGCGGTGAACCCCTTGCCGATGCCGATGAAGACACCGGTCATCGCCAGGACCAGCAGCCCTGACAGGGCCAGGGCCATGACCGCCGCCATATAGCGGCGCCACTCGAACAGCAGCGTAGATAGCGCAAGCGACATGGTCGTCGATAAACCCCCGATACGTCTGTCTATCTGAGCGAGCACGGCCTCACCGCCAAGTTAAATCGGGGTAAGGCTGGCAGTTCGCCGCGTTGCGGCGGGTGGAGCGAGCCTCTATGGCCGTCTCAGCCTCTTGGCGACGCCGGTGAAACGGCGCTAGTTACAAGATAACAGACGGGGCGCCGCGTTCCGTCCTCTGTAGGAAACCCCGAATGTCGTTGCCGTCCCTTCGTCTCACCGCTTCGCTGGCCGCCCTCGGCGCCGCCACCGTCGTCCTGTCCGCCCCCGCCACGCCGGCCAAGGCCGACGAGGGCATGTGGACCTTCGACAACTTCCCCATCGCGACGGTGAACGAGAAGTACGGCACGAACATCGACCAGGCCTGGCTGGACCGCGTGCGCAACGCCGCCGTCCGCCTGCAAGGCTGCTCGGCCTCGCTGGTTTCGGGCGAGGGCCTGATCCTGACCAACCACCACTGCGTCGTCGGCTGCATCCAGGACCTGTCCACGGCCGAGAACGACTACGTCAAGAACGGCTGGATGCCCGCGACGCGCGAGGAAGAGAAGAAATGCCCCGGCCAGACGGCCGAGATCCTGACCGACATCACTGATGTGACCGACCGGGTCGTCGGCGCCGGCGCCGGCGCCGGGCTTGAAGGCGCCGCCTTCGTCCAGGCCCGGGCCGCCGAGATCGACAAGATCCAGAAAGAAGTCTGCGGCGACGACCAGAAGCTGACCTGCCAGGTCATCAGCCTGTACCGGGGCGGCCAGTACAAGCTGTACAAATTCCGCAAATACGAGGACGTGCGCCTGGTCTTCGCGCCCGAGTTTCAGGCGGCCTTCTTCGGCGGCGACCCGGACAATTTCAACTTCCCGCGCTACGCCCTGGATGCCGGCTTCCTGCGCATCTACGAGGACGGCAAGCCCGTCGCCACGCCGAACCACCTGGCCTGGAACCCCAATGCGCCCAAGGAAGGCGACGTCACCTTCGTCGCCGGCAACCCCGGCTCGACCTCGCGCCTGCTGACCATGGCCCAGCTTGAAGTCCTGCGTGACCAGCAACTGCCGATCAGCCTGATCCAGACCTCAGAACTGCGCGGCCGCCTGCTGGAGTATTCGACGACGGGTGAAGAGGCCAAGCGCGTCTCGGTCGATCCGATCTTCGGCCTGGAGAACGGCTTCAAGGTCAACTACGGCCAGCAGGGCGCCCTGACCGACCCGGCCTTCATGGCCACCAAGCGCGCGGCCGAACAGGAACTGCGTCAGCGCGTCGCCGCCGACCCGGCCCTGGCCCAGACCATCGGCGATCCCTGGGCCGAGCTGGAGCGCGTTTCGACCGCCCAACGCGACCTCTACCTGCCCTATCGCCAGCTTGAAGCCGCCGCCGGCCAGCGCTCGTCGCTGTACAGCTACGCCAAGGCCATCGTCCGCGCGGCCAAGGAACGCGCCAAGCCGGTCGCCGAACGCCGCGCCGGCTATTCGGACGCCGACATCGCCTCGCTGGGTCGCCGCCTGGCGACCGAGACCCCGATCTCCAACGATCTCGAGAAGATCTATCTCGACTTCTGGCTGTCCAAGACCCGCGAATATCTGACCGTCGACAATGCCAATGTGAAGGCCCTGCTGGGCAAGGAAAGCCCGGAACAGATCGCCGAACGCCTGGTAGACGGCACCCGCCTGGCCGACCCGGCCTTCCGCGCCCAGGCCCTGGCCATGACGCCGGAACAGCTGGCCGCCTCGGGCGATCCGCTGATCGCCTTCGTTCTGGCCAATGACGACTCGGCCCAGGCCATCCGCACCCAGTGGGAATCGGCCGTGTCCGGCCCGACCAGCCGCGCCGGCGAAAAGATCGCCCAGGCCCGGTTCGCGGTTTACGGGACGAACCTCTACCCTGACGCCACCTTCAGCCTGCGCCTGTCCTACGGCCAGGTGAAGGGCTGGACCTATCGCGGCGTGACGGTGACGCCCTTCACCGAGATCGGCGGCCTGTACGAACGCAACACCGGCGCCGAGCCCTTCAACGCGGCCGAAGACTGGCTGGCGGCCGAGGGCAAGGTCAACAAGTCGACCGTCTATGACTTCGTCTCGACCAACGACATCATCGGCGGCAACTCGGGCTCGCCCGTGATCAACGCCAAGGGCGAAGTCATCGGCGCGGCCTTCGACGGCAACATCCACTCGCTGGGCGGCAGCTTCGGCTACGACGGCGAACTGAACCGCACGGTGACGGTCTCGACCGCCGCCATCACCGAAGCCCTGCGCACCGTCTACAACCAGCCGCGCCTGCTGCGCGAACTGGGCGTTCGGCGGTAAGACCCAACGTCTCCTCCCCATTCGCCTCTTGCGAATGGGGAGGGGGACCGCCGGCGAAGCCGGGGGTGGAGGGGCTCTTCACCACCGCGCCGGCGCCTGTCATGTATCGCAGAGCCCCTCCGTCACGGCGCTGAAGAAGCGCCGCGCCACCTCCCCATCGCGGAGCGATGGGGAGGAGACTTCAAGGACCACCCCATGCGCCTCGCCCTTCTCGCCTCCGCCGCCGTCCTCGCTTTCGCCTCATCGGCCAGCGCCGAAGAAGGCATGTGGACCTACGACAACTTCCCCATCGCCCGCGCCAACCAGGCGCTTGGAACCGACATCGACCAGGCCTTCCTGGACCGGGTCCGTCTGTCATCGGTGAAGTTCGGCGGCTGTTCGGCGGGCGTGGTCTCGGGCCAGGGCCTGGTCATGACCAACAACCACTGCGTCGCCACCTGCGTCGCCAACCTGTCCACGCCCCAGGTCAACTACGCCGAGACCGGCTTCCTTCCGAAGTCGCGCGAGGAAGAGCTGAAATGCCCCGGCGCCACCGCCGAGATCCTGACCGACATCAGCGACGTGACCGAGCGGATGCACAAGGCCGGCGCCGGTCTCGAAGGCCAGGCCTTCACCCAGGCCCGCGACGCCGAGGCCGGCCGGATCGAAAGCGAAGCCTGCGGAAACGATCCCAAGATCCGCTGCCAGGTCGTCAGCCTGTACCGGGGCGGTCAGTTCAAGCTCTACAAGTACCGCAAATATTCCGACGTCCGCCTGGCCTGGGCGCCCGAGGATCGGGCCGCCACTTTCGGCGGCGATCTGGACAACTTTTCCTTCCCCCGCTTCGCCATCGATGCGGCCTTCATCCGCCTGTACGAGGACGGCAAGCCGGTCGAGACCCCGACCCATTTCGCCTGGAACCCGAACAAGCCGACGCAGGGCGAGGCCGTCTTCATCTCCGGCAATCCCGGCTCGACCCAGCGCCTGCTGACCCAGGATCAACTGACCACCATCCGCGACGTGGTCCTGCCTCTGGACCAGTTGATCGCGTCCGAGCTGCGCGGCCGGCTGATCCGCTATTCGGAAGAGGGCGAGGAGCAGGCCTTCATCGCCATGGACCCCATCGTCAGCCTGGAGAACACCTACAAGCGCGGCCGTGGCCGGATGGCGGCTCTGATCGACCCCGCCTTCATGGCCCGCAAGGCCGAGCAGGAGACCGACTTCCGCGCCCGCGCGGCCGGTTCAGGCGTCGATCCCTGGTCCACGCTCGGCGCCGTCCAGCCCATCGCCCGCGAACTCTATCCCTCCATGGCCCTGCTGGAAGGCGGCACGGGCCTGGGGACGACCTCGGCCGGCGGCGGGTCACAGCTGTTCGCCTATGCCCGCACCCTGGTGCGCGGCGCCCAGGAGCGGGCCAAGCCGTCCGACCAGCGCCTGCCCGAGTTCGCCGACAGCCGCCTGTCCGGCGTCGAATCCCGCCTGTTCGCCGAACGCCCCACCTATCCCGAGCTTGAGCAGATCCGTCTGGAGTGGTGGCTGTCCAAGACCCGCGAATGGCTGACGGTCGACAACCCTTCGGTCCGCACCCTGTTGGGCAAGGAAAGCCCCGAGAGCCTGTCGGCCCGCGTGGTCGCCGGCACGACCCTGGCCGACCCGGCCGTGCGCCGCGCCCTGTGGACCGGCGGTCTCGCCGCCGTCCAGGCCTCGACCGATCCGATGATCCGCTACGCCCTGGCGATCGACGCCGACGCCCGCGCCGTCCGCGACGCCTGGGAGACGCGGGTCCAGGCCCCGACCGACCGCGCCTCGGAACAGCTGGCCGCCGCCCGTTTCGCCGCCTATGGCGACGCCGTCTATCCCGACGCCACCGGCACCCTGCGCCTGACCTATGGCCAGGTCGAAGGCTCGGACGTTCCGGGCCAGAGGTTCGCCGCCTTCACCACCTTCGCCGGCCTGTGGGACCGCGCCACCGGCGCCGAGCCCTTCGCCGTCGCGCCCAAGCTGCTGGCGGCCAAGGACCGGATCGACCCGAACGCGGTGATGGACATGGCCGTCTCGACCGACACCATCGGCGGCTCGTCCGGTTCGCCCGCCATCAATGCGAAGGGCGAGATCATCGGCGCCAACTTCGACTCCACCGTCCTGACCCAGCGCAACGCCTACGGCTACGACCGCGCCGTCAACCGCAGCGTCATCGTCACCACCCAGGCCGTCACCGTGGCCCTGCGCGACGTCTATGGCATGGACCATCTGATCCGGGAGCTGGGCGTTTCCCCAGACCGGGGGCGGTGACCGACATCGTCTTCCGCGCGGCGACCCTCGACGACGTCGCCGCCCTCCATCCCCTGATCGAACGCGCCTATCGCGGTGAGACGGCCAAGGCCGGCTGGACGCACGAGGCCGATCTGCTGTTCGACACCCGCACCAGCGCCGAAGAATTGTCGGCCCTGATCGCTGATCCCGACCGGGTCATCCTGCTGGCCCATAAGGACGACGCCCTGATCGGCTGCGTCCAGGTCGCCCGCGTCGGCGACGACCGGACCTATCTCGGCATGCTGACCGTGGAGCCGACCCTTCAGGCGTCCGGCCTGGGCCGCCGTCTGCTGGCCGCCGCCGAGACCGAGGCCGTCGCCCGCTTCGCCGCCCGCCGCATGGAGATGACCGTCATCCACCGCCGCGCCGAACTGATCGCCTGGTACGAACGGCGCGGCTACCGCCCCACCGGCGAAACCCGCCCCTTCCCCGTCGTGCCACCCCGGCCGGAACTGGATTTCGTGGTGTTGGAAAAGAGGCTGTAAACGCCCCTTCCTTCTCCCGTGGGGAGAAGGTGGCCCGCAGGGCCGGATGAGGGCCCGTCGGTGGGCCAACTCGCACCACCGCGCCCTCACCCTTTGGCTGCTTCGCGCCGCCCTTCGGGTCGCGCAAGACTGATCGCTGCGCTCTCAGGCGCTCAAGCCCTCTCCCAATGGGAGAGGGATCTTTGAACGGCCCCTTGCAAAACGGACACCTGTGTCCATTTAAGCGCTTCACCATGTCGCGCCCCGCCCCCAAAACCCTCCGCAAGGACGTCATCCACAACCGCGCCGCCCTGCTCGAAGCCGCGCGCGCCGTCTTCGCCGACCAGGGGCTGGACGCGCCGCTGGACCTGATCGCGGAAAAGGCCGGCGTCGGGCGCGGCACCCTGTATCGTCATTTCGCCGACCGCACCGAACTGGCCCTGGCCGTGCTCGAGGCCGACGTCGCCGACCTGGGCCGGCGCACCGCCGAACAAGGCGAGGCCCCCGAGGTCTTCTTCTGGTTTCTGGACCGGCTGGCCGAGGACATGATCCGCAACGCCGGTCTGGCGGGACTTGTGCGGAACGTGCGCTCGCCCGATGCGCTTACCCCCCTGCGGCAAAGCTTGATGGAGGCGGGCGCCGCCCCTCTGCAACGCGCCCAAGCGGCCGGTCTGGTGCGAAAGGATCTGCGGCCGATGGACATCCGCCTGATCGCCACCCTGCTGGGCGCCGGTTTCCAGGGCGCCGACGAAGCCGAGCGTCAGGCCGTGTCCCAGCGCACCCGCGTCCTCATCCTCGACGGGCTGCGTCCCCGGCCCGAGGCCTCCTGATGCCCCGTCGCGCCGATCACAACTGGCATCTGCCGTGGGACCAGTACCTGGCCACGCTGAAACCCCACGAGCGCCCCACCCTGCCCGGCTCTCCGGCCACGCCCGACCACACGGCCTTGCTGCGGCTCCAGTACGCCCTGACCGGCGTCCTGGTGGCCCTGGTCGGCAGTCTGGGCAACGCCGCCGTCATCGCCAATCTCACCAATCTTCAGGGTTCGCTGGGGATCACGATCACCGAGGCGGCCTGGCTGCCGGTCGTCTTCGTCATGACCAACGCCTGCATGAACCTGATCCTGTTCAAGTTCCGCCAGCAGTACGGCCTGCGCCTGTTCACCCAGATCTGCCTGACGGCCTTTGTGGTCACCTGCGCCGCCCACCTGGCGGTCGACAACTATGAGTCCACCCTGTTCGTCCGCGCCGTGGCCGGCATGGCGGCGGCGGGGCTCAGCAGCCTGGGCTTTCTCTATATGATCCAGGCCTTCCCGGCCCAGCACCGGCTCAAGGGCCTGGTGATCGGCATCGGCCTGTCCAGCTTCGCCGTCCCCATCGCCCGCCTGATCATGCCCAGCCTGCTGGAGCTGAACGACTGGCGCGCCTTCTACACCTTCGAACTGGGTATGGCGCTTCTGGCCTGGGCGGCGGTCCAGGTGCTGCGCCTGCCGCCGTCCGAGCGTCTGAAACTATTCGAGCCGCTGGACTTCCTCACCTTCGCCCTGTTCGCGCCCGGCGTGGCCCTGCTGGCCGCCGTCCTGGGCCTGGGTCGGATCGTCTGGTGGACCGAGGCCGCCTGGATCGGCTGGGCCTTGTCAGGATCGATCCTGCTGCTGACCGCCGCCCTGACGGTCGAGTACAATCGCAGGAATCCGCTGATCAATGTCCGCTGGCTGACGGGCCCCGACATCCTGCGCCTGTTCGGCGCCATCCTGTTGATCCGCATCACCCTGTCGGAACAGACCTCGGGCGCGGTGGGCTTCCTGACCGTGGTCGGCCTGGGCCCGGACCAGTTGCACGGCCTGTTCCTGGTCATCCTGCTGGCCATGATCGCCGGCACGGCGGTCAGCGCCCTGACCCTGAACATGACCAAGCTGAACAAGCCCATCGCCATCGCCCTGAGCCTCATCGCCCTCGGCGCCTTCATCGACAGCCACGCCACCGTCCTGACCCGCCCGGCCCAGCTGTACGTCAGCCAGGCCATGATCGCCTTCGCCTCGGCCATGTTCGTCGGCCCCGCCCTGCTGATCGGGGTCGGCAAGGTGCTGCAACAGGGCGCGCGCAACATCATCAGCTTCATCGTCATGTTCAGCGTGCTTCAGAACCTGGGCGGCCTGGCCGGTTCAGCTCTGATCGGCACGATCCAAGTGGTGCGCGAAAAGTTCCACTCGAACCAGCTGGCCGCCGACATCACCAGCCTGGATCCCCAGGTGGTTATGCGCCTGCGCCAGCTGTCCGGCGCCTATGCCTCGACTATCACCGACCCTGCCCTGCTGAACGCCGAGGGCGCCGCCCTGTTGGCCCGCCAGGTGACCCAGCAGGCCAATGTCCTGGCCTATAACGACGTCTTCCTGATCATCGCCGCCATCGCCGGCCTGGGCTGCGCCTGGGTCACGGCCGTCCACCTGCGCCCCCGTATCAAGGCGCGACGCCAGGCCCGGCGCGACGCCCGAAACACGCCCCCGCCCGCCGCCGCCCCCGACGCCGCAACTGTCGCCGCCGCCGCCGACTGATTCCCCGAAAGCCCCCGCACCCCGATGACCGACACAACCCTTGCCCCCTCCGCTCCACCCGCCGCCGCACCTGCTGCGCCCGAACCCCGCAAGCGCGTCCTATGGGCCGTGGTGGCGGCCATCGTCGCCGTCTTCGCCGTCGGCCTGGTCCTCTACGCCTGGCGGCTGCCGCCCTTCACCGGCCATGTCCAGCGCACCGACAACGCCTATGTGCGCGGCCAGGTGACGATCATCAGCCCCCAGGTCAGCGGTTATGTGGTCCAGGTCCCGGTCCAGGACTTCCAGACGGTCCAGCAGGGCCAACTGCTGGCCCAGGTCGACGACCGAACCTATCGCCAGCGCCTGGAACAGGCCGAGGCGGCGCTCCATTCGGCCGAGGCGGCCCTGTCCAACTCGACCCAGACCCAGGCCTCGGCGCGCGGCACGGTGGCGCAACAGCGCGCGGCCATCGCCGCCGCCCAGGCGACCCTGACCCGCGCCCAGGCCGACGCCGACCGCGCCCGCACGCTGAAGGCCGGCGGCTGGGTGTCGCAATCCAATGTGGACATCGCCGTCGCGTCCCTGCGCAGCGCCCAGGCCCAGCTCGCCCAGGCCCAGGCCGCCGAGGGCGTGGCCCAGACCGGCGTCACCTCGGCCGTTGTCAATCGCGACAGCCTGGCCGCCGCCGTCGAGAACGCCCAGGCCGCCGTCCGCCTGGCCCAGATCGACCTGGCCAACACCCGCATCATCGCCCCCCGCCCCGGCCGTCTGGGCGAGATCGGCGTGCGCCAGGGCCAGTATGTCACCGCCGGAACCCAGCTGATGGGCCTGGTCCCCGACACGGTCTGGATCACGGCCAATATGAAGGAGACCCAGATGCGCGACATCCGCATTGGTCAGCCGGTCGAAATCACCGTCGACGCCCTAGGCGGCCAGACCCTGCGCGGCCGCGTCGAACGCATCGCCCCCGCCGCCGGCAGCGAGTTCAGCGTCATCCGCCCCGACAACGCCACCGGCAACTTCACCAAAGTCGCCCAGCGCATCCCGGTCCGCATCCGCATCGAGCCGGGTCAGGCAGGCATGGACCGGCTGGCACCCGGCATGTCCGTGGTGGCGAAGGTGGATACGGGGAGCTGACGGAACCCTCCCCCCTTCCCAGCGCTCCCTTCACAGCAAGGGAGATTCCAATGGACCGCAACCAGACCGAAGGCCGAGAGAAAAACGGCGCCGAACCCTTGGGCAAGCCGGACGCCCTTACGCCGGAGGCCGACGTCAAAAAGGTCGGCGAGCAGGAGCGACACAGCGCCGGACCGGACGGACCCAACGCGACCGAAATCGGCGACACCTTCAAGCGCCAGCCCTGAGCTCGCCGTTCCGTCTTCACCCCCGGCGAGGCGAAAGCCGCGCCGCCAGCAGATGCACCTCGTGAGCCCGCATCCGGTCGAAATTGCCCAGCCCCAGGGCCAGGGCGCGCATCACCTCGGTCTGGCGCGTCTGTTCGGGATGTTCCGGCAGGGAGGCCTCGGCCCGCGCCAGCTCCGCATCCAGCTCGGCCATCATATCGGCCAGGATTTCATCGTTCATCTGATCCTCCGTCACGCCGCCGACCGTTCGGCCTTAAAGCACAGAGGGAACAAAAGCGGAACTCGCCATCTCCACACGACTGTGGATGAAGCCTCGACCTTGGTGCGCCGCACAACGGCGCCGCTTCATTGCAGATTCGTATCAAACCGGCCTTCACCGCGACGCAAGGCCCCGCTTTCCTGCAATGGTCGAGGATCGGCTGTTTCGTTTGAGTCGACGAGGCGCGCCAAGGTGAAGGTCAGGGGATGGCAGGCAGTCCGAAACCGGTTCGGGAGGGTGCGCGCATGAGGGACAGGTTCCGTCTGCCCCCGATGCCGATCGCCGGTCATGTCATGTTTCTGGTGATCGGGGTCCTGGTCGTCGCCCAGGGAGCGACCCTGCTCATGACCCTGACCTTTCCGCCCCAGCCGCCGCCTCAGCACAGTCTCGAGGACATCGCCAAGGCGATGCGGGGTCAATCCGTCGCCATCGACGACGCCCGCCCCCTGTTGCGCCAGGTCGTCGACGAGGCGCCGCACGCCGAGGGGCCGGGTTGGCTCAGCGCTGTCGGGCCCCGCGACCGCCTTGCCGATCTGCTGAAGGCCGATCCGTCCGATGTCGTCCTGATGTTCTATGTGCCGCTTCCCGCCGGCGCGCAGCCGATGGCGCCGCGACCGCCCCAGAACCGCCCGGAGAGCGCGTCTTCGCAAGCCGCCGGCCCCCGGATCGTCGCCGCCGCCTTCCTGCCCATCGGCCTCGGCAATCCCGCCCTGATCCGCAACCGCCAGCCAAGCCCTCAGACCGCGCCGTTCCTCGGCCGCTCCGGGTCCGGCCTTCAGCCCGGCGGCTTCAACGCCTCAGCGGGACGCGAAGCCTGGAACCATTCACGCCCCGGCGTGGACCGAACCCTGAGCGGCGCCCGGACCCCGCCGTGGGCCGGCGGCCAAACTCGCCTGAGCCGCCCCATGGCCTCGCGCCTCAGCCTGCCGGCCACCGGCGACGCCGGCCTGCCGCGTCCCATCGGGCAGACGGGCGACGGCGCGGCGCTGCAGCCGGGCGGGGTCGGCATGGGCCGCGCCCTCGCGGCCGCCATGGTGGCCCGCCGCAACACCGCCGCCCCGACCTATGGCGTCATGACGACGGTCAGGGCCTCGACGACCCTGTCGCCCTCATCTTCCTCGCCCCCCGTCGCCCCTGCTCCGGCCCCCGACAGGACGCCGCCAGTCGCCCCTCTTGAGCCCACGACGACCCGGGTCTCGGTCCAGCCCGCCGCCGCATCCGCTGACGCCCCGACAAACACGCCCCAGCCGGCCCTCGCCCCCGGCGCCTCCGCACCTCAGGCCGAGACCGCAGACCTGGTCCAGGCATCCGAGGCTGCGCCCGTGACGCCCATGCGCCGCGGCCTCTTCGCCCCTGCCTCCGCCGGCTATGTCGAGGGCGACTTCATCGCCGCCCAGCGGGTCGGGGATCGCTGGATCGTGGTCAAGCCTCGGCCGGAAGCCTTCCCCACCGCCTGGCAGAGCCGCGTCATGCTGTGGTTCCTGCTCTCCTTTATCCTGGTCGGGCCTCTGGGCTGGCTGTTCGCCAGCCGCCTGACCGCTCCCCTACGCAGCTTCGCCGACGCCGCCGAACGGCTTGGCCGCGATCCGTCCGCCCCCGCCACCGTCGAGGGCGGTTCCGCCGAGATCGCTCGCGCCGCCGCCGCCTTCAACCTGATGCAGGCCCGGTTGAAACGCTATGTGGAGGACCGCACCGCCATGATCGGAGCCATCTCCCACGACCTGCGCACGCCTTTGACCCGGATGCGGTTCCGCCTGGAGGCCGCGCCCGAAAAGCTGAAGCCGGGCTTCGAGAGCGACATGGACCAAATGGAGGCCATGATCAGCTCAGTCCTGACCTTCATGCGCGACCAGGCCGAGGGCGGCGCGCGCGAGCGCCTTGACCTGCGCACCCTGCTGGACGAGGCGGTGAAAAACGCCGTCGCCGGCGGCGCCGACGTCGCCCTGGAGCCCGGCGAACCGGTCGAGGTCCAGGCCGATCCTGTCGCCCTGAACCGGGTGTTCGCCAACCTGCTGGACAACGCCGTCAAATACGGCGGTCGCGCCGTGGTCCGGTTGGACAAGGATGGGGCGGAGGCCATCGCGACCGTCCGCGACTTCGGACCGGGCCTGGCAGACAGCGAGCTGGAACGGGTGTTCAAGCCCTTCTACCGGGCGCCCCACGCGGTCGCCAGCGACGCATCCGGCATGGGCCTGGGATTGGCCAACAGCCGCTCCATCGTTCTCGCCCACGGCGGCGCTATCCGGCTGAGGTCACAGGACGGCCTGACCGCAGAGGTCCGCCTGCCGGCCGCGGCCTGAGACGACCGCTAAGCCGCGTCGGCCTCGACCAGCGGCAAGGACAGTGTGGCGATCAGTCCCCCCTCGGGCGCATTGGCCAGGGTCAGATCGCCGCCGTGGGCGCGCACGGCGTGACGGGCGATGGACAAGCCCAGGCCCGCCCCTCCCGTCATGCGGCTTCGCGACGCCTCCAGTCGGAAGAAGGGGTCGAACACCCGTTCCAGCTGATCCTCGGGAATGCCCGGCCCCTGATCCTGGATCCGCGCCACGGCGCGCCCGGCCTCGGCCCCGACCCTGACCGACACCGCGCCGGCGTGCCCGATCGCATTGTCCATCAGGTTCGAGAGGCCGCGCCTGAGACCCCCCGGATCGCCGCGCACCTCCAGCCCCGGTTCGGCCGCGACGGCGATATCCGCCCCCGTGTCGGCGTAACGCCCGGCCATGTCCTGAACCAGATCGCCGAAGTCCAGCGTCTCGGCATGGCCGACGTCGAACTGGCCTTTGACGAACTGCATCGCCTGGGCGATCAAGACATCCATCTCCTCGATGTCGCGAATGGCCTGGCGTTGCTGTTCAGGCGGCATCATCTCGATGCGGAACCTCAGCCGCGTCAGGGGTGTGCGAAGATCATGCGCGATCGCCGCCACCGTATGGGTGCGACGTTCGATATGCTCCCTCAGCTTGGCCTGCATATCGTTGAATGCGGCGATCGCCAGACGCACCTCATTGGGGCCCGTCGGCGTCAGCGGCGCCGCGTCCGGGTCCGCGCCCAGCCGGTCGGCCGCATAGGCGAACCGCCGGATCGGCCGCGCCAGTCTTTGTGCCATCCACCATATCAGCGGCGACAGCAGCACCAGGCTGAGCAGCATGCTCAGCAACAGTGCGATCTGCCACGGCGCCAGCCACCCTCTGGGCGGCGTGATCGTCGACCATTGGCCGTCGTCCATCCGGACGGTGGCGAGGAAGGGCGGAAAGGCGATCTGGTCCGACACCACGCCGACCCGCACGCCGCCCAACCATTCGTCGGGTCCGAAAGGTCTGCGTAGAGCCCGAGGCTCACGCGGCGGGCGAGCCCAGAGCGGACGCCCCGCGCTGTCCATGCGCACATGGACCTCCGCCACGTCGCGACCGAGTTCAGACGCAAGGCTGCGCGCGAGGGCGTCGGCCAGCGGATCGCGTTCCTGTTCGAACGGCGCCTCAGCTTGAAAGCGTCGTCGCAGCGGCCGCCCATCCTCGGTCTTCGCCGTCTCTCCCCGAAGCGCAGCGGAGGCGGCGGCCAGCGTATAGCCGGCCGGCCGGGGCGCCGGCGCCAGGACGACGATCGCCAGAGTCGTCAACTGGGTGGCGATGACCGCCACCACAGCGATCAGGGCCACCTGTAACAAGACGGTCGGTGGCCGCATGCGGCTCATGACTTCAGTGTTCGTTTTCGACCACGGCGTCGAACAGATAGCCCTCGCCGCGCACGGTGACGATCAGCTCCTTGCTGTCTTCCTCGTTCAGCTTGCGGCGCAGTCGGCTGATCTGGACGTCCATGGCGCGCTCGTTGACGTCACGGCCGATGGCGCGGGCATGGGCCAGCAGTTGTTCGCGACGCACGATGCGGCCGGCGTTCTCGACCAGCATCTCCAGCATGACGAACTCGCTGCGTGACAGGGAGACTTCCTGTCCGCTCGGCGTCGTGATCTCGCGACGCACCCGATCCAGACGCCATCCCAGGAAGGTGACGACCGTGCCGGACATCGGCGATTGCGCCGTCTCCTGCCGACGCAGCACGGCGCGGACGCGCGCCAGAAGTTCGCGGGGATTGCAAGGTTTGCCGATATAGTCGGCGGCGCCCAGCTCCAGTCCGACGATCCGGTCAGTCTCCTCGCTCATGGCGCTCAGCATCAGGATCGGCGCGCCCTTGCCCGACATGCGACGGCAGACGGAGAGGCCGTCCTCGCCCGGCATCATCATATCCAGGACGATAAGATCGACGGGGGTGCTGGCCAGGACCTCATCCATCTCGCTGGCCGAACCGGCCTGATAGGCGATGAAGCCGTGTTGCGACAGGTAGTCGCCCAGAACGTCGCGAATGCCCGCGTCGTCATCTACGACCAATATCCGGGAGGCGCTGCTTTCCAACATCAATGACCCTCGTCTGAACGGCCGTTTGTTTCAGAGTGGAAACAGAACTGCCCATAAACTCGGTTATATGCCGTTACTGAGAGCGATTTTATGTTCTGAACGCTGCCAGATCTCCACTTTCGTGCGCCCGACCAAGCGACCCGGCTGACGTCAACCTATCGCAGATAGTCGGACAGCTTGACCGAGATCAGGATGTTGAGCGTCGAATAGGAGGTCTGAAGCAGGGTCTCGTATTGGGTGGCGAGGATGGCGGCCTCGGCGAGGTCCGTCTCCTTCAAGGTGCTCACCAGGGTCGTCAGAGAATCGCTGCGGGCCGTGGCCTGTTCGGCGATCCGCTCCAGACGCGACGCGTTGGACGACAGAGCCGCCCGAAGTACGCCGATATCGGACGCCGCCGCCTGCACGGCGTCGAGCGCGTCCGCGCTGGACGTGGTCCCGGCCTCCAGCCCCTTTAGAGTGTCGATCAACCCGCTGAGGGCCGGGTCCGCAGCCGTCACCGACAGGGCGATGACCTGACCGTCCGATGTCGTATAGGCGCGCGCCGACGATCCGCCGTTGTAATAGGCGTCCGCATCCGCCGCGTCCCAGGCGTCGAGATCCACAGCCTGGGCGTCCAACGCGTCGCCGGCGAACAGAGCCTGATCGCCGTATGTGCTGTTCAGCAGGCTCTCGAGATCGTCGAGCCAGCCTTCGGCTAGGGACGCCAACGTCGTACTGTCCTCGCCATAGGTGGCCAAGGACGAGAGAATGGTTTCGGTGAGGTCCGAAATCGAACCCAGGGCCGAATAGGCCTGTTCGACCACATTGAGCGCGCTGGTGGCGCTAGCCGACTCGACGTCCGCTGCGGCGATATCGGCCTCGTGGCGCGTGATTGCGCTGGTCGCGGTTCCGTAGCCGCCGAAGGTGTCGCTCTTCAGCCCGGACGCCGTCTGGCCCTGGACATCGGCCAGCCGGGCCTGGCTCGCCAGACTGCGGTCCAGAACATACAGGGTCTGGCTGAAGGTGGAGACCCGCCCGATCACGACGCCACCATACTGAGCAGGGCGTCGTACATCGCCTGGATGGCCGACATCAGTTGGGCGGAGATTTCGTACTGCTGCTGATACAGGCTGACCAGGGCGGTCTGTTCGTCCAGATTTACGCCCGTGGCGTTGCTCAGACTGTTGGCGTAGCCGTCCCGCAGGGCCGTGGCGCTGGCGGCCGTGCTGGCCGCCGTCGATATGGTCGTCGCCGCCCCGGACAGCACGTCCGTCGCATAGTCGGCCAGGCTGCGGGTGCGCGCCGAGAGATTTCCGGATTCAGCGAAAGACCGTTCATCCGTCATTGCGGCCAGCAAGGCCGAGGCCCCGCCCGTCCCACCCGAGGCCACGGCGGTCTGCCCCACCGCCGCCGAAGTATCCAGACTGGACGTCGCCAGAAGGCTGGGGTTCACCGTCAGGGCGGCCGTGACCCGAATGGTCGAGGCGTCGACGCCGGAAAACACATCGTTGAACCCCATCCAGTCGGACAGGGTCTCTCCGCCCGAGGTCAGGGCGACGGACGAATCCAGCACGACGCCGCCCGAACTGCTCGAGATCGTCAGCTTGCCATCGACGATGCCGGCCGTGATTCCGCTGACGCCGTTCAACGCATCGACCAGCTCCCCCACTGTAGTGACGGAGGACAGATCGATCTCGTCGATAGCGGTGGCGACGCCGGCCGTAGTCGACTGCACCACACCTAGAGTCCCAGTCAGCGAAAGCGGCGTGGCGGCCGTGACGGCGGTGGTGGAGGTCAGGCTGCCGGGCGACGCCGCTGCGCCGGTGGAGGCGGCCGTATTGAGGGCCGAGATCAGGGTCGTCGCCAGACTGTCCAAGGCGTCCTGTTCGGCGGGTAGAACCTCGTCACGCAGGGCGATCAGGGCACCGAGTTCGCCGCCGGTCAAACTGGAGGTCACGTCGCGTCCGTTGACGCTGACGCCGGAGAGACTGGCCGGATAGACCGAGTCGGCCGACACCGTGCCGGAAGGCGTGAAGGACAGGGTGCTGACGGTGGTTCCGACCAGCATCTGACCGTCGGCATAGATGTTCAGCCGCCCAGAAGCGTCCGTATAGCTGGTGACGCTGACCAGGCCTGAAAGCGTCTGCAGGGCCGTATCCCGTGAGTCCGCCAAGCTGGTCTGATCGCCCTGCCCCGCCACGATCTGGTCGTTCAGCGTGTCGATCTCTTGCAGGAGGGCGTTTACTTCATCGACGGTCGTGGCGATGGCGGCGTCGGCGTCGGATCGCAGATCCTGGATTCCGGAAGACATTGTGCGCAGCCCATCGGCGAGTTCCGCTGCGGCGCTGACGACGGCGGCGGCGTCGGTATCGCCCGTGCCCGCCGCCAGGCTGGTGAGACTGGTCGATAGCGCCGAGGTCAGGCTGGCGACGTCGCCGTCGCTGGAGGTGTCGCCCAAGAGCGTATCGTAGCGCGTCAGATAGCTGTCGATCGTCTCGGCGTAACCGGCCGAGGCGCTGCTGGTGATCAGCGACTTCTGCAGATAGGTGTCGGTGACGCGCGACAGTTCGCCGGTGCTGAGCGCCAGGGTCGCAGTCTGGGACGTCGCCGAATAGGTCTTGGTCGTGTAGCCGTCGGTGCTGGCGTTCGCGACATTGGTCGTGCTCAGGGCGACCTGATACTGGGACGTCGTCAGCGCGGCGGAGGCGTTGGCGAGGGCCCCGGACAGGCTCATGGCCGCCTCCGCGCGCCCAGCCGTCCTCCGGCCGCATAGGCGCCCGCCGCCCCTGTCCCGCGATTGAGACGGATGATCTCGGCGGAGGTTTCGCTCATTACGGCGCGCAGGGTGTCCGCCCGTCGCTTCAGCGCGGTTTCAAGAAGCCGAACGTCGCTGATCAGCAAGGCCTTGTCCGACCAGGGCAGGGTCGCCAGACGTTCGGCCAGATCGCGCGCGATGGCGGCGGCCTGTTCGTAGCTTTCGACGATGGGGCGATCGAAGCCAGTGCGCCGTGAGCGGCCGGCCCGGTCGACGATACGGCCGATCTCGTCCATCAACGCACCACGGAGATCAGGGTGTCGAACATGTCCTTGACGCTGCCGACCACCTGGGACGCGGCGGAATAGGCCTGCTGGGCCACGATCATCTTGTTGAACTCGGTCGCGGTGTCCGTGGTCGAGCCTTCCAGGGCGCTGGCCACGATACTGCCGGAGGCGCCGACGCCCGAAAGGTTGATCGTCGCCGACCCGCTGAGGTTCGTGGACTTGAAGGTCGTGCCGGAAACCTGGGTCAGGCCTTCCGAGTTGGCGAAGGTCGCGACCGGAACCTGATAAATGACCTTCGTCAGGCCGTTGCTGAAGGTCGCCTCGACCTGTCCCCCGTCATTGATGGCGACGCTGGTCAAGGATCCGGCGACGATGCCGTCGTTGGATATGCTGTTGACGGTGAGGCTGGGGTCGTTGCCGCCGGAGTCGGACTGGGTGACGCCTGACGACGAGCCGATTTCGCCGAGGTCCATTTCCACCGTGGCGTCTGCGGCGCCATTGGTGAAACTGAAGGTCACCTCCGCCGGATCTGGGCTGATGGTGGCGGGAAGCCCGCTGCTGTCGAAGGTGATCGTGATCGTGGTCGCGCTGGCTGTACCCGTGGCCTCACCCGTCGAGGCTGAATAGGGGTCGCCTGTCGTCAAGGTCCAGGTGTTGGTGTCAGTCTTGGTCCAGGTCTGATCGACGATATTGGTGGCGCCCAGACTGTCGACGACGGAGGCGGTGGAGGTGAAGGTGTCGCCCACCTCCGCCTCGGCCGGAAGAATGGCGGAGACGCTCACGGTAGAGGTGGCCTCAGCCGGGCTGGTCAGGTTCGAGAGGTTGATCGTCTCCAGACCCGAAACTCCGCCGCCGACGACATTACCGTCCTCGTCGGTCGGATAGCCCTGCAGATAATAGCCCTCGGAGTTGACCAGATAGCCGGAGGCGTCGGTCGAGAAGCTTCCGTTGCGCGTATAGGCCAGGTCGGACGTCGCGCCGGAGGTGTTGTCGGCGACGATGAAATAACCCGAGCCGTTGATCGCGAGGTTGGTCTCGGTCGCGCTGGTCGAAATCGTGCCTTGAACCGACATGGCGCGGCTCATCGAAGTGGTCACCCCGCCGGCGGCGGCGCTGGACTTCATGCTGGCGCTGACCAGGGCCTCGAACGAGGTCTCCTTGGTCTTGTAGCCAGTGGTGGAGGAGTTGGCGATGTTCTCGGAGATCGCCGACAGAGCCGCGCTCTGCGCGGTCAGGCCTGAAACGGCCGAAGAAAGAGAGGCGGAAAGGCTCATGGAATGTTCCTCAGGCCTGGCCGTAGAAGGCGAGGACGGCGGCTGGATCGATGACCGCGTCACCCGCCTGGTAGGTCGTGACCCCGTCTTCGAAGACGACGGCGTCCAGGGTGGCGAAGGCGGTGACGGCGTTGGACGTGGACGCGCTGTCCGCGTCGGTGGAGACCGAGGTCAGGGTCAGGATGTCGCCCTCGGCGACGTCGCTCATGTCGGACAGGCTCAACGACAGGCCGTGCTCGCCGTCGCCGGTCTCGCCGGTCCCGCTCCAGACGACGTCGCCGTCCTGATTGGTGACCACCAGGGCGGTCGAGGACTGAGCGCCGTCCAGGGTGTAGGTCCAGCTGGCGGACCCGTCCTGGACCGGCGCCATGGCGCCGTCGTACTCGACCTTCTGGCCGACATAACCCGCGCTCTGGGTCGTCAGCATGGAGGTCAGGGACGACGACAGGCTTTCCAGCGTGTCATTGGTCGAGGTCTGCTGGCCCAGTTGGGCGTAACCGACCAGCTGATTGGTGAACTCGGTGACGTCCGTCGGCTCGAGCGGGTTCTGGTTCTGCAGCTGGGTGACCAGGATCCCCAGGAACTCGTCCATGTCGATGGACAGGGCGGACGACGAGGACGAGGTCGTCGCCGCCGCCGTCGCCGTTGATGTCGTTACGTTAACCGAGGTCATGGGTCGCCGCCGAAGCCGGTGGATGTCCCGGCTTCAACGAGGCGACCGGCGCCGATGGGGCGCACAAAATTTCAGCGCCCCATTTGCCGGGGCCGATCCGTTTCTCTGCTGAAGGTCGGGGCCAGAAAGCGCCGCGGCCTTCCCGTCGAGCGACCGCCCGACGGTGTTCAGTCTGGAGAGAATGAGGAAAGAATGCCTAGTATCTCAACCAATACCGCCGCCAACACCGCCCTGCGTTATCTGAACGCCAACTCCGCCGCCCAGTCCGCCTCCCTGGCGAAACTGTCCAGCGGACAACGCATCCAGAGCGCCAAGGACGATGCGGCCGGCCTCGCCACCTCGACCAACATCTCCGCGGACATCGTGGTGATGGAACAGGCCGCCATCAACGCCCAACAGGGAACCGCCGTGCTTCAGACGGCCGACGGCGCCCTGTCTCAGATCAGCGACATCCTGCAACGGATGAAGGCTCTGACGGCCCAGTCCCAATCGGGCTCGGTCGACGATGATGGACGGGCGAACATCGACGCAGAATACCAGCAGCTGATCGAGGAAATCGACGACATCGCCTCGTCGACCAACTTCAACGGCTCGGCTCTGCTCGACGGCGCAGGCGACTTCTCCACCGGCGTCTCCTTCCTCCTGGGCACCGCCAGCACCGATACGCTGACGATCACCATCGACGGAGCGACGGCGACGGACCTAGCTGTCGATTCGACCGACGTCAGCACCTCGGCCAACGCCGCCACGGCGATGACTGCGGTCGACACGGCGATCAACACCATCTCGACGGCTCGGGCGAATGTGGGCGCAAGCCTGTCGCGCTTCGAGTATCGGGCGAGCGTCATCGACACCTCGCTTGAAAACCTGGAGGCCTCCAAGTCGGCCATCTCGGACGTCGATCTGGCTGCGGAACAGACCAACTACACGAACCTGTCCACCCTGACGCAGGCCGCCATCGCGGCCCTGGGCCAGGCGAACAGCATGTCGTCGTCGTTGCTCAAGCTCCTGCAGTGACGGCGCGGGCGGGGGTTCGCCCCCGCCCGTTCCCTTTGACCTTCAGGCCCGCGCCCGGAACATCCCATGAGCACAACCTCAACAGCCGGCGTCTCGACCAGCAGCGGCGCCAGCTACATCACCTCGACGGCCTCCGGTCTCGACACCGACGCCTTGATCGAGACGGCCGTGGCGCAAAAGACCGCGCGCGCCGACACCCTTGACGCAAAGATCACCGCCAACGAGGCCGAGATCGCGGCCTACGAGGAAGTACAGACCCTCGTCGCCGCCGTATCCGACGCGATCGAAGGCCTGGCCCTGCCGGCCTATTCCAGCCTGGGGTCCGAGAACTCGTTCGACTCGCGCAGCGCGGCGCTGAGCAGCACTTCCGGCGAGACCGTCACTGGCTTGGCCGTCGATGTCACCAGCGACGCCATCAACGGCGACTACGAAATCGAAGTGGTTCAACTGGCCCAGGCGATGAAGGTCAGCGCCTCGTCCGGCTCATCCACCGACGCCATCGGCGTCGCGGGCGTTCTGTCTCTGGGCGTCGACGGCGAAGAATCGGTCGAGATCACCGTCACCGCGACCACGACCCTCAGCGACCTCGCCAAGGCCATCAACGCCCAGAGCGACACGACCGGGGTGCAGGCCTCCTTGATCACCCTGGACTCCTCGACCGTCCAGTTGGTGCTGTCGGCGACCGACACCAATCAGACGATCGTCATCTCCTCCGTTTCCGGCGACGACGTCGCACAAACCATCGGACTGACAGACGACACCGGCGCCTTCGCCAATGTTCTGCGCGAAGCCCAACCGTCCATCATCACCGTGGACGGGGCGACGGTCACGCGGGACACGAACGAACTGACCGACGTCATCGAAGGCGTGAGCCTGTCGTTGTCGGGGGTGACCGACGGGGCGGCCACACTGACGGTCTCCACAGACTCTTCGGCGGTGAAGACGGCGATCACCGACTTCGTCGACGCCTATAATGCGCTGAAGCAGTACATGCTGGACCAGTCGGCGGTGTCCTCGGACGGCGGGGCGGACGAGGACGCGGTCCTGTTCGCCGACTCGGTCCTGCGGATGTTGAACTCCACCCTGCAGACCATGATCAACTCCGGCAGCGACGCCGCCTCCGACGACATCACCATGTTCAGCGACATGGGCATCACCTGGACCTCGGAAGGCCTTCTGGAACTCAGTGACGAGACAGCGCTGAACGACGCCATTCTTTCCAACCTCGACGCCGTCGAGAGCTTCTTCGAGACCGACTTCTCCGCCTCGGACAGCAACCTCAAAATGCTGGCCAACAACACGACCAGCTCGCTGTCGTTCACTCTCACCATCGTCACGGACGAAACGGGCGCGATCACCAGCGCCGCCGCCGACGGCGACAGCGCCGCCTTCACCGTTTCAGGATCGCGCCTCGTGGGCGCCGAAGGGACCATTTACGAAGGCCTGACCTTCACGTTATCGCCCGCCACCGCCGGGGACATCTCTGTCTCGATCCAGCAGGGATTCGCCAATCTGCTGACGCAGACCCTGACGCAGTTCGACGACAGCTCGACCAGCCTGATCCAGCAGCGCATCGACTCCCTGACCGAAATCAACACCGACCTGTCGGACCGCTCGGACAAAATCCGTGAGGACGCCGAGACCTACCGAACCAAGCTTGTGACCCAATACGCCAACATGGAAGCCGAACTGGAGGCCGCCCGTCTGCTGCAAGAGCAGATCGAGGCCATCCTCGGCGCGAGTGACGATGATGAGTAACGCCGCCTATTCCCGCGCCATCGCCGGCTATCGCGCCACCAGCCAGTTGGCGCTCAGCCCCACTGAGATCGCCTTGGCCCTGCACCAGAAACTCTACTCCGCTGTGGCCTCGGCAAAATCTGCCGATGAGCAGAATCGGCTGGACGAGATGGTTTTTCACCTCGGCGTCGCCAGCCAGATCATTAGCGCCTTGAAACTCCATATGGATTTCGCGGCGGCCGGGCCTGAAGGCGCTGACCTGCAGCGATTCTACGCCCGCACCCATCGCTCTGTCCGGCGCATCGGAATGCTACCGAAGCGCAACAGAGAATGGTCAATCGTGACTGATCCAATTCAGAACATGGTCCGTTCAATTATAAATATGTCTCGTCCGACACAACTAAATCAGAATAATACAATACAGTAATAATTCGCCTGTGGCACGCACGTTGCTTTGTATTGATCGACCTAACGCAGGTATTGATCATGCACTCGCACGCGCTCCACACCTTCAACCATCAAGACATCGCACCGATGGCCGATCGCGCCGTCGCGTCCGACCAGGAGCTCTATGAGGCCATGCGCGCCGGTGATGATCTCTGCTTGCGAACGCTGATGGAGCGGCACCGGGGAATGGCCCATGCCGTCTGCCGCAACATCCTCGGCGACGAGGTCGAGGCGGACGACGTGGTGCAGGAGGTCTTCTTCTCGCTGTGGAAGCGGGGCGGCTGGACCCCGGGCGACGTGCGCTTCACGACTTGGCTGCACCGGGTGCTGATCAACCGCTCGATCGACCATCGCAGACGGCGTCGCGATACGCCGACCGAGGCCGACGCGCTCAGCAGCGCGCTCGAGGATTTCGGCGCCGGCGGCGGGCCTGATGCAGAGGAACTGATCACGCGCCAGGAGACGGCCGATCGCCTCCGTGCTGCGCTGCTTCGCCTGCCCACGGCCCAGCAACGGGTGCTGAGCCTGCACTATTTCGAGGACGCCGACGTGCCGGAGATCATGGCGCGGCTTGCGGCCACTGAAAACTCGGTGCGTTCCCTGCTTAAAAGAGGCAGGATGGCGCTCCGGGAAGACCTACGGAAACAGAAGAAGATCTGGACCCATGACCTTGACCGAACTGCACGCCACGCTTGACCGACTGGGCCCCGACATCAGCGCCTGGCCCGCGACCCTGGCCGAGCCGGCTCTGGATCTGATCTCGGTCTCCGACGCCGCCAAGGACCTTTTCGCCGCCGCGACGGAGTCGTCGCTATGCGCAGACGCAGCCCCCGCGCCGCGCTGGGAGGCGACCGCCACAACCGCGCCCTGACGCCAATTACTTCAGCGCCGAAATACGTCGGCGCAAGCATGAGCGCCTGCGCTTCACCGCCGAAACAACTTCACCGCACAACCGCCACCGGGACCAAGAACTGTGCGCCCCGACAATGTCGTCGTCGGGATATCTGCTCAACATGCTTTCAAGGTTCGCCACAGCGGCCGCCATCGCGCCGCTCGTGCTGGCTTCGGCCGCCCAAGCCCAGGTCGATATCGGCTCCGCCCGGACGACGCCGGTCCGGACCTCGACCGTGTCCAACGGTGCGGCGGCCGACGTGACCGTGTCCGAGGACGGCTCCGTCGTCATGACCGGCGGCGTCGCCATCACCAGCGATTCCGACAATGACGTCGTGCTGGAAGAAGGCTCCCTGATCACGATGGAGGAGGCCGAGGACGGCGACACCGGCATCCTCCTCGAAACCGGCCAGACCGGCGATCTGACGATGGGTGGCGGCATCACGATCACCGACGACATCGACAGCTATGAGGACGAGGACGACGACGGCGACTATGACGGCCCCTTCGCGAGCGGCAGCGACCGGTACGGGATACGCGTCGCCGGAGACGGCGTACGCACCGGGAATATCCTGGTCGAGGACACGGGCAGCATCGCCGTTCAGGGCGACGACTCCGCAGGGATCTCGATCGAGAGCGCCCTGGCCGGCGATCTGACCGTCCTCGGCTCGGTGTCAGTGACCGGCGACAACGGCGTCGGCGTGCGCATCGCGGGGGATGTGGACGGCGACATCCTGCTGAGCGGAAGTTCGATCTCGGTGACCGGCGAAGGCTCCGTCGGGGTCTCGGTCGAGAACACGGTCTCCGGCGCCCTCCAGATCCAGTCTTCGGTATCCAGCAACGGCTACCGGTACACCTACCAACCGACCGCCGTCGCCGACCTGGACGAGGACGATGCGGACGACGTCGACCTGTCCGACGACAGCCTCTATTTGGAAGACCTCGACGCGGACGATCTGCTTCAGGCCGGGTCGGCCGTTCAGGTCACAGCCAGCGTCGGCGGCGGCATACTGCTGGGCGCCGCGCCGGCCTATGAGGACTCCGACGGAGAGGACGGCGACGATGATCGCGACGGCGTCGACAACGGCGACGAGGACGACGACGGCGACGGAACCCTCAACGCGGACGACGACGACCGCGACGGCGACGGCATCCTGGACGAAAACGAGGGCACGTCGTCCATCAGCACCTATGGCGCCGCCCCCGCCCTGGCCATAGGCGCCGAGACGGGCGACACCATCGTCGGCGCCTATGGCGACAGCGGCTATGGCCTGGTCAACGAGGGTTCGATCACGGCGTACGGCATCTTCGACGATATCGCGGGGACGGCCGTGCTGATCGGCGGCGGGACCGGATCGACCGTGATCGAAGGCGGGATACTGAACGACGGCTCGATCACCGCCAGTTCTAGCGAGGCTGACTCTACCGCCCTGCGGCTGGCGTCGGGCGCCACGACCCCCACGCTGGTCAACAGCGGCTCAATCACCGCCACGGCGACCACGGAAGCGGCGGACACCTCCACCGCCGTGCAGATCGACGCCGACGCCGCCCTGTCCAGCATCGTCAACAGCGGGACCATCTCGACCTATATCTACGGCGAGGCGGGGGATGCGGTGGCCATCCGCGACGCCAGTGGATTGGTGACCAGTCTGACCAACACGGGCGGCATCGTCAGCTACATCGTCGCGACCGACAATGACGACGACGACGAGACCGACGACGAAGAGATCACGGGCAAGACCATTGCCATCGACTTCTCGGCCAACACCACCGGCGTGACCATAACCCAGTCGGCGGCGGCCAATGACCTCCTGTCCGACTACGACGGCGACGGCCTTTACGACGACGAGGACCCGGACGACGACGACGATGGGATTCTGGACGCCGAGGACGACGACGACAACGACGACGACAACGACGGCGTCGCCGACACGGCCGAGCCCTATATCGTCGGCGACATCCTGCTGGGATCGGGGAATGACGTCGTCGATATCCAGAACGGCTATGTGGTCGGCGACATCGCCTTTGGGTCCGGGGCGGACAGCCTGTCGATCGACGGCGGCGCCACCTACCAGGGCGCCCTGTCGGACGAGGATGGACTGCTGGACATCAACATCATCGACGGGGTTCTGCAGGGACTTCACGGCGAGACGCTGAACCTGACCAGTCTGACGGTCGGCGAGAGCGGCGAACTGTACTTCACCGTCGATCCCGACGCCGGGACGGTGGGCGACTATGTGGTGTCCGGCGCGGCCGTCTTTGCGGACGGGGCGACGATTAGCCTGCACCTGGACTCGCTCGTCGACGACGGCGGCGAGACCGTGCGCCTCGTGACGGCCGGGTCGCTGTCTTACGGGGACGTCCAGGGAACCGATCTGACCGGCAACTCGCCCTATATGATCGTCTCGACCCTGTCCGCCGACGAGGCGGCGGGGACGGTCGATGTGAACATGCGCAAGCGGACGACGACGGAGATGGAGCTGTCCGGCGTCGAGACGGCGGCCTACGAGGCCTTCTACAGCGCCTTGAGCCGCGACGAAGACGTGATGGACGCCTTCCTCGACCAGGCCACGCGCGACGATTTCATGAACCTGTACGAGCAGACCCTGCCGGATCATTCGGGCGGCACGCTGATGTCCTTGTCCAGCGGGGTCGAGGCCGTGACCCAGGCCCTGGCGAACCGCAACAGCACCGCCGCCGTCGGCGAGGTCAGCGGCTGGGTCCAGGAGATCAACTTCTACGAGGACAAGGACAAGACCGACACCTACGGCTATCGCTCGGAAGGCTTCGGCGTCGCGGGCGGGGTGGAGAAGATGACCGAGGCCGGCGCGGTCGGCGTTTCGGTGGCCCTGGCCTCTTCGGACATCCAGGACCCGGAGTCGGAGGCCGAGGAGGAACTGTCGTCCAACCTGCTGGAGCTGGGCCTGTACTGGCGCGCCCAGGGCCATGGCTGGAGCGGCTGGGCGCGGGGCGCGGTGGGCTACGCCTCGTTCAACAGCACCCGCACCCTGGTCGGCGACGACGTCTATCTGAGCTCGGATGCGGACTGGGACGGCTATACGCTGTCGGCCGCGGGCGGCGTCTCCTACGAGCACCGGTTCGGACGCCTGTCGCTGCGGCCCGAGGTCTATGCCGAATACTTCAGCCTGTCGGAAGGCTCGCGTCGCGAATCGGGCGGCGGCGACGCCTTCGACCTGGAAATCGACGACCGCGACGGACACATCGCCAGCGCCACCGCAGCCCTGAAGATCGGCTACGGCCTGGGTCGGGACCAGATGTTCCGGCCGGAGCTGAAGCTGGGCTGGAAGGAGATCCTGTCGGCCGACTATGGGGAGACCACCGCGCGCTACATCAGCGGCGGCGACAGCTTCACCCTGACCGGCGAACCGATCAGCGGCGGCGGCCCCATCTTCGGCCTGGGCATGACCATGGCCAACGGCCTGAGCTCCCTGTCCATCTCGGGTGACGCCCAGTTGCTGGAAGACTATGTCCGCTACAGCTTCCTGCTGCGCGCGACCTTCCTGTTCTAGGCTGATCGGACCCCGGGAAAACCGGTGCAATAGAGTGCGGTTGCGCGGATCGGGCGCACCGCCCTCGGGACGAGGCTGTGCGCAGGCGATGGACATGTGAAAGACCGGAACCGCAGCCTAACACCGATCCGGAGGGCGCCAGGGAAAAGGCCCCGGCCGGTGGCGGCTAGGGCGGATGGGCCTGAGAGGGCGGGCGAAAGGCGGCTTTCTCCATTCCAACCCAGGGGCCGGCTGCGGGTCGGCTATGTGACCGTGCGACGATACGACCCGCAACGGACCTCACTGAGGTCCGGGATGGCGCATAGCCCCCAACCTTACTTGCCGAGCGCGGATCGGTAGAGGTGTATTCTTTCAGTCAGATCGCCGTGGCGTTCCGGCTTGGCGTCCATCGCCTTCTCGGCAAGCGCGATCTGCTTTCGACAGAGGTCGGCGTGGATCTCCCACGTCATCAGTTCGGCACGGACTGCGACGCGCCAGGCGACCAGGATTGGGACCATGGAAGCGTAGCCCCGATCGCTGTTCGCAATGACGTCGTCCAAGGTCGGAAGCCCCGTTGCCGCCGCCACCTCGGGATGTTTCATCGACTCGACGAGCGCCGTCTTCCAGTCCCGGTCGCGGTTCGCGACCTGTACAGCCTCGTCCCAAGACGCCCGGATCTCCGGGGAGAGGATTCGGGCTCCCTTCAGGATTTCCGGAGCCTCGGAAGTCGCACACTGATAGCCGGGCGTTCCGACAAAGCCGTCCACATAGCGCGCAAGCGTGGAGGGCGGCCTCGAGTAGTGCAGCGGCACCGTGCGGCACGTCAAAGGGCGGCGATCGTAAATGCTGCAGCTGTTCTCGAGCAGCGCTGGACATTTGCCGTCGTGCTCATCCTCAACGATCGCGGAAATGGACAAGAACAGCTGACGATCACGGCTTCGATCAACCTGGCGGACAGCGGAGAAAATCTCAATATGACGGCGATGCTCATCCAACGCCGGTCCAGGACCCAGGCGCGTGTCTATGGTCCTCCACCACCGACGAGCGCTTTCAGTCCGTTCATTCCGTGGAAGGCTGTGAACCTTAAATAGCAGCGACAGAAGGAACTGGTCAGCGAGACCCAAGCTCTCGCCGAGTTCCATCTCCGGTCCCCGATCGCAACATTTGCCGCAGGCGGTGCAAGAGAACCTGCGGACCGGTGATGGATCGATCATGATTGTAAGCTGTCCGGCTGCTTAGGTGAGACGCTGTCCGCTCGATAGTGGAGAGGAGGGTGCGAGGTGTCGACGGCCCCCGCCATGCATTTCCGGCCGTGCCCGATAGAGGAGGATGAGCCCGATGCGATTAGGTTTGAGCTGCGTCGCTACGTCGAGGGAATTCAATAGCGGTGTTCAGAATGCAGCGGGCGTCTGCTCATGGGGCCCGCGCGACTCTGAGCCTAGCGTCGAGCCCATGTTCGCATCCTGCCCCAGACAGCCCATTTACAGACCTGGTTTGCGCCGGATCAAGGCGGCCGCCGGAACTGTCCTGCAACCAGAACGCTGTGTCTGCTATCATCACCCTGGAATGGTTCCTTGAAATTCGCCCGTCGCCTCATCGTCCTGCCCATCCTGGCCTTGGGTCTGTCCGGCCTCGGGGCCTGTGGCTCCGTGCCTGGCCTATCGGGCGTGCAGCTGAACCGGGATCAAGCGTCCCAGGGCGGAAAGACATTCAGCGACGGCGTGGGCGAGGCGGCGACGGCGCCGCTGGACGATCTCAACCTGCGGCGACAGGAGGTGCCCGAGATTCTGATCACCGCGCGCCGCGCCCCCTATGCGACGGCGGGTCTGCAGCGCTGCTCGGCCGTCATCGCCCAGATCGACGCCCTGGACGAGGCCCTGGGGCCCGACGTTGACCAGGAGTCGCCGGCGACCGGCACAGGCGACCAGGCCGCCAACGCCGCGCTCGACATGGTTCGCGACACCGCCACCGATTTCATCCCGCTGAGGAGCTGGGTGCGTCGCCTGTCCGGCGCGGCGGCCCATGATCGAGAAGTTCAAGCGGCGATCCGCGCCGGCCTGGTGCGCCGCGGCTTTCTCAAAGGCATCGCTCATCAGCGCCGCTGCACGCGGAGGGCGGGATAGTCGTCGGTCGGAGGGACGTGGATCGGCGTCCGGACGGTAAGGGTCTGGCAAGCGCTGGGACCGGAATCCGGCATTCCGACCGACCTAAAAGGCGACAGTTCCGCCTTAGCGCCAATGTCGGCTTCCGGGCCTGACGCCCATTTCGCAAATCGACCCGTTTCCGACATCGCCCTAGTCGGTGTGAAACGACTGCCCCTGACTCAACGCAGTCCTTAGCGATGTCCGCTTCCGCTGCTAGGCCGCCGGCGCGGGCGCGACGTCTGGAATACGGTACAGATCTCTCAAGTGAACGGCGGTCTGTTCGATGCTCGGATAGACGGTGGTTGCGTTGATGTTGATCCGATCGAGCTGCTTCAGAATCTCGCCTTTGTTGGTGATCGTGACGCGCTTGATGGCGATACCTTCCTCGCCCTCGTCAGGGAGATTCGCACCATGGCCGTATAGAAGAAAGGCGCCGGATTGGGACTTGATGCGGCTATTGCTGTGCTTGGCTTTGACGCAGAGGACGGAACCCAGATCTGCAGGATCAATGCGCGGTTCAAAATACCCCTTCTCGGAGCGGATATGGTGGAGCAGTTTGCCAGCCATCTCGGTTGCGTTGAACAGCTTGAGGTCCAAGTCGAGGTCGAGCCTATCCTTCTGCGCGTATGTGAGTCTGGAGAGATTGGCAACGCAACTCACCGTGTCGGAGTCGAAGTAGCGCATCCGCTCTGAAGCGACCTGTAGGATGATGACCTCGCCGTCGACGTCGAGGGGCTCCGGAAGGCTATGGCAGGCGAAGAACAGGGCTACGAGCGGGTTGCTGGTGATATCGAGAAGCCGGGTGGGCAGCTTGTAATGCTGCATTCGCACCAGACGGTCGAAGCAATAGGTGTCGGACTGGAACTCGTCGTGGTGGCTGATCAGGAGGTCCTGACAGAGCCGATCTTCCTTCGGCATGAACTGCCAGTTTCCGTCGGCCCATTTGCGCAACAGCGACGGGACGAGTTCGAAGGCGGCGTTCTCGTGACCCCGAAAGAAGGTTTCGGCGCCATCGTCGTTGAGCGCCTCGTAGAGCAACTTGAGGAAACCCTCGACACTGTCTGCCGAGCCGAGGATGTCCTTGCTTCGTGGCGGCACCGCAGGCGAGGCTGCAGGGTCGGGGGCTGTGGCGGCGACCGGTGCGGCCGTCGCCGATTGGGCGGCGGACAGTCGGTCCAGAATGGACTGGACGTCCCCTGTGCGCACCGCCCAATGGGTGCGGAACATTTGGAATGGGTCTGCGCTGAAGACTGCTCGCGCCGCTTCGATGTCTTCGAAGGTGAGCTCACCGAAGTTCGTCTCGGTCGTGAAGACAAACTCCAGCCTGCGATTGCCGACTCTGACGATCGAGACCCGTCCATAGCGGACGCGCAAGGCGCTTCCTTGTGGCGTGCGGTCCACCTCCCTGCAGAGGAAGGTCGGTAGAGCTTCGAGATAGTCGGTAGCCGTCGAATCCAGCTTGGCGAGGCGCTGTTGGATGTCGGTCGGCGTATATTCGAACATTCGCCCCCGCCCCATGCTCAGATCATTGAGATCCTCGCCGTCCCAGCCGCCGATCGAGATGTAGTTGAAGCTTTCCGCCACGCTTGAAATCTCCCAGGGTCGCCTCTCGTCTTCAATCGTCTCGGTTGCCGTTCCGTTACGATCAACGCGATCACAGGATTTGTCGGAAAGGCTTGACTGTTCGTTGAAGGATCACATCGACCGAGGACCAACGTCCGCTTCCGGCAGTTGGATCTGTGTCCGCTCCTGGCGCCGCAACCAGGTTTTCTGACGCCGCGGTGTGGGTGGGGGTGACGAAAGACGTGGCAGGGACAGACGATAGCGGGGTTGGGCACATTCAGCCCGTCATCCTCGGGCTTGACCCGAGGATCGGATGCGGATCGGGCTGTACGCGGGCCGCAGACGCAATGCGGCGGCCCTTCCCTGCAAGCGGGGAGCAACCATGTCAGCTCTCCACTGGCCTCCTACTTTCGTCATTCCGGGCGGAGGGCCGCTTGGCCCGGAGACCCGGAACCCAGCGGCGCGCGGGAGCGCGAACCTGTAGCGGAATCGGTCTTTCGACATCCTGCGGCGGATAGATTTCGTCTGCGGCGCCGCTGGGTTCCGGGTCTCCGCTGCGCTACGCCCGGAATGACATAAGGAAAGAGGACGTCGACGGCCCCGCCCCCTCGCCTGCGCGAGGGACGGGGCTCTCGATCAGCTGTCGGCCTGCCAGCCGCCGGCGAGGGCGCGGAACAGGGCGATCTGGTAGGTGGTGACCAGGGCGTCCGACTGGGCCAGGGCGGCGTCGGCGGCGGCCTGGGTCCGTTCGGCGTCCAGCACCAGCAGGAAGCTGTCGGCGCCGGCGTTGAAGCGCTGACGCGACAGGTTGGCGGCGCGGGCGGCCTGATCGCGCGCCTCGGTCAGGGCCGCGCGGCGGTCCAGTTCGTTGGCGTAGTTGCTGAGCGCCGTCTCGGTCTCCTGCAGGGCCGTCAGCACCGTCTGGTCGAAGGTGGCGAGGGCCGCGTCGGAGCGGGCGTCGGCGGCCTTGATCTGGGCGCGGGCGGCGAAGACGTTGGGGAAGGACCAGCTGATCAGCGGACCGAAGCTGAACCGGAAGTTCTGGTCGTCGCCCAGTTCGCCCGAGTCCTGGGCCGTCGAGCCGAGAGAGCCGCCCAGGCTGATCTGCGGATACAGGTTGGCGGTCGCCACGTTCACGCGGGCCGCGGCGGCGGCCAGATTCGCCTCGGCCTGGCGCACGTCGGGACGTCGCGCCAGCAGAGCCGCGCCGTCGCCGACCGGGATCGGCTGGCTGAGTTGCGGCGGCCGGACGCAGGCCGCGGCGGCCTGGCTGGCCTCGGCCGGTGTCACGCCCGTCAGGGTCGCCAGACGGTACAGGGCTTCGTTGCGCGAGGCGCGCAGCGTCGGCAGGGTCGCCGCCGTCTGGGCCAGGGCCGCGCGGGCGCTGGCCACGTCCAGGCCGGTGCCCGCCCCGCCGTCGAGCAGAGTCTGTGTCAGCTGAGCCGTATTGCGTTGCAGCCCCAGCGTCCGTTCGGCCACCGCGATCTGGGCGTTGGCCGAGCAGGCGTCGGCATAGGCGCGGGCGGTCTCGGCCGCGACCGAGACCTGGACCGTGGCCAGGGCGGCCTCGGCCGCGCGGGCGTCGGCGCGGGCGGCGCGGATGGTCGATTCCACCCGGCCGAACAGATCGACCTCGTAGCTGGCCGACAGACCGACGTCATAGGTGTCGATCTCGGGCGCCTTGCCGTCCGCCTCCAGAACCGAGGAGGTGGCCGCCGAGGCGCGGCTGCGCTGGGCCTGGGCGCTGGTGGTCGTGGTCGGGAACCGGCCCACGCGCGCCTCGGACAGCGACGCCCGAACCGCGCGCAGGTTGGCGAAGGCCGCCTCCAGCTCGTTGTTCTCGGCGAAGGCCTGACGGATCAGGCCGTCCAGGGTCGGATCGTCGTACAGCCGCCACCAGTCGTCTCGCGCCTGGGCGGTCGAGACCGTGGTCGAGGCGGAGCCGACGAAGGCGCCCGTCCCGGCCACAGGCAGGTCGGCGGCAGGCGCCTGGGGCCCGACCGCGCAGGCGGCCAGCAGGGCGCCGGATGCTGCGACGGTCAGGAAGCTGAGGGTCTTGGTGCGGGTCATCAGATGTCCCCTCCCCGCCCGGCGGCCGGAGCCGGCGCATCGGGATCGGTCAGGCTGGAAGTTTGATCGTAGCGGACGGCTTCGGTGACGTTCGACTTCGGCGTCGGCTTCTTGCCTTGCGGCAGTTTGGACGACAGCCAGCGGGTCACGACATAGAAGACCGGCGTGAAGATCAGGCCGAAGAAGGTCACGCCCAACATGCCGGAGAAGACCGCCGTGCCGAGCGACTGGCGCATTTCGGCGCCCGGCCCGGTCGCCAGCATCAGCGGCACGACGCCGAGGATGAAGGCGAAGGAGGTCATCAGGATCGGACGCAGGCGGGTCCGGGCCGCAGCCACGGCTGCATCGAACCGGTTCATGCCCTCGTCCTCTTCCGCCTGTTTGGCGAACTCGACGATCAGGATGGCGTTCTTGGCCGCAAGGGCGATCAGGACCACCAGACCGATCTGGACCAGGATGTTGTTGTCCAGGCCCCGCAGGTTCACCCCGATCATGGCCGCCAGCAGGCACATGGGCACGATCAGGATGACCGCCAGCGGAAGCGTGAAGGCCTCATACTGGGCCGCCAGCACCAGGAAGACGAAGACCACGGCCATCAGGAAGATCATGGTCGTGCCGGAACCCGCCGCCTTCTGCTGGTAGGCCAGTTCGGTCCACTCGTAGCTGAAGCCTTGCGGCAGGGTGCTGGTCGCCATCTGCTCCATGACGCCCAGCGCCTGGCCGGAAGACACGCCCATGGCCGGGTTGCCCTGAAGCTCGGACGCCGGGAACAGGTTGTAGCGGACGATCCGGGACGGACCCGAGTCATTGACCAGGTTCGCCACCGAACCGATCGGCACCATGGCCCCGCTGGACGAGCGGGTCTTCAGGTTGGCGATGTCGGCGATGTCGTCGCGGTACTGGGGCTCGGCCTGCGCCGTCACCCGATAGGTGCGGCCCAGCATGTTGAAGTCGTTCACATAGGACGAGCCCAGATAGACCCCCAGGGTGTCGAACACCGCGCCGGGCTGGACGCCCATCATCAGCGCCTTGTCACGATCCACGTCGGCCGAGATGCGCGGCGAGCCGGTGTTGTAGGTCGAGAAGACCTGGCTGACCTGATCCGGGGCCTGGGCGGCGGCGCCCATCATGGCGAAGGTCGCCCCCTCCAGCGCGCGGTAGCCGGCGCCCGAGGTGTCCTGGATCATCATCTTGAAGCCGTTGCCGTTGCCCAGACCCTGGACCGCCGGCGGAGCGATGACGAAGATCTGCGCGTCCTCGATCTGACCCGTGGCCTGGGTGATGGCCCCGGCCAGGGCGGCGGCGGCCTCTTCCTTGGTCCGGTCCTCGAACGGGCTCAGACGCACGAAGATGGTGGCGGCGTTGGAGCCGAACGAGAAGCTGGCGCCGTCGAGGCCGGCGAAGGCCACGGTGCCGTCGACGCCATTGGTGTCGCGGATGATCTGGCTGGCGCGTTGCATGATCGCCTCGGTGCGATCCAGCGAGGCGCCGGCCGGAAGCTGGATGACGCCGATCAGGAAGCCCTGATCCTGCTCGGGGATGAAGCCTGAGGGCGTATCCACCAGACGCCAGGCGGTCAGGCCCAGCAGACCGGCGTAGATGATCAGAACCAGACCCACGGTGCGCACCAGGCGCGCCGTCAGACGGCCGTAGCGATCCGACAGCCAGTCGAAGCCCTCGTTGAACTTACGCCCGGCCCAGCCGCCGTAATAGACGACCGAACCCAGGACGCCCGGCTTGCGGTCGTTCTCGTGGTCCTTCCTGTGCGGCTTCAGCAGCAGGGCGGCCATGGCCGGCGACAGGGTCAGCGACACGAACAGCGAGATCACCGAGGCCGAGGCGATGACCACGGCGAACTGGCGATAGAAGATGCCGGGGATGCCGGGCACGAACATCGTCGGAATGAACACCGAGATCAGCACCAGACCGATGGCGATAAGGGCTCCGGAGACCTCCTGCATCGAGCGGTAGGCGGCCTCCTTCGGAGTCAGCCCCTCGCTGATGGCCCGCTCCACATTCTCGACCACGACGATGGCGTCATCGACGACGATGCCGACGGCGAGGACGAGCGCGAACAGAGACAGGGAGTTGATCGAATAGCCCAGGGCCAGCTGCACCGCGAAGGTGCCGACCAGGGCGACCGGGATGGCCACGATCGGGATGATCGCCGCCCGCCAGGTCTGAAGGAAGATCATGACCACGATCACGACCAGGATGACGGCCTCGATCAGCGTGTGCTGAACCGACTCCACCGAGGCGGCGACGAACTCGGTCGGATTATAGGGGACGGACAGGTCCATGCCGGCGGGCAGTTCGGCCTTGACGGCCTCGACCTCGGCCAGCACGCGTTCGGCGGTGCCCAGGGCGTTGGCCCCCGGTTGCTGGACGACGGCCAGGCCGACGCCGCGTTGGCCGTCGAAGAAGCCGCGGATGCCGTAATCCTGGGCGCCCAGTTCGATCCGAGCCACGTCGCGCAGATAGGTGACGCGGCCCTGGCTGTCGGTTTTCAGGACGACATTGGAGAACTGGTCGGGATCGGTCAGACGACCTTCAACCTGAATCGGCAGTTGGAAGGCCGAGGCGCTGTTGGGGAACGGCGGCTGGCCGATCGAGCCGGCGGCGGCCTGGACGTTCTGGGCCCGCAGGGCGGCGACGATATCCGGGCCGGTCAGGCCGCGCTCGGCCGCCTTGGCCGGGTCGATCCAGATCCGCATCGAATAGTTGCCGCCGCCGAAGACCTGGACCGCACCCACGCCCTCGAGCCGCAGCAGACGGTCCCGCAGCGTCGAATTGCCGTAGTTGCCGACATAGTCGTTGCTGAGCGAGCCGTCGGGCGAGGTCAGACCCAGCACCATCAGGAAGCCGCTCTCGGCCTTGGTGACCACGACGCCGGTCTGGCGGACCGCGTCGGGAAGACGGGGTTCAGCCAGGGAGACGCGGTTCTGGACCAGCACCTGGGCGGCGTCGAGATCGGTGCCGGGTTGGAAGGTGACGGTGATGGCCACCGCGCCGTCCGAGGTGGACGAGGAGGTGATGTAGAGCATGTCCTCGACGCCGTTCACCTCCTGCTCGATGGGGGCGGCGACGGTTTCGGCCAGGGTCTCGGCCGAGGCGCCGGGATAGGCGGCGTTGATGGTGATCGTCGGCGGCGCGATCTCCGGATACTGCGACAGGGGCAGAAGCGGATAGGCGAAGACGCCGATGATGGTGATCACCACCGCGATCACGGCCGCGAAGATCGGCCGGTCGATGAAGAAGCGGGATATGTTCATGGCTTAGTCGCCGGTGGAGAGGCTGTTGGCGAACGAGCCGGTCGAGGCCGGAGCCGCCTGGGTGACCGGGGCGTCCGACGCCTGTTCGGCGACGGGGGCGATGCGGCCGTTCTTGGGCGTGACCTTCGAACCCGGCTGGGCGGCGCGCTGGAGACCGGCGATGATCACGCGGTCGGTCGGGGCCAGACCCGACTTGATCACGCGCAGACCCTGGACGATCGGCCCCAGCTGGACGGCCTTGGCCGTGACCGAGCCGTCGGCGTTGACGACCGAGACGACGCGGCGCGACTGATCGGTGCCGATGGCGGTGTCCGGCACCAGCAGGGCGTCGTAGGAGCCCGCGCCCGCGACCTGGGCGCGACCGAACAGGCCAGGACGCAGGAAGCCGTCGCCGTTCGGCACAATGGCGCGCATGCGGATGACGCCTGACGAGGTGTCCAGCGCATTGTCCGAGAAGTCCAGGCGACCGGTGCGGGTGAAGCCGCTCTCGTCCTGCAGGCGGATGCGGACCGGGGCGCCGTTGGCAGCGCCGCCGTCACGCAGATATTTCAGCAGGACCGCTTCCGACCCGTCGAAGACGAAGTGGATCGGGCCGCCCGAAATGATGGTGGTCAGGATGTCGCCCGCCGAGGAGCCGCCGGCGATCAGGTTGCCGGGATCGACGCGGCGATCGGAAACGCGGCCCGAGGTCGGCGCGGTGACCCGCGTATATTCCAGATTCAGCCGCGCCGTGCGCACGGCGGCGTTGGCGGCGGCGATATTGGCGGCGGCTGCATCGACGGCGGCCTTGTTGGAATCATATTCGGCCTTGGACACCGCCTGCGAGGCCAGCAGGGTCTCGCTGCGGGCCAGGTTGGCGCGGGCCAGGGTCAGTTGCGACTGCATCTGAGCGACCTGGGCCTGGGCCTGGGCCAGAGCGGCCTGGGCCGGACGCGGGTCCAGGGTGAACAGCAGTTGCCCCTTCTGGACCATCTGGCCGTCGCGGAAGTGGACGGCCTGGACATAGCCGCCGACCCGCGCCCGCACATCGACGCTCTCGACCGCCTCGAAGCGGCCCGTAAACTCGTCCCAGTCCACCACCTTCTGCTGCAGCGGCGTGGCCACCGTCACCGGCGGGGCGCCGGGCGCCTGGCCTTCGGCCTTGGGGGAACATCCATATAGCGCGCCCGTCACCATGACGGACACGGCCGCAATCTTCAGCCCGCGCATCTGCGCAATCTCCCTGTCGGAGGTAAATCCCTGTCGTGCGGACAGAGGCCGATGGGGAGTCGGCCGTTGTCAACGCGTGGTGACTTAATGATGGGCGTCGTGGCGCTTGTCAACACGCGTTGACAAAGCCATATGGTGTCTACGGTTATTGTTCTGTGGAGTGTCATCCCCTTGTTATGTCCCGGCCCACGCCCGAGGAACGCCGCTGCGACGCGCACGGCCATTCTCGACGCAGCACGCGAAAGATTCGCGGCCGAGAGCTATGACGACGTGGGCATGCGCGACATCGCCCGCGACGTCGGCGTCGATGCGGCCCTGATCAGCCGGTATTTCGGATCCAAGGACGATCTGTTCCTGGCGGCGCTGGACAGCTGCGGCGACGGCAGCGCCCTGATGTCGGGCGAGAAATCCGATTTCGGCCGGCGCGTGGCCCATGAGATCGTGTTCGAACCCAAGAAGGCCGAGAAGCTCAAGGGCATGTCGATCATGCTGCGCTCCATCGGCTCGGCCAAGGCGGCGGACATGGTGCAGACCACCTGCACGGCCCGTTTCTTTGGCCCCCTGGAAGACTGGCTCAGCGGCCCGGACGCCACGGTGCGGGCGCGGCTGCTGGCGGGATTCATCATGGGCATGTCGGTCAGCCGCGAACTGGGCGGCGGCAGTTTCAACATCGAGCCGGCCGAATGCGAGGCGATGCGAGACCGGCTGGCGCCGATCCTTCAGTCCCTGATCGACGGCTGATCACGCCCCCGAAATGAAGAAGGGCGCGGAGGTCGCCCTCCGCGCCCTTTGTCTTGTCCGACGACCGGCCCTTAGTGCGAGGCGACCGTGGTCACTTCCGCCTTGGCCTTGGTGCGGGCGCAGGCGATGGCGAAGACGGTCAGGCCGACATAGCCCGCCATCGGCACCAGGAAGGCCGGCTGAAGGGCGCCGGCGGCGTCAGCGATGCGCGCCGCCACCTGCGGCAGCAGGGCGCCGCCGATGATGCCGAAGATCAACAGGCCCGAGGTCGCCGAGGTCGGCGCCGTAGACCGCTCCAGCGTCAGGGTGAAGATGGTCGGGAACATGATCGAGTTGAACAGGCCGATCGACAGGACCGCATAGGCCGCCGTCGGTCCGCCGATCTGGCTGACCAGCAGGCAGAGCGCGGCCGCAGCGACGGTGCAGCAGGCCAGGACCACGCCGGGCGAGACCCGCGACAGCACCCACGAGCCGATGAACCGGCCGACCATGGCGCCGCCCCAGTAGAGGGCGACCATCTTGCCCGCCGTCTCGATCGGGGCGTTCAGGATATCGGGGCTTTCCAGGAAGTTGGTCAGCATGCCGCCGATGGCCACTTCCGAACCGACATAGAGGAAGATCGCCAGGGCGCCGAAGATCGCCCAGGGCGAGGACAGGGCCTTCAGCGGCGAGACCGCCTCGGTCGCGGCCGGGGCCGCCACATTGATCTTCTTGCGGGCCGTGAAGATGAAGAAGGCCACGACGGCGAAGAAGGCGCCCATGCCCAGGAAGGCCATGTCGATGCTGCGCAGCGACTGGGTGCGGGTCGCGGCCGTGACCACGGCGCCCGCAGCGAAGACGCCGCCCGTCAGCAGCACGTGCGACCCCAGCCACGGCCCGACCGTGGTGCCCAGGGAGTTGAAGGCCTGCGACAGGTTCAGACGGCTGGACGCGCCCTTGCGGCTGCCCAGTTCGGCGACCAGCGGATTGGCCGCGACCTGAAGCAGGGTGACGCCTGAGGCGATCACGAACAGGGCGATCAGAACGCCGGGGTACCAGTCGGCGGCCGTGGCGGCCGGCACGATCAGACAGCCCGCCACCATGACCACCAGGGCGCCGATGATCGAACGGCTGTAGCCCAGCCGGCCCAGCACCGCCGCCGCCGGCAGGGACATCAGCCCATAGGCGATGAACCAGGCGAAGGTGGTCAGAAAGGCCTCGGCGTTGTTCAGATCGAACACCCGCTTCACCGCCGCGATCAGCGGATCGATCAGCGAGGTGGCGAAGCCCCAGGCGAAGAAGAGCGTGGTGACATAGGCGAAGGCCAGGGTCGTACCCTGGCGCTTGGCGGCCTCTGGAGCGGACATGAATTCCCCCTGCGGATAGAACTAAGGACGGCCGCGCTTTCCCCGCGCGGTTCTGGTCGCCTTGGTTCGGGCATCGCGGACGCGCCGTCCAGCGGAAAAACACAGGCTGTAACCAAACTTGGGCGGCGCCGACCAGCGGCGGGGGCGATAGGCCAGGGCCAAAAAGAAAGGGCCGCCTCGTTTCCGGGGCGGCCCAAGTTTGCTCAGGGGAGAAATCAGAAGCGGTAGTTCATGCCCACCGCGAAGGTCCGGCCGTAGCTCTGATAATCGATGGTCCGGCGCTCATCGCCGTTCTCGAAGGTCTTGAACGGCTCGTCGGTCAGGTTGTTGACCTGGGCCAGGATGGACAGGCCTTCCAGCGGCCCCGACTGGAACTCGTAGCCGATCTGGGCGTCGACGACGGTTTCCGCCGCGACCGAGCGCAGGGTGCGGCCGTTGCCGAAGCCGGCGACCTCGCCCAGGAAGTCCGAACGGTAACGACCCGAGACGCGCGCCTGGAAGCCGTAACGTTCATAGTAGAGCGTGCCGTTCATGACCGTTTCCGACAGGCCCGGCAGGGTGGTGGGCGGGTTGGCGGGATCCGGCTGGACCTCGCTGTCCGTCTGCGAGGCGCTGAACACGCCGCCGAAGCCTTCCAGCGCCGGGTGGAAGATGTCAAACGGCGCGGAGACCGAGAATTCCAGGCCCTTGATCCAGCCGCCGTCGCCATTCTCAGGCGTGGTGAGAACACCTTCATTGATCACGGGCGTGACGCCGCCGGTCGGATAGCCGGTGAAATCGAACAGCACGCTGCGCGTGTAGACGTAGCTTTCAAGGTTCTTGTAGAAGGCCGCCAGCGAGACATAGCCCTTGCGGTTGGCGAAGTATTTCTCGAACGAGACGTCGACCACATCGGCGATGAAGGGTTTCAACTCGGGATTGCCGCCGCCGCCGCCCCACGGCGAGTTCTGGCTCGGCGTCGCGTTTGCGTTGTTGTTGCCCGCGTTGAACGAGAAGTTCCGCGAGGCGCGCATGTCGTCCATCCGCGGACGCGCCAGGGTGCGGGCCACGGCGAAACGGGCGAACATGTCGTCGCCGACTTCCAGGATGAAGTTCGAGCTGGGCAGGATTTCCAGATATTCCGCGCCGCCGGTGAGTTCGGCGACGGCGGCCACGCCCTGGCTGATCTGCTGGGCCTCAAACCCCTGTCCCTGCTGATCGGTGTAGACGAACTGCATGCCGACATTGCCGGTCAGCGGCAGGCCGAACAGATAGTGGTCGATGTTGGCGCGGACATAGGCGGTCGAGACCTTTTCGGTCACTTCCCAGTTGCCGGCGGCGACGTCGGCGTTCGGGTTGCGGACCAGGTCCAGCAGGCCGCTGTTGACCAGGCCGAGGGCGTCATAGCTGAGCACCTGCGAGATGCCGAGGTAACCCAGGTCGGTCGGTTCCAGCAGATATTCAGACGGCACGAACAGGTCGCCGCCCCCCGGGACGCCGATGTAATACTGGTCGTTGACGAAGGTCTTGTTCCGCTCGGAGTAGTTGAAGCCGAAGTCGATCGACTTGAACGGGCTCTGGTGCAGTTGGCGGTTCGCGGTCAGGCGCACCGCCTTGATCTCGTCCTCGATGGACGGGGTGTTCATATAGCCGACCTGGCCGCCCGCGATGACGTCAGAGCCCCAGCCCTGGGCCGAAGTGATGCGGATCAGGCTGGCGTCAGCGTAGTCGAGCTGGCTGGTGAAACGGGTCACCCCGTCGTCAGTCAGTTCGAAGCCGAGGGTATCGAGGGCGCCGTTGATGTTGCGGCCCGTGCCGGCGTTGGTCTCCAGGATGATGTCGTTCCGCTCGACCTTCGAATAGTTGACGTCGAGAGCCAGGGTCCAGTCGTCGTTGGCGACGAACTCGGTGTTCCAGCCCAGGGCCGTGATGTTGCTGTCGCGCTTGTTCAGGTCGTTGCGGACGACGCCCTTGATGTTGTCCCAGGTGCCGGCGACGATCAGGCCGTCCTCGACGGTATAGCCGGGACGCAGCGACGGGCCGGGGCGGCAGAGGTTGGGCGCATAGACATTTCCAGTGATTTCACATCCGGGAAGAATGCCTGCGTCTTCATCGCCAGGGCTTTGAGCATTGCCACCCCAGGCCAGCGGGAACTCGATGCCACGCAGCACCTGGGTATTCTTGAACTCGGAATAGAAGGCGTCGATCGTCGAATGGATGCGATCGTTCGGGCGCCATTCCAGCACGCCCATATAGCCGTCGCGCTCCAGCTCCGACGACATGACATAGGGTTTGACGCCGCCGGTCAGCAGATTGCCGTCGCTGTAGGTCGGATAGCCCCAGCTGTTGAACCGCTCGGACTGATACGGCGAGCTCATGTGGGCGTAACCCAGGGCGACGCCCAGCGTCCCGTCCATGAACTGGTCGATGTAGGAAATCGTGTAGCGGTCGCCGCTGTCGGTCGTGCCCGAGTTCAGGGCGCCGATGTCGTTCCATTCGTGGCGATAGTTCACGGCGATGGCCTGACGGCCATAGGCCAGGGGCCGGACGGTGCGCAGGTCGACGGTGCCGGCCAGGCCCTGGCCGACCAGGGCCGAATCCGGGGTCTTGTAGACGACGACGCTGCCCAGCAGTTCCGACGGGAACTGGTCGAACTCGACGCCGCGGTTGTCACCGGTGGTGACCAGTTCGCGGCCGTTCAGCAGGGCGGTTGTGAAGTCTGGGCCGAGGCCGCGGATGGAGATCTGCTGGCTGCGGCCGTCGAGGCGCTGCATGGTCACGCCCGGCAGGCGGGCCAGGGATTCGGCGATGGAGACGTCCGGCAGCTTGCCGATGTCCTCGGCCGAAATGACTTCGACGATCGAGGTGTTGTTGGCCTTGGCCGAGATCGAGGCCTCGATCGAGCGGCGGATGCCGGTGACGACGATTTCACCGACCGCTGCGGGCTGATCGTCAGCCGGGGCGGCGGTTTGGGCTTGAACGCTGCTGACGGACATCAGCATGGCGGCGCCGAATGCGGCGCCCGACATCAGGCGCATGCGCCGGTTAAGACGTTGAGACATGGTCATCCTCCCTGAGGCTGTCGCGATTCTGAATGTCGCGACCGAAGCCTTCGCAAAAATATGCAAACATTTGTCATTCTTGCAAGCAGTTAATCTCTACGGCACATTTTAGCCGCGCCTCAAGCTTGGCTTTCACCCCCTATTCATCGCTTTTCCGCCTATTCATGGCGGCTGAGTGCTGCGCCGCAGCATTCTAACGCGCGTTGACACATCGGACCGGGACTGCAAAATCTTGCAAATCGATCTGGAAGGCTTTGCACTTTCCGGACAGGAGGACGACAGGATGACGCTCAACCGACTGTGGAAGACGCCGAAGCGCGCCGTGATTATGGCTGCGGCCCTGCTGGCCTCGACCTCTCCCCTGCCCGTTCAGGCGTCAGACGCCTTGGCGGCGCTGCGTCATCGCCCGCCCCAGGATGAGGTCATCTATTTCCTGCTGCCCGACCGTTTCGCCAACGGCGATCCGTCGAACGACCACGGCGGCTATGCGCCCGAGCGGCTGAAGAGCGGCTTCGACCCGTCCGACACCGACTTTTATCACGGTGGCGATCTGGCCGGCGTGACCCAGCGGCTGGACTATATCCAGGGCCTGGGGGCGACCGCGGTGTGGCTGGCGCCCATCTTCAAGAACAAGCCGGTCCAGTCGCACGGGAATTACACGGGCGCGGCGCACCACGGCTACTGGATCACCGACTTCACGGCCGTCGATCCGCATTTCGGCGATGAGGCGGCGATGCGCGCCCTGGTCGATGCGGCCCATGCGCGGGGCATGAAGGTCTATCTGGACATCGTCGCCAATCACACAGCCGACGTGATCCGTTATCGCGAGTGTCCCGACCGGCCCTGCGAATACCGCAGCCGGGCCGACTATCCCTACACCCGACGCGGCGGGGTGGACGGGGCGGCGATCAACGAGGGCTTCAACGGGCGGGACTTCTCGCGCCTGACCCGGCCCGACTACGCCTACAGCCCCTATGTTCCGGCGGGCGAGGAGAACGCCAAGGTTCCGGCCTGGCTGAATGACCCGATCCACTATCATAACCGGGGCGACAGCACCTTTGCGGGCGAAAGCTCTCTGGACGGGGATTTCGCCGGTCTGGACGATCTGCTGACCGAGGATCCGGTCGTGATCCAGGGCATGATCGACATCTTCGGCGGCTGGATCGACAAATACGGGATCGACGGCTACCGCATCGACACCGCCCGCCACGTGAACCCCGAATTCTGGCAGGCCTTCATCCCCGCCATGCTGGAGCGGGCGCGGGCCAAGGGCATCCCGAACTTCCACATCTTCGGCGAAGTCTATGACCATGACCCGGCGGTCACGGCGCGGTTCACGCGGGTGGACGCCTATCCGGCCGTGCTGGACTTCCCGTTCCAGAAGACGGCGGTGGACGTCGCCTCGGGCAAGGCGGGGACCGACGCCCTGGCCAAGCTGTTCGCCGCCGACGCGATCTACGCCAAGGGGGCGGACACCGCCGCCATCCTGCCGACCTTCCTGGGCAACCACGACATGGGCCGGGTCGGCTTCTTCGTGAAACAGGCCAATCCGAACGCCGACGAGGCCGAGGTCCTGGCGCGGGTGAAACTCGCCCACGCCTTGATGATGTTCAGCCGCGGCGTGCCGACCCTCTATTACGGCGACGAACAGGGCTTCGCCGGCGCCGGCGGTTACGGGAACTCGCGCCAGGACATGTTCGCCAGCCAGACGGTCGTCTATGCGGCGGAGCAGCCCATCGGCGGTCGCCAACCGGCCTATTCGACTGAAGCGCCCCTCTATACGGCCATCGCCGAGATGGCGCGGATTCGCGCCGCCGAACCGGCGCTGCGCCACGGGCGTCAGGTCGTCCGCGCCGCCGGCGACGCGCCGGGCCTGTTCGCCCTGTCCCGCATCGACGAGGCCGGAGGGGAGACCCTGGTCCTGTTCAACACCTCGACCGCCGAAGTCACGGCCCAGGTCGAGGTGGAGCCCGCCTCGCTGCGGTGGCAAGCTGTTCGCGGCGACTGCCAGGCCCAGGCTTCGGCACCGGCCAGCTACGCCGTCCGCATCGCCCCTCTCGACTATCTGATCTGCAAGAGCACGCCACAGTGAACGCCCACACCCTCGACCTCGCGACCGCCGCCCAGCCGGCGACCGCCCACACTGAATGGTGGCGGGGTGCGGTGCTGTACCAGATCTATCCGCGCAGTTTCGCCGACGCGAACGACGACGGCGTCGGCGACCTGAAGGGGATCACCGAGCATCTGGACCATGTCGCCTCGCTAGGCGTGGACGGGATCTGGCTGTCGCCCTTCTTCACCTCGCCGATGAAGGATTTCGGCTATGACGTCGCCGACTATTGCGACGTGGATCCGATCTTCGGAACCCTGGCCGATTTCGACGCCCTGGTGGCCCGCGCCCATGCCCTGGGCCTGAAGGTGGTGATCGACCAGGTCTTCTCGCACACCTCAGACGAACACCCCTGGTTCCTGGACAGCCGCGCGTCGCGCAGCGGGCCGCACGCCGACTGGTACGTCTGGGCCGACGCCAAGCCGGACGGCTCGCCGCCGTCGAACTGGCAGTCGGTGTTCGGCGGTCCGGCCTGGACCTGGAACGCCCGGCGCGGCCAGTACTATATGCACAACTTCCTGGCCTCCCAGCCGCAGTTGAACGTGCGGAACCCCGAGGTTCAGGACGCCCTGATCGCGGCGGCGCGGTTCTGGCTGGACCGGGGGGTGGACGGCTTCCGGCTGGACGCCATCAACTTCTCCATCCACGACCTGAAGCTGACCGACAATCCGCCGATCAACGACGGCAAGAAGCGCACCCGGCCGTTCGACTTCCAGGACAAGATCAACAATCAGAGCCAGCCGGAAATCATCGGCTTCCTGAACCGGATCCGCGCCCTGACCGACAGCTACGAGGCCCGGTTCACCGTCGCCGAGGTCGGCGGCGATCATGCCGACCGCGAGATGAAGGAATATACGGCCGGCGACGACCGCCTGCACTCGGCCTACGGCTTCCTGTATCTGTACGCCGACACGCTGAAGAGCGAACTGGTCGCCCAGGGCGAGACCATGTGGCCGGACCAGCAGGGCGAAGGCTGGCCGTCCTGGACCTTCTCGAACCATGACGCGCCGCGCGCCGTGTCGCGCTGGGCCCAGGGCCGGGACCGCAAGGCCTTCGCCGAGATGGCCCTGCTGCTGCTGGTCTGCCTGCGCGGGAACGTCTTCGTCTATCAGGGCGAGGAACTGGGCCTGCCCCAGGCCGAGGTGCCGTTCGAGCGGCTGGTCGATCCCGAGGCCATCGCCAACTGGCCCGAGACCCTGGGCCGCGACGGCGCCCGGACCCCCATGCCCTGGCATGCGGATCAGGCCAACGCCGGCTTCTCCACCGTCGAACCCTGGCTGCCGGTCGACGCCCGCCATCTGCCGCTGGCGGTGGACGCGCAGGAGGCCGACCCAGCCTCGACGCTGCAGGTCGCGCGCGAGGTCATCCGCCTGCGTCATCAGCATCCGGCCCTACGCTATGGCGGCATGGAGCTGATCGAGACGCCGGGCCTGCTGGTGTTCGAACGCCATGAGCGGGGCGGCTCGCACGAACGGCTGCTGTGCGTCTTCAACCTGGGCCACGACACAGTGCGCTGGAGCCCGCCGGCCGGGGCGACGCAGATCGAGGCGATCAACTTCGTCGGCGGCGACGCCCTGCCGCCGCTCGCCGGGCGGGTCTTCAGACTGGCATGAGCCGATCAGCCGCCACAGGTCTCGCGCACGATCAGGTCGGTGGGAACGCGTTCCGACCGACCGGCGGTCGCGCCCCCGTGGTCCAGCAGTTTGGACACCATCAGTCGGCCGGCCTTCATCGTGTCCTGGGCGATGGTGGACAGGGCCGGGCGCGAGTAGCGGCTGAAGGGCACATTGTCGAAGCCGATCACCGAGACGTCGCCCGGCACGGTCAGTCCGGCATGCTCCAGCGCGCGCACCGCGCCCAGGGCGATCTGGTCGGACGCCGCCACGACGCCGTCGAACCGCACGCCCCGGCGAACCAGGGCGTCCACGGCCGCCTCGGCGGACTCGACCTCGAAATGGGCGGGGACGATCAGTTCGGCGTCAACGGACAGACCCGCCGTCTCCAGCGCCTCCAGATAGCCCCGGTGCCTCTGCATCGCCTCGGGCGGATCCAGATCGCCCAAGAACACGATCCGCGTGCGCCCCAGCCGCGCCAGATGCGCGGTCGCGCGCCGACCGCCCGAGAAATTGTCCGAGCCGATGGAGCAGTAGTCCTGTTCGGGCAGGTCGGCGCCCCAGACCACGAACCGATGATCGCCCGCCGCCAGCCGGTTGAAGGCGCCGTGCAGGCTGGACTGGCCCAGGAAGATCACGCCGTCGGCGCGGCTGGTGTTCATCGCCGCCGCCAGCTCGTCATAGGTGGCCGGCGAGATATGGCTCATCAGCAGGTCGCAGCCGCGTTCGCGCGCCGCCTCGCCCACCCCGGCCAGAAGCTCCAGGAAGAAGGGGTCGGAGATCCGGCCTTCCCGACCCTGAGGCCGCGGCGTCACCAGGGCGATCGTGCCCTGGGCCCCGATCGGGCCGGCGGGCATGTAGCGGCGGAACGGATAGTCGTGCTCCTTCGCCAGCTTCCAGATCAGCTGTTTGGTGCGGTCGTTGACGGCGGGGCTGTCGTTCAGCGCCCGGGAGGTGGTGGCGACCGACACCCCGGCCAGGCGCGCAATGTCTTCAAGTCGAGTGGTCTTGCGGCTCAAGGTCGCGGGTCCCCAGCACAGTCTGTTCTGACTGCAAATTTTTCTGCAAACATTTCAGCCACCGTTCGCGGCGGTTGGCAAGAGGCGGCGTAACGGAGTTCCGATGATGAAGCGTAGATCCTTCCTGGCCCTCGGCGGCGCCTCGATCCTGGCCTTCGGCGCGACGGGCGTTCGCGCCCAGACCACGCCGACCCATGCCCGTGCCAGCTCGCCCGGCGGCGTCCTGACGGTCGAGGCCTTTACCGACAACGACGGCCGGCCGATGTACGCCGTCCTGCGTCAGGGCCGGATGGTCGTCGCCCCGTCGAAGCTGGGCTTCCTGCTGACCGACGCCCCGGCGCTGGAGCGCGGTCTGGCGATCACCGCCGGTCAGCCCGTGACCATGGACGACACCTGGGAGCAGCCGTGGGGCGAACGTCGCTTCATCCGCAACCACTATAACGAATGGCGGGTCAGCTACGCCGAGACCGCCGGCCTGCAACGCCGCGTGGACGTGGTATTCCGCCTGTATGACGACGGCGTGGGCTTCCGCTACGAATTCCCGGATCAGGCCGCGCTGAAGACGGTCCGCATCGGTTCGGAGATCACCGAGTTCAACCTGGCCGAAGACGGCGAGGCCCTGTGGTGCCCGGCCTGGGAATGGAACCGCGAGGAATACCTCTACAGCCGCACGCCGATCAGCGCGGTCGGCAGCGCCCAGACGCCGATGACGGTCAAGGGCCAGTCGGGCCTGCACGTCTCGATCCACGAGGCCGCCTGCATCGACTACGCCGGCATGAACCTGCGCCGGTCGGAGGAGACGAAGTTCCGCGCCCAGCTGACGCCGGGCCTGACCAACGCCGCCGTGGTGCGCCAGGCGCCGTTCAATACGCCGTGGCGGACGCTGCAGGTGTCGGACAACGCGGCGGGCCTGATCGAGTCCAGCCTGATCCTGAACCTGAACGAGCCCAACAAGCTGGGCGACGTGTCGTGGTTCAAGCCGATGAAATACGTCGGCGTCTGGTGGGAGATGCACCTGGAGCTGAAGAGCTGGAACTCCGGCCCCAAGCACGGCGCGACGACCGAGAACGCGATCAAACACATCGAATTCGCGGCCCAGCATGGCTTCGGCGGGGTTCTGGTCGAGGGCTGGAACAAGGGTTGGGACGGCCAGTGGTTCGCCAATGGTTCGGACTTCAGCTTCACCGAGGCCTATCCCGATTTCGACATCGAGGCGGTCTGCGCCCATGCCCGGTCCAAGGGCGTGCAGCTGATCGGCCACCACGAGACCGGCGGCAACGCCTTCCACTATGAGCAGCAGCTCGAACCGGCCATGGCCCTGTACGAACGGCTGGGCGTCCATTCGGTGAAGACCGGCTATGTGGCGGACGCCCAAGGCGCCCGCGTCGCCGGGCCGGACGGGCAGATGGTCATGGCCTGGCACGAGAGCCAGGCGATGGCCCAGCATCATATGAAGGTCGTCGAGGCCGGCGCGCGGCACAAGGTGGCGATCAACGCCCATGAGCCGTTCAAGGATACGGGCCTGCGCCGCACCTATCCGAACATCATCAGCCGCGAGGGCCAGCGAGGCATGGAATATTCGGCCTGGGGCAACCCCGGCAATCCGCCCGAGCACGAACCGAATCTGGTCTTCACCCGCCTGCTGGCCGGGCCGATGGACTACACCCCCGGCATCTTCGGCATGGAGACGCGCAGCCCCGGCGGCGTGCAGACGACCTGGGCGAAGCAACTGGCCCTCTATGTCGTCATCTACAGCCCGATCCAGATGGCCGCCGATCTGCTGGTGAACTACGAGGCCAATCCCGGCCCGTTCCAGTTCATCAAGGACGTGCCTTGCGACTGGGCCGAGACCCGGGTGCTGGCGGCCGAGATCGGCGACTATGTCGCCATTGCGCGCAAGGACCGGGCGTCGGACGTCTGGGCCCTGGGCGCCATCACCGACGAGCATCCGCGCGTTCTGGCCGCCCACCTCGACTTCCTGGACGACGGGCGGCGCTATCGCGCCGAGATCTACCGCGACGGGCCGGAGGCCGACTATCGCAGCAAGCGCGAGGACATCGTCATCGAGCAGCGCGAGGTGACGTCGGCGGACGTCCTGACCCTGGCCCTGGCGCCCGGCGGCGGCCAGGCGATCCGCTTCGTGCCGGTCGGCAGGGCGCGCCGCAGATGAGCCTTCTCGCCCACCGCCCGCGCCTGTCCGGCCTGGCGATCTGGAACATGTGCGTCGGCTTCTTCGGCATCCAGATCGGCTTCGGCCTGCAGAACGCCAACACCAGCCGGATCTTCCAGACCCTGGGCGCCGAGGTCGACAGCCTGGCCATCCTGTGGATCGCCGCGCCGCTGACAGGCCTCCTGATCCAGCCGATCATCGGCCATTTCAGCGACCGGACCTGGACCCGGTTCGGGCGTCGGCGTCCCTATTTCCTGGTCGGCGCCATCGCCACCACCCTGGCCCTGATCGCCATGCCCAACAGCCCCGGCCTGTGGTTCGCCGCGGCCATGCTTTGGATCATGGACGCCTCGATCAATATCACCATGGAGCCGTTCCGCGCCTTCGTCGGCGACAATCTGCCGGAGGAGCAGCGCACCGCCGGCTATGCGATGCAGAGCTTCTTCATCGGCGCCGGGGCGGTCTTCGCCTCGGTCCTGCCGTGGCTGCTGTCCAACGTGTTCGGCGTGGTCTCGACGGCCGAGGCGGGGGTCGTGCCCCTGTCGGTCAAGATCGCCTTCTATGTCGGCGCCGCCGGCCTGTTCTCGGCCGTGCTGTGGACCGTGCTGAGCACGAGAGAATACAGCCCCGAACAGATCGCCGCCTTCGAACGCGCCAAGCAGGCTGCGCTGGGCGCCGAACCCGTCGATGACGGTCCAGAGGCGCCCGCCCGCAGCGTCCAGGCCTGGCTGATGTCCGGTCTGGTCTGCGCCGTGCTGGGCGCGCTGGGCTTCGCGCTGATCGGCGTGCTGAACCTGGAAAAGGAGTTGCTGGTTCTCGCCGGCTTCTTCGCCGGTTTCGGCCTGCTGCAGATCGCGGTCGGCATGATGCAGCGCCGCCGCATGGTCAACGCCGCCACCGAGATCCTGAACGACATCTTCCGCATGCCCGCCACGATGCGCGGCCTGGCGGTCGTTCAGTTCTTCAGCTGGTTCGCCCTGTTCGCCATGTGGATCTACACCACCGCCGCCGTCACCCGTGTCCATTTCGGCACGACCGACACGACCTCGGCCGCCTATGCCGCCGGGGCCGACTGGGTCGGGGTTCTGTTCGGGGTCTATAACGGCGTGGCGGCCCTGGCGGCCTTCACCCTGCCGGTCCTGGCCCAGCGCATCGGCCGCAAGGCGACCCACGCCCTGATGCTGCTGCTGGGCGCGGCGGGCCTGTTCGGGGTCTTCGTCATCCGCGATCCGGGCCTGCTGTGGCTGCCGATGATCGGCGTCGGCTTCGCCTGGGCCTCGATCGTCTCCATGCCCTACGCCATCCTGTCGGCGGCGGTGCCGGACCGGAAGATGGGCGTCTATATGGGCGTCTTCAACATCTTCATCGTCGTGCCGCAACTGCTGGCCGCCACCGTCCTGGGCCTGATCCTGAAGACCCTGTTCGACGGCCAGGCCATCTGGGCCCTGGTGCTCGGGGCCGTCTCCTTCGTGCTGGCGGCGGCGAGCGCCCTGCTGGTGCGCGAACATTCCCCCTCCCCCACGCGCAACCCGTGAGGCTTCTCCATGCGTAATTTCAAAACCCTCTGCCTGGCCGGCGCCGCCGGTCTAGCCGTCGCCTCGGCCGCGTCTGCACAGTCCGTCGCGCCAGGCGCACCGGGCGATCTGCCGACCTGGTCCAGCGCCGCCAAGACCGGCGCCGGCGCGTCCTACGAGGCCTATGTAGACGGCCAATATCGCGACGGCGGCCCGACCGGGGCGGTGTCCAAGGTCTGGTTTTCCATCGCCGACGGCGTCCTGACCGAGACCATGTACGGCCTGATCCACGAGGCCCAGATCAAGGCGCTGCGCTTCGCCGTCGTCACGCCGGACGGTCTGGCGCTGGAAGGCGACGACACCACGGCCAAGACCGAATACCTGCACGTGGACGCGGAGGGGCGTCCGCTGTCCCCCGCCTACAAGGTCACGACCCGCGACAAGGCCGGCCGGTTCGAGATCGAGAAGCGCATCTTCACCGACCCCGACCGCAACGCCCTGGTGCTGCGGGTCGTCATCACGGCCCTGAGCGGCGAGGCCACGCCCTATCTTCTGCTGGAGCCGCACATCGCCAACACCGGGGTGGATGATCGCGGCGCCGTCACGCCCCAGGGCTTCCACGCCTGGGAAGGTTCGACCCATCTGGTGCTGAAGCCCAGCGAGGCCTTCACTGCGGCCAGCGTCGGCTTCGTCGGCGCGTCGGACGGCCTGACCGACCTGAAGGACGGAAAGCTGGACTGGACCTATGGTTCGACCGGCGAGACGGCGGGCAATACGATGATGACCGGCGCCCTGCCGCGCCTGCGCATGGGCCAGAGCGTTCAGCGCGACTTCGTCATCGGCTTCGGCGACAGCGAGGCGGCGGCCCAGGCGGCGGCGGACGGCGCTTTCGCCACCGGACTGGACGAGGTGCTGGCCCGCTTCAACGGCGAAGGTGAGCGCGCGGGTTGGGAGGATTATGTCGCCTCGCTAAGCGAGCTGCCGCGCATCGCCGAACAGGCGACCGACGGGGGCAAGCTGGCCTATGCCTCGGCCCTGATGCTGAAGGTGCAGGAGGACCGCACCCACGCCGGCGCCCTGATCGCGTCGCTGTCCAACCCCTGGGGCGACACGGTGGACGCGTCGAAATCCTCGACCGGCTACAAGGCGGTCTGGCCGCGCGACTTCTATCAGGTAGCCATGGCCCTGGCGGCTCTGGGCGACAGGGAGACGCCGCTGGCGGCCTTCAACTATCTGCCGCAGGTGCAGGTCGGACCTAACACACCCGGCAATACTGGCGTCGGCGGCTGGTTCCTGCAGAAGACCCACGTCGATGGCGAACTGGAGTGGGTCGCGGTTCAACTGGACCAGACGGCCATGCCGATCATGCTGGGTTATCGTCTGTGGAAGATGGGCTGGCTGTCCGATGCGGAAATGGCCGACCACTATCGGTCCATGCTGAAACCGGCCGCCGACTTCCTGGTCGACGGCGGCAGGGTCGGCCTGTTGTGGAACGAGGCCGAGATCAAGCCGCCCTTCACCCAGCAGGAACGCTGGGAGGAGCAGCAGGGCTATTCCCCGTCCAGCACCGCAGCCGTGGTCGCCGGCCTGACGGTCGCCGCCGAAATGGCCCGCGCCTCGGGCGATGCGAAGGGCGCGACCCGCTACCAGGCCGCCGCCGACAGCTATGCGTCCAAGATCGAAGAGCGGATGTTCACCACCACCGGCGACTTCGGCGACGGTCGCTACTACATCCGCATCACCCAAAACGAGAACCCGAACGACAAGGCCCCGATCGGCGCCGCCAACGGCCAGATCGCCCCGGCTGAGGATCGTGTGGTGGACGGCGGCTTCCTGGAACTGGTCCGGTACGGCGTGCGCAAGGCCGACGACCCGCACATCCTGTCCACCCTGCCCGTCTATGATGATCAGAGCCTGGAGGACCTGTACCGCGTCCGCTACGACTTCGGGCCTGAAGGGGACAAGACGCCTGGCTGGCGGCGCTACGGCGTCGATGGCTACGGCGAGGATCACGTCACCGGCGCCAACTATGGCGTCGGCGGCGAGATGAGCCCCGGCCAGCGCGGCCGGGTCTGGCCTTTCTTCACCGGGGAACGCGGCCATTATGAACTGGCCCGCGTCAGCGTGAACGGGACGCCGTCCGCGGCAGATATCGCGGCCATCCGCCAGACCTATGTGCGCGGCATGGAGCGGTTCGCCAACGACGGCCTGATGCTGGCCGAACAGGTCTGGGACGGGGTTGGCGATCCCACGGCCCACGACTACACCCTGGGCCAGAACACGGATTCGGCCACGCCCCTGGCTTGGACCCATGCCGAATATCTGAAGCTGCTGCGGTCCCTGGCCGACGGCAAGGTCTGGGACCGATATGACCCGGTCGCGAGCCGTTACGCCCACTGATACGAAATGGCCCCGGAGATCACTCTCCGGGGCCTGCATATTATAGTCCGACGGATCGATCAGAAGGTGAACTTGATCCCGGCCACGAACCGGTCATAGGCGCCCGGAACGCCCTCTACGTCCGTGTCGTGATAGCGGACGTCGAAACCGACACTGTCGTCGAAGGCGTAAGTCGCCCCGATGTTCCAGGTTGCGTAATCGTCGGTGACGTCCAGGAACTGCTGACCCACAGCGCCCGAGATCGTGACTTTCTCGATCGGCGAAACGGCGCCGTTCAGTTCGACGTAGGTAGCGGCCTCGTCAGCGCCAAAAAAGTCGGGCGAATAATAGACCGCCGCGCCGAGGCTGGCCGGACCGATGGCCCGCGAGGCTGCTGCCTTGAACTCCACATAGTTGTAGTCAGCGTCGTCGGGTTCCTTAGGATACAGATAGCCGATCACGCCGAAGTCGAGCGCATAGCCCGCAGCCTCGGTACGATAGCCGCCGTAGATATCGACTTCAGCGCCTGTGTCGTCGCCGAAATCGACGTTCGAGCCCCAGACGCCCGCGTAGAAGGACCCATAGGTCATGTCCACCCCGCCCTGCAGGGCGGGGTTTTCGTTGGTCTGGCTAAAGCCACGGAACACGTAGTCGCTAACGACGCCGATGTTCGCGGAGAACTCCGGATCCGCTGCCGAGGCAGGAGCAGCGAGAGCGGTCAGTCCCGCCGCCAGAGCAACAGCGGCAGCCGATCCGAGAAACTTCAGGCTCATATCATATCCCCTTGTTTTTAAACATTGTTATAGACCGACAGGATGCCGGTGAATTCTGGCGCAGCCGGCGGGCTGCGCCAGAACGCTACTCAGTGGTCCAGGCTCTCGCCGTGCAGCGAGGTGTCCAGACCGGCGGTTTCTTCCGCTTCGCTCACGCGCAGGCCCGTAGTGAACTTGCAGATGATGAGGATGACGAAGGTGCCAACTGCGCTGTAGGCGATGGTCCAGGCCAGGCCGAGGGCCTGAGTGCCGATGTTGGCCCCTTCCGACAGGCTGTTGATCGCGGTGGTCGCGAACACGCCGGTCAGCAGGGCGCCGATCAGACCTCCGGCGCCGTGGATGCCGAAGGCGTCGAGAGAGTCGTCATAGCGCAGCAGTTTCTTGATCCAGACCGACGAGATGTAGCAGACCGGACCGGCGATCAGGCCGATGATGACAGCGCCCTTGGGATCGACGAACCCGGCCGCCGGGGTGATGGCGACCAGACCGGCGACCACGCCCGACAGCATGCCGATCAGCGAGACCTTCTTCTTCTCGATCAGTTCGATGATCTTCCAGGTCAGGGCGGCGGCGGCGGCGGCCAGGACGGTGTTCAGCAGGGCGACGGCCATCAGGTCGTTGGCGGCGCCCGCCGAACCGGCGTTGAAGCCGATCCAGCCGACCAGCAGCAGCGAGGCGCCGATCATGGTCAAGACAGGGTTGTGAGCGATGATCGGTTCGGCGCCATAACCCTTACGACGACCGAGGAAGATGGCGCAGACCAGACCAGCCACGCCCGAGTTGACGTGAACGACCGCGCCCCCGGCGAAGTCCAGTACGCCGGCCGAACCGAGGAAGCCGCCACCCCACACCCAGTGACAGATGGGCGAATAGATCAGCAGCGACCACAGGGCTGTGAACAGCAGCAGACCCGAATATTTCATCCGCTCGGCGAAGGCGCCGGTGACCAGGGCCGGGGTGATGATGGCGAAGGTCATCTGGAAGGCGATGAACAGATATTCGGGAATGCCCGTCAGCAGGCTGTTGGCCGTGCCCAGGGTCACGCCGTTGAGGAACAGCATCTCAATGCCGCCGACGTAGGGCTGAAGCGCCGCATCCGGGTTGGCGCCGAAGGCGATGCTGTAGCCGGCTATGAACCAGACCAGCGACACGACGGCGAAGACGCCGACTGATTGGGTGATGGTGGCGATGACGTTTTTGCGGCGCACCATGCCGCCGTAGAACAGGGCCAGGCCCGGCAGGGTCATCAGCAGGACCAGGGCCGTCGACGTCCCCAGCCAGGCTGTGCCCGCACTGTCCAGTTCGAGCGCTGACTGGTGCGCCAGAAGCGCGGGAGCGGCCTCGGGGGTCTGGGCGAAGGCCCCGCCCGCATAAAACAGCCCGATGGTCAGAAGCAGGAGCGCGGCGGCTCCCGGAAGTCGATTCCAGACACGCGACATGAGCAAAAATCCCCCTTAGCAATCTCGCAGATGCGAAGGTTTTACTGCAAATGCCTTTGACGCAAGAGGCTTGACCGTAAACGGTGCAACTTTCTTGCAACGGTCATTAAGAAAAAAGAAAGCCCCGCACGATCCGTGCGTCATGCAGGACTTTCTGAATCGGTTCGTGTTCAGCCCAAGAGCGTTTGCGGTACGAATTTCGGACCCGGATGTGGTCACGCCCAGTGCATTTGCACCCGGTGCGCCGCCGCCCAGTGAATCGCCCGGATCGCGTCGATGACAGCCTCGGTCGCGGCGCGGGTGCCCAGCGCCCCACCCAGATCTGCGGTGACGGCGCCGGCGGCGAGGACAGCCGCCACGGCGGCCTCGATGGAATCAGCCTCGTCCTCCAGCTTCAGGCTGTGACGCAGCAGCAGGGCCGCCGAAAGGATGGTCCCGACCGGATTGGCCAGGTCCTGTCCGGCGATGTCCGGCGCCGAGCCGTGAATCGGTTCGAACAGGCCCGGCCCTTCCGTGCCCAGCGACGCCGACGGCAACAGGCCGATCGAGCCGCCCAGCACCGAGATCTCGTCCGACAGGATGTCGCCGAACATGTTCTCGGTCAGGATGACGTCGTATTCGCGGGGCTTGCGGATCAGGTGCATGGCCATGGAATCGACCAGGGCGTGCTCCAGCGCGATCTCTGGAAATTCTTCGGCGTGGATGCGAGTCACCACCTCGCGCCACAGGCGGCTGGTCTCCATGACATTAGCCTTGTCGACCGAGGTCACCTTGCCGCGGCGCTGGCGCGCCGTCTGGAAGGCGGCGCGGGTGACGCGCTCGATCTCCGGCACCGTGTATTCGCACAGGTCGGTGGCGCGATCGGCGGTGCGGGTCTTCTCGCCGAAATAGACGCCGCCCGTCAGTTCGCGGAAGACGATCAGATCGACGCCCTCGACGATCTCCTTCTTCAGCGGCGAACGGTGCGCCATCACCGGGGACACCTGCAGCGGCCGGAGATTAGCGAACAGGCCCATGGCCTTGCGGATCGCCAACAGGCCTTCCTCGGGCCGACGCTTGCCGCCGTCCCATTTGGGACCGCCGACGGCGCCCAGCAGAACCGCGTCGGCGGCGACGCAAGCCGCGCGGGTCGCCTCCGGCAGGGGCTCGCCCGTCTCGTCTATTGCGGCGCCGCCGATCAGATGTTCGGAAAAGTTGAAGCTGTGGCCGTAGAAGTCGCCGATGACCGCCAGCACATCGCGCGCGGCGCGCGTCACCTCCGGCCCGACGCCATCGCCGGGCAGCAGGACGATATTATAGGTCTTGGGGGCGGTGTGGGGCATCAGATGGTCTCTCTCGAACGCTCATAGGCTTCGATCTCAGGCAGGTTTGATTGCAGCCAGCCCAGGGTGTCCACCCCGTTCAGCAGGCATTCGCGTGCGAAGGATTCGACCCCGAAGGACACGGGCTGGGCATTGCCGCGTCGGATCTGGTTAGCCTGGAGGTCGATCGTGACCGGCTGATCCGGTTGCGACGCCAGATCGTCCCACACGTCCTGGCTGACGACGATGGGCAGCAAGCCGTTTTTCAACGCGTTAGATGTAAAAATGTCAGCGATCTCGGTCGATATCACCGCCCGGAACCCGTAGTCGTGCAGAGCCCAGGGGGCGTGTTCGCGAGAGGAGCCGCAGGCGAAATTCTTGCCCGCCAGCAGGATGCGATGCTCGGCCGGATCGATGCGGTTCAGGATGGCCTCAGGCTTTTCCGATCCATCCGTCTCATAGCGCCAGTCATAAAAGGCCGCCTTGCCCAGCCCCTCGCGCGAGGTCGTGGTCAGGAAGCGCGCGGGAATGATCTGGTCCGTGTCGATATTGGCCTGGCTGAGCGTCACCGTGCGAGAGGTCAGGACCTGGAAGGGCTCAGACATTTTGCGCTCCTACCGTCTCGCGCGCGGCGCTCGGCTGCTTGAGGGCGGCCGCCTCGCTCAAAAAGACGCGCGGATCGGTCAGCACCCCGGCCACCGCCGTCGCCGCCGCCGTCGCGGGACTGGCCAGGATGGTGCGGGCGTCCTTGCCCTGGCGGCCTTCGAAATTGCGGTTCGAGGTCGAGACGGCCAGCTGACCCGGCGCGACGAAATCCCCGTTCATGGCGATACACATCGAACAGCCGGGGATACGCCATTCGGCCCCGGCGGCGATGAAGACCTCGTGCAGGCCTTCCGCCTCGGCGTCGCGGCGCACGGCCTCCGAACCGGGAACCACCAGCATGCGCAGGCCCGGCTTGACCTTGCGGCCGCGCAGCACCTCGGCGGCGGCGCGCAGATCGGGCAGACGGCCGTTGGTGCAGGAGCCGATGAAGACCACGTCCACCGGCTGGCTGGTCGTCGCCTCGCCGGCCGTGAAGCCCATATAGGCGATGGCCTTGCGGTCGCTGTCCGACTGGGGCTGGGGCACGGGCGTGCCGATCGGCGCGCCGGCGTCTGGCGTCGTGCCCCAGGTCGCCATGGGACGGATGGCGGCGCCGTCGATGACGACTTCCTTGTCGAAGCTCGCGCCCGGATCCGTCGCCAGCTTCAGCCATTCGGCCGTCGCCGCCGGATAGTCGGCGGGGACGTGCTTACGGCCGCGCAGCCAGTCGATGGTGGTCTGGTCAGGGGCGATCATGCCCGCGCGGGCGCCCGCCTCGATGGACATGTTGCACAGGGTCATCCGCCCTTCCATGTCCAGGGACCGCACCGCCTCGCCGGCGTATTCGATGACATAGCCGGTGCCGCCGCCGAAGCCGATGGCGGCGATTACGGCCAGGGCGACGTCCTTGCCCGACACGCCGGGCTGCAGTTGCCCGTCCACCGTCACCCGCATGGCCTTGGCCTTGCGCTGCAACAGGCACTGGGTCGCCAGGACATGGCCGACCTCGGAGGTGCCAATGCCGAAGGCCAGGGCCCCGAAGGCGCCGTGGGTGGCGGTATGGCTGTCGCCGCAGACCACGGTCATGCCCGGTTGGGTCAGACCCAGCTCCGGTCCCATGACGTGGACCACGCCCCGGTCGTCGGAGTCCCAGCCGGCCAGCGGCACGCCATGGGCGGCGCAGTTCTTCTCCAGCCGATGCACCTGGGCCTCGGCCTGAGCGGTGACATAGGGCTTCAGCCCGTTCAGCCCCGCCGGCAGGGTCGGGGTCGAATGGTCCAGGGTGGCGTAGGTGCGGTCGGGACGGCGCACTTTCAGACCGCGCGCCTCGATCTCGCTGAAGGCCTGCGGGCTCGTGACCTCGTGGACCAGGTGCAGGTCGATATACAGAACTCCCGGCGTGTCGGCCGTCTCGGACCGCACGACGTGGGCGTCCCAGACCTTGTCGAACAGGGTTTTAGGATTAGGCATACTGGGCCACCGTCACGCCGTCGACGCGGTCGATGATGGCGATCAGTTCGGCGTCGCTGATCTCGCCGATCTGGTCGGCGCGCTGCTTGAAGCCGGCGACCACCGCAACCAGCCGCTCGCCCTCAATGGGACGGCCGATGGTCTCGGCGCGCTTGGCGATGGCGTGGCGGCCGGAGTGTTTGCCCAGCACGAACCAGCTGCCCTCGAAGCCCACGTCCTGGGGCCGCATGATCTCATAGGTGCGGCTGTCGGCCAGCATGCCGTGCTGATGGATGCCGGCCTCGTGGGCGAAGGCGTTGATGCCGACCACCGACTTATTGCGGGCGATGACCGTCTCGGTGATCTCGCACAGGATCTTAGAGGCGCGAACCAGATGGCGGCTGTCGGCCCCGGTGGTGACGCCATAGCGGTCTTCGCGGACCTTCAGAGCCATGATGACTTCTTCGATCGAGGCGTTGCCGGCCCGTTCGCCGATGCCGTTGATCGCGCCCTCGACCTGACGCGCGCCGCCCTCGACGGCGGCCAGGGAGTTGGCGACCGCCATGCCCAGGTCGTCGTGGCAGTGGGCCGAGAAGATCACATGGGGATGGCGCTTGTGAATCCGCACCGCCAGGGCGCGGAAGGTCTCGCGCACCTCTTCCGGGGTGGCGTAGCCGACAGTGTCGGGCACGTTCAGGGTCCGGGCGCCGGCGTCGGCGGCGGCCTCCAGCACATCGGCCAGAAATTCGGGCTCGGTGCGGAAGGCGTCCTCGGCGGAGAACTCGACGTCGTCGAACAGGCTGGCGGCGTATTCGACCGAGCGGACGGCCGTCGACAGCACCTCGTTGGTGGACATCTTCAGCTTGGCGGTGCGGTGGATCGGGCTGGTGCCGATGAAGGTGTGGCAGCGACGATGCGACTTGGGCGCCGGTTGCAGGGCGCGGAAGGTGGCGTCGATGTCCTTTTCGTTGGCGCGCGACAGGGAGCAGAAGATCGGCCCTTCGACCTCGCCGGCCACGCGGCGGATGCAGTCTTCGTCGCCCGGCGAGGCGGCGGCGAAGCCGGCCTCGATAACGTCAACGCCCAGGTCCTTCAGGACCTGGGCCATCTTCACCTTGGCTTGGGCGCTCATGGAGAAGCCCGGCGCCTGTTCCCCGTCCCGCATCGTCGTGTCGAAGACGATGACCCGGTTGGGGTCGGCGGCGATCTCCTCAGTTCGGGATACGCCGGATACTCGTACTTTTTCGGCGGTCATTACGCGGCCTCGGATTGAATAATGTCGTTGCCGATGCGGCGGACGCCGAACAGGCGGTCGATCTGGCGGCCCAGATTTTCCATGCACCGGCCGGCGTCGCGGCCGCGCACGGTCAGGGCGATGCGGCGGAAGGTTCCCTCGTCGGCCATGTTCATGCCGTCGATGTGGAAGCCGCGGCGTTCCACAAGGCCGATGAGACGCTGAAGCGAACCGTCTGCACGGTCGATCTGGATGTGGATCGTGTTGCTCATCTCAGGAGCCCTCCATCATTTCGGCGTTGCTCTTGCCCGGCGGAACCAGCGGCCAGACATTGTCTCGGGAATCGATGACCACATGGGCCAGGCAGGGGCCTTCGGCGGCCAGCAGGCGCTGGATGCCTTCGGACACCTGATCACGGCGATCGATACGGAAGGCCTCGATGCCAAAGGCCTCGGCCACCTTCACGAAGTCCGGATTGTCGGACAGGTCGATCTCGGAATAGTTCTCGGCGAAGAACAGCTCCTGCCACTGGCGCACCAGGCCCAGCGAGGAATTGTCGATCAGCACGATCTTCAGCGGGATGCCGTAACGCTTCAGCGTCGCCAGCTCCTGGATGTTCATCATGAAGCCGCCGTCGCCGGCGATGGTGACGACCGTCGCCGACGGATCGGCCAGCTTGGCGCCGATGCCTGCGGGCAGGCCGAAGCCCATGGCGCCCAGGCCGCCCGAGGTGATGTGGGCTTCGGGCCGCGAGAAGCGGCAGTGCATGGCCGCCCACATCTGGTGCTGGCCCACGTCGCAGGCGGCGACGAAATCATCGCCGGCCGCTTCCGACACTTCTTTCAGCAGAGCCGGGGCATAGACCCCCTCGCCCGGCGCGTCATAGCGATAGGCGCCGACGGCGGCGGCCTGGGCGCATTCGACCGACCACGACTGGATGTCCAGGACCGGGCCGCCGGCCAGCCGCGCCGTCAGGGCCTCGATCCCGTCCTTCAGCTCGCCGACGACGGCGACATTGGCCGCCCGCAGCTTGCCGACTTCAGAGGCGTCGATATCGAAATGGACGATCCGGGCGTTGGGCGCGAACTCGGCCAGCTTGCCCGTCGCGCGGTCGTCGAACCGGGCGCCGACGACGATCAGCAGGTCGCTGTCCTGCACCGCATGATTGGCGGCGCGGGCGCCGTGCATGCCCAGCATGCCCAGCATGCCGGGCGCATCGGTCGGGATGGTGCCCAGGGCGTTCAGGGTCGAGACCTGCGGAATGCCGGTCGCGGCGACGAACGCGCGCAGGGCCTCGGTCGCACGGCCGATCTTCACCCCGCCGCCGATATAGACCAGCGGCTTCTTGGCGGCGCGAATCGCGGCTTCGGCGGCGGCGATGGCGTCGTGATCGATGCGCGGCGTCTCGTTGGGAATGTGGAAGCCGTAGTCGTCGCTGGTCGTGGCGAACTGCACGTCCTTGGGCAGATCGACCAGGACCGGACCAGGGCGGCCCGAGGCGGCGATATGGAAGGCCTCCTCAATGGCGGCCGGAACCTCGGCCGCGTCGCGGACCAGGATCGAGTGTTTCACGATCGGCAGGGTGACGCCCAGGATGTCGATCTCCTGGAAGGCGTCGGTGCCCATCAGGCCCTGGGCCACATTGCCGGTGATGCAGACCATCGGCACCGAATCCATCATCGCATTGGCGATGCCGGTGATCAGATTGGTGGCGCCCGGGCCGGAGGTGGCCATGCACACCCCGACCTTGCCGCTCTTGCGCGCATAGGCGTCGGCGGCGAAGGCCGCGCCCTGCTCGTGGCGGACCAGGATGTGCTTCAGCTTGGACCCGGCCAGGGCGTCATAGACCGGCATGATGGCGCCGCCCGGATAACCGAACACCACCTCCACGCCCAGCCGCTCCAGGGTGGAGACCAGCAGGCGCGCCCCCGATTGCGGGGCGGCCTCGGCTGAGGATTTGAAGGCGGCGGCGGTCATCAGGGTCATCCGGTCTTTACGCTTGGGCTCAGGCCGCTTCGGACTTGGGCGTGTTCAGCCAGGCCATCCGCTCGCGCAGACGGGCGCCGACCTGTTCGATCTGGCTTTCGCGGTCCGCCTTCAGCCAGGCCTCGTACTGCGGCTTGCCGGCCTCGTTCTCGGCGATCCAGTTGCGCGCGAAGGTTCCGTCCTGGATCTCGTCCAGGATGGTCTTCATGCGGGCCTTGGTCTCTTCGTTGACGACGCGCGGGCCGCTGGCGACGGCGCCGTATTTGGCCGTCTCAGAGATGAAGTGGTGCATCTTCGAGATGCCGCCTTCGTAGAACAGGTCCACGATCAGCTTCAGCTCGTGCAGGCATTCGAAATAGGCGATCTCGGGCTGGTAGCCGGCCTCGACCAGGGTGTTGAAGCCCTGCATCACCAACTCCTTGGCGCCGCCGCACAGGACGGCCTGTTCGCCGAACAGATCGGTCTCGGTCTCTTCGCGGAAGGTGGTTTCCAGCAGGCCGCCGGTCGCGCCGCCATTGCCCTTGGCATAGCCCATGGCCCGATCGCGGGCCTTGCCGGTCACGTCCTTCTCGATGGCGAACAGCGAAGGCACGCCGCGACCGCGCTGGAACTCGCGACGGACCAGATCGCCCGGTCCCTTGGGCGCAACCAGGATCACGTCCATGTCGGGACGCGGGGTGATGCGCTCGTAGATGATCGAGAAGCCGTGGGCGAACAGCAGGGCCGAGCCTTCCTTGGCGTTCGGCTCGATGATGTCGCGATAGACGTCGCCTTGGACCATGTCGGGGGTCAGGATGGCGATGATGTCGGCGCCCTTGACGGCTTCGGCCGGCTCGGCGGTCGGGACGCCGTCGGCCGTGGCGTGTTTCCAGCCCGTGCCGCCATGGCGGACGCCGGCGACCACGTCATGGCCGCTGTCCTTCAGGTTCTGCGCATGGGCGCGCCCCTGCGAGCCATAGCCGATGATGGCGATGCGCTGACCGGCGATGGCGCCCGGCTTGATGTCTTCGTTGGTGTAGATGGTGATGGCCATGAGAATTCAGGCGTCCTGAGCAGCAGTGGATTTGTGAGACGCCTGGCCAAAATCGGGGATCTGGGCCGGCGGCGGGTTGGGGATGGTGACTGCGCCCTGGGCCGCCGAGGCGACCGAGGCGCGGTATTTGGCGAAGACACCTCGCGCCGGGCGGACCACGTGGGGCGTAAAGCCCGCCCGGCGCGTCGCCAGATCGACATTGACGTCGATCCGACGGTTGGTGACGTCGATGGTGATGCGGTCACCATCGCGAATGAGAGCGATCGGGCCGCCGACGGCGGCTTCCGGCGAGACGTGGCCAGCGACGAAACCGTAGCTGGCGCCCGAGAATCGGCCGTCGGTCAGCAGGGCGACATTGTCGATCTTGCGACCCTTCAGGGCGGCGGTGACCTGCAGCATTTCGCGCATGCCCGGGCCGCCCTTGGGCCCTTCGTAGCGGATGATGATGACGTCGCCCTCGCCGACCGAACCGTCCTGGACGGCATGAAAGGCGTCTTCTTCGCTGTCGAAGACGCAGGCCGGACCTTCGAACTTATCGACCTTGTGCCCGGTCAGCTTGATGACCGCGCCCTCAGGGGCGACGTCGCCGTAGATGACGGCGAAGCTGCCGCGGTCCATGACCGGGGCGTCGAAGGTGGTCACGACCACCTGGCCGGGGGTTTCCTCGGCCTCGGCCGCCTCGGCGAACAGGCTGCGGCCGCTGACGGTGGGGGTGTTCACGATCTTGCCGGCCTCGGCCATCCGCTGCGTGACCAGGCGGGTGCCGCCGGCTGCGAACAGGTGCGAAGCCAGGAAACGGCCGCCCGGCTTCAGATCGCAGATGACCGGCGCCTCGACGCAGGCCTGGTGGCAGTCCTCAACGCCGAAATCGACGCCGGCCTCAGCCGCGATGGCCGTCAGGTGCATGACGGCGTTGGTCGAGCCGCCCGAGGCGGACACCGCGACGGCGGCGTTCTTCAGGCTGGCGCGGGTGATGTATTTACGGGCGGCGTCACCGGCGAAGACCCGTTCGACGACCAGACGGCCGCAGCGCTCGCCCTCGGCAGCCTTGCCGGGGTCGACCGCCGGCACGTCATTGGCGCCCATGGGCGAGATGCCCATGACCGACAGGGCCATGGCCATGGTGTTGGCCGTGAACTGGCCGCCGCAGGCGCCGGCGCCGGGGCAGACGGCCTGTTCGACCGCCTTCAGACCTGCGTCGTCCAACGTCCCGGCCGAATGGGCGCCGATGGCCTCGAACACCTCCTGGACCGAGACCTCCTTCGCCCCGATCACGCCAGGCATGATCGTGCCGCCGTAGTAGACCAGGCCTGGGATATCCATCCGGGCCAAGGCCATGGCCGCCGCCGGGATCGTCTTGTCGCAGCCGACGATGCAGACCACGCCGTCCAGCTGGTGCCCCTCGATGGCCAGTTCGATGGAGTCGGCGACGACCTCGCGGCTGATCAGCGAGGCCTTCATGCCGGCCGTGCCCATCGAGATGCCGTCGGTGACGACGATGGTGTTGAAATCGACCGGATAGCCGCCCGCCGCGACGATGCCGGCGCGCACATCCCTGGCCAAGCGGTCCAGGTGCATGTTGCACGGCGTGACCGTCGACCAGGTGTTGACGATGCCGATCATCGGCTTGTCGAAGTCGGCGTCCTGCATGCCGGCGGCGCGCAGATACGAACGGGCGGCGGCCCGGTTCGGGCCGGCCGTCACCGCCGCGCTGCGCGCGTTGGGCTTTTGGGGCTCTGAGGTAGAATCTTGCGTCATCGGTCCGGTTCTTTTTGAACCGCCAAGCACTAAAAACCCCGCTTCCTTTCGGGAGCGGGGTGGTGCGAGGCGATCCTGAGTGTGTCTAGGTCAGGTCGCGTGCATCCACGCCGCTTGCGTAAGCAGGCCGAGGAGTACGAGGAGAATGAGGAATACGGTGCTTTCCAGGCCGACCGGCGCGCGAACGGCCGCGGCCGCCTGAGCGGTGCATCCCTTCAACATGTCGCGCGTCATCGTGGCCACGGGGGCTCCTTGTTCTGACGCCAAGAAACCATACCGGCCGGGCGCACACAAGCCCTGTCGCAAAAATTTTGCTCAATGATCCAAAATCGACCTCAGCAGAGGTGTTTCTTGCCGGACGCCCGTCGCCCGCCTCAAACCGTAACGCTTGCTCACGCCATGTTAGGCCTAAGGCGCAGCGGCGGGGTTGAAACCGGGCCGCGAGAGTTCCATTGAGACGCCAACAACATAATCGTTCAGAGGAGCCTCCCCATGACCGTTCGCGTCGCCATCAATGGTTTCGGTCGCATCGGCCGTCTCGTTCTTCGCTCGATCATCGAGCACGGCCGCACGGACATCGAAGTGGTGGCGATCAATGATCTCGGTCCGGTCGAGACCAACGCCCATCTGTTCCGCTTCGATTCGGTGCACGGCCGCTTCCCCGGCACGGTGACCTCGGGCGAGGATTGGATCGACGTCGGCACGGGCAAGATCAAGGTCACGGCCGAGCGCGATCCGGCCAACCTGCCCCACGCCGAGCTGAAGGTGGACATCGCCTTCGAGTGCACCGGCATCTTCACCGCCAAGGACAAGGCCAGCGCCCACCTGAAGGCCGGCGCCAAGCGCGTCCTCGTCTCTGCCCCGGCCGAGGGCGCCGACAAGACCATCGTCTATAAGGTCAACCACGAGACCCTGACCGCCGACGACATCGTCGTGTCGAACGGCTCCTGCACCACCAACGCCCTGGCCCCGGTGGCCAAGGTGCTGAACGACCTGTTCGGCATCGAGCGCGGCTATATGACCACCATCCACTCCTACACCGGCGACCAGCCGACGCTGGATACGATGCACAAGGATCTGTACCGCGCCCGCGCCGCCGCCCTGTCGATGATCCCGACCTCGACCGGCGCCGCCAAGGCCCTGGGCCTGGTCCTGCCGGAACTGAAGGGCAAGCTGGACGGCTCGTCGATCCGCGTCCCGACCCCGAACGTCTCGGTCGTGGATCTGAAGGTCGTCTCGGGCCGCGACACCTCGGTGGACGAGATCAACGCCGCGCTTCAGGCCGCCGCCGACGGTCCGATGAAGGGCGTCCTGTTCACGACGACGGACCCGCTGGTCTCCAGCGACCTGAACCACATCGCCGCTTCGTCCACCGCCGCCCTTCCCCAGACCCAGGTCGTCGACGGCAAGCTGGCCCGCGTCCTCAGCTGGTACGACAACGAATGGGGCTTCGCGACCCGGATGGCCGACACGGCCCTGGTGATGGCGAAGTTCCTGTAAACCCCGCCTCCCTCTCCCGGCGGGAGAGGGCTTGAGCGCACGGCGGCCCAGCCGCCGTTCTGGCGCGAAAGGGTGAGGGGCACGGTGTGCGAATTGGCCCACCGCCCGTCCCTCATCCGTCTCGCACCGCGAGCCACCTTCTCCCCATGGGAGAAGGATCATTAGAGATCGAAGCCATGACCTTCCGCACCCTCGACGACGCTCACGACCTCGCCGGCAAGACGGCCCTGGTCCGCGTGGACTTCAACGTCCCGATGGAGGACGGAAAGGTCACGGACGACACCCGGCTGCGCGTCGCCCTGCCGACGATCCAGCGCCTGCGCGACGCCGGCGCCAAGGTCGCCCTGCTGGCCCACTTCGACCGGCCCAAGGGCCAGCGCATCCCGTCGATGAGCCTGAAGCCGGTTGTGGATGATCTGGAGAATCTGCTCGGCGCCCCCGTCCGCTTCGCCGACGACTGCATCGGCCCGGACGCTGTGGACGCCATCCGAGACCTGGACGCCGGCGGCGTGGTCCTGCTGGAGAACGTCCGCTTCCATGCGGCGGAAGAGGCCAATGATCCAGTCTTCGCCCAGAAGCTGGCCGATCTGGGCGACCTCTATGTCAACGACGCCTTCTCGGCCGCCCACCGCGCCCATGCCTCGACCGAGGGTATCGCGCACCACCTGCCCGCCTACGCCGGCGAATCCATGCGGCGCGAGCTGGACGCCCTGGACGCCGCGCTGGGCAAGCCGCAGAAGCCCGTTCTGGGCATTGTCGGCGGCGCCAAGGTGTCGACCAAGCTGGACCTGTTGAAGAACCTGGTGGGCAAGCTGAACCGCCTGGCCATCGGCGGCGGCATGGCCAACACCTTCCTCTACGCTCAAGGCATAGATATCGGCGGCTCCCTGGCCGAGAAGGACATGGCCGACACGGCGCGCGAAATCCTGACTGAGGCCGAGGCCCAGGGCTGCGAAATCCTGCTGCCGCTCGACGTGGTCGTGGCGACCGAAGTCAAGCCGGGCGCCGAGACCCGCACCGTCCTCGCCCGCGAAGAGATCGGCGAGGCCGAGAAGATCCTCGACGCCGGTCCACTGACCGTCGAAAAACTGATCAAGGCCATGGCCCTGTCCAAGACCCTGATCTGGAACGGCCCGCTCGGCGTCTTCGAGGTTCCGCCCTTCGACGCCGCGACGGTCAAGGCCGCCAAGGCCGCCGCCGACCTGGCGAAATCCGGCGCCCTGATCGCTGTGGCCGGCGGCGGTGATACGGTATCCGCGCTCAACCATGCGGGCGTCGTGGACGACATGACCTTTGTCTCCACCGCCGGCGGCGCCTTCCTGGAATGGATGGAAGGCAAGCCTCTGCCCGGCGTAGACGCCTTGCGCGTCGACTAGGAGCAAGCGCGTCCGCCTTTCTCCGCCCCGTCGCAACGATTGCACCCATCGGGTGAACCTCGACACCTCTTGGTGAGGGCGTCACGATGCAGGCGAACCACACAAGCGCCCCAGACGTTAGGCGGGCTGTGACCCGGCGTGACTTCGCCGGTGGGCGTGGCTAATCTGTCGCCCAATCAAAAAAGACTATTCGGCTCAGGAGATTTCACCATGGCGCGCATCACGCTGCGACAGCTGCTCGACCACGCGGCGGAGAACGACTACGCCCTGCCCGCCTACAACATCAACAATATGGAGCAGGGTCTAGCGATCATGGAGGCGGCCCACGAGGTCAACGCCCCCGTCATCATTCAAGCCTCGCGCGGCGCCCGGAACTACGCCAACGACGTCGTCCTGGCCAAGCTGATCGACGCCCTAGCCGAACTCTATCCGGACATTCCGGTCTGTATGCACCAGGACCACGGCAACGGCCCGGCGACCTGCGCCACCGCCATCCAGTACGGCTTCACCTCGGTGATGATGGACGGCTCGCTGGAAGAGGACGCCAAGACCCCCGCCTCCTACGAGTACAATGTCGAGGTCACGCGCCGCGTCACCGAAATGGCCCATGCCTGCGGCGTCTCGGTCGAGGGCGAACTGGGCGTGCTGGGCTCGCTGGAGACCGGCATGGGCGAGGCCGAGGACGGCCACGGCTTCGAGGGCAAACTGGACCATTCGCAACTGCTGACGGACCCGGACCAGGCCGTCGATTTCGTCGCCGCCACCAAGGTCGACGCCCTGGCCATCGCCATGGGCACCAGCCACGGGGCCTACAAGTTCAGCAAGAAGCCGGACGGCGACATCCTGGCCATGAATGTGATCGAGGACATCCACCGCCGCCTGCCCAACACCCACCTGGTGATGCACGGCAGTTCTTCGGTCCCGCAGGACCTGCAGGACATCATCAACCAGTACGGCGGCGAAATGCCCCAGACCTGGGGCGTGCCGGTGGAAGAAATCCAGCGCGGCATCAAGCACGGCGTGCGCAAGGTCAACATCGACACCGACAACCGCATGGCCATCACCGGCGCGATCCGTAAGGCGCTGATGGAGAACCCGCGCGAGTTCGATCCCCGCGCCTATCTGAAGCCGGCCAAGGCGGCGATGAAGAAGCTCTGCATGGAGCGCTATCAGCAGTTCGGTTGCGAAGGCCAGGCCTCTCGGATTCGCCCCCTGTCCACCGCCCAGATGGCTAGACGTTACGCCTCGGGCGACCTCGACCCGTCCTTCCGAGGCGCCGCCGTCAAGGCCGCCTGATCGATCAGAAGACCGGGTAGCGGTTGCTCAGTTCGCCCCGCACCCGGCTCAGATCCCATTCGGCGCGATCCAGCGCGTCGCGCGCCTCACGGGCGTTGCGACGCGCATCGCGGATTTCACCGCGCACCTCATCGATCCGATCGCGGATTTTCTGCTTCTCTTCATCCGTAAGGCCGTCCGACCGCAGTTCGCGCTGCTTGGCGTCGAGCTTATCCTCGCGATCCTCGATGCGGGCCTCGGCGCTGCTCAGTGCGCTTTCGGCGTTCTCGACCGCCGCCTCGACCTCATGCAGCCTCCGCCCGTCATTAAAGGCAGGCAGGAATTCCGCCTCCTCCTCGGCTCGGCAGACGCCGTAATAGGTATTGCCAGCCCGCCCCTCGCTCCAACCTCGCGGGAAGGTGCAATAGGTCCTCAGCCCGTCCTCGCGCGCCGATCCATAGGCCGCCGGGTTGGGTCCCACCTGGTATTTCTCACAAGCCTTGGCATGGTCGTCCAGCCGGCTCATCGGATAGCCCGCCGCCCCGTCGGCATAGCCCTTTTCACCCCAGGCGCCGGCCAGGCATTCGTCCTTGCTCATGGTCGTGCAACTGCCCAGCAGCGCCGCGGCGGCGATACCGCCGCCCGTGATCAGAAAACGCTTCATCGGATTTCCCCTAGGCCCCCAAGCTTCACTATCGAACGACGACAGGCCCTCGCGCAAGCCGCGCGCCGTGCTAGGGAGCCACGGTGTCCGACCCTGATCTGATCGACGAAGACGACCTGCCCCCACCCCTTGCCGCCGCCGAGGTGCTCGAGGCCCGCCTTGATGCGCCCGGGGTTCGCCTGGACAAGGCCTTGGCCGAGGCCTTCCCGACCCTGTCGCGCGCCCGGCTCCAGGCCCTGCTGGCGGAAGGCGCCGTCCGTCGCGACGGCGTGGTCCTGACCGCCGGCTCCGCCAAGGCCCAACCCGGTCTCTATGTCGTCGCCCTGCCGCCCGTGGCCCCGGCCACGCCTCAGCCCGAAGCCATTCCCCTGACCGTCCTCTACGAGGACGCGGATCTGATCGTCATCGACAAACCCGCCGGCATGGCCGCCCATCCGGCGCCAGGCTGCGAAACCGGCACCCTGGTCAACGCCCTCCTGGCCCACTGTGGCGACAGCCTGTCCGGCATCGGCGGAATCGCCCGTCCCGGCATCGTCCACCGCCTGGACAAGGACACCTCCGGCGTCATGGTCGCCGCCAAGACCGACCGCGCCCATCAGGGTCTGTCCGCCCTGTTCGCCACCCACGACATTGAACGCACCTACATCGCCCTGACGCGCGGCGCGCCGTCCCCATCCAGAGCCCGTATCGAAACCCGCATCGGACGCTCGACCGGCGACCGCAAGAAGATGGCCGTGCTGAAGGCTGGAGGACGCGAGGCGATCACCGACTATGTCGTCCAGGCGACCTTCGGTGAACCAGCCAAGGCGGGGGGCGCGCCGCTCGCCGCCCGCGTCGCCTGCACCCTGCATACCGGCCGGACCCACCAGATCCGCGTCCATCTGTCGTCCAAGGGCTCGCCCATCCTCGGCGACGCGACCTATGGCTCGGGCAGCCCTGCCGCGCCGGTCCGCTCCGCCATCACCGAAGCCGGCCTGACTCGCCAGGCGTTGCACGCTTCCGTCCTCGGCTTCGTCCATCCGGTCACGGGCGAAACCCTACGCTTCGACACCGCGCCGCCCGCTGATATGGTGCGGCTCGAAGCCCTGCTCTCCGACCTCTGAGGCCCGCCATGCTCGACCCCGAGATTCACGACAACGCCGAGCTCAAGCGTTACGAACTCCCCGTGGACGGCGAGGTGGCTGTCGTCACCTACAACCTGTCGCCGCCGAACCTGATGATCACCGAGACTCTTGTGCCGGAGCGGCTCGAAGGCCAGGGCATCGCCAGCCGTCTGGCGAAACATGTTCTGGCTGACGCCCGGGCGCGAGACCTTTTGATATTGCCGGTCTGCCCCTTTTTCTCAGCCTATCTAAAGAAGCACCCCGAGTACGCCGACGTCGTGCATCCCACCTATCGGGGACTTCTGGGAATCTGACGACTGTCTACAGGACTCCTGCGATCACTTCATCTCGCCGAAGGGTTGTCACGATACCCGCATCCGGCATAGCGTCAGTCGATCAACAGGGGTTCTGGGACATGATCATCTTTGTCGTTGCGCTCGCTCTCTCCGGCCAGACCGCAAGCCCGCCGCTTTCGGCCGAGTCCTCCGCGCCGGCGGTTCAACCTGCCGCGCCAAGGGCTCCTGGAGTCGCAAGCGCCGATGCAAACGGGAGCGAGACCGAAGAACGTCGCGCCGGACGTCCTCTGATCTGCCGCAATGAGACTGTGCTCGGGTCGCGCTTCCCGGTGCGGCGGTGCCGGCCCGCCGATCTGACGCCACAGGAGCGAGCGCTTGCCGCAGATCAGCTACGACGCCAGCAGACCCTCAACATGAAGGGAGACGGGTCTTCATTTTGAATGCAGACGGGCATCCGGCTTGAAAAGCAACCGACTTAAACGGTTGGCAGGCCACGCCATTTCGACATACCGCCAGTACACAAGGGGATTTTACGCCATGATTATTGTTGCTTTCGCCCTTGCGCTCTCCGGTCAGGCGGCGACCCCGCCGCTTCCGGCCGACTCGGCCGATGTTCCGGTTCAAACGGCCGCAACCACAACAGCCGCCCGCCCGAATGGAACGGCCGCTGAAGAACGCCGCGCCGGACGGCCTCTGGTCTGCCGGAACGAGCCAGTCCTGGGATCACGCTTCCCGGTTCGACGTTGCCGGCCGGCTGACCTGACTCCGGAAGAGCGCGCGCTCGCCGCCGATCAGCTTCGTCGGCAACAAACTACGACTTTGAATGGGACATGACGCCAACCAGGATGAGCGTCTTGAATAGCAACTGACACGTTTCTATATTGCGATCCGGCTGGCACGAGTGGCGCCCGGGCCACGGTCACGCTTTCGTGTGACCGCCCGCCCCTAAAAATGGCGGCAACCCATCGCTACTTCACCGGTTGAGGGGTGAGGCGTCGGTGCACACGAGGTGGCCGACGACGAAGCGCCCGCTCGTTTAGACGGTCGGAGGGACCATATGGCTGCCAATAGTACGCTCGCGGTGATGTCGCCTGAACAGGGCCTGTCTCGCTACCTGACGGAAATCCGCAAGTTTCCGATGCTGACCAAGGACGAGGAGTTCATGCTCGCCAAACGTTGGTCGGAGCACCAGGACCCCGAAGCCGCCCACCGTCTCGTGACCTCGCACCTTCGTCTCGTGGCCAAGATCGCCATGGGGTATCGCGGCTACGGCCTGCCGATCGGCGAAGTGATTTCCGAGGGCAATGTCGGCCTGATGCAGGCCGTCAAGAAATTCGACCCGGACAAGGGCTTCCGCCTGGCTACCTACGCCATGTGGTGGATCCGCGCCTCGATCCAGGAATACATCCTGCGCAGCTGGTCGCTAGTGAAGATGGGCACCACCGCCGCCCAGAAGAAGCTGTTCTTCAACCTGCGCAAGGCCAAGAGCCAGATCTCGGCCTTCGAGGAAGGCGACCTGCACCCCGAACACCTCGCCGCCATCGCCACCAAACTGGGCGTGACCGAGGAAGAGGTCACCAATATGAACCGCCGCCTCGGCGGCGACGCCTCGCTGAACGCGCCGTTGCGCGCCGACGGCGAGAGTGAATGGCAGGACTGGCTGGCCGACGACACGGCCGTGTCCCAGGAAACCCAGCTCGCCGAAGACGAGGAAAAGGGCATTCGCATGAGCCTCCTTCAGGAAGCCATGGAAGAACTGACGGATCGCGAGAAACATATTCTCACGGAACGTCGCCTCAAGGACGACCCCGTCACTCTGGAAGAACTCGCCGGTCAGTACGGAGTGTCTCGCGAGCGCGTGCGCCAGATCGAGGTCCGCGCCTTCGAGAAGCTGCAAAAGGCGATGCGTGCTGCGGCCGAGGAACGGAACCTCGTCGACGCCTGATCTCTCGCCCGATATGCGCCTCCCTCAGAGGCTGGCCGTCAGGACGCTCGCGCCATCTCGGATGCGGGCGTCTGGCGTGCGGCGGCCAGGACCTCGTTAATCGGCTGGATCAACCGGGCCTTCGTCACGGCGTCCGAGGCAACAAAGGCCTCCAGCCCCCCCGCCGCGATCGCCAGCTTGGCGTCTCCCGCCTTCACCGCCATAGCCTTCAACGTCTGCGCCTGCTGCCGGATCGCACGTATCGCCTGGGCGGTGTCCTGATCGAACTGAGCTAGAGCCGCAGCCAGAATGCGGATGGCCTGGTCCCGAACGTCGATTTTTCCGGCGGACGCCCCGTCCGCTCGGCGCTTGCGCGCCCCGGAATATTCGCCCGAGTTGAAGCGGCGCCGGTCCGGGCCCACATAGCCGACCGCCTCGACCCATGGCCGCGACTTCAGCGCGACGTTCTCGACCCGTTTGAACAGGTCGCCGATCGTATAGGGTTTGCGCAGGAATTCGTGCACGCCCGCGTCGCGCGCACCCTTGATGGCGGCGGCGGTGGCCTCATTGGTGATCATGATGATCGGCGCCATGCGGCAGGCCATGTTCGAACGACGAATCCGGCGCGCCAAGGTTTCCCCGTTCAGGGCCTCGCCCGAACGTTCGGCGAAGATCATGCCCGGCTCGACGTCGCGCAACAGCTCCAACGCGCTCTCATCGTCGCCCGAGACGTAGACCTCGCGTGCGCCCAGTCCCTTCATGATGTCCGACAAAAGTCGCGCGGACGCGGCATTGGGTTCAATGATCGCGATCCGCCGCACGGCAGGTTCGATGCGGCTTAGCGTTCTGGCGTCAGCGGTGAACAAGGGCTTCTGCTCCGGTTTCAGCCGATCTCCTAGCGCAGCCCTGGTTAAGACCCGTTGAATCGATGCGCGCTAGCCTTGGAAGGGGTCCCGCATCAGTATCGTGTCGTCCCGCTCGGGGCTGGTCGACAGCAGGGCCACCGGGGCGCCGATCAGTTCCTCGATCCGCCTCACATATTTGATCGCATTGGCGTTGATGTCCTTGAAGCTGCGAACCCCGCCGGTGCTCTCGCTCCAGCCCTCCAGCTCCTCGAACACCGGCTCGGCCGCCGCCTGTTCCTTCAGGCTGGACGGCAAATAGTCCAGCACCTCGCCGTTGACCCGGTAGCCGACGCAGATCTTCAGCGTCTTCAGCCCGTCCAGCACGTCCAGTTTGGTCAGGGCGATGCCGTCGATGCCGTTGATCGCCACCGACTGTCGCACCAGCACGGCGTCGAACCAGCCGCAGCGCCGCGCCCGGCCGGTGTTGACCCCGACTTCGCGACCGACGGTCGCCAGGTGCTGACCGACCTCATCGTCCAGTTCGCAGGCGAAGGGTCCTTCGCCAACGCGGGTCGTGTAGGCCTTGACGATTCCCAGCACATAGCCGACGCCCCGCGGCCCTATGCCCGATCCCGCCGCCGCCTGGCCCGCGACCGTGTTTGAGCTGGTCACATAGGGATAGGTGCCGTGGTCCACGTCCAGAAAGGCGCCCTGCGCGCCCTCGAACAGCACCCGCTTGCCGTCCTTCTGCGCCTGGTCCAGCACCCGCCAGGCCGGCTTCACATAGGGCAGGATCTTGGGCGCGATCTCCAGCAGTTGGGCCAGCAGCGCCTCCGGATCAATCGGCGCCAGCCCGAGGCCGGCGCGCAGCGGATCATGGTGCGAGCGGAGCCGCTCGATCTTGACCTTCAGATCGTCTTCATTGGCCAGGTCGCACACGCGGATGGCGCGACGACCGACCTTGTCCTCATAGGCCGGACCGATGCCGCGGCCGGTCGTGCCGATCTTCGCGCCCGGCGCGCTGGCCGCCGCCTCGCGCGCCACGTCCAGCGCGGGATGAATGGGCAGGATCAGGCAGGCGTTGTCCGCGACGGTCAGGATATCCGGCGTGATCGCCACGCCCTGCGCCTGGATCTTCTCGATCTCGCCCACCAGGTGCCACGGGTCCACCACCACGCCATTGCCGATGATCGACGGCTTGCCCTGCACCACGCCGCTGGGCAGCAGCGCCAGCTTGTAGACCTTGCCGTCCACGACCAGCGTATGGCCCGCATTGTGACCGCCCTGGAACCGCACGACCATGTCGGCGCGGTTGGACAGCCAGTCCACGATCTTGCCCTTGCCCTCGTCGCCCCACTGGGCGCCGACCACCGCTACGTTCGCCAAGGTCCGTACTCCGCCTTAGCGTTCTCCTCGAGAACGCGTCTGAATTATCGAGGCGTCGCCTCATGTGCGCCGCTCCGAGCGCGGGCGCAGCCTATAGCGAGGGAATCGTCCGGTGTCGTCCCGTTCGTGGGATTTATGCGACCTCCGACGCCGCGACTTCGAACGCCCACTCCAGCCACGGCGTCGCCGCGACCACATCCGCCGTCTCGACCGTACAGCCGCACCACAGCCTCAGCCCCGGCGGCGCGTTGCGGTGCGGCTCCATGTCGAACACGGCCGCCTCGCCTTCCAGCAGGGCCTTGAACCGCACGACGAAGGCCTTCTGCGCCTGGGGGTCCAGGGCCGCGATGCGCGGGTCGACGAACTTCAGACAGACCGAGGTGGTCGATCGGATCTCGGACCGTTCGGGCAGGAAGTCGATCCAGCCGGTCCGCGACACCCATTCCGCCAACGCCGCGTAATTGGCGTCCGTGCGCCGGATCAGTTCGCGCAAGCCGCCGATTTCCCGCGCCCAGTCCAGCGCGTCGATCCAGTCCTCGATCGTCAGGATCGAGAAGGTGTTGATCGCCACCCCGTCCGCCAGCGCCCGGTCGAAACCCTTGCCGTCCGTCAGCCTCAGCAGTTTGGGTATCGCCTGATCCGGCCGATAACGGTCCAGCCGAGCCACCGCGCGGGGCGACAGCGCCATCACTCCGATGCCCGCCTCGCCGCCCAGCGCCTTCTGGAAGCTGAAGGTCACCACATCCAGCTTGTCCCACGGCAAGGCCATGGCGAAGGCGGCGGAGGTGGCGTCGCAGATGGCCAGTCCCTCGCGATCATCAGCGATCCAGTCGGCGTCCGGTACGCGCACGCCCGAGGTCGTTCCGTTCCACGGAAACACCACGTCCTTGGACCAGTCAGCCCGGCTCAGGTCCGGCAACTCGCCCCAGGGCGCCGTCAGCGCTTCCGGCTCTAGCCCCAGATGATCCTTCACGTCCGCCAGCCAGGTCAGACCGAAATTCTCGAACGCCACGACCTGCACGGGCCGCTCGCCAAGCATCGCCCAAAGGGCCGCCTCGACGGCCCCCGTGTCCGACCCGGGCGTATAGAGCATCACATGGCTCTCAGGAACTTCCAGCACTGCCCGCGTCAGCCGTAGACCATAGGCGAACCGCTCTACCACCTCGGGCGCGCGAATGCCGCGCCCCAGCAGGTCGCTCGACAGGCCGGCAAGACTGTAACCGGGCCTCTTCGCCGTCGGCCCGGCCGAGAACCACGGCCGGGCTGGTTTCGCATCAGGTTTCGCGATCATGATCTTCCCCCTCAGCGCCGCCGCGCCTCGCGCGGCTTGGGCGCGGCTCAACGTCCCGGCGAATAGGGGCGCTTGGCGCGCCATTCTTCGGCGAATTTGACCAGGGCCGCATCCGGCTCGTCAGGCAGGGTCACGACCAGCCGCGCCAGCAGGTCGCCGCGTCGCCCCTGGACGAAGGCGCCACGCCCCTTCAGCCGCATCAACTTGCCCGAGTTGGACCCGGGCGCGATCGTCACCTGCACTTCGCCTTCCGGCGTGGGCGCCCGGACCTTGGCGCCCAGCACCGCGTCGGGGACCGAAACCGGCAGGTCCATCGTCAGGTCGGCGCCGTCACGCTTGTAGATCGGGTGCGGCTCGATCTTCAATTCTATCAAGGCGTCGCCGTTCTCGGCTCCCCGCCCGGGCGCGCCTTGTCCGCGCAGCCGGATGGTCTGGCCGTCCGACGCTCCCTTGGGAATGGTCACATCCAGCGTCCGCCCGTCCGAGAACTGGATCCTCCTGGTCGCGCCAGCGATGGCGTCCTCCAGGCTGATGTCCAGCGTCGCCTTGACGTCCTGGCCGCGCGCGGTGAAATCCCGCGCGCCGCGTTGGCGCCCGCCGCCGCCGAACATCCCGAACAGTTCGTCCAGATCGACGCCTTCGAAATTGGCCCGCCCGCCCGGCCCGCCGCCGCCCGAGAATCCGCCGCCCTGTCCGAACGGACTCCCCCCCGCACGGCCGCCGCCGCCGAAACCCCGGTACTGTTCGTTGCCGTCGTTATCCAGCTGACCGGCGTCATACTTGGCCCGCTTCTCGACGTCGCCCAGGATGTCGAAGGCCGCCGTCACCCGCTTGAACTTGTCCTCGGTGATCTTGTCGCCGGGATTCTTGTCGGGGTGAAGCTCCTTGGCCAGCTTGCGGAACGCCTTCTTGATCTCGTCCGCGCTCGCGCCCTTCGAAACGCCCAGTTCCTTGTAGGGATCGCCTGCCACGTCCGTTGTCGCTCCAACTAAAAAACCGAGAGGTCGTCAGTTAAGCCATGCCCCGTCCCCCGCAAAGGGCCGGACCCGGCATATTTGCTCACGCCAACCGGATTTCCGCCTCGACACCCCAGCCGAACCCCTCTCCCCATTGCGCCACGAGGATTCGCGCCGAGGCCGGCGCCCCGGCGGGAAAGTCCGACGCCAGGTCTGCGGCGGAATAGGCGACCAGCGTCTCATCCGCCTCCATCGTCCTGATCACGGTCCCGCCGTCGACCACCTGGATTCGGAACCGCATCGGTTCCACCGGCGTCGGTTCGCCGTCCCAGCTGTCCCCGTACAGGCGTACGCGCGGCGTCCACCTCACCGTCAGCCCCCCGCCTCCGGCCACAATGGCCAGTCCCGTCGGCGACCAAGGCCGCGCATGAAGTCCCCGCAAGGTGAACTCGCCCTGGGTGAACCCCGCCCCGCCCGGCGCCGCCCCGGCCGGACCGGCGCGACAGACCAGCGGCAAGCCCCGCTCGCCAGGCCCGATTTCCGCTCGCGGCGGCGTCGCATCCAGAAACACGACAACCGCCCCCGCCGCAGCCCCCGCCCGCATCTCGACCTCGGTCCCTTGCTGCCCCCGCAGCAGGCCCGCCAGCCGCCAGATGTCCGTCCCCATAAGGGTCGCGGACCGGTACTGCAGCACTTCCCAGCCCGCTGCGGTCTCCACCGCAACGGCGTTGGCGCCGCCCAGCACCGACATTTCGCTCGCACTCCCTGGCGCCGCGCCCTCGACCCTTACGGTGACGGCGTTGGCTTCGTCCCAGCGATAGCGCACGCCCGGTCCCAGCGGCTCGACCAGCACCCCGATCGTCGCGGGGCTCTCGATCTCCGCCCGCGCCGTCAGGGTCTCGGGGTTCGGCCCCGCGTGCAGCCGCATGGCCCGCCAGGGTTCCGCCGCCGCCGCCGCCAAGGGTCGGGCGTCCGTTTCGCTCCCTATCAGGGGCGGCAGATCCATGATCCTCAGGAAGGGCGCTCCGATCACCGGCGGAATCTCGCCGCCGGGTCGGCCGCCCGCGTCCTCGTACGCCGATCGCGCGCCCACGGGCTCCAGCGCCGCCGACGGCGTCTCGTCCGCCGTCGTCCGCATCACCCGCCAGTCGCCGTCGCGGCCCTCCAGTCGAAGCACGTCCCCCGGCTCCAGCCGCAGCGCGTCCAGCGGCCCCAGCGCCAAGTTGACCGTATCGGCCGACGGTCCCGTCCAGCGCTCGCATCGCCGCCGCCAGCGCCAATCCCCCGCCGCAGGCCACCGGCAGGTCCAGATCCACCCCTCCGCCCGTCGTCTCCGCCTCCGTCCGCGCCACCACCGCGCCGGTCTGATAGTCCGCCGTCTCATCGATGAACCGCACCCGCGCCTCACTGGGCCGGGGCTCCAGCGCCCGCGTCGTCGTCTCCGCACCGCCGCCGTCCGGCAGGGCCAGGGCCGCCCGCGCCACCGTCCCGGCCGCCGCGACTTGGCCCCGGACCGCCACCCGTCCGTCCCGTTCCGCCGCCACGGCGTCGAAGGCCGCCAGCAACGGCTCCAGCGCGTCCCGCGTCCGCATCGGGCGATCCAGCAGATAGCCGGCCGCCGCGCCCCGGACGCCCTCGACCGACATCTCGCCGGCCGACAGGCCGCCCCGGGCCAGAACCGCCGTGATCAGATCGTCGCCGTCGCCGCCCAGCCGGCCGTTCAGCCAGTGTCCCGCCCGCCACGCCCCGGCGTCGGCCCAGACATCGCCCCGCGCCGGAAAGGCCGGATAGGGCCGGGCGTCCCAGCACCAGGCGTCCGCTCCCTCCAGCATCGGGGCCCCATAGACCGCCGAAACCGGATTGTTCTGAAGGTCCGCATAATGGTCCAGCACCGCCTCCAGCGCCGCCCGCTGCACCGCATCGTCGCGCGCTCCGGTCGATCCCGGCGGCAGGCTGCTCTCGCTGCTCTTGGGGTCCTGGAACAGGTTCGGCGCATTGCCGCCCCGGTCCACCGCCGCGCAGCCGAACTCCGACAGCCGTACCGGCTTCATCCCCGGAATCCAGGCCGTCGGCGTCGCCGACCTCGCCCCGCCCGGCCGGTCATGATGAAAGTTCGACCACCATCCCATCAGGTCCTTGGGCCGGAACAGCCAGTCCTCGCCATGCGCCGTATCGACGATGGGAGTCCGGATTTGCGCCGCCCGGTCCGCCGCGTCGGCATAGTACCAGTCGAACCCCTCGCCGCCCGCGACGCCCGCCGCCAGATAGGCCGGGTCCGACGCCCCGCCGAACACCGCCGCATCAGCGCCGCCGTCGCCTTCGCGCCAGTCGGTCAGCGGCGGATACCAGTCGATCGACACATGATCGATGTTTGCATCAGCCCACAGCGTGTCCAGATGGAATACGACCTCCCCGTCCCTCTGCCGCCCGAAATATTCGCTCCAGTCGGCGGCGTAGGACAGCTTCACCCCCGGCCCGACCACCGCCCGGCATTCCGCCGCCAACTGCCGAAACTGCGCCACCGCCGGAAAGCCCCCGTCCGCATCCCGCGTCCAGGTCACGCCGCGCATCTCCGACCCGATCAGCAGGCCGTCCGCCCCCTCCTCCGCCGCGATCCGGGCATAGTGCAGCGCCATCCGCCGCAGCCCCCAATCCTCGGTCCCGCCGAACAGGCTGGCGATCTCGGCCGCCGCTCCCGCACCATCGACGCCCGCGACCCGCCCGCGCCACGGATAGCCGGGGCAGTCCATGAAGACGAACGGGTACAGCGTCACCTCCAGCCCCCGCGCCTTCAGCGCCCGGATCGCCTGCCGCACGCTGTCGTCCGACGGCGTCCCGCCATAGGCCGGGGCGTCATCCACACGGCTGACCTCATAGGCCTCATGCCGCGCCACCCCCGCCACTGACCAGATCATCGGCTCGGTCGGCTTGTTCCGCCGCTCCACCCCCGGCCGCACCCGGCAAAGGCCGGCTCTCAGATCATCCCCGAACCACCCGGCCACCAGACTGACCCGTTTCAGGTTCGGCAGGTGCGCCTGCAGCTGATCCAGCGACACGACCAAATCCGGCCGCCCCTCGCCATTGTGCACATTCTCGGCCGTCGTCCGCGTCAGCCCCTCGCGCCGGAGCACCGCCTCGCTCGCCAGGGCAAACTCCCCCGCACCGGGGATCAGGCACACGCCTTCCAGCAGATCCTCCAGCCGCGCCGCCGCCCCGCGCGGTCTCCGGAACACCTCGAAACTCAGCTGCGGAACTCGGTCCCCGAACGGCCCCAGCGGCAGATCCTCGAACACCACATAGGCTGTGCCGCGATACGCCGGCGCCTCCCCCTCGACCGCCTCGATCAGCGGATCGGGCGTCTGGTCCTCGCCCCCGCGATACACCCGCATCGCCACTCCGCTCAGGTCCATCAGCCGCCCGTCGGCCCAGACCCGGCCGACCCCGTCGATCTCGCCCTCGCACAGGGCCACGGCGAAGCTCAGCGAATAGTCATAATCGACCGTCTTCGGTCCGCCCTTGCCGGCCTGCCCCTTGTTCTTGCCCTCCAGGAACCGTGCCGCCCAGATCACCTGCCCCGTCACCCGCGCCCGTCCGAAGACACAGGCCATCGACGCCCCTTCCGCCGTCCCCTGCACCTGCAGGGCGTCCAGCCTCGGCCCTGCCTGCCGCGCCGGCGACAGTGACCCGACCACCCGATTGTCGATCGTCCGACCGATCGTCGCCCCGATCACCCGCCCGACCGGCCCGCCGACCGACTGCCCCACCGCGCTCAGTACGACTTGCGCCATCTACGCCTCCTCAAATCCGACAAATCCTCCCCCCTTGGGGGAGGTGGCGCGGCGCTTCTTCAGCGCCGTGACGGAGGGGGCCAGGGCGTCCACCTCCCAGGGAAACCGGAACACGGCGACCAGCCTTCGCCGCCACCACGTCCCCATCCAGCTCTCCACCACCGCCCGTCCCCAATAGGCGTGGACCATCCGCGGCTCCGGCCCGCCGCAGTCGCTCAGAATGGCGCAGTGTTTCACCGCCGCCCCCGGCGACATCCGAAACAGCAGCACGTCCCCCGCCCGCATCGCTTCGACCGGCACGGGCGTCAGCCACCGCCCCGCCGCCTCCAGCAGGGTCTCGCGCCCGCCGGCCTCGGCCCAATCCGGCGAATAGGCGGGCAGCCCCTCGGGCTCCTCGCCCACCACTTCGCGCCACACCCCGCGCACCAGCCCCAGACAGTCCGCCCCCACGCCCTTCATGCTGGCCTGATGCCGATACGGCGTCCCCAGCCAGGCCCGCGCCGCAGCGACAACCGCCGCCGCCGCACGCGCCTCTCCCTCCCCCTGCGGGGGAGGGGCGTCGCGCAGCGACGGGGTGGGGGCGGCAGAGCGACCGGACTCGGATTGCCTGGCCCCCCTCACCGCCGGCTCCCACCGTCGTTCCGCGCGCCACCCGCCGGATAGGCCGTCAGGAAGTCATCCCCCGGCACGTCCGCAAAGCCCCGGAAATTCACCCCGTTCCCGAACGTCCCGACACAGGTCTCCCACCGCTTGTCACAGCGCCGCCCCGCCGCCGCAATCCCGCACCGCGCATCCCCCAGCCGCGCGTCGCACATCCGCCCATAGGTTCGCCCGACCACCCGCTCCAGCTTCGCCAACGGCCCTTCCAGATCGGCCAGGAACCGCCCCTCCTCGCGGCGTATCCGCGCCAGGGTTCCGGCCCACAGCCGCACCTTCAGCCTCGGCTCGGACCAGTCCACCCGCCACAGTTCCACCTTCGCCCCGTCGAACAGGCCCGCCGCCACATCCGCCTCGATGATCGCCGCGTCATCCAGCGCCCCCGCCGCCGAAACCGCGCCCGCCGCCAGACCCACGGCGCTCTCGGCCGCGCCGGCCGTCCAGCCGCTTCCGGCCCGACAGACCACCCCGTCCACCGCCAGGTCGCGGTCATGATCGGTGAAACCCGTCACCGTCCCGTCGGCCCGCTCCAGCCGCCAGACATGACAAAGCCGCGCCGCCCCGCTCTCGATGCGGGCGGCCATTTCGTCCGGTACGTCTCGCATGATCAGACCCGCACCTCGATCAACGGAACCGCCGCCATCCGCCCGGCGTCGAAACTCTCCAGCGTGGTCTCGATCCGGTCCGTGTCGAACCGCACAGGCGTGTCGAACAGGAAGCCCGCCGTCACCACCGCCCCCGCCGCCGGCGCGACCGCCAGCCTCACCGCTCCCGTCGTCGTCTCAACGACAAAGCTCCAGGTCTCGACGCCCCCGACCGCGATCCGAACCGATCCGTCGACCGGCTTGGCGACCGGCCTCTCCACGTCGCCGTAGGCCTTGATCAGCTGGAACGCCGTCCGCGCGCCGTCCCCCAGGCCCAGCACCTGATCTGTCGCCGAGACCGTCCCGCTCGGCGCGCACGATTTGAAGTCGGCGAAATCCTTGAACCGGAACCCGTACAGCCGTCCCCGCCGCGCCTCGAAAAAGGCGATCAGCTCAGCCATGTCGTCCAGGGATCTCAGGTTCGCCCCGATCAGATACCGCCGCCGCCCCAGGGCCCACGGCGTCGACCGTCGCTCGAAGCCCGAGGCCAGGGTGGCGATCTCGGTCCGCCGCTCCACCCCGCCGGTCGAACCGAAGGCCAGCCGCGCGGGCAGGCGTGCTTCATGGAAGTCCATCCGAACCTGTCCCCTCTTTCACTTGTTCGAAAAGCGCCGCTCGTCCATGCTCGCCGAGAGGCGGCCGCGGGGGCCGCAAAGGGAGCAAAGATGCGCGGCGAAATCCTCAGCTATGACACCACGGCCGGAACCGGACTGATCAGCGGTGACGACGGCGTGCGCTACAGCTTCGTCTCATCCGGCCTTCAGTCGCCGGCCGTTCCCGCCGCCGGCGTTCGGGTCGACTTCGTACCCGAGGGCGCGGAAGCGACCCAGATCCTGATCCTGGCCGGCGCCCCCTCCACCATCGGCGTCGCCGGCGGTCTCTCCGCTTCGACCAACACAACCGTCGCGGGCTTCGACTGGCAGAAGCTCATGTTCTCCTTCGAAGGCCGCACTCAACGCAGCCATTTCTGGATCGGCTGGCTGATCCTTCTGGGCGCCGGCGTCGTCGCCGGCTGGCTGCCGATCATCGGCTTCCTGATCTCCATCGCCTTGATCTGGCCCAACCTCGCCATCGCCGTGAAACGGCTTCACGACATGGGCCACAGCGGCTGGCTGGTTCTCGTCCCCTGGGTGGCCACCCTGGTGCTGATGATCGTCGCCTTCAGCATGATGGGCATGCAGGCGATCATGAACTCGGCGGCCCTGGAAAATGAAGACCCCGCCGCTATCCTGGCCCTGATCGGCCCGGCCTTCGGCGCCTTTGGCCTGCTGTTCGTGATCAATATCGGCTTCCTGCTGTGGATCGGTCTGGTCGAGGGCCAGCGAGGCGACAACCGCTTCGGCCCCAATCCCAAGGGCGAATAAGTCCAGCATGAGGGCGAGCGGTCGGCCTTCTTCGCCGCCACTCGCCTCTCCACTCTACATCCGTCTCGCCCCCAGACTGACCGCCCGCGCAAGCATCTGGGCAATCTGGGCCTCGGATCGCAGCAGGGCCGGCGTCCCGCCGTCCACCGCCACATTGACCGTCACCCCGCCGCCCGCCGCCGGCCCGATCTCGCCGCCGGCGGCAGGCCGGAACACCTCCGCCCCGCGCTCGCCGACCAGATAGGCGCCGCCGCCCAGCACGGGCCCTCCGTCAGCACGCGCCCCGCCAAAGCCGGACATCGCCGCCTGGATCGCCGTGCTGAGCCCGTTCCCTGATCCGCCGGACAGGGCCGCGTTCACCGCATTCAGCACCGCCCGCGCCAGTTCCGACAGCGACACCTCCCCGTCCGCGGCCGCTCGCGCCAGCGACCGGGTCAGACTGTCGCCTGCTCGTCCGAAGGCCGCTTCTATCGCATCGGCCGCATCCTCCGCCGGACCTTTCAGCGCCTCCAGCGCCGCGCCCGCCTCGGCCGCCTTCAGCGGCAGATCGTCAATCCCGCCTCGACCGAGCTCATCCGCCATCCGGCCAGTCCTCCATCAGTTTCGCCAGCCCCGCCCGCCCCATGGGCGCCGTGCCTCGCGGCGTCTCGGTCAGCATCCGCCACTCCTTCAGCGACAGCCGCCAGAAGGCCTCAGGCGCCACCCCCATCCGCATCGCCGCCCGCATCATCTCGCCCCAAGGAGTCGGAACGCTCACCGCGCCGCCGCCTCGAACGCCGCCACCACCGCCCGCGCCGCCTCGCGCGGATCGACCGTCTCCACCGCCGGCTCGACCTCGCCGCCCCCGCGCAGCACCGCCGCCAGCACCACCATCAGATCCCGCGCCGACAGGGCCTTCATCCGCTCCGCGACCGCCGCCAGCCCATCAACCCCCAGCCCCGCCTCGATCTCCGCCAGCGCCCCCAGCGTCAGACAGACCCTTCGCCGCACCCCGCCCAACACCACCCCCGTCTCCCCGCGCGCCCCAATCTCCCCCCCTTGGGGGGAGAGGGCCGCCCCGCGGCCCGAGGGGGGCCAGTCCCCGCCGCTCATATCGCCGAAAACCCGATTTCCCCCGCGCTCGCCAGGCTCAACGCAAAGGTCGCCTCCCCCTCGTGCTCGCCGGCGTATTCCAGCGCCGCCACCAGGAACGCCCCCTCCAGCACGCCGAAGTCCGGCACCACCAGCCTCCACCGCTTCGCCGCCTGATCGAAGAAGGCCTCGCGCACCAGGGAGTCGGACGCCGCATCGCGGAAGAGCCCCTGCCCGGACACCGCCGCCGACTTGACGCCCGCGCCGGCCAGCAACTCGCGCCACCGCCCGGCGCTGTCGCCGTCGGTCGCATCCACCGTCCGCGCGTTCAGCGATATGGTCCGCGCCCTCAGCCCCGCCACCGTCGTGAACACGCCCGGCGCGCCCTCGATCTTCAGCAGCATGTCCTTGCCCGCCTGTGCGGTCATGTCAGATCCTCCCCTTCATCACGCGTCACCGCCTCCGTGACCGCCCTCAGCCGCACGGTCGCGAAAGTCCGCCGTCCGTCCGACGCCCGAAACACCTCCGACGCGCCGGCGCGCAGCGACACGGTCCGCACCCCGTCCGCCTCCAGCCGCGCTTCGTGCAGACAGGCCCGCACCGCCGCCGCCGTCGCCTTGGCCTCCTCTGATCCCGCGAACCGCGACACCACGGTCAGGGTCAGGCCATGTTCGACGCCGCAACCGTCCGCCGTCACCGGCCGGCTTTCCCACCGGCCGATCGCCAGGTAGGGACAGGGCGTCGCCTCCGGCGCCTGATCCCATATCCGCCCTTGCAGCAGGGCCGTCAGGGCGACGTCGTCTCTCAGGGCCGCCAGGATCGCCCCCTGCAGGGCCCGTTCATGATCGCTCATCGCGTCCGCTCCAGATCCAGTCTGGCCCGCCCCGGACGCGGCGCCTCCGTCGCGACGATGGTCCAGTCCGCCCCGCCAAAGCGCAGCACCCGTCCCGGCGCCAGGCGCGGATCGGCCCGCGCCTCCGCCGCGACCGTCTCGATTGTGCGCCGCTCGTCACCGTCGCCGCGTTCGACCCGCCGGCGCGCCCCGCATTTCAGCCAGGCCGAGCCGACCGCTTCAAAACCCACGCTGCGGCCGCCGTACGGCGTCTGCGCCTCCACCGGCTGGAACAGGCCGGCGAGCACCCTCAGAGCCCCGCTCACAGCCGCACCACACGATAGGGCGCAACCCAGGCGCCCACCGCCGTCGCAGCCTGCGCCTCCGCCTCGCCCCGCTCATAGGCGCCCAGGACCAGCATCAGGATCGCCAGCCGCAACCCCGCCGGCGAGGTCGAGGTCAGGCTCAGCCCCACATCCCCCTCCACCCGCGCCTGGGCCGCCTCGATCAGGGTCTGGATCAGACCGTCCTCGGCCTCATGCTCAACCCTCAGAAACAGCTTCGCCTCCGCCACCGTCACCGGCTGCGCCATGGCAGTCTCCCTTTCAAGAATCTCCCTCCCCCACGGGGGAGGGGCGTCGCGTAGCGACGGGGTGGGGCGGGCCAGGCGACCCGGACTCGATTTCCCTGCCGCCCCCGCCCGGCCGCTCAAACGGCCTGCCCTCCCCCGCAGGGGGAGGGAGAAGCCAAGCGACCCTTGCCGCTCGTCACGCCGTGACTAGCTTGCCGCGACCTTCATCAGCTTGATCGCGTCAAAGTTCTGCACCCCGCCGCCGACGCGCTTGGTGGTGTAGAACAGCACATAGGGCTTGGCCGAATACGGGTCCCTCAGCACCCGCACCCCGGCCCGATCCACGATCAGATACCCCCGCTGGAAGTCCCCGAAGGCGATGGACAGACTGTTCGCCGCCACGTCCGGCATGGTCTCGATCTCGGTGACCGGATAGCCCAGCAGCGACGCCGTCTCGCCCAGCCGCGTCGCCGGCTGCCAGATGTAGGCGCCGTCCGCATCCTTGAACTTGCGCACGGCCGAGACCGTCTTGCGGTTCATCACGAACCGCCCGTTCGGCCGGTACTGGGCCTTGGGTGCATAGACCAGGTCGATCAGCCGGTCCGCCGGACTGGTCGGCGCGAACCCGCCCGCCGCGCCCGACGCCACAAACCCGATCTGCCCCCAGGTCTGGTCCCCGTCCGCCACGGTCGGATAGGTCAGGAAGCCCTTGGGCTTGTTCACCCCGTCGCCGTTGACGAAGGCCTGGGTCTCCTGCGCCGCAAAGGCGTCCTCGACCTCAGCCGCCAGCCACTCGTCCAGATCGACCATGGCGTCGTCAAGCAACGCCTGGGTCGCCGCCGGATTGGCGTACAGATCCGCCGAGGGGAACTCCAGCAGCGCCAGGGTCGCCGGATCCGTCTCCGGCCGCGCGGCCGTCTCCGCCACCCAGCCGCAGGCCACGCTCGCCGTCGAGACCGGCTTTCTGAACACCCCCGCCGCCACCGTCCGCACCGTCGCGATCTCGCGCATCGGCGAGGCCGCCATCAGCCGACGCTCGATGGCCCGCTCGGTCTCATACGGCACGACATAGCCGCCCGAGGTCGCCCCGCCCGACAGCCCCGCCTTGACCTCCAGGGCGCCAGCCAGTTGAGGCGAGTGGCCCGTCTTCAGATACCCGTCCCACGCCGCCTTCGCCTCCGGCGCGGACGCCGGCTCCACCGGCTCGCCGCCGATCTGGGGCCGCCGCTCCCGGCTCGTCACCCGATCCAGCCGCGCCTGGGCCGCGGCCACCGCCTGGTCGATGCGCGCCACCTTCTCCTCCAGCAGCACATCGGCCGCCGCCTTGCGTTCGATCTCGCCCAGCCGGGCGTCGTTCGCCCCTTTGAACGCCTCGAACGCCGCCATCATCTCGCGCACGGCGCCGTGCGCCTCGGGCGAGCCCGAAGCCTGTTTGGTCTCTTTCATGATGTCTCCGTTGGAAAAAATCGCCGGCTTGCGCCGACCTCGTCAGGCGAGGCTGAACCTCGCCCCCGGCAGCATGGGAAAGGTCACCAGCGACACTTCCCACAGCTCGACCCCGCTCAGCACCCGCAGCCGCCCCTCACGCCGCGCCCGCGCGGTGCGGTATCCGATCGACAGCCCGTCCATCGCCCCCGCCCGGCTCAGCGCGGCGGCGAACCGAGCTTCGGGCGACCAGTCCTCGATCCGGCCGCGCACGAAAAGGCCGCGCGCATCCTCGATGATCGCGTCCCAGACCCCGACCGGGGCGCGCGCGTCATGCTGGTTCAGCATCCGCACCCCCGGCGCGCCCGTCTTCGCCAGACTGTCCGCAAACGCCCCCGCCTGCACCACGTCTCCGTTCATATCCGCCACGCCCCACAGCGAGGCGTAACCTTCGATCAAAAGCGACCCGAAACTCTCCCTCCCCTTCATGGGGAGGGACGGCGGAGCGAAGCGAAGCCCGGGTGGGGCCGTTCCAGCCGCCTCGCTCATGCCCTTTCGGGCCCCACCCCGATCGCTTCGCGATCGCCCCTCCCCATGAAGGGGAGGGAGAATACCCCTCTCACCCCTCATCGCCGCTCCAGCCTCCGCTCGATCCGCTCCACCGCGGCCGCCGTCGCCTCCCCTTGCGTCTCCAGCCGCGCCAGCCGCTCGGCCACCAGCCTCTGCTCGCCCACCCTCTGTTCCAGGGTCGCGATCCGCGCCGCCGCGCCCCCGGCCCAGACCAGTCCCCCGACCGTCTGCACCGCCAGGGCGGCGATCAGGGCCGCCACCGCCTTCTTCACCGCATCGCTCATCCCTCCACCCCCGCCATCCGCCGTCGTTCCTCGTTCGTCAGGAAGCTCGCCGCCTCCAGCCGCGCCCACAGGGCGTCGCGCTCGGGCTGCAGCGCGGGCACGGCCTCGAGGTCGGCCCGCACATCGCAACCGGGAAACCGCTCGCCCAGCCAGACCGTGATCGCCCCCGCCGCCTTGGCCGCCAGGGGGATGGCCGTCTGACGCCAGAAGGCCGTATTGGCCTCCCGATAATTGGCGTAGGTCGCGTCCCCCGGTATCCCCAGCAACTGCGGCGGAACCCCGAAGGTCAGGGCGATCTCGCGCGCCGCCGCGTGTTTGCCGCCGGTGAAGTCCATCTCGGCCGGGGTCAGGCTCAGCGGTTTCCAGTCCATCCCGCCTTCCAGCAGGATCGGCCGCCCCGCGTTCTCCGCCCCGGCATAGGCCGTCGACAGCTGGTCCTTCAGCGCCTCGAACTGCCCCTCCGTCAGCCGCTCGCCCTTCTGCGCCCCGTAGACCAGAGCCCCCGAGGGCCGCGCCGAATTGTCCAGCAGCGCCTTGTTCCAGGCGCCGGCCGCATTGTGCGCGTCCACCCCCTGCGCCGCCGCCTCCAGCGGCGACAGCCCGTACCAGTCGTCCAGCGGGTGCCACAGCTTCAGCTGCATCACCGGCGCCCAGCCGTCCGCCGCCCGCCCGATCCGCACCGACCGCCCGTCGACCGAATAGTCCCATGCCTCGGGCCAACCCGACCGGCCGGGCACCACCTTGACCCGGTCGGATCTCAGCACCCACAGTTCGTCCGGCGCGCCGTCCCCGTCCACGTCTCCGGTCGCCTCGATCCAGGCGTTGCCGGAGACCTGCAGGGCGCCGTGGACCGCCTCCATCAGCACCGCCCCGGACTGTTCCGGATTGGGCCGGCGCATCAGCCGGGCCAGCGGATGGGCGTCGTCCCGCGCGCCATCGACGAAGACCGCCAGCGGGATCGAGGCCGCCGCCTCCGCGATCATCCGGATACAGCGGTAGGCCACCGCATTTCTCTGATACCCCTCGCGCGCCAGGCTGGCGTAGTCGTTGGGCGTCCACCGCGGCCGCCCGACGCCGGAAAAGGCCACCATCGCCGCCGTTCGGCTCTGCTTCGCCTCGGGCGCACGCAAGCGCCCGCCCTGGCCAAACGGCCACCGCATCGAAACCATCCAAAATCTCCGTTGAAACTTATGACGTCCGCGTTGGAGCGGATCGGCGGCGTCGCCCTGGCCCACCTCGGTCCGTTGACGGGCAAGGAAGCCACTCCGTTTCTTCGGCCGGACCCGGAATCATCGAAGCAACCGAAGCCGTCGACGAAGACGATCTTTATCGTTGAGCCGCGTACTGCTGGATACGCACGTGCTGATCTGAAGCCGGCACGCCGACGCGACACGTCAGCTTCTCCGCCCCGCCCCGTCTCATCGCTATTCCCGCCATGCCCAAACCATAGCGCACCAGCGTCCTCAGGCGGGTAAAACGCCGCGAGAAAGGCACAGCCGATTGTAATTCAAGGATTCAGACCAGCGTCATTGTAACAGTTGGCGCTGCAGGCCCGGCGCCGTCAGCCCCGTTCGACGCTCCATTCCGGGGCCTCGAAATCCACCGCGTCCTCCGGGGCGGCCAGCGCCAGCTCCGAAATCGTCTGCCCGCGCACCGACACCCCGGCCGTATGCACGGTTTCCGGATCGCCCGAGACTAGAGGATGCCAAGCCGCCAGAGGCCGCCCCTCGTGCAGGCGGCGATAGGCGCACGACAGCGGCATCCAACCCAGGGACGCGACATTTTGCGGCGTCAGCTTGATGCAGTCCGGCACCTGGGCCTTGCGGTTCACATAGTCCGAGCAGGAACAGGCCTGAGAGTCGAACAGCTTGCAGTGCACCCGCGTCGGGATCACCTCGCCGGTATCCTCGTCCTCGAACCGGATGACGCAGCACAGGCCGCAGCCGTCGCACAGCCCCTCCCACTCGGCCGGAGACATCTCGGCCAGGGTCTTGGTTTCCCAATAGGGCTGAACGGGGGACGGAACTGGGATCATGGGACGGCGCGCCTAGTCGACGGATGCGGCCATCAGATGGCGGCCGCGTCCTGAACCAGGCACCCATACCATCCCAGACCCTGATAGGTCTCGTATCCGGGCGTGCGAGCGTAGCCGACCGTCCGGTCGCCCTTGGAATAGCTGCCCATAGCGCCCCCGCCGACATCCAGTTTCACCGTCTCGCTCAGCACCCCGACGCCGTTCGAAGCCGCCAGCACGCGATGTTTCTGATCCAGCAGCAGCACCCGCGTCCGGGTCCGCTCCTCGGGCGTCAGCCGCACCCCGTCCACCACTGTCTGCGCCTGGCTCTGCCAGTCGAAATGGATGCCCAGCACCCCGATCACGGCCCCGTTCGCGAGCCCGCCCTTTCGGATGGCGGTCGCATAGGTGGCGACCGGCGCCCCGTCCAACGCCTCGAGGCGCGTGACGTCCGCCACCGCGAAATCGTCGCCTGACCTCGTCGCCATAGCGTCGCGGAACCAGGACATGTCCCGCGCCGACTGTCCCTGAACCGGATAGCGATCCGGCCGTCCATTGGCCACGACCACGCCGTTCCGATCACAGATCCACAGATCCAGATAGACGGTATAGGCGTCCAGAATGACCTTCAGCCTCCGGCTGGCGTGCTCGGCCTTGGGGGCGTCCAGTTCAGCGACGCAATCCACTACCGCGCTGTCCGTCGCCCACCAGCGCACATCGCAGGTCCGTTCGTACAGGTTCCGGTCGATGATCTCGATGGCGTTCAGCGCCAGGTCCGCCAGCCTCTGCCCCCGCAACTGGCCCAGGATCGCCCCGCCGATGGCCGACAGCTCTGTCAGATCGCCCCGCACCTGCTGTTCCAGGGCGCTGGCGACGTCGTCGATCTGACCCGAGATCCGCTTGAACTCCTCGGCGACCACCATGAAGCTGCGCCCGGCGTCCCCGCTGCGCGCCGCCACGACCTGGGCGTTGACCACCAGCATCTTGGCGGCCCGGTTCACCGAGGCGATCTCGCCGATCTTCTCGCCCGCCACGGCGTTCAGCCGCGCTGACAGCTCGAGAATACGCTCAGGCCGTGCGCCCGCGCCCACATCGCTCATCTGAGATCCCCACCTCGCCATCTTGGCGCGCCGGGGAGAAGGGAGGGGCGAAACCGAAGATGCCGCAGCACCTAAAGCCTCAAAACTTAATGTAATATAACCGTGTTTTAGTGAACAACGGTCTTTGAGAATACGTTGATGATCATCACTCCACCAACGATCATCGCCAGTCCTGCGATAGCCGGCAGGTCCAGCCTCTGACGAAAGACCACCGCCCCGATCACCGAGATCGCCACCACCCCAAGACCGCTCCAGATGGCATAGGCGATCCCCACCGGCATCTGTTTCAGCGCGACCGACAACAGATAGAAGGCCAGGCCGTAGCAGACCGCCATCCCCGCCGTGGGCCAGGGCCTGCTGAACTGCTGGCTCTGCTGCAGCAGGGTCGTGCCCACCACCTCCAGCCCGATGGCGCCCAGCAGGGCCGCCCAGGTCAGGGGGCTCACGCCTCGTTCGCCGTGATCGGATGGCCCGGCGTCAGCAGCGACAGCAGCGCCTGCCGCTGTTCTGGGGACACGTCATGGAGGCCGAAGATGTCCGAGATCGACAATCCGTCGGCCAGCAACCGCAACATCAAGGCGTCGTCGGCTCCGACCGGATCGCTGGGATCATCCATCCTCACCCGGTCGATCCAGGTTCGCCAGCGCTGGGCAAGGGCCGGCTCGATAGCGCAGGCGGCCATGACCACCCGTCCGATGCTGATGTTCTGCGGCGTCACCGGATCGAGCACCGCCGCCCGCAGATAGGCCCTGGCGTTGCGGCCATAGGGTTCGGGATCGCGCGCCGCCTCAGCCAGGATGCCGTCGGTCTGCATCTCGCCCAGATGGTCGATCATCCCCTCCAACAGGGCGATCTTGCTGGGGAAATGATGCAGCAAGGCCCCCTTGCTGACGGTCGTCCGCGCCGCCACCGCATCCAGCGTAAAGCCCGACGCCCCCAGCTCGGCGGCGACTTCCAGCGCCTTTTCGATGATTTCGGCCCGGGTGTCGTCGGGAGAGCGGCGGCGCGACGTGGTGTCCATGACCGCTACATACCGGCTGGACGGTATCTGTCAAATCCCAAAGGCCGTGGCGGATCGACCGTCCCTCCTCTATATGGCCGCCAATGGCAGCCAGACCCCCCCTCGTCGCACTCAAGGACGTCCGTCTTCAGGACGGCCAGCGCCCTCTCTTCGACGGCGTCGACCTCGCGGTCGAGCCGCGTAGCCGCGCGGCCCTCGTCGGCCGCAACGGCGCCGGCAAGTCCACCCTGATGAAGGTCGTCATGGGCTTGATCGAGCCCGACAGCGGCGACCGTTCGGTCCAGTCCGCCGTCCGCTTCGCCTATGTGCCGCAGGAGCCGGTCATCACCGGCGAAACCCTGCTCGACTACGCCGCGTCGGGCGAGGCGGAAAGCTGGACCGCCGAGGCCTGGCTGGCCACCTTCGGTCTGGACCCGGAGAAATCGACGCAAGGCCTGTCCGGCGGCGAGACCCGCCGCGCCGCCCTGGCCAAGGCCTTCGCCGAAGAGCCCGACCTGCTGCTGCTGGACGAGCCGACCAACCACCTCGACATCCTGGCCATCGAACTGCTGGAGAACGAGCTGCTCCAGGCCCGGCTCGCCCTTCTGGTCGTCAGCCACGACCGCGCCTTCCTGAACCGCGTCACCAACACCGTCCACTGGCTGGAAAACCGGCGCGTCCGCACCCTGAACAAGGGCTTTGTCGAGTTCGACGAATGGTCGACCAAGGTCATGGAGGAGGAGGCCGAATCCCTGCGTCGCCTGACCAAGACCATCGAGCGCGAGACCGCCACCTTCTACTCCTCCATCACCGCCCGCCGCAGCCGCAACGAGGGCCGCGCCCGCTCGCTGAATGCGCTCCGCGCCGAACGCGCCGAGAAGATGAAGGACGCCCCGCGCGAGCTCTATCTGGGCGTCGATTCCGGCAGCACCTCGGGCAAGCTCGTCGCAGAGATCAAGGGCGTGTCCAAGGGTTTCGCCGGCCGCACCCTGTTCAAGGACCTGACCACCCGCATCATCCGCGGCGACCGGCTGGGTGTCGTGGGCCCCAACGGCGCGGGCAAGACCACCCTGGTCAAGACCCTGCTGGGCGAACTGGCCCCGGACGAGGGAACGGTCCGCATGGGCTCCAACCTGGAGGCCGTCTATCTGGACCAGTCGCGCGAGGGGCTGAAGTCGGACATGACCCTGTGGGACGCCCTGACGCCCGGCGGCGGGGACTCCATCCTGGTGCGCGGCGTGTCCAAACACGTCGCCGCCTACGCTAAGGATTTCCTCTTCTCCGAGGCCCAGCTGCGCCAGCCGATCTCGACCCTGTCGGGCGGCGAGCGCAACCGCCTTCTCCTGGCAAGGGCGTTGGCCAAGCCCGCCAACCTGCTGATCCTCGACGAGCCGACCAACGACCTCGACATGGACACGCTGGACAAGCTGGAAGAACTGCTTGAGGGCTATGATGGCACCCTGATCCTGGTCAGCCACGACCGCGACTTCATAGACCGGCTGTCCACCTCGACCCTGGCCCTGAACGGGCGCGGCGACATCGTCGAGACCCCCGGCGGTTGGACCGACTTCATCCGCCAGAACCCCGGCTTCCTCCAGCCGGGCGCCAATCCCCGTCCCCAGGACAAGGCCGCCGCCCAGCGCGCCGCCGACAACCCCGCGCCCGCCGTCGCCCAGGCCGCCGTCAAAAAGACCGCCAAACTCTCCTTCAAGGACGCCCACCGCCTGAAGGAGCTGGAGGCCCTGATCGACAGTCTTCCCGCCGTCATCGCCAAACACGACGCCACCCTGGCCGACCCCAACCTCTACACCCGAGATCCCAAGGCTTTCGACGCCGCCATGAAGGCCGCCGACAAGGCCCGCGCCGACCTTGAGGCCGCCGAACTGGAATGGCTGGAGCTGGAAGAGAAAAAGGCCGCCCTGGCGGGGTGATCAGGTTGTCGGGGCCGTCCTCGCATCGGCCCAGGTGCTGAACGCCTCGTCGGCGGCGCGCAGCGAACCGCCCATCTGACGTCCGGCGGGATCCTGGGCGAACCAGTAGTCCGTGGCGCCCCCATCTCTAAGATGGATCGTCAACCGGGCCAGTGCAGCATGATCACCCGTCTTTGCCTCGACGAAGTCCACAAAGGCCCGCACCCGCGCGTAGAAATCGGATGCCGCATTGATGTTGGCGCCCGTGCGGCGCTGAAACTCTTCGCCGCTCATCGTCAGGACGCGCGACCCCGACCCTGTCGTCGCTCCATCCGTCAGAGCCCCCGCTGACGCCCCGGCCGCGAAAGCAGGATGGATTTCCGCCATCAAGGAGGACACGGCGTTGGCGCGCGGATTTTCGTCCCACACCTTATGGAAGGCTGTGCGCCGCGCCTCGGTCAGCCCGCCGCTCTCCATCAGCACGGCAGCCGCCTCATCCAGCCAGTCCGGCGCGGGGCTTCCATAGGCGTCACGGCCTTGCGCAATCCCGGCCCAATAGGTCTCGATATACCAGAGGTGGCCCAGCTCATGCGCCATCACGCCGGGCTGTGTGGTCTTCGCCAAGCTGGCCTCAATCTGCAGTGACGCACGCTGCACGGCGACGGCGCTTAGGGCTTCGGCCTGACCGGCAGGGGCCTGCTGCGCCACAGCGTCCCGCACCGCCTGCTCCATCATCTGGCGACGCCCCGACGCGCTCATCCACGGCAGGACCCGCAAGGCGCCGACGGCGCGCATGTCCGTCACGGAATGGGCGCCGTCCAGCACCACGGCATAGGCTGGCGGCTCGGCGTCAAACACGCCGGACCACGTCGTCTCGGCCAAGGCCGCTTCTTCGGCGGCCTTGGTCACCGCCTCTTCAGTGGGCCCGACCACGATTCCGTTGGGTGTATCACGACAGACGACAGCCCTCCCCAGGGCTTCGCACCGCAGCTTGGACGTCGCACCGCCTTCGGTCACAGGCGCCGAGACCAGAGACAAGATCAGGGACAAGGTCGGGGCAAGCTCTAGGATCGGCATTGAATGGTCCCTTCCTTTTCGAGAGCATCCCTTCCCGCGACGGCGTGCGCAACTTAACTTCCGGTCATATCCGGCGCTCGGAACTATACGATAAGCTGGCCGCCAACTTCCTGGCCGGCGCACAGGTCGCAGCAGTCATTGCATACTGGCCAAATGAGCCCGCCTCCGACGAAGCAACGGGCTTGGACCGGCGCCTAATCGCCTGTGTGCTCGTCCGTCTTAACGGCCCCCGTTGGCCCAGGGCGACGGTTCTGCATGACGCCCACGACGATGAAGGCGACAATCCCGAAGGCGAACCACAGGCCGAAATTTTTGGTCAACAGGCCGATCAGCCCGAAGATCAGGAGGATGCCGAAGGGAGTAAGCCTTTTCATATCGCCCAGTTTAGGAGCGATTTCAGCGTTTGGCGAATCGACCAACGCCTGCTCCCTTGAAACCAAAGCCGGCGCCGCCCACTCCAGACCCATGACCCTGCGCACCCATGTCGTTGACTTCCCCCCGGCCCAGCAGGCGGCGGTGCGACGAATCAACGCCGTCCTAGCTCGTGCGCCACGTCTGCGCACCGACGGCTGGCGGATAGATGCGGGTCAGCGGTTATCGCTGTGGCTCGACGCCGCCGCCGGCGCCGTCACCGTCCCGCGTCTGCGCAAGCGGGGCGTCACGGTCGAGATCATCCAGACCGACGGCGACCATCCCGTTCCCTTGCGCATCCTCCGCCCGGAGGGCCCGCCCCGCGCCGTTATCCTGGACATCCACGGCGGCGGTTGGGTTCTGGGCAGCGCCGGCCTGAACGACCGGCTCAACGCCCACCTGGCCCGCCATGGCTTCTGCGTCGTCTCGGTCGACTACCGCCTGCTGTCCGAGCGGCGCCAAGTCTATATCGACGCCGCCATCGCCGACTGCCTGGCCGCCGCCCACTGGACCTTGGCCAATATCGACCGCCTGGGCGCCGCGACCGTCTTCCTGACGGGAGAGTCCGCCGGCGGGCATCTCGCCGCCCTGACCGCCGTGGCCCTGCGCGACCAGGGGCTGATCGACCTGGTTCGCGGCTGCGTCTTCACCTACGGCGTCTTCGACCTGTCGGGGACCGAAAGTGTCCGTTCCGCCGGCCCGGACACCCTGTTGTTCAACGGCCCCACCATGCAGGCCGACCTGGCCCGGCTGGCGCCCGACCGCGACGAGGCGGGCCTGCGTCAGCCGGACGTCTCGCCCCTCTACGCCGACCTGACCGGCCTGCCCCCCGCCCTGTTCCTGGCCGGCGAATACGACCCCCTGTTCGAGGACAGTCTGCTGATGGCCGCCCGTTGGGGCGAGGTCGCCGAGGCTGATCTGATCCGCGTCCCCGAGACGCCTCACGGCTTCCTGCACTTCGGCGGCCCCGCCGCTCGCGGCGCGCGGGGCGCCGTTCGCGCCTGGTTGAGCAGCCGGCTCACAAGCTGAACCATTTCACGATTGTCGCAACGACGGATTTCCCTTACCTCCGAAACCTTCACCGCCGCGCAGTCTATACGCAGGGAGAAGAGGAGGCGGTTCTTGAATCCAGCGTGGTTTCGCAGCAGCCCGGTCCGTGGCCACGGCTTGGCGATCTGCGCCTGGCTGACAGCCTTGTGCGTCCGGATGGCGCTGGCCGACTCTTTCCCGCCTGGCTTTCCCTTCTTGACCTTCTTCCCAGCCGTGGTGGTGGTCGCCTATTTCGCGGGTCTGTGGCCGGCGACGCTGACCGCCGTCCTTTCTGGCCTGAGCGCCTGGTGGTTCTGGATCGGCGCTCCCGGTTTCGACTGGAGCACGGAGACCGGCTTGGCCCTCGCCTTCTATGTCTTTGTCGTCGCCGTCGACATCTTCTTCATCATCGGCATGAACTCCGCGACCGACAATCTGCGGCGTGAGGTGGCGCGCAATGCCGCCCTGGCCGAAAGCCGCGACCTGCTGCTGAAAGAGGTCCAGCACCGCGTCTCCAACAATATCCAGGTGGTCAGCAGCCTGCTGCGCCTCGAGGCCGGAATGACGAAGGATCCCGCCGCCCGTCGCGCCCTGTCCGAGGCCTCGGCCCGCACCGCCATGATCGCCAATGTCCAGCGCAGCCTGCTCGACGCCGACGGGGCGGCCGCGCCCTTCGACGACCTGGCGCGTCGACTGGTCTGCGACGCCTTGAACGCCGCCGGCCGCTCGGACGTGATCGTCATGGTCGAAGACGCCCGCCACGCCCTGACGGCGGAAGAGGCGACGCCGGTCGTCCTGATCCTGCTCGAATGCGTCAACAACGCCCTGGAGCACGCCTTCCCCGACCGGCCCGGCCGCATCGACGTCCGCCTGTACGAAGACGGCTCCGAACGTCGGCTGGAGGTGCGCGACGACGGCGCCGGACCGCCCCCGAACTTCGATCCCGCAAAGGGGCGCAGCCTGGGCCTGCGGATCGTCCTGGGCCTCGCCGAACAGTTGCACGGCCGCTTCAGCATCAGCCACGCCGCCCCCGGCGCGCTCTGCGTTCTCAGCTATCCCAGGCAGCCGGAGCCCTGACATCGCGTTTCTGTGGACAAGACAAAACGCTGATCCGCAAAAGCGAATTCAATCCGTCCACCGATGTTCACAGGCTTGTCCACCGCCGCCGGGCCAATCATGCACATCGGGGCGAGTTCGAGCGCTTGCCTCATAGCGGGTTTCGCGAGAACGTCAACAGGCCAAGGGACACGGCGGCGCGGAAATCGGGGGAGACCCCGGCGTCAAGCGAACCGGCCCGGCTCTACGACCCGGCGCAAACGGGCGGTCTTCGGATCGTAACGGGCGACGGGCGGGATCCACGGCCCCGGCTTTCGACGGTCTCCGGATCGACGTCAGCAGGGGAACCGGATCGGGATTGACGGACGACGCGGACGCAATGCCGCGGGACGCCCGAGACCCGGAGCGCGACAGGATACAGCCGACCTTCCTCGCGGGTTCGCCCGTGACGACGCCCAGGCCGAGGTCCTGACCCAACCGGCCAAGTCCAACCCGGACTTGGCGAGGGGACGAAGAACAAGGGTTCGCCCGGACGCTTCGTCCCCTCGCTCAATTGGACCCTCGCTCAATTCGCGCGAAAAATCACAGTATTGCGCTAGACAGACGCTGCTCCATCTGCACCGTGCAGTAGGAGCTAGTCATGCGTGCAGTACAGATCGCCCTCTGCGTCCTGGCCGGCGCAGTGATCCCAGCCGACTCGGCCCAGGCGGACCAACGGCCGGAAGCGGTCGGGCTGCCTGTGATTGTTCCGACCTCGTCGCCCGTCAGCGTGAGGCCCGGGCGTCAGCCTCTGCCGGTCGAAGACAGCGTCCTGCGCCTGCCCGACCCCGAAACGACCTGTGAAGACGGCGCGGTCACCCCCGTCTACAGCGAAATCCTGCCGGCGCAGGTTCAGGGATGGGGGCCGCTGGACGGCGACACCGTCCTCACCTTCTCGATCGCGGCCGATGGTCGAACGATGGATATCCGCCCCGCCGGCTCCGCACCTGCCGCCCTCGACATCCTCCAGGCCGGTCTCGCCGCCTGGAGCTTTCCCGCCCAGGCCCGAAAGGACTGCCGCCTGACCGTTCGCTGGCGCAATACGTCCCTGGCGGAAGCCGAAACGCCTGACCTGCTGAACTATTTCGCCGTCAACCGCGATCGTGGCGCGGTGCGAGACGCCGTGGTGAAACGTCTGGGCGGACCCGTCGCCGACTGTGGCGAGCGTTTCGGCGGCCGCCGACCCGCCGTCATGGCCTATCCGGACTTCAAGCAGGGGCGTCGCCCGCCGCCTGGCGGCCGCAGTTGGACAGTGGTCCGCTGGAACATCGACGCCGAGGGCCGCACGACCGACATCGAGACCCTTGGCTCCTCTGGCGACACGGACCTGGACGCCGAGGCGCGCCGCGCGACCGCCGAGAGCCGGATGCAGCCCGGCCCGGCCCGGACGGGCTGCGTCTACAACTTCTATCGCATCGGCGAGACCCTGCCGGCGCCGCCCATGCCCCCCGAAAGCCAGCGCGAAGACCCGCTGCAACAATGCCCGCCCGAGGTCGATTCGCGCTTCCACGCCCGGGGCGCCGCCGAGACCTATCCCCGCGCGTTCCGCGACCGCGTGATCGAGGGCTGGGCTCTGGTGCGGTTCGACTTCGCCACCTGGGGCCAGGTCGGCAACCTCTCGGTGATCGAGGCTCAGCCGGCGTCCGCCTTCGCGGAGTCGGCCGGTCGGACGGTCCTGTCGGGCCGCGCCGATCCGGGCTTCACTGCCGGGGTGCGCTGCGTAGTCCCGGTGCGCTACCGGATAGGGGACACGCCCGCCCCCGCCGAGGAGGCCGAGGGCGCCCCGGACTGAAGCTCCGCCTTCCCAAGGCCCCCATCGGCTCGTAAAGCAGGCCCATGATCCAGCGTGGGAATCGCCTGCTGACCCGACGCCGCGCCCTGCTCGCGGGCGGCGCGGCCGTGGTCGGGGCGGCGGCGTTCGGCCTGCAGACCTGCACGCGGTCCGAGGCGCCCGTGGACGAACAGGGCCGGGTGCGGCTGCGCTTCGCCACCGACGGGCGCGCCCAGGCCGAACAAGGCGGATTCTACCAGGCCCTGGCGACCGGCGCCTATGAGAAACGGGGCCTGAACGTCCAGATCGTTCAGGGCGAACCGGACGTGAACGTGCCGCAGCTGCTGGCCTCGGGCGCCGTCGAACTGGGCATGGGCTCCAACAGCTTCATCCCGATGAACCTTGTCGCGGCCGGCGCCCCGGTGAAAGCCGTCGCCGCCTTCTTCCAGAAGGACCCCCAGGTCCTGATCGCCCACCCTGATCCGGCGCTGGACACCATCGCGGATCTGGAGGGCCATCCCTTCCTGCTGGCGGACGCCGCGATGAATAGCGTCTGGGTCTGGCTGAAGGCAGAATACGGCTTCACAGACGATCAGGCGCGCCCCTACGGCCCCGATCTGGCGCCCTTCCTGGCGGAGCCGCGCGCGGTGATGCAGGGCGATCTGGCCAGCGACCCCTACGCCGTCGAACAGGCGGGCGGGTTCGAACCAAGGGTCTTCCTGCTGGCCGACGAGGGCTATCCCTCCTACGCGGCCATGGTCCTGGCGCCCAACGCCTTCGCGCGGGACAACGCCACGGCCCTGCGCAGCTTCATCGCCGCCTCAGCGGAGGGCTGGCGCGACTATCTGCGGGGCGATCCGGCGCCGGGCGACGCCCTGATCCGCAAGGACAATCCGGAAATGACCCAGGCCGTTCTGGATCAGGCCCGTGAGAAGCTGCGGGAAAACGGCGTCGTCGACGGAGGAGACGCCGCCCTCTATGGCCTTGGGGCCATGACCGCCGAGCGCTGGCGGGCCTTCTTCGAGGTCGCCAGCCAGGCGGGCGTCTTCGATCCCGGTCTGAACTGGCGCGAGGCCTTTACAGACGATTATCTGCCGGGCCGGGGCTGACGCCGACCGTACGCGGTTTTCCGTCAGGCCGTTAGCGGCGAGTTAAGCGATCTCCGACTAGGCTTGGGATTGCTTTTCACACCGCGTGAGACCCGCCCATTGCGACACCCCCTGATCCTGTCGACCGCCCTGATCGCCGCCTGCGCGGCCGGTGGCGCCGCCATGGCTCAGCAGGCGCGGTCCGCCACGACTGCGGACGGTCTGCGCTACCTCTCCTGGGCCGGCAAGCCGCCCGTGCAGCGCCCGACGATGGTCCCGCCCGCGCCGCGCCGCGTCGCCGCCACGGCCACAGTCCCTAGCCCTGGTCCTGACCTTGGCGCCCTGGCGCGTCTGGACGCGCCGGCGGTCCGGTCGACCACTCCGCGCCGGGGCCTGACGCCGGCCAGCGCCTGGATCTCGCCCGCACCCGCCCCGCTGGTCTCACCTGCGGCGCATGTCGCAGCAGCGGAGCCAGAGCCCGCGCCCACCCCCGCGCTCGTCGCCGCCCCCCCGGCGGTCGAGCCCTCCGACAGCCCAAAGGTCGAGGCCGGCTTCGACCCGATGGCGCCGCGTCGCGACGCCCCCATCTTCCGTCTGCGCCAACAGACCGCAGCCGAGCCGCCGCTGTCGGACGAAGCCCCCGCCCCCGCCCCGGCTTCGGCAAACCCGGACGCGCCGGTCGCCGCCCAGCCCCGGACGGTCCAGACCGCCCTGGCGACGACGCCGCCCCCCGTCCTGGGCGCCCGTTTCTATTCGGTTCATCGCCAGGCCGGCCGACAGCCCGATCCGATCCAGGCGGTCCAGCCGATCTATCTCGACGGGTTGCCGGTCGAAATGACCGCGACCCCGTCCTCAACCGACCTGGCCCGGCCCGACGGCCCGCCCGCCCTCCTGCGCAACAGCGACGGCACAGTCCGCGCCATGCCCCAGACCGAGGGCGAAGATCTGCCATGACCACCACTCCCTCCGACGAAGAAAAGGCCATCCAGTCGTCGCGCCTGCCCGAGCTGATCGCCCTGGCTGGCGAGGCTTCCAGCGAAAAGCGCCGCCTGCTGCTGCGTGAATTGACGGATCATTTCCTCGGCGCCCCCGAACACAGCGCGGCCGAGACCGAGCTTTACGGCTCTGTGCTCGAAACCCTGTCGGACGAGATGGAGACGGCCGTCCGCACCGAACTGGCGGCGCGGCTCGCCGATGCGCCCAACGCGCCCGGCAATCTGATCCGGCGTCTCGCCGAGGATCAGATCGACGTCGCCGGACCGGTGCTGCGCACCTCCACTGTCTTGACCGACGCCGACCTGATCGGCGTGGTCAGCCGCCAGGGCCAGGAACATATGCGGGCCGTCTCCGGCCGCGTCGCCGTATCCGAGGCCGTGTCGGAGATCATCGTCGAACGGGGCGATGACGACACCCTGGGCGTCCTGCTGCGCAACGACGGCGCCCAGTTGTCGCGCACCGCGTCCGAGACTGCGGTCGAGCGCGCCAAGGTCAATCCCGGCCTCCATGTCGCTACAGTCGAACGCAAGGGCCTGCCTGCCGACCTGCTGAACGAGATGTATTTCGTCGTCGAGGTCCGGCTGCGTCAGCAGATTCTCGAACAGAACGCCCAGATGGATCCTGAGCTGCTGGAGGCGGCGCTGGCCGCCGGCCGCACCCGGGTCGCAACCGACGACGGCGCCCTGCCGTCCGACTTCGCCGAGAGCCAGGCCTATGTCGACGAACTCCACGCCGCCGGCCAGCTGACGCCGCAAATGCTGGTCCGCTTCCTGCGTTCCAAGGGGCGCACCCCCTTCCTGGTCGCCCTGTCGCGACTGTCGGACGTCGATTTCCAGACGGCGCGCAGTATTGTCGATCGCCGTGATCTAGACGCCCTGTCCATCATCTGCAAGGCAGCCGATATCGACCGGGCCATCTTCCTGACCTATGCGGTGTCCTTACTGGGGGCCGATTCCAATCCGATGGGCAAGGCGGCCGCCTACGGCCGCATGTACGGCGAGCTGACCCGGGACGTCGCCCTGCGCACGCTGCGCTTCTGGCGGATGCGCCGCGGCGCCCAGGCGGCCTGAGACAAGAACGCCCGCCTCCCTGCGGAGGCGGGCGTTTTCAACCGGTAAAGACCGATCCTACTTCTTGGCGCGGGCCGCGCGGGCCGGCTTCCGGCCGCCCTGCCCAAGACCCATCTGCTTGGCCAGTTCAGAACGCGCCTTCGCGTAGTTCGGGGCGACCATCGGATAGTCCTTCGGCAGGCCCCATTTGGCGCGGTATTCTTCGGGGCTCATGTCGTACTTGGTGCGCAGGTGACGCTTCAACGACTTGAACTTGCGACCATCTTCCAGGCAGATCAAGAAATCGGGGCTGATGGACTTGCGGATAGGCACAGCCGGTTCCTTGGGTTCCGGCTCGACCTCGACAGGACCGTTCGAAACCCCAGAGAGCGCTGCGTGGATGTTGGCGATCAACGCCGGCAGAGCCTCGGCCGTCACGGTGTTGTTGCCCACATAGGCCGACACAATGTCGGCCGTCATTTCGAGCAGTTCGGGTTTCTCTTCCATGCGCAGCGTCTCTTTCGTGATCTATCCGATTCGACTGAAACGCCAGTCGAATTCACTCCATCGGCTCTTAAGATTATTTGCGCTTAAACGCAATCCAGATGAAACGTCGCAATCCACGTGAACATTGCAACACTTAAGGTAGTGCTGATCTAGCGCCCAAAGTCTTCAGCCAAGGCCATCATGGCCGCGCGCTCAGGCGCCGAATATTCGTCGATCGCGTCATCCTCGCCCTCCCGGATCGCTCGCAGAAGACTGGGCGTCAGCGCTGAAGAGAGAGACCAGTTCCAATAACGCAATACCGTCTGGGCGCGATCCACCGCCAGCATTTCATAGGTGATCTGCACACGGTCGAGATCCGGATGCACCTCGCCTGCGGTCGTCACCTCCGGGCGACGCATCGAACGCCACAAATTCAATAGATCCACGCGCGACAGCCCCGTCGCCTTGCACAGGATGGCCACGGGCTCGCCGCCCGTGTCGCCCAGGATCTTGGCTCCGGTCAGGGGCTTTACCCCCGCCAGGAAGGCAATCTCCGAGGCGATCTCGCGCGACAGGCCGTCGCGCGCAGCTACGGTCAGCGCATGCTCCAGTCCGTCGTAGGGGCTCTTCTCGATGGCGGCGCGGTTGCGTTGGCGGCGCTCGATGAACTGCAGGGCCTTTCGCGCCACGGGATCCGACCAGTTCTCCGCCGCCGCAAGGGCGAAGACGTCCTCGGACACCTCCTGCATGACCTCGCGCGACACGGCGAACCGTTGAAGAATGGTGCGGCGATCATCCGGCCCACACCACCAGAACATCACATAGGCGCCCGACGGCCTCAGCTCTGGCCGTTTCAGCAGCGGCCCGCACAGTTTCGGATGCGTGCGGCTCAGTCCCACCACCATCTCGATCCCGACCTGGGACAGGCGGGCCGCGCCGTTGCGCAGCACCGCCTCGATCACCTCGACCTCGGCGAACCCGAACAGGGTCTCGGTGACGATTTCGGAAAGCCCCCTTCGCCCGGCCATGATCAGTCGGTGCTCCGGCCCGGCGTCGCGCGCGCACCCCGCCAGATCCGCATCGGTCAGGGCCGCGCATTGTTCGATCAGCAGGCGGGCGATCTCGGGATCGTCGCGCAACAGCAGTCGCGCCACGCTGTCCGGCAGTTCGGCCAGGGGCGCCAGGCGGGCCGCGACCCGCCGCCGTTCCTCGTGCGAGGCCTTGCGCAGCATCTCGACCAGCAAATCGCCAGTGACCGCTCGCTCGAAGGCGTTGACCCGGCTTCCCGGCAGGGAGACGACGTCGGCGAGACGCTTCAACAAGGCATGGCGCGCCTTCAACGCCGGGCGCGCCGCCTCTTCGTCATTCAGGGCAGACGCCTGGGTCATGGCTTCAGCCTAGACGGCGCAGGGTTAACTCCGCGTATCGGAGCGGCTTCGCGTCACGAAGCCGCTCACAAACCTTCGAACAGGGCGGTGGACAGATAGCGTTCGGCGAAGGACGGAATGATCACCACAATCGTTTTGCCGGCGTTCTCGTCACGGCTCGCCAGTCGGAAGGCGGCGGTCAGGGCCGCGCCGGAACTGATGCCGACGGGGATGCCTTCGACCCTGGCCGCCTTGCGGGCCGTGTCGAAACTGTCGTCGTTCGACACCTGCTCGATCCCGTCCACGACCGAGGGATCGTAGATGGCCGGGGTGAAGCCGGCGCCTATGCCCTGGATCTTGTGCGGACCGGGCGCGCCGCCCGACAGGACCGGCGAGGCCTCTGGCTCCACCGCGATCATCTGGATCGAAGACTTGCGGGCCTTCAGCGCCTGGCCGACGCCCGAGATGGTGCCGCCCGTGCCGACGCCGGCCACGATCATGTCCACGGCGCCGTCGGTGTCGTTCCAGATTTCCTCGGCCGTGGTCGCGCGGTGAATGGCCGGATTGGCCAGGTTCTCGAACTGCGACGGGCTGACGGCGTTCGGCGTCGAGGCCAGCAGTTCCTCGGCGCGAGCGATGGCGCCCTTCATCCCCTTCTCGGCCGGCGTCAGCTCCAGCTGCGCGCCCAGCAGGGCCAGCATCTTGCGCCGCTCGATTGACATGCTCTCCGGCATACACAGGATCAGCTTCAGCCCCTTGGCGGCGGCGACGAAGGCCAGGGCGATGCCGGTGTTGCCGCTGGTCGGTTCGATCAGCACCGTGTCGGCGTTGATCTTGCCCGCATCCTCCAGCGCCTCGACCATGGCCACACCGATCCGGTCCTTGACCGAGGCGATCGGGTTGAAGAACTCCAGCTTGGCCAGCACGGTCGCTTTCGCCCCGTATTCGGCCGACAGACGCGGCAACCGCACCAGGGGGGTGTCGCCGATGGTGTCGATGATCGAGTCATACACCTTGCCCCGCCCCTTCTTCAGATGGCGGGACGCGTCGTAGCTGAAGTCGGACATGGGGGCTCCGGTAAGGTCGGCTCGTTCAGGGTGCGTAACAGATAGGCGGCGAAGTCGATCCGCAAGGGGGTGACGGCGATCATTTCTGTCCCCCGCCTTCAGATCCGGCGCCTAGCCGAAGAAGACCCCGAACATCGCGATGGCGAACAAGACGAAGATGCTGACGAAAGACACCGCTGCGGCGATCGCACCGAGCCCGAGCACGATCATAAGCAGACGGTCGGACTTCCTTGCCATTCGTCCAGCCTAACGGCGAGATCGGCACGCGTCGAGGCGAACCAAGGCTGCGAGACCGTCACGCCCTAAGAGCGCGACCTAGAAGGACTCCCACCCGTCAGCGTCCGGAGCCGAGACCGGGGCCAAGGCCGCACCGCCGCGGCCGGCGGTCTTCAGGGCGACGACGGGGCGATGCTTGGGCGCAGGGGGGACGGCGGCGCGGGTCGGCCTGGCGGCGCCCACCTGGAACCGGGCGACGGCGGCGTTGAGGCCGTCGGCCTCCTGCGACAGCGAGTGGCTGGCGGCGGTGGACTGCTCGACCATGGCGGCGTTCTGCTGGGTCATCTGGTCCATCTGGTTGACCGCCGTATTGACCTGCTGAAGCCCCGTCGCCTGTTCGGCTGCCGAGGACGAGATCTCCGTCACCAGGCCCTCGATCTGGGCGACGTGGGCGACGATCCGGTCCAGCGCCTGCCCGGTCTCCGTCACCAGTTTCACCCCCGACCCGACTTGCACCGTCGACTGGCTGATCAGGGCCTTGATCTCCTTGGCCGCGTCGGCGGACCGTTCGGCCAGGGCGCGAACTTCCGAAGCGACGACCGCGAAACCGCGACCGGAATCGCCGGCCCGCGCCGCCTCGACCCCGGCGTTCAGGGCCAGCAGATTGGTCTGGAAGGCGATCTCGTCGATCACGCCGATGATCTGGTTGATCTGGCTGGAAGACTTTTCGATCTCGCCCATGGCCGCGACGGCCTCGCGCACCACCGAGCCGCTCTTGTCGGCGTCGCCACGGGCCGCCTGGACCGCGCCCGCGGCCTGGACCGCGCCTGCGGCGGTGGCCTTGACGGTGGCCGTGACTTCATCGAGCGCGGCGGCCGTCTCTTCCAGGCTGGCGGCCTGTTGCTCGGTGCGGCGCGACAGGTCGTCGGCGGCCTTGGCGATCTCGGACGCCCCGGCGTTGATGGCGCCCGTATTGGCCGCGATCGTGACGATGGCCTCCTGCAGCCCCTCGACGGCGGCGTTGAAATTGGTCCGCAGCTGTTCGTAGGCAGGGGGGAAGGCGTCGGTGATGCGGACCGTCAGATCGGCCTGAGCCAGAGCGTCCAGCCCGCGGGTAAGCCCGGTGACGACGGCGGCCTGTTCGCGCGCGGCGACCTCTCGCGACTGGTCGCTGGCGGTGCGGTCCTCCTCCTCCTTGGCGCGTCGACGGTCGGCCTCGGTCGCCTCGGCCTGGGCGCGGGCGACGATCAGGGCCTGGATATCGACCACGGCGCGGGCGATGTCGCCCACCTCGTCCTGGCGGCGGGCCTCGCCCAGCTTCACCTCGGTCTGGCCCTGGGCCATGGCGCGCAGGTCGCCGGTCAGGCGACGGATCGGACCGACCACGCCGCGGGCGCCGGCGACCATAACCCCTATGCTAACAGCCAGGGCGGCCAGTATGGCGGCGATCATCACCATTCGGCCGTTCGCCGCGGCGGTGGTGGCGGCGGCGCGGTTGTCATCGGCGGCGGCCTCGATCTTATCGGCGGCCGCGCTCATGGCTGTTTCCAGCGCGGTGAATTGAACCTGGAAGTCCGCCATCTTGGCCTGGGCCGCGACAATGTCCCCTCCCGCCAGATCGACGATCTCGCCCGCCGCCGCAATATAGGCCTGAAGCGGGGCCTCGACCGCGCTCAGGGCCGCCTGCATCTCCGGGTCCGTCGCCAGGACCTTGTTTTCGGCGATGGATTTCTCAAAGATTTCGCGGTGTTCGGCCAGATCGCCCTTCACCGCCTCGATCGACACGCCGTTGGCGGGGTCGGGGGCAAGCATAGCGCCGAAGACGTCCGACCTCAGGGCGTCATGCATCATGTCTGCCTGCATATGATTGCGCAGGATCGACGACGACACCGAAGCGCGATTGAGAGCGTCCCCCAGTTGCTGGTTCATCAAAAGGCCTACGCCCGCCGTGCCGACCGACAGCAGCAATACGGCGATCCCGGTCGCCGCCACCTTCTTGCCAATCGTCAGGCGCATCCGCGGTTTCCCCCTAATTATTAGAACAGCGATAGACGAACACGGTTAATGCAACATTTGCGACCGCGTACGTCGTTTTCCCCTGGCGCCCTAAGGACGATTTTCACCCGTCCCGGACTAGGTCCGTTCTCGAACAGAACGGATATGGCCATGCAGAACGCCCAGCCGGAAACACTGAAGACCCTCGCCGCCGCCATGGTCGGCGCAGCGCTTCTCGCCCTCCCCGCCGCAGCCCAGGCGGCCGACCCGGCGCCCGAGCCGGAGCCGACCTGGACCCTGTCGGCCGAATATACGTCCGACGTCTCGGGCGTCGTTTCCGGCGGCGCGAAACGCGCGGGCCGGTATCTGGACAATCTGGGCGTCGAACTGGACGGCGACCTGGCACGGGCCTGGGGCTGGCGCGGCGCGCGGCTGCATATGTCGGGCCTGTATAACGGCGGAGGCGAGCCCAACGCCCTGGCCGGCACGCTTCAAGGCGTCGACAATATCGAGGTCGGGGCCCAGGGCGCCCGCCTGTTCGAGGCCTGGATCGAACAGGATTTGGGCGGATCGGCCACGCTTCTGGCCGGCCTTTACGACCTCAACAGCGAATTCTACGCCACCGAGGCCTCAGGCCTGCTGATCTCGCCGCCGTTCGGCATCGGCTCCGAACTGGCCTCGACCGGCCCGAACGGCCCGGCCATCTTCCCCTCCTCGTCCCTGGCGGCGCGCCTGCGGGTCGGCGACACGGACAAGACCTATGTCCAGTTCGCCGTCGTCAACGCCGACGCCCGCACAATCGGCGATCACGGCGGGGTGGACACCGACCTGGACCACGGCGTCCTGGCCATCGCCGAGGTCGGAAGCCACGCCCCGGTCGGCGCCGCCCCGATCCGCTACGCGGTCGGCCTGTGGCGCTACAACCAGCGTCAGGACAACATCCGCGACCTGACGCCCTACGGCGACCCGGCCCACAGCATCGCCCAGGGTGCCTACGCCCTGGCCGAGGGTCAGGTCTGGGGCGCCGCCGCCCCCGACGGCCCCCAGATCGACGCCTTCGCCCGCCTGGGCGTGTCAGACGGCGACACCACAGACTTCAAGGGCGGCTGGCAGGCCGGCCTGTTGGTGCGCCAGGTCTTCGCCGCCCGTCCGGACAGCCAGCTGTCCTTCGGCGTTCACCAGGGCTGGCTGTCCGCCAAGGCCCGCGCCAACCTGGCCGACACGGGCGCCGCCCCTGACCGCTACGAAGAAGGGCTGGAGCTGACCTACGCCGACCGCATCGGCCGTTTCACGATCCAGCCGGACATCCAGCTGATCCGCTATCCCGGCGGCCTGAAGGACGCCGACGACGTGGTGGTGGTGTCCCTGCGGGTGATCACGCCGCTGTTTTGAGCCTCTAGCGTTCCAGCACCACGCGGGCGGGATCGAAGCCGACGACCTCGCGGATCACGATCATGCTCCTGAAGCCGCGCACGCCCTTTTCGGGGATCAGTTCGCGGATGCCGAAGGCTTCGTAGTCTTGCATCGAACGGACAGCGACGGTCAGCAGATAGTCGGTCTCGCCCGTGACGTCCCAGGCGCCCTGGACCTCGGGACTGGCCCTCATGGCGCGCTGGAAAGCGTCCATCACCTTGCGGTCCTGGGTGTTCATCTCGACCTGGACGTGCAGGACGATGCGCGGCTCTACGCGGGCGGGGTCGATCACGGCGACATCGGCGGCGATGACGCCCTCTGCCCGGAGCCGACGCAGGCGGCGCAGCACGGCGGATTCCGAAAGGCCCACCGCCTCGGCCGTCACCCGCGCCGGCTCCAGATTGTTGCGCCGGACCCTTGCCAGCAGCCGATGGTCAAAATCGTCCAGAGTGACGAAATTCGTCATTGCACGCCCCTTCGTGACGATTTCCGGCGCACTCAAGCGGAAATTCGCCGGGAAGCGCAAGCCGGATTATAATAGGTTCACGCCATGACCGCCGTGGCCCTGAAACAGCATCTGACCTCGCCGCTGGCGATGCGCCTGATCCCCTATCTGGCGCTGTTCGCGGGCATGGTGACGCTGGCGGGCGGCACCTCTTTCGCCAAGACCCTGTTCCCGCTCATCGGGGCGCAGGGGACATCGGCCTATCGCGTCGGGATTTCAGCGGTTCTGCTGGTGGCGGTGTTCCGCCCCTGGCGATTCCGGCTGAGCCGCGCGGATCTGGGGGCCATCGCGCTGTACGGCGTCGTGCTGGGGGCGATGAACCTCAGCTTCTACATGTCGCTGCGGACCATTCCGCTGGGCCTGGCCATCGCCATCGAGTTCATGGGGCCGCTGAGCCTGGCCCTGATCCATTCCAGAAAGCCGATCCATTTCGTCTGCGTCGGCTTTGCGGTCCTGGGCCTGGGCCTGCTGCTGCCGCTTAAGGCCGGAGTGGGGGCGCTGGATCCGGTCGGCATGGCCCTGGCCGCCTTCGCAGGCCTGTGCTGGACCCTCTACATTGTCTTCGGCAAGCGGCTGTCGCATATCCATGCGGGCCAGTCCGTCGCCTTGGGCATGAGCGTGGCGGCCCTGGTCGTCGTGCCTTTCGGCGTGGCCCATGCGGGCGCGGCCCTGCTGAACCCGGCCATCATCGCAGCCGGTCTGGCGGTGGCGATCTTCTCCAGCGCCCTGCCCTATTCGCTGGAGATGGTGGCCTTGCGCGGCATCCCCAAACGCACCTTTGGCGTGGTGCTCAGCGCAGAGCCGGCGGTCGGCGCCCTGGCGGGTCTGATCGTGCTGCACGAACATCTGACCGGCCAGCAGTGGCTCGCCATCGCCGCCATCGTCATCGCCTCGGTTGGGGCCATCGCGACGACGCGAGAGGATCGGGTTCGTCTCGAACCGGCCTGAGGTTTCCTCAAACAAATCCGGCTCCTGGGTCCGCCTGTTTGAAATAAAACACGACGAGCGCGGCGCCATATTCCGGCAAGCGCATTTGGGTCGAATGACGTTATCGATTGCGTTCGTCGGCGCCGGTCCGACTACCCTCTACACCCTGGCGGCGCTGCTGCCTGCGGCCCGGCCGGGACTGGAGATAACGGTCTTTGAAGAGTCGGCGACGGCCGGGCTGGGCAGCCCCTATCGCCCCGGTTGGAACGATCCCGCCATGCTGTCGAACATCGCCAGCATCGAAATCCCTCCCGTCGGTGAAACCCTGCTATCCTGGCTGCGTCGTCTGCCTCAGCTCGAGTGCGACGCCCTCGGCCTGGACCCCGACACGGCCGATGAGCGGACGTTTGTCCCGCGCGTGGCCCTGGGCGCCTATTTCCGCGACCAATTCGCCGTCTTGGTCGAAGGACTGCGGGCGCGAGGCGCTGAGGTCGAGATTTTGACGGGGGCCCGCGTCATCGACGCAGCCATCCTCGAGGCCGGGATCCGCCTGACGGTCGCTACGCCTCAGTCGCCCGCCCAGGACCGCGTGTTCGACTACGCCGTTCTCGCGACAGGACATCAGTGGCCCAGCCGCCAGCAGGCGCGACCGGGCTATTTCACCAGCCCCTGGCCCGCCGCCGGCTTGTCGCAGATCGGTCCTGTCGCCGTCGGCGTCCGCGGCTCGTCTTTGACCGCCATCGACGCCGTCATCGCGGTCGCCGCCGCTCATGGACAGTTCGAACGCAGCGGCGACCGTCTGGTCTATACGTCCAAGGCGAGCGCCAAGGGTTTCGGCGTCACCATGATGTCACGAAAGGGACTGCTGCCCGAAGCCGACTTCTTCTTCCCCCTGCCGCATGCGCCGCTGTCGATCCTGACGCCACAGGCGGTCAACACTCTGACGGCGCAGGCCGACGAAGGACTGCTGGATCGGGCCTTCGACCTGTTCAAGCGCGAGCTGATGCTGGCGGACCCCGCATATGCCAGGGACATCGGCCTGCCCGACGCGGATCTCGAAACCTTCGCCGAACGCTATTTCCAACGCAGAACCGCCGTCGATCCTTTCCAGTGGGCCGAGACGAACCTGGAGGAGGCGCGGTTCAACCACGCGAACCGCATCACCGTGGCCTGGCGCGACGCTATCTTGCGCATGCACGAGGTAATGGCCGCCATAGCGCCGCATCTGACCGGCGTCACCTTCGAGCGGTTCAACAGCCACCTGAAGCCGGTCTTTGTCGACAACTACAGTTCGGTTCCCCATGAATCGATCGAGCGTATGCTGGCGCTCCACCGCGCCGGCCGGCTGGAGGTCCTGGCCCTGGGCGACAACCACCACATCGACACCCGCCCGCCCCAAGGCGGCGCCGTGCTGACGCGGGGCGACGGCGAGCGACGCCATTTCCCGGCCTTCATCGAGGCCACCGGCCAAAGGGCGCTGTCCGGCATCCAATTCCCCTTCCTGACCCTTCTGGAACAGGGCGTGGTTCAGGATCAGGTCGCCGACGACGGCTCGCAGGAGACGCGCGGGATCCGCATCGACGCCCATTTCCATCCCGTCGCGGAGTCTGGACCTGTCGACCGCCTGTTCTGCCTGAGCCTGCCCTTCATCATGGGTCGTCATCCCTTTGTTCAGGGCGTCACCAGTTCTCACCACATCGGCCAGATCGTCGGGGCGACGCTCGCCACGATCATCGCGGGCGTCGTCCCAGACACCGGCCATATCGGCGCCGGGATTGGCGTGTTCGGCCCCCTCACGGTAGAGGCGGCCTGATGAAACTGTTTGCAATCTACATCGGCGGCGAACATCCCGGCGCCAACATCGAGGTCCACGACATGCGCTTCGTGGTCGCGCCCTCCATAGAGGACACCTACGACGTCTTGCTGAGCCAATGGTGGGGCAAGCCGGGCAGCCTCCACATCGACTGCTGGTCCGAAATCAGCCACGCCGACGGCCATGAGGTCACCTTGCGGTCCAAGCCCTTTCAGGGTGACGCGCGCCTCTACTACGTCAATCTGGGCGGCTATGACGGGATCGATTTTGCGGAGAAGCACCGCAACGTCTTCGTCGTCGCCGACACTTTAGCGGACGCCAAGACACGCGCGATCAAACGGGCCAAGGGTTGGGAAGCCCCCCACCGTGACGAGATGTTCGAGGCTGAACAGGCCTTCGCCCTCGACGACGCCGCAGCCGCCGAACGGCTCTATATCCACCTGACTCCCGCGCCCCTGACGCAGGACCCGCCCTTCACCTGCCACTACACCCCCATAAGGGGCTAAGCGCATTTCCATCGCCGGCGCGGTGATCCGGCCGGGTCTTTGGCCTGCGTCAACACGCCGTTAACCATGATGGCCCATTTGGTTAACACCTGTTCCTGGGGTCTGTTTTGCACAATCTCGTCGCCGCCGTCGAAGCGATCGACCCGCTGGTCGTCACCGGCAAGGTCGCGGGCGTCTCAGGTCTGCTGATCGAGTCACGCGGCGGTCTGTCGCGTCTGGCGGTCGGGGCGCGGGCCGAGATCAGTCGGCGCGGGCTGGCGGCCCTGCCGGCCGAGGTCGTGGGGTTCCGCGACGCTAAGGCCCTGCTGATGCCGTTCGGCCCGGTCGAGGGCGTCGCGCCCGGCGCCGAGATCCGCATCATCGACCAGGCCGCCAGCGTGCGCCCGACCACCGCCTGGCTGGGCCGGATCATCGACGCCTTCGGCCAACCCATCGACGGCAAGGGCCCCCTGCCCCAGGGCCAGGCCCCCTATCCCCTGCGCGCGCCCCCGCCCCCGGCCCATTCGCGCGGCCGGGTGGGCGAGCGGCTGGACCTGGGCGTGCGGGCCATGGACGTCTTCACCACCACCTGCCGGGGCCAGCGCCTGGGCATCTTCGCCGGCTCGGGCGTGGGCAAGTCGGTGCTGCTGTCCATGCTGGCCCGCCAGGCCACCTGCGACGCCGTTGTGGTGGGCCTGATTGGCGAACGGGGCCGCGAGGTGCGCGAGTTCGTCGAGGAGACCCTGGGCGAAGAAGGGCTGAAACGCGCCGTCGTGGTGGTGGCGACCTCGGACGAGCCGGCCCTGAAACGCCGCCAGTCGGCATACATGACCATGGCCATCGCCGAATATCTGCGCGACCAGGACCTTGAGGTCCTGTGCCTGATGGACAGCGTCACCCGCTTCGCCATGGCCCAGCGCGAGATCGGGCTGGCGGCGGGCGAACCGCCGACGACCAAGGGCTATACCCCCACCGTCTTCACCGAACTGCCCAAGCTGCTGGAGCGGGCGGGGCCGGGTCCGGTGCGGCCCGACGGCACGACGGCGGCGCCCATCACCGCCCTGTTCACCGTCCTGGTGGACGGCGGCGACCATGATGAGCCCATCGCCGACGCCGTGCGTGGTATTCTGGACGGCCATATCGTGATGGACCGCAAGATCGCCGAGCGCGGGCGTTTCCCCGCCATCGACGTGCTGAAATCCGTCAGCCGGACCATGCCCGGCTGCCAGACCCCGCCCGAGCGCGAGCTGAACAAGCGCGCCCGCCAGTCGCTGTCGGCCTATGCGAACATGGAAGAGCTGATCAAGATCGGCGCCTATCGCACCGGGGCCGACCCCATCGTGGACCGCGCCATCGCGCTGAACCCCGCGCTGGAAGATTTTTTGACCCAGGACAAGGACGACGCCACGCGTCTTACCGATTCCTTTACCCGCCTGGAGCAAATCCTGAACCAAGGCATGATCAGAGAGTGACGAAATGACCGCTTGGGCCCAATCCCTGATCCGCATCTCCAATTACGAGGTCGAGACGCTGCAAAAGCGCCTGGCCGAGATCACCAGCCGCCGCGCCACCGCCGAAATGCGCCTGGCCGTGCTGGACGCCGAGGTCGAGATCGAACGCGAGCGCGCCCGGATGGACGCCGACGCCGGCATGATGCTGGGCGCCTATCTGAACGGCTGGAAGGCCCGCAAGGCCGCCGCCGAGGGCGATCTGACCGTGGTCGACGCCGAGGAAGCCGGCGCCCGCGACGCCCTGACCGGCGCCTTCGAAGAGCTGAAGAAGTTCGAACACGTCGCCGAAACCACCCGCCTGAACAAGCTCATCGCCGTCGCCAAGCGCGAAACCGCCGCCTTCGACGAGCTGGGCCTGCGGAAACGTGCGGTCTAGCCAGACACAAACCTCTCCCTCCCCCTGCGGGGGAGGGGGGCGGAGGCGCAGCCGAAGCCGGGTGGGAACGGCTGGGCTAAATCCCACAGACCTGTCTGGCCGCCTATCCGTGCGACGTCGCCTTGCCGCCCCCACCCCGTCGCTGCGCGACGCCCCTCCCCCGCAGGGGGAGGGAGAATAGAATGTCGATCTCCCGCCGCACCGTGCTCGCCTCGTCGCTCGCCCTTCCTCTGGCCGCGCCCTTGGCCGCCTGCGACCGCACCTCAGCCGAACCCGCGCCCTTTGTCGTCCCCCCGCTGAAATCCGTCGCCCCCTGCCCCTTCGGCACGGCGATCAAGGCGATGCAGATCGACGACCCCGACTGGGTCGCCCTGGCCCGCGCCAATGTCTCCCAGCTGACGCCCGAGTGGGAGATGAAGATGGAATACGTCCTGGCCGACGGCCTGGACCGGCCCCGCTTCGACCGCACTGACCGTATCGCCGCCTTCGCCGCCGCCGAGGGCATGGCCCTGCACGGCCACACCCTGATCTGGTACGCCCAAGGCAAAGAGGTGTTCGAGGGCCTGTCCGGCGCCGCCTTCGACCGCGCCTTCGACGGCTATATCGCCGCCATGGCCGGCCGGTATCGCGGCAAGGTCCGCAGCTGGGACGTGGTCAATGAACCGATCGTCGACGACGGCTCTAGCCTTCGCGACTGCCACTGGAGCGCCCGCTACGGCCATGACGGCTATATTCTGCGCGCCTTCGAGAAAGCCCGGATCGCCGATCCCGACGCCGTCCTGTTCCTGAACGAGTACAATCAGGAGAGCGTGCCGGCTAAGGGCGCCCAGTTCCTGAAACTGGTCGAACGCCTGCTGAAGGCCGGCTGCCCGCTCCAGGGCCTGGGGCTTCAGTCCCACCTTTGGATCGACATCCCCGAGGGCGTCATCGCCGCCTATATGCGCGAGATCGCCCAGTTCGGCCTGCCGATCCACATCTCCGAACTGGACTGCACCCTGCGCACCGACAACCGGCTGGATCTGCGCTCCCAGGCCGACCGCCTGGCCCGCCAGACCGCCCGTGTCACAGAACTGGCCGACGCCTTCACCGCCCTGCCCCCGGCGCAGCGGTTCGCCTTCACCGTCTGGGGCCTGCGGGACACTGACAGCTGGTATCGCCAGGGCGACAAGGACGACGGCCGCGACAAACCCCTGCCCTTCGACAGCTTCAGCCGCCCCAATCCGATGGCGGCCGCCCTGGCGACGGCGTTCGCTGGATAAGAAATCCCCCTCCCTTCATGGGGAAGGACGGCGAGGCAGCCGAGCCCGCGTGGGGCAGTCAAAGCCTCGCTCACGCCCATTCGAACCCCAGCCCGATCGCTGCGCGATCCCCCTCCACACGAGGGGGAGGGAGAAACGCAAAACGCCCGCCGTTTCCGGCGGGCGTTTCAAACTTGCAGAACCTCGAAGGATCAGGCGGCGACGCTGTTCGCGGCCTCGGCCGGGTCGCGCAGCACATAGCCGCGGCCCCAGACGGTCTCGATATAGTGTTTGCCGTCGGCGGCGGTGGCCAGCTTCTTGCGCAGCTTGCAGATGAAGACGTCGATGATCTTCAGCTCGGGCTCGTCCATGCCGCCATACAGGTGGTTCAGGAACATTTCCTTGGTCAGGGTCGTGCCCTTGCGGAGCGAGAGCAGCTCCAGCATCTGGTATTCCTTGCCCGTCAGGTGGACGCGGTGACCGTTCACCTCGACCGTCTTGGCGTCCAGGTTCACGGCGATCTCGCCGGTGTGGATCACCGCCTGGGCGTGACCCTTCGAGCGGCGGACCACGGCGTGGGTGCGCGCGATCAGCTCGTCCTTGTGGAAGGGCTTGGTCAGATAGTCGTCGGCGCCACCGCCGAAGGTCTTCACCTTGGTCTCGATCTCGTGGGTGCCCGACAGAATCATGACCGGCGTATTGATCTTGCCGACGCGCAGCTGACGCAGGACCTCAAGGCCGCTCATGTCAGGCAGGTTCAGATCAAGCAGAATGAGATCGTAGTCATAAATCTTGCCCAGATCGATGCCTTCTTCTCCCAAGTCGGTCGTATAGACGTTAAAGCCTTCCGACTTGAGCATCAGCTCGATGCTTTGGGCAGTTGCGTGATCGTCTTCAATCAGCAGGACGCGCATTGATGCCCCTCCAGGCAAAAGCTTTGCGGTAACCACCCGACCGCACGACCGGGTAACCTTGTTCGCAAGTTAAGACCCGAAAACCTTAAGAAGGGTTAATGCCGGGCGATTGAGTCGTTCCTAAGCTGATTTGCGAATCGCCGTCGAGAGTCCGGAGTCAATGATTCGAAATTTATTAACCATGTTTGCTTGCGACGCCCCTCACCTGCCGCCCGGCCCGCCCGTCCGACGCTCATAGTCGCGACACCACAACCTCAAGTCCACAACGGCCGCACGTCCGCTTCTGACGTTACATAGGATGATATTCCTATCACCGATGCCCGCCGACCTTAGGATGACGCATCGAAAGTTTGTGACGGGAGATATGTGATGCTGGAGGAATACAGGGCGCCGGTCGGCGACGACGATCGGCGCAAGGCGGGACTGGCCATCCATCTGGTGGCCGTACGCACAGGAGCCCTGCCCGAGCGGATGACGGCGCGCGGCCGGCTGGACCCGCTCAGCCTGCGTGCGCGCCGCATGGCCATGTACCTGTCCCATGTGGCCTTCGGCTGGACGCTGGAGCGGGTCGGCCATGTCTTCGGCGTCAATCGGGCCACCGCAGGGCTCGCCTGCCGCTGGGCCGAGGACGAGCGAGACGCGCGTGCCGTCGACGACCTGCTGAACCAGTTGGAGGCCTGTATCTCGGGCCTCTACGCCGCGCACGCGGAGCCGCAGACATGAACCGCTCCGTCGAGCGCGCCCGCGCCCTGCTGGTCCGCTCCGGCGCCTGGCTGGCGGCCGAGAACGGGGTCTACGCCCTGCGACTGGGCGCCGACCGGCGCGGCCGCATCAGCCTGACCCTGGCCGAGCCCGAGTTCCGCGCCCTCATCGACCGCCCCGGCCTGCGCCGCCGGCCCCAGGGCGGTTGGGTCGCCCGCCCCGCCGCGTCTGACACAGGCTCAGGGCCGCAGCCCGGACGCCCCGGCGTCATCGACGGCGAACGCCACCTGATCGGCTCCGACGGCCACATGATCCGGCACGCCGCCAATCTGGGTGAAAGCCCCATCGCCTGGCTGGCGCGGCGCAAGGATGCGACGGGTCGCCCTTGGCTGACCCCGGCCGAGGCCGCGGCCGGCGAACGGTTGCGGTCCGAGGTGGAACAGGCCGGGGCCGGCCCGTCCCTGACCATGCGCTGGGACGCCCTGCCGCGCGCCGGCGGAGGATCGTCCGCGCGGGTCGAGCCCAGCGACCGCGCCCTGTCGGCCGGCCGCCGGGTCGAGGAGGCCCTGCTCGCGGTCGGCCCCCGTCTCCGTCCCATGCTGACCCGGATCTGCGTCCACGGCGACAGTCTGAAACTCGCCGAAACCGGCCTCGGCCTGCGCCGCCGACAGGGCAAGACCCTGCTCAAACAGGCGCTTCAGGCGCTGGCCGATCACTACGGAATCGGATGAAAGGTCAGAGGTATTTCATCCAGGCGTGGGGGCTGCGCCTTTTGACCCCGGCGAACCAACGGCAGGCGTACCAGCAGGGGATGGCGACCACGCTCGCCAATAGCCATAGCCAGCCGACGCCAGGCACGCCGAAGCTGTCCCCCTGATTGGCGCCGAACAGCGCCAGGGCCGACAGGTACAGCAGGTGCAGCCCGTAGATGTGGATCAGATAGAAGAACAGCGGCGCCCCGCCGAAGACAGTCAGAACGTCCGTCAACCGGGCCGGCCTATGTTCCAGAGCTGCGAGAAGCAGGGCGCCGACCCCCAGGGTCAGCAAAACGAAATCGGCCGAGGGCGGATATTTGGTCAGGTTCAGCACGCTCATCACGGTTTGACCCGGCGTGGTCTGGACGGCCCACGGCGTCGGATCGCCGTAGACATTGAGGGCACGGAGAACCACCAGCAGCGTCAGAGCGGCCAAGCCGGTCAGGATCAGACGGCGCAGACGCTCCGACCGATCACCGATGAACCATGGCCCGATGCCGTACCCCAAGGCCGCTATGCCGATCCAGGGCAGCAGGGGATAGGAGGTCCGCACATGACCACCCCAGGGCAGGTCGATCAGGGTGCGGTCGTGCAGCACCGCCCACAGGACATGACCCGGCTGACCCGCTGCAATGGTGATGGGATCCAGCAGATTGTGGCCCAGGATGATGATCAGACCCACGGCGATCAGGACCGGGCGCGGCAGGCGGACCAGCGCGGACAGGGCGATCATCGACAGACCGATGGCCCATATGACCTGAAGATAGATGATCTGGGGCGTGAAGGAGAAACTCCAGGCGAAACCGACCAAGGTCAGCTCCAGCGCCACCAGAAACAGGCCGCGTTTCAGCAGGAAGTCGGACGCCGCCCGGGCGCCGGCCACGCCTCCACCCCTGCCGTTGCCGTAAAGCCAGGCGCCCAGTCCCGTCAGGGCCACGAACACCGGCGCGCACAGATGGGCCGACAGCCGGGTGAAGAACAGGGCCGGAGAGGTCGTTTCCAGGTTCATCGGGTCCGAGACCTGGGCGTGGATGAAGAAGAACTCCCGCGCATGGTCCACCAGCATCAGCAGGATGACCAGGCCGCGCAGGGCGTCGATCGAGCGGATGCGACCGGCCGAACGGACCTGTTCGGGCGGGGCGACGGAGGCGGGCGCAAGCGTTGCAGCGGTTGACATCATCAGGCGGAAGCGGATAGCCGATACTTTATAACGTTTCAACGGAGTATCACGTGTCCCTGCTTTCGAGCTGCGCCAGCCTGTGCCTTCTGGCCGCCGCCAATGCCGAATCCCCAGCCGTGCTGCAGTCGGCCCTGGAGCCAAGCGAGACCGCAACCGTCGGCGAGATCGTGGTTCTGGGTCGTCGCACAGCACCGCACGACCGAACCCTGGGCGTCGGGGGGGGTGACCGAGCGGATGTCGCCGTCCAGCCGCTCGATCGAGACCGACCTGCTGCACGCCGTGGGCGCCACGCGCCTGTCCGACGCCCTGGAACTGGTCAGCGGCGTCAGCCAGCAGAACAACCGAGGGGGCGTCATGGACAATTTCGCCGTTCGCGGCTTCCTCGGCACGCCCGACGGCGGGGCGGAATATTACGTCGACGGCTTCCTGGCCAATCGGGGCATGGCCCCGCCGCGCGACCCCGCCACGGCCGAGCGGATCGAAGTGCTGAAGGGGCCGGCCGGCGCCCTGTTCGGCGACATCGACCCGGCCGGCCGGATCAATATTGTCTCGAAAACTCCACGCTTTACCCCGGACGCCGTCTTCACCGGCACGGTCGGCTCCTTCGGTCTGCGCCGCGGCGAGCTGGATGTGACTGGCCCGATCTCGGAGGCCCTGGCAGGCCGACTGGTGCTGGCGGGCGAGACCAGCGAGGGCTGGCGCGACCATGTGGGGATGGACCGCACCTCGGTCGCCCCGTCCCTGACCTGGCGGCCCAATGATGATCTGCGCCTGACCTATGTGGGCGAGTTCACCGTCTTCTCGACCCTGTTCGACCGGGGCATGCCGGCGGTGAACGGCGACGCCCTGGCCCTGCCGGAATCCAACTATTACGGCGAACCCAGCGACGGTCCGACCCGGTTCCGCAACGAACGCCACCAGATCACCGGCGAATACCAGATCAGCGACAACTGGAGCCTGAACGGCGGCGTGGCCTGGCGCGGCGGCTCGCTGAAGGGCCTGTCCAGCGACCATTCGCGCCTGGTCGGCGACAGTCTGTGGCGCCAGCGTCGAGGCCGCGACTTCACCGTCGAAGACCTGTCGGCCCGGCTGGAGCTGAACGGCGTGGTGGCGACCGGCCTGGGCGTTCACACTCTGGGCTTCGGGGTGAAGGCCTATCAGCTGACCTATGGCGAGAAATGGCTGCGGATCAATCCGACGGCGGCCAATCCCTATCCGATCGACCTGTTCAATCCCGTCTATGGCGCGGTCCCCAGCCCCACGCCCCTGCCCTTCACCGACAATCTGGAGACGCGCGAGGTCGTCACCCTGTACGCCCAAGATCTGTGGGAGGTGAACGACCGCCTCAGCCTGGTCGCCGGCCTGCGCTGGGACGACTACAGCCAGACCATCCGCAACAACCGCACCGGCGCCGTGGGCGAAAACAAGGACAGCCCGGTCGATTACCGCTTCGCCGCCCGCTATCGCCTGACCGACGCCCTGACCGCCCACGCCAGCTATGGCGAGTCCTTCGTGCTGAACTCCGGCACGGGCCGGACCGGCGCCGGCTTCGCCCCGGAAGAGGGCAAGGGCTACGAGATCGGCCTGTCCGGTGCCTGGGAGGGGATCGACCTGGCCGCCACCGTCTTCGACATCGAGAAGACCAACATCCTGACCAGCGACCCGGTGGACGCCAACTATCTGGCCCCGGTCGGCAAACTGACCTCGCGCGGGATCGAGTTGGACGGGTCGGTGCGGATCGGCGAGACGTGGCAGGTGGTCGCCAACTACGGCTGGACTGACGCCAAGGCCGACGACAGCGCCTTCGCCACAGACGCGGTCTTGAACGTGCCCGAGCACTCGGGTTCGCTGTTCATGATCGGCCGGTTCGCCACGCCGCACGGCACGGACTGGTCGCTGATGGCGGGCGCCGCGTACGTCGGAGACCGGGCCGGCGCCCTGACCGTCAACCCGGTGCGCCTGCCGGACTACTGGAAGGCCAAGGCGGCGGTCGAATACGGGATCACGCCTCAGGTCACGGCGCGGGTCGAGGTCGACAACCTGTTCGACGAGCGCTACGCCGCCAGCTCGTACAGCGCCCTGTGGATCTTCCCGGGCGCCCCACGCAGCATCCGCGCCTCACTGAGGCTCGCGTTGTAGTTCCTTCACTCTGGACCCAGGCGGCGTGCTCCAAATCAGGACGAGGAGGGATCCTCAGCCCGCCGCACCGTCCGCCGCCAGCGCCGCCTCCCGGATCCGCCCCACCATGCTGTTCAGGCCGTTGGCGCGCTGGCGGGTCAGGGCCGAGGGCAGGCCCAGCCGGTCCAGGGCGGCCCGCGCGTCGAAGGCTAGGATCTCGGCCGGGGTGCGGCCGGAATAGAGTTTCAACAGCAGGGCGATATTGCCCTTGGACAGGGCGCTGTCGCTGTCGGCGGCGAACCACAGCCGCCCCCCGGCTGCCGTCGTCGCCAACCAGACCTGGGCGGCGCAGCCGGGCACCTTGTTGGCCTCCAGGCGGTCGGCCTCGTCCAGGAGCGCCAGCCCCTTGCCCAATTCGATCACATATTCGATGCGCTGTTCCCAGTCGCCCAGCAGGTCGAAATCCTCGACCAGTTCGGCCAGGGTCTGGTCCAGGCTGTCGGTCGGGGGGGCGCGATCGGTCATGGTCGCCAGATAGGCCGCGCCGCCGTTAACGACAACCGGCCGATTTGTCCCCCGCTATTCATGGTGAACGGACGTCTGCTTATCGCCTGGAACGGGAGCGGCCTCGCACCGACTCGCCGCCCGGTTTAGGTTCGGGGCAAGAAAGCAACGGCTGATCTCTTGTACGTCCATCCGCCACAACTCCGGCCGACCCTGCCCGCGACGGACGCCGGGCGTGCATCGACGGCGGCGCCGTCGCTGCTGGCCCTATGGCACGCCTGCTGGGCGGTGGCGGTCACCGTGACCGCTTTCGCGACCCAAACCTTCGGCCGCCAGACCCTCGGCGGCGAGGGCGGCGAAGTGCTGGGGGCGCTGCTGATCATGGCCCTGCCCGGCATTGGCGGCGTGGCCCTGATGGCCTGGGACTCGGTGGCGCTGCGCTTCGCCTTGATGGCGGCCTGGCTGCTGGCCTCGGTGGCGGCCGCCGGCCTGACGGGCGGCGCGACCGGCGCGGTTCCTGGCCTGCTGGTCATGCCCCTGGCGGCGGGGATCGTGCTGGATCATCCACGCATCGGCGACGGTCGCCTGACCCAGGTGGGGATCGCCGCCCTGGTTCTACCGCTGGTCTCGGGCCTGATCTCGTCCGCTCTGAACGGCGCAAGCGCACAGCCGCCGGTCCTGGCCGCGGTCTCGGGCCTGCTGGCCCTGGCGGCGACCGCCGCCGCCATTCGACTGACCTGGGGCGAACGCCAGCGCCGGCTGATCGCGGCCGAGGCGGAGACCCGCCGGGTCGAGGCGGTGCTGAACGCCCAGCCTGGACTGACCCTTCTGCTCGACCTGACGGGCCGGGCCGTCGCCGCCTGGGGCAGCCCGCCGCCGTCCCTGTCGGTCGAGGCGCTGATCGACCAGGGCCTGATCGCCGCCGTCCACGCCCCCGACCGTCCCGCCATCGGCGCCGCCCTGCAAAGGGCCGCGGCCGGCCAGACCGCCGAGGTCCTGTTCAGCCCCCGCCTCGCCCTGGACCGTCGCGTGGTCATGATACTGCGCCGCTTCGACCATCTGGGCGACCAGCCCCGCCTGATCGCCCAGGCCTTCGACGGCACCGCCCAGTTCGCCCGCGAATTGGGGCTGGAGACCGCCCGGGTCGAGGCCGAGGCCCAGAGCGCGGGCAAGACCCGGTTCCTGGCCAATATGAGTCACGAGTTGCGCACCCCGCTGAACGCCGTCATCGGCTTCGCAGACATCATGCGCCAACGGCTGTTCGGCCCCCTGCCCGACCGCTACGCCGGCTACGCCGACTCGATTCACCAGGCTGGCGGCCATCTGCTGGACCTGATCAACGACGTGCTGGACCTGTCCAAGATCGAGGCCGAACGCTACGAACTGGCCATCGAGACCCTGGACGCCCGCGATCCCGTCTCGGCCGCCGTGGCTCTGATCCGCGTCCAGGCCGACGACAAGGGGGTCGATCTGGCCCCCGTCCTTCCGTCCACGCCCCTGACGGTCCAGGCCGACCCGCGCGCGCTGAAACAGATGGCGCTGAACCTGTTGTCGAATGCGGTGAAATTCACGCCGGCGGGCGGGTCCGTCACCCTGACCCTGGATGGGGTCGGCCCCTATCTGGAGCTGATCGTGTCGGATACCGGCGTCGGCATTGCGCCGGAGGATCTGCAGCGGATCGGCCGTCCGTTCGAACAGGCCGGCGACGCCGACCAGAAGGCCCAGGGCACCGGCCTGGGCCTGTCGCTGGTCCGCTCCCTGACCGAACTGCACGGCGGCCGGATGAGCATCGACAGCACCCTGGGCGAGGGCGCGGCCGTCATGGTGCGCCTGCCGGTGATCGAGGTCGTTCCAGCCGAACCGCCGGCCGGACCCGTAGAGGCCTAGCCCTCTAGACCTGTCCCATGGACAGGAAAGCGCGACCGGCGGCGAAATCGCCGACCTCGAAGATCGACCGCGCCACGCTGCCGTCCCGGAACTGGAATTCGACGGTGAATATCTCGCGCGGGTCCAGGGTCGATAGGGCGTCAGCCGCCGTCGCCGGGAAGACCCAGGCCTGGCCGGCCGAGCGCCCCTTGACCAGCAACCCCGCGTCGGACGCCGTGACGCCCGAGGCCCAGACGGAGCGACGCTGCGCCAAAGGCGGCAGTTCGCGGGCCAGCCACGGCCGCGTCGCCACCGTGGAATCGCGCATGACGATCCGCGCGCCGGTCGGCCGCGACCGGCCGCGCCAGGACACCACCGCCGTCAGCTGATCCGGCCGATTGAGACCGCCGACCACGCCGAACCGCACGGGCGAGGCCCCGGTCACGGTCCCTTGCATCAGCCGCCAGGTCGGGCGCGCATAGGCGGCGCGGTCGGCGCTCCAGCCCGCCCGCTCGCCGGGGAAATCCATCCGCGCGGTGCGCGACCAGCCGGCGAAGGCGGCGCGGACCCGGCCGCCGACCGTCTTCAGGTCCTGGGAATCACAAGGCGTGGCGGCCGCGCGCGACCGGGCCCGGCCCGCCGCCTCGGCCAAGTCGCGCTCATTGCCGCCCGCGCGCAGGGCGGCGCCCCGCGCCTGCCAGGTCGCCGCGGTCAGGGCGGCGGTCAACTGCGGCTGGAACAGGCCGCAGCGGGCGCTGGCGGCCAGGACGAAACTGCGTTCGTAATAGCGGTCCGCCGGCGAGGCGGCGGCCATGACCGGCGTCGCCAGGATCGGGCCGCCGATCAGCACGGCCGCGATCAGGGCCGAGATCGGGGCCGAGATCGGGGCTTGGGTTCGCCGGGTGTAAGAGCCTATCCTCATGCCCCGACCCTGGCACGTCCCGCCTTTGGGTCTGGTTTCCGTACAGGGTTAGCGAATTGCTTCTTTCCAGCGACCTTTGGGTCAGCGCCCTGATCCGCCGGGCCGAGATCGAGGGCGCCTATGCGACCGTGGTCAAGAAGGGCGACGACCGCGCCGGCTCGGTCATCGTCAAGGCCTACGACACCTCCAACCGCACCGCCAAACTCTACACCGAGGCCTTTGGTCAGGACGGCGAACGCCTGTGGATCCAGCCGGTATCCAGCGACAGCGAGGCCGAGCTGGACGCCTATATCGCCCGCCAGCGCGGCTACGACCCCGACCTCTGGGTCGTCGAAATCGAAGACCGCCAGGGCCGGCATTTCATCACGGAGAAGGTGCAGGGGTAGGGCGGGCTCAGGAGTTCTCCCGACTTGTACGCGATCGGCGACGGGACTAGCTAAGGTTCAAGCCAGAAAACAGGCCCTCAGGGTCGGGAGATCGAGCGTTGAAGACCTGGCTGCTTTCGGCGCTGGCGGCGGGCGCCGCCTTTCTTGCCCTGACGCTCGGGTACGAGGTCGGGCTGTTCAGCTCCGGCAATATCCACCGGCTTGACGCCCAGGCCGTCCGATCCGCCCAACCCACTCCGGAACGTTTGGAAGCCATCCAGGCGACCTACGGCGTTCGCAGCGTGATCAACCTCAGGGGCGAAAACACCGGGTCCACCTGGTACGACAAGGAGGTGGCCGCCAGCCGTCGCCTGGGCCTCGTCCACATCGACTATCGGATGAGCGCCAAGGACCGGTTCAACCCTGCGCAGGCGGCCGAACTGATCGCCGTCATGCGGGCGGCGCCCAAGCCCGTCCTGATCCACTGCAACGGCGGCGCAGACCGCAGCGGCCTCGCCTCGGCGCTCTATCTCGCCGCCATCGCCCATCAGGGACACTTCCGCTCCGAGCTGCAGCTGTCCCCGCTCTACGGCCACATCCCCCTGCCCTTCCTGCGGGCCTTCCCGATGACCTCCTCCTTCGAAGGTCTGGAACACTGGTTGGGCCTCTCGGACGACTGACGGCCCCCTACCCCTTGCGCCCGTCGAACGCCGCCCGCGCCGTCTCGATCCGGTCGATGTTCGTCTCCGCCCAGGTCCACACCCCGCAAAACGCCTCGGCCAGGGTGAAGCCCAGGTCGGTCAGTCTGTATTCCACCTTGGGCGGGATGACCGGATGCACCGTGCGCACCACCAGGCCGTCGCGCTCCATCTGGCGCAGGGTCTGGGTCAGCATCTTCTGGCTGATGCCGCCGACCAGCTCGCCCACGCGCGTGAACCGCGTCTCGCCGTGTTCGGCCAGAACCTCCAGGATCAGCATGGTCCACTTGTCCGCGACCCGGCCGATCACCTCGTTGACCAGGGCCTCGACACGCGGATCGGCGACCTCCCCGGTCTCGGGATGCGAAATTCTTGCGGGGGGAACAGCCGTCATATCCATTTCTTCCTTTGCAGTAAGTATGGCGGTTTCCAGTGCCTACTTTCCAATGGAGAGCGACCGTCATAACTGAGTTTCCGCACTGACGCACCCCTGAGGAGAGGCCCATGAACATCGGCGGAAACACCATCCTGATCACCGGCGGCGGCACAGGCATCGGCCGCGCCCTGGCCGAAGCCCTGCACGCGCGCGGCAATCAGATCATCATCACCGGCCGTCGCGAAGACGTGCTGAAAGACGTCGCCGCCGCCAACCCCGGCATGGCCTGGGCGACCCTGGACGTCGCCGACCCCGCCGCCGTCGCCGCCTTCGGGGAACAGATCGTCAAGGACCATCCCGCCCTGAACGCCGTCATCCTGAACGCCGGGATCATGAAGCCCGAAGACCTGACGGCCCGCCCGTTCGACTTCGCCACGGTCGAGGCGACCATCGCCACCAATCTGCTGGGCCCGATCCGACTGACGGCGGCCCTGCTGCCGCACCTCCAGGCCCAGCCCGCCGCGACGATCATGACCGTCACCTCCGGTCTGGCCTTCATCCCACTGGCTGCGACCCCAACCTATAACGCCACCAAGGCGGCCACCCACTCCTGGACCGAGTCCCTGCGCCATCAGCTGCGGGACACCGCCGTCGAGGTGCTGGAACTGGCCCCGCCCGCCGTCGCCACCGACCTGATGCCGGGCCATGCCGAGAATCCCAACTCCATGCCCCTGGCCGACTATACGGCCGAGGTGATCGGCCTGATCGAGCGCGGAAACACCCCGCGCGGCGAAATCCTGGTCGAACGGGTCAAGCCGCTCCGCTTCGCCGAGGTCAACGGCTACGAAGCCATGTTCGAGAGGCTGAACGGCTGAGGCTTTCTCCCTCCCCTTCATGGGGAGGGGAGGGGCGGCGGAGCGGAGCGCAGCCGGGGTGGGGCAGTCAGCGCCTCGCTCACGCCCATTCGGACCCCACCCTGATCGCTGCGCGATCGTCCCTCCCCATGAAGGGGAGGGAGAATTACGCTCCCACCGTGATCTCCAGCGGTCGCGACATGAACAGCCGCACCCCGCCCAGGTCCAGCGCCAGCCGCCGATCCTCGAACGCCCCCATGCCGATCAGGGCCCTGGGGAAGCCCGGCACAGGCACGTCGTCATAGATGGCCACCTCCGCGTTCCGGTACAGCGCGTCGCCGAACGTCAGCGTACGGACCGTGACCGCCTCGGCCCGCACCACCCCGCCCAGCACCAGGCTCTGTCCCGGCCGCCGCTCGCGTCCGTCCAGCAGGCCGGCCGCCTGGGCCGTCTCGCGCGTCACGGCCAGAACGGCCGAGGCGCCGGTGTCGATCACCGCCTCCACCGTCGCCCCTTCGACCGTGATCCCCGCCTGCAAGGCCTTGCCCGCCCGCGTCACCGCCACCGAAGCCATATCCGGCGTCGGCGCCCAGGCCTCGGCAGCCACAAACCGCATCCGCCGTCGCCCCGTGTCCAGCTCCAGCACCAGTTCGCGCAGCATGTCCTGCCCCAGGATCAGCGGCGCTCCCAGCCCCTGTTCCCCCGCCAGCGGCCCCAGATCCAGGATCGCCGCCCGCAACCCGTCCAGCCTCAGCTCCCCGACCGCCACGTCCATCGCGGCGCCCCGCCCGACCTGCGGCTCGCCCCCGACGCCGTAAGCCACCATCGGAATGCTGAAGACGTCGGTCAGGCCCAGCCTCTGCACCAGGGACCGGTCGATCACCGAATACTGGGCCCCGGAATCCACCAGGGCCCGCACGCTCAAGCCATTGACCTGCACCTCCACCGTCGGGGTCGGCGCCCGTCGCTCGGCATAGCCCAGCCAGCCGGACGAACCGTCGGCCCCAAACCCCAGGCTCGGCCCCTTCCACAGCACATGGTCTCGCAGCCACCAGGCCCCGCCCACAGCCCCGGCGACCAGGCCCAGCCGGATCAGAAGATCGCGTCGTCTCATCCCCCAGACATGGACCGTCCGCTGCTCAGGCGCCAGCGGGGACGATGGTCGCAGTCCCCGTCGCGCGCTCCGGGCGGCACGAATTTGTCGCACAAACGCATCGCCCTCGCCCACCCGACAATTTCCTCCCCCAAACCCCCAGAAACCGGATGACGCCGCCGCCCCGGCTGGTTACGACCAGACCATTATGAGCACCTCCAGCGCCCGTTACGTCTCCACCCGCGGCCAAGCCCCCGAGACCGACTTCACCGACGCCCTGCTGCGCGGCATCGCCCCCGACGGCGGCCTCTATATGCCGACCGCCTGGCCCACGCTGTCGCCCTCCGCCTGGGCCAAGACCGCCGACTACAAGTCGATAGCCCTGCAAGCCGTCGCCCCCTTCATCGGCGACGCCCTGCCCGCCGGCGCGCTCGACCGGGCGCTGGATCGGCTGACCACCGGCTTCGCCCACCCGGCTGTCACCCCCCTGGTCGAGCTTGAGCCCGGCCTGTTCGTGCTCGAACTGTTCCACGGCCCGACCGCCGCCTTCAAGGACCTGGCGATGCAACTGGTCGCCACCCTGACGGACGAGGCCCTGGCGGCGTCCGGCGAGCGTCTGACCATCCTGACCGCCACCTCGGGCGACACGGGCGCAGCCGCCGTCCGCGCCTTCGCCGGCGCCAAGTCGGTCGATCTGGTGGTCCTCCACCCACTGGACCGCGTCTCGCCGGTGCAGCGCAAGCAGATGACCACGGTCCAGGCCGACAATGTGCTGAACCTGGCCGTGCGTGGCGATTTCGACGATTGCCAGCGTCTGGTTAAGGGGCTGCTGGCCGAGGAGACCCTGCGCGAACGCGGCCGTCTGTCCTCGGTCAATTCGATCAACTGGGCGCGGCTGGCGGGCCAGATCCCCTATTATGTCTCGGCCACGGCCCAGCTGGGCGGCCCGGCGACCTTCGTCGTCCCGACCGGCAATTTCGGCGACGCCTTCGCCGGCATAGCCGCCACCAAGATGGGTCTTCCATCGAACGGCTTCGTCGCCGCCGTGAACCAGAACGACGCCCTCGCCCGCGCCGTCAACGACGGAATTTACTCACGCCGTCCCGCGGTCGAAAGCGGCAGCGTCTCCATGGACGTCCAGGCCCCGTCCAACTTCGAACGCCTGGTCTATGAAGCCACCGGCCGCGACGGCGACCGCACCCGCGCGGTGTTCGAAACCTTCGCCCGCGACGGCGCCGTCGCCTTCGATCCGGACCTGCTGGCCGCCCTGCGCGCCGCCGTCTCGGCCGTCTCCATCGACGAGAGAGAAACCCAGGCCGAGATCACCCACGCGTACGAGGCCTGGGGCCGCGTCGTCTGTCCGCACACAGCTGTTGCGCTGGCCGCCGCCCGCCGCGTCGACCGCTCGACCGGCCCGGTCGTCGCCCTGTCCACCGCCCACCCGTCCAAGTTCGGCGCCTTCGTCTCCGACGTCCTCGGCTTCGAACCCGAGCCGGCGCCGGTCATCGCCGCCCTCGGCGACCAGGCGGAGCGGATGACCATCATCGACGGAACTCTGGACGCGGCCCTGGCCGCGATCCGCTAACTCTCCCTCCCCTTCATGGGGAGGGGCGGCGAAGCCGGGGTGGGGCCGTCAGGATATCTCGATCACGCCCTTACGGGCCCCACCCTGATCGTTTCGCGATCGTCCCCCCCCATGAAGGGGAGGGAGAACTTTCTACCGCCGCCGCGTCAGCATCCCGACCAGCATCAACCCCACGCCCGCCACCGACAGCGTCGTCACCAGCGGCCGCTTGCGCGCCTCGCCGGCCACGGCCCGCGCCTTGTCGCGATAATCGACCGGGGCCTTTTCGACCAGCCGATCCACGGCGTCCATCGCCTTGCCGAAGGTGTCCAGCGACCGGCCCTTGGCGTCCTCGAACGCCCCCTCGACCTGCAACTTCTGGTCGCCGACCAGCTTGCCGAAACCCTTTTTTGTCTTGCCGGTCGCCTGGGAAGCGGCGCCCTCGATCCGTTCGTCAGTCATGATGAAATCTCATTCTCGGGGAGTGCGGCCGTGGCCGCATCAACCATCAAACCCCAGACCGCCGTTCAGTTCCAGCGACAAGGCGGCGCAGCCGCCTCACCGGTCCGGGTCGGTGCCGGCCACGACCGCCGCCCCGCCGAAGAGACCGGCTCTTGACGGAGGCCTCATGGCGCGCGCGTATGCTTAACGGGCGATCCTCCTGACCCTGTATCAGAGACGAGGCCCGCGTTTTCGTGAGTTGCATTTTGACTGACGCTACAGTCGACCAGGCTGCACACGCGCACGCGAGGATCGAGGTTCTCAGGTTCTCGACCGACGACCTGCCCGCCGACGACCGTTACCGCGCCTGGTATATGCGGGACTGGCCGCGCGCCCAGCCGATCTATCGCACCAAGCCGATAGAGCCGTTCGACACCCGCTGGGTGTCGGCCCAACTGGGGCCCGTGACCTTCGCCCGCGTCGAGATCACGGCCATGCGCTGGGAGCGGCGCCTGGCCGATGTTCGAAACTCGGATTTCGATCCGGTCGTCGTCAGCCTGATGAAGTCGGGCGAGGCCCAGGGCGACTTCGACGGCCGCCCCTTCCACGAGACGCCGGGCACGTTCCATTTCCACGATCTTGGCCGGACCTCGCTTCATGTCTCAACGGCCAGCCTGACCTATAATCTGGTGCTGCCGCGCGCGCTGGCCGACCATTGGTTCGGCCCCTTGGGAGACCTGCATGGGCTGGTCGTGCCGGCGGACCAGGCGAAGCTGGTCTTCGCCCTGGCTGAACAGGTCAGCGATCTCTTGCCCACCCTTGAGGCCGAACAGGCCGAACGGCTGGGGCGGATGTTCCTCGAGGCCTTGGCCGTCGCCCTGGCCGCCGTGCGGCCCAATCGGCCCCCGCCGCCCAGCGCCCGGGCGCTGCTGCGTCGGCGCGCGGAAGAGAGGATCGAACAGCGACTGACCACCGGCGAGCTGACGGTCGAATATCTGTGCGACGCCCTCGGCGCCACGCGGGCCCGGCTGCTCGCCGCCTTTTCGGCCGACGGCGGCGTGCGCGCCTACATACTGATCCGGCGACTGGAACGCAGCCGCCTCGCCTTGGCCGACCTGGAGCGGAACGAACCCGTCGGCGCCGTCGCCCACCGCCTGGGCTTTTCCGACGCCGCGCACCTCAGTCGCGCGTTTCGCCACCGCTACGGCATGACGCCCCGGCAATATCGCGACCTGCTTCGTGCGGATCGCGAAATGTCGCCCCCTGGAGGGGAATAGACGGTTTTCGTTCAATTCTCTGAGCTCACGATCCAAGAAATCATCGGCCCAACGATTAAGGCCCAGCTTAGATTAGCGGCCTGCCAGGCGCATCGCCCAGGCGCCGACGCGGGGCGAACATGTTCAATATCCACAACACGCGCAGGGGCGGGCGCGGGTTCACGTCTGCTTGGCGGCTGTTCCCTCTGGCCCTCTTCGGCCTGTTCCTGGCCGCCGGGCCCGCGGCCGCCCAGACCGAACTCGTTACGAACGGTTCGTTTGAAGGCAACCTCGACAGCTTCAACGACGTGCCGGGCTGGACCGGTGACCCCGGTCCTTGCGGCTATACCGCACGAATCGGCGGCGCGAGCTCTCGGCCCGCCGCCACCGCCGGCGCCCAGGTTCTCGAACTGGCGACGGGATCCTACACCATAACCTGTACGGTCTATCAGGACATCGCCATTCCAGCCGGTGCGACGGGCGACCTCACCTACGCCATCGGGGTGAACGCAACGGCGGCGTCCGCGAGCACGCTGAAGTTCGAGATCGTGCCGACGGTCGGATCGCCGGTGACCGTCTATAGCTGGGCGGGAACCTCGCCCGCCGAGACCCTGGCGGCTCGCACCCCGGTAAGCATCGCGCCCTATGCCGGACAGACCATCCGACTGCGGGTCACCCACGACCACGTCAGCCAGTATTTCAACTCGTACCTGGACGATGTGTCGGTACGCGTCACCGTCGCGACCCCGCCGGCCCCTGTCCCGACGCTGGGCGAGTGGGCGATGATCCTGTTGGGCTTCGCTCTGGCCGCCGGCGCAGCGCTGTATGTCCAGGGACGGCGTGGAAGGTTCGCCTGAGGACCGGCGGCGTCGACCTGGTGCGCACGGCGGGCGACGGTGGAGCCGCCTCCCCGCCCCGCGCGAGGTCAAGACCGGACCTGCGTCCAATTCTTCAGCAGGCGATACAAGAGACAATCTCCTGCCCCGCAGCCAGCACAGCTAGAACAACCCCGGGCCGTGGGGCGTCCCCTGTCGGGGTCGAAGGGGAATTAAAATGCTTAAAATCAAAAGCGTGATTGCACTCGCTGGACTATTCACCGTGATCGCTTCCGGCTCCGCCTCGGCGTGCGGCGGCTTCCCGTTCTCGCAAGGCCCCGGCCTGGGATCGAGCACCCGGTTCAACCTCAGCCTGGACGCAGGCGATGTAGTCACGGTGACCTACAGCAGCCCCGGCTCCGTCTCCTTCGGCGTGTCCAAGTCGGCTCCCGGCGCAGTCGAAGACATTGTTCCCTTGACCACCGGTCCGGTGAGCGGCGTGGCCACCTATGTCGCCGCCACGGCATCGGCGAATTACAACTTCACCGCCTCGCGCGCTGGGCCTTTCGACGACCAGTACGCGAGCGTCAGCTACACCTGCGCAGCCGCCCCGGCGCCTGCCCCTGTGCCGACGTTGTCCGAATGGGCGATGATCCTGTTCGGCCTGCTGATGGCCGGCGGCGCAACCCTCTATCTCCAACGCCGTCAGTTGGCTGTTTGAGCCGATATTCACCGGCTCGTTCGCCGGAGCGGTTATCGGCGTTACAGCGCCCAGTTGCTGCGGCCCGCCGGTCGCTGTGGCAGGACCGTACAGCACGCCGCCAGATGGCGTTCCGGTTCGGAAACCGTTGATCGAGTCCCTATTTATGGTTATCGCCCAATGGCATGGGCCTAACCATATTCAGTTTTGTTGACCTTGGGGAACCCAGTGCTTAAAATTTTCTGCGCCCTTGTCGGGGCGTTTGCTGTCGTTGCTTTGCCGAATGCCGCGCTGGCCCAAACAACCGTGACTTCAAGCCGAGCCGCCTGGGTCAACCAGACAGGGACCGTGGCGTCCAGGGACTCGAATTCCAACAGTTTCACGGGTTACACTGGCGGCGACGATTACCGGAGCTATATCAGCTACGCCATTCCGGCCAGCGCCAGCGCGTTCACGTCGGCGGTGATCCGGGTCAATATCGAGGGCGTCTCCAACGGGCCTAACGACCTGACTGTGTATGATGTTTCCTCTGACATCTCGACCGCGGCGGGGACGGACCTCTATGCCGACTTCGGCAGCGGCACGGTCTTCGGCACGATCACCGGTCTCAACACCTCGAACGCGACGGTCGACATCACGCTGAACGCCGACGGCCTCGCGGCCGTGAACGCGGCCCGAGGCGGCGAAATCTCGTTCGGGTTTGTCAGTTCACCAACGGCTCCCCCCACCGAAGACGCCGTGTTTTCCGCCTCGAGCGACGGTACGCTGCGGCAGCTCATCCTAACCCCGACAGCAGTTGCGCCTGCGCCGGTTCCCACAATGGCGGAATGGGCGATGATCCTGTTCGGCCTGCTGATGGCCGGCGGCGCGGCGCTCTACATTCAACGTCGGCGAATGTTCGCCTGAGGCTGATCGCCGAAGTCAGAGCGGCTCCGCCGGTTGCGGCGGAGCCGTTTTCATGTCCGCCTCTCCCGCTCGGCTGACAGTCCCGCCATCCGCTTGGCCACCGCACCCTCTACACTCTGTTTTTCACGCAAGGCCGACCTTCAGGCCGTCTCCAGCGCCCGCCAGTGGTCCATGCGGCGCAGGAAGACCGCCGGGTCCTTGGGCGTGACCAGTTTGGACGGGTCGTGGAAGATGCGGTCGTGCAGGCGGGTGACGGTGAACCTCAGGGCCGCCGCCTCGCCCAGTCGCGGCAGGGCCGCGCGCTCGGCTTCGCTCAGCGGCCGCACCGCCTCATAGCCGCGCTGGAAGGCGGCCAGGGCCTCGGGCATCGCCCGCCCCTCGGCGTCGAACCCCCAGGCCGACAGGGCGATGGCCAGGTCGTAAACCAGGGGGCCGGTGCAGCCGAAATAGAAGTCGATCACCGCCGACACCGCCCCCTCTTCGAAGAGGATATTGTCGGGGAAATAGTCGGCATGAATGGCCCCGACCGGCAGATCATCCGCAAACGGATCACCCAGCCGCGCCAGCGCCGCCTCCACCTGATCCAGCAGCACCCGGTCCTCGCCCGAGGCGCCCGCCGTGCACCGGTCCGCCAGCCGCCGCCACATGGCCGGCCCGACCGGGTTGTCCCGCCGCCCGGCGAAGCCGGACGCCGTCTGGTGCAGCCGCGCCAGCACCGCCCCCGCCGCCGCCTGATCGGCTTCTGACGGGTTGCGCAGCCAGGCGCCGGTCTTCCATTCGATCACCGCCGCGGCCCGGCCGTTCAGCCGCCCCAGCCAGCCGCCCGACCGGTCTTCGATCGGCGTCGGGCACGGAAAGCCCCGCCCCGCCAGATGGGCCGTCAGCCCCAGGCAGAAGGGCAGCGACGCCTCGTCCGTCCGCGCCTCGAACAGGGTCAGGACGAACCGCCGCCGGGCTGCCCCCTGCCGGGTCTCCAGCCGGTAGTTGGTGTTCTCCACCCCCTCGGCGATGGCGGTCAGTTCGACCACCTCGCCCAGGTCGTAGCCGGCCAGGAACCGCCTGGCCTCGTCCAGCGATACAGGGGTGAAGACGGCCATGACCTAGTTCAGGCCCGCGTCGGCGCGCCGCGCACGCACGATCTCGGCCAAGTCCGCCATGATGCTCTCGGTCGTGGCCCAGCGGCCGGCGCCCCGGCCCCGGCAGCGCCACACCCGACCGTCGGCGCCATAAACCTTCAGCGCATTGCCCTCGCCGCAAAGGCTGGAGAACAGCGGATCGCCGTGCTCGGCTGTCAGCTTGACCGAGGGCGCGATGACCCCGTCCTTCAGATGGGCGGCGCCGATCTGGCGCACCCCGCCGTCGGCCGATGTGGCTTCGGTCAGATGGTCGCGCGGAACCTCGCCGTCGGGCGAGCGGCCGAAGGCCTCGTGGCACAGCAGCCGCACCTTGGCGGCGGCGTCCAGACCCTCCAGGTCCGCCGACGGATCCTCCTCGGCAAAGCCCGCCGCCCGGGCGTCGGCCAGGGCCTCGGCGAAGGCCGCGCCGTCGCCCAGCCGCTCCAGCATGAAGTTGACCGTGCCGTTCAGCACCGCCTCGAACCCGACCACCTCGCCGGCGGCGCGGGCCGCCCGCACCGTCTCGATCATCGGCGAACCGCCCCCAACCGAGGCCGACCAGAAGATCCGCCGGCCATGGGCCCTGGCCAGCTCCTGAAGTCCGCCGGGATCGCGGCTGACCGCCTGTTTATTGGCGCTGGCCACGTCGCAGCCGGCCTCCAGCGCGGCGCGGATGACCGCATGGCCCGCCTCGCCTTCCGACAGGGCCTCCAGCACGATGTCCGGCTTCTTGGCCCAGAGGACGGCCGGGTCGGCGGTGAACAGGGACTGGGGACAGGCGACGTCGCGGACCTTCTTCGGATCGCGGACCAGCACCCCGACCACGTCATAGCGCGGGTCGCTGAGCAGCCGGGCCAGGACCCCGCCGCCCACCACGCCGCAGCCCGCGACCGCCACCTTCAGCGGCGGCAGGGCCGGGGCCGGTCCAGGGGGGGCCGACTTCTTGCCGATGACCGTGCCGTCGGCCCGGTCCAGAGCCGCGACCTCGATCTCCACGCCCCGGCTCTCGCCCAGGTCGATGGCGTCGTGCTGGACCAGCGCCCCGCCCAGTTTGCGCGCGACGTCCCAAGACGCGCGGCGATAGCGCAGGGCCGGGGCGGTGCGGTCGTTCGGATCATGGTCGTACAGGCCGTCGACGTCCTTCACCAACCGCACCTTCTTCAGGCCCAGCTCGGCCGCGAGGAAGACCGCCGTCAGGTCCGATCCGCCCCGGCCCAGCAGGGCGATCCGCCCGTCCGGCCGCACTGCCCCGAAACCAGGCACCACCACCACCTCATGCCGGTCCAGCGCCTGCTTCAGATGGTCGGGCCGCAGGCCGCAGGGGCGCGAATGCTCCGGCTCGCCCTCGGCGACGATGCCCAGTTCGCGCACCGACAGGGCGCAGGCGTCCAGGCCGATCCGGTCGCAGGCGATGGCGACCAGGGCCGCCGACTTCTCCTCACCCAGGGCCACATAGCCGGGCAGCAGATCGTTGGAATGGGCTAGGCCCAGCGCCCGCGCCTCGCCCAGCATCTGGTCCGTCGCCCCGCCGAAGGCCGAGACCACCGCCACCACCTTGCGCCCCGCCCGCACATGGCCATAGACGGCCGAGGCCACCAGCGGCGCCTCCGCCGGGCTGCGCAGGATCGACGACCCGAACTTCAGCACCACCACCTCAGCGGCGGCCTGGGCGGGCCGACTGCTGGGATCGGGGTTCTCGGATTTCTCTACGACGGCGAGGGAGGCGGACATTGGGGTTTCTCGGGAATGTTCGGAAGGGGGGTGGGGTGAAAAAGAAAAACCCCGCCAGGCGGACCGGGCGGGGTTCGGGTTCTGCGGTTGCCGGGGTCCGGCGCGCTAAACTCGTCCCGCCCGTGAGGGCATGGTGGTGGTGGTGCCGGTGGTGCCGCCAATAATCGAGCCGCCAAGGGTCATGCCGAGACGCGTCGCGGCAAGGCCGGCGACGGTCGAAACTTCGGCGATGATCAGGCGCTGTTGCACAGGGCTGGTCCGGTTCAAATCTGAGGCTAGAGTGCTTGGATCACCCCCGCAGTGTCAAGCCGCGTTGGATGATTTTTTCACGACAACGCGCTTTTGGTCCGTTTCAGGCCCATTCGAACCGCAGCGCCCGCTCCATAGGGTCGAATTTTTCGCTTGACCGGCACCCTGGCTTTGATCAACGTAAGGTCACTCATCAAGACCGGCTGAGGGATTAGGCCCTTTGACGCCGGGGCAACCATCGGGTTTCCGCCCGAAACGGTGCCAACTCCTGCGGGGTCCTTCGGGCCGCGAGAGATGAGTGGAGCATCGACGAGGCGACGCTCCACGATCTGTCACCGCATCGAGCCTTGCTGAGGCGAGAACGATGCGGACGAAGATAGATGACCTTGGCTGAAACATCCCTGCTCGAAGAGCCCGCCTGTCGGCCACAGCCGATTCAGACGCCCCGTGAACGCGGCGGCGCCCGCGACGTCATCGTCTCCATTCCCGCCGACTTCCGCCTGGCCTCGGGCGAAAAACTGAGCCAGCCCAATATCGTGGGCCGCATCCACGGCCGCGCCGGCGCCCCGGTCGTCGTCGTCGCCGGCGGCATCTCGGCCGGCCGTTTCGTCCATCGGACGGAGACCAACGGCCTGGGCTGGTGGTCCGGCGCAGTGTCGGTGCGCGGCCCGACCGACCTGAGCCGGCTCCAGGTTCTGGCCGTCGATTTCGCGCCCGGCGCCGAGTTCTCCGACACGCCCGTCACCATCACCACCCACGACCAGGCGCGTCTGCTGGCCCTGGTGCTGAACCATCTGAAGATCGAGCGGGTCGCCGCCTTCGTCGGCTGCTCCTACGGCGGAATGGTCGGCCTGGCCTTCGCCGAACTGTATCCTGACTGGGCCGAGCAGCTGATCGTCGTCTCGGCCGCCCACCGCGCCCATCCGCAGGCCACCGCCTGGCGCGGCATCCAGCGCCGCATCCTCCAATTCGCCGTCGCTGCCGGCCGGCCGGAAGAAGGCGTCGCCCTGGCTCGCGAATTGGCCATGACCACCTATCGTACGGCCGAAGAGTTCAACGACCGGTTCGAGACCACCGCGCCGGACGCCGTCGGCGGCGCCTATCCCGTCTGCGACTATCTGACGGCGCGAGGCCAGGCCTACCGCACCCACACCACCCCGGCCCGCTGGCTTTCGATGTCCGATTCGCTGGACCGCCACAGCGTGACGCCCGAGGCCATCACCACCCCCGTCACCCTGATCGGCTTCACCTCCGACCGGCTGGTGCCGATCGACGACATCCGCGAACTGGCCGCGCGGTTGCCGACCCTGTGGCGCTTCGTCGAAGCCCCCTCCCTGTATGGCCACGACGCCTTTCTGAAGGAGGACGCCTTCGTCGGCGACATCCTCCGCGCCGCTTTCAAGGACATCAAAGCATGACCCGCCGCCCCGCTGATCCACACACCATCGCCGCCCGTACGGGCGTGGATTCGGACACGGCCCATGGCGCGGTCATGCCGCCGCTCTATCTGTCGTCCAACTATTCCTTCGCCGGCTTCGAACAGAAGCGGAAATACGACTACAGCCGCTCGGGCAACCCCACGCGCGACGTCCTGGCCGAGACCCTGGCCGAGCTCGAAGGCGGCGCCGGCTGCGTCATCACCGCCACCGGCATGGCCGCCGTCGATCTGCCCCTGGCTCTGCTGGAGCCGGGCGACCTGCTGATTGCCCCGCACGACTGCTACGGCGGCACCTGTCGCCTGCTGAACGCCCGCGCCAAGAAGGGCCATTTCGAACTGCTGCTGGTCGACCAGGGCGATCCCCAAGCCCTTGAAGCCGCCCTGGCGCTGAAGCCGAAACTGGTTCTGGTCGAAACCCCGTCCAACCCCCTGCTGCGCCTGGTCGACGTCGCCGACATCTGCACCCGCGCCCACGCCGCCGGCGCCAAGGTCGTCTGCGACAACACCTTCCTGTCGCCGGCGCTGCAGAACCCGATCAAGCTGGGCGCCGACTTCGTCGTCCACTCGACGACGAAGTTCATCAACGGCCATTCCGACGTGGTCGGCGGCGCCGTCGTCTCGGCCGACGCCGAGGATCATCAGACCCTGGCCTGGTGGGCCAACTGCACCGGCGTGACCGGCTCGCCCTTCGACGCCTATCTGACCCTGCGCGGCGTGCGGACCCTGTTCGCCCGGATCGAGCGGCAACAGGCCACCGCGGGCAAGATCGCCGAACGACTGGCCGCCCACCCGGCGGTCAAGGTGGTTCACTATCCCGGCCTTAAGTCGCACCCCAACCACGCCCTGGTCGCCACGCAACAGGCCGGACCCGGCGCCATGCTCAGCTTTGAGCTGGAAGGCGGAACCGACGCCGTCCGCGCCCTGGTCGAAACGCTGGAGATCTTCACCCTGGCCGAGTCCCTGGGCGGGGTCGAAAGCCTGATCGCCCACCCCGCCACCATGACCCACGCCGCCATGACCCCCGAGCAGCGCGCCACCGCCGGCATAAGCGACGGCCTGGTGCGGCTGTCGGTCGGGCTGGAGCATGTCGAGGACCTTGTCGCCGACCTCTTCCCCGCCCTGGACGCCGTCGTCCCGGCCAAGGCGGAAGCGGCGTAAGTTTTTGCTTGCAGCAGGGACCGATCCGGGGCAAATGCGCCGCCCCGGCTGCGGTCCCTTCGTCTATCGGTTAGGACGTCAGGTTTTCAACCTGAAAAGAGGGGTTCGACTCCCCTAGGGACTGCCACCGGGTTTTAGGCGAGGCGTGATCGCCCGGCGGATCCCATCGCCGCCGCCGACAATCCCTCCGACCACGGTTAATCAACCCACAACCCTTTTGACCGGATTGCGGCAGCAAGCCTTTCGATTCGCGGACCTTTTTTCGGACACGCTCGGGAACTATCCACAGAGGGAGTGGTTCATCCACAGACCCCCTGGTGCAGAAGCGCCCCTTCTCCCCATCCCATGAGTGGTTCATGTTCATCGCCATCGCCCGTCCGGCGGTGGAGCCCCAAGGCCCCGATCTCGTCGCTGTCCCCGGCTCTTCCGCCATCCCCGAACCGACGCCCCGCGCCCTGCACGCCCGCCTTCTGGAAAACGCCGCCCTGAGACGGATGCGCGGCCAGGAACGGCGCCGCGAGCAAAGGCTCGACGACGCCGACTATTGGCTGCACGCCGCCCCCATGGCGGTGCAGAAAGCCAGTGCCCTGCGCGAGGACAAGAGTTTCGCGCCCCTGCCCTAGATCGCCCCCGCCCTAGATAAAGGGCCTAACGCAGCTCCGGCGTCCTTCGCCGCAGGGACGTCTTCAGCTTCTCGAGCCTCTGGCTCGCCGACTTGGGCCGCACGCGTTTGCGATGCTCAAGCCCGCCGCCCCACAGGGTGTGGACCGCCGCGTCGAGATGCGGATGGCGGTCGTGCTGGTGTACGATGGCGCTGAAACCGCCGTCTGGATTGATCACCCGCCCCTCTTCGAAGGCCAGGCCCTCGCCGGCGGTCAGGCCCAGCGTCGCCACCCGCCCGTAATTCGGCTGGATCCGCGCGTCGATCAGTCCTTGATGGACGGCCAGATTGAAGCCGGCCTGGTCGGCGCCGAAGGCCCCGCCGATCTCGGAACGGGGCGTCGCCGCCAGCGATAGGATCAGCCGCGACAGCCGGGTGACCTCGGCGCGCGGTCCCATGACGGTGCCAACGCACAGACAGGCGCGGTCCGCCAGCGACGCCGCGAGCCCTTGGCCAAACAGGGCGCGGAGATGTTTCATGTTGAAGGCGTGCTCCCCCAGGTGCGCCTCGGCCTCGACAAAGGCCTCCAGCCCGACCGGAGCGGGCGCAAACGGCGCGGCCTGGAAGATGACGTCGCGCACGTCGCAGGCCAGCGCCGCGCCCGGTCGGTCGCCCAGCAGGCCGGCAAAGGCGACAAACCTCTGCATCACGGGATGAGGCGCCCAGCCCCGCCAAGCGGGGGCGTCGACGGCGGTGACGTCGTATCGGTCCAGAAAGCCGCGCAGCTCAGGGTCTGCGTCCACCACCAGGGCGACAGAACCGTCAAACACAGCGCGCAGAGACAACACGAATGGGGCGATGTCGGCCGCGTCATAGCCGGTGGCGTAGCCGACCACCGCATCCCCGTCAGGCAGGGGTTCGGTCCGGCGTCCGACCTCCAGCGCCTGGGCCAGCCAGTCCAGATAGTCCGACCGGACCGCCCCCTGTTTCATGGCGTCAGCGCGGACCCATCAGGTCGGCGAACCGGTCAAACAGATACAGGCTGTCGGCCGGCCCCGGCGAGGCCTCGGGATGGTGCTGAACGCTGAAGATCGGCTTGTCCTTGACCGCGATGCCACAGTTGGTGCCGTCGAACAGGCTGACGTGGGTTTCGGTCACGGCGTCGGGCAGGCTGTCGCGATCCACGGTGAAGCCGTGGTTCATCGACACGATCTCGACCTTGCCGGTGGTCAGATCCTTGACCGGATGGTTGGCGCCATGGTGGCCCTGTTCCATCTTCACCGTCTTGGCGCCCAGGGCCAGGGCCAGCATCTGGTGACCCAGGCAGATGCCCATCAGGGGCTTGCCGCTGGCGACCAGCTTCTGGATTTCAGGCACAGCGTATTCGCCGGTCGCGGCCGGATCGCCCGGCCCGTTCGACAAGACGACGCCGTCGGGATTGCGGGCCAGAACCTCTTCCGCCGTCGTCGTGGCCGGGACCACGGTGATCTTGGCGCCGGTCGAGGCCAGGGCGCGCAGGATGTTGCGCTTCACCCCATAGTCGATGACGACCACCGCCTTGCGGCCCTGGGTCTTGGGGTGGCCTTCCGGCCATTCCCACAGGCCCTCGTCCCATTCGAACGCCTGCAGCGTAGAGGCGGGCTTGGCCAGGTCCAGGCCGACCAGGCCGGTCCAGGCGCGCGCCTGAGCGATCAGGGCGTCCAGGTCGAACTGGCCGTCCGGATTATGGGCGATGACCGCATGGGGGGCGCCCTTGTCGCGGATGATCTTGGTCAGGGCGCGGGTGTCCACGCCGGCCAGACCGACGACGCCGCGCCGCTTCATCCAGTCGTCGAAGCTGGCGTCCGACCGATAGTTGGCCGGATCGGTCGGCACGTCGCGGAAGATGGCGCCCCGCGCCGAGGTGTCCGAACCTCCGCCCATCTGTTCGATGTCTTCGACATTGGTGCCGGTGTTGCCGACGTGCGGGAAGGTGAAGGCCAGAATCTGGCTCATGTAGGACGGGTCGGTCAGGATCTCCTGATAGCCGGTCATGGCGGTGTTGAAGACCACCTCGCCCAGGGCCGATCCGACAGCGCCGACGCCGATCCCTTGCAGGATCGTGCCGTCGGCGAGCGCGAGGACGCCCGTAGCGCCCGGAAGAATCTTGGTCGTCATGGGCGCGCTCCTACACACGAATCCCGCCCATATGGAGGCGGAAGACAAACGGCGGGGTCGTTAAGCCCTGCCGTGCGCCGGGTCAACGACCATCCGCATTCTAAGCCGGGCCGACCAGACGGAACTGGGCCGCCGAACCGCCCTGAGCATGGGGCGCCAGCCACAGATCGAACAGGCCCGGCTCGATCCGATAGGTGTTGTCCTCGCCGATGAAGCCCAGTTGGCGGGCGTTCAGGGTGAAGCGCACCGTCTCGCTCTGGCCCGGCCGCAGCGTCACCCGCTTGAAGTCCTTCAGCAACCGACCCGGCTGGGTCAGGCTGGCGACCCGGTCGTGGGTATAGAGCTGGACCAGTTCCTCGGCGACATGGGCGCCCTTGTTGGTGACGGTCACGGCGACATCCAGCGTGCCGGCCCAGGCCAGTTCATTGCTCGCCATCTCGACGGGACCATAGACCACCTCGCCATAGGTCAGGCCGTAGCCGAACGGATAGAGGGCCGTATTGGTCGTCTCGCGATAGCGGGCCTTGTATTCCTCGACCGGCAGGGCAGGATTGGCCGGGCGGCCGGTGTTCTTGTGGTCGTACGAATAGGGCTGCTGACCGGACTTGTGCGGGAAGCTGACCGGCAGGCGGGCCGACGGGCCGTGCGAACCGAAGATCACGTCAGCCACGGCGTTGCCCATCTGCTCGCCCAGGAACCAGGTGACGACGATGGCCTGGGCGTTCTTGACATTGCCCTCCAGCGCCAGGGCCCGGCCGTTGCGCAGCAGGATGACCATGGGCTTGCCGGTGGCGGCCATGGCGTCGACCAAGGCCTGTTGCGGGGCCGGGACGACGATCTCGGTGCGCGACTGCGCCTCGCCCGACATCTTCTGGCTCTCGCCGATGGCCAGAACGATGACGTCGGCGTTTGCGGCGGCGCGCACAGCCTCTTCGATCCCGCCGTCCAGCGGGGTCTCAATGCCCGAACCGCGCGCGACGGTCAGGCCTTGCGGATCGGTCATAGCGGCGCGGAAACCGGCTTCCAGCGACACGCGACGCTCGGGCGCGCCCCAGATGGTCCACGGTCCCCAGACATTGTCCACGTCATCGGCGAACGGGCCGATCAGGGCGATCTTCTGGCTCTTGTTCAGCGGCAGAAGCTGGTTGTCGTTCTTCAGCAGCACCACAGCCTTGCGACCGGCCTCGCGCGACAGCTCAATGTGCTCGCGCGAACCGACCACGGCCTTTTCACGCGCCGGATCCGTGCCCCGATACGGGTCGTCGAACAGGCCCAGGGCCGCCTTGGTGGTCAGAAGACGACGCACAGCCTCGTCCAGCCGAGCCATCGACACTTCGCCGCTGGCCACCAGGCTGGGCAGGTGTTCGAGATAGAGGCCCGACACCATCGAGACATCGACCCCGGCGTTGAAGGCGATGCGCGCCGCGTCGCGGCCGTCCTCGGCAAAGCCGTGGGCCACCAGTTCCTGTTCGGAGGTGTAGTCGGAGACGACGAAGCCCTCGAAACCCCATTCGCCGCGCAGGATGTCGGTCAGCAGCTTGCGGCTGCCCGAGGCGGGCACGCCGTTGACGTCGTTGAAGGCGCTCATGATCGACAGGGCGCCGGCGTCCACCGCCGCCTTGAACGGCGGCAGATAGACCCCGCGCAGCGTCTGTTCGCTCATGTCGGTGGTATTGTACTCGACCCCGCCGATGGCGCCCGAATAGGCGGCCATGTGTTTGGCGGTGGCCAGGACGGCGTCGCGATCGTCCAGACCCTTGTCGCCCTGGAAGCCGTGCACCCGGGCGGCGGCCAGCAGATTGTTAAGCAGCACGTCCTCGCCGGCGCCTTCGACATTGCGGCCCCAGCGCTGATCGCGGGCCACGTCCACCATGGGGGCGTAGGTCTGGTGCACGGCGGACGCCGCCGTCTCGACCGCCGCCGCACGGGCCGTGCGGCGCGCCAGGTCGGTGTCGAATGCCGCAGCCTCGGCCAGCGGCACGGGGAAGATGGTGGACAGGCCGTGGATCACGTCCGCCGCGAACAGCAGCGGGATCTTCAGCCGGCTTTCTTCCATCGCCACCTGCTGGATACGGCGGCCGGTATCAGCGCCGATGCCGTTGAACAGGGAGCCCACCTTGCCCTCGCGGATCATGGCGGTGACGCGCGCGGGATCGCCCGTGCCGTCCAGCGGGTTGACCGCGGTGGGCATCCAGCGGAACGGATCGGCCAACAGGTTCAGTTGTCCCGCTTTCTCCTCGACCGTCATCGCCGCGATCAGATCCTCTATCCTCTGGCGGTGACGTTGAACGGTGCGGGAGATTTCAGCGGAAACAGGCATGGGGAAGACTCCGGCGCCCATCAGGGCGAGAAGCCCCAGGCCAGACAAGAAGTTTCGACGGGAAGCCGAAGGCTTTATAGGTCGCGTCTTAATGGGGCGCTCCTTCGGGAAGTTCAGGCGGGGAAGACCGGACTGCGAGTTTGGTGGCCTAACCTCTGGCGACGGGCGCCGTCCAGACCCGCGCCGGATGTAAATGATGTAACTGTCCCCTCGGCGACCACGACAAACGGCTCAACCCAGGGCGATATCCAGGAACATCATGCCCACCAGGCCGATCATCAGCCCGATCATCGAACTGTCGCCCTTGGACTGTTGGCGCGTCTGCGGAATGATCTCGGCGGTAACGACATAGATCATCGCGCCGGCGGCCAAACCCAGCCCCCACGGCAGGGCGCCCGGCAGCATACCGACGACGCCGGCCCCGATCAGCCCGCCGACCGGCTCGACCAGGCCGGACGCCAGCGCGCCCAGGAAGGCGGGCCCGCGACCATAGCCCAGCGAGGCCATGGCGGCCGAGACCGCCAGGCCTTCGGGCATGTTCTGGATGCCGATCCCCAGGGCCGTCGCCAGCCCCTGGTGCATATCGCCGCCGCCGAAGCTGACGCCCACGGCCGCGCCTTCGGGGAAGTTGTGCAGGGTGATGGCGATGATGAACAACCAGATGCGCCGCGCCAGATGTTTCGACTGGGCCGGGCCGATCGCCAACATGTCCACCGGCGCAAACCGGTTCATCAGACCGATGGCCGTCGCCCCGATCAGCACCGCAGCCGCCATTGTTCCCGCCGCCCAGGCCTGGGACGCGCCGCCAGTCTGAAGCACGTCCACGCCGGGTATGATCAGCGAGAAGAAGGACGCCGCCAGCATGACCCCGGCGGCGAAACCCAGCAGGACGCTCTGTGTCTGCTCGCTCGGCTTCTTCAGGAACAGCATGGGCACGGCGCCGACCGCCGTCATCATGCCGGCCGCCAGACTGCCCAGGGCGCCGGCCGCGATCGGGGAAAGGGATTCCATCATTCGCCTGCTGTGGCGGTCGATACGGCAAGAGACAAGCCCGAACAGCCGCGTTAGAGAAACCTTCATGTCCCAGGTCGCCTCCCCTGCCCCGCGTCCAGACTCTGCAACCGACGCCGCTTCCGCCCTGGCGGCGGCGCGCCGGGTCGTGGTCAAGATTGGATCCTCGCTGCTGATCGACGCCGAGACGCGGCGGCCGACGCATGACTGGCTGGCGGCCGTGGCTCGTGACCTGGCGACCTTGAAGGCGCAGGGACGCGAGGTCATCGTCGTCTCGTCGGGCTCCATCGCCCTGGGGCGGGGCCGTCTGCCGAATCTGGGGACCCGACTGGAGGACAAACAGGCGGCGGCCTCGGTCGGTCAGTCCCTGCTGATGGCCGCCTGGTCCGAGGCCCTGGCGCCGCACGATCTGGTCGTAGGCCAAGTGCTGCTCACCCGCGACGACACGGAACGCCGCCGTCGCTGGCTGAACGGTCGCGCCACCGTCGAGGCTCTGCTGGGCCACGGCGTCATCCCCATCGTCAATGAGAACGACACCGTAGCGACGGAAGAAATCCGCTATGGCGACAACGACCGGCTGGCGGCGCGGACGGCCCAGTTGGCGCGGGCCGATCTGTTGATCCTGCTGTCGGATGTGGACGGCCTGTACACCGCCGATCCGCGCCGCGACGCCAACGCCACCCACCTGCCGCTGATCGAGGCTCTAAGTCCCGACGTCATGGCCATGGGGGGGGGCGCCAACGCCCAGGCCGGGGTCGGGACCGGCGGCATGGCGACCAAGCTGGCGGCGGCCCAGATCGCCCGGTCGGCCGGATGCGCCACCATCATCGCCTCAGGCCAGACCCTGTCGCCCTTGGCGGCCATCGCGGACGGCGCGCGCTCCACCCTGATCACCGCCCCTGACGGACCCATGGCTGCTTACAAACAGTGGATCGCAGGCAGCCTCTCGCCGGCCGGCGCCCTGACGCTGGACCCCGGCGCCGTCACGGCGTTGAGGGCGGGAAAAAGCCTGCTGCCCGCCGGGGTGACAGCCGTCGCCGGCGATTTCGAAAAGGGCGACTGCGTGCGCTTGATCGACGCCGACGGCCGGGCCGTGGGCGTCGGCTTGGCCGCCTATGCCGCCGATGAGGCCGCCCGCATCCGGGGGCGGCGCAGCGACGAGATCGAGACGACCCTCGGCTATCGCGGACCCTCGGTTCTGATCCACCGCGACGACATGGTTCTGGACGACCGATGACCGATCTTGAAACCCGAATGCTCGACACCCGAATGCTGGAAAGGGGCCGCCGCGCCCGCGCCGCCGCCGCTGACCTGCGGGACGCCACGACCGCCGCCCGCACCCGCGCGCTGGAAATCCTGTCCGAGAAGCTGACGGCCGCCGAAGCCAACATCCTGGCTGCCAACGCGCGCGATGTGGACGCCGCCCGCGCCAACGGCATGAGCGAGGCCCTGATCGACCGGCTGTCGCTGACGACCGCGCGTGTCGCCGGCATGGCGCAAGCGGTAGGGACCATCGCCGCCGTGCCCGATCCCCTGGGCGTCGAGACCGAACGCTGGACCCCCGCCAACGGTCTGGACATCGCCCGCGTCCGCACCCCCATCGGCGTGCTGGGCGTCATCTATGAGAGCCGGCCTAATGTCACCGCCGACGCGGCCGCCCTGTGCATCCGCTCGGGCAATGCGGCGATCCTGCGCTGCGGCTCGGACTGTCTGCAGTCTTCGCTGGCCATCGCGGGCCTGATCGCCGAAGCCCTGGACGAGGCCGGCCTGCCCGCCGATGCGGTGCAACTGGTCGATACGCCGGACCGCGAGGCTGTAGGCCTGATGCTGGGCGGGCTGGACGGCGCCATCGACGTCATCATCCCGCGCGGCGGCAAGAGCCTGGTCGCGCGCGTCCAGGCCGAGGCCAAGACGGCGGTGCTCAGCCATCTGGAGGGCCTGAACCACACCTATCTGCATGAGGCCGCCGATCTGGACGCGGCCCGCGCCATTGTGCTGAACGCCAAGATGCGGCGGGTGTCCGTCTGCGGCGCGACCGAGACCTTGTTGGTGGATCGTGCGGCTGCCGAACGTCTGCTTCCCCTAGTCGCCGCAGATCTGATCGCGGCCGGGTGCGAACTGCGCGGCGACGCCGAGGCCGTCGCCCTAGTTCCCCAGATGGAGCCTGCGGTTGAAGCTGACTGGACCACCGAATATCTGGCGCCGATTTTGGCGGTGCGGATCGTCGATGACCTGGAGGCGGCGACAGCGCACATCGCCCGTTATGGCTCAGGCCATACCGAGGCCATCGTCACCACCGACGCCCAGGCCGCCGAACGGTTCGCCGCCAAGGTCGATAGCGCCATCGTCCTGATCAACGCCTCGACCCAGTTCGCCGACGGCGGCGAGTTCGGCTTCGGCGGCGAGATCGGCATCTCCACCGCCCGCCTGCACGCCCGCGGCCCCGTCGGCGCCGAACAGTTGACCACCTACAAATACGTCGTGCGCGGCCAGGACCAGATCAGACCCTGACCTTCTCCCTTCCCGTCCGGGGAGGGTGGCCGAGCCGCAGGCGAAGCCGGGTGGGGCGGCCCGGCAAAGCATCCCTGAACGAAAGAGGCGGCTCGTTTCCGAGCCGCCCCCACCCGATCGCTGGCGCGCCCCCCTCCCCCGCCGGGGGAGGGAGAAAACGCCTCAACCGCGTTGCGGCAGGGCATAGGCGATGACGTAGTCGCCGCGCGGCGTCTCCATGAAGTGGTGGCCGCCGGCCGTGATGACGAGATACTGACGGCCGTTCTGCTCATAGATCATCGGATTGGCCTGGCCGCCTGCCGGCAGGACGTCGGACCAGACCGTATCACCGGTCTCGATATCGATGGCCCGGATCAGGTCGTCGGTGGCTGCGGCGATAAAGACCAGACCGCTGGCCGTGATCACCGATCCGCCGTTGTTCGGCGTGCCGATCTCCAGCGGCAGGTGCGAGGGAATGCCCCACGGCCCGTTCTTGCGTGCTGTGCCGAACGGACGGTCCCACAGAGTCTGGCCCGAGCGCATATCGACGGCAGTGATGCCTCCATACGGAGGCTCCTTGCACAGCAGCCCCGTCCATTTCACACGCCAACCGGCGTTGACGTCGATGGCGTAGGGCACGCCAATCTGCGGGTCCCCCGCGCCTTCACCCTTGGACAGGCTGCCGCCACGTACCGTCACCTCCTCCTGCTGGGCGATGTAGCGAGGGTCGTCACGCGGGAACCAGCCCTTCTCGTTGGCCTCTTCGCGCGGCACCAGGCGGTTGTAGTTGGGCATGTCGTTATAGTTGGCGATGATCACGCCCCGCACCGGATCAACCGCCACGCTGCCCCAGTCCGAACCGCCGTTATAGCCCGGATAGTTGATGTAGTGGTTGGTCGAAGGCGGAGTGTAGTAGCCCTGATAGTCCGCCTTCTTGAAGTTGATGCGGCAGAACATCTGGTCGATGGGGGACATGCCCCACATGTCCCGCTCCTTCAGGTTCGGCTTACGCAGGGTGGCGAACAGCGAGAAGGGCTGGGTGGGCGCGCGCTCGCCCTCTTCGGTCCCCCCAGTGGTGGGAACCGGACGTTCCTCCACCCCGTGCAGCAGCTGGCCCGTGGCGCGATTGAAGACGTACATGTCGCCCTGTTTAGTAGGCAGCAGCAGGGCCGGCACGACGCCGCCTGCCGTCGGATAGTCGATCAACGTCGGCTGAGAGCCCAGGTCGAAGTCCCAGACGTCGTTGTGCACAGTCTGGAAATGCCAGCGCGGCTTGCCGGTGGTCACATCCAAGGCGACGATGGAGGTGGAGTATTGCTTCTCCTGCGGCCGCCGCAAACTGGACCAGTAGTCGGCCGAGGAATTGCCCATCGGCAGATAGACCAGACCCAAGGCCTCGTCGCCCGTGGCCGTCGTCCACATGTTGGGCGTTCCCAAGGTGTAAGTCTGGCCTTCCGGCGGCCGGCCGTTGCGATCCGGGCGCATCATGTCCCAAGCGAAGCTGAGTTCGCCCGTTTCGACGTCGAAGCCCTGGATGACGCCCGACGCGTTCCAGCGTTTCTGCCCGTCCAGCACCTGGTGGCCGGTGACGATCACGCCGCGAACGATGACGGGCGGCGAGGTGATCGAGACCATGCCGGGGTAGGGATCGCCCATGCCCTGTTTGATGTCCACGACGCCGTCCTGACCGAAGGCCGTGCAGGGCCGTCCGTTGCGGGCGTCGACCGCGACGATCCGTCCGTCCAACGTGCCTTCGATGATCTTGGTCGCGCAGGGTTCAGCCGGATTCGCATCTGCGCGCGCATGATAGGTCACACCCCGGCAGGCGGCCGTATAGGGAATATTCTCGTCGGCGACCTGGGGATCATAGGCCCATTTCAGCTCGCCGTTGCTGGCGTTGAGGGCGAACAGCTTGTTGCGTGCCGAGCATAAATAGACGGTATCGCCGATCTTCAGCGGCGTTGTCTCGGCGCCCCAACGCTCTTTAGGCAGATCACCAGTACGGAAGGTCCAGGCCCGCTCGAGCCGGCCCACATTGTCCTTATTGATCTGGGTCAGAGGCGAATAGCGCTGGGCGCTGTCCGTGCCGCCCCAGGCCGGCCAGTCGGCCCCCGTCTTGAGCAGGGCCGGATCTTTGTACGCGCCGCGCGGGCCCGGAAGCGGACGATCGAGATGGGCGCGGTTGGCCTGGGCGATCATGACGCCGAAGACGACCGTCAGCACCGCCAGACCCAGAGCGCCCCCACCCGCCAGCTTGCCCCCGCCTCGTCCCTTCAAGACGGGCAGGGTAGCCAGGACGAGGAACATGAGAACCAAGGGCCCCACGAGCCGAGGCACTTGGGCCCAGCCGTCTAGTCCCTTTTCCCAAAGCGCCCAAACCAGGGTGAAGATGAATGCCGCGCCATAGATCCAAGCGCCCTTTATGTCGCGGAACACCAACAGCACGCCCGCCGCGATCAACATCAGTCCGACCACGAGGTAATACCAGGAGCCCCCCAGGATCACGAGCTGAAGCCCGCCCACAGCGAGCACAAGTCCGATCACCGCGATCAGAAGGCCCAGAAGCAGCGTCAGCCACCCTCCCAAGCCATTTGGCGTCGTCCATCGTGGCATCGGGGCCCCCGCTTCAACTTTGGATGAGGTTCCACCAACGAGCCGCGAACTAGGAGGTTCCTGATTTCGCCATAGCGGCGACCTTAAACCGTTCCATCAACGGCCCGCGCCTCACATCTTTCTGTCCCTGAACCGTCCTAGACCGGATGTTCTTTGCGAATTTCACAGCTGCGAACGGCTCACAGCAATAATATTTGCCTCAACTGGTCCGATTGCGGCATATGCGCCTTATGCATAAGACCCTGAAGCAAGGCGGGACTTTCGTCGTCGAACCACGCCGCCTATCCAAGGCCTCGGCCGAACTGCGCGCACGCGGGTTCGGAGAGATTACGATTCCGCCCTCGACCGAGACGGCGGAGAAACAGGCGTCGCGCTGCACCGACTGCGGCGTGCCCTTCTGCCAGAACGCCTGTCCGCTTCAGAACAACATCCCCGACTGGCTGCGCCTGTCGGCCGAGAACGAGCCGCGTGAAGCTTGGCGCGTCGCCTCTCTGACCTCGACCATGCCCGAGATCTGCGGCCGCATCTGTCCGCAGGACCGGCTGTGCGAGGGCGCCTGCACCCTGAACCAGTCCGGCTGGGACGCCGTGACCATCGGCTCGGTCGAGGCCTGGCTGGGCGATCAGGCTTTCGCCAATGGCTGGGTCGAGCCCATCCGTCCGGCGGCCGAACGCGGCGAGAGCGTCGGCATCGTCGGCGCGGGCCCTGCCGGCCTGGCCGCCGCAGACCGTCTGCGCAGCGAAGGCTATCAGGTCACCGTCTATGACCGCCACGACCGGGCAGGCGGCCTGCTGATCTACGGCATCCCCGGCTTCAAGCTGGAGAAGCATGTCGTCCAGCGGCGCGTGGACCGTCTGGCTGAAGGCGGGGTCCAGTTCGTGCTGGGCTGCGAGGTCGGCAAGGACGTGACCCTGACTGAACTGCGCGAGCGCCATGACGTGGTCCTGCTGGCCATGGGCGTCTACCAGCCGCGCATCCTGTCGGCGCCGGGCCGCGGGCCGGACTCGACCGTGGCGGCCCTGTCCTATCTGACGCATCAGAACCGGCGCGACCTGGGCGACGCCGAGGAAGACGGCTGGCACGAGGCGCGCGGCAAGCGGGTTGTGGTGATCGGCGGCGGCGACACCGCCATGGACTGCGTCCGCACCGCTGTCCGTCAGGGCGCGGCGTCCGTCACCTGCCTGTATCGTCGCGACCGCGAGAACATGCCCGGCTCGGCCCGCGAAGTCGTGAACGCCGAAGAGGAAGGCGTCGTCTTCGAATGGTTGGGCGCGCCCAAGGCGCTGCTGTCGCAAGGTGATGTCGTCACCGGCGTTCGCGCCGCGCGGATGCAACTGACCGAAGCCGCTCCCGGCGAGCGGCGCGACATCGTACCCGTCCCCGGCGCCGACTTCGACATTCCGGCCGACATCGTCATCGAAGCCCTGGGCTTCTCGCCCGAGCCGTTCGCGGCGCATGAGCCCGATCTGCGTCTGCGCGACGACGGCACCATCAAGGTCGGCTCCGTCAGCTTCGCCACAAGCCTGCCCGGCGTGTTCGCCGCCGGCGACGCGGTGCGCGGCGCCTCGCTGGTCGTCTGGGCCGTTCGGGAAGGCCAGGACGCCGCCGCCGAGATCGACCGTTATCTGAAGACCCGCACCGAGGAGGTCGCGGCATGACCCAATGGCTGGATAAGTACGAAGAGACCCGCGACCGACTGGAAGCGAGCAACGCCTATGATCGCGCGTCCGAGCGCGACGCCTGCGGCGTGGGCCTGGTCTGCTCCATCGACGGCACGCCGCGCCGCGACGTGGTCGAATATGCGATCCGCAGCCTGAAGGCCGTGGCCCACCGTGGCGCCGTCGATCCCGACGGCCTGTCCGGCGATGGCGCCGGCGTCATGTGCGAACTTCCCCAGGGCTTCTTCGCCGACCAGGTGGCCTTGATCGGTCAGTCCCTGCGTCCCGGCCCGATCTGCGTCGGCCAGGTCTTCCTGCCGCGCACCGATCTGGGCGCCCAGGACCGCGCCCGCGCCATCGTCGAGACCGAGGCCCTGCGCGCCGGCTTCTGGATCTACGGCTGGCGCCAGACGCCCATCGACCTGTCGGTCGTCGGAACCAAGGCCGGCGCCACCCGGCCCGAGATCGAACAGATCATGCTGGCTCCACCGCTGGACGATGCCGGACAGCCGCTGGACGGCGAGGCGCTGGAGCGCGAGCTGTACCTGTGCCGCCGCCGCATCGAGAAGACGGTCAAGACCGAGAACCTGGCCGCCGTCTACATCTGCACCCTGTCCGCACGCTCCATCGCCTACAAGGGCATGGTGCGAGCCGAACTGCTGGGGAACCTGTACCCCGACCTGGAAGACCCGCGCTTCGTCTCGGCCTACGCCGTCTTCCACCAGCGCTATTCGACCAACACCTTCCCCGAATGGAAGCTGGCTCAGCCCTTCCGCATGCTGGCCCACAACGGCGAGATCAACACGCTGAAGGGCAACCTCAACTGGATGAAGTCGCACGAGATCCGCATGGCCGCACAGGCCTTCGGGAATCGCGACCGCGAGGTGAAGCCGGTGGTCCAACCGGGCGGGTCGGACTCCGCCGCACTGGACAATGTCATGGAGGTGCTGGTCCACGCCGGGCGCCCCGCGCCGATGGCCAAGGCCCTGCTGATCCCCGAGGCCTGGGCCAAGGACGACGTGGTCATGCCGCCCGAGCACCGGGCCTTCTACGCCTATTGCAATGCGGTGATGGAGCCGTGGGACGGCCCGGCCGCCATCTGCGCCGCCGACGGCCGCTGGATCGTGGCGGGCAAGGACCGCAACGGCCTGCGCCCCCTGCGCGCGGTCGAGACGGTCGACGGTTTGCTGATGGCCGGGTCGGAAGCCGGTCTGGTGCCGATCCCCGAAAGCCGGGTGAAGCGCCGTCTGCACATCGGCCCGGGCAAGCTGATCGCCGTCGATATGAAGCACGGCCGTCTGTACGACGAGCATGAGGCCATCGACGCCCTGGCCGCCGCCCACCCCTATACGGAGTGGCTGGACAATATGGTGGATCTGGAGCCGATCATCGGCCCCGGACCGGAGCCCCGCTCGACCTCGGGCGAGGATCTGACCCGTCGCCAGATCGCCGCCGGTTACAGCCGAGAGGACCTGGACCTGCTGCTGGACGCCCTGGTGCGCGATGGCAAGGAGGCCGTCGGCTCTATGGGCGACGACGCCCCGCCGGCGGTGCTGTCGGCCCTGCCGCGCCCGCTGAGCCACTATTTCCGCCAGAACTTCAGCCAGGTCACCAACCCGCCCATCGACCCCTTGCGTGAAGCGGGGGCGATGAGCCTGAAGACCCGGTTCAAGAACCTGGGCAATATCCTGGCCCAGGAAGCGGCCCAGACCGACGTCTTCGTGCTGGACAGCCCGGTCCTGACCAACGGCATGTACGAGCGGATGGTCGAGACAGTCGGCGCCGGTTCGACCGTGGTCATCGACTGCAGCTATCACGTGCCGTCCGACGACGCCCGTTCAGGCACCGGCCTGCGCGCCGCCCTGGACCGGATCATGGACGAGGCCGAGGCCGCCGCCCGCGACGGCGCCGCCCTGATCGTCCTGACGGATCAGCAGGGTTCTGCAAGCCGTCTGGCCGCGCCGATGATCCTGGCCACCGCCGGAGTTCACGGCCGCCTGACCAGCGCGGGCCTGCGCACCTATTGCTCGATCGTCGTCCGCACGGCCGAAACGCTTGATCCGCATGGCTTCGCGGTCCTGGTCGGAGTGGGCGCCACCACCGTCAACGCCTGGCTGGCCCAGGACCTGTTCCAGGAACGTCTGGATCGGGGCCTGTATCCCGGCCTGACGCTGCGCGACGCCTGCCTGAACTACAAGCACGGCATCGAGGCGGGCTTGCTGAAGACGCTGGCGCGCAAGGGGATCAGCGTCATCTCCGCCTATCGCGGCGGCTGCGAGTTCGAGGTGCTAGGCCTGTCGCGCGCCCTGACGGCCGAGTTCTTCCCCGGCGCCCCGTCGCGCATCTCCGGCATCGGTTTAGCCGGTCTAGAACAGGCGGCGATGAAGCGGCACAAGGTGGCCTGGGGCGAGGCCCAGCCCTCGCCCGCCATCGGCGGCTTCTTCAAGATCCGTTCGGGCGGCGAGGCCCATGCCCACGAAGCCAAGACCATCCACCTGCTGCAGGACGCCTGCAACCGGGGCGACTATCGCCGCTTCAAGCAGTTCTCCGAGGCTGTTCGCAACCAGCCGGACCTGAGCCTGCGCGACCTGCTGGACTTCCGCGACGGCGTCGCCATTCCGGTCGATCAGGTCGAGAGCGTGTCGGACATCCGCCGCCGCTTCCTGACCCAGGCCATGTCCCTGGGCGCGCTTGGCCCCGAGGCGCACGAGACGCTGAACATCGCCATGAACCGCATCGGCGCCCGCTCTGTCTCGGGCGAGGGCGGCGAGGATCCGGAACGCTATCACCCGCGCCCCAACGGCGACGACGCCAACTCGGCGGTGAAACAGGTGGCCTCGGGCCGGTTCGGCGTTACAGCCGAATATCTGAACCAGTGCCGCGAGATCGAGATCAAGGTGGCCCAGGGCGCCAAGCCCGGGGAGGGCGGGCAACTGCCCGGCTTCAAGGTGACCGAGTTCATCGCCCGGATGCGCCACGCCGTGCCCGGCACCACCCTGATCAGCCCGCCGCCGCACCACGACATCTATTCGATCGAGGACCTGGCCCAGCTGATCTATGATCTGAAGGCCATCAACCCCGACGCCAAGGTGACGGTGAAACTGGTGTCCGCCTCGGGCATCGGGGCCATCGCCTCGGGGGTGGCCAAGGCCAACGCCGACGCCATCCTGATCGCCGGCCACAATGGCGGCACCGGCGCCTCGCCCCAGACCTCGATCAAGCACGCCGGTCTGCCGTGGGAGATCGGCCTCGCCGAAGCCCACCAGGTGCTGACGCTGAACAATCTGCGCGGCTCGGTGACGTTGCGCACCGACGGCGGGGTGCGCACCGGTCGCGACGTCGTCATCGCCGCCATGCTGGGCGCCGAGGAGTACGGCGTCGGCACCGCCGCACTGATCGCCATGGGCTGTCTGATGGTGCGCCAGTGCCATTCGAACACCTGCCCCGTCGGCGTCTGTTCCCAGGACGATCGGCTGCGCGAGAAGTTCACCGGCACGCCCGACAAGGTGGTCAACCTGTTCACCTTCATCGCCGAGGAAACGCGCGAAATCCTGGCCTCCATCGGGGCGCGGACGATGGACGAGATCATCGGCCGCACCGACCTGTTGCGTCAGGTCCGGCGCGGCGGGTCGCACCTGGACGACCTGGACCTGAACCCCCTGCTGGTTCGGGTGGACGAAGGCGCGGCCGGCAAGTGGGCTGACAAGGTGCGCAAGCCCATCGCCGACAGCCTGGACGCCCGGGTGCTGAAGGACGCGGTGCGGTTCCTGGATCGCGGCCAGACGCTGGAGCTGTCCTATCCGCTGAACAACACCCAGCGGACCGTCGGCGCCGCCGTGTCCTCCGCCATCGTGCGGCGCTTCGGCGCCCAAGGGCCCGCGGGTCGCCTGAAGCTGCGTCTTGAAGGCATCGCCGGCCAGAGCTTCGGCGCCTTCGCCGCCAAGGGTCTGGAACTGCACCTGACCGGCGAGGCCAACGACTATGTCGGCAAGGGTCTGTCGGGCGCCGAGATCTCGGTCCGCACGCCCGAATGGCGCGAGGATCAGCTGATCTGCGGCAACACCACCCTGTACGGCGCGACCTCGGGTCGACTGTTCGTCGCCGGCGCGGCGGGCGAGCGGTTCGCGGTCCGCAACTCGGGGGCCGAGGCCGTGGTCGAGGGCCTGGGCGCGCATGGCTGCGAGTATATGACCGGGGGTCGGGTGGTGGTGCTGGGCTCGGTCGGCTGGAACCTGGCGGCGGGCATGAGCGGCGGCGAGCTGTTCGTGCTGGACCAGCCGGGTCATGCCGAGCGGGCCCTGAACGGCGACCTGGCGGGCGTGGCCGACATGGATGCGGCGGCGGCCGAACGGGTGCGCGGATTGGTCGAGGCCCATTTTGCGGCGACGGCTTCGCCCCTGGCGCGGCGCCTGTTGGGCGACTGGGAAACCACGCTTGACCGTTTCGTGCGCATCCTGCCGCTCACGGACATTGTCAGGACGGAGGAACGGCTTAAGACTTCAGCCTGAGACTTGGCTGAGCCGTTCCTTACCTCTCCTCCCCGAGACGCCTGAAATGACCCGAACCGCCGCCCTTTCCGCCATTGTCGTTGCAGGGGCGGCGTCGCTCGCCTCACCGGCGTTGGCGGCCCCCGCCCTGCTGGCGCATCAGGCGCCCCTGGCCATCGACAATGCGGCGACGGCCTGGATCCTGACGTCCACCGCCCTGGTGCTGCTGATGACCCTGCCGGGTCTGGCGCTGTTCTACGGCGGCATGGTGCGCAAGAAGAACATCATCAGCGTCATCGCCCAGTCGGCGGCGGCCTTCGCCATCGTCTCGGTGCTGTGGTTCCTGGTCGGCTATTCGCTGTCGTTCGGCGCCGGTCCCGATGCGGTCAACGGCCTGATCGGCGGGGTGCAGGCCGCCTTCCTGAATGGCGTGACGATGCAGACGGCGCACAGCCTGCTGCCCGGCCTGCCGGAGCTGCTGTTCGTCAGCTTCCAGATGACCTTCGCCATCATCACCCCGGCCCTGATCGCCGGCGCCTTCGCCGAGCGGATGAAATTCTCAGCCAGCCTGCTGTTCTTCGCCCTGTGGCACCTGATCGTCTATGCGCCGATCTGCCATCAGGTCTGGGGCGGCGGCTATCTGGGCGGGCTGGGGGTTCTGGACTTCGCGGGCGGAGCGGTGGTCCACGTCAATGCCGGCGTCGCCGGCCTGGTCTGCGCCCTGGTGCTGGGCCCGCGCCACGGCTTCGGCCGCGACAACATGGCCCCCGCCAATCTGGTCTACAGCGCCATCGGCACCGGCCTGCTGCTGGTCGGCTGGATCGGCTTCAACGCCGGATCGGCCGGCGCCGCCGACGCCCTGGCCGCCACCGCCGCCTTCAACACCATCCTGGCCGCCGCAGCGGCCGCCCTGGGCTGGATGACCATCGAATGGTTCGACCGCAAGCGTCCGACCCTGCTGGGCCTACTGTCGGGCATCGTCGGCGGTCTTGTCGCCATCACCCCCGCCGCCGGATTCGTCGATCCCAAGGGCGCCTTCTTCATCGGCCTGATCGCCGGTCCGGCCTGCTACGCCGGGGCCGTCTGGCTCAAGCACGCGCTGAAGTACGACGACAGTCTGGACGCCTTCGGGGTGCACGGAATCGGCGGCATTGTCGGCGCCCTGCTGACCGGCGTCTTCGCCACCACCAGCGTCAACGCCCTGTCCGAAGGCGCGACCGTGTGGAAACAGGCCATCGGCCTGGGCGGGGCCATTGTCTGGAGCGCGGTGGGCACCTTCGCGGTGCTGATGATCTGCAAGTTCACCACGGGCCTGCGCGTCACCAGGGACGAAGAAGTCGAGGGACTGGACTATACCCAGCATGGCGAAGCCATCCACTGAGGTCACAGACAGGGGCGGTTGATCCCGTCCCTGTCCGCCCCCATCTTCATCTGTGACCGGGAGCCTTGCCGATTGCGGGAGGCCGACGGTCGGTCGCTTTTTCGAGGACCCAGATGACGACGACCCGCACCATCCTGTTCGACAGCCCGTTCCTGCTGGGCTTCGACCACACCCGCGCCCTGATCGACCGCGCCGCAAAGGCTGCAGCCGAGAGCTATCCGCCCTACAATGTCGAACAGATCGGCGAGGCGGGGGTCCGCATCAGTCTGGCCGTCGCCGGTTTCGCACCGGACGAACTGGCGATCACCCTGGAAGGGCGGCAGCTGACCATCGGCGGCAAACGCGACGACGCGGGCAAGGGCGAGCAGGCCTTCCTGCATCGCGGCATAGCCGCACGCGGTTTCGTCCGGAGTTTCGTCCTCGCCGACGGGCTCGAGGTCCAGGGCGCGCGGCTGGAGCACGGCCTGTTGCACGTCGACCTGATCCGGCCCGAAGCGGAACGCCAGGTGCGGCGCATTCCCATCACGGCCGGCTGAAAAGCGCGACCGTTCGAACCGCCCGGCGATCCGGGCGTTGTCAAGTTGAAGGAGGCGGTCCTATGACGCCGATGATGATGACCAAGGAAGATTTCGCCGGGCTGGGCGCACCCGACCTCGTCTATGTGCGCGAGGTCAAGGCCTCCGATCTGCTCGAGGACGCGGTCGAGATGAAGGACATGGCCTTCGACCCCGACCAGTCGCTGTATGCGGTTCATAGCGCCGACGGTGAACGTCTGGCCGTGATGCTGGACCGCGACACCGCTTTCGCCGCCGCCGTGGCCCACGAGCTGGAGCCGGTGTCGGTTCACTGAGTTGAGCGCGCCGGTTCGCCACGCACTTGCGGGCCGGCGTGGCCGTCCTAGGCCGCTGTCGCCGGCGCCGTGTCGCGGACGAACAGGGCCTTGATCGCGTCGACAGCGCCGGCTTGGCGCAGCTGTTCGCGCAGGTTCGGCGAACGCAGGGCCCGCGACACCGCCGCCAGAGCCCTCAGATGTTCAGCCCCGTCCTTGGGCGGGGCGAACAGGGCGAACAGCAGATCGACAGGGCGGTCATCCACCGCATCATAGGCCACGGGCGTATCGAGACGCACGAAGACGGCCGTAACACGGTCGATTTCCTTCAACCGGGCATGGGGAACGGCGACGCCGGACCCAAGACCCGTCGATCCCAGGGCTTCGCGCTCCAGCAGGGCCTCGAAGATGCGGCCCTGGTCCACGCCCAGGGCGTGCGAAGCCGCCTCGGCGACGGCGTGAAGCGCCTGACGCTTGGATGACGCGCCCCCACGCAGCACCACGCCGTCGGGGGCGAGCAAATCCGCGATGTCCATGGGCAACCCAACTCCAGACAAGCGACTGGCGGTCGCGGGCGCCCCTTTAGAGGCTCCCGCGACAAAGTCAAACTAAGCCGTAAGTCTTAATGACCATTCGTCTTGCGCGTACGTTCCGGATCGATCCAGCCGACATTGCCGTCCGGGCGACGATAGACGACCGCAAGGCCGCCATGCGCGGCGTTGCGGAACAGGACGACCGGATAGCCGGTCATGTCGAGTTCGGCGACTGCGCGACCCACAGTGATGGTGCGGATCTCGTGCTCGGTCTCGGCGATGACCATGCCAACCGGCGGAGGGCCATCGGCGTCGTTGGCGTCGCCGAAGACCTCGTCCTCCACGCTGTCGGGATCCCGCAGCACGATGCTGCGAGCGACTTCGCGGGCGGCGTTTTCAGTCTTTTCAGGCGACAGCCCCTTGGGCCCGATGTGGTGATCCTTGAGCCGGCGCTTGTAGCGACGGACGCGCTTTTCGAGACGGTCCAGCGCCTCGGTGAAGGCCGAATGGGCGTCGCCGCCCATTCCGGTCGTCACCAGGGTCTGGCCCGACGCGAGGCGGACCCAACAGTCCACCTTGAAGTTGTGGCCGTCCTTGGACACCACGACCTCGGCGTCGTCACCGCCGCGGGCGAAGTATTTTCCGACCCCGTCTTCGAGTTCCTGGGAGATGCGCGAGCCTAACGCTTCGCCGACATCCACTTGCTTGCCGCTGACTTGGACTTGCATATGGATAGAACGCTCCCGCCCGCTTTTGGTGTCAATCAAGATCACCGATTTGTGGTCACGCTTCAGGCGGTCTTAAGCATCCTGCGGCGTTCGACCGAGGACGGAATCCTCAAGGCTTCCCGGTACTTGGCGACGGTCCTACGGGCTATATCTATGCCCGTCTCCTTAAGGATTTCGACGATCCGGTCGTCGGACAAAACGTCCCCCCCCAGGCCCTCCCCCTCGATCATCGCCTTGATCCGGTGACGGACGGCTTCGGCGGAGTGGGTCGAGACGCCGTCGACCGACTGGATGGAGGCGGTGAAGAAGAATTTCAGCTCGAACACGCCGCGCGGGGTCGAGACATATTTGTTCGAGGTGACGCGGCTGACCGTCGATTCGTGCATGCCGATGGCGTCGGCGACGGTCTTCAGATTGAGCGGCCGCAGGAACTCGACCCCGAAGGCCAGGAAGGCGTCCTGCTGGCGCACGATCTCGGACGAGACTTTCAGAATGGTCTTGGCGCGCTGGTCCAGCGACTTGACCAGCCAGCTGGCCTGGGCGGCGCATTCGGCGACGAAGGTCTTTTCGGTGTCGGACCGCGCGCCGGCCTGGACCAGGCCGTGATAGCGTTTGTCGATCAACAGGCGCGGCAGGGTGTCGGCGTTGAGTTCGACCCGCCAGCCGCCGGCGGGATCGGGCCGCACATGGACGTCGGGCACGACCGTCTGGGCCGGTTCGCCGCCGAAGCCGGCGCCGGGGCGCGGCGTCAGGGCTTTCAACTCGGCGATCATATCGGTCAGATCTTCGCCGTCGACGCCGCAGACCTTCTTCAGGCCCGCCAGGTCGCGCCGGGCCAGCAGGTCCAGATTGTCGAGCAGGGCGCCCATGGCCGGGTCGAAACGATTGCGCTCGATCAGTTGCAGCTTCAGACATTCGGGCACCGAACGGGCCATGATCCCGGTCGGCTCGAACCCCTGGCAGACGGCCACGACCGCCTCGATCCGATCCAGGCCGACGCCGAGGCGATCCGCGAACTCGGCCATTTCGCCGCGCAGATAGCCGCCTTCGTCGGTGGCGTCGATCAGGGTCAGGGCGATGGCGTGGTCGGCGGGCGACAGGCCGGCCGAGGAGGCCTGGGCCTGCAGATGCTCCCACAGGGTCAGCTCGTGGGCGTCCGGGCGTTCGCCGTCGCCTTCGAAGACCTGACCGCCCTTGCCCGCGCTGGACCAGTCGGACAGGCCGGGCTGGGCCTCGTCGGTCATGCGGTCGCTGGTGCGTTCGCCCGGGGCGGCGTCGCCGTAGACGTCGTCAGACCCGGCGTCCATCGAGGCCACGGAATCCTGACCGACCCCGTCGCCGAAGGACATTTCGCCGTCGGACGCGGCGTCTGAGACCTTGTCAGGGGCCTCGGGGCCGTCGCCCTCGGGCTCGTCGCGTTGCAGCAGGGGATTGCGTTCCAGCTCGGCCTCGACGAACTCCTCGAGCTCGAGGTTCGACAGTTGCAGCAGCTTGATCGCCTGCTGCAGCTGGGGCGTGATGACCAGCCCCTGCCCCTGTCTGATCTCTAGACGTTGCCCGATCACGTTCGAAAAATCCCCCCGGCGCGCCGAACTGGCCCGGAACTTGCTGTGCAGAATGGCGGCCTATTGGTTAACGCCCGACAAACGCCGGAACACGGGCGCGGGAACACGGGTGTGCAGAAGCCCCCTCGCGCCTCAGCTGCGAAGTTGGAGGCCCATCGCGAGTGGAGGGCAGGACGGAGCGCCGGGCCTCGCCCGGGGTGAATAGTTTTTACCGTTTCGACGAAGACAGACGCTCCGCGCGCAGGGTGTTTCTGCCGGCCGGGGATATTGAAGCGGCAGTTGTGATGCCTCTTCCCCAAGGCCTGCGTCAGGTCGGCGATCCCTGCGAAGGATCGTCCCGAGTGCGACCGGGTTCCTAACCCCGAGTCCTCCGCCGACGTTTCTGCGCGGGATGAGCCCACCGATGCACCGTCATGCGGCGCGGGGGGATCCCACCCCCGCCCCTGATCCCTACGCTCCCGCCGCCGCAAGGTCGCAGGCCTTACGAGCCCTCCTAGCGACGAGACTGGGGGTATTATGAGGGGGGTGGGAAGGGTGGTTGGTTGGAGGGGGTGAGAATCTAACAAGCCATTGGAATCATTGAAGTGAGACCAGCGTCATTAGGATAGTTGATCACGTTCGGGCCCCCTCCGTCTCGCCGCTGCGCGGCGATCCACCTCCCCCAGGGGGGGAGGAGTGGGATGACGGAGATCCTCCCCCCTTGGGGGAGGTGGCGCGGCGCGGAGCGCCGTGACGGAGGGGGCGCGTCAGGCGTAGTTTTCGCCCAGGTAGACGCGGCGGACCTCGGGGTCGGCGACGGCTTCGTCGGCGGTGCCTTCGAACAGGACCGAGCCGCCCGAGATGATCGAGACGCGGTCGGTGATGTCCAGGGTTTCGCGGACATTGTGGTCGGTGATCAGGACGCCGATGCCCTGGCCCGCCAGATAGCGGATGACCGAGCGGATATCGGCGATGGCCAGGGGGTCGATGCCGGCGAAGGGTTCGTCCAGCAGGATGAAGGAGGGCCGGCCGGCCAGGGCGCGGGCGATCTCGACCCGGCGGCGTTCACCGCCGGAGAGACCGGTGGCGGGCGCGTGGCGCAGGTGGTCGATGTGAAGCTCGTTCAGCAGGCGGTCGGTCTCGGCGTCCAGCTGGTCGCGCGGATAGTTGAGTTCGACCACCGCCTTGATGTTCTGCTCGACCGTCATGCCGCGGAAGATCGAGGCCTCCTGGGCCAGATAGCCCAGGCCCATGCGGCTGCGCTGGTACATGGGCTGGCCGGTGATGTCCTCGCCGTCCAGCCAGATGGAGCCCGAGTCCGGCGGGATCAGGCCGGTGATCATGTAGAAACAGGTGGTCTTGCCGGCGCCGTTGGGGCCGAGCAGACCCGCGACCTCGCCGCGCTGGACCGTCAGGGAGACGTCGCGCACCACCTGGCGCTGGCCGAAGGCGCGGGCGATGTTGCGCACCCGCAGACCTTTTTCAGGCGTCGCGATCTCGGGCTCGGGCGTGGCCGCCGGCCGGTCGTCCAGATTGAGAGCGGAGAGTTCCTTGCGCGCCAAATGCTTTTGTCCGTTCTGACAGGCCGGGGCCCGAGGGCCTCAGTTCGTCCGGTCGGGATAGAAGACGCCCTGGATGCGGCTGCCGGCGCCCTGGCCGCTCGGGGCGCCCGACATGGTCGCCGCGTCGCTGTTGACGTCATAGGTCAATCGCCCGCCCGTCAGGACGTTCTTGCCCTGGTTGAGGATGACATTTCCGGTCACCACCAGTTCGCCGCTCGAGATCGTGTAGACGGCGCGGTCGCCGCGCATCGATTGGCTGGGGGTGACGAAATAGACCGTCCCGGCAGCCTCGATCCGGGTGAAATCGCCCTGGGCGTCGCGGAAGGCGGTGATGGTCTCGGCCCGCAGGCGGTTCTGCCCCTGGGTGATTTCCGCCCGGCCGCGAAGACTGATCCGGTCGGTCGTCTGTTCGCCGTCGTCGGCGCCGAAGGCGATCGGCTGGCGCGAGGTCGCGCCGACGCTCTGGGCGTCGCCCACGGCCGGCAAAGCCAGCAGGACCAGAGCCCCCAGGGTGGCGGCCGCCTTGAAGCCGAAAGCCCTGGCGCCGAGAAGTTTGGATGTCATCGCCGTCATTCGCCTGATCCCGAGGGATTGATGGTCCCGCTTATCTTGGTGTCGCCAGAGCCCTTGAACACCACGCGCTCGCCCTGATCATAGATCGCATAGGACGAAGCGTTGATGGTTCCAATAGGGCCCGCGCCCTGAACGCCCCGTGAACCCGTGATGATTCCCGTGCTGGTGTCGACCACAGCCTCGGGCGTGGTCAGGACGAAGCCCGATCCGCCGTCCGAAATCCGCACGTTCGGACCGATGGTCACGGTCTTGGCCTGTTCGTTGTAGGTCCCGCCGTCGGCGGTCATTTCGGTGACCTTGCGGCCGCCCAGGTTCAGCTTCAGCGCCGGGCCGACCAGGCGGAAATGGCCGGTGGCCGGGTCGCGGACGGCGCCCTGGGCGCCGACGGTGAAGGCGCGGCCCTGAGCGTCCTGGCCGTGGAACAGGGGCTTGTCCAGCCGCACCTCCTGGCCCTGGCTGGCCTTGCGCTCGACGCCCGACATCACGGTGCGGAACACGGTCCAGGTCAGGGCGCCCCCCGCCAGCACCAGAATGATGATCGGCAGGACGCGACGATACAGTTTGACGCGCCGCGACCGCGCGCGCCAGCGGGCGCCGGCCAGGGCCACCCTGGCCTCGTCGGCCTCGATGCGGGACTGTTCGCCGGGTTCGGTCAAGCGCGCCTCAGCTGTGGGCGAAGATGTCGATCTCGTCCCAGCCGGCGAGATCGAGCGCCGAACGGTCCGGCAGGAAGTCGAAGCAGCGGGCCGCCAGTTCGGTGCGGCCTTCGCGCGCCAGCATCATGTCCAGCTTGGCGCGGGCGGCGTGCAGATAGAGGACGTCCGAGGCGGCGTAGTCCAGCTGGGCCTGGGTCAGTTCGGCCGCGCCCCAGTCGGACGACTGCTGGGCCTTGGACAGGTCGACGCCGACCGTCTCACGCACCACGTCCTTCAGGCCGTGGCGGTCGGTGTAGGTGCGGGCCAGTTTGGAGGCGATCTTGGTGCAATAGACCGGCCGCGTCTCGACCCCGAGGTGCAGCAGGAACATGCCGATGTCGAAACGGCCGAAGTGGAAGATCTTGGTCACCGCCGGATCGGTCAGCAGCCGCTTCAGGTTCGGGCAGTCGTAGGCGGGACGGTTCAGGCGCACGACATGGGCGTCGCCGTCGCCGGACGACAGCTGGACCACGCACAGGGGGTCGCGGCGGAAGCGCAGGCCCATGGTCTCGGAATCGATGGCGACGTCGGAACCCAGGTCCAGGTCGTCGGGCAGGTCGCCCTCGTGCAGGTAAACGGTCATGGTCTGGTTCTTACACGGGTGGGGGACGGGACGAAACGGCTTACAGCATCGCGAACCGCCTCAGGCAGGGGCCGCCCGCATTCACAAAACGGCGTCAAGCAGCAGAGCGCCGCGCGCGAGGCGATAGGCCCCAAAAGCAAACGGCGCCGTGTCCGAAAACACGACGCCGTTCATAATATGGTGCCCAGAAGAGGACTCGAACCTCCACGGCCGTTAAGCCACTGGCACCTGAAGCCAGCGCGTCTACCAATTCCGCCATCTGGGCCCCGTCGGCAGCGCCTTGCGGCGTTTCCATCGGGAAGGCGCGGACCTCTAAGGGAGCGTCCGGGCGGGGTCAACAGAGTTTTTTCGTCGGCGGTCGGTTTTATTTCCCAAGCGGCGCCGCAGGCCGGGACGCGCTGCGCCCGGGGGCGATGTTAAGCCTGTTCGCTTACCGCGCCTTGAGAGGTTTTCGCCTATTGAAGCGGCATGACGGCCCCCGCCCGCACGTCCGACACGCCCGAGCGGCGCACGACCCCGCGCGCGGCCTTCCGCAAGCGCCGGCGCCGCCGCGAACGCGTGCTCATGTTCGGGCAGCTGGTTGATCTGGTCAGGCCCGAAGAGGTGCTGCATCACGTCCAGGGTGCGGTGGACGAAGGGCGAAAGAGCCTGATCGCCAATCATAATCTGCACAGCCTGCATCTGATCCAGAAACATCCCGAGATGGCGGCCTTCTACGACAGGGCCGACCTGATCGAGGTTGATTCGACGCCGATGATCTGGGTCTCGCGGGCCCTGGGCCTGCACAGCCGGGGCTTTCACCGCTGCACCTATCTGGACTGGCGCGACCATTTCTGGAGCCTGGCCGACCGCAGGGGCTGGCGGGTCATGTCGGTCGGCGGCGCGCCGGGGGTCGGCGAAGAGGCCGCCGGACGCCTGGGCCGTCGCTATCCCGGGGCGGACATCCGCACCCGCCACGGCTTCTTCGACGCCCGCGCCGGCTCGGCCGACAATGCGGAAATCCTGGCCGATATCCGGGCCTTCCAGCCGCACGTCCTGTTCGTCGGCATGGGGATGCCGCGCCAGGAGCTGTGGATCCTGGCCGTGCTGGACGACCTGCCCGACTGCGCGATCCTGTCGGTCGGCGCGGCCTTCGACTACGAGGCGGGCGTCCAGAAGTCGGCGCCGCGCTGGATGGGCCGCGCCGGACTGGAGTGGGCCTATCGTCTGGCGCAGGACCCGCGTCGCCTGTTCCGCCGGTACTGTATCGAGCCCTGGACCCTGGCGCCCCTGGTTCTCCGCGATCTGCGCTCGACGCGGCGCAGGGCCTCGGCTCCATCGATCCGGTGAGGCGCGACGGCTTCAGAGCGATGAGTGCAGCGCCCCTGCGGGAGGCCAGAGGATCAGATCGGCATCGCCATGATTTCCTTGTAGGCGGAAATCACCTGGTCGCGGACGGAGATGACGGTTTCCAGCGAGGCCTCGGCCGAACTCAGGGCCGTGACGACGTCGATCAGATTGCCGTTGCCCTGGATCGACTGGTTCATCTGGGTCTCGGCCGCCCGCGACTGCTGGGTCATGTCGGTCATGGCGTTCTTGACCAGGTCGGCGAAGCCGTTGTCGCCGGAGGCGGGCGGTTGCGCCGCCGTGGGCATGGCGGAGCCCTGGACGGCGGCGTAGGCGCGAGCGGCCATCATCGGGTTCATGGCCTAGTCCTCAGCGTTTGATGATGTCGAGGGTGCGGCTGTCCATCGACCGCGCCGTCTCGATGACGTTCAGATTGGCCTCGTAGGCGCGCTGGGCCTCGCGCATGTCCATGGCCTCGACCAGGGTGTCGACGTTCGGCCGCATCACATAGCCCTGCTCGTTCGCGGCCGGGTGCGAGGGGTCGTAGTCCATCTTGAAATCGCTGTCGTCGGGCCGGACCTCGGCCAGGGCGACGCCGGTGGCGCCGTCCACTTCTCGCGCCTGGAACACCGGCACCTGACGGCGATAGGGCTCGCCGCCGGGCGTGCGCGCCGTGGACTGGGCGTTGGCGATGTTCTCGGCGATGACGCGCATCCGCGACTGCTGGGCCTTGAGGGCCGAGGCCGCCACGGCCATGGCGCTGTTCGAGGGGGGAATGGGCTCGGGCATGGATCAGTCCTTGTCTCAGCCCGCGCCGGGCTTCTTGGCGGCCATGCGGATCATCGACATGGACTTCTGGTAGAAGCCGATGGCGGCGTCATAGGCCATGCGGCTCTCGGCCATCTTCAGCATCTGCTCCTCGACCACCACGGAGTTGCCGTCGAGCGTGGTTTCCGAATCGGGCGACTTGGACGCATCGAACCGCGGCGGGCTGACGGCGGGCGCGAGGTGGGCGGCGTTGGTGCGGACCATCTGCAGGCCCCCGCCCCTGCGCAGGGCGGCGGCGAAGTCGGTCGGCTGTTTCAGGTCGCGTCCGACGAAGCCGGGAGTGTCGGCGTTGGCCACATTCTCGGCGATGACCCGCTGACGCTCGTCCAGCCAGCCCAGCCGGCCCTTGATCTGCCCCAGCAGCGGAATGTCGGCGACGCCCATGGCGATCTCCCGTGGCGCGGATGCGCGCGATGGGCAGAAAATGCCGCCTGCATGGTTAACAGGCCGTTATCTAAACCGGTCGTTAACCGTGGTGGTTAAGACTCATGGGAACAGCGCCGACAGCGCGGGGCCCCAAGCGTATGAATTTCCTCGATCTCGCCCGCGCCGTCTTCGGCCTGGCCTTCACCCTGGGTCTGATCGGCCTGGCCGCCTATGCGGCGCGCCGCTATGCGCCGCAGCTGATGGCCAGGCTGAACGCCCAGCGCGGCGAGCGGCGGATGCAGGTGGTCGAGACCCTGGTGCTGGATCCGGCGCGGCGGCTGGTGCTGGTGCGGATCGACGAGGAAGAGCGGCTGATCCTGCTGGGTGAAGGCCGCGAACTGATCGAGCCGCGCCAGACGGAGATCTTCAAGTGAAGGGGCCAAGGGGCGGGAGTGACCTTCTCCCTCCCCCTGCGGGGGAGGGGGGCGGAGGCGTAGCCGAAGCCGGGTGGGAACGGTTGGGCCAAACACGCACCGGTCCTGTCTCAGTTCAGTGCGACGTCGCCTTGCCGCCCCCACCCCGTCGCTGCGCGACGCCCCTCCCCCGCAGGGGGAGGGAGAAGGTGTTTGCCGTCCCCGCCGCGTCGGAGCTGAAGCGCGCAGCCCTGCTGTCCTTGTTCACCACCCTGGTCTGCCTGGCCTGGCCCCTGGCGGCCTTCGCCCAGGATGCGGCGGCGGGGGGATCGGCCGTCAACATCGACCTGGGCAGCGGCGCGGGCCTCACGCAGCGGGTGGTGCAACTGATCGGTCTGATGACCGTGCTGTCGCTGGCGCCGTCGATCGTCATCATGACCACCAGTTTCGTGCGAATCGTCGTGGTCCTGTCGCTGTTGCGGACGGCCCTGGGCATGCAGCAGTCGCCGCCGAACGCGGTTCTGGTGTCGCTGGCCCTGTTCCTGAGCGCCATCGTCATGGCCCCGACCTGGCAGGACGCCTATGATTCGGGCATCCGTCCGCTGCTGGATCAGCAGATGGAATTGCCCCAGGCCTTCGATGCGGCGGCGGAACCTGTGAAAACCTTCATGCTGGCCCAGGTCGACCGTTCGGACCTGGCGCTTTTCACCCGGCTGAGCCGCGTCGAGGCGCCGACCAACCTGCAGGATCTGCCCCTGCGGGTGGTCACTCCGGCCTTCATGATCAGCGAGCTGAAGAAGGCGTTCGAAATCGGATTTCTCCTTTTCGTTCCGTTCCTTGTCATCGACCTGGTGGTCGCCAGCGTGCTGATGTCCATGGGTATGATGATGCTACCGCCGGTGGTGGTTTCCCTGCCGTTCAAACTGATCTTCTTCGTGCTGGTCGACGGCTGGAGACTGGTCGCGGGAAGCCTGGTCGAGAGCTTCCAGAAGGCGTCCGGAACCGGATAATCCCCGCCCCATAAGGCTTTGCGCCTTTTACACGCTTGCAATACCGGACGAAATCCGTGTTGATCCCCCAGTCCTCGCCCTGAATCGGGCGACTAACACTGGAAATGTTTCTTATGACCACTCAAGCCGAACTGATCGCCGCCGTCGCCAAGGACGCCGGTGTCTCGCAGGCCGACGCCGGCAAGGTGCTGACGGCGATCGTCGAAAACATCCACGCCAGCCTGAAGGCCGGCGGCGACGTCCGCATCTCGAACCTGGGCGTCTTCGACACCGCCGCCCGCGCCGAGCGTGAAGGCCGCAACCCCGCCACGGGCGCGACCATCAAGATCGCCGCCTCCAAGGCCGTCCGTTTCCGCGTGTCCAAGCCCCTGAAGGACGCCGTCAACGGCTAAGGTTTTTCGGTCCCGACCGGGACCGGCAAGCTGATTTAACGGGCGGGGGTCGCGGGGCGATTCCCGCCCGTTTCACTTCTGAAATCCTGTTTCGCCGCATTGACCCAGCCGACGAAGGTGTCCGCACTGGACGCCAGACCGGCGAAATCCCCGGCTCCGGCCACGCCGGACAGATTGTCGTCGAGCGCAACACGGATCGCATTGGCCGAACGGGCCTTGGCGATGAAGGGCGTATACTGGCCGCGCAGCCGATCCAGCGCCGCGCGGTTTCCGCTGAGCGAATACCCCACGCCGGCGCGAATCAGCAGACTTTCCTCTGAAGGCGTCAGCGGCGTCGTCGCCTGCTTGTAGCGGTCCCCCAGGCGGGCCTCGTACAGGGGCGCGGCTTCGGCCCATTTCTGCTGTTTCCAGAAGATGTCGCCGCGCACCTCGCGCGCCGGGGCGGACTGATCGCGGTCCAACACCTCCAGTGCATGGTCATAGCGGCCCAGGTCCATCAGGGCGCGCCCCTCCAGCGCCCGGCGCTCGGCGTTGACGGCGTTGGGCAGAAGGGTCGTGCGCGAGCTCCAGATGGCCTGCAGAGCCTTCTCCGGCTGGCGATCCATCAGATAGACGGTGGCCAGGTTGGTGGCGACCTGGGCCTTGGCCACGCCGTCCAGGCGCTCGTCGACCTGGTGCTTCAGCAGTTCGGCGGCCTGATCCAGCAGATCGACGTCGATCAGGCGGCGCGACAGGCGGCGCACCATCTCGTCGCCGTCGGCGCCGATGGGGGTCAGTTCGCGGAAATCATAGAAGAGGCCCAGGGCCTGGACCGGCTGCAGCCCGTCGGCGGCGCCCTCCAGGAACAGGGCGCGGAAGGCGTTGGACTGGTCGGCCTGGATCTCGGCCGCGCCCGGCACGCCCGCCATCCGTTTGCCGGCGCCGCGCAGGGCGTCCAGGGCCTCGCGGTAACGCCCCTGCTGCAAATACAGGTTCGCCAGTTTGCGGATGACGGCCAGCTCGGTCGCGTCGCCGCGCCAGCGCCACTTCAACTGCTCCAGCTGCTGAGCCGCCTGGTCGGGCGTCAGCACGCCCTTTTCCATTTCCAGACTGATGGCGCCCAGTTTGGCGGGGGTGGCGATGCCGTCCAGCGGCGCGCGGGCCACGGCCTTGTAGACCTTCAGCGCCCGCTCCTTGTCGCCGGTCAGGTCGAACAGGCGGGCCTGGACCACCCGCGCCGTCAACTGGTCGGCGGCCGAGGCGTTCTGACTGAAGACATAGTCCAGCAGCTGGCGCGCGGCCGGCAGGTCGTTGGTCTCGATCGCCGCCAGGGCGTGAGCGGCGCCGAAGCGGGCGCGCCATTCCTTGGGGAAGTCGTCGATGACCGAGGCCCCCGCGGCGAAGGCGCGGCGCGCCCCCTCCCAGTCGCCCTGTTGCGCGGCCAGATAACCCTGCCAGACCTTGGTCGCCGGATCATTGGACAGCGAGCCGCCGGCGAAGTCGACCTGGGCCTCTTCCAGCCGGCCCACGCCGACGCGGGCGGCGCCGCGCAGGCCGCGAACCTCGGGCTCGCCCTGCATGTTGGGGGCCTTGGCGATCAGGGCGTCGAGGACGCCGATCGCCTCGTAGTTCAGCCCCGAGCCGATCAGGAAACGGGTCAGGGCCATCCGGGCCGCGATCGGCGCGCGCGGATTGTCGGTCCCGGCTATGGTCTCTTCGGCGGCCGCATCCTGCAGACGGCGATAGCGGGCGGAAAAGCCCTCCTCGCCAGCCGTCGCCCATTCCTCCAGGATCAAGGCGGGATGGGCCGCGCGTTTCGGCGTGTCGTCCTCCGCGCCGGCCGCCTCCAGCATCGCCGACGGCGGCGACAGCGTCAGACCTTCCGGACGGCTGAGCGTGACCAGATCGCCGGCCGCCTCGATCTTGAGGTCGTCGGTCGTTGTCTCGACCGCCAGGCCCTGGGCCGTGGGGATCAGGCTGAGATCGACGGTGCTGCGCGCGCCCGCAAACCCCTTGCCGGGCGCCAGGGCGGTGACGGCGGCGAAACGGTCGCCGACCAGGGGATCGGTCAGCCAGACGGTCTTGGTCGCCCCCGCCATCCGCGCCACCAGGGTCGCCGAGCCGTCGTCGGAACGATCGACCTCGACGCCCGAGGCGCCCGCCGGCGGACCGCCGATGGTCACGGTCCAGGTCCCGCCCTGGCCCTCCGCCGAGACCGGCAGGCCGTCCGCAGCGGCGATGCGCACGGCGGTATAGTCGGGACCGGCGGCCCAGCGCGCGTCCTTGGCCGGCCCCAGCGCCTTGGCCCCGGCCATGTCCATCTTGGCGGCGGCGTCGAATACGACCCAGACGGCCTCGCCCCGGCGGAAGACGGCGGCGCCGACCGGCGCGCCCCACTGGAAGGTCAGCACCGTCTTGTCAGGCGTGGAGACGGCGCGGACGGGCACGACCGAATTGACGATCGAGGCGCGCTCTTCGGCCGTCGGAGCGGGCGCCTTGCCCGGCGCATAGAGGTTCAGCCAGACGGCGCCGTCGGCGACGCCGTAGCGCGCCTCGGCGCCCTCGGCCAGGGTCAGCACCAGGTCTGTCGCCCCGCCCCGCGCCATGCGGGTCTCGACGGCCTTGACCCCCTGAGGCGGATCGACGCGCAGGCGCGAGATATCGGGCGCGGCCGAGACGCCCAGCCGCACGATGATCTTGTCGGCCTCGCGCCGGACCTGGCTGCGGACGCCGACGACGCCGCCGAACTCGACCCGGGTGAACTGGCTGGACTCGCCGATGCTGATCGACAGGGGATCAGACGGACGCCCTTCCTGGGCCGGCGCGGACAGGGGCGCAAAGGCGACGGCGCCGGCCGCGGCGGCGGCCACGGTCGACTTCAAGATGCGCTTTGCGTGCGGGGTCCCGGACATATCCGTCGAGCCTTGCCTCACAAGCCCTTTAATCGCGGTTAACCGCGTTACCCGATGTGGACCGTTCGTCCACGCGACAGATCGAGACGAAACGCGCATGATGGGGCATGACTGACTATCCCCGGCTAAACACGCTCAAGACCGGCCTGGCCTGCCGTTGCCCCCGCTGTGGCGAAGGCCCGCTGTTCAAGGGCTATCTGACCCTGCGCGAAGCCTGTCCGAAATGCGGGCTGAACTACGGGTTCGCCGATCCAGCCGACGGCCCGGCCTTCTTCGTCATGACGGCGGTGGGCCTGGTCGGCATGATCCTGCTGATGGCGTTCGACTTCACGGTGAAGCCGCCGATCTGGGTGCACGCCGTCGTGACCCTGCCGATCCTCGTGGCCATGTGCATGGGCTGTCTGCGGCCGTTCAAGGCCTGGCTGGTGGCGGAGCAGTATGTGCACAAGGCCGCGCCGCCGGAGTTTTCCAGCAACGGCAAGCACGGGGATTGAGGGGCGGCCCCCTCTCACGCCGTCATCCTAGGGCTTGTCCCTAGGATCCATAATCCCGGTCTCAACGAGGAAGCGCCCTGCGGATGCACCGGGAGTATGGATCCTCGCCACAAGGGCGAGGATGACGGTCTTAGGGGTGGGGCGTACTCGACCCTAAACTTTTGCGCCTAGTCGATGCAGAGGGTCGGGCCAGCCTTGCCGTCCTCGACCGGGGTATTGCAGCCGAAGCGGTCGCTTGTGGCCTGGCAGACGCCGGCCGTGGTCGCGCCGGCCTCGATGCCGGTATTGCCCTCGACGCGGCAATCGCCCTGGCACTGGTCGCCGTCGGTGCAGCGCTTGCCGGCGTCGGCGTAAGAGATCACGCACTGCCAGCTCTGCATCCGTCCGACCTGTTTCATCGTGCCGCCGCGCGTGGCGCAGGCCGAGGCCTCGGCGCTCTGCATCGGGGCGTCGGAGCCGACGCCTGTCGTCTGAGGCGTGCAGGCCGAAGCCATCAGGGCGGCGGCGGCGATGAGGGCGATACGGATCATTTGACCTGTCCTTTGGTGAAGCCCGACCAGACATCGTCATAGTCGAGCTGCATCTGGGGTGATTCTGACGCCCATTTCGTGACACGGATCGGCGCCCGGGTCTCGAACATGAAGGCCAGGGTGTCAGTGATCTTGTGCGGTTTCAGTTCCGCATTGATCGCGCCCTCGTAGCTGGCCTGATCCGGGCCGTGGCCGCTCATCCGGTTGTGCAGGCTGGCGCCGCCGGGGGCGAAACCGCCGGCCTTGGCGTCATAGGCGCCGGTCACCAGGCCCATGAACTCGCTCATGACGTTGCGGTGGAACCAGGGCGGGCGGAACGTATGCTCGGCCACCATCCAGCGCGGCGGGAAGATGACGAAGTCGATATTGGCCGTGCCCGGCGTCTCGGACGGGCTGGTCAGGACGGTGAAGATCGAAGGGTCCGGGTGGTCGTAGCTGACCGTGTTGATCGTGTTGAACCGCGCCGTGTCATAGCGGCAGGGGGCCAGATTACCGTGCCAGGCCACCACGTCCAGCGGGCTGTGATCGAAGGTCGTCGCCCACAGACGGCCGCCGTATTTCTGGACGCACTGGGTCGGGCGATCCACGTCCTCGAAGGCCGCGACCGGGGTTTCGAAGTCGCGCGGATTGGCCAGGCCGTTGGCGCCGATCGGGCCCAGGTCCGGCAGGCGGAACGGACTGCCGTAGTTTTCGCAGACATAGCCCCGAACGGGTCCGTCGATCTCGACGCGGAAGCGGACGCCGCGCGGGATCAGGACCACGTGGCCGGGTTCGGCCTCGATCACGCCCATCTCGGTGACGAAGCGATGGGCGCCTTGCTGGGGCACGATCAGCAGTTCGCCGTCGGCGTCGTAGAAGACGCGGTCCACCATCGAGCGGTTGGCGACATACAGGTGAACGCCCGCGCCCGTTCCGGCGTCGGGCTCGCCGTTGCCGCCATAGGTCGCCAGACCTTCGACCCAGTCGGTCGGGTTCTCCGGGATGGGCAGAGGGTCCCAGCGCATCCGGTTGGGATTGGGCGGGGTCTCGTCGAACGGGCCGGAGCGCCCCCCCCCCTGGTCGAAGGCCACATAGGGGCCGTGCTGGGCGGAGGGACGCAGGCGGTACAGCCAGCTGCGCCGGTTCTCGGCGCGCGGGGCGGTGAAGGCCGTGCCGGACAGCTGTTCGGCATACAGGCCCATCGGCGTCTTCTGCGGCGAATTCTGGCCCTGCGGCAGGGCGCCGGGCGCGGCCTCGGTCGCGAAATGATTGCCGAAGCCGGTTTGGTAGGCGGGCGCGTTGGATCGCGTCATGTGGGGTCTCCCTATCCCTTCCGTTTAGCGGGGGCGGCGGCGATCGTCACCCTTTCACCCCTGCAACAGCTTGGCCGTTTGCGCGTTGACAGCCGCCAGGGAGTTGCACTGTCATGACCTATCTGACCCGCGCCGTCTTCGGCTTCGCCAGTCTTCTCCTGCTGCTTTCGGCCATGGCCCTGATCGGGTTCGGCGTGAAGGACGCGCTGGAGGGGATCGGTCGGCCAGACCAGTCCGGGGCGGACGCCGTGCTGGACATGCTGGGCTATGTCATCGTCGCCATCGCCGTCTTCGACGTGGCCAAATACATCTTCGAGGACGAGGTGCGGCGCGGCAACGAGCGGCGCAGCGCGGCCGAGGCCCGGCGCAGCCTGACGAAATTCCTGTCCACCATCGTCATCGCCCTGTTCCTCGAGGCCCTGGTGGTGGTGTTCAAGACCGCGCGCGAGAATGTCACGCAGCTGATCTATCCCGCCGCGCTGCTGGTCGCCGCCGTCCTGGTGCTGGTCGGCCTGGGCGCCTTCCAGCGCTTCTCGGCGACGGTTGAGGAGAAGGTCGGCGACGACGACGAGGAAGAGGAGCGCAAGGACGAGGTCAAGCGCAAGGCCGACGCCCGCAAGACCTAGGCCGACTTGGGCAGGAAGGGCGAGAAGGTGATGACGGTGAAGGTGTCGCGGACGTGCGGCCGGGTCTGGACCTGTTTCGTCACGAAGGTCCCGATGTCGGCGTCGCGCGGCAGGTTGAACTTGGCCAGCAGGTCGTGCTGGCCCGAGGTGGAATAGACCTCGGAGACATTCTCGACATTGTCGACGATGTCGGCGGCCACGTCGTTGGCGTAGCCCAGCTCGGTTTTGATGAAGACGAAGATGGCGGTCATCATGGCGGTCGTCCTTGGGGGCAGGTCGCGGCTTTCGTAGCGGATGGCGGTCGACAAGCCGAGGCGGGATTCTCATTCGACGGCGAAAAACGGACACCTGAACACGGACGTGCGCAACCGCTCAGAACGTTTGCAGCCGCACGGCGTTGGTCGGGCGATGCGAGCCGAGACACGGACCTGGCTCCCCCAAACACAGGACACCGACATGGCCAAGACCCCAACCAACGCCGGGCCGAGCGCCTTGAGTGCCACCGCCGAACTGCATCAGACCGCTTCGACGCCGCAGACCCGCACCACGACGAACCACGGGACGCCGATCAGCGACAACCAGAATTCGCTGAAGGCGGGGCCGCGCGGTTCGACCCTGCTGGAAGACTTCATCCTGCGCGAGAAGATCCAGCATTTCGACCATGAGCGGATCCCCGAGCGGATCGTCCACGCGCGCGGCTCTGCCGCCCACGGCTTCTTCGAACTGACCGATAGTCTGTCGGACTTCACCACCGCCAAGATCCTGACCGAGGTCGGCAAGAAGACCGAACTGTTCACGCGATTCTCGACCGTGGCGGGCGGCGCCGGGTCAGTGGATACGCCGCGCGACGTGCGCGGGTTTGCGGTCAAATTCTATACGACCGAGGGCAATTGGGACCTGGTCGGAAACAACATCCCCGTCTTCTTCATCCAGGACGCGATCAAATTCCCCGACCTGATCCATGCGGTCAAAATGGAGGCCGACAAGGGCTATCCCCAGGCCGCCAGCGCGCACGACACCTTCTGGGACTTCATCGGCCTGATGCCGGAAAGCACCCATATGATCATGTGGGCCATGTCGGACAGGGCCATTCCCCGGTCGTACCGGATGATCGAAGGGTTCGGGGTCAACACCTTCCGGCTGGTCAACGCCGAGGGCGTGGCGACCCTGGTCAAGTTCCACTGGCGGCCCAAGTTGGGGACCCAGTCGACCTGCTGGGACGAGGCGGTCAAGATCGCCGGGGCCGACCCGGACTATCACCGCCGCGACCTGTATGAGGCCATCGCCCAGGGCGACTTCCCGGAGTGGGAGTTCGGGGTTCAGCTGTTCACCCAGGAAGAAGCCGACGCCCTGCCCTTCGACATTCTGGACGCCACCAAACTGGTGCCCGAAGAGGATTATCCGATCCGGGTGATCGGGCGGATGGTGCTGGACCGGAACCCGGACAACTTCTTCGCCGAGACCGAACAGGCGGCCTTCCTGCCGACCAATATCGTGCCCGGCATCGACTTTTCCGAAGACCCGCTGCTGCAGGGGCGGCTGTTCTCCTATCAGGACACCCAGTTGTCGCGCCTGGGCACGGTCAACTTCCACCAGATCCCGATCAACCAGGCCAAGGGTTGCCCCTTCCAGAACTTCCAGCGCGACGGCCAGATGCAGACCCAGGTCTTCAAGGGTCGCGCCAACTACGAGCCCAACAGCCTGGCCGAGGCGGGCGAGGACGGCGGCCCGCGCGAGGATCCCAAGGGCGGCTTCCGCACGGCGCCCATCCCGGTCGAGGGCGAAAAGGTGCGGTTGAGGGCCGAAAGCTTCGCCGACCACTACAGCCAGGCGCGGCTGTTCTTCCAGTCGCAGACCGCGCCCGAACAGGCCCACCTGGCCAGCGCCATCGTGTTCGAACTGTCCAAGGTGTCGCTGCCGCACGTGCGCGAGCGGGTTCTGTCCAACCTGATCAACGTCGATGAGACCCTGGCCCAGCGGGTGGCGGAGGGTCTGAACCTGCCCCAGCCCAAGGCGTCCAAGCCGGCGGTCGCGCCGATCGATCTGGAGCCGTCGCCGTCGCTGCGGATCATCGGCAAATATCCGGACACGCTGAAGGGTCGCAAGGTGGCCATCCTGGTCGCCGACGGGTCGGACGGGGCGGTGGTCGGCCAGGTCCGCAAGGCGGTGGAGGGCGACGGGGGTTCGGTCTTCGTCGTCGCGCCCAAGATCGGCGGGGCCAAACTGGCGGACGGTTCGACCCTGGCGGCCGACGGGCAGCTGGCCGGCAGTCCCTCGGTGCTGTTCGACGCCGTGGCCATCGTCCTGTCGGCGGACGGTTGCGCCCAGCTGATGAAGGAAGGCGCGGCCGTCGATTTCGCCAAGGACGCCTTTGGCCACCTGAAGGCCGTCGGCTTCACCGCCGAGGCCCAGCCGCTGCTGGACAAGGCCGGGGTCGAGCCGGACGAGGGGGTGATCGACCTGTCGTCGGGCGCCGACGCCTTCCTGACGCCGGCCAGCACCCGTCAGTGGGATCGCGAGCCGAAGGTGCGCATGCTGGCGTAACCCGGACAGGGACCCGATGGAGCCGCACGCACCGTCCCATCATCAGTGGGCGCGGCTCCACCCTTCCGCTTCGACTCAGGCCCGCTTCAACTCAGGCGGCGGACCCAAAGCGTCGCTCAGGGCGAGGGTCCGCCGCCTCGGCGGCCCCATCGTCCAGCACGTCGAGGACGCGCTGCAGCAGGATCGCCGGCGTGATCGGCTTGGCCAGATGGCCGTTTGCGCCGGCGGCGACGCTTTCGGCGATATGTTCGGGCAGGGTGTTCGCGGTCAGCATGATCAGGGGGATGTGGCGAGCCGCTTCTCCCGCCTCCCCCGCTCTCAATCGACGGGTGGCCTCCACGCCGTCCATCTCCGGCATCATCATGTCCATCAGGATGAGGTCGAAATCTTGCCGCGCCACGGCCTCCAGCGCCTCGCGTCCATTTTCGGCGAACTGCGGGCTCAGACCTGCGGCTCCGAGAATCATGCCCACCACCTGCCGATTGGTGTCATTGTCGTCCGTGACCAGGACCCGCAATCCGGCAAGCTCCGTCCCCGCCGCTGTCCCGGCGCCTTCATCGGCGGAGCGAACCACCTGTTCGGCCCGAATAACCGCCGGCAGGTCCAGCTCGACCCAGAAGACCGAACCTTTGCCGGGGGTCGAGCGGCAGTCCATGATCCCGTCCATGGCCTGCACGATGTCGCGGCAGATCGCCAGGCCCAGACCCGTGCCGCCGAACCGGCGCGTGATCGTCGCGTCGGCTTGCTGAAACCGGTCGAAGATGGCGCCTCGCTGTTCCGGGCTGAAGCCGATTCCGGTGTCTCGGACCTCGAACCGGAACCTGTCTCCCTTGCGAGTGACATTAAGGCGAACCTCGCCCGAGTCGGTGAATTTGATGGCGTTGGCCAACAAGTTGACCAGCACCTGTTTGAAGCGCGCCGAATCCAGCCAAACCTGTTCGCCGAGGACGTCGCTCATATCCAGCCTCAAGCCCACGCCCTTTTCATCGGCCTTCAGTCGGCACAGGTCGGCGGCGCCCCTAACCAAGGCCTCCAGGTCAACCGGGACCGGATTGAGCTTCAGCTCACCGGATTCGATGCGCGCCAGGTCAAGAATGTCGGCGATCAGGCCGCTCAAATGGTCTGCGGCCCCGGTGATGATGCCGACCAGACGCTGTTGATCCGGCGTCAGGACGGAACTGGACAGAAGCCCGGCGCAGGCGGTCACGCCGTTCAGCGGTGTTCGCAGTTCGTGGCTCATATTGGCCAGAAAGGCCGTCTTGGCTCGGTTGGCTTCTTCGGCCTTGGCGACGGCGGCGGCCAGTTCGCGCGCCTGGGCGCGGCGTTCGGAGATATCGCGGATGTTGGCATGCACCTGCGGCCGCCCGTCCTCGTGCGACACCGACATCCAGAGTTCGATGTCGATGGGCGCGCCGTCGCGGCGGATTGCGGGAAGCTCGAGACGACGGCCCAGTCTGGCGGCCCCGCTGTCCCGCCAGCGACGCATGCCTTGCCGATGCCCCTCCTGGTGTTCCGCAGGGATGATGATCGAGACTTCGGCGTTCAGGGCTTCGTCACGACTGAAGCCGAACAGCCGCTCGGCGCCGTCTGACCAGCCGATGATGCGGCCGTCGCCGTCACAGTCCACCAGGGCGTCGGCCGAAGCCGCCAGCGCCTGTCGCATGGCGCTGGTGCGGTGCCGCTCGGCGAGTTCAGCCGCGCAGGCGTCCCCGATCAGCCTGAGCCGCGCGGCGAGGTCGGCGTCGAAGGCGCGGGGCTCAGGATCAAGGACGCACAGGGTGCCGACCATGCAGTCGTTCACCAGAAGCGGCACGCCGACATAGAAGCGGATGTACGGCTCCCCGACGACATAACGGCCGGCGCTGAAGCGCGGATCGGCGCGCGCGTCCGACACCCACAACAGGTCTCGGGGCGTCAACAGGGCATGATTGCAGAAGGAGTCCCACCGACAGATCGGAGATGCGGGGAAGCCTGCGGCCCCGACGACGCGGACATGATCGCTCTCGATCAGATTCACCAGGCCGATCTGCGTCCGAGCCAGATCGGCGCCCAGTCGGGCCAGCGCCTGAAGACTGGCGTCCGGCGCGCAATCGCTCAGCCCCAAGGACTGAAGCATGGCTAACCTGCGGACTTCGTCCTTGGCGCTCGGCAGCTGGATCATGGACCCTCCTGCGTTTGGTTCTAGATAACGCCGGTTAAGCGGCCGTTTCGTCGCGCGTACGCGTTGTCTCTAGCTCGCGCTGCGCGCCGACTCACAAGCCCACATCCTACTGGGCCGCGACCCCGCGCCCCTGACACCGGTGAAACAATATGTTCCGCCGTCGCTCGCCGAACCCTGCCGCGCGGCTTTCGTTTTCGGCGACGGCTGGGATAAGCAGGGGGCGAGACCGGGCTACCGGTCGGTGCAACACAGGCGTTCCGGCGCGGGCCGGGACAGGCGGAGATTAAGACATGGCCCATGATCGCGTCAGCGTGCTTCAGGCGCTCGAGACCCAGGGCGTCTGCCCGGTCTTCTATCATCCCGATCCCGAGATCAGCCTGAACGTCATCCGCGCCTGTGCGCGCGGCGGGGCGCCGGTGGTCGAGTTCACCAATCGCGGCGACTTCGCCTGCGACCTGTTCGGCGAGATCAATCGCGAACTGATCAGGACCGACCCGGAGGTGGTGCTGGGCATCGGCTCGGTGGTCGATAACGGCACGGCGGCGCTTTACCTGAACCGGGGCGCGCGCTTCGTCGTAAGCCCCTGCCTGGTTCCCGACGTGGCCAGGGTCTGCAACCGACGCATGGTCGCCTATTTCCCCGGCTGCGGCTCGGTGACGGACATCGGCGAGGCGCACGAGCTGGGCTGCGACATCGTCAAACTGTTCCCCGGTTCGTCGGTCGGCGGCCCGGACTTCGTCAAGGCGGTCAAGGGACCGATGCCCTGGGTCAAGATCATGCCCACGGGCGGGGTCGATCCGGATGAAGCCTCGATCGCCAAATGGTTCGGCGCCGGGATCGTGGCGGCGGGCATGGGCTCGAAACTGGTGACCGACGAGGCGGTCAAGTCGGGCGACTGGGCCGCCATCGAGGCCAAGGTCCGCGCCACCGTGGACGCCGTGGCGGCGTTCCGGGCGTCGAAGAGCTAAGACGTCAGGGCGGCGGAGGCGCGTCCAAGGGCGGCGGCGGCAGAGACTTTCCGTCGCCCCGCACGTCCCGACGCGCGCCGCCCGGCCCCTTGCGCGCCAGCAGTTCGGCCAGGGCCGTCCGGTCCTGGACGTCCAGCTTTTCCAGCATGGCGATGGTCCCGCCCTCGAGGCGCGCCCGGCCGCGCAGCTCGGCCGTGCGGGACTGGTCCAGCAGGGCCTGGACCCGCGCCGGATCCATCTGCGGCTGCTTGGCCGCCTCGACCGCCTGGCGCCGCGCCTCGCGGGCCGCTTCGAAATCGGGGCGGGCTGACAGGGCGACGACGCGCATCGAGGTGCGAACCTCGCGGCGGGCCTCAGGGCTGAGACGGCTGATCAGTTGGGGGAAGCCGCCTTCGCGGCCGGGTCGGCGTTGTTCGGCGACCCGTTCGTCCACCTTGGCGCGGCTGATCAGAAAGGCCGTCCCTGCGCCCAGAGCGAACAGGTTCAGAGCCACCGACACCGCGAGGACAATCTTCAGCGTGCGGCCACTCATCCCAGAACCTCCGTGTCGTCCACTGCGACCAGTGTGGATTGATACAGGACCGCATCGGCCCGCTCGTTAGCCGTGACATGGGTGGTCAGGCCCACGCCGGCGACCACGCCGGCGCAGGCCGCCGCCGCCCAGCCGGCGCCGAGATAGAGGGCGATCCGGTCCAGATGAAAGCGACGAGCCTTGGTCTTCGGGGCGGCGGCCAGAATACGCGCCGCCAAATCGGCCGAGGGCGTCGGGGCGGGCGAGGCGTCCAGCAGGGCGTCCAGAGCCGCCGCCTGGTCCAGCAGGGCCCGAAGCGAAGGGTCGGCTGCGATCAGGGTCTCGGCGAAGACGCGTTCGGACGCAGGCCACCGACGCATGTCGGCGCCGTAAGCCTCCGCCAGGGCGTGCAACCGTTCCGCCTTCATCGTCCGTCTCCTTCACTCGCCCCTGGAGCTATATCCGCCAGGGCCAGACGCAGTGCGCGGCGTCCGCGCGACAATAAACTCTCCAGCGCCTCGACGCTGATCTCCATCAGGGCGGCCGCCTCGATATTGGACAGCTCCTGATAATGGCACAGGACCAGCGCCTCGCGCTGTCGGTCCGGCAGACGTTTCAGCGCCGCATCGACCCGCACCCCCGTTTCGGCCGCCAGCAGACCCCGATCCGGCGCGGGTCCCTCGTCGGGGCGGTCGGGCGGCGTGTCCGTGGGAATCTCGCGCCGTCGCCGCAGCCGATCGTAGCAGAGGTTCAGCGCCACCCGGTGCAGCCAGGTGTCGAACCGGGCCTTGCCGGGAGTCCATTTCGGCGCCTGACGCCAGGCCTTCAGCATCGTTTCCTGGGCCACGTCCTCGGCCTCGGCCGCATCGCCCAGCATCCGTTGGGCCAGGGCCAGGATGCGCGGCAGCTTGCGCGCGACAAGCGTCTGCGCGGCCGCCGGGTCGCCCTGACCCACGCGGCGCACCAGATCCTCGTCGGGGTCGACGATCGCGACCAAACCCGCCTCTTCCGCTGCTGACGAAAGGGACCGATTCGCAAGCGAAGGCCGACCCCGACACTGTTCTTACTCCGAAGCGGGGGGCGGGAAAGCCGGTTCTTGGCCCGGACCTTGATGGCGACGGTGATGCGGACGCTCGCCCCGACGCGCCGGCATGGCGGCGCGGCGTTCCTCGGCGGTGACGACGCCGTTCTTGTCCGCATCCATCTTGTCGAAACGCTCGCCCAGCTTGGCGGCGACTTCAGCGATCACCACGGGGCCGGGTTCGCGACCACCGGGACCGCCAGGACCTTCAGGACCGCCGGGACCGCGCATCGCATGGCGAGGGCCGCCGCGACCCGGAACACGTTCGCCACGGGGAGCGCGGTCGTCGCCGTCGGCCCGTTCGGGACGGCCGGCACGGCCGGCGTCGAACTCGGCGCGGCTGATGGCGCCGTCGCTGTTCGCGTCCAGCTTGGCGAAATGTTCATTGGCCCGTTCGGCGCGCCTGGCCTGCATGGCGGCCTCACGCTCGGCGACGCTGACCGTGCCGTCGCGGTTGTCGTCCAGGGCGGTCAGGCGGTCGACGCGCGCATCGACGAAAGCGGCGCGGGTCAGGTCGGCGTTCCGGTCCGGAGCGTCCTCAAAGGGACCGTCCATATCATTGGGCGGCGGCGCATCGGCCGGAGGCGGAGGGGGCGGCGGAACCTGAGCGGTGGCGGCGCCGGCCACGGCGCCCATGGCCGCAGCCAGCACGACGGCGCTGAGGCTATTCAGAAAGATCTTTCTCATCTCGATATCTCCTTGGGGCCGCTTGTCGCGGCCTTCGACATGCCCTGTCAGGAGATTGAACGCGGCCCCGCCTCATCTCCGTCGCGGGCCGTTTCGTCGCGGCCGGCCGGCACCGCCCGTTCGAAGGCCTTGCGCGCCCGCGCCCGCAGTTCGGTCAGTTCGGTCTTCAGCGCCGCGAAGTCCTGCGCCCCCGCCGCCTCGGCCAGCCGCAGTTGGAAGACCCCCGGCTCCGCCTCGGGATCGACCCGGCCTTCGAAGGCGGCGGCCAGCAGATGGGCCAGCCGCTGTTGCACCCGCCAGGCCTCGGCCAGGACCGGATCGTCGTGCAGGGCCTCCAGGGTGGACAGGGTCAGGGCCTCGCCCGCAACGGCGGCCTGGAGCTGGCGGTATTGGGCCGCGAACTCGGCGTCCACCTGGCCGCCGGGCCACAGTTTCAGATCCCAGAAGCCGTGCGGGCGGCGCTCCCGATCCATCAGGGCGCGCATCTTGCGGATGTCGGCGGGCACATCGACGCCGGGGCGGGGCCGGCGCAAGGCCGCCTCGATGGCCGCCGAGACCCGGTCGCCGAAGACCGGATCGCTGGCCCAGACGACGCGAGCGCGGGTTAAAACCATGAACTCCCAGGTCTCGGCCTCGCCGGCGTAATAGTCGTCGAAAGCCGACAGCCGCACCGAGACCGGCCCCTTGGATCCGGTGGGGCGCAGCCGCATGTCCACCTCGTAAAGGCCGCCCTCGGCCGTATGGGCCGACAGGGCCGCGATCAGCCGCTGGGTGAAACGGGCGTAGAAGACGTCGGCGGTCCAGCCCTTGATCTCGGACACGGTCTCGGGCGGGGCGTCGTACAGGGTCATCAGGTCCAGGTCGGACCCGGCCGTCATCTCGCGCGACCCGGCCTTGCCCAGGGCCACCACCGCCACCGCGCCGGGGAAGCCGCCGCCCAGCCGCTCGGTTTCGGCCAAAGCCGCCGGCGACAGGGTCCGCATGGCGGCGTCGGCCAGGGCGGCGTAGGCGCGGCCGGCCGCTTCGGGTCCCGCCCGACCGGTCAGGGCGTGGATGCCGATGCGGAACATCTGTTCGCGGTGCAGGCGGCGCACGGCGTTCATCGCCCCTTCGAAATCTTCCGTCTCATCCGCTTCGCGCAGCATCTGTTCGGTCAGGCCGGTCTCGTCCGACAGGTCCGCCAGGAAGCGGGCGTCCAGCACCCCGTCCAGGGCCGCCGGCTGACGCCCCAGGGTCCGGGCCAGACGCGGCGCGAAGGCCATGACGCCCAGCACCATCTCGAACAGTTTCGGCTGGTTCAGGAACAGGGCCTGGACCTGAACCCCCGCCGCCAAGCCCGAGAAGAAGACGGCGAACCGGCGGAAGGCGTCATCGGGCGCGCCGGACCTCGCCAAGGCCTCCAGCAGGCGGGGCGCCAGGCGGGTGAACAGTTCCCGCCCCCGCTCGGTCCGGGTCGCGGGGATGCGGCCATGGTGCCAGGAGCGGATGGTGTCGGCGACCGACGGCGCCTCCGAAAACCCCATCCGGCGCAGGGTCTCGAGCGTCTCGGGATCGTTTTCGACCCCGGTGAAGACCAGGCTGCCATAGCTGGAATCCAGCTCCTCGCCGCCTTCGAACAGCTCGCCGTAGCGGGTGTTGACCCGGACCAGCAGGGCCTCGACATGGGCGTCGAAGGCGGCAAGGTCGGTCCAGCCGGCCAGGGCGGCGACGGCGGCGCGCGCCTGGGCGTCCTCGGGCAGGCGGTGGGTCTGCTCGTCGTCCAGCATCTGGATCCGGTGCTCCAGGCCGCGCAGTTCGACATAGGCGGCCGACATCTCCTCGGCGACGGCGACGGGGATGTGGTCGGCCTGGGCCAGGGCCGTCAGGGCGTCAAGGGTGCGCGTGGCGCGCAGGGCGGGGTCGCGACCGGCCAGAATCAGCTGCTGGGTCTGGGCGTAGAATTCGATCTCGCGGATGCCGCCCCGGCCCAGTTTCAGATTGGCCCCGGCCGCCTGCAGCCCCTCGCCGGTCTTGTGGACATGGATCTGGCGTTTGATGGCCTGAATGTCGAGGACGGCGGCGTAGTCGAGGCTGCGACGCCAGATGAAGGGGCGCAGGGCTTTCACGAACCGGACGGCGGCGCGCGGGTCGCCCAGCACCGGCCGGGCCTTGATGAAGGCCGCCCGCTCCCAGTTCTGGCCGACGCTCTCGTAATAGGCCAGGGCCATCGGTCCGGCGACGACCGGCGGGGTCGAGGACGGGTCGGGCCTCAGCCGCAGATCGACGCGGAAGACATAGCCGTCGGCCGTCCGTTCGGTCAGCAGGGTGGCGATCCCCTTGCCGACGCGATTGGCGAAGTCCTGCATCTCTTCACCCTCGCGCAGAGCCAGGCCCATCAGGCGCGGTTCGAAGAAGAGCGAGATGTCGATGTCGGACGAATAGTTCAGCTCGTTCGCGCCATGTTTGCCCATGGCCAGGCCGAACAGGCCGGGGATGGGGCCGCGCGCATCGTCGGGGGGCGAGACCAGACGGCCCCGCGCGCGCTGCTCCGCCGCGACAGCGCGCAGGGCGGCGCGGCAGGCGGCGTCAGCGAAGCTGGACAGGGCGCCGGTGACCTGATCCAGATCCCAGACCCCGCCCAGATCGGCCAGGGCCGTCAGCAGGTGCAGGTCGGCCTTCAACACCCGCAGCGGGGCGCGGACATCATCGGGTTCAGCGTCCAGGGCGTCGGTGTCGGCGAGGATGCGGATCAGGCCCGAGGTCGGGTGGGTCTCCAGCAGGCGGCGAAGGTGGGCGGGGCGGCGACGCATCAGGCCGGCGAGATAGGGCGAGGCGCCGGCCACCGGCGCCAGGGCCGGCCAGGCGGCGTCCAGGGTCTCGCGCCAGCCGTCGGCCTCTGCGGCCTCGACCAGCGTCTCCAGCAGACGTTCGGCGGCGGCGGGGTTGGCGACCGGTCCGGCGGGCGTCAGAATCTTGAACAGAGGCTGGGGCTTGGAATCGGGCATTCAACTCTTCCGCTTGTCCCCGCCAAGGCGGGGAGGCTTGCGTTCGAAGAGAACGCAGTGACTTCACATACATCATTGCGGGCCAGCGCAAGGGACCCCCTGCCCGCCTCGATCGAACATCATGCTCCGCACCGCCCCGCCGCGGACGAACTGTTCAAAGGTTTCAACGCGAAGTATGGCTGCGCCGCACCGACGCTTTGACTGAACTCCCGCTTCCGCGGGATAGCGGATTTGAGATGATACGTTTGCACGTGAATGGGGCCTTGCTGTCCGGAACCCCCGTCGCCCCCACCCTCGACCAGTCCCGCTATCTGACCCAGGTCATGCGGCTGAAGCTCGGTGACGAACTGCTGGTGTTCAACGGGCGGGACGGCGAATGGCGCTGCACCGTCGCGGAGGTCCTGAAGAAGGGCGTCATCCTGCGCGCCGAGGAACAGGTCAGGCCCCAGACCCTTGGCCCCGATCTGGAACTGATCATCGCGGTGGTGAAAAAGGCGCGCGTCGAGACCATCGTGGAAAAGGCGGCCGAACTGGGCGCACGCCGGGTTCGGCTGGTGCTGACCAAACGGACCAACGCCGATCGTATCCGCCTGGACCGGCTGGACGCCATCGCCGAGGAAGCCGCCGAACAGACCGGCCGCATGGACGTGCCCGCCGTCGACGACCCGGTGAAGCTGGACGCCCTGCTGGACGGCTGGGAGGCGGGGCGCCGGCTGATGTTCTGCGACGAAACAGGAGGGGCGCCGGCTGTGGCGGCGATGACCGCAGCGGGTCAGGGCCCGTGGTCCATCCTGATCGGTCCCGAGGGTGGTTTCTCGCCGGAAGAAGGCGAGCGGCTGCGGTCGCTGCCGTTCACCACCGCCGTGTCGCTCGGTCCGCGCATCCTGCGCGCCGACACCGCCGCCATCGCCGCCATGACCCTGTGGCAGGCGGCTGTGGGGGATTGGGAGCGCTGATTTTTGCAAGCCCCTTGAGCCGGGCCCAAACCTCGCCCATCTAGCCGCGACACACGGTTGCTCGCGATGCGCCGGAGGGGATCTGACGCATGACCGACAACGCGCCGCTGAGCCGGGACATCCTCATCGAAGCCATGTCCAGGGGCGCCAAGCCCAAGGACCAGTGGCGGATCGGCGCCGAGCACGAGAAGTTCGGCTTCGACAAGACCAGCCTGGCCCGCCCCGCCTATGAGGGGCCGAACGGCATCAAGGCCATGCTGGAGGGCCTGCAAAGGTTCGGCTGGGCGCCCGTCGAGGAGAACGGCGTCCTGATCGGGCTCGAGCGCAAGAACGACGAGGGCTTCATCGCCTCGGTCAGCCTGGAGCCCGGCGGCCAGTTCGAGCTGTCCGGCGCCCCGCTGAAGACCATCCACGACATCTGCAACGAGACCGGCCAGCATCTGATGGAGGTCAAACAGGTGGCCGACCAGCTGGGCGTCGGCTTCCTGGGCGCCGGCTTCGATCCGCTGTGGACCCGCGAACAGGTGCCCGTCATGCCCAAGGGCCGTTACGACATCATGCGCGCCTATATGCCCAAGGTCGGGAGCCTGGGCCTGGACATGATGCTGCGCACCTGCACCATCCAGGCCAATCTGGACTTCGATTCCGAAGCCGACATGGTGGCCAAGTTCCGCACCTCCCTGGCGCTGCAGCCGATCGCCACCGCCCTGTTCGCCTGTTCGCCCTTCACCGAGGGCCGCCCGAACGGTTTCCTGTCGGCGCGCGCCAATGTCTGGACCGACACCGACGCCGACCGCACGGGGATGCTGGGCTTTGTGTTCGAGGACGGGTTCGGGTTCGAGCGCTATGCCGACTATGCGCTGGACACGCCGATGTATTTCGCCAAGCGCGACGGCAAATATGTCGACGCCTCGGGCCAGTCGTTCCGCGACTTCCAGGCCGGCAAACTGCCCGCCCTGCCCGGCGAATATCCGACCCTCAAGGACTGGAACGACCATCTGACCACCCTCTTCCCCGAGGTGCGGCTGAAGGCCTATCTGGAAATGCGCGGCGCCGACGGCGGCCCGTGGAGCCGGATCTGCGCCCTGCCCGCCCTATGGGCCGGCGTCCTGTATGACGCCCCGTCGCTGGCCGCCGCCTGGGATCTGGTCAAGGACTGGGACATCGCCGATCACGAGCGCCTGCGCCGCGACGTCACCCGCCTGGGCCTGAAGGCCGAGGTGGCGGGCCGCAGCGTGCGCGACATCGCCGTGGACCTGGTCGACATCGCCAAACAGGGGCTGAAGAACCGCGCGCGCTTCTCGGGCGGCATGGTGGACGAGCGCGGCTATCTGTCCGAACTGGAAGATATAGCCGACAGCGGCGTCACCCCGGCCGAGCGGCTGCTAGACCTTTACCACGGGGCCTGGTGCGGCGATGTGAAGCGAATCTACGCAGACTTCGCATACTGAAGACAAGGCGTCCTTAACCCAGGGGCCGTAAGGTGAGCCCCGTAAGGATAAGCCCGAATGATCAGCCTGCCGACTGCAGCCTCGCCCTCAAGCGCCGCCGCCTCCGAGGTGGATCTGGACACCTTCTTCGACGTGTCCCTGGATCTGCTGGTGGTGCGCGAGCTGGACGGGCCTGTGGTCAAGGCCAGCGCCTCCTGGTTCTCGGTCCTGGGGTATCGGCCCGATGAACTGGTGGGTCAGGTCCTGCCCCGTCTCGTGCATCCCGACGACCTGTCCGCCACACAGATGTCCATCCTGGAGGTCACCAACCGCCGCCCCGGCGACCCGGTTCTGGGTCAGACCAATCGCTATCGGCACAAGGCTGGCCACTACGTCACCCTGGAATGGCGCGCCCAGAGGTTCGGCGACCGGATCTATGCGGTCGCGCGCGACGTGACGGCCAAGGTCGCCGCCGAAAAGGCCCTGATCGAGGCCAAGGCCGCCGCCGAGGCCGCCAGCCGCGCCAAGTCCGACTTCCTGGCCAATATGAGCCACGAGGTGCGAACGCCCCTAAACGGGGTGATCGGCATTGTCGATGCGCTGTCCCGCACCACCCTGGATCCCGCCCAGACCGAGATGGTCAACCTTATCCGGGCGTCCGGCGTCACCCTGGAACGGCTGGTGTCCGACATCCTCGACGTCTCCAAGATCGAGGCGGGCGAGCTGACGCTGGAGACCCGCCCCTTCGACCTGGACGAGGCCCTGGACGCGTCGCTGGACGTCATGCGTGTCCGCGCCGAAGAAAAGGGCCTGAGATTCGACGTCATCCGCGACGATGAGGCGCGCGGCGTCTTCGTCGGCGACAGCACCCGCATCCGCCAGGTGATCGGCAACCTCCTGTCCAACGCGGTGAAATTCACCCACCAGGGCGGCGTCACCGCCCGCATCGTCCTGGACGAAGACCACGACAGCCTGACCCATCTGATCGTGGACATCCAGGACACCGGCGTCGGCTTCGACGCCGAACACGCCCCCCGCCTGTTCGACCGCTTCAGCCAGGCCGACGCCACCATCACCCGGCGCTTCGGCGGCACGGGCCTGGGCCTGTCGATCTGCCGCGCCCTGGTGGAGATGATGGGGGGGCGGATCACGGCCGAATCAACGCCCGGACAGGGCAGCCGCTTCAGAGTCGAGATCCCTTTGGCCCGAAGCGCCTCCCTGTCCGACTATGTCGCCGGCGAACGCGCCCGGGCGGCCGAGGTCCCCGCGCCGATGAACACGATCCGGGTCCTGCTGGCGGAAGATCATCCGACCAACCAGCGCGTGGTTCAGCTGATCCTGGCCGGACACCCCGTCGAACTGATCACGGTCGAGGACGGCGCCCAGGCCGTCGCCGCTTTCCAGGCCGGCAGCTTCGACGTGATCCTGATGGACATGCAGATGCCCGGCATGGACGGGCTGACGGCGACCCGCACGATCCGCGAACTGGAAGCGGCGCGGGCCGCCAACATCCACACGCCGATAATCATGCTGAGCGCCAACGCCATGGCCCAGCACCGCGAGCAGGCGATCCAGGCCGGCGCTGATATCCATGTGCCCAAGCCCATCACCGCCGCCAGTCTGCTGGCGGGCATCCAGACCGTCCTTCAGACCTGAAGACCGCCTGAAACAAGCGCGCCTCGCGACGCCCCTTCAGGCGACGGCGGCGATCAGCGGCGGGCCGCTCTTGCGCCAGTCGCTGCCGACCCAGCTGAGCACCATATGGGTCAGTTCGACGATATTGATCGGCTTGGCCATGCAATCGTCCATCCCCGCAGCGGCGTATTCAGCCTTCTGTTCCGCCAGGGTGTTGGCGGTCAGGGCGACGATCGGGACCGCCCCGCGATGCCCCGGCAGGGCGCGGATGGCGCGGGTGGCCGCCACACCGTCCATGACCGGCATCTGGATGTCCATCAGGATCAGATCCCAGTCGCCGGTGCGCGCCGCCTCCAGCCCCTGGGCGCCGTTCTCGGCGGTGGCGCAGACAATGCCCTGGACGTCCAGGACAGCGACGACCAGGGCGCGGTTGCAGTCGTGATCATCGACATACAGGACGCGCGGCCCGCCGGGCCTAGCCTCGGTCTCCCGGGGAACCAGCGTGCATGCGGCGTTGGAGGCAGCCGGCAAGGGTTCCGGAGAAACCGCCTCGTCCGCGTCGCCGCCATCGCGAACCGATTGCTCGATCATCTCGTTGACCACCGACAACAGCCGTTGGCCCGCGCAGTTGATGCTCGCCACGCGGGCGGCCTGTTCCTCATCCAGAACAGTCGTCGCGAGCAGGTCCGAGAAGCCGATCACCGTGTTCAGCGGCGTGCGCAACTCGTGCGACATTTCGGTCAGAAAGACCTGGCGGGCCTCGGCCATAGCGGCCTTCTGCTCGGCGGCGACGCGAGCCTTTTCGGCCTCGATCCGCGCCGTCACATCGTGCTCGTCCAGAAGAACGGCGGCCTGGCCGGTCGCCGGATCCAGGGTGGGACGAACGTCGAGCTGATGCCAGCGCAGGCCGTCGCGCGTGACCACCTGGCAGACGTCGCTGAAGGCGTTTCCTGCCGTGGCGGCGCTCAGAAACGGCTGGGCGCGCCCCGGCTCGGCGAAGCGCGCCGCGAAGTCGTCAGCCGCGCCATAGGCCGCGAACGCCGCAGGGTTGGAGAAGATCGGTCGCCCCTCGGGGTCAAACAGGCTGATGAGGGTGGAGGTGTGGCGCAGGGCCTCGGTGGCGCGGTTCTCGTCGCCGTCCGCAACGAGCGGAGACGCTTCGACCAGAAGCACGGGCGCGCCGTCTTCCAGGTGATAGGTCGAAATCACCGCCGAGACCGACACCGGATGGCCGTTCGGATAAAAGGTCCACTGCTCGCAGACGGCGGCGCCGTCGGCGGTTTCACGCACCATTCTTTCGACTCGCGCCTCGGCGGCGGGTGAAAGCTGGCCGAAGTCACGCGCCTGCAAGGCTTCGAGGCTGTCCGCCTCCCACAGTTCCAGCGCCGCCGGGTTGGCATAGACGCCACGCCGGTTGGCGGGGTCGAACAACCATATCGGGCGACGCAGAGCGTCCCAGTCCTGCATAGGCACGGCGCGTCCCTTCTGGACGTCTAACAACAACCATCGTTATCGAGGGAAATGGGCTAATGAGCAGCTAAGCGCCCTATAGGGGAACGCGCTTAGTCGGGACGTCGCGACGGCTGATCCGGCGCGGCGGAACGTCACACCACGGCGTATCGCGCCTCAACGCCGTCGGGCTGGAACGCGTGCTCCCCCAACTTGCTCAACGATCGCAGCACGCGCTCGAGGAAGGCGGCGGGATCGCCCGCCTCCACCGCCGGGCGCAGCCAGTCGGTGACGACAGCGCGGGCCGGATAGGTCCCCACCGGGCCGGGAATGCTCAGCGCCACCTCGACACCCTCGGCGATCCAGCCCGCGACCGTGGCGAAGAAGTCGGGCGAGGCCAGGAAGTCCGACGGACGGATCACATAGAGGGTGATGACCCCGTCCTCGATCCCGTCGGGCCGCACGATCACCCCGCTGAGATCGGGCCGCCAGTCGTCCGACAGTTCGACCACCCGCCACAGGCAGAACCAGATGCGGCAGGTGTTCGGCCGGATCGCATGGACCGAGCAGCCGGCGGCCTCGACGCAATAGGCGCACAGTTCGCCGGTCGGCTTGGCCAGTTCCGGCAGGTCCAGCGGAATGGCCCGGCAGCATTCGACGCAAGCCCCGCAGGTCCGGCCGGGCAGCAGGGGCAGGCTCACCCGCCCGCCCGCTCCAGACGGGTGATGCGCCGATCCATGTCGGCGACCACGGCCTCGAGCCGCGCCTTTTCCGAGGCCATGTCCACCGGCGTGCCGTCCTCATAGGCGATGGTCGCCCCCTGGGCGATCAGATCGAGGCGATAGATGGCCGTCACACGCTGGGCCTTGAAGCGTTCGAGGGCGGCGGCGGCGGCGGGATCGGAGGCGTCGGTCATGGGTCAGGCTCTAGCCCATGGCGTCCGGCGGGGAAACCAGGCTGTGGATGCGGCTTTTGGCGCTGAACCCCGTCCAGAATCCCTGTATGAGGTTCACGGATGATCGGGCGCTTTCCCATCCTCTATATCGCCGAGGCCGACGCCGAGGACGCCGTGCTGTCCTCGGGCGTTCTGGCGCATCTGGTCGAGAGCCTGCCGAACGCCGCCTTCACCATCGTCGGTTCGGCCGCCAGCGCCCCCCTGTTCGCCGACACGCCGCGTCTGGACCGGCTTCTGGTGCTGGAGCGCGAGGGGCGTTTCGACTGGATCGCCCTGTGGAACCAGGTGCGCGGGACCAAATGGGGTCTGGTCGTCGACATGCGCGGCTCGACCCTGTCGGGCCGGCTGAGACGCCACAAGCGGGCGGTGCGCGGCGTCGATGCGCCAGGCCTCCACGCCGTCGAGGCGGCGGCCGCCGTCCTGCAGATGGAGCCGCACGAGGCGCCGACGCCGCGCATCCACGTCTCGGATCTGACTATGGCCCAGGTCGAGGCCCTGATCCCGAGCGACGGCGGCGCCAATTCTGAAAGGGATCGGCCCATTCTGGCCATCGGCCCCGGCGTCGAATGGATGGGCCGGCGTTGGCCCGCCGAACGCTACGCCAAGGTGGCGACCAAACTGCTGGCGGACGACGGACCGCTCGCGGGCGGACGGCTGATGCTGGTCGGCGAAGAGATCGACCGCGAGGCGGCCCATACCATCCGCTACGCCGTGCCGCGTGCGCGGGTGATCGAGCTGCAGGGCAAGCTGACGCGGCTCCAGACCGTGGCGGCCCTGTCGAAGGCTCGGCTCTATATCGGGGCGGATTCAATCTGGACCCATCTGGCCACGGCCTCGGGCGCGCCGGTGGTGGCGGTGTTCGGTCCTTCCGACGAGACGACGCGCGGCCCCTGGAAGGGCGTCGCCGTGCGAGGCCCGCGGTCGTTCGACGAGTTCAAGACCCTGGACCCCCGGCTGAACCAGGCGATCCAGCACATGATGGACCTGCCGTGGGAGCGGGTGCTGAGGGCGTCGCTGGGGATGCTGAAGGCCCGGACCTAGCCGGCCCTGTCCGCCATGCCTGGAACCGGGCCGAAGACCTGGCCCTGCCCCGCCGGCGGCAGGACCAGCGCGACCCGAAGGCCGGGTCCAAAGCCGTCATAGGCGCCGGGGCCTTCGTCCAGCACCACGCGGCCGCCGTGGGCCTCGGCCACCGCCGTGACCAGGGACAGGCCCAGGCCCGAGCCCGGTTCGGTGCGGCTGTTGTCCAGGCGGACGAAGCGCTGGACCACGCGTTCGCGGTCCTCTTCCGGCACGCCGGGGCCGGTGTCGGTGACGGAATATTCGATCTCGCCGGACGACCGCCGCCGCGCCCTCAGCTTCACCGCCCCGCCGGCCGGGGTGTATTTGATGGCGTTGTCGATCAGATTGGCCAGGGCCTGGGCCAGGAAGGGCTGGTTGCCCTCGATCATCAGGCCGGTCTCGACCTCGGACGAAAAGTCGATCGACTTGTCCTCGGCCGCCGGTTCGTAGAGCTCGGCCATGTCGGCGGCCAGTTCGGCGGCGTCCATGAGCTTGGGATCCGGGGCGCCGCCGGCCTGAAGCCGGGCGATGGCCAGAACGGTGTTGAAGGTCTTCAGCAGATGGTCGGCCTCGTCCAGGGCGATGCCCAGGGCGTCGACCCCGTCGATCTTGCCCGCCTCGGCGTCGATCAGGGCCACCTCCAGCTTGGCCCGCATCCGCGTCAGGGGCGAACGCAGGTCGTGGGCGATGGCGTCGCCGGCGTGGCGGATCGAGGCCATCGACCCCTCCAGCCGATCCAGCATGGTGTTCAGCCCCTGGCCCAGTTCGTCCAGCTCGTCACCGGTGTGGCGGATGACGGCCCGCTGTTTCAGGTCGCCGTCCTGCACGGCCTGAACCACGCGGTTCAGCCCGCCCATGGCGCTTTCGACCCGGCGGCTGATGTAGAGGCCGCCCGCCAGCCCCAGCAGCATGACCAGGCCCATGGCGCCCCACAGGGCCTGGGTCAGGCGCGACAGATATTCCTCGATCCCGCCGATATCCTCGCCGACGAACAGGGTGTCGCCGCCCGCCAGGGGCATGATCACGCCGATGGAGCGCCGGTTCTGGACCCGGCCGTCCGGATCGGTGCTGGTGAGGCGGAAGGTGCTCCATTCGCCCCTGCCCACCTGGCGGGGTTCCTGAAGGTCGAACGGCATGACCGACAGGTTGCCGGTGACGATCTGGCCGTCAGGCCCGGTCAGCAGATACAGATAGGGCCCGCCCCGGATCGTCCGCTCCACCAGGGCCTGGTTCAGGGCGTCCACCCCTCGGGTGCGGTGGATCGCGGTCAGGGCCTCGAACTCGGTCTCCACATCGGTGCGGGCGCGGGTCTGGGCCTCTGACGCCGAGGCGAAATAGACATAGGCCAGGATCGCCCCCGCCGCCGCCACGAACAGGGCCAGGAACAGCAGCGTCAGCCGGAAGGGCGTGCGGCGAAGGAGGGAGGGAAGACGCACCTATTCTCCCTCCCCTTTATGGGGAGGGACGGCGGCGCGAAGCGACGCCAGGGTGGGGGAGTCCTCTAGTCTGGCCCTGATATAGGTCATCACGTCGCTGATATTGTCGCGGATCGCCGCGTTGTCGAACCGCAGGGTGACGAAGCCTTCCCGCGCCAGCACTGCGTCCCTGATCCGGTCACGGCGTATCTGTTCATCGCTGAGGTGGGTCTGTCCGTCCACTTCGATCACCAACCGGCGCTGAAAACAGACGAAATCCAGATAATAGCCTTGAAAGGAGCCTGTCGGCGGAAGTGAAAACCCGCCGGCCGCAGTAGTTTCAGGTTCGCCCACATCCGCGCTTCCGGCGGGGTCATGGTCTTGCGCATCGTGCGGGCGCGTTCGGTTTCGGAGGACATGGAAACTTCCCCACCCTGATCGCTGCGCGATCGTCCCTCCCCATAAAGGGGAGGGAGAATTATGGCTACGCCTCCAACCGATAGCCGGCGCCGCGCACGGTCTGGAGCATGGCGCGGTCGAAGCCTTTGTCGATCTTGGAGCGCAGGCGGCTGATGTGGACGTCGATGACGTTGGTCTGAGGGTCGAAATGATATTCCCACACCTTCTCCAGCAGCATGGTGCGGGTCACCGACTGGCCGGCGTGGCGCATCAGGAACTCCAGAAGCTGGAACTCGCGGGGTTGGAGGTCGATCTCGGTCGCGCCGCGATGAACGGTGCGGGCGATCAGGTTCATTTCCAGGTCGCCGACCTTCAGCACCGTCTGGACGCCGCCGGTCTCACGACGGCGCGACAGGGCCTCGACGCGGGCGATCAGTTCGGCAAAGGCGTAGGGCTTGACCAGATAGTCGTCGGCTCCGGCCTTCAGGCCCGTCACCCGGTCCTCGACCTCGCCCAGGGCCGACAGGAACAGGACCGGGGTCTGGTCGCCGCCCTTGCGGACGGTCTCGACCATGCCGACGCCGTCGAGGCGCGGCATCATCCGGTCGACCACATAGACGTCATAGCCGCCCTTCTGGGTTTCCAGCAGGCCGAAGGCCCCGTCCACGGCGTGGGTCACGTCATGCCCCGCTTCGGACAGCCCCCGCACCATGGCCGTCGCCGCCTCTGCGTCGTCCTCGACCACCAAAATCCGCATGGAACCCCTCCCGGAATCAAAATCGCCGCCGATGGTAGCGCATCGGCGGCGATTCAGTGAGTTACGGCTTAGTCAGATTGCCGATCAGTTTTTCGGCAGTTCGAGCACCACCGATCGCGCGCCTCTCGGCGTGCGAACCAGCAGAAGCACGCCCGGCCGACCTGCAGCCCGCGCGGCGGCTATGGCGCGCGAGAGATCGGCGGGGGATGTAACCACCTGGTTGTTGGCGCGCTGGATGACCGCGCCGGCGGGAATATCGAGCTGAGCCGCTTTCGAGCCCGGAGCGGTTTCGAGGACGACCACGCCCTGAACATCGGCCGACAATCCGTAGCGCTGGCGAACCGCGGCGGACAGAGGGGCGACCCGGATGCCCTCGACCGTGTCCGAAGCGGAGGGGTTCGACGGAGAAGCTGAGCCCCCCGATCCACCGTCAGCCGCATTCAGCTCGGCTTCGGACGGTCGTTTGGCGGCGCGGATGGCGAGTTCCTGGCGGCGACCGTCGCGAAGCACCACGAAGCGGACCGTCTGCCCCGCAGGCGTCGCCGCCACCAAGCGCCGCAGCTCGCTCGACCCGTCGATATCGCGGCCGTTGACCTGAATTACGATGTCGCCGACCTGGACGCCCGCCTTTTCGGCCGGTCCGTCCGACGTGACGTCGCCGACCAGGGCGCCTTTGACACCCTCCGGCAGGCCCAAGGCCTCGGCTCCGCCCGGCGGCAGGTCCTGAATGCCCACGCCGACATAGCCGCGCTCGATCGTCTGGCCCTGCATCAGACGCGAGGTGACGGTCTTGGCGACCTCAGCCGGGATAGCGAAGCCAATGCCGACAGAGGCGCCGGTCGGCGAATAGATGGCCGAGTTCACGCCGATAACGCGGCCGTAGATATCGAAGGTCGGTCCGCCCGAGTTGCCCCGATTGATGGCGGCGTCGATCTGGATGTAGTCGTTGTAGCCGGACGGGTCGATGTCGCGGGCCTTGGCCGAGACAATACCCGCCGTCGCCGTGCCGCCCAGGCCGAAGGGATTGCCCACCGCGATGACCCAGTCGCCGACGCGGGGCTGGGCCGTCTCTTCAAAGCTGACGTATTTGAAGTTGTCACCATCGACCTTGATCACCGCCAGGTCGGTGCCTTCATCACGACCGATCAGCCGCGCCGGCAGTTCGCGACCGTCCGACATCTTGACCTTGATCTCGGTGGCGTCGGCGACGACGTGGTTGTTGGTGACGATGAAACCGTCCTGCGAGATGAAGAAGCCGGAACCGGCGCCCTGGGTCGTCTTGGGCTCGGCCTCTTCGCCTTGACCGCCCCGGCCCTGAGGCGGGACGAACTGGAACGGCAGGCCGGGGATCTGGAAGGCGCCGCCCTGGGGCTGGTCGACCTTGACCGTCACGTCGATCTGGACGACGGCCGGCGCGACCTGATCGAAGATGTTGGCGAAACTGTTGGGCGCGCCGGGTGGGGGCGAGAAGCTGTCGCCATTGGCCGGCAGCGGAGTGATCCGGTTCACCGCCTGCGGTTCCGCGTGGGCGCCGGGCCAGTTGATGACCCCGCCCGCCGTCGCCGCCGCCGCGAGGGTGAGGCCGGCCGCGGCCCCGAGAATGAACTCTTTACGCTTCAGCATCGTGGTCCTTGCGATCCTTTGTCGAGGCGAAACCACCCCGTCTTCGCGATTGATATAGGCGGAACGGCCGTGACGCCAATTCCGGCGTTCGATGGATGATCTCGACTAGCGCCCGTCGTGAGGCGAGGTTGCGTCCAGATCGCGGCGAAGCTTCTCATTTCGGAGAACTTCGTCCAGCCGCCGTTCCTCGTCCGGCGAAAGCGGTGCGGCGTCGGGCGTCGGGCGGCGTGCGCGCAGCGCCAGAACCAGCGCCGCCAGCGCCGCCAGAGCGAAGGGGCCAAACCACAACAGCCAGGTCCCGGCCCGCACCGGCGGGGTGAACAGCACATAGTCGCCGAACCGGCGCACCAGGTCGTCGCGCACCGCCTGGTCGGAGGCGCCGGACGCGATCTCCTCGCGGATCAGGCGGCGCATGTCGCCGGCCACGCCCGCCGGACTGTCGGCGATGGCCTCATGCTGGCACACCACGCAGCGGACGTCCTTGAACAGGGCCTGGGCGCGGGCCTCCTGGGCCGGATCGTTCAGCGGACGGTCAGGCGCAGCCGGGGGCTCGGCCGCCGTCAGCATCAGCGCCAGGACCGGCGCGGCGAGCAGGATCGACAACCGCCTCACGCCGCCGTCCTCCGCCGCGCGCCGACGCCCAGCCGCAGGCGACGGTCCAGCAGGGACAGCAGCCCTCCGAACGCCATGATCATCGGTCCCAGGAAGATCAGTCGCGCCCACGGATTCCAGTACAGCCGCACGACCCAGGCCGGGGCGTCCGGCGTCCCCGCCCGCTCGCCCATCACCACATAGACGTCGTCCAGACCCCGGAAATCCAGACCGACCTCGGTCGTCGTCTGGCCACCGGCAGGGAAGAAGCGGCGCTCAGCCGTCACCGTCGTCGCCCGGCCCCGGTCGTTCGCCGGCCGCACGGTCAGACGGCCCTGCTCGGCCAGATAGTTGGGGCCTTCGACCACGCGTATCTGGTCCAGGGTCACGGTCCAGGGGCCGGCGGAGACGCTCGAGCCCAGGGACAGGGCGCGCGCGGCCTCGGCCTTGAAGCCGGTCTCGACCACCGCCCCCAGGATGAAGACGCCCAGGCCCAGGTGGGCCAGGCTCATGCCCCAGGCGCCCAGCGGCAGACCTTTCAGACGACGCATCGTCTCGGCGCCCGAGGCGCGGAACAGGCGCGCCCGTTCGGCGACCTCAGCCAGCGAGCCCAGGATCAACCAGGCGCCCAGGCCGATGCCGGCGGCGGCAAAGGCCCTTTTCGGCTCCCAAAGGGCGTAGGCCGCGAGGGCGCTGACCAGCGCCAGGCCCGCCGCGACGGCCAGCCTCTGCATCGCCCCGGGCAGGTCGCCGCGCTTCCACGCCAGCAGCGGCCCGGCCGGCAGGATGATGAAGGCGACCGTCATCAGCGGCACGAAGGTGGCGGCGAAGTAGGGGGGGCCGACCGAGATGGTGGCGCCGGACGCCGCCTCCAGAATCAGCGGGTAGAGGGTGCCCAGCAGGACGGTCGCCGCCGCCGCGGTCAGGAACAGGTTGTTCAGCACCAGGGCGCCCTCGCGGCTGACGGGGGCGAACAGGCCGCCGCCCTTCAGCTGGGGCGCGCGCCAGGCGAACAGGGCGAAGGCGGCGCCCGCCGTGACCCCGAGAATGGCCAGCAGCATCAGGCCGCGCTGCGGATCGACGGCGAAGGCGTGGACGCTGGTCAGGACGCCGGAGCGCACCAGGAAGGCGCCCAGCATGGAGAAGCTGAAGGCCAGCAGGGCCAGAAACACCGTCCAGCCCGCCAGCGCCCCCCGCCGCTCGGTCACCACCGCGCTGTGCAGCAGGGCCGCGCCGGCCAGCCAGGGCATGAAGGAGGCGTTCTCGACCGGATCCCAGAACCACCAGCCGCCCCAGCCCAGCTCATAATAGGCCCAGAACGACCCCAGGGTGATGCCAACGGTCAGAAAGGCCCAGCTGGCCAGGGCCCAGGGCCGCACCCACCGGCCCCAGGCGGGCCAGAAGGCCGTCTGCGCCCGGCCCTCGATCAGGGCGGCGACGGCCAGGGAGAAGCAGACGGAGAAGCCGACATAGCCGGCGTAGAGCAGCGGCGGATGCACGGCCAGGGCCGGATCCTGCAACAGCGGGTTCAGCGACGCCCCCTGGAACGGCGCGGGGTCCAGCCGGGTGAAGGGGCTGGAGGTGAAGACGGCGAAGGCAAGGAACAGCGACCCGAGCGCGCCCTGCACCGCCACGGCCGAGGCCTTCAGCCCGAACGGCAGGCCGCGCGCGCGGGCCAGGGCGCCGCCGAAGACGGTCAGGACCAGGCACCACAGCAGCAGCGACCCCTCGTGACTGCCCCAGGCGCCGGCGACCTTGTACAGCATCGGCTTGTCGGTATGGCTGTTGGCCGCGACGTTGGAGACCGAGAAGTCAGACACGACGAAGGCGTAGATCAGGGCCGCGAAACTGAGGGCCACGGCGCCGGCCGCCGCCAGGGCCGCCCCTTGCGCCGCGCCCGCCAGGACCGGGCTGCGCCGCGCCCGCCCGCCCGCCGACAGAGCCGTCTGCAGAATCGACAGGGCCAGGGCCAGAGAGAGGGCGAAGGCCCCCAGTTCCACAATCACAGCGGATTGATCCCTTTCGTCTCCGGTCGCCATTCGCCCTTGGCCTTGATCCGGTCGGCGACCTCGCGCGGCATATAGTTTTCGTCGTGCTTGGCCAGAACCTGGCTGGCGTGGAAGACCCGGTCGGCGCCGAACGATCCCTGGGCCACGATCCCCTGCCCTTCGCGGAACAGGTCTGGCAGGTCGCCGTGATACTGGACCCGGGTCGTAGCGATATTGTCGGTGACCGTGAAGACGACGAGGCCGTCGCCGGATTTCTGCACGCTGCCGGTCTGCACCAGGCCGCCCAGACGGATGTTGCGCCCGACCGGCGCCTTTTCGGCGGTCACCTCGGACGGCGAATAGAAGAAGGTCACGCTGTCCTGCATGGCCCACAGCGACAGACCCGCGGCGAGGGCCAGGATGGGGGCCACGGCGATGACCACCCACAGGCGACGGCGCGCCTTCGGCGATTTCGGCAGCCAACTCATGCGGCGTAACATCCGAGCTCGGAGGACAGACCGGCCGCATATACCGGCCTCGACCCGCGCGACCAACGTGTCATTGCGTCCCCGCCGGCAGTCGGCGCTCCAGATCGATCCGGCGCGGATCGGCCGGGTCCAGGGCGGCGATCAGCGGCGACCACAGGGCCCGCGTCGCCGCCGCATCGCCCCGACGCAGGGCCGCCTCGCCCAGGAAGAAGCGAGCGCCCAACTGGTCGGGATCATTGCTCAGCGCCTCGCGGAAGGCGGCCTCGGCGTCGCCGCCGATCTGGCCGTCATTGGCCCGCACCAGACTCTCGCCCAGCCGCGCCCAGGCCTGGGCGTCCATCGGGTCCAGTTCGATCAACCGGCGGAAGGCCGAAGCGGCGCCCAAGGGATCGTCGGCGGCGAAACGGGCGGCGCCCAGCATGGCCAGGGCCTGACGGTCCCCGGGCCTCTGTTCGACCACGCGCGCGGTGACTGCGGCCAGCTGGGCGGGCTCCAGCGTGTCCAAACGGTTCGCCCAGTCATCGACGCGCCGCTCATAGGCCTGGTCCGCCGCGCCAGGCGATCCGGTCAGGACATAGAGGACGAGGGCCGCGGCCACGGTTGCTGCGATGCCGCCAAGCGTCCAGAACCGGTCCAGACGTCCGGCCGTCGGCGTCGCGGCGACATGCCCGGTCAACAGTCTGCGCCCCGCTTCGGCCCGCGCGGCGGCGTATGCGGCTTCGTCCAGCAGGCCGCGGGCTCTCAGCCGGTCCAGCTCGTCCAGTTCGCGCGCGCCGATATCCGCTTCGACGCCCGCCGTCGGATCGGCCCCGCGTCGCGCCCCGGCCAGCACCAGCAGGGCGGCCATCGCCGCCGCCAGGCCGGTCATTATCCAGAAGGCGATCATTTGCGCCGTCTATCGCATCAGGCGGCGGCGGGCGAGGCCCCAGTGAAGCCGGCTGTCGCAAAGGCGGCCTCGGCGACCTTTGGACGCATCGCCTGGGCGGCCTCGGCGGCGGCGGCGCGGCGGCGGATGGCTCTGGCCGCTTCCAGCGCCTCGATCAGGGTCAGGAATCGCGCAGCGGTCCCGATCAGACGCAGCGGCGGATCCGGGTCGGCGACGCCGCCGTCGGCGATGCTGTCCAGCGCCTCGTTGGCCCAGGTGGACAGATAGTCGGTCAACTCGGCCCTCAGGCCCTGGCGGTCGGCCTCGCAGCCGAAGGTGACCGCCGCGCCCCGCAGCCTTGCGACAGACGAAAGCAGGACGGCCGCCGCTTCGATCAACTCGCCCTTGACCGGAGCCTCCAGCCAGGGACACAGGCGCGTCATGCGACCGGCCAGCACCTGGCGTTTCATCGGCAGAGCGGCGTGCACCGCGGCCGAGGTCGACTTCATCAGTCTCGACAACTGGCCCACGACCTCGATCCGCGCCATTCGCGCGGCCTTGCCCCAGGGCGAGTCCGGCCGCAGTTGAAGACACATGTCCATTTCGGCCAGCACGCCGGCGCACCAGGCCGCGTCCTCGACCACCGGCGCCATGTCCGCTCCGTTCCGCGGCGACAGGCCGGCGGCGATGCGCCGGACCCGTGTCTGGACCGCGGCGAGCAGGCGTTCGACGAAGCCGCCCATTTCGGAATGGCTGAGAATAGCCTCGGTGTCGGCCAGACGGTTGGTCCGCGTCACGACTCTCAGCATACGTTCCGCGTCGGCGACGTGGGCGAAAAGGATGTCGATCATCCGCCGACCGCCGTCCGGCGATATCTCGAGACAGTCCTGGATCAGCAGTCGAAGCCCGGCCGCCTGATTGCTATCAGGTCGCTCCAGCCAGACCGGCAAGCGCGGCAAGGCGGTTCGCGTGAGGGGCACCAGGTCGAAACAGCCCGCCAGTTCCGCTGAAGTGGCGCGTATCGCCGTTACCGCCGAGCCAGGCGACGCCGGACCGGAGATGTCCCCCGGCCAGACGTCTCCCGGCCGATCCCGCAGCACTGCAGCGGCGCGCGCGCACAGCCGGTCGGCCGCCTTGGTCCACTCGCCTTCGACGGCGCCCGCCCCGTCCAGCAGTCCCAGGAAAGCCTCCTCCCCCGCTCTCGCCTCGCGCCAGACCCGCGTCAGGACGGCGCTGGGAAAAACCAGGGCCGGCACGCCGTCGGCGCGGGGCCGAAACATCGGCAGAAGGGGCGCGAAGGCGGTGTCGCGCCGGACGCGGTCGCGGACCTCCTCAGCCACCAGCAACGCGAATTCGGCCGCCTTTCCGCCTCCCAGCGAGGGCGCAGCGACGCCGAGCTGCGCCAGGACAGCGTCCGGCGCGGCCTGGACCACCGCCTGAAGGGCGGCGCGACGGGCTGCTGACAGCGAAGACAAAGAACACTCCCGAAGACGGGCGATGGGAACGGCTAAGGTGCAGGTGTTAGGTTAACAACGGCTTCTCGACGTCTCAGTTCGCTCTCCCCCTTGAGCCGCAGCCACGGCACGCCATATTCGCGCCACCAAGACGCCCGGCGCATTCGCTCCAGGGGACAGGAAGCGCCGATGCCGGTTATCGAAATCCAAGGCCTGACCAAGACCTACAAGTCCGGGCTGCAGGCGCTGAAACGCGTCGATCTGACCATAGAGAAGGGCGAGATCTTCGCCCTTCTGGGTCCGAACGGGGCCGGCAAGACCACCCTGATCTCCATCGTCTGCGGCATCGTCAACGCCACGACGGGGACGGTGGTCGCCGACGGTCACGACATCAGGAAGGATTTCCGCGCCGCCCGCACCAAGATCGGCCTGGTGCCGCAGGAGCTGACCACCGACGCCTTCGAGACGGTGCTGGCCACCGTCACCTTCAGCCGGGGCCTGTTCGGCAAGCCCGGGAACCCGGCCCTGATCGAGCAGATCCTGAAAGACCTGTCGCTGTGGGACAAGCGCGACTCCAAGATCATGACCCTGTCGGGCGGGATGAAGCGCCGGGTGATGATCGCCAAGGCCCTGAGCCACGAGCCGGACATCCTGTTCCTGGACGAACCGACCGCCGGGGTCGACGTCGAACTGCGCCGCGACATGTGGGCCATGGTGCGCAAGCTGCGCGAGCGCGGCGTCACCATCATCCTGACCACCCACTATATCGAGGAGGCCGAGGAGATGGCCGACCGGGTGGGCGTGATCCTGAAGGGCGAACTGATCCTGGTCGAGGAAAAGACCGCCCTGATGAAGAAACTGGGCAAGAAGACCCTGACCCTGAACCTGATCGAACCCATGGCCGCCCTGCCGGCCGACCTGTCCGAATGGGACTTGGCGCTGAGCCCCGACGGCGGAGAGCTGGAATACAGTTTCGACGCCAACGCCGACGACACCGGCGTGCCCGGCCTGATCCGCCGGCTGGAACGGCTGAACATCGGCTTCAAGGATCTGAACACCCGCCAGAGCTCGCTGGAAGACATCTTCGTCAGCCTGGTCCACCGCGACGGGGAGGCCGCCTGATGAACTTCAACGGACATGGCGTCTGGGCCATCTATCGGTTCGAGATGGCGCGGGCCCTGCGCACCCTCTGGCAGAGCGTGGTCACGCCCGTGATCACCACCGCCCTGTATTTCGTCGTCTTCGGCAGCGCCATCGGCGGCCGGATGGAGGCGGTCGACGGGGTCGCCTATGGCGCCTTCATCGTGCCGGGCCTGATCATGCTGAGCCTGTTCACCCAGTCGATCTTCAACGCCTCCTTCGGCATCTATTTCCCGAAATTCACCGGCACCATCTACGAAATCCTGTCGGCGCCGGTGTCGTCGCTGGAGGTGGTGCTGGCCTATGTCGGAGCGGCGGCGACCAAGTCGGCGGTGCTGGGCCTGATCATCCTGGCGACTGCGGCCCTGTTCGTGCCGCTGCAGGTGCTGCACCCGGTCATGATGCTGGCCATGCTGGTGCTGATTTCGGTGACCTTCAGCCTGTTCGGCTTCATCATCGGCATCTGGGCCGGCAGTTTCGAACAGCTGAACTTCATTCCGATGCTGATCGTGACGCCCCTGACCTTCCTGGGCGGATCCTTCTATTCGATCGACATGTTGCCCGACGGCTGGCGCACCGTGGCCCTGTTCAATCCAGTGGTCTATCTGATCTCGGGCTTCCGCTGGACCTTCTACGGCGCGGGCGACGTGGCGATCGGGACCAGCGTGGCCGCCACCCTGGGCTTCTTCGCCCTGTGCCTGGGCGTGGTCATGTGGATGTTCAAGACCGGGTACCGGCTGAAGGCGTGAACCGTCACGAAACCGGCCATATCCCCAGCGATTAGAGTATTATGTCCGACGACGCCAAGATCACACCCGCCACGCCGCCCGCCTCGAACGGTCCATCTGGGAGACCGCCGGAGCCGTTCGTGCGCAAACAGGTGACCTGGGGGCGTATGCCCGCGACGACCTTCCACGTCGGACCCGTGCCGATCGCGCCCAATCCGCTGGACCGGATCCCCAACCGCCCGCTGCGCAAGACGCCGCTGGGCCAGACAGGCCAGGGCGGGGGCCAGATTTCGGGCCCGGTTTCGAGACAGGCCCAGGAGCCGCCGCGCCGTGTCCCAGCGCCGCGCGCCGGCGGCGATATCCTGAGCGGCTCGCTGATCCCCCAGGCGCGTCAGGGCGCCGGTCCGTTGACGCCGACGCCTGCGCCACAGCCAGAGCCCACACCCTTGCCCAGCGCCGACACCACCGTGCGGCCCCTGCCCGGCGGTGCTGTGACGGACGCGCCTTCGGCGCCCGCCTCCCTGCCCCCCGTATCGGCCGAGCCGCAATCGGCGCCTGTGGTCGTGGCCCCAGCCCTGGTCCCAGCCCTGGCCCCGGCTGAGCCGTCTCCTGCTGTTGAGGCCGCCCCGTCGGTCACGCCCAGTTTCGCGCGGGCCGCGACCCGGCGGCCGTCGCGCCTGCCGCTGTATATCGGCGGCGGCCTCCTGGCGGTGCTGGCGGTCGGCGGCGGCCTGTGGTTCGCCCTGCGTCCCGCCCCCGTCACCGCGCCGGTCGCGCCCGCTCCGGCGGCGGCGCCCGAAGCCGTGACGCCGGCCGCTGCGCCTGTGGAACCCCCGCCGGTCGAGACCGCTGCGCCCACGCCCGTCGAAGCCGCGCCGGTCGAGGAAACACCCGCTGTTCCAGCCGTCCGGCCTGCGGCGGCTCCGACGGCCGCCCCGACCTCGTCTGCTCGACCCGCGACGACGACGCGTCCCCAGACTCCGGCGCAATCCACCGCGCAAACCCCGGCGCCCCGTGCCCCGGCGGCTCAGACCCCGGCGGCCGTCGCGACACCCCAGCCTGAAACGCCGGCCCCGGTCGTCGTCGTCGCACCTGCGCCGACCGTCGCGCGCCCGGCCCAGACTGACCCGAACGCCCCGGTCGTGACCCGGCCCCAGCCGCTGGACTGAAACCGCTAGGCCGTGCGGATGATTCCGCCGCTGGTCGTCACCGGCCAGGGCGTCAGCCGTCCGCCGGCGCAGGGACCGCCCTTGCATTCGCCGGTCAGGGGTTCGAACACCGCGCCGTGCCAGCCGCACAGGATCAGCGACCCATCCGGCGTCAGATAGCGGTCCAGTTCCATGGCGATGGGGAAGCCGGCGTGGGGGCACCGGTCGATCCAGCCGGCGACCGTACCGTCCTTGCGCACGACAAACCCATGAAAAAAGGCCTCGCCGATCTGCAAGACGAAGCCGCGCGCGCCGGGCTCGGCGATGTCGTCCTCGGCGCAAAGGGCTACGCCGGGCGGCGTTTTCCAGACCCGTTTGCGCTCGATCGGCGCCTCTTCAGACACGTTCGGCCTTCAGCGGGCGCGACAACAGTCCGTCGATCAGGCCGTCCACGGTGATCTCGCCCGCCAGCAGGGCCGCGATGCCTTCGGCGATGGGAGTCTCCACCCCCAGCCGCGCGGCCAGGGCGCGCACGGCCGGCGCGCTCTCGTAGCCTTCGGCCACTGAACGTTTGCCGGCCAGGGCCTGTTCGACCGTCTGGCCCTGGCCCAGGGCCAGACCCAGGCTCATGTTGCGCGACTGGGGGCTGGAACAGGTCAGGACCAGGTCGCCCAGGCCGCACAGGCCCGCCACCGTCTCGGCCTGTCCGCCCATGGCGACGGCGAGGCGGGTCATTTCCGCAAAGCCGCGCGTGATCAGGGCGGCGTGGGCGCTGCGCCCCAGCTGACGTCCCTCGGACACGCCGCAGGCGATGGCCAGGACGTTTTTCAACGCTCCGCCCGCCTCGGCCCCGATCAGGTCGGTGGCCAGATACGGCCTGAAGCCCGGCGCCGACAGGGTGTTCAGCAGGGCCTGGCCCAGGACCGGATCGGCGCAGGCCAGGGTGACGGCGGTCGGCAGGCCGCGCGCCACCTCGCCGGCGAAACTGGGGCCGGACAGGACCGCCGCAGGGGCGTCCGGCAGGGTTTCGGCAAGCACCTCGGTCATCAGTTTCATCGTGCCGCGCTCGACCCCCTTCGAGCAGAGCACCACCGGCACGCCGGCGCGGTGATGGGGCGCAAAGGCCGTCAGGGTCGCCCGCATATGCTGGGCCGGGGGCACGGCCAGGATCAGGTCGCAGTCGCGCAGATCGGCCAGATCGGCGGTGAATTTCAGGTCCTCGGCTAGGGTGACGCCCGGCAGATACAGGTCATTGGCCCGCGTCGTCGCCAGGGTCTCGACCAGCTGGGGCTCGCGCGCCTGAAGCGTCGCCTCCAGGCCGGCGCGGACGCAGACCTGGGCCAGGGCCGTGCCCCAGGCGCCGGCGCCGATGACCCCTGCGGTGCGGAATTCCATGCGCCCTCCCGAGGCGGTCTCGTTGGTCATGATTTCGCGCCCTTGCGGCCGGGCTTGTGCGAAGGATCGGCCAGGGCGCGCGCTTCGTCCAGCGGCCATCGCGGCCGGGCGACCACGTCGATGTCGCTGGTCAGCCCCAGGGCCAGCCGCTCGGCCCCCGCCAGGGCGATCATGGCGGCGTTGTCGGTGCAATAGGCCATGGGCGGCGCCAGGAAGTCGAAGCCGTGTTTCGCCGCCGTCGCCTGCAAGGTGGCGCGAATGGTCTTGTTGGCCGCGACGCCGCCCGCCACCACGAACAGCCGGTGATCATGGGTCTCGGCATAGGCGGCCAGGGCCCGCTCGGACCGATCCGATAGCTGGCGGGCGATGGCGCTCTGGACCGCATCGGCCAGATCGGCCTTGTCCTGCTCGGTCTCGCAGGTCTGGGCGATGCGGAAGGCGGCCGTCTTCAGACCCGAGAAGGAGAAGTCGCAGTCCTTGCGGCCCAACAGGGCGCGCGGAAGGTCGATCTTCGACCCGTCGCCTTGCTGCGCCAGCCGCTCCAGCGCCGGCCCGCCGGGATAACCGAGGCCCAGGGCCTTGGCGATCTTGTCGAAGGCCTCGCCGGCCGCGTCGTCGATGGTGGCGCCGATCCGGCTCATGTCGCCGACGCCACGCACCTCGAGCAGTTGGCAGTGGCCGCCGGACACCAGCAGCAGCAGGAAGGGATAGGCGACTTCCTCGCCCAATCGGGCCGAAACCGCATGGCCCTCCAGGTGATTGACCGCCACCAGGGGCAGGCCACGCGCCAGGGCCGCGGCCTTGCCGAAGCTGAGACCCACCATGACGCCGCCGACCAGACCCGGCCCGGCGGTCGCGGCGATCCCGTCCAGGCCGCCATAGCCCAGGCCGGATTCGGCCATGGCGCGGCGCGTGACTTCGGCGATCATCTCCACATGGCTGCGGGCGGCGATTTCGGGGACGACGCCGCCATAGGCCGCGTGATCGTCGATCTGGCTGTGAACGACCGAGGACAGGACCTCGGCCCGGCCGCCCCGCTCGGACGGGTGCAGGCGCACCACCGAGGCGGCGGTTTCGTCGCAGCTGGTCTCGAGACCCAGCACCGTCAGGGCTTCACCAGGAAGGGGGGGGACATCCCGTCCAGTTGCCGCTGCGGCGCCGCTGCTATAGTCGGCGGAACTCTCCATCGGGTCGAGGTAGCGATCCGGCGTCCGGTAAGCAACGCTCATGACCCTTCCTCTCCGCATCGGCACCCGGCGGTCCAAACTGGCCCTGGCCCAATCGGGCATGATGCAACGCGCCATCGGCCGGGCCCTGGGCATAGCCGAGTCCGAGATCGAGGCCGCCGTGCCCCTGGTCGAGATCGTCACCACCGGCGACCGGATCCAGGACCGCCGCCTGATGGAGCTGGGCGGCAAGGCCCTGTTCACCAAGGAGATCGAAGAGGCCCTGCTGGCCGGGCGGATCGACATCGCCATCCATTCGATGAAGGATGTCCCCGCTGAACAGCCCGAGGGCCTATGCATCGCCGCCATCCCGGAACGCGAGGACGCCCGCGACGCCTTCATCAGCCGCGACTTCGACAGTTTCGACCAACTGCCCTTCGGCGCCCGGCTGGGAACGGCCAGCCTGCGGCGCCAGGCCCAGGCCCTGGCGCTGCGGCCGGACCTGAAGGTCGAGATGCTGAGGGGCAATATCGACACCCGGCTGCGACGCGCCGCCGAGGGGGATTTCGACGCCATACTGCTGGCCGTCTCCGGCATGGCCCGGCTGGGCGTGACCGAACATATCCGCGAGAAACTGTCGCTGGACGCCTTCCTGCCGGCGCCGGGCCAGGGCGCCCTGGCCATCCAGACTCGCGCCGAGGACATCGACGCCCCCTGGGTCGCCGCCCTGAACCATACCGACACCGCCGTCGCCGTCGCCGCCGAACGGGGGGCGATGACCGCGCTGGAAGGGTCGTGCCGCACCGCCGTCGGCGCCTACGCCCTGATCGAGGGCGACACCCTGCGCCTGACCACCGAAATGCTGAGCCCCGACGGATCGGCCCGCTGGCGCCGCGCCGGCGAGCTGTTTCAGCCCACCGAGGCCGACGCCCGCGCTCTGGGTCAAAGACTGGGCGGCGAGGTTCACGCCTTCGCCGGCGACCAGGAGGTCGATCCCGCGAGCCTGGACGGATGACCGCTCCTCGCCTCCACAGCCCGCCGAAACCGCGCGTCTGGGTCACCCGCGCCGAGCCTGGGGCGTCCCGCACCGCCGCCCGACTGCGCGACATGGGGTTCGAGCCCTTGGTCCACCCGCTGCTGGCGATGGAACGCCTGACGCCGCCCCTGCCCGACCTTGAACGCTTCGCCGCCCTGGCCTTCACCAGCGCGAACGGCGTCGCCGCCTTCGCCGCCCTGACGCCGCGCCGCGACCGTCCCGTCTTCGCTGTCGGGGACGCCACCGCCCAGGCCGCGCGTCAGGCCGGCTTCGTCGCCGTCCGCTCCGCCGATGGCGACCTGAACGCCCTCGCCCTGCTGATCGCCGCCGAATTGAGCGACGCGGTCCTGCTGGCGCCCCAGGCCGAGACGCCCGCCGGGGACATGACGGCCGCTCTGGACGCCGCAGACGCCCGCAACATCACCGTTGCGCCGCTCAGCGTTTACCGGACGATCTGGGCCTCTCCAGCCGCTCCCTCCCGTTTTGACGCCGTCCTGGTTCATTCTCCGCGCGCCGGACAGGCGCTGGCGTCCTGGGCCGCCCTTGCGCCTCGCGGCCTCGCCGACGTCGTCTGCGCCTGTATTTCGGCCGCCGCCGCAACGCCCCTGATCGCCCTCGACCTGACCCCGGCCGTGTCGGCGACGCCAGACGAGGCGACATTGCTCGCAACCTTGAAAGCGGCGCTTGGCAAGCGCGATACGCCCGTATAAAGAGCCCCTCTCGCGCGGGCTGCTTCGCCTTCGCAACCGGGCCGCTTTAGCTCAGCCGGTAGAGCACCTCATTCGTAATGAGGGGGTCGCGTGTTCGAGTCACGCAAGCGGCACCATTTTTCGGGTCAAAGTCAGATCAGGGCCCTTCTGCGGTGCGGCCCGTCTGGCTACGCCTCCGAACGCCAACCCCCGTTTTCCACTTGAAGTTGCAGCTCTGCACATTTTAAGTACGTAGCATTCCCTTAAAGTCGAGCTTTGGCTTGACGCCCCGAAGGTTTTGGGGCCTGACGGCGTGCATTATCGTTCCCCCGAAGGCCAAGATGAGCGACACAGTAGATCCCATCGATATCGCCATCGGCGCGCGCATCCGCAGCCGTCGAGAAGAACTCCGCATAACCCAGGCTCAACTGGCCGCGGGCGCAGGAGTGACCTTTCAGCAGATCCAGAAGTACGAACGCGGCGTCAATCGCGTGTCGGCGGCTCGCCTGTTGCAAATCGCCGCCGTACTGAAATCCACCGGCGCCGCCCTGCTGGGAGAGCTGGACGTGGCGGAAGGCGACGAACTGGTTCTGGCCTCGCCCGGCGTAGCTGAACTGCTGTCGGCCTTCCGCGGCATCCGTGACGCCGAGAAGCGTGACGCCCTGCTGGTCGTGGCCAAGGGCCTGCGCGGCTAAGGTCCGTACAGCTAAGGTCTGTACAGCTAAGGTCTGGGGCGAGGCTGCAAGAGCCGTTCAACGGCCGGGCCCTCGCCCCCTATCGTCAGATCGGCCAGCCAGGTCTGGACAGACGCCAGGGCGCGCGCGTCCAGACTGTCCGAACGGCCGGAATCGGCGATATTCTGCCTTACGATCTCCAGCAGGCAGGCCGCTTCGGTGGCGTTGGATGGCGTGTGATTCAACAACCGAGCCTCTGCCTCGACCATCGGCCCGAGATCCAGCTCGACCAACAGATTATCTTCGCTCGCCCCGAGACCGGACAGGCCGAGCCTGTCCGCCATGGTCGCGGTCTCGAACCAGGACCGGAAGAGCGGCAGAAAGTTCGTGAGGGCTTGAGCGGTCACGATTGAATATCCCTGTATTTGAGAAGCGCACCGGTCTTCAGGCGTTCTGATCTTGCGTAGGGGGCGGCATTCGCTTCCCAGACGCCAAAGAGCGCCAAAATCATGATTTCGACCCAGGCCACCATCCGGGTGGTCACGATCGACCAGGTCAGGGCGTCCGGCCCCACCAGGGAGGACAGGTGGGTGCCGAGCGCCAGAAACTGGGCCCCGGCGGCGAGCATCAACCACCAGCGATCATAGCGGAGGCTCAACCGAACCAGCAGCACCAGGAGCCCCAGTGAGATCAGGGCCACCGCCCATCGGAACTGGCCCAGGACGAGATGGTCCACCCAGCCCGACAAAAGTTGCGCGAAAAACAGCCCCGCCGCCGCCTGCCGTTCGGGCCAACCGCCCTTCCAGACCAGCATCCCCAGCGCCACGATGGTCAGGCAGGTTCCGAAGATCCAGAGGGGCGAAGGCATGGCTCCGATACGGTCAGGCGGCGATCGGATATACGGCGGTCGGCGTGGACGGCGTGGATTTGTCTTCGCCCATCCCTTCCATGCGCCAGCCGATGGCGTGAACCTCAGCGACCTCGGCCAGTCCGGCGTGACCTGAGACCACTGTCGCCCGGACCTTGGCCAGATGGTCGAGACCCGCGACGATATCCTCCAGCGCGGACTGGCCGACTTCCGCCGCCAGCCGCGCTTCGACCCGCCCTTCGAGCGACGTCTGTATCAGCTTGCAGACCTCGATCATCGCCTGGTCTATCGCGTGTTCCGCGGTTCGGACCTGACGGGCGATCTTCACCCCGACGTGCATGTTTTTCATCGCGCAGTCCTCAAAAATTGTCCCCCGCGTCAGCGGGCCCATTCGGGAGCGATGCGGTCGAACAAGGAGGGAACCACCATGCCTGCCGTCACGATTCCGATGGCGAGCAACAGGGCGACGGCGGCCCCCGCGGCTATGACCGCCAGTCGTCCGGCGACGCCCCTGGGCGGGGGCGGCAGGGACCAGGCGGACCCGGCGAAGGGGCCGTCGTCGTCCGGAAGTCCGACCGACGCCGGGTCAACAAGCGCGTCTTCGCCCAGATCGGAAATGAGTATCGACGTCCCTGAGTAGCCGTTACTCAGCCGCTTCGCCGCCAGCCTGCGGTCCGAAACGCCCAGCTTGGCATAGGCGCGATGCAGGTGATTGCCGACCGTCCGGGGAGAAATGCCCAGGCGCGCGGCGATTTCCTTGTCCACCAGGCCCACCCCAGCCAGACGGACGCACTCGACTTCTCTTGGCGACAGGCTTTCAGGCATTCATCCGCTCCCACGGATTCGTCATAGCCGATTTCTCTGCCTCGACCAGACTTCGAGTTCGGCCGACGGCGCCTGAACCTGGATGATCGCTTGAACATATAAGCATGTCTTTATATGTTTGCCCTGCGTTCACAGACAGGAGCCTCTCTTGGCCGCTCGTTCCTCCTTCTTCTTCACCTCGGAAAGCGTATCCGAGGGCCATCCCGACAAGGTCGCGGACCGTATCTCCGACACGGTCGTCGACGCCTTCCTGTCTCGGGATCCCGAGGCCCGTGTGGCGTGCGAGACCCTGGTGACCACCCAGCGGATCGTATTGGCCGGCGAGGTGCGCGCCACGCAGCCGGGCAACACCAAGGAACAGAACGAAGCCTTCACCCAGGCCATCATCGACAGCCTGGAGCCTCTGGTCCGCGCCGCCGTCAAGGACATCGGCTACGAGCAGGACGGCTTCCATTGGGAAACCGCCGACTACGCCTGCTACCTGCACGCCCAGTCGGCCGACATCGCCGTCGGCGTGGACTCGACCAACGAGAAGGACGAAGGCGCGGGCGACCAGGGCATCATGTTCGGCTATGCCTCGAACGAGACACCGGAGCTGATGCCGGCCACCCTGCAGTACAGCCACAACATCCTGAAGCGCCTGGCCGAGGTCCGCCATGCCGGCGGCTCGCAGCTTGAGCCCGACGCCAAGAGCCAGGTCACCATCGAATACCGGGACGGCAAGCCCGTCCGGGCGACCTCCATCGTCCTGTCGACCCAGCACGCCAAGGGGCTGAGCTCGGAACAGGTCGCCGAGATCGTCAAACCCTATATCCTCGAAGTGCTGCCGGAAGGCTTCACGGACGAGGAAACCGTCTGGCACATCAATCCGACCGGCATCTTCGAGATCGGTGGGCCGGACGGCGACGCCGGCGTGACCGGTCGCAAGATCATCGTCGACACCTATGGCGGCGCAGCGCCCCACGGCGGCGGCGCCTTCTCCGGCAAGGATCCGACCAAGGTCGACCGTTCAGCCGCCTACGCCTGCCGCTACCTGGCCAAGAACGTGGTCGCCGCCGGTCTCGCCGACCGTTGCACCATCCAGATTTCCTACGCGATCGGCGTGGCCAAGCCGCAGTCGATCCACGTCGACCTGCACGGCACGGGCAAGATTTCGGAGGCGGTGCTGGAAGACAAGGTCCTGGACCTGATCGGCGGCGCAACGCCGCGCGCCATCCGCCAGCACCTGGGCCTGAACAAGCCGATCTATGCTCGGACCACGGCCTATGGCCATTTCGGCCGCGAGCCGGACGCCGACGGCGGTTTCAGCTGGGAAAAGATCGATCTGGTCGATCAGCTCAAGGCTCTGGCCTGAGCGATCAGGCGGCCTGGTCGTCGATGACCAGGCCGCGCACGCCCGTCAGGTTGGCGTCCGTCAGGTCCAGTTGACGGGTCTGGGCGCCGTGTAGCGTCGCGCGCGCCAGGTCAGCACCCGTCATGACAGCGCGGCGCAAGTCGGCGCCCGACAGATCGGCGCCACGCAGCACCGCCCCGCTCATGTCGGCGGAGAGCAGCCGATCCGCACCGATCAAAAGGGGGCCCAGCTGGGCTCCGCGCATGTCCGCCCCGTTCAGCTTGGCGTTCTTCAGCCGTGCGCCCCGCATGTCAGCGCGGTAGAGCTTGGCCGAGCGCAGATCGGCGTTTTCGAGGTGTGCGCCCTGCAACTGCACCCCCTCCATGTCCAATCCATAGAAGACTGCTCCCTTCGCCGACAGGGCGGTGAGGTTCAGGCCCGTAATCGACTTCAGCGGACGCAGATCGACCCCGTCAAAGACTGAAGGCTGGCCCTCGGCCCCGCCCGTCTCACACCAGCGGGCATGGACGCGCAGCATCTCGGCTGCGGGCATTTCATTGACGGACTCGCCGACGGTGCTCTTGTCCGTCAGCGCGCCCTCCATATTGGCGCCGTCGGCGCACCACATGGTCATTTTACAGCCGACCAGAATGGCGTCGCGCATGTCCGCGCCGGACAGGTTGGCGCCCGACAGGTCCGCGCCGGCCAGGTCTGCGCCCCGGAAGTCGGCCTGTTTGAGATTGGCGCGGATCATCTTGCAATCCTTCATCACCGCGCCCGAAAAATCGGCCTTGATCGCGATGACGCCCGACATCTTGGAGCGCTGAAGATTGGCGCCGGCCAGACAGGCGCCGGTGGCCTCGGTCTCCTGGCGATGTCGGGGCTCGATGACCTTGAAGCCCAGTTTCGCGTCAGCAGCGGCGATGGTGCCCTCGCGCAGGTCGGCCTCGAACAGGTCCGCGCCAGACAGGTCCGCGCCCCGCAGACAGGCCCCGCGAAGATCGGCGCGACGCAGACTGGACTCGGCCAAAACCGCATCCTGCATGTCCGCGCCGAAGAAATTGGCGTTGTCCAGCTTGGCCCCCGTCAGGTCGCAGCCTTCCAGACAGGCGGCGGCGAAATCGGCGTCGGCCAGGTTGCGGCCCGTCAGTTTCAGGCCGGAGATGTCCATCCAGGCGAAGACCGCGCGGGCGCCGCCGGGGCGGGCCTGAAACAATCGGTCGTGGCGGGCGCAGATGATGTCCACTTCCGCCTGGGTCAGGCGCTTGCGCACAAGGGGTTCAGCTGCCTGGGCCATTCGACCAAGCTAATCCCGGGCCGCTTAAGAAAGCCTTTAGCAACAGCTGGTTGTCAGTCGGTCAGGAGACCCTGCTCGCGGAGGGACTCAGCGAGCTCTCCAGAAGAGGTCCAAAGACGGGTGTAGCCCGCCTCCCCCAGCCGTTTCAGCTCGGTCACCAGATCGGCCTTGGGCGAGGCGACGAAGCGGCCGTCGAAACCGGCGCCGTCCTTACTGATCCGCACCATCGGCCGACCCGTCTCAAGCCGGTGAAGGAAGCCTTCGCAAAGGGTCGCCCCCTCGTCGCACATCAGGCCTGTCTCCACCGTCAGCCCCTGGGCGCGCAGCCGCTCGGTCCCGCGGCCGGCGGCGAAGGGAGAGGGATCGAGGCAGGCGATCACGACCCGCGCCACCTTCGCCTCGGTCAGGAAATGGGCGCAGGACTGCCGACCGGAAGACCGGGCCCCGCAGGGTTCCAGGGTGACATAGACGGTGGCGCCCTCGATCTCGTCGCCGGCTGCAGGCACGGCCTGTTCCTCGGCATGGGGCCGCCCGCCCGGCGCCGTGGCGGCCTGAGCGATGATCCGGCCGTTCTTGACGATCACACAGCCGACCGCAGGATTGGGCCAGGTCTCGCCCATGCGGCCGGTCGCCATTCCGATGGCCTGGGCCATGAAGGCGCGGTCGGCGTCGGTCCAGTTCATGCGGCGGTCGGCAGCTCTTCGGCGCGGTCGGCGTCGAGATAGCGGGCGGCCGTCGGCTTGAGCGCCTCGTCCAGCTCGATCTCCAGCGGATTGCCGGTCGGAATCTCCACGCCCACGATCTTGTCGTCGGGCACGCCGAACAGCAGTTTGACGATGGCGCGCAGCGAATTGCCGTGGGCCGCGATCAGCACGTCCTCGCCCGCCTTGAGCCGCGGCGCGATCTCGGCGTCCCAATAGGGTTTGACCCGGTCCAGCGTGGTCTTCAGGCTTTCGGTGTCCGGGATGGACTTGCCCGCGTAACGGGGATCCGCCTCGAAGTCGAACTCGCCGCCCGGCGCCAGCGGCGGCGGCGGCACGTCGTAGCTGCGGCGCCAGATCTTGACCTGGTCCTCGCCGTGCTTTTCAGCGGTCTCGGCCTTGTTCAGCCCCGTCAGACCGCCGTAGTGACGCTCGTTCAGGCGCCAGTCCTCGATCACCGGCACATCGGTCAGACCGGCCGTCTGCAGGGCGAGAGCGCCGGTGCGCTTTGCGCGCGTCAGGACCGAGGTGAACATGACGGAGGGCTTGAACCCCGCCTCGGCGATCAGCGCGCCGCCGTGACGCGCCTGGGCCTCGCCCTCCGCCGTCAGGTCGACGTCGACCCAGCCGGTGAAGCGGTTCTCGAGGTTCCACTGGCTCTGGCCATGGCGGAGCAGGATCAGGCGCGGCATTCGGTCGGTCCTCTTCAAGATAGTCTGTTCGGGTAGGCCGCCGTCATGAAGGGGTCAAGGTTTAGACCGAGGTGCTGCGGCCGAACGGAGCGCCGGCTTGTCGCGGTCCAGGCGGCCCGTTAGGCTGTCGCCATGTCCGATCGCCTCTTCTATCCGCTGGCTCTGGCCGCCATCGCGGCCCTGATCGCCCTCGCGGTCGTCTGGCCCTGAACGGTTCTGGCCGGCCGACGAAAGGGCGAGGCGTATAGCCCCGCCCGCCGGATGATCAGTACAGGATCTTGCGCAGATTGATCCGGAACACCCGGCCTTGCGGGTCCAGATAGTCGCGCTGGTAATTCACCGGCGCCGAACCATCGCTGCTGGTCACCGAAATCCGGTCGTCGAAGATGTTCTGCACTCCGATCCCGACGCGCGCGCCCTTCAGGAAGGGCAGGCGTTCGACCAGGGAGGTGCGTTGGGTCAGGTCGGCGAAGGCGAACAGGTTCACCGTCATCCGGTCCGAGAAATCCAGATCGGCCGAACCCGCGCCGTCGCCTTCGACGGTCGTGCCCGACTTCCAGTTGGCGTTGATGAAGGTCCCGAAGCCGTTCTTGAACACCCCGGTCTGCACCTGGACCTCGTGACGCGACTGACCGCCTGATCCGGAGATGGAATCCCCATCCAGCAGGTCCAGCGGCGCCAGGCCGTCGCGGATCACCACCTCGTCCTGGACACGCCAGGTATGGGTCAGCGAGAAGTTGAACATCCCCTGCCCCGGTTGCATCCCGGGGGCGGTGGAACCGCGCAACCGCCCGCCGCCAGGCCCTCCCGGACCGCCTCGGCCGCCAGGACCGCCGCCCATACGCACGGCGCCGCCCGGGGGCGGGCCGCCCGCGCCGGGGCCGCCCGGTCCGCCCGGTCGTTGACCCATCATGGCCGGATTAGGCTTGCCGAAAGGCCTGGAGAAGTTGAAACCCCACTGCACGTCCTGCTGCTCGCGGCTGGCGAAGTTCAGCGGGCGGGCGTCGATGGACAGCAGGACGCCAGGCACATTCGGATCTGCGCCGGGCTCGGGCTCCGCTCGCACGAAACGCTCCGGCAAGGCGGCCTCCAGGTCGGGCGTGATGGCGGGGAAGCTGGATATCTCATCCTCAGCCTCCGTGCGGGTATAGGCCAGGTTCAGCCGCAGGTCGGTGGCCGAAAGCGGTTGCCAGTTGACGCCCAGTTTCAAGATTCGGCGGTTTTCCGCCTTCAGGTTTGGATCGCCGCCGGTGATCTGGGTGACCTGGACGGTCTGGCCGGTCGAATAGTCGAAGACGGCGGTGTTCGGCGTCGAGATGGTGGGGTCATTCAGCTGCTGGATCGTCGGCGCCTTGTCCTCGTCGGAATAGTTGGCCGACAGGGACAGCCGGGCGACTGGCGACCAGTTCAGACCACCGCCCAATGCCGACACGCCGCCGAAGTCCGACAGCTCCTGGTAGGCCAGGTTCATGTTAGCGGACAGATCGCCGATCTTCGGCAGGACGCCGCGATCCACGCTGGAGATCGGCAGGTCGAAATTGGCCTGCAGACTGCCCAGATCGCGCGACTGCGACCGATCGGTCGCCACGCCGGACCGGAAGCTTTCAGAATCCAGCGATTGGTGCTCGCCCCCGAGCTTGAAGGTGGTGGTGACGCCGCCAGCAGGCAGCTCCCAGGCCGTGCCGTTCAGCACGACCTCGCCCTCCAGCGACTGCGAGACCGAATTGGCGGTGTTGCGAGCGGCCGTTGTGACCGCACCGGTCAGATCGCCGTAGGGGTTCACGCTCGTGTCGCCAGCCGTGACCGCCGCCCTGAGGGCGGCGTCATCGACGCCGGCGCCGGTGGTGGTGTCCGTCTCCGTGCGGCTGTACTCGCCCGTCGCCGTCCAACGCCAGTCGCCCAGATAGCCGTCGAACACCGTGCCCAATTCAGCGGCGCGGGTATTGGTCTGGCGCTGCAGGGCGTCAGGTAGGCCGATATAGCGATACAGATCGACCGCCGCGCCGTCGGGCGACCAGGGATTGCCGGCCGGCAGGCTCAGACTGACGCTGGGCAGGCCCAGGTAACTGCGGCTGCTGCTGTCCTCCAGGCTGCCGCTTAAGGTCATGCCGACCTTGTCGTTCAGGTCGTGCTTGTAGGTTCCCGCCACCGACGCCTCCGCCGCGCGCGGTAGCAGGGTGCGGTAGGCGTTCCGCTCGCCGTTGTCGCCCGCCGAGTCGACTTCGTTCGAGTCCGAGCGATCGATATTGCGTTCGGTCTCGTAGAGGGCGTTGCTGCTCTCGCCGTTGACGTCCAGCGACCACCGTTCTGCGCCGGCGATGTTGAGAATATTGTTTTCGCTCGCCGTCGTCGTCCGTCCGCCCTGATCGGACCGGCTGACATTGACCGAGGCGGTCAGCGAACGGAACTGGGCCTTCAGCACGATGTTCACGACGCGCTGGTTGGCGCTGTAGCCGTAGGAAAGGGCGGTCTCTTCCGGCAGGATTTCGAAACGCTCGATCGCCTCGGGCGGAATGCCGCGGATCTCGCGGAAACCGGAGATGCGGCGGCCGTTCACCAGGAAGACCGGCGACCCTCCGCGCGCGCTGCGGGTCTGCGCCTCCAGAAGGGTCACAAGCTCGCCGATGTTCGTCGCGCCGAACGCCTGGATCTGGGCCGAGTCATAGGAAGCGATCGGCTCCTGTCCGCCCAGAGCGACCCCCCGCTTGACCCCGGTCACGTTGAGATCCGGGAGGACGACCGAAGGCTCCGCCTCTTGCGACTGTTGGGCGGCGGCGGGTTCCGCCGTCGAAGCCAGCGCGATCAGCATGAGTGCGGTCGGAGTCATGAAAAGGCGTTCCGGAGAGGGGATATAGCCCCCTTTGGGACGGGACAATCGTGGCTGGAAAACGGCCAAATTCATGACAATTCGTACAGCGTTGCGGCGATTACACAGCCTGCAAATATCCGCGACGGAAATCATCTTTTGCCGCGTTGAAGACTGTTGCGCTGAACTGAGAAACAGCTGAGCAGCAAAGGTCGTAGGCGGGCGGCTGGCGCCCGCGACGCCTCTCCATCGAAGTGGCCGACCCGATCCACTGCTGGTTTCAAGCAGCGACGGGCCTCTTCGACCGCTCGACCGCCGCCATGGCCGCTCCGACGCCGTCGAGCAAGGCGGCGAGGGTGACGGGTTTAGACAGATGCTCGTCCGCTCCAGCGGACCGCCCGGCCTCGACATGTTCCGGAAGGGCGTTGGCAGTCAGCATGATGATCGGCGTGCGCTCACGCTGCTCTTCCTCTTCCAGAGCACGGATGGCCGCAGCGGCGGTCAGACCGTCCATGACGGGCATCTGCATGTCCATCAGCACCAGGTCGAAGCCACCCGCACGAAACGCCTCCACCGCCTGGAGGCCGTTCTCCACCGCCACCAGTTCGGTCATGCCGGCCAGCATGATCTCGATGACCTTGCGGTTCGCCGGGTGATCATCGGCGAGCAGGGTGCGCGCTGGAAAAGCGGCCTCCTCGCTGTCGGCCTCGTCTTCCTGCTTCGGCGCCCGCTCAGACTGCCCCGCAGGCTGCAAGGGAATTTCGAACCAGAACTCCGCTCCGTCTCCAGGAGAGCCTTCGCAGTCCAGGACGCCACCCATCAGGGCGACCAGATCCTGTGAGATGGCCAGCCCCAGGCCGGTGCCGCCGAAACGGCGGGTGATTGATCCGTCCGCCTGCTGGAAGCGCGTGAAGATGCGCGACTTCTGTTCCGCGTCGAACCCGCAGCCTGTGTCGCTGACGACAAACCTCGCTCGTCCCTCGCCGGCCGTTTCGACCGCGACCGTTACCGCACCGGCGTCCGTGAACTTCAGTGCATTGGAAATCAGGTTCGACAGAACCTGACGCAGGCGCACCACATCCCCCTCCACGGCGGCCTCCAGGGCGGGCTCGACCTGCACACGCAGCGCCAGGCCCTTTTCGTCAGCGCGCGGCCGGTACAGGGCCGCAGCGCCGCGCACCGTATCGCCCAAATCGAACACCGAGCGCTCCAGCACCACCTGGCCCGCCTCGATCTTCGCCGTGTCCAGAATATCCGACAGCAGGCGTTCCAAGGTCACGCCAGACGACCGGATGACTTCGACCATCTCGCGCTCGCGCGCCGCCAGGCTAGCGCGGGACAGGGCGTCGGCCATGGCCACGACTCCGTTCAGAGGCGTGCGGATCTCGTGGCTCATATTGGCCAGGAATTCCGACTTGGACCGATTGGCCTCCTCTGCACGCCGCCGCGCGGCGCGCAAGCTCCGGGCCTGGCTCCACATCCACACCAGGGCGGCGACGGCGGACAGGACGAAGATGACGGCGATGGTCAGGACCAGGCCCTGGAGTTTCGTGTTCGACCGCGCGGTGTCGAGTTGAAGGCGGCGTTCCGCGAGCTTTTGCTGCATGTCGCCGGTGACCTGGCGGATGCCGGCGCTGAAGCGGCGGGCGTCGGCCACGGTTTGCGCCCGGCTGTACTGGCGAAGCTTCGCATAGGCTTCCGGCGCCCGCCCCTCTGCGAGCAGCAGTTCGGCCTCCACCCGGGCGATCTCGGAGGGGCCCTCCTCGCGGAAGCGGTCGGCGGCGGCGAGGCTGCGAATCCGCGCCAGGTCCCGCCGCGCCGCCGCGATCTGTCCCGTCTGCGCGCGCGCGAGGGCGCGCGTCGGAAGCAGTTGGGCCGCCAGGAACGACGCCTCCCCCAGGCCTTCGCCAAAAGGTTCCAGACACCCCAGCACCTCGAGCGGCGCGTCGGCGGCCTCCGCCACCATCGCGCATAGCCGGGCGTCGTAAACGGTGAGGCTGGGCAGATTGGCGCGCATCACCAGCCTGTTATGGGCCTGATACAGACGCTGGGCCTGTTCGACGTCGCCCAACTGGATTGAAAGCCGCGACAGATTGTAGAGGGCGTCGAAGTCGGGCCGGGGATAGGCCGGATTGGCGAAGTCGATCTCGAACCGCCCGAAGGCGGCCGTGGCCCCGTCGATGTCGTTCAGCTTCATCAGGCCGATGCCGGTCATCTCCCACAGACCCGCCCGCGCGACCGTGGCATAGGGGGCCTTTTCCGGGATCAGCGCGTCGGCGTCGGCCAGCAACTGCAGGCCTTCGCCGATCCTGTCCCGATCCATCAGCGCGAGCGCCCAGATGCGGATGGCGTGGACGCGAGCGAACCAGTCGGGCTCCATGGCCGCCCGCAGGCGCATTTCGTCGGCGGCGGCGGTCTCGCCCTGGTCGTAACGCAAGGTCAGCACGTTCAGCTGAGCGATCTGGACATAGCGGCGGTCGCCCTGATGGCGTGCGGCGGCGAGCAGGCGGTCGTTCCATGCCTCGGCCGTGTCGAACTCGCCCTGGTTCAGGAAGATCCAGACGACATGATAGAGACGTTGCAACCCCTCGCGATCGTTGCGACGCATCGCCTCCTGGCCGAAGACCTCCAGGGACCTGAAGTCGGTCGCGCCCGCCCGCTGCTCCACAGCCCGGGCCAGGTCGAGCGGCGTGCGCGCAACGTCCGTCTGCGCCGCGGCCGCCTGAGCGATAACGCCCGAGGACAAGACGGCGAAGACAAGGAGGAGGACTGATCTGAACATGCGGCTTCCGGTTTGACCGCAAGCTGACATGCCCTTCGTTGAATAAGCCTTATCGTGTCATGGAGGCGATCCTGTGCGATCCACGTCAGACTCCGCGTTGACCGCCCCCGGGCTTTCGGCTATAGGCCCGCCCTCTTGAGATTTCCGCGCCGTGGACGTGTGCTCCGCGGCGTTTTCCGTTCGAAGGTTTGAAATGGCTAACAACCCCGGCGCCCGCAAGGCGATCCGCAAGATCGAAGCGCGGACCGAAGTGAACAAGGCGCGTCGTTCGCGCGTCCGCACCTATCTGCGCAAGTTCCAGGAAGCACTGGCCGGCGGCGACGCCGCCGCCGCCAAGACCGCCTTCGTGGAAGCCCAGTCCGAACTGATGCGCGCCGTGTCCAAGGGCGTCGTTCATAAGAACACCGGCTCGCGGAAGGTGTCGCGTCTGGCCGCCCAGCTGAAGAAGCTTTCGGCCGCCTAAGCCCTTTCGGGATTTCCCGACCACGGAACGGCTTTCGTCGTTTCGTTATGGGATTTTACTATGATCTCAACGGCGAAGGGGCGAATGCTCCTTCGCCGTTTTGTGTTTTTCCGTTAACTCTCTTTACGCACGAATACGGACTCCGGGCAGGGGAAATCATGAATTTCCCAAGCAGGATTAGCGTTTGACGGAGTCAAACAATTTAACTGCGAATCGACCAACGAATCAGCGTTGACCCTACCGGCTCGCAGCGTAAGTTTTGGCCTCTAACGCACTTCCATCCCAACACGGATGAAGACGGCGCGGGACGATAGTTTCGCGTCGGCGGGAGATGTCTGTTCAGGAGCTCGGCCCCGTCCGAAAAGCATCGCTTTTCGGCGCAGGAGAAGTCGTCCCTGAACCATCCTCCTGAAGTGCCGAAGGTCGGAATGGTTTTTGAAGCGGGTGGCGAAACAATGGTTGGGGGTGCGACGGCGATGGCGGGCGGTGCCAGCGGATCGAACATGACGGATCCGGACCGTATCTGGACTGAAGCCTCGGTCCGCCTGCGCGCGGAAATCGGCGATGGACCTTTTTCGTCCTATATCGCGCCGTCCGCTGTCCGAGTGGATTCAGCCGGCCAGCTGATCCTGGTCACCCCGACCGCCTATGCGCGTGACTGGGTCCGCAAGAACGCCCTGCGACGGATGAACGAGCTGTGGCTGGGGCTGGACGGCCTGAACCGCCGTCTGGACGTCCGCTGCCGCGCCGAGGTCGGCTCCGCCCCGCCCGCCTCCGCCATTCGCGCCGGCAATATCGTGGACGCGACCCCGCGCCTCACCGCCCTTTCGTCGCCGACCCTGACCACAGCCGCCACCGTCGCCCCGGTCGCCGACGGGGCCCGCGCCGTGCGCGCCGCCGGTCTGCAGGAGCGCCTGACCTTCGACAGCTTCGTCGAGGGTCAGGGCAACGCCTTCGCCCTGGCCATCGCCAAACAGGTGGCCAGCTGGGCCGACGGCCATTTCAACCCGGTCTTCTTCTGCGGCCCCTACGGCTACGGCAAGACCCACCTGCTGAACGCCATCGCCTGGGAGGCCCAGCGTCTGCGGCCCGAGGCCAAGGTCGTCTATCTGACGGCCGAACGCTTCCTGTCCACCTTCGTCAAGGCGATGCAGGACCGCTCGACGGCGGCCTTCAAGGAAAGCCTGCGCTCGGCCGACATGCTGCTGCTGGACGACGTCCAGTTCGTCGGCGGCAAGACGAGCACCCAGGAAGAACTGCTGTCGACCCTGACCGCCTTGATCGAGGACGGCAAACGGATCGTCTTCTCGGCCGACCGCGCCCCCATGGCCCTGACCGAGGTCGAGCCGCGCCTGCGCAGCCACCTGGCCGCCGGCCTGACCTGCCCGGTCGAGGCAGGCGACCGCGAGCTGAAGATCGCCGTAGCCCAGAACCGTCTGAAGGCCCTGTCGGCCCTCGGCGTCGTCCAGGGCGAGGCCAATCCCGAGGTTCTGGCCCAGCTGGTCGACCGGACGCCGGGCTCGATGCGCGAACTGGAAGGCGCCGTGAACACCCTGGCCGCCGCCGCCGGATCGCGTCTGTCGACCGTCTCGGTCGACGAGGCCTCCACCCTGCTGGGCGCCGCCCTGCGCGGCGGGCCGGAACGTCGCATCACGGTCGACGAGATCCAGAAGACGGTCGCCGACCACTTCAACCTGAAACAGGCCGATCTGCTCAGCGAGCGCCGCACCCGTTCGGTGGCCCGCCCGCGCCAGATGGCCATGTACCTGTGCAAGCAGCACACGACCCGCTCCTACCCCGACATCGGCCGTCGCTTCGGCGGTCGCGATCACACCACCGTCCTGCACGGCGTGCGCAAGATCGAGGAACTGATGGGTCAGGACGACCAGATCGCCCGCGACGTCGAGGCCCTGACCCGCAAGCTGCGGGGGTGAAACCCGCCCCCTGGGGAGGCGCGATTGCTCAGCCCCTAGCGGTCGCCGCTCGGAGGCTTGCCAGCTGAGGGCGTGGCCGCCCGTTCAGCCGCCAGCTTGGCCAGGACGCGCCCCCGGCCCTTGGCCAGGGCGTGGATGGCGCCGCGCATGGTGGCGACCTCCTGTTCGGAGAAGGCGGCGCGGCCCAGCATGACCCGCAGGTTCTGGCTCATCGAACGCTTCTTCTCGGGCGGATAGAAGAAGCCGCCGAGCTCCAGCTCCGCCTCCAGATGTTCGTACATGCCGACCAGCAGGTCGTTCGACGCCGGCGGCTCGCTGTCGCGGAAACGGGGCGGCGGGGCGTCCAGGATCAGGGTGCGCCACTCATAGGCGTTGATCGCCACCGCCTGGGCCAGGTTCAGCGAATGGTGTTTCGGGTCGATGGGAATGGTGACGATGCCGGCGCACAGGGCGATGTCGGTCGTCTCCAGCCCGGCCCGCTCGCCGCCGAACAACAGGCCTGTCTTCAGGCCCGACGCCGTGTCGTCATAGAGGATGCGGCCGGCTTCGCGCGGGGTGCGGACCGGCTGGCGCGTCTCGCGCGGGCGGGCTGTGGTGGCGAAGACGGTGTTCAGATCGGCGACGGCTTCGGCCACGCTGTCGAACACCCGCACCCCCTCCAGCACCCAGTCGGCGCCCGAGGCGGTGGCCCAGGCCCGTTCCTGGGGCCAGCCGTCGCGCGGCGTGACCAGGCGCAGGTCGGTCAGGCCGAAGTTCGCCATCACCCGCGCCACGGCGCCGATGTTCTCGGCCATCTGCGACTTGTCGAGGATGACGGCGGGGGGTGTAAGGTCGGGGGCGGCGAATTTGGAAGAAGCGGACATGGCCGCCTCCCTACCCGTCCAGACCGTAGCGGGCCAGAGCAGCGCGCAGATCGTCCAGGTGCGGCGCATAATTCTTCCACCGCCCCGATGCGCGAGCGTACAGGGGCTCGCGCACCTGCCAGACACTGGCGGTGCGGACGGGGCCCTGGCGCTGATGGAAGTCCATCACCGACGGCTCCCACGCCAGGCCGCAGGCCGCCACCAGATCGCGCACGGCCGGCTCGCCCCGCGCCACCAGGTCGTCGTAGTCGACCTCGTGTACGTCGTCGGGCCAGACCGACTTCCAGTGCGCCGCCAGCCGTCGTTCCTGGGCCGTCCAATGGGCGGCGTGCTCCAGATCCAGCGCATAGGCCATGTCGTGGGACAGGTGCAGGAAGAAGACCGACAGGGCGTTGTCGATCGGATTGCGCACGGTGTGGATGATCCGGGCCTTGGGGAACAGGGTCTTGGCCAGGCCGATATAGAGGATGTTGTCCGGCCGCTTGTCCGTGACGACGCCGACGCCGGGCACGCGCTCGCGCACGGCGTTCAGATAGACGTCGCGGATCTTGCGCCGGCTGGCGTCGTCGAACACGCCCAGGGCCTCAGGGAAGGGATTGAAGACATTGGCGGCCAGGGTCGGCAGCAGGTCCAGCTCTCCGCCGGCGCGCACGCCGCTGTGTCCGCCCAGGATACGCTCGACGAGGGTCGAACCGGAGCGGAACATGCCGCAGATGAAGATCGGCGCCGCCTCGGGATCATCGTCGTCCAGCGCCGCCACCGGGGCCGGCGTCGCCGCGATCAACCGATCGACATAGGCTTCGGCCAGCGCCGGATCGTAGACCACGCCCTTGGCGCGGGCCAGGGCGGCGCTGGCCCGGTTGGCGGCGCCATAGGCGTCGAAGGCGGCGTCATAGTCGCCCGCGGCGTCCAGAATTCGCCCCAGGGCGAAACCCAGATCGGCCTGTTCCAGCCCCTCGGGCGTGGCGGCGAGGGCGGACTTCAGCCGACCGATCAGAGGATCATCGAGCGTCGTCGCGACCAGCAGCCCCGCCAGCCGCGCCAGGGCCATTCCATGGCCAGGTTCGACGGTCAGCACGGTCTCGTAAGCCTGTCGCGCCTCGTCGCGTCGCCCGGCGTCCTCATGCAGGTTGCCCAGGTTGAGCCAGGCGGGCGCATAGGCGGGCGCCAGGGCGAGCGCGGTCTTCAACTCCGTTTCGGCCGCGTCGGGCCGGTTCAGATCCTCGGCGAAGATCACCGCTCGGTTCAGGTGCACCTCCTGAGGGTCGCGTGCGCCCTGGGCCAGGGCCTGGTCATAGGCGGCCAGGGCGTCGTCGAGGCGACGCATACGCCGCAGAAGCCGGCCCAGATCGTACCAGACGTCGCCCATTTCCGGTCGCTCGGCCACGACGGATTGATAGAGGACCACGGCCTCGGGGATGCGCCCTTGGCGCTCGAGGGTCGCGCCTTGCGCGAGGCGGACCTGGTGTGCGTCGGACATCAGTCTTCACCGACCATGGCGAGCCAGGGATCGACGGTTCCGGCCTCGACCTCGGCGACCTTCACGGCGGGCCAGCCGATGGAGGCGCTGCCCGAGGCGGTCCAGGCGGCGGCGATGAAGTCCCGCAGCTCGGCCGCGCCGGCCGCCAGGCGCTCATTGACGAAGGCCGCGCCGCGCGGATCGCTGTCGCGGAAGCCGCCCGCCTTCTCCAGCCGGTAGAAGGGGATGACTGTGCCCACGGTCGTGGTCAGATAGGCGACGGTGCGCGCCTTGACGTCGAAACCGTCCAGATCGGCGGCCGGCATGGCGGCCTCGACCGCATCCAGACGGGCGACGCGGTTGGTGAAGGCGCCTTCAAACAGGGCGTGGGTCTGGCGTGAATTGGTGAAGCCTTCGGGGTTCGGGAAGTCGCCCCAGCCGTTGTAGTGGATGGTCGTATGATGGGGCTGGGATCCGTCGCCGACATAATGGCCCATGACCCCGATGTCGCGCAGGATCAGCGCCTCGCGACGCAGGCGATCGGCACGGTACCAGGCCTGGCGCTCCATGTTTGTCTCGCGCTTCTCGGCGGCGTTCAGCACGCGCCAGTAGGCGAAGTCACGGCCCAGGTTCTGCCAGGCGTCGATCATGGCGTAGGGCAGATAGCCGGCGTCATCGACGTCCAGCCCGGCCTTGGTCAGGGCGGCGTCATATTCAGACTTCAGGCGCGGCAGTTCGCCCAGGGTCATGCCGCGTTGGTCAAAGACGTGGCCACCGTCGTCCAGGTCGATGAAGTGGGCGGTGTCGCGTTCGCGGTCATGCGGCTGGCCTGCGCCCTTCCAGCGATCGGGCTCGCGCGCCAGTTCGCCGACGTCGGCGACGGCGCCGGGGGTCTTCAGGAAGGCAGGCAGTTCGTCCGGCAGGGCCCGCATCGCCGCCACGCCGATCAGCCTGTGTCCCGTATTGCCCCAGGCGTCGACGGTGACGGCTGGCGCGGAAAGCGCGACGAGCGCGAGGGCGGCGATGACGAGACGTTTCATGGCGGAACCTGTGGTGAGATCACGTTCGTCTAACGCATCGTTGATCGGCTCTCCAGCCTGTCATGGCGCGTGAAGCCTTGTCCCCTGCGCCCGCGCCCCTAGGTTTAGGGGGCTCCTCGTTCCTTTGGCCCAACATCAGGCTCCACATCCTGCGAGGAGCGTCGGCGTGACTGCGCCGCCGCCGTCCTGGACGGCCCCCTGTGGACGCCAGATCGAAAGGACACGCCCATGCGCGCTCCCCGTCTCGCCCTTATTGTCTCCACCGCCGCCCTGGCGACCGCCTTCGGCGCCCAGGCGCGGCAGGCGACCCCGGCCCAGAGTCCGGCCCAGACCCAGCCGGCCGCCCCTGCTCCGGCTGCGACGTCGACCACTGCGCCCTTCACCGACGCCGAACTGAAGAAGTTCAATGACGCGATCACCGAGGTCCGCGCCGTCAGCGACACCTTGAACGGCGCTCAGCCCACACCGGAGCAGCAGGCCGAAATGGCGCGGGCGGTGATGGACTCCGGGCTCGAAGTCACGCGCTTCAACGCCATTTCCAACGCCTTGGCTAACGATCCTCAGTTGGCCGCGCGGATCAAGGTCCTGTCCGCCCCGCCCCCGGCGCCCGGTTCGGTCGCCGCCAGCATCACGCCGGAGGAGCTGAGCCTCTACGTCACCGCCATGAACAAGATGCGCGATATCGCGGCGGGAACCCCCAATGACCAGCTGACGCTGCAGCAGCAGACCGCCATCGGCAATGTGGTGGGCGCGTCCGGCCTGGATCCCCAGCGCTTCAGCGCCATCGCCGACGCCGTCGCCGCCAACCCGGGCCTGCGGGCCCGCGCGAACCTGGAGCGGGCCAGGCTCGATGGCGAAGCCGCCCAGCCGTAAGCTCTCAGGTGTCGGCGGGTTCGCGCAGAGTCTCCGGCGCCGCCGGACCCGCCTCGTCCTCGTTGAGCAGACGTCCCTCGCGACGGGGCTTGATATAGGGCACAGGCTGGGGCGTCGGCATGTTGCCGCGCATCAGCTGACGCCCCGCCGAAATCCCTCCGGTCAACTGGAGATCCAGCCGCGAATCGTCGCGGCGGCGAACGTCGCCAATGGTCTCGGCGGCCTCGGTTTCGGGCAGACCCAGTTCGACCAAGGCGCGCTCGCCGAACTTCAACGCGGATTCGAACGTCTCGCGGATCTGGTAGTCGACCCCCGCCTGGATCAGGCGCATCGAATGACCCCGATCAAAGGCGCGGGCCATGATCTTGGTGGTCGGGAACTCTGACTTGACCAGTTCGACGATACGGTCGGCGACCTCCGGCTTGTCGACGCAGACCAGGACGATCTCGGCCTCGTCGGCGCCGGACGCCCGCAGCGTGTGCAACTGGGCCCCGTCGCCGTAATAGACCTTGAACCCGAACTGCGAGGCGGCCTGGATCATTTCGACGTCGTTCTCGATGATCGAGACATCTACGTCCCGCGCCAGCAGGGGCTGGGACACCACCTGGGCGAAACGGCCGAAACCGATGATCAGCACCTGGCCGCGCAGGTCCTTGGCGAATTCGACGCCGTCGGCGCCTTCGGCCGACAGGACCGGCTTGGGCAGCAGGCGCTGGGTCAACAGGCTGGTCAGCGGCGTCAGGGCCATGGACAGGATGACGATGGCCGACAGCATGGCCCCGATCTGGGTGTCGAATAGTCCAGCCGTCACAGCGGCCCCATAGAGGACAAAGGCGAACTCCCCGCCTTGCGCAAACAGGGCCGCGCGTTCGACCGCCTCGTGATGCGAGGCCTTGAAGAAGCGGGCGACGCCATAGATGCCCAGCGCCTTGACCACCATGAAGGCGATCACCCCGCCGATCACCAGACGCCAGTCGGCGACCACCACCGACAAGTCCAGCGACATGCCCACGCTGAGGAAGAACAGGCCCAGGAGAATGGCCCTGAACGGTTCGACATCGGCCTCCAGCTGGTGCCGGAAGGTCGACTCGGACAGCAGCACCCCCGCCAGGAAGGCGCCCATGGCCATCGACAGACCGCCCAGAGACATGGCCCAGGCGGCGCCGACCACGACCAGCAGGGCCGCCGCCGTCATCACCTCGCGGCCGCCGTATCGGGCCAGCAGGCGGAAGATGGGATTGACCAGATATTTGCCGGCCAGCAACACGCCGCCGACCGCCGCGACCGCGAAGCCGATGGTCTGCCACAACGGCGGCGCCTGTTCGTTCGCCACGCCCAGCACCGAAGCGAGAACGGCGACGATGGCCAGAAGCGGCACGATGGCCAGATCTTCCAGCAGCAGGATGGAGACAGCCCGCTGGCCGGGTGCGCCGGCGACCTCGCCGCGCTCTTCCAGCATCTGCATGATGACGGCGGTGGACGACAGGACGAAGCCCATGGCGCCGACAAAGGCGACCGGCGCGGAAAAGCCGGCCAGCATCGCCGTCAGGGTCAGGATCAGACCGCAGAACAGCACCTGGGCCGCCCCCAGGCCGAAGATCTCCTTCCGCAGCCCCCACAGGCGTTTGGGCCGCATCTCCAGCCCGATGATGAACAGGAAGATGACCACGCCGAACTCGGCGACATGCAGGATGGTCTCAGGCTCCTGGAACAGCTTCAGGCCGAACGGGCCTATGGCCAGGCCGGCCGCCAGATAGCCAAGCACCGAGCCCAGGCCCACGCGCTTGAACACCGGCACGGCGATGACGCCGGCCGCCAACAGGGCCGCGGCCGCGCCCAGATCCAGTCCCGTCGTCGCCTCGGCCATCATGTCCCCTGGTATGCGAGCGACAATATTGGGGAAGCGAACTCGATATTGCGAGCCCTATCAGCGCACGCCGACGTCGTGATCAACCAAAGACGACGTCGATTTTCGTCAGGCCGTCTCCGGCAGGCGACATAGCCGACCAGTCGGCGGCCAATCTGTCGGCCAGGGTTTTCAAATGCTCCAGAATGGCGAGCATCGGATAGGGGCCAGTGCTGATCCGACAGGCGCCCGCCGCAAACAGCGCCGTCGCAGGCGGCGCGTCCGGCCCCGCCATCACACTGATCGGCCCGCCGACGCCATCGGCCAGACGCGCCACCACCGCGGGATCGGTCACGCCCGGCAAGAAGACGACATCCGCCCCCGCCGCCAGCCAGGCGCGGCCCCGCTCGATCGCCATCCCGACCCTGACGGCCTCGCTGTCGCCGAGCCCGAACAGGAAGACGTCCGTGCGGGCGTTGATCACCATTTCGGGCGCGGCGTCGCGCATCGCCGCGATCCGGGCCTGCTGGTCTGAAATCGATATGAGGGCGCCGGGCGATGCATAGTCCGCGTCCTCGAAATTGACCCCCACCGCGCCGGCCGCCCAGACCTGACGCGCGGTCTCCGCCGCATCGACGGGGGTTGGGCCGTAGCCGGCCTCCACATCGGCGTTCAACGGCAGATTGAGGGCGCGGGCGATCGTCGCGATTTCGCGTATCATTTCGGCGCGACCCAGGCCCTCGCCGTCACGCTCGCCACGCGCCCAGGCGACCCCCGCGCTGGTGGTGGCCACGGCCGGGAACCCGGCGGTCTGGAACACCCGTGCGCTGGCGGCGTCCCAGGCGTTCGGCAGGATCAGACCGCCTTGGCGATGCAGTTCCCGGAAGACCTGGGCGCGGCGCGTCTGATCGGTCATGCGTATCTCCTTGATGGATGTGTCATCTGACAGAACCTCCAGGCCCAGGGCTGGCGCTTTTCGGACCTGACCAGAAGATATCCCAGGCCGCCCGCCGGTCACCGACAAGGACGTCGGCGTCATGCCGTCGCCGGCGACGTTGGACACTGCGACCCGATGTCCGTCACCATCCGGCGGGCGTGCGGCGGACGGACCGGAGCGCCTTTCGCGTTAACCTAACCGTCACACGGGACGCTAACGTCCATTCGCTATCCTTCCCCAAGTTGCTGGGAGGTCGGAATGGCGCGGGCGCAGTTCCAGAAGGGTCAGAAAGTTTGGGTTGAGTGCGTCGGCGCCTGGGCGACGATCGAGAAGGTCCAGCCGGTCTGGGCCAAGGGTTTCGACGAACCCGTGCGCGTCACCTACGACGTCGGCCTGGGCCGCGAGTTCACCGCCGCTGAGCTGATGGTGGCGGTCGAGGATGCGGCCGGTGCGGAGCTGGGCGACTGGCGCGTGCTGCGCGCCCGCAACAAGTGGCAGGCCGAAGAGGACTGCCTGCACCATCCCCAGCCCGGCACCTACCCCGTTGTCGTCACCGACACGGCGGACTGGGGCGGCTGGCGGGTTCCCGGTGCGGAATATGACCGTGATCCCCAGCGGATCGAATTCCAGGCTCGGCTGATCGCCGCCGCGCCCGCCCTGATGCAGGTCGCCGAGAGCCTCATGGAGCTGGTGGCGGAAAGCCCGGATGACGCGCCCCCGGCCGTGCTGGGCCTGGCGCGCCAGGCGCGCGAGGTGCTTCAACCGGTGACCAATGTGCTGGAAACGGCGCCGACCCGGATTTCATCCCCTGCGGCGGCGGCCTGAACTTTCAGAAAGCATTAACCAAGCCTCGACAGGAATCCGCGACGCAGCCTAGATTCCCTCGCAGGTGATTTGGTTGGGAGAACGCCTTGCAGGGCCTTGAGCGGCGGCAAGAGGGACGGGGCCGACGCGCTGCCGACCGCGCCTCCGGGACCCCATCCTGGATGCGGATGGGCGTGCTCGCCGTCGCATTGGTTACAAGCGGATACGCCCTGCTACTGTCGCGTGAGGCCGCCCGTCCCGTCCGCGAGGTCCACGAGCTGCGGGATCAGAACCTGACCCTCAATGCGCGACTTGCGGCCGGCGAGGCCTCCATGCTCATGCGGTCCGCGCGCGCGGGGCTGGACGCCGGCGCCGGCGCACTCCGCCAGGACGCCACACCGATTGTCGCCGTGGAGTCGGCCCGCAAGGCCGCGCCCGCCATCGGCTTCACCCTGATCGACGCGAACGGCGACGTGCTGGCGACGCAGGGCGCCGGCGTTCTGACGGTTCCCGGACCGGAGGTCGAAGGACGGCGGCTGGAGGCGCGGATCACGCCTCCGCTGCCGACAGACGGCGGGATCCGGATCGTGTCGGGCGTCGGCGTCGTTCTGGCGTCGCCCCATGCGGACGAACTCGGACGACCGATCCAGGCGGTCCTCGGTCTTGATCCCGCCGCGCTGGCGCCGGCCGAGCTCGCGGCCCTGGGCCGCCCCCGCGGCATGGAGACCGCTCGGGGCGAAGCGTCGATCGTCGCCGCCCCGATCACCCCCGGCGGGCCCTATGCGGTGGCCGTCGGGAAAGGCCAGGTCAAGGGCGCCGCCGGCCTGATGAGCGAGGGCTGGGTCCTCGGCGCTCCGCTGGCGCTGGGATTCGGCGTCATAGGCCTGCTGCTTTGGCAAGGCGCGCGCCGGGCGCGCGCCAGCCGCGAATGGGCGTCGTCCGAAAGACGCTTCCGCATCGCGGTCGAGGCCGCACGATGCGGCGTCTGGGAATGGGACCTCGAGGCTGAGGAAGTCACCCTGTCCGACTATATGGCGACCCTGCTCGGCTTCGAGCGCGGTGGAGTCGTGTCGGCGTCCGCAGTCATGAGCCGCATCCATCCCCGTTTTCGCGACGAGGTGGGGCACGCCCTGCGTCAAGCGTCAGCCTATGGCGCTTTCGAAGTGACCTTCCCCGTGCCGGGAGATCACGGGCGCACCCGTTGGCTTGACGCCCGCGGCCAGGCGCGAGGCGAGCGGAGCGATGCCGGCTTCTCGGTCATTCTCGGCGTGGCGCTGGACATCACCGAGGCCCGTCGAGCCAAGGCGGCCGCACAGTCGGCTGAAAGCCGGCTTCGTGACGGCGTCGAGAGTATCTCGGACGCCTTCGTCCTGTTCGATCGGCACGGCCGGCTGATCCTGTCGAACCAGGCGTTCGAGGACGCTTTCGACTTCAAAGAAGGCGTGGTGCGCCGGGGCGCGGCGAAGGACGAGTTGAACCGAATTGCGGGCCTGGCCATCAAGGCCGAACACGCGCCGGCCGACGGGCGGGCCGGGCTTCGCGAGGTCGAACTGTACGACGGCCGCTGGCTGCAGCTGTCCGAACGCTTCACCTCGGAAGGCGGGTCGGTCGTCACCGCCGCAGACATCACGGCGATCAAGCGCGAGGAGACCGAACGGCGCCGCGCCGTAGAAGATCTGAGCCGGACCGTGGCCGAGCTGGAGGCCAGCCAGCAGATGCTGTCCCAGTTGGCCCGCAAATACGAAATCGCGATGACCCGGGCCGAGGCGGCCAACCAGGCCAAGTCCGAGTTCCTGGCCAATATGAGCCATGAGCTCCGCACGCCGCTGAACGCCATCAACGGCTTCTCCGAAATCATGGCTGCAGAGCTGTTCGGTCCAATCGGCGACAAGTACAAGGGCTACGCTGGAGACATACTGAAATCGGGCCAGCACCTGCTCAGCCTGATCAATGATATTCTTGACATGGCCAAGATCGAGGCCGGCAAGATGACCCTGCACTATGAGCCGGTGTCGCTTCGGACCGTGTGCGAGGACGCCGTGCGTCTGATGCGCGGAAAGGCGGAGGAAGCGGACCTGAAACTGTCGATCCAGCCTGGCGAGACGCCCGATATCGAGGCGGACCAGCGCGGGGTCAAACAGATCATGCTGAACCTGATTTCAAACGCCGTGAAGTTCACGCCTGCCGGCGGGACCGTGACCCTGTCGTTGACGCCGTGCAAGGGGCCGGCGGGAGAGGACCGCGTCCGCATCGCCTGCGCCGACACCGGAATCGGCATCGCGCCCGAGGACCTGACTCGACTGGCGCGGCCCTTCGAACAGGTCGAAGGCCAACATTCGAAGACCACCCAGGGCACCGGCCTGGGTCTGGCCCTGACCAAGGCGTTGATTGAGATGCACGGCGGCCAGCTGAGCATCGAAAGCGAGCCGGGCGTCGGCACCGTGGTCAGTTTCGACCTGCCCACGCAACGGCCAGGCCAGACGATACTGCCGATGAAGGCCGCATTCGCCGCCTGAGCGCACGCCATGCCCCTGCTCTGAGCCCGGGGAGAAACTGAGGTCTTATCGGCGTGGAGGCCCGACCGCACCGGCGCAACGGGTGTGGTTCAGCGCGGCGCGTCTGCACGACATACAGGCCGGATCACCTGTGCCGCATGGCCGAAGGCGGGATGAGTCAGTTCGACGGCGGCGGCAGCCCGGCATCCGGCAAGAACGGTTCTGCGGACCATCTGCAGCTGCGCCGCCCTGCGACCCGGCTGGTGAACCTCGGACACATAGCGCTGTCCGCCACGCGCCAGCCGGAATCGCTCGCCCGGGTCGAGGATCAGGCGCTCCATCGCCTCAATCAGCATGTCCGGCGTCACGGCTCGCAAGTAGAGGGCATGAGGGCCGCTGGCCTCGCGCAGCCCCCCACGACCCGAAGAGATCAGGGCGGCGCCGGCCGCGTGGGCTTCCACGGCGGTGAGGCCGAAGGGTTCGTCCCAGATCGAGGGCGTCAGGGCGATGGCGGCGGACTTCATGACATCTTGAACCTGACCGATCGGGGCGGAGCGCAGGATTTTGACCCTCTCCCCGAAGCGCGCCAACGGCGCCACGTGCGGGCTCGCCCAGCGATGATGATGGTCCCAGTCGTTCAGCATCAGCACCGCGCGCCAGTCCGGATGTCGATCCAGAACCGCAGGGAGGGCGGCGCAAACAGCGGCGACGCCCTTTTCCGGCATGGCCCGTCCCGCAAAGGCGATAATCGGCTCCCGGCGTTCAAGGGGCGCCAGCCAGGGGCTCACGTCGATGGGATTGGGCACTGAAAAGGCGCGATCCGCTTGGCGGGGATAGGCGCGCGCGAAGGCGTCCCTTTCCGCGTCGCTGACGAAGACGAAGCCGTCCATCCAGTCGTAGCGCCGATTGTATCGCCAGTTCTCCAGCATATGCCGGGGCGTTTTCAGCGCGTTGTGGCGATAGAGTATATGGGCGGGCTCAGGCAGGATCGAGGAGACGAACACGGCCTGTTTGACCTGCTGGTGGTGTTCGATCACGTCAGGTCGATAGGCTCGCAGGGCTTCGATCAAGGCCGTGCGGCGACGCGCGCCCTCGGACGGCAGGACGACGACATTCGACAGCCCATGATCCTGGGCGCCTTCGCAGCAGAATATCCGGACGTCCTGGCCAGAGCCGGCCTGCACCAGGGTGCGAACCACAGTCTCCATGGAATTGGGCTGGGATGCGGAGAAGCGGCATCCGGAGGGCATCAGGATTGCAGTGCGCACGGCGAACGATCCGACTTGAGAACAGCGCGGCGTTTAGGCCGGAGGCGCCCGGCGCGCGACGGATTTGCCGAATTTGAGAGTAAGCGGGTGCGGTCCACACGTCCGATCATCGACGATCGATTCCACCGCGACCTCCGATCTCATCAGTTGCCGGGATCATCGCGAGCGGGTGTATAGGGCGCCGATGAGCCCACCCCCTTCGACACAGGCCGCCGGTCTAGAGGCGGTGTTTCGCGCATTGCGGCCGGAGCTCGAACGGCGCGCCCGCGCCATGGGCGCGGCAGACGACGCGGAGGATGTTCTCCAGGACGTCTGGATCCGGCTGCAGACCTCATCACATGGCCCAATCGCCAATCCCCGCGCCTATCTGCTCCGCATGGTCTACACGAGCGTTCTGGACCGCCGCCGTGGGCGTCTCAGGACCTCGGCCCGCGAGGCCGCCTGGCTCAGGGACGGGGACGGCGAGGCCGACCTCGCGACCGGCGCCGAGGCCGAGCGTGTCCTGATCGCACGCGAGACTCTGGCCGCCGTCGAGGATCGGCTCGAAGCCCTGGGCGACCCCGCCGCCATGATCTTCCGCCGTCATCGAATCGACGGCCACACCCAACGCCGCATCGCCGAGGATCTGCGTATGGGCTTGAGCACGGTCGAAAAACACCTGCGACGCGCCTACGCCGCGCTCCTGGGCCTTGAGGGAGACCCGGCATGAGGCAAACCCTCCACCGCGGCGTCCAGGGGATATGCAGATGACCGACACTCCAAACGCCGTCGAACGCGCCGCCCTGGACTGGCTTGTGCGCGTCAACGATCCCGCCTTCGACGCCTGGGACGACTGGCAGGCTTGGCTTGCTGAAGACCCACTGAACGCGACCGTCTACTGGCGGCTGGCGACGGCCGAGGCCGATCTCGTCGACGCCATGGCGGCGCGCGTCAGAATGCCGGATCTGCGCGCCACGGGCGGCGCTCGTCGGTTGGCGTCCCGGACATGGTTCGCGGCGGCGGCCGCCACCCTGGTCGCCGCTCTGGTCGGAATCGGTTGGTACGGTTTGGCGCGCCCTCAGCCCTGGCTGGTGGAGACCGCGCCCGGCGAACAGAGGGCCCTGGAGCTGGCGGACGGCACGACCATCCATGTCGCCGGCGGCACGCGTCTGCGCCTGGACCGACGCACGCCCCGGAACGCCGAACTGGAATCAGGCCGCGCCCTGTTCGAGGTCGCTCACGACGACCGCCGCCCCTTCGTGGTCGAGGTCGGCGAGATCGCGGTCACGGACCTCGGGACCGTCTTCGACGTCACCCGTCTGCCCGACGGCGCGCGCGTGACCGTTTCCGAAGGCGTGGTGCGGGTCGATCTGAAGGGGCGCTCCGCCACTCTGAACGCCGGCGACGGCGTCATCGTCGGAGACCGGGGCTTCGAAGGGCGCCCCGTTGACCCCGCTGCGGTCGACGCCTGGCGCGACGGGCGGCTGGTCTATGACAATGAACGTCTCGCTGTCGTCGCCGTCGATCTGTCGATCGCGCTGGGCCGCCCGGTCAGGGTGGCGCCGGAACTGGCGGACCGCCGCATTTCGGGAAGCCTCTCGGTTTCTGGCCCGTCCGAGACCGTGCGGCGGCGGCTGGAACTCAGCCTCGACGCCCGGGTGGCGAACGACGGCGCGGGTTGGCGCATCGAGAGACGCGCCGCTCCGTGACGGCCCCTGTCGTCCTCGTCGCGGCCGTACTGGCCCACATGTCGGCTCAGACGCCGGCTCGCCAGCATGACTTCAACGTCCGTCCGGGCTCCCTCCTCCAGGGGGCTCAGGCGATCGCGGCTCAAGCCGGGGTGGATGTGGTCGTCCAGGCCCCGCTTCGCGGCCGGGCTGCGGCGGGCGTCAACGGACGGCTGACCGTGGACCAGGCCTTCGAGCGGCTGTTGCGACCGACCGGAGCCCGCGCCGTGCGACTGGCGGACGGGGTCTACAGGATCGAGCCGGCTCCCCCTGTCCGCCCTACGCCTCCGCCGCCGCGCCCGGCCGCCCCGACCGTTCTGGACGAGGTGATCGTCACGGCCTCCGTGCGACGGGGCGGCCTGTCCGAAGCGACAGGACGAACCCGCATTCCTCCCACAGGACTGGAAAGGGCGGAGGGGGTCGCCTCCAGCGAGGTCGTCGCCGACCTCTCCGCCACCGTCGACTCGACCCGCCAGGGTCCGGGCCGCAACAAGCTCTTTGTCCGTGGCCTCGCCGATTCCGCCTTCAACGGGCCGCTTCAGTCCACCATCGGCCAGTATCTGGGCGACCTGAGACTGACCTACGGATCGCCCGACCCGGACCTGGCCCTGGTCGACATCGCGGGCGTGGAGGTGTTCGAGGGGCCGCAGGGCGCGCGGTTCGGCGCCGGCTCCATCGGCGGCGTCGTCCGTCTGCAACCCGTTCCGCCGTCCTTCGCCGAAACAAGCGCGCGGTTCGTCGCCGGTCTGTCGTCGACCTCCGGCGGCGCAGATGGGGCGGACGCCGCAGCGATCTTCAACCAGCCCTGGGGCGACGACGCCGCAGCTCGGTTCGTCGTCTACGGCCGCCGAGACGGCGGTTTCCTGAACAATCCGGCGCGAGGCGTCGAGGACGGCGACAGCGTCGACACATTGGGCCTCCGAGGCGCAATCCGTCTGGTTCGCGACGGCTGGACCTTCGACCTCACGGCGGTCGGGCAGGACATTGTCGCAAACGACGCCCAGACTATACCGGCGGCGGACCAGAGATTATCGCGGGACCGTCTGGTCGCCGAACCCTATCGAAGCACGCTTGCGCTGGCGGGGGTGACAGCGAGCCGCGATGTCGGCGCCATGCGGCTGACGTCCGCGACCAGTCTGTCTCGCCAGACCCTCAAGGAACGGTTCGACGCCACCGAACCGGGCGGAGCGGTGGCCGCCGTCGTGGACCGCGACCAGTCGATCTGGGCCCTGTCCAGCGAGTTCCGCGTCGAATCCGACCGGGAGGCTCGCTGGTCCTGGACCGGCGGCGCCGCCCTGGCGCTCGGTGAAACCCGCGCCGAACGACGCCGGTTTGAACTGTCCCAGGCGCCAGGCCCGATCTATGGCTCGGATCTCGACCGGACCTTTGCGGAGGCCGCCGTGTTCGGCGAGGCCGTGGCTCGTCCCGCCCAAGGCGTGCGGCTGGCGTTCGGCGGTCGCCTGGCCGCGGTTCGTCTCGTCTACGACATCCGAACGATCTCGGCGAATGTGGTGAAGGTCGCCTCCCCGCGCGACGACGGCGTCAGCGTGACGGCGACCCCGACCGTCTCGGCGCGCTGGACGGCCCCGTTCGGCTGGTCGGCCTTTATGCGGTTTGATCAGGCCGTCCGGCCGGGCGGCGTCAGCGACAGCGATGGAGGCGTGGAGACCTTCGCCTCGGACCATGTCACCCTGTGGGAAACCGGCGTCCAGACGCCGACCTCGTCAAACATCCAGGCCCAGGTCTCGATCGGCTGGCAGGACTGGCGAGACATCCAGGCCGACGTCGCGACCCAGGGCGGCGACCTCGTGACGGGGAATATCGGCGACGGCCGGATTCGGTTCGTATCCGCAAGGGCGGCCTGGACCCCAGTCCCAGCGCTCCAACTCTCGGGCGGACTGTTTCTCAACGACAGTCTCGTACGGATCGACCAGCCTACGATCATCGGGGTAAGTCGCGCGCCGATCCCGAACGTCGCGCCCGTCGGCGCCCAGCTGGCCGTGGATCAGGGGGACCTGCGTCTGGCCGGCCTGCCCCTGACGCTCGGCGCCAACCTGCGCTACGTCGGCAAGTCGCGGCTGGGGCTGGGGCCAGGTCTCGACGTCCCCCAGGGAGGCTATGTGCGCACCGAGCTGACCGCCCGGCTCGGCTCGGCCCAGCGCGCCTTCAGCCTGCGGATTTCCAATCCGTTCGACGTCCAGGCGACCCGCTACGGCATCGGGTCGCCCTACCGGCTCTTCGACCCCCAGGCGGTCCCGCTGCGCCCCCTGACCGTGCGGCTCGGCTTTGAGGCCGCCTTCTGATTTCAGGTCGCCGTAAGGTCTCCGCCGACGGGCGGCGTCTTCTCCCCGACAGCCGCACCGCGGCGGCGCTCCGCACAAGGCAGGGCGCTTGGGGAAACTATAGATGCCGGTTCGATCATCTGTTCGTCACAGCGCACAGCGCCGCCGTTCGGCTCACCTCCTCGCCATAACAGGCGCCGTTCTGGCCGGCGTCGGCCTCGTCGGCTTAAGCCCAGCCTTGGCCGACGAGGCGTCATGGGACGTCGCGCCCCTAAGCCCCGGCGACGACAGGGAGGAAAACACCGGAACCCTCGTCATCAGCCAGGGACGCGATTACGGCGCGGGCGATGACATGTTCACCAACAAGGGCGTGCTCCGGTTCGCAAAGAGCGCCGCGCCCTTGACCCTGGCCTTCACCAGCCTGGAACGGTTCGCCAACGACGGCGGGCTTGTGGATCTCCGAAACGAACGGGCCGGCGACGTCTTTTCCCTTTCCGGCTCCTACGCCGCTTCGGGCGACGCCCGCCTGGGCCTGGACATCGGCGCCACGGCGGCGGACAGGTTCGTCATCGGCGGCGGCGCGTCCGGCCGGACGGGCCTTCTGCTGAACGTCGCCCCGACCGATGCGCGCCTTCTGGCCAAGGGTCTGACCGTGGTCACCGTCGGCTCCAGTTCCGCGTCGAACGCCTTCTACGTCGCCAATCCCGACCAGGGTCTGGTCCGCTACGCCGTCAGCTATGACTCGTCGGCGCGCGCCTATTTGCTGAACGCCTCGGCCGGCCTGGCCGTCCACCAGACCGTGCGGGCCGGTGAAGGCCTCGCCACCGCCTGGCGCGCCTCCGCCGACGCCTTCGGGGCCGAACAGTCGATGGCGCGCGCCGCCGGCGGCGCCGCCAGCCGAGTCTGGGCCCAGGCCCACGGCGGTCGACTGGACCGGAAGAGCGACGACGCAAGCTTCGACCTCGCCTATGACCAGACCACCGCGGGTGGTCAGATGGGCGCCTCGCTGGGCGCACGCGACTTTGCCGGCGGCCAGGCCATCGTCGGTCTCACCGGCGGCTACGTCGATTCCCGGCTGGCCTTCGACGACAGCGGGCTGAGAGCGGACATCGAAACCGTCAACGCCGGCGTCTATTCGGCCTGGCGTAGACTGGGCTTCTTCACCACCGCGTTGATCAAGGCGGATCGCCACCATCTCAAGCTCCGCAGCCCGGCCGCAGGTTTCGAGGCGGATGTGGATGGAACGAGCTGGGGCGGACAGATCGAGGCCGGCTATCGCATCGCTCTGGAGGGCGGCGGTTTCGAACCTCTCGTCGGCCTCGATTATGTCCGCAGCGGCATGGACGATCTCGAGGTTCTTGGACAGCGGGTCGTGTTCGATGATCGCGGCGGCTTCTCGGCGCGCGTGGGCGCCCAAGGCTTCATCCGCAAAGACCTGGCCGACGACCGCGCCGTGATCGTCTCCCTGGCCGTCGAGGCGGTTCAGGATCTCGACGCCGACCAGACCGGTCGCCTGGTCAGCGGCGGTCAGACCGACGTCGTCGCGCTGGAGGGCCAGAAGACCTTCGCCCGAACGCGGCTCGTGGCCCAGTTCCAGACCGGCGGCGGCCTGCAGGCCTTTGTTCAGGGCGAGGGCCGCTTCGGCGAGAATCAGTTGGGCGGCGGCGTCCGCGCGGGCGCGCGCTACCGCTTCTGAACCGTTCGACGCGGGCGCTCGTCGCCCGCGTCGTTCATCCCGCGCGTGTCACCCGTCCCTGTCCGCGACGCGGGATGCAGGCCGCCGCCGAAAGGCGGCGGCCACTTCCTTATATGAGACGACCGAGCCCCGGGCCGTATCCTTCGATATCGACGACGCGCGTCGTCGACCACGGTGGCGGGGAGGACTTGGTGCGGACGGAATCGAAATAGCGACCAGGGGTGACGCCTGTCACCCGCTTGAACAGTCGATGAAAATGGGAGGCGCTGATCCCCGCCGCCTGCGCCAGCGTTTTCAGGGTCGGCGTCTGACGCGCGTCGGAGACCTGGGCGCAGGCCGCCTCCACCAGGGCGCGTTGACGCTCGTAAAGGGCGGGTTCTTCCGGCCGGCATCGGCGGCAAGGACGAAAGCCCGTTCGACGCGCCTCCGCGAGCGTCTCGTGGAAACGGATGTGTTCTGGCCTGGCTTTTCGCGAGGGACAGGTAGGCCGGCAATAGACGCCTGTCGTCACGACAGAATACCAGAAGACCCCTTCCGCGCGTGGATCTCGCGCATGAACCTGGGCGAGCCGACGTCCTCGCGGCGTAGGCGAAGGGGTGGTGGAAATCTCGGACATGGACATGGCGTCTTCCAGAAAGCGCGTTTCCGGGAAGACGCCGCCGGGGCGCGGACGCATTATGATTGAGGCGTGAAATTCAGGGCTCTGATCAGCGTTTAGCCCTCTCCGGCTGGGGAAATTCAGGGGGCGGGAATAATCGGCCCTCTGGCGACGTCTATGTCGGCATCACCCCATCCAAGCCGAGGCCGACCATGCCGACTATCTCCTTGCGCAAATCCGTGGCGCCCCTCGCCGCCCTGACCGTGCTGGGCCTCGCCGCGCCGCTGGCCGCCAGCACGCCTTCTGAGCAGTTCATGGCCGAGAACGACGCGGCGATGGCCCATATGCACGCCGCCATGGAGATCACCCCCACCGGCGATATCGATCGCGACTTCGTCGCAATGATGATCCCTCATCATCAGGGCGGCATCGACATGGCCGTGGCGGTGTTGCGTCATAGCCGAAACGAACAGATCCGGCGGCTGGCCCAGGAGATCATCGTCGAGCAGCAGCAGGAAATCGCCGCCCTGCGACTGGCGGTGGGCCAGCCGCTGCCCGCCGCCTACCCCGCCCCGACCAATCCCCCGTCGTCGGCTCAACCTGGCCTTCCATCCGCCCATCATCACGGAGGCTGATGCCATGCAGCGCCAGATCTTGCTCGCGACCAGTCTTTCAGCCGTTCTCTTGGCCGCCAACGCCCAAGCCCAGACGAGCCCGATCAGTCCGATCTCCGCCCGCGACCGCATCTATGCCGCAGAGCAGTTCTCGAACACCGTGTCGGTGACCGATCCCTCCACCAACCGGCTGGTGGGCCTGATAAGGCTGGGCGATCCGTCGCCCGCCAACCTCAGCCCGCTGTACCGGGGGCAGTTGCTTGTCCACGGCCTGGGCTTCTCGCCCGACGGCAGGACGCTGGCCGTGGTGTCGATCGGCTCCAACTCGGTCAGCTTCATCGACACGGCGACCAATGTGGTGAAGCATGTCGCCTATATCGGCCGGTCTCCGCACGAGGCCTTCTTCACGCCTGACGGCAGGGAGTTGTGGGTGACGGTGCGCGGCGAGGACTATGTTTCGGTGATCGACCCGGTCAGCTACGAAGAAATTCGCCGCATCAGGACGCCGGGCGGACCGGGCATGACCATCTTCTCGCCGGACGGCCGCTACGGCTACATCTGCTCATCGTTCAATCCCAAGACGGTGGTGGTGGATGTGGCGGCCCATGAGATCGTCGGGGAAGTCGCCCAGCCCAGCGCCTTCTGCCCCAATATCGCCGCCTCGCCGGACGGCTCGCAGGTCTGGTTCACCCTCAAGGACATCGGCAAGGCGATGGCCTTCAACGCCCGCCCGCCGTTCGATGTGCTTACGACGCTGGACACGGGCCCCCTCACCAACCACGTCAACTTCGCCCGAACTGAGCACGGCCAGTTCGCCTATGTCACCGTGGGCGGGAAAAACGTCGTCAAGGTCTTCCGCACCGACGACTTCAGCCCCGTTGCGACCATCCCCGTCGGCGCCTTGCCCCATGGCCTCTGGGCGTCGCCCGACGGTTCGCGGATTTATGTCGGACTGGAGAACGCCGGTGAACTGGCGGTGATCGACACCGCCTCCAACACGGTCGTGGCCAATGTGGGCGTCGGCCAGGCGCCCCAGGCGCTCGTCTATGTGCCCGGCGCGGTCCCCACCGGCGCAGGCGACCAGAATCTGCAGCCCCGGTCAGAGGGCGGTTCGGTCCTGATCCGCATGCGCGTCAGCGACGGGACGGAGGCCGGCACAACCATCAGCCTGTATGATCAGGGCCTGATTCAGGTCGTTCAGGGGGCGGTGTCCGGACTGAGGCCGCGCTCGCCCTATGTCCTGGCCCTGGCGCAGACGCCGGACGGCTCCGGCCCCCTTGAGCCGATCGCCGCCTTCACGACCAATCCCGCCGGCGGCGCCATAGTCAATGCGCTGGGGCCCATCCGCCAACAGGTGCGCGCCGAACAGGGCGCGCCCCGCCGCTACCTGGTGATCGCATCCGGCACGGCGGTCCTGCCCGGCGCCCCGGTGCAGATCCAAGTCCTGGAGCCCTAGGGTGCACGCATGACGGACATGGAGCATTTGATCGAACCGGTGATCCCAGGGCTGCGGCGTTACGCCAACGCCCTGGTTCGCGATCCGACCGAGGCCGACGACCTTGTCCAGGACTGTCTGGAGCGTGCGGTCGCCCGCTGGGGCCAGCGCCGCGCCGACAACGACACGCGCAGCTGGCTTTACGCCATACTGCACAATCTGGCGGTCAACCGGTGGCGCAAGCTGAGTCGACGGGGCGTGATGGCGCCGATCGACACGGTCGATCCAAGATCGCTGTCCGTGGCGCCGGCGCAGGAGCATGGGCTGGCCCGCGCCGATGTTCTGCGCGCCTTGGATAGTTTGCCAGATGAATACCGCAGCGTGATCCTGCTGGTGACGGTCGAGGGCCTGCCCTATGCTGAAGCCGCCCCTGTTCTGGGCGTACCGCTCGGCACGGTCATGTCGCGTCTCTCGCGCGGACGCGCCCGCCTGGCCGCGGCCCTGGCCGAAGGCGCGCCCGTCAAATCGCATCTCAGGAGGGTCAAATGACCGCCGACCGCCCGATTGGCGAAGACGAGCTTCATGCCTTTCTTGACGGCGCGCTCGAAGAGGACCGGCACGCCGCAGTGCAGCGCTATCTGGACGCCCACCCGGAAGAACAGGCCCGCCTAGCGGCTTACCGCCGACAGGGCGAGGCTTTGCGAGAGGCCCTGGCGCCCCTCGCTGACCAGGCCCTGCCTGCGGAACTCAGTCTGAAAGCCCTCGCCGAACGTCGCCGAAAGGCCCTGGCCGGAAGACATCGGTTCGCGGCGGCCGTCGCCATCCTCTGCATCGGCGGCTTGTCGGGTTGGTTTGGGCGGGCGGCGGTCGCGCCGCCCGCGCGGGGGATCGATGCGCTGGGCCGCGAGGCCGTCGACAACTACACCGTCTACGCCTCCGACACGCTCCGTCCCGTCGAGCTGGCTTCCGACCAGCGCGCGACGCTGACGCGCTGGGTGTCCGAACGTCTCGACGCGCCGGTCCAGGCCCCTGATCTGCAGGGCGCCGGCTATAGTTTCCTTGGCGGACGACTTGTAACGACTCCCAACGGCCCGGCCGCCCTGTTCGTCTACGATGGGACGTTCGGCGACCGGCTGACGGTGATGGTGCGGCCGATGGAGATCGACAGGAACCGCCCCATGTCCGAGCGGTCCTATGGGTCGCTCGACGGCGTGACCTGGTCGGAGAACGGCCTCGGCTTCAGCGTCGTTGCGCCCCGCGCCTCGGCTGATCTGCTTCCTGTCGCCGAAAACGTGCGCCGGCAAACCTTCCCCTGAGCCCTTCCGCCTAGGCTGTGACGGCGCCCGCCAACCTGATCCGACGGCGGCCCCGACCTCTGGCGGCGCGCCATCAAGGACGCGCGAGCGTGCTCGCGTCGGACAGATCGCCGCCATCACTGGCGGCGATTTCATCATCGACAGCGGAACGACCCCGACCGTCTGACCGGTAGCGATCACGCCCGGGGCATGATCGAGGGCGGAAGCCCGGGCCGCATCCGCCGAGGATCTCCGGCTCTCCCCTAGCCGTGCGAAGGCTTGCGCGACCCCAGGCTTTCGTAGACGGCGTCGCGCAGGGACTTGAGGCGCATGTTGAGGTCGCCGAGCTCGGGCATGGTCTGGCCTGAGGCGTTCAACAGGGCCTCGCCCAGACACCCTGCGCGCTCGCGCAAGGCTTGCCCCTCGCCGGTCAGGGTGATCACCACCTGCCGCTCATTCGCAGGGTTGCGCGCCCGCCGGACAAGGCCTGCGGCTTCCAGCCGTTTCAACAAGGGCGTCATGGTGCTGGGCTCCAGCGCCAATTCGTCCGCGATTTCGCCGACAGTCCGGCCGTCCTCCCGCCACAGGACGTTCATCACGAGATACTGCGGATAGGTGACGCCCAAGGCGTCCAGCAGGGGCTTGTACGCCCGCTGGATGGCCATGCCGGTCGAATAGACGGTGAAACAAAGCTGGTCATCCATCGGGATGGGACCTTTGGATTTGGACATTCCGACCTACTCGCTCCTGCACAGGACGAGAGTTATATCGCGATAATTATTCTCTTAACAAGACCGATGGGTCCGCCTCGTCCTGCCCGTCTCATGGCAGGAGGATCGGTGAACTGGATGCAACGCGCTTCGAAGCGGGCGCACTGAAAAATCCAGCCGGTGGGAATAATCGGCCCTCTGGAGACGTCTGACATCAGAGCCCCGCGATCCCCCGCCCCCAAGGCCCACTTGGCGTTCCTTCCGACCATCATGACGGCTGACTCCATGCCCGGCACCCCGCCTCAGACTCCGAAAAGTTGGAATTTGATATATCGCGATAAATATTAGCTTGACATAGCTCCCGTAGTTCACACATCTTCTATTAGCGCAATAACTGTTATCGCGACCATGCTCCATCCAAGCCAGCTCTGAAAGAAACGACCATGATCAAGTTCCGCAACATCCTCCTCGCCGCCGTCGGCGCCGCCAGCATTGGCGGAGCCGCTCAGGCTCAGTCCGTCCAGACGATTCCCGCATCTCAGACCGTCCGCAACGTCGTCCTGGTTCACGGCGCCTTCGCCGACGGCTCGGGCTGGCGCGTGGTTTATGACGACCTGACCGCTCGCGGCTACCGGGTGACCATCGTCCAGAACCCCCTCACCTCCCTGGCAGACGACGTAGCCGCCACGCGGCGCGCCCTCGCCCGCCAGGACGGCGGAACCATTCTTGTCGGCCACTCGTGGGGCGGCGTGGTGATCACCGAGGCCGGCGTGGATGAAAAGGTGAAGGGGCTGGTCTATGTCTCCGCCCTGACGCCCGATGTGGGCGAGACGGCCGGCGACCAGTACGAGGGCTTCGGCATCCCCTCGACCTTCGTGATCGAGGAACAGGCCGACGGGTTCGGCTTCATCAAGGCCGAGCGCTTCCAGGAAGGGTTCGCCGCCGACGTCAGCGACGCCGACGCCGCCTTCATGCGCGACTCTCAGGTTCCGATCGCCATGTCGGTCTTCGCTACGCCGGTCACCCAGGCCGCCTGGAGAACGCGTCCGAGCTGGTTCATCGTCGCCACCGAGGACGCCGCCATCGCCCCGGCCATGCTGCGTCAGCAAGCGGAGAAGATCGGCGCCGTCAAGGTCGAGATTCGCGCCAGCCACGTCCCGATGATCTCACAACCGCGCGCCGTCGCCGACGTCATCGACCAGGCCGCCAGAAGCACCGGCGACCAGTCGAACTGATCGCTTCAGACCGATCGATCTTTGTCTCCCCCCTCAAAGGACATAGCCATGACCTACCTGACCCTCTCCGACGACACTCGCCTGTTCTACAAGGACTGGGGCCCCAAGGACGCACAACCGATCGTCTTCCACCACGGCTGGCCCCTCAGCGCCGACGACTGGGACAACCAGATGCTGTTCTTCCTGGACAAGGGATTTCGCGTCATCGCCCATGATCGCCGCGGCCACGGCCGATCGGACCAGACCGACACCGGTAATGACATGGACACCTACGCCGCGGACGTCGCGGGACTGGCGGAGGCGCTCGACCTGAAGAACGCCGTCCATATCGGTCACTCCACCGGCGGGGGCGAGGTGATCCGCTACGTCGCCCGCAGCCGGCCCGGCCGCGTCGCCAAGGCCGTGCTGATCGGCGCCGTGCCGCCGATCATGTTGGCCACTGCGGACTATCCCGGCGGACTGCCGATGTCGGTGTTCGACGGGTTCCGCGATGCGCTCAAGCACAACCGCGCGCAATTCTTCCTCGATGTGCCGTCGGGTCCCTTCTACGGCTTCAACCGCGAAGGGGCGGAGGTGAGCGAAGGCTTGATCCGCAACTGGTGGCGCCAGGGCATGGCGGGCGGCGCAAAGGCCCACTACGACTGCATCACCGCCTTCTCCGAGACCGACTTCACCGCGGACCTGAAAGCCGTCTCGCTGCCGGTGCTCCTGCTTCACGGCGAGGACGATCAGGTCGTGCCGATCGACGCCTCCGCGCATCAGGCGATCAAACTGTTGTCGAACGGAACGCTAAAGACCTATCCCGGCCTGTCCCATGGGCTGTTCGCGACCCATCCGGACGTCGTCAACGCCGACCTGCTGGCGTTCATTCAGGCATAGAGCCTCTCGCGGTTGGATGCGGGGATCTCGTATCCCTGCATCCAACTGCCGCCGGCGAACCGCTTCGCCCCGTTTTTCGGCCGAACGCTTCCGTCTCGCTTCCACGGATCGACCGGCCCGGGAGGCGGCGGATATGCTGGAAAGGTCTTGGAGATGGCTGGCGAGAAATTGAGCAAGCGCGTGGTGACCGTGTGGGGGCCTGCGCCAAGGACTACATCGTTCGACGGCGAACAGCCGGGATTCGGCGTCCGGGTGATGCCGAAGGGCAAGCGCTTCTATCTGATCCAGTATCGCCGGCGCGGCCGGACCCTGCGCAGGGCGCCGGGCCATCATGGCTTGGTGGAATCGCTGCGCAAGCTGACCGGGGTCGATGACATTCCCCGCGAGACAGGGGACGAGCCGGAAAATCCCTTCAGGCGCGTTTGAGCGAAGCCAGCCGGCGGTGAAGCTGGGAGACCACGGCCGCTCCCTCTCCGACGGCTGCGGCCACCCGCTTGGTCGATCCTGCCCGAACGTCGCCGATTGCGAACACGCCCGGACAGGTGGTCTCGAGCGGCAGGTCGGAGGCTCCCGTCAAGATGAAGCCTCGGTCGTCGGTCGCCACGCAGTCCCGCGCCCAGTCGGCGTTCGGATCAGCGCCGATGAACAGGAACAGGTGGCGTAACGCCAAGGCCTCCACGGCGCCCGTATCACGATTGCGGCAGGTCGCGCCTTGCAGGCCGGTTGAACAATCGCCTTCGAGAGACACGATCTCCGTTCGCAGATGCACCTCCACATTGGGCAGGGCCGCGATTCGATCGATCAGATATTTGGACATCGAAGTCTGCAGGCTTTTGCCTCGCACCAGCAGGCGGAGCCTGGACACCCTGGATGCGAGGAAGACGACGGCCTGGCCGGCCGAGTTGCCGGCGCCGACCACAGCGACTTCTTCTCCCGCGCAGAGCGCAGCTTCGACCGGCGTCGCCCAATATGAGATCCCGGTCCCCTCGAAGACGTCCAGTTGCTTGATGGCGGGACGGCGATAGCGGGCGCCGGAGGCGATAACGACGGACCGTGCTCGCAGAACCTCCCCGTTCGTCAGCCGGAGCTCTACGAGGCCGGAGGCCCGGACGGCCGGCGGACAGACAAGGGCGGCGACCTGCATCGGAATGGCCACCTCCGCGCCGAATTTGAGCGCCTGGTTGAAGGCGCGCGCGGCTAGGGCGTGGCCGGAGATCCCGGTGGGGAAGCCGAGATAGTTCTCGATCCGGGCCGAGGCGCCGGCCTGGCCGCCCATGGCGCGCTGATCCAGGACGACGACGGACAGGCCCTCGGATGCGGCGTAAACGGCGGTGGCGAGGCCCGCCGGCCCGGCCCCGACGATGGCGACGTCGTACACGGCGGCGGGATCGAATTCCGGAGTGAGGCCGAGACAGGTGGCGGCCTCAAGATCGGTCGGGCGCCTCAGGACTGTCCCGTTCGGGCAGACCATGAGCGGAAGGTCCGTCACGGCGACGCCCAGGCGGGAAACGAGGGCTCGTCCCTCCGCATCCGTATCGGCGTCCAGAAGGGTGACCGGATAGCCGTTGCGGATCAACATGCTCTGCAGACGGCGTGTGTGGAACTCGTCGGCGCTGCCGACGAGGATTGACCCGGACGCCCCGCCCTCGATCAGATCGGCGCGCCGGAGGATCAGGGCGCGCATCATGAGTTCGCTGATCTCGGCCGCACCGATCAGCAGCGCCCGAAGGTGGACGGCGTCGAGTGGGAAGGCGCGACAGCCGTCCGCTCCGGCCGATCCTTCCGCGATCGCGGCGCGGCCCGCGAGCTGGCTGACCTCGCCGGTGAATTGGCCGGCGGACAAGGTCGTCACGAGGCGTTCATGACCCAAGCCGTCGCGCCGCATGATCCGCACCTCGCCCTCGACGATGAGCCAGACCGGAGCGTTCCGGGCGCCGATGGCGGACACCACCTCGCCGGGCGCGAACGCACGAGCGGGACCGCTCGCGAAGCCGATGGCGACCAACAGCTGGGCGCCGCTGAGCACGGGAAACATCTGAGCGCCGCGGTCCGTGATGAGGTTCATGGGACGGGTCCTGGAAAGGCGGGCGTCATGGAGTCGGGCGCCACGGCGTCGCCGGCGAGCCATTCGAGCACGCCGGGCTCCGCAAAAGCCTGTCCCGCCATCGCGCGATCGCGGCCGAGTGCGAAGAGGCTGGCGGTGTGCCGGACGTCGAACATCAGGGGATGGGCGTCCACCCCGTCGGGGATGGCGGCGTAGACGACAGAAGCGCCGTTCCGGCTGGCGAAGGCGGCGACGAAGCGCAACTGACTGCGAGCGTCGGCGCGTCCCAGGGTGTCGAGGGTCCGTTCGATGATGGCCACGCTGGCGCCGCGGGTCGCCGCAAATTCCGAGCCGGTCTGGCCGTTGATGATGAGATAGAGTTCGGTCGGTCGCATGGGCCCTTGGGGGCGCCAGAAGTTCAGCGTCTCCGGCACAAGAAAGAACGGCGCGGTCACCCCGCCGTCGACATGCATTTCCGCAATACGTCCGCTCGGATCTGCGCTCATCATGACGGGCGGGAACACGCCAGGAATGCTGGCGGCCGCCACCAAGACCCTCCGGAACAGCGCCTTGGCCTTGGCCCCGTGCAAGGGATGCGCCGCATCGGTCGCTATGGCCCCGAGATCCCAAAGGACCGAAGCACGCGTATCGAGGTTTGTTGTGGCGACGAGAAGACGACGGCCGGCGGCGTGCTCACGGGCGACAGCCTCCAGAAGATCGTCGGTGACATAGCGCTCGACCAGGCGTTTCAGCGGGGCGGCTGGGTATAGGCTGGGATTGCTCAACACCCCCAGACGGTCGGAGGTCAGGGCGCGAAGGTCCCTGTCCTGGTAGGCCGTGGCCAGGCGTTCGTCAAACCGCGCCCCGGCGAAGGCAAACGGGGCGGCCAGGGCGCCGGTGCTGACCCCGGTGACAATGTCGAAATGGGGACGGTCGCCATACCGGTTCCAGCCGACCAACACCCCCGCTCCAAACGCACCGCTCGCCCCTCCGCCAGACAGGGCCAGTCCCTTGATCCCGTCGAGGCCAAGCGCTTGACGCTGGGCGGCCCACCGCTCCAGCCAGACAAAGAACGGACCTTCGTCAGCCGAGGGGAAACGGTAACGATCAAGTTCGGCCGTATAGGCCGACGACGCCATCTCGCCGGCCGTGACGGGAGCCCGGGATATCGTTCCACAACCGACCAGACCCAAAACCAGAATGAGGCTCAGCGCGGCGTGGCGAGCCCGAGACCGGTTCGATCGCATTGAACGACCGACGCCGCAAGCCACGGAACCACGGAGCGACTGAGTGCGCGACAGGGTCGCCATAGGTCGCCTTTCAGGACTGTCTCGACCGGTAAAGCGGCCGGTATCGGAAAAGAAGGGCCCAACCGTGCAAGGGGGGCATGGGCACGGCTGGACCCTAGACCGGACGGCGACGCGGGCGTCACGTCCGGTATTCATAAATGAGGTTAGTCGCGCCCCGGCCGCTCGCCGATCGAACGATCCAGAAAGTCCTCGATCAGCGGCCCGACGACATGGAGTTGGTCCTCAAGGACGAAGTGCCCCGAGTCGAGGATGTGCATTTCGGCCTTGGGGAGATCCCGCAGATAGGGATGAGCGCCCGGCTCCGGGAAGATCTTGTCGTTCTTGCCCCAGACGATCAGCGTCGGCGGCTGGTGCTCGCGGAAATAGGCTTGGAATTGCGGATAGAGGGGAAGGTTGGTGCCATAGTCGAGGAACAGATCCTTCTGAATCTCGTCATTGCCCGGGCGATCGAGAAGCGCTTGGTCGATCACCCAGTTGTCCGGACTGATGCGCGACCGGTCTTCCATGCCGTCGGTGTACTGGAAGACAGTGATTTCGGGCGTGACCATGGCGCCCATGGCCGCGCGGTTCGCCGGCGTTTCGTTCGCCCAGTACCGCTTGACCGGGTCCCAGAAGGCGCCGAGCCCCTCTTCATAGGCATTGCCGTTCTGAACGATCAGCGCGCTCACCCGCTCGGGGCGTTTGAGGGCGAGGCGATAGCCGACGGGCGCACCGTAATCCATCACATACAGGGCATAGCGGGTCACGCCGATCTGGTTAGTCAGACCGTCGATGATGTCCGCGAAGTGGGCGAAGCTGTAGTCGAACGCCGTATGGTCCGGCATCGCGCTTTGGCCGAACCCCGGATAGTCCGGGGCGATCACATGGTAGCGATCGGCCAGCAGCGGGATCAGGTTGCGGAACATGTGCGACGAGGTCGGGAAGCCGTGCAAGAGAAGCACGACAGGCGCGTCCGCAGGGCCGGCTTCGCGATAGAAGATGCGCACCCCGTCCACCGTCGCGGTCCGATAGTGGATAGTGTGCGCAGGGACGACGGCGGACGACGCCGACGCAGCCTGGAAGGCCATGGCCGGGGTCGAAAGGGCAAGCGCTGCAAATGCTGCGGTCGCGAGGAGAAGGCGTTTCATGTGGCGGGTCCATTCTGAAGGGTCAAAGGCCTGACGGAGAGACCGAGAGAGGCCCGCCGCACCCCAGAAGCCTAGGCCAAAGGCGACGTTTGCGGTCGTAAAGCGGGGTAAAGCCTTGTTGGGAGCGCCGCCGTCTGCCGCTCAGCTGTCGGACCGAAGACGTGCGCTCCCCTTAACGGTCAAAAGCGATGCAAATCAGCGACCAACGGCAGACGAAACGCCCTCGCGCTTGGCTCAAAGCGCGCCTGCTCAAGGTCAGCACGAATTTTTACTTCAGCTTACTTCGCGTTTGGACCGCTCGGCATGATGGTCGCCGTGCCGCTCCGAGACGCAACCGGACCGCCCGTCGTTTCGGGCGGATCCCGTCGATCTTCTGAACCGGCAGCTCTTTCCGCTTCGCGAACTGGACCCAACCCGATGCCAACTCCCCTCTCGATCATCCTCGTGCACGGCGCCTTCGTCGACGGCTCGGGCTGGCGCCAGGTGCATGACATCCTGGTCGGCCGAGGCCATAAAGTTCTCATCACCCAACACCCGACCCAGTCGTTGGACGGAGATGTGGAGGTCGTGACGCGTTCGATCGCCCAGGCGAAGAACCCTGTGGTTCTGGTCGGCCATTCCTACGGCGGCGCCGTCGTCAGCCAAGCCGGCAACGATCCCAGGGTGGAGGCCCTTGTGTATGTCGCCGCCTTCGTGCCGGATGCGGGTGAGTCCGTGGCCGACCTGGTCGCCAATCCGCTGGCGGACGTCGTCCCCGCTCCGATTGTGGCCGACAACGGATGGCTCTCGCTCGATCGCACCAAGTTCGCCGAAGCGTTTTGCGCAGACGTCCCTGCGGCAGACGCTCGCTTCATGGCCGCCTCCCAGCTGCCCTGGGGCGGAGCCGCGTTTGCGGGGCCCATCAGCCAGGCCGCCTGGAGGACGAAGCCGACCCACTACCTCGTCGCCACCGAGGATCGGATGATCCCGCCTGCCGCCCAGCAACAGTTGGCGGCGCGCGCCAACGCACCGACCACCGAAGTCGCCGCGAGTCATGCCGTGATGATCTCCCACCCGACCGCGGTCGCGGACGTCATCGAACGGGCCGGCGCCGATCGCCGCTGATCGCTTCTCGTCCTCCTCACCACAGCCACGAAAGACCCGCCATGACAGACACAACCCGCGCCAAGTCGAGCGTCCTGCCCACGGGCGGCGGACAGGCCCTGATGGATCCGTCGGACACCGTCATACTGCTGCTCGATCACCAGTCCGGCCTGTTCCAGACCGTGAAGGACATTCCCGTCGCCGATCTGCGTCGCAACGTGGAGATGGTCGCCCGGCTGGCGACGCTCCTCAACTTGCCGGTCATCACCACCGCCTCGGAGCCGAGCGGCACAAACGGGCCCTTGATGCCGGAAATCCACGCCCACGCGCCCCATGCCGTCTACGTCCCACGCAAGGGCGAGGTGAACGCCTGGGACAATGAGGACTTCGTCGCCCAGGTCTGCTCGACGGGACGACGCACCCTGATCATGGCCGGCGTCTGGACGAGCGTTTGCGTCGCCTTCCCTGCCCTGGACGCCAGGGCGGCCGGCTATGACGTCTACGCCGTGATGGACGCTTCGGGCGACCCCAGCGAAATGGCGTCGCGCACCACCCTGGCCCGCCTGGTTCAGGGGGGGGTCAAGCCGACCACGACCAATGCCGTCCTCTCCGAACTTCATCGGACCTGGGCGCGGCCCGAGGCCGCCGAGTTGGCAGGTCTGTATGGTATGGCGGCGCCCAACTACGCCGCCGTCATTGAGAGCTTCCAGCGCGCCCAGGAAGGCGCGCGCTGAGAGCGCGACCCGCATCGCATCCGGACCTGCCGCCTCCGCAGGTCGGGGTCAGGGCGACGGTTCCGACACGAGACAGGTCGTATCTGCCCGGCTGCCAAGGAAAAAATGGATGCAGGCCTATATCCTCTCCCTCGGCGCCGGGCTTTTGGTGGGCGTGATCTACGCCTTGCTGAACGTCAGGTCGCCGGCTCCGCCGATGATCGCACTGCTGGGCCTGCTCGGCATTCTCCTCGGCGAGCAGGCGACGCCGGTCGCCAAACGGATAGGGGTGCGGGTCATCCAGACCTGGACCGAGTCCCGCTCGACAACCCCGAAACCCTCGACGCCGGTCGCGCGCGAGGGCAACCGCGATGACTAAACACGGCCCCATTCGGCAGTCGCAGGCAGGGCGTTTTGATCATGAAGGCCGCGGCCTCAGTTCGGCCCAGCCGGAAAAGGCCGAACGCGACAATGGCGGACGCGGCTTGGCTGACCGCCGACGAAGCGGCGTCAACATCTGTCACAACGAGATGATCCCCCTGCGAAGGGCGGTGGTTACGGCCTGGGTGCGATCGCTGACGTCCAGCTTGGAAAAGATGCTCCTGATGTGGGTCTTCACCGGATCTTCCGAGACGGCCAAACGTCGGGCGATGACCTTGTTCGCCGCGCCGGCGGCGATGCAGTCGAGGATCTGCACCTCACGCGCCGTCAAGGGATCCTCGGCGGCGTGGAGCGCGATCTCCTGAGCGCCGCCGGGATGATCCTGAGAATTATTCAGCTACCGTCGGATAGGCTGCGTAGGCCGAAAACGCGCCAGGCAAAGTCATTTCGCTGATGCCGCAGATACGCCAGAATCGGACATCGGCTGTGCGCCGGAAAAACGACATACAAGCTATGCGGATGACCTGGCTGACGTCGGTTGGTTCGTCGCGAGGGTCCATAAAGGGCCGGACTACTCCGACTTCGCCCGATGCCTGCGCAAGTTGGTGCAGGCCAACTGAAATCCGTCATCACGACTGTTGTGCGTTGGCCAGCCATCGGCGGTATTCCCCAAGAAAGGGCGATCCCCGGTCGATTTGCTCGATCAGTTCCGGCATCGCAGCGAGCGCTTTCGCATTCGGCGCATTCAGGAAGATGATGACCCCAGATTTCGAGGGGTTCCCGATATAGGCGAGGCTCACTTCGGACCAGTCCGCCCCACCGTGCTCGAGAACGACCGCATTGCCAAACCTCAAGATATTGAAGCCCAGCCCGTAACCCTGATGATCAGGACAGAGGGTCGATGATGGCGCCGCGCAGTCGACGATCGCCTGATTTCCCTTGTCGGTCTGGACACGATCGCGATCCGCAGCCATTCCTGCGCTGTACCCCTCCGCCGTCGCCACGGCCCGCAAGAACAGGGCGTAGTCGCGAACCGTGGTGACCATGTCGTCGGCGGCGGAATAGCTTCCCTCCGGGCGGCAGCCGCCGCCTTGTTCGGCGGGCCGGCAATAATATCCCGGAAACTGACCGGCCTCATCGGCAGGCCGGGCGATGGAAGTCGCAGCCTCCCCGCGCCTGGCGAGAAGGCTCGTATGGGTCATTCCGACAGGTCCGAAAACGACCTCCTGCACGAGGTCCGGGAACGGTCGGCCGAGCTTCCGCTCGGCGAACCGCGCCAGATATTCCATCCCTTCGCCGGAATAACTGTAGCGTTCCCCGGGCCCTGACTGAAAGGCCAACCGGCCGCCGGGCAGGAAGAAGCGCCAGTTCGGAAAGCCGGTTGAATGGTTGAGCGCTGTACGCGGCGTCAAGGCGAGCCGACGGGGATCATCGGCGATGTCCGGATCCAGCCAGTAGTCGACCATCGGCTCATCGAGGGACAACTGTCCTTGGTCCGCCAAACGCAGAACCGTTTCGGCTGTCACGGTCTTCGTGATCGAGGCGACGTTGAACTGCGTCTCGGGTCCTGCCGGGATCCCGGGGGACTGTTCGCCCAGATAGCGTTCCCAAACCAACTCCCCGTCTCGAATGATGCCGATGCCCGCCGTGACGATGCCATGCCGCCGGACAATCTCCGCGATCGCGGCCTCGGCGGCTCGACTGGGCGCCGCTGTTCGACTGTCGCCGGACGCTTGAGCCACAGTGGCGGGCGCGGGCGGGGGTGCGCAGGCGATCGCCCCGAGAGACAGGACGCTGCTGACTGCAAGCGCGAGGCGCCACATTGCGGCTTTTGACTGGTTCACCTTGGGCCCCGCTTTCCTGATCGACTGCGAAGGACGTTAGCCGTTGTGACCGGGCGGGGAGAAAAATCCTGCGAACCAACGCGAGTCGCGATCAATCGACGCTGTGCGACCCTAGACGGCCAGCTCGCGCAGCCGCCTTGCTCCGGCCCGGCTGGTCGTGATGGATATTCCATCGCTCATTCGCAACAGCAGTCGGGCGTTCCCAGCGGACTCGACGTGGTGAATCGCGGCGAGACGAACAATGTGCGAGCGATGAGCCCGCACGAACTGATCTTGCGGCAGGATTTCGTCAAAGCGCGACAGGGACGTGGTGGAGAGAATGCTTCGAGCGGTGGTGACAATCTCGGAGTAGCCGTCCACGCCGGCGATCCTCACAAGCTCCGACATCATGACTGGAGCCATTTCCTTGTCGCAGCGGACCATCAGAGATGTGGGCGGCGTCCTCAGAACGATCGGAACCGCGCCCGAGACGGGAAGAGGGTCTGCGGCGGGCTTCGGATCGCTGATCGCCTGGCGCCAATAGACGAATAGCGCGAGCGCACCGTAGACGGTAACACCTTGAAAAAGTTGCCAACTCAGCGCGCCCGCCCCGAAAGGAGCGACTCTGAGCCCCTCGCTCGGCCAGTTCGGCGACAAGGCGAAGCCGGCCAGACTGCAGAAGTACCACGCGACCGAGAAGGTCGCAGCGAGCAGCGGAAGAAGCAATATGGCAAGCTCGCCGCGCGAACTAGCTGCAAGCCGAAACACGATCGGACGAAACAATAGCGCGGGGCCGCAGACAGACAGGGTGTTGATGCCGGCAAAGCCGAGCGACGCGATCAGCGGCTGATCTAAGGTCGTCGCGAACGCGACCAGATATCCTGTGAACAGCACGCTTAGACCGAGCAACATTGCCCGGACGTCACGGAGCCCCATGCGGTCCAACCGCCTTCCAACACCGGCCATGGTTGTCAGATTCATCAACGGCTCACGCTCTGCATGAACTACAGCTAAGCGCATCCGCGAGGTCACGACCATGGCGTCTGAGGTTTCAAATTATTCATCCTGAGAAAGACAACCGGCATCCCGATGAACGTTCCGGGAAGCGGGCGGTCGGATAGGTTTCCGGTCTTCTTGTAGATCAAGGCTAACTTTGTCCGTCGAAGACTGTCGCTGTCATACCCAAGACGGCAATGATCAGTTTGTCGGCATTCTGCCCCGGCCTGTACTCGCCCCTACCCACCCGATCCGTCCGCCCGGACGCCGACCTCCAACAGCCAGCGCCCTGAAGCAGAACATCACACCGCGGAAAGCCTTATTGATTCACATCAGGCGCCTCAGCCTCTAGCGCTGTCCTGCGTTGACGCCCCCTAGGGTGAGTGTTTCCACCCTGCCCACTCCGTCCTCCCCCTTCGACAGTCGGAAAGCGTCCAGTTCCCGACCCGTCGCGGTAAAGGCGCGATAGACCACCGCCTCCTGCGACACGTCCAGGGTCTGGAACGTCTGCGTCCGCTCCGCCATCCGATCGGCCCAGGTCAGGTTCGCCACCGGATACATCTTCGGACCGGCGACAGAGACGACATAGGTCGAGCCATGGTCCGATCTGTGCCCTGGCCCGGCGTTGCTCATGGCGCCCTCGCCTATGGCGCCGCGCGCATAGCCATGGTCATGGGCCTGAAGCACCAGGTCCACGCCATATTTGTCGATCAGAGGCTTCAAGGCGTCGCGAACCCGGCTGTTGTCGCGGTCGGGATCGATCGAGAACAGCGGGAAGTGCAGGAACAGCACCGTCCAGCGGTTCGGATTATCGGCCAGAATCTGGTCCAGCCACCGCACCATTTCGGCCCGCATGGCCTCGTCGCCATGGAACAGCGGGGCGTCGATCGAGATCAGGCGCAGCCCCTGATAATCGACGGTCCAGGCGGTTTCCTTCAGCCGCTCGACGCCCGCCGGTCCGGTCTCCGGCAGGGTGAACTGCCGGCGCCATTGCGGGTTCAGGATCGGGCCGCGGCCGTATTCGTGATTGCCCGGCGTCGGCATCTGCGGGGTCTGGGCGTACAGGAAGCCGCCCGAGGCGAACCATTCGCCCCACTCGTTGTCGCTGTCGTGTCGGTTGATCAGGTCGCCGGCGTGGATGACGAAGGCCGCGTCGCCGGCTTTGCGGAAGCCCATCCTCAGCGTGCGTGACGCCTCGCTGAGGATATTGTTCTGCATGTCGCCGAAATACAGGAAGGTGAAGGGCTCGGGCGTCGCAGCCGCCGTCCTGAACTGCAGCCACTCCGACCAGACCCCGCCCGAACCGACGCGATAGACATAGACGGTCGCCGGCTTCAGCCCCGTCATCACGGCCGAATGATAGGCGGCGCGGAAGTCCGCCGCCTCGCGCACTGCCAGGACCGCGTCGTCGGTGGTTGCGGTCATGCGAACGGCTGAGGCGATGAAGTCCGGCCCGTCCAGGGCCTCGGCGAACTCCACCTGACCGTCCAGGCCCGGCGCGGTGCGCCAGGTGACGGCCATCTGATGCGCCGGATCAGCGGTCAGGTTCAGAATGATCCGCTCCGGCTGGACCGAAGCCGGGGCTATGGGACGTTCCGACGCCTGGACCGGCGCCGGTTCGGGTCGATCCGGACGCTGCGTCTGCGCCTGGGCCTGGACGAAGGTGGAGACGCCCAGGGCCGCGACAGCGGCCCCGAGCATGAGGGTGCGAACAAGCATCATTTTCGTCACCCTCAGAAGACGTAGGTCAGGCCGAGCGAGATCGACCGCCCGTTCTTGATATAGGCCCGGCTGGAGGCCGTGCTCGAACCGGCCGTGTACCAGTAGGTGTGGTTGTCGAAGAGGTTCTGCACCTGCAGCGAGGCGGTGGCGCCGCCCCACAGTTTGCGCCGCACGTTCAGGTCCACGAACTCATAGTCCTGCTCGTAGGGATTATTTCCGAAGTCCTGAATGCCTTCGAGGAACTCCGACTGGTAGCTGTAGGCGGCATAGGCTTCCCATCCGCTGTACTGCCAAAACAGCTGCACATTGGCGATGGCCTCGGGCGTCTCCATCAGCGGCAGGGTGTACCCCTCAGGGTGCCACGAAATCCCGGTCTCGGCCTCCGAGCGCTGCAGCGTCACGTTCACGCTGGCGCCCAAGCCCGACAGGGCGCCCGGCAACCAGTAGAAGATCTGTTGGGCGCTCATCTCGACCCCGTAAACCTCGGCCCATTTGCCGTTGTTGGGCATGGAGATGGTGACGCCGTCCGGCCCGATGTTCACCCCTGCGGTGCCGTCGCGGATGTTGCTGGAGGCCGAGCGGAACAGGAAGTTCTCGATATCCTTGTAGAACAGACCCAGCGAATAGGCGCCGGTGTCGCCGTTGTAGCGTTCGATCGACAGGTCGTAGTTGATCGCCTTCATCGGCTTCAGATCGGGGTTGCCCTGTTCGATGCCGATCAGCACCCAGTCCGAGGTGGGGTTTTCGTCGCCGTCGCCGTCCGGATCGGTGTCGTAGCTGTATTCCCGCGCCGACGTCATGCGGGCGATGTCGGGACGGGCGAAGCTGGTCCAGATCGCCGCGCGCACCTTGGTGTTGCGGTTCAGCGCATAGTTCAGATGGATCGAGGGCAGGACATTGACGAAGTCGCTCTTGTCCGTCGTGAACCGCTCGCCCTGAACCTCGTCCAGCACATAGGCCGAGATGTCATTGCGCGTGCTCTCGACCCGCAGGCCGCCGATGATCTGGGCGTCGCCGAAGCGGGCCGTGGCCATCAGATAGCCGGCGAGAATGTCTTCCTTGAACTCGAAACTGTCCTCGTTACTGAGTTCGGCGCTGGAAGGGTCGGTGGCGAAGCCTTCGAAGAAGCTGCTGTCGCCGTTCATCGCCCGGCTCAGTTCCGCCAACATGGCCTGGTTATCCAGCACCACGCCCAGGCGGTAGAGGCCCGTATATTCGCCGTCGAACAGGTTCGTGACCTCCTTGCCGTAGAAGGCCGAGAAGTCCGCCAGGGTCCCATCCGCGTCCAGATCGAGGAATTCGCCGCTATAGGTCGAGCGTTTGGAGGAATAGAATTTTGCCCCACCCTTCACCGACTCCAGCCAGGGAGAGACGGGCCGCCATTCAGCGTTGAACTGACCCTGCCACAGATCCTCCTGCGCCCCGCCGACCTCGCCGGACAGGCCGGCGTAGTCATATTCGGACGGGTCCTGGACCGCCGCCATGCCGGCGTCATTCAACACCCATTTCGGGAAGCGGCTGTCACCGAAGTTGACGATATCGACGCCCTCGTTGCCCAGCCAGCCGTATTTGTCGCTGCGGAACTCCATCTCGTAGCTGTCGTCGATATTGTCCTCGGACTTGGCGTAGGACAGGTCGTAATCCACCTTCACATCGCCGTAGCGGCTGACGCCGCCCAGGTTCAGCGACATCAGCGAGCCGGTCTCGCGCGAGCCTTCCCAGAAGCGACGCAGGCGGAAGCCCTGCGGATCCCAGGTCCCCGAGGCGCCGTTCAGCGTGTAGTAGGATTTGGTCGATCGATCCGCGTCGGTGATGACGCCGTCGCCGTCCCGGTCAACGATCTGGGCTGTGGTATAGGAATAGATATTGCCCTTGGCGCCCGAACCTATGATGGCGTCGTCCGGACTGGCCAGGTCGGTGGCGGTCTTGTCCACCTGGGTCAGTCGCGTCGAGTTTTTCGACGTGTCGTTGCGGAAGTTCAGGCGGTTGTCGAACTCGTCTTGAGTGTATTCATTGAACTGGCCGCGAAAGTGAAAGTCGTGGTTATCGCCGCGATAGTCGAGACTGGCGTTCAGCCCCTTGCGCTCGACCTCGGTCTCGCCGAACGCCAAGTTCATGCCGCGCAGAACGAAAGTACTGGTATCCCAGCCTAGGCTCTCGCTGTCTTCGTACCAGACCGGAGGCTGGTTATCGCCATCGACGCCGTTCTGTTCGAACTGGGACTTGCGTCGCGACCAGCTGGCGGTGACGAACACGCCCCAGTGGTCATTGAACTGGCGCCCAAAGGAGCCTGAGACTTCGCCCGAGGCCTTGTCGTCGAACTTGTCCAGAAACCCGGCCGAGGCCGACAGGACGCCATAGGTCGGCTTATGGTCGAAGGCCGTGGGGGTGCGGATGTCGATGGAGCCGCCCAGGGCGTCGCCGTCGCGGTCCGGCGTCAGGCTCTTGACCACAGTGATGGAGTCGATGCCTTCCGGCGGCAGAAAGCTGAGGCGCACGCCGCGATAAAAGCTGTCGTCCGGCGAACCGGTGCCGCCGATGCGGACGCCGTTCATGGTGTAGTTGTTCAACTCGGTCGACAGGCCGCGGATGGTGATGCGGTCGCCCTCGCCCGTAGTGTGGTTGCGCACGGCGTTGACGCCAGGCAGGCGCGACAGGGACTCGGCCACATTGTTAGCCGGCAGGTCGCCCATGTCGTCGGCGCTGATGACGTCAGAGATAAAGTCGGCGTCGCGCTTGGCGTCCAGCGAGCGGCGCATGCCGGCGGCGTAGCCGACCACCAGGACCTCCTCCAACACCGTCGCATCCGGGCTGGGCGTCAAGGCCTCGGCCGACTGACGCACCAGGGTCAGAACGCCGCGCACCTCGCGCGCCTCAACCCCGGACCCCGCAATCATCCGACGGAGCGCCTCGCGGGGCGTCATCGAGCCGGAAACGGCCTGCGCCCGCAGCCCGCGCGTAAGTTCAGGGTCGAAGACAATCTGCAGGCCGGTCTGACGTGACAGGGTCTGGATCGCGCGCCCCAGGTCCTGCGCCGGGATATTGAAGGTGGCGCGCGCCTCGGCGCTGCTGGCGGCCTGCCAGGCCTGGGCCGGGGCGGCGGCGGACGTCAGGACGGCGACGGCGGCCGCCGCAAGGAGGCCAGTCTTGTAAATACGCATATGATAGATCCCCCGCGGCCGAACCTGGCCGCTATTGGGGAAGACGACCGACTTCGCAGTCCTGACACCCGTCTTGAAAACTTGCTCTATCCGTCACCTAAGCTTCAGACAGCAGATAGTGACCGGCGTCTTTTCGGATCAGTCTGAGCCCATGAAGCCGGGCGATCGCGGCCAAGGCGTTCTCGGGATTTTCGTAAGAGAAGCGGCCGCTGACGAGCGCGCGGCCAAGTTGCGGATCAGAGAGCGAGACCTCCACCCCCGTGGTCCGCTTCAGATCGTCGATCACGCTGATCAGGGTCGTCTCGTCCAGTTCCAGCCAGCCCTTGGTCCAGGATGGAAGGTCCGTCTCGGCCTCGGCTTGTCGCAGGCGAGCGCGTTGCACACCGGCCTTCAGCACCCGCACGCGCTCTCCGGCTCGGATTCTCACAACAGCCCCCTTGTTCGGCGCCACATCGACGGCGCCTTCGAACACCACGACCTCGACCATCGGGCCGTCGGGGGTCTCGAGCGTGTCCACGTTGAACCGCGTGCCGACGGCGGTGACCCGAACCCCTTCGGCTTCCACAGTGAAGGGGCGTCCGGCGTCGTGGGCGACTTCGAAGAAGCCTTCTCCGTCCAGTCGCAGTCGCCGTTCCGTGTCGCCCAGCAGAACACGCACCTGGCTCGCGCCATTCAGCCGGACCGCCGACCCATCCGCCAGGGCCACGGCTTGCGGAGCACCGCGGCGCCCCACGATCAGATCTCCCCGAAGGGAGGAGATTGCGCCGAACAGAGCCGCGCAGGCGACACAGGCGGCCAGCCCCGCCGGCGCCCAGACCTTCATCCAGACCGGCGTAGAGGCGAACAGGCCCGGCTTCACCCTGCTGTGAGCCGCTCGCCGCGCCGCCCACAGGACGGCCGGATCGGCGATCAGGGCCTCGTGCTGCTGCAGCAGCCGCTGTCGATCAGGCCGTCCCGCCAGCCAGGCGTCCAGATCGGACTGCCGCGCGGGGGTCCAGCCGCCCCCCTGTTTTTCATCCGCCCAAAGGGCCGCCGCCCGGTCGTCGCGAGCGTCAAAAGTTTCAATCGGCATGACGCCCCTCCGCCGTCTTGCGAAGCGTCTGAGCGGCGCGACTATAGTGTTTATGAACCGCCTCGACCGACATGTTCAATTCGCCGGCGATATGTTCATAGGATTCCTCGCCGGCGCGGCGTCTTACGAACACCTCGCGGCGCACGGCGGGCATAGCGTCCAGGGCTTTCTGACACAGGCGCAGTCGTTGGCTCATGTCCAGCGCTTCCAAAGGGGACGCGGCGTCGTCGGCTTGATGGTCCGCGTCGCCAAAATCGTCAAAGGGCGTGGAGTCCGACCGGCGCGCGCGATCGATCAGAATATTGCGGGCGGCCCGCATCGCATAGGACAGCGGATCGGTGATCAGCGCCACGCGCGCCCGGGAAAGAACACGCAGAATGGCCTCCTGCGCGACATCTTCCGCATCAGCGCTCGACGCCAGTCTCCGTCGGACATAGGCGAGAAGCACACGATTGTGCGTCACCAGCGCCTGCCCCACCTCGTGCTCGTGACTCAACTGGCAGCCCCTTACCGAAGGGGCGGATATAGAAGCAGCGCGTAACGGAAACTCGACGAGTTGATGTCGCTTTTACTTCAGGCGGGCAGATCGGGATCTGCCGCACGGGAGGTCGAAGAGCGGTATTCCGCCGAGATGGCCGGACACGGCCGCTCCGAAGGTGGAGCGGCCATCCAGGTCAAACCGTATAGAGCAACCGTAGGCGCTGGATGTCGGCAGCGTCGACTTGCAGTTCCCGGTCCAGGTAGATCTCGACCGACCCATAATCGCGGTCGATGAGGTCGAAGACGGCCTGGAGGTAACGAGCATCGACACCCATAAAGATGGCGCGCACGTCCTCGGGGAGCCGCATGAACGCCGCCGCCTGCGGATTGTCGCTGGCGTCCGCGCCGGTCGGATCGGGACGGTAGTATAGGTTGGACAACTCATAGTCCTCTAGAATGGTCTCGCGCGGCACGCCCAGGGCCGACAAGATCAGGGCAGTGGCGATGCCCGTGCGGTCCTTGCCCGCCGAGCAGTGATAGAGGACCACGCCTTCACCCTTCAGCAGGTCGGCGAACAGGGCGCGCTGTTGAGGGCGCTGCATCTTCAGCATTTCGGGATAGGAGGCGGCGAACACATCCCGCGCCCGATCAGCCGTGACGTCGCCCTGGAACAGGGCGGCGAAACCGGACAGGTCCATCGAATAGTCGAAGGCGGTGACGGCCGGGGCGCCCTCGCCGGTCCAGACCGTCGGCTGATCGCGGCGTTCATCGACAGAGCGCAGGTCGTGGACGGAGCGAAGGCCGCGCGCCTCCAGCAGGGCCTTGTCCTGAGCGGTCAGGTGCGACAGTTCGGCGGTTCGGTAGATCACGTCCCACTTCACCGTGCGGCCATCGGTGGTGCGATAGCCGCCGATGTCGCGGGCGTTTTGCACGCCTTGCAACGGCAGCAGCCGCTGGTGCGTCGATTGTTCAGCCGGAGCGGCCTGGGCGATCGCCGCCTGGGCTGGCTGGGTCGCCAAGATCAGGGCGGCGACGCAGACAAGAAGTCTCTTCATCTCGAATATCCTCTTTCGATGGGGATCAGAAGCGGAAGCGCAGCCCGGCTAGGTAGCGACGCCCCACCTGCTCGACCTCGGTCGGATGGAGCGCGTCGCCCTCATAGGCGACATAGGTCTCGTCGCTGAGGTTGTTGGCGTCGAAATAGACCGAGACGTTGTCGTTGATCGCATAGCGGACCGACAGATCCAGGTTTTCATAGGCGTCGCGCATCTGGTCGCCGAAGCCGGCGAAGCTGAGGGTGTCGATCCACTCCGAACGCCACTGGTAGCTGACGCGCGCCGACAGGCCGTAGTTCTCGTAGAAGATCGAGGCGTTGGCGATGGTGTCGGACACGCCGGGGAAGTCGACAGTGCGGCCGTCCGGCGCCTTGAAGTCGCCGCTCAGCAGCGACAGATTGCCTTGGAAGCCGAAGCCGCTCCACGCGCCTGGCAGGAAGACGAACTGCTGCAGATAGGCGATCTCCACACCATACAGCTTGCCCTCCCCGCCGTTGAGGGTGGTGATGTAGTCATAGCCGGTGCGATCCAGGCCTGGGGCGTCGAACAGGTCGTCCTCGACCACGGTCTGGCTGTCGAACAGGACGTGGTCGACATTCCGGTAGAACCCGCCGACCGAGGCCAGGCCAGCGCCCGGCAGGTACCACTCCAGCGAGACGTCGCCGCCCCAGGTGCGTTCGGGCTCCAGATAGGGATTGCCTGCGGTCACCGTCTCGCCGGTGTCGTCGATCGAAGCGCTGGTGCGCACCACCGAGAAGGATGGGCGGGCGATCCCGGTCTGGGCCGACAGACGCAGCAGAATGTCGTCCGTGAGATCAAACTTCACATTGATGCTGGGGAACAGGCTGGTGTCGTCCTGGCTGGCGTTCACGGCGGTGAAGCCGGTGGCGTCAGGCACGAAGCCGCCGATGTCCTGTGACAGGTGTTCGACCCGCAGCCCCGCTACGATCTGGGCCGGGCCAGCCTGGAACTTGGCCATGGCGTAGCCGGCGAACAGGTCTTCCTGGATATTGTAGACGCTGTTGGGCGGCGTCAGGGCGGCGGGATCGTAAAGGCCGGCGTCCTGCAACTGGTTCAGGATGTCGTCGATGTCGCGGCGCATCGCCTTGTTGTCTACCCAGTTGATGCCAAAGCCGAGCGGGAAGCCGGTATGCCAGGGCTGGTCGGTGACATAATCCGCGGCGTTGAACGTCGCGCCGATCCGCGGCAGCAGGGCGGGGAAGACCAGAACCGAAGTGGTGCTGATGGCCGAGCCTGTGACGTCCCGCGTGTCGTATTCCACACCACCCGAAACCTCGACCTCGCGCCCGCCGATTTGGAAGATGCGGCTGGCGTCAGCCTTGTAGACCCAGCTTTCGGTGTTCACCGCGCTGACGATCGGGATCAGCAGGTTCAGTGTGGGATTGCCCTGGCTAAGACTGTCTCGGGCTGGGCCGCGAGTCAGGCCGGTCGCCCCCAGCACCGTGTCGTACAGATCTATAATCGGCAGATTCGGATTGGACCGGTCATAGCTCAGAGACGGCGAGGTCAGCGGATTGACCCACATCTGACGCATTAGCGGCAGATAGGTCGTGTTCTCAGTCTCGGTGTAGTTGATCCGCCAGGTCAGGTCCCAGTCGGCCATATGATGGTCGCCGCCCAAGGTGCTGATCCAGTTGTCGTTGCGGTATTCACCATAGTTGAAGGCGCCGGTGACGGGCACTCCGGCCAGATCGCCCGAGTCCGCGCCGATCGTCCCGCTGGCGGCGTCGGCCAGTTCCAGCACATACTGATTGCGTTCTTCGTCGTCGTTGAAGTTCGAATACAGGGTCTTGAAGAACAGCTCGTGGCCGTCGGCCGGGCGGAAGGCCAGGCCCAGCATGGCCGCCTCGCTGGAGCGGGTGACCCGATAGTTGCGGATGTCGAACGCCTCAGGCAGGCCGGTGTCGGCGTCGTAGGAAAATTCGCGGTTGTCGGTGATCTGCTCGCGCTCGTAGTGCGAGGCCGCCGCCATCACGCCGAAGGTGTCATTCGACCAAGACCCGCGCAGGGCCGCCTGTTCCTGGGGACCCTCGCCCAGCTCCATCTGGCCGTAACCGACGTCGCCGTAGGCATGGAAGCCGCTCCGTTCAAACGGCGAGAAGGTGCGCAGGTTGACGCGCGCCAGGATGGCCTCGCCCGGCAGGTCGGGGGTCAGCGACTTGTTGACCTCCAGCGCGCTCAGGATCACGGCCGGGACCGCGTCGAAGCGGAAGGCGCGCGACACGCCACCTTCATCGACGCCAATGATGTTGACGCCGTCCACCGACACGCTGGTCCAGCGGTTAGGGCCGCCGCGCACCTGCAGATAGCGTTCCTGACCCTGGTCTCGCTGGACAGCCACGGCCGGCAGACGAGCCAGGGCGGCGGCCGAGTTCTGGTCGGGAAATTGGCCGACGGTGTCGGCGGCTATGACGTTGATCAGGTTGTCGGCGTTGCGCTGCTGGTTCAACGCGGCCCGCTGACTGCCGACGATCGGCGAGGCGGTGACGACGATCTCGTCCACCGCCTGGGCGTCCTGAACCTGCGCCTGGGTTTCGGCTGCGGTCTGGGCCTGGGCCGCTCCGGCCGCCAGCAGCGCCAGGGCGGCGGAGCCGGCGCCGAGCGCCGATTTCGAGGAATGGAAGGAACGAATGAGAGACATGGCGACACCCCCTGTCGACGATTGAATGAGGCCGTTTAGAAGGTTTGTTTCGCAAATTTAGAACAGTTGTTCTGTCGATCTGAGACCCTATTGCGACAGCTCGATGACGCGACACTCCGCCGTTGCGGTCGGCCTAGGAACAGGGCACACACACGGCGTGCCGCTGTCGTCCGAACCCGTCATTACTTCTACACCGCCCCCCGCCGGGCGGGCGGGTGAACTTGTGGACGCCTTCCTTTTGCAGATGGCCGATGCTGGCCCGGCGGGCGCCACAGCCCGCAGCGTCGCGGTACGCGCCGGAGTGTCCGCCTCGGCGGTCAACTATCATTTTGAATCAATAGAACGACTGTACGGCGTAGCGCAGGCCGAAGCTGTCGCGCGCGCATCCCTCTGGCTCGAGCAACGGCTCGTCGATGTCGACGCCTCCCCACCCTGGCCATTCGAAGCCTTTCCCGCCTTCGCCGCCGCCCTGATCGATCACTGGAGCGACGGGCGCGTCCTGGCCCAGGCCGAGGCCTCGGCCTTCCTGCAGGCGGCCTGGGGCCCCTCCGAAGACGCCGCAGCCTGGCTGCGGCTATGGGAACATTTCTGGACGCGCGCCCTGCCCCTTTTCTCGCTGCCGGCGGATCAGGCCCCGATCGTCGCCGCCGTCCTGCACTCGGAAAGACTGGGACATCTCGTGCGCTGGCGTCCGATGCATGACCGCGCCGGCCTGGAGGAGGTGTGCGTGCGCCTGACGGCGCGATTGACCGGCGAGCCTGCCCTGTTGGCGCGTCCGACGCCCTGGAGAGAAGGCGCCGAGACCCTGTCACGTCAGGCCGTCGACTTTCCGGTCCTCGCGCCTGCCGCCGCCCGCATCGCAGAGGCGGTCGTTCAGGCGGTGGATGAAGGGGGAGAGGCGGCTCTTACCCACCGCGCCGTCGCCGCCGCAGCCGGTGTCAGCCTGGGGGCCGTGACCCATCACTTTCCCACGCGGTCGGCGCTGGCTGAGGCCGGCTACGCCTGGCTCTATGACAGCATCGTCCAGTCCGCCCGCCGCGCCGGCGCCGGCCAAGCCGCCCATGGCGACATCGGGGCGCACATCCTGTCCTTCATCGAGATCGGCCGCACCGCACCCCGGTCCCGTGCGCTGGAAGCCTTCTTCCTGGCGGCCACGCGCGATCCCGCCTTGTCGAACTTCGCCGCCCGGGTGCGTTACAGCCGGGGCCTAGGCACCCTGAACTTCCTTAGCGGCCAGGCGCCGCATTTGACGCGGGTGGACGCCCTGCTCATCTCTCACTGGACCGCCGGGGTCGGCCGGGCGATCGCGGCTGACCCTGCGGCGGGCCCCGTGATCAAGACCGCTGTCGCGAAAGCAAGCCAGATATTCAGGCAGCAGGACGTTCATCAGGACCCCAGAACTCTGAGCTGAGCGGAGCGCGAAGCAAAAGCCTGCCATAAACCCGCAGTGCTGCTTGGCGACAAGCGGACATCCTGATTGGCCGTCCTGAGTGGGCTCAACCAGTGACCACAACACGCTACTCGTCCTTGGGCATCCTGTTGGAACGGGAGGGCGTCAGCCTGAATAAGAAGAAGTTGTTCCGACTCTATCGGGAAGAGGGTCTGGCAGTGCGGGGGCGGAAGCGAGCGACCGGGATACGGACGCCCATGGACCGAGCCGGACGGACCGAACCAGCGCTGGAGCCTGGACTTCGTGGCGGACGCGCTGTCGTGGGGTCGGCGCTTCCGCATTCTGTACATCGTGGACGACTTCACGCGCGAGGCCCTGGCGCTGGTGGTGGACACCTCGATCGGCGGCCGACGCATGGCGCGCGAGCTGGATGCGCTGATCGTCCGGCGTGGCCAGCCTGCGCTGATCGTCAGCGACAATGGCACGGAGATGACATCACGGGCGATGCTGGAATGGTCCAACCGGACCGGAGTCGGCTGGCGCTACATCAATCCCGGCAAGCCCCCGCAGAACGGCTTCGTCGAAAGCTTCAACGGCAAGTTCCGGGACGAGTGCCTGAACGAGGAGGTGTTCACGACCCTGGCGGAAGCCCGGGCCGTGATCGACCGGTGGCGGCACGACTACAACTACGTCCGACCGCATTCCGCCCATGATGGCCTCGCGCCGGAGACCGTGCGGCTGAACCACGCGGCCGGTCGGCTGCGCGACGTGAATAGCTGCGCCGCCCGGCCGCTCCCACCGGAGCCCAAGATCCGCTATGAAGCCTGCGGACTCCCATTATGATCGCGGGACCAGCGGGGGGCAGGTCACACGACAGCTTGGCCGTCCTGTTGGGTCTTAGTGCGGCCCAGAACGCAGAAAACCCCACGGCCGTAGCTCGTGGGGTTTCTTCAGATCAGAGCCTCACGCCGGAGTGTGAGGTATTGTTGGGTGCGGGAGCTCGCACCCCGATTCACCTCACACCTGTTTTAAGATTCAGCGCTTAGCTGCAGAGTGCGGGCTCGGGCACGCCCCTGACGTCAGCAACACGCCACCAGCAGTCAGTAGCTCACCGCTCAAGACCTGACGTCCAGCGCTGGCAGATTCGTAAGTTCGCCGCCACTGGCGTAGGGCTGGATCTGATTCTTCGACAAGCGCACGAGCCCGTCTGAACAACTACGCCCACTTGCACCCCACCGCTCTGAGTTCGTCAAACCTAGTGTCATTTCAACATCTTTGTGCATTGCGCGATCGCAAGAGAGTCCGGCTTAGAGAGGCCCGCACGCCTGTTCGTGAGTTCCATAGCACCGCAGCCATTCATGACGCCGTTCCCGGCCAGCAGGCCGCATGACAGCGGAAGTACGATGTTGACAGAATGGTGAGCAATGCCATTTAAGAAGCATATCTGGAGCCCTATGGGCATCGCGCCGATCCTAACGGCAGTTAGGAGAAAGCGCCGGAGCTGAGGCTTCGAGATCCGACGGCCTTCGGGCCTATCGCTTCGGCTGCGGCTTGAGCGATACGATGAGAGGAATCTCATCGACCGGCTGATGGATGATAGGCGCTGTTAGGTAATCGCCGTACCCCCGATATGGGTGGTCGGCGCATTATCTATTTCACAGCCTTCAGTTCGGCTGCCCTGACGCGATCGTTCGGATAGACGTTGGCGTATGCAGACGTGCTGGAAACACGTCCCTTCTCACTGCAGGTGAACTCGGCACCGCCTAGAGCGCTCCCGTCACTGCGTTGCGCATCATGGTGCAGGCCGCGCGCAAGCGAGCCACCGAAACGATACAGGCTTCGCAGCACCTGGAGCGTCCCTGCAACATCCTTGGAATCGACGACCTCCCGGGCCTCGCCGTCATAGGCCTTCGGATGGGCAATAAAGAACGCCATGCCGCGTGCATCGACGAACGGGCGCCGAGTTTGCTGCGAATCGATCCTCAGCGGCACATCCTCATGAGACAGGGCGGTGGGACCGAGGTCCGCGAGGCGGTCGTCCCACAACCGCATGCTGGAACGGTAGTCCCGCATCACAAGTGTGAGGTCGCCGTCCTGCGTGAGAAAATTGCGGGGCGGTAACAGCAGCGCCTCATCATCGGATTGGCGATCCAGCCTCTGTTGTACGGCGGCGAGATTGGTGCGCGCCTGTCCCGACGGACGGATCGCTGCGGCCATCTCCTCGATTACGACGTCCAGCCTGTGTCGCAGTTGTCGTCCGTCCGCGCCCCAGGCGCTCAGGCGAGGCAAAGGAACCGCCATCACGGCAAAGTCGAAGACTGACAGGAGCTGCTCCTGGTCCGGCGAAGGAACGTAGAGCAACGTGATCGACGCGGGCGTCGGTGCGTCCTTGCTGGCTTGCCGCCGCTTGATGGCGAACTCGCCGGAGGCTCTGATGAGTTGTTCGACGAGGGCGGACGAATAGAGGGCACCGTCGTCCGGCGAGGGTGCGCCTTTCAGGATCAGTCCTGATCCCTTCTTCTCCACTTCATCAAGGGCGCGCTGATGCACAGTGCGCGGCAAACCGGCCACTATGTACATGTGACTGGAGGTCTTGGCTTTTACGTGTTTACGCCGGTCTCTCGCCATTCAGGGCAGGCGACTGAGTGTCAACGCCAGATCCATCGGGATTCTCAGAAATTGGACCTGCGCCGGATCCTGAGCCGCATAGAGACGTTCGAGGGCGTTGCCTGGATCTGGAGCCGGCGGAGGCGGCGCGAGTTCGGTGCGCGCCTCCCGGAGGCGCCGCGCCCACTCGACTTGCTTCTTAGCGAGGGACTCGGGAGCCACTCCGTATCGACGGCACCATCCCCGGACCTTCGCCTCTAGGTCAACCACATCCGAGGGACGCAGGTCCCGGATCTCGCGGACATCAAGGCCTGGGCGCCGAAACTCCTCATCGACGGGTGTATGACCCGCCGCCACTTCGGGACCGCCTTGGTAGGAAAGCCGTCCGTCGAGATTAACCGACATCACCTGCCCCTCGGCCAGGTCAAGGGTAAAGGCCAAGAGAAGGGCGCGCGGCAAGGTTCTCAGGAAGACGCGACGCTTGTGATCTTCGATAGCGGCCCGACCGCGGGCCTCGTCGCCCGTCAAGGTCACGAGAATGAAAGAGGGCGCGTCGTCGTCCCGGATGACGGTGACGCCTTCGACATCAGCGATGATATCGTGCAGCGCCGACCGCCCGTCGCTCTCGATCGGCCACAGCTTCAGATCTTTCAGAGCCTTGCCCAGATGGGACAGGAGCAGAACATGTTCTTCGCGCGCGTAGTGCTCTTTGACGAGCTTAAGGATGGCGTCGTTGATCATTCAACTGTCTTAGCCGTTCAAAGAGCGAGCGCAACCTCCGCCTTCGGCGGTCCACGGGACGCCATTATTTGACGAGGCATGACGTCGCGCCGAACAAGATTCCGATGATCCCAACCACCCCGTCACGGGTCGGGTCGGGTCGGGTCGGGTCGGGTCGGGTCGGCCCGCCCGTCTTTGGTCTGGCGAGGTCAAGCCACCAGGTGAGGGCGTCCCCGGGTAGCCGCCCAACTCTTCGGCGTTTCCGCGCCGACGCCGCGTGGGCAGCGGTTACGATCTGAGTCAATGCGGGCTGAGGAAGCTTTGCATCGGCGCGCTTAACCTGACAGCACCTCTCGGCAAAGACCGATCTTGAATCAAACCGTAAGATGCGTGAGGGCCTGAAGCTCGGCCTTGCAATCCCCGTGCAAGCCGACGGTCGCGCCTCGCAGGAGCCGTGCAGTGCCCGTGATCCTGTAGGTTCCGAACACGCTGGCGCTCGCCCCCCGTTCAACGTGGTCCGGATAAAGTAGCACCAGATCCGCGCAGTCATACAGCTGCCCATAGGCAATCATCTGGTAGATATCGTTCTGGCTGACGCCTCGCTTGGCGTCATCTATCTGGCGAGCGACGCGCTTCCATTTGGTGTCGATGATCAACTCGACCACGCCTTTGCGCTTCACCAGTATGTCGGGCTTGGTCATGAAACGACTGGCCCCGGTCTCAGACTCTTCGAGACAATAAAGCCGGCCGCCCTGCGGATGCACGGTCAGGTCCGTACCCGCCAGGGCCTTCTTGAGCTTACGCGCAACATACGACTCAAACAGGCGGCTCATGTCGAAGGTCAGGGAAAATCCCCGTGTGGCGCCGCTCGATGTGGTCTGGAACCTGTCGCCGAGCAGAAGGCGCGCGAGCTCGACCAGCTCTCGCCACCGACGGTTGGTCCGATCCAGGATCAGACTATCCCAGGCTAGGGCGCTAGGCGGCACACTGCTGATGTCGGCATAAAAGAAAGCGAGTTCCCGCAGGCGGCGCTGGTTTTCAGCTGACGCCGAAACCCGGATCAGCCGCTCCAACGCCGCCTTCATGATCTGGTTCAAAACGATGTCGGGCGACAGATCATCGTAGCGGCAGGCGAGCCGGTCCGGCCGCGCGGTCAAAGCGGTGAACTGACGCGTGATGTCCAGTCGCCCCCGCACGGACGTCAGATCGTCTTCGTGGGCCAGGTAGCGACGCGGCATACCTTTGCGCACCTCATCGGCCAGCTTGCGCGCGAACAGCCCGATCAGGATCTCGAGCAAGGTCTCCTTCTGCCAACTCAATTCCGCCATGGCGCCGGCGGCGATGTCGAGATCAAGGGCGACCGCAAGCATATGGACCAGGCGTTGACGAATTTGGCCGTAAGCTGCGGCGCCGTCCGCTCCAGGTACGTCGATCTTGGGCAGGATCTCCAGAGCGACGCCGTCGGCGGCCAGCACCCCAACTACCTGCCGTGCGCCCAGGGCACGACGACCATGCGTCAGAATTCTGCCGCCGTCCTTGCCGCCCAGGGGCGAGGCGCGGACGACGGCCATCAGGCGGTCGGCCGCGCCCTCAGGGATTGCGTCATCGCCCTCCCCGTACGGAAGCGACCCCCACTCGAGGATCGTACGGCGGATCACTGAAATTCGGCGTAGGCGTCGGCTGCGAAAGTAGTCCGCACCGTCCAGCGCCAGCGTGTATCGCCGCCCTCAAATTCGGAACCGGACGGGGGCTTCAGCTCCGTGCGATCCAGGAACCGGCCTGGCTTGCTCGCGGCCGCATCACCGAGCACCAGAGCGACCTTGCTCCAGTCCTCGTAGAAGTACTCCGCCAGCAGCGGGATCACCTTGTGACGCATGACGGCGTCCACGTCCTCGCGCGAGGCGCATTTGATGAAATAGGCGTGGCCGATCTGATGTTCCCGATCGAACAGATACTCGATCCGGTCATTCAGGGTTCGAAGCAGCTTGCTCAGATCGACGCCGCACCGCGCGCTGGCCGCCCTCAGTTCGGGCAGGTCCGGGTCCGGCATCAGTTCGCGGAACTCAAAGCGGCGACGTAGAGCCGTGTCGAGCAGAGCGATGGATCGGTCCGCCGTATTCATGGTGCCGATGACGTGCAGGTTGGCGGGCACGCCGAACGGCTGTTTCGAATAGGGCAGACGCACCGTCAGGCCACCGCCCTCCGGCGTGGTCCGCTTATCCGGCTCCAGCAAAGTGATCAGTTCGCCGAAGACCTTTGAGATGTTGGCGCGGTTGATCTCGTCGATGATCAGGACGAAGGGCTCGGGCGGACCCCCGGGCTCCTGGCTGGTGATGTAACGTTCCAGGGCGACCATATTCAGGTCCGACGGCGTCAGCATGTACAGCGTGCGCATGCTGAACCGCTTGGCGTAGATCTCCTCGACGGGGACGCCGGTTCGGTCGCTCCAGAGCCAGTTGACGGCGCGTCGATGGAAATAGCCGCCATCCTCGCGGGGCGCATATTTGTAGGGTCCGGCGACCTCGCCGATGGCGCGGAAACTGCCGTTGCCCTTGGAGACGATGACGATGTCGCCCGGCTTGATCCAGTTGCGGAACATGTCCGGGCATTGAACCGAGGCGCTGCGCGGGGTCGGCGGCTCGGCGTCGGGCTGTTCCTCCTTCCAGGCTTCGATCATGGCGTCGCGTTTGGCGAACCGATCATCGCTCCAGTCGATCTCGCCGAAGCCGAGAAGGGCGTAGCCGTTCTCCAGCGACTCCTCGAACAGATAGGCGTCCTCGGGATTGGCCGCCTCGCCGATGGACATCTTGAACACCTGCCGTCCGGTCAGGTCGAAGCTCTTGCCGGTCGAGCCCTTGCTGGCGGCGGCGCGGGTGGCGATGCGGTGGAAGACGCCGGGGCTGACCTCCAGGCGGAAGCCCGACTTGTCCTCGTCCCCCTCCCCGTCCTTGCTCGAGACCGGCGGGCGCAGGCCCTCGACGAAGTCCTCATAGCTGTACGACTGGTGGAAGGTGACGAACTCCACCTGTCGCGCCTCGACCAGCCGCCGATACTCGGCCTCGACAGCGGCGCGGTCATCCAGGTTCACGCCTGGCGAACACAGCTTCACCGCTTCGCGCGCCGTGGCGAAGGTCTTTCCGGTGCCGGGCGGGCCGTAGAGGATCAGGTTGGTGGGGGGCGTCGTCTGGCTCATGACTTTCGCTAACGGCCTTGGTTGCGGAGGCGGCGCAGCGACCTGTGACGCCAGGTTGAAGACAAAGGTCGTGGTCGAGCTGTTCTCCGGTCCGGTCACGGTCGGCTCGCCGACGCCCGCCAGACTGCGAAAAAGGCGACCGCGCAGAGCCTGGCACACATTGGCGTGGGCGTTGCTCAGGCCCAGCGCATTGTGCAGGTCGCCGGCCCGAATGGTGACGCTCGCCTCGCCCCGCTCACGGGCCGGCTCGACGAAGTCTTTCAGCGCATATTGGCGAATGCGGCCGGCGTCGCTGTCGGCCATGCCGCCTCCCGATCGATAATCGCGATAGTGTTTCAGAAAAGTGGGCAGGTTCGCGAGACGATTGCGAGGGTTCATCGACTGCGGAAACAGCAGGCGATAATCCATCCCGCCCGCCTTGTGGTCGGCGATCAGGCCGCGCACCGCGTGAATGACCGAGGTCAGCCCGTCGGCCTCGAACGCCGCATCCAGATCGGCGAAGGGCAGGCCCAGGCCCGACAGGTTCTTCTCGATGGTCTTGAGATAGCTGATCCGGGTCTCGACCCCGGTCGGCGCGTTTCCACGCGCCAGCAGCATCTCTCTGAAACCCGCCTCGTTCATGCTTCCCCCTTGCCGTCTCAGGACGTCAGTTTCGGTCGTCGGCCGCGCTTGGCCTTGGGCTCGGCGGCGCGGCGGGTGCGGATGCGCTCCAGCAGGACCGCGGCCGGTTCGTCGTTCGGGTCCTGCGCGACCAGTTCGCCCCGGAACGCCTTGGCCAGGATCGCGGCTTCGAGCCTGTCGATTAGAGCGAGGGCCGTTCTGGCCTCGGCTTGGAGGCGGTCGGCGCGGGCGAAGGCGGCTTTTATCTTGCCCTCTTAATCGGGCTCTTCTCTTTCTTCTTCGGCATGACCGTCTTCCTTTCTCTGATGGTCTCCAGTGTACTCCGATGGACGAGTAGACGCGAGAATCGACGCTTTGAGGTTGGATCCGTGTTTCTTGGGAGAAGTCGAGGCGCGCCGTGCACTCTTCCGGGCTCATCGACGGCGGGCTTGGGACCGTCTGAGCGGTCGTCGAGCCGTCGAGGCACATGCTGCTATCGGACTCGCGGGGCATCGTCACAGGCACTCGAGCGTGGTCCTGGATCACTCCGGCCACAGGCAAGATATCGTGCTTCCCGCATTCCATGGTCTGCGCCCTTTCTCTCCGCCGAAGCGGATCTCCTTGCGTTCAGGCGGCCGCAGCCGCGTCGCGTATGGGGATGATCCCGGTCATGCACAGGCTCCGAGAAGCTTGCGGTCCTTGGCCGAGGTCGTGGTCGTGGAGGTGCTGTCGGCAGGTCGGTCGAGGTACTCGGTGCCGTCGCGCCACATGGCGTGCATGATCACCGCGAGCTTGCGGGCGACCGCCACGACCGCCTTCTTGTGGCAGCGTTTGGCGAGCTTCATGCCCCAGGTCTTGAGCGCCGTCGTGCCCTTGAAGCGCGTCAGCATGGCGCTGGCGGCCTCGTAGAGCGCGCGTCGAACATCGGGGTCGCCGGCCTTGCTGATGCGGCCCTGGATGTCGATCGACGAGCCGGACTGCCAACGTTTGGACGTCAGTCCGAAGTAGGCGGCGACGTTGCGCGAGCGGCGGAACCGGGCCGGATCGTCGATCGCCGTGACGAAGGTCAGGGCGGTGATCGGCCCTACGCCGGGGATCGCCATAAGCCGTCGGCACAGGGCGTCCTGAGCGACGATCTTGACCACCAGATCGTGCAGTTTGAGGTACTGTTTCCACAGCGCGGCGCGGGCTTCGAGCATGCAGTCCATCAACTCGGCGGTCAGCGGATCGTCGGCCGACGCCGTGCGCACCGCCGCATCGAAGCCGCCGCGACCGACCTTGTTCAACCGCACGCCGAAGCTCTTCAACGAGTGGCGGATGGTGTTCTCCAGATCGAGGAACTTGCGCTTCAGGTTACGGCGCTGGATCAGCAACAGCCGCAGCCGGTAGGCCTGGTCGGTCTTCACATGGGCCTGGCGGAACCAGCCGGTGCGCATCAGATGGGCCAGGCCCAGCGCGTCGGCGGCGTCGGTCTTGTTGCGCTGGGCCGCCATTGTCGCGCGGACATGGCGGGTTTCCAGACAGACCACCGGCACGCCCAGGGCCTTCAGACCGGGCTGAAGCCACGGCGACAACGAACCCGCCTCGTGCCCGACGCGGCGCAAAGTCCGCGCGAACGGCGCCAGCACCGTCGCGATCGCTTCGGGATCGGTAAGAACGGAGCAGCGCATCAGCACCGTCCCCTCGGTATCGACGACGCACACCGCCGTCTCCTCCATCGACACGTCCAGACCGGCAAAATGCTCCACGGCTGATCTCCTCCTGCGCAGGGCGGGACGAGGGACTTCGCCCGCTGGCGGGAGTTTGGCGCCGCGACCGGGCCGCTGAAACCCGGCCGCCACTGGTGGATCGCCGAGCCCGAATACGGCGGCAATACTAACCGTATACATCCTAGATGGTGTATTCGTGAAATCATAACACTATTCCGTCTTACGCGTAAGGCGCACGCACGTATCCTGATGCTCGAAGCAGCCGCGTAACGGTCCATGCAATACTACGAGCTCGACGCAGAGGTCGGCTCAGGCTGGTCTCAGAGGATCTGGGGACGAGTGGGGTGGGGGCACGTCATGTCAAACAGCAGCCAACGCCTCAGGCGGCCATCAAGTTGCGGCTCGTTCAAGTCTGATAAGGCTGAAAATTATGCACTCAATCCCGGAGAGTAGCGCGTATGTTCAGGAGGCTCTGGTGGTTCAGAAACGGCTTGCGACCGCATGCGCGCTGCCACGACCGTCTCGACGTCAGTGATCCCGCCGGCTGCAACCACAAGCATTCGGTTCACATATGTGATGAGCTCAGAACGATGAGAAACGACGATTCGAGTCGCTCCCATTTCCGCGACTGCTTCGGAGATAACCCGCTCGTTAGTTGGGTCTAGATTAGCTGTACCCTCATCAAGCACCAGAACGCTCGGCTGACGATATATCGCCCGCGCGATCAAAACCCTCTGCTTTTGCCCACCAGAAAGCGAACTACCCATATCGCCAACTAGGCTCTCGTACTGCATCGGCATATGCATAATTTCGTCGTGAATGCTGGCTGCGCGCGCGGCAGAGACCACGCTGTCAAAGGTGGTTTCAGGATCAAAGAAGCTGATGTTGTCAGCGATGCTCCCTGAGAACAGTCGGTCGTCTTGTACGACAACCCCTGCAGCTTGACGGAAACGACGCCAACTCTCATCGTTGGCTGGAGCGCCATCCAAAAGGATTTGGCCAGATGTCGGCTGCAGCAGACCGAGCAGAAGCTTGAGCAGGGTGGATTTGCCCGAACCTGAGGCGCCCGAGATCGCGACAAATTCTCCAGGGCTGATAGTGAACGATACATCCCGCAGGACAGGTTCCTGATCTGCGCCGTATCCAAAAGATACCTTGTCAAAGGCGATCCCGCCTCGAAATGGAGCGGTAGCCCCAGTCATCAGCATGCCCGCGTTCCCGTCTCGGGGTTCTGTGACGATGTCCGATAAGCGGTCGAGGTGAAGGTTTGCTAACCTGATCTGAACAAGTTGGGAGAGAAGCGCGGCCATTCGATCTGAGAAGGTTTGACGAAAGGACAGGACCGCGAACATCATCCCGACTGTCAGGCCCTTGCCTCCGATTACAAGTGTGGCCGCAAACCACACCACGACGACCTGTTGGAGACCTGACAGAAGATTTTGAGCGCCTGCTAGCATCACGCGGAGACGACCAACACCAAGACTAGCGTTGACGGCGCGTACAAAAAGATTACGCCACTCCACCTCCCGGATTGTCTCGTGCCCCATCAACTTCAAGGTCGAGGCAGCTCGGATCGTCTCCATCAGATGAGTCTGTTCACGGGCGCGTTCCGAAATCTCGATGCGGCCACGTTCCGCGAGAGGACGAGCGACCCACCAACTGAGCCCTAGGCTAACGGCGGTGAATCCTATCGCGACCCCTGCGATCATGGGCGAGTACAGGGCGATCAATGCGAGGGCCACGGTCGCCATAGCCGCATCCAAGATCGACATGACGACGGTCGTTGTCGCGATGTCCTGGACAACCTGAGCAGACCGCAATCGGGAAAGGATATCGCCGACATGTCGCTTCTCAAACCACTCCGTTCTAAGTCGCATCATATGGGCGACGACGTTTCCGACGATTTGGTAGCCTGCGCTGGCACTGAATACTTGGAGCAGCATAGAGCGGAGTATATCCACGCCAGTTCTCATGACGGCGACGCCGATGAAGGCGAAAGCGAGCACCGTTAGAAAATTAAGGTCCGCATTGCCGATCGCTTCATCGACCGCGAGTTGCACTTGGAAGGGCAGTGCGAAGGTCAGCACCTGAAGAACAGCGGCGAGTCCTATTATTTGGGCTGCGGCTGCACCAATGCCTCGGCTATCCGACCACAAGGATTTAAATCGGATGGACGTGCGGGAAGACAATGCGCTGAAGTTCGCCGATCGACTGAACTCGACCGCTACTCCGGTGAAGTGAGGCGAGGCTTCTGAAAGTGACATCCGCCGAACACCCCGCGCCGGATCGTGGATGACAATCCCCCGGCGTGTGGCTGATTTCAAGACAACGAAATGATTGAGGTCCCAATGCAGAATGGCTGGCGTTTTCAGATCGACTAGCTCTTCAAGATCAGCGCGCACCGGTCTAGCGGCAAGTTCCAGCCCAGCTGCGATGTCGATGGCACCCCGCAAAGTCAGGCCGCTGAGTGAGACGGGTCTACGCCGCCGAAGCCACGCCAGATCGATGTCATGGCCAAGACCATTTGCGATCATGACAATACAGGCGAGACCGCACTCAGCGGCCTCGCTGCTCAGAACTATTGGAAGACGTCTTGTGGCTTGGCCGATCTTCTCTGCGGTCATTAAGCCTAGTCCTGCGCGAGTTTGCTAGGCCGGAGCAGTCGTTGAATGAGCGATGACCGTTCAACCTCGATGTCTGCTTGAAGCAGAGTGCCGGGCAGCAGGGCGATATCGCGTTCTCCTACGCGGATAGATTGGCTGTTCAATTTCACCGTTACGCGGAACATGGGCTCGTCGTTCATGGCGCCAGCATCGACGTTCTGCCCAAGGTCAGCGACTGAAATAGCTGATCGGGAGATCGAGGACACCGCGCCCTCGCCTGATCCGTACCGCTGGAAGGGAAAGGCGTGGTATCGGATCCGCACCTTCTGTCCGTTTTCAATCAGACCAATAGAGCGGCTCGGCACCAGAAGCTGGACCTCCATAGCGTCGCCCTCGGGCACGACGAACGCCAATGCAGAACTCGCCGTGATTGCCTCGCCAGGCTTGACCGACAGCGCCGCTATTCGTCCAGGGACAGGCGTAGTGATAGCGTAGGCTGAAGCGCTTTTTAAATCGACTTCCTGAAGTGCGGTTTGAGTTGAGGTCGAGACTGCCGCAGCCCTGACAGCGTCCATCTCCATTGGAATCGCCGTCAGCCTCGAATCGACTTCAACAAGTTCGCGGTCGAGCGATAGACGTTGCTCTCTGAGGTTCGTCGCCGTCTGCCTAAGGCCGAGGACAGCGTTCTTGCGAGCATCTAGATCGGATAGCGGAAGAAAGCCTCTTTCAGCGATGCGCTCAGCGCGATCCAATCCCTCCTGAGCGACAGCCATTTGTTCTGCATGCACCTGCTGACGCACGCGCGCTTGATCCATTGAAAGCACCAGCAAGCGGCGCCGTTCCTTCAAGCCTTGGCGCTCGTTCTCAAGAGCGCTGATCTCCCCACCAGAGCGGTCCTGCTCTGCTGCTTGACGGGTCCGTATCAGTGTTGCGGCCTGCTCGTAGACACCTCGTCCATCGATTGCGGTAGTGGATCTGAATGTCGCGATTGGCTGATCTGCTCTAACATCATCACCTTCACCGACATGGACTGCGTCTATCACTCCAGCTGAGGTTGCGGCGATCCGAACCAGGCCGCCTGAAGGAACGAGGCTGCCTTGCGCAGTGACTCTCTGCGCTAGCGGCGCGCACAATAGCAGGGTGCCGATTGAGAAAGTCGAGGCCACGATCATTGCTGTGAAAACTCGGACCCGAGGCGGCGACCTGAGAATGACGGAACCTTCAAGGCGAGCTCTTCCGATGTTCAGCACTTCATCTCGGAACAGCCGTGATCTTGTCGGAGCCGCCTCTGTCGAACTCATGGTCTTCTTATTCCCCTGACGCGCCCGGTCCGTGCGATCGCGTCATCGCGACGCAGCCGGGAAACGACGTTACAGAAGGAGCTTGACAACCAAAGAGGGATTTATGTCAACCTTAAGCTGACGCTGGTCTGGCGTCTTTGGAGAGGGGAGATTTCTCATGCGTGATCTCAATCAAGATGAAATCGAAATTGTCGCCGGTGCTGATGGGCCGCCCAACACCGATGATCCAGGAGTGATGGAAGAGTATGTGGAAGGCCTAATGGGCGGATCGTGGACTTGTACTTCACGCGGATCGGGGTCTTGGTCGTGCACGCGCGACACCTCCCCGCCGCCTCAGCAAGAAACCACTTCGTGATCGAGTGATCGGGGGAGGCGATCTCGGTCGCCTCCTAACTTCACCGTGATTAAAAGGATATCCCGTTGATCTTGAGACCTGCCGCCCTGTTTGCGCTCGGCGTTTTAACGTCCCCAATGTTTGCTGGCGAGGCGAGAGGCCAGGATGTGTCCTCTATAGTCTCGACCGCTGTGGCACAGTGTCAAGGCAAAGGCTTCGAGATCGCGGAAGGCACGGTGTGCCTTAGGCAAGAGATTACGCCCGACTTAGCGGCATCGATCGAGGGCGCTTCGGAGCCGATCAAGGTGGTCGTCTTGGACACGGCTGGTGGAGATATGGCGGCCGCGATGAGGATTGGTCGCCGACTATTTCGCGATAAGGCTGAGATCGTGGTGGATGGGGAGTGCTCTTCATCCTGCGGCAACTATCTCGCGCCGCTGGGACACCGTAAGCTGCACGTGACCGAGGGCTCTGTGATCGTCCTTCACGGCACCCCACCTCGTGGCCTGTTCGAATATATCGAAGCGCGCCGGGTGGCCTCAGGCAAAACGGTAGAGCAACTTATGGCTGAACCTGAGACCTTCTTCGGCTTTCAGCGCGATTTTTCAGCCCATGTGCGTGACGTTGTGATCCCGGAAGTCCAGTACTTCGCTGACGTCAATAAGGATGAGGCTTATGCAACCCGTTTCGCAGAAGTGATGCGCACACTGGCGATGCGCACGAACTATGCATGCGCCCCAAGTGGGCCCGCTCTACTGATCGTGGGGCCGCAGTGGATGAGCCGTTTTCGTGTCAACAGCTCCGACGTTTGGTGGGAGCAGGATCGCAAAGCGCTCATCGAGCGCCTCCCCGCCTCATTTCGCAACGCAATGCTAATCCTAGACGGCGACGAACACCCCTCTTGGGTGCCCGGTCGTGGATTTGTTACGCCTGAAGATTGTTTGGAGACTCTCTCCTCGTCGACTGACAGCCCCGAAGTTATAACTTTTCAAGTCCCGTAGGCGAGACGGCATGATCAGTTGGCTGATGCCGCGAGGCATTTAATGCCGGTTACGGTCACGGCGCGATCCGTTGAGCTCCCGTATTGCCGAAAGTGATCGTCCCCCTGCAGAAGTGGACGGGGTTAAGCCGCTCTGCGTTCAGCCTCGGCGGGGCTGATCTAGGCCAGTGACGAGCGCAGGCGACGGGGATGTGTCACCGACCCTCGCCGAATTCGAGCGTCCGACGGCGTCCCCTGCCGCCTTCCATAAGCCCAACAACACTCCGGAGGGACCTTCAGCCGCGACGCGTGTCGCGCTCGAGGCCGCCGCCATTGCTGCGCTTCATGTGAGCTTCAATAGGAAGGCGCGCCTGCGACGGGGCAACCGCCAACGCCGAGGACCTTCCCCTTACGTGATCCAAACCCCTGCTGTGCCCGGGTTTGCGCGCCGGGTGCTTCCACGAGGCTTCCACGGCGATTTGGGGGCGCGGAATTTGGTCAAAGAAAAACCCGCTATCCTATTGGGATAGCGGGCTAAATCTTGGGTGCGGGAGGGCGATCCGTCCGAGGTCCACACATTCTGACAGTCGGCGTCTGAGCACCAGCATAAATGTAGCTTCGCCATTGTGAGATGGTCCGCTTCGCTACAGCGCTTTTTGACTCAAAGCGGCGGTTAGGAATGTCCGCTTATCGGCTGAATGTGGACAAAGCCGCTTCAAGTCCTAGTCAACCAAGTCAATCATACGAAGGGCTCGCCTCAACAAATTTCCCCTCCACACTAAGTTGGAAAATAATTCGGCCAACTAGGCCGCTTCGTATTCCGCTGCGATTGGATACTCTAAATTGCGCGCCTTGGGCTTCGGCCAGCGTGTGAACGATCGCCAGGCCGAGGCCGGAGCCGGACGCCTGGGATGAGTTGGCGCGGAAGAAGCGGTCCGTGAGGTGGGGAAGCGTGGCCTCATCCACGCCTGGCCCGTGATCCCAGACGCAGACCGCACCCGTCGTTTGCACATGAACCATCACGGGCGGCGCGCCGTGGTGGAAGGCGTTGTCGATAAGATTGAGGATCTGTTCGGCGATCAGGTCTTCGGCGCCGAGAACCGCGACTGACTCGGCCGGCAGGCGGAGGCGCAGGGCGCCGTCGGGAAAGGCGCGGCGCTCTTTGGCGGCCTGACAGGCGCGGCGTGCGGCGCGGCCAAGGTCGGCGGAGGACGAGATCCGTGCGCCGTCGGCGCGGGCCGTGGAAAGCAGTTGTCCGACGAGGCGCGTCATGCCGCTGACGGCGTCGCGAGAGTCGGCGATCAGCCGCTTCTCCTGAGGAGTCCAGGCTCGTGGCGAGCCTGCCAGAAGTTCGAGATTGGCGGACACGATCGAAAGTGGCGTGCGCAGTTGATGCGAGGCGTCGGCGGCGAACCGCTGAATGCCGGAGGTCGAGGTCTCCAGCCGCGCAAGAAGATGATTGAAGGCGGTCAGAACCGGCCAGAGCTCGCGGGGCGCCAGATCGACATTGGCCGGTGCAAAGTCGGCCGAGGGGCCGGGGCGGCGCGTGAGGTCGTCAATCAGACGCTTGAGCGAGTTCAAGCCCCACTGAAGGGCAGGCCAGACCAGAAGCGCGGCGAGCACCACCAGCAGGGCCGGCAGAAGCAGCATGCTGCGGTAAAGCTCGCGTAGACTGGCCCGGCGAGAATCCAAACTCTGTGCGACCGAGACGCGCACGGGGGCGTCGCGACCGGGGATGATGAGGGTCTGTTGCGCCATGCGCACCGAAACCCCTCTGACGGACAGATCTGAAAAAACGGGTTGGTCCGCCTGGGCCTGAGGAAGGTTTGGCAGTTCGGCGTAGCCGGTGACCAGCCGGTCGCCTTCGCGGACGCTGTAGAAGACGGCGTCGCGTTCGGGGCCGTCCAGCAGGGCCAGGGCCCAGGGCGCGACGTCCACGGTGATACGGCCGTCGGCGACCGACACCGTCTCGCGGATGGTCTGAAGTGCGCCCGCCAGAAGGCGGTCAGCATTGTTCGCCACCACCCGCTGGGCCGTCCAAGCGCCGACCGCCAGGACGACAATGGCCAAGATCGCCAGTGGAACCACCTGTGCGATCAACAGGCGTATGACCAGACTGTGGGAACGAGCAGGCGGCGCGCGGCTCATGGGTCGAGACGATATCCGCGGCCACGGATGTTGGTCACGGCGGGGCCGTCAGGCTGAAGCTTGCGCCGCAACCGGCCGACATGGATTTCCAGCGCATTCAGCGAGGGCGCCTCGTCCTGCGGAAAGACTTCGGCGGCCAGCAGGTCGCGGTCGACCACCTGTCCTGGCCGGGACGCCAGAACACGCAGCGCCGCCCATTCGCGGGGACGCAGGGCGAGGTCGCGATCGTTGACGTGGGCGCGGCCGGTGCGCCAGTCGCAGAAAAGGGTTCCGATCACAACGGCGCCGGCCGCCTGCCCCTGGCGTCGACGCACGATGGCGCGCAGACGGGCGACCAACTCCGACGGGGCGAACGGCTTGACCAGATAGTCGTCGGCCCCAAGGTCCAGGCCCGCAACCCGGTCGCCGAGGCCATCGCGCGCTGTCAGCATCAGCACCGGCGTCGACGATCCCCGAAGCCTCAGGGTCCTCAACACTTCGAAGCCGTCGATGTCGGGAAGGCCGATGTCCAGGATGGCGGCGTCGAAAACCTCAGCGCTCTCGAGCTGCAGGGCCTGTTCGCCGCTTTCGACGCACCTTGCGTCGAAACCCGCATCGTGAAGACTGGCTTCGAGCGAATGCCGCAACGCCTTGTCATCTTCGACGACGAGTATTCTCATGGCGACGAGAGGGGGCGACGGATCATGCGTGACACATAACCAGAAAGCCGGAGCGGTGAAAACGGATCGACGACATCTGCTTCTCGGCTTGGCCGGGTTAAGCGCCGCCGCCTGTTCGCCGGAACCGGAAGGCGCGGGGACGGCGCCGCGGGTGCGCTGGCTGGCGCGGCGAGAAGAGGCGCTGCACATCCTGACCAACACAAGCTTGATGGGCCCTGTGTTGGAGGCCTTTCGTCGTCGCTGGCCCGAGATCCGGGTGCGTCTTGAGGACATAAACTCCACTCGGATCGCCGAGGAGGTGCGGCGGCTTGCGGACAGCGGGTTGGATGGCCCGGATCTGGTCTGGAGCACGGCGATGGACGTGCAGGTCAAGCTGATCAACGACGGCTATGCCCAAGCCTATAGATCGCCGCACCGCGCGGCCATGCCCGACGGGTCGGTATGGCGTGATCAAGGCTATGGATTGACGGCGGAGCCGATCGTGTTCGCCTATAATCGAAACCGGCTCGCGCCCGATCTGGCGCCCCGCAGTCATGCGGATCTGCTCCGGCTGCTGAGAAGCCGGCCAGAGGTGTTTGACGGTCGTGTGACCCTCTATGACGCCGAACGGAGCGGCGTCGCTCTCATGCAGTTGTCGGCGGACGTGCAGATCTATCCTGACGCCTGGCCGTTGATGGAGGCGCTGGGCGCCCAACGTCCGCGGCTGGACACTTCGGGACAGAGAATGATGGGCCAGATCGCCGATGGGCGGATGGCGTTCGCCTATAATATGAACCAGTCCTACGGTGCGTCCTGGGCGGGGCGCGCGCCAGAGATCGGACTGATCACGCCGGACGATTATCACCTGTCGGTTTCGCGCGTGGCCTTCATCCCGCGCAACGCCGCCCATCCGAATGCGGCGAGGCTGTTTCTGGATTTCCTTCTGTCCAGAGAAGGGCAGCGGGTGATCGGCGCCCTGGGGGTTCGACCAGTCCGCGACGATGTGGATGCGCCCATGCGTCCCGCCGCGCCGGGTGTTCGACCTGTCCGGGTGGGGCCGGCCCTGCTGGCCAATCTGGATCAAGCGCGCCGCGCGACCTTGCTTACCCGATGGGGCGAAGCGATGCGGGACGGCGTCAGGGCGCCTTCAGATCCGGCCGCGCCGTGATCGTTCCTGTGGATAACTCCAAAAGATCCGAATCCCGACTTTCTGTCACGACGCCGTCATGGCGGCCGGCGCCGCGAAGCGGGCGGCGGATCTGGACGATGGGATCTACGCGCGCATAGCAACGATAGGCGAATATTGCGCCTATTTGGGCAATAAAATTGCAAAATCGGCGTATTTGACACGAGCGAGAGGGTCGATCTTACTCGGCTTCAGCAAGGCGGGAGAGATCGGCTCCAGCCGACGCCGAAGGCGCAACCGCCCCGGAAACGCTCAGGCAAACGGACCGTCTTGCTGAAGGAACGCTGGAGAGAAGGCCGGATCCGGGGGATGCGGCCTCGCCGAAGGAGAAAGGGTCGGCGACGGCCCGAAACTCTCAGGCCCAATGACAGCGGGGGCGAACGGACGCCGAAGAGCGTCAGTCGCATTGGGCATCCCTGGGGAGGGGCGTCGTCGCCATGAGGAATCTTGCTTTGTCTCGTCTTAACCGCCACTTGACCCATTATTGCAGCGCTATTGCGCTCTTGGCCTGCGCCACTTCGGTTCACGCTCAAGAGGCTGAAGGCTCTGCCGACGCCGCCTCTTCGGTCGATGAAATCGTCGTCACCGCCTCGCGGATCGACCGCGCCGGTTTCGAGGCGCCGACCCCGACCATCCATCTGTCCGCCGAAGACCTGTCGGTCGGCGCGCGCCCCAATATCGCGGCCGCGCTGAACGACATGCCGCAGTTCCGCGCCACCACCTCGGCCCAGACGACCGGCACCAACACCGGCGCCGGCAATGCGCCCGTGGATCTTCGGGGCCTGGGCATCAACCGAACCCTGGTCCTGATCGACGGACGTCGGGTGTCGAGCGAGAACGACCTCAACGCCGTGCCGTCGGTGCTGGTGAAGAGCGTCGACGTGGTCACCGGCGGCGCCTCCGCCGCCTGGGGATCGGGCGCCGTAGCCGGCGTCGTCAACATCGGCATCGACCGCTATTTCACCGGCGGCAAGCTGGGCGCCGAATACGGCATCTCGTCCTATGACGATGCCGAGCAGGAACGGTTTGAAGGCGCCTGGGGCACGGACTTCGCCGACGGCCGCGGTCACTTCGTTATCGGCGGCGAATATCTCGACAACGAAGGCGTCATTCCGAAGACCTCGCGCCCGAACATCGGCCGGTGGGCCACGGTCAACTACGCCCTGCAGCCGGACGTCGGCTTCGCAAACGCGGCCTATGGCGGCCTGATCCTGTCGGGCGTAAACGCCGGCAAGGTGTTCAACTCGGACGGCACGCTGCGCGCCTTCGACTACGGCACGGTCAGCGGCACGAATTCGATCGGCGGCGAAGGTCCGTCAAATGACGACCTGAGCCCCCTGGTCACGCCACAGAGGCGTTACACGGGTCTGGCCAGTGCGGTCTACGAGATCAACGACAGGCTGCGGGTCACGGCCGATGTCCGTCATTCGCGCATGTGGAACAACTATGTGTGGTTCGGCGACCATGATCGCGGCGACCTGACCATAGGCATTGACAACGCCTTCCTGTCTTCCACGATCAAGCAGCAGATGGCGGCCGCCGGCCAGACGTCTTTCACCTTCGGTCGTTTCAACTCCGATCTGTCGTATTCGACGATCGACTTCGAGCGGGTGACGACCCAGGCGACCCTGGCCGTGGACGGTGAGTTCGGCGAGAACTGGCGTTGGGGCGCCTATTACAGCCACGGCGAATTCGAGAACAATATCGACACGCCTGGCTTCCTGCTGAAGACCGAGTTCGCCAACGCCGTCGATTCCGTCATCGATCCATCGACCGGCCAGGCCGTCTGCCGCGTGACCCTGACCAACGCCAACTCCGGCTGCGTGCCTATTAACCTGTTCGGCCTCGGGGCGCCGTCGCAGGAGGCCATCGACTATGTGACCGGCACCCCGCAGCAGCGCACAACGACCAAGCTGGACGTGGCCGGGATCAGCCTGCGCGGCGAGCCCTTCAGCCTGCCGGCGGGCGACGTCTCGATCGCCGTCGGTCTTGAGGCCCGCAAGGAGCAGACCGACCAGCGCGTCGGCGAACTGGACGCGGCCAAGGCCTTCAAGACCTTCAGCTTCTCGGCCATGTCCGGTGAGTTCAGCGTCAAGGAGGCTTTCGGCGAGATCCTGGTTCCCATCGTCCGCGATCTGCCGGTTCTGAAAGATCTGCAGTTCAACGCCGCCGCGCGCATCTCCGACTACGACACCACCGGTTCGATCTGGTCGTGGAAGGTCGGTGCGACGAACGAGTTCTTCCCGGGCTTCCGGGGCCGGGTGACCCAGTCGCGCGACATCCGTTCGGCCAACCTGTCTGAACTGTTCACGACGACCACGACCGGATGGAACAACCTCAATGATCCGGCCAAGAACGGCGCCCTGGTCTATGTGCTGAACAACGGCGGGGGTAATCCCGATCTTCGTCCGGAGACGGCCGACACCCTGACGCTGGGCGTCACCTATGCGCCGCCGTCCATCCCCGGCCTCAACCTGTCGCTCGACTATTACGACATCAAGATCGATGACGTGATCACGACCATCGCAGCCCAGGACCTGGTCACCCGCTGCTTCAAGGGCAACCTCGACCTGTGCTCCAAGGTCGAGCGCGACTCGGCGGGCAATCTGGTCCGCACCCTGTCCACCTATGTGAACCTGGCCGAGTATCACACGGATGGGATCGACGCTGAGGCGTCCTACGCCTCGGACGCTGACCTCTGGGTGCCGGGCGCCACGGGGCGGGTGACCATGCGTCTGGTCGGCACCTGGGTGAACAGCCTGACTACCGACGACGGAATGACCGAGATCGAATATGTCGAATCCCAGGGCTATTCGTTCGGCCTGGGCGTGCCCAAGCTGCGCGTCAACGCCAGCCTCGGCTGGAAGGGCGAGGTGTTCGGCGCGAACCTGCGGGCCCGCTACATCTCGGCGGGCGAGTACAACAGCACCGTCCGCATCGACAACGGCCACATCGACGCCTTCACCTATGTCGATCTGGGGCTGACGGCCGATCTCGCGCACTACGGCGCGAATGGGCTCGAGCTGTACGCCAACGCGACCAACCTGTTCGACAAGGATCCGCCGGTCGGGTCGCTCTACTCGCCGTACTACGACGTCATCGGTCGGTACGTCACGGTTGGCGCGCGGTACCGCTTCTAGTTCGGTCTGCGCTCCCGGTCGCCGGCTCCGCTCCTCCAAGGGAGCCGGCGATCTCCTCCCTTTGCTTCCCCCATTCACCACACGGTCTGTTCCATGATTACCCGTCTGCCGATGGCCCTCCTGCTCGCCCTGAGCGCCGCCCCTGCGGCCCTGGCTGAGGCGCCCAAGCCCGCCGCCATCGTGGCGGACGGCCTGCCGGCGGTGCCGGACGGCCTGGTCGCCGCGACCCAGCCCTATCTCCAGGCGCGCCGGGCCGCCTTCCTGGGCTGGAACGCCGCCGACCGGTCTATGCTGGTCAAGACCCGGTTCGGCGCCACGGATCAGCTTCATGTCGTCGCCGGCCCGGACGGCGCACGCACCCAGATCAGTTTCGAGGCGGAGCCGATCCTGGCCGGGGCCCTGTCGCCTTCCGGCGAGACGCTTCTGGTCCAGAAAGACAATGGCGGGGACGAATTCTATCAGCTCTACACCCTGTCCGCCGGGCAGCTGACGCGCATCACCGATGGCAAGAGCCGAAACTGGTTCGGCGCCTGGAGCCCGGACGGCAAGCGGGTCGGCTATGCCTCGTCGCGCCGCAACGGCGCCGACATGGACCTCTATGTCGTCGATCCCGCAGACCCTTCGACCGACCGCTTGGTCGCACAGGTTTCCGGCGGCGGCTGGAACATCGCCGATTTCTCCAAGGACGGGACGAAGGCCCTGGTCCTGAACCGGATGTCGATCAACAACGCCGTGGTCTATGAACTGGATCTGGCGTCCGGCCGTATGAAGCCGCTAACCGATCCGGCGGCGCAGGTCTCCTATGTCGACCCCAAATATGCGGCCGACGGGACGGTCTGGGCGACGTCGAACAAGGATTCAGATTTCCTGCGCCTGGGGCGGATCGGGCAAGGCGGCTTCATGCCTGTCAGCATCGAGACCCAATGGGACGTCAGCGACTACGCCCTGTCGCCCGACGGAGGCTTCATCGCCTATGCGGTGAACGAGGCGGGCGTCTCGCGGCTCAAGGTCATGGATATCGCCACGGGCGCCGTGCGTGTCGTCACCGGCCTGCCCCAGGGTGTCATCCCCTACAGCATCGGTCCGGCCATCGACATCGCCCCCTGGGGCGCAATCGGCCTGAGCCTATCGTCCGCACGTGTGTCCGGCGACGCTTTCTCTATCGATCCGACGACCCTGGCGGTCACCCAATGGACGCACAGCGAGACCGGCGGCCTGGATCCCGTCGCCAACATCGAGCCCCAGCTGGTCGAGGTTAAGAGCTTCGACGGCGAGACGGTCTCCGGCTTCCTCTATCGGCCCGACGCGACCAAATTCCCCGGCAAGCGCCCGCTGATCGTCGATATCCACGGCGGGCCGGAAGGCCAGACCCGCCCCGACTTTCTGGGGCCTCAGAACTATCTGCTGAGCGAACTGGGCGTGGCCCTATTCTTCCCGAACGTGCGGGGGTCGTCGGGTTACGGCACGCGGTTCGTCAACCTGGACAACGGCCCGTTCCAGCGCGAGAATTCGGTCAAGGACATCGGCGCCTTCCTCGACGCGCTGGAGGTCGATCCGACCCTGGACGCCGGGCGTTTCGCCGTCACCGGCGTCTCGTACGGCGGCTATATGTGCTACGCCACGGCGGTGCATTACAGCGACCGGCTGAAGGGGGCGAACTGCTACGTCGCCATCTCCAACTTCGTTACCTTCCTGGAAAACACGCAGTCCTACCGCCGAGATCTGCGTCGGGTGGAATATGGCGACGAGCGTGATCCGGTCCAGCGCGCCCAGTTGCAGGCGATCTCGCCCCTGACCAGCGTGGACAAGATCACCATTCCGCTGCTGGTCGCCACAGGCGGCAACGATCCACGCGTGCCGGCGTCCGAAGCCGACCAGATCGTCAGCGCGGTCCGCGGCAACGGCGGTACGGCCTGGCATCTGCTGGCGCAGAATGAAGGCCACGGTTTCCACAAGAAGGAAAACGAAGACTACTATTTCTGGACCAGCCTGCTGTTCTGGGAACAGACGCTGCTCGGCGAAGCCTCGCGCTAAACCCCGCGCGTCATTCATGAATTTCAAGCGCATCGTTGCGGCGAGCGCGGCCTTGGCTGCGCTCATGCCGACTCACGGGACGGCGCAAGTCAGCACGCCAGTTCACACCGACCATCACGTCCACGTCCATTCCCCCGACATTCTCGAGATCCTGCCGGCCTATTGTCACAGTCCTGGGCGTATCGGCGCTTGCGATCCGGCCTTCGTCGAACCGCGGACGGCTGAAGATTTGCTGGCGGACATGGACGAAGCCGGAGTGCAGACGGCCTGGATGATGTCCACGGCCTATCTGGCTGAAAGCCCGATGATGGTTCCCCCGCTGGCCGACGCCGCGACGCGGGTTCACGACGCCAACGCCTTCACCGTGGCCACGGCGGCGGCGCATCCAGGGCGACTGGTCGCCTTCGTGTCGGTCAACCCGGTGGCGCCCGATGCTCTGGCTGAGATCGAAGCGTGGAGGGACGAGCCTTTCGCCGACGGACTGAAGTTGCACCTGACCAACTCGGGTGTCGATCTGCGCAATCCCGCCCACGTCCGTCGCCTAGCGGACGTCTTCGACGCCGCGTCCGACGCCCGACTGACCATTATGATCCACATGCGCACCCGCGCAGAGGACTACGGTGCGCGAGACGTCCATATCTTTGTCGAAGAGATACTGCCCCACGCCCGCAACATCCCCGTCGTTATCGCGCATTCCGGCGGCTGGGGCGGGCTGGACGCGAACACCTGGGACGCGTTGGAGGGATTTCGGCAAATTCTGGCGGAACGGCCTGACACGGCGCAAAATCTCTTTTTCGACCTGGCTCAGGTCTTCGATGCTGAGACAACGCCGGAAAGCCGGGCGCGACTGGTCGAGGCGATGAGGGGCATCGGCGTTGAGCGTTTTGTGCCGGGCTCGGACTGGCCGTTCTCTGGGCCGTTGGACGAATATCTGAACGACGCCATGGGGTTGTTGCCGCTCTCGTCCCAAGAAGCGGCGGCTCTGAGGCATGACGTGACCCCCCTGAAACTCCTCCAAGAATAGCTAGAGTCCGCCCCTCGAAAGGACGGACAGAATGAAGCGATCAAGGTTCACGGAAGAGCAGATCATCGGGATCCTGCGCGAGCAGGAGGCCGGTGTTCCGGTGGCGGACCTGTGCAAGAAGCACGGGCTGAGCTCTCCGACCTTCTACAAGTGGAAGGCCAAGTATGGCGGCATGGACGTGTCGGAGGCCCGGCGTCTGAAGGCGCTGGAAGAGGAGAACGCTAAGCTGAAGCGGATGCTGGCGGACTCGATGCTGGACAACGTCGCGCTGAAGGATTTGCTGGGAAAAAGGTGGTGACGCCCGCAGCGCATCGAGCGGCGGCGGCGAACCTGCAGTCGGCCTACGCGATGAGCGAGCGGCGGGCTTGTCGGTTGCTGGGTGTGGATCGGACGAGCGTGCGCTATCAGGCGAAGCGACCGGACGATGGCGCCCTGCGGGATCGGCTGAAGGCCCTGGCCCAGGAGCGTCGGCGGTTCGGCTATCGACGTCTGCACGTGATGCTCCGGCGCGAGGGCCATGCGGTCAACAAGAAGCGGGTCCAGCGGATCTACCGTGAGGAGAAGCTGACGGTGCGCCGGCGCGGCGGGCGAAAACGCGCGATGGGCATAAGGCGGCCGCTGGAGATCCCTCTGGTCGCGAACCAGCGCTGGTCGCTGGACTTCGTGTCCGATCAGATGACCGACGGGCGGCGCTTCCGCATACTGACGGTGATCGACAATTGCACCCGCGAGTGCCTCGGGCTCGTCGCCGATACCTCGCTGTCAGGGCGACGGGTGGCGCGCGAGTTGGACGCCATCATCCTGCGACGCGGGCGCCCCGAGACGATCATCAGCGACAACGGCACGGAATATACGTCCAACGCCATCCTGGCCTGGGCCGACGACGCCGGTGTGGGCTGGCACTACATCGCGCCGGGCAAGGCTCAGCAGAACGGCTTCAACGAGAGCTTCAACGGCCGCCTGCTGGACGAGTTGCTGAACGAGACGCTGTTCCGATCCCTGCCGCACGCCCGCGCGGTGCTGGAGGCCTGGCGGCGCGATTACAACGAGCGGCGTACGCACGCGAAGCTCGGGTGGCTGACGCCGCAGGCTTATGCAGATGCGCTCACCGGACAGATCGGCCGGTCCGCTGCGCTGGTTGAAGGCTGCGCTGACCGGCCTCTTGCCAACCCCACCAACCCCAGTTCAGATCACCAAAGGACTCTCGTTATGGCTGGATGAGAAACGCGGGTCACGTCAGGGAGGATTTGGGGCGCGGAATTTGGGCAAAGAAAAACCCGCTATCCTATTGGAATAGCGGGTTAAATCTTGGGTGCGGGAGCTCGCACCGGCTACCGTAGTATAAGCGGAACTATGGATGTTCCGGCGTGACGAGGAGGTCGGTTCGGCGCCAGGAGCGGACGTTCAGTGGCGGCCGAACAACGGACGTTCAGCGTTCCCGTGACGAACGGCGGCCAGTCCGCCTGACGGCCCCCGTCCGGCGGCGGGCGGCCTATTTCTCCTCTATGCAGCGTTCGACCACGTCATCGCCCTCGGCGGCGACGCAGGCCTGAAGGGCCACAAGCTGCTCGCGGGCCGCGATCTCCGACTGCTGTCCGGACGCCAAAGCCTCGGCTTGGCTGCTGTAGTTAACCCGCAACTGCTGGAGCTGGGCCGGTACGGAGATCAGCGCCTGCGCGACCTTCACCGGAAGGCGCACAAACTCCAGCAATTCGCTGGGACGCTCATTGGTCCAGCTCGCGATGACGCCGTCGCTGAACGAGACGTCATTGGCCGTGCGGACGAAGGCGGCGGAGTTCATCGGAATGTAGGAGACGGGCCCGGCCTGCGGCAGGGCCAGGATCGCGGCGTCGACCGGCAGCCAGTTCGTGCCGTACTGCTGGTCGATGGTCAGGAGCACCGGGGTCGGGGTGCGGTAGTAGAGGGCTCCGTTCTCGCCGGTCCTGAGCTCGGGCACGTCGCCGAACATCGCAAGTTGAACTCGCATGGTGGGTCGCTCAGAGGAACTTCGACAGCGGTCGGGCGTCCGTCCCTGGTTCAAATTACTAGGCTCTCGCACTTTTGGTTTTCTGCACTGAAGGTCGGAAGCGGCGGCTACGCGTCACGACCGGACTCGTCGTGTCGGACGCTGACACGACATTCAGTGATCCGTCGCATCGGCCCTGCTCGTGAGCCGCGCTCGGCTGATCGCACGACATTTCTGTGCATAGCCGATCGCGAAACTCTCAGCCCCTTGCCTGGAGGTTGATCACGATCTTGCCGAACGCGCTGTGGCCCCCGCTTGATCCTCAGGTAGTCACCGAGATGCTGCTGAGGCTCGCGGGGGCGCTTCGTTAGCATGACTACCGTTGAACAAGCCCGTGGGCATGCCATGATCGGCCTTCTCGGCCCGATCTGGCGCCGCAATGAACGAATACCCGATTGATTTTGTTGGATCCGGATTTCGTGATCAGCACGCAATTTGCGCGGCTTCAGCGCCTGCAGGACTTTTTCAACGGTATCGACCCGTTGCAGACGTTTGATCCCGGTCACCGCATCCCAACATAGATGACTACCACCACGCGCCGCCCCCGCCCCCTGCCACGAGCTGCGCCTCCGCGGCCAGCCTGGTCAGATTGTGTCGATCCAGCCGGAGATCGCCGCGGTCACGTCGTTCGGGCGGTCCTGCATGATCCAGTGGCCCGCGTTGGACCACACATCGACCTTCGATTTCGGATGTGAGAACCATGGCCGCATGCGCGCGGCCTGCACCTGATCGCGGCATAGGTGGTAAAATGGGACGCTCAGAGACTTGAGAAATTCGGCGCTTTGTTCCCCAATGCCGACCTGTTCGGGTCCGAAGAACAGCGGGGCAAAGGACTCACGCACGACGTGCTTGGGCATCCCCATGACTCGGCGTGCATGCCAACGCTTGAACATGGGATTGGTCGCCGGGTCGTACGCCGACATGAAGAACGCCGGGACGAGGACGTCGACATCGCCGACGTCGAGCTCGCCCGCGAACTGATGAAAGGCTTGCCCCACGTTGCCGTCAAAGCCGAGCGCGCCATCGACTGACACAACTGCGCTGACGAGATCGGGCCTCTTCGAGGCGAGGCGCGCTGCGATTTGCGCGCCCATCGAGTGACCGACAATGATGAACTTCTCGCTGGGGGACTTCGATAAGATCAACGCTTCGATGTCGGCAACGTAGTCGGCCGGCATATAGGCACCGGACTGCATCACTTCGGATCGGCCGTGGCCGCGCAGGTCAGGGGCGGTTACACGGTACTTGCTCTCGAACACGGGCAACTGGGTGATCCAGTCGTTGGAATCGCATGTCCAGCCATGCAGGAGCATGACGTTCTTGCCGCTTCCGGTCTCGGTGTAGAAGATTTCTGCCGTGCGCGAGCTGGCAGACGCGGTCCCCTGGTCGGGCACGGCCGCAGTGGTGACGGCGGCGGTTGCCCCAGCGAGCTTCAGCAGGCCGCGTCGGGATAGATCAAACTTCATGGACCCCATTAGACTTCTCCTAGGCCTGTGGGTCGCGCGGCCATTCAGCCAAACCGCGATTCCGATCTCGTCTTCACGTTGAAGACAGGGTCGTAGGTATACATCTTCCATCTAGGATCAATTACGCACCTGCAGGTGCGCAGATATACGACAGGATATCAGGATGCCTCCTCAAGCTGGTGAAACTGGGAGACTCGGGGTGGAACCGCTGTTCTTCGCGGACTGTGCAGCACGATCGTTCTTCGATCAGGTCGCGAACAAGTGGTCTGTCATGATCCTGACACTGCTCAACGAGAAGCCGACGCGCTTCAATGAGCTCAGGCGCAGATTGCAGGGTGTCACTCATAAGGCGCTCACCCAGGCGCTCAGGCGCCTGGAGCGCAATGGCCTGATCGTCCGGAGAGTGCTAGCGAGGTCGCCGGTTGCGGTCGAGTACTCGATCACGGACCTAGGGCGCACGCTGCAGGTGCCCCTCGGTGCTGCCTATGATTGGGCCATCAGCCACTTGCATGCGATCAAGCAGGCGCAGCTTGCCTACGACAACAGTTCCGCAGACCAGTAGACAGTGAGCCACTCATCCCCGCCGCCTCGCCATGGCCTCGATGAACCGCAGCGCTTGTTTCGGGGCAACGCCGCGGCCGCAAAGGGCTGAGATCGCCGCTTTTTTCGGCGACCAGCCATTGATCGACGGCCGATCGTGTCGACGAGGTCTGCTCACCATCCCTCGGAGACATTGGGGCAGCCCGTTCTCGGCGGACTGCCCCAAGCCAGCTTACAGGTCTATCTGCTCGGAGAGCTCCAACGCGTCGTCCACTTCGATGCCGAGATACTGGAACAGTGCATTCTAACTTTCCGTGGCCGAGCAGTAGCCGGCAGGCGCGAAGGTTGCCGGTCTTCTTGTAGATCAACGCCACCTTTGTCCGTCGAAGGCTGTTGGCGCCATACGCGCTTGGGTTCAGATCGACTATCTCACCCAAGCATTGACCAGGCGTGCGTATTGCCGAGTGCCTATGTGCTCCCCATCTCGGCTGCGGCAGATCCCGATTTCCATCGCCTGACCTGCGTCCGAGCCTGGATCAGGCATTGAAGCCCCCATCGGCGGTGATGATCGCGCCCGTCATGAAGCCGGTCGCCGGGCTGGCGAGGAACGCGACGACAGAGGCAATCTCCTCGGATTCGCCGTAGCGCGCGATCGACATCATCGAACGATTGATGTCGGCGGAACCGCCGTTCGCGGGGTTCAGCTCGGTATCAATCGGCCCGGGCTGAACCAGGTTGACGGTGATGTTCCGCGGCCCCAACTCACGCGCGAGGCCGCGTGTGAAGCCATGATGCGCTGACTTGGTCAGCGCATACAGGGTCAAACCCGGAAAGGGCACGCGCTCCGCCAGATTTGACCCGATGGTGATGATGCGGCCGCCATCGCTCAGATGGGGGATGGCCGCTTTCGTGGTCAGGACCGTGCCGCGTATATTGACATGAAGCAGCGTGTCGATGTCCTCAAGACTGAGCTCCGCGATGGGCCCGTGGCGGAACGTGCCTGCGTTGTTGATCAGTATGTCCAGCCCGCCAAGCGCCTCCGCCGCCGTGTCCACCATGCGCGTTACGGCGGCTGGATCGGCGCCATCGGCCTGAATCGCCAGGCCGCGTCGGCGCTCGCCTTCGATGGCGCGGACGACCGCTTCGGCGCGATCCGCGGAGCGTTCGTAGCTGATCGCCACATCGGCGCCGCGCGCCGCCAGCGTCAGCGCGATCGTGGCGCCAATGCCGCGAGAGCCGCCGGTTATGAGCGCGCGTTTGCCCGTGAGGTCGGTCATGTTGGAATCCTTGTTGCGCCGGGGTCCCGAGGGGCGGCGGAGTGAAGGGCTGTTCGATTGGCGATTCAGCCGAAGACGTCTGCTGCGGTGAGCAGGTCGGTGTATTCCCTCACGTCCGCCATCCTGCCGGAGCGGAGGGTGAAACGGATGAGGAAGCCGTTCTGGTAGATCTTGCCGCTGCGGGTGACGGCGTGGGATCGGACCTGGGCGACGACGCTATCCCCCTCCTCCACCATCTCCTCGGCCTGAATCCGCAAGGGTTGGTCCAGGGTGGCGAACATGCGCCTCCATGCCTCCCCCATCTCGGCCCTGGTCCTGACGCCGGCGTCCGGGAAGAGGTCCGGGCGTCCGTTGACCCACCAGGTCGCGTCGTCCGTCATCGCGTCGAGCAGGGCGTCGACGTCCGATTTTTCGAAGACGGCGAGAAAATCCAAGACGCTGCGCTTGTTGGCGGTGAGCGGCGCGCGGTCGAGTCCGCCCTCCCACGCCCGCCGGACGTCTTCACTCCTGAAACCGCCCTCGGCTGGCCCGCCCCCCACGCCGGGAAGGGCGAACGCCTCCGCGACGGCCAACAGGTCAGTATACTCTCTGACCGCGACGATCAGGCCACCCCGGATGGTGTAGAGCATGTGGTAGTCGTTGTTGTATAGGCGGCCTTCCTTTGTGACGGCATGGGCGCGCAGTTCCGCGGCCACCTGCTCGCCTTCCGCCGTCATGCCGACGACCTCCATCCGCAGCCCGCCGTCCAGCGCGGCGTGGAGGCCAGTCGCTTGTTGTCCTCGATGCTCATGAAGTCGGTCTCCGTTGGGCGCGCGGGCGTTCGCCGGGGCGCGCCGGGAGGCGGCCGCGCCGCGCGTTGTTCGCGGCACGGCGCCGGGGTCAGTCCGCGCGAACGATCAGCTTCTTGCCGCTGTGTGAGCCGTCGAAGAGCCTGAGCAGCGTCTCCGGCAGTTTCTCGAAACCGTCGACGAACTCTTCGCCGTATTTGATCCTGCCTTCGGCGACCAGGGGTGTGACCTCGGCGAGGAACTCCGGCAGCGTGTCCATCACGTAGGGCGTCGCGAAGGCTTTGATGTTGACGAAGCGATAGTGGATCAGCGTGATGAGCCGCGGCAGATAGTTTGTTCCCGAGGGCAAGCCGGTGTCGCTGTAATCCGAGATTGTGCCGCAGATCGTCATCCTGGCGTCGGTGTTGAAGTGCTCCATGAGGATGGGGAACATCGGCCCCCCGACGTTCTCGAAGAAGGAGTCGATGCCGTTGGGCAGCGCGCGCCTGACCTGTTCCTCGACGTCTTCGGCCTTGTAGTCGATCGCCGCATCCGCGCCGAGAACGTCGATCAGCCAGGCGGCCTTGTCGGGACCGCCGGCCACGCCGACCACCCGGTGGCCCCGCAGTTTCGCCAACTGCACCACCATCGACCCGACCGATCCCGCCGCCCCCGTGACAAGCAGCGTACCGCCCGGCTTGAAGTCGTGAACCCTGGTCAATCCATACCAGGCGGTGAAGCCGGGAAGGCCGAGCGGGCCCAGGGCGGTGGAAAGCGGCACGTTGTCGGGGTCGAGCTTGCGCAGGTCGGACCCGTCCGACACGGCGTAGTCCTGCCATCCGGTCCATGTCTGTACGTGGTCGCCCACGGCGAAGTCCGGATTGCGGCTATCCTCGACCACGGCGACCGTGGGCCCGCCCATCGGGTCACCGAGATCGATGGTCGGCCACTCGGACGAGCCATTGCCCATAAGGTTACGTTGGTAGGGGTCGATCGAGAAAAGCGTGTTGCGAAGCAGCACCTCGCCGTCTTTCGGCGTCGGAACCGGGGATCTCACCAGGCTGAAGTCACTCAGCCTGGCCATGCCGTCTGGCCGTCTCGCCAGGGTGAACTGGCGGTTTGAGGTGCTCATCTGCGGATCCTTTTTCATAACGCTTGTTACGTAACGATCATTATGGCCATGGACCCGGGCGGTCAAGCGGTTTAATAATGCTCATTATGAAAGAACCCGGGACGCCTCATGGGACGCGCGCGAAGCTTTGACGTGGACGAGGCCCTCGAGGCGGCGCTCGCGGTGTTCTGGCGCAAGGGCTACGAAGGAACGTCGTATGCCGACCTCGTCGCCGCGACCGGCGTGGAGCGGCCGGCGCTCTATTCGGCCTTCGGCAACAAGGAGGCGTTGTTCCGGAGTGCTTTGCAGCGATACGACACTCACTACGCCAACTATGTGCCTGCCGCGCTGGGACGGGCCACGGCGCGAGAGGTCGCTGAGGACGTCCTCCTGGGCGCGGTCGAACTCAGCACCCGCTTTGCTGACCGGACGGGCTGCCTTGGCATCAACGGCGCGCTTGCGGCTTCCGACGACGCCGAGCATGCCCGCCTGGCGTTGGTCGCGTGGCGAGCAGAGGGCGAAGCTTCGCTCCGGCAGAGATTCGAACGGGCCAGGGAGGAAGGCGACCTCCCCCCCGACGCGGACTGTAGCGCCCTGGCCGCCTACGTCCTGGCCGTGGCCCATGGCATCGCGGTTCAGGCCAAGGCCGGATTCGAAGTCGAGACACTAAAAGCGGTGGCCCGGCAGGCCTTGAAGGGATGGCCGTCCAGTTGACGACCTTCTATCGGGCCACGGCCCAATCGCGCGAAGCTTTCTCCCCGGGCGCGGACACCCCGGACCACGGGTCCGGTCAGACGCAATTCCTGTTGAACTGGTGGGGGCGGCCGGAGTCGGGCGCTTCAGCATCCCGCTGTTCGCGGCCGTCGCCAGGCAGGGCTCGCGTCCGCCGGGGATGACACCCTGCCGATGACCGGCTTGCGACACGCGACGCGGCGCGAACTCAGAGAGCCGCAGAGATGACGATCGACGTCTGATCAAGGGGCGCCCGGCTCAACTCCGCCAATGCGGAGGATAAGCGGCCTCATAGCCCCGCATTGTCTCCATTCTCGAGAGCCACGCGCCCAAAGCCGGCAGACGGGAGCCCAGGTCTTCGAGGCCAAGCGCCATCTCGACGGCTTCCGCACGCATTCCGACCCGCCGCAGCATCTGGATGTTTGGCAGCGCCACGATGTCCGCCGCGCTGATGACCTCTCCGGCCAGGTAAGGCGCGACCGACAGGGCTTGCTCCATCCAGCCAAGCGCATCGATCGCACGCGCGGCGGACGCGCGCATCCCCTCGGGATCGTCCTTGGCGTGGCCGCGCAAGAGCGGGCGGATGATCTCCACGTCAAGGAGATCGCGAGTATAGTTCTCGAACTCGTTGACCCGCTGCCAGATGCGGCCGTGCTCCTCCCCTGTCCGACCGAACAGCGGCACGGCGGGATAGGTGCGATCCAGGAAGGCGATGATCGCCACGGATTCGTAGAGGGCCGTCTCGCCCGTCTTCAGCACCGGCGCCTTGCCCCGCGGATTGAGCTCGAGGAATTCAGGGGAGCGGTTCTCCTGCCTGGCCGAGTCCATGCGCCGGGAGACATAGGGCACGTCCTTGTAACCGAGCGCCAGTTGCACCCGCCACGCATAGGGGCTGCCGCTAATCCAGAAGAGTTCGTGTTCCACAGTCGGCATATCCGCGCTCATGATTTCATTGTCCGCCGGCCAGCACGCGGTTGATCGTCTCGACCACTTTTCGTCAGGTGAATTGCGAAGTCTGCGGATGCGTGCGCCAGCCAGCTCTGTCGCTGCGTACCCCTGACGGGGCCGCGACTTCGGCCGACTGGCGGTTTCCGGTTCAGAGGGTGACGCCGACGCCCGCCAGGAAGGTGTCGATGCGGTTGTCGACCTCGGCCTTCGTCTCGGCCCAGGCCGGGACTGACTCCAGGAGATTGTCGTGCCAGGCCATCAGGTTCGGATAGTCCCGCAGGGGAGGCCTTGAACGATCGATCTGGGAGAAGGGACCCGCGATATCGATGTCGGCCAGGGTCAAGGCATCGCCGACCATGAACCTGCGGCCCTCAAGGTGCTGGTCGAGCACCTTGGCCGCGGCCCGCATCTTGCCCTCGGCGAAGGCGATGACGGCTTCGTCCTTCGGCAGGCCCATGACCGTCTTGCCGACCCGCTCGTCAAAGAGGGCCGTCGCGAAAATGCGCCACTGCTCGCCGGACCAGAACATCCATTGAAGGACCTCGAAGTGCTCCTTCTCCGTGGTTCCGGCGAGGGGGGAATTGACCTTGCCGGCCAGATACAGATTGATCGCGCTGGCCTCGTAGAGAACAAAATCTCCATCTTGCAGGACCGGCGTCAGACCGTGCGGATTGAGCCGTGACTTGAAGTCGTCCGTCTGGCTTTCGCCCTTGAACAGATCAACCTTCACGCGTTCCAGGTCGACGCCCATGATCCTGGCGGCGGTGGTCACGCGCCGCAGACTGCCCGAGCCGGGATCGCCGTAAATCTTCATTGTCATAGCAACACCTTGGTTTTGACTCCTTGGGAGGAGCGTTCGAAACGAAGATGATGCATGCCATTTGGGAATGCTATTGAGCCAAAATGAATGACTTATATTCTTCTGAGGCATATGTCGGTGGGGGCGCACCGCGCTGGCGCTAGCTAGTCTTGCAGGCTGATGGAAACGCGATCGGAATAGAAGGCGAGGCGCCCCGCGATGTCGGCGACCGCGTCCAGCGGCGTCTCGTAGGTCCAAACGCTGTTCAGGCCGGGCGCTCCGAGCGCCGTCCTTTCGGCCTCATCTCTAGAATATAGGTAGGTTCTGGTAAGACCGGGACCCGCTATGCCTTCTATCCTCTCCAGGAATATCAGCGATGGACAAGTTGGATGCGATGCGAATGTTCGTGCGCGTCGTCGAAAGCGGGAGCTTTTCACAAGCCGCGCGAGACCTGAATGTCAGCCAGCCGACGGTCAGCAAACAGCTCGCCGCGCTTGAGGCGCGGCTTGGGACGCAACTGCTCGCGAGAAACTCTCGCGCCCTCGCCGTGACGCCCGCAGGACAGGACTATTACGAGGCCACCGTGCGGATCCTGCAGGATCTCGACTCAGTCGAAGAGCGAGTCCTTGAGGGTCAGTCGGCCCCTTCAGGTCTGGTCCGCGTGACCCTCTCGCCGGCCTTCGGGAGGATGTTCGTCATTCCCCGGCTGCTCGACTTCCGTGCCCGTTTTCCCGACGTCGCGATCGAGATGGAAGTCTCCGGCCGGCATGTCGACCTTATCGAGGAAGGCATTGACGTCGCGATCCGTATCGGTCGGCTTTCGGATTCAAGCCTCGTCGCCAGGCGCATCGGCGACATGCGAATGATTACCCTGGCCTCAGCCGGCTATCTCGCCCGGCACGGCGCGCCGCGATCGTTGGACGAGCTCCGCAACCACCAACGCATTGGCTATGTTTACCAGGGCGACATCGTCGGATGGGGGTTCCATGTAGACGGCAGGCTGGTGACGGTGGATGGCGGCGGCGCGTTTCGAACCAATGACGCCGAGCATGTCCGCGGCGCGGTCTTGGCAGGCCTCGGCATCGCCCACCACGCGAGCTGGCTGTTCACGGATGAGCTGGCCTCCGGTCAGGTCATCCAAATTCTGGAAGAGCACGCGCCGCACGCTTTTCCGATCAACGCCGTCACCGCTGCCGGCCGACGCATGCCCTCACGCGTGCGGAACTTCATCGATTTCCTCGCAGCGATCTGCGCCGAGGAGCCGGACTTGAGAGCAGGCGACGGCTAGCGGCCACCATCAGCCAATAAAGCCCGGAACGCGCACCTGCGTGTGCACCGAAATCGTCGTCGGAGATCGTCGTTGGTTCTGTGAGATGCGATCACGGAGGCCGGTTGTCCGAAAGCAGACACTCCCAACCGCTTGTTTGAGTCAAAACCGGGCATCCCTCCCCGTCATTTGCGGGGCTTGGGTTCGCTTCCCCAATAAAGCGTCGAGCCGCTCGTCAGAAATGCGCCAACAACAGACATTGGTTCGCAGCAGAGAAGCGGACGTGCTCGTCTGGCTGTGCGTCCTGAACCTAGAATATTACAAACCAATTGAGCGCTTGGTGCTGCGCAACTTGGATGCCGTTACGACAGACGCTCTCAAGGCATAACCTCGGAGGCGCTGGCTCATAACGTAGGTCCCGGCATACCCGCTGTCTGCGACAGCTTGAGGGGAGGATCGTAAACCTCCGCTGGGATCGTGGAGATGACCAAGGCCAGATTCCGATGGCTCTGTTTCAGCTGCCACATCTCCTTGCGAAGGGGCGACGAAGAGGACAGTCGACGGGCTGAGGGGTGGGATGCACCTGATCTGTATTGATAGTTGTCTGCAACTCACCTAGGTCCAGCAAACCAGCGCTTCGTATACAAAACGCGCGGCTGTTTGCGAGGATGCAGTTGGACAAATCATCAGAGACAGAAACGCGGTACATCGTCCCCGGACTGATCCGCGGGCTTCAGATCCTCCAGGCGTTCACGCAGGATCGACAGGAGCTCACCGTCGCGGATCTGGCGCGTCTGGTCGACGTCAACCGCTCGACGGCCTTCCGACTCGTCTACACGCTCGAATCCGCCGGGTTCCTTCACAAGGTGCCGGACACGCGCCGTTACCGCCTGGGCAGCCGGGTGCTCGAACTGGGCTACAGCTTCCTCGCGGGCAAGGACCTCACGGAGGTCGCCAATCCGGTGCTCGACCGTCTGAGAGACGAGACCAGCACCTCGACCCACCTCATCATCCGCGAAGGACGAAACGCCGTCTACATCGCGCGTTTCCAGGGCAACACCAGCTTGATCAGCGCGGTCAGCGTCGGGTCGCGCCTGCCCTTGCATGCGACGGCGCCGGGCCGCGTGCTGCTCTCAGGTCTTCCGCTGGCGGACGTCGTCGCCCTGTATGACGGGTTCGAGTTCAAGAGCTATACCGAACATACCCCGACGAATATGGGCGCCCTGGTCAGCCTGGTCGAACAGGACCGCAAGCAGCCGCTGGTCGTCAGCTGGGGCTTCTACGACCCCGGCGTGGCCAGTATCGCCGCCCCGGTTCGCAACGCATCCGGCGGCCTCGAGGCGGCCATCTCCATCAGCTGCCCGATCAACACCTTCGAAAAGACGGTCTTTGAGGGCCGCATCAAGAAGCAGGTCGAAAACGCCGCCGCCGAGATCTCACGCGGACTGGGCTATCGCGCCGGATGATCCAAAAAAAGACCGGCGGGAGAACATCCCGCCGGTCCAGTCGTTTCAGGGAGAACGGTATCGCCGGCCTACCAGGTATAGGTCAGACGCAGGCCATAGGTGCGCGGCGGCGCATACATCGAACGGATCGCCGAATAGATGCCGGTGTTCAGGCTGGCTTCCGTCAGGACGACGCTGTTCTCGATATTGCGCACATAGGCCTGGATCTTCACCGGATAGGCGTCAGGCGCATAGGCGAGACTGAGGTCGGTGCGCGTATAGGCTTCCTGATATTCCGACGGCCGGTTGTAGAACGACATCCACTGTTCCGACTGGTACTGGGTCTGGATGCGCGGCGTCAGCTCGCCGCCCGCCAGGCGGAAGACATGCTCATAGCCGGCGATGACAGCCCATTCCGGCGTCTGGATCATCGAATTGCCCGATAGATCCAGGTTCGACGCGCCGTTCGCAACCTGGAAGTTGGTGTACTGGGCGTCCAGATAGGTGACGGCGAAGTCGAGGCGATCGGCCGAAGACAAGGCCGCTATGGTCTCGAGTTCGATCCCCTTGATTTCGGATTCGCCGGCGTTGACGATGACCGTGGACGCCGACGCGGCGTCGAACTGGGACACCTGCTGATCGTCGTACTGATAGAAGAATGCGCTCAGATTGACCTGGAGCGCGTTGTCTAGGAACCGGTTCTTGGAGCCGATCTCGTAGGCCGTCAGGGTTTCCGGGTCATAGGCGCCGAGACCGAAATTGTTGAAGCCGCCGGACTTGTAGCCCGTGCTGATTTTTCCGTAGAGCAGTTGGGCGTCGTTCAGGCGGTAATCGGCGCCGAGATGCCAGGTCGTCTGTTCCCACGAGGCCTGGGTATCGTCCGTGGCGTAGGTCCGTTCGGCGACACCGTCGGTCACGTCCTGGTTCAGGGCGCCGACGTAGCTGTCTCCGATCCGGCTCTTGCTGTCCTTGGTGTAGCGCAGGCCTCCGGTGAGCTTCAGTGCATCGGTCAGGTCATAGGAGGCCTGGCCGAAGACCGCCTGTGACTCGGTTTCGACGTCGTAATGATACTCACGAACATTGATCAGCGGGCCAAGCGGATTGAGGTCGAAGTAGTTGTTTAGCGCCAGGTCTTCCTTGAAATAATAGGCGCCGACCTGCCATACGAAGCCCGTGGTGTTGCTCGAGGCCAGCCGTAGTTCGTGGCTGTAGTCCTTCGAAACCTCGTCGCGCGTATAGACAAAGAACCGGTCGGGACGGCCGTCGTTGTCCCAGCTGTGATAGAGCTGCTGCTCCACATAGCCGGCGATATAGGTCAAGGTCGCCCCGTTGAAGTCGTAGGTCGCCCGACCCGTCGCCCGCAGGATGTCGACGTCGTACTTGCCGGCGTAGCTGAGCGCGAAGCTTTCCGTATCGTCGGCGTCGGTGCGCGGCGTCGTGGTCACCACGCCGCCCACGGTGGTGATCGGCACCCCGTTGTAGACCGCGCCGACGCCGCCCAGCGTCATATAGTCCAGACCGCCGTGCAACGTCAGGCGTTCGGTCGGCGTGTAGAGCAGTTGCCCCCGCACGCCCCAGACGTCGGTGTCGTCGCCGCGACCGGCCGCGCCATTGTCCCGATAGCCTTCATTGTAGCGACGGACCGCCGAGACGCGCCCCGCCAGCTTGTCGCCGAACGGCAGGTTGACGGCGCCGTCCAGGTTCACGGATTGATAGTTGCCGACGTCGGCGTTGACATAGCCCCCACGCTCGAAGCTCGGCTTCCTCGTCAGGATGTTGACGGCGCCGCCGGTGGCGTTGCGGCCGTAAAGCGTGCCCTGCGGCCCGCGCAAGACCTCGATCCGCTCCAGATCGTAGAACCCCGCATTGATGCCGGTCGGACGCTGGAGATAGATGTCGTCCACGCTGACCGCGATGGCCGAGTCGCCGATCTCGGTGAAGTCGCGGCTGGCCACGCCGCGAACGGCGATGAAGGTCGCCCCGCTGGAGGCGCCGATATTCAGGCTGGGCGAGATGGTGGCCAGACCGGCCACATCCCCTACGCCGTTCTCGGTCAGGGTCTCCTGGTTGAAGACCGACATGGCGACCGGCGTACGCTGCGCACTGGTCTCCCGGCGCTCTGCGGTGACGACGACCTCATCGAGCGCGACGGCGTCCTGGGCCGGTTGCGGAGCCGCCTGAGCAAGGGCGGTCGAGGCGTAAAGAGCCGAGCTCCCGATAGCCAGGGCGGACGTGAAACGCAGCAGTCTGGAACGCATCATATTTAAATCCCCTCTATGCGATTGTTCGTATATAAATCGTCGCTTTCAATACAAACGCTCCGTTCACCCCCCCTGTCAATGGGGATGCTTGCCGATCGCCTCGACTTCAGATGAAGCCGCCGTTGATGGGCAGGATTTGTCCGGAGATGAAGCCGGCGGCGTCGCTGAGCAGGAACACCGCTGCGCCGACCGTGTCCGTCGGCGCCTGAGGCCGGTTGATGGCGGCCCTATCCACATAGAGTTGCTTACGTTCTTCCGGCACGTACTCGGTCGCCTCGACCCGCACGAGACCGGGCGCAATGGCGTTAACGGCGATGCCGTCGACGCCCAGTTCTCGCGCCAGCGAACGGGTCATGCTGATCACGGCGCCCTTGCTCGCGACATAGTGAAGAAGGCGGGGCGCCCCCCAGAGGGCCGTATCGGAGGCGAGATTGACGACGCGGCCGCCCGCCCTTGATCGCCGCAACGCCGGTGCGAAAGCCCGAGTCACCAGCCAGGGCCCGCGCACATTGATCGCCATGACGCGATCCCAGGTCTCCACGTCGAGGTCTTCGAAGCCCTTGCCGCCGATGCCCGTGGCCAGGGCCGCGTTGTTGAGCAGACCATCGACCTCGCCCAGGGATACGGCCCAATCGGCGAACGCCTGCACGGAGGCGGGGTCGGCGATATCGACCCTACGAAACTCTACCTGGGCTCCCTCCCGCCGCAGGGCGTCGCGCGTCGCCTGCCCCTCGCTTTCCAGCACGTCGCCGATCAGAACCCGGGCGCCGGCGTCGCAGCAGGCCTTGGAGAATGCGGCGCCCAACCCCCGTGCGCCCCCCGTAATGACGATCGTGCGTCCGTCCAGACGAATCCCACCAGCCATGGTTCACTTCCCTCCAGGCGCCTGCCGAAACGCGGTGCGCCGTTTCTCTTAGATCATCGACCTTGACTCTCGCTGAACGAGACGTCTTGATGCGTATATAAATCATTGCTTCACATAAAAACCAACAGCCGTTGCACCTGGAAGGCGACGTATGCAGACGGAGCGGCGTCCATGACATCCATCCTCCTGACCTCGGCGATGGTCGCCGGCCTGGTGAGCGCGCCCGCAGCATCCGCTCAACCCGATCTGCCTCGCCGCGGCGCCCCTGAAATCACCTTAGACGGATTACGCTTCCGCGACCTCGACCGCGACGGCCGCCTCACTCCCTATGAGGACTGGCGTCTGTCCGCAGAGGCGCGCGCAAGCGACCTGGCGCGACGCATGACCACGCCCGAAAAGGCCGGCCTGATGATGCACGCCGCCCATTCCGGCTTCTTCGGCGCAGGCGGGGTCGTGCTCGACGCGCTGGCGCCGCCGCCGCCCGGCGCGCTTCGTTCGCCCGTCAACGTCACCGGCGTGCCCGGGTTCGACAGGTCCGACAAGCCGTCTCCCCGCAATCTGATCCAGATCCAGAACGTCCGCTGGATCAACACATCGCCGGGCGGAACGCCCGCTGACGCCGCGCGATGGGCCAATGCGCTACAGGACATGGCCGCCGACACTCGACTGGGCGTGCCGGTGATGCTGACCGCGGACCCCGTTCAGACGACGAACAGGATGCCCGGCGGCGCCCTGCCCCCTCCGGATCGCCGCAAAATCACGTCCAGTTGGCCCGATCAGATCGGTCTCGCCGCGACCGGCGACCCAAGCCTCGTCAGGCGGTTCGGCGAGGTCGCGGCGGCGGAATATCGCGCGCTCGGGTTCCGGATGATCCTGAACCCGATGGTCGACCTATCCACCGAACCACGTTGGAACCGCATTCCGGGAACTTTTGGCGAAGACGCCTCGACGAGCGGCGCCCTGGCGGCAGACTATGTACGCGGCTTTCAGGGCGAAAGCCTCTCTTCCAGCAGCGTCCTGACAATGCTGAAGCACTTCCCGGGAGACGGCCCCGTCAAAGACGGCCTGGACCCCCACAACGTCTATGGCCAACATCTGGTCTTCCCGGGCGGCAAGCTGGACTACCATCTCCAACCGTTCCGCGACGGGCTGGCGGCGGGCGCTGCGGCGGTGATGACCAGCTATGGCGTCCCCGACGGGATCGACACGGTCGGGTCCTCCTTTTCGAAACCCGTGGTGACCGGACTGCTCCGCAACCAGATGGGATTTGACGGGATCGTCGTCTCCGATTGGCTGCACGCCATGCCTTGGGGGGTCGAGACCCTGTCCAAGGGCGAGCGCGAGGCTCTGATGGTCGATGCGGGCGTCGACCAGTTCGGCGGCGAGCATCAGACCTCGTACCTGATCCAGGCCGTCAACGACGGCCGAATCTCCCAGGCGCGGCTGACCGAGTCTGCACGACGCATCCTGAAGCCGATGTTCGCGATCGGGCTTTTCGAGAACCCTTATGTCGACCCTCAGGCCGCAGCGCGGATCGTCGCCTCACCGGCGTTCAACGCCCTGGGGGAAGAGGCCCAGCGCCGGTCCATCGTCCTGCTTCGCAACGAGAATGCGGTTCTTCCGCTCAAGCCGGCCGACCGCGTCCTGCTCCGCGGCTTCAGCCAGACGCCGGCGGCCCTGGCCGGACGAACGGTCGAGGCTGCGGCGGACGCCGACGTCGTAATCGTCAAGATCAACGCCCCCTACACCGTGAACAAGACCGGCGAGAGTTTCTTCACAAACACGCACGAAGGCCCGTTGATCTACACGGGCTCGGACAACGAAGCCGAGCTTCGCGCCGTCGAGGCGGCCGTCGCCACGGGCAAGCCCGTCGTCGTTGCGGTCAGCATGGAGCGTCCGGCCGTCCTCTCCGAGTTCATCGACGATACGGCCGCGGTCCTCGCGACCTTCGGGTCGGGCGACGACGCCCTCGCGGCGATCCTGACCGGAGACGCTGCGCCACAGGCCAAGCTTCCGTTCGACCTCCCCGCAGATCAGGCGTCCGTCGAATCCCAGAAGTCGGACACGCCGTTCGACTTCCCTCACACGCTTTTCCGACACGGCTTCGGCCTGTCCTACCGCTGACCTCCAGAAAGTCCTCCTCATGACTGCCTTCGCCGCCTCGGCCCCCGCCTTGGCTCACCCTGCCCCGGCGCCGGACCCGGCGCCACAGATCGACTCGACCAGCGGCGAAGTGATTGTCGCCCTGCTGGAGCACTGGGGTGTGACGCACGCCTTCGGCGTCATCAGCATCCACAACATGCCGATCCTGGACCCAATGGGCGAAAGGGGCGTCATTCGCTACATTCCCGCACGCGGCGAGGCAGGCGCTCTGAATATGGCGGACGCCTATGCGCGCGTCGCCGGCCATCTGGGCGTCGCCTTCACCAGCACGGGCACGGCGGCCGGCAACGCCGCTGGCGGCATGGTCGAAGCCCTGACGGCGGGATCGCCAGTTCTCCATATCACCGGCCAGGTCGAGCTCGCCCACCTCGACAAGAACCGCGCCTATATTCACGAGGCGCCCGCCCAGCTCGACATGCTGAACTCGATCTCGAAAGCGGCCTTCCGCATAACCTCGCCCGACCAGGTGGTCGAGGTGCTCAAACAGGCGGCCGAAGCCGCCCTGTCGGCGCCGACCGGCCCGGTCAGCATCGAGATTCCCGTCGACGTCCAGGCGGCGCCCATGGCCATGCCGGCCGTCCTGCCGACGCTGGCCCCGCAAAGGACCGCCACCGACGAAGCCGACATCGACGCCCTGTTCGCCCGTCTCAAGGCCGCCAAACGCCCTGTTCTGATGCTCGGCGGCGGCGCACGCGGCGCGGAGGCCGAAGCGACAGCCCTGGCTAATCTGGGCGTCGCTGTCGTGACAACGACCAATGGCCGCGCCATCGTGCCGGAAACCCACCCGATGTCCTTGGGCGCCTTCAATTGTACGGCGCAGGTTCAGTCGCTCTATGATCAGAGCGACCTGATGATCGTCGCCGGATCGCGCCTGCGCGGCAACGAGACCTGGATCTACAAGTTGCGTCTCCCCGCGTCCCTGGCGGTCATCGATTGCGACGCGACCGCCAATGGCCGCACCTACCGGAACGACCAGTTCCTCCATGGCGACGTCAAGGCGGTCCTCGCGGGGCTGGCGCGGCGGGCGGCGGGCGGCCTCTCCGTCGACCCGGCCTTCGGGCGAGAGATCGGCGCCGCCCGCGATGTCATGCACGCGGACATGCGCGCTGGTCTGGGCGTCTATGCCGACATGGTGGACGCGATCCAGGCCGAGATCGGTCCGAAGACCGCATGGGTTCGCGACGTCACCATCTCCAACTCCATGTGGGGCAACCGCTATCTTCGGGTCGGGAACTCCCGCGCAGGCGTACACGCCGTCGGCGGCGGCATAGGCCAGGGTCTTCCGATGGCCATCGGCGCGGCCCTGGCCAGCCCGGAGGGCGCCATCGCCCTGAGCGGCGACGGCGGCCTGAACCTGTGCCTGGGCGAACTGGCGACCCTGTCCGAAGAACAGCCCGGCGTGACCCTGATCCTGATGAACGACGCGGGTTACGGCGTGATCCGAAACATCCAGGACGTCGAGTACGGGGGGCGTCGACACTATTCCAACATCCTGGTCCCGGACTTCGGCGGCGTCGCCGCCGCCTTGAACCTGCGGCATGAGAAGGTGACGGACCTGGCCGACTTCGGCGCGGCCCTGTCGCGCGCTCGCGCCACGCCCGGCGCGGCCGTGATCGAAGTCGACATGGTCGCAATCGGTCATTATCCGCAACGGTTCGCCGGCCCTCCGAGACTGACGAAATGAAACTGAGGCTCGGCGTCATCGGTGACGGGGCCATCTCCCGCGACGTGCGCGCGACCCTGGATCAGGCCGCGCCGGACTCCTATGAACTTGTCGCCATCCTAAGCCAGGGCGAGATGGATCCCGCCCTGCCCCGCGTCCATGACGTGGGGCAGATGCTCCAGGCGCGCCCGCACGTCGTTCTGGAGTGCGCCGGCCATCATGCAGTCAGCGCGTTCGGCCCGCCCCTGCTGCGCGCGGGGGTGCCCGTTCTTCTCGTCTCCGTCGGTTCGCTGGCGGACGACGCCCTTTTTGACTCCTTGAAGTCGGCCGCGATCGAGGGCCACAGCCGACTCATCCTCGCCCCCGGCGCCCTGGCCGGGATCGATGCGTTGAGCGCCGCCCGCCTCGGCGGCCTGACCCAGGTCCGCTATACCGGTCGCAAGCCGCCCTCGGCCTGGCGGGGCACCCAGGCCGAGACCCTGCTTGATCTCGACGCCCTGAGCGAACCCGCCGTCTTCTATCGAGGGAACGCGCGCGAGGCCGCGCTTCTCTATCCCAAGAACGCCAATGTCGCCGCCACCATCGCCCTGGCCGGCCTGGGATTCGCCCGCACCGAGGTCGAACTGATCGCCGACCCCTCCGTCAGCCGCAACCTTCATGAACTGTCGTTCGAGGGCCCAGACGGGCGCTACGACATCCTGATGGCCGGAGAGCCGTCGCGACTGAATCCCAAGACATCGGCTCTGACCGCTCGCAGCGTCTCGCGCCTGCTGATCGGCATGACCTCGCCCGTCGTCATCTGAGAGGCGTCATGTTCCAGGACATCTTCATCGGCGGCCGCTGGCGTCCAGGCGGCGCAGGAACCGCCGTCAGCATCAACCCGGCCGATGGTTCGACCGTGGCGGAGTTCGGACTGGCTGACCTCGCCGACGTCGAGGAAGCGGTCGAGGCCGGCGCGCGGGCGGCGGCTGATCCGGCCTGGATGGCCCTCCTGCCGCACGAGCGCGCCCGGATCCTGTACCGGATCGGGGACGCGATCGAGGCCGAGGCCGAAGCCATCTCCGCGCTGCAGACCAGCGACACGGGCAAGACCCGCCACGAGACCCGCGCCCTGGCTCTGTCCGCCGCCAACACCTTCCGATACACCGCCGCCGCGCTGGAGACGCTGGACGAGAGCCTGACCACGCCGCGGGGGCCCTATCTGACCCTGTCGGTCCACGAGCCCATAGGGGTGGTCGGCGCCATCACGCCCTGGAACTCCCCGATCGCCAGCGACGCCCAGAAGGCGGCGCCCGCCCTAGCGGCCGGCAACGCGGTCATTCTCAAACCCGCCGAATGGACCTCTCTCGTCTCCTTGCGGTTCGCGCGCATCGCAGAGGTCGCGGGTCTGCCTGCGGGCCTTCTGTCGGTTCTTCCGGGACCAGGCCGGATCATAGGCGATGCGATCGTCAAACACCCCGGTGTCGGAAAGATCGCCTTCACCGGAGGAACCGTCACGGGACGCGCCATCGCGCGCGCGGCCGCCGAAAAATTGATGCCGGTGTCTCTGGAATTGGGCGGCAAGTCGCCGACCATCGTGCTGGCCGATGCGGACATCGACCACGCCGTCGCCGGCGTTCTTTTCGGTGTCTTCAGTTCCACGGGACAGTCCTGCATCGCTGGAACCCGCCTGTTCGTTCACGCGTCGATCCACGCGCGCTTCCTCGAGGCCCTGGTCGCACGCACGCGGGCGCTGCGCGTCGGACGCGGCGACGACCCCGCGACCCAGGTCGCGCCGATGGTCGCCTTCGCGCATCGCGACAAGGTGGCCGAACATGTCGCCAGGGCGTTGGACGGCGGCGCCCGTCTGCTCTGCGGCGGCCCCGACCTGGCGTCCGGACACGCCGCCGGCGCCTATTATCTGCCGACGATCCTGGATCGGGTCGGCAATGGGGACGCCATCTGCCAGGAGGAGGTGTTCGGCCCCGTCCTGGCGGTCCTTCCGTTCGAGACCGAAGACGAGCTGGTCGCCATGGCCAACGACAGCGTCTACGGCCTGGCCTGCGGAATTTGGACGCGCGACTTCGCCGCCGCCTACCGGCTGGCGCGGCGGATCCAGGCCGGAACCGTGTGGATCAACACCTACAAGCAGTTCAGCATCTCGACGCCGTTCGGGGGCGTCAAGGAAAGCGGCCTGGGCCGCGAAAAGGGTCGCGAAGGCATCCGGGCCTATATGCAGCAGAAGAGCCTCTACTGGGGCCTCGCGTCCGCTCCCCTGCCCTGGGCCGGCTGAAACCGGCCAAGGTCAGAGCGGTCGAACGCCGGTGTCGACCTCAGGCGAAGCGCGACACCCCGCCCGCCACCTCCAGCGCCGCCCCGGTGATATAGGCTGCGGCGGACGAGGCGAGGAAGACGATGGCCGCCGCCGGCTCTTCCGGGCGCCCCATGCGGGCCAGGGGAATTTTCTTTTCGCGCGCCAGATCCGCCATCCAGCCGTCGAAGGTCTCGCCGGGCTGGGCCCGCGCCTCGAAACGCCGTTCCCATTGACCGCTGTTGACCGTGCCCAGCAGGATGGAATTGACGCGGATGTCCGGCGCGAGTTCGACGCTCAGCGACTTGGCGAGATTCTGCACCCCTGCCCGGGCGGCCGAGGTGCAGACCATATGCGGCTCCGGTTGACGCGCGAGCAGCGAATTGACGATCACCACCGAGGCCGCGTCGCTGTCGCGCAGCAGCGGCAGAAAAGCGCGGATGGGACGGACCACGCTGAAGAATTTGAGCTTGAGCTCGGCCTCCCAGTCTTCGTCCGTCGTCGTGGCGAAGGTGCTGAGCCGCGCCTGCCCAGCATTGTTGACCAGAATATCGACGCGGCCGAACCGGTCGCGCGCCGTCGTCGCCAGACGCTCGATCCCTGCCGTGTCCAGCACATCGCAGGCCTGGGTGACCAGCCGGTCCGTCAGGCCCCCCTCGGCCAGCTCGGCGCGCGCCTTCTCAAGCCCGGATTCGTTGCGCGCGCAGGCCAGGACATGCGCGCCTTCCTCAAGGAGGGTCCGGACCGTGGCCAGACCGATTCCCGACGATCCGCCGGTGACGACCGCGATGCGGTCACGAAGCTTCAGATCCATGTCGACTCCATGGCGGGTTTGACCGCCTCAAGGACGGCGCGGAGAGCGGCGTTGAACATGCCGGGATATTCCGTCGCCACCGCATGACCGCCCCGCGGAAGCTCCACCGCCGTCGCTCCCGGAAGACTGTCGGCGACGCGGCGGCACCCCGCCGGCGGGGTGATGACGTCCTCGGCGGCCCAGATGACGGTGGTCGGCGCCCTGACGTCAGGCATCATGGCCGGCAGGTCCGCTCCCGCCAGCATCCGAGACGCCTGAACATAGCCGTCGGGCCTGATCTCGGCCATGGCCTGCCGGACGATGTCCCGCGCAAGAGGGCCGGCCCTGTCGGTCAACAGCCGATGGGATCGCGCGGCGGCCAGTCCGGCGGGGCCAAGGTCGGCCAGATCGTCGAGACGGGATTGAACGCTGGCGGGAAGCGGCTGACCGAACGGAGTCGCGTAGCCGCCGGCCGGACTGACAAGGACCAGAGACTCGACGCGGGTCGGAGCCGCCAGGGCCGCCGCCGCCGCCATGATTGCACCCAGCGACTGTCCCACCAGAACGATCCTGTCCAGCCCGAGATGATCGACCAACCCGAGCAGGACCTGCGCGTAATCCGCAGGACCGGGGGCCGGCTGAGCCAGCGGATCGCTGCCGGCGTAGCCCGGCGCGTTCCAGGCGATCACCCGACGCTCCCCTCCGAAGGCGGCGAACTGACCGCCCCAGGCGCGAGAGCTGGACCCGATCCCGTGCATCAGGACGAGGGGCGTCAGACCGTGTTCAGGTCCGAGCTCACGCCACGCCATGCGACGCCCCGCGGTCGTCGCCGTCTGCAACGGCGGCACGAGATAGGGGGCGCTCATCGGCTCACGCGCCGGGTCTCGGACGTTTGACCTTGGACAGCGGATGATAGTCCGGATAGGTCGGCGTCTCCGGCACGCTGGTCCCGAGGCAGACGATCATCAGGGCCTCTTCCAGCCCCTCGTTGACCAGGCCGCGATTGACGCCCGCCGGCACCGACACCAGGTCGCGCTCGCGCACATAGGTCTCGTGATATTCGCCGTCGATCTCGAACATCAGCTTCACCTTCGATCCCTTGAGGATGAAGAAGACCTCCTCGACATCGTCGTGAAGGTGCAGCGGCCCCTCGCAACCGGCCGGCAGGACCATGGTCGAGAAGGTGAAATGTTCGGCCTGTACGGCGCCGTCGTCCGAGGCGACGCCGGTCGCGCCGGTGCCGACATAGCGCATCTGGGCCCTCCGATATTTCGGATCGAAGTCGGCCTGGAACTTCAGGGCGTTCCAATCGAGCTTGCGCGTCTCGTACCGGGCCGTGCGCGCTTCAATCCATTCGGCCAGGCTCTTGCCCTCGGGGACGACCCGGTTCTTGAGCGGCGCCGTTTCTGCAGTGGTCATGGGGTCGGGTCCTTCATGGGATCAGATTCAGGCGGAGCGGGCCTGGCGGCGCGTCACGCCGTCGATGCCGCCGGCGATCGCCCATTCGGCGAACAGTTCGGGGCGACGCTCGAACTCGTTTGGCGTCCAGTGTTCGGTGCACCAGTCGTCGTCGGCGTAGTATTCAAGCGCACCGCCGAAGGGGCTCTTGAGGTACCAGAAATAGGCGGACGATATCGGATGGCGCCCCGGCCCGATGTCCGTCCCCCATCCGGCCCGGCTCATGGCCAGGCCGCCGCCGAAGACCTCATTGATGTTCGAGACCGTGAAGGCGACGTGATTGAGGCCGGGGGCGCCAGGCCGCTGCAGTACGAAGGCGTCATGGTGGGGGCCGGGCGTGCGGGCGCGCAGGAAGGCCGCATGGCCCGGATAGCTGTCGCTGACCTTGAAGCCGAGCGTGTCCACAAAGAATGCCAGGCTCGACTCGAGATTGTCGACGAAAAGCACCACATGGCCGATCGAGATCGGCCTTGCGCGATCATAGACCTTTGACCTCTGGTCCTGCCGACGCGGCAGCCCCGGCCCGTTCACGTCCTGCGGGTCCGCCACCACCGCGATCCGCCGCGTCGGACGGAAGGCGTGGGTCAGTCCGTTGGGATCGACGGTCCGAAGCCCGCCGTCGGAGTCCCGCCGACCCGCCTCGCCCAGACGCGCGGCCAGGGCCTCGACGACCGCAACCCCGTCCACGCCCCAGGTGACCTCGCGAAGGGTCGGCCCCGTCTGCATGGCTGGCGGCAGGGCGGGATCGTCGATCGCCCGCACCCGCACCTCGGATCCATCCCGCGTCCGGAACAGAAGCGCCTCGCCCTGGGCCGACTTTTCAGGCTCCAGTCCCCAATCGATCAGGAAACGTTCGGCCGCATCCATGTCCTCGACCCCGAAGGTCACGGCCTCGACGCCGGTCATCGCCATACTGCTTCTCCTGGCGCGATCGGCGCCGTCTGGTGAATATTCTCCGGAGCGCCCAGCATCCGAGACAGGGTCTCCGCCGCGGCGCATACGGCTTTGGCGACGCCGACGTCCGACTGGCCGATCGGCGCGGCGGCGTTGATCGCGGCCACGATCTTCAACGAACCATCGCGGACGGGGGCCGCCACCGCCTGGACGCCCGCCTCGAAATAGCCGGTGTCCGCGACGAAGCCTCGCTTCAGATCGTCCTCGATCAGGTGCTGCAGGTCGTGGATCTGCGCTTCGGACAGCCGATCCTCGTCGTCGGCGTAGAGCGCGCGCAGTTCCGTGGGTTCGAGATCCGACAGCAGAATCCGCCCCATGAGGGTCTGTCGCGCCGGAAGGACGCTGCCCACCCCGACGTTGCGCTGCAAGGCCGCCCGGCTTGGACAGCGGCTGAGATAGATGACGTCTCGCCCCTGACGCACGCCCAGGTGAGCCGACCAATTGGTCTCGTCCCTCAACCGCTCCAGCAGGGGCTCCGCCAGAGGCGCCAGGTCGGCGCCGGCGAGATATTCATATCCCAGGGTCAGCACCCCGGCGTCGAGCGCGAACCGGCCCTCGTCCTCCCGCCGCACCAGGCCAAGGGCGGCCAGTTCGACCAGCAGTCTGTGGACGGTGGATCGCGGTATGGCCAATTCGTTCGCGATCTCCGGCGCCGACAGGGCCCGGCGTCCGCGCCGGAACAATTTCAGGATCGATATGCCTCGGTTGAGCGCGGGAACCGACATCAGACGCTCGCGGCCGTCCGGTCCGGTTCCGCCGCAGCGGCTTCGACCTGCCGCTTGGCCTCCGCCCGCATGATCCGGCGCAAGCGCACCAGTCCAGCGTCATGGGCGTAGAGAGATTCATGGTCGCGCGCGTCGTCCGCCATGCCTTCCAGGATCAGCCGGTCCTGTTCGAGCACGTCCCAGTGCAGGCTCTCCAGACGGGCGCGATAGAGAAATTTCCAGGCGTCCCGCCGCCAGCCCTGCACTTTGCGGCAGCGCCAGAAAAAGACCCGGCAACGGGTTTCATCGACGGGCGTCACCATGCCGACGATGAAGAAGGATCCGCCGGGGCCGGCGGACTGGCGATACGGGATCGACAGCCGTTGCCAATAGGCGCCGGTCGCGCCGAACTCCGTCCAGTCGAAATTGACGCCGCTCTGACTGGTCTTTTCGAAGATGAAGCCTGACGCGGTGTTGCGCGCCTGCATGGTCGCGGTCTTGTCGCCCTCAGCCATGGAATGGGACACGGCGTGAAGATAGGCCCCGTGCATCGGGTCCATCACGTTCTCTGCGGCGTACCGATAGTTGCAGTTCCACTGCGCCGTGCAGAGGATGGCCTCCCAGTCCCCGCCGTTGAGCTCTTCCGGCAGATCAAGCGGCGCGGGCGGCGCCCCGGTCTCGCCGGCGAACCACAGGAAAAGGGTTCCCGCCCGTTCAATCACCTCGTATCGACGATTGAGCTTGCGCCCTTCCGTCGGCGAATTCTCGATCGCCGGAACCTTGGCCATGCAGCCTTCGCCATCGACCTCGACGCCATGATACCAGCAGGCGACGCGCGCGCCGACGTTCCAGCCCATGGACAGACGCGCTCCGCGGTGCGGACAGCGATCCTCGATGGCCTGCACCCGGCCGGCCTCGTCGCGCCAAAGGACGATACGCTCGCCCAGGCGCGTCAGGCCCACCGGCGCCTCGCGCACCATCCAGCTGGGCGACACGGGATACCAGAGGTCGCGGATGCCCGCATTCAGACGGGCGTCGATGGGGTTCGGGGCCGCCGGGTTCATGCCTGCACTTCCGTAACTCCGAACAGTTGCCCGCCCAGTGTCTTCAGGACCGCTTCGAGGCTGTCGGCCGTCCAGGCCCGCCCCTGATCGTCCAGCCCCCCCTCGCGGTTCATTGTCTCGACCACCTCGGCCAGTTCGACCGCACCCTGACTGAACGCGGACATCAGTTGATCAGCCAGACGATCCTCGAACGCCGTGAGCGACGCGCCGCGGGTCTGGAAAATGATGTTCTCCACGGCAGAGGGCGCTTCTGTGAACAAGCCGCCCCCCTTTGATCCGGCGGCCGCCGGCGTGAGGAAAGGGTTCAATTCAAGGGCCATACGTCAACCTAATGGTTTATATACGAAACACCGTCTCAGTTTTGAGATATTCGATCGCCAGGATCAGGCCGTCAAGTGCAGAAATCTCTGACGGAAGATCGGAACACGGATTGACAGGCGCGGAAATATTGTTCGCATATGAGACAACGATCTAAATCTGGAACATGCTGACGTGGCTCAGGACGACTGGCTCGAAGTGGTGATCGGCGCGCGCAGGCGCGTCGCCGACGACATCATCTCCCTGGAGATCCACGCCGCCTCCGGCGATCTGCCTCGGTTCGAGGCCGGCGCCCATGTCGAGGTCGAGGTCGCCCCCGGGTGCATTCGCCACTACTCGCTGCTGAATGATCCGACCGAGACGCACAGATATGTCCTGGGGGTCCTTCGAGACCCCGCGTCGCGAGGCGGATCCTCGGGGATCCACGAGCGCTTCCATGAGGGCGCGACCATCCGGATCGGACGGCCGCGCAACAATTTCGCGCTGCACGCCCCGGCGGAACGGTCCGTGCTCATGGCCGGCGGGATCGGCCTGACCCCCCTCTACGCCATGGCGCACGGGCTGAACCGGGCCGGAGCGCAGTTCAGCCTTCACTACTACGCCCGCAGCCGCGCCCGCGCAGCCTTCGCCGAGGACCTGTCCGCCGAGGCTTTTGCGGACCGTGTCTCCCTCCACCTTGACGACGCGCCGTCGCGCCTGCCGTTCGAAGCGGCGCTCGGTCCGGCGCAGCATGGAACGCACCTCTACATCTGTGGGCCGAGCGGCTTCATCGACGGCGTGCTGGCTGCAGCGAAATCGCTCGGCTGGTCCGACACGAACATCCACCTTGAACATTTCGGCGCCGCCGTGGACGTAGCGGGCGACGTCTTCCAGGTCGAGGCGCGGCGCAGCGGCGTGATCGTAGAGGTGCGCCCTGGCAACACCATCGCCCAGGCCCTCAAAGCCGGCGGCGTCGACGTCCCGCTCTCGTGCGAACAGGGGGTCTGCGGCACCTGCATCACCCCCATTCTCGAAGGCGTAGCCGACCACCGCGACATGTTTCTCAGCGAGGAGGAGCACGCGGCCGGCGAGGAAATGGCCATCTGCTGTTCGCGGTCGAAGACCCCGAAGCTGATCCTCGACCTCTGACCCATCTCCAGGACGAACCCATGACCGCGACGCCCGCCCCGTCACCCGCCCTGCCAGGGGCCCCGACGCCCCGCCAAGCCTGGTGGGTGCTCTTTGCAGCCGTGCTCGGCATGGCCTTCAGTCCGGGCCCGGTCATCTTCGGATCGCTGGGCCTGTTCGCGCCGCATCTGATCGAGGCCTATGGCTGGGGACGCGGCGAGATCATGCTGAGTCTGACCTTCTTCAACGTCGCGGGCGTCGTCGCGTCGCCGGCGGTCGGATGGCTGCTGGACCAGTTCGGGGTGCGTCGCGTCCTTCTGCCTTCGATCCTCGCGTTGGTCGCAGGCTTTCTGGTCATCGCCGGCGTCGTCTCGACCCTCCCGGCCTTCTACGCCGCCGCCTTCGTCTGGGGCGCCCTGACCGTCGGCGCCCAGAGCATCAGCTACGCCAAGCTGGTCGCCGGATGGTTCGATCGACGGCGGGGTTTCGCGATCGGCGTCGTCGCGGCCGGCCTGGGCCTGGGCTACAGCATCGTGCCCATTCTGGTGTCGCAATTGCTTGGAAGCCTGGACTGGCGCGCCGCCATGACCGCCCTGGGCCTATCCATCGTCGCCGTGTCCTTTCTCGCCAACCTGATCCTGGCCCGCCCCAATCCGAGGGATATGCCCGGGGTCGCGACCGCCGGCCCTGGCCTGACAGTCCAACAGGCGCGTGCGACCCGCGAGTTCTGGCTCATGGCGGGGGCCATTCTTCTCGGCTCCACGGCGCTGACGGGCGTGGTGCCGCATATGTCCCTCTTCGCCATGGATCGAGGCTTCGACGTCGGTTCCGCCGCCCTCGTCGCCTCCGCCTATGGAGTGTCGACCATCGTGGGTCGGGTCCTGGTCGGCGCCTTGGCGGACAGATTCTTCGTGCCGCGTGTGGCCCTCTCCTTCTTCGCGATCTCCGCGATCGGCTTCGTGATCGCGGGCGCGTTCGGGCTTGAGGCTTCGCTGCCGATCCTTCTCCTGATCGCCGTCACCATCGGTCTCGGCTTCGGGGCCGAAAGTGACATCATCGCCCTGTTCATCGTCTATTATTTCGGCCGCCGGGCCTTCGGCGCCGTTTACGGCTACCTACTGGCTGTTTTCCTGGTCGGCGCCTCCATCGGTCCCGCCCTCTTCGGCTTCGGCCGCGACGCCGCCGGCAACTATGTCGTCCCAATGTTCGCCGCGGCAGGAACCATGGCGGCGGCGTGTCTGCTGCTCGCCGCCCTGCCGCGTCGAACGCCGGCGGCGACGGACACGACGGACGCCATCCACGCGGGAGCCGTCGGATGAGCTCCGCCTCGCTCACGCGGCGCGGGGCCCTGGCGGCCGGAATTTGGGCAGGCCTGTCGGGATTCGCCCCTTCGGCCGAAAAACCCGCCCCCTTGGTCTATCTACTGCCCGCCCCCAAGGAGGCTGTCGCCCTTGCGCCGTTCGCGCTCGCCGAAAGCCTGGGCTTCTACCGCAACGCCGGCCTGGACGTCGCTTTCGAACGACGCGCCGGCGGCCTGGAGGTCGGCAAGGCTCTTGCGCGCGGCGAAGGCGATCTGGGCGGGGCCAGCGGCGACACGGCGGTTGTGCTGCGGGACCAGGGGCTTCCGATAAAGGGCGTGGCCTTGCTGGGGCGGCGCTCCTTCCTTACCGTAATGACCCGTCGGGACGCCGCTGTTTCGCTGACAGATTTGAGCGGACGCACCTTCGGCGTGCCTTCTTTCGCCGATGTCTCCTACTATGGCCTGGAGCATCTCATAAAATCCAGCGGAATTGCAGCCGAGGCCGTCGCCGTTCGCGCGGCGGCGCCGGAGGCGCTCTGGACCGCCCTGGGCGCCGGCGAGTTCGACGGCGTCGTCGGCACCGTCGATTGGGGTGTTCGCGCCGAGCGTTCGGGGACGGCGCTTGATTACCTGCCCCTCGACGCCGTCTTCCCTGGAGCCATGGCCCAGGCGGTCCTGGCTTCGGAACACGCCATTGGCTCCCGTCCAGACCAGATACGCGCCTTCAACGCCGCCACCCTGCGCGCCATTCGCCTGATCCTTGATCGGCCCGATGACGCCGCAGCTCAGCACCGGATCACTGTTCCGGCGTCCGACCTCACGATGGCCGAAACTGCGCGAATCTTCACGCTCTTCGGCAGACACGTCTACGGCAGCGCCGTTCGCCTGGGACATTTTCAAGAGGCCAAGCTTGATAATATCGCCGATGTTTATGTCCAGCGCGGACTGATTTCGTCGCGCCGCCCCGCCATGGAATATTACCAGCGCGATCTGATCGGCTAGGTGGTCCGGCAGCCCGGTAAAATGGAGCTTGAGAAGCGCCGACAGATACACCTGCAAAGACGATCGCAACTGGAGCGTGGGAAGCGGACAGTCCGAACCGGCGCTTTAAGTCATGAACGGCGACTGCTCGCGAAGTCTCAGAAGCGCCAGAACCGGACATCGGTGCCAGCGCCGAAAGGAGACTCTCAGCGAAGGCTTGGCGGGCTCCTCACGTGATGACAAGTTCCGCTGATGATGACCTTACAGACCCTCAATTTGCTCGTCGGGTTAGGCGGATTGACCCAGTCGGCCCACGTGGACGAGCGAGTGATCCCCGCGGCATTCCATGGTGAATGGAACGAGCGCGTGGAGGACTGCGGAACAGGGAATAACGACAGTCGTCTCCGGATCAGCGCTAGCGAAGTGCGCTTCTACGAAAGCGGCGGAAGAGTCCGCGGCGCGTTTCTCCACGGCCCGTACGAACTCATCATCGTTCTCGATATGAGCGGCGAAGGCCAAACGTGGATGGCGAGCCACCACTTCATCCTCGCGAGCGATGGCTCCTACCTGTCGAGCAAATCAGACGACGGCTCTCTCTTCACACGCTACCGATGCCCGACCGGTTGATGGATCAGCGCAAATGCCGCTGAGCGCCATGAGCGGACTTTCGTGTCAGGGCGGTAAGCAGTCCGGCAGACCTGGCGTGAATTCACGTCGCGACGGCGCGCCCTCGAAATTCGCGCTTGAATGCGTCGAAAAAGCTTCTCAATATCGCTGAATTATAACTCAGGATTGTGAATGCAGCCTCGAACGGACAAGAAGCGTCGTCGCGACTTCATGTCGACCTTTTCCCTCGAGGGCGACCCGCTCGTAGCACCTGACCGGAAGTTGGGGGCCGCAGGCCTCCAGGCCGCGATCGACGATCAGGGAGAGCCGGTCCTCATCAAATACTGGCTCCGACAAACGTCGGCCAACGACAGTGAGCTCCGGGAGATCTGGACCCACGAGATCCGGCAGCTTCACCGACTGGCGGGCTACCCGGGCGCGGCGGAAGTGATCGCCGACTTGGTCCGAAGCGACACGGACTCCCGGGGCTACTATCTGGTGTTCAACCCGGGCAGCCGCCGTCCGCTGGAAACCCTGCTGGCGCGCGCCCACGCGGGCCATTGGCTTAAGCAGCCCCGGGTCGCCCGTCACCGCGCGCGGCTGTGGCGCAACCTCAAGCGCATCGCCACCGGGCTCGAGCTCCTCCATGCTCAGGGCCTGCTCCACCGGAACCTGGACGCGTGGTCGGTGCTGACGGGGAGCGACGATGACGAGGACTTCCAGCTCACGGGCTTCGAATGGTCCATGCGCATCGTCAGCGCCGCGGGCTCAGGGCGGGGCAAGCGTCCGCACAAGGCCGCCATCTTCGATTCCTTCGATCGGGACTGGGCCATGTTCGGAGGGTTGACCGCACGGCTCTGCGGAGCCGATGTGACACGACTGGCGGACAAGTCGATCGGGCCATCCGATGTCTCGACCCACCTGCACCCCGACGAGATCCGCTTCCTGCGGAGTCTCCTGGACATCGACCCTTTCGCGCGCATCGACGGCGAGACGATCAACCGCTCGATTGACGAGATTCTGGACACGCTCTCTGCGGAGATCGCGGGTCGCGAGCCGAAGCTCCATGTGGTCTTCAGCCTAGGCGAACGCGGCAAGCTTTCGGACGCCATTCGCCGGGCCAGCGGCGGCCTTGTCGACGCGAAGAACGTCTCGGGCCAACTTGATTGGATTGCCGATGACCTCACAGACGGCCCTGTCCTTCTCGGCATCCGCGGTCATGACGACCCGACCCACATCCGGCTCGTCATCCAGGGTCGCAATCTTCTGTATCGGCTCAGACCTTTTGCGCCGCCAAAGGATCGCGAGAATCCGACCTGGGATTTCGCCTTCTGCGACATGGTCGACGCCAAGCCCCCCACGACCGCTGCGCTGATCCGATCCTTGCCCCTCGCCGAAGACGGCATTGAGATCATGCCCACGGCGGAGGCCGGGGAACGGCTGGGCCGCCTCCGTGGAAAGCTGACGAGCTGGTCCGGCCTCTTGCGCGAGTTCCAGGCTGAGGCTGTCGAAACCCCGCCCGAAGAAGCCTTCCGGCTAGGCCTGGTGCTCACCCAGTTCCTCGAAGTCCTTCAAGGCGCCTGCGACATTTTCCCGGTGGAGATCGAAGCCGTTGCACCGGATCAAAGCGGCGAGACCAGGTTCGCCGTGAAGCTCCGGAAAGATCCGGACCGCGACGAGCTTTGCAAGATCTTCGGCTGGAAATCCCAGGCCAGTCGATTGCGCGACCGCCTGTTCGGTCGGGCTCCGGTGGAGAACGGCGTCTGGCAGCTGTCGGACTCGGCGCAGGTCGGAGACAAGGGGACCGACGCCAGCGAGTGCCGTTACGCCGGCGAGCTGGACACGGACGACGGCGAGGTCTTCCTCTTCCGCGGCCAGAGCACCATCCTGCGCGAAGGCTATCTGACGCCAGGCGCCTCGGTCGGGCGTGATGCGGTGTTCAGGCGCAGATTGAAAGCGCTGGGCGCCCTGAAGGAGCACCGGGAACTCCTTCTGATGCTGACGGACCCGCGCCAGCGCGTCCTGGACAGTCAGGACGCCCTCTCGGAAGATGACGCCTTCAACCTGCTGGACGAACCGAAGCAGAAGGCCCTGGCGGAAATCGTCGGTACCCTGCCCTTCTACCTCGTTCAGGGCCCGCCGGGCGTCGGCAAGACGCGGCTGGTGAGCGAACTTGTCCGTCGCCGCTTTACCGATGACCCCACCAGCCGGATCCTTCTGACCGCGCAGAGCAACGCGGCCGTGGACCACCTCATGACCGAGGTCACCCCGGCCCTAGCCGCTGCCGAAGGTGAGCAGCCGCTGGTGATTCGCTGCACGCGCCGCGAGACTCGCGAACGCCCGCATCCGCTTGAGATCAGGCCCCAGTCGAGCCAACTCCTGTCCGACCTGGCCGCCAGCCCTCTCGCGCAAGACGCGCCCCCACGCCTTCAGCAACGGCTCCGATCGCTGGCGTCCGCCGGCGATGCCGCAAGGCCGAAAGGCCGCCAGGCCGGATGGTCGGCCGATACGGACCGACGCGCCTTCGAAAGTATCGTCATGAGGGCCGCGAACATCGTCTTCGCCACGACCAACTCCGGCGAGCTTGAGAAGCTGATCGACGAGAAGGGGCAGTGCGACTGGGCCATTGTGGAGGAAGCCGGCAAGGCCACGGGGGGCGAGCTGGTATCTCCCAGCCTGCTGTCGCACCGGCGGCTGATGATCGGTGACCATCTGCAGCTGCCCCCGTTCGGGTCGGAACAGATGCAAAAGCTGCTCCAGTCGCCGTCCGAGGTCCGCAAAGCCCTCACGCTCGGACGAGGACTTGTCGGTCGAGCGCTGAGGGGGGCGGATACAGACGAGGATCTCGACGAGATTGATGACGCGGATTTCGACCTGGCGGCGCTCTGTGGTCACGCCACGCGATCCTATCTCCTGTTCCAGACGCTGTTCGAGGCCGAAGTCGCCCATCAGGGCCGTGCGCCCGGCCGCGGCATTGCCCGGCGGCTGTCGGCGCAACATCGCATGCATCCCAGGATCGCCGACCTTGTCTCCACCGGCTTCTATAAGGACCTCACGACCCATCCGAGCGCCGAGGAACGGTTCGGGCGTGAGCGCTCCCCCTTCCGCCATCGCGACAACAGCTTCCCGGACCTGCCCATCGTCGTCGTCGACATGCCCTATGTTCAGGTCGGCGGATCAGCGGGCGAGGAAACGCCGCAGTTCCACAACAGCGCGGAACGCGCGGTCATTGCGAGGATCCTTGACGGCCTGGACGCCGAACCCGGGTCCAGAGCCCCGACGCTCGCGGTTCTGGCGCCCTATCGCGAACAGGTCACACGCCTCCAGGATGCGTTGGACGGCAGGCTGGTCTCCCAACTCGTCTCTCGCGGGTTTGTCTCGCCGCAGAAGGACGGCCGCTTCACCGGCACCGTCGACTCTTTCCAGGGCAATGAGGCGGACATCGTCCTTGTCTCGCTTGTCCGAAACAACGCTCACACCCACCCGCGAACCGCGCTCGGCTTCCTGACCGAAAAGCGTCGCATGAACGTCCTGCTCAGCCGGGCCCGATGGCAACTCGTCCTGGTCACCAGCCTGGCTTTCCTGGACGCCGTGCTGGCGGCTCCCCAGCGCGACAAGGACGCGGTCGACCTGGACCATCTGCAGAGGGTCAGGGACTACCTCGACGACGGGATCAACCGAGGCTTCATCGCAAGGGTCGATGGCGGTCAGTCGCGGGGGCAGTCGTGAGCGCCGTCCTCGTCGCCGTGCCGGTGCTACGGGGCAAACGGCGTTTCCACATCGACAAGGGGCGCCCATGGTCCGCGGTCGAGCACCTCGTGCTCGTCGCATTGGCCGCGCACACCCTGACCGCGTCGGATCTGGCCCAGCAGAGCCGACTGCCGCGTCGCGTCGTGATCGAGATCCTCATACGGCTGATGCGCGTCGGCTGGGTGGAAGTGTCCCACGATCGGGGCGGCATTCGCTTCCAGGCCAGCCGGGCGGGTAGCGCGGCCAGCGAATTGAACGATCTGCCGGCCGCGCCCAAGCGGATTACGCGGTGGATGTCCTTCCTTGTCGATCAGGTGACGGGCGCGGTGTTCCGAAGCCGGGATCTGCAGATCGTGCACCGCAATGACCTTGCCGGCAGGGAGAATACCGACCGCCTGGTGTGGATCTCGCCCCGCGATGTCAGCCGGGCCGACGACATCCGAACCGTGGCCGATGTCCTGCTCGAAGAGGACGAGCACCTCGCGTTCGTCGAAACGGGTGGCGAGCGCCTGGCCGAACGCTTCGCCCTGGTCGCCGTGCGTGACGGTGTCATCGAGAGATCGCTACGCCTTCCTGAGGACCTCAAGCGGGCGGTCCTTGAAGCCGCAGCCAAGGCGCCCCCCACGGCCGACGGACACCAGGCGCCGCACCATGCGGTCGGTGACAACATTCCGCGACGCAGCTGGTTCAGCCAGAAGAGGCGTCCGGCGGCCATCGCCTCCGAAGACGTGATCCTGGGCGGCGCAAACCATCTGAACCCGTTGACGGACATCATCAGGAAGTCTCGCCGATACCTCGTCATTCACTCCTGCTTCATCCGTCCCAAGGAGTTCGCGGCGCTCAGGGATCTCTTGCTGGAGGCCGCCCGACGCGATGTGAAGGTGGAGGTCCTCTGGGGGGCCGATCCGGATCGGTCCGAGGAGGACTCGACCGCCCAGACCGTTGTCGCCCTGCGCAAGGATCCTGAGATCCAGAAGCTGCCGAACTTCCGGATCCATCCGTTCTCAACGCTTTCGCATGGCAAGTTCGTCATTGCGGATGACGCGACGACGGGGCGCTTCGTCGCGGCGCTTGGGTCCTGCAACTGGTTGTCGAGCCGGTTCGACAGCATTGATGTCTCACTCAAGATCCGCGATCCCCTGCTGATATCGGACCTGACCTATCTCCTGGCCGAACTGGTCAAGGGCGCTGGCGGGTCGTGGACGGCGCTCGCACGCAACTTCGCCGCCCTGGCGAGCCATATCAGCCAGATCAGCGCGCCGGCCGTGCAGCGCGCCGAGGCTGAACTCGTGATCGGCCCCACTCACGCCGAGTTCATCCGGCGCGCGCGCGATGAGGCGCAGACGCGGTTTACGGTCGTGAGCCATCGGCTGGGCGAAGTCGCCAACGCCGCGGTGATCGTTCCTGCCGCGGTGGCGGCGAAGAAGCGGAACGTCGAGGTCGACCTCCTGTACGGTCGCGTCACCGGCGCGGTGAACGCAGAACTGGCCGAACGCCTCCGCCGGAGTGCCGGGGCGGACGGCGTCGCCCTCCAGCCGGTCCAGGACCCCCGGCTTCATGCCAAGCTGTTGGCGTGGGATGACTCAGACCTGCTCATAACCAGCCAGAACTGGCTGTCGGGCGATCCCACCTGGGCCAATCCAGGCCAGGAAATCGGCATCCACATCAGCGCGCCCGAGATCGCCCGGGATCTACGCCTCGCGCTGGAAGCGGCGATGCGTCAGGCGTCAATGACAGCGAAAGCGGAGTGACTGACCTCATGAAAACGCCGCTCAGCGTAACGCTCACCGTCCTGGTCATCCTGGCGGCCGTCATGGCCGCCCTGCTGACGCTTGACCTGCCGCTGTTCAATCTTGCCGTGTCGAAATGGTTCGGCACGGAGGTCTACAAGCTGCTGCTTCAGTTCTTTCTGGTGACCGTCATCGGCGGGGGAATCTTCGCCTGGATCACAGCCCGGCGCGACGAGCAGCTGAAGGCTGAGGCGAAAATCGGCCAACTGCAGGCGCTGGATGGCGAACTGGGCGATGCCTATCGCGCGGTGAAGCGCGTCAAACGCAACCTGCGGGCCAGGCTCAGGCGAAAGGACGATGGCTCCGCCGAACTGGACGTCGCCGCCTTTGAAGCGGGGATGGATGAACTGCTGGACGCGCAGATCGCGACCGAGGAAGTCCGGGAACATCTTGCGGTTCGCAGCGACCTGATCGATCGGGCGACCCGCGACCAGATGGCGGCGGCGCTCCGGTACGCATCGCGATACCTGCATGACGTATTCGAGGATCATGAGCGAGGCAGGCTTCGCCGGGCGAGAGGCAGGGTCTTCCTCGACCACGGCGCGCCCGCCCTGTCCGACTTTCTCCTCAGGGACGCTTCGCCGGCGGATTTGAAAGCGCTCCGTGAGCATCTCCGTTCGGACGGTCCGTTGAACCCGCGATTCAAAGCCGTGTCAGAGCTGGAAGCGGCGCTCCGGGACGCCGACCAGCCCCGCCGGTACGGCGCGATCATGACCGAGAGCTTCCGACTGTGCGTCCTTGCCCTCAGAAACGAGCTCTCGACGGCCATGCGACGGGGGCCGCACCAGACCACGCGCTAGTGAGGGTCGCCCCAGAGACCGACCGCTCAGGCGGGAAGATGTCTCGGCAAGTCCACGCGACTGATCGATGCAGACGTTAGTTGCGGCTATGCGCCCGAACCCAGCCTTTGCTCTTCAGAGCTGTCAGGGCGGTTTCGATCTGTCGCGCTGAAAACTGCTTCTTGCACTCGTTCAACAGAGGGACGGCGCGCTTTTTTCGCGAGAACCTCTCACGCTGACGTGGCAGTTACCACTGCGCCACAAGCGGACTTTCTCCTAGGCGCGAAAAGCAGATATCTGAGGCACGGGCCGTCGATGCCCAAGCCTCCCTGCGACTCAGCTACCGCTTCTGACAATCCGTGGTTGCCAGGCCTGCCGCCGCCGCAACCGCACACGCCGTCAGCCCCGCTTGTCGGCGGTCTTGGCAGCGTCGGCCACGGCCTTCACTCGACGCTGGTGAAGCGTGCGAGCCTCGACCTCGAACTCGGGGGGCGCCTGGTCAAGGAAGGCGGCCAGCGATGCCGGGTCCCGGGTCGACCACAGAAACGCTGGATCGATGCATTCGAACACGGTTTCCAGGCGCGCCAGCTTCAGTGGCTTGGTCGAAGCGGCCATCGCCTCCAGATGGGCCATGCCCGCGGCCTCGCGCCGCCGCGCCTTGATGGCGGCTAGCGCCGCCGTCCGGACGGGGGTCGACTGGCTGTCCGCCAGGCCGTCAAGCCAGGGCAGCGGCATGGAGGGAGACATCCATCCCGCCAGCTCGGCGAGCCGGGCGAGCTCCGAGGCCTGGTTGGACTTCAGACCGTCAGCGAAGAGGTCGGCCAGCCGGTCCGGCGCGGCGCCGAGCCGAATGGCTCGGGCCAGCTCCCATCGCTCAGACGGAGGGGCCTTCTGATATCGTTGCAGCAGAAGCTGAAGGCCGATCTCCGGATCGAGCTGCATGATCAGCCCCGCAGCCGCGGGTGACCGCGTCTGGACCAAGTAGCGCCGCGCGGCGAACAAGGCCTCGTCGGGATCGCTCCTGGCCAGGAAGCGAATCGCCGCCGGCGTCGAGGGCCCTCCCCCGATCGGCCGTCGATATGCGTTTCTGAAGACCTCCGTTTGGGAGCGCCGGTCGCCGTCTTCCGCCAGGGCCAGCGTCAGTTCGCCGTCCATGTAAACGCCCCCCGCGTCTCGAAGGTCGCGAAGATAGGCAAGCGCCGCGGCGCGGCTGTCCGGCGCCTCCAGGAGCTCCTGGATCAGAACGGCGCGGCGCGGCGGCGGGCTGGCAGCCGGCGCCGACCGCATCCAGTCCAGGACGACCAGACGCGCCGCTTCGTCGCCGAGGCGCGCGAGATAGGAAGCCGTAAAGACCGCCGCCTCGTCGAACCGGCCCTCGATCGCCTCGCGCAGGACCGGTAGAGACGCGGGGTCATAGATGCCGAACGCGTTGAAGACAGCCACGATCTGCCTGCGGGCTTCCGCCGCCGTCTTAGCGCCCAGCAAGTATGGCCGCAGAATCTGAAGGTCATCCGGGTTTCCAAGGAAGCCAGCCATCTTGGCGGCCAGCTCTACCTCGCCCTCGGTCAGGAGGTCATCGATCCTTGAGCGCAGGCCCGCCGTGTCCCGCCCCGGCCAGCCGCGCATCTGCGCCGCATTGGTGAAAATCGGCGCACCCCGTCTCTGCAACGCCTCCAAGCCTTCGTCGCATCGGTGGATCGCGAGCGCCTGCATACGGATGACGTCGCGATAGGTGTCCGGTTCAGGACCATCGGACGCCTTGAGCAAGGCGTTGCGCACGCCGACGGTCTCCGCCCACTGAGCGGCGCTGAAGCCGTCCTCGCGGGCGAAAGCACTTTGACGCTCAAGCCGGCTCACCGTGAAGGCCTCGAAGCCGGGCCCGTCTATGATCGCCAGAACGCGGGCGCACTCCGCGCCGTCCCGATCTACCAGTCGGCTGTTCCGACCCGCGCCGGCCTGGGCAAGGGCGATCAGCTCATGCTCGAGCCGCGTTCCGGCTCGACGCGCCAGAGCGTCGAACTGCCAGGGATGCACCAGCCGCCCTAGCAGCCGCATCACATGTCCCAACCGGCCCAGTTCAGGCCTCGTCTCGCCCTTGGTCGAGGCATTGTGCGCCGCCAGACGCGCCTCGAACTGGTCGAGTACTTTCTCCAGAGTGGGCGCGTCCATCAGCTCGGGATGATTGAGATAGTGGAGCACGAGGTCGTTCAGGGGATCGTCCCCGTCGTCCGACACGTCGCGAAGCGCCAACGACAGGCCCTCGGGATCGGCGTGAGCCAGTTCGTCCATCCACCAGTCGGAGGCCATCCAGCTGCGCTGCCTGCCGCCCTCGCGAAGCTGTTGAAGCGCGGTCTTCGGCTCCAGCCGGGCCTGGCTCGCCAGTACCCTGTCGAACGTGTGATCGTCGCTCTCGAGGGAGACGCCCGCCAACCAGTCCAGGCTGTCGGTGTCGCCGAAGCGCTGGATCGCCCGGATCATTGCCTTGTTGTCGCCGGTCAGAATCTCCCTTAGCCGAAGCCGCCGCGCCCGCCAGATTTCGACCGCCTGCTCGTCGTCGAGACATTTCTCGTCGTTGAGGATCCACAGCAGATGGTTGAGTTCAAACGGATCCGTAGAAGCATCAAGCCGCGCCGACAGCCACTCGGGCAAGGTCGCAACAGCAGCTTTCGCCGCCTCGAAACTCAGCTCCTTGCGCGTGATCAACCGCCCGATGTCATGGTCCTCCAAGCGATCAGCGAAGGCGCGTTCCCTGACCATGTGGATGTCCCAGATTCGGTCGAGGGCCTGAGGCGTCGGGACGAGACGGGCGGCCCGAAGCGCCAGGGTCTCGGCGGTCGGCGCGGCCAGCAACCGGTCGACGCTGTTCCGTGTCTCCTCCGGACCCCCTGCGGAAATGACCCCAAGCGTCTCCGGCAGGCCGTTGCGCAGATCCCGGCCAAGCTGGTTTTCGTCAGTGCTGATCGCAAGCACTTCGAGCGCAGGCAGCAGGCCTCCCCCGACGGTTCCGAGCTGTGACCAGAACGGCGTAGTCCGCCCCTCGTGGCCTATCCGGGCGAGATGGACCTCGAGGAACTCCGCGATCCAGTTCGGCGCGGCCTCACGCGTGAGCAGCCACACGACGTCCAGGAAGACATAGCCCAGCCGCGATCCAAAGCGCCGGCCGGACGCATCGATCAAGGCCTCCGATCGAGCCAGCCTCTCGTCCAGATCTGCGGGCGTCCAGGTCTGATCTGCGACCCCCTGGCAAAGCCATTCTGCAACGGCCCAGTTCAGCATCCGGTCGGACGCGAAGCCGACATGGTCGTCGTCAACGCGCCGAAGCAGGCCAACCGCCTCTAGCCGGCCCATGGCCGCGTTGTCGAGCCCCCGGTTCAACGCATCCCGGACCGGCCACGGATAGCGTGGGGAGTTTCCCATCAGATCGCCCGCTAGCGCGGTCAGCCCCACCCGGTCGCCGGGATGATCCCTCTGGCCTCGGGCCGAGCGACCCGCCTCATCCCAATAGCGTTTGAAAAGCTCGTATTCCGTCACGCCTATCCAGGCCTGCTGCGCTGGCAGCCCCGCGTAAATCCGGGCGTGAATCGGCTTAAGCAGCAGTTCGAACACGTCGTCGGGCATGGTCTCCAGAGACGCGTCCCGACCGCGCGAGATCAGGAACCTCCTCAGTTCAGCGCTGGTGAAATTCTCCGTCTCGACGACCACGGACGCGGGACGGAGCGCCTGGATGGCCTCAGTGATCCGGGGCTGAGCGCTCACGACCAGCCGGACGCCGTCTTCATCCCAGTCGCAGCGCGCCAACGCCTCGGCTAAGCCGCGGTCCTGGACGTCATCGATGAAGACGGTCAGCCAGACCCCGTCGTTCTCCTGCAGCCTGCCGCGAAGTTTTCTCGCCAGGACCTTCGGGGATGCCGGGGTCTCGTAGGCCTGAGACCAGAGCCGGTCGTTGAGCATCCGCTCAATGTCCTGGAGGGATCTGGCGCCGGACACCACCACCACGACCCGGCTCGCTTCGGATAAGGCCATAGCGCATTGGCATAGCGCCCAGGTCTTGCCCTGGCCGGACTCCCCCGAGAGAATCGTCAGCGCGGCCACCGGCTTCAGCGGCTCGAGGCGCGCCTCGAGCGCCGGGTCATACTGCAGCATGCCGACGTCACGGGTCAGGGCCCGCCGCGTGGTGTGCGGCAGGCTCTGCGCCAGTTCCAGTCGCCGCAGGGCGTCCGGATGGATCATCGCCATCAGTTCGCCGCCCGGGAGGCTTCGGCCTTCGCTGGCGGCCTCGGCGATCCGGCCGATCAGCTCCTTCTGCTTGCCGTCGATGGATTGACCAGGTGCCAGGACAGCTCCGATGATGCGGTCGACCTCCCGAACCGCTTCGGACTTCTGAACCACCTCGATGTCCAAACCGTCCAGAAGCATCTGGAACGCCGGATCCCCGGCCTGCGTCCCGGCCTGGACGGCGAGCCGGCTTTCGAACTGCGCCGGCGTCTGTCGCATCCGCCCCCACATGAACTGCGGCTCCGGGTCGGCCGGCTGACCCGCCCGCCGCCAGGCTAGGTAGGCGTTCAGCCCATCGAGGCCGGTGCCGTTATCCGTCACGAAGCGAAACTTTCTCCCGCCCTCCGGACGGACGGCCTTTAGCAGGTCACGCAGAACCTTGCGGGCCACCTCGCCGGACGACCAGCCGCGCGTATTCGACTTGATCTTGATCTGTTCGACCGACGCCTCGGCGGAGGTACCGGCCACGAGGTCGCCACCGTCTTCCGGCTCGAGCGTGAGTTCGAAACGGCCGGTCACGAGGCTGTCCGGCGTCAGCTGCAGGCCCGCCCGCAGTCCTAGCTGGATGCTGCGGAGGATCTGGTAGAGGAAACCGAGCAGAGCCACGCGGCCGCCCGTGGACGCCGCCTTCTGTCCAGTACCCGCCACCTTCTTGCCCATACTGCTCCTCAGCCGAGACCCTTGCCAGCGAGCGGGCCTTCGGCGAGCCGATGGAGCGCTTGCGTATGCGCCGACGGATCGGCGAGGAATTCTTCGAAGCCCCGGTCCCAGACCGCCGAGTTCAGATCCGCAGCGAGGGTCCACCCGTTCGCGAGATCGACGCCGTTGCCGGGCCGGTAGCCGATGTTCATGTTCAGGCTATGCCACATAATGGTCGATTTGGCGTCGATCTCGAACATGCTTTGCTCCATGAAGCCATCGTCGAACTTGTCGATGATGAGGACAGGCGGCCTGGCGGGTCCGCGACGCGCCGCGGCAAGCCAAGTGTTCAGGTGAAGGTCGCCGAGCCCGGATCCGATCACATAGATGACGTCCGCGACCATGGCGTCCCTGGCGAGCGCCGCATAGTAGGCGGCCATGGGCTGAGCCTGCAGCCTGGACAGCTTGTCCAGCCCGGTGATGACCGCCGATCGCTGCACCTGGCTTCCGTCCATGCGGCTCGCCCCCGATCCGCTGAAGCCGGCGTATTTGACCGCTTCCGCGGCATCGTCGAACCAGAACAGCTCACCGATGTCGCCGTCCGCGACCGGCGGATGCGCGAAGCCGAAATGGATCGAGCCGTGTAGGTGATACAGGCAGTCCCGCTCCCAGCCGTCGAACACGGTCCGTGGATCGAACCGGACGGCGGGCGCTGCCGCCCGGCGCTCGAAACCGACATCCAGATCAGGCGCAGCCTGCAGCGGGAAATCGTCATAGTTGGTCGTGTAGATGCGCGTCGTGGCGGTGGCGCGCAGCCCCGCGATGAAGGCGGACAGGCCGGCGATAGGACCCTGTCCTGCGGCGCTGACGTTGGCCATTCGTTTGAAGATGACGTCGGTGATTTGCCGGCAAAGGGCGCGGAGCGCACGCTCATCCGCGTCCAGCCGCCTGTCCATGAAGGGCCGGAGCAGAGGCCTGAACGCATTCACCGCGCCAGGCGTGGGGTCGAAGGCGAACTCGAGCTCGTGAGCGCAATGGTAGATGTGCTCGAAGTTGACCGCGTCCGGTCCTCCCTTGAGATACGCCCCGAGCCTCTGACGGATTTCCGCCCAGGCCCGCCCGCCCCCGCTCATCGTCATCCACTCGCCGCCCATCGTCTCCTCGATGGCGCTGGTGAGCCTCGACGTCGACGGCGCGCCGAACGCCAGGGACGCGCCCGCCCCCATAACCACTAGGGCTCTGCGCGAAGCTCGCGTCATCGCAGATCGCAACGCGCGAGACTGATCGGGCATGATCGGGAATAGGCCTGTCGGCGGATGTAGGCCACGGGTTGCACGTCGAAGGTCTCTAAACATCCGACGCCGGACGGCGGCGTCGCGCAACCCATACCAGCGCGGCCGGCGGGACACGAGCGCTGGCGGGCTCGCTAGAGCGGCTTGTCTATAAGCGGTCGCCCCGCGCTAGAAATCCGTGGCCGAGACGGGTCTGATTTCGATCGAGAAGGTGCGGGCCGCAGGTTCGGTTACGAAAATTTCGACGTCGGGGTTCAAGGCTCGGGCCAAGGCGACTAAAGCCGTCCGATCGGCCGGCGGCGTCCTGCAACCCAAGACCAGACCGGTCAGTAGCGCGGGATCGAACGGCAGATCTTCGACCGCCTGGTCGATCCGACGTCCGAAGCCGAAATCGATCCGCCACTCCTTCTCATAGGCCCAGACGCGCGCTTTGGTGTAGATTTGCCGGTCTGTCACCACCTTGGCCTCGTCGGGCCGGCCAGAGATCATGCGCGCCAGACCGGCCTCGTCCGCGAGCCGTGGCATATCGTCGAGGTAAACGACAGGTCGCGCCTCGCCGAACGGATTGTCCTCGCCTTCCAGGGTCAGCCGCAGCACGGCGCCCTGATGTTGCTGAGCATAGTGGGACCACATCAGGATGCTGGCGGGATCCTCCGACAGGCAGATCAGCTTGGCGCGGCGCAGGTAGGCGCGCAGCCCGACGTTCATCCGCTCCACCGCCTCGGTCTGGGTGGCGAGACGTCGGATGTCGGCGGAGAGCGCCGCGTCGAAGCCGGAACGGTCGTACGTCTGGCCCGCGGCGGCCATCAACGCCTTCCATTGCGCGAAGCCCGCCGAAGGCGGCGCGCGGTCACCCTTGAGATAGTCGTCCCACAGCAGATCCAGCGCCATGGCCGTGACCCGGTCGGGATCCACGTCCAGCAGTAGGTCGAAGCTCAGGTCGAACGGATCATTGAGCAGCGGCGGGCTCGTCCACCGCAGCCGACCGGTCTCCAGCACGATCCTCGTCGTGCTCAGGGACAGGTATTTGTAAAGGTGTTCCGGTCGATCCAAGCCTGTCTCCCGCGTTGCGCTCGCCGTCAGCCGATCCGACCTTGTGCAGCCGGGCGGCGTGCGCCCGGCCGGGGACTTCTAATGAGGGACGATATGCACGGGACGATGAACGTGGTCGACAGCGGCCTGCCCGAAACCCAGCATCTCATCCTCTAGCGCCTCTCCACCAAGACCGAAACCTCGCCTTTCGGCGGCCGCGACGTGAGCGCCCGGGCGCTGATCAACCTCATCTCGGCGTTGGGCCCGAACCTTTGAGCTAGTTCGAGGACCAGGGGCACCTCTCCACCTATCCAGCGCCGAGACCGCCGAGACGCTCGGCGAAGCGCCGCAAAGCGTTCTCAACCCTGAGCGCGGACTCTTCGCAATTTTTAAAGTGAGCCCGTCGAACCAGTGGTCGATGCCGGACACGACAGGCGCGGCCGGGCCGGTCCAGTGATGTGCCGGCCCAACGCTGCGCCGATGGCATATCGTCTGAAGCTGGCGGTCCTAATCAGCGCCCACCCGAAAGCGGACGTTCTTAACCGCCGCAAGGAGTCAGAAGGAGACCTGATCGCGGGCTGGACACAGAGGTCGGCTCCTGACTCTTGTGAGACGTTGAGAGGGTCCGCTTGGTGCCGACGCGGTTGCCGGGGGTGGAACTGGGCTCTGACGAACAGTTGGTACCAGATAGCCAGTTCCATCTTTGGGGTACCCGTCATTCCGTCAACAACGCACCTCCGACACCAAAGCGTTCTGGAGCGTCAGGGCTAGGATCAAATTGGGTAGGCAGGCCTTATCCGCCAAGGCGGCGAAAAGGCTGACCAGTTCCCCGAGTAAAATGAGCTGAGCCAATACCGTTTCTCTCGGTGAGGCGATTAACTGAGCCCATCAAGGAGGGGCTTCTGAAGCTGTTGCACCGCAGACGCTTTGTCCATTAGGAACCACATTTCAATGAATCCGCTTTCAGTGACGCGGTAGCTCGCAAATTCCATGATCTCTATCGCGGCGCCCGTGGCCGGTACGCCCAACCACTCCGTCGCGGGCGTACCGGTGTCGCGCAATCTTGCGGCTATCCGATCGTCTGCAACGATGAGGTCTTCGATTTCCCACGTGAAGTCCGGCATTATCTCAATAAATGCCGCCAGTGAATTGAGGACGTCTTCTCGCTTGCAAGCCACTCCGTTCACAGTGACCTCGTCATGGACGAGGTTAGCGATTGTCGCGAAGTCGCGTGCGTTCGCCGCCGCGACGTAGCGCCGATAGAAATCACTAAGGTCTTGGACCATCGGTTTCTTCTTCTAATGAACGGCGCCGAAGGGCGGCGCCGAGGGTTCAATCCGGCGTGAAAGACGCACGACGGCGTCGGTCTCAGACCTGCAGCCCGAACTGCGCCCTGATGCTTGCAAAGAACGACGGGTCGTCTGTCGCCGCGCGTTCCTTCAGCATCGTCGCGGCGTCTGCGCCGGCCACGTAGCGCAGCCTCGCCGTATCGTCCGTGGCCGCCTCCAGGATAGATTGGGCGATCTGTTCGGGTTCTGACCCCTCGCCCATCATCTTGCCGTAGGTCCCCATCGCCGCCTCGATCAGCGGCTGGTAGTCCGTGAGCTCGGGATCGTTGCTGAACACCATCGATCGACCGGCAAAATCGGTTCTGATCGCGCCAGGTTCGATCAGCTTCACCGTAATTCCGAGTGGAGCGAGTTCATATTGCAGTGCCTCGGTCGCGCCTTCGACGGCATATTTCGAGGCATGATAGAGGGTACCGAACGGAAGCGTGATGCGCCCGCTGGTCGAACTGACGTTGACGATGATCCCGGCCTGCCGTTCCCGGAAGTGGGGCAGAATGGCTTGCATCGTTCGCAGCACGCCGAAGACATTCACCTCGAACTGACGACGAAGCGTCTCGATCGATGCCGCCTCCAGCGGACCGAATGCTCCGAAGCCTGCGTTGTTCACAACCACATCAAGCTGGCCGAACTCCACGATCCCCGCAGCGATGGCGGACCGGATAGAGATGTCATCTTCGACATCGAGCCGTGTCACCAACAGGCGTTCCATCGCGCTGAGGTCAGCACCATCGGCAGTGTTGCGCATGGTCGCTACGACATTCCAGCCTTCTCGCTGGAAAAGCTTGGCCGTTGCACGGCCAAGACCGCTCGAGGCGCCGGTGATGAGGATTGTCTTGGGCATGATTGTCGTTCCTTGAACCGCAGGGCGTCACGCGCCCGCCGCAAAGGAGCTAGGTGTCGTTAAACGTTTTGACTAGTATGCACCTTTTGGTAAGGTCGATTGATGAGGTCTCGCGCGTCCAAATTCGATTTAACCTGCGGTCTCGACGCCGCACTTCGCATCGTCGCTGGCAAGTGGAAGCCTTTGCTTGTCTACTTCCTGCTTCCCGGCCCCAAACGCTACAGTGAGTTGAGGCGCGCCGCTCGCGGCGTCAGCGACAAGATGCTCATTCAGCATCTGAAAGAACTTGAGAAAGACGGGGTTGTCCTTCGTACGGATTACAAGGAGATCCCGCCGCGCGTCGACTACGCGCTGACCCCCCTTGGTCGCAGCTTGGCGCAGGCCCTTGTACCGCTCTGCGACTGGGGAACGGAGAATATGGCCGAAGTCACTCGCCTGTTGAGCGAGGCCGAGCCGCTGGCATGAGCATCGCCCGCCATCCCGATAAGGAGGGCAGACACGGTGACGATGGCGCCGCTTGGCCCCATCAGTATGCGGAAAAGCTGGGTGCCGACACGGTGCCCCGCATCAAACATTCCGGTGCTGGCAGTCAGAATCAATGTCGCGTTTCCGGTCGCAAACTAGGGTCCGCTCATGGCGCTGAAGAGATGCTGAGAGCGCAGAATGGGGAACGGACAGAGAGGCGACCTCAATGGAGGTTGGCCATGCGCCAGTCTCACCTGTTCATCCAACCCAAGTGCCGTGGGAAGCGGGCCGTCTGATCGGCCCCCAGTTGGCAAGGCGATTCCATCTGGAGCAGCGCCGGCTCCTCGATGCTCTCAACTTCACGGAGGCGCTGGCGGACCTGCAGGGTCTCCACGACGACTGGCGACTCTCGAACGGATTTACGACTCACTCGAGGCCTTGGTGATCCCAGCCGACGAGCATGCAACGATGAGCTGGCGTATGTTGGGTCCTGCTTCCTGTCCGCCAAGGGCTCGTCCAGGGGTGGTCGGAGGTGCGCGGAGCCGCACTGACGGGGTGGTCTGCTTGAGGGGCGCTATCGCTCCGCGAGACGCCTAGAGGGTCGGGAAGCCCATCATTCGATTTCAGTCCAATCGGGCTGTCCGCAACACCCCTGAGGGGGCCACTCGAGGAGCGTCATTCGAGCGGAATGACGTGCACACCTTACGCACAGCTGCGAGGGGTTAAGTGACTGAATAGGCAGTAGAAAAAAACGGCGGGAAGTAGCGTACTTTACGCTACCGTCGCTTCGACGCCAATTTTCCTATTTTCTTCAATGGCTTAACGGTAGCGTACAGTACGCTACCAGTGGCGGAATTGGAGTCGGTGCGCGTCTCCACCTCGATCCCGCGACAGCCCATCCGAAGCCCGAGCGAAACGAACCCTGGAGGCTCGTATCAATGCGATCGGCCTCAGCATCTCCAATCACGTGCGTCGCGCCCTTTGGGCGGCGGCCGGGCCGCAGGTGTTGACCCGCCCGTCTGTGCCCGCTGGGACTCGGCAGGATCGCGGGAGCGATCCGCTTCGGGACGAAGCGTCGGCCGAACCCGGAGGCGGTCATGGGCGCCGGCGTCGTTGAATCGTTTTGTTCTGAGAGCCCCGTCAGCGTCCAGCGCCGGAACTGCCGGTAGACCGAGTTCCACTCGCCGAAATGGCTGTGCAGGTCACGCCAGGCCGTCCCTGTCCGGGCGATCCAGAAGACTCCATCCAGGATCAGCCGGTGATCGTGCCAATGCGATCAGCATCAGCATCTCCGATCATGTACGTCATCTAGCAGTATCTCAGCGGCGAGGACGGTTGAGTACAACGCCAGCTCTGCCACCAGATTTGTTTCGTGACGGCCGTCACCGGCGCCTCGGCGAAGGAGCGGTCCATCGACGGGAATTATGCTCGTCTCAACAAGGCGGGCGCCGAAGTCGCATGGTTATCTTCTGGCCTTTTCGGCCTCGGCCGTCGAGGTGGAAGCGGCCCCAAAACGCCGCCGATCAGTTCCTCTCCCTCCATGAGATCATCCAAGGCGTGTAATGATCGTTCCCCGGTTGGGGAACATCAGCCGCCGGTGCGCCAAGGCCGCCCGCGTTGAACGAACTTCAGCGGAGCGTTCTTCGGCGTCTCTCGATCTCCTCGATCCGTCGAGGCATCAGCTTGGCGACCCAATCTCCGACCACTTTGGCCGCGAGAGAAACGGCGACGTATGCGATCGCGCTCATCGCCAACATCGCCAGAAAACTCAGTCCCAGGTTTTCCATACATTCGTCCTTTGCTGCGGGCACTTACGGATATGGGAAGAATGGCCGGTCGACCAAGAGCAACGCTGGCGGCCTCGGTCAGTGCACCTTCAGCTTGCGACTGGCATCGACGATATCTGCCAGTTCCTTAGCTTCGCCTTCCAAGAGCAAGGCCTGCAGCGCCAGCCCCTGAAGTCTGTGCGGGCGCATCCGGCGGCAGAAACGGTCAGCATCTATTTCACCGGCACCGCCGCTGGTCAGCATGAGCGCCCTCTCATGGAGCGGTCGCATCGCCCAATAGGCTGCAAAGCAGGCGGCGAGATCGCGCGAAAGATCGGGAGCCCGGCCCAGCAGGAAACCGCCATGCGCGTCCTTCCATTCGGCTAGATCGCGGCCCAAATCGGACGTGAAAGCATTGAACTCGCCGTCTTCGCTAGAGACATCGACAGCGTCTTCGATCTCCACCTGCATCGCGTGGCATGCTGCGCGGTGCGCTTCGACATGCCGACGCGCCCATTCTGCGGTAACCAGTTGGGTGAGCACGGGGTCGTGCCGAGGCAGAAGGACCGACAGGTCAATGCTGATGCTGGAACCGCCGTTCTCCCGCTGGATCGGCAGGAACGCCTGCAACGCTTCCAGGCGCTCATCTGCCTCTCGCTTGCAGAGGCCCGTCTCGCGGCATACTGCGGCAAGGCTCGTGACAATCCGCCGTTGGTCAGGATTGGCCGCCGAAGCCACTTGCCGTGACCATATGCGCATCATCGACCGAAGGACGGCGCGCAGATCGCTGGGCATGCCTAGCTGATCTTCCGCGCGCGCCAGAACTTCGATGCTGACGACGCCTATCGCGCCGGCCACATCTTCAGCAGCCAGAGACGACCGGGCCCCGAGGGTGAATTCCAAAAAATCAAACATCCGCGCTCCGGAACTAGAAAAGCCGCTCAATAACACTGATAGTGTGTAGATCGGGGCGCGACGTCGGCGCAAGCGCGAAGGTGTGGCACGCGACCCGGACCTAGAATGGCTTGGCCGACGCATCCGGCAACTAAGGATATCGCGCGCCTTTAGCCAGGAAGAGCTAGCGGAGCGTTCCGGCCTCCACCGTAACTACATCGGCGGCATCGAGCGCGGCGAGCGGAACGTGGGCGTAAAGGCGCTTTTCGCCTTGAGCAGGGCGCTCTCGATATCCCCAGCGGATTTTTTCGGAGACGCCTAGCAACGCGCTCGCTTCGTCAGGGCAGATCATCACCCTTTAACCGGTTGGCAACAACCTCCAGCGAACATGGCTGCGCCCCTCTCCCCTCATAGTTCAATCGTTCGCGCGCGCGCGCCGAACATGTTTTCTTATGAGGCCCATGATGAGTTCACCCCAGCGCAAACCGCGGATCGGCGCCGACCCGCAGGCCAAGCAGTTGGCCGACGCTTCGGGTCCAGCCGACCAGCAGTCTTCAACTTCTATGGCGGCGATGGCCGTCCTCGACCGGGCGAACGCCTTGACTATCGACGATGCCTTGTCACCCCATGATCGGGCGATCGCCGCGCTCGCTCTTCTCGACGATTTGGCCCGCGCCATTGCTCGAGTGGCGATCGATCTGCAACTTGACGGCTCCCATCACCTTCAGGAGTCTGATTGCTGATGCGCACCGCACTTTACGCTCGCTATTCGACGGACCTCCAGAAGTCACCTCCATTGAGGACCAGTTCGCCACCTACGGCTCCTTCGCCAGACGACATGATCTCTCGGTCACGACCATCTCCACGACGCCGCAATGTCCGGCGCTTCGGCGGCCAGGCGCGGCGGGACCTGTTCGGATACATCGAAGGCTTCTACAACCCAGTCGCCTGCACTCGTCACTAGGCTATATCAGCCCCGCTGAGGCCGAACGCAGAGCGGCTTAACCCCGTCCACTTTTGCGGGAAAAGATCACGTGTGCTTGCGCGCATGGCGCTCAATTATGCACCTTGACGACCTTTCCCATTTGCCTGGAGCCTGATTGTTGATGCGCGCAGTCCTATACGCCCGCTATTCGACCGACCTTCAGAACGTCAAATCGATCGCGGATCAGTTTGCGGCCTGTAGCGCTTTCGCAGCCAAAACCGGCGCCGAGGTGGTGGCGACCTTCCACGACGCGGAACTCTCCGGAGATTCCGCAGTCAACCGACCCGGCCTTCAATCGCTCTTGCGTGAGATGAGCGCGGGAACGTTCGATTTAGTGATCTGCGAGGCGCTGGATCGGTTATCGCGTCGACTGTCGGACCTATCCGCGATCTACGAGGACCTGCTTTTTAGGGGCGTCGGTCTTCGCACGATCTCGGAAGGGGACGTCGGCAAGATGCACATCGGCCTCATGGGCACGATGAATGCACTCCAACTCGATGAAACTAGAAGAAAGACACGCCGGGGCCTCCAGGGCGTTGTCCGCTCCGGTCGCCACACCGGCGGACAGGTTTACGGCTACCGGATTCGTCGGGAGCTGGACGCCGCAGGTGAGCCGATACGGGGCCTGCGGGATATTGAACCTGGCGAGGCGGACGTCGTCAGAGAGATTTTTCGGCGATATGCCGCCGGCCAGTCGCCTCGAGCTATTGTAAGCGACCTCAACACGCGCGGGGTGCCCAGCCCGCGAGGCGGCAGTTGGAACGCTTCGACCATCAACGGCAATGCCGAGCGCGGCAATGGCGTGATCCACAATGAGTTCTACCGTGGCGTCTTGGTTTTTGGCCGCCAGACATGGGTGAAGGATAGGCGTACAGGCAAGCGTCAAGCTCGCACGGGAGATCCCCAAGAAATCCTGCGCACCGAAGTGCCCCATCTTCGCATCATCTCCGAGGACCTATGGTCCAAGGTTCGTGATCGCTATGAGGAAAACAAGCTGTCGCCTCGTGCGGCCTCCCCTCGCGGCGCTGTGCGACCACGACACTTGTTGAGCGGCAAATTGACCTGCGGGGTCTGTGGTGGCCCGATGATCCGGAGTGGGGGCGACCAACGCTTCATGTGCTCATGGCGCCGTGAACGGGGGAAACTGGTTTGCACGAACGGCCGTGGCATAAAGAGCGCCGAGATCGAGGCGCGTGTCCTGGCCGCGATCAAAAATCGACTTCTCTCGCCGGAGCGGATCGCGATCGCCGTTCAGGAAGCCCGGACTGCTGCCGAGAAAGAGCGACGAGAGCTGGAGCTTGGGCGGTCAAAAATCGAGAATGAACTCGCTGAGGTCAAACGGCGCGCCTCGCGCCTGGTAGACCAAGTGGCGGACGGCATACTGAGCGGCATGGCGATCAAGGATAGGCTGGATACGCTTGAGACGCGGCGCGCCGAACTTGAATCCAGGCTCGCAATATCGCCGGAGCCCTCTGTCGTCACGCTCCACCCCAATGTCGCGAACCACTACAGAGCCATCGTGGGCTCGTTGGAGCGCGCATTGGAACGTAGCGATAGCGAGGCGGCTGTGGAAGCGAAGGATCTCGTTCGCAAGTTGATCGAGACCGTGGTGGTCACGCCGCTGGAAGAGCGGGGCAAGTTTGCGTTGACGGTACAAGGCAAAATCGCCGCCCTGGTGAACCAGGACGGCGAAAATACTATGAAGTTGGGTGCGGGAGTAGGATTTGAACCTACGACCTTCAGGTTATGAGCCTGACGAGCTACCGGGCTGCTCCATCCCGCGGCAAACGGTAGTTTTTCGTGAGGAAGAACGGTTCGAGAAGACCGCTGATTGCGGTGATTTGGTTTTCATCATCGGCTGTCCGCCTTGTAGACCCGGCGGCGACCTACTCTCCCGCGCCTTGAGACGAAGTACCATTGGCTCTGGAGGGCTTAACGACCGAGTTCGGAATGGGATCGGGTGGGGAACCTCCGACATAGCCACCAGGTCAACAAGGCGGACAGCGGATGATGAGAAGACATTGTCTGAGATTGCTTCGGTCAAGGAGCAATCATCGAATGAGTTTTGCTGAGAAACGATCAAACCGATCGGATTATTAGTACCAGTAAGCTTCATGGGTCGCCCCACTTCCACACCTGGCCTATCAACGTGGTAGTCTTCCACGATCCTCAGCGAAGCCTTGTTTTGAGGTTAGTTTCCCGCTTAGATGCTTTCAGCGGTTATCTATTCCATACTTAGCTACCCTGCTGCACAGCTGGCGCCATGACAGGTACACCAGAGGTATGTCCATCCCGGTCCTCTCGTACTAGGGACAGATCCTCTCAAGCTTCGAACACCCACGGCAGATAGGGACCAAACTGTCTCACGACGTTCTGAACCCAGCTCACGTACCACTTTAAATGGCGAACAGCCATACCCTTGGGACCTGCTCCAGCCCCAGGATGTGATGAGCCGACATCGAGGTGCCAAACTTTGCCGTCGATATGGACTCTTGGGCAAAATCAGCCTGTTATCCCTAGAGTACCTTTTATCCGTTGAGCGATGGCCCTTCCACTCGGGACCACCGGATCACTATGGCCGACTTTCGTCTCTGCTCGACTTGTCAGTCTCGCAGTCAGGCGAGCTTATGCCATTGCACTCGACGAGCGATTTCCGACCGCTCTGAGCTCACCATCGCGCGCCTCCGTTACACTTTAGGAGGCGACCGCCCCAGTCAAACTACCCACCACGCCATGTCCCGGGACCGGATAACGGCCCTCGGTTAGACGTCAACGACAGTAAGGGTGGTATTTCAAGGACGACTCCACCAGAGCTGGCGCCCCGGTTTCATAGTCTCCCACCTATCCTACACATACGGTCGCTAACGCCAAGGCGAAGCTATAGTAAAGGTTCATAGGGTCTTTCCGTCTGACCGCGGGAACCCCGCATCTTCACGGGGAATTCAATTTCACTGAGCCTGTGCTGGAGACAGTGGGGAAGTCGTTACGCCATTCGTGCAGGTCGGAACTTACCCGACAAGGAATTTCGCTACCTTAGGACCGTTATAGTTACGGCCGCCGTTTACCTGGGCTTCAGTTCGTCGCTTTCACAACTCCCTTTAACCTTCAGGCACCGGGCAGGCGTCAGACCCTATACGTCGCATTGCTGCTTCGCAGAGCCCTGTGTTTTTGCTAAACAGTCGCTACCCCCTGGCTTGTGCCACTCAGTCCTGGTTGCCCAGGGTGAGTCACGCTTATTCCGAAGTTACGCGTGCAATTTGCCGAGTTCCTTCAGCACAGTTCTCTCAAACGCCTTGGTATGCTCTACCTGACCACCTGTGTCGGTTTCGGGTACGGTCTCTGCTGGAGTTATTTCCTGGGACAACGCCCCCGCACACACAATCCAATAAGTGGGTACGAGTTAAGCCATCCGTCACTTCCAGCTGGTGCAGGAATATTTACCTGCTTCCCATCGACTACGCTTTTCAGCCTCGCCTTAGGGGCCGACTAACCCTGCGCAGATTAGCTTTACGCAGGAACCCTTGGTCTTTCGGCGAGAGTGTCTCTCACACTCTTATCGTTACTCATGTCAGCATTCTCACTTCCGATACCTCCAGCCAGGCTCACGCCTGACCTTCACCGGCCTACGGAACGCTCCGCTACCGCTTGCAGTAAACTGCAAACCCATATCTTCGGCGCACGGCTTGAGCCCCGTTACATTTTCCGCGCAGGATCGCTTGATCAGTGAGCTGTTACGCTTTCTTTAAAGGATGGCTGCTTCTAAGCCAACCTCCTGATTGTCAAAGCAATCCCACATCGTTTCCCACTTAGCCGTGACTTGGGGGCCTTAGATGATGGTTAGGGTTGTTTCCCTTTTCACGACGGACGTTAGCACCCGCCGTGTGTCTGCCCGATAGTTCTCTTGGGTATTCGGAGTTTGGTTAGTATTGGTACCGCTCGCGCAGCCCGCAACCATCCAGTGCTCTACCCCCCAAGGAATTCGTCGGACGCTCTACCTAAATAGATTTCGCGGAGAACCAGCTATGTCCAGGTTTGATTGGCCTTTCACCCCTATCCACAAGTCATCCCAGAATTTTTCAACATTCACGGGTTCGGTCCTCCAGTTGGTGTTACCCAACCTTCAACCTGCTCATGGATAGATCACCTGGTTTCGGGTCGTCATACGTCGAACTTAGCGCCCTATTCAGACTCGCTTTCGCTGCGCCTACACCTAACGGCTTAAGCTTGCTCGACACATGAAGTCGCTGACCCATTATACAAAAGGTACGCCGTCACCCCGCTTGGGGGCTCCGACTGCTTGTAGGCTTCCGATTTCAGGATCTGTTTCACTCCCCTTGTCGGGGTGCTTTTCACCTTTCCCTCACGGTACTTGTTCACTATCGGTCGTAGAGGAGTACTTAGGCTTGGAGGGTGGTCCCCCCATGTTCAGACAGGATTTCACGTGTCCCGCCCTACTCGAGTCTCTTGCTATTTGATGACTACGGGGCTTTCACCCACTATGGCCGACCTTTCCAGATCGTTCGTCTTTATTTCACAAGAGCACTGGCCTGGTCCCGGTTCGCTCGCCACTACTACGGGAGTCTCGGTTGATGTCCTTTCCTCCGGGTACTGAGATGTTTCAGTTCCCCGGGTTCGCTTAATGAAGCCTATGTATTCAGCTCATTATACCTTTAAACAATCCGCCAATCGCTGTTCCCGAAGAAACAGAGTTGGAAGACTGTAAAGGTGGGTTTCCCCATTCGGAAATAACCGGATCAAAGGGTGCTAGCGCCTCCCCGGTTCTTATCGCAGCTTGCCACGTCCTTCATCGCCTCTCTACGCCAAGGCATCCGTCAGAAGCCCTTCAACGTTTGATCGTTTCTCAGCAAAACTCATGCTTGGTTTATTCCGCCCGACTGGAAAGTTGCCGGGGGACCAAGCCTGATTTTTGTCAGACAATGTCTTCTTCTCGAACAAGACCTACAAGCTCAGGGGAGCCGGTCACGTTCTTCCTTCACGATTTCAATGCACGCCAGCCTTACGGCCAACGGCAAACTCGAATGCGATCACAAGGTCCTGGTGGAGCCAGACGGAGTCGAACCGACGACATCCTGCTTGCAAAGCAGGCGCTCTACCAACTGAGCTATGGCCCCATTCCAACAGGAACGGTGCAAAGCCCAGGAGAGCTGTCATACGATACTGCCTGTGGGCTGGAGGCCAACCCCAGCAACCAGCATGAGCTGGTAGGCCCGGGCAGACTCGAACTGCCGACCTTACGCTTATCAGGCGTACGCTCTAACCACCTGAGCTACGGGCCTATGGCAGCGACAGCCGGGCTAAAGGCCCAGGCTCGCGATCGCGTCACCAATACATCAACCCGTATGGTCGATGCGTCGATGACGAAAGTGGAAAGAGAAACGGAGACGGCGGCGTCCCGCAGTTTATTGGAGCCTCAATAGACAGCCTCGTGAGAGACGGCCTGGAGAAGCATCCTTAGAAAGGAGGTGATCCAGCCGCAGGTTCCCCTACGGCTACCTTGTTACGACTTCACCCCAGTCGCTGACCCTACCGTGGTCGCCTGCCCCCTTGCGGTCAGCGCAGCGCCTTCGGGTAGAACCAACTCCCATGGTGTGACGGGCGGTGTGTACAAGGCCCGGGAACGTATTCACCGCGGCATGCTGATCCGCGATTACTAGCGATTCCAACTTCATGCCCTCGAGTTGCAGAGGACAATCCGAACTGAGACGACTTTTAAGGATTAACCCTCTGTAGTCGCCATTGTAGCACGTGTGTAGCCCACCCTGTAAGGGCCATGAGGACTTGACGTCATCCCCACCTTCCTCCGGCTTAGCACCGGCAGTCCCATTAGAGTTCCCAACTAAATGATGGCAACTAATGGCGAGGGTTGCGCTCGTTGCGGGACTTAACCCAACATCTCACGACACGAGCTGACGACAGCCATGCAGCACCTGTGTCCTAGTCCCCGAAGGGAAAGCCAGATCTCTCTGGCGGTCCAGGCATGTCAAAAGGTGGTAAGGTTCTGCGCGTTGCTTCGAATTAAACCACATGCTCCACCGCTTGTGCGGGCCCCCGTCAATTCCTTTGAGTTTTAATCTTGCGACCGTACTCCCCAGGCGGATTGCTTAATGCGTTAGCTGCGTCACCGAAATGCATGCATCCCGACAACTAGCAATCATCGTTTACGGCGTGGACTACCAGGGTATCTAATCCTGTTTGCTCCCCACGCTTTCGAGCCTCAGCGTCAGTAATGAGCCAGTATGTCGCCTTCGCCACTGGTGTTCTTCCGAATATCTACGAATTTCACCTCTACACTCGGAGTTCCACATACCTCTCTCACACTCAAGACACCCAGTATCAAAGGCAATTCCGAGGTTGAGCCCCGGGATTTCACCCCTGACTTAAATGTCCGCCTACGCTCCCTTTACGCCCAGTAATTCCGAGCAACGCTAGCCCCCTTCGTATTACCGCGGCTGCTGGCACGAAGTTAGCCGGGGCTTCTTCTGTAGGTACCGTCATTATCGTCCCTACTGAAAGAATTTTACAATCCTAAGACCTTCATCATTCACGCGGCATGGCTGCGTCAGGCTTTCGCCCATTGCGCAAGATTCCCCACTGCTGCCTCCCGTAGGAGTTTGGGCCGTGTCTCAGTCCCAATGTGGCTGATCATCCTCTCAGACCAGCTACTGATCGTCGCCTTGGTGAGCCTTTACCTCACCAACTAGCTAATCAGACGCGGGCCGCTCTAAAGGCGATAAATCTTTCCCCCGAAGGGCACATTCGGTATTAGCACAAGTTTCCCTGAGTTATTCCGAACCTAAAGGCACGTTCCCACGTGTTACTCACCCGTCCGCCACTAACTCCGAAGAGTTCGTTCGACTTGCATGTGTTAGGCCTGCCGCCAGCGTTCGCTCTGAGCCAGGATCAAACTCTCAGGTTGAGTTGACTTCTGACCTAAGCTTGAAGACACACCGAAGTGCGCCTTGGCATTAGTTCTACGTATTTTATTGACGAGTTCCCACGTCATCGATCCGAAGACCGACGCATGGTATCTTTTCAAAAAGACCGCAGATAGTCAGTGTCGTATGATGACCTCTAGGGTCATCGCTAGAACACCGCCGCCTGCGTTTCTCTTTCCATATCAACAATGTCAAAGACCTAAACCGCATCAGCGGCCCGACTTGTTTAGCGCCTCGTCGTCGGCGGAGGCGGCGATTTAGAGAACCGCGAACCTCGTGTCAACCGCTCTTTTCAGAGATTTTGCAGACCCGAGAGCGAACCCTCAAAACCACAAAAAATCACCGGAGGAAAACGCAGAGGCCTTCCTCTTAACCGTTCGGCGATTCGATTGGAGCGCGGAACCTATTGAAACCAACCCAGGAAAGCAAGAAGTTTCTCAACTCTTTCTTCCCCTCAAAAACCCCGAAACCAAAGCTCCGAAGCCCTCAGGGCCGGCCCGTTTCCGAGCGAGGCGGTCCTATACGGGGGAGGCTTTTAGGCCGCAACCAGATTCTGAAACTTTTACGAAAAACTTCAGCGAACCCCGATCAGGGTAGGACCCCGACGCCCGTCCGAAGGAAAGCTCTCTGGCAGGGCCCGCCGCTTCACAGGCCGTCGCCAAACGTGCGCTCTCCCCGACGCAGACCCACATTCCCTTTATAGGGCCGATCATAGACCCCTTCACGAAGCCCCCCCCTAGGACCGCCCCCGCGCGAGCGCCTGCGCGCACGCCCCTCATCCGTCCGCGCAGCCTTAAGACTCAGGCGCACGGAGCCGTCGCCGTACGCCACGAGATCGCGAAAACGGGCCTTATGTGATGAAACGTTTCACTTTTTGAGGCGCTGAAGACGCCCCGGTCGGCGAGAAGGCCGCGCGCGCGCGGGAGCTGTTGCGGCAGATTAAGCAGTGACAGCCTAGAAAATGTCATCCAGCAGAAGTTCAAATGTCACGGATGAAGAATATGAAACGTTTCATCTTCTCAGGAGGGACCTGACGAGGAAACGGGGATCACATCATGACAAAGTCCATCTGGCTCGCCTCAAGCGCCCTTCTGATGGCCCTGGGCCAAGCCGCAGGGGCACAAGCCGCGGGGGCCCAAGCCGCTGGCGTCCAAACCATCAGGGCCCGGCAGGCCGATACGGAATCCGGCGCCCTCGAGGAGATCGTCGTCACCGCCGAGCGGTTCGGCTCGGGCCTGACGCGGGCGACCTTCGTTCTGGGCGCCGAGGATATCGGGGACCGCCCGCTGGGCGCAGATATCATGCAGAGTCTGGTCAAGGTTCCCGGCGTCCAGGTCTCGACCGGCGACGCGCGAGGCGGCAGCTTCTCGTTCGAGCTCTACATGCGGGGCCTGAACAAGGAGCAGATCGGCCTGACGATCGACGGCGTGCCGACCGGCGACGCACGCTTCAATGGCGGGTCTCCGCCCACCCGCTTCATCGAGGCCAGCAATATCGGCCGGATCATCGTCTCGCAGAGCGCCGCCGATATCGGCGCCCCCTCGCGGTTCGCCCTGGGCGGTTTCATCGATTTCGTGACCGACAGCCCAACCCGTGATCCGGGTCTGACAGTCGAAGCCGGCCTGGGCTCATTCGATTTCGTCCGTCTTTACGCCCGCGCGGATTTCGGCGAGCTGGCGCCCGGCCTCACTGGCTACGTCTCGGCCTCGCATCAGGAGAATGACATCTGGGCGGGGCGAAACAGCCGCTCCAGCGTCCGGGACCACTATGAGGTCAAGCTGCGCAAACTGTTCGACAACGGCTCGTCGATCCAGGGGCGTGTGTCCTACAATGACCAGACCGACAACGACTTCAACATCGTCACCAAGGGCGAGTTCGAGGCTGATCCGCACAGCGACCAGGCGACCGACGCCGTCAGCGGCGTTCCCGCGAAGGACGTCAATTTCGGCGGCGCCCTGGGCGGCGTGCGCAAGGATCTTCTGGCCTATGTCAACGGCCGGTTCGTCCTGAGCGACAGGATCACGCTCAGCCTCAATCCCTATTACCAGACCCTGGACGGCGAATCCTTCCGTTACCAGGACCGCGCCCGGCGGCTGACCGGCGCCGACCCGCGCGCCGTGACCGGCTATAACGCCAACGGCGGGGCGATCCGCCCCGCCCTGATCACCACGCGCGACAGCAACGCCGTGGGCGGACCGGCCGACATGCGGGTGACCCCGCGCGATCGCGAACGCTATGGCCTGACCTCGGAACTGAAGATCCGGGACCTGGTCCCGGGTCACGACCTGCGCGTCGGCGCCTGGTATGAAGGCGGGGATTCAAGCGAAAGGCGGAACTTCTACCGCATCACCGATCCGGTCCGCGGCGTCGCCTATGACCGCAACCAGCTGAACTACGTCGAATACGAGCGCACGGCGGAGGTCGAGACGGTCATGCTGTACGCCCAGGACGAGGTCCATCTGTTCGACGACCGGCTGAAGCTTGCCCTGGGCGTCACCTGGTATGATGTCCGCTATGACGCGAAGTCGCCGCTGGAGTACCAGGCCAACCTCGCCTTCTCGCAGGCGTCGGACGTCAATCCCAAGCTGGGCGCGACCTGGCGGCTGACGCCCGAATGGGAAGTATTCGGCGGCTATGCACGCAACTTCTCGGGCATTCCCGAAGACGCCTTCCTGGGTTCGACGGCGGTGATCAATCCCGACGATCTGGCGCCGATCCAGACCCGCAACCTGGACCTGGGCCTGCGCTATGTCTCCCCCGACCGGGCCTTCTCGATCCAGGCCTATGACGTCGATCTGGAGAACGGCGTCGGCGTCGTTCCCCGGGATCCCGCCGCGACCCTGGACCCGGACGAGATCGTGCGCGGCAATGTCGCCACCCGCGCGGCCAACACCCTGGGCCAGACCTCGCGCGGCGTGGAGGTGACGGGGTTCCAGGACCTGGGGGCCTTCGACCTCTACGCGGCCTACGCCTGGCAGGACGCGACCCACGACGACCCCGCCGTCGGCAGCGCCGACCGCGCCACCCTGGCCTCCCTCGGGATTATCGGCGGCGCCCGGGTGCGCGACATCCCGCGCCACTCCCTGTTCGCCCAGGCCGGCTGGTCGCCGACGAGGGCCCTGCGGCTGGAATTGAGCGCCCGTCATGTCGGCGAGCGAGTCGGGGGCCATATCATCGCCCCGACCACCTTCCGGGAAGTCGGGGTCGAGACCCTGGACGCCTATACAGTGGTGGGGCTGACCGCCCGCTATGATCTGGAACGCGCCGGCCTGCCGGAGACCCGGCTGCAGCTCAACATCGACAATCTGCTGGACGAGACCTATCTGGCCGCCGTCAGCAGTTCGACGGCGACCCAGCCGGAGTTCGGCCTCTCGTCCGGGCCGAACGTGCGCACCCTGGATCGCTATTTCGTCGGCGCGCCCCGCACGGTCACCGTGTCGCTGCGCGCCCGTTTCTGATCCGCTTGACCTGATACGCCCCGCTGCCCACTGAGGGCGGCGGGGCGGTTCGGTCGCTTCATGGCTTCAACCAAGGTCTTTCACCCGGAATGGACACCACACGCCGCCCGACCCTGAAGGACGTCGCCCGGGCGGCGGGCGTGTCCCTGGCCAGCGCCTCCTATGCGATCAACGGATCCGGCTCCGTGGGCGAGGCGACCCGCGCCCATATCCTGCAGGTCGCCGCCGGGCTCGGCTATCGGCCCAACGCCAGCGCCAAGGCGATGAAGACCGGCCGCACCGGCGCCCTTGGCCTGGTCCTGCCCGACCTGACCAACCCCTTCTTCCCCAGCCTGGCCCAGGCCGTGCTGCAAACCGCCCGCCGCCAGGGCTACAATGTGCTTCTGGCCGACACGAGCGGAGCCCTGGAGGAGGAGCGGACGGCCATCCGCTTCCTGATCGACCAGGGAATCGACGGTCTTCTGTGGTTCCCCATCGACGACACCGATCCCAGGGGTCGCCGCCCGGCGCCGGAAATGGACCGTATCCCGATCGTGGTGCTGGATCGCAACCTGCCCGACCACGACGTGGTCCTGGCGGACTATGCGCTGGGGGGACGACTGGCGGCCGAGCATCTGATCGCGGCCGGCCATGTCGACATCGGCGTCATCTCGGGCCCCCACGCCGCCTCCAGCGCGCGCGACAGGACCGAGGGCGCCGTCCAGGTCATCCAGCAGAAGGCCCGCCTCGCCTGGCAGGTCGAGAACGCCTTTTCGCTGGACCTGGACCCGCCGGCCCTGGACGCCCTGGAAAGGCGCCAGGTCACGGCGGTGATCGCCGGTTCGGACATGATCGCCATAGGCGCCATCCGCCGCCTGCAGGCCCTGGACCTGTCCGTGCCCGACGACGTCTCGGTCGTCGGCTTCGACGACATTCCCTGGGCCGCGCTGAACAGCCCGCCCCTGACCACCATCGACATGCCGATCGAGGCCATGGCGGTCTCGGCCATCGACACCTTGATCCAGCGGATCGTCGAAGGCCCGGGCGCCCGGCGCAGGACGGTCTTCGACGTTTCCCTCATAGAACGGGCGTCGGTCCGCCCGCCGCGATAGGCTGCGCCCCAGCCGAAGCCCGACGACATCGAACCTTCACGCTGACGCGCTAGATCGCCGGCTGGGTGAGGGCGTCCGTTGGCTTATGATCGCGACGACAGTCAGGCGGCGACGGACTGGGCGCCGGTCCTGGATTTCGCGCGTCGTCTGGCGCGCCGAAGGCTCGGCCGCGCCGATCTGGCCGAGGACGTGGCGCAGGAGACGGTGTTGCGGCTGGTGGAGTATGGCCGCGGCGGCGCGGTGATCGACAACCTCTATGGCCTGGCTTTCCGGATCGCGGAGAATCTCGTGAGCGAACATTTTCGACGCGAACGCCGGTGGGGGCAGGTGGAGCTTACCGAGACCCTGGCCAGCACGGATCCGGCGCCGGATCGGGTGATCGAGGGTCGAGAGGCGGTCGCCACCCTGAAACAGGCCCTGGCGCGGATGCCGGCCCTGCGGCGGGACATCATAATTCGACGGCGCGTCCGCCATCAGAGCTGCGCCGCCATCGCCGCCGACCTGGGATTGAGCGTCAAGGCGGTGGAAAAACATGTGACTCGTGGCCTACTGGATCTCAACCAGGCGTTCGACCAGAACGGGCGCGGTCGGGGGAAGGTGCATTGAAGACGGATCAACAGCGCATCATGGCCGATGCGGCGGCCTGGGTGGATTGGTCCGCCAGGTCCGATGTCAGCACGGCGGAGGCGGTCGCCTTCGAGCGTTGGATGGGCGAGAGCGAGGCGCATCGCCGCGCCTTCGCCGATCTGGCGGCGCTGTGGCGGTCGGACGCCCTAGGCGAGGCGGCGGCCGACCTCGCGACCGCGCCGCGTCGCCGCCAGCGATCCTCACCCTGGCGTTTCGCCCTCCCCTCGGCGGTTGCGGCCGCCTGCGCGGCCTTGGCGGTTCTGTACACGCCCTGGATGGATCACCGCACGCTGGAGACCGCACGGGCAGAGCCCCGCGATATGACCTTGGCCGACGGATCGATTGTCCGTTTGAGCGGCGGGGCGCGCCTGGTCGTGCGGCACAGTCCGATGCGCCGCTGGGCGACGCTCGAGCGCGGCGAGGCCTTCTTCGACGTGCGTCACGACGGCCGCGCCTTCGTGGTCGCCGCCGGCGAGGGCCAGGTTCAGGTCATGGGCACAGCGTTCAACGTCGACCGCCTCTCGTCGGGCCGCACCGAGGTCGCCCTGTATCGCGGGGCGGTGCGGGTGCGCGGACGTTCGAAAGAAACGATGGATCTGCAGCCGGGCGATCGCGTGATCCTGGAGCGCGGACGGCTCGAGCGGGCGCCGCGCCTGCGCGTGGCCCGGCCCGACTGGATCGACGGCTGGTTCGACACCCAGGACGCCAGCCTCGGCCACCTGGTCGAGGAGATCGACCGGTTTTCCACCAAGCCGATCACGATCGATCCGGCCGCGCGGCGGATGCGGATCAGCGGCCGTTTCCAAGTGGGGGAACCGCGGTCCGTACTGGCCCTGATCGAGGCGGCCTATGGCGTCCGGGTGGTCGAGGACAGCGAACGCATACGGATCGAACGGCGAGAATCGTAGCGAAAACGTCGCCAATATTTCAAGTTTGAAAAGGTAGGGTTCCGCACCGGCCGGACATCTTTCCCCGCAGGCGATCAACGCCGATTTTCTCCCGGGGACACCAAATGAAATCCGACCTGACGCAGCGTGCGTCCGTCTTCGCCCTGGCGGCCGCCCTGGCCGCCGTCACGCCCGCGGTCGCGACCGCCCAGGCGGCGCAGCAGACCTTCTCCATTCCCGCCCAGGACCTGTCCCTGGCGCTGAACGACTTTTCGCGGGCCACCGGCCTGCAGGTCGCGGCCCAGCCCGATCTGCTGCGCGGTCGTCGCAGTCGCGCCGTCGAGGGCCGTTTCTCGGCCGCCGAGGCTCTGTCGCGCATGACCGCCTCAAGCGGCGTCCAGGCCCGTATCGTCGGGCGGTCGGTCCTGATTGAGGCCACTGCGCCGGTCGCCGCCGCGCGGCGTATCGAACGCAGCGCCGCCGCTCGCGCGCCCCAGACCCCGGCGGCGTCGGCCGCCGCGCCGCAGCCGGCTGAAATGGATGAGATCGTCGTCACCGGCTTTCGCAGCAGCCTGAACGCGGCGCGGGACATCAAGCGCGCCGCCGTCGGAACGCAGGACGTCATCGTCGCCGACGACATCGCCGCCTTCCCCGACCTGAACCTGGCGGAATCGCTGCAGCGGGTGCCGGGCGTGGCCATCACCCGCGACGCGGGCGAAGGCCGTCAGATCTCGCTGCGCGGCCTCGGCCCGGATTTCACCCGCACCCAGCTGAACGGCATGGAAGTTCTGGGCAACACCTCGTCCGGCTTCGACAACCGCGGCTCGGTCAGCCGGACCCGCAGCTTCGACTACAGCCTGTTCGCCTCGGAACTGTTCAACCGCGTCACCGTCGAGAAATTCTATGCGGCCGAACAGGACGAAGGCGGCATCGGCGGCACCATCCGGCTGACCACGGCCCGCCCGTTCGACTACGCCGGCGCGCGTCTGGTCCTGGGGGCCAAGGCCCAGACCAACTCCAACACCGACAGCGTGACGCCGCGGGTCATCGCCCTGGCCTCCAATCGCTGGCAAACCGGCGCGGGCGAGTTCGGCGCCCTCTTCTCGGCCGCCTACACCCGCAACGACGTCAATGAATACGGGATGCGGAGCTGGAACTGGACCAAGATCAACGTCAACGCCGCCAACATCGGCCCGAACGTGCCCGCCGACATCCGCGACCGTCTGATCAACGACAAGGGGCTGGACCGCCTCTCGGCCCCGCAAGCGGTCAGCCCCTCCACCTGGTACGCCGAGCGCGAGCGGATGGGCTTGACCGGCTCGCTGCAATGGCGGCCGAACGACCGGACCGACATGAGCCTGGACCTGCTGTACGGCACGCTCAGCAACGACCGGAACGAATACGCCCTGGCACCCGCCGGCGTGAACGCCCTGACCGGCGACGTGAAGGGCACGCAGATCCTGAACGCGGTCGAGGTTCGTGGCGACAGCATCGTCTACGCCGACTGGTCGGGCGTCGATATGCGCAATGAGGCCAAACACTCCGAGGACAAGACCACCTTCACCCAGGCGGTCTGGAACGGCGCCTATGAGGCCACGGACACGCTGCGGTTCACCGGCCTGGTCGGCTATGCGCGATCGGAGTTCGAGGAGCCGATCTTCGACAAGATCTTCATCCAGGCGGTCAACCAGGACTTCAGCTACGACTATCGCGGCGGCAGTCCGGTCAAGGTCGGCTACGGCTTCGACACCACCGATCCCAGCCTGTGGGGCCTGATGCGGGCCGACGCGCGCGAGGACTATATCCTCAGTGAGTACAAGGTCGCCGAGATCAACGGGGCCTGGGACTTCAACAGCGTTTCCACCCTGAAGTTCGGCGTCGAGTACAAGGACTTCCAGAACGAGGGCTGGAAGCGGTTCAACCGCGTGGACTGGTACAATAATCCGGCTCGCCCAAGGCCGGTTCTGGGGGTCATCGGTTATGATTCCCTGCTGCCGTATATCGTCGCGGACGTCGACGCCACCTTCGACCTCACCGGTCAGCTGCGCGACCTGACGCCGGCCAACGACGAGGCGGGCACCAACTTCCAGCTGACCGAAAAGACCACTTCGGCCTATGTCCAGTACGACCTGGACACCACACTGGGCGCCATGCCGCTGCGGGCCAATGTCGGCGTGCGCTACTACAGCACCGAACTGACCTCGGCGGGCAATGTCGTGACCAACGCCGGCCTGGTTCCGGCGGTGATCGAGAACGACTATGACGGCTTGCTGCCGACGGCGAACGTCTCGCTGGAGGTCATGCCCGACATGATCCTGCGCCTGGGCGCCAGCCGCAACATCAGCCGCCCCAGCCTGGGCGACCTGCGCGCGGCCGGCTCGGTCAGCTTCACGCCCTTCGGCGGCAGCGTGAACGCCGGCAATCCGAACCTGGAGCCCTTCCTGGCCGACTCCATCGAGGCGTCGTGGGAATACTACATGGGCGACGCGGGCCTCGTGTCGCTGGGCGTCTTCTACAAGAACATGGATTCCTTCATCACGGCGGAGACGGCGTCGGTGCCCTACGGCACGATCGGCTATCCGCTGTCGCTGCAGGGGCCCGGTCAGAACGCCGACACCATCTACTCCTACAGCCGCCCGGTGAACGGCGACGGCGCCTCGATCCAAGGCGCGGAACTCGCCGTCCAGCGCGACTTCGACTTCCTGCCGGCGCCGTTCGACAAGTTCGGGATCGCCGCCAACGTCACCTATGCGGAAGGCGAGACGGACTCCTTGGTCGACGGGGTCAAACGCACCCTGCCGCTGACCAACCTGTCCAAATGGTCGACCAATGCGACCCTCTACTATGAGACCGAAGTCTGGGGCGCGCGCGTCTCCAGCGCCTATCGCGACGACTATCTGGACGGCATCGGCGGAAACGGCAACTTGGGATCGGGCTACAAGGCCACGAACAATATCGACGCCACGGCCTTCTGGAACGTGACGCCGGACCTGAAGCTGGTGATCGAGGGCATCAACCTGACGAACGAGGCCATCGACCAGTACACCGACCTCGTCGAGGAACGCTCGCTCTCCTACACCAAGAGCGGCCGCACCTTCACGGTCGGCCTGACCTACGCCTTCTGAGGCGCCAGGGGCCGTCGCCGCCAAGGCGACGGCCCGACGGCCGATCAGGCGGTCAACATCGACGGCGGCTTCACCTTTGATTGACGCGCCGAGGCGTCAGCGGTCGGTCCTCAATCGTCGAAAGCGAGAGCCGACCGCTGCTGCTCCAGTTGGAAAAGACCGCCGCAGGCGGCGTCGCCCACCACCGCCTGGCGGCGACAGACGGAGACGAGCCCCTCGCGATCCGCCTGAGCCTTGGCTCGTTCGGCGTTCGCCAGACGGGCTTCGGCGTCGAGACGGTCGACCAGGGGCCGCTGGGCGGCCGCGACCTCATCGGCCACGCTGCGGGCCGAGATCGCGCTGGCCTCGAGGGCCGCTTCGGCGGCGCTCCGCCGCAGCTCCGCCGCGCGGGCGGCGTGGAAGGCGGACAGCGCCTGCGCCTCTGCGGCGTCACGCGCAGCCCGCAGGCGCGCCTCGGCGGCGCGGAGGCCCGCCGTCCGTTCGGCGACTGCGGCGGCGGTCGAGCCGCTATCGAACAGAACCCAGCGACCTTGAACGCCCACGCGCCATTCGTCGCTGCGATAGCCGGGCAGGAACTGGTCTCGCACCTGGGCGGCCTGCGCCGTCAGGGCGACGTTCGGCCCATAGGCGGCGCGCGCGGCTCGCAGGCCGGCGCGCGCGACGGCCACCTCCGCCTCCGCCGCGCCGATCTCGGGACTGGACGCCGCTGCGCCGGCGAGGAAGCCGTCGAGATCTTCGGTGGCCCCGGGCGCGTCCGGCAGCGGCGCCAGGCCCTCGGCCGGCTGGCCGACGATACGTTCGAACTCGGCGCGCGCGGTCTCGAGCGCCGCCTCCGCCGCCGCCCGCTCGGCCAGGGCCTGGGCCCGGCCGGCCGTGGCCTGGGCGTAATCGGACCGCGGGATCTCTCCGGCCTCGAACCGTTCGGCGGCCTGACGGGCGACCTCGGCGGTCAGGCTGACCTGGCGTCGGGCGGTGTCCAGGGCCTGTCCGGCGACCCGGACGTCAGCGTAGGCTTCCGTGACGGCGACGGTCAGCCGCGCCTCCACCGCGCGCAAGGCCTGGCCGGCGCGCCGCCGGTCGGCTGCAGCGCCCTCCACGCCGGCCCGGAGAGCCCCGCTGGCGAACAGGGGCTGTGTCAGTTCGATCGCCGCCGATGAGGGCGTCACATCCTCTCGCTGGAAACCGAAGAAGCCGCCCAGGTCGCTTTCACCGTCGGCCGCCATGGCGTTCAAAGCCACGGTCGGCCCCCGCGCCGCCCGCGCGCGCCGCTGTCGCGCCGCCGCCGCCTCGCCCTCGGCCGCCGCGACCTCGAGGCCGGGATTGTGAGCGCGCGCCGCCGCCAGGGCCTCGGCCAGATCCATGGCCGAGGCGGGAACGGCCGCACCCGCCAGCAGCAGGGCTAGAAGAGGCGCCGCCGGCCTCATTTGAAGGCGCTGCCCGACTTCACGCCCAGGGCCTTGAACACCATGGCCGCCGGGCAGAAGCCGGTGAAGGCGGCCTGGATCATGTTCAACCCGGCGAAGACGGTCAGGGCGATCCACCAGGGATGAAGCGTCAGGCTCAGTCCCACGCCGAGCAGGACGACGGCGCCGGCGAAGGCGAGGACAGCGCGATCCAGATTCATTCTAGTCTCCGTTTCAGAACAGGCATTCAGGATTTCAGGGCCGTGTCAGACGGTCTCGATCACGGTCAGGTCTTGAGCTTGTGGGCGCCGATCAGGTCGAGCGCCATGCGTTCGTAGAAGGGCACGCTCTCGCCGCGCCGGACCTTCGCCAGGAAATATTTCTCGAAGCCGATCTTGGCCAGGTGCACCCACTTGCCGCTCGAGGCCCAGTTGATGTTGCGCGGCGGCAGCTGGGGCTGGGCGAAGAAGGCCACGCCGCCGTCGCCGAAATCAGCCAGGCAGATGGCGTTCCAGGTCGCCTCGTGAGTCGGTTCCTTGCCGGCGATCTCGTCCGCCAGGTTGTGAGCGATGGCCGTGACCATGCTTTCGATCATGAAGCCGGTCTTGGGCACGCCCACCGGCACCGGCGTCGGCCCCAGCGGCGGAATGGCGACGCAGACGCCGAGGGCGTAGACGTTGGTGAAGGTGGGATTGCGCTGGCGGCTGTCCGCCAGGACAAAGCCGCGCGGGTTCGTCAGGCCCTCGATCCCCCGCACCGCCTCCACGCCCCTGAAGGCGGGCAGCATCATCGAATAGACAAACGGCAGATCATGCTGGGCCTTCACCGCGCCGTCCTCGGCGATCTCCTCGACGTGCATCGTCCCGGCCTCGACCGAGGCGACCTTGGCGTTGGTGATCCATCGGATGTTGCGCTGGCGCAGTTCGTGCTCCAGCAGACCCTTGGTATCGCCCACTCCGTCCAGCCCCAGGTGGCCGATATAGGGTTCGGCGGTGACGAAGGTGATCGGCGTCCGGTCGCGAATCTTCCGGCGCTTCAGCTCCGTGTCCAGGATCAAAGCGAACTCATAGGCCGGGCCGAAGCAGGAGGCGCCCTGGACGGCGCCGACCACCACGGGCCCGGGATGGGCGGCCAGCGCCTCGAAGGCTTTCGAGGCCGCCTCGGCATGGTCCACATGGCAAACTGACTGGGTGAAGCCTGAATGCGGCCCAAGCCCCTCGATCTCGTCGAAGGCCAGGTCGGGGCCTGTAGCGATGACGAGATAGTCGTACGACAGGGTCTCGCCGCCGATCAGGTCGATCTGGTTGTCCGTCGGCCGCACGCGCTGTGCGCCGCTGTCCACGAACGCGATGCCCCGCTTCTTCATCACCGGCGGCAGCGCGACCTCGATTCCCTGTCGCTCACGCCAGCCCACCGCCACCCACGGGTTGGACGGGACGAAATGGAAACTCGATCCCTTGTTGACGACAGTGATCCGGGCGCGGTCGCGGACCGCATCCTTGATCTCGAACGCCGCTATCGCGCCGCCCAGGCCGGCGCCCAGGATCACAATATGGGGGATGGTCTCGGCCATGGTCGCTTCCTCCGGTCGGGAGGCGCTGGATCGCCTCGCCTGACAGCTTGCCTATAATTTATATATACAATATATGCAAATACGAAACTATTGATCCGGAGGCGGCATCGCGCCTCGAGAGGAGCCGGCCATGACGCAGATCAAGGATATTCTGAACCTCAACCCCGAGGATGCGCACCGCATGCAGCAGGAGGGACAGGCCGTGATCATAGATGTGAGGGAGCCTTCGGAATTCGCTGTGGAGCGCATTCCCGGCGCCTTGAACCTGCCACTGGCGACTTTCGATCCGACCAGCCTCCTGGCGGTCGTGGAACCGCAGCGGGTCATCTTGCAGTGTGGATCCGGCGTGCGTTCGATAAAGGCCGTGATGGCCTGCCGCCTGTCGGGCCTTGCGGCCGACCAGCACCTGGCCGGCGGCATCGGCGCCTGGAAGGCGGCGGGCCTCCCAACGATCCGGATCGACCCGGCCACGGGCCGGCCGGTCTGACGCGATCAGGATAATCACCATGTCGACGATCGCCGCCCGTCTGGGGGCCGCCGCGCTCCTCGCCGTCGTTCCCGCCGCCTGCGGCCCGAAGCCGGAGCCGGCCGAGCGCCGGGCCCCGCAGCCGATCGCCGGCTCCATGACAGTCGAACGCCGGCCCATCGCCGACATGAAGCCCGTGGCGGGCGAAATCACGACCCGTGACATGAGCCAAGCCGTCGCCCGCATCGGCGGCGTCCTGATCCAGTTGAACGTGCGGGAAGGCGATACTGTGCGCGCCGGGCAGGTGCTGGGCGTCGTGCGCGACGCCCGCGTCGGTCTGGAGACGGCCGGCTATGCGGCGATGGTCCGCGCGGCGGCGGCCGAGGCCGAGCGGGCCGAGGCGGATCTGACCCGCACGCGCGGCCTGTTCGAAAAGGGCGTCTACGCCCAGGCCCGGCTGGACCAGGTCCAGGCCGCAGCCCGCGCCGCGCGCGGAAATCTGGAAGCCGTCCAGGCCCAGCGCGCCGCCAGCGCCGAACTGGGCGTCCAGGGCGCGATCCTGGCGCCCAGCTCCGGCCGGGTCCTGAAGGCGGACGTGCCGCCGGGCTCGGTCGTCCTGCCGGGGCAGTCGATCGCCGTGGTCACTTCCGGCCCACTGGTCGTCCGCGTACAACTGCCCGAAGGTCAGGCCGGGGCCTTGCGGGTGGGTTCGGTCGTGCGGATGACGCCGGAGGGCCCCGGCGGGCCCGCCGTGGAAGCGCGGGTGGCCCAGGTCTATCCGGCTGTAGAGGCCGGACAGGTGGTCGCCGACACCGACGCCGCAGGGCTGGACGCCGCCCTGATCGGCCGCCGCATCGGCGTTCGCCTGCCAGTCGGCGAGCGTCAGGCCATCGTGGTTCCGCGCCGTTTCGTCTCCACCCGCTTCGGCGTCGACTATGTGCGTCTGGCGCAGGGCGAGGAGACGCCCGTCCAGACGGCGCCCGGTCCGGATCCCGACACCGTCGAGATCCTGAGCGGTCTGGTCGTCGGCGACCGCATCGCCCCGCCCCGCGCTATGCCCGGCGCTCCCGTCGTCGCTCCCGCAGGGACGGCGCCCTCAGGAACGCACCGATGAACCTGGGGCTTTCCGGCCGGCTGACCGCCGCCTTCATCCGTTCCCCGCTGACCCCGCTGATCCTGCTGGCGGCGCTGGCGATGGGCCTCCTCGCCGTGATGAGCATTCCGCGCGAGGAGGAGCCCCAGATCAGCGTGCCGATGATCGACATCATCGCGCCCGCGCCCGGTCTCGCGGCCCCCAACGCCGTCGAACTGGTCGGCAAGCCGCTGGAGGAGATCGTCAAGGCCATACCCGACGTCGACCACGTCTACACCTTCGCCGACGACGACCAGGTGATGGTGGTCGCCCGTTTCAAGGTGGGAACGCATCCCGACAACGCCGTGGTGCGCGTCCACGAGAAGCTGCGCGCCAACATGGACCGCCTGCCCGACGGCGTGCCGGAACCCATCGTCAAAGCCAAGGGCATCAACGACGTGCCCATGCTGAGCCTGACCCTGGCGGCCGACGCGACGCACCAGGGTCGCTGGAACGAGGCGACACTGAGGACCATCGCCGACCAGTTGCAGACGGAAGTGGTCAAGGTCCAGGACGTCGGCCAGACCTTCATCGTGGGCGGTCAGCCCGAGGAGATCCGCATCGAGCCCGACCCGGCGCGCCTGTCGCTGAACGGGGTCTCGCTGGGGGCGCTGATGGACACGGTCCGCCAGGCGAACCGCGCCTTCCCCGGCGGCTATGTGCGCCAGGACGGCGGCGTCCGCGCCGTCATCGCCGGCCGCACCCTGGGTTCGGTCAGCGACATCGAACTGCTGGAGGTTCCGACTGCGGGCGGCGGCGTGGCGACCGTCCGCGACGTTGCGCGCGTCGTGCGCGGCCCCGCCGACCAGCAGTCTCGCGTCTCGCGCTGGTCGCGCGACGAGTCCGGCCGCTGGACCCACTCGCCGGCCGTGACCCTGGCCGTCGCCAAACGCGAAGGCGCCAACGCCGTGGTGGTCGCCGAGGCCGTGCTGCATCGGGTCGAGGCGCTGAAAGGGGACCTGATCCCCGAGGGTCTGAACGTCGCCGTCACTCGCGACTACGGCGAGACGGCCAACGAAAAGGCCAACGAACTGCTGTTCCACCTGGCCCTGGCGACCCTTTCCATCGTCATCCTGATCGGCTTCGCCATCGGCTGGCGAGAGGCGGCGGTGACGGCGGTGGTCATTCCAACGACCATTCTGCTGACCCTCTTCGCCTCGAACCTGATGGGCTACACCATCAATCGCGTCAGCCTGTTCGCGCTGATCTTCTCGATCGGCATCCTGGTCGACGACGCCATCGTCGTGATCGAGAACATCGCCCGCCACTGGGCGATGAACGACGACCGGCCGCGCGTCCAGGCGGCGATCGAGGCGGTGGCCGAGGTGGGCAATCCCACGATCGTCGCCACCTTGACCGTCGTCGCGGCCCTGCTGCCCATGCTGTTCGTGTCGGGCCTGATGGGGCCCTATATGGCGCCGATCCCGGTCAACGCCTCGGCGGCGATGATCTTCAGCTTCTTCGTCGCCATGGTCATCGCGCCCTGGCTGATGGTCCGGTTCGCCCGCAAGGCCCTGACGAAGGACGGGGCCGACGGCGCCCCGGCGCACGCCCATGACGCGGGCTGGATGGGACGCGCCTATCGCCGCATCGCCGGTCGGGTCATCGCCACGCGCCGGTCGGCCTGGACCTTCCTGATCGTGGTGGGGATCGCGACCCTGCTGGCCATGTCGATGTTCTATTTCAAGGCGGTGACGGTGAAGCTGCTGCCCTTCGACAACAAGTCGGAGCTGATGGTCGTCGCCGACCTGCCGGAAGGCGCGGCGCTGGAGACGACCCAGCGGGTCCTCGCCGACGCCGCGGCCGTGGCGCGCCGCCTGCCGGAGGTCGTCGCCGTCGACAGCTACGCCGGCGCGGCCTCGCCGTTCAACTTCAACGGTCTGGTGCGCCACTATTTCCTGCGCGCCCAACCCGAACAGGGCGACCTGGCGATCACCCTGGCGTCCAAGGGCGACCGCAAGCGCGCCAGCCATGCGATCGCCCTGGATTTGCGCGAGCGGCTGCGGACCCTTTCGCTGCCGGCCGGCACGGCGCTGAAGGTGGTCGAGGCGCCGCCCGGACCGCCGGTCATGGCCACCCTGCTGGCCGAGGTTTACGGCCCCGACGCCGCGACCCGGCGCCGCGTCGCGGAAAGGCTGAAGACCATCTTCGGCTCCGTGCCCTACATCGTCGATATCGACGACAGCTACGGCGTCGCCCGTCCCCGGCTGCGCCTGACGCCCGATCGCACCCAGATCGAGCGTTTTGACGTCAGCGAGCGCGACGTGCTGGATTCCATCGGCGCGGTCATGAACGGACAGATCGTGGGCTATGTCCATCGCGGCGAGGGTCGCGATCCGCTGGCCGTCACCATAGCCCTGCCCCAGTCGGCGCGCACCTGGAGCGAGGCCCTGGCCTCTACCCCCGTCGCCGCCGCCGGGTCGGGCGCACGCCTCGTCTTGCTGGGAGAACTGGTCGCCGCCAGCCAGGAGCCGGGCTCGACCCACATCTATCGCCGCGACGGCCGCGACGTGGACATGGTGATGGCCGAGCTGGCCGGCGAATACGAGGCGCCGATCTACGGAATGCTGGCCGTCGACAAGGCGGTTAAGGCGGCCGACTGGGGCGACCTGCCCACGCCCGACATCCGTCTGAACGGTCAGCCCAGGGACGAAAGCCGGCCCAGCCTGCTGTGGGATGGAGAATGGGAGATCACCTGGGTCACCTTCCGCGACATGGGGGCGGCCTTCGCCGTGGCGATCCTGGGCATCTATGTGCTGGTCGTGGCCCAGTTCAAGAGCTTCCGCCTGCCGCTGGTGATCCTGACGCCGATCCCGCTGACCCTGGTCGGCATCGTCATCGGCCATATGCTGTTCGGCGCGCCCTTCACCGCCACCTCCATGATCGGCTTCATCGCCCTGGCGGGCATCATCGTGCGCAACTCCATCCTGCTGGTGGACTTCATAAGGCACACTTCAGGCGAAGGCCTGTCCCTGCGCGAGGTGCTTCTGGAGGCCGGCGCCATCCGCTTCAAGCCGATCGTGCTGACGGCGCTGGCGGCCATGATCGGGGCGGCGGTGATCCTGTTCGACCCGATCTTCCAGGGCCTGGCCATCAGCCTGTTGTTCGGCCTTGCCTCTTCCACCCTGCTGACGGTGCTCGTGATCCCGGCCATCTATGTCGTGCTGCGGGACGACGGCCGGCCCCATCTCTCAAGATGACCCACGCGGACGGTGGGCCACACGCCGACGAGCTCGCGCTTGAGCCAGCACCATGACGTACTCGCCGCTTGTTCTCTCTGCTCATCAAGCTACCCAGCCCCGGGGAAGATCACTACTTAAGCCCGCCAGTAGCAGTCGACCCCAAGGCTTAGGTCGACCTCCTACGCCCATCATAACCTCGCGCAGAGGAACGAAAGCACTCTCGTCGTCCTTCGGTGCATCCTCCAAAAGCCGCTTGGAGAAGATTTCAGCTGTCGTTTGGTCGATAATTCGACCTTCGTAAAGCAGCCGCGCTGCAGCATCATCAGTTTCGATCAACGAACCGAATGCAAACAACTGTTCAGCGAGCTTCTCCCTAGACCATCGCAGTCTAGCCCTAAATATTTGGGGACCTTCTTTTCTTATCCAAGTGCTGTCCACGCCGACAGATTAAATTCAGTTAGATTTTCTGATGACTCCGCCTATTGATTACGCGACCAATAGAGTGGCCCAGGCGCCCGCAAAAAATGACGGACGGAAGGTTCTATTTTCGCAACATATGACCCTTGGCGGCAAACCCCGCGCGCCAAGACTGAATCAATGATCCGAGATCGTAGCGAAGGGATTGCCGAAAACCGAATAAGCAAGCCAGGTGAAGTCTGAGTTCTGTTTGCAGGCCTCGCGGGCGGCGCTCGTCGCCTTCACCAGGGTCGCCCCATTCTTCAGCGCCTCGTAGAAGGTCTTGGAAAAGGTCAGGGCCAGGTCGTCGCCGACCGACCACAGGGCGCCCAGGAAGGCTCCCGCGCCGCGGCCCGAGGTCGGGCGCAAGAAGGCGTCGGCGAAGCCCGTGGTCCCGCTCAACCCCAGCCCGACCCGTCCCGTCTGACAGGCGTTAATGAATACGATCGGCTTGGGCTCCTCGGTGGCGAAGCGGAGGTTGGTCTTGACCATGTCCATGGTCAGGACATCGTCGATGATCGAGCCGTCAGGCCGCTGGACGCCCTTCATCAGCAGCGACGCCTGCAGGATCGACATCTGCTCAGCCTGTCCGTGGCAGGCGAAGTGCAGCAGGTCCCACTGGTCGCCTTCGTTCTGCAGCCGTTTGACAATTGCAGCGCTGTTGGCCCCGGTCAGGTCCTGAGCGCCCACGAACTCCGTGGCTAGCATGGTCACCTCGGCCTGAGCACCGGCCAGATGGTAGGCCGGGTTCAGATATTGGGGCGCCACATAACGCACGCGGTTAGGGTCGAGGCGCAGCGTGTCCGACGGTCGCGGCACATTGTGCAGCCAGCGCACGAGGCCCCACTCGCTGAGGAAGCCGTGCTCGTCGGTGGACTGGCCGGTCGGGTCGGTGATGTAGAGCAGCTCCCATGGGATCAGCGGCTCTTCCGAGATCACCTGGATCGCCTCAATCTTGTCCCGGTGCTGCCAGAGCGCCTTGCGAACGGACTCCGGCAGCAGGCCGTTGGCGCGGATCTTGGCGCTGGCGACCAGTCGCTGGAGTACAAGGTCGTATTCCCCGCCTCCCATCGTCCAGGCGTCCTCCATCTCCTTGAGGACCGAGGCAACATAGTCCTGGCGGTTGAAGGCCACCGGCAGCCTGATTTCGTCGAAGGTGGCGATCTTCGGATTCCAGCTGTCGAGATCGAACCGCAGCACCAGTCGACCATCCCCGTCATAGGTCTCATAGATGCGCAGCATGGTGGGCTGCGCGCCGACGCTGCCACTCGTGGAGACGGTCTGGGTGACGCGCAGGCGGTCGGTGGCGGGGTCGACGAAGACCGGCGCGAGGGTGAAGGTCACCAGGGTCTGCAGCGCCTGGCGCACCTCAATCAGCACCTCGGCCTTGCCGGCGCCCAAGCCCTCGACGGCGAAGCGGACGACGTCCTCGCCGGTAGCGGGCGGCAGGAGGCTTTGCTTGTCGTCGCCCACGACCTTGCAGTTTTTCAGGGCGATGACTGCAATCTCCAGCGCCTGGGTGCCGCCGACGGGGATTGGCGCGGTGGTCGCCGCCGCCGCGGCGTGCACGGCGGTGAGGATCTGTTGGCGCGATACGGTGACGAACAGCGACGACGGCCGGCCGAGCTCGGGCGAGCGATCCATCTCGGCGGCGAAGAAACAGTGCCCCGGCGCAGGAGCGGCGACGGGCGGAGCGGCTGCGGCTTTGCGAGACAACGAAGCCTCGCGATTGAGCGTCTGGCGCCGAGGGAACTCGGATGGACTAGGGGCGGATGTCATCATCTCGGAGACGGGGCCTGGGGCTGCCCCCTTGAAAATTGGTCCTCGATACGGGGCGCGCTTGGCGGATTTCGGGGCGACGTCGAGCCACTCCAGCAACCGCCCCCCGAGCGCCTCGGCTTGGAAATAGACGATGTGGTAGACGTCCTCGCCGTCGCCGAACGGGAACACCGCCCCGGCGTCCAGCCGTGACTGGCGCGTTCCGAAGGTGGTCATCGACCGGGTGTGCACGACGAGGTCGTTGGCCTCGGAGAACAGCCGATCGGTCACCTTGTCGAGCAAGGCCTGTTTCAGCTCGCCGGTGATAGCCTTGCCGGGATCGATGTGGGCTACGAAATTTGAGGTGATCGCGTAGTAGGTGGCCAGCCGATCCAGGTCGTCGTTGGCGTTGTTCAGGCTCTCCACCACCGCCCCCGTAGGGAGCATCGAGGCGAGGCCGGGAACCCGCATGTTGGTCACCCCGACCTCGGAGAAGGTCTGCACGAACCGGCCCAGGGTGGTGATCGTCCCCGAGACCAAGGGATTGAGCGCCAGGCCGCCCCCCGTCAGCACCGTCACCGCGCGGGCGGCCGCCAAGGTGGTGTTGGTGTAGAGGTCGACCATCTCCGCCCAATGCGCGGGGTCAGCGAGGTTGGTGCCGCCGTTGGTGCAGCCGACGAAGACGGCCTTGCGCTGCACAAGGTCCGGCCGCTCCCTGGCCAGGATGGTCTCCGCCAGGCAGCGATAGACCAGTCCGCCCCGGCTGTAGGCGATCGCGTCGAGGGTCGAGCCTTGCGGAAGGCCCAGGGAGTGGAGGGCGCGGGCGAAGGCGCGGGCGTTCGCCCGGGCGTCCTCCCCCAAAGTCTTATGGTCGAAACCGAGGATGGCGTCGTAGTGGCCCCGCGCGGCGGCGAGGAATTCCTTGCCGGATTTCGACAGGGTCAACTGGCTAAAGCTGCCGGCGGTGTCCGAGAAGGTGCCGTGCACCATCAACAACACCTTCGCGGGCCTGTCTTGAGCCAGAACCGGCAGCGGCGCGGCGCCGGGCCTCCACAGGGCCGGATCCTCCGGAGCCAGCGACACCAGCCCCCCGACTATGTCGCCCTCGATACGGTCGACGGCGTAGTCGATGATGCCAGTGACCACAAACTTCAGTACATAGGCCCGGACCGGCTCGAGCACCTTGCCGACCAGCCACGAACCCAGGCCGCGCCGCGGGTCGCCGCGCGTCGCCGCCGTCTCGGCCGCATCGCCGTCAAGTTCGAAGATGAGGCTGCGCGGCGCGGCGCGCCGGGTTCCGCCGCCTGCCTCGCCCTCGGCCAGCCTCCAGGCGAACACCCCGCCCTTGCCCTCGACCAGCACCACGGCGCTCTGTCCGGGCGCGACATCCACCTTGACCTGGATCGGCTGGACCGCCTCGAGGGACCCGCGCCGCCCCGGCGGCCGGGCTGCGCGATCGAAGGTCACCGCGGCGGTAATCTCGAAGTTGGCGTCGACCAGGGCGGAGAGGAGAGCGCCGTCCACCTTGTCCGGCGCCGGGCCGGCTTCACCCACCGACCGCCGTCGCGAACGCACCGGCGGCGACGCCGTGGCACGCACCGTCACATCTTCCGGCGCCTCGATCACCACGCCGTTCGCTAAGGTCGTCTGCGCCATGTCGTCCCCCGCCCTTCAGGCCGCGAGCCGGGCGGCCGCGGCGTCGTGCTTTCGGCGCGCCTAGATGTCCAGGGCGCTGATGTAGTCGTTGGTGTAGGCCGCGATCTTCGCGGCGATCCTTGGCCGGGCTTCGGTGAGCACGGCTGCGTTGATGCTCACCTTGCTCGAGGCGTGCCGCAGCGTCGTCTTGCTTTTACGGTGGCGGAAGAACAGCACTTGGGTGAGCTTGGTCTTCGCCCGCAGGTCGAAGGCCATCAGCGCCACCAGAAAACCATCTGCCTCGTCGGGCTGAGCCAGGGCGACCTGGAAGTGAGCCGCCTGGGCGTTCTGGCTTTCGCGGCGGAAGACGGTCAGCCAGGTCTGGTCCTCAGAGGACTTCTGCATGGCGTCGAGGGTCGCCGTGATGACCGCGAGCGCAGTGGCGCCGGGGCCCATCAGCGTGGTGGCCAGGGCGATGATCGCCTTGTTGGCCTCGAAGTTGTCACCCTTCTCGACATATTCGGAAAAGCCGCTCTGCTGGATCACCCAACCCATGTGGCTGAGGGCGTCGAAGTAGGCGTTGTACCAGGCCACCATGTCGGCGGGATCGGGCGCCTTCTTCTTGGCCGCCAGTTGCGCCAGCAGAGTGCAGTTAATGATGTCGGCGCGCGCCTCCTCGGAGACCCCCGCGACGAACGAAACCACCGATGAGCCGACCACCAGGCCCTGGTTCGCCGCCTCGTCGAGCACGCGCTGGGTGACGGTGGGTGTCCCGGCGATCGGCGTGCCCCCCTCGGATCCCGGCACGGTCCTCACCAGGCGTGACGGCGGGGGAAGCTCCACCATGTCAATAAAGTCCAGCGCTCTGCGCACCGCCGTGTGGTTGTCGGTCATGCCCCCGCCTTCCGATGTCTGTATCGCTTCGGTTGTTTGATTGACACCCATACCGCGACGCGCGTCAAATTAATAAACCTCCGTTCTGTGAAGAGGCTTTCTTTGGGGGAATCCGATTAGCGCCGCCGTAAGGAAGATGTGGGCGAACGTCATCGCCGACCATGCGCCGCCGGCGATGCTCGCCGACGTGGTCGAGGCGCATGAGATCGTGCTCGACTTCAAGGCTTTCCGCAGTCAGGGGGTCGATGACCCCGTCGCAAACTATCGCGACGCCGTTGACGGATTGTAGCCCTCTATGGCGCCGATCTGCATCGTCTCACCCGGGTCCTGGACCGGAAGGCGCGGACGGATGAGGTCATCTCGATGGCGCTGGCCAAGGCGAAGCTCGAGGCTCAGCTGATCAAGGCGCCCTCTCGCTCAGGTCAGGACGCCGCCAAGATCGTCCAGCAAGGCTGCCATTGCCACGCGCGCGGACGCTGGTCATGCGTGACTTGCGGGAACAATAAACAATGGCGACCCCGGCAGGACTCCAACCTGCGACCTCGGCTTTAGGAAAGCCTTGCTCTATGCAGCTGAGCTACGGGGCCATGGGGGTGAACTAGCGGTTCGTGACGCGCGGGGGAAGATGGGGCGCAAGAGGTTCTGCGATCCGCGTCTTCGTGCCCGCGGAATCGGCAGGGTTCTTGTGTGCAGCGGTGTCGGCGAACGCTATATCTAGCCGTGAACAAACGGAGAATCGGAGCGAATCGCCGATTCGATCCCGATTCGTTTCACTGCTGTTCCGCCTGGCCCGTTTTGTCGTTAACGGACGTGTGCTCGACCATGGCGCGCAATCCCGCCAGCACCTGATCGATGTCCTCCCCGCCCCGGCAATCGCCGGCGAGGATCAGGGACAGGGCGTGGGCGTGGACCTCGACCTGCGGCCAGGACCAGGCCTGAGCCGCCACCATCCGATGGGCCGCGTCGCACAGACTGTAGGCCGCCGAATAGAAGGGCGGGATCTCCAGAAATCCCGCCATGTCCACCAGGGCAGAGGCGATCACATAGACCTCCTCCGCCGTGTCCGGATCGCGCCGGACGCACACGTCGTTCAGGGCGTCGACCTTGGCCTGCAGGGCGAGGAGGGCCAGATCCCGTTGGGCCTCCAGCCCCTGTTCAGCGCGCGCGACAGCCTCCTCCAGGGCCAGACCGCCCGGGCGCGCCATCTGGCGCTGCAACGAGGTGCGGACGCTGCGGACAAGCGGCGGTTTCATGGAGGAGGCCTCACAGGCTGACCTTCATCGGCTTCATCAGCATGTCGATCGTGTCCTGATCCATATTGGCCTCGACCGCCTCGCCCAGGTCGCCCGACAAATCGGTCTGGCGGCGGCCCTCCTCGCCTGGCGGAGGACCGTAGTTGCGGACCCGACGATCAGGGCCGACATAGTTTTCCGCTTCCACGAAATCCCGCGCATGGGCGCCCAGCCAGGCGATCCGCTTCAACAGGACAGACGGCGTCAGGGGCTTGGCCACGATATAGCTGGCGCCGCAGTCGCGACCGCGGGCGACGCGGGCCTGGGCGGCGTGACCCAGGATCATGATGGCGGGCGTATAGCGGACCGGCTCGGTCGCTTCGCGCCGAAGCCAGCGCACGAAGTCGTAGCCGTCCATCTCGGGCATGGCGCAATCGATCAGGATAAGATCGACGGCGCGGCGCTGGACCAGTTCGACCGCCTCCTTGGCCGAATGGCATTTCAGCTGCTCGCGAACCCCGAATCCCTGGACGATCGATCCCAGCAGATCAAGGGAGGTCGGCTGATCGTCGACGAGCAGAACCGTTGAATGCGCCAGATTGATCTTGTCCGGCGTTTCCGTCATGGCGTCAGAACAGCATCAGATCGCCGGAATCGGGCGCTTCGGCCGCATTCACTCCGGCGGCGGGCCGCAGTCGCACAGCCATGTCGGCCAGGGAGATGCGGCTGACGGATTCAGCGGGCGTCGCGCCATCGCCCAGCATCCGGAGCACATTGGACAGGGCCTCCAGCCTCTGGGTCAGGGCGTCCAGGGCCTGGGCTTCGGTCAAGGCTTCGGCGCGGTCTTCCATCGGCGCACGCCGCACCAGGCGGCTGACCAGCGCCTCCACATGATCGATCCCCTCGCGCACACGCATCAGCTCGTCGGCGACGGCGGCCAGAAGTTGCGCGTGTTCGGGAGGGGCGTGCATCAAAAGAGCTCCAGGGCGCCCGTATCGACGGGGGGGCGAACGACGGGAACGGGCTTCGGCGCGACGGTGTCGGTCACGGCGCGTTGCATCGCCTTGCCGGTCACCGGCCAGTAGTGCAGACGACGTCCGCCGTCGCCGCGAAGGCTGCCGCCCACGACCGGAATGCCTTCGTCACGCAGGAATTTTTCGGCGAAGTCGGCGTTGGAGCGACCGACATCGCGCAGACTGTCGAACATGCGGCCTCCGCCGAACAGCTTGGCTTCCAGACGGTCGCGCCGCCCCCCCGCCTTCAGCAGGTCGTTGATCAGCAATTCCATCGCATAGGCGCCGTAGCGGCGCCCCGCGTCGGTGCCCGCGCCCGAGCCTTCGGGCAGCAGGAAATGGTTCATGCCGCCGACGCCGGCGACGGGATCGCGCAGACACATGGCCACGCACGAGCCCAGGATGGTGCTGAGCACCACGTCGGGATCCGACGTGATGTGGTGTTCGCCCTGCCCCACGTGCAGCCGCTTTTCCTTGCTGTCCTTCAGGGCGGAGAAGCTCATGTCAGCGGACCGAAGACGGCTTCCAGCTTGCCTTTCAGCTGGGCGACGGTGAAGGGCTTGACCAGATAGTTGTTGACCCCGAACTGGACGGCCCGCTGCACCAGTTCGCGGTCGGCGCGCCCGGTCAGCATGATGAAGGCGGTCTTGGACGTCGGCGGGTGGGCGCGCACGGCGCGCAACAGCCCCAGGCCGTCGAGATTCGGCATATTGTAGTCCGAAATGATCAGGTGCGCCGGCTTGGAAATGATGTCTCGCAAGGCGATCTCGCCGTCGGCGGCCTCGCGGATTTCGCGCACGCCAAGTTGTTGCAGACTGGTGCGGACCAGCGAGCGCATTGTCATCTGATCGTCGACGACCAGGCAGTGGAGAGAGGCGGCGGCGGGCATGGGGGCGCTCCCGGGTTCAGGCGATGGACCGTGCGCCGGGGTAGGCGCACAGCTCAAGAATGGCGGGTGACAAGCGATGGAGCGGCAGTTGTCGTTCCACGGCGCCCAGTTCGAAGGCGGCGCGAGGCATTCCATAGACGACCGAGGTCGCTTCGTCCTGTCCCAGGGTGCGGGCGCCGGCGTCGCGCATGGCCATCAGGCCCTTGGCGCCGTCGCGGCCCATGCCGGTCAGGATCACGCCCGTCATCGGCCGGCCCAGTCGGGCTACGGATTCGAACATGACGTCGACCGAGGGCCGGTGGCCATTCACCGGCTCGCTCGCCACAAGCCGGCAGCGCGGCGTCATGCCGGATGTGACCTCAAGGTGCGATGCCCCGCCCGGCGCCAGATAGATCTGGCCCTGCTGCAGAGGCGCGCCGTCGACGGCTTCGGTGACAGTGGGGGCGCAGACCCGATCCAGACGCGCGGCGAAGCTCGAGGTGAAGGTCGCCGGCATATGCTGGGTGATGATCGTCGCGGGGCAGTTGGCGGGGAAGCCGCTCAGAACGGTCAACAGCGCCTCGACCCCGCCGGTCGACGAGCCGATGGCCAGGATATGGCTGGCGGCCGGCCGATAGGCGCTGGGGGCCGCGGCCGAGGCCGGCACGTCGGCGCGGGCGCGGACGCGCGACCGGGCCGCCGTCTTCACCTTGCCGATCAACTCATGGAAGGCTTCCGCCCTGGCGACGGCTGGCTTGGCCACCGCGTCCACTGCGCCGATCTCGAGCGCGGCAAGGGTTACGTCCGTGCCCGCCGCCGTCAGGGTCGAGACCATGACCACCGGCATGGGCCGCAGCCGCATGATCTTCTCGAGAAACTCCAGCCCGTTCATATTGGGCATCTCGACGTCGAGGGTCAGGACGTCGGGGTTCAGCTCCTTGATGGCGGCGCGCGCCTCGATCGGGTCGGCGGCGGTGCCGACGACCTCGATTTCAGGATCCGATTTCAGGGCGGCCGAGATAAGGCCGCGCATGGTCAGGCTGTCGTCAACCACCAGGACTTTGATCTTGTTCATGGCTCAAACCCCTCCGAGGCGGTAAGTCGTTAGTCCGGCCGTCTGCAACTGGCTTGAGGCCGGGCCGGCCACCCGCTCGGAATGACCGATGTAGAGGGTGGCGCCGGGGTTCATCAGCGGGATGAATCGGCTCCAGACGCGCTCCTGCGTCGGATCGTCGAAATAGATCACGACGTTGCGGCAGAAGATGACGTCGAACTTGCCCTTCATCGGCCAGTCGCCGATCAGGTTCAGTTCCTTGAACGACACCAACCGTTTCAATTGCGGACCGGCGGTCCAGTTTCCACGGTCGGCGCGGTTGAAATATTTGCGCCACAAGGTCGCTGGCGCCGGCTCCAGCGCCTCTTCGGAATAGGTGCCGTCGTGGCCCTGGGCGACCATGTTCGGATCGATGTCCGTCGCCAGGATGCGCACATCCAGGTCCGCCGCCTCAGGCAGGACCGACAATAGCGTCAGGGCCATCGAATAGGGTTCCTGCCCGTTGGAGCAGGCCGCCGACCAAAGCCGCACCCGGCCGCCGGCGCGAGCGCGTTCGACCAGCTTGGGCAGGACCCGGTCGCGCAGGTCGTCGAAATGGTGGGGTTCGCGGTAGAAGCGGGTGACATTGGTCGTCAGGGCGGCCGTCATCTTCTGCCGCTCATCGACCCCGTCCACGCCCTCGACCAGGGCGCAGTAGTCGCGGAAGCTCGACAGGCCCAGGGTCCGCAGCCGTTTGGCCAGGCGCGAATAGACCAGCGCGGCCTTGCCCTCGTTCAGGGCGATGCCGGCGTGGGCGTGAAGCATTTCTGCGATCTGGCGGAAGTCTTCGGCGGTGAAGACAAATTCGCCTTCGACGATGGACCCCCGTCCGGTGGCGGGATTCATGCGGCTTCCGCCTCCACCTGAGGCAGGATGTGGTCCAGAGCGATCAGGCTGATCATGCGGCCGTCGATCGAGAATATGCCTTTGACGAAGGTCTTGACCTGGTCGCTGGCCACGTCGGGTGTCGGCTGAACCGAGGCGTCGCTCATTTCCAGGATGTCCGAAACGGCGTCGACCAGAAGTCCGACCATCCGGCCGCCGATATGGGCGACCATGATGACGTGCCGGGCCGTCGGTTCGGACGTCTCCAGTCCGAAGCGGGCGCCCAGGTCGATGATCGGCAGCACAGTGCCGCGCAGATTGATGACGCCCTTCATATAGGCCGGCGAGCGCGGCAGGGGGGTCGCCGGGGTCCAGCCGCGGATTTCACGCACGGACATGATGTCGACGCAGAATTCCTGACGGCCGATGCGGAAGGCGATGAGTTCGCGCTGGGAGTCGTTGGCTTCGGTCATGGATCAGCTCGCGAGCTTGAAATCGGGACGGGAGGATTTGCGGCGCATGTCGGTGACCAGGACGTCCACATCGAGGATCAGAGCCACCCGGCCGTCGCCCAGTATGGTGGCGGCGGCGACGCCCTCGACCTGCTGGTAGTTCGTCTCGAGGCTCTTTATGACCACCTGGCGCTGGCCCTGGATGGCGTCGAACAGCAGGGCCGCCTGCTGGCCGCCCTCGGTCTCGACCACCACGGCCACGCCTTCCGAGGGGACCACAGGGGTGTCGCGGAAGCCCATGGTCATGGCCACGTCGATCAGGGGCAGGAAGCGGTCGCGGAAGCGGATCACCGGATCGACTCCGCCGACATAATGCAGGTCGGCTTCCTGGGGCGTCAGGCTCTCGACAATGGCCGGCAGCGGCGCGATCAGGATCTGGTCGGCGGCCGACACCACCATCCCGTCCAGCACCGCGAGGGTCAGCGGCAGACTGAGGGTGAAGGTCGATCCCTTGCCCGGAATCGAGCTGATCGAGATGCGGCCGCCCAGCGCCTGGATCGAGCGTTTGACGACGTCCATGCCCACGCCCCGGCCTGAGATGTCGGACACGACCGCGGCGGTGGAGAAGCCGGGCAGGAAGATCAGATTGTCGATCTGCTCGTCGGTCAGGGCGGCGTCGGCGGCGATCAGCCCCTTGTCCGTGGCGATCTTGCGCACACGTTCGCGGTTGATGCCCCGGCCGTCGTCGGAAATCTCGATGACGATCCGGCCCGAACGGTGGAGGGCGGCGAGCCGCACCGTGCCCTCAGCCGGCTTGCCGGCCGCGATCCGTTCGTCAGGCGTCTCCAGCCCGTGATCGATGGCGTTGCGCAACATGTGGGTGATGGGCTCGGCCAGGCGTTCGACCACGGTCTTGTCGACCTCGGTGTCCTCACCGGCCGTGACCAGACGAACCTGTTTCGACACCATGTCAGCGACTTCGCGGACCAGACGCGGCATGCGCTGGAACACCGACTTCACCGGCTGGGCGCGAATGGCCATGACGCTGTCCTGGATCTCGCGCGTCAGCAGCTCGAGATCTTCCAGCCCAAGGGCGATGCCGGAGGAGCGGGCCAGGCCGCTTTCCAACACGCGCTGCGACAGCATGGCCTGCTGGATGACCAGTTCGCCGACCACGTTGATCAGGCGATCGACCCGGTCCAGATCGACGCGGATGGTGACCGGCGCGGGAGCGACCGGCGCGGCGACCTGAGCCGGCGAGGCAGCCGCGCTAGGAGCGGGCGCGGCGGCGGGGATAGGGGGCGCGACGGGGGCAGGCGCAGCGACCGGTTCAGGTGCGGCAATGACGGGAGCGGGGGCTGGGGCGGGCGCCTCGGCGGACGCGGCGCCGGCGGCCTTGGCCAGAAGAGCGGCGACATCCAGGGTGTCGCTGGCCGGCAATACCGCCGGCGGCTCCTCCTCGAACTCAAGCGCGGAGGCGGGCGCGCCACCCAGGGGCGAAACCGACAGGTCGCAGTCCGCTTCAACAAAGTCGAACACTTCGCGCACGACCTTTTCGTCGATTTCGGCGGTCAGATCGATCGTCCAGGTCAGATAGCCTTCCTCGGCGACGAGGATGTCCAGCGATGGCAGGGTGCTTTCGTCCAGCGACACTGTAATCGGACCCAACCGCCCGAGTTCGCGCAACAGAAGACCCGTCTCGTTGGCGCTGCCGTACATACGGCCGTGCGGCTTCAGCAGGATGCGCCAGCCCGTCTGGGCCTCGGGCGCGGCCGGGGTTTCGTCCAATGTCCCCAGGTCGGCCAAAGGCTCGTCCAGGGCGGCGTCGAAAGCCATAGGCGTGAAGCCGAAATCGTCGTCTTCCTCCTCCATGACCGGCGGCGCTTCGCCGCCATGGGTCAGAAGCTCCAGCTCCTGAACCAGGCCGGCCGAGCGTTCCTCGTCCACGGGGGGGGCCAGACCTTGCGCGGCCTGAATATGGTCGGCCAACACATCGGAGGCGCGCAGCAGGGTCTTGATCGTGACCGTGTCGCAGGGCTTTCGACCGCCCCGCAACTCGTCCATCAGGGTTTCGAAGACGTGGGCGAAGCGAACCAGGGCCTCCAGGCCGAACGCACCCGCCCCCCCCTTCACCGAGTGAACGGCGCGGAAGACGGCGTTGATGGTTTCAAGGTCGGTTTGACCCTGTTCCAGCAACATGAGCTTCGATTCCAGTTCCGCGAGCAGTTCGTCGCATTCCTGGAAGAAGGTGGCTTTGATGGCTTCGAAGGCGTCCATGGCTTGCGGCCCGACCGATCTCTGGGGTTAGGCCGCGACGCGGCGAACAGCGTCGACCAGCTTGACGGGATCGAAGGGCTTGACGATCCAGCCGGTGGCGCCGGCGGCGCGGGCGCGGGCCTTCTTCTCGGCGTCGCTCTCGGTCGTCAGCACCAGGCAGGGGGTGGTCCGGTGGTTCGGATCGGCGCGCATGCCTTCGATGAAGCCGAAGCCGTCCATCCGGGGCATGTTGATGTCGGTGATGACGACGTCCGCGCCCTGGGCGGCCAGGGTCTCCAGACCGTCGATGCCGTCGACGGCCTGGATCACGGTGTAGCCCGCATCCTCGAGCGCCATCAGCAGCATGTCGCGCATGGTGCGGGAATCATCGATGGTCAGCACTGTCTTTTTCACGCGAGAGGTCCTTCAATGAGGTCTTGAGCGTCGGGAGCGGACGCGCCGAAGGCGGTCCATTGTTCGGAAAAGCCTTGAGACTGGGGAGAGATCGTCAGGTCGAAGCCGTCGGCGGCCCAGGTCTTGCGAGCCGACAACAGCACCTGCAGACACAGGCCGCCCAGACGTTCGACATTGGAGGCGTCCAGGATGGTCGATTGACCACGCTTGGCCAGCAGTTCGGCTTTCAGCGGCTCCGCCGCATTCATGTCCAGCACTTGCGCGAGCACGATGGCGTCGGTCACTGAAGGCCCCCTGGTTCGACTTCAGTCCCATGCATCGCATGGTCTTGGTAAAGATCGATTGAAGAGAGAATCACCTAGAACTCCTCCCAGCCGTCTGCGTCCGCCTCGGCCTTGGGCGCCGCACCGCCGCGACCGACGGTCTTCAAGACCTGGATCACGCGGTTCGAGGCCTTGGCCGGCGGCGGCGAAGCGACGGGCCGCGGCGCCGCGACCGCCTGGTGGGAGCCCTCGCCGACCTTGAACTGCGCCACAGAAGCCTGCAGAGCCTCGGCCTCCTGGGCCAGCGAATGGCTGGCGGCGGTCGATTGCTCGACCATGGCCGCATTCTGCTGGGTGACCTGGTCCATCTGGTTCACGGCGGTGTTGACCTGGGCCAGGCCCACGGCCTGTTCCTGGGCAGAGGCCGCGATTTCCGACACCAGGCCGTCGATCTCGGCGACCCGGTCCACGATCCGTTGCAGGGCCTCGCCGGTCTGGCCGACCAGTTTCACGCCCGAGCCGACCTGGGTGGTCGAGGCCGAGATCAGGGTCTTGATTTCCTTGGCCGCTTCGGCCGAACGCTGGGCCAGGGCGCGCACCTCGGAGGCCACCACCGCAAAGCCGCGACCGGCCTCGCCGGCGCGCGCCGCCTCGACCCCGGCGTTCAGGGCCAGAAGATTGGTCTGGAAGGCGATTTCGTCGATCACGCCGATGATCTGGTTGATCTGGCTGGACGACCCCTCGATGGCCTGCATGGCCGACACGGCGTCACGGACGATGACGCCCGAGGTTTCGGCGTCGCCCTTGGCCGCCTGGACCACGTCCGAGGCCTGGCGCGCGCCCGAGGCGGTCTTGTTCACCGTCGCCGTGATCTCGTCCAGCGCTGCGGCGGTTTCTTCCAGCGACGCCGCCTGTTGTTCGGTGCGGCGCGACAGGTCGTCAGCGGCCTGCGAAATCTCGCCGGCGCCCGAGCGGATGCCCGCCACATTGCCCAGCACCACGCTCAGCGCCTGTTGCAGCTGGGCGATGGCGGCGTTGAAATCGGTCTTCAGCTGCTGCGAGCGCGGCGCCACCTCGACGGTGAACCGGTGCGTCAGATCGCCGTTCGACATCGCCGCCAGCCCCTCGGCCAGCGCCGTCAGCGCCACCCGATCCTCCTCGGCGATACGCGCCTTGTCCGCCTCGTTGGCCGCGCGTTCCTGTTCGGACATCGAGCGATGCGACAGGGCTTCCTGTTCGACGCGGACCTTGTCCAGGGCGGCGTCGCGGAAGGCGACGATGGCCTGGGCCATCTTGCCGAACTCGTCCTTACGTTCCGCCCCGACGACCTGGATGCTGGTGTCGCCCGCCATCAGCTTCTGCATATAGCCGATCATGCCGAAGGTCGGCCGAACGATGGCGCGGGTCGCCGCCAGACCGGCGACGATCGCCACGACCAGGGCGCTGGCCAGCCCTGCGACCACGGCCATCAGGACGGCGCGCGCGGCGTTGGCCTGAGCCTTGCGCGACGCTTCGAGACCCGCCTCGTTGGCGGCCTTCAACTCGTCGATCGCCGCTTCGACCGGTTCGATGAACTTGTCGGCGGTTCCGGTCTGACCAATCATCTGGGCGGCCTCGCCGACACGCCCTTCGGCGACCATGGCCTTCCCGACCTGGACGATGTTCTCATACCAGAGGTCGCTAGCCTGAATCGCCTTGTCGATCGGCGCCTGGCGATCCGCCGGCAGATCAGCGCGGACCTGTTCCAGCGCCGACTTGAACTTGTCGCGATGGAGGTCGAGCCGCTCCGAATAGTAGGGGTCCTGCGACAACAGGTACCCTCGATAAGAGTTTTCGGCCTTGGAAAGACGGAATTCCGCCGCCGCCAGGTCGCGGTTGATCTTGTTTTCGCTGGTCCGCACTTCGTCGGCGCGTTCCAGCGCGAAAAGATTGACGACGATAACGATCCCCATGACGATGATCGCCGCCAGGACAGCTCCAAAGGCGACGGCAAGCTTGCGGCCGACCGGCATGTTGTCGAGGAAATTCAACTACTCTCTCCTAGGTATCACACAACGGCGACAAGGCGCGTCGGCCAACCACCTCTGCCGGGGGAGAATGAAAGGATGACTAATATGAATTCTGAACTAAGGCTTAGGTAGGAACGCGTACCGCCCCGGCAGCGTGGCGCACGGGTCGTCTGAGCGGCTCTGGCGTCGGCCGAGAGCGCATTGCAAACGGCGCTGTCGGAGAAGACCCTTGAGGCGGGGTTGTCCTCGCCCTTCGACACAAGGCACAGTTGTCCAGATAAGGCTGGCTGCACAATAGATCATGCGGCCTGATTCCCAGCCTCGACCTCTGGCTCATTTCGCCTTTGGTCACCACACGATAACAATACGTGCTTTTCCATGAGATTAAGGGCGTTATAAAGAATAGGTCAAAAAAGTGGTGGAGCGCTGATGGTTTCGCAGCTGCGAGATCGATCATGAATCTGATGCGAGAGAAATTCTTCAAAGAATCTCGGTGGGACTCGCTCATGCGAAGCCCCTCTCGCGCCTTGTGGAACGGCGTTTTTCTTGCGTGCGCCTGCGTGTTATTTGCATCTCTGGTCAGGTACTTCCTGCGGGAGATTGAACACGTCCACTACATGCCGCTGTTGGCGGCGGTGATGGCGACCGCCCTTATGGCCAACCGCGCGGCGACAATCTTAGCGATACTTCTGTCGATCGCGGCCGACCTCATCTTGACGCCTCGATTCGGCCTCACGGAGGCCGCCGCCAATGTCGCCCTCTTCACGGTAATCGGCCTGGTCATGGCCGAGGTCTGTCAGCGTCTGGCGAGCCGTAGCGCCTTGCTGCACAGCATAATGACAGCGGTTCCCGTCGTGACGCTCGACGAGGAGGGTCGCATACTCCGAATCACCACTGCAGCAGCCGATCTGCTCGGCGTCGCGCCCGAAGCCGCCCTGGGCCGCAACTTCAGCCTCTTCATCGCCGAGTTCGACAAGACGATGCTGGCCATCGTGCTGAAGGGCGAAACCTTGCCCCTTCCCCCGCCCGGCTACTGGCTGGCTCGACATCCCGACGGCGAAATCGTGCCGATCACGATCCACGCCAGCCCTCTGTCGCACGGCGTCGATCGGGAATGGGTCGTCCTGTCCCTGGGAGACCAACGACCGACCCGGGCGGTCCAGGATAGGATGCGAGACCTGATGAGCCAGCTCAGCCGGACCTGGCGGCTGAATTCGATGGGCGAGATGGCGGCGATCCTGGCGCACGAGTTGAACCAGCCCCTGACCGCCGCCACAGTCTATCTTCACGCGGGCCAGACGGACATCGCCCGCGCGGGGCCGATCGGCGACAGCGCCGGACGCACACTCGATCTGGCCAAGACCCAACTCCTCCGCGCCGGAGACATTATCAGGCGTATGCGCGAGCTCATCGCGACCGGCGCGCCGGAACTGTCCGCAGAGCGGGCGTCGTCGATGATCGACGACCTGAGACCCATGTTCGACTTGATTCGCCAGGACACTGGGGTGTCGATCGTCGTCGAGGTCCAGACCGCCGAGGATCAGGTGCTGGCGGATCGCGTCCAGTTCCAGCAGGCGATCACCAATCTGATCCGCAACGCCGTCGACGCCGTCGGGGGCCGCGACAACGGCCTGGTCCGCCTCATCGGCCGCAGCCGCGCGGACGGGGCATACGAGATTCTGGTCGAAGACGATGGTCCGGGCATTCCGGACGACCAGATGGACCGCATTTTCCAACCTATGATGACCACCAAGGCCGGCGGCATGGGCCTGGGCCTGTCCGTCACTCGCTCGATCGTCGAGAGCCACGACGCCACTCTGGTCGTCGGGCGCAGTTCACTGGGCGGCGCCGCCTTCTCCTTCAGCCTCTCCCCTCTTTCGGAGCTCGAAGTCGCATGATCCAATCCTCCGTCTTCATCATCGACGATGATCCGGCCATGCGCGATTCCCTTCTGATGCTTCTGCGCGGCGAGGGCATCCGCGCCCGGGGATTCGCCAGCGCCCTCCTGTTTCTCGAGGCCCTGCCGACAGACAAGAACGCCTGTGTCGTCACCGACCTGAGAATGCCCCAGATGGAGGGGACCGAGCTGATCCGTCAGTTGACGGAGTTGCGCGGACCGGGCTGGCCGGTGATCGTCATAACCGGTCATGCGGACGTTCCCCTGGCGGTCCAGTTGATGAAGGCCGGCGTGGTCGACTTCATCGAAAAACCCTTCGATCCGAACCGGATTCTCGAGGCGGTCCGAGGCTGTCTCTCCAATCTGGAAAGACAGGGCGCCGAAAGCGAGGCGCGAGAGGAGACCGTGTCCCGTCTGGCCACCCTGACCCCGCGCGAACGCCAGGTCTTCGACGCCCTGATCGACGGCAATTCGAACAAGGAGATCGCCCTGATGCTCGATATCAGCCCCCGCACGGTCGAGATCTTCAGGGCCAAGGTCATGCAGAAGATGCAAGCCCAGAGCCTGTCCATGCTGGTCCGGCTGGGCTTGAGCGTCGCGGAAGCCTGAGTCGCCCCTTGAGCCCTGAGGCAATCGTCGCCACCTTGCAGGTGTCATGAGCGACCGGTCCGCAGGCCTCGCCCCTTCCCGCGTCACCGCGGTCCTGGGGCCCACCAACACCGGCAAGACCCATCTGGCGGTCGAGCGGATGCTGGGTCACGCCTCGGGCATGATCGGCCTGCCGCTGAGGCTGCTGGCCCGCGAGATCTACGAGCGGATCGTCAGACAGCGGGGGGCCGCCGCCGTCGCCCTGATCACGGGCGAGGAAAAGATCGTTCCGCCGCGCCCGCATTATTTCGTCTGCACCGTCGAGGCCATGCCGCTGGAGCGGTCGGTCGAGTTCCTGGCCGTGGACGAGATCCAGCTGGTCGCCGATCCCGAGCGCGGCCATGTCTTCACCCAGAGGCTGCTGCACGCGCGTGGCAGGTTCGAGACCATGTTCCTGGGCGCCGGCACGCTCGAGCCCCTGATCCGCCGCCTGGTCCCGGACGTCGAGATCGTGACACGGGACCGGCTGTCGACCCTGTCTTACGCCGGGTCCAAGAAACTGACCCGCCTGCCGCGCCGCAGCGCCATCGTCGCCTTCTCGACCGAGCGGGTCTACGCCATCGCCGAACTGATCCGGCGTCAGAGGGGCGGCGCGGCCGTGGTCATGGGGTCGCTCAGCCCCAGGACCCGCAACGCCCAGGTCGCCCTGTACCAGTCGGGCGAGGTCGACTTCCTGGTCGCTACCGACGCCATCGGCATGGGGCTGAACATGGACGTGGACCATGTCGCCTTTGCGGGCCTGAGGAAGTTTGACGGACGGCGGACGCGCTGGCTGCACGCCCACGAGATCGGCCAGATCGCCGGTCGCGCCGGCCGACACCTGCGCGACGGCACCTTCGGGGTCACGGCGGAGGCCGAGGACCTGGACGACGATCTGGTCGAACAGGTGGTCGAGCACCGGTTTGATCCGGTCGAGGCGGCGGAATGGCGCAACGCCCGACTGGACTTCGACACCCTGCCCGATCTGCTGCGCTCCCTCACCGTCACGCCCCAGCGGGCGGGGCTAAGCCTGACGGCCGAAGCCCTGGACGAGACCCTGCTGCGCCGCCTGATCAAGGACGAGGAGGTGGCCCGTATCGGCCGGTCGCGCGGGGCCGTCATGCGGCTGTGGGAGGCCTGCCAGCTGCCGGACTTCCAGAAGACGACGCTGGACGAACACGCCCGTCTGGCCAGGGACGTCTTCCATGCCCTGACCGGCAAGCGGGGCCGGTTGACCGAAGACTGGATGGCGCCGCGCTTCGCCTTCGTGGATCGTGACGACGGCCAGATCGACCAGCTATCGGCCCGCCTCTCGGCCGTCCGCACCCTGTCCTACATCGCCAACCGCCCTGACTGGGTTCACGACGCCCAGGGCTGGCGCGACAAGACCCGCGCCCTGGAAGACCGCCTCTCCGACGTTCTGCACGAGCGGCTGACCGCGCGGTTCGTCGACCGTCGGACCACCGCCCTGATGCGGGCCCTGAACGTGCGCGAGGACACGTTCGCAGGCGTCGCTGAGGACGGGGAGGTCACGGTGGAAGGCCAGGTGGTGGGCCAGCTTGAGGGCGTCCGCTTCCAGATGGAGAAGGGCGCCTCGGCCCTGGAGGACCGCACGCTGCGCCAGGCGGCCGTCCGCGCCGTCACGCCCGAGATCAACCGCCGCCTCGGCCGCCTCGCCGCCGAGACCGACGAGGCCTTCGCCGTCACGCCGGACGGCGCCGTCCTTTGGCGCGGCGTCCTGACCGCCCAGATCCAGTCCACGCCGACCGGCGCCGATCCCTTCTCGCCCTCCGTCCGCTTGTTGGGCGAACTGGGTCCGACGCCCGCCCGCGAGCGGGCCAAGCGCCGGATCGAGGCCTGGCTGGCGTTCGAAGCCGGCCGCGCCTTGCGCGATCTGCGCCGCCTGCGTCAGGCCGTGGAATCCGGTGCGCTGAAGGGTCTGCCTCGCGGGATCGCCTTCCGCCTGATCGAGGCCGGCGGCCTGATCGACCGCCGCGACGTCGAACGCGACCTGGCCGCCCTCAGCCAGGTCGAGCGCCGCACCCTGAAAAGCTTCGCCATCCGCGTCGGCGCCCATTCGGTCTGGCTGCCCGGCCTGCAGAAGCCCCGCGCCCGGCATTTCGCCCAGGCCTTCCTGGACGCGCCTCTGATTCCCGCGACGCCCGATCTGATCCCCGCGCCGCCCGAACCGCCCTCGCCCCGCCTGCTCTCGGCCCACGGCCTGCGCGCAGCCGGTCGCTGGCTGGCGCCGGTCGAGACCCTGGAGAAGATGGCCGACCTGCGCGCCGCCAATACGGCCGATCGCGGCCGACTGACCGACGCCGCCCTGACCGACCTGGGCTGGACCCCTGATCAGGCGAAACAGGTCATCGCCGCCCTGAAGACCGAGCGCGCCCGCCAGCCCGACAAGCCCGGCGTTTCGCCGAAGCCGCCCAAGGATTCGCCCTTCGCCGTTCTCGCCGCCCTGACGACGCCACCGCCGGCGCGGGCCAAGCGTCGTCGCACGCGCAAAAAGACGGCGACGACCGGCGAGAGATGACTGACTGGACCAACCAAGCGCGCGCCGCCGAGGACCTGACGCCCCGTATCGTTCAGAGCGAGAGCCGCCTGTTCCTCGAGTTCAATACCGTGCGGAGAGCCGACGGGATCGATTTCCACTGGTGGGATCGCCCGACAGACCTGATCCCTTTCACAGCCTGGCTGAGGGGGGACGGCCGCCACGACTTCTCAGACGCCGATCAAGGCTGGACCTTCGACGCCGCCCATCGTGACGGCCGCCTGTATTTCCGCCAAGGCGACCTCGACACCGGGGAGATCTTCGTGACGTTGAGCGTTGACCGGAACGTCTTCCTGGCGCGGTTCGAGGCCGCGCTGGTCGCTGTGCCGGCCTTGGAGCTTCAAAGCGAACGCCGCCCCCGCTCGGGAGCCTGACCGCCGATGTCTACTGCAGAAGCGGCCTGCCGTATCGATATCTGGCTGTGGCGCGCCCGGTTCGTGAAGACGCGAAGCCTGGCCGCCGATCTGGTCGAAAGGGGCGCGGTGCGCCTGACCCATCAGGGACGCGAGGCGCGGCTGGACAAGCCCAGCCGTTGCGTTCATCCGGGCGATCTGCTGACCTTCGCCCAGAACGGGCGGGTCACGACTCTGAGGGTCGAGGCCCTGGGCGAGCGACGCGGGCCTGCTGAAGAGGCCCGCGCCCTTTACGACCTTATTTCTGAATGACGAACTCGCCTTCGATGTGCAGCTTCACCTCGTCCGAAACGGCCGGCAGGGCGTAGTTGATGCCGAAGTCCGAACGCTTGATGGTGGCTTCTCCGTCGAAGCCGGCCTTGTAGGCGCCCATGACTGTGCCGGCGCCATTGAACTCGACTTCAATGGTCACGGGCTTGGTCACGCCGCGCAGGGTCAGGTCGCCGACCACGGTCGCCTCGTTGGCGTCGTCCGCATCGACCGTCACAGAGCGCGAGACGAAGGTCGCGGTCGGATGATTGGCGGTGTCGAAGAAATCGGCGGTCTGGAGGTGGGCCTTCAGCCGGTCATCGTTCGGCGCGACGTCGGTCAGCGGGATGGTGGCGGTCAGGGTCGAGGCGGACGGATTGGCCGGGTCCAGCTTCAACTCGGCCTTCACGTTCACGAACTGACCCGTGTAGGTCGAGAGGCCGAAATGGTTGACCGACCAGGTGATCTTGCCGTGGCTGGACTCCAGATCATAGTTCCCGGCGGCGACCTCGGCCGGGTTCTTGGTCAAGGCGGCCTGGGCCACCACGGCCCCGCCGGCGGCGAGGCTGACGGCCAGGGCGCCGGCGAGGGCGTATTTCATGAAAGGGGTGCGCATGGTGATGTTCCGGTTGAAGGGGATCGGGATATGCAATCACTACAGTTGCGATTTAGCCTGACTGTTGTCAAGGCGCGCCAGGCCGCCTGCGAACGTCTCCCAGCTTAAGCCGCGCTGTTGACAGTTGGTTGCGTGGTCGCCATGTCGCAGCCTCCCGTCCACAGTCCCGACCCTTTTCGCCGCCCCATGACCTACATCGTCACCGACGCCTGCGTGAAATGTAAGTTCATGGACTGCGTCGAGGTGTGCCCCGTCGACTGTTTCTACGAGGGCGAGAATTTCCTGGTCATCGCCCCGGACGAATGCATCGACTGCGGCGTATGCGAGCCGGAATGCCCCGTCGACGCCATCGTGCCCGACACCGAGGACGAGCCGGACGGCAAATGGCTTCAGGTCAACGCCGAATACGCCAAGGTCTGGCCCAATATCACCGTCAAGGGCACGCCCCCCGCCGACCGCGAGCAGTATGAACGCGAGACCGGCAAGTACGAGAAATACTTCAGCCCCAAGCCGGGCAAGGGTTCCTGAGTTTCAGCCCCGTCCAGCGCAAGCCGTGCCGCATTTCCACGTCCGCCCTGTGGACGTTTTGAAATTCCGCAAATTTGTGATAGGTTCTGTTTCATTGGATCGGGCGGTCCGCGAAATCTTCGCGCCGCCCGTGTTTGCGACAGAATCCCGCCCATAGACGGGATCGGCCAGAGGTTTGGTGATCCGTTTCCGCATTTGACGCCCAGCATGACCTCCCCGGCGGCTCCCACCGACGGTTGAGGTCCTGTCTGCGTCGAACGCGCCTTCGCTTCGCCCGGCCCTGACCGGGAAAGGACGAATATGACGAGCAAGACTGGTCTGGAGTTCAAGGTTGGCGACGCGGTCGTCTATCCGGCGCACGGCGTCGGTAAAGTCGCGGCGGTCGAGACTCAGGAAGTCGCGGGCATGTCGCTGGAAGTCTATGTCGTGACCTTCGACCACGAGAAGATGACCCTGCGCGTCCCGACCAAGAAGGCCGCGACCGCCGGCCTGCGTTCGCTGGCCGCCGACGACGTCGTGACCAAGGCCCTGACCACCCTGAAGGGCCGCGCCCGCATCAAGCGCACCATGTGGTCGCGTCGCGCCCAGGAATACGAGGCCAAGATCAACTCGGGCGACCTGATCTCCATCGCCGAAGTGGTCCGCGACCTGCACCGCGCCGACACCCAGCCGGAACAGTCCTATTCCGAGCGCCAGCTCTATGAATCGGCCCTGGACCGGATGGCCCGCGAAGTCGCCGCCGCCAACAAGATCGACAAGGACGCCGCCGTCGAGCTGCTGGCCAAGTCGCTCAGCGCCAAGAAGCCGATCCCGACCGCCGAAGCGGCCTGATCCCCGGCTCCAGACGAACGAAAAGGCCCCGGAGCGATCCGGGGCCTTTTTGGTTTGACCGACATCAAGGCGCGGCGGCGCCTGCCCCGTCCAGATGAGCTCCGACAAGGAGCCGATCATGACCGACCCCCTTCCCCTGGGCTTTCACCATATCCGCCTGGAACTGGCCCGCGAGCCGCAGAGCCCCGCCGGGGATCACGATGTCGGCTATGACCTCCTGGTCCCGCTGAAGGCCGACCGCCGCCTGGACGCCGCCGCCTGGCGCGAGGCCCCCGAGAAATGCCGCGTTCGCCGCTTCTCGCACGGCGCGACCCTGGCCTTCGGCCGGCTGCGTCACGCCGCCCCCGACCGCTGGTTCCTGGACTTCGAACCGGGCGAGGCGGACGACGCCCACGGCTTCCGCCTCGCCGACGAAGTGCTCGAGACCGGCGAATACGTCAGCCTGTCGACCGGCGGCCAGAGCCACACCTATGTGGTCGCCCGGGCCGAACCGGTCTGAGCCTCAGAAATATTCGGCGTTCGCCGGGCACTGGGCGCTGATGCGGCGCGCGGTGATGGTGGCGGGGATATAGGGCGTGCCGCGCAGCAGCTGGGCCCCGCCGCGGAAGCTGAAGCTGGTGTCTTCATAGGTGCCGTTCAGCCGCACATTGACCCGCCGGCCCTTCTTGTCCTGGCACGTCCCCTCGAACCGCGCCTGCCCGCCCCCCACCACGCGTGTGGGATAGGTGCAGCGCCAGCGGTTGGTCGACAGGCCGCCGAAGAAGCGGTTGATCTCGCTGGGGCGGACGCATTTCTGCTCGGTGTCGCGCTGGCCCAGGGCGCTGGTCGTATATTCCCAGTAGCCGGGCAGGACTTCCGCCTGGGCCGGCGTGGACGCAGGCGCAGGCGCCGACGCCTGGACCGGCGCCATGGCCGACGCGCCCAGCATCAGGCCGCCGGCCACCACCGGCGCCAGGACGCTCCAGGACTTGAGGGACCGGGCCCGCTTGGGCAGGCGATCGATCAGGGACGGACGAGACATGGCGGCCTTCTGTTCAGCTGGAATGATCATGTTATGAGACATACAGCGCGTCATTTGAATGACGCCTGAACGGCTTCGTTTCTTGTCGTCCGGACACGGGGCGGATTACCACCCCTGCGCCTCTCAAGACTCAGCTTGACGCCGAACCTCGTCTTCCCTTATACGGCCCCCTCTCGCGCGGGCTGCTTCCCGCGCGTACTTGTTTCATGCGTCTTCTCCCATGTTCGGGCTGGACGCCGCATCTTAAGGATCTGACGATGTCGCGTCGTTGCGAACTCACCGGTATCGGCCCGATGGTCGGCCACAACGTGAGCCACTCGAACATCAAGACCAAGCGCCGCTTCCTGCCGTCGCTGAAGACGGTCAAGGTCACCTCGGACAGCCTGGGCCAGACCTTCTCGCTGCGGATCTCGAACGCCGCCCTGCGCACCCTCGACTACAAGGGCGGCCTGGACGCCTTCATCGTCAAGGCCCGCGACGAGCAGCTGTCGATCGCCGCCCAGCGCATCAAGCGCCAGGTCCGCGCCAAGCTGGCCGAACAAGCCGCCGCCTGATCGGCGACCGCTGAACGGATTTGAAAAGGCCGGTGGAAACACCGGCCTTTTTCTTTGGGCGATGAGGGAAGGTGCAAACAGATTCCCCAGCTCTGAAGTCGTCTGATATGACATTGTTATGGGGACCGTCGAAAAAGCAGCGCAACGCGCGAACCTATTTGCTTCGCTCGCGGGCCATAGCTGGACCGCGCTCAGCCTATTGGGGGTCAGCGGATGGCTTTCTGGCGTATTCCTTCTAGCTGGCGGAATCCTGTGGACATGGGTGGTCCGCGTTACTTCCGACATGCCGTGGTGGGCCTTTGTGCTGGTATCGTCCGCAGGGATCATCCTTTTGGCTCGCCTGTATGTGGAGGGGCGGCGCGCCTGGGCCATACGTGGCATCAAGCAGTTAGACATAGCCCGGCTTGGCCGTGACTGTGTGCAGCTGCGCGACGATCTGCTGGGCTTTCTCGTGGATCGTATCGACGGCGCACCCGATGGAAATGCTGGATTGTTAGAACAGGCCGACGAGCGAGGCCGAGCGATGCGGGCAGCCTGGACGATCAACGCAGCCTATAGCAACCAAACCCGAAGTCGCCTTGTGCAGCGCTTCGCGCACAGGATCATCGCACTTAACCATATGCTGTCCACCGCTGGTATCCCAGCCATCGACCTTTGGGGATTCGACCACAACGCTGCTGGAATTGCTGCTCATATTGGAGCTATCGGAGAACTTCTTGAGCGCGGGCTTTTGGCTGAGGCTAGAACCCTAGCCACGACAAATGATGTGCGGCGCAGCCACTTCCATTTAGTCTGATTGTTATACGCTTTCAGTGCGCTCCAACTCCCCTCTCCTCCCCCCTTACGCCCCCCGCACCGTCACCGACTGCCGCACCATCTGGCACCGGTCCTGGGTCGTCAGAAACGCGATGTCCGCCGCGTCGCGGCCGCAGGCGATCCGCACCAGGCCCTCGACCGGGGCCAGGCCGGTCGGGTCGATCAGCCACCAGCCATTGTCCAGCCAGACCTCGAAGATGGCGTGGAAGTCGGGCGGGTCCAGCTGGTCGGCGAAGGCGCTGACGGCCCGCGCCGGTATGCCCGAGGCCCGGCACAGGGTCATGCCCAGATGGGTGAAGTCGCGGCACACCCCGGCCCGGTCGATGAAGGTGCGGGCCGCCGTGGTCTCGGTGTCCGACACTCCGTGCTCGTAATCCAGGTTCTCGGTGATCCAGTTCAGGATCGCCAGCACCCGCGCCCCGCCGGCGGTCTCGCCGAACTCGCGGGTGACGAACCGGCCGAACTGGTCCGACGGGCAATAGCGGCTGGGCTGCAGATAGGGCAGGACCTCGGCCGGCAGTTCGCCCCAGTCGTGCTGCGACACGCTGGGCGGCAGGCCCTTCAGCACGCCGTTGTCGACCACCGCCTCATAGGTCAGGCTGACCTCGCCCTCGACATGGCAGCGCAGGGTCCGCGCCCCGAACTCGACGTCCTCGTCCTCGTGGAAGGCGATCGGGGGGTCGAAGACCAGGGTCTCCTCCAGGATGTGCTGGCCTGGCCAGTGGGCGACCTGGATCTTGTAGATGGCGTCCGTCGGCGGATCGAAACGATAGACGAGCTCGGCGCGGACGCGCAGTTTCATGGGGGACACCAGGTTTGCGGGGGAATCCGCGCCTGAACGCCATGCGACTGAGGCCGTTCCATGACCGCCCGCCGCCGAGCCTGCGCCGGCCCCGCCTCACGTCGGGAGAAGTGTTCGGCGCCGGACATATCTCGCCCAAATAGACAAGCTCCTGCAATGTGTTAGGGTAAAAACACATGATCCCTCCCCCCCTCCGCATCGGGCGTGTCCCGGAACCGCGCACCCCGCTGGGTCCTGACCCGACCGGGCGGGTGTTCGAGGCCGGAATCCCGTTCGCATGACCGACCTCGCCGTTCGCCCCGACATCGACCTGACCGATTGCGACCGCGAGCCGATCCACGCCCCCCAGGCGATCCAGCCGCACGGCTTCCTCCTGGTCCTGGACCCGGCGGGCCAGACCGTCGAACAGGGGGCGGGCCTGATCGAGGACCTGACGGGCAAGACCGACTGGCTCGGTCAGCCGATCGCGGCCCTGCTCGGCGACACGGTCGGCCGTCGCCTGCGCGACATGGGCCAGGCGCTCGAGCCGGGCTTCGCCGGCCGCTGGCGCGCGACCAACCGGCTGGAATACGATGTGGTGGTCCATTTCGTCGGGGCCGGGGCCGAGAACGCCGCCTCCCCCCGCATGATCGTCGAGGTCGAACAGAGCTCCCAGCACGCCCGTCTGGGCGTGGAGCTGATCACCCGGATCGACGCCGCCGGCGCCGCCATGGAGCGCGCGGCCACGGTCCAGACCGTATGCGACCGCGCCGCCGAGGCCTTCCGTCGATTGACCGGCTTCGAGCGGGTCATGATCTACCGCTTCCTCGACGACGAGGCGGGCCAGGTGGTGGCGGAATCGCGGGCGGTCGAGACGACCTCCTTCCTGAACCACCATTTCCCGGCGACCGACATTCCGCGCCAGGCCCGCGCCCTGTATCTGCGCAATCCGGTCCGGGTCATTCCCGACAGCCATTACCAGCCCCAGCCGCTGCGGCCGGTCGATCCGCACGCGCCGCCGCTGGACATGAGCGACAGCGGCCTGCGTTCGGTCTCGCCCGTCCATATCCAGTATCTGCGCAATATGGGCGTGCGCGCCTCGGCCTCGGTCTCGATCATCGTCGACGACGTCCTGTGGGGTCTGGTCGCCTGTCACAGCACCACGCCGCACCTGTTGCCCTATGAGCTGCGGGTGGCCTGCACCACCCTGGCCCGCGGCCTGGCCCGGCAGCTGAAGACCAAGGCCGACGCCGAACTCTATCGCGAAAGGGTGCGGCTGCGGCGGCTGGAGGACGAGCTGATCCTGGGCCTGCCCTCCGGGGTTCCGCTCGCCCTCGCCCTGGCCGGCGGGGCCGGCGAACTGATCGAACTGGTCGGCGCCGACGGTCTTGCGATTGTTCATGACGGCGGCCTCGCCTGTTTCGGGCGCACCCCGCCGGACGCGGCGGTGGCGCGCCTGTCCGACTGGCTGAACCAGCAGCCGGGCCTGCGCCCCTTCGCCTCCAGCGCCCTGTCGACCACGCTTCCCGAAACCGAGGCCTGGCGCACCCACGCCAGCGGCCTGCTGGCCGTCCGCCTGCTCGGCGACCAGCCGCTGAACCTGCTGTGGTTCCGCTCCGAAATCCTTGAGACCGTCCGCTGGGCCGGCGATCCGTCCACCGCCGTCAAGTCCGCCGGCGACGGCGCCGCCCTGACGCCCCGCGCCTCGTTCGAGGAATGGTCCGAGACCGTCGCCGGCCGCGCCCGCCGCTGGAGCGCGGCGGCCGTCGAATCCGCCGCCCGGCTGCGCGACACCCTGTCGGACTTCGCCGCCGTCAACCAGCTGCGCAGCCTGAACCGCTCCCTCCAGGCCCGCCTGTCCGAGCGCGACCTGCGGCTGGAGCAGCAGCAGTTCCTGATGCGCGAGGTCAATCACCGGGTCCAGAACAGCCTGACCCTGGTCTCCAGTTTCCTGGGCCTCCAGGCCCGCGACCTGGGCGAGGGGCCCGCCGGCGCCGCCCTGCAGGAGGCCCGCCGCCGCGTCCGCGCCGTCTCGACCGTCCACGCCCGCCTCTATCGCGGCGACCATGACTCGGCGGTCGACCTGTCGCGCTATATCGGCGAACTGGTCGACGACCTGGGCTCCAGCATGGGCGCGGACTGGGCCGCAGCCATCGAGACCGACCTGGCGCCGGTCTGCGTCGGCGCCGACCGGGCCGTGACCCTGGGCCTGATCCTGACCGAACTGATCATCAACGCCCAGAAATACGCCTATGACGGCCGCCCCGGCCCGCTGTGCATCCGGCTGACCGAGGCCGACGACGCCCTGCGCCTGGTCGTCGCCGACGAAGGCAAGGGCGGGCACAAGGCCGGCCAGGGCTTCGGCTCGATGATGATCGGCAGCCTGGTCGCCCAGTTGGGCGGAAGGATCGAATATCACGACCGCAAACCCGGCCTGGAGGTCGAACTCCGCGCCCGGATCGGCCCTGCCTCCGACCTGGCCTGAACCCGCCCGGCCAAGCCCGTGGCGGAAGGCCGCACGGCGGCGTAAGAGCGCCCCATGTCCGTCTCCCCCCGCGCCTTCGCCCTGATCGTCCTGCTGCTGGCCGCCAGCGTCCTGGGCCTGGCGCCCATCCTGGTGCGGCTGACCGAGACGGGACCGGCGGCGGCCGGCTTCTGGCGGTTCGTCTTCGCCCTGCCCCTGCTGACCCTGCTGGCGTCGCGCGAGCCCGGCGGGATCGCCGCCCCGTCGAAATGGGCGCTGCTGGCCGGCCTGTTCTTCGCCCTGGACCTCAGCTTCTGGCACTACGGCATCGTCATGACCTCGGTCGCCAACGCCACAGTCCTGTGCAATCTGACCCCCGTCGTCGTCACCCTGTTCGGCTGGCTGGTGCTGAAACAGAGGCCGCACCGGCTGTTCCTGCTGGCCCTGGCCCTGGCCATGGGGGGCGCCTTCGCCATGGCGGCCGGCGCCGACGGGGGCCAGGGCTCCAACCCGCCGTTGGGCGACGCCTTCTCGCTGTCGGTGGCGGTCTGGTATTCGGGCTATTTCCTGGCGGTGAAGGCGGCGCGCGCCACGGCGGGCGCCATGCGCGTCACCTTCTGGGCCACCCTTTTGGGCGCGCCCCTGCTGCTGGTCGTCGCCCTGGCCCTGGGCGAGGACATCCTCCCGGCGAGCGCGGCGGGCTGGGCCGCCTGTGCGGCCATGGGGGTGATGCACGTCTTCGGCCAGGGCGGCGTCGCCTGGGCCCTGGGCCGGCTGCCGGCCTCGATCACCGCCGTCACCATTCTGATCCAGCCGGTCGTCGCCGGCCTGCTGGGCTGGTGGATCTTCGGCGAGACCCTGACTCCGATCCAGGCTCTGGGCGGCGCCCTGGTGCTGGGCGCCATCGTGATGGCCCAGCGCTCGCAACGAACGAAGCCGACGCCCGCCGGGCTCAAGTCGCGCGAAGCGCGGTAGCCCAACATCATGCGGCTCAAGTAGCGCGAAGCGCGATAGCCCAAAAAAGAAAACAGGCGCGGGGGAGACCCCCGCGCCTGGTTCCTAGCCTTGTCGGCTGTTCGGCTTAAAGGAGCTTGAGGTCGATCGCCGAGGTCTTGCCGCGCTGGTTTTCCAGCTCGTATTCGACCTTGGCGTTTTCATCGAGACCCTGAAGGCCGGCCTTCTGAACGGCGGTGACGTGCACGAACACGTCAGAGCCGCCGCTGTCGGGCTGGATGAATCCATAGCCCTTGGTGGGGTTGAACCACTTGACCGTACCGGTCGCCATGTCTGCGTCTCCGTAAACGCGCTTTTCCAGGCGGATCCCCCTCGGGGTGACCCGACAATCCATCTGGACAGCTCGTTCAGGCGAAGGAGCGAGACGCGGGTGTGGACCCCACGCAAAATCCGGACTGTGCTGTTGTTGTCACCCGGCTTTTCCAGTCGGTCAACAGCAAAGCGATTCGCCCAGGGAGTGATTCGACCTTAACGACAGAGGCCGCGTTCGGCCCCGTCTAGGTGCAGATGGTTCTCATGCGCGGCGTTGTAGTCGGGCGTCAGCACCGTCGAGAACAGCCGGCAGGCTCCGTCCCTGACGGCGTGGAGGAACCGCGACCCCGGCTCGCCCGCCGATCCCTGCCCGCGCCAGTCGTCCAGCACGCTGATCGTCCGCCCGTCTTCCAGCCTCACCGCCGCCACGTCCAGCGCATTGGCCCGGGCGTGTTCGCTGGGCCGCTCCTGCTCATCCTGCGACCCATAGATGCGGCGGCACGAATAGGTCCCATAGTTCTCGACCCGCGCCGGCGCCGACCCCAGAATATCCCGCGCCGCCGGCTGCAGCACCTGCCGATCCCAGATGACATAGCGGACCGCCAGCGGGCATTGCATCACCACATCGGCCGGCGCCAAGGGCGTCACCGCCCCGCCGGTAATCCGCACCGCCCCGCGCACCACGCAGAAGCCGCCGTCGTCGCGATCCTGAGCCCGTTCCACCTGGACCCCGGCGTCGCGCAAGGCCTTCATACAGGCCTCGGTGGCGCCCTGCACCGCCTCGGGCGCCGCGGTGGCGGGCACGTCGAAATCAGCCACCTTGGCCGCCGTCGCCCGCCCGACCGGATGGTTCAGGTCCAGCGGCTTCCACGGCAGGTCCTGAGGAGGAGCATAGGCGTTCAACAGCGCGAAGGCGGCGCAGGCCAGCAGCCCGACCTCCCACAACAGATTCCAGAAATCGGCGAAGTCGCGCTTCATGCAGCCCCAGCATGGACCGCCCACGGCCCCGCTGGCAAACGCCGCCAGGGGCCGATCCGTTCAAACAGAACGGCGAAAGGTCTTCAGGCTGCGGACGGCAGAACGAGAGGCTTGACGGGCCGCAGCACGATCCTGGGCGGGAGGACCTTCTTCACCCCCGTCAGCGGCGTGTGGACCACCCGCCCTGACGCCGGCCAGAACTCGACCCGGCATCCCGCCGCCCCGCTGCGAACGGGATCGGCGGTCGCTATGCCGCGTTCGGCGAGATAGGCCATGGCGAAATCGACATTGCTCTGGCCGATCGAATTCTGAAACGGGCCGGGACTTGCGCCGCCGAACACCTGGGCCTCCAGCCGTTGCAGACGGGCGCCCCGCTCAAGCAGGCCGTCGATCAGCAATTGCATCAGACGCGAGCCGTAGCGGGAGGGATCGCTCCTTGACCCGAAGGGAAGTCGCGGCAGAACAAAGTGATTCATCCCGCCGACGCCGGCCTTGGGATCGCGCACACAGGCCGCGACGCAGGACCCCAGCACGGTCGTGATCACGGTGTCGGGATCGTCGCTGACGCAGAATTCCCCCTGGCCGAGCGAGACATGATCGACCTGACGTCCATCGCGTTGCCAGCCGCCCTGAAGAATATTGTAACTCAGCACTGTACGCTCTCACTCACCGACCTCCACCTGAATAACCACAAGTGGTGTACAGAGCATTTAGAGCCGCCTGAATCTGCTCAGGCTTCCAGCCTCCCGATCAGCGCCCGCATCAGGGCGGTCGTCGCCACCTGACCCGCGCCTTGGTTGGTCAGGCCGATGAAGGCCGCCCCCCGCGCCGGGGCCACGATGGCGGTCGCATACCACAGGGTGTTGGACCCATCGTGGGTCAGCACCGGCCCCCCGGCCCAGGCAACTTGCGGCGGCGCGATCCACCCCAGGGCGTAGGGCGTTCCCGTTCCGGCGACCGGCCCCGACGTCGTCAACCTCGCCAGGGTGTCCGGGGCCAGCCATCCGCCGCCGTCCGTCAGGAACAGCCTCAGCCAGGCGGCATAGTCGACCAGGCTCATGTGAACCGTGCCTGCGGGTCCCAGCGCCATCGGATTGTCGGCTCCCGGCGTGGCCGGATCGACCGCGACCCGCGCCTTGCCTTCCCCGCGATGGCCCCAGACATTGGCCCCGCCGGCCGTATTGGACGTCGGCGCGCCGAAACCGGCGGAGGTCAGGCCCAGGGGCGTGAACAGTTCGCTCTGGATGGTGGTCTCCCACGACTGACCCGTGATCCGTTCGATCGCCGCCCCGACCAGGATATAATTGGCGTTGGCGTATTCGAACGCACCCTTCGGCCCGGTCGGGGCCCCGCCCATAATCCGCTCGACCACGGCCCGCCGCTGTTCCGGCAGAGAACGCGGGTCTGCCCGCGCGGTCATGAAGAAGACAGGGCCCAGGGCATCGGCGTCCTTCACCCCGGCCCGGTGGCGCATGAAGTCGGCGATCGTCGTCGCCGCCCAGGCCGGATTGATCGGGACGCCGGGGAACAGGTCCGCCAGCGGCGCGTCCCAGTCCGCCCGGCCCTGGTCGACCAGCCGCCCGTAAAGCGCCGCCGTCATCGCCTTGGTGTTTGACCCAAGGTGCCAGCGATCGTCCAGGGTCGCTGGGTCGTCGCCGCCCGCTCGGCGCACGCCGCGCACGCCCGACCAGGCCAGCCCCTGCCGTGTGACGACACCGCCCGCCAGGGCGACGGGCCCCGTCTCGGCGAAGACCGCGTCCAGCGCCGCCTCATATCCGGCGGCCTCGTCCGCGCACACAGGCGAGGCGACCAGGCACAGGCCCGCCGCCAGACCAGAATTCAGCCCGCTGGCCAGCAGACGGCGGCGGTTCAGCATCGGCGACCCCTCCATTATCCTCAGCGCCAACCTAGCGCTGATCGTCCGGCGAGACACGTGAGAAGCCTGTCATCCCGTGTCCGCCCGACTTGCTCTCGCCCCATACCTGCCCCACCATTCTCGAATGGGAAAGAAATCAGACGCCTATGAGACTGAACTCGAGCAGCTTCAGCTTGCGGTCGTTAAGACCCAGGCTTGGACCATCGAACATGGGATGCGGGTGGTCATCGTGCTGGAGGGACGCGACACCGCCGGCAAGGACGGGGCCATCAAACGCCTGACCGAATATATGTCGCCACGCCAGACCCGCGTCGTCGCCCTGCCCAAGCCCAGCGACCGCGAAACCAGCCAGTGGTATTTCCAGCGTTACGTCCCCCATCTGCCGGGCGCGGGCGAGACGGTGATCTTCAACCGCTCCTGGTACAATCGCGCCGGGGTCGAGCCGGTCATGGGCTATTGCACGCCCGAGCAGTACGCCCAGTTCCTGACCGATGCGCCGCGCTTTGAACGGATGCTGACCGACGACGGGATCATCCTGATCAAGTTCTGGCTCGACATCTCGCGCAAGGAACAGGCGAAACGGCTAAAGGAACGACGGGTCGATCCGTTGAAACGGTTCAAGCTGTCGTCGCTGGACGCCGAGGCCGAGGCCCGGTTCGACGCCTATTCCGACGCCCGCGACCGGATGCTGGACGAGACCGAGCGCGCCTTCGCCCCCTGGACCATCATCGCCACGGACGACAAGAAGACCGCCCGGGTGAACCTGATCCGTCACATCCTGAAGGTGCTCGACCACTGCGGCGAAGAGATCGCGGCGCCGGACCCCGACGTGGTCTTCTCTGCCGACAAGGCCAAGGGGAAGCTGGCGCGGTAGCTGACCCTGACTTTCGTCATTCCGGGCGCAGCGCAGCGGAGACCCGGAACGACAGACTATGCAGACCCTTCTTTTTTCGGCCCTCCGTCTGAATCCGCACCGACAGGTGACGAACCGCCCTCCAGCCCCTACCTACAGCCCATGACCATTCACGCCGCCCCGCCCCCCATTCTCGACGCCGCAGGCGTCGATACCGACGAAGCCCTGTCGATCCTGAAGACGGCCCTGGCCGGCGCCGACGACGGCGAGCTGTTCCTGGAACGGTCCGAGAGCGAGAGCCTGGTCTTCGACGACGGCCGGCTGAAATCCGCCGCCTATGACGCCACCGAGGGCTTCGGCCTGCGGGTCGTGGCGGGCGAGACCGCCGGCTACGCCCACGCCAACGAGATCTCCGCCGCCGCCCTGCGCCGCGCCGCCGACAGCGCCGCCCTGGCCAAGCAAGGTCACGCCGCCCGCATCGCCGAGGGACCCCGCGCCACCAATCAGCAACTGTATGACGCCGTCGATCCCCTGGCCTCGCCGGCCTTCTCCGACAAGATCGCCCTGCTGGCCGAGATCGACGCCTGGGCTCGCGCTCGCGACCCCCGTGTGGTCCAGGTCTCGGCCTCCCTGGTCGGCGAGCGCCGCGCCATCGAGATCCTGCGCGCCGACGAGCGGGTGGTGCGCGACGTCCGCCCCCTGGTCCGGCTGAACGTCTCCATCACCGTCGAACAGAACGGCAAGCGCGAGAGCGCCGGCGCCGGCGCCGGCGGCCGTGCGGGCTTCGAGGCCTGGGTCGCGCCCGAACGCTGGCAGGCCCAGGTGGACGAGGCCCTGCGTCAAGCCCTGGTCAATCTGGACGCCATCGACTGCCCGGCGGGCGAGATGGACGTGGTCCTGGGCGCCGGCTGGCCCGGCGTCCTGCTGCACGAGGCCATCGGCCACGGTTTCGAGGGCGACTTCCACCGGAAGGGCTCCTCCGTCTTCAACGGCATGATGGGCCAGCGCGTCGCCGCCCCCGGCGTCACCGTGGTTGACGACGGCTCGATCGCCGGCCGTCGCGGCTCCCTGTCGGTCGATGACGAAGGCACCCCGACCTCGCGCACCGTGCTGATTGAGGACGGGATCATGGTCGGCCTGATGCACGACCGGCTGTCGGCGCGTCAGCTGGGCGTCGCCGCCACCGGCAACGGCCGGCGCCAGTCCTTCGCCCACATGCCCATGCCGCGCATGACCAACACCTTCATGGAGGGTGGCAAGGACTCCAAGGCCGACATGATCGCCAATACGAAGCGCGGCCTCTACGCCGCCAACTTCTCGGGCGGCCAGGTGGACATCACCAACGGCAAGTTCGTCTTCCAGTGCAACGAGGCCTATCTGATCGAGGACGGGGTGATCACCGCGCCCGTCCGCGGCGCCACCCTGATCGGCGACGGCGCGACGGCCCTGACCAAGATCCAGATGATCGGCGACGACTTCGCCTTCGACCCCGGCGTCGGCGTCTGCGGCAAGGCCGGTCAGGGCGTGCCCGTCGGCATCGGCCAGCCTTCGTTGAAGATGGGCGGCCTGACCGTCGGCGGAACGGCGGTCTGAACAGGCCGGAACCCTAATCGCCGAGCGCGTGTTTCCTCGCCACACTGGAGAGGAAACACCATGCCCACCGAACGCACTGTCGAACACCCTGACGGCCGGGTCGAACGGATCACCGAAAACGACCCCGCCCCCTCGCCGGCAGCAGCGCCCGTCGTCGTCGAACGCCGCAGCGGCGGCGGCATGGGCGGAGTCATCGCCCTGGTCATCGGCCTGGCCCTCGTCCTGATCATCGGCTGGTTCCTGATGAACATGAACCGCAACGACGCCATCGAGTCCAACGCCATCGCCGGCGCCGCCGAGAGCGTCGGCGGCGCTGCGGACAATATCGGCGACGCCGCCCGCGACGCCGCCCCGGACCGCCAGGCCCCGGCGAACTAAGGGCTCAGGGGGCTGAGGGCCGCCACTCGGGTCCGAGCGGCTCCAGCCCCTGGGCTTCCAATCGGTCCAGCACGCCGTCCGGCTCCGCGAGCAGCCGAAGCGGCGCGATGGCCACCGATACGCCGGGCTGCGACAGGGCGTCGTCAACGGCCTTGTTCCAAATGCCGCGCAAGGTCTCGCCCTCGCCCATCACCGCCCAATAGGAACAGGCGTTTGTCGCCTGCTCCAGCGGCGAGGCCAGCACCGCCTGCACCTGCCTGCGTCGCCAGGCCTCAGCCCGGCGCGCGCCCTCGACCTCTCCCGCTTCTGCGGCCGTCGTCGCCCGTTCAATACAGTCCAGATAGGCTTCAGGCGGCGTGGTCAGAATCTTGTCGACGATTTCGTCGCCGCGGAAGACGCCGACCGGTTCGGCCGGTTTGCGGGATGTGCGCGCCGCCCGCCGCACCACCTCGGACACGGGACGCGCCCGACGGGCATAGCCGCCGTGTTCCATCAGGTCGCCCGACAGCATCAGCATGCTTTTGCGGCTTGGCCCCTCGGCCGTAATCCGTTCCACCCGCGCCTCAAGCTCGGCGGGGAGATAGTCCGCGCTCGTGCGACCGTTAGGCAGGCGTGTGAGAGTGCGCATCCGCCAGATCAGCCGCCCGACGTCCGCCCAAGACGCCTGACCGTGTACCGGGAACAGCACCCGATCCGCACCTTCGACCGCTGAAACCAGCGCGTCTGTGCGCCATTCCATGTCTCGCGGAAGACCGTCGATCGACCCCACCAGGATCAGGGTGCTGTCGCCGCGCTGGACCTCCCACATCGGCCCCTCAATCCGACGCGCGGTGACGATAATGTCCTCGACCGCTTCCGGAGCCACGGGCGTGTCCTGAGCCGTCGCCGGCTGCGCCCCACCCCAAGCGAGTAAAACGAATACCAAGACAGATGCGCGCATGGACATTACTTTACTATAGTGCAGTATCTTGCCGATTATTAATGAAATCCCGGTAATGCTGTCGTCGATTTAATCCACCTTTCGGCCTTGTAACTGGAGATGAATGCGGCGGATCGGCACATCTCTCGCCAACGAACGAGAGGGGAAGACCGATGAACAAGACCCTGCTGCTGGCCACCACCGCCCTGCTGATTTCCGCCGCGACCGCCTATGCCGGCGACGAACCGCAGGTGGCCCAGGCGCCCGTGCCGACCGGACCGACCCGCGACGCGCCCCTGGCCGACGCCGCCCAGCGTGGCGTGCTGATCTTCACGCCCGACTTCTTCCTCGCCCAGCGGCCCAATACCGCGCTCGACATGGTCAACCGCGTGCCCGGCTTCGAACTGGATGACGGCAGCGGCGCACGCGGCTTCGAGGGCGCCGTCGGCAATGTGCTGATCAACAACGCCCGCCCCGCCTCCAAGAACGACTCCGGTTCGAACGTGCTCAGCCGCACCCCGGCGCGTCAGGTCGAGCGGATCGAACTGATCCGCGGGGGCGCGCCAGGCATCGACATGCAAGGCTTCTCGGTCGTCGTGAACGTCATACTCAAGAAGGAGGCCAGCCGTCAGTCGATCCTGACCTGGAACACTACCCAGTTCGAAGGGTCGGGCCAGGACCTACACGGCGGCAGCTTCCAGTTCACGGCCCGCGACGGCGACCGAAGCTGGGGCGTCACCTTGTCCGACGGCATCAGCATGAGCGATTCCAACGGCCCTGGGCGCCTTATCCGCCGCGACGCGGCCGGCAACGTTCTGCGTGACGAGGTCACCGATACCGACGGCTATGGCGGTGGAAACTCGATCCGCGGGACCTATGCCGGCCCGCTGGCGGGCGGGAAGGTCGATCTGACGGCCCGCTACGGGATCAACGACTGGCAAGGCTACAACACCAGCCGGTCCGCCACCGCCTTCCGCGAAAGCCTGGACAGCGAAGACGCCGACGGCGGCGAGTTCGGCGTCACCTGGGAACGCCCCCTGAACACCCGCTTCAAGCTGGAGACCCGGCTGATGCACGAGTTCGGCAGCTGGGACGGGGTCTCGACCTATAATGTCCTGAACAACGGCGTGGACGCGCCAGAACAGGTGTTCGCCTATTCCGGCGAGAACTCTGAGACCATCCTGCGGGCCTTGGTCCGCCATGAGCGTTCGCCCAAGCTGACCATCGAGACCGGCGGCGAGGTCGCCTACAATATGCGCCAGACCGACCAGGCCTACAGCGAAGGCGGCGTGCCCATTCCCCTGCCCAGCGCCTCGGTCAAGGTCGAGGAGACGCGCGGCGAGGCCTTCTCCAAGGGCACATGGCGGCTGCACCCAGACCTGACGCTGGAGGCCGGCCTGCGCCTGGAAGCCTCGACCATCAGCCAGTCCGGCGACGCCAACCAGGAGAAGAGCTTCTTCTTCGCCAAACCGCGCTTCATGGCCACCTGGACGCCGATGCCGAACAACCAGCTGCGGTTCCGCTTCGAGCGGGAGCTGGGTCAGCTGGACTTCTCGGACTTCGCCGCCTCGGCCGACCTGGACGAGGAGAACGTCTATGGCGGCAATGTCGATCTGGAACCTGAACAGCGCTGGATTTCGGAACTGACCTATGAGCGCCGCTTCTGGGGCGAGGGCGTCGTCTCTATCGGCTATCGCCACGACGAGATCGTCGACGCCATCGACCGGATTCCCCTGGGGGACGGCCTGTCGGCGGTCGGCAATATCGGCGAGGGCACGCTGGACCGGCTGTCGCTGAATGTGACCGTGCCGCTGGAAAAGCTGGGCGTGTCGGGCGCGCGTTTCACCTTCAGCAACAACTGGAACAAGACCGCCGTCACCGATCCCACGACGGGCGAGGAGCGACCGATTTCAGGCGTGCGGCCCACCCAGGCCAATGTCGGCATCGAACAGGACATCACCCGCTGGAAGCTGCAATGGGGCGTGAACTGGCTGCCCTATCTGGGTCAGCCCAACTATTCGCCGGATCAGGTCTCCAGATGGCGCGGCACGGACTATTACGAGATGTTCGCCGAGTACAAGCCCAGCCCCACCCTGGCCATCCGCGCCCAGCTGAACCTGTGGGACGACTTCACCAGCAGCCGCACGGTCTTCGCCGACCGCGACACCCGCACCGTGGCCTTTGTCGAGGACAGCAGCTTCGATCCCCGCACCTTCGTCTCGATCCGGGTCCGCAAGACCTTCTGAAGCGAGCAGCGTCCGGCAAAAAGCCCCGGCGGATCGATCCGCCGGGGCTTCTTCATGTCCAAAGGTCCGAGGGTTCAGTGAACCCCGGCCATGCCCTTCTTGAGCAGGGGCGACATCAGCAGCAGGAAGACGCCGACGCCGACGCCCGTCCAGCCGATGGTGCCGAAGATCGACCCATAGGTCTGCAAGGCCAGCGCGGGGCTGGTCACGACCCCGGCGACCGTATCGGTCGCCGTCGCCTTGGCGATCAGGCCGGCGACGATGTGGGCGACCGAGCTGGACAGGAACCAGACGCCCATCATCATGCCGACCACGCGCGCCACCGACAGTTTGGTGATCATCGACAGGCCGACCGGCGAAAGGCACAGCTCGCCGATCGTGTGGAAGAGGTAGGTCAGGAACAGGAACAGCAACGGCACCCGGAAGGCGTCATTGGCCTGGGTTCCCGCCGCCCAGGTCAGGACCAGGAAGCCCAGCCCGACGAAGACCAGGCCGAACGAGAACTTGACGGGGGTCGAAGGCTCAAGGTTCCGCTTCGCCAGCCAGACCCACATAGCGGCGATGATCGGACCGCCGATGATGATGATGCCGGGGTTGAACATCTGGGTGTAGCCGGCATTGAACCAGCTTGGCATCTGGGTCGACTGATCGGCGAACAGGGTCAGGGACGACCCGGCCTGTTCGAACAGGGCCCAGAACAGCACCGAGAAGAAGATCAGCAACTGGGCGACCAGCATGCGGCTGCGCTCGGCGCCCTTCAGCCGGAAGACGGTATAGCCGACGACCGAGGCGAAGATGACGCCGGCGATCCAGGGCAGGCCCGTCTCGATGATCTCGTGGCGTTGCATCAGCAACCAGGTCGGGATGACGGCAACCAGACCGGCGATCCAGAAGAAGGGAACCAGGGGCACGCCCAGGATCGAACGCCCCCCGACCGGGATGGGCGGTGCGCCGCGCCCCTCGAGCCAGGACTGGCCCAGGATGAAGGTCAGAAGACCGAACAGCATGCCGATGCCGGCTAGGCCGAAGCCGTAAGCCCAGCCATAGTTGAAGCCGAGATAGGAACAGGCGGCCGTCGCCAGGAAGGAACCCAGATTGATGCCGACGTAGAAGATGGTGAAGCCACCGTCGCGACGGGGATCGTTCTCTTCATACAGGGCGCCGACGACGGTCGAGATGTTGGCTTTCAGGAAGCCGACCCCGACGATGATCAGGGCCAGGGCCAGGAACAGAACCGGTTCGCCCAGCGCCTGGTCGCGCTCCGTTTCCAGCGTATAGGCGCCGGCGGCGGTGAAGGCGGGGAAGCCGGCGGCGGCGGCTGTTTGCGGCGCGGCCTGAGTGGCGGGATCCAGCGCGCCGGTCGGGGGCGTGCCCAGGCCCGTGCCCACGGCTGCAGCGGCTGCGTCGGCGGCGTTGGCGGCCGAAGGTTCGGCCCCGACGGTCGAAACGCCCTCCGGCGAAATCGCGATCTGGACCCGCTCGTCCCCATTCACGGCGAACATCTGGCGGTTCTGGTCCCGACCTTCGACCTGGATCTGATAGGTGGTGTCGCCGATGGTCAGGCTTTCACGTCCGCCCGTGCCCTCGAAGGCCATGGTGAAATGGCCCAGAACCAAGAGGACGGCGCCGATGATGACGGCCTTTCGCGACCCCAGATATCGGTCGGCGATCATGCCGCCGATGACCGGCATCAGATAGACCAGGGCGGCGTAGGCGGCGTAGATGCCCTGAGCCTCGGCCGGGCCGAACAGGAAATGCTGCGTCAGGTACAGGACCAGCAGCGCCCGCATGCCGTAGAAGGAGAACCGTTCCCACATCTCGGTGAAGAACAGGACCACCAGCCCCCGCGGGTGCCCGAGGAAAGTCTTGCGAGGCTCAAGCGCCCCCCCATCCGTCGCTGTCAACGGCTCACTCCCAACTGCCGCGCCGCAACCGGGCGCGCGAAAGGCGCATACCCAGCACAGCGAACAAGTCTGAACAAGTGTTAAGGCTGTCGCGCCCCGCCGCCGTCCATGACGCAGCCTGGCGCGACCTCTGCATCAGATGGCGTGAACCGAGAGACCTGTTCCAATATGGAAGGAGCGCCGATGCCCATTCGGCCGATCCGCCGATCCGATTACCCAGGCCTGAACCGGCTGCATCGGCAGGTGGGCTGGCCTGAACGATCCGAAGCGGGTTGGCGCTGGCTGGAGGACAATCCGGCGCGACGCGACATAGACGCCCCGCTGGGCTGGGTCGTCACCGACCACGACGACGAACCGGCCGCCATGCTCGGCAATCTGATCCACCGATTCCACAAGGACGGACGAAGCCTGTATGGTGCCACGGGCTTCTCCATCATCGTGCCGTCGGACCGGAAGGGCGCCAGCCGGCCGCTGATCAAGGCCTTCCTGGCCCAGCCGGACCTGTTCGCCCGATACACCCTCAACGCCAATTCGCGCTCGGCGCCCCTCTACGGCCTCTTCGGGTTGAGACCGGGGCCGATGGAAACGCACGCGCTGAAACTGACCTGGATGGTCGATCCCCTCGCCTGTCTGAAGGGCCGCCTGCTGCGACATCTGTGGGGCGGCGTATCGGCGCAGACCGCACGGGGCCTGGGCGAACAATTGATGAATCCGCGACTGTTCAAGCCGACCCGCCTGGCCCTGCCGACGGATGTCGTCAGGCTGAGCGACGTCGGGTAGGGGTCGGCTTACGCTGATTTCTGGCGTGCGCGGGCGGACGAGGGACGACTGCTTGCGGATCGCAGCCCAGAGGTTCTGGGCTGGCGTCTGTCCGACCCGGACCAGACCCTCCCGCCCATGCTTCTGGGGCTGATGCGCGGCGGACGATTGGTCGGAACGGCTCTCGCCCTGATGAACAAGACCAATTTGATCGAGGCGCCCTGCCTCGACATCATTGACCTGACGGCGCTGGAGACGGCGCCCGAGGCGGCGGAGATCCTGGCCGGTGCGCTGATCGCGAATGCGCGCGCCCTGGGCGCCGCCAAGGTCAGGCTGCAGGTCGCCACGCCCGAGCTTCTCGACCAGTTGGGCCACCTGACGCCGAAGGCGCGGCGCGAGGGCGGTTGGGGGCATTGCCACGCCCTGATCGAAAACCCCGCCCTGGCGCGGGAGTGGACCCCGACGCCCTATGACGGGGACTATGCAGTCTGCGCTCGGCCCGTGCCCCTGCCCCCTAACCTGGGTTCGCGCATCAGAAGGCGAGCGGGCGCCCCGGCGAGCCAGTTGGCGCGCACGGGCTGAACCTGCCGCGTCAGGCGCCGGGGCGAGTTTTCAGAGCGTCCCGGATTTCGGTCAGAAGGGACTCGGTCGCCGTCGGCGCCGAAGGCGCCGGATCCGGTTGGGCGGCCTGCTGGCGGCGCAGGCTGTTGACGCCCTTGACCACCATGAAGACCACGAAGGCGACGATCAGAAACTGAACCACCGTGTTGGCGAAGGCCCCGTACTGGATGGCGACCTTCTCCACCGCCTCGGTGGCCTCATTCTCAGGCCGCAGAACCCATTCCAGCTCGGAAAAGTCCACGCCGCCCGTCAACAGCCCGATCGGCGGCATCACCACCTGGTCGACCAGGCTTTTCACAATGCCGTTGAAAGCCGCTCCGATGATCACGCCGACAGCGAGATCGACGACGTTTCCCTTGATCGCGAACTCGCGAAATTCGGACAGCAGACCCATAGGCGATTTTCTCCAGCCGTTCAGACTCAGGCGTCGCCGGAAGCGTTCAGACGCTCGCGCAGTTCCTTGCCGCTCTTGAAGAAGGGCACGGCCTTGGCCGGAACCTCCACCGTCTCCCCCGTTCGGGGATTACGGCCCAGACGGGCCGGACGCGACCGGACCGAAAAGGCGCCGAAGCCTCGCAATTCCACCCGACCGCCTTCAGAAAGCGCTCCGGTCATCTTGCCGAGAATGACATTGACCAACCGTTCCACCTCCGCATGGGTCAGGTGGGTGTTCTCGGCCGCCAGTTTCTCGATCAACTCAGACTTGATCATCAAGGTTCCCGCCCGCTCGCGATCGGCAGGCCTGGGCCTGTCGACGATCCAGAAACCCTACCCTAACCCCGGCTCGCCGCGCGAAAAAGCCCTTATCCGCCAATGAGACGCGGCATTTGCTGATTTATGTCCGGTTCCGCGCACGGCGCTGTATCAGACAGAGAAAAGGGCGGCAGGATCGCTCCCGCCGCCCTTCGGTCTCATCCGTTGGGATCAGACTTAGTCCTTGGTGCCGGCGTTCTTCAGCGCGGCGCCCAGGATGTCGCCCAGCGAAGCACCGGAGTCGGACGAGCCGAACTGTTCGATGGCTTCCTGTTCGTCCTTCATTTCCAGCGCCTTGATCGACACCGAGACGCGGCGCGAGGCCTTGTCCACGGCGGTGATCATCGCGTCGACGCGGTCGCCGACGGCGAAGCGTTCCGGACGTTGCTCGTTGCGGTCGCGCGACAGGTCCGACTTGCGGACGAAGGCCGTGACCGGCGCGTCGTCTTCACCGAACTTGACCTCGATGCCGCCCGACTCGATCGACGAGACGGTGACGGTGATCTGCTGGCCGCGGCGATAGGTGTCGCCCTCGCCGATCGGATCGCCGCCCAGCTGCTTGATGCCCAGCGAGACGCGTTCCTTCTCGACGTCGACGTCCAGGACCTTGGCCTTGACCATCTCGCCCTTGCGGTAGCGCTGGATGGCTTCTTCACCCGAGACCGACCAGTCGAGGTCGGACAGGTGGACCATGCCGTCGATGTCGTTGTCCAGGCCGATGAACAGGCCGAACTCGGTGGCGTTCTTGACTTCGCCCTCGACGGTCGAACCGATCGGGTTGTTGGCGACGAAGGCGTCCCACGGATTGTCCTGAGCCTGTTTCAGGCCCAGCGAGATGCGGCGCTTGGAGGCGTCGACGTCCAGGACGACCACGTCCACTTCCTGAGAGGTGGAGACGATCTTGCCCGGATGGACGTTCTTCTTGGTCCAGGACATTTCCGAAACGTGCACCAGGCCCTCGACCCCGGCTTCCAGTTCCACGAAGGCGCCGTAGTCGGTGATGTTGGTGATGCGGCCCGTGTATTTGGCGCCAACCGGATACTTGGCTTCCACGCCGTCCCAGGGGTCCGACTGCAGTTGCTTCATGCCCAGCGAGATACGTTGGGTGTCCGGGTTGATCTTGACGATCTGGACCTTGACGGTGTCGCCGACGGCGAGAACCTGCGACGGGTGCGAGACGCGCTTCCACGACATGTCGGTGACGTGCAGCAGGCCGTCGATGCCGCCCAGGTCCACGAACGCGCCGTAGTCGGTGATGTTCTTGACCACGCCTTCGCGGACTTCGCCCTCTTGCAGCTGGCCGACCAGCTCGGTGCGCTGTTCGGCGCGGGCTTCTTCCAGGATGGCGCGACGCGAGACGACGATATTGCCGCGCGGACGGTCCATCTTCAGGATCTGGAACGGTTGTTCCTTGCCCATCAGCGGGCCGACGTCGCGGACCGGACGGATGTCGACTTGCGAGCCGGGCAGGAAGGCCGAGGCGCCGCCCAGGTCGACGGTGAAGCCGCCCTTGACGCGGCCGACGATGGCGCCGTTGACCGGCTGGCCTTCCGCGAACACGACTTCCAGACGGGTCCAGGCTTCCTCGCGGCGGGCCTTGTCACGGCTGATGACGGCTTCGCCGAGGGCGTTCTCGACGCGCTCGAGGTAGACTTCGACGTTGTCGCCGACCTTGGGCAGGGCGCCGTCGTCGCCTTGACCGAACTCGCGCATCGAGATGCGGCCTTCGGTCTTCAGGCCCACGTCGATGATGACGATGTCTTTTTCGATGCCGACGACGCGGCCGTGGACCACTTGGCCTTCGCCGAAGTCGCGGCCCTGCAGTTGTTCGTCGAGCAGCGCGGCGAAATCGTCGCGCGAGGGGGAGAGGGTGTCAGTCATGAAGCTGAAAAGCATTCCGTAGGGGCTGTGGCGCGCGACCGGAGGGTCCCGCGCGAGGTGGACGCCGCCGACACAGCAAGGCGCTGCGCCGAGGCGATAGGGAAAGATAGGCAGGTCGTCAGGATGCGAGGCCGTTCAGAACGATCAGGACGCCCGCGGAAGCCGAGGGTGGACGCGTTGGATTTGCGAAATGGGTCAGAGACCGTGTTTCGCGCGCGCCGCCTCGACGATACGGCGGGCCGCATCGAAGGCCGCCTCTATACCCATGTCGGTGGTGTCCAGCAAGACCGCGTCTTCCGCCTGGACCATCGGGGCCGACCCGCGACCGGCGTCGCGATCGTCCCGACGCTGGATATCGGCCAGCATCTCGTCGAAGCCGATGTCGAAGCCGCGCGCCGTCAGCTGTTTCCAGCGGCGGTCGGCGCGCGTCTCGGGCGCGGCGGTGACGAACAGTTTGGCCGGGGCGTCCGGCGCGATCACCGTGCCGATGTCGCGCCCGTCCAGCACGGCGCCCCCGGCCTGGGCCGCGAAGGCCTGTTGCAGGTCCAGCAGGGCGGCGCGTACGCCGGGGTGGCCTGCGACGCGACTGGCCGCCTCGCCCGCCTCGCCGGTGGTCAGACGGGGGTCTTCGGACACTTCCGATGCGTCCAGCCCCCGCGCGACTTCGGTCGCCGCCGCCTCATCGTCCAGCGAACCGCCGGCCTCCAACAGTTTGACGCCCACGGCGCGGTACAGCAGGCCGGTGTCCAGATGCGGCAGGCCATAGGTCCGCGCCAGCCGGGCGGCGATGGTGCCCTTGCCCGAGGCGGCCGGGCCGTCGACGGCGATGATCAGCGGCATCAGGCGGCGGAGTCCACGCGAACGGGGGCGAGGCGAAGCCCCAGGGCCTGCATCACCTTGAAGATGGTCGAAAGCTCGGGCCGTCCCTCCTCGCTGAGCGCGCGATAGAGGGCCGTGCGCGACAGTTCGGCGTCGCGCGCCATCTGGGTCATGCCCTTGGCCCGGGCGACGACGCCCAGGGCGTTAGTGATGATGCGCGGATCGCCGAGTTCGGCGGCGTCTTCGAACGAGGAGACGAGATACTCCTCCACCGCCTCGGGCGTGTTCAGGTAGCGGGCGGGGTCGAACTCGATCAGGGGTTCAGTCATTTCGATACTCCTCAGCCAGCCGTTTCGCCTCGACGATGTCGCGGTCCTGGCTCGACTTGTCGCCTCCCGCCAGCAGAATGACCCAGGCGTCGTTCCTCTTCATCGCATACAGACGATAACCGGGTCCGTAGGCGATCCTCAGTTCGCTGACGCCCTCGCCCACCGGCTTCACATCGCCCCAGTGGCCGCCCGACAGTCGTTCGAGACGAGTCGTGATCCGAGCGACCGCCCTATGATCGCGAAGCCTGAGAAGCCAGCGATCAAAGACCGGCGTGAAGGTCAGCCTCACAGCCGCATCGTCGTCTATGGGCGACATTTCGTCAAGAGATCCGACCGCCCAAGCCGTTCATCATCTCGACGAAGCCGGGGAAGCTGGTGGCGATCATGCCCGGTTCGTCGACGGAAACCGGTTGATCGGCGGCCAGGCCCAGCACCAGATGGCTCATGGCGATGCGGTGATCGTGGGCGGTGTGGACGGTCGCGCCGCCCGGAACCGAGGCGGCGCCCGTGACGATGAAGCCCTCGGGTTCTTCCTCGACCTGCACCCCGCAGGCGCGCAGACCCTCGACCATCAGCGAGATCCGGTCGCTTTCCTTGACCCGCATCTCGCCCACGCCGCGCATGACGGTGACGCCTTCAGCAAAGGCGGCGGTGGCGGCCAGGATCGGATATTCGTCGATCATCGAGGCGGCCCGCGCTTCGGGCACGATCACGCCCTTCAGGGCCGAATGCCGGGCGGTGATGTCGCCGACGTCCTCGCCGCCGGCCTGGCGCCGGTTGGTGATGATCAGGTCGGCGCCCATTTCGATCCAGGTGTCGAACAGGCCGGTGCGCAGCAGATTGAGCATCACCCCCTCGACCGTCACCACCGAGCCCGGCACCACCAGGCCCGCCGCCAGGGGGAAGGCGGCCGAGGACGGATCGCCCGGCACGGCCACGAAGGTTCCGGTCAGGGCCTGCCCGCCCTTCAAACTGACCTTCCAGCCCTCGCCCATCTCTTCCACGCCAACCTCGGCCCCGAAGGCGCGCAACATGCGTTCGGTGTGGTCACGGCTCTTTTCAGGCTCCGTCACCGAGGTTACGCCCTGGGCGTTCAGCCCGGCCAGCAGGATGGCCGACTTGATCTGGGCCGAGGCCACGGTCTGCACATAGTCGATCGCCGCCAACGTCCCGCCGGTCAAAGCAACCGGCAACCGGTCCTCCGCCGCCAGCCAGCCGAACCGGGCCCCCATGTCGGCCAGCGGCCCTGTGACGCGCTTCATCGGCCGCTTCCGCAGCGAGGCGTCGCCGTCGAAGGTGGCCGTCAGCGGATAACCGGCCGCCGCCCCCATCAGCAGGCGCACCCCGGTGCCGGCGTTGCCGCAGTCGATCACTGACAGGGGGGTCTTGAACCCGCCCGCTCCATCGATCCGCCATTGGCCGTCGCCCGTCCGTTGGACCCTGGCGCCGAAGGCTTCGACCGCACGGGCGGTGGCCAGGACGTCGTCGCCTTCCAGCAAACCCTCGACCTCGGTGACGCCGGAGGCCATGCCGCCCAGAATCATCGAGCGGTGTGACATCGACTTGTCGCCGGGCGCGCGGACCGTTCCGGCAAGGGCGTCAGAGCGTCTGGCGGTCAGTTGAGACGGCATATTCACCCGCTTCAGGCTGTGTTGGGGAGGGAGCCGCGCGGGCGGCGCGAAAGACAGCTTTTGACAGCGGCTCCTAGGGGTGGCAAGGGACCGCCCCGAATTCAACCCGTTGAAGGTTCCAAACGTGGCCAATCCCGAACTGGGCGCCAAACAGGTTTGCCCGAACTGCCAGGCTAAGTTCTACGACCTGAACCGCCGCCCCGCCCACTGCCCCAAATGCGGCACGGACTTCGATCCCGAAGAAGCGCTGAAGCTGCGCAGCCGCCGCGTCCGTCCCGGCTATCCCGCCGACGACGAGGACACGGAAGATCAGGTCAAGGACAAGAAGGCCGAGTCCGACGAGGACGAGGACGAAGAAGTCCGGGCCCCGGAAATCGACGAGGAAGGCCACGAGCCCATCCTCACGCCCGACGACGATGACGACGACGCGCCGGCCGACGCTTCGGAAGAGGCCGGCATGGGCTCGACCGACGGCGACGACGACCTGGGCGACGACGACGACGATTCCGTCCCGTTCATCGAGGACGATGACGATGACTCGATCGACGACGAGATCGCCAAGCCGTCGCGCGACGACGACTGATCTTTTCTGTTGCGTCCGCCGCGTTTCCCTTTAGGGGAGACGCGGCAGGCGAACGGGCTTTCGGACCCGGTTTGGTTTGAAATCCCTGCTGTTTTTCGCATCCGGAACCGATGTGAAAATAAATGTCGAAACGGGCTTGATCGAAAAAAAGCTCTGACATAGGTTCCGCCGCCTCGCCGGGGGCCATCGCAAGATGAACCGGGCGAACCAGACCGCAAGGTCCGGGGCTTTAGCTCAGTTGGTAGAGCGCTTGCATGGCATGCAAGAGGTCAGCGGTTCGACTCCGCTAAGCTCCACCAGTTTCCTGGGGGCCGGCTGCCATGCAGCCGGCCCCTTTTGCTTTCAGGCCCGCCATGGCGATCGCCCCTGGAACCTGAGCGGTTCGCTGCGCGCTTGCGCCTGATGACATCTCCGCTCCAGGCCGGCCTCGAAACTCTCGACGACACCCAGATCGTGCGGATCGCCGGCGCCAGCGTCACGGTCGGCGGTCTGGTCAGCGGTGTGGTCATACTGCTGGTCGCCCTGATCGCCGCCCGGCTGGTGACCCGCGCCTTACGGCGGGTGCGCGAGCGGTCGGAACGTAGTCGGCAGGCCCTGTATCTGCTGGAGCGACTGGCCGGCTACGCCATCATCATCGTCGGCGTCATGTCGGCCCTGTCGGCGGCGGGGCTGAACCTGTCGTCCTTGGCGGTCTTCGCCGGCGCCCTGGGCATAGGCGTGGGTCTGGGCCTGCAAGGCGTGGTCAAGGAGTTCGTCTCCGGCCTGTTCCTGATCTTCGACCGGATGGTGTCGGTCGGGGACTATATCGAGATCGAGGACATCGGCATTCGCGGCGCCATCATGGAGATCGGGCCGCGCGCGACGCGGGTGCGGACCAATGACAACGTCAATGTCCTGGTGCCCAATTCACGCTTCATCGAACAGCCGGTGACCAACTGGACGCTGAAGGGCGACACTCGGCGCATCCATATCCCCTTCGCCGTCGCCTACGGATCGGACCGGGGCAGGGTGCGCGACGCCGTACTGGCCTGCGCGCGGGTCAGCCCCTTCACCCTGCCCGAGACCGAGGCGCGCAAGAGCCAGGTCTGGCTGGTAGGGTTCGGCGAAAATGGGCTGGCGTTCGAACTGCTGGTCTGGCCGACGCGCGAGGCGGTCAAACGGCCGGCGGCCATGCACGCGGCCTATACCTGGCTGATCGCCGACGCTCTGGACGCCGCCGGGATCGAGGTGCCCTTCCCCCAGACCGACCTGCGCATCCGCAGCGCCTTCGGCCTGGAGGGCGACGACGCCCTGGGGCGGCTGGGCTACGGTGGGGGCGCAGGTCCGGCAAAGCCGGCGCCCGCCATGCCCCAGGCCCCGGCCTCTGCCCCGGCCGGCAACGACGCCGCCGAAGACCTTATGAAGGCAGAAGACGAGGACGGCCCCCTGGAACCGGCGCCCGGCCTGCCGCCGGGACGGACGGGGGGTTAAACCACCGCCCCGTCACCCTCGGGCTCGTCCCGAGGGCCCACCTGTCCGCCATACGCCGAAGGGTGCGGACTACCGGTCTCGACACGGGTTCGGATGACCGCGTCTGCATCAACCGTAGACCCTCGGAACAAGCCCGGGGGTGACGGACCTTGCGTGGCGTCAGTGTGCGGCCTTGGCCCTCAGCCGATAGGCGTGCAGCAGCGGCTCGGTATAGCCGTTCGGCTGGGTCGTCCCTTCGAACACCAGGGCGCGGGCGGCCTGGTAGGCCAGGCTGGCGTCCGGGGCGGGAGCCATGGGCCGGTAGAGGGGGTCGCCGGCGTTCTGGGCGTCGACCTTGGCCGCCATCCTCAGGAAGGCCGCATCCACCTGATCGGGGGTGCAGACGCCGTGCAGCAGCCAGTTGGCGATATGCTGCGAACTTATCCGCAGGGTCGCGCGATCCTCCATCAGGCCGATGTCGTGGATGTCGGGCACCTTGGAACAGCCGACCCCCTGGTCGATCCAGCGCACCACATAGCCGAGGATGCCCTGGGCGTTGTTGTCCAGCTCGGCCGCCACCTCGTCTCCCGACCAGTTGACGCCGTGCGCCAAGGGCGGGGTCAGCAGATCGTTCAGACCCGGCGTCGGTCGGCTCGCCATCTCGGCCTGGACGGCGAAGACGTCCACCGCATGATAGTGGAGGGCGTGCAGGGTGGCGGCGGTCGGCGACGGGGTCCAGGCGGTGTTGGCGCCGGTCCTGGGGTGGGCGATCTTCTGCTCCAGCATGTCGGCCATCCGGTCGGGCGCCGCCCACATGCCCTTGCCGATCTGGGCCTTGCCCGACAGGCCGCATTTCAGGCCGATGGCGACATTGCGCGCCTCATAGGCGGTGATCCAGGCGCTGGACTTGATGTCGGCCTTTCGCACCACCGGCCCGGCCTGCATGGCGGTGTGGATCTCGTCGCCGGTCCGGTCCAGGAAGCCGGTGTTGATGAAGACGATCCGGTCCTTCACCGCCTGGATACAGGCGGCGAGATTGGCCGAGGTGCGGCGCTCCTCGTCCATGACCCCGACCTTGATCGTGTGGCGCGGCAGGGCCAGCAGATCCTCGACCGCGTCGAACAGCCGGTCGGTGAAGGCGGCCTCGTCCGGCCCGTGCATCTTCGGCTTGACGATATAGACCGATCCGGTCGCGCTGTTGCCGAAGGTCCCGAGCCCCTTGATGTCGTAGAGGGCGATCAGGCTGGTGACGACCGCGTCCATGATCCCTTCCGGCGCGTCCGAGCCGTCAGCCAGGCGGACGGCGGGCGTGGTCATCAGGTGGCCGACGTTGCGCACGAACAGCAGGCTGCGGCCCTTCAGGGTCACGTCCCCGCCCTGGGGCGCGGTCCAGCGGCGGTCGGGCTCCAGCGTGCGATTCAGGGTCTCGCCGCCCTTCCTGAAGGTGGCGGCCAGGTCGCCGCGCATCAGGCCCAGCCAGTTGCGATAGGCCTCGACCTTGTCGGCGGCGTCGACGGCGGCGACCGAATCCTCAAGATCGACGATGGTGGTCAGGGCCGATTCCAGCACCACGTCGGCCAGGCCCGCCGGATCGGTGCGCCCGACCGGATGGGACGGGTCGATCACCAGTTCGATGTGCAGGCCATGGTGCGCCAGCAGGATGGAGGCGGGCGAGGCCGGGTCTCCGGCGAAGCCGACGAACTGGGCCGTATCCCTGAGGGCGGGGGCCAGTGCGCCGTCGACCACCGACCAGCCGGCGACGTCGGCGTGCGACCCTTCGGCCAAGGGCGCCGCCTCGTCCAGAAACGCCTTGGCCCGGGCCACGACCCGGGCGCCGCGCGCCGCATCATAGCCCCCGCCTGTCGGCAGGTCGCCCAGCGCGTCCGTGCCGTACAGGGCGTCATACAGGCTGCCCCAGCGGGCGTTGGCGGCGTTCAGCAGGAAGCGGGCGTTCAGCACCGGCACGACCAGCTGCGGCCCCGCCATGCGGGCGATCTCGGCGTCCACGCCCGTCGTGCCGATGGAAAAGGGTGCCGGCTCTTCGACCAGATAGCCGATCTCGTGCAGGAAGGTCTGCGACGCGGCCACATCGTAGGGCTGGCCCCGACGCGCGGCGTGCCAGGCGTCGATCTGGGCCTGAAGGTCATCACGCCGAGCCAGCAGGGCGCGGTTCTCCGGCGTGAACCGGTCGAAGATGGCCGCCGTCCCCGACCAGAAGGCCGCAGCCTCCAGGCCCAGCCCCGGAAGGACGTCTTGTTCGATAAGGGCCACAAGTTCGGCCGCGACCTTCAATCCGGCGCGATCTTCATAGGTGGTCATGGCGGCCCTTCTCCGGCGGCGGCCGGGCTGTAACAATGCGTGATCACGTAAGCCGACCACGCCAGGCTTCGCAAGGGTCACGTGGCGTCAGCCCGGTCGCTTTTCGTCTAAGGCGCTCGCTTGCGGTCCGCGCAGGGGGCGTCATGATCCAGGGCCATGACCCTGTTTCGCCCCCTTCGCCTGTATGGCGTCCTGTTTTCCAGCCTGGCGGTGGTGATCCTGGTCGCCCTGTTGATCCCGGCAGGAGAGAGTGTGCTGACCCGCATGGCCTATGGCTGGATGGCCGGGGTTGCGGTCTTCATCGCCGCCACCCTGATACGGATGGCCATTGCGCAGGACGCCGACGCGATCCGCAGACGGGCGGCGGCCCTGGATCAGACCGGCGCCGCCGTCCTGCCGCTCAGCCTGCTGGCGGCGACGGCCAGTATCGTCGTCGTGGTCGGCGAGGCGCGGAGCGGCGGCGCCCCCCTGCGGGACGGCCTGCTGGCCCTGGGAACGGTCGCCCTGTCCTGGACCTTCATCCAGCTGATGTTTGCGCTTCACTACGCCCACGCCTTCTATCAGCAGACCGACGGCGTGCAGGACCAGGGCGCGCAGGACCGGGGCGCGCAGGACCGGGGCGGGCTGATCTTCCCGGGCGAGACCCAGCCCGACTATTGGGATTTCCTGCATTTCGCCCTGATCATCGGCGTGGCCTGCCAGACGGCCGATGTGCAGATCGCCGACCGGGGCATACGGCGGCTGTCGAGCGTTCACAGCCTGACCGCCTTCGTCTTCAACACGGTGATCGTGGCCCTGGCGGTCAATCTGGCGGTGGGCGCGCTGGGCGCCGGCTAGCCGTTCCGTCCGCCTGGTCGGTCACAAAGGCTTAACCGCGTCCGTGAACCGGACCTCAAGCGAACTGTCCTAAATCGGAGAGCACGGACGACATCGCGTCCGGTTCGCCAGAAGCGTTTCGCCCATGCTGTTTCTTCTGAACGACGTCGTGTTCGACCTGGACGAGGCCTGCCCGGTCACGCCTGCCGACGCGCGCCGGTTCGAGAAGCTGGGCTTCGACTATGTGCTGGAACTGGGCTGCGAACTGTTCGCCGAGGATCCGCTGCTTCACCGCAACGACCCTGACCGGGCGCGCCGCCTGGCCTGGCTGATCGCCGAGCGCAGCCCAGACGTCAATGCGGCCCTGTTCGCGGCGCCGGCCGCTGGTTGCAACCCCGACCTGGTCGAACCGCGCTTCTGCACCCTGCCTGACGCAGTCATGGGCCAGTTGCACGACAAAGGCCGTCGCCTCGACGCGATCGCCGCCGATCGCGCCGTCTGGAACCGTCTCGCCGCCTGACGCGGCCGTCTTGAACCGCCGTCAGAACGCCGTGAACAACAGGTGCACGACGGTGGCGACGACGAAGATGAAGCCGAAGCCCATCGCCAGTCCAAACGCCGGGTGCATCTTGCGGGGATGTTCGAAGCGCGAACGGTCGAGACCGGAGACGCGGTCTTCAGGATGGATCACTGCCATCGTCTTTTCCTTTCCCTATGATCCCGGTTTGATCCGGGAGGGGAGCGTCGGGCTCTGACGGCCTGATCGTCCTCCGACCCGACAATGACTCCAATAGCCCCATATGGCGAGGGGTTATTTGATGTGGCGCAAATGAGTTGATCCCTGCGTTTTCGGCTGGACGGACACCCGCCGGGATTGCATGACTTGGCCGTATGTCGATGGGGGACGCATGAGGCGCAGTAAACAGTCGCGTGGTGTGCTGATCGCTTTGGCGGCGCTTCTTTGCTCAGCCACGCCCGTCGCCGCCGAGTGGCGGCGCGCCGAAACGCCCGGCTTCATCGTCTACAGCGACGGCGACGCCGGCGTCCTGCGCGACAACGCCCTACAGTTGGAGCTGTTCGAAAGCTCCCTGCGTTTTCTGCACGGGGCGGATCCCTCGGCTCGGGCGCCCCGGAAACTCGCCATCTACTTGGTCGGGGATCGGCGCCGCCTGGCTCAGGTCTGGCCAAGCATCTCGGACACCATTGCGGGCTTCTACCGGCCCAGCGAGGACGGCGTATTCGCCATCGCCGTTCGCGAGCGGGGCAGCCTGGACACCCTGCTGCACGAATATGCCCACCACTTCATGATGGGATCATCCGGCTCCGGCTATCCGGGCTGGTTCATCGAGGGATACGCCGAATATTTCATGACGGCGGACCTGTCGCCGCGCCGTGTCGCGATCGGCGACTTCAACAAGGGGCGGGCGGATTGGCTTCAGCACGGCCGCTGGCTGCCGATGGCCGACATCGTCACCAATCGCCCCAGCCAATACGGCGATGGCAACGCCGTCGCCATGTATTACGCCCAGGCGTGGCTTCTGACCCATTGGCTGATGTCCGATCCGGCGCGGACCCGGCAGATGCTCGACTATTTCGCCCGCCTGCGCACCGGCGAGTCCTCGACGGCCGCGCTGGAAGCGGCGATGGGCATGTCGATGACCGACATTGACCGCGCCTTGAAGGCCTATGTGCGCGGCCGCGTGCCCATGAAGAGCTTTTCCGCCGAGCAGTTTCCCGTGCCGCAGGTGGCGATCACGACAGTGTCCCCGGGCGAAGACGCGCTCCTGCTGTTGAACCTGCGCCTGTCCGGCGTCGTCGACGACGAGGACCAACGCGCCGCCGTGCTGGCCGAGGTGCGAACCCGCGCCGCCGCCTTCCCCAACGATCCATTCGCGCGGCGGCTGCTGGCCCGCGCCGAAATCCGCCTCGGCGACCGTCCGCTGGGCGAAACCATCGCGCAAGACCTTGTCGAGGCGGATCCCGAGGACACCGAGTCCCTCCTCCTTCTAGCCGAGGCGCGTATTCTGACCGCCCGCGATGATAAGGACTCGGATCATGCTGCGATAATGGGCCAGGCCCGTCGCTATTTGGCGCGGGCCTATGCGCAGGACGATACCGATTTCAGAACGCTCTACATGCTGTCCATGACGCGCAACGGCGCGCCCGGCTTCCCGAATGACAACGACATGGAGACCCTGCTCGCCGCCGTCGAGTTCGCGCCGCAGATTCCCTCCATCCGGCTGTCGGCCGCTCAAGCCTACGCCGCGCGCGACGAGTATCGACAAGCGATCGCCATGCTTGAACCCATGGCGTCAAATCCGCACGGCGACCGCGGCTCCGCCATCGCACGCTCCCTCATCAGCGCCTACCGCTCGCGCGAGAGCGGCGATGTGTCGACCGCCACTGAATCAACCCCCGAGCCCGCCAGCGAGTGACTTTCCACGCGGGGCGCGCTAGTCGCGCGCCATGTCCAACCTGACCCTGCCCGACGAAGCCGCCAAATTCTCAAGGACTCTCGCCGCCGAGGCGGCGAGGCGCCGGACCTTCGCCATCATCGCCCACCCGGATGCCGGCAAGACGACCCTGACCGAGCATATCCTGCTGGCCGGCGGCGCCATTCGCGCGGCCGGGGCGGTGCGGGCGCGGGGCGAGAACCGGCGGACCCGGTCCGACTGGATGAAGATCGAGAAGGAGCGCGGCATCTCCGTCAGCGCCTCGGTCATGACGTTCGAGCACGACGGCAAGATGTTCAACCTGCTGGACACGCCGGGGCACGAGGACTTCTCGGAAGACACCTATCGCACCCTGACCGCCGCCGACTGCGCCATCATGGTGCTGGACGCCGCCAAGGGGATAGAGCCGCAGACGCTGAAACTGTTCGAGGTCTGCCGGCTGCGCGACATTCCGATCATCACCTTCATCAACAAGCTGGACCGCGAGGCCCAGGATCCGATGACGCTGCTGGACGACATCGCATCGCGGCTGCAGCTGGACCCGGCCCCCATCTGGTGGCCGGCCGAGAGCGGCAATCGTCTGCGCGGCATGGTCGAGGTCGGGACCGGCCGGTTCCAGCCCTATACCCGCAAGGCCGCCGGCGCAGCCGAGGATCCCGAACACCCCGCCGCCCTGCCCCTGGACCAGGCGGCCCAGTATTTCGAGGCGGGCGAGCAGGACAATCTGGCCGAGGCGGTCGAACTGGTCGAGGGCGGCTATCCGGCCTTCGACCGGCAGGCCTTCCTGGAAGGCCATATGACGCCGGTGCTGTGGGGTTCGGCCCTGCGCCACTTCGGCATCGACGAACTGCTGAAGGCCATCGGCGACTGGGCCCCCGCGCCCAAGGTGATGAAGGCCAGGAAGGAATCCCCGCCCGAGACCCGCAACGCCCCGCCCGCCGTCGATACGGTGGTCGAGCCCGGCACCGACGAGGTCACCGGCTTCGTCTTCAAGGTCCAGGCCAATATGGACCCCAACCACCGCGACCGGATCGCCATGTTCCGCATGGCCTCGGGCGCCTTCAAGCGCGGCATGAAGCTGAAGGTGCAGAACACCGGCAAGTCGCTGTCGGTCAATGCGCCGATCATGTTCTTCGCCTCGGACCGTGAACTGGCCGACGACGCCTTCGCCGGCGACGTTATCGGCATTCCGAACCATGGCGTGCTGCGCGTCGGCGACTGCCTGTCGGAAAGCGGCGTGGTGCGGTTCGCCGGCCTGCCGAACTTCGCGCCCGAAATCCTGCAACGGGTGCGGGTCAAGGATCCGCTGAAGGCCAAACACCTGAAGAAGGCGCTGGAAGGCCTGGCCGAGGAAGGCGTGACCCAGCTGTTCCGGCCCGAGATCGGCTCGGACTTCATCGTCGGCGCCGTGGGCCAGCTGCAGTTCGAGGTCATGGCCGACCGTCTGGGCGAGGAATACGGCCTGGACGTCATCTTCGAGCCGTCGCCCTACGCCGAGGCGCGCTGGATCGGCGGTTCGGACGCCGACTTGGAGGACTTCATGGGCAAATACCGCCCTCAGATGGCGCGTGACATCGACCAGGCCCCGGTCTTCCTGGCCAAGTCGAGCTGGGAGACCGGCTATGTCGGCGAACGCTTCCCCAAGATCGCCTTCACAAAGACCAAGGAGCGGGGTTAACCCCGCGCCATCGCGTCCTCGATGATCTTGGTCGACTTGTCCGGCCCCAGGCCATAGGCGACGGCGGTGCGGAACTTGCCGTCGGGGCCCATCAGATAGACGGTCAGCGAGTGGTTCATCGTATAGCCCTCGCCTTCGCCGACCTTCTCGTAATAGGCGCGGTAGGCCTTGGCCGCCTGGGCGACCTGTTCCGGCGTGCCCGTCAGGCCGATGGTCCCCCTGGGGAAGCCGTCGGATGACAGATAGTCCTTCAACTGCTGGGGCGTGTCGCGTTCCGGGTCGATGCTGACGAAGACGATCTGCAGATCGTCCGCCTTGTCGCCCAGCCGCTGCTGCACGGCCGCCATTTCGGCCAGGGTGGTGGGGCAGAACTCGGGGCAATAGGTGAAGCCGAAGAAGACCAGGCTCCATTTGCCGTTCAGCATCGTCTGATCGACGGGCGCCCCGTCCTGGTTCACCAGCTGAAAGTCGCCGCCGACCAGGGGCTGACCGGTGGAGCCGATCTCGCCCGTGGCCGGGGCGCGGTTGGACACCACCACCACGGTGACGATGGCCAGGGCGGCGGCGATGGCGATACAGGCGCCTGCAAACAGCAGGATGGAACGACGCGGCATGACGACCTCTGACGAAAACCTCGGACCCGGTCTATAGAAGGCCGGTGACATCGACAGAAGACCGCATCGCGCCGCATGCGCCCCCCTTCTCGTCCGAGGGGGGGCTCTCAGACGCAGGTTGGCGGGAGACGCCCCGCCGGGGGCGCGGCTTTTCGCTGCGGACCCTGATCGTCCTGCGCTGGCTGACCATCCTGGGGCAGAGCGCGGCGATACTGACCGCGTCGCAAGGCCTGCACTTTCCCCTGCCGCTCTGGCCCTGTCTGATCGTCATCGCCGTCAGCGCGGCGGTCAATGTCGGGGCCATGGCCCGGGTGCGGCGGCTGGAGGCCAGTCTGCCGGACGGGCGGACCACGGCCATTCACCTGGGCTTCGACATCTTCCAGCTGGGCGTCCTGCTGGGTCTGACCGGCGGCCTGGAGAACCCCTTCTGCCTGCTGCTGGTGGCGCCGGTGACGATCGCGGCGGCGGCCCTGCCCGCCCGCCAGGCCGTGACCCTGGGCCTGCTGGCCCTGATCGCGGTGGGGGTGCTGTTCTTCTGGTCCGAGCCCCTGCCCTGGCGGCCGGGCGAGAATTTCCACCTGCCCCTGCTCTATCGGCTGGGCATGGTCATGGCCCTGGTGACGGGCGTGGTCTTCACCGCCGGCTACGCCTGGCGGGTGGCGGCCGACGCCGAGAAGCTGGAGCTGGCCCTGGCCACGACCCAGGACGTGCTGCAACGCGAACAGCGGCTGGCGGCCCTGGGCGGGCTGGCGGCGGCGGCGGCGCATGAGCTGGGCACGCCGCTGGCCACCATCCAGGTCGTGGCCAAGGAGCTTCAGCGCGCCTCGGCCCCCGACAGCGAGGCGGCCGAAGACGCCGCCCTGATCCTGCAACAGGCCGAGCGGTGCCGGGGCATACTGACCCAGTTGTCGCAACAGCCCGAGGGCGACGACGCCCTCTATGCCGATGTGGCGCTGAAGGCCCTGCTGGAAGAGGTGGTGGAGCCGCACCGGGGCTTTGACCTGGTGTTCGAGGTTCTGGTCAAGACCCCGCCGGGCCAGCCCGCGCCGCGCGTGCGCCGGATGCCCGAGGTGGTCCACGGCCTGTCCACCCTGGTCGAGAACGCCGCCGACTTCGCCGCCTCCACCGTACGGGTCCAGGCCCTGGTCGATGCGGGCTGGATCGAGATCGCCATTCTGGACGACGGCCCGGGCTTCGCCGGCGACATCCTGCCCCGACTGGGCGAGCCCTATGTGACCAGCCGCCCCCAGGGCAAGGCGCGCCTGGCCCTGGCCGCCCAGATCGCCGCCGCCACGTCCCGGTCCCGCGACGCCCGTGCGGAGACGTCGATCGCCCCCAGCCAGGGCGGCATGGGCCTGGGCTTCTTCATCGCCCGGACCCTGCTGGAACGGACCGGCGGGGTGGTCAGCGTGGGCCAGGGCCTGCCCCGTCCCGACGCCCCGCCCGAGGGCCGCAGCCCCCTGCGCGGCGCCCGCGTGGCCGTGCGCTGGGCGCGCCCGGCGCTGGAGGTGGCCGCGTGAAAGGGTCCAGTTCGCCCCGACCTGCGTATTGGGTCGAAGCGTCGCAGGATCGAACCTTGGTCTTGACCCGGACGCAACCGGTCCCGACTTGAAGCGTCAGGAGAACAGAATGCCCGAACTCGAGACCCGTATCGCCGCCCTGCCCGACAAGTCGCTGCTGCTGCTCGACGACGACCAGGCCCTGCGCACCCGAATGGGCCGTGCGCTGGAATCACGCGGGTTCGAAGTCACCACCGCCGGGTCCGTCGCCGAGGCCACCCAGTTGCTGCGCGACAAGGCCCCGGCCTTCGCCGTGCTGGACATGCGGCTGGAGGACGGCAACGGCCTGAAGGTGGTCGAGGCCGTGCGCGAACGGCGCGAGGACGCCCGCATCGTCATGCTGACCGGATACGGCGCCATCGCCACCGCCGTGGCGGCGGTCAAGGCCGGGGCGGTCGACTATCTGTCCAAGCCCGCCGACGCCGACGACGTGGTCAAGGCCCTGCTGGCCACGGCGGACGAGGCGCCCGAGCCGCCCGACAATCCGATGAGCGCCGACCGGGTGCGCTGGGAGCATATCCAGCGCGTCTACGAGCTGTGCGACCACAATGTCTCGGAGACCGCGCGCCGCCTGGGCATGCACCGCCGCACCCTGCAACGGATCCTGGCCAAGCGCGCGCCGCGGTAGATCTAGCCGGACTTGCCCAGCAGCCCGGTCAGCCGGGCCAGATGCGGCTTGACCATCGGCATGGTCAGCATGGTGGAGCCCACCGCCATCAGCAGCAGGGCGGTGAAGGTCTCGTTGGTGATGATCTGCTTGTCCAACAGGATGTTGGCGAAGATGATCATGATCAGGGCCTTGGTCTGAAGCAGCCAGCCGATGATCGAGGCCTCGCCGTTCTCCCACTTCAGGATACGGCCGGCCATATTCACCCCGGCCAGCTTGCCCGCCACCGAGGCGACCAGCAGCACCCCCGCCGCCGCGAACACCGCCACCCCGCCGACGTCCCACTGGGTCCGCAGGCCCGTGCTCAGGAAGAAGACCGGCATCACCGCCAGCAGGATGTGGTTGCGGAACAGGTCCATCCTGGCCTGATCAAACCAGCGGTGATCCAGCACCGCCCCGGCCAGAAACGCCCCGACCATAAAGTGCAGCCCCGACCAGTCGCCGGCGAAGCCGCAGGCGGCCAGCCAGATCAGGGCCACATACCAGCGATCCGATTCCGGTAGACGCTTCATCAGCCATCGCACCGCCCAGGCCGCCACGGCGAAACCGACCAGAAACCCGACCTGACGGCCCACCCGTTCCCAGTCCAGCAGAATGAGCGCCAGCACCCCCCAGATCGCCACATCGTCCAGGCTGGCGTAGCGCAGGATCCGCTGGCCGATCGGCTGACGCAGGATCTCGAGCTTTTCCATGAACAGGATCAGGATGGGCAGGGCGGTGACCGCGCAGGCCATGCCGATACCCAGCACCACCTGCCAGGTCTGGCCCTCCGGCCCGGTCCAGCCCCGGAACTGCAGCATGCCGATGGCCGCCAGGGCGCCCAGGGCCAGCGGCGCCAGCAGGGCCAGCCCCGAGGTGACGGCGGTCTCGCCCCGCTTTTCCCAGGCCTGATGCAGATCCAGCTCCAGACCCGCGACGAAGACGAAGATCATCACCGCCCACCAGGCCACGCCGTTCAGAGCCGTGATCACCTGGGGATTGAACACCGTGGCGTAATAGGCCGGGAACACCGCCCCCAGCACGCCCGGCCCCAACAGGATGCCGCCGATAATCTGCACCACCACCAGCGGCGCATAATGATCGGTCTTCAGCCCGCGCCAGATCAGATAGGGCGCGCTGAAAATGATCAGCATGGCGATCAGATACAGCTCGGTCGTATTCATCGCCTGATGCATCACACCCCTCCCAAGGCGACGCTCCGACCCCGGCGCCGCCCCGCCTTGTCCGGCGGATGTCACGCACGCGAGACGCCCTTGCGGGCGATATTGGAGCGGGCGATGGGAATCGAACCCACGACATTCAGCTTGGGAAGCTGACGTTCTACCTCTGAACTACGCCCGCGCGACGTCTTCCTTAGACGCAGGTCTGGCGCGGCTCAAGGCGGCGGGGCAAGGTCTTGGCCGGGGGAGGATCCGAAATGCGCAGAGGGAACGACGGAAGCGGCCTGGGCGGCCTCGGCTTCGGCTGTCTTGCGGCCGCGATTCTGGCGGCGGCGATCGCGGCGGCGCTGTGGGTGATCTTCGCCTGGGGCGTCAATCAGGCCTGAGCGCCGCCGCCTCTCGTCTATTCTACTCGACGCTTTCGACGGCGACGCCGCGCGACTTCAGGATCGACTGGACGCTGTCGTCGCCGGTCAGGTGCGCCGCGCCCACGGCGATGAAGGCGGTGCCGGAACCCTGGAGCTGGGTCTGGATCTGGTCGGCCCAGTCGGTGTTCCGATCGACCAGCAGAACCTTGTACAGTTCCGGGGTGTCCGCCTTCATGTCCTCGACGACGATCTTGTCCAGGGCTTCGACGTCGCCCTTGGCCCACGCCTCGACCATGGAGTCGAGCAAGACCACCGCCTGATCGAAATCCTTCAGGGTCTCGCGCAGGAATTCCAGTTGGATGTCGTCCGGCAGGGTGGCCAGCATGCCGATCTGGTCTTCAAGGGTCTCGAAGCCGTGAATGGTCTTGCCGGCGGCCTCGGCGCGCGTCTTCAGGGCCAGTTCGACCCCCGACTGAGGATCGTAACCCGCCTTGATCAGGGGAGCGACCGACAGGGACAGGGCGGCCAGCCAGGGCTTCAGCGGATCGAGCTGGGCGGCCGAGGCGCCGATGGTCTTGGCGGCGACGTCCAGCTGGGCCAGTTCGTCGGCCGTGAGACGGCTGGACAGGGGCGCTTGGGGCGACAGGCCGTATTGCTGGATCAGGGGCATCATGGCCGCCTGGTCGTCAGGGTTGGTGACCTCGAACCAGATGTCCGAGGCGCTGTCGAAGGCGGCGTTGACGCGCGGGCTGGCCCAGCCCGTGGTCGGGCGCAGGACGTGGATGGAGCCGAAGAGATACAGGGTCGAGTCCGCATCCTTGACCACCCACAAGGCCGGTCCCTGGCCCTGGATGGCGGGGGCGGGGGCGGGGGCGGGGGCGGGGGCGGGGGCGGCGGGGGCTGGAGCCGGGGCGGCCTGGGCCAGGGCCTGGGCCGGAGCGCCGGCGATGGCGAAGACCAGGGCCAGGCCGGCGGCGACGCCGACGACGCCTTGGGTGAGGGTGGAAACGGAAGACTTGAGGCGTTTGGAAAGGGTCATGATTGGTTCCTCGGTTGAAAAGATGTGGAAATTTTGGGGTTTTTAGGCGAGCCCGCGACGGGCGGACACGACGGCGGAGACGAACAGGTAGAGGGTCATCAGAACGGCGTAGACGTCCCAGGCGGTGAGGGGCGGAAGCAAGCTGAGCCGCTCGGCCGCCGCCCAAAGAAAGAGCACGCCCTGGCCCAGGAAGAAGGTCGCGGTGGCGGCCTCCAGGGTGGTGCGGCGCAGCAGTTCATCGACGCCGCGCCACATCCTGATGTTCAGCACCGTATGAATGGCGAACAGCAGAATGATCAGGCCCATCGCCATGCCGCCCGGCAGTCCCGCCAGAGCGAAGACAATGGGCAGCACCAGGATGAAGCCGGAGAAGCCCAGGACGGCCGCCTGGAAGCGGGCCTGGCCGACCTCCTCGGGTGAGGCGGGTTCTTCCAGATGATACATCCGGGCCAGACGACGCGGGTCCAGACTGATGACCATGACCGCGCCGGCGCCGATCATCAGGGCGATGCCGGTCAAGGCCGCCAGAGCGTCTGACCATCGCAGGTCAAGGCCTTCCAGGGCGCCCGGCCCGATCAGATGGGGCAGGACCGTTCGGCCGAAGACATAGCCGGCGGCGCCCATGACCGCGCCGAAGCCGAAGCCGACCAGCAGACGACGCGGCAGGCGTGGATTTTTGGGGGAAGAGACGGTCATCCGTCGTTCTCCTGTTCCGAAAAAATGGATTCGATCGGTTGTTCGAAGATGCGGGCGATCTTGAAGGCCAGCGGCAGGGACGGGTCGTAGCGACCGGTCTCCAGCGCATTGACCGTCTGACGCGAGACGCCCAGCAGTTCGGCGAGATGGGCCTGGGACCAGTCGCGTTCGGCCCGCAGCACCTTGAGGCGGTTGTTCATGGTTCAGCCCTCACCGGCGCTTCCACCACCACCAGGCCCAAGCGACGCTGTAGCCGAGCACCATGAGCAGCAGCATCGCATAGGCGCCGATAGCCGCATGGATGGCGGGGTCGTCCCGGCCGAAAAATGTGAAGGGCAAACGCCAACTCGACGCTTGAGGCAGCAGGGACAGAATGATGGCGACGCCGCCCAGCGACATGCCCGCCAAGCCGCCCCAGAACCAGGCCGATTTGTGAGCCTCGCGCGCCGCCTCGTCGATCGAGCGCATCCAGGCCACAGCCGCCCAGAGTGCGCCGCCCATGATGGCGACACCTCCCACGCCCAGCACGACGGGGCCGACGGTCGCCTCGAACCGCGCCATGCCCTCGGGGTCGTCGGAGAAGAAATGGCCGACGGCGTAGCCGGCCACATAGGAGAGGAGGACGCCGACAACGGACACGCAGGCCGAGCCTATCAAAATCCTCTTCACGGTGCGGGTCATGACAATGCTCCTTGTCGTTATGACAAGGACACTTGTCTCACAGCAGGCCGGAACATGTCAAGCACCCTTGTCAAAGAGACAAGGTCAGTTGTCTGTCGGCCCCGTCAGCTCTGGCCGAGTGATGGTTCGCGGCTGGGTTTCGACTTGAGAAAGCGCAGGAATTTCCTTGCCCTCGTGGTCCACCTGCAGATCCTCGAACCGGCGGGCCGAGACCATGACCTGGCTCTCCAGCGAGCCGACGAACTGGTTATACTTGCCGACGGCCTGATCCAGCGCCCGGCCCACCGCCGAGGCATGGCCGCCCATGATCGACAGCCGCTTGTAGAGTTCGCGCCCCAGGGCGGCGACCTTGTCGGCGTTGGCCGCCTGTTCCTCGGCCCGCCAGCCGTAGGCGACGGCCTTGCACAGGGCGAACAGGGTGGATGGGGTGGCGATGACGACCCGCGATTCCATGGCGTCCGACAGCAGGTCCGGCGCATGGTCCAGGGCGGTGGCCAGGAAGCTGTCGCCCGGTACGAACAGGACGACGAAATCGGGGCTGGGCTTGAACTGGTCCTGATAGGCCTTGGACGACAGCTGGCGGACGTGGGTCTTCAGGCTGGCGGCGATGCGCAGACCGACCGAGCGGGCGCGCGCCTCTTCGTCGCCCTCCTCGTCGTCAAAGGCCAGGGGCACCTTGGCGTCGATGACGAACAGGCCGCCGCCCGGCAGGCGCACCAGGAAGTCGGGCCGGTTCTGCCGTCCCTCGTCGTCGGCGCTTGAGGTCTGTTCGGTGAAGTCGAACCGGCCGGCCATGCCGGCGGCCTCCAGCACGTTTCGGCAGGTCTGTTCGCCCCAGCGACCGCGCCGTCCGGTGTTGCCGCGCAGGGCCTCGGTCAGTTTGCGCGCCTCGTCCCGCGTCGCCGACGAGGCCGCCATCAACTGCGTCAGTTGCTCGCGCAGGCCGCCGGTCTCCTCGGCCCGGGTCTTCTCCAGCGCCGCCACATGTTCCTGGAACTTGGTCAGGGTGTCGGCCACCGGCTTCAACTGGGCCGCCATCCGCTCGCGCGCCAGCTGGTCCTGGGCGCGGAAGGTCTCGGTCGCGCGACTGACCATCTGGTCCGCCACCACCTGGGCCGACTGGGCCGCCTGGGCCTTCAGCAGCTCGCCCATGGTGACCCGGCTCTCTTCGACCAGATCGATCCGCGCCAGGGCCGCCGACAGCGCCCCTTGCGCCCTCTGCCACCCCATGAAGGCCCACAGGAAACCAGCGCCCAGAGCGGCGGCGAGGACGGCGAGGATCAGCGCGAGCATGTTCATGCTCCGTTCCTAGACGGAGTCGCCCTCCTGGAAAAGCCGATCCGTTGCGGACTACGCCGGCCGGCGCGCCCGCATGGCTTGAACAATGGTGCCGTCGTCCAGCCAGTCCAGTTCGCCGCCCACCGGCACGCCGCGCGCCAGGGAGGTGACCTGGACCTCGGGGCCGGAGATGCGCTCGGCGACATAGTGGGCGGTGGTCTGGCCGTCGACGGTGGCGGGCAGGGCCAGGACGACCTCGCGCACGGCGCCGCCCCCCTCGTTCTGATGCCTGACCCGGCCGACCAGTTCGGCGATGCGCAGATGTTCAGGGCCGACCCCGTCCAGGGCCGACAGCAGGCCGCCCAGCACATGATATTTGCCGCGGAAGGCGCCGGACCGCTCCATGGCCCAAAGCGCGCCGGCCTCCTCGACCACGCAGATCAGGCCGTTGTCGCGCGATCCGTCCGAACAGATGGCGCAGGGGTCGCGCGTGTCGGGCGCGCCGCAGACCGAGCAGGACACCACCTTCTCCGCCGTCTCGGCCAGAGACGCCGCCAGCGGCACAAGCAGCTGCTCGCGCCGCTTCAGCAGGGCCAGGGCCGCGCGCCGGGCGGAGCGCGGCCCCAGGCCGGGAAGCTTGGCGAGAAGGGAGATGAGCCGTTCGATCTCCGGCCCGGCGGAGGCGGCCATCAGAACAGTTTCGGCATTCCGGGAATATTCATCCCGGCCATCGGACCTGCGGCCTCGCGCATCAGGGCGTTGTTGACCTCGTCCAGCTTGCGCTTGGCGTCGGCGTGGGCCGCCACGATCAGGTCGGCCAGGATTTCGCCCTCGCCGGGCGTCAGCAGGCTGTCGTCGATCTTGATCGCGGTGATCTCGCCGGCGCCCTTCAGCGACACGGTCACAAGGCCGCCGCCCGAGGAGCCCTCGGCGGAGGTTTCGGCCATCTTCGCCTGGGCGTCCTGCAGCTTTTGCTGCATCGCCTGGGCCTGCTGCATTAATTGGGTCAGGTCTTTCATGCCCCCTAGATAAGACGAAGCCGGGCGGTGCGACAGGGGTGTTTCGCCACATCCCGTTTCTCACCGCGCCCGGATGAGCGCGCGATCGGAAACGATGGATTGCGACATCTGCACTTGCAACAGTTGCTGACGCGACTAAATCTGCACCTGCACTTGTTGCCTATCGTAATCAGGACGCCTCCCATGGCCTATGATGCTGTCACCCAACGCGACGCCCCGCTGTCGGACGCCGCCCTGTCGCAACTCTTCACCGATGCGCGCACCCGCAACGCCTGGAGCGACCGCCCGGTCGCGCCGGAACTGCTGCGCAAACTGTATGACCTGACCAAGTTCGGCCCCACGGCGGTCAACAACAGCCCCGCCCGGTTCGTCTTCATCACCTCGCCCGAGGCCAAGGCCCGCCTGATCCCGCTGATGAGCGAAGGCAATCGCGCCAAGACCCAGCAGGCGCCGGTGAACCTGATCATCGGCCAGGACATCGACTTCCACGAGCATCTGGACGCCCTGTTCCCGCACGCGCCCGGCGCCAAGGCCTGGTTCGCCGACGAGGCCGGGCGTCGCGAGAGCGCCTTCCGCAACGCCTCGCTTCAGGGCGGATATCTGACCATCGCGGCCCGCGCCCTGGGGCTGGACGTCGGCCCCATGTCCGGTTTCGACGCGGCCGCGGTGAAGGCCGAGTTCTTCCCCGACAGCAATGTCGAGCCGAACTACATCCTCAACCTGGGTTACGGCACCGACGAGAACCTGTTCCCCCGCTCGCCGCGCCTGTCATTCGAGCAGGCGGCGCAGATCCTCTGAGCCCGCGATCTGCCAAAAGACAACGGGGCGGCCTGCAAAGGCCGCCCCGCTCTAATTCAGGCGATGCGAAGTCGATCTCAGGTGTTTGGCGGCGCCGCGCTGGTCGCGGCCGGCGGGGCCGGCGGGGTCTGCTGGGTGGTGGGCGCCTCGCCGACAGCCGGGGTTTCACCGGTCGCCTCGGTCGCGGGCGCGCCCTCTGCGGGCGGCGCCTCTCCTTCGGCCGGAGCCGCAGCGCCGGGCTGGCGAGCCGGATCGGGCGCCGGGATGGCGAATCCGCCGGAGCCCTGGTTCCGCAGCCAGGCGATCAGATTGATCCGGGTCTGGGTGTCGCGAATGCCGGCGAAGGACATTTTGGTGCCCGGCACATAGCGGGCCGGGGCGGTGATGAAGCTGTTCAGCTCGTCATAGCCCCAGGTCGGCGCCTCGGCCTTGTGCTTGTTCATGGCGTCCGAATAGGCGAAGCCCGCACGGTGCATGACCGGGCCGCCGACCACGCCGTACAGGTTCGGACCGATGCCGTCCGCCCCGCCCTGCGCCGCATTGTGGCAGGCCTGGCAGCGCGCGAAGGCGGCCTCGCCGGCGGCCAGGTCGGCGGCCGGCAGGACCGTGCCCCAGTCCGGCGGCAGCTCGGCCTCTTCAGCGCCCGCGGCCTCGTCCGGCGCGTCGACGAAATAGCCCATCTTTTCCGGCGGCTCGGAATGATAGATCAGGCCCGACGCCTGTTGCACCACCAGGATGACGAACGCCGTCCCCAGGGCCGCACCGAAAATCTTGTTCCATTTCAGATCGCCGCTCATGCGCGTCGTCTCATCCCGTCCCAGAGGTTTCCCAACCTCGCCGTCTTACGCGGCGAAGCCTTCCTTGCCGGATGACGTCTGGCACGGTAGCGCGGGGTTCGCAACCGGCGCGAAGCCATCGACGACGGCCGGATGATCGACGCAGACCAAGGATGACCATGAATCCGCTGATAATGATTCCCGCTCGCATGGCTGCGACCCGTCTGCCGAACAAGCCGCTCGCCCAGATCGGCGGCAAACCCATGATCGTGCGGGCCTATCAGCAGGCCGAGGCGTCCGGCCTGCCGGTCGCCGTCGCCGCCGGCGACCCAGAGATCGTCGCCGCCATCGAGGCCATCGGCGGCCGGGCCATTATGACGGATCCCGACCTGCCCTCGGGCTCGGACCGGATCCGCGCTGCAGTGGACGCCATCGACCCGGAAGGCGATTTCGACGCCGTGATCAACGTCCAGGGCGACATGCCCTTCGCCGATCCCGGGCTGGCCGTCGCCTGCGCCGCCATCCTGCACGGCGAGCCGAGCTGCGACATCGCCACCCTGGTCGCCGCCGAGGCCGATCTGTCGGACCGGACCAATCCCGATGTCGTCAAAGCCGTCCTGGCCCTGGGCGAGAACGAGCGTCAGGCCCGCGCACTCTATTTCACCCGTTCGACCCTGTACGGCGATGCGCCCATCTGGCGGCACATCGGCGTCTATGGCTATCGCCGCGCGGCCCTGAACCGCTTCTGCGCCGCGCCCCAGTCGCCGCTGGAGAAGCGTGAGAAGCTGGAACAGCTGCGGGCGCTGGAGATGGGGATGCAGATCTGGGCCGCCGTCATCGACGAAGCTCCCCTGTCGGTCGACAATCCGGCGGACCTGGAGGCGGCGCGGGCGCTGGCCTGACGAATCTCCCTCCCCTTCATGGGGAGGGACGGCGAGGCGGAGCCGAGCCCGGGTGGGGCCGTCAGGACACCTCGCTCGCGCCCTTTCAGGCCCCCACCCCGATCGCTACGCGATCGCCCCTCCCCCATGAAGGGGAGGGAGATTAGGCTTCCTCCGCCCAGGCCTTGATCAGCCTGTGGGCGATGGCGAAGGGCGGGGGGGCCTGAATGGTCGGGTGTTCGCCGGCCAGCACCGCCCTGGCTTCGGCCCGCGTCAGCCAGGCCACCGATTCCAGCTCGGTCTGGTCGGGTCGGGCCTGGTCATCCGACACTTCAGCGATCAGGCCGATCATCAGCTGCGACGGGAAGGGCCAGGGCTGGCTGGAGTGGTAGACAGCGTCGACCACCGTCAACCCCGCCTCTTCCTTGACCTCGCGCGCGCAGGCCTCCTCGATCGACTCGCCGGGCTCCAGGAAGCCGGCCAGGGCCGACATCCGCCCCGCCGGCCAGGCCGCCTGGCGACCCAGCAGGCAGAGGGGCTCCGCCCCGCCCTTATAGACCGGCAGCATGATGGTGACCGGATCCACGCGCGGGAAATGCTCGGTCCCGCAGGCCGGGCAACGCCGTTTCCAGCCGCCCGAGGTCGTCTCGCTCAGCGTGCCGCAGTTGGCGCAGAAGCCGTGTTTGCGCCGCCAGTCGAACAGGCTCTTGGCCCCGCCCGCCATGGCCGCGTCCTGGCCCGGCAGGATGGCGGCGGCGCCGCGCATCTCGTGAAAGACGCCCACCCCCTTGAGCGCCCCCTCGGTCGGGTCGATGGAGCCTTCGAACTCGATGGCGAAGACGGGCGCATCCTTCCAGAGACCCAGGAAGGCGTCGCGGTCCGGCACGATGTCGCGGGCGTGTTTCAGCGACAGCCAGGCCAGGCGCGGTCCGTCTGCCGTTTCCTCGACCAGGGGCCGTCCCTCCCACAGCACCAGGGCCTGGGCTTCGGGGTTGGCTTCCTGCGCGGCCAGCCATTCCGGATCGTTGCGCAGGTCGCCGGCGCGGTCGAGCGGATTGCCGGCGAAGATGTTCTGATGAGCCATGCGGCCTTGTAACCCTTGATTCCATCCGCCGCACCCGTCATATCCCCTCTCGGAGATCGCGCGGGCGAAGGTTTCGCCAATCTGGTCAGGGCCGGAAGGCAGCAGCCACAACGAATTCCCCTTCGGGTCGCGCGGTCTCTACTTCACACATTTTGGTGCGCTACGCTCGCGACGCGGTCGCTCGCGGCTTGAGCGCGGCTTTTGCGCTATCGCTCGCCGCGCGACGGCTCGCGGCTTGAGCGCGTTTGCGCGTATCGCTTGCTGTCTGGGGCGTCTGACGCCGCACCATCTGAGCAGTGTTCCTCGACGATATGCTTGGTCTATAAGCCTCCGATATTTGACCGAGGGCGGCATGAAAATTGGGGGTTTGATTGCGGCGGGACTGATGCTGTGTATTGGCGGCGTCAAGCAGGCGGGCGCGTCCGATCTGAGCCCTGCTTGCCAGACAGCTGGACAAGCGATTCATGAGGCTGGCTTCGTCTCAATCGGCGGCATCGAGCAATGGGTGGTCGTCGATGGCGCGGACTGCCGCAACCCGGTCGTGGTGATCGTGCACGGCGGGCCGGGCAATCCCAACACCCCCTTCGCCCGCAATATCTTCGCAGACTGGGAAAACGACTTCACCATCGTGCAATGGGACCAGCGGGGCTCGGGTAAGACCTATGGCGCTAACCGGCCCGCCGAGGACGAACCGCTGACCCTGCAGGCGCTCACGGCGGACGGGGTCGAGGTGACGCGTTATGCGATTCAGCGCTTCGGCAAGCGCAAGGTCATCCTGATGGGCGGATCCTGGGGCTCGGCCCTGGCGACCCATATGGCGATGGCGGCGCCGGACCTGTTCCACGCCTATGTGGGAACCGGCCAGTTGGTGAACTATCAGGACGATCTGAAGGTCGGCTATGCGCGCACCCTTGCCCTGGCGACGGCCGCCAGCGACAGCGAGGCCATGGCCAGGCTAGAGGCCTTGGGCGCGCCGCCGTGGACTAATCCGCGGGCATTCGGAGTTCTGCGGCGGATATCGCGCAGATACGAAGCCCTGGTCAGCGAACCGCCGCCGGCTGGCTGGTTCACCTTCGGCCCGGGGTACGACACGCCCGCCTACGAGGCCGACTATACGGCGGGCGAGGACTACTCCTTCTTCGCCTTCGTCGGTCCCGCCAATAATGGCATGGGCCCAGGGATCGACCTGCGCGCGCTAGGAATGGATTTCGCCATGCCTGTCTACATGCTGCAGGGTGAGGAGGATTTGGTCACCCCGACACAGGTCTCCCGCGCCTATTTCGATGAGCTTTCCGCCCCGCAGAAGACTTTTGTATCTTTGGCTCGAACGGGACACGACCTGAATCGCATAATGATCGATGCGCAATACAAGGCCTTGATAAGGGCGCGCGCAGACGCCGTAACGACGGACATACGCTGAGTAAAACGGCTTCGCCACGGCGGCTGCAGGCTGTAAGACTTCGCCCATGACGGACAACGACCCGAATCTCGACGGCCCGCCCTGGGAAGAGGACGAGGTCGTCGCGCGCGACGAGAACACCGACGACATGTTCGGCGCGCCGGCCGCTACGCCTGAGCCCGCCGCCCCTGCTCCGACCGTGACCGCACCCGCCGTCGCCCACGCGGAAGTCGAGGCCCATGCCGACGACGGGTCCGCCTATCAGGTGCTGGCGCGCAAATATCGGCCGCGCACCTTCGAGGATCTGATCGGCCAGGAGGCGATGGTCCGTACCCTGACCAACGCCTTTTCGACCGGCCGGATCGCCCACGCCTTCATGCTGACCGGGGTGCGGGGGGTCGGCAAAACGACCACCGCCCGCCTGCTGGCCCGCGCCCTGAACAACGAGACGGAGACCATCGACCGGCCGTCCCTGACCCTGACCGCCCACGGCCGGCACGACGCCGCCATCATGGCCGGCCAGCACATGGACGTGATGGAGATGGACGCCGCCTCCCACACCGGCGTCAACGACATCCGCGACATCCTGGAGAGCGTCCGCTACGCCCCGGTCGAGGCCCGCTACAAGGTCTATGTGCTGGACGAGGTCCATATGCTGTCGACGCAGGCGTTCAACGCCCTGCTGAAGACGCTGGAAGAGCCGCCCCCCCACGCCAAATTCATCTTCGCCACCACCGAGATCCGCAAGGTGCCGGTGACCATCCTCAGCCGCTGCCAGAGGTTCGACCTGCGCCGGGTCGAGCCCGAGATCCTGGTCGATCACCTGGGCCGGATCGCAGAGCGCGAGGGGATGAAGATCGAACAGGACGCCCTGGCCCTGATCTCGCGCGCCGCCGAGGGGTCGGTCCGCGACGGCCTGTCCCTGCTCGACCAGGCCCTGGTCCAGGCCGAGCGCGGCGAGATGGTCAAGACCGAGACCGTGCGCGACATGCTGGGCCTGGCCGACCGTAGCCAGACCATCGCCCTGTTCGAGTCCGTCATGGCCGGCCGCACGCCGGAGGCGCTTGAGAATTTCCGTACCCTGTACGGCTTCGGCGCCGATCCGGTGCAGGTGACCAACGACCTGCTGGAACACTGCCACGCCGCCTCGGTCGCCAAGATGCTGGGCCCGAACGCGACCCGCCTGCCCAACGACCAGGCCCAGAAGCTGGCCGCCCTGGGCGCCGCCATCCCGGCCGCCACCCTGTCGCGCACCTGGCAGATGCTGCTGAAGGCGCTGGACGAGGTGAGACGCGCGCCCAATCCCGCCGACGCCGTGGAAATGGCTATCGTCCGCCTGGCCTATGCCGCCGACCTGCCGGGACCGGAGGAGGCGTTGAAGCGGCTTCAGTCGGGCGAACCCTTCGGCGGCGGTTCGGCCCCGCGCGGCGGCGGCGGTGGAGGCGGCGGAACGTCCGCGCAACTGGCCGCCCGACCCGTCATGGCCCCCGCCCTGCCCGATCCGCAGAGCTTCGAACAGGTGGTCGCCCTGATCGGCGAGAAACGCGAAGTCGGGCTGCAGATGGACGTCGAACGGTTCGTCAAACCCGTCTCGTTCAAGCCCGGCGCCATCGTTTATGAAAGCGTCGAGGGCGCGCCGGTCGAACTGGCCCGGCGCCTGGCCGGCCGACTGCGGGAATGGACCGGCCGCACCTGGCTGATCGCCGCCAACGGACAGGGCGGGGGCGAGACCCTGATCGAGCGTCAGAAGAAGGAACGGGCCGCCGAACGCGAGAAGGTCGAGGCCGACCCTTTCATCAAGGCGGTTCTGTTGGCCTTCCCCGGCGCCAAGCTGGGCGAGATCAAGACCATCGCCCCGACCGTGGTCACGCCTGAAATCCCTGAACCGTCCGAGGACGACGACGAGGATTGAGGCCCTACCCCTCGAGCGAGACCACCGGCCCCGCTTCCACCGGGGTCGCCGGACGTCCGCCCCGGCGGCGCTTCAGCCATGTCCGGATCCGCGACTGGATCCGGTCGTTGATCGCGAAATGGAAAGCGAAGGCGAAGGCGACTGCCGCCAGCACCCCGCCGCCCCACAGCGCCCACTGCACGGGCGCCGACAGGGCGAAGCGGGCCGCAGCCGCATTGACCACCCCGAACCAGGCGATGCGGACCACCTCATTTGAAATGAACATCGAGAAGGAGACCATGGCGGCGGTCTCCACCAGCTTCGACGGGCGACGCACCGGCACGGCGCCGGCGGCGAGAATGATCAGGGAGATCATCGCCAGGGAGATCAGGGCGTTCTTGCCGAAGGCCTGCGCGAGGGCCAGGCCGAAGAAGGCCGCGACGCCGACCCAGCCGGCCAGGCGAGGATTGATCCAGATCTTCTGGGCGAACCAGGCCAGGCTCATGCCCAGGAAGAACAGCGGCAGAGCGCGCACGAAGCCGTAGCCCATCGGCATCTGATAAACCGGATAGCCCAGGAGGCTCCAGCACAGCTGGTTGGCCATCAGATAGACGGCCAACCCCAGGACCAGAGCGCCCCACGGCCCCAGGCGCGTCAGGCCGCGCAGGATCCAGGGAAAGCACAGATAGCAGCCGATCAGGGCCGATATCGACCAGGTCGGCGCATTCCAGCCCAGGCCGCCGGGCACGCCATAGGACTGCAGCAGCAGCAACTGGGCCGGCAGCTGGTCCCAGCGGAACCATTCAGGATTTCGCGGCGCCGCCCCGGCCGCCTCGCTCACCAGCACCAGGGCGACCAGCGACAGCCCCATGATCAGGTGGGCGGGGACCACGCGAAGGACCCGTTTCAGCACAAAGTCGCCCGCCGACATCCGACCCTGTTCCACGGCGGCCCCATAGACCCGCATCAGCACATAGCCGGAGTCGATCAGGAAGAAGTTGGTCAGCAGGAAACCGCCGCGCGCGAACACCGGATGCACCGCTTCGGCCAGAGGAACCGGCCCCGCCCCCTGGAAGTGATGCAGGATGATCAGGAAGGCCACAATGAAACGCAGCGCGTCCAGCCAGCCGCCTCGGGCGATCGGCGTTGTCTCGTTTCGGGTCGAAATCAGGCTCCAGGGCACGGCGAACGCCTCCTATGATCCCGATCTCGCAAATGCCGGGCCGGAGGAGCCTCTAGCCACGCACGAGGCGCAGGAACTCCTCGCGGGTGCGGGGATCATTGCGGACCACGCCGATCAGGTGACTGGTCGACAGGCTGGCGCCCGGCGCATTGACGCCGCGCAGCGTCATGCAGCTGTGCTCGGCCTCGATCACCACCCCGACACCCTGGGGTCGCAGCACGGTCTGGATAGCCTCCGCGATCTCGGCCGTCATCTTCTCCTGGATCTGCAGGCGCCGGGCGAAACCGCGCACCACACGGGCGAGCTTGGAGATGCCGACGACGCGGTCGGTCGGCAGATAGGCTACGTGGGCCTTGCCCACCACGGGCAGCATATGGTGCTCGCAGAAGCTGACGAAACGGATGTCCTTCAGCACTACCAGCTGGTCGTAGCCGCCGGTCTCCTCGAAGGTTTTCTCCAGATAGGAGAGGGGATCGACCTCGTAACCCGAGAACAGCTCGCGATAGCTGCGCGCCACCCGCGCCGGCGTCTCCAGCAGCCCCTCGCGATCGGGATTATCCCCTGCCCATTCGATCAGGGTGCGCACGGCGGCTTCGGCATCGGCCTGGGTCAGACGGGAGGCGGGGGGGATGGGGGGCGCGTTGGTCATTGCGGGCCTATTAGCGAGGGGAAGCGGAGAAGGGAAAGCCTTCCGCCCGCCATTTACGTCGCGGCGACCGATTCAGACGCACCCGGCTGGTCGGGAACTTCGCCAATGCGCCGGACAGCTCGTCTGCGCCGTTGCGCTCAGGTGCGCCGGGGTCGGTCTACGACATCGCCCCCAGAACGACGGCGTCCGTCGTCGACAGCAGTTGGGGCAGGTTAATGAGCACGACGAAGCCGTCGTCATGTCTCACCACCCCCTCGATATAGTCTGAACGCCACTTGATCCCGATGTCGGGCGAGGACTCGATCTGATCGGCGGTGAAGGCCGTCACCTCCAGGACCCGGTCGGCGACCAGACCCAGGCTCAGGGTCCGGTCCTCCAACGGAATGTCCAACACCAGGATACGGGTGTTCAACGTCGGTTCGGTCGGCGCCATGCCCAGGCGGATCCGCAGATCCGCCGTGGGAACCCCCTGCCCCCGCACGTCCGTCAGCCCCAGAAGATAGTCGGGACTGTTGGGGATGCGCGACGGCGGTTGATAGGTCAGGATTTCCCGCACTAGGCCGACCGGGGCGGCGAAGACTTCATCGCCCAGGCCGAACGCGACATACTGACCCTCTTCGGCGCCGGACATCATGCGCTCTCCCGGAAGTCCATGTCCTCGGCGTCCGCGCCGCCCGTGGTCATGTCCAGGGCGAAGCCCTTGGCGCGGGCCTGCTGGGCGCGGACCGAGGACTTGGCCGGCGCGGCCTTGACGACCGGCCGGACAGCCGGCTTGACCGTGGACCTGAAGGTCGAGGCTGAGGCCGCGGCACGGGCAGGTGTTCTTTCGGCGTCCGTGCGGAAGAAGGCGATCGAGGTCTGCAGTTCCTCGGCCTGGGCCGCCAGTTCCTCGGAGGTGGCCGACATCTCCTCGGCCGCGCCGGCGTTCTGCTGAATGACCTTGTCCAGTTGCTGGATGGCCTCATTGATCTGGCTGGCGCCGACGTCCTGCTCGCGGCAGGCGGCGCTGATCTCGGACACCAGTTCGGCGGTCTTGCGGATGTCCGGCACCAGGCGTTGCAGCATGTCGCCGGCTTCCTGGGCCGCCTTGACGGTGTCGCCCGAGACCGAGCTGATCTCGGCGGCGGCCGTCTGGCTGCGTTCGGCCAGCTTGCGCACTTCCGAGGCGACGACGGCGAAGCCCTTGCCGTGTTCCCCGGCGCGGGCGGCCTCGACCGCCGCGTTCAGGGCCAGCAGATCGGTCTGACGCGCAATCTCCTGCACGATGCCGATCTTGGCGACGATGGTGCGCATGGCCTCGACGGCGCGGTGCACGGCCTCGCCGCTGATTTCCGCGTCCCTGGACGACTGACGCGAGATCTTCTCGGTCTGGGCGGCGTTGTCGGCGTTCTGCTTGATGTTGGCCGCCATCTCTTCCATCGAAGACGAGGCCTGCTCGGCGGCGGCGGCCTGTTCGGTTGCGCCCTGGCTCATCTGTTCGGACGAAGACGACAGTTCCTGGCTTCCTGCGGAGACGTTGTCGGCGGCCGTCAGCGCATCGCCGACCACGCTGCGCAGGCGTTCGATCATCCGGTTGAGGTCCCCCAGCATATCGCCGATTTCGTCTCGATTGGTGACGACGATCGCCTGGGTCAGGTCGCCTTCGGCGACGGCGCGAACCGCTTCAGTGGCGCGGATCAGTCCTTTCCGGACCACCAGGGTGATGCAGACGCAACCGAAGACGGCGGCGAGTAGAGAGAAGACGCCAGCGACGATCAGGCCTAAACGCGCCTCTTCAAACACCGCCTTGGCGCCTTCCTCGGCCTGCGCCATCAGCGTCTTGTCCGTCGCGACGATGCTTTGGGCGGCGTCCTCGATCGCAGAAAGACTGGCGCGCGCCTCGGTCATCATCAACACCTTGGCGCCGGTGTTGTCGCCGGCCAGCGCCAGCCTGTGAATTTCTTCGCTGATCGGCTTGTATTCCGTCCAGGCGTTCGCCAGCGAAACCCAATCGGCCTTGGCTTCTACCGACGCGGCCGCCTGGCCTTGCGCCAGCAGTTCCTCCAACATGCCTCGGCCCTGTCCTACTTCGTCGGAAAGCTCACGGACCGCTTCCGGGTCCGTGGTCAGCAGCATGCCGCGCTCACGCCTCACATAGCTGCTGAACTCGGTCTGGATGCTCTGGGCCCGGCTCAACTGGGTGGCCGGCCCGGCGACCACCTCATGGATGGCGGCGTGCAGCGATGACAGATGACTGAGAGAGACGCCGACCAAAACGGCGATCGCCGCGATCAGTACCCCGAACGTCACGATCAACTTGGCCTTGATGGTGAAACGCATAACCTATCTCCCGAAAAATCGATCATGACGAGCGGCGGACGCGACCGGCGAGCTTGCGTCCTGGGGCAGATTGCAGACAGCCGAATATCCGAGGGCGATCAGGACGAAAATCAGCGCCGGCTGGACGACCAACGTGTCATCGGTCGCGGACGTGGACCCTCGGCGGCTCGCAACATCACGAACCTCGACAGCCACATCTACTGGTAGGCGCTTCCTCATCCCTAACCCCATCTCCGCAGCGCGAAAAACACAACTTATGCTCACCATCAGTGGATATGGTTAAGTCGACTTCAAACGCCCGATAGGGAGTTATACTTATCCATAAGCCTCTACTATCAATGCATTTTTTTAGCCTCCAGCTCCAGCCGATGCGCCTCTAACCATACACTTTCTGGTCGCTTTCAGACGAAAGCTCCGCCTCGCCTGAGACACATCTACGGGTCGCGCCAAGCGGAAGATCGTGGCGTTCACAGCAAGCCGCCGGCAGAATTGCAGCTACAATTTTATCCTACGGCAGGGCGGCGCAGGTCGCCCTGAACCCGGTTATGACATTGGCCCGGATAGGGCTCTGATCCTGTCTTGTCCCGACCGAAAAGCGCAGGAGTCGGATCAGTCATTATCTACCCGTTAACCATCCTCCCGGCATTTTCTGCCCAGTGATTTGCGGGAGCGTGAGGCGATGAACGGCGCGGAAGTTCTGGATGTGGGGCGCGACGCCATCTGGCTGACGATCCAGCTGTGCCTGCCCGTGCTGATCGTGGGTCTGGTCGTCGGCGTGGTGATCGGCCTGTTCCAGGCCTTGACGCAGATCCAGGAACAGACCCTGATCTATGCGCCCAAGATCATCGCCATCTTCGTCTCCCTGCTGCTGTTCCTGCCGCTGATGGGGGCCTTGCTGGGCGGCTTCATGCGTCAGATCGCGGCCCGTATCGCGGGCATGTGACGCGGTGGAGGCTTACGCCACCGCAGATCAGGTCTGGGCGGGCGGACTGATCTTCGCCCGGATCGGGGCGATCCTGATGCTGATTCCCGGCATCGGCGAGACCTATGTCTCACCGCGCATCCGGCTGTCCCTGGCCCTGGTGATCAGCCTGGCGCTGTGGCCGGTGGTGCGCGCCGGCCTTCCCGGTCTGCCCGAGACCCTGGGCGGCATGGCCGGCTGGGTGATCCGCGAAGTGGCGACCGGCCTGATGATCGGCATGTTGCTGCGCATGTTCCTGACGGCGCTGACGACGGCGGGCGAAATCGTGTCGCTTCAAACCACGCTCAGCTTCGCCCAGACGGCCAATCCACTGCAGGCCCAGCCGGGCTCGACCGTGGCCTCGTTCCTTATGCTGTTCGGCGTGACGCTGATCTTCGCGACCGACACCCATCACCTGTTCATCGCCGGCATGGTCGGCTCCTATGATCTGATCGCTCCGGCCCGCCCCCTGATGATGAGCGATTTCACCGAGATGGCCGTGCGGACCCTGGGCGACAGTTTCCTGCTGGGCGTGCAGCTGTCGGCGCCAGTGCTGGTCTTCGCCCTGATCTTCAACCTGGCCTCGGGCCTGGTGGCGCGGGTCATGCCGTCTTTCCAGGTCTATTTCGCCGCCGCGCCGTTGAGCGTCATCCTGGGCCTGTCCATCTTCGCGCTCAGCCTGGGCGCCCTGGGCACCGTCTTCATCGACCGCTACCGCCGCCTCGCCGAGGTGTTCGCGGCGGGCGCGCTGGGGGGAGGCGCCGGTGGCTGAAGGCGCCGATCCCGAGTCTAAAACCGAAGACGCGACCCCACGAAAACTCGAGGAGGCGCGCAAGAAGGGCGATTCCGCCAAATCGCCCGATGTCGCGCAGGTGCTGTCCCTGGCCGGGGCTGCGGCGGTCGTCCTGACCAGCGGCGGGTGGTTCGCCTCGTCCATGGCCGAACAACTGGCCCCCTTCATCGCCCAGCCCCACGAGATGCTGGGAATGCTCGAATCCGGCGGCGGCGTGCAGATCCTGGGCAGGGCCCTGTGGGCCATGACCCCGTTCCTCGGCGCCGTCATGCTGGCCACCATCATCGGCGGCGCGGGCGGCAACCTGGCCCAGTCCGGCCTGATCTTCACGGCGGAGAAGCTGAAGCCGAAATGGTCGGCGGTGAACCCGCTGGAAGGGTTCAAACGGATCTTCGGTCCCGACGGCCTGGCCCAGTTCGTCAAGACCTTCCTGAAGCTGATCGCGGTCTGCGTCGTTTGCTGGATGGTGCTGAAGCCCCATGTCCGCGAGTTCGAGAACATGGTGGCCATGAGCCCGCTGGCGATCCTGCCGCTGGCGCGGGACATGGCCCTGGCCCTGTTCGTGGCGGCGGTCATCCTGCTGGGGGCCACGGCGGGGGCCGACTTCATCTGGCAGAAGTTCCGCTTCGCCAAACGGATGATGATGACCAAGGAAGAGGTCAAGGAGGACTACAAGCAGTCCGAGGGCGATCCCCACGTCAAGGCCAAGTTGAAACAGATCCGTATGCAGCGCAGTCGTCAACGGATGATGGCCAATGTGCCCAAGGCCACGGTGATCGTGACCAACCCGACCCACTACTCGGTGGCGCTGCGCTACGAACCCGACCAGGGCGACGGCGCGCCCGTCTGCGTCGCCAAGGGCGTCGACGCCCTGGCCATGCGCATCCGGGAGGTGGCCAGGGAGCACAAGGTGCCGATCGTCGAGAACGTCCCCCTGGCTCGCGCGCTGTACGCCTCTGTCGAGGTGGACGCGGTCATTCCGAAAGAACATTTCGAGGCCGCCGCCAAGATCATCGGCTTCGTCTTCCAGTCGCGCAAACGCCGGTAAGACCCTGTAAGGCTTGCAGCCCCATTTGGGGTTATGATCGCTCCTCTGATTCGCGAGGCCGCATGACGCCCATCCGTCGCAGTTCGTTCGATCTCCTGTCCGCCGCGACGGCCTTCGGCGTCGTCGTGGCGGTCGCGGCGTTGGCCTATCCGGCGTTCAAGACCAATCCGACCTCGGCCCCGGGCATGATTCTGATCATCACCGTCGGTTTGATCGCCCTGATCGGCCTGTTTGGATTTCGCCGCGCCGGCTCGGTCAAGCCGTCCAGCGATGTCGCGGTGGACCTGCTGGACGCCATGCCCGAGCCGGCGGCCCTGGTGTGGGACACCGGCCAGATCCTGGCCTTCAACGCCGCCTGGGCCGAGGCCGACGGCGCCACCACCGCCCTGCCCCGCGGCAAGTCGGCCCAGGCCCTGTACATGGCCTTCGCCCAGGCGCGCCGGGGCGAGCCGGGCCACGCCATCGTCCAGATCGGCGAGCGCGAGGCCGAGGTCGTCATCGGCAGGGCCGGCGACGACCGGTTCCTGATGCGGGTCGCGCCCGAGGCCGTCCTGCCCCTGGCCGCCGCGCCGACCCCGGCCACTGGCGCCGGCGCGGGCGAATCCCGGGCCATGGCCGCCGGCGCGCCTTTCGGCTCAGCCGTGATCGACGGCGCAGACCTGTTCGCCGGACGGGCGGCGGAGGCCAACGCCGCCCTGGCCGTGCTGACCGGCCCCAACGCCGCCCGCGACGCCGCCTTCGGGCACCTGTTTGACCCCCTGGGCGTGAGCGAGGCCCGGGTGAAGCTGGCCGCCGGATCGTCCGGCCCGGTCGAACTGGTCGCCCGCGCCCACCCCGACAAGATGCTGCACCTGTATGTGGCGCCCGAGGGCGGGCGGCAGCGCATCTGGCTGTTCGACGTCTCGGCGCAGAAGTCGATGGAGCTTCAGCTGTCCCAGGCCCAGAAGATGCAGGCCGTGGGCCAGCTGGCCGGGGGCGTGGCGCATGATTTCAACAATCTGCTGACGGCCATCCAGCTTCAGCTGTCGGGTCTTCTGGAGCGGCATCCGGTCGGCGACCCCTCCTACGAGGGACTGAACGAGATCCGCCAGACCGCCATCCGCGCCGCCGACCTGGTGCGCAAGCTGCTGGCCTTCTCGCGCAAATCGACCGTCCGGCGCGAACGTTTGGACCTGGGCGAACTGGTCGGCGAGTTCGCCGTCCTGCTGCGCCGCCTGCTGCGCGAGGACGTGCGGTTGGAGACCGACTACGGCCGCGACCTGCCGGTGGTGCTGGCCGACAAGAGCCAGCTGGAGACGGCGGTGATGAACCTGGCCGTCAACGCCCGTGACGCCATGCGCGGCGTTGTGGAGCCGGGCGACGCCGTCGTGACCATCACCACCCGCCGCCTGACCGGAAGCGAGGCTCGTCAACTGGGCTGGCTCGACGCCCCCACCGACGAAGTCGCCCTGATCGAAGTGTCCGACACTGGCCCCGGCGTGCCGCCTGAACTGGTGGACAAGATCTTCGAACCCTTCTTCACCACCAAGGCGGTGAACGAGGGCACCGGCATGGGCCTGGCCACCGTCTACGGCATCGCCCAGCAGGCCGGCGGCCATATCTCGGTCAGCAATATCGAGGGCCCGCACGGCATGAGCATGGGCGCGGCCTTCCGCATCTTCCTGCCGGCCGCCGGCGAGGCGGAACTGGCCGAGGTTCAGCCGGTCGAGGTCAAGGTCAAGGCGCCGCGCGACCTGTCGGGCGCCGGCCGCATCCTGTTCGTCGAGGACGAGGACGCCGTGCGCGGCATCGCCGCCCGTCTGTTGCGTCAGCGCGGCTATGAGGTGATCGAGGCCGCCGACGGCGAGGAGGCCCTGATCCTGGCCGAAGAATATGCGGGCCAGATCGACATGATGATCTCCGACGTCATCATGCCTGGCCTGGACGGCCCGTCGTTGCTGAAAAAGGCGCGCAAATACCTGGGCGACGCCCCGGTCATGTTCATCTCGGGCTATGCCGAAAGCGACTTTTCGGACCTGCTTCAGGACGAGGTCGGCGTCTCCTTCCTGCCCAAGCCTCTGGACATCAAGACCTTGGCGGAACGGGTGAAACAGGAACTGCACGCGGGCTGACCTGCCCGCATCTCTGGCGGCGACGGTCGACGCACTTGCCAGAGCCGGCGAAGCGCGGACCAATGCGGCCTCTGTTTCCAAAGAAGGCCCGCCATGATCGATCGTCGCCGTCTGATGCTGTCCGCCGCCGGGCTGGGCCTGACCACCGTCCTGCCCGACCAAGTCGCGGCCAAGGCCTTCCAGCAGACGCCCGACGCCGACGCACGGCTGGACGCCCTGCTGACCGGCTGGTTCAACGACAATATCGACGAACGCCCCGAAAGCGCGACCAGCCTGGGCCTCGACAAGGGCGAGCGGGCCCATCTGTCCGGTCGACTGTCACAGCGCGGCCCGGCCGACGTGGCCCGGGACAAGGCCCAGGCCGTCGAACGGTGGCGGACGCTACAGGCCTTCCCCACGGCAGGTCTGAGCCCGGCCTCGCTGGTCACCTACGAGATCGCCGCCTTCACCGGCGAGACGGCGGCCAGTGCGGCGAGCTTCGATTATGGGTCGGTGGGCGGCGGCGGCTATCAGGGCCCCTATGTCGTCACCCAGATGTCCGGCGCCTATTTCAACGTGCCGGACTTCCTGGAGAACCAGCACCGGATCGAGACGCCGGCGGACGCCGAGGCCTTCCTGTCGCGTGTCGAGGCCTTCGGCGTCGTGCTGGATCAAGAGACCGAGCGGGTCCGGATCGACGGGGATCGCGACATCGTCCTCTCGTCCGTGCTGATGGGCAAGACCCTGCGCCAGCTGGAGACCTTGGCCGGTCTGCCCGGCGCGGACATGGCCTTCGTCAAGGCGCTGGGCCGCAAGACCGGCGAGAAGGGGATCCCCGGCGACTGGAGCGCCCGCGCCGCCGCCTTGGTCGAGGACAAGGTCAAGCCGGCCCTGGCCCGCCAGGCCGAAACCCTGAAGGCCCAACAGTCCAGGGCTTCCGAAGACGTCGGGGTGTGGCGCTTCCCGCGCGGCGACGAACTGTACGCCCAGAACCTAAAAACCTACACCACCACCGACCTGTCCGCCGGCGAGATCCACCGCATGGGACTGGAACAGGTCGCCGAGATCAGCGCCGGGATCGACGCCATACTGAAGACCCAGGGCCTGACCCAGGGCACGGTGGGGGAACGGATCGCCGCCCTCAACGCCGACCCCGCCCAGCTGTGGCCCAACACCGACGCGGCCAAGGTCGAGCTGATCGCCTCGCTGAACGCCCAGGTCGAAGCCTTGCAGCCTCTCCTGCCGCGCGTCTTCGGCCATCTGCCGAAATCGAAGGTCGAAGTCCGCCGCGTGCCGCCTTCGATCGAGGTCGGGGCGCCCGGCGGCTATTATCAGGCGCCGACCTTGGATGGGTCGCGGCCGGGCGCCTATTACATCAACCTGCGCGACACGGCCAACTGGCCCAAGTTCGCCTTGCCGACCCTGACCTATCACGAGGCCTCGCCGGGCCATCACCTGCAGGTCGCCCTGGCGCGGGAGATGGACAGCCTGCCGATCTACCGCCGCGCCGGCGGCTTCTCGGCCTTCAACGAGGGCTGGGCCCTGTATGCCGAAAGCGTCGCCGCCGACGACCTGGATGTCTATGCCGAAAATCCGCTGGGACGGGTCGGCTTCCTCGGCTCATACCTGTTCCGGGCAGTGCGGCTGGTGGTCGACACCGGACTGCACCACGAGCGCTGGAGCCGCCAGCGAGCCATCGACTATATGGCCGCCTCGGGCGCCAAGCCGGGCGACGCCTCGGCCAGCGAGATCGACCGCTACTGCGTCATGCCGGGCCAGGCCTGCTCCTACAAGATCGGCCACACCGTCATCGCCGGACTGCGCCGGGAGGCACAGGCACGCGCCGACTTCGATCTGAAGGCCTTCCACGACAAGGTCCTGGCGAACGGATCGGTCCCGCTGTCGGTGCTGCAGAAGATCATGACGGCCTGACGCGCCGTCGCCGCGGATCAGGCCGCGCGGCGAAGGGCCGAGGGGCTTTTGACGTACAGCCCCTTGCGGCCGCTGACGGGACGGAAGGCAACAGTCTCGCCCTCAAGCTGCTCATCCAGACCGAGGAAGAGGCAGCCGTCGTCGACCAGCCGGCGTTCCAGCCCGTCCAGCACGCGGGCGCGCCGCGCAGGCTCCATGTCGCCGAGCACATTGCGGCAGAAGATGACGTCAAAGCGGGCGTCGTCGGTCGGCTCGTCCAGCAGATTGGCCCGACCGAAACGGACCGAGGCGGCCAGTTCTTCGCGCACCCGCCAATTATCTTCGACCGGTTCGAACCAGCGCAGCATGGTGCGAGCGGTCAGGCCGCGCTGGATTTCAAAGCCTGTATAGACACCCGAACGCGCCTTTTCGACCGCACGCTGCGACAGGTCTGTGGCGGTCAGATCCAGGGGCACGCCGATGTCCAGCCCGGCCATGGCGATCGACCAGGCCTCCTGGCCGGTCGAACAACCGGCGGACCAGACGCTGACCCGCCCGCCCGGCCGAACGCGGCTCAGGGCTGGGAGCAGTTCCTTCTCCAGTACGACGAAGGGCGAACGGTCGCGCCGAAACCAGGTCTCGGCGTTCAGCAACGCCTCGATCACCGCCCAGCCCAGGGAGGCGACAGGGTTGGACCAGAGGTTCCACAACAGGGCCTCGACATTGGCGTAACCCTCGCGGCGCGCGATCGGCCCCAGCCTGTGTTCGGCCAGGTGGATGCGATCCCGCGTCAGCCGATAGCCGGCGCGCGTGGCCAATAGTCCCTGCAGCCTGTCGAAGTCCTCTGGAGTCATGCCGCGATCGCACCGACCTCCATCAGCTTGGACTGAAGTATCTCGCCGTCGAAAGGCTTCATCACATAGTCGTCGGCGCCGGCGGCCAGGGCCTCGGCGATCCGTTCCGGGCGCGTCTCGATGGTGCAGAACAGGATCTTGGGCCGGTCGCCGCCCGGCAGGGCGCGCAGCCGCCGCAGCAGGGTCAGCCCATCCATCACCGGCATGTTCCAGTCGATCAGCAGCATGTCCGGCATGGCGCCCGAGCAGTAGGCCAAGGCCTCCGCCCCGTCCGCCGCCTCGTCCACCTCATAGTCGAGGCCCTCGACGATCCGCCGAGCCACCTTGCGGATGATCCGGCTGTCGTCGACGATGAGGCAGGTTTTGAAATCCAAGACGGGCTCCCAGGCGCTGGACTCTGGCACAAGTCACGCGTCGTGCAGCATCGCGCGATTCCAGTTAACGAGTCGTTGGGAAATGGCTCAAGCCGGCATTCGCGCGGCGAGCGTGACCCGGCCGTCCTCAACTGTCACATCCAGGGCGCCGCCGGCCTCTGAAACGGTCAGCCACAGCCAGTAGGGCTGGATCCATTGGCCCGCCAGCCCCTCGGTCAGCCGCTCGCCGGCCAAGCCCGTAACCGCCTCCGGCTTGAGCCGCGCGCGGGAGCCTTCGGCGAAACCCTCGATGAACAGGGCGCCGTCCTCCACGCGCGACTGCACCACCGCATTGCCGCCCATCGGCAAGGCGCCGATGGTCAGATAGGCTAGGTTGGTCAGGGCGCGGGCCTGGGGTTTGGAGAATTCACCCTCCGCGATGCGCCAGTCCAGAGAGGCGCGGCCGCCCTCCGTCATGCCGACGACCAGGGCCTGAAGTTCGCGCGCGGTGAACCGCTCGCTGGTGGTCGCGGCGCCGAAGGCGACGCGGGCGAAATGCACCAGGGCGACCATCTTCCGCGCGCTCTGTTCGATCAGGGCCATGGCGTCGTCGCGCATGTCCTGGGCCGATGGATCCTTCATGAGATCAAGGCCAGAGACGATGGCGCCCGACGGGCTGATGAAGTCGTGGCAGAGTTTGGCGGCGACGAAGGTGGCCAATTCCGCGCCGTCGACAGGCAGATCCAGCGGGCGTTGAGCGGCGTCAATCGAAGTCATGGAGGCCAGCATACTTTCGTCGGCGTTCAGGTCACAGTTCGTATCACGCGTGAAGTTGACGTGATTTGCCGGTTCATGGAACCGCCGCAATGGTCTATCGAGCCCGCGATGACGACCTCCCCCCAAAACATGTTGGCGCTGGATCTGACTTCCGGCGCCCTGTCCCTGGCGATCGCAGAGATCGCCGAAGACGCCGCGCGCCTGATCCTGCCCTACTGGCGCAGCGACACGGCGGTCGAGACCAAGTCGGACGACAGCCCTGTCACCCAGGCGGACCGCGCCGCCGAGGCCCTGATCCTGGAACGGCTGGCCGCCCTCTATCCCGGCGTCCAGACGGTGGCCGAGGAGGCCGTGGCCGCGAACGGCGCCCCGGCCTCGGCCGACGACTGGTTCTGGCTGATCGATCCGCTGGACGGCACCAAGGGGTTCGTGCGCGGCGGCGAGGCTTTCACCGTCAACATCGCCCTGATGAACGCCGGCTATCCGGTCGCGGGCGTGGTCACCGCCCCGGCGACCGCGACCACCTGGCGCACCGACGTCCCGGGCGGCGGCGCCTTCCGTCGCCAGTTCGGCGAACAGCAGGAAGGCGAGGCCCATGCCGGCGCCGACTGGCGTCCGATCCGGGTTCGGGACCGGCCGCAAGAGGGCATGGCCCTGCTGAGCCATAGCGTCACTGACGAAGAGGCCGCGCGTCTGGCCGCCCGCCACGGCTGCACCCGCTGGCAAGGCACGGATTCGTCGCTGAAGTTCTGCCTGATCGCCGAGGGCCGGTTCGACGCCTATCCGCGCTCCGGCCCGACGTCCGAATGGGACACGGCGGCGGGTCAGGCCGTGCTGGAGGCGGCCGGCGGCCGCGTCCTGGCCGACGACGGCCAGAGGCTGGCCTATGGCAAACCGAAATTCCTGAACGGGCCCTTCGTCGCCATGGGCGGCTGATCCGTCCGAAATGCGACACGACGGCGGGAGAGGATTCTCTCCCGCCGTCATTCCCGCCTATATGGAGATCGACGACCGGCGCGCGCCGGAGCAGCGGACGATCCGATGGCCGACACCACCCCGTTCCATTCCCCCAAGACCCACGGTTTCGTGCGCGTGGCGGCGGCGACCCCGGTCAGCCATGTCGGCGATCCGAAGGCGAATGCCGAAGAGCACCTGGCCCTGGTCCGTCAGGCGGCCGATCAGGGCGTGGACCTGATGGTGTTTCCAGAACTGTCGCTGTCGGCCTACGCCATCGACGACCTGCATATGCAGGCCGCCCTGTTGGACGAGGTGGAGCGTCAGATCGCGGTCATCGCCCAGGCGACGGGCGAGCACGATCTAGTGGCGGTGGTCGGGGCGCCGATCCGCAACGGCGACGCCCTGTACAACTGCGCTGTGGTCATGGGCGCCGGCGAGGTTCTGGGGGTCGTGCCCAAGACCTATCTGCCCAACTACCGGGAATATTACGAGAAACGCTGGTTCGCCCCGGCGACGGCCCGCGCCGAGGACGAGATCCGGCTGAACGGCGAGACGGTGGACTTCGCCCCCGGCCTGGTGTTCGAGGCGGTCAACCGGCCGGGCTTCGTCTTCGCGGTCGAGATCTGCGAGGACTATTGGGCGCCCCTGCCCCCCTCGACCCGCGCGGCCCTGGCGGGGGCGCGCATCCTGCTGAACCTGTCGGCGTCCAACATCGTCATCGGCAAGGCCGACGAGCGCGCCATGCTGAGCGCCAGCCATTCGGCCCGCACCCTGTCGGCCTATGTCTTCACCGCATCAGGCTGGGGCGAGAGCACCACCGACCTGGCCTGGGACGGTCAGGCGACCATCCACGAACTGGGCTCGAAACTGGCCGAAGGCGAACGGTTCGCCCTGGAGAACCATCTGACCCTCGCCGACGTGGACGTGGACCGGATCGGGCTGGATCGGCTGCGGAACGGCACCTTCGCCGAATGCGCCCGTGTCGAGGGCGAGCCGGCGACCGTCGTGCCCTTCATGGCGCGCGAAGACGCGGTCGAGAGCGAGCTGATCCGGCCGCTGGACCGCTTCCCCTTCGTGCCCGACGACGCCGGGCGGCTGGATCAGGACTGCTACGAGGCCTTCAACATCCAGGTCCAGGGCCTGATGCGGCGGATGACGGCGACCCAGGCCGAACGGCTGGTGATCGGGGTGTCGGGCGGGCTGGATTCGACCCAGGCCCTGCTGGTCGCCTGCCGCGCCTTCGACCGGTTGAACCTGCCACGGACCAATATCCTGGCCTATACGATGCCGGGCTTCGCGACCTCGGACGGGACCAAGTCGAACGCCTGGGCCCTGATGAAGGCCCTGGGCGTCACCGGGGCCGAGATCGACATTCGCCCCGCCGCCGAACAGATGTTCAAGGACATCGGCCACGCCTATGCGGCGGGCGAACCGGTCCACGACATCACCTTCGAGAATGTGCAGGCGGGACTGCGGACCGACTATCTGTTCCGGCTGGCCAACCAGAACGGGGCCTTCGTCCTGGGCACCGGTGATCTGTCGGAACTGGCCCTGGGCTGGGCCACCTATGGCGTCGGCGACCATATGAGCCACTACAACGTCAACGGCGGGGTGGCGAAGACCCTGATCCGTCACCTGATCCGCTGGGTGGCCGATCGCGAACTGGTCGGCGCCGAGGCGACCCCGACCCTGCACGCCATCCTGAACACCGAGATTTCGCCCGAACTGGTTCCGGCCAAGGACGGCGTGATCCAGTCCACCGAGGGGACGGTCGGCCCCTATGCGCTGAACGACTTCTTCCTGTTCTACATCAGCCGCTTCGGCCTGAAGCCGTCCAAGGTCGCCTTCCTGGCGCACCAGGCCTGGAGCGACGCCGGCGCCGGACATTGGCCCGCGAACACGCCCGACGACGAAAAGGTCGAATACGACCTGGCGACCATCAAGGCCTGGCTGAGGAAGTTCCTGATCCGCTTCTTCCAGACCGCCCAGTTCAAACGCTCGGCCCTGCCGAACGGGCCGAAGGTGGTGACCGGCGGCTCCCTGTCCCCACGCGGCGACTGGCGCGCCCCGTCCGACGGCAATGCGCGGGTCTGGCTGGACGAACTGGACGCCAACGTCCCGGATTAAATGTCTCCTCCCCGCTTGGCGGGGAGGAGACTACGCAAAAATCCCGCATCTCGAGTGTGGATATTCGGCGATCCCCTCGCTAGAAGCTTCGCCATGACCGAAGACGTGACCAAAGACTCGAACGGCAACATCCTGGCCGACGGCGACAACGTGACCCTGATCAAGGATCTGAAGGTCAAGGGTTCGGGCGGGGTGACGCTGAAGCGCGGCACCCTGGTCAAGAACATCCGTCTGACCGGCGACACCGACGAGATCGAGGCCAATGTGGACAAGGTGCGCGGCCTGGTCCTACGCGTCGAGTTCGTGAAGAAGGCCTGACCGCCCCCTCTTCCCAAACAGGACGTCAGCCGCCATCTAGCGGCCTATGACCGACACCCTCGCCGCCCCCGTTTCGACCGCCGCAACTGGCAAGATCCCCGTCACCGTCCTGACCGGCTATCTCGGCGCGGGCAAGACCACCCTGCTGAACCGAATCCTGACCGAGGATCACGGCAAACGCTACGCCGTCATCGTCAACGAGTTCGGCGAGATCGGCATCGACAACGACCTGGTGGTCGGCGCCGACGAGGACGTGTTCGAGATGAACAACGGCTGCGTCTGCTGCACGGTGCGCGGCGACCTGATCCGCGTGGTCGCCGGCCTGATGAAACGCCAGCGCCCCGGCAAACCCGCCTTCGACGCCATCATCGTCGAGACCACGGGCTTGGCCGACCCCGGCCCGGTGGCCCAGACCTTCTTCGTCGACGAGGACGTCAAGGCCAAGACCCAACTGGACAGCGTCACCACCCTGGTGGACGCCAAACATGTGATGGCGCGGCTGGACGACTCCAAGGAGGCCCGCGAACAGGTGGCCTTCGCCGACCGCATCATCCTGAACAAGGTCGATCTGGCCACGCCGGAAGAATTGGACGCCGTCGAGGCCCGGCTGCGGGCGTTGAACCCCCTGGCGCCCATCGTCCGGGCCGAGCGGTCGAACGTGCCGCTGGACCAGGTGCTGGGCCTGGGCGCCTTCGATCTGGAGCGGATTCTGGAGGTCCAGCCGGACTTCGCCAACCCGCCGCACGGCGCGGACGGCCATGTGCACGACGAGCACTGCGGCCACGACCACCATCATCATGACCACGACCACGGGCATGATCATTCGCACGGCGACCATTCCCATGGCGCCCATTCCCATGGCGCGAGGGGTCACGCCCACCAGGACGACATCAAGGGCATCTCCCTGTCGCTGGACCGTCCGCTGGACGGCGCCAAGTTCACCGCCTGGCTGGACCGGCTGCTGGGCGAACAGGGTCAGAACATCCTGCGCGCCAAGGGCATCATCGACGTCCAGGGCGAGAACCGCCGTCTGGTCTTCCAGGCTGTCCACATGATCCTGGAGGGCGACCTTCAGCGCGAATGGGGCGAAAGCGAACGCCGCTGGAGCCGCGCCGTCTTCATCGGCCGCGAGCTGGACGAGGCCGCGCTGCGGGCCGGGTTCGAGGGTTGCGCGGCGTAATCAAGCCTTCAGCAAGGTTGACCCGCAGAATCAGATGATTCAAACAAGGCAAGGGCCGCATCAAAAGACGCGGCCCCGCCCCTAATCTGCCGACCCTTTGCCGACTGCTGACCGGATCGACGTGCAGGTCAATCCGGTCACCCACGGGCAACGAATCGCCCGCCGTGATGCTAATTCGGCAGGATTCAAGCGATCCGGCAATAAACTATCGCTCAAATCCGTACAGAACCCTCGGATAAAACTCCGGATGTTCTTGGAATGTTCAAAGCGCGCACGGTCGCAACAAGCCTGACCTTAGCGTCGCTTCGGCTCAGACCTTCTCGAACAGCTTGTTCCAGCGGCGCTTGTCGCGGGCCTTCCAGGCGCCGCGGTGATAGGCGTCGGAGCCGATCAGGGGGACAACAGTGGTGGCTTCGGCGAAGACCATCTGTTCGTGGGTGGTCTGGACCTTGCCCCAGGAGGCCGCCTCTTTCAGCGTCGAGGAGGAACAGGCGCCGTCGCGGACGTCGGCGACGGTGATCTGAACCGCATAACGGTGCATCTCGGCCTCGACGCCCAGGATTTCGGCGCAGACGACGGTGTCCTGGGCGAAGTTCTTGGGCACGCCGCCGCCGACCATGAACAGGCCGGTGACGCCGGCGGCGATCTTGATGTCGGTCAGTTCGCGGAAGTCGGCGATGGCGTCCAGCATCAGATAGGCCTGGCCGGCGGCCGCGCGTTCCTTCTGGTGCTTGACCAGGCCGAAGCCGGCCGAGCTGTCGACGAAGGCGGGGCAGAAGATCGGCACGCCCTCTTCATAGGCGGTCTGGATCAGCGAGCCGGGCTTCTTGGCGTTGCCCTCGGACAGCCACTTGCCCATTTCCCAGATGAACTCGCGCGAGGAATAGCCGCGCGGCTCCAGCCGGTTGGCGATCTCCAGGATGGTATGATCGCAGGCTTGGAGCTCTTCCTCGTCGATATAGGTGTCGTAGATCCGGTCGATGTAGTTTTCGCGCAGGACATTGTCGTCCACCTCGCCGGCGGCCTGATAGTGTTTGAAGCCCAGGGCCTCGAAGAAATCCATGTCGACGATCGAGGCGCCGGTGGCGACCACGGCGTCGACCATGCCGAACTTCACCATGTCGCGGTAGACGTGCATGCAGCCGCCGGCCGAGGTCGAACCGGCCAGGATCAGCCAGGGCGAGCAGTCCTCGTCCTCAATGGCCATGGAGAAGATGTCGGCGGCGCGGGCGGTGTCGCGCGAGCTGAAGGACATCTTGCGCATGCTGTCGATGATCGGGCGCGCGTCGAAGGACGTGATGTCCACGTGCTCGACGACATTCTGTAGCAGCTGGGCCTTGGTATTGGCCTGGACGGGTGCGTTCATTTCGGAGGTTTCCCTTTGATTTGAGCGCCCGTCGAACAAGCAGACATGCCGGGACGGAGCGACCGACAGGACCGATAGACTCCCAGCCTCAAGCCGTCACCCTCGGACTTGATCCGAGGGTCGGACGCGCCGCCGCGAACTTCCCGCAAGGGAGTCGCAGACGGCCCGATCCTCGGGTCGAGCCCGAGGATCGCGGATAGGGTTGGAAGCGACCTATTTCCGGCGCGACTTGCGCTGACCGGCCTTACCCTTCGGGCGTGACAGACGCACGACCTTGCGGGCGTTCTCTTCCGCCGTGGTGCGCACGGTCGGGATGGAGCGCGGGGCCAGGCCGTAGAGCGAGGCCATCGGGGCGTCTTCGACTGCGGCGATGTCGTGTTCGCCATAGCCGTTGAAGCCCGTCGACATGGCGACGCCGTAAGCGCCGAGCATGCCGATCTCGATGAAGTCGCCTTCGCGGATGTCGGCCGGAAGCCAGAACGGACCCGGCATATGGTCGATGGAATCGCAGGTCGGGCCGTAGAACTGGAAGGCCTTCAGCTCGCCGGCGCTTTCACCGTCCCGGACCAGCTTGGTCGGGAAGGGCCAGCGCGAGTGGGTCGCGTCGAACAGCGAACCGTACGAGCCGTCGTTCAGATACAGGGCGTCGCCCTTGCGCAGATCGACGCGGGCCAGGATCGACGAGGATTCGGCGACCAGGGCCCGGCCGGGTTCGCACCACAGCTCGGTCGTTTCCGACACCGGCATCTCGTTGAAGCCGCGATGGATGGCGTCGGCGTATTCGCTCATGTCCGGCGGGACCATGCCCGGATAGACCGAGGGGAAGCCGCCGCCGACATCGACGATGTCCACGATGACGCCCGCACGGCTGATCGAACGGCCGACCTGGGCCATGGCGGCCTGGTAGGCGGTCGGGCGCATGCACTGGCTGCCGACGTGGAAGCTGACGCCCATCAGACCGTTCTTGACCGCCTGACGCGTTTCCATCAGCAGAGCCGGCGCCTGATCCGACGAGACGCCGAACTTGCCCGAAAGCGTATAGGCGGCGCCGTCGGCCGAGACGGCCATACGCACGATGAGATTCAGATCATCTGCGCCGCCGGTGGCGTCGAGGATCTTGTTCAGCTCATCCACGCAGTCGAGCGAGAAGGTGCGAACGCCGTGTTCGAAATAGGCCTTGGTGATCGCAGACCGGCTCTTGACCGGGTGCATGAAGGCCAGGCGAACGTCATGGCTGACCGAGCGGACCAGCTCGATCTCGGCGATGGACGCCACGTCGAAGCCGCGAACGCCGGCCTCGATCAGGGTCTCGACGACCCAACGCGACGGGTTCGCCTTCACCGCATAGAAGACGTCGGCCTTTAGATTATCCTGGAACCAGCGCGCCGCTACGGAAACCGAACGCGGCCGCACGAGGGCGACGGGACGTTCAGGGGACCGCTCACGGACCAGGTCCAGGGGAAGCTGATACGTGCGCAATTCACGTAACCCCCTGCTAATTGTGAAACCCAGACCGGCGTTAGCAGCGCTTAACGGTTAGACCACGGGGTCCGCCGGAAGCCGCGATATGGGGGCATCGAACTGTCATGTAAAGGGGTTTTTTCGTGGCGGGGCCTGGGGCGGCCGACAGAATAGCTGTCACAATTCCTAGGGGGCCGTCGTGGGGCAACCTCTGCCGTTCTGGATCGTTGCGGCAGGCGGAGGATTTCATGAATCGCTGGTTGTTCCTGTGGCGCAAGCTGGCGCGCCAACTGTGGGTCAAGGCGACGGCCTATGCAGGCGTGGGCGTCGCGGCGTCGTTGCTGGCGGCCGCCCTGGCGCCCTGGGTTCCCGATGATATGGCCGAACGACTGGGCGGCGAGTCGGTCGAGTCCATACTGACCATATTGGCGTCCAGCCTGCTGGGGGTCGCGACCTTCTCGGTCGGGGCCATGGTGACCGCCTATACGTCGGTGTCCACAGCGGCCAGTCCGCGCGTCGCCGCCCTGGTCACGACCGACGAGGAGACCCAGAAGGCGTTAGCCACCTTTGTCGGGGCGTTTCTGTACGCCATCGTCTCGGTGACGGCGATCAACGCCCACTATTATGGTCAGAACGGCCGCGCCATCCTGTTCCTGGTCAGTCTGGCCATGGTCGGGATGGTGGCCTATCGGCTGCTGGCCTGGATCAACCGCCTGTCCAGCCTGGCGCGGGTGGGTCATACGATCAATCTGGTCGAAGCGCGCGCGCTGAAGGCGCTGGAGACGCGCCGGGACGACCCCTTCTTCGGCGGCCGAGAGGGCCGTCTGAACGCCGGCGCCGATGTCACGGCCAAGACCACCGGCTATGTCCAGAACGTCGATCCCGCACGACTGCAAACCATGGCCAAGGCTCGAGACTGCCAGGTGGAGATCGTGGCGGTGCCCGGCGCCTTCGTGCGCCGCGGCGGCGTCTTGGCGCGCATCAGCCTGCCCGCCTGCGACGACGAGGCGCAGGCTGATTTCCGTTCGGCCTTCACCCTGGGAGATGCGCGATCCTTCGACCAGGACCCCCGTTTCGGAATGATCGTCCTAGGCGAAATAGCCGCCAAGGCCCTATCGCCCGGCGTTAATGATCCGGGCACGGCCATACAGGTGATCGGAACAGGCGTGCGGCTGTTGGACATCTGGGTTCAACCTCCCGAAGATCGCGGTCGCGAGGGGCGCGAACCCCATTGTGATCGCCTGTTCGCGCCCCCAGTGACCCATGAGGATCTGCTGGAAGACCTGTTCGGGCCGATCGCGCGATATGGTGCGGGTGATCTGGTCGTCGCCCTAAGACTACAGAAGGGGCTCGGCGCCTTGGCGAAGACTCCGGCTCTAGCGTCGCCCGTCGCTAGCCTGGCGCAGGAGGCGCTGGACAGATCTCGCGCGGCTCTGCCGCTCGCCGCCGATGTTCAGCGGCTTGAAGCCGCGGCGCTGGCGCGCTGAAGGCAGACGCGCCAAGGCGGGGTCTGGACGAGGTCGCGCCCGACGTGCGATTAAGACTTGCCCAAACGCCCCTATCGCGTCATGCGGCGCCCGTTCGCCACAGCCTCCCAGCGAGTTCATGAGTTCATCCGCAGCCGCCGTCGCCCCCGGGCTAGTCCTGGCGCGCGACGTGTCGAAGACCTTCGGATCTCGAAAGGCGCTGGACGGCGTCACGATTTCCGTCGCCTCGGGCGAAATGGTCGCCCTGATCGGCCCCTCCGGGTCCGGCAAGTCCACCCTGCTGCGTTCGATCACCGGACTTCAGTCGATCGACCCCGGCAAGGGCGTGATCACCGTGTTCGGCGAGACGGTGCAGAAGGACGGTCGCGTCACCGGCGCGGTGCGCAAGGCGCGCGGCAAGCTGGGCATGATCTTCCAGCAGTTCAATCTGGTCGGCCGGCTGAGCCTGTTCGCCAATGTCATGTTGGGCGCCCTGGGGCGTCTGCCGGCCTGGCAGGGGCTGTTGGGCCTGTGGCCCCAGGCCGACAAGGACCGGGCCATGGCCGCCCTGCACCGGGTCGGGGTCAGCGACTACGCCGGTCAGCGCGCCAATACGCTTTCGGGCGGGCAGCAGCAGCGCGGCGCCATCGCCCGCGCCATCGTCCAGGGCGCCAAGGCCATCCTGGCCGACGAACCCGTCGCCTCGCTGGACCCCGTGTCCGCGCGCAAGGTGATGGAGCTGCTGGTCGAGTTGAACCGCCGCGACGGCATGGGGGTGATCGTCACCCTGCACCAGGTCGACTACGCCATCCGCTACTGCGACCGCGTCATCGCGCTGCAGGGCGGCAAGATCGTCTATGACGGTCCCGCCACGGGCCTGGATCACCAGCGCCTGATCGATATCTACGGTCCCGAATTCGAGGACGCGTTCTGGGAGACCAAGGCATGAGCCTGTCCCGCATTTCCGCCACCCGCCGTCTGTTCGCGGCGGCCGGCGCCGCCGTAATGCTGCTGGGCGTCGCCTCGTGCGGCGGCGGCGATGAAAAACAGGCCGCCGGATCCATGCCGTCGGAGCTGACCTTCTCGATCCTGTCCGCAGAAGGCCAGGCCTCGTCCGGGCCGCTGTGGCAGCCGCTGCTGGACGACATGTCCAAAGCGATCGGCATTCCGGTGAAGCCCTTCTTCGCGGGCAACTATAATGTCCTGATCGAGGCCATGCGGTTCAACCAGACCCAGGTGGCCTGGTTCTCGGCCAAGCCGGCGCTGGAAGCCGTCGACCGCGCCCAGGGCGAGGTCATCGCCCGCATCGTCGATCCGGAAGGCCGCGACAGCTACACCTCGACCCTGATCGTGCGTAAGGGTTCGGGCATCACGCTGGACAAGGTGCTGGCCTGCGGCAAGCAGTATGACTTCGGCATCGGCGACGCCCAGTCCACCTCGGGCACCCTGGCGCCCCTGACCTTCCTGTTCAATCCGCGCGGCATCGTGCCGAACCAGTGCTTCAAGACCGTACGGTCGGCCAGCCACCAGGCCAACGCCTTCGCCGTCGCCACGGGCGTGGTGGACGTCGCCACCTCCAACTCGGTCAACACCGTCTTCATGCGCCGCGAGAACCCGCAGCTGGCGTCGCAGATCGAGGACATCTGGGTGTCGCCGCCGATCCCGGAATCCGGCATCGTCATCCGCGAGGACCTGGACCCGGCGCTGAAGGAGAAGCTGCGCAGCTTCTTCCTGACCTATGGCCAAGGCCAGGGGCCTGAAGCCGACCGCCAGCGCCAGGTGCTGGCGGGGCTGAACTATTCGATGTTCCGCGCCGCCGACGACTCCTATCTGGACCCGGTGCGCGAGATGGTCGCCGACCAGAAGCTGACTGAGGCCAAGGCCAAGAACGACCCGGCCGGTGTCGCCGCCGCCGAGCGCGATCTGGCCGCCCTGCGCACCAAGCGCGAGGTCCAGCCTTGACCGAAGTCACCGCAGACATGGCGGCCCGGGGCGGCGTCGCCCCAGGCTCCATCCCCTCGGCGCCGACCAAGTCCCTGTCCTCGACCCTGTTCGACATCCTGTTGTGGGGCGGTCTGGCGATCATCCTGATCGCCAGTTTCGGCAAGGTGGACATGCAGAATTTCGGCCGCCTCTTCTCGGGCTCGTCGAACATCTCGACCTATGGGTCGGATCTGCTGCGCCCCGACTGGGCGGCCATCTTCCCGCCCGGCGATTTCTGGACCTCGTTCACCCATATATTCACCCAGCCGACGACCAGCCTGGCCGGCCAGATGTGGCTGACCGTGCAGATCGCCCTGTGGGGCACCTTCCTGGCCGTCTTCCTGGCCCTGCCGCTCAGCCTGATGGCGTCGCGCAACATCGCGCCGGGCTGGATGGTCTTCATCGTGCGCCGGTTCATGGACCTGCTGCGGTCGATCCCCGACCTGGTCATCGCCACCCTGTTCATCGTCGCCGTGGGTCTGGGCCCGCTGGCGGGCGTGCTGGCCCTGGCGCTGAACACCGGCGGGGTGCTGGCCAAGCTGTTCTCCGAGGCGGTCGAGTCGATCGACAAGGGCCCGGTCGAGGGGGTGCGAGCCACCGGCGCCGGCAAGCTGCACGAGATCGTCTGGGGCGTCTTCCCCCAGGTCGCGCCGCTGTGGACCTCGTTCGCCCTGTATCGGTTCGAATCCAACAGCCGCGCGGCCACCGTGCTGGGCCTGATCGGCGCGGGCGGCATCGGCCAGACCCTGTTCGAGAGCATCCAGGCCTTTGACTATAGCCGCGTCGCCGCCATCGCCATCGTCATCGTGGTCGCCGTGACCCTGATCGACACCCTGTCCCAGGTCATGCGCAAGCGCCTGCTGTAACGGTTTGCGTCCTTGCACTCGGGTTTCGAGCGTCGAGCCGCGCCTGAAAAACCTTCACACTCGTCTGATCTAAACGTCGTGAAACGATGCTCAGGGAGAGCTCAAATGATCCGCACACTGAAACTTGCGACCTCCGCGGCCGTGTTGCTGGCCCTGGCCGCCTGCGGGGACGGCGGCGGCGGAAGCTCCGGAGCCCGGTCGGGCGTTTGGGCGGCAGGATCTTCGACGGTGTTTCCCTTCTCAACCCGGGTCGCCGAGAATTTCGCCCGCACCTCGGGCGGTTCGGCGCCGCGCGTCGAATCCCTGGGCACCGGCGGCGGCATCCAGGCCTTCTGCCAGGGCGTCGGCCCGACGACGCCGGACATCGCCAATGCCTCGCGTCAGATGAAGGCGTCCGAGTTCGACCTCTGCCAGAAGAACGGGGTGACCGACATCGTCGAACTGAAGATCGGCTTCGACGGCATCGTCATCGCCACGGCGCGCAATGGAAACAGCTTCAACTTTGAGTTGAACGACCTGTATGAAGGCCTGGCCAAGGAAGTGCCCGGCCCGAACGGCGCCTTCATCGCCAACCCGGCCAAGACCTGGGATCAGGTCAACAGCGGCCTGCCGAACCAGCGCATCCAGGTCTATGGGCCGCCCCCCACCTCGGGCACGCGCGACGCCTTCCTCGAACTGGGCATGACGCCGGGCGCCAAGCTGGTTCCCGCCGCCGCCGCCGTGGAAAAGACGGACAAGGACCGGTTCGAGGCCCTGGCCCACACGCTGCGTGAAGACGGCGCCTGGATCGACTCGGGCGAGAACGACAACGCCATCGTCCAGACCCTGAGCCGCACGCCCGGATCGCTGGGCGTGTTCGGCTATTCGTTCCTGGAACAGAACCTGGACACCGTGAAGCCCGAGACCATCGACGGTGTCGCCCCCACCGCCGACACCATCGCCAGCGGCGAGTATCCGCTGTCGCGCAGCCTCTTCATCTATGTGAAGAAAGCCCACATCGGCGTGATCCCCGGCCTGCAACAGTTCGTGCAGGAATTCCTGTCGGAGGGCGCGGCGGGCAAGGGCGGCTATCTGGCCGACCGCGGCCTGATCCCGCTGCCGGAAGACCAGCTCCAGGCCCAGCGCGCCGCCGCCACGGCCATGACCCCGATGCAGCGTCCCGCCAGCTGAGGCGGAACCGACAGCCGTCCCGCCCCTTCTTTCGCCGGCCCGCACCGGCTAAGAGGGGCGGGATAGCTGTCAGGATTCATTGATGACCACCACGCCCGCGCGTCTGCGCAAGGCCGTTCTGCCCGTCGCGGGCCTCGGCACCCGGGTTCTGCCCGGCACAAAGACGACCCCCAAGGAACTGCTGAACGTCGTCGATCGGCCGATCCTCTCCTACATCGTCGAAGAAGCCCGCGAAGCCGGCATCGAACATATCGTCTTCGTCACCGGCCGCTCGAAGGGCGCGATCGAGGACTATTTCGACCACCAGATCGAGCTTGAGGCCCAGCTGCTGGCCAAGGGCAAGACCGACATTCTGGAAATGATGAACGCCGAACTGGCCTCGGCCGGCGAGATGAGCTTCACCCGCCAGATGCAGCCCAAGGGGCTGGGCCACGCCGTCTGGTGCGCCCGCGACATCATCGGCCGCGAACCCTTCGCCGTGCTTCTGCCCGACGTCATCGTCGACGGCCAACCCGGCGCGCTGAAACAACTGCTGGACGCCTATGCGGACGTGGGCGGCAATCTGATCGGCGTCGAAGCCGTGCCGGAGAGCGAGACCCACAAATACGGCATCGTCGATCCGGCCGGCCGCGACGGCCGCCGCATCACCATGAAGGGCATGGTGGAAAAGCCGGCCAAGGGGACCGCGCCGTCGAACCTGTCGATCTCGGGCCGCTACATCCTGCAGCCGGAAATCTTCGACCTCCTGGCCACCCAGGAACGCGGCGCCGGCAACGAAATCCAGCTGACCGACGCCATGGCCCGGCTGATGGCCGATCAACCGTTCACCGCCGTCGAATATGAAGGCGTGACCCATGACTGCGGCGACAAGATCGGCCTGCTGCGCGCCAATGTCGCCCTGGCCCTGAAACGCCCCGACCTGGGCGAGGCCGCACGGGCGGCGGTTTCGGCCCTGCTGTAAGACAGACAGCCGGCTCTCCCTCCCCCAGCAGGGGGAGGGAGAAAAGTTGAGCCAGCCTGTTCGGCCTGCTAACCCTCCGCGCAAATCATCAGGAGACGAACCATGGCCACTTCCGAAGGCTGGGACATGCCGACCGGCGATCTCATGAAGGGCAAGAAGGGCCTGATCATGGGCGTGGCCAATTCCAGCTCCATCGCCTGGGGCATCGCGTCCCAGCTGGCGGCCCAGGGCGCGGAACTGGCCTTCACCTATCTGGGCGAGAGCCTGGAGCGTCGCGTGCGTCCGCTGGCCGAGAGCGTCGGCGCCAAGCTGCTGATCCAGGCCGACGTCACCGACGACGCCTCGATGGACGCCGCCTTCGCCGAGCTGGAAAAGACCTTCGGCACGATCGACTTCGTCGTCCATTCGGTGGCCTTCGCCAACAAGGACGAGCTGAAGGGCAGTTTCGTCGACAACACCACGCGCGACAGCTTCCTTCTGGCCATGAACATCTCGGCCTTCAGCTTCGTGGACGTGTCCAAGCGGGCCGCCAAGCTGATGCCGAACGGCGGCAGCCTGATCACCCTGACCTATCTGGGGTCGGAACGGGTCATTCCGAACTACAACACCATGGGCGTGGCCAAGGCCGCGCTGGAGGCGGCGACCCGCTATATCGCCCGCGACCTGGGGCCCAAGAACATCCGCGTCAACGCCATCTCGGCCGGCGCCATGCGCACCTTGTCGCTGGCCGGCATCTCGGGCGGGCGCGGCCTGCACTCCAAGAGCGCCCAGTTCTCGCTGATCAAGGAAGAGACCTCAATGGAGGGCGTCGCCGGCGCCGCCCTGTGGCTGTGCTCCGACCTGGGTCGTTCGACGACGGGCGAAGTGGTTCACGTCGACGCCGGCTTCCATGCCGTGGGTCTGCCGGACGACATGGAAGGCTGATCGGGCTCTTTTCCCCTTTACGGCGACGGTTTAAGGCCGGGGCATGACTGCTCCGGCCTTTTCCATGCGCGTCCCGCCCGCCTCCGCCTTTTCGTCCGCCGCCGTGGCGACTGTCATCGGGTTCGGGGGCACGGTGGCCCTGGTGGTGCAGGCGGGGCAGGCCCTGGGCGCGGACGCCAGCCAGATCGGCTCCATGGTCACGGCGCTGTGCCTGGCCATCGGCATTCCCGGCGCCCTGCTGAGTTGGCGGCTGAAGATCCCCGTGGTCCTGGCCTGGTCCACGCCGGGCGCAGCCCTGCTGGCCGCATCAGCCCTGGGGCTGTCGTGGCAGACGGCGGTCGGCGCCTTCGTCATTTCCGCTGTCCTGATGATCCTGACCGGTCTGATCCCGGCCCTGGGGCGGCTGGCGGGGCGGATCCCGTCGGCCATAGCCTCGGCCATGCTGGCGGGGGTGCTGCTGCCCTTCGTACTGCGGCTGTTCAAGGTCGTGCCGGACGAGACGGCGCTGACCCTGGGCCTGATCGCGGTCTTTCTCGTCTTCCGGCGGCTCTGGCCCACCTGGGCCCTGCCCGCCGTGCTGGCGGCGGCCTTTGCCGTTCTGGCGCTGCGAGGGCAGTTGGCGCTTCCTGAGGGAACCGACCTGTTCGGCCGACTGGAGCCTGTCATTCCGGCCTTCGATGCAAAGGCCGCGATCAGCCTGGGCTTCCCGCTGTTTCTGGTGACCCTGGCGGCGCAGAATCTGCCGGGACTGGTCGTGCTGCAGAGCGCCGGCTATCCGCCGCCGGCGAACCGCCTGATCCTGTCCACCGGGATCGCCAGCCTGGTCGCCGCGCCGTTCGGGGCGCACGGGGTCAATCTGGCCGCCATCACGGCGGCGATCTGCACCGGACCCGACGCCCATCCGGATGCGGGCCGACGCTGGATCGTCGGCGTGATATACGGCGGCTTCTATCTCATCGTGGCCCTGTTCGCCGCGCCGCTGGCGGGCCTGTTCATCGCCATGCCCCCGGCCGTGCTGGCGGCCGTGACGGGCCTGGCCCTGATCGCGCCCCTGACCGGCGCCTTGCTGAGCCTGACGGCCGAGGCGCCGTCGCGCGAGGCCGCCGTCCTGACCTTCGCGGCGACAGCTTCGGGCCTGGCCCTGTTCGGGGTGGGATCGGCCTTCTGGGGATTGGTGGTCGGATTCGCGGCCCTGGGTGCGGGCCGCTTCCTCCGCCGAGCCTAATCCCGCGCCGGGATGTTCAGGCCGCGCTGCACGGCCGGACGAGCTAGCCCGCGTTCCAGCCAGGCGGCGACGCGAGGGAAGTCCTTGAAACCGACGATCTCGCCCGCCTCGTAGAAGCCGACCAGATTGCGGACCCAGCCCAGCGTCGCGACGTCGGCGATGGAATAGTCGCCCATGATCCAGTCCCGGCCTTCCAATCGGATTTCCAGCACGCCCAGCAGGCGGCGGCTTTCGGCGACGTAGCGGTCACGCGGACGCTTGTCCTCATAGTCCTTGCCGGCGAACTTATGGAAGAAGCCCAGCTGGCCGAACATCGGGCCGATCGCGCCCATCTGGAACATGACCCACTGGATGGTCTCGTACCGGGTCGCAGGATCGGCGGAGAGCAGTTTGCCGGTCTTTTCGGCCAGATAGATCAGGATAGCGCCCGACTCGAACAGGGCCAGCGGCCGTCCTCCGGGACCGTCCGGATCGAGAATCGCCGGGATCTTGCCGTTGGGGTTCAGCGACAGATACTCCGGCCCCCAGGTCTCGTTCTTGGTGATGTCGATCAGGTGCGGCTCATAGGCCAGGCCGATCTCCTCCAGCATGATCGAGACCTTCACGCCATTGGGCGTCGGCAGGGAATACAGCTGGAGTCGTTCAGGATGCTGGGCCGGCCAGCGCCGGGTGATCGGAAAGGCGGACAGGTCTGTCATGGGTTCAGCCTCGACTTGTGATGACGACCATGTCGGCGCCACGCGCGACGTTCGCAACTGTCATCGGCACGATTTGGTCGCGGGCTTGTGTCTGGAACCGGACTTGAGAGGGTGCAAGCTTGGCCTTGGCCGATCACAGGTCGCAGGAAGGGAGACGCCCGATGGCGCACAAGTTCGAGATCTACAAGGACAAGGCTGGCGAGTTCCGGGTCCGGTTCAAATACAATTCCGAGACCCTGTTCTCGACCGAGGGCTACAGTTCCAAGGCCTCCGCCCAGAACGCCATCGACTCCATCAAGAAGAACGGCCCGGACGCCGAGGTCGAGGACAAAACCTAGTCCGGCTCGCGCTCGCCCACCTCGGTCGGCGGCACGGCCAGAAGCCAGCCGTCGGCCAGGTGCAGCTCGGGCGTCGCTTCCTTGGTGAAGGGCAGGTACCAGGTGGGGCCGCCGGTCGCGGGGGCGATCTCCAGCATGTCGTCGGCGCCGAAATTCTGGACCGACTTGACCGTGCCCATGACCCTGCCCGCCGTGTCGCGGACCTCTACGCCCAGCAGGTCGGCAAGATAGAATTCGTCCTCCTCCGGCTCCGGGAAGCGGTTGCGGGGGACGTAGAGTTTCAGGCCGCGCAGGGCGTCGGCCTCCTCTTTCGTTGCAATCTCCTTGGCCCGGCCGACCACGCCGCTCTTGTCGGGGCGGGTCGCGGACAGGGTCAGGGCGACCGTGCCGTCGGCGCGAAGCAGCGGGCCATAGGCGGTCAGGGCCAGGGGATCGGCGGTAAAGGCGGTCACCCGCACCTCGCCCCGCACCCCGAAACCGCCGCCGATCTGGCCGACGAGGATCAATCTGCTGTCCGTGGTCATGGTCGTCCTTAGCGCATGAAAAAGGCGGCGTCGAAGGACGCCGCCTTGATCGTGTCGAGACCGAAAGCCTTAGGCTTCGGTCTTTTCTTCGGTTGCTTCTTCAGCAGCCGGAGCTTCTTCAGCAGCGGCTTCAGCGGCGGGCGCTTCTTCGGCAGGCGCTTCTTCAGCCGGAGCTTCTTCGACAGCCGGAGCAGCGGCGGCGGCGGCGGCTTCTTCCTTGGCGCGGGCGGCGGCTTCAGCGGCCTCGACCTTGGCGGCGGCTTCGGCTTCCAGGCGGTCGGCTTCGCGCTGGGCGCGTTCGGCGGCGCGCTCTTGCGCCTTCTTGCCGGGCTGGGCCTTGTTCGGGTTGTTGGACTGGGTCCACTTCACCTTCTGGCCCAGGGTCTCGTCCTGCGACAGGAAGCGGGCGACGCGGTCGGTCGGTTGGGCGCCCTTGCCGAGCCATTCGGCGATACGCTCGACCTTCAGGGCGACGCGCGGCTGGGCGCCGTCCTTGGGCAGCATCGGGTTGTAGCTGCCGACCTTCTCGATGAACTTGCCGTCGCGGGGCGAATGCGAGTCAGCGATGACGATGTGGTAGTAGGGGCGCTTCTTGGCGCCGCCGCGGGCCAGACGAATCTTCAGCATTGTCAGTCTCTTTCTAGGAAGTCGTTATTTCTTGGGAGGGAAGCCCGGAAGGCCCGGAAGGCCGCCCGGAAGTTGTCCGCCGCCCCCGAGGGGGTTTCCAAGGCCCGCAAGGCGGTCCTGGATGGCTTTCAGTTCGTCGGCGCTGGGTTCCGGCGTCTTGCCGCCGCCCAGGGCCTTCAATCGGTTCAGATCGGGGCCGCCGCCCATGCCCGGCATGCCGGGAATGCCCCCGCCGCCGCCGAGGCCGCCCAGCATGGCGGCCATCTGCTGCATCTTCTTGGGTCCGCCGCGCGCCATCTGTTTGACCACATCGGCCATCTGGCGGTGCTGTTTCAGGACCCGGTTCACGTCCTGCACATCCACGCCGGCGCCGGCGGCGATCCGTTTCTTGCGGCTGGCGTTCAGCAGGTCCGGCTTCTTGCGCTCGGCCTTGGTCATCGAGGAGATGATGGCTTCCTGGCGCAGGATCATGCGGTCGTCGATGCCGCTCTCGGCCATCTGGCCCTTCATCTTGGCCACGCCAGGCAACATGCCCATGATGCCCTGAAGCCCGCCCATCCGCTTCATCTGCTGAAGCTGGCCGGCGAGATCGTCCAGGTCGAACTGGCCCTTGGCCAGTTTGCGGGCCATCTTCTCGGCCTTGGCCTGGTCCAGGTCCTGGCTGGCCTTTTCGACCAACGCGACGATATCGCCCTGACCCAGGATACGGCCGGCGACGCGACGGGCGTCGAAGACGTCCAGGGCGTCGACCTTTTCGCCGGCGCCCAGATATTTGATCGGCAGGCCGGTGACCGCCCGCATCGACAGCATGGCGCCGCCGCGACCGTCGCCGTCGGCGCGGGTCAGGACCAGGCCGGTCAGGGGCAGGCGGGCGTGGAAGGCGGCCGCGGTGCGAACCGCGTCCTGGCCGGTCAGGCTGTCGGCGACCAGCAGGGTCTCGACGGGCTTGGAGATCTCGGCGACCTCGGCCACCTCGTTCATCAGCCCTTCGTCCAGGGTGATGCGGCCGGCGGTGTCGAGGATCAGGACGTCGAAGCCCTGGAGCTTGGCCGACTGCAGCGCCCGGCGCGTGATCTGGACGGCGCTTTCGCCCGCCACGATGGGCAGGACGGCGACGTCGATCTGTTTGCCCAGCTGGGCCAGCTGTTCCATCGCGGCCGGACGACGGGTGTCCAGCGAGGCCATCATGACCTTCTTGCGATCGAACTTGGTCAGGCGCAGCGCCAGCTTGGCCGAGGTCGTGGTCTTGCCCGAGCCCTGAAGGCCGGCCATCAGCACCACGGCGGGCGGAGTGGCGTTGGTGTTGAGCGGGACCGGCTCTTCGCCGCCCAGCATCTCGATCAGGCCGTCATAGACGATCTTGACCACCTGGTCGGCCGGCTTGACCGAACGGATGACCTCTTCACCGGTCGCGCGTTCGGTGGCGAAGGCGATGAATTCCTTGACGACCGGCAGGGCGACGTCAGCCTCGAGCAGGGCCACGCGCACTTCGCGCATCGCCTCGGCGACATCCTTTTCGGACAGGGCGCCGCGGCCGGTGATCCGGTCAAAGACGCCTGTCAGCCGCTCGTTCAGAGCCTCGAACATTCACTACCTCGTGGCGACGGGTGAAGCGGCTCCATACGACAACGGCCTCTGGCGACGATCACGTCGGCAGAGGGTTCTCGCCAGCCTCGTTCTTTCCTTGGGGCTACCGGCCTTCGGCCTACTTGAGCCCGAAAGGGCCGTGCTCAAGTACCGCCAGGCGCGATAGCACAACAGAAAAGCTGTCGTGCTGGTGGAGACGCGAGGTTCACTTGCGTCGGAAGCGCCGGCTTATGAAGGAAAACAAGGGGAATGTCGACTCTCTGTCGACCGCCCTGGTTCTTTCGCCCTATTTCCCGCCCGTCAGCGCCCCATACAGATCCGTCCGCCGATCCCGGAAGAAGCCCCAGGCCGCGCGATACTTGTCCAGTTCATCCAGGTCGAAGCGGTGCACCAGCACCCCCTCCTCCTCGGCGCCCAGGCTCTCGACCAGATCGCCCTGCTGATCGGCGATGAAGGAATGGCCGTAGAAGGTCTGGCCGACCTCGGTCACCGTCTCATGGCCGATCCGGTTGGCGCCGACCACCGGCACTGCGTTGGACACCGCATGGCCCTGCATGGCCCGCCGCCAGGGCTGAGCCGTGTGCAAGGTCGCGTCATGCGGCTCGGTGCCGATGGCGGTCGGATACATCAGCACGTCGGCGCCCATCAGCATCATCGCCCGCGCGGCTTCCGGGAACCACTGGTCCCAGCAGATGCCGACCCCGACCTTGCCAAACCGGGTGTTCCAGACCTTGAAGCCCGTATCGCCCGGCCGGAAATAATATTTCTCCTGATAGCCGGGGCCGTCGGGAATATGGCTCTTGCGATAGACGCCCAGAGCCTCGCCGTCCGCGTCCAGCATGACCAGCGAGTTGTAATACTGCGGCCCGTCCTTCTCGAAGATCGAGACCGGAATGGCCACGCCCAGTTCCCTGGCCACCGGCGCCATGGCCGTGACGCACGGGTGCGTGCGCCATTCATAGGCCTGGCTGAACCAGTGCTCCTCCTGCGACACGCAGAAATACGGCCCCTGGAACAGTTCGGACGGCAGGATCACCTGCGCGCCCTTGCCCGCCGCCTCGCGCACGAAGTCGATGGTCTTGGCGATGTTCGCCTGCATGTCCTCGCCATAAGAGGTCTGGATGCCGGCGACGGTGATGTTGCGGGTCATGCGGGCTCCTGCTGGGAGATACAATGGAACGAGCCGCCGCCGGTCAGGATGGCCTTGGACGGCAGCGGAATGATCTCGCGATCAGGGAAGGCAGTCGCCAGGGCCTCGCAGGCGAACCGCGCGGCCTCGTCGTCGCCATAGGTCGGCACGACCACGGCGCCGTTGGCGATCAGGAAGTTCATGTGGCTGGCCGGGATCGGACGCTCGTCCTCGTCCAGAACCAGGCCCGGCGAAGGGATCCTCAGCACACGGATCTTGCGTCCTGCGGCGTCGGTCATGCCCGACAGGTCGCGAGCGACGGCGTCATAGACCTCGGCGTTCGGATCGTCACGGCCCCAGGCGATCGGGCAGGCCACAACGCCCGGCGCGACGAAACGGGCCAGATTGTCGACGTGGCCGTCGGTGTGGTCGTTCAGCAGGCCGTCGCCCAGCCACAGCACGGCCTTGGCGCCAATGGCCGTCTCCAGCGCCGCGGTCGCGACCGTCTCGTCCTGATTCCACGCCGGGTTGCGGTTGGGGTTCAACAGGCACTGGCGCGTGGTCAGGACCGTCCCCTCCCCGTCGTGATCCAGCGACCCGCCCTCCATGACGAAGTCGTTCCACGTCAGGGGCACGCCCGAATGCTCGCCGATCTGGCCCGCGACCAGCTCGTCGCCCGGCATGTCGTACTTGCCGCCCCAGCCGTTGAACCGGAACGCCGCCGCCGTCTTCGACCCCGCGCCGAAGATCGGCCCGGTGTCGCGCAGCCAGATGTCGCCGAACTCACCCGGCACGACCTCGACATTCTCGACGCCCTCAAAGCGCGCCCGGGCGTCCGCCAGCACCTCGGCCTTGCCGACCATCAGCCTGACCTGTTCACGCCCCGGCCCGGCCAGGGCCCGCACCAGACCCTCGACCTCGTCCTGCGCCTGTTCCAGCGCCTCGAACCAGTACTCGGCATGACTGGGCCAGCCCACCCACATGGCGCGGTGCGGCGCCCACTCGGCGGGGATGGGAGCGGAGATGGGAGCGGTCATGGGCGGACGGTCCTGTCTGGGTTCCGGAGGTGTCGGCGGGCGACCCGCGAGCCGCGCCATATGGCCCCTCCCGCCCCCGACTTCAACGGCGGGCGTTGCGCAAAGAAAAGGGCGGCCCGCGAACGGACCGCCCTTCGTCGTTTCAGTCTGGCTTGGCCTTAGAAGGCGTAGCGGACCGAGGCCTGAACCGTGCGCGGCGCGCCTTGCGAGGCATACAGCGACGAGCTCGAGTTCAAACCGGTGCCCAACGAGCCGTAGTATTGCTCGTCGAACAGGTTGATCACGTTCACGCTGACGCTGGTGCCGTCATAACCGAAGTAGCCCAGGTCGAAGCGGGCGTCGGCGTTGACGACAGTGTAGCTCGGCACGGCCAGGTCGTTGACGTCGGTCAGCCAACGCTCGCCGACGTAGCGGGCCTGGATGCCGGCGCTCAGCGGGCCGGTTTCGTACTTGGCGCTCAGGACGAAGGTCCAATCCGGCGTTTCCACCAGGCTCTTGCCGCCGACCGGGATGGTGGTGCTGGAGCTGGAGCGGTAGTCGTCCTGGATCTCGCTGTCGTTATACGAAGCCGAGGCATAGAAGGACAGCGACTCGATCGGCGAGTAGCCGAGTTGAGCGTCGAAGCCCATCATGTCCACATCGCCGACGTTACGGTCGGTGCTGATGTTGGTTTCCGGATCATAGGCCGACAGGATGCGGTTCTGGAACTGGGTGTACCAGACGTTGGCCGAAGCGATCAGGGTTCCGGTCTGGTAGCGGTAGCCGGCGTCGTAGGTCTTGCTGGTTTCCGGGTTCAGGATCGGGCTGATCAGTTCGCCGGAGGTGTCATACAGAACCGTGTACAGGTTGTCGGTGCGCGGCAGGGTCAGGCTTTCCGCATAGGAGAAGTAGATGCTGCTGGCGCCGTCGAAGCGCCAGACGGCGTTCAGGTTCGGCAGGACGTCGTCGAACGTCTTCTCGCGGCTGTAGGGCGCGATGTAGTCCGTCGTCGAGGTGCCGATGCGGTAGTAGGTGTAGTTGGCGGTCGAGTTCGGCGACACGGTCGTCGTCTGCGTGGTGCAGACCACCGAGCTGGAACCCTTGGCCGAGTAGCAGTTCTGGTTCATCTCGCGCTTGAAGTAGGGCACGCGGACGCCCAGGCTGACGCGCAGGTGATCATCGATGAACTTGCCGCGGTATTCCAGCGCGCCCTGGTTCAGGATCGCGTAGGATAGACGGTCACGCGCACGCAGGTCGTAGCCGTCCAGGTTGGTGATGGTCTCGCCGTTACGGCCGCCGAAGTAGTTCGAGAAACGCGGCTCGGACGGATTGGAGAAGTCGATCGTGCCGTAGGCGCCGGTCTGACGGTGACGCGCCCAGTCCAGCGTATAGGCGGCGCGGATCGAGTGGTTGTCGTTCAGGTTCCAGATCAGCGACGAGTTGACGCCATAACGCTGGGTGTGGGTGTTCGACGGGGTCATGACCCGGACGGTGTCCAAGGTGTCGCCGTCGCCGTTCAGGTCCACGCCGCCCGTGGTCTTGGAACCGCGCAGCAGGGCGTCAGTCTCGGAAAGGGTCCTCTGTTGCGAGCCGCCGTTGGCCAGAACGTACTGGAAGGAGGGGTCGAAGGTGAAGATCAGGCCTTCAGCCAGGGTGAAGCGCGACTGGCCGCGCAGGTTGCCCGTGTCCGAGGGGTTGATACGCAGACCCCAATAGCTGGTGGGGTTGCGGTCGATGTCAGCCGCACCGTTGACGAAGGTCGGCGCCGTATAGGTCGGGGTCAGATCGACGTTCCAACCGAACGGGCTGGTGTCGGCCGTCGAACCCAGCGAGCCATCCGCGTTACGGAACAGGTTCGGGCCGTTGTAGCTGTTGTTGCGGTTGCGGTTCCAGTGCGCGGCCAGCGAAACGAAGTCGCCGTTGTCGCGGATCGGCTGATACACCTTGGCGTTGTACTGGATCTTGCCCAGGTCGCCGATGCCCTTGTACTTGTCATAGGACTGGTCGGAATAGGCCAGCCAGGCGCGGGTGCCCCAGGGGCCGACGGCGCCGGTGTTCACCATGCCGATGACGCGCTTGTAGTTGAAGTCGCCCAGCGAGCCCTTCACGAAGCCGCCGAAGTCTTCGGTCGGCGTCAGCGACGAGATGTTGATCGTACCGCCGGTGGCCGAGGCGGAGGGGCTGTCGGCGTCGGTCGTGCCGGTGTTGACCGTGGCGCGGTCGATCAGCTCAGCGTCCAGTTGCTGGTTCGTATAGAGGGCGTAGTTACCCGAGTCGTTCAGCGGCATGCCGTCGAAAGTCTGGGCGATGCGGTTGCCGTCGAAGCCGTGCAGACGGATGTTGCCGCCCGACGAACCGTACGGGTCGTTGTTGGTGAAGTTCATGCCGGGAACGAGGTTCAGGATCTCGTTGATCGACTGACCCGAGGCCTGGGTCGAGATGAACTCTTGCGTGATGGTCGAGCGGCTCTTGCCGACGTTTTCAGCCACGATGGCGCCGTCGATGGTGCGCGGGCCGCGCTGACCGGTGACGACGATTTCGTTCAGTTCGGCGGCTTCCGTACCGGTCGATTGCGCGGAGGCGGCGCCGGCGCCGGCCAGCGTGCCGACGATGGCGGTGGTCGCCCAGAAGAGGCGCTTGCGGTTGATCATTGCATATCCCCAGAAGATGGACCGTATTGGCCCGAGGCGGCAGGCGAGATCGCCTGTCGAAGTCGGCCCCATCTACGTCCGCTGTTGAAATGCAGGGCGACAGTTATGTGACAGATGGATGACATGGCCACGCTGTGGCTATGGCGCAACAAATTCGGGACAGGCCCCGATTTGTTAGAAGACCCGCTCGAACATGTCCGCCACGCCGTGCGCTGTCCGTTGGATGGACCGGGGTTCGTGGAAATTTCCATTCACCTGGCTCTGGGCGATCACATGGGCGCGGAACCGGGTGAACAGGGCCGGATCCGGGCCTTGAGGCGCCGACCAGAAGGCGTCGAGCGGCTTCTGGTCCGTCAGGCCGTCGAAGTCGAAGAAGGCGTCGCCCAGCACCTTGACTGGGGTCTGGAAGCCCAGGGCCGACAGGGCGGCGCTGGAGTTGTTCACCACCATGCCGCAGGATGCGCGGCACAGCTGGGCCAGATTGCCGCCGTCGATGAAGTCGACCCGGCCCTGCAGGCCCCGCTCGATGACCAGCCGCCGTGTGACCGCCGCCAGGTCGACCACGCCGGGATCGAGCGGATGGTTCTTCACCACCAGCCGCGCTTCCCGCGGCGCATGGGCCGCGAAACTGGTCAGGAGTTCGGCGAGGAAGGCGGTGTTGTCGGGATAGCGTGAATAGCGGAGCAGTTGGGCGTCGCCCTCGCGCTGGAGACAGGCGATGAAGAAGGCGCCGCGTGGGGCGATGGCGTCCACATGGCTAGCCGCGCTCGACTGGAACGCCAGCCCGAGATAGCGCCGGATATGGCCGATGCACTGGGCCAGCGGCGACACCGTATAATGGTTGGCGTAGCGTGGGAACAGCAGCCCCCCCAGCGCCTGGACCAGGTGATAGGCGCTGATGTTGACCACATGATAGGGCAGGATCCGTCCGACCGGCACGGGTTCGACCAGGATCGGCGCGGGCGAGGGGTAGCCCTGGCGGAAGCGCGGCAGACCGCTCGAGGCGTTGACGCCGTTTCGTTCGACGGTGATCCAGTCCGGTCGGAAATAGCCGTTTTCGAGCACCCAGACGCTCGCCGTCAGGCCGTCCCGCGCCGACAGTACGGCGCGATTATAGGGGCCGCCCTCGCCGAACAGGATCAGGTCGGTGAAACCGGCGGCGACCTCCTCCAGGCGGGACGTCCAGGCGTCGGCCCCGCCCTTGAAGGCGACTCCGCCGCTCCGGCGCCAGTCCATGGCGTCGCCGGCGTTGAAGATCATGCGGCGAACCACGGCGCCCCGCGCCTCAAGCACGCCCGCCAGGGCGGCGCCGAAGGGGCCGAAGGGTGCGGAAACGATCAGGAAACGACGGCCGTCAAGACGGCCGGGGCGGAGCGCCTCCGGGACCGCAGACCGGACTGCCGAGGCGGGCGTCGTCTCTTCGAACTGCTGCGTCCTCGGCAGGAGCCGCGCCCTTGCGGGGATGACCGACGGCTCCGCGCGAAGCCGGTAACGGCGTTGACGACGCGCCGAAACAGGACGGTGAACAGGACGAATGTCGACCATTTAGACGTCTCTGGATTGCGGGGCGCCGCCGGGCCGATTTGCGCAGGCCGGACCTGTGCAATCAAGAGATTTAGCGAGAGAGGCGATCATCCCGGCCTATGTGACCTGTCGCGCGTGGGGGTTCAACCGAATTGACAGGCGCTCCAGGCGGTTTCTGGGCGCTGTTGCTCGACGGCCAAATTCAGAAGAGCCGCCACCACCGCAAGGAGGCGACGGCTCCGCAGAACCATCCCGATACAATCCCGACCTGTGTCGCTGGCTCGATGAGGATCGAGCCGGCGACCTGGGCCTGGACGCGCGGGATTTAGAAGTTGATGTCGATGGTGGCGCGACGGTTCAGAGGTTCGCGCACGCCGTCGGCGGTAGGCTTGGCCAGGGCGGTTTCACCCTTGCCGTCGAGGGCGATGACGCCGCCGTTGACGCCTTGGGCGACCAGAGCGTCCGCGACGGTGCGCGAACGACGGTTCGACAGGCCGAGGTTATAGGCGGCCGAGCCCGAGGTGTCGGTGTAACCGACGATCAGGACGCGGGTGGCTGCGCCGGTCTTGGCGTAGCTGGCGGCCTGGCTGACCACCGAGCGGGCCTCAGCCGTCAGGTCCGAACGATCCCAGTCGAAGTAGACCACGAACTGACGCGGGGTCGGCTTTTGAGCGACCGGCGGCGGCGGGGGAGGCGGCGGCGGGGGAGGCGGCGGCGGCGGCGGGGGGGGAGGCGGCGGCGGAGGCGCCATCTCTTCAGCGCCGAAGCTGTAGCGCAGGCCCAGGGTCACGGTGTGCGACTGGTCGTAGTCGCCGTCCCATTCGCCGAAGGCGGTGCCGCCCACGGTGGCCGAATCGAACGACACGTCGCCGGTCAGGTAGCGGTAGGTCAGGTCGATGTTGGTGCGGTCGCCGACGGCCCAGGCCAGACCAGCGATCGCCTGAGCGGCGAACTCGGTCGAGTCTTCGTCGGAGGCGAACGCGGCGCCGCGGTTGTCGCGCAGATAGCCCGAAACCTTGGTGTCGACACGGTTGACGCCGGCGCCGAGGCCGACGAACGGACGCACGCCCCAGGCTTCGTAGCCGAAGTCATAGATGACGTTCGCCATCAGGGTGGCGGAGTCCATGCTGCCTTCCGGAGAGAAGCAGCCGCCGGTGGCCGGGGTGGCGTTGCAGAGGCCGCCGGGACCCGAAACGGCGCGCACTGTGCCGATGTCGCCCGAACGATAGCCGCCTTCCAGTTCGACGCGCCAGTTGGGATTGAAGCGATAGCCGAGACGGGCGAAGGCCGCCCAGCCGTCGTTCAGTTCGTAGTTCCAGTTCACCGCCGTGGTCGACGACTCAGCGTTGATGTCGTCGATCATGTGGTAGCCGGCGTCGATCGCCCCGTACCAGCCGTTAGGTTCTGCCGAAGCCGCGCCAGCTGCGAACAGCCCCGCTACGGCGACGGAGGCGAGAAGTTTGAGCTTCATAGCTTCCTCATTCTGTAAAAATGCCCGAAGCCGAGCTGTCGCCCGACGTTCCCGAGCCGAACGGCATGGCTGCGGCCTAGTTCCATTCGCAGGTTCACGAATGTGGCGACTGTGGCGCCGTTTCAACACAACTCGGCGCACGACGGCTCGTAGCGGACCCGCGCCGTACATCTACGCCCTTGCGTTGACCCCGCGTGACGGGCCTAACTTCCGGCAAAGAGAAAACGATCGATCGACCCAAAGGGCGATCGCACCCAGGAGAATCCAATGCGCGAAGCCGTCATCGTCTCTACCGCCCGCACGCCGATCGGCCGGGCCTATCGCGGCGCCTTCAACGACACCCAGGCCCAGCAGCTGGGCGCTCATGCGGTGAAACACGCGGTCCAGCGCGCCGGCGTCGATCCGGCCGAGATAGAGGACGTGATCATGGGCGCGGCCCTGCAGCAGGGCTCGACCGGAACCAACGTGGCCCGCCAGATCGCCCTGGCCGCAGGATTGCCGTCCTCGGTTCCGGGCATGAGCCTGGACCGCCAGTGCGCCTCGGGCCTGATGGGCATCGCCACGGCGGCCAAACAAGTGGTGTTCGACCAGCAGAAGATGGCGGTCGGCGGCGGGCTGGAGAGCATCTCCCTGGTCCAGAACCAGCACATGAACCTGTACCGCGGCAAGGACGAGGCCCTGCTGAAGCTGGCGCCCCATATGTATATGTCGATGCTGGAGACGGCCGAGGTCGTGGCGCGGCGCTATGACATCAGCCGCGACTGCCAGGACGAATATGCCCTTCAGTCCCAGCAGCGCACGGCGGCGGCCCAGGCGGCGGGCCGGCTGGACGCCGAGATCGTGCCCATGACCACCACCATGCTGGTCACGGACAAGGCGACCGGCGAGACCACCTCGAAAGAAGTGACCCTGTCGAAAGACGAGGGCAACCGGCCCGACACCACACTTGAGGGCTTGAAGGCGTTGAAGCCGGTGTTCGGCAGCGGCGAGGAGATTCAGCAGGGCGAATATATCACCGCCGGCAATGCGTCCCAGCTTTCGGACGGCGCTTCCGCCTGCGTGATCATGGAGGCCGGCGAGGCGGTGAAGCGCAATCTTCAGCCGCTGGGCGCCTATCGCGGCATGGCGGTGGCGGGGGTCGAGCCGGACGAAATGGGCATCGGCCCGGTCTACGCCGTGCCCAAACTGCTGAAACGCCACGGCCTGACGGTGGACGACATCGGCATCTGGGAGCTGAACGAGGCCTTCGCCGTCCAGGTTCTCTACTGCCGCGACCAGCTGGGCATCCCGGACGAGCTGCTGAACGTCTCGGGCGGCGCCATCTCCATCGGCCACCCCTACGGCATGTCCGGCGCCCGGATGACGGGCCACGTGCTGATCGAAGGCAAGCGGCGCGGCGCCAAATACGGCGTCGTCACCATGTGCATCGGCGGCGGCATGGGCGCTGCGGGCCTGTTCGAGATTTTCTGAGGCTCTCGTCTCCTCCCCGCCGCGAAGCGGTGGGGAGGAGACGGTCTAAACCTTCTCGCTGACCTTGATGGCCACCCGGCACCCCGCCTTGATCACCCCGCTCAGTAGCCGATAGGCCGGCGCCTCGCGGCTGCCGTGGTCGATGGCGTGGTCGTGGTGGGCCAATTCCTCGTCACGGAACTGTTTCAGCTCGACGGCCAAGGCCGGGTCGCGGTCGCCGATCTCGGCGATCTGATCGGCATAGTGTTTCTCGATCACGCTCTCGACCGCCTCGGTGCAGGCGTGCGCCGCCTTCTCGCCCATCAGGGCCGTGCCGGCGCCCAGGGCCGAGGCCGCGATCCGCCACAGCGGCGTCATCGCCGTGGGCCGCACCCGGCGCTCGTTCAGCAGCCGTTCGAACCGCGCCAGATGCACTGCCTCCTGGTCCTGCATCTCGCCCAGGTCGCGCACCATGTCGCCATGCGTCTTGCGCCCCTCGAACACGGCCTTCTGGGCGCGATAGATCAACACGGCCGCATATTCGCCAGCGTGATCGACACGCAGGACTTCGTCCATCCGCGCCTTGCTCGCGCCCATTCCAGGGCGGGGCAGAGGAATATGAGAAGCGGCGTCGGTCATGGCGTCAGGCCTTTTCGAACCGGGGGGCGCGGGCGTCCTTGGGGCGTTTGGCGGCCAGCAGACTGAATATGGCCAACGCCAGGGAGATCAGGCCGTTCCAACCGGCCATCGACACGCCCAACCAGCTCCAGGCCACCGAGTCGCACATGGCCACCCGCTGAGCCGGCCCTGTGCCCAGCGCCAAGGCGGTCAGGCTCTCTAGATCGATATCGCCCCCGCCGACGCAGGTCGCCGGCAGGCTCCACCACTTGTACTCGCCGCCCATGTGAAAGATCGCGGTCGCGGCGCCGGTGGCGAACACTGCCGCCAGCAGGAACGACGCGATCCGCGGCGTGCCGCGCCGACTGCCACTCAGAATGGTCCAGGCCGTCGCCACCAGCGCCACGGCCACCGCGCCCCAATAGACCTCGCGCTGCTTCAGACACAGATTGCACGGCGCCAAGCCCATGAACCGTTCGAAAGCATGGGCCGCGCCCAGCATCGCCAGGGACGCGGCTAGGGCGAAGGCAGTCCACCAACGGGTCAGCAGGCGATAGAGTTTTCTCATCGTGAAACGGTCTTACTCCGGTCCAACGCCGACGTCGACTTACAGAAGCTTCACCACGACGATCAGCACGATCAGCACCGCCAGCCCGATTCCGGACCACAGGGCCAACCGCTTTTCGAGCTGCGCCAGCATGGCCAGCCCCCACGTCTTCAGTATCCACGCCTCAATGAAGAACCGGCCGCCGCGTGTCGCCGTCGACGCCGCCATGAAGATAGGGAAACTGAAGGCCGCCAGGCCCGAGGCAAGGGTCACCAGCTTGTAGGGAATGGGGGTGAACCCCTTGATCAATATCACCCACAGCCCCCACTGAGCGAACCATTCGCGGAAATGGTCCAGCCCGTCCGAATGGCCCAGCATCCGCAAAATCGCCAAGCCGACATCGGTCAGGAAATAGCCGATGGCGTAACCCAGCACACCGCCCAACACCGACGCGACCGTACAGACCCCCGCATAGAAGTAGGCCTTCTCCGGCTTGGCCAGGATCATCGGCGCCAGCATCACGTCGGGCGGAATTGGAAAGAAGGAACTCTCGGCGAAGGACACCACCGCCAGGGCGGGCGTGGCATGGCGATGGCGCGCCAGATTGAAGACGCCGTCATAGAGCTTGCGAAGCATGGATAGTCCCCCGGGAGACATAGGCCGTAGCAAGACCCGGCCTCCCCGTCACCCGCTGCGACACAGCAACGCTCGCGACCGCCGTCGTCGCCGTTTAAAGAGCCTCTATGTCTGCTCCCCGCGCGCCCCGCCAGGCTGATGACGTCAGCCACGATATCACCCGCCTGCTGCGCCGCCTGTCCGACGAGGGCGGCGAGGCGGGTCTGACGCTGGACGAGATCCGCGACCGGCTGGACGAGCGGGCCTATGGACTGCTGATCCTGCTGCTGGCGATCCCCTGTCTGGTCCCTGGCCTGTACGGCGTGCCCCAGGTGGTCGGCGTCATCGTCATTCTGCTGGCCGCCCAGATGCTGGTCGGACGCGAAGAGCCGTGGCTGCCCCGCTGGTTCCTGAACCTGCGCGCCAAGGGCCCGTGGCTCAAGGCGATGGCCGATTTCGCCGAGTCGAAACTGGGCTGGATCGACCGGTTCTCCCGTCCCCGCCTGCGCCGTTTCGCCGACGGACCGGGCGAGAAACTGGCGGCGGTCTTCATGATCCTGGCTACCCTGACCATCGTCCTGCCGATGACCAACACCATCCCCTCCGTGGCCCTGGCGCTCCTGTCGGTCGGCCTGATCCAGCGGGACGGCCTGTTCGTGATCGCCGGGGCGGCGGTGACGACGGCCTGGCTGACGATCCTGGGCGCGGTGGCGACCGGGCTGCTGCTGGGCGCCGAATGGGCGACGCGGCTTCTGCCGGGGTGAGGCGCGCGACAGAATGTCCAAAGTTTAACGGGCATAGAACGTCGTTTTGTCGGAAGAAGACCCAAGCGTCGCTATGAAGTGATGCGGTTTTCTCGCTTTGAGGCGCCCGCCATGATCCGTCCTTCCCGCCGATTTCCCTCGATGATCCTGTCGTCCGTCCTGCTGGCCCTAGCTGCAGGATCGGCCGCCCTGGCTCAGGATGCGACGCCGCCCGCCTTTCGCCCCTCCTTCCATCCGTCCGAACTGAAGGGACCGCCCGCCGGGGCGCCGAATGAAGTTCTGGTGCTCGGCACGCCGCATCTTTCCAACCTCGACGAGGCCTTCCAGCCGGCCTTGCTGACGCCGCTTATGGATCGCCTGGCCGCTTGGCGACCCACCGCCATCGCAACGGAAGATCTATCGGGTCTGCAGTGCGACAGCCTGCGTCGCTACCCGTCGCGCTATGCCGAGACGGTTAAGACCTATTGCGACGATACGGCCGCCGCCAACGCGGCCGTGAGCCTGGACGTGCCGGCCGCCAATGCCGAGGCCGAACGTCTTCTGGCGGATTGGCCCGCTGAACCCACGCCCGCCCAGCGACGCCGTCTGGCGGCGGTCTTCATGGCGGCGGGAGAAAACGGATCCGCGCTCGTGCAGTGGCTTCGCCTCCAACCGGAGGAGCGTATCGCGCAAGACGGCCTGAACGCGGCTCTGGTCACAAGCTTGAACAGGATCAAGAGCCAGCACAACGAGACCTATCTGATCGCGGCGCCCCTTGCGGCTCAACTCGGCCTGGAGCGTCTCTGGAGCGTCGACGACCATTCCGCCGACACGCCGGACGGCGCAGATCCCGCCGAAGTGGAGGCCTATGGCGCGGCCATCATGAGCGCATGGGACAATCCCGCCAGCCATGCCCGCAGGGCGACGGATATCCGCCTCGGCGCCGCATTGGCCGAACCGGAGGGCGTCCTTCAGATGTATCGCACCTATAACGCCCCGGATGCGCCGGCGCTGGTCTACCAGTCGGACTTCGGCGCCGCTCTGACGGAGCCCTCGCCGCAAGGCTTCGGTCGCCGGTACGTCGGCTTCTGGGAAACCCGCAACCTGCGCATGGTCGCCAATATGCGCGACGTGCTGGGCCGCTATCCGGGCACGCGGATGCTGACCATCGTCGGCGCGGCGCACAAGGGCTACTACGACGCCTATCTGGATCAGATGCATGATGTGCGTCTGGCGGATGTGGAGGCGGTGCTGCGCTGATCGCATAGGCCGAGCGGGGCCGTCGCCATCACGACCCCGTGGGTCTGCCTTGGCTCTGTCGTCATCCGCGACTAGGTTCCGCGCCAATCGGCGGCCCCTTTCGGTTAAGCCCGCCACAAAAGTTATGCGGGAGACGCGCCATGAACGACATGACCCCCACCTCTAATCAGACGACTGCGGAACAGATCAACCTGGAAAACCCCCTCGGCGTCGACGGATTCGAATTCGTCGAATTCACCGGCCCCGAACCCAAGGCGATGATTTCACGCCTGGAATTGATGGGCTTCACCCAGACCCACGTGAACCCCAAGACGGATGTCGTGCGCCTCAAACAGGGCGACATCTCCTTCCTGGTCCACCGCACGCCCAAGGGCCAGGCCCAGGCGTTCGCCGCCGACCACGGCCCCTCGGCCAACGGCATGGCCTTCCGCACCAGCGACGCCAAGGCCGCCTATGAAGGCGCGCTCGAACGCGGCGCCGTGGCGGCGAACGATGCGAACGGCGGGGCGCTGGGCGACTATCCCTATATCCTTCAGGGCATCGGCGGTTCGCTGCTGTACGTCATCGACCAGTATGGCGACGCCGGCTCGCTGTACGACGCCTGGGACGAGATCGAGGGCTGGGAAGAGGCCGAGCGCAAGAATTCGATGGGTCTCGAGATCCTGGACCACCTGACCCACAATGTCCGTCGCGGCCAGATGCGCACCTGGTCGGGCTTCTACGGCTCGGTCTTCAACTTCGAAGAGCAGAAGTATTTCGACATCAAGGGCAAGGCGACCGGCCTGTTCTCGCAAGCCATGATCGCGCCCGACCGCGCCATCCGCATTCCCCTGAACGAGAGCCAGGACGACAATTCCCAGATCGAGGAATTCCTGCGCCGCTACAATGGCGAGGGCATCCAGCACATCGCCCTGACCACCGAGAACATCTTCGAGACGGTCGAGGCCATGCGCGCCCGGGGCGTCGATTTCCAGGACACGATCGAGACCTATTTCGAACTGATCGACAAACGCCTGCCCAACCATGGCGAGGACGTGGAGCGGATGCGCAAGAACCGCATCCTGATCGACGGTTCGGATGAAGAGGGCCTGCTGCTGCAGATCTTCACCCAGGACACCTTCGGCCCGATCTTCTTCGAGATCATCCAGCGCAAGGGCAACGAAGGCTTCGGCAACGGCAATTTCCAGGCCCTGTTCGACTCCATTGAACTGGACCAGATCCGTCGCGGCGTCATCAAGGTCGACGCCTGAATGCGAATGCGGCCGCCGACCTGGCTGCCCTATCTGGGGCCGGGTTTTGCCGGGCTGGGCGCCGGCTCCGTCGGGATGTGGCTGGGCGGCGGGTTCTGGATTTCCCTACTCGCCGCCCTCTTCATCGGCTTCGCCCCCATCATCGTCTACTACGTCTGGAAACGGCTGCACCACAGGGGGTGAACCCTCGCACCCCATCCATCACCCTCGGGCTTGTCCCGAGGGTCCACGGCCGATGCGAATTGGGTTGGCCGTTTTTTATGCGGCGGACAGGCGGGCCCCGGGACAGGCCCGAGGGGGACGGGAACCAGGGCCTATCTCATCCCGATTCTGTCCGCTCCGACGTTGAAAACCTACAGCGTTTCAGATTCTCACCACAATCGACCTGACACGCCCTACCGCCCGGTTAGAATAGCGGCCTCAAGCGGGGAGCCGGCCATGACGCGAACGACACGGACTGAACCACAGGCGCGCGGCCGCCCGACGCCTCATCCCAGGGTCCCCCAAGAATCCACTCAATTGGATTCAAAAAAACCAGGGTGGAATCGTGCATTCATGCAGACGCGCGCCCTCCTGTCCGCCTTGGCGACCCTGACCGTCCTGGCCGCCTCTCCCGCCGTCGCAACCGCCCAGACCCCGACCGACGCCGCCCGCTGGTCCCTGGCCATCCACGGCGGCGCGGGCGTCATCGAGCGGTCCAGCCTGACGCCGGAACAGGACGCGGCCTATCGCGCAGCCCTGCAACGGGCGCTGGACGCCGGATCGGCGGTGCTGGCGCGTGACGGCTCGGCCCTCGACGCGGTCCAGGCCGCCATCCAGGTCATGGAGGATGATCCCCTGTTCAACGCCGGTCGCGGCGCCGTCTTCACCGCCGCCGGCCGCAACGAGTTGGACGCCGCCGTCATGAACGGCGCGGACCTGACCGCCGGCGCCGTCGCCGGCCTGACCACCACCCGCCACCCGGTCGCCGCCGCCCGCGCCGTGATGGAACAGTCCCCGCACGTCATGCTGATCGGTCCCGGCGCCGACGCCTTCGCCGCCCAAGCCGGGCTGGAACAGGTCGATCCGGCCTTCTTCTTCACCGAACGCCGCTGGCAGGGCCTGATCAAGGCCCTGACCGAGGCCGGCCTGCCCCTCCCGGAACGTCCCGCCGGAGCCCCCGCGCCCGGCGCGCAAGCAGCCGTCGCCCCGCCGCTGAACGAGAAGAAGTTCGGCACCGTCGGCGCCGTAGCCCTGGACAGCCAGGGCCGTCTCGCCGCCGCCACCTCGACCGGCGGCATGACCGCCAAACGCTGGGGCCGGGTCGGCGACGTGCCGATCATCGGCGCCGGCACCTACGCCTCGAACGCCGATGGCTGCGCCGTCTCGGCGACCGGCTCGGGCGAGTATTTCATCCGCTCCACCGTCGCCCGCGACATCTGCCGCCGCACCGCCGACGGCGCCACCGTCCAGGCGGCGGCGGACGCCGAGATCGCCGACGTCGGCTCCATCGGCGGCGACGGCGGCGTCATCGTCATGGGCCTGACCGGGGCCCCGGCCTTCGCCATGAACACCTCGGGCATGTATCGGGGCGCCGTGGCCTCGAATACTCCGCCCCACGTCGCCATCTATGCCGACGAAGGAGACCTGGATTGACCGACGACGAACTGACCGTGATGGCCGAAGAAGAGCTGGACGCCGCCTGCGCCATGCCCTTCGTAGAGCTGAAGAAGATCACCCCCTGGGGCGACTCCTATGTCGGCTTCGCCCCGTCCGGCCGCGAGGTCGAGGTCGAGCGCCGCTATCTGTGGGCGGTCGAACCTGCGGGCGGCGTCATCGTCGAGGTCGAGGTGCGCGACCCCGCCGCCCGCGCCGGCGCGGAAGCCAAGGCTCTGCTCACCGAACATCGTTAAGCTTTCACTTGGCCCGGCTTCGTCGCTGCGGCATGATGCGGGGAGTGGGGGATGACAATGTTGCCGACACAAACCGACTTTCCCGCCGAGATTGCCACGACGCCCGTAATCTGGGACGGCGCGACCGCCTTCATCCTCTCGATCCTCAGCGCCGTGGCGGCCGCCGTCATTGCGAACTGGCTGGGCGTAAACGGCGAGCGCCGGCGACAGGAAGTCGTCCTGGTCACGATCATCAAGCGCAAGTACGAGATCATTCTGCAAGCGTCAGAACGCGCCATCCGCGCGGTCGGCGACGGAGAGCCGGCGGCGCGAGAGCTTGTGGCGACTGTCCGGCGCGAACTGGGATTTGTCCTGACCATCTGTTCTGGCCTGCCGCTCAAGAAGCTGGATGACGCGCTGGAGGGCAAGGCGGCCGACAAGCCCAAGCCAAAGTCCCCGGAACCGAGCCCGCCCCCGGTGCGACCGGTCCCGATCAGCTACAAGCTGGAAGAGGCGAAGGTTCTCACGTCCGGCCTCTGCGGAACGGGTGTCGAGGACGGCTATGTCGTGACGGAGGCCGCGCCGCCCCCTCCGCCCGCGCCCCCGCCTTGTCCGTCCCCGCAAGAGCTTGTGGCGGCCCATCGCATCCAGATCCGACAAGCGGTCGAGACGTTCCACATCTACTGGAGCGATAGAGCCAGCCGGATTTCAGAACTCACGGACCTCCAGCGCGCCTTCGCGACGACCCTGCCGCCCAGGGTGGAAAAGGACGACGCCCCGCCCAGCCCCCGTCACTGATCGCCCCTCTGTTCCCCCCGCCGCGAATTCGGTCTAGGCCTTGGGCATGAAACTCGCCTCGCTCAAGCACGGCCGCGACGGCCGCCTCGTGGTCGTCTCGCAGGACCTGCACTGGTTCACCGACGCCTTCCTGATCGCCCCCACCCTCCAGGCCGCCCTGGACGACTGGGACCGCTGCGGTCCCCGGCTTCTGGCCCTGGCCGAGAGCCTCGAGCACGAGGCCGTGCCGCGTGGCCGCTTCCACGAACGCGACGCCGCCTCTCCCCTGCCCCGCGCCTATCAGTGGGCCGACGGCTCCGCCTATGTGAACCATGTCGAGCTGGTGCGCCGCGCGCGCGGCGCCGAGATGCCCGCCAGCTTCTGGACCGATCCGCTGATGTACCAGGGCGGCTCCGACGGCTTCCTGGCGCCCCGCGATCCCATCCCGCTGGCCGACCCCGCCTGGGGCTGCGACCTCGAGGCCGAGATCGTCGTGGTCGTCGGCGAAGTGCCCCAGGGTGCGACGCGTGACGAGGCCCTGGCCGCCGTCCGCCTGGTCGGCCTGGTCAACGACGTCTCCCTGCGCAACCTGATCCCGGCCGAACTGGCCAAGGGGTTCGGCTTCGTCCAGTCCAAACCCGCCAGCGCCCTGTCCCCCGTCTTTGTCACGCCGGAGGCCCTGGGCGACCGCTGGAAAGACGGCAAGCTGCACGGCCAACTGACCGTCCAGCTGAACGGCGCCGACTTTGGCAAGGCCGACGCCGGCGTGGACATGACCTTCGACTTCGGAACCCTGATCGCCCACCTGGCCAAGACCCGGTCCCTGTCGGCCGGGACGATCATCGGTTCGGGCACTGTGTCGAACCGCGACGCCGACGGCGGCCCCGGCAAGCCGGTCGCCGAAGGCGGCCTGGGCTATTCCTGCATCGCCGAGGTCCGCACGGTCGAAACGATCCTGCGCGGCGCCCCCGAAACCCCCTTCCTGGCCTATGGCGACACGGTTCGAATCGAGATGCTGGACGCGCATCACCACTCGATCTTCGGCGCCATCGAACAGACCGTCGCCCCGCTTCCAAGCGAGGCCTGACGGCGCTAGGCTGATCGCGATCAGTCTCCGGGGGGAGGCGCCGGAGGATCGCCATGTCGCCCGAGAAGCTCATACCGCTGCTGGTCTTCCCGGCCGTGTTAGTCCTGGTCCTTCTGAAGAACCGGCGCAAGCGGGTGCTGAGGCCTCAGTTCCTCTGGATCATGCCCGCCATCGTCGTGCCCCTTATCGGGCTTGGCATCTGGGGTTCGAGCTACAGCCCGCGCGCCGTCCACGCCCCGTTCGGCCCCGACGCCTGGGCCGTTCTGGCCCTGGGCGCCGTCTTGGGCGGCCTCGCCGGCTGGTATCGCGGCAAGACCGTCACCATCGAAAAGGAGCCGGACGGCTCCCTGATGGCACAGGCCTCGCCACTGGGTCTGATCCTGTTGATCGTGCTGTTCGCGGGCCGCGCCGGCCTGCGCGACCTGATCGAAGCCCACGCCGCCGAATGGCATCTGAACGCCATGGCCGTCACCGACGCCTTCCTGGTCTTCGCCATGGGACTGATCGTCCTTCAGCGCGTTGAGATGTACATCCGCGCCAAGCGCGTTCTGGCCGGTGGTGTGGACCCGCATGTGGAGGTCGCTGCGTGAAACGGGCATTGACGGCTCTGACCCTGGTGCTGGCGACCAGCCCTGCCGTCGCACAGGATGCTGCGGCAACGGGAGAAGACTGGGACCTGGCCAAGGACGCCAGGAAAAAGAGCACGGTCGCCTATGTGACCACGACGACGGGCCTGTCCATCGCTACCCGCTGCGTGGGCTCGGGCTATTCGGCGCTGATATACGGCCTGCCGGAGGTGACCCGCCGGACCAAGACTCGACCCTTGCAGATCACCTTCCGCGACGAAGAAGCCTCGGAGTGGCGTTGGAACGTCACGACCGATCGGGCGGGCGCGGTGGCCGATTTTCCTGCCCCCTTCGCTCGCGAGTTGCGTCAGGGCGGCCGTCTTCAGATCGTCGTGCCGGATGGCGCCGGCGAGGGACGCAACCTGCGCTACGATCTGAACCTCCCGGCTTCAGGCTCCGCCATCGACGAGACCTTGACCGCCTGCAACCGCCCGCTGGAAGATCCGCGTGACCAGGAACTGGACGCCATCGCCGAAGACGGTCTCCAGGTCGGCATGCGCTGGGATCGCCGGATTCGCCCGCGCTATCCGTTCCAGAGCCGCTACTCGGAAGGCTTCGCTGTCACGACCTGTGTCGCCCAACCGGACGGAAGGCTGCGCGACTGCGTGATCGAGACCGAGCATCCGGGTGATGGCCGGTTCGGCGAGGCAGTGCTAAAGGCCGCCGGCGACGCCACCGTCGCCTATGATGGCGACCAACCTACAGCGCCGCGCATGATGGCGTTTCGCGTGAACTTCATCATGCAATGAAGACGCCTCTGGACCCGCCTTGCCCGTCTGTGGCATGAGGCGGTCCTTCCGCTGCGGGCGTGGTGGAATTGGTAGACGCGCTGGACTCAAAATCCAGTTCCGAGAGGAGTGCCGGTTCGACCCCGGCCGCCCGCACCATCCCGCCTGGTTTGACCGCCTCTGGCCTGATCAGGCCGCCGGGCTCCACCACAGATACAGGGCGATCAGGCCGAGCATCACCACAGCGGCCGCCGCGATTCCCCCCGCGATAAGGCGAACGCCCCGCTGCGCGACCTCTTCATCGGGGTTGCGGTGATCGACTTCGATCGGCGGCATGTCGGGAAGGTCGTCGTTGTCCATAGACCGCTAACGCCGGACAAAGGCGTGGGTTCTCCGATGGACGAACGGAGCACGGCCCGTCCCGCAGCCAAGGAGGTTCGGCGCGAGATCGCGTCGGAGCCAACGGAGGTTCGGGGCGGGCCGTGGTGATCGGTACGAACTGAATCCGACCGGGCTCGTTATTGGCACTAAGTCGCAGTCTTGGAAACCCCTTAGTGACCTAACGATCGTTAACGGCGGGTCGGTCAGCCCAAAACGCTGTGGAAGAAACCCGCCACATCGGCAAGGACCGTGGCCTTCTTGCGAAACAGCGGCGAGAAGGTCGCCACAAGGTCGGCGTGGTCCAGCCCGGGATAGAGTTTGGCTTCCGAGCGCCCGCCCACGGCCTTCATCCGCGCATCCAGAATGGTCGTGTCCTCGGCATGGACCACGACGTCGTCCGTCCCGTGGCCCAGCCAGATGGGCGGCGCATCGGAACGGACGAAGGCGACGGGCTGGGTCAGGGTCGGGTCCGCCGCCCGACCGAAGGCGTTGCGCGCCGCCCCGACGTCGAGCGGCAGGAAATCGTAGGGTCCCGCCAGGCCTGCGGCCGCCTTGATCAGGCCGGGCCGCTCGACGGCCGCCATGTAGCGCCGATCCAGGGCGATCATCATGGCCAGATGCGCGCCGGCTGAATGGCCCAGCACGCCCAGCCGGCCCGGATCCCCGTCATGGACGGCGCAGACATCGGCCGCCTTGGCCGTGGCGGCGGCGGCGTCCTCGATGAAGGCTGGAAACAGCACCTGGGGCACGAGCCGGTAATCCGGCAGGGCCACGACAAACCCCTGGGCCGAGAGAGCCTGGGCCGCCCAGCCGTACAGATCTCGCGACCCCGAATCCCAACCGCCGCCATAGAAGAAGACCAGCACCGGATGGGGTCCCGGCGCTGTGGGCGCATAGAGGTCCATCCGCTGACGCGGATTCTCGCCATAAGCGAGGTCGCGCACCACGCGGCGAGCCCCGGAATCCCTGGGGCCGAGGCTGTTGAGCAGGCTCAGCGGCGAACAGGCGGCGGCGATAAATCCCAGGGCGGGCTCCAGAAGACCCCGGCGTGTCATGCGATACAATCCATGACCTGCAATACGCCCACGGACGCGATCTGGCTCAAGCCCGGAGTCGATTTATCGGGCGTTGGCGATCAACCGACCACAGTTGGCGTCCTCGGCGAGGCCCGGATCAACGAAGGCGAACAGGGCGGTGACCGGCGCCGCCACCGCGCCGAGCAGTCCGGCAAGCCCGCCCTGTCCCGCGATTGCGCCGACATCGACGCCGACGCGCGGCGCCGTGAGCGCGCCCTGGACAGTGATCGGGGCCCAGATCCGCAACAGCCGCGGCTTCTTGGATTCACCGTCGATCCGCAGATTGAGGCTCTCCTGCCCCAGGTCGATCGAGCCCGCGCCCTGGGCGAGGACGACGTCTGTGTCGATGATCAGGGTCTTGGCGGCGGCCGTGCCGCCGCGCACGTCGAAATCGGCCACGGCGCAACGAATTTGAGCCGTCGACTGGTCGCCGCTCAGCAGTTTCAACAGGCCGGCGCTGGCGTTGATGCCCAGAAGCTCGGCGAAGGCCGCCCGCATCCTGCCGTCGGGCACGACCAGGCTGAGCGATCCCTTGGAGGCGGCCGCAAAATCGTGGATCGAGGCGCCCGGCCCCTCCAGCTTCGCGCGCCCCAGGGCGCGGCCGGTCAGAGGCGCAGAACCGTTGCGGGCGGGAATGATCGATTCCAGCGGATAGCCGGCGAGGCGGAAATCGACCGTGCTGTAGGGCATGTCCTGCGTCGCATTGATCCGCGCCGTCCCGTTCAGCTCGCCTCGGTTGAAATTGAAGCTGACGGGGTCGAGGTTCAGGATTCCGTCCTTCAGATCCGCGCCCAGGTTCACCGCCCGCACGTCCAGATCGTTCGCCTTCACCGAGGCGGCGCGATAGGTCAGGCTCCCGTCCATGGTCCGCAGCCGCTCGGTCTGCAGCGGGGCGTCGGGCAAGAGTTTGCCGCCGGTGGCCACGGGCGCCTCCGTATCGGTCCCCCCCGCATTCGTGACGGTCCGGGCGCCCAGGACGGCGGCGAGGTCGTCGATGTCGAGCCGGCGCGAAGCCAGACGGGCGTCGACTCTCAGCCGGTCGGCGGCGTCGACCCGCACATCGCCCGACAGGTCCGAGGCGCCGACACGGCCCTTGAATCCCTCGAAGTTCCAGACGCTGTCGTCTCGGTTCAGGGCCCCGGACAGCCGATAGGGCGGGGTATTGGGCAGGGTGACGCCCGTCAGCAGATAGAGGTCCGACAGATCGCGGCCCTCCAGGGTCAGGGCGGCGTCAAACCGGCCCAGATCGAACGGCCGGGTAATGGCGCCCTTGGCCTTCAGGCGGGAGCCGGCCCCGCTGACCTCGGCCTCGAACTGATAGGGCCGATTGCGGCGGATATTGATGAAGGGACCGCCCTGGACCTTCAAGGTCAGGGGCGAGCCGTTGACCGTGCCCTGGCCTTCCAGCACGAAGCCGGCCGCCCCGTCCGCACCCTCGCGCGCATCGACGGCGGCTTCCAGCTTGAGGTCGCGACGCCGTTCATCGAAGCTCAGACGGCCGTCTGTGATGACCAGTTGCTGGATGACCGGCAGTTTCACGCCCTCGCCGGTGTCGGGTTTGTCGGGGGTCAGCTCCCAGCTCTTGCGGCCGTCCTCCGTCGCGATCAACACGACCTCAGGGCGGGTGAAACTGAGCAGCGGCATCTCGATCTGACCGGCGAACAACTTGCGCAGCCGCACAGATGCGCGGATTTCCGCGACATCGGCCGTGTCGCGGTCTCTCGCCCAGTCGGGGCCGCCGATCCTCAGCCCGCGCACCACCACCGAAGGAGTCCAGCTAAACAGATGGACGTCCAGATCGCCGCGAAGCGCGATCTCGCGATCATATTCGGCCGACGCCCATCGTCCTATGGGCCCGCGCAGCATGTTCCAGTCGAACAGAACCAGAGCCAGCGCCACGAGCCCGATCAGCATCAGGCCGATCCCGCCCGCCCAGGCCTCAGTTCGGCCGGGGCGGCGAACGGCGGCGTAGACAGGATCGTTCGCCCGGACCCAATCGCGAAGTTCGCGCGCATGCGCGACCACCGGCGCCATGCCACGAAGGCGCAGCTTCGACCAGAATTCGTTCCATTTCAGCATTTTGGCCCAGTCGTCGGCTCTAACAGCTGGACAAACGCACCAGGCCGGGTTTGGCGCCACGGGACGAAGCGGCCATTCGGGTCAGAGAAGATTTATAATCCGAACTAAGCTCAGTTGTCGTAAAAACTTTACAAGGCCGAAAATCGGCGCATATTTCATCAGAGCCCTGATCTTAATTCAGGCCAAAGGAGGATGCCCGATGACCCGTTTCGTAACGCCCGTCCTGATCGCCGCCGCTCTGGCCGCGGTCGCCACCCCCGGCCTGGCCCAGTCTGAGCGTAGCCCGTCTGAGCGCACCCAGTCTGGGCGCACTCAGTCTGCACCCGCGCCGACGGCCCGACCGGCCAAGCTTCAGTCCGTGATGGTCTGCGCCACAGACGCCGCCACCCGCCGCGCCTATCAACGCGAATTCGGCGCCCCCCCGGTCTTCGTCACCGCTCAGGAGGCGGTGGAAGCCCGCCAGGCCGGCCAGGGCTGGGCCGCCCCGCGCTGCATGACCGAGCGGCAGTACGACCGGCTGGTCTCCATGACCCAGACCCGCGCCTCGCTCTGACGCCTGAGGCGACGCAGTGAAAAAGGGGCGCGGCCTTGCGGCTGCGCCCCTCTTTCGTTCTGGAGATGACCCGACTTACTGGGCCGGGGTCAGGTATTTGTTCAGCCAGCCGAACACCTCATTGTGCCATTGCAGGCTGTTGGCCGGCTTCAGCACCCAGTGGTTCTCGTTCGGGAAGACAATCAGGCGGCTGTCGATGCCCCGGCGTTGCAGCGCCGTATAGGTGGACAGGCCCTGGGCCGTCGGGATGCGGAAGTCCAGGTCGCCCTGCACCACCAGCATCGGTGTCTTCCAGTTCTCGACATGGTTGGCCGGGTTGAACTTCTGATAGCCCTCCGGCTTGTCCCACGGCGTGCCGCCGTATTCCCACTCGGTGAACCACAGCTCCTCGGTCGAATAACCCATGCCGAAGGTGTCGAAGACGCCGTCGTGGTTGACCAAGCACTTGAATTCATTGGACCAATTTCCGGCGATCCAGTTGATCATATAGCCGCCGTAGGACGCCCCGAGGGCGCAGGCGTTGTCGCCGTCCAGGAAATCATACTTCTGCTGCGCTGCGGCCCAGCCCTTCTGCAGATCCTCCAACGGCCGATCGCCCCAGTGCTGGCTGATCGCGTCGGTGAAGGCCTGACCATAGCCGGTCGAGCCATGGAAATCGATCATCACCACCGCATAGCCCGCCCCAGCGTAGGTCTCGGGGTTCCAGCGATAGGACCAGCCGTCGCCGAACGACCCCTGGGGCCCGCCGTGGATCAGGAAGGCGACCGGGTATTTCTTCCCTTCCTCATAGCCGACCGGCTTGATGACATAGCCGTGCACGGTCTCGTTGTTCCATCCGGGGAAGCTGAACTGCTCGTATTCGCCGAAGGCCTTGGCCTCCAGGGCCGGATTGGCCACGGTCAGGCGACGGGGCATTTCACGCCCCAGATAGGTCTTGAAATACAGATCGCTGGGCGATTTCAGACTGTCCTGGGCGAAGACGAAACCAGACGGCGTCTGCTGGAATGCCGAGACATGGCCAGAGCCGGTGACCGGGGTGACGACGCCGTTGCGCGTATCCACGGCGAACAGCTTGGTCGAACCCACGTCGCCGGCGGTCGTGTACAGGGTCTGGCCGTCGCGCGACCATTGCAGGGTGTCGGCCGAACGGTCCCAGTTCGACGCGATCTCGCGCTTCTGGCCCGATTGCACATCCATCAGCACGATCTGATAGCGATCGGCCTCAAAACCGGGCCGCGCCATGGCGCGATAGGCCAGGGTCCGGCCGTCCGGCGAAAACACCGGACCCGCGTCCCAGGCCGGATTGTCCGACGTCAGATTGGTGAAGGTCCCGTCGCCCGTCAGGCCGTTGGTCCGCCACAGGTCGAAATTGGTGCTCCACGGCTCGGTCTTGCCGGCCAGGCGCGCCGAGAAGACGACCGCGTCGCCGGCGGGAGTAAAGACGAAGTCGCTTTCGTCGCCGAACGGCTTGGACGGGGTGTCGCCGTCGAAGCCCTTGGTCACCCAGACAGGGGAACCGGTCGCCTGGCCGTTACGGCCAATGGACTGGACGAACAGATGGTTCTGGGTGTGGTCGTTCCACGTATCCCAGTGGCGCACGAACATCCGGTCATAGACCTGGCCGGTCGTTTTCCGCTCGGCCACGGCCTTGCCCATCTCGACCGAGGCGTTCAGGTCGACCGCATCCGGATAGACGGCCAGCGACACCGCCACCTTGTCGCCGCTCGGGCTGATCCGATAGGCGTTCACGTCCAGCGGCAGATTGGTCACCTGCACCGGCGTCGCCGTCGGAGACGCCACCCGCCAGACCTGGCTCGCGCCCGACTTGCCCGACAGGAAATACAGATTGCCGTCCCCGCCCCAGCGGGCTGTGTTGGCGCCCTGGTCCGAAATGGCCAGACGGCGCGGCGCCACGTCCGGCGTGTTCAGGTCCAGGATCCACAGGCTGCCGGCGCGGCGGTTCGCCTCCACGTCCGTCGTCGTCACCGAATAGACGACGTAGTGACCGTCCGGCGACACCTGCGGATCGCCCAGCCGGTTGGCGGTGATCATGTCGCGGTAGGTGAAGGCGTCGGGCGTCGCGGGCGCAGCCGGAACCGGCGCGGGCGGAACCTGGGCCAGGGCCGGAGCGGCGCTCATCAGAGCAACCGCCGCGCAGGCGGCGGACAGGAGAGAACGGTGGCGCATGGGGCATTCCTCGCAAAACTCGCAGCGGCGAGGCGTAGCACCACCGTTCGCCGGGCGAAAGTTGCTGACAGGTCAGAAGTTAGCTAAGTTGCTTGGACCAAGGAGCGCGACATGACCACTGTCACCGTCCACCACGCCAAGACCCATCTCTCCAAACTGATCGCCGCCGCCGAACGCGGAGAAGAAGTCGTCATTGCGCGCGGCGACAAGCCCGCAGTACGGATTGTGCCCTTCGAGCCGGCCGTGAAGCCTGAACGCAAGCCGGGTCGGCTGAAGGGCATCGGGGGGTTTGACGACAGCTTCTTCGACCCGCTCCCCGAAGACGAACTTCGCCTCTGGGAGGGGCGCGGCGATTGAACATCCTGCTCGATACCCATGCCTTGATGTGGTGGGTTTGGGACAACGAACGGCTGTCGCAGACGGCGCGCCATGCGATCCGAAATGCTGAAACCGTCTTCATAAGCGGCGTCTCTGCTATCGAGATCGCCATCAAATACCGCATCGGCAAACTTCCGAACGGCCAAGTTCTGGCCGAGCACTTTGTTCAAGTCATGCAAAACGAGGCCTTCGCTGAACTGCCCGTGAGCTGGCAGGAAGCAAGCCTGGCCGGGCGAATGGCGGGCGAGCACCGCGACCCGTTCGACCGACTGCTGATCGCGCAGGGCCTGATCAACAACCTGACGCTCGTCTCCAATGAACAGGTGTTCGACAGCTTCGGCGTGGCCCGCCTCTGGTAGGCTTGCTCCCTTTCGCCGAACCGGCGACAAGCGGTCGTCCATGAATTCCGCCGCCCTTCCCGTCCGCCGCCCGCCCCATATCGTCGATGTCCTCATCGCCGAACGCGCCCCGCGTCTGACTGCCTCGCCCTGGTGGCCAGCGGTGCGGCCGGGTCTGTATTCCGTGCTGAACTACAAGGCTGCGGTGCGCATGGCCGACGCCATCCAAGGCCGGTCGGGGGCCGAAACGCTGGACTATGTCTCGGACCTGCTCAGCCTGAAGGTCTCCACCACCCATCTGGACCGCCTGCCCGCGACCGGCCGGTGCGTCGTCGTCGCCAATCATCCCACCGGCATCGCCGACGGGGTCGCGGTCTATGACGCCGTCCGCCGGCGTCGCCCCGACGCCATCTTCTTCGCCAACGCCGACGCCCTGCGCGTCTCGCCGCGCCTGGCCGAGACGGTCATCCCGGTCGAATGGGTCCACGACAAGCGCACCCGCGAAAAGACCCGCGCCACCCTGAACGCCGCCAAGGAGGCCTTCGAGGCCGAACGCTGCGTCGTCATGTTCCCCGCCGGCCGTCTGGCCCGGGAGCAGAACGGCGTCCTGACCGATCCCGAATGGGCGGCGACCGCCGCCTCCCTGGCGCGCAAATACGGCGCTCCGGTCATTCCCATGCACGTGACCGGCCCCTACAGCCGGCTGTTCCACCTGTTCGACAAGGTCTCGCAGGAACTGCGCGACGTGACCCTGTTCCACGAACTGCTGAACAAGGCGGGCAAACCCTTCGGGGCCGTAGTCGGTCTGCCGATCCCGCCCGACCGCCTGGACGTGGACGCCGTAAAGGCCACCGTGGCCCTGAAACATTTCACCGAACGCACCCTGGCCGCCGATCCCGACGCGGTGTTCCCATGAAGATCGAACTTCCCGACGCCGAGGCCACGACCCGTCTGGGCCAGGTTATCGCCCCCCTGCTGGCGGCGGGTGACAGCCTGCTGCTGTACGGGCCGCTGGGCATGGGCAAGTCCACCCTGGCGCGCGGCCTGATCCGCGCCCTGACCACGCCGGACGAGGACGTGCCCAGTCCGACCTTCACCCTGGTTCAGTTCTACGAGAGCGACCCGCCCGTCGCCCATTTCGACCTCTATCGCCTGACCCGACCGGAAGAAGCGTTCGAGATCGGCCTGGACGACGCCCTGGACGAGGGCTGCGCCATCATCGAATGGCCCGAGCGTCTGGGCGACACGCCCGAGCGGTTCCTGGGCCCGGACCGGCTGGTCATCGAAATTTCCGAACACGGCGACGGCCGTGTTGCGACCGTTTCCGGCGCAGGCCGGTGGGAAGACCTGATCGACCATGTCCGTTTCTGACCGCGAACAGCTTCGCCTCGACTTCCTGAAGGGCGCCGGCCTGGCCGAGGCGGCGCGCGCGCCCCTGCCCGGCGACGCCTCGACGCGGCGCTACGAGCGGCTGACCACGCCGGACGGCGCCAGCCTGATGCTGATGGACCAGGCGCCCGCCGCCGAAAGCCCGCCCGCCGATCCGGCTTGGACGCCGCAGCAGCGCCAGGCCGCCGGCTGGAACGCCGTGGCCCGCCTGTCCGCCGGCCGGATCGAGGCCTTCGCCGCCGTCGCCGCCCATCTGAAGTCGCTGGGCCTGTCCGCCCCCGAAATCCCGGCGCTGGACGCCCCGAACGGCCTGGCGGTGCTGGAGGATTTCGGCGACGCGCTGTTCGCCCGCGTGATCGAGGACGGCGCCGACGAGGCGCCGCTGTATTTGACGGCTATCGAGGCCCTGGCCGCCCTGCACGAGGCCGGCGCCCCACCGCAGACCCTGCACGGCCCCGGCGGCGACTGGCCCCTGTTGACCTATGACGAGACGGCGCTTCAGGGCGGGGCGGACCTGTTCGTCGAATGGCTGCCTCGGCTCGACGATCGCGTCGCCTTCGACGCCGCCGCCGTCGCCGACTGGCGCGAGGCCTGGGCGCCCCTGGTCGCCTCGGGCGCAGCGGGGGCCTCGGTCATGGCCCATCGCGACTATCACGCCGAGAACCTGATCTGGCTGCCCGAGCGCGACGGTCCCGCCCGCGTCGGCATGATCGACTTCCAGGACGCGGTGCGCGCCCACCCCTCCTGGGACCTGCACTCCCTGCTCCAGGACGCCCGCCGCGACGTGTCGCCGGCGCTGGAGGCCGAGGCCCTGGACCGCTATTTCGCCCTGCGGCCCCAGGTCGACCGCGCCGCCTTCATGGCCGACTACTCAGGCCTGGCCGCCCTGAATGAGGCGCGGATCATCGGCATCTTCGCCCGGCTGATCGCCCGCGACGGCAAGCCTCGCTACCGCCAGTTCCTGCCGCGCATGTGGCGGCATCTGAACGCCAATCTGGACCAGCCGGCCCTGGTGCCCGTCGCCCGCTGGTTCGACCGCCATGTCCCCGCCGAGGTGCGCGCATGACCGCTCCCAAGACTGCGATGGTCCTGGCCGCCGGCCTCGGCACCCGGATGCGTCCCCTCACCGACGACCGGCCCAAGGCCCTGGTCGAGGTGGCGGGCCGCGCCCTGATCGACCATGTGCTGGACCGATTGGCGGGCGCTGGGGTCGAGACCGCCGTGGTCAACGTCCACTGGTTCGCCGACCGGCTGGAAGGTCATCTGGCCGCGCGCGGACGCGACCCACGGATCATCATCTCCGACGAACGCGCCGAACTGCTGGAAACCGGCGGCGGCCTGAAGAAGGCTCATCCCATGCTGGGCGAGGATCCCGTCTTCGTGGCCAATATCGACAGCGTCTGGATCGACAGAGGCGACGCCCTGACCGATCTGATCCGCCTGTGGAACCCGGACACAATGGACGCTGCCCTGCTGCTGGCCCGCCGCGAGGGCTCCATCGGTTTCGAGGGCGACGGCGATTTCTTCCTGGCGGAGGATGGGACGCTGACCTTCCGTGGCGACGCCCCGTCCGCCCCCTTCGCCTATATGGGCGTCCACATCACCCGCCCCGGCTATGCCGACCCCGGCCCCGACGGTCCCTTCTCCCTCAGCCCCCTGTGGCGCAAGTCCGCCGCCGAGGGTCGCCTGCACGGCTGCGTCCTGGACGGCGACTGGATGCACGTCGGCGATCCCCAGGCGCGGGATCAGGCCGAGGCGAAACTGGCGGGAGACGCGTGAGCGCGTTCGATCCTTTCACGGCGTCCAGCCCCCGCTGGTACGCCGTCCCGGCCCACCGGCCGTTCCTCGAAGACCTGGCCGCCGGCGTCCTGGCCTGGTTGGGCGATCTCCCGCCCGAGACCCTGTCCGACGCCACCATCCTTCTGCCCAACCGCCGCGCCGCCCGCGCCTTCACCGGCGCCCTGTCGAAACTCTCGCAGGGGCGCCCCATCCTGCTGCCCCAGGTCCGGCCGCTGGGCGATCTGGAGGAGGACGAGCCGCCCTTCACCCCCGGCGCCCTCGGCCTGGACCTGCCGCCCGCCATCCCCGCCCTGACCCGCCGGTTCGAGATGGCGCGGATGATCGTCGAACAGTTCGACGACAGTCTGACGCCGATGCGCGCCCTGGACCTGGCCGACGCCCTGGGCGGCTTCCTCGATTCCTGCCAGCTGGAAGAGGTCCAGAACCCCGAACGGATTGCGACCCTGGTCGACGGCGAGATGGCCGAACACTGGGAACGCTCGGCCGAATTCCTGGGGCTGGCGGTCGAGGCCTGGCCGAAGCGCCTCGTCGAACTGGGCCTGGTCGATCCCGCCTGGCGCCGCGCGACCCTGCTGCGCCGCCTCGCCGAACTGTGGGACCACACGCCTCCGGCGCAAGCTGTCATCGCCGCCGGTTCGACCGGCACCGTCCCCGCAGCCGCCGACGTCCTGGGCGCCGTGGCTAGAGCGCCCCTGGGCTGCGTCGTCCTGCCCGGCCTCGATCTCGATCTGGACGCCCAGGTCTGGGACCAGTTGGACGAACAACATCCGCAAAGCGCGATGAAGCGACTGCTGGACCGGGTCGAGGTCGCCCGCGCCGATGTCCGCCCCTGGTTCGCCCCGTCCCAGCTCCCCGCGCACCTAGCCCGTGGCCAGGCCCGCCAGCGCCTGGTCAACGAAGCCCTGCGCCCCGCCGAGGCCACCGACGACTGGCGCCGCGCCATCCGCGACATCCGTTCGGCCGCCGCCGCGCGGGGCGAGGCGCGCGACCCCATCGCCGAGGGGCTTCAGGGCCTGTCCCTGCTCACCGTCCGCGCTGAGGAAGAGGCCGCCGCCGCCATCGCCCTGATGATGCGCGAAACGCTGGAAACGCCCAATCCTGATGGAACGGGCAAGACCTGCGCGCTGGTCACGCCCGACCAGGCCCTGGGCCGCCGCGTCGCCGCGCGGCTGGAACGCTGGGGCGTCATCCCGGATTCGTCGGCCGGCGCGCCCCTGTCGCGTCTGCCCGCCGGCGCTCTGGTCGATCTGTGCGCCCGCTGGATCGCCGATCCGGTCCAGCCCCATCTGCTGCTGGCCGTCGTCAAACACCCGTTGGCCCGGTTCGAGCTGGGCGACTCCCCTCAGGCCGCCGCCGTCGCCGCGCTGGAGGAACACGCCCTTCGCGGCCCCCGCCCCCGCGACTTCGCCGCCATCCGCCGCCGCCTGCTGGAGGCGGTCCAGCCCGACCGGCGCGGCAAGGCCCCGCCCGAGTGGAAACAGACCCGACTGTCGGCCGCCACCCGCCTGGTCGATCATCTGCAAACCGCCGTCGAAGCCGCGACCGCCCTCTTCACGCCCGACGCCGATCTGAACACGGCCGCCTCGGCCCTGACCCGGCTGATCGAAGCGCTTGCCGGTCAGGACGCCTGGGCCGGCCCCGACGGCGAGGCCGCCGCCGGCCTTCTGTCCGGCTTGATCGAGGGCGGGGCCTCCCTGGGCCGCATCCGCCGCGCCGAATTGGCGGAACTGGTCGCGTCCCTGGTGCAGGAGACCGTGGTCCGCACCGGTGGGGCGACACATCCGTCGCTGCGGATTCTGGGGGCCATCGAGGCCCGCCTGGTCCGCGCCGACCGGATGATCCTGGCCGGGCTGGAAGAAGGCGTCTGGCCCCAGGCCGCCCCGACCGACCCCTTCCTGTCGCGCCCGATGCGAAAGGCCCTAGGCCTGCCCCCGCCCGAACGCCGCCTGGGCCAGACGGCCCAGGACTTTGTCCAGGCCGCCTGCGCCGACGAGGTGATCCTGGTCCACAGCGAACGGCGCGGCGGCCAGCCGGCCGTGCGTTCGCGCTGGCTGTGGAGGCTGGAGATGCTGACGCGCGGCGCCGATGCGGCCGAGACGCCGGTCTCCATCGCCCGCCCGACCACCGTCCTCGACTGGGCCCGCGCCCTGGACGCGCCCCCGCCCGGCCCGCCGCGCTTCGCCAGACGGCCCGAGCCGCGCCCGCCGGTGCATCGCCGTCCGCGCAGCCTCTATGTCACCCGTATCGAGCGCTGGGTGCGCGACCCCTACGCCATCTACGCCCTGTGGGTGCTGGGGCTGGAGGCGATGGAACGGCCCGGCGCCTCGGCTGAAGCCCTGGCGCGCGGCAACGCCGTCCACGCCGCCATCGAACGGCTGACGCTGGACTGGCCCGACGACCTGCCTGACGACTGCGAAACCATCCTGCACGACCATCTGCTGCGCGAACTGGGCGCGCGCGGGTTCGAGGATGCGGCCATGGCCCGCGAGGCGCCCCTGGCCCGCAATTGTGCCCGCTGGCTGACCGATTTCGAGCGCCGCCGCCGCGCACGGGGCATCGACATCCTGGTCGAGCAACAGGGGACCATGACCTTCGACGCCCCCGTCGGCCCCTTCACCGTCAAGGCCTTCGCCGACCGGATCGAACTGGCCTCCGACGGCGCGGCGGTGATGGACTTCAAGACCGGCGCGGCCCCCAGCGCCAAACAGGTCAAGTCCGGCTTCGCCCCCCAGTTGACCCTGACCGCCGCCATCCTGGCCGACGGGGGGTTCGAGCGGACCAACGGCCCGGTCACGCCCGACGAACTGACCTATGTCCGCGTGGTCGGGCGCAAGACGGCGGGCGAGGTCATCACCCGCGCCTCGGGCGCAGAAGCCGCCGACCTGGCCCAGGCGGCGCTGGACGGGCTGAAGCGCCGCATCGCCCGCTTCGACGACGAGAACACCCCCTATGTTTCCTGGGCCGCGCCCCAGTTCATGGGCAACCAGGGCGGCAACTACGACCATCTGGCCCGCGTCTGGGAATGGTCAGTGATCGGCGACGTGGACGACGGCGAATGACCTCACCCTCCCCTCAGATCGTTGCGGCCGACCCGCGCCTGACCGTCTTCGTCACGGCCAACGCCGGCTCAGGCAAGACCACCACCCTGGTCAACCGGGTGGCGCGGCTGCTGCTGGACCAGGTCGATCCGGGCGCCATCCTGTGCGTCACCTACACCAAGGCCGCCGCCGCCGAGATGCAGGCCCGACTGTTCGACCAGCTGGGCGGCTGGGCCGTGCTGGACGACGCCGCCCTCTCGCGTGAACTGGCTCGGCTGGACGACGGCGACCCGCAGGCGATGGACCACGCCGCGCTGTCCCGCGCCCGCAAACTGTTCGCCCGCGCGCTGGAGACGCCCGGCGGGCTGAAGATCCAGACCATCCACGCCTTCTGCGAAAAACTGCTGCGTCGCTTCCCGCTCGAGGCCGGGGTCTCGCCCCGCTTCACCGTGCTGGAAGACCAGGCCGCCACCGCCCTCAGCCATTCCGCGCGCGAGGACCTGGCCCGCGCCGCCGTCGCCGCCCCGGACGGTCCCATCGGCCTGGCCTACAGCCATTTCGCCGTCGAACTGGACTGGCAGAGATTCCAGGCCCTGCTGTCGATGATCGAGGCCAAGCGCGCCGATCTGCTGGACTATATCGACCGCGCCGAGGCTGGAACCGCGCCCGACCCTTACGCCCTGACCGGCGCCGAGACGGGCCGCAGTCCCGAAGAGCTGGAACACGACTTCGTCGCCTGGATCGACCCCGCCGAATGGAACCGCATGGCCGAGGCCATGGAGACCGGCTCGACCAACGACCGCAAGATCGCCGACGCCATGAGCGTGGCCGCGCCCCCCTACGCCGGGTTCGCGGCCCTGGCCGCAGTCTTCTGCACCCAGGCGGGCGAGCCGCGAAAGAGCATGGGCACCAAGTCGGCGCCGCAAGGGGCGGTCGGCTGGCTGGTCGATCTGCAAACCCAATTCCTCGCCACCCGCGAGGCCCTGCGCAAGGCGCGGATCGCCGACGACACGATCAAGGTCCTGACCCTGGCCCGCGCCCACGCCGCCTTCTACGAGGCCGCCAAGGCCCAACGCGGCGCCTTGGACTTCCCCGACCTGGTCGCCCGCGCCGCCGCCCTTCTGACTCGCAGCGGGGCCGCCGCCTGGGTGCTGTACAAGCTGGACGGCGGCGTCGATCACGTCCTGATCGACGAGGCCCAGGACACCGCGCCGGAGCAATGGGCCATCGTCCGCGCCCTGACCGGGGAGTTCTATTCCGGCCAGACGTCAGGCCGCACCGTCTTCGCCGTCGGCGACGAGAAACAGTCGATCTACTCCTTCCAGGGCGCCCGGCCGGAACGTCTGCGCCAGGAACGGGCCGACTTCCTGGCCCTGGCCGAGGGCGCCGGCGAACCCTTCGCGGGGCCCGAGCTGAACACCTCCTACCGTTCGACCGAAGAAGTGCTGACCTTCGTCGACGCCGTCTTCGCCGACCCCGACCGCACCCGCGCCCTGACCGGCCCCCAGGGCGACATCGCCCGCCACATCCCCGCGCGCATCGGCCAGCGCGGGGCCGTCGACCTGTGGCCCCTGTTTCTCGACGAGCCCGCGCCCGAGACCGACGCCTGGGACGACCCGGTCGATCAGGAAAGCGTCGGCAGCGCCCGCAAACGCCTCGCCCGCGACCTGGCCCGCGAAATCCGCCGCCAGGTCGAAAGCGGCCTCGCCGTCTTCGACAGCCGCACCCGCGAGCTCCGCCCCGCAGGCTACGGCGACTACATCGTCCTGGTCCGCCGACGCGACGCCACCTTCGAAGAGATCATCCGCGCTCTGAAGACCGAGGGCGTCCCCGTCGCCGGGGCCGACCGGCTGAAGCTGTCCAGCCATATCGTCTTCGACGACCTGATCGCCCTGGCCCGGTTCGCCCTCTTCCCCGACGACGACCTGTCCCTGGCCGAGGTGCTGCGCGGCCCCCTGTGCGACGTGGACGAGGACGGCCTCTACGCCCTCGCCGGCCGCGAGAACCGCAAGTCCGGCCAGCTGTGGCGCGACCTGCGCGACCGGGCGCACGAACGCCCCGAATGGACCCGCGCCCGCGACACGCTCCAGGCCGCCATATCCGCGCGCGGCGGCGACCCCTTCGCCTTCTTCTCCCGGGCCCTGAACCGGGTGGATGACACGGGCCGATCCGGCCGCGCCCGCATCCTGGCCCGGCTGGGCCGCGAGGCGGAAGAGGCTATAGACGAGACCCTGAACCAGGTGCTGGCCGCCGAAAATCGCGGCGCCATAGACCTGGAGACCTGCCTGGCCCAGCTGGAGGCCGCCGACGTCGAGGTGAAACGCGAACTGGAGGGGGCGCGCGGCGAGGTCCGCGTCATGACCGTCCACGGCGCCAAGGGGCTGGAGGCGCCCATCGTCATCCTGCCCGACACCACCATGAAGGCGAAGGCCCAGGGCCCGTCCCTGATGCCCGCTGTCACCGATGAAGGTGAAGGCGAGGCCTGGCTGATGGCCCCCGGCTCGGCCAAGGACGACTGCCCCGCCTCGGCCGACGCCCGCGCGGCGCGCCAGGCCCGCACCGACGACGAGACCCTGCGTCTGCTCTATGTCGCCCTGACCCGCGCCCGCGACCGGGTCATCGTCATGGGCCGCGCCTCCAGCCGGGGCGCCGAGCCCGGCAGCTGGTGGTCGGTGATCGAAGAGACCTTCGACCGGCTCGCCGCTGAATCGGGCGACCAGGTGCGCGAGGTCGAGAACGGCGTCCGCCGCTTCGGCGTCGATCCCGAACGCCGCCCCGTCGCGACCGCCCAAGACCGCACGACCGCAGCCCTGCCCGCCTGGGCCGCCGCCCCGCCGCCCGCCGACGCCGCCGCCCGCTTCGCGGCGCCGTCGCGGATGGAGGGCTCGATCCGCATCCCCGCCCCCTCGCCCCTGGCGCGCAGCGCAGCCGGCGGCGCGGCCCTGGGCCGGTTCCGGCGCGGCGACCTGATCCACCGGCTGCTGGAGCGCCTGCCCGAGATCGCGCCCGCCGACCGTCCCGACGCCGCACGGCGCCTGCTGGCGCGCGAGACCGATCTGGACGAAGCCCAGCGCGCCGAAATGATCGCCGCCGCCTTCTCGGTGCTGGACGACGCCCGCTTCGCCCCCGTCTTCGGCCCCGGCTCCCGCGCCGAGGTCGCCCTGACCGGCGCCCTGCCTGGCCCGTCCAGCGTGGCGATCAACGGCCGCATCGACCGGCTGGTGGTGACACCCGACCGGGTCCTGGTCATCGACTACAAGACCAACCGCCCCGCCCCCGACGCCCTCGACCGGGTCGATCCCGCCTATGTGCTTCAGGCCGCCGTCTATGTCGCCGTGCTGAAACGCCTCTATCCCGACCGCCCGGTCGAGGCCGCCCTGGTCTGGACCGACGGGCCCAAACTGATGCCCATCCCGGAAGCGATGCTGGACGCGGCGTTGGCGGACAGTTGAATTGCCCGCGATTCGCTCCCACATCTGCGACCGAACCCGGACGCTCCGGCCAACATCAACACGCGCTCAAGCCGTTCGCCCCCGCGGGCCCGGCGACCGCGCCCCAAGGAGCCATTGATGGCGACTGTAAAAGTCACGGACGAAAGCTTCGACGCCGACGTTCTGAAATCCTCCACCCCCGTTCTGGTGGACTTCTGGGCCGAATGGTGCGGCCCCTGCAAACAGATCGGCCCAGCGCTGGAACAGATCGCCGACGAACTGGGCGGTCAGGTCACCGTGGCCAAGATCAATATTGACGACAGCCCCATGACCCCGTCCAAGCTGGGCGTGAAGGGCATCCCCACCCTGATGCTGTTCAAGGACGGCCAGATGACCTCGATGAAGGTCGGCGCCATGCCCAAGGGCAAGATCGTCGAATGGCTGGCCGAGGCGGGCGTCAAGGCCGACGCCTGATCCTTCGCCCCGTTGAAGATCAAGCGCCCGCCGGTCCCGACCGGCGGGCGTTTTTCATGCTAGGATGATCTCATGAGCGACGAAGACACCCCGATCCCGGCTGACGACCCCGGCGAAACCCCCGTCCAGCGCGCCCTGCGCCTGAAGAAGGCGGCGCTCAACGCCCGTCCCCAGGCCCCGCGCGGCGGGCGCTTCCAGCGCGAACAGAACGCCAGGATCGCGGCGGGCAAGTCGCGGCCCTGGATGAGCAAGTAGACAAATCTCCCTCCCCTTCATGGGGAGCGACGGCGGAGCGTAGCGCAGCCGGGGTGGGGCAGTCAGGACCTCGCTCGCGCCCATTCGGGCCCCACCCTGATCGCTGCGCGATCGTCCCTCCCCATGAAGGGGAGGGAGATAAATCACTCCGGCCAGGTGTCCCGGCTGGCCCCCAGCACCTCCCCCGCCAGATACAGCGACCCGCAGATCGCCACCCGCCCCGCACCAAGCCGCAGCGCCAAATCCAGCGCCTCGCCGACCGACCCCGCCGGCGTCGCCGCCAGCCCATGACCGCGCGCCACCGCCGCCAGGGCCGTCGGCTCAGCCGCCGCCCCGTCGAAGCCGACCGTGAACACCGTCGCCTGACTGTCCTTCAGGGCGGCGAAGAACCCGCCCGCATCCTTGTTCGACAATATCCCGCAGATCAGGGCCAGCGGACGCGGCGCCCGCGCCTGCCGCTCGGCCAGAAACGCCGCCAGCGCCCTCGCTGCATGGGGGTTGTGCCCCCCGTCCAGCCACAGTTCGGCGTCCGCCGCCTTCGCAGCCTCGCCATACGGACCCGCGGAAATCCGCTGCAGCCGCGCGGGCCAGCGCATGGCCTTCAGCCCCTGCGCGATCGCCGCCTCGGGCAGGTCCAGCTCGACCGCCGCCGCCACGGCCAAGGCCGCATTGTCGATCTGATGCGCCCCCGCCAGGGCCGGCGCCGGCAGGTCCATGAACAGTTCGGCCGTCTGGAACGCCAGCCCGCCCCGCTCCGCCCAGGCGTCGAAATCCACCCCCAACACGGTGAGTCGTGCATGAACATCGACGGCCCGCCGCTCGATAGCCTTCATCGCCTCTTCCTGCTGGCGCGCGATCACCGCCGGCGCACCCGCCTTCAACACCCCCGCCTTCTCCGAGGCGATGACGGCCAGGTCCGTGCCCAGAAACTCCGCATGGTCGTAATCGACCGGCGCGATCACGCTCAGCAGCGGCCGCTCGATCACATTGGTGGCGTCCAGCACCCCGCCCAGTCCGACCTCGATGACGGCCAGATCGGCCGGCGTCTCGGCCATGGCCAGGAAGGCGGCGGCGGTGGTGCTTTCGAACACCGTCGCCTCGCTACCCACAGCCTCGATCCGGTCGAGGATGGCGTTCAGATGATCGTCCTCGATCAACCGCCCCGCCAGCCGGATCCGCTCATTGAACCGCACCAGATGGGGCGAGGTATAGGCATGGACCTTCAGCCCCGCCGCCTCGGCGATGGCCCGGATCATGGCCACGGTGGACCCTTTGCCGTTCGTCCCCGCCACATGGACCACCGGCGGCAGCCTGTGCTGCGGATCGCCCAGGGCCGCGCACAGGGCCTTCATCCGATCCAGCGACAGATCGATCCGCTGCGGATGTCGCGCGCGCAGTCGCTCGGAGATCGGGTCCACGGCCGTCAGGCCGCCTGGCGGTTTCCGCCCATCAGCATGGACAGGATCTGGCCCAGGACGCGCGGCAGGTCGGCGCGCACGACCACGCGGTCGACCATGCCCTTTTCCTGAAGATATTCGGCGCGCTGGAAGCCCGGCGGCAGTTTCTCGCGGATGGTGGCCTCGATCACGCGCGGACCGGCGAAGCCGATCAGGGCGCCGGGTTCGGCCAGATGCACGTCGCCCAGCATGGCGTAGGAGGCGGTCACTCCTCCCGTCGTCGGGTCGGTCAGGACCACGGCGTAGGGCAGTTTCGCGGTCTTCAGCTCTTCGATGGCCAGGGTGGTCCGCGCCATCTGCATCAGCGACAGGGCGCCTTCCTGCATCCGTGCGCCGCCGGCGGCGGTGAAGCAGATCATCGGAACCTTGCGGGCCACGGCCTCGCGCGCGGCCTTGATGAAGGCCTCGCCCGCCGCCATGCCCAGCGACCCGCCCATGAAGGTGAAGTCCTGGACGATTACAACGGCCGCCTGGCCGCCGACGACGCCATAGCCGATGGCCATGGTGTCCTTGCGCCCCGCCGCCTTGCGCGCCGCGCTCAGCCGATCCTTGTAGGACTTGCCGTCCGAGAATTTCAGCGGGTCTTCCGGCACGTCAGGCGTGTCGATGGACTCAAACTGGCCGTCGTCGAAGGTGGCCTTCAGCCGCGTCGGCGCGTCGATCCGCATATGGCGGCCCGACGGCGTCACCCACAGCGAGGCCTCCAGATCCGAGCGATACAGCATCTCGCCCGTATCGGGATCCTTGACCCACAGATTGTCGGGGGTGTCGCGACGCGACACGATTTTGCGGACGCCGGGCGCGAAACGGCTCAGCCAGCCGCCGCGCTTTTCCTGGGGTTTGTTCTTGTCGACCATGGACGGGCTCTTAGACGGTTTCCACGGCGGAAGCACTACTGACGACCGATCGGACCGCGTCGCCCAGGGCCTTCACTCGGGCCAGCACGCGCGGCGCAACGGCTTCGCCGGCCTCCAGCGCCGCCGCCACCTCATCCACCAGGGCCGAGCCGACCACCACCGCATCGGCCACACGCGCGATCTCGGCCGCCCGTTCCGGCGTCTTGACCCCGAAGCCGACGGCGACCGGCAGGCCCGACGCCTTTCGCACCCGTTCCACCGCCGGCGCCACGATGTCGGCGTTCGCTTCCTTGACGCCCGTCACGCCGGCTACGGCGACATAATAGACAAAGCCCGACGTGCCCTGGACCACGATCTTCAGCCGTTCGTCGTCCGAGGTCGGGGTCGCCAGTCGGATCAGCGAGATCGAGACCTTGTCCAGCGCTTCGATCAGCGGCCCGGCCTCTTCCGGCGGGCAGTCCACCACGATCAGCCCGTCTATGCCGCAGTCGGCCGCATAGGCGGCGAAGGCGTCATAGCCCAGGCTCTCGATCGGGTTCAGATAGCCCATCAGCACGATCGGCGTGGCGTCGTCGCCCTTCCGGAACTCGCGCGCCAGATCCATGGTCGAACGCAGGCCGAAACCCGCCTTCATCCCGCGAATGGCGGCCCGCTGAATCGGCGGCCCCTCGGCCATCGGATCGCTGAACGGAAAGCCCAGCTCGATGATGTCGGCCCCGGCGGCGGGCAGGCCGCGCAGAAGCTCCAGCGCCTCCTCACGCGACGGATCGCCCCCCATCACATAGGGAATAAAGGCCGCGCGGCCCTCGGCCTTCAGCGCGGCGAAACAGGCGTCGATACGGGCGGTGGTCATTGCGGCGTGGTTTCCGAAGCGGGCTTCTCGGCGGCGGACTTGTCAGCAGCGGCTTGGGCGCACACGTCGCCGGGCACGACGGCGAAGCCCAGATAGCCGGGCAGTTCGGCGACGGCGGTCTTGGTGGTGTCGTAGAAGGCGACCATCTGCATGCCGTCGCAACCGCCGCCCTCGCGACGCTTGATCAGGACGACGCGGTTCTCGTCGCCGCCCGCCGCCAGCCAGCCCTTGGTTTCCAGATCGGCGATATAGGCCTCGGCCAGGGCGCCGACCTGACCCAGGGGCGCGGTGACGCACCAGGCCCGGCCGGCCAGATTGTTCAGACCGCCGCAATCGGGCGAAAGCTGCGCGCCCGGCAGCAGGGCGACATCAGCGGGCTGGACCTGCGCAGGCGCGGGCGCCGCCGTCTGGGCCTGAGCAGCGGTCGAAAGGCTCAGCACGGCGGTCGCCGCCAGCAGGCTACGGATCACAGTTCCACTCCCAGATGTTTGGCGACCTGGAAGATGTCCTTGTCGCCCCGTCCTGACATCAGCAGGACGACATCGCCGCCCTTGCCGACTTCGCGCGCCACTTCGCCCGTCCGCGCCAGGGCGTGGGCCGGTTCCAGCGCCGGGATGATGCCTTCCAGCTTCGAGCACAGCTGGAAGGCCTCCAGCGCCTCATTGTCCGTCGCCGACCGATATTCGGCCCGGCCGATGTCGTGCAGCCAGGCGTGTTCCGGCCCAATGCCCGGATAGTCCAGCCCGGCCGAGATCGAATGGCCCTCGACGATATTGCCGTCGTCGTCCTGCAACAGATAGGTCCGGTTGCCGTGCAGCACGCCCGACCGACCGCCCTTCAGCGACGCCGCGTGGTCCGGCGTATCCAGACCGTGGCCCGCCGCCTCGACGCCGATCAGCCGCACGGCCGCATCGTCGATGAAGGGATGGAAGGCGCCGATGGCGTTCGATCCCCCGCCAATACAAGCCACGACGGCCTCGGGCAGCTTGCCCATCCGGGCCATCGACTGCGCCTTGATCTCCTTGCCGATCACCGACTGGAAATCACGCACCATGGCCGGATAGGGGTGCGGCCCCGCCGCCGTGCCAATGATGTAGTAGGTGTCCGAGACATTGGTCACCCAGTCGCGCATCGCCTCGTTCATCGCGTCCTTCAGGGTCGCCGCGCCCGCCGTCACCGAGAAAACTTCCGAACCCAGCAACCGCATCCGGAAGACGTTCGGCTGCTGCCGCTCCACGTCCACCGCGCCCATATAGACCGTGCAGGGCAGGCCGAACCGCGCCGACACCGTCGCGCTGGCCACGCCGTGCTGACCCGCGCCGGTTTCGGCGATGATCCGGGTCTTGCCCATGCGCCGCGCCAGCAGGATCTGGCCCATGCAATTATTGATCTTGTGCGCGCCTGTATGGTTCAGGTCCTCGCGCTTCAGCCAGATTCGCGCGCCGCCGAAATGTTCGGTCAGGCGTTCGGCGAAATACAGCGGGCTCTCGCGCCCGACATAGTGGGTCAGGAAACCGTCCAGCTCGGCCTGGAAACTGGGGTCCGCCTTGGCCGCCTTATAGGCCGCGTCCAGCTCGTGGATCAGCGGCATCAGGGTCTCGGCGACGAACTGCCCGCCATAGGGCCCGAAACGGCCCTGCGCGTCCGGCCAGGCATAGGCGTTGGACAGCGGCTGAGCAGGATCAGGGGTATGGATGGGGGTCTGGGCGTTCACGAGTCCAACTTTCACGCAGGGAGGCGTCGTAATTACGTCCGGCGCGCGTTTTGGATGAAGGCCGCGATCCGGTCGGGGTCCTTAACACCCGGCGCGCTTTCGACGCCAGAGGACACATCCAGCATCGGCGCCCCGGTGATCCTCAACGCCTCGGCCACATTGTCGGGATTCAGCCCGCCCGCCAGGAACCAGGGATGGCGAAACGCCCGGTCCGCCAACAGGGTCCAGTCGAAACTATGCCCGACCCCGCCCGGCAGGACCGAGCCCTCGGGCGGCTTGGCGTCGAACATCAGATGGTCGGCGTGATAATCCCATTCGTCGGCGGCGAAGAAGTCGTCGCCCTGCCGGATCGGCAGAGCCTTGATCACCCCCGCCCCCGTCAAGGCCCGCACGCCTTCCGCCCGCGCAGGGGTCTCGGATCCGTGCAACTGGATGAAATCGGGCTTCAGCGTCCGCGCGATCTCTTCCAGCAAGGCCTCGTCCGGATCGACCGTCACCACCACGATCTTCGCCCGCCCTCGCGCCCGTTCGAACAGGTCGGCGGCCGCCTCAGGCGCCAGATGCCGGGGGCTTTTCGCAAACACCACCGCACCCACGAAATCCGCCCCGCCATCCAGCGCGGCGTCCAGGGTGTCAGCGGTTGTCAGGCCGCAGATCTTGATCGCAGTCATAGCGAAACGACCTCCACGCCCTTCAGCTTGGCTGCTGCCGCAAGCTCTTTGTCCAGAGTGGCCAAGTCAAAACCGTGTCGCAGAACCACGGCCAGATGCAGGGCGTCGGGTGTTCTTAAGCGTGTTCCATCGCGCAACAGCGCACGGCATGTCACAAAATCCAAGTCGTCCAGACGGCATTCGTCACGCCCGACGCGCCAACCGTCGAACTCGGCCTCGATCTGATCGCGCTTCTCCGCCTTCATAGCGCCCGACCGCACGCGCAATCCCAAGGCTGAACTGAACTCCGCCTCAGCCCACCGGCTGACCACCACGTCCGTCCTGCGGATCAGCAACGCCGCCGCCCATTCCGAATGCTCGTCTTGAACAAAGGCCGAGACGAGGACGCTGGTATCAAGATAGAGGGCCAAAATCAGTCTTCGTCGCGCATCTGGCGGACCAGATCGACGGCGTTCAGACCATCCTCCGGCTTGGCGCGGACCCGTCTAAACCAATCCATATCGACATGTCGGGGCGTTGGCTTGCTCTCCTGCGCGGGCTCAAGCCGCGCCACGGGGACGCCCCGCCGTGTGATGGTCACGGCCTCGCCCGCCAGCATGCGATCCAGCAGCTTGGGCAGGTTGTTCTTGGCTTCGGCGACGGAGTAGCTGGACATGGCCATCAAGATAGCCATCAGGCGTCAAATGTCCACAATCTCGGTTCAGACGAAGATCGACGCGATCTCCTCCGGCGTCAGCAGCCGCCACTGTCCGGGCGCCAGATCGGCCGGCAGCGTCAGGCCGCCCAGCCGTTCGCGGTGCAGGGTCTCGACGTGGTTGCCGGCGGCGGCGAACATGCGGCGCACCTGGTGATAGCGGCCCTCCGTCACCGTCAGCAGGGCCTCGGTCGGGGACACCACCTCCAGCACGGCGGGCGCCAGCGGCTTGTCCTCGCCCTCCAGCACCAGTTCGCCCGAGGCGAACAGCGCCCCTTCCGTCCCGACCAACGGCCGCGCCAGCCCGGCGCGATAGACCTTGGCCACATGGCGTTTGGGACTGATCACCCGGTGCAACAAATCCCCGTCGTCGGTCAGCAGCAACAGGCCCGTCGTCTGCTTGTCCAGCCGCCCGATGGTCGAGATGGCCGGATCGCGCGCCCGCCAACGTCCCGGCAGGATGTCATAGACCAGCGCCCCCTCTTCCTTGTGCGAACAGGTCATGCCCAGCGGCTTGTTCAGCAGGATCACCAGCCCCTGCACCGGATCCAGCGGCTCTCCGTCGATCTCCATCCGCGTCGACAGATCGCGCGTCACCGGAATACGCTTGGACACGTCCGTCAGGTCCGCACCGTCCAGCACGATCCCCCCGGCCTTGGCCATCCGCGCCATCTCGGCCCGCGACCCATAGCCCATCGAGCCGAGCAGTCGATCGACGCGCGATGTGGGGGGCTTCACTTCACCGCCTCGAAGAGCTTGTACCCGCCCGAATCCGTCACCAGCCGCACCCGCATGAAGGCCGCATTCAATTCCGCCTCATAGGGCAGATGCCGATTGGCGACGACCCAGGCGACCCCGCCCTTTTTTAAAAGCTCCGCCGCCTTGCGGATGAACGCCTGACCCAGCCGCCGATCCTCGGCGCCGCCGTCATGGAAGGGCGGATTGCTGACGACGAAGTTCAGTTCGCCGTCCGCGGCCATCGTCCGCACATCGGCCCATTCGACGCTCGCGCGCGGATCTTCGACATTCTTCTTCGCCGCTTCGACCGCCCGGCGATCCAGGTCGATCAGCCGCAGCGACGTCACAGCCCCCGACCGCAGGGCCACCGTCGCCAGCGCTCCATAGCCGCAGCCCAGATCGACGCCCGTCCCCTTCAGCGCGGGCATATGCTGCGCCAGCAGGGCCGAGCCCGCGTCGATCCGATCCCAGGCGAAAATACCCGGCTGCGACCAGGCTTCCAGGCCCGGCACGATCCGCGCCGCGCCCTCGGCTATGGCTTCATCGATCCCGGCCATCGTATCGGGCTTGATCACGATACAGCGGCGGTGGTGCGCCTTGGCCGTCTCGCCCACCTCGACGCCGAAGCCGGTCAGTTCCTTCTTCAGCCGCGACCCGCCCTTGTCCTTCAGAGCCATGACGTCCAGCCGCCCGCCGACCTTCAGCGCCCTCAGCGCCAGGGCCAGGGTGTAGCGCCGCTCCAGCACGCCGGGGGGAGCGTAGATCATGATGTCGTCGACTGAGCTTTCCGGCACGGTCTCAAACGGCGTGGAGCCGGGGATCAGGGGCGAGGTCTGGATCGCGGCGCCCGCTCCAGTGCTGGGCGGATCGAAGACGACCGGCGGTCGGCCGTAAAGAAGCGTGGTCATGCCCCGCCCTTAGAGGCAGACGCCGCAATTCGCCAGCGTCGCGGGACTCAGAACCCCGCCTGCAACAGCGCCAGCCCGACCACCCCGACCACGATCCGCCACCAGGCGAACGGGCCGAACCCGTGCTTGGACACGAAATCCAGCAGGAACCGCACCACCACCAGCGCCGTCAGGAAGGCCACCAGGAAGCCCACCACGATCAGGCCGACGTCGCTGAAATCCAGCGTCTTGTGGTTCTTCAACAGGTCATAGGCCACCGCCGCCCCCATGGTGGGCAGGGCCAGGAAGAAGCTGAACTCGGCCGCCGACCGCTTGTCGGTCTTCAGCAGCAGACCCCCGGCGATGGTGGCGCCCGAGCGCGACACGCCGGGGATCATGGCCAGGCACTGGAACAGGCCGATCAGGAAATAGACCCGCATCGGATACTGGTTGGCGTCCAGCCATTGCGGCCGCTTGTCCATCCGGTCCAGCAGCAACAGGATGATCCCGCCGACGATCAGGGCGACGCAGATCACCTGCGGCGTCTCGAACAGCACGTCCTTTATGAAGCCATAGGCCATAAAGCCGATCACCACGGCCGGTGCAAACGCGACCAGCAGACCGATCAGGAACCGCCGCGCCTCGGGATCAAAGGGCCAGCGCGTCGCCAGGGTCCACAGCCGTTTGAAATAGACGCTGACGATGGCCAGCAGCGCGCCCAGCTGGATGACGATCTCGAACGTCTTGCCCGAGCTCTGGAAGCCCATGAAATGGCCCAGCAACAGCAGATGCCCCGTCGAGGACACAGGTATGAACTCGGTCAGTCCTTCGACAAGACCGAGAATGATCGCCGCAAGCCAGTCAGACATAGGATTCCCGTCGAGCCGGCGGGTTAGTGGCAGCCCGGCTCCGGCCCCACATAGCGCAATCGGGCCCGGATAGGCGAGCCGTCCGTCGCCTGATCCAGCGCATGGGCGAGAAGCCCGACCAGACGCCCCAGCATCAGCAGATCCCCCGCCCCCGTAGGTCCAAGCTCCAGCCGACGCGCCGTCAAGGCCAGGGCCAGGCTGAAGGCGGGGGGCTGGCCTCCGGCGGCCTCGCCGTCGGTCCAGACCGATGCCAGATCAGTCGTCAGATCGGCCGCCGCCAACAGGGCGGTCGCCCGTGGATCGACCCGGCCGAATTCCGCATCGCCAGAGAAGCCGGGCACGCAGCCCCTCAGCCCGATCCAGCGCTGCGCCGCGCCCGACGGGTCGCGGCGCGCCTCGCTGACATAGGCCGCCACATCGTCCATCTCGGCCAGAGATCGCCCAGCGAGGGTGGTGGCGCCCGCCAGCACGGCCCCGGCGAGGGGCGCGCCCCCGCCCGCCGCCGCTCGCGTCGCCAGGACAGCGTCGTCCAGCAGCGCGTCCGCGCCGAGCACAAGGGCCCGGCGGATCAGGTGGCTATGCTGTTCCGCCACCTTGAAGCCGCGCGCCAGCCTCTGATGCAGATAGAGCCGCGGCCCCGGCCCCGAGACGCTGTCCACCACCTCGCTCAGTAGCGAGGCGGCCTCGTGTTTCAGGCTGGCGGGATCATGCGCCCGCAGCGAACGGTCTTCGATGGCGCGCCGCCCCAGCACGGCCAGGATCCGTCTCTGGGTCGATCCGCCGACGATGGGGTCGATCCGGGGCTTCAGCCCGGCGAAGGGATCGGTCTCGCGTGCGTCCCACAGGGTGCGGGCCGCAGTTTCGACCGTAGCCGTCCCGGCCAGCTGGACCACGTCCAGCCCGCGGTAGAACAGTCGTCCATCGGCGATCAGCGTCACCGAGGACTGGATGTCGGCTTCTCCGCGCGCCGCCGCCCCCACGATCGGGGCGCGCACCTCGGCGCCCTCGGTCGAGGCGAGATCCGCGTCTCCGCACAACCGGGCCACGTCGGATACGGCGTAAAGGCTGCGCCGGGGATCGGTCGGATCGGGCCGGGCCGCGATCCGACCCCGGCTGACATAGGCGTACAGGGTCTGGGCCTTGACCCCAAGCCGGGTCAGGGCCTCGCTTCTCGCAATCCACCGTTCGTCAGTGCTCATGCCGTCTCCACGACGATGCCCATCTTAATGAACATCGTGAACCATAGCGCCGTTTTGTGTCCTTAACCCTAACGCGTTCGGCGATTTGTTCCGGGCGAGGGAATCGAGCGCGCGGTTGGCATTCCGCCTGGATTGCGCGAAAAGGGCTCGAATGACGCCGCCCCCCGCACCCACGCCGCCCCCGTCGTCCGCGATTGAGGACGCCCACCTCGCCACCCGACGGATCACCCGCCTGTCGGTCGGGGTGGCGCTGGCGTTGATCACGCTGAAAGCCTTCGCTCTAGGCGCCTCAGGCTCGGTCTCCATCCTGGCGACCCTGGCGGACTCGGTGCTGGATCTGGTCGCGTCGCTGGCCACCTTCTTCGCAGTGCGCTGGGCCGCCGCCCCGCCCGACGAGGATCATCGCTACGGCCGCGGCAAGGGCGAGGCCCTGGCCGCCCTCGTTCAGGCGGGTCTGGTCTTCGCATCCGCCGTCTTTATCGGCTGGGAGGGGATACAGCGCATCCTGGATCCTCGCCCCGTCACCTCGGGCGGCTGGGCGACGGGGGTGGTGATCGTCTCCATCGCCATTACTGCCTGGCTGGTCTGGATGCAGACCCGGGCGCTGAAGAAGACCGGCTCCCTGGCTGTCGCCGGCGACCGCGCCCACTACGCCGCCGATTTAGCCGCCAATCTGGTGGTGCTGATCGGGGTGATCTCCGGCGCCTTCCTGGGCGCGCCGGGCCTGGACGCCGCCGCAGGCCTGGTGGTCGCCGTCTGGCTGTTCTGGGGCGCCACCGGCATGCTGAGGGCCGCCGCCGATCACCTGCTGGACCGCGCCGCGCCCGAGTCCGACCGCGCCGCCGTCACCCACGCCGTCCTGGCCGATCCGCGCATCTCGGGCGTCCATCAGCTGCGCACCCGCATGGCCGGCCAGGTGATGATGGTCCAGATGCACGTCGATCTCGATCCCGAGCTGACGCTGGACGCTGCTCACTCCATTGTGGTCGAGGCCGAGAACCGCATCCTGAGCCATTATCCGACCGCCGACATCCTGATCCACGCCGATCCGCGGGGACGCGCGCCCCGCGTCGCCCCTCCCGCCGATGCTCCAGCGGGGGACGCCGCCCCGCCTCAAGCGGCTCCGCCGTCCGTCTCCCCGTCTGTAGGCGACGACGATCCGCCCGCTGCGCCTGAAACCGCCGCGCCGCGCAAAGGCCCGTGGTCCTGATCCGGTAAACGGACATTAACGGGTGTCCGCGCATTTAGCGGTGATGTCCGGTTCCTGCATCCTGTTCCACTTCCCCTTCCAGCCGGCGTCGCGCGCGGCTCGCCTGGGCCTGGGCGAGGCGCGGATCGAATGGACCGACACCCCGGTTCGTCCCTGGGAGGACGACTGCCCGGTCAACGCCCTCAACCCTTCCGGCCTGCCGCCCGTGGTCCAGACCACCGACCGCGGCCGTCCCCTGACCCTGTGCGAACTGCCCGCCGTCCTGGGCTGGATCGAGGATCAGCAGAAATCCCCCCTGCTTCTGCCAGCCGACCCCGCCGAACGGGCCGAGGCGCGCCGCCTGACCGGCTGGTTCGAGCGCCGCTTCACCGACGAGGTCGACGCCGTCCTGCTGCACGAGCGGATGGAGAAACCCCTGCTCAAACTGGGTCCGCCCGAGGCCCGCGCCCTGCGCCACGGCCGTGACGCCCTGAAATCCCATCTCGCCATGCTGGAAGATCTTGTCGCCGCCCGCGACTGGCTGGCCGGCCGCCGGCTCAGCCAGGCCGACCTGATCGCCGCCGCCCACCTGTCGGTCCTCGACTATTTCGGCGAGGTCCAGTGGGCCAACTGGCCGTCGCTGAAGACCTGGTACTCCAAACTCAAGTCCCGCCCCTGCTTCCGCCCCCTGCTGGCGGACCGCTTCGTCGGCGTGCCGCCCTCGGCCTGGTACGCGGACCTGGATTTCTGAAGCCTACCACCGCCTCTCCCTCCCCCACGTGGGAAGGCGGTCGCGCAGCGACCGGGTGGGGCCGGCAGAGCACAAGCGCACCGCCGCCCCTTACAACGCCTCCGCACCCAACCGCGCGATCCACAGCTTCGCCCGACTGACCAGTTCGTCCTTGCGCCGCAGGTCCGAAATATCCTCCGGCAGGCGGTCCAGCTGTTCGAACCGGAAGTCCTCGGGCGCATGCGCCTTCCACGCCGCCTGCAGCGACCGGTACGGGCTGCCGCCATGGCGCAGCGCAAACCACAGGCCGTTCTGTTCGGTGTCGATGTGGCGGCTTTTGCCGACCCAGACCTGTCCCGTCGCGCTGCAGATGACGGCGTAGACGCCGGCGATGGTCGGCCGCTCCTTGTATTCCGCGATCAGGGTCTTGCGACTTGTCAGGGTCATGGCGTCCTCTTATTTATCCGGGTATAAACATGACAGCTAATTTCATCCGGGTAAATACATGAGCGACGAAGATCGCGATCTGGTGCTGTTCGACGGCCCCCGCCGCATCGCCAGAGGCTCGGACGCCGCTGTGGTGTCCGCCTTCCGCAAGGCCGTGGCGGCGTCACCTCAAGCCGCGCTGCGCGTGTTCGATCTGGCGACCGGTCGGCCAGTCGACCTGGACCTCCGCGAGAGGGAACCGGCTCCGCCGCCCCGACGCGGTCGCCCACGCCTGGGCGTCGCGGCGCGCGAGGTCACGCTCCTGCCTCGCCACTGGGACTGGCTGGCCGCCCAGCCCGGCGGCGCCTCGGCCGCCCTGCGACGTTTGGTGGATCAGGCCCGCAAGACCGGCGCGGACGCGGGCGCCCGCCGACGCCGCACCGAGGCCGCCTACGGCTTCATGGTCGAAATGGCCGGTGACGCCCCCGATTTCGAAGAGGCCAGCCGCGCCATGTTCGCGGACGACCGCAACCGGCTCGCCGCCCTGATCGCGCCGTGGCCTGCGGACATCCAGGCCCAGATTCTAGAACTGTTCGATGGCGCCGCATCGACCGAATGACGCTCCAAGACCCTCTCCCGCTTGCGGGAGAGGTGGCCCGGCGTCCGCGCAGCGGACCAGGGTCGGAGAGGGGAGTGTCGCCAAAAGGCTAGACCTCCCCCATCGTCAGGCGTGTCGCTTCGCGCCACGACCTGACACTTCCCCCGCAAGCGGGGCAAGGTCTTCCTCGCCCCATTTCGTGCTATCCCCCGCCCCGTGTCCGACCGCCTGAAAACCTTCATCCGCCAGCGCGCGGCCGAGCTCGGCTTCGACGTCTGCCGCTTCGCCTCGGCCGCTGACGCCTGGCCGGCGGGCGAGCGGCTGCGTCATTTCGTGGACGAAGGCCGGCACGGCGACATGGCGTGGATGGAAACGACCCTGGACCGCCGCCAGCACCCCACCGCCATGTGGGACGAGGCGAAGACCGCCATCGTCCTGGGCATGAACTACGGCCCCGACGACAATCCGCTGGACCAGTTGGCCGACCGTTCGGCCGCCTATATCTCGGTCTATGCGCGGGGCGACGACTATCACGAGGTCATCAAGGGCCGGCTGAAACAGCTGGCGGGTCAGATCGCGGCGCGCAACGGCGCCGACATCAAGGTCTTCGTCGACACCGCCCCCCTGATGGAGAAACCCCTGGCCCAGCGCGCCGGCCTGGGCTGGCAAGGCAAACACACCAATCTGCTCAGCCGCACCCACGGCAACTGGCTGTTCCTGGGGACCATCCTGACCGCCGCCGAGATCGAACCGGACGCGGCCGAGACCGAACACTGCGGCCGTTGCACCGCCTGTCTCGACGCCTGTCCGACGAACGCCTTCCCCGCCCCGTTCCAGCTCGACGCCCGGCGCTGCCTCTCCTACCTGACCATCGAGTTCGCCGGGCCATGGCCGGTGGAGTTCCGCACCCTGACCGGCTCGCGCATCTATGGCTGCGACGACTGTTTAGCCGTCTGTCCGTGGAACAAGTTCGCCCAGGAAGCCCGCGAGATCCGGCTGGCGCCCCGCCCCGCCTTCAACAGCCCGCGCCTTCACGACCTGCTGACGCTTGACGACGCCGCCTTCCGCGCCGTGTTCACCAAGAGCCCCGTCAAGCGCATCGGCCGCGACCGGTTCCTGAGAAACGTCCTCTATGCGGTCGGCAATTCAGACGACCCGAGCCTGATCGCCCCGACCCAGGCCCTGCTGGCCGACCCCGTCCCTCTGGTGCGCGGCGCGGCCGTCTGGGCCCTGTCGCAACTCATGCCTGGCGATGCGTTCACAGCCCTTCGCGACGCAACGACGGAACAAGACCCCATGGTTATCGAAGAGTGGAGCCGTCTCCTCCCCGCATCGTGAGGAGGAGACGGCTCCCAATGGGCGTGGTGGAGAGGCTGCCCGACGCCGCACAGACGCCGAGCGCCTACCTCCAGACAGGCGACGGAGGTTTTGGCCGGACGGCCGATTGCCAACTCGCAGTCATAGCTTGTGAGCGTGTGAGCAAGCCCTGCTCATAAGCTGCGGCGCTCTGTGAGCTTGAAAAATCGCCGTGCGGTTGGCTCGGCACGTAGTCAACGTAAACCGCTTCCAGATCGATGATCGTCACCGATGTAAACATTTGTCTCTCCTATCGTCTCACGACGTATTTCACTCGATTAGCGACACACTATGACAGCCGATTCCCCCGATTTTTCAAGACGACGTTGGAAGAAGCTTGCGGGTCCGCGCGAACCTTCGGAGAAGCGCAGCGTGGACACAGCTCCGCGACAGGGACGAGAACTCAGCCCATCGCCGTCGGCGAAGCCGAACCACCACCCGGCACAGGCGCCACGTCCAGCAGCTTCAGCCGGAAGATCAGCACGGCGTTGGCCGGAATATCCCCGCCCGCACCCGTCTCGCCGTAGCCCAGGGCCGGCGGCACGAACAGGATCCACTCGTCGCCGACGCGCATCTTCTGCAGTGCCTCGGTCCAGCCGGGCACCACGGACTCCGGCGTGAACACCGCCGGCGCACCGCGCGCGAACGAGCTGTCGAACACCGTATTGTCGACCAGCTTGCCCTCGTAGTCGACCTTGACCAGGTCGTTGCGATCCGGGCTGACGCCGCCCGCCGATCCCGACTGGACCACCCGGTACTGCAGCCCGCTGGGCAGGGTCTGGACCCCCTCCGCCTTGGCGTTCTTCTCCATGAAGGCGGCGGCTTCCGCCTTGCCTGCGTTCGGATCGACCGGTTCCGACCGGCCGCAGCCCGCCAGCATCAGAACGGCCCCCAAGAGATTGGCGACGACCGCCGCCCTACCCCATCCGAAGTTCATAGCCGCGTTCCTTCAAGGCTTCGCCGATCTCGTCGGCGTGGGCGCTATCGCGCGTTTCGACCATGATGTCGAACTCGGCGCCCTTGGCCGGCACGTCCAGCGCCAGACGGTTGTGGACCACGTCGATGATATTGCCGCCCAGACCCCCGATCACCGCCGCCATGGCCGACAACATGCCCGGCCGGTCGTCGCCCAGGATCCGGTAAACCAGCAACCTCCGTTCACGGACCATCTCGCGGTTCAGCACCACCGCCAGCATCCGCGCATCGATATTGCCGCCGCACAGCTCCAGCCCGACCTTCATCCCCTTGAACCGCTCGGGATAGGCCAGCAGGGCCGCCAGACCGCCGGCGCCCGCCCCCTCCGACACCGTCTTCTCATAGGTGACGTAATGGGCCACCGCCCGTTCGAAGTCCGCCTCTTCGCAGACGAAGACCTCGTCCACCAAGGGGTTGGCCAGAGCGAAGGGGATGTCGCCCACGGCCTTGATGGCGATCCCCTCGGCGATGGTCTGGCCGGTGCAGACCGGCGGCTTGCCCGCCCGCTTGGCGGTGAAGGACGGGTATCGCGCCGCCTCGACCCCGAACACCTGGATGTCCGGCTTCATCGCCTTGGCGGCGATGGCGCAGCCGGCGATCAGACCGCCCCCGCCGATGGGAATCAGCAGGGCCTCGACGTCCGGCGCGTCCTCCAGCAGCTCGATGGCGCAGACCCCCTGGCCCGCCACGATCCCTTCGTCGTCGAAGGCCGAGACGAAGACATAACCCTTCTCCGCCTCCAGCCGCTGCGCCTCCTCGGTCGAGCCGGTGAAGTCCAGGCCGTGGATGACCACCGTGGCCCCATGCGACCGGGTGCCGTTGATCTTGGCGAAGGGCGTCCCCTCCGGCATCACGATGGTGACCGGCACCCCCAGCCGCCCGCCGTGATAGGCCAGAGCCTGGGCGTGGTTGCCGGCGCTGGCCGCCACCACGCCCCGTTTACGCTCCTCGGGGCTCAGCATCAGCAGCCGGTTCAGCGCCCCCCGCTCCTTGAAGCTGCCGGTGAAATGAAGATTGTCGAACTTGACCCAGACCTCAGCCCCGGTCAGCTGCGACAGCTTGCGGGAATGGCGGGTCGGGGTGCGGTCGACCTGGCCGGCGATTCGGGCCTGGGCGGCCTGGATATCGGCGAATGTGACGGTCATGGGCGTAATCCATACGGCCGCCGGGCGGCGCGCCCGACGAATTTTCTCGCGCTTCTTTCGCGCGTTGTCGGTTCCCGGTCCAGAGGGCGCAACCTTGACCGTGGAACAGGCGTTGTGGGTCATGCGATAATGGATCGGTCGCAGCCTGCGACCGATCCAAGATTATCCGGCCGCCTTCCCCCGAGGCGGACCGGTCCCCCGGAGGAAGCCCATGTCGATCCGCCCCCTCGCCCTCGCCGCCGTCCTGGCCGCGGCCGCCGTATCGGCCTGCGCGCCCACGACCTATCCCGGCGGCGCCCCCGTCAGCGGCCCCGCCGCCTTCAACGCGGCCGACTTCGCCTGGTCGGAACGCTCGGGCCAGTCCGCCATTGAGGGGCGCGTGGCCTATGTCCAGGACGGCAAGACCTATGCCTGCGTCGCCTCGGTCGGCCTGACGCCCGTCACCCCCTATACCCGCGCCCGCTTCCGCACCCTGTACGGCTCGACCGAGCGGGCCGCCGTCCCCGCCGCCGTCGTCCGCGCCCGCACCGTGCCAGACGCCAACGCCAACTACACCGGCTTCGTCCGCTCTGTGCCCTGCGAGAACGGCCGTTTTCGCTTCAGCGGCCTGCCCGACGGCGGCTGGTTCCTGATCGTTCCGGTCCGCACAGGCGACGAGCCCCCCCTGGTGCTGATGCGCCGCGTTGACACCCGGGGCGGCCGCGTCGTCAATGTGACGCTCTAGTTCGGTAAGCCTGCCCCATAAGCGTCTTCAGTAAGCGTTCCCATCCGCCCCGGCCCTCGGCCGCCCTGGGGATCCATCATGAGACTCGCCCTGATCGCCGCCGTCGCCACGACCCTGTCGTCCGCCCCCGCCGTGGCCCAGACCTGGTACCAGCCCCCGATCCGCTACGATCACGAAGCCTATCAGGGGCGGGACGCCTATCGCGCCAGGGACTACGGAGCCCGCTATGACTTCCAGGGTCAGGCCGACCGGCCGGGCGATTATCGCTGCGACGCCTATTGGGACGCCGGCCGCACCGACTGCGGCGCCGCCTGGCGGGACCAGAGACCGGCCCATCCGCGCCGCTACCGCGCCTCTGGCTACGGTTACGGCTACGGTCCCAGCGTCTATCCCGGCGCCTACGGCCGTCCAGACCTGGTCTACCCCGGCGGCGGCTCGACCTATGGACACGGCGGCCGTGACGCCCGTCGCATCGACTGGTGCCGCAGCGCCTACCGCTCCTACGATCCCGCCAGCGGCTATTACCGGACCTATGACGGGCGGCTGGTCTTCTGCGGCTGACCTCGCTCACGAAGATACGACCCCGGTAACGCGGATCGCCATCTTCTGACCACTCCGACCCCGGACAGATCCCTGCTCACGAGACAGTCGGGGAGCGCCTTCTTGTCCCAGCACAACATCATCGGGTCCGAGGCCTTTACCCGAGGCCCCATGATCCTGATCCGCAAATACCGCGCCGGCGGCGCGCGCCGCCGCCGCGCCCGCACGGCGACGGCCTTCGTCGCCGGAGCCGTGGCCATGCTGGTCGCCGGCGTTCTGGGCGCCGCCGCCGTCTTCGGCCCCGGCCTCGCCGTCGGCTAGATCAGGCCAGCCACACCATCATCCGCGTATCCGCCTCGGCCCGCCGCGCCCGGCTCCACGACCGGCGCGTCTCGCCGGTGTAGAGGAAGCCGGCCTTCTCCAGCACACGGCCCGACGCCGGATTGTCGGCGAAATGCCCCGCCACCAGGGCCCGGCGCTTCCACTTGCGGCTGGCCCAGACCAGGGCGGCGTCCAGGGCCTCGGTGGCGAAGCCCCGGCCCCAGTAGTCGCGCCCAATCCAGTATCCAGCCTCAGGCACGCGATCCTCGCCCTCGAACAGGCCGATGACCCCAACCGGTCCCGCCGCCTCGTGCTCGATGATAAAGGTGTTGGCCCGCGCCGGATCCTGGGACGCGACCTGAAGCACGAAGTCGTCGGCGTCCTGGACGCGGAACGGATGCGGCATCCGCTTGGTCATCCGCGCGATGTCGAGATCATTGGCCAGGGCCGCGATCCGGGGCGCATCCTGCGGCGCAGGCGCGCGCAGCACCAGACGCCGCGTCTCTACGACGGGGGAGGTTTCGATGACGCACATGGGCGGTCGCCTCTCTCATTGACCGCCTCCTTGGAGGGCTCGGACGGTCTTCGAGGCGGGGAAACGCAAACGGGGAGCCTGGTGATCCAGACTCCCCGCGGAATATCTTCCCTGGTCCGGATCGGCTGCTTTCAGGAGCAACGCGATCCGGAGTTTTCCAGACTGCGTTACTCGGCGGCGAGCGCCTGAGCGGCGTCGTCATTCGCCGCGAGGATCGACACATAGCATCGGCCGCCGGCTTTCTTGGTGAATTTCACCGCGCCGTGCGTCAGGGCGAACAGGGTGTGGTCGCGGCCCATGCCGATGTTCTCACCCGGGTGGAAGGTGGTGCCGCGTTGGCGCACGATGATGTTGCCGGCCAGCACGCGCTCGCCGCCATACTTCTTCACGCCCAGGCGCTTCGACTCGGAGTCGCGACCGTTACGCGACGAACCACCGGATTTCTTGTGAGCCATCTTGCCGCTCCGTCTTTCCTGAGTGTCCTACCGGCCTTTCGGCCTACTTGAGGACGTCTCTCTTTAACTGGTCTGGCGCGGTGAGGCGCCGGTGAATGTCTTAGGCTTCGTCGCCGGCGGCTTCAGCCTTAGGCGCAGCCTTCTTCTTGGCCGGGGCCTTCTTGGCGGGAGCCGAGCTCTCGACCACGACGCCCTTGATCTCGGCGCCGTCCACGTCGGTCACGACCGTCTCGGTCGAACCCAGCGCGGAGGTCGCGCCGCGGGTTGCCAGGTTGCGGGCCCGCAGGTTGATCTCAGCCTTGGTCGTCAGATCGACCTTGCCGTCCCACTTGGCGGTCTCGCCGGCGCCTTCGATGCCGGTGATGCGCAGGACCGATTCCATCTGGCGGTGGCCGTTGGTGCGGCGATAGCCCTGACGACGGGTCTTCTTGAAGATCTTGATCTTCTCACCCTTGCGGGTTTCGACCAGGGTCGCGCCGACGAAGGCGCCGTCGATCAGGGGAGCGCCCAGGGTCACGCCCTTGTCGCCGCCCAGCATCAGGACGCTGTCGAACTTCAGCTCCGAGCCGGCGTCGCCATCGAGCTTTTCGACGACAATCGTATCGCCCGGTTGGACCCGGTACTGCTTGCCGCCGGTCTTGATCACCGCGTACATGTTGAAGCCTCAGCGCAAACGCAAAAATGAAGACGCCCTCCGGAGAGACCCCCGGGGGCGAAGAGCGGCGACATATACGGAAGGGCGTCTCGGAGTCAACGCCGAACCGGCTGCTTTATCGTCAGTCCAGCGCGCAGATGTCCGGAAGGCCACGCAATCCGCCGGCGTTGTCGAGGCCATAGCCCACCAGGAAACGGTTCGGGGCCTCCCAGCCGACGAAGTCCGGCTCGGGCGCGCGCGGGGCAGGCCAGGGCTTGCGGGCGAAGACGCAGGTCAGGACGTCGGACGCTCCGCCCTCGCGGGCGATCCGCACCGCCTCGGCCAGGGACAGGCCGGTGTCGAAGACGTCGTCGAGGATCAGGACCTTGCGACCGGCGATGGGACGCTGGAACGGCGCATAGACGTCGATCTTGCCGCGGCTGGTCTTGTCGTCGCCATAGGAGGCCAGCCACAGGGCGTCGAACCGGACATTGCGGCCGACGCGCGACAAGGCGCGGGTCAGGTCGGCGGCGAACCAAAGACCGCCGGTCAGCAGGACGGCGGCGACCGTCTCGTCGTCAATGACCGGCGCGATGCGTGCAGCAAGCTCCGCGACGACGCGGGCGATGTCGGCCTCGGCCAGAAGGACGGTCGGCTCGGGAGAGAGATCAGCCATGCGAGGCGGATACCGCCTCGCCATGACCCCTGTCCACTACGGGAATGGGCCGCGCCTCGATCGGAGCGCCCGGGCCACGCCCGCTGAGCCCCGGCGCCACGGCCGAACGCAGGCCGTTGGAGGCGGGCGTAAGTTCCGCATGGGCGTCGGCAGGAGCGTGGTCAGCCGCAGGGTGAGCATCGACCGGCGCATGAGCGTCGGCGGGCGCATGAGCATCAGCCGGGGGATGAGCCGGAGCGGCATGATCATCGCCATGATCTTCCGCGTGCGCCTTCGCCGGCGCCCCATGATCGTCAGAACCGGGGCCCTTGGCCGGCTTGGCGTGGGAGGTTTCCGCCGTCACGAAGTTGACGCCGATATCGGCCGCGTGACCGCCAGGATCGGGGATAAGGACGGCGAACCCCTGGACCTTTCCGGGCAGGACCGGCGCGGCGTCGATGGCGACGATCTTGAATCCGACCTCGGCGCCGTGCTCGTCCAGCAGGGCGACGCGGACCGGAGGGGCCACGATCTCGGCGTCACGCACATTGCGTAGAGCGCCCGAGACCAGAACCATCCCCGGATGGGTAGCGACCTCCTTGGCGGTCATGGCCTCGAAGTCCAGGCCGACAGGGTTCACCGGCGCGCCGACGGCGGCATAGGCGGCCGCAGCGCGCGGGAAGGCCTCGACCACCTCGATCCGGAACAGGAAGGCCGAGACGATCACGCCGACAAAGGCGCTGGCTAGGCCCGCCCAGACCACGCCATGGGTCGCGGCGCGTCGCAGGCGACGCTGCTGTTCGGCGCGGGCGCGGAAGGCCTTGGGCAGTTCAGGCGCCGGGGTCTCGGCCAGGCTGGCGGGTTCGGCGGCGGCGTCCGGCTCGGGCGTGGAGATGGCGCGGGGCTCGGGCGCGACGCTCAGTTCCAGCGGTTCGTCGCTGGTCGCACGCCAGATTTCGCCGCACGATTTGCAGCGCACCTTGCGCCCGTTCGCGCCCACGGCGTCGTCGGGAATGAAATAGCTGGTGGCGCAGGCGGGGCAGGTCAGTATCATGTGGCTGACTGCGAGGCTGTCGCCCCCTCCTGTAAGGCGCGATTTCGCACCCTGTCCCTGAAACAAACTCAATGCCGTCCCCGCCACCCAGCGCCGCCGATTCCGCCCCCGTGACCGAGACCGTCCGCCTGTCGGGCGTGGGTTTCGGCTATGCGGACGCGCCCGACGTGCTGCGAGACGTTAACCTCATTCTGACGCGAGGCTCTTTCCACTTCCTTACCGGGCCGTCTGGCGCCGGAAAGTCTTCGTTGTTGCGTCTGCTGACCCTGGCCGACCGACCGACCACCGGAACGATCCGCCTGTTCGGGGCGAACGTCTCAGACATCGACCGGCGCGACATCCCCGCCTTTCGCCGCCGCATGGGGGTGGTGTTCCAGGATTTCCGCCTGCTGGATCATCTGTCGGCCTTCGACAACGCCGCCCTGCCGCTGCGGCTGGCGGGCGGACGCGAGGCCGACTACGCCGCCGATGTGGAAGAGATGCTGAAATGGGTCGGCCTGGGCCGCCGCATGGACGCCCGCCCCCCGGCCCTGTCTGGCGGTGAGAAACAGCGGCTGGCCATCGCCCGCGCCGTCATCACCCGGCCCGGCCTGATCGTCGCCGACGAACCGACCGGCAGCGTGGACGCCGTCATGGCCGACAAGCTGCTGCGCCTGTTCCAGTCGCTGAACCGTCTGGGCGCCACCGTCCTGATCGCCAGCCATGACCAGGCCCTGGCCGAACGCTCGGGCGCTCAGGTGCTGCGGCTGGACCAGGGCCGGCTCAGCAAGGCCCAAAGGGCTGCGGCATGATCCGTCTGTCCGACTTCCGCCTGTCGACGGGACGCCCCGGCCTGCTGCCGCCCGCCGCTGCGGGCGAGCCCTGGCTGATGACCGTCATCGCCGTTCTGTGCTTCCTGGCCTGTCTCGCCGCCGTCGCCGCCTCGGCCGCCGACCGCGCCGCCCACGGCTGGGCGCGCCAACTGGGCTCCGAGGCGACAGTCCAGGTCCGGCCCCGCGTCGGTGAAAGCGGCGACACCGCCGCCGCCCGCGCGGCCGAGACCCTGTCCGGCGTTGAAGGGGTCGAAGAGGCCGCAGCCCTGAACCGCAAGGCTGCCGAGGACCTGTTGCGCCCCTGGCTGGGCGACGCCGTCCTGCCCGACCTGCCCCTGCCCCATCTGGTGACGGTGCGGCTGAACCCGGACGCCCCCGCCAGCGCGGTCAGCCTCAGCCGCGCCCTGGCCGAGGCCGGGCTGGACGCCACGGTCGACGACCACAGTCTTTGGCGCGGCGAGGTCGAACGTTCGGCCGCCCTGATCACAACCCTGGCCGCCGCCGCCTTCCTGGCCACCGCCTTCGCCGCCGCCGCCGCCATCGCCTACGCCACCCGCGCCGGCCTGGCCGCCGGGCGCGGGGTGATCGAGACCCTCAGCCTGAACGGCGCCACCGACGGTCGCATCGCCTGGCTGTTCCAACGGCGTTTCGCCCTGATCGCAGCCGGAGCCGGCGCCATCGGCGCTGGATCGGCGGGCCTGCTGCTGGCCTTCCTGCGGTTCCTGGGCGGTTCGGACGGCCTGACCCAGGCCCTGCCGGTGACCTGGGGCGACCTGCTGCTGCTCTCGCCATGTCCGCTGCTGGCGGCTACGGTGGCGCTTGTCGCGGCCAGATTCGCCGCCATGCAGGTGCTGGGCTCAGACAGGAGGAAGGCATGAGGCTGCTCGCCGTTGTCGGCATCGTCGTCCTGATCTGGCTGGTCGGCCTGTTCGCCTTCGCGCACCGGGTGCGCGAACTGACCCCTGCCGACGATCCCGTCGCCGCAGACGCCATTGTGGCCCTGACCGGCCCATCGGCCGAGAGGGTCAACGCCGCCATCCGCCTGCTGGAACAGGGCAAGGGCCAGCGCGTCCTGATCTCGGGCGTCAACCGCGAGGTCCGCCGCCGCGAGCTGCGCGAGCTGACGCCGGGCTCCAGCCGTCTGTTCAACTGCTGCGTCGACCTGGGCTTCGAGGCCGAAGACACCGTCGGCAACGCCCAGGAGATCGCCGCCTGGGCCCGGTCCAAGGGCTATGACGACCTGATCGTCGTCACCTCCGACTATCATATGCCCCGCTCGCTGGTTGAGATTCGCGGCCAGCTGCCGGGCGTGAAGCTGACCCCCTACGCCGTCTCGACGCCGTCCCTGGATAACAGGCACTGGTGGCGGGCGACGGTGACGGCGCGTCGCATGACGCTGGAATACATGAAATATCTCGCCGCCCTGGGCCGCGAAGGCGTCCGTCGCCTCAGTCGCGACGCCCCCGCGTCTGACGTTGGGTCCGACACCCCTGTCTCCGACCTTCCCCCCGAAAAGGCCCCTGCCTAAGTGAACACCCTGCGTTCCCTGCTCTTCACCGCCTGGCTCTATCTGTCGATGCCGATCGTCGCCATCGGCCTGTCGCCCATACTGTTGGCGCCGCACCCTTATGCGCAGGGCGTCTGCAAACTCTGGGCGAAGATCGTGCTGTTCGGCCTGCGCTGGATCGCGGGCGTCAAGGTCGAGGTGCGGGGGCTGGAGCACGCGCCGTCGGGCGCGGCCCTGATCGCGTCGAAACACCAGGGGATGCTGGACATCGTCGCCCTGTTGGCCGTCCTGCCCGACGCCTGTTTCGTGATGAAGAAGGAGCTGATGCCCCTGCCCTTCTTCGGCTGGTTCGCCTGGAAGGCCAAGATGATCGCCGTGGACCGCGCGGGCCACGCCAAGGCGTTGAAGGACATGACGCGCCAGGCCCGCGAGCGCCTTTCCGAAGGCCGCCAGATCGTCATCTTCCCCGAGGGCACCCGCAATGATCCCGGCGTCCCCGGCGACTACAAGCCCGGCGTCGCCGCCATCTACCGGGACCTGGAAGGCCCCTGCTGGCCGGTCGCCACCAACTCGGGCGTCCATTGGCCGGCCCACGGCTTCCGCCGCTATCCGGGCAAGGTGGTGTTCGAATTCCTGGAGCCGATCCCTGCCGGACTGAAGCGCGGCGCGATGATGGCGTTGCTGGAAAGTCGCATAGAGACGGCTTCAACCGCCCTCTTGGAGCCAAAGGCCCAGCTCGAACGTATGGGGTGACCGATATCGTCAAGGAACTCCCCCTCCATGTCCCGCGTCCCGTCTCCGCGTCCCCTTCGTCTTCGCACCCTGGCTCTGACCGCCGTCGCCGCAACCGCCTTCGCCGGCTCCGCCCTGGCCCAGTCCCAGCCCTATGAGCAGATCCGTCCCGCCCCGCAGGGCTGGACCGTCGATCTCGGCGTCGGCGCCCTCTACAGCAAGGACAGCGGCGGCGACACGGGCTCCGAGACCCAGGTCGTGCCCTGGGTTTCCGCCAACTACCGCGACGTCGTCTATGTGAACGCCATCGACGGCCTGGGCTGGAACGCCGTCAAGACCGACGATTTCCGAGCCGGCCTGCAACTGCGCCCGCGCTTCTCGCCCGAAGACATCGAGGGCCTGGACCTGGATCGCCCCGACTTCGGCGCCGACGTCGCCGCCTACGCCTTCAAGCGCCTGCCCGGCAATATCGTGGTCGGCGGCCGCGTCAGCCGTGACGTGACGGACGTCAGCGAGGGCACGGAATACTACGCCTCGGTCGGCCATCAGCGCGTGACGCCGATCGGGCTGATGAATGTTTCGGTCTATGCCCGCGGCGGCGACGCCAAGCTGGCCGACGCCTATTATGGCGTCAGCGCCGCCGAAGCCGCCCGCAACGGCATCGACGCCTATTCGCCGGGCAGCGGCCTGCAAGGCGCGGGCGCCAGCCTGTTCCTGCTGGTTCCCTTGAACGACAAATGGGGCGCCGGCGCCCTGGTCAACTACGAGCGCCGCCTGGGCGACGTGGCCGACAGCCCCCTGTCCCAGGAAGACGACACCATCCGCACGGGCGTCTTCTTCGCCCGCCGCTTCGGCGGCTGAGGAAAAGGCGGCGACCGATCAGGTCGCCGCGAACTCGCTGAGCGCGTCGATCACGGCCCGGTTCTGATCTTCCGTGCCGATGGTGATGCGCAGCGCCTGAGGCAGGCCGTAACCGCCGACCGGGCGCACGATGACGCCCCGAGTGTTTAGATGGTCGTTGGCGGCGGCGGCGCGCTCAGCCCCTTCGAACACCACCAGCACGAAGTTGCCGGCGCTGGGTAGGACTTCCAGGCCGAAGCCGCGCAGGGCCTGGGTCAGGCGCGGTTTCCAGTTCGACACCAACTCGCGCGACGCCGTCTGGTGCGCCTCGTCGAACAGGGCGGCGGTCGCGGCCTCCAGCCCCGGCACGGAGACGTTGAACGGCAGGCGGATGCGGTCGATGGCCTCGGCCACCTTCAGCGGCGCATAGCCGAAGCCGATGCGCAAACCGCCCAGGCCGTGGATCTTGGAGAAGGTGCGGGTGACGACGATGTTGGTCGCGTCCTTGGCCAGAGGGAAGGCGGTCTCCCAATCGGCCTCGGTCACATATTCCGCATAGGCCTCGTCGATCACCAGAATGACATTGGCCGGCAGGGCCGCGTGCAGGCGGCGGATTTCCTCGCCGGTGTTGTAGCTGCCGGTCGGGTTCGACGGGTTGGAGACATAGACAATCTTGGTCCGGTCATCGACCTGGGCCAGCAAGGCGTCCACCTCGGCCTTGAAATTGGGTTCGGGCGCCAGCTTGACCTGGGCCTCGCAGCCCAGGGCGCTGATCCGATAGGCCAGGAAGCCGTACTGGCCGCAGACGATATTGTCGCCCGCCGTCAGATAGGTCTGGTTCAGCAGGGCGAAGACCTCGTCCGAGCCATTGCCGAAGATCAGCCGCTCGGGCTCCAGTCCGTGCTTCTCCGCCACCGCATCGCGCAGCTTGGTCGCACGCCCGTCCGGGTAGATGTGGATGTTCTTGATCGCCGCCTCATAGGCCGCGCGCGCCTTCTCGCCGGCGCCCAGCATGTTCTCGTTCGAGGACAGTTTCATCGGCTCGGCGACGCCGGCGATAGACGACTTGCCGCCGACATAGGGGGCGATGTCGAGAATGCCGGGCTTTGCCTGGGGGCCTTGGGGCGCGCGCGCGTCGGTCATGGAAAGCCTTGAACTCAGAAGATGGGGGCGGCGCCGATAACGCCGGTCAGGCGGCCGGGGGCTTTGGTCAGCCGCCCGTCCTCGGCCTGCACATAGCCCGTCAGCATGAACAGCTTCAAGCCGCCCGCCGCCGCAAGGGAATCTGCGACCAGCCCGGCCTCGCCCAGGGCGTCGATGATCTTGGCGTCAGACCAGCCGCTGTCGGTGACCCAAAAGCTGCGGTCGCCCCCGGTCGGACCGGAGACTTCCCTGGAGACGAGAAAGGCCTGGGGCCGCGCTCGCCCGTCGTCGGGCAGGGCAGCGACGATCTTCAACTCCGGCCGGGCCAGAAGCCGGCCCCACCAGGGCCGGACCGGCGACAGGTCGAGCAAGGCGCGCGAGCCGGCTTCAACGGCCTTCAGGGCCTCGTCGGCTGACAGGGGACGAGCGCCGAGACCATATCTGTCGGTCGCCAGCGTCTGCGCCAGTCCGCCGCTCGTCACCAGGGCGGGCCCCGTCGCCGCCTCGATTCGCCCCCACAGGGCTTTCAGCGCCACCCGTTCGCCAGGGCCGATATCCGCCATCAATTCGCGCAGGGTCAGGACGCCGGCGTCGAACCGGTCTCGCGGACCGGCCGCGAGTCTGGCCCGGACGGCCTCGACCACCGCCCGGTCCAGGGCGTCAAGGGCCTCATTGGCCTGGGGTTCATGCAACAATCTCATCAGAACAACTTGGGCGCTGGGGCCAGGGGGAAGGGCCCCAGCCAGGTTCGGCCGTCGCGGAAGACCAGGGTCAGCGGAACCTCTTCGCTACCGGCCGCCTGCGCCGCGCCCGCCACGGCGGCGGCCCCGGCGGCGCCGACCCGGTTCGCCGTTCCCTGTCGCGAGTCCAGCAACCCCGACAGGGCCGGCAGCGGCTTGCGCGACTGCAGCGTCACCCGGCCGGTCAGTCGCCCGTCGGCGTCGGCTCGCAGCACATCGCTGCTCAGGGTGGCGCGGCTGTCTCCGGCCTGCAGATCGCCCCGCAGATTGCGGAAGGTCCCGCCGCCCCTGGTCCATTCGGAAAAGACGCCGGCGGCGTCTCCGCCCTTCAGCATGCTGGCCTGGCCGATCGTCGCCTCCAGCTGTGTCGTCAGCTGCCCGTCCTGGGCAAAGCCTTCGATCGGACCATCGCGTCGCCCCTGCCCGTCGACCAGGCGGAACATGACGTCGATGTCGTCCGTGGCGACCGTCGAACCCTCCAGATGCGGGCGGGAATAGAATTCGATCCGCGCCGCGCGGGCGATGGGGAAGGGTTCGCCCTCAGGCAGGGCCGTGAAGATCGGATTGATCAGTTCGACCGCCAGATTGGGCCAGCGCTGATCGACGCCGTTGGCGCTCATGCGGATCGCATCGCCGTGGACCGCGACCCTGCCCTTGCCGGCGCGTGTCAGGACCAGACCGTCCGGGGCGACGACGACCCATTTGGTCGGCTGGTAGGCATTGGCCTCGGCGTTCAGCTCGGGCGCGGCGACGGCGTGGCCCGACGGGGCCGCGATGGTCACATGGGTCAGCCTGACGTTTGCGCGGAAAGGCCAGCCGACGATCCGCTTCTCGGCATAACGAACCTCCCAGCCCTGCTGACGCAAGGCCGCCGCCTGGAGCTCCAGCCCCGCGTCGATCCGGCGCGTCAGATAGAACCACCAGCCTGTCCAGGCGGCCAGGGCGATCAGCAACAGAATGAAGGGCGCGTACAGCCCCGCGCGGCTGTGACGCCTGGTCGGAAGTTCAGTCATGGGATCTTCTTAGTCGATGCGACGCCCTGCTCGCTACTATCAGAAACGTCGCCGCAACGGAGATGTTCAGTCCGCCAGGAAGGTCCGCACCGTCTCCACAGCGTCGGCCAGGCCCATCCGCTGGACCTCGGTCCCCGGCGGCAGGCTGGCGAACAGGCGAGTCGGGGTGGCGGCGTCCAGCATCAGGAACACCCCCTTGTCGTCCCCGCGCCGGATCAGCCGCCCGAAGGCCTGGGCGATGCGGGCGCGGGCCAGGGCGTCGTCGTATCCCTTGCCTTGCGAAAACTGGTTGCCCAGCCGTTCGCGCCGCGCCTTGTGCAACAGATCCGGACGCGGCCAGGGCACGCGGTCGAAGGCCAGCACGCGCAGGGACCGTCCCGGCACATCCACCCCGTCCCGCACCGCGTCGGTGCCCAGCAGACAGGCGTTCTCCTCGACCCGGAACATATCCACCAGGGCGCCGACTTCCAGCGGATCGACGTGCTGGGCGTAAAGCGGCACCCCCGCCTTCGCCAGGTCCGGCCCCAGCCGCTCATAGACCGCCTTCAGCCGACGTATGGCGGTGAACAGGCCCAGTCCTCCGCCCCCGGCCGCCAGGAACAGCTCTCGCATCGCCGCCGCCGTCTGGCGCGGATCGTCCTTGACCAGATCGTTGACGACGATGACCCGGCTGTTGGCCGCATAGTCGAACGGGCTCTCGACCTTCAGCGTGCGCGGCGGCTCGATCAGCCGCGCCGAGCCGGTCCGCAGCCGCGCCAGGTCGAACGGGTCTTCCTGCAACGGATCAGACAGGGTGGCCGAGGTCACCAGCACTCCGTGCGCGGGCGCGATCACCGCCGCCTCCAGCGGCACGGTCGGGTCGATCCAGTGGCGGCGCAGGGCCACATCGTGAATGCGGCCGAAGGCGGTCTCGGCCGACAGCCAGTCGACGAAGTCCGGATCAGGCTGATCCCCGCCGTCCTCCAGCGCCGCCAGCATCGAACGCCAGCCGGGCAAGGTCATCCGTGCGCGCCGGTCCAGCCCGCGCAACGCCCCCTCGATCCGCGACCGCTGCGACCCGTCGAGTTCGGCCGCCTCGTCATCCAGAATATCCTCCAGATGCCGCGACAGGGCCAGCAGGGGCGCCTCGATGGCGGCCAGGGCCTGGGCCGCCGCGCGGGCGGTCTCCGCCACCGGGTCGGTGACCGGCTTCAACGCGCATTCCATGCCGAATTCGGCGCCGCCATAGGTGTTGGTCTCGGCGGTGCGGGCGCGCAGTTGATCCAGGGCGGCGGCCAGGAAGGCCTCGATGGGACCGATGGGATTGACCTCGCCTGAGGCCGGCGCCACGCGGCCCGACACGCCCTCGCCCGGCAGTGCGGCCGAGGCGCGGATGGCGTCCTGAAGCGCTTTCAACGCGGCGTCATTGTCCCCGACCATGTCGCCCAGCCGCTGCTCCAGGCCGCGTCCGCGACGCCCCTTGCCCTCCGGCCCGCGAATCCAGCGACGCAGTTCGGCCGCCTCCTGCCCCGACAGACAGGCGGAAAAGGCGCTGTCGGCGGCGTCGAACAGGTGGTGGCCCTCGTCGAAGACGATCCGCTTCAGCGCCGCCGTCTCGCCGTCCTGCTTCTGCCCGCGCGCCGATCGCGCGCCGTCGAACGCGGCTTGGGTCAGGACCAGGGCGTGGTTGGCGATGACCAGGTCCGCGCGACGGCTGGCGCGGATCGTCTTCTCGACGAAACAGCTGCGATAGTGGGGACAGGCGGCGTGGACGCATTCGCCGCGTCGATCCACCAGATTGGCCGCCCCCGCCGCATGGGCGGGCGCCATGGCGAACAGGCCCGGCAGCCAGCCCGGGAAATCCCCTCCGGTCATGTCCCCGTCGCGCGTATGCAAGGCCCAGCGCCCCGCCAGGGCCAGGCCGATCAGGTCGCCGTTCCCCAACTGGGCCGCCTGGACCATGTCCTGAAGATTGAGGACGCACAGATAGTTCTCGCGGCCCTTGCGGATCACGGTCTTCCTGCGCCGCTCCTCCGGATCGGGCCACAGCGATTGGCTCTCGCGGTCGATCTGGCGTTGCAGGGCGCGGGTATAGGTCGAGATCCAGGCCGCCCCCTGGTTCCGCTCGGCCCACAGCGAGGCCGGCGCCAGATAGCCCAGGGTCTTGCCCGTGCCGGTGCCCGCCTCGGCCAGCAACACGCGCGGCCGCCCCTCCTCGTTACGCGGCGAAAAGGCGAAGGCGGCTTCGGCGGCATAGTCGGACTGGGTCGGCCGAGTCTCGTCCAGACCCGAGGCCTGAAGCAGTTTGGCCAGCCGGATGCGCGCGCTCTCGCTGTCGACCGGCGCCGAGCCCGCCTCGCCACGCGGCGCCTCGTCCTCCCACTCCGTCAGCCGGCTCCAGACGTCCAGCCCCGACCCGCGATGCTGCCGCGCCCGCACCCCGCCGGCCTCCAGTGCCTGCACCACCCGCTCGCCCCAGGCCCAGCCCGCCCGTTGCAGGGTCAAGGACAGGACATAGGCGGCTTCACGCTCCGGATAGGCGGCCTGAGCCAGTTCACGCAGCAGCACGGCAGCCGCCTCACGCAACACCGCCGCCTGCGCCTCGGGCGACTTCGGCTCCGACAGCCCCAACGACAGGGCCAGCCCTGTCGGCGACGGCGCACAGAACTGCGCCGGCCGCACGAAGGCGTACAGCTCCAGCACATCCATCAAATCACCCGACCGGGCCGGCGGCGTCAGCCCCAGCCGCCGCGCCGTCAGCGACGCATGGGCCACCAGCACGGCCCCGCCGGTGAACAACCCTTCGGCCGCCCCCCGCCCGATCTTCCTCGCCCCCGCTTCATCGCACACCGCCCCCGCCCCCGGCGGAGTGGCGAGCGCCGGCGGCAGGGCCAGCCAAGGCTCGGCGCCGGTCAGGCGGGATTCAGCAATGACGGATTCGTCGGACACGGCCGATAGATAGCGACCCCGGGGCTGAAACGGAACGGGAACATGCTATATGCCGTTCGTGACGACCGCCGCCGCCCCCGCAACGCTTCCGCCGCTGTTCGCCGACTGGTTCGTCGCGCGCGGCTGGTCGCCTCGGCGCCATCAGTTGGAGATGGCCGCGGCGGCTCAGGCCGGGAGCCACGCCCTGCTGGTCGCACCGACCGGCGGAGGCAAGACCCTGGCCGGCTTCCTGCCTAGTCTGATCGACCTGGCGGAACGCGGCCCCAAGCCGCAGACGGGACCGGGATCCGGCGTCCACACCCTCTATCTGTCGCCGCTGAAGGCCCTGACCACCGACGTCGAGCGCAATCTGATGACGCCGATCCGCGAGATCGGGCTGAACATCCATGTCGAGACCCGAACGGGCGACACCAAACAGTCCAAGCGCCAGCGTCAGCGCGATTTCCCGCCCGACATCCTGCTGACCACGCCCGAACAACTGGCCCTGTTTTGCGCCTGGGAAGGGGCGCGGTCCTATTTCGCCGACCTGAAATGCGTCGTGCTGGACGAGGTGCACGCGATCTGGAGCGGCAAGCGTGGGGACCTGCTGTCGCTGGGGCTGGGACGGCTGCAGCAGTTTTCGCCGGGTATGCGTCGGGTGGGGCTGAGCGCCACGATCGAGGACCCCGATCTGATCCGGGGGTGGCTGGCCCCGAGACTTCCTTCTCCCGCAAGGGGAGAAGGAGTCGTGCTCGTCAAAGGCGACCCCGGCGCGCCGGCCGTCATCGATGTGCTGATCTCAGAGGGCAAAGTCCCCTGGGCCGGCCACACGGGCCAGCATGCCATCCCTGAGGTCTACGCCGCCATTCAGCGCGCCGGACTGGCCCTGATCTTCGTCAACACCCGCTGGCAGTCGGAGTTCGTCTTCCAGCAGCTGTGGGCGATCAACGACGACAATCTGCCCATCGGCCTGCACCACGGCTCGCTCGCGGCGGAGCAAAGGCGCAAGGTCGAGGCGGCCATGGCGCGCGGCGATCTGAGGGCCGTCGTCTGCACCTCGACGCTCGACCTGGGCATCGACTGGGGCGACGTCGACCTGGTCATCCAGATGGCCGCTCCCAAGGGCTCCAGCCGTCTGGTCCAGCGGATCGGCCGCGCCAACCACAGGCTGGACGAGCCGTCACGCGCTCTTTTGGTGCCCGCCAGCCGGTTCGAGATGCTGGAATGCCAGGCGGCGCGCGAGGCCGTGGCCGACAACGCCTTCGACTGGGAGCCGATCCATATCGGCACCCTGGATGCGCTGGCCCAGCACGTCATGGGCGTCGCCTGCTCCGAAGCCTTCGACATCCAGGCCCTGTATGACGAGATCACCGGCTGCGGCCCCTATCGCGACCTGACCTGGGAGCAGTTCGAAGAGGTGGTCGATTTCGTCGCCACCGGCGGCTACGCCCTGCGCACCTACGACCGGTTCGCCCGCATCGTCCGCACCCCGGACGGCCGCTGGAAGGTGCGGAACCAGCACATCGCCCAGCGCCACCGGATGAACGTCGGCGCCATCGTCTCGGCCGGAACCCTGAACGTGCGGATCGCCGGCCGTCGCGGCGGGGCCTCGCGCCAGTTGGTCCCAGGCCGCAAGGTGGGCGAGGCCGAGGAATGGTATTTCGAACAGCTGACGCCCGGCGACACCTTCCTGTTCGCCGGCCAGGTCTGGGCTTTCCAGGGCATCGTCGGGACCGACGCCCTGGTCAGCCACGCCAATGACAAGGAGCCCAAGATCCCGTCCTGGGGCGGGTCCAAATTCCCCCTGTCCACCTCCCTGGCCGACCGGGTGCGCACCATGGTTCAGGACCCGGATCGCTGGCGCGTCCTGCCGCCTGACGTGCAGGAATGGCTGGAGCTTCAGGCCGAGCGGTCCGCCATTCCCGACGCCGAATCCATGCTGGTCGAGACCTTCCCGCGCGGCAGTCGGCATTTCCTGGTCGCCTATCCCTTCGAAGGCAATCTGGCCCACACCACCCTGTGCATGCTGCTGACCCGGCGGCTGGACCGGCTGGGCGTCGGGCCGCTGGGTTTCGTCGTCACCGACTATTCGCTGGCCATCTGGTCGATCAAGCCGATGGACCAGATCGACCTGGACGCCCTGTTCCAGTCCGACATGCTGGGCGACGACCTGGAGGCCTGGCTGGAGGAGAGCTTCATGATGAAGCGCTCCTTCCGCAATTGCGCCCTGATCTCCGGCTTGATCGAACGTCGCCAGCCCGGCGCCGAAAAGACCGGCCGCCAGGTGACCTTCTCGACCGACCTGATCTACGACGTGCTCCGCCGCCACCAACCCGACCATCTGTTGCTGAAGACCGCCCGCGCCGACGCCGCGTCAGGCCTGCTGGACGTGGCGCGGCTGGGCCAGATGCTGGCGCGGATCGAGGGCCGGATCCGGCATCAACCCCTGACCCGTCCCTCGCCCTTCTGCGTGCCGGTCCTAGTCCAGATCGGGCGAGAGCGGGTGAGCGGCGACGCGGCCGAAATGATCCTGGACGAAAGCGCCGAACATCTGATCGCCGAAGTCATGGCCGACGCGGAGCCCGAGGCCGCATGAACGCCGCCCTGAGACAGAGCCTGGCGCGCAAGACCTGTGGCGCCCTGCGGGTCCGGGTCGCCGGCGAGGTGTGCGATCTGCGCTGTTCCGGCGCACTATGGGCCCCGGCCTTCCGCGCCTTGATCGTCGCCGACCTGCACCTCGAAAAGGGCTCGGCCTTCGCCGTGCGCGGCCAGATGCTGCCGCCCTTTGACAGCCGCGCCACCCTCGACCGGCTGGAGGCCGAGATCCGCGAACTTGATCCGGCCCTGATCGTCCTGCTGGGCGACAGTTTCCACGACTCCAGCGCCATCGCCCGTATGGCGGCCGAGGATCGGGCGCGACTGGACAGGCTGGCCGCCGGACGGGACTGGATCTGGCTGGAGGGCAATCACGACCGCGAGGCCTTGGCGCGTGACGCCGAGGCCGGCCCGCGCCTGCCCGGCCGCATCGTCGGCGACATGATCCTGGGCGGCCTGCGGCTGACACACGAACCGGAAACCCGCACCCCGGACGACGACCGCCACGGCGAGGTCGCCGGTCATCTCCATCCCTCCGCCCGCGTCGTCGCCTATGGTCGCGGAGTCCGCCGCCCCTGTTTCGTCACAGACGGATCTCGCCTGGTTCTCCCCGCCTTCGGGGCCTTCGCCGGCGGGCTCAGCGTGCGCGACCCCGCCTTCGCCGGCCTGTTCGCCCAGGAGCCGATGGCTGCGGTCCTGGGACGCGACAAGGTTCACGCCGTCGCCTGGGACCGTCTCCCCTAGGGTCCGCAGGCAAGGCCGCGCACCGCGAATTAAATTACGACGGTCGTTTACGGTCGGTTGTCATGTCCGAGGGCAAGCTGATCTCATGACTCTCAGAACGAGACCGGCCATGCAGGCGGAAGCCCAGAATTTCGACATTGCGCCCCCCGCGAGCGCCGTGGCTCCCGACGTCATGGATCAGCTTGAAACAGCCCGCGCCCTGGTCGAGAGTCGCTTCTCCGACGCTGGCGAGCGTTTGGCCGGATCGCTCGAAATGGTCGGCCGACTGATCGAGGCGCTCGATCGACTGGGTCTGACCCTGAATGCGGACTCGGTGTCCCATACCACCAACGAACTGCTGCTGACGGCGCAGAGTCTGAACGCGCTGCCGCTCGCCCAGACGCGTCGGGTGTCGCAGCTGGACCAGTTGAAAGCCGCCGGCGGCAAGCTGGAAGCCCATATCGACGTGATGCGCACGACGCTGCGCTATCTTCGAGCCTTCGCCCTGAACGTCAAGATCACGGCGGGCGCGACCATGAGCGCGGCTGACGAGTTCGCCGGCTTCGCTGAACGCATGTGCGACCAGCTGGACCTGGGCGTCTCGGAACTGAGCGAACTGAGTGAGGAACTGAAACGCCTGTCCGGGCAGCTGGACGGCGCGCTGGTCTTCGAACAGACGCTGGGCAGCAAGTATAAGCAACTGATCCCGACGGTGCCCGACAAACTGGCCGTGGACGCCGAGGCCATCCGCGTCCACCACGCCCGCATCGCCGAAGTCGCCGGTTCGGTCGCCGCCATCGCGCGCGACATCCAGACCAAGGTCGGCAAGGCTTTGATGGCCTTGCAGATCGGCGACATCACCCGCCAAAGGATCGAACACGTCCAACTGGGCATCGAGGTCGCGGCCCGCATCGTTCGCGAAACGGACCTGTCGCCAGAAGCACGCGACCGCGCCGAACGTCGGCTGCTGCACATGGTCGCCGATCAGATGGCCGACACCGCGTCCGACTTCGAGGCCGAGGCCGCCAAGGTGACGGGCAGTCTGGCGGGCATGGCCCATGACACCAATCAGATCATGGTCGTCAACGGCCTGTCCGACGGCGGAGGCGACCTGCGCGACCTCGAGACCAGCCTGGGACGCGCCGGCCTGCTGGTCGACGACGTCACTGCGGCCATGACCAACGCCGAGCGCATCAGCGGCGAGACCGTCTCGGCCGTCGAGGCGCTGAGCCGACGCGTGGGCGCCATCCAGAAGGTCAAGCGCGACATTCAGCAGATGGCCATCAACAGCAGCCTGCGGTGCAACCGCCTGGGCGAAATCGGCAAGCCGTTGAGCGTCATCGCCATCGAGTTGAGCAGCCACGCCACCCACCTCGAAGAGGCGGCCGATCAGACCCTGGGGTCCTTGACGGCCCTGGCCGGTCTCGCCGACGGCATGGGAACGACAGCCCCGGACGAGACCCACGTCGACGCCGGTCGCCTGGAAGGCGTGCAAAAACAGTTGCGTCGCGCAGCGGACGTGGTCGAAAACGATCTCGCCGGCCTGGGCGCCCATGGCGAGGCCACCGCGCGCTCGCTGGGCCTCGCTGCGGACCAGTTGGGTCTCAAGGAAGATCTGGGCGACGCCCTGCACACGGCGGCCATTGCGCTGGCGACGGCGGCGGGCCCGGTCGTCGAGGACCTAACCGACATCGCCGGCGTGGTGGACGCCGCCATGACCGAGATCGGCCGCAGCTACACCATGGCGCGCGAGCGGACCATCCACGCCGCACACGCCGTCTTCACCGGATCGGACGCCGCGCCGATGGCGGACTCGACGGAAGACGCCGTCGTGGCTCCGGCGGAAGTCGAGGCCCTCGACGAATTCGACGATGTCCTGTTCTGAATCCAGAGGCGACGGCGGGAACCGGCCGTACGGCTGACCCGGCCCCTCGACGGGGCCGGGCTTCAGCCCTTAACGCGCCCGATCGACGGCCATGATCTCGCGCGCGATATGTTCCAGCGCCATGATCTTCTGGGCGGCGTCGCGCGCTATGGCCTCCTTGGGCATTCCGAAGACGACCGAGGTCGCCTCGTCCTGGGCCACGGTCACGGCGCCCGCCTCCTTCATCTCAAGCAGCCCGCGCGCGCCGTCGTCGCCCATGCCCGTCATGATCACGCCCATGGCGTTGCGGCCGGCGGCTCGCGCGGCGGAACGGAAGAGCACATCGACGGACGGCCGGTGCCGCGACACCGGCGGGCCGTCCTTGATGGCGACCTGATAACGCGCGCCCTGACGTTCCAGCAGCATATGTTTGTCGCCCGGCGCGATCAGGACGTGCCCCCTCAGGACGGGATCGCCGTGCTGGGCCTCCTTGACCTCCACCTCGCAGAGGCTGTTGAGCCGTTTGGAGAAGGCGGCGGTAAAGCCGGCCGGCATGTGCTGGACGATGACGATTCCGGGCGCATTGGCCGGCAGGGCCTGCAGCACCTCGCGGAGCGCCTCGGTTCCGCCGGTCGAGGCGCCGAGACAGGCGACCATCTCGGTCGTGCGCGCCATGGCCGCCCCGGTCGGCGGCGGCAGCATGGCGTCGGCCGTCAGCTTGGTCCCGGGATCCAGGGTCCGTGTCGCAGGGCGACGGCCGCCCACGCGCGCGCGCGCAGCGGCCTTGACCACGTCGCGTATGCGGTCAGCGCTCTCGGCCAGATGATCGGCCGCGCCGATACGCGGCTTCAGGATGATGTCGACGGCCCCGGCCTCCAGCGCCTGCATCAGGGTCTCGGACCCGGCCTCGGTCAGGGACGAGCACATGACGACCGGGATCGGCCGCTGCGACATCAGCTTGCGCAGGAAGGTGATGCCGTCCATCCGAGGCATCTCGACGTCCAGGGTGATGACGTCCGGCACATCCTCGGCGATCCGGCGCGCGGCGACAAAGGGGTCGGAGGCGACCCCCATCACTTCGATGCCGGGATCGGCCGAGAGCACGTCGACCAGGGTCTGACGGACACTGGCCGAGTCGTCGATGACCAGGACGCGGACCTTGGGCATGGGATCAGGTCTTTCTGAAGACGGTATTGGCCACGGTGACCAGAGGCAGTTCGACGCCGGTGATGCTTTCCGAATGGCCGATGAACAGATAACCGCCGCGCTTCAACCGGTCGCACAGCCGTTGCAGCACCTTGGCCTGAGTCTGTTTGTCGAAATAGATCATCACGTTGCGGCACATGATGAAGTCGAACGGGTCGCCGACGGAATAGCTGTCGTCCATCAGGTTCAGCCGCGCCAGGGCCAGCTTGGCGCGGAGCGAAGGGTGGATGCGCACCTCGCGCCGCTTGGCGTCGCGGGCGGTCATGACCCAGCGCCGACGCATCTCGTCCGGGACGGGTGCGATCATCTCGCTCGCATAGACTCCGCGATGGGCCGCCTCCAGGACGTCGGTCGAGAGGTCGGTGCCCAGGATCTCGTAGTCCGGCCCGCTTTGACGCTCCATATAGTCCTGCAACACCATGGCCATGGTGTAGGGCTCGGCTCCCGTCGAACAGGCGGCGCTCCAGGCGCGCACGCGACGCAGGCCCGCCTGGTGGAATTCGGGCATCATCCGCTGGGACATGAACTCGAAATGCTTGGGTTCGCGGAAGAAGTCCGTCTTGTTCGTCGTGACCGCATCGATCAGATGGATCGACTCCGTTTCCAGGCCGTCGTGGCGGAACAGGTACTCGCAATAGGCGTCGAAGGTGGCGTAACCCGTATGGCGCAGGCGGCGGCGCAGCCGGCCCTCCAGCATGGTGCGCTTTGACGACGGCATCTTGATGCCGCTGTAGTCGTAGATATAGCGGGCCAGACGCTCAAAATTGCGGGCGCTGATCTGGTCGATGACTTGCGCGGGTTCACGCAGGGTGGTCGCAGCGGACACGATCTAGGGGGCCCTTTCGGGGAAGGAGGGAGACCGCGGCGTCATCAGGCGGCGCGGTCCACGTCGGCGAGGGCGGCCAGGGAGACCGCGTCGGTGGTCGACATCAGGCGCGGCAGGTCGATCAGGACTACGAACCCCTCAGGCCGGCGCACCACGCCCGAGATGTATTCTGAACGCCACTTCACCCCGATGTCGGGGGCGGACTCGATCTGCTCCTCGGCGAAGGGCGTCACCTCGAACACACGATCGGCGACCAGACCCAGGCTCAGGGTCCGGTCCTCCAGCGGCACGTCCAGCACCAGGATGCGAGTGTTCAGCGTCGGCTTGGCCGGCGCCATGCCCAGGCGGATCCGCAGATCCGCCGTCGGCACGCCGCGCCCGCGCACGTCCGTCAGCCCCAGAAGATAGGCGGGACCGTTCGGGATCTTGGACGGCTCCTGATAGTTCAGGATTTCCCGCACCAGGCCGACCGGGGCGGCGAAGACCTCGTCGCCCAGGCCGAAGGTGACGTACTGGCCCGCTTCGGCGGCGGACATCAGGCGCTCTCCCGGAAGTCCATGTCCTCGGCGTCCGCGCCGCCCGTGGCCATGTCCAGGGCGAAGCCGTTGGCCCGGGCCTGCTGGGCGTGGACGGCCGGGCGGTTGACCGGCTTGGGCGTCGAGGCCTTGGCCGCAGCCGGTTTGCCGGGCGAGGCCTTGAAGCTGGACTTCGCCGCCGCGCGGGCCGGGACGCGACCGCCCGCCGTATCGGTGCGGAAGAAGGCGATCGAGGTCTGCAGTTCCTCGGCCTGGGCCGCCAGTTCCTCGGAGGTGGCCGACATCTGCTCGGACGCGCCGGCGTTCTGCTGGGTCACCTTGTCCAGTTGCTGGATGGCCTCGTTGATCTGGCTGGCGCCGACGTCCTGCTCGCGGCAGGCGGCGCTGATCTCGGAGACCAGTTCGGCGGTCTTGCGGATGTCCGGCACCAGGCGTTGCAGCATGTCGCCGGCTTCCTGGGCCGCCTTGACGGTGTCGCCCGAGACCGAGCTGATCTCGGCGGCGGCCGTCTGGCTGCGTTCGGCCAGTTTGCGCACTTCCGAGGCGACGACGGCGAAGCCCTTGCCGTGTTCCCCGGCGCGGGCGGCCTCGACCGCCGCGTTCAGGGCCAGCAGATCGGTCTGACGCGCGATCTCCTGCACGATGCCGATCTTCTCGGCGATGGTGCGCATGGCGTCGACCGCGCGGTTGACCGCCTCGCCGCTGGCCTCGGCGTCCTTGGACGACTGACGCGAGATCTTCTCGGTCTGGGCGGCGTTGTCGGCGTTCTGCTTGATGTTGGCGGCCATCTCTTCCATCGAGGCCGAGGCCTGTTCGGCGGCGGCGGCCTGTTCGGTCGCGCCCTGGCTCATCTGTTCCGAGGTGGCCGACAGTTCCTGGCTGCCCGAGGAGACGTTGTCGGCGGCCGACAGGGCGTCGCCGACCACGCCGCGCAGGCGCTCGACCATGGTCTGCAGCGACAGGCCCAGGGTGTCCTTATCCGACAGCGGCTTGGGCTGGACGGTCAGGTCGCCCTGGGCGATCTCGTCGGCCATCGCAGCGGTGGTCCTCAGATTGACGACCATTCTCTCCAGCGAAATGCCCAGGGTGTCCTTATCCGACATGGGTTTGGGCTGAACGCTCAGGTCGCCGTTGGCGATCTCGTCCGCCATCGCGGCGGTGCCTCTCAGATTGCCGACCATCCTCTGCAGGGAGAGACCCAGGATGTCCTTGTCCGACAGCGGCTTGGGCTGAACGCTCAGGTCGCCCTGGGCGATCTCGTCGGCCAGGGCGGCCGTGGCCTTCAGGTTGGCGGTCATGCGGTTGACGGTGTCGACCAGATCCTTGATCTCGTCATTGGTCGTGACGGCGACGTCCTGGTTCAGGTCGCCGATCGCGACGGCGTCGATCGCCGTCGAGACCTTGCGCAGACCCAGGGTGACGGTGCGCGAAATCCACAGAGCCGCGACCACGCCGATGATCAGACCGGCGGCGACCAGGGCGATGAACAGGTTGCGCGCCTCGGAAAACACCTTGTCCCCTTCGGCGCTGGCGGCGGTGCCGCCTTCGACATTGAGGCTCACCAGCTTGACCAGGTCCGCCGACATGTCGTCGTACAGGGGCTTGCTGTCCAGCATGGCCTGGGCGGCCGCCTCGTTCTGATTGGCGCGGGAGAAGCCGAGCATCCGCTCTCCGTCCCGCAGATAGTTTTCGTACTTGTCCGCGAACTGATCATAGAGCGCCCGCTCCGAGTCGGAGGAGATCAGGGCTTCATACTTGGCGCGGTCGCTTTTGATGGCGTTCAGAGTCGTGACGATGTCCTGATCGACCGCAGCCATTCGCGCGGGATCGGTCGATGTGACGTGAGCATACTGCTGTGCCCGCAGATCCGACGTCGCCGTGTTGATGCGGTGGATCGCGTCGATACTGGGCATCCAGTTCGTGGTGATGATCGTCGACTGGTCGTTGACGCTGCTCATCTTCAGGACACCCACGATCCCGAGAACCAGCGAGATCGCCAGCACAGCGGCGAAGGCCCCGGCCAGTTTCATCTTGATCGTAGCGCGCATGTAATGCTCCTTCAGTGAGGCAGGCCGGGACCGTCAGGCCGCCCGGTCGATGTTGGAAAAGGACGAGAGAGAGACAGCGTCGGTGCTGGACAACAGTCGGGGCAAATCAATGAGGACGACGAAGCCTTCGTCACGTCTCACCACGCCCGCGATATAGTCGGAACGCCACTTGATCCCGATGTCGGGCGAGGGCTCGATCTGATCGGCGGTGAAGGCCGTCACCTCGAACACCCGGTCGGCGATCAGACCCAGGCTCAGGGTCCGGTCCTCCAGTGGGATATCCAGCACCAGGATACGGGTGTTCAGCGTCGGTTCGGTCGGCGCCATGCCCAGGCGGATCCGCAGATCCGCCGTGGGAACCCCCTGCCCCCGCACGTCCGTCAGCCCCAGAAGATAGTCGGGACTGTTGGGGATGCGCGACGGCGGTTGATAGGTCAGGATTTCCCGCACCAGGCCGACCGGGGCGGCGAAGACTTCATCGCCCAGGCCGAACGCGACATACTGACCCTCTTCGGCGCCGGACATCATGCGCTCTCCCGGAAGTCCATGTCCTCGGCGTCCGCGCCGCCCGTGGCCAGATCCAGGGCGAAGCCCTTGGCGCGGGCCTGCTGGGCGTGGACGCTGGGCTTGGCCGGCGCTGACTTGGCGGCCGGGCGTGCAGCCGGCTTGGCGGCGGGCTTGAAGGTCGAGGCGCGGGCCGGAGCGCGGGCCGGGGCCCGGGCGCCGCTGCGACCGCCCGCCGTATCGGTGCGGAAGAAGGCGATCGAGGTCTGCAGTTCCTCGGCCTGGGCCGCCAGTTCCTCGGAGGTGGCCGACATCTGCTCGGACGCGCCGGCGTTCTGCTGGGTCACCTTGTCCAGTTGCTGGATGGCCTCGTTGATCTGGCTGGCGCCGACGTCCTGCTCGCGGCAGGCGGCGCTGATCTCGGAGACCAGTTCGGCGGTCTTGCGGATGTCCGGCACCAGGCGTTGCAGCATGTCGCCGGCTTCCTGGGCCGCCTTGACGGTGTCGCCCGAGACCGAGCTGATCTCGGCGGCGGCCGTCTGGCTGCGTTCGGCCAGCTTGCGCACTTCCGAGGCGACGACGGCGAAGCCCTTGCCGTGTTCCCCGGCGCGGGCGGCCTCGACCGCCGCGTTCAGGGCCAGCAGGTCGGTCTGACGCGCGATCTCCTGCACGATGCCGATCTTCTCGGCGATGGTGCGCATGGCGTCCACCGCGCGATTGACCGCCTCGCCGCTGGCCTCGGCGTCCTTGGACGACTGACGCGAGATCTTCTCGGTCTGGGCCGCGTTGTCGGCGTTCTGCTTGATGTTGGCGGCCATCTCCTCCATCGAGGCCGAGGCCTGTTCCGCGGCGGCGGCCTGTTCGGTCGCCCCCTGGCTCATCTGTTCCGAGGTGGCCGACAGTTCCTGGCTGCCCGCCGAGACGTTGTCGGCGGCCGACAGGGCGTCGGTGACGACGCCGCGCAGGCGCTCGACCATGGTCTGCAGCGACAGACCCAGGGTGTCCTTATCCGACAGCGCCTTGGGCTGGACGGTCAGGTCGCCGTTGGCGATCTCGTCGGCCATGGTGGCGGTGGCCTTCAGATTGTCCGTCAGCCGGTTGAAGGCGTTGACCAGATCCTTGATCTCGTCGTTCGACTTGATCTCGACCCGCTCGTCCAGGTCGCCGATGGCGACGGCGTCGGCCACGGTCATCAGGCGGCTCAGGCCGGCGCTGATGCCCAGGGCGATCCACAGGGCGAAGGCCACAGCGATGGCCAGTGCGGCCAGCGTCAGAACGATCACGAGATTGCGAGTGTCGGCGTATTGTTTGCCCGTGTCGTCGTCCGCCTGGACCATGGCGGCCTGGTTGCGCGCCACGATCTTCTGGAAGATTTCCGTCATCTCGGTCGCGACTTCACGACCTTCCCCATTGGAAAGAGCGATGGCTTCCGCATTCTGCCCGGCGCGCACCAGTTCAGCCATCCGGCTTTCCATCGTCGTCATCTGCGACAACAGGGCTTCCAGTCTTTGCCAATCCGTCTTGCCGGCGGCGGAGGCTTTTTCTTCGCCTGCCGCAAGGAGCTCAGCCATGGCTTCACGGGCCTGTTCGCCGGTCGCTACATGGCGGCTCATTTCCTCAGCGCTTGAGGAAAGGACCAGGTTCTTTTCCGCCCGGATCGATTCCAGCAGGCGAATATTCGCCGTCTGAGAATTCTCCAGCCGCTTCGCCGGACCCGCGATCACGTCGGAGATCGCCTGGTTGAGATTGCCCAGGCTATAGACGCCCAGAGCGGCGACGCCGACGAGCAGGATGATCATCATCCCGAAGCCTGCGGCCAGTTTAGCCTTGATGGTGAAACGCATACTCAGTCCCCCTGAAATCGGTCAATGACGCGTGGCGGACGGGACCGGCTGACGGGCGTCCTGTTGCTGGTTGAAAATGGTCTGGAGGTCGGGAACGACGATGAACTCGCCGCCCCGCTTGACCAGGCATTGGATGAACTCGGGTCGCCAGCGCATGCCGACGCTGGGCGGCGCCTCGGAGTCGGCGCGGGCCAGGGTGGTGACCTCGTGGACCTTGTCGGTGCGCAGACCGACCAGGGTGGGTTCGCCGGACAGTTCGATCTCGATGACGACGATCCGGCTGTCGATCGTGGGGGCGCCCCGCTCGAGCCCGAAGGCGACGCGCAGGTCGGACAGCGGAATGACCTTGCCGCGGAAGTTGATCACCGCTCCGGCGAAGGCGCCGGCGCCCGGCACAACGGTCTCGGGAACCAGATCCATGATCTCCTGCACGCCGACGGCGTGGAGGGCGAACAGCTCGCCGTTCAGTTCGAAGGTCAGGACCTCGACCTGTTCGGCGCCGGTCCAGCCGGGGGCGGTGGCGAGTTCGGTCTGGGTGCTCATATCGCCTCGCGCATCTGCGCCTCCTGCTGCTGGCCCTTGGCGACCAGGTGTCCGACATCCAGGATCAGGGCCACGCCGCCGTCGCCTAGGATGGTGGCGCCCGAGAAGGTCGGCAGGCCGGAATGGAGCTTGGACATCGACTTGATGACGGTCTGGTGGTCGCCGATGATCTGATCGACGACCAAGCCGATCCGCTCGGTCCCGGTCGAGACGACCACGACCTTCTGGTGCAGTTCGGGCGGGGTTCCGGTCTCGAACATTTCGCGCAGGCGCAGATAGGGCACCAGGCTGTTGCGCAGCGAGATGAAGCTGCGACCGCGCGACCGCAGATCCTCGTCCAGCGACAGTTCCAGGCATTCCTCGACGGCGCCCAGCGGGATGACGTAGCGGCCCTGGCCGACGCGGACCAGCAGGCCGTCGATGATGGCCAGGGTCAGCGGAATGCGCAGCGACACCTCCGAGCCTTCGCCCGGACGGCTGGCGATGTCGATCGAGCCGCGCAGGCTTTCGATGGTGCGTTTCACCACGTCCATGCCGACGCCGCGGCCGGACAGATTGGTCACCGCCGCCGCCGTCGAGAAGCCGGGGTGGAAGATCATCTGCAGCAGATCATGGTCGCTGAGCGTCGCGCCCGGCTCGATCAGCCCCTGCGTCTCCGCCTTGGCGCGCACCCGGTCGCGGTCGATGCCGCGGCCGTCGTCGCGGATGGTGATGACCACCTCGCCGCCCGACTGATGGGCCGACAGGCGGATACGCCCCGTGGCGGGCTTGCCGGCGGCGGCCCGATCCTCGGCCGTCTCCAGCCCGTGATCCGCCGCGTTGCGGATCAGGTGGACCAGGGGGTCGGCGAGGCGTTCGATGACGGTCTTGTCGATCTCGGTCGTCTCGCCGTCGGTCGAGAGCTCGATGACCTTGCCGGTCTCGCGGGCCAGGTCGTGGACCAGCCGGCGGAACCGACCAAACAGGGTGGCCACCGGCACCATGCGCAGCACCATCATGGTGTCGCGAAGTTCGCCCGACAGCCGCTCGATCTCCTCCGACACGGCGCGCAGGGCGGTGTCGGTTCCGGAGTTGGAGATCTGGGTCAGGCGCGACTGGGCGATCACCAGTTCGCCGACCCGGTCCATCAGTTCGTCCAGGCGGTCGGCCGGCACGCGCACGCTCTCGACCGCCTTGGCCGCCTTGGCGCCGCCGGCTTCGACGGGATCATTGGCGATCCCCGCAGCGGCCTGGGCCGGCGCGGGGGCCGCAACAGGAGCGACGGCCTGCTCAGGCGCCGGCTGGGACGGTTCAGCGACGGACACGCTCTCGACCGGCGACGCCTCGTCCAGCTCCCCGTTCAGCGCCTCGATCGACAGGTTCATGTCGTCGATGACGAAGATGAAGACGTCCTCGATGGCCCCACGCCCCTGATCGGTGGTCAGGGTCACATCCCAGGCCAGATAGTGGTCCGTCGGATCAATCTGGTTCAGCGGCGGCACGCGCGAGGCGTCCACAACCACCCGGGCCTCGCCCAGGTCCCGCAGCTCGGCCAGCAGAGCCAAGGGATTGGAGCCATTCTTGAAGGCGTTGGCCGGCAGGTCGAACTTGATCCGCCACGTGGTCAGGTCCGGCGTCACGACGGCGAGCGGACCGGCGCTGTCCGCCTCGCGCACGGCGCGTTCCAGATCGGCCAGCAGCAGATCGCCCGCCGCGCCGTGATCCCCTGACGGATCTTCCATCAGCTGACGCATATGGTCGCGTGCAGCAAGGACGGCCGAAACCAGGTCGGTCGTCGCCGCCACCTCGCCCTTGCGGACGCGGTCGAAAGCGGTCTCGCAGTGGTGGGTGAAACCGGCCAGGGCGTCAAAGCCGAACATCGACCCCGAGCCCTTCAGGGTGTGCAGGCCCCTGAAGACGGCGTCGACCAGATCGCGATCCTCGGGCCGGTCCAGCAGATCCAGCAACCCTTGCTCGATCAACTCCAGGTTTTCTCGCGCTTCGACCTGGAAAACGGCGATGGCTTCGTCGCTCATCGTCCCAGAACCTTCTTGGCGATCCGGACCAACTGGTCGGGATCGAAGGGTTTGGTCAGCCACCCGGTGGCGCCCGCAGCCTTGGCGCGGGCCTTCATGCCCTCGTCGGATTCTGTCGTCAGAAAGACGATCGGAACCCCCATCTGATCAGGCATTCGGCGCATCTCCTCGATCATTGTCAGGCCGTCCATAACCGGCATGTTCAGATCCGTGATGATCAGGTCGAAGGCGCTGGCCTTGGCCTTTTCGATTCCTTCGGCGCCATTGCCGGCCTCGGCGACCGAATAGCCCGCATTGGTCAGCGCAATCTTCAGCGCGACCCGGATACTGGGCGAATCGTCGACAGTGAGAATGGAGGCCGTCATTGAGCGGTTCCTTCGTGAAGCCAGAACTGGAGATCGTCGGCGGAGGCGTCGGTGAGGAAGCCGGCTGCATCGAGAACAGGCGCGAATTCCGTACCCGGACGTTCCAGCACCAGGGTCTTGCCTACAGCCCGCGCATGGCGTCTTGCCGACTCAATCAGTTGCAATCCACAGAGATCGACGGCCTGTCCGTCGACGAGGTCGAGACTAATCGTGTCGTCCTCTTCAAAGGCGTCGAGGAAGGATTGCTGAAGAACGGCGACGTTCTTCACCACCAGTGCGGCGTCGATCAACAGCCGTTTCGTCATGCTTGACCCCCATGCAAGGGCGCACGCCCTACATCTGATAACCATGATCGTCGGGGTCTGTTAAACCGCTCTCAAGGTCGAGGTAGGGGATTATACCTAGCTTGGCCATAAGCAACGGGAGGCTGTGTGCTTAACCTCGACTTCACCTCCAATGAACTAAGGTGGTTCACTCAGCAGAATGGCTGTGCGGAGGTCTGAATTGATCGACTTAGGCTTGCGAAGCTCCGATCCAGGGCGCGAGGGTTCCCGGGACGTGGCCTTGCCGGAAGGCCTTCCCTACGAAGGCGACGTCTTCCATGCTCAGATCGTGGACGCCTCGCCGGCCTACATCTGGCTGCTGGATCCGCAAGGACGGATCGTCCACGTCAATCTCGCCGCCACTCGTTTCCAGCCGGACAGACCGGTTCCCCATACGATGGCCTGGCGCGACGCCTGGCCCGCCGACTGCCGCTTCTCCATCGAGCGCGGCGTGCAGGAGGCTCAGGCCGGCAGGGCGTTCGCCTTTCGAACCCGCTTCTCGACCGACCTGTCGTCGGCGGTCTATCTGGACGCGACGGTCAGCGCCGTACGCGATCCCGCCGGACAGATCGTGCGCCTTTTGGTCAAGGCCGAGGACGTCACGACGGAAACCGAGTCTGCGGCCTTTCTCAACACCGTCATCGACGTCCTGCCCCTGGCCCTGACCGTCAAGGACGCAAGAACGGGTCGCTATATCCTCGCCAATCGCGCGGCGGAAAAGCTCTTCGGACGATTCGAGGGCCTGACCGGGCTGCGCGCCGTGGACGTCCTGCCGGCGCCCTTCGCCGAATGGGCCGCCGACGCCGCGCCAGGCATGGGTTCCCAGTCGGCGGTGCACGAGACCCCGGCCCCGAACGGCCTGCGGTATTTGTCCGCGACCAAGGTGGCGACCTACGACGACGAGGGCGTGCGCCATCTGATCGGCCTGACCGAGGACATCACGCACAAGCAGCGAGACGCCGACGCCCTCCGCTCGGCCCTCGAACAAGCCGAACAGGCCAATCGCGCCCGCAGCGCCTTCGTCAGCAATATAACCCATGAGATCCGCACCCCGCTGAACGGCGTCATCGCCGGGGCCGATCTCCTGGCCGCCCGATCCAGCGCCCCTGAGATTCAGGAGGTGACGGACATGATCCGCTCCTCCGCCGCCGCGCTTCAGGACCGATTCCAGCAGTTACTGGACGTCGCCCATCTGGAGGGCGGGGAGACCGAGCCCTGCCCCGAAACCTTCGCCCTCGCGCCCTATCTCGAACGGCTGGTCGATCTGCACAGGGCCGCCGCGGCGGCCCGCGGCGTGGAGATCGTCACGGAGATGGCCACCGACGTGCCGACCGACCTCGTCTGCGACACGGCCATGCTCGGTCGCGTCCTGGCCCCCTTGCTGAGCAATGCGGTCAAATTCACCCACCAGGGCCAGATCATTCTGGCGGTCGGCCCGCGCCAGGACGGAGGCGTCCGGTTCGCCTGTGTGGACACGGGTGTCGGTTTCGACCCGGGCACGAAGGACGCCCTCTTCGCCGCTTTCCAACAACAGGACGACGCGCTTACACGCCAGTATGGCGGCATGGGCCTGGGGCTTGCACTGGCGAAAGAAGCCGCTCGCTCGCTCGGCGGCTCCATCGACGCCGCGCCGCGCGAAGGCGGAGGCTCGATCTTCTGGCTGGACCTTCCGCCGACCGTCGTGCCGGACAAGACCGCAGGCGAGCCGCTCGCCGACGGCCCGGCGGCGCGCTTGCGGATCCTGGTCGCCGACGACCATCCGACCAACCGCCGTATCCTCGAGATGATGCTCGAGACCGTGGCGGACATCACCGTGGCCGAGGACGGAATCGAGGCGCTCGAAGCGGCGACGCGCGAACGGTTCGACATCATACTGATGGACATCCAGATGCCCCGCATGGACGGCATCACCGCCGTCGCCCGCATTCGCGAGGCGGAACGCCGGGCGTCGCAGCCCCCTGTCCCGGTGATCATGCTGACCGCGAACACCCAGCCCGAACACGTGGCGGCCGCGCGGGCCGCCGGGGCGGACCGCCATCTCGGCAAACCCTTCACCCTGTCCCTGCTTCTGAACGAGATTCAGGCCCAGTTGGCGGATCGGCCCGAGCCGGCGATGCAGGCGCTCGCGGCGGGCGGCTAGGACCGCCGGCTCTTACGCGGCAGGGCGGTCAAGGAGCCGTCCGTTTCGAGAAACACCGCCTCCAGCTCCTCCAGCCGCTCCACCCCGGCCGCACGCGCGGCCGCCTGGACTTCGCCGACCGTCACCCGTTGTCGTCGCATGACCCCGGCCAGCAAATGGCCGTCACGCAGCAGGAGACTCGGCTCGGCCTTGATGAGCCGATCCACGAGATTGAACCGCACGGAGGCGGCGGTGACGACGAATTGCATCAACACCAGAAGCAAGAGGGCTGTGAGCCCCTCGACAAGCGCGAGCGACCGACTGGTGATGATGGAGGCCAGGGTCGAGCCGATGGCGATGGTGATGATCAGATCGAAGGCGTTCAACTTGGACAAAGTCCGCTTGCCCGACAGTCGCAGGATCAGGACCAGGGCGGCGTAGGCGGCCGGCGCGATGATCAGGATGCGCAGCACGCCCTGCCAACCGTCGAACAGGGCTTCGGGGAGCGGACTGGTTTGCATGGCAAGCTAACGACCCAGGCGCCAGCCGGGTTGCTTGCCCCCGGCCGGCGCCTGCGTGCCGCTCGTCAGCGCAGTCGGGCGCCCTGCGCGTCCCAGACCTCCACGTCTCCCAGGTTCAGGGCGCGGACCCCTGTCTCGATCTTCGAAAGATCGCCGACCACGACCCAGGTCATGGCGTCCGGCTGCAGTAGCGAGGCCATGCCCGTGACCGATTCCGGCGTGGCGGCGGCATAACGCTCGGGCAGGGTGGTGATCCAATTGTAGGGATGCTGGAACCGGCTGACATAGCGCAGATAGCCGACCATGGCGCCGTTGGTCTCGAACCGGTCCGGAAGGGTCAAGACTTCGCCGCGTCGCACCAGATCCAGCTCCGCTGCGGTCACAGGCCGGGCGCCGCCGATGTCGTGCAACTCCCTGGCGATTTCCGTCAGCGCCTCGGCGGTGCGGTCGGTCTGTATGCTGGTCGAGACGGAGAAGACCTGCGGGCCCCGTGCGTCCCCGACCCCGCTGCCCGCCCCATAGGTCCAGCCCTTGGCCTCGCGCAGGTTCATGTTCAGCCGCGCGGTGAAGCCTCCGCCGAGCACGCCGTTCAACAGGTCGAAGTCGAAGTTCCGGGGGTCGAGTCCGTCCGGCATGATCTGGCCGACCCGGATCACCGACTGAATCGCGCCCGGCTTGTCGACCAGCACGATGCGAGGCGCCGCCTGGCCGGGCACGGCGGCGATGGTCTTGGCGCCCCTGTCCGAAGCCGGCGCCCGCCAGTCGCCGAAATTCTTCTCCAGCGTCGCCATCAGGGTCGCGAAATCCTCGTCGCCGGCAGCCAGGATCACCGCATTGTCCGGCCGGATATAGCGTTGATGGAAGGCCTTCAGGTCGTCGCGCGTATAGGAGGCGATCGTCTCGGCCCGACCGGCCAGCGGCGCGCCATAGGCGTGGTCGGCGCCATAGATCAGGTTGTTGAAGACGCTGCCTGCGATACTGTCGGGATCGACCAGCGCCTGCTGCAGGCCGGACAGGGACGCCGCGCGCTCCCTCTCCAGGTCGCTGTCGCGGAAGCCCGGGTCGCGGATGTACTGCGCCCACAACGCCACCGTCTCCTCGAACGAGCGGCTCAGGGCCGAAACCGAGAAGTTGGTCGTGTCGGCGTCGCTGTAGGCATAGATGCGGGCGCCCAGCATCTCCTGCGCCTGGGCGAATTCCTGACCGGTCATGGTCGTGGTGCCGTCGTCCATAAGGCCGACGGTGAAGCCCTGCAGCCCCTCCTTAAGGCCCAGATCGGCCGCGCCTCCGGCATCGAAGGCCATGACCATGTCGACCGTGGGCACGCCCTGACGATGCGAATAGAGAACCCGGATCCCGTTCGACAGCCGCCCTTCCTCCAGCGGCGGCAGGCTCAGGTCCGACATCGGTCCCATGCCGGGCAACTGTGTGCGATCGGCGCCGTCCGGTCCGGCCGCGAACTGGGTCTGGGGAACCACGGTCAGCCGGTAGTTCGGGCGAGCGAACCAGGATTTCGCAGCCGCCTGCACCTCGCCGGCCTCCAGCGCGTCGAACCTTTCCTGGTCGATCTGGAACTGGCCCGGATTGTCATCGAACATCGTGCCGCCCGCCAGCATCATCGCCCGGACGAACAGCGACTCAAGCGAGCGGATATTGTCGCCATAGGCGCCGATCTTGTAGCGTTCCAGTTCCTGGGCGGTCGGGCCCTTGTCCAGGAAGCGCGTCAGCTCGTCCTGAAGCACCCGCTCAGCCTCGGCCCGGTCGGCATCAGGCTTGAGGCGTACCTCGATGGTGAAGACGCCGGCGATCGCCGAGCTTTCGTAGTTGGCGGACACGCTGGTGGCCAGTTGCCGGTCCAGCACCAGAGCCTGATGCAAGCGCGACAACCGCCCGCGGCCCAGCACCGATGACGCCATGCGCAGCGCCGGCCCTTCCTCGGCGCCGTGCCCCGGAACCGGCCAGCTCCAGGCCAGGGCCGTCTGCGGCACATTGTCGGCGACCACCTCGGTCTTGACGCGCTCCAGCAGCGGGACCCAGTCGGTCATGCGACCCACCGGCGGGCCGGCCGGAACGCTGGCGAAATAGCGCGTCATCAGTTCGCGCGCCTGCTCCACCGTCACGTCGCCGGCCAGGGTGACCACCGCGTTAGAGGCTCCGTAATAGCGCCGGAACCAGTCCTTCACATCCTCCAGCGAAGCGTCGTTCAGGTCGTCCATCGAGCCGATGACGGTGTGGTTGTAGGGATGGTTGATCGGAAACAGCGCCTCGCCCCGCAACTGGGGCATCATCGCATACGGCCGGTTCTCGTAGGTCCGCTTCTCGTTCTGGACGACACCCCGCTGCTCATCCAGCTTGGCCTGGGTGACGGCGCCCAGCAGATAGCCCATCCGGTCGGATTCGAGCCACAGCACCCGTTCCAGCCCACCGGTCGGAACGACCTCATAGTAGTAGGTCTGGTCCTGCGAGGTGGCGCCGTTGACGGCCGAGACCCCGATTTCCTGCAGCGGCGGCATGTATTCGTCGTCCCGGTGCTCCGAGCCGTTGAACATCAGGTGCTCGAACAAATGGGCGAAGCCGGACTTGCCCTCCGGCTCGTTCATCGATCCGACATGATACCAGACGGCGACCGCGACCTTCGGTGCTGAATGGTCCTCGTGAACCACCACCCGAAGACCGTTCGGCAGGGTGAACCGCTCATACGGAACCAGCGCCTGGCCCTGGGGCGCGGCCTGAGAAGCGGCCTGGGGGGCGGTTTGGGCGACGCTCGCGGTCGAGACGGCGAGCACCGCAGCGACCGACGCCATCAGCAGCATCTTCTTCATCGGGTATCCTGACATGCAAGGTAAGGGCGGCCGGCGCGCCGAGGCGCCGGCCAAAAACTGAAGACGTGACGATCAGAAGGTGGCGGACAGTCCGACCTTGATGCTGCGACCGCCCAGATAGGTCGCCTGGGTGTAGTATTTCGGCGCGCCGTTCTCGCCGCCGAACGTCTGTTCCAGATCCGGGTCGTCCGTCCCGTTGAGCAGATCATTCGCCTCCACGAAGACGCGGAAGCTGCCGAACGCAGGCCGAAGATAATATTCGGCGCGGAAGTCCAGGGTCTCAACGCCCTCGGTATAGACGCTGAGGCCGCGCGGCTGAAATGAAGCCAACGCCCGAGCCTGGTAGCCATAGGTCAGCGTGGCGTCGATATCGTACTTGTTATAGGTCAGCGCCGCCGTGCCTGAATATTCGGGCTGCTGCGAGAACGGCAGGCCGGTGAACTGGTAGACATGATCCGGATCCGGATCATAGGCCCAGTTGTAGCGGTCGGCCCGCGAGCTGTGCGTGTAGGTGTGGTTCATGAATACGCCGAAACCGCTCCAAAAGCCGGGCAGGAAGTCGAACCGCCGCTCGGCCTGCGCCTCGATGCCCCACAGTTCAGCCACCTCGTCGCTGTTCACCGGGCTGCCGCCGACGATGAACACCGCGCTCGGATTGTTGGGATCGAAATAGGGCGCGCCATTGAAGTAGGGGTGGTCCGGCAGGGTCACCGACTCCAGCACGGCGGGTCCGTTGGTGATATTGGTCTGCAGCAGATTGTCGATCCGCTTGTAGAAGGCGCTGACCTTGAAGATGCCGATGCCCGAGTAATATTCGGCGCTGATGTCGAAATTGTCCGTCGTCGCCGGATTCAGGTTGGGATTGCCGCTATTGATCTGCAGGATCGGCTTGACCCCTTCCGGACCAGGGATCGGGAAGTTGATGAAGGCGATGCGGGTCTCGCTGGACAGCTGACCGATCGAAGGCCGGGCGACGGACAGGAAATATCCGCCCCGGAAGATCAGATCGTCGCTCCAGCGATAGTTGAACAGCACGCGCGGCAGGAAATCCTCGGCGGTCGTCTCTTCGGTCACCAGGCGGGTGAACTCGTTCTGGAACGTCAGATCGACACCGATCCCGCCCCCGTTCTCCGGCAGGATCGGTCCCGTATAGACGGGAAAGCTGAGATTGGTCGCCGCCAGCTTGGTGCGGTTGTAGCGGACGCCCCCGATGACCTCGAGTTTGCCGATGTCCAGCCGTGTCTGCACATAGGCGGCGAAGTTGGTCTCTTCCGTCTTCTGGTTGCCCTGGTCGGGGTGCGGCACGATCGGCGTCAGGGTCAGGCCTGAGGGACCGCCGGCGATACTGCCCAGATTGTCGACGAAATTCCGCAGCGTCCCTTCGCTGAGGGTCGAGAAGCCGGCGCCCGACAGACCGATGCGCGACAGGTCCGACGGCGTAAAATCGAAGCCCAGGGCGGAGACCGGAATATTGCCGCCCAACTGGCTGCGGACCAGATCGCTGCGGAACTCGGTGCCCTCGTAGAAGGCGCCGACCTCGACATAGTTCAGGAAGCCATGACCCCGCGTCCAGCGGGCGCTGCCGCTGGCGGTGTAGCGATCATTGCTGCCCTCGGTCTCGTCGATCTGACCGCTGGCGTTGTCGATGGCGAAGGCGGACGGATCATTGACCAGGGCCCAGCCGGCGGCGCTGAGCAGGGGCAAGGGTATGCCGTTTCCGCTTCTCGGACCGAACCCCGTGGCGATGGAGCCGGTTTCCGGATCGAACGCCTCCGGCAGGAACAGGCTCTCGGTGGCGTCGCTATCGGGCATTCGCAGCTGGACGCCGAAACTGGCCGGGTGGGTTTCGGTCCCGTGGGCATAGCCGGCCAGATACTTGAACTCGAACGCGCCCAGCGTCGTCTTGCCGTTCAGACTGTAGGTATCGGTGACCTTCTCGACGTCCCGGTCGTAATAATAACCTTGGGATCGCGAGATGGCGGCGTTGCCCGGCGTCAGATCCAGCACCAGTTGCGCGTTCGCCCCCTGCCCCGGCACGACGGCGTACTCGGCGCCGGTGGAGAAGGTGTCCGACAGCGAGAAGAAGTCGGTCGTCGCCTGGGAATGCTGGAGGTCGAGCTTCAGGTTCGTGTGGCTGGCGATCTTCCATTCGGCCGACAGGGTCAGGGCCAGGTTTTCGGTGTCGTCGTGATAGAAGTGGGTGACCACGCCACGCGGATAGGCCGTGTCCTCGCCCTCGATGAAGGGGAAGTTCAGCAGCGGGTCGATCGCGTCCAGCGTCAGGATCGGGTCGCCGTCGGCGTCCAGAGGCAGGTAACGGCCGAACGTCAGGGCCCCGCCGTTTCCGCCCGAGTCATAGGCGATCGATCGGGTGCTCTTCTTGCGGTACTGGACCGAGGCGCTCAGGCCGAAATTCTGGCCGAAGGCGCCGGCGACCGTGCCCGAGGCGAGGAAGTCCTCGTTGAAGTCCTTTGGCGTCCGCCCCCCCTCCACCAGGAAGTTCGCATAGCGATGCGGCCGGTCGAGCGGCGACATCGTCTCGATCTCGATCAGGCCGCCGGTGCCGGAGCTATCCTGGCTGGGCAGCAGCGACTTGTTGATCGTGATCCGGCTGACGGAATCGGCCAGCAGGTTCGACAGATCGGCGGACCGGCCGACGCCGTTGCCGACGGCGAGATTGACCCCGTTCAGCTTGACCGCGTTCATGTCGGGCTCCAGCCCGCGCACGACCACATTGGCGCCGTCGCCGGTGACCGAGTTTCGCTGGAAGGACACGCCGGGCGCGCGGCGCAACGCCTCCGCGAAGGTCGTTCCGGTGAAGTTGCCCAGATCGTCTGCCGAAAGAACATCGGCGCTGTTCTCCGCCGTCCGCTGCAGGTTCAAGGCGTTGGCGCGAGCGCTGCGCGAACCGAAGACCACGATTTCATCGACCGCCCCCGACCCCGGCTCCCGCAGGGCGAAGTTCTGATCGCGCGTCCCCCCCGCAGGGATGGTCACCATCTCGATGAGCGGCTCATAGCCCAGAAAGGAGATTTCGACTGTGTAGTCGCCCGCGGTCAGCGCCGTGAAACGAAAATTGCCGAAGCCGTCGACCGTCGCTGTCTGGCCCGTCTCGAGCAGACGCACCAGCGCGCCATCCAGTCCGCGCGCGCTGTCCGCGACCGAGACATGGCCGACAAGCGCGCCCTGCCCCGCCGCCTGGCCCGCCGCTGGACCGCTGACAATGAAGGATCCGCCGTCCGTGAGGGCGAGCCTCAGCCCCGACCCTCGCAAAAGCGCCTCGAAGGCCGCCTGAGCGGAATAGCGCCCCTGCACGGCCGGCGCCGTCTTTCCGCGCACCAGATCACTGGAAAAGACGACGTTGGTATCGGTCTGCGAGGCCACAGCCCGGAGCGAGACCTCCAACGGCTGGCTTGGCAGGTCGAAGACATAAACGGCCTGTGCGTCGGCGGCGGTCGCCGACAGAACAAGCATGCTGGCGCCGGCGGCCAGTGCGAAATTGCGTGAAAACATGGATCCCCCAATGAGGGCGCACTCCCAATACGCCCGCATCAAGAGAGACGATATTCTTCCGACAAACCGACACTCTCTGGACATAAAAAGTTCATTTTTGCGTCCGTCAGCGCGTTATGTGCACGTTTTCACCCCTTTTTTCAGTTCTCAGCCCGTGCAGCTGGGCCACCGCTTCCGCGAAATCCGCGGCATTGGTCGCGAAGACCCCCGATACTGGAAGCGCGGCAAGGCGCGGGTCGTCCACCATGATCCCAGGCCCGCCATACCGGTTCAGTTCGGTCACCGCCGTCCCGAGCGGCGTATCGCGAAAGACCGCCTGCCCCCGGCGCCAGGCGGTGGCGACCTCCACGGATTCAGGCTCGACGCGCGCAGGCCCCGTCGCCGGTTCGGTCAGCTTCTCGCCGGGGCGCAACATCACCACCGCATTCGGCGCCCCCCGGTTGCCCGCCTTGTCGTGCGAAACCGCCACCCGCCCCTTGATGAGGGTGACCACCACGTCCTCGCCGATTTTGCGGACAGTGAAGACCGTGCCGATCGCCATGACCTTGGTGTCGCCCGCCACGACCACGAAGGGCCGCTCGGCGTCATGCGCCACCTCGAACATCGCCTCGCCCCGGTCCAGCGCGATCCGGCGTCGGTCGGCGTCGAACCGGACGTCCACGCGCGTGTCGGTGTTGAGGGCGATGCGACTGCCGTCCGGCAGGGTCGCCACAGTCTGCTCCCCAGGCCGGGTGGCGTAGGCGCCGGCGTCCGCCAGCGACCACCAGAGCGCGCCCGCGCCCGCCAGCACCGCCAGGCAGGCGGCGATCGCCATGGGTCTCAGATCGCGCTTGCGCGCGACAGGTCCGAACGGGATGTGCTCCCGCGTCTGAACAGCGGCGCGGGGCAGGATCGCCCAGACCGTGCTGGCGCGCTCGAACGCTTCGGCGTGCGCCGGGTCTTCGGAAAGCCAGGCGTCCAGGGCCGGCTGCACCGCCCCGTCGTCGCCCTGGAGCCGCGCCAGCCAGGCTGCGGCCTGGGCTTCGAGATGAGGGGAGGGCGTCAGGCGGCTCATGGCTGCGCCATCCATTGCATCAGTTGCAGGGTCGCCCGCGCGACCAGCTTTTCCACCGCCGCGACCGTCATGCCTTCCGACGCGGCGATTTCGGCATGGCTCATGTTCTCCAGCCGTCGTTTCAGCAAGACGCGCCGCGTCCGTTCCGGCAATCGATCCAGGCCGGCGGCGACCTGGCGCAGCCTCGCTCTGGCCTCCATGATCTGGACTGGATCCGGCGATGTGTCCGGAATCTCATGAAGCATCGCGCCATCGGCCAGCGGGAGCCGACCGGCGCGGCGCTGTCGATCGATCGACAGGTTCACGGCCGTTCTGACGAGAAGCGCTTCCTGGGACTGGACGGCGTGGAGGCGCTGGTAGGCCTCGACCTTCAGAAAGGCCTCATGCACGAGCTCGTCCGCATCCTGGTCGGCGATGCCCTGCCGCAACACGGCGCGCCTTGCCTTCCTGAGCATGTCGGTGATCGTGGCCACTTCGGATTCCCGCCTTCACCCTATAGACGCTCGAACAGGCGAAATCCGACACGCTCCGCGCGTGTAGATTTTTTGCGGTCCCTGCCCAGGGCGAAATCGCGTGCGATTTCCAGGCCGAATCCCAGCCTAACAGAGACACAGGGGCGCGTCGCTCGACAAGCAGCGATGGCCTTGCGGCGGCTCTTACGGGCGATAAGTCTCATCAAACAGGCAGGGCGCCCCGTAGCGCGGGCTGGCGTTTTCGCAGAGGGCGGCCACAGAACGGGCGTCGGGCTTCACGCCCTGGTCGATCCACAGCATCAGGGCTTCGAAGACCGCCACATACTCCGGGGCGCTCAAGGCACTGTGGGCGGATTCATTGGTGAAGGTCTGGACCAGAAGGTGGGAACGGCCGGCGGCCGCCACTCGATCACGATAGGCCGCCTCGTTCGAGACGAAGGCGGTGGCGTCGTACTTGCCGTGAATAGTCACGGTCGGCGCGACGATCATGCCGGAGAGGGCGGCGTCATAGGCGAGACGCGCCACCGCCATCGGGTCTGCGGAGAAGCGCTCCACTCCGGCGTTCAGAGCGGCGTCATCGTGCGACCCGGCATAGACCGTATCCACGTTGGAAAAGGGATTCAGCCCGTCCAGTCGCCGCTGCACCAGATCCTGAAACAGGAAGGTGGCCCAGGCCAGATGACCCACCAACTGATCTTCTTCGACGCCGACCACATTGAGGATATCGGCCAATCTCTGCCTCTGTTCAGGCGATCGCTCGGCGTCCGGCAGACCCACGCCGGTGCAGGTCTTCACCCTCTCCGCCAGTTCGGCGCGGGTCATGCGAGCGCCTTCGGGCAAGCCCTGCCAGACCGGATACTGAATTTCGTCAGGCGACGGATGGTTATAGCAGTAGTACTGATAGACGGCGCGCAGATCCGCTCGGAAGCTGTAGGCCTCCGTCCCGCCGGCCAGCACGCCGCTCGTCAGGACAACGCCGTCCCAGACCACCTGGCCCTCGGCGTCACGCGCGTAGAGTTCGGCCGCCTTGGCGGCGACATTGCCGCCCCAGGACTGACCGTGAAGGATCGTGCGGCGCGGTCGCCCGAAAGCGTCCCAGAATATCCGGCGCAGATCGTTGGTGTCCTCGGCCGCCATGCGAACCCCATAGCCGCCCCGACGATAGGTGGACCCCGCCCAGGCGAAGCCCTCCTTCACCGTCATGGAAAACCGTTCCAGGTCTTCCAGCGGATCGTTCGGTTCCGGCATGGCCGTGCGCGGGCCGCCGTGGGCGTGAACGACCAGCGTCCCGTTCCAGTCCTTCGGCACGGCGATCCAGTAATAGCCGCCCTTGGCCGCCCGCCCCGACCAGCACCGCGTCTCTTGCGGCAGGAAGTCGGGACAGGCGGCCGGGTCCGGAGAGGGATCGGATACGGTGGCGGCCGGCGGGCCGACCGGCCGGGCCTCCTGTGCGGCGGCGAAGGGCGCGCCGATCAGCGTCAGGGCGGCGGCGGCCGCCAGCATCGGGATCGAGCGCATCCTTCGCCTCCTCGGATCAGAACGTCTTGGAGACGTTGACGTACCAGTAGCGGCCATAGGGACGGTACAGCGACCCCAGATACCCGTCGGAGGTCAGGGGCGGCTGTTCGTCGGTGATGTTGCGCGCGCCCAGGCGAACCGTCGTGCCCGAGGCGAAGCCGTAGCCGTCCTCGAACTCGTACTGGCCGTACAGGTTTCCGGTCAGCTGGCTGTCGACCGTCCAGGAATCCCCCGCGTCGCTGAGGAAGCCGGTTTCGGTGACCGAGCTGATGTACTGGGTGAAGGCGCCGACCTGCACCGGGCCTTTCGACCAGGTGAAGGAGCCCGACATCCGCCACTCCGGCCGGCCGTTGCGGGCCAGCAGGGTCTCGGAAATCGGCAGGGGCGTGTTCTCGTTGATCAGCCCCTGTTCGCGGCCCTCGAACAGGGAGGCGACCAGCGGCCCGGGCGAACGGTTGAACTCCATCAGGTGCGCCGCATTCAGGCTGGCCCGGAAGTCGCCCCACGGCGTACCGCGCAGTCGCCATTGCACGCCGATGTCCAGGCCTTCCACCGTCTGCGGCAGCAGGTTGATGAACTGATCCTCGATCGAGGTGATCTGGCCCACCGGCGTGATGCCGCTGCCCTCGAAGAAGGCGATGTCGTCGGCGGTCACGGGGGCGCGGTTGACGTTGTCGTTGGTCGTGCCCTGCAGGATGTTCAGATAATCCAGCACGACGTTCGACTGGGCGCCCAGCAGGCCGACGATCTTCTCCTGCTCGATCTTCCAGCGGTCGATGGTGAAGGTGAAGCGGCCGAACTGCTCGGGGATGAACCAGGGCTGGAGCACCAGGCCGATCGACTGGTTGGTGCTTTCTTCCGGCTCCAGATCCGGATTGCCCGACACCAGCAGCGAGGCGCTGGCGGGTTGGGAACATTCGTTGAAGTTCGCGATCCGGCCCAGTCGTAGGTCGGCCTCGCAGCGGATGTAGTCATTGTTTGTGGACAGGCGCGCGTACTGCGCCGCGTTGGTCTGCTCCAGGTTCGGCGCGCGGAAGCCTTGGGAATAGGAACCGCGCACGCGGACGCCGTCAATGATGTCCCAGGCCAGGGCGACCTTCGGCTTGGCCACATCGCCGAAGTCCGAATAGTGCTCGTAGCGGCCGGCGACCTGCAGATCGAGGCTGCGGACCAGCGGCACGTTCATTTCGGGCGAGACCACCGGCACGGCGAACTCGATATAGGCCGAATAGACCTCGCGCTCGCCATAGGTGTCGGGATTGGAGCTGACGGCGGCGATGTTCGACAGACTGGTCTCGCCGCTTATGGCGTCGACGAAGACATTGGTGCCGTCCAGATCCTCGTCGCGGTCGTCGCTCTGGGTCTCCCTGCGGGCCTCGACCCCCAGGGCCATGCCGACGGGGCCGCCCGGCAGGGTGAAGACGTCGGGACGGCTCAGTTTGAAGTCCCACAAGGCCAGGGTCGTCTTGGACACCCGCGTCAGGTCGGTGGTGATGGCGTCGATCGCCGCCTGCGAGCTGGGCGTGCAGTCGCCGCCGCTGGTGTCGTCGACACATCCTCCGCTGAAGGGATTGTAGGCGTCGGGCGTGGACAGGGCCAGGCTGGCCTGAAGCGCGGTCAGGTTGACCGCGTTCGAGCTGTCGGTGGCCTCAGCCTCCGAATACAGGATCGCGCTCTCCCAGTCGAAGCCGCGCCATTCGCCGCGCAGGCCGCCCAGGATGCGTGACTGCCAGTTGTCGACCTTCACGATCTGCTCGCCCAGGTCGCTGAAACGGTAGCGGACCAGCTTCACGTCCGTGCCTCCAGCCGGGACATTGGTCAGGCCCGGCAGGCGGTTGGGGTTGAGCGTCCCATCGGCGAAGGTGACCGGACCGAAGGGGTTCCAGTAGTTGCTGGCCGGAATCCACAGCTGGTTCAGCAGGATGGTCGGCGGCTGGATATTCTGGGTCGTGGCCGCGTAGTAGCCCAGTTCGCCAAAGGCGGTGACGCCGTTGTCCAGGTCGTAATGGCCCGAAACAAACAGGTTCAGCCGTTCGGCGTCGGGCGAGACCGTCGTGCCCGGCGCGGTGTCATAGCGCAGTTCGCGCCCGGCGCCGCTGTAGCTGATGTTGCCGCTGGCCAGACAGACGTCGCCGCCGATCGGCGCCGTGCATCCGAAGTCGGACGGCTGGTTGTGGAAGGCGCCGGCGGTCGTCGTCAGATTGGTCGTGCCCTGGCGCACCCTGAACGGGGTCTGGAAATTGGCCCACGAGGTGTAGGAGGACCGGGCGTCAGGGGCGGTGGACGTCTCATAGCCGGGCACATCGGCGAACAGGGCGCTGCGATTGTCGGACGCGGTGTAGTCCATGTCCTCGGCGCGCTGGGCGGTGCGGTCGGTATAGTCCAGGAAGCCCGAGATATTGCCGCGCTCGAAGTCCTTGCCCGCGAACAGGCCGAAGGAGAACTCGCGTCGATGGGTGCCCTCGGCGCCGCCGTACTGGGCCTTCATCTCCAGGCCGTCGAAATCGTCCTGAAGCACCGTATTGACCACGCCCGCCACGGCGTCGGCGCCATAGATGGCCGCGGCGCCGTCGAGCAGCACCTCCAGCCGCTCCAGGCCCGAGACCGGGATGGCGTTGGAGTTGTAGCTCAGGACCGGCACGGTGCCCGTGTCGGACGTTCCCTGGCTGGTCGGGTGCTGGACGATGCGGCGGCCGTTCAGCAGCACCAGGGTGTTGCCGACGCCCAGTGAGCGCAGGTTGACCGAATTGACGTCGCCGCGCGCCGCGTTCGACGTCTGGGGATTGTTGGCGCTGGAAAACAGCACGTCGCCCATCTGCGGAATGGAGCGCAGCAGGTCGTCGCCGCTGACCGCGCCGGTGGCGACAATCTCCTCCTGCGTCACGACTGTGACCGGAAGGGCCGCCGTGGTCGAGGCGCCGCGGATTTGCGAGCCGACGACCACGATCTCCTCGACCTGGGCGGATTGCCCGTCCCGCGGCGTGGTCGCCGCATCCTGGGCCAGGGCCGCGCCGGCCGACATCAGCAAGACGGCCGAGGCCGCGCCCGCCATCAGGGTGAACTTGGATTGCATCTTCATCTCTTTCCTCCTCCCGGGTCGCCGTTGTGGCCGGCGATCCCCCTCCAGAATTCGTCCCCGCGGTCAGTCGTCCGCGAGGACCAGATCGTCTCCCGGCCCCGCCGCCGGGTCCGGCTTGGCGGCGATAGGCCTGGGTTGTCCGTTCAGCGCAGCGTCCAGGGCGTCGCGGTCCAGCGCGCCCTCCCAGCGCGCCACAACGACGGTCGCCACGGCGTTGCCGATGAAATTGGTCAGGGCCCGGCACTCGCTCATGAAGCGGTCGATGCCCAGGATCAGGGCCATGCCCGCGACCGGCACGTCCGGCACTACCGACAGGGTCGCGGCCAGGGTGATGAAGCCCGCGCCGGTGATGCCCGCCGCCCCCTTGGACGACAGCATGGCCACCAGCAGAAGCGTGATCTGCTGCCAGATCGTCAGGTCGATGTTCAGCGCCTGGGCGATGAACAGGGCCGCCATGGTCATATAGATGTTGGTGCCGTCCAGGTTGAACGAATAACCGGTCGGGACGACCAGGCCGACCACCGACTTGGCTGCGCCCGCACGCTCCATCTTGGCGATCAGGCTCGGCAGGGCGGCCTCGGAGCTGGAGGTCCCCAGCACCAGCAGCAGCTCTTCCTTAAGGTAGCGGATCAGCTTCAGGATGTTGAAGCCGTTGGCGATGGCGACCAGCCCCAGGACGCCGACCACGAAGATGATCGAGGTCAGGTAGAAGGTGGCGATCAGGGCGGCCAGATTGGCGATCGAGGCGATGCCGTAGGCGCCGATGGTGAAGGCGAAGGCCCCGAAGGCCCCGATGGGCGCGGCCTTCATCACGATGGCCACCAGCTTGAAGACCGCGACGCTCAAGGTCTCGAACAGATCCAGCACCGGCTGGGCGCGGTCGCCGATCAGGGCCAGGGACACGCCGAACAGGATCGACACGAACAGGACCTGCAGGATGTTGCCGGTCGAGAAGGCGCTGATCAGGGTGTCCGGGATGACGCCCATGAGGAAGCCGACGATGGTGCTCTCATGCGCCGCGACGGCGTACTGCTCCACCGCCCCCGCGTTCAGCGTGGCGGGGTCGATGTTCAGGCCGTCGCCGGGGCGCACGATGTTGGCGATGATCAGGCCGATGATCAGGGCCAGGGTGGAGAAGGTCAGGAAATAGGCGAAGGCCTTGGCGGCCACCCGGCCGACGCTGCCCAGGTCGCGCATCCCGGCGATGCCGGTCACGATGGTCAGGAAGATCACCGGCGCGATGACCATCTTCACCAGCTTGATGAAGCCGTCGCCCAGCGGCTTCAGGCTTTCGCCGAAGACCGGCCAGAAATGCCCGATCGCCGCGCCCAGGACGATGGCGACCAGCACCTGGAAATAGAGGTGCCGATAGAAGGGGCGGCGCACGACGGCCGCCGTCTCTGACGCGATGGGGATCAAGAAGGTCGCTCCTGACGGCGAGCTTGAAGCTCGCGGATTTCCTCGGCGTGCTCTTCGTCACGCTTCGGCCTCAGTCTGCGTCAGGCGTCTCCGGTCACCAACACGGCAGCAGAAAGATGTTAAGATACTGAAATATTTATATAAATACCGACCCATCGCCTGGACCGCTGGTCTGAATGTGTAGAAATCCGCTCAAGATATGGCCAACTTGTGCGAAATATCGCACATTTGAATCATGAGCCATTCCGCCCCGACTTCCTCCGCCGCAACGCCGAAGGCGCGCAATCGGCGGGCTTTGGCGCTGTTGGCCATGGTCTGGCTGATCGCCAGTCTTGCGGGGGCCTACGCCGTGGGCGAGACGGCGCGGCGCAACGCGTCGAACGTCCTGGCGCGTCAGTCGGAAAACGCCGCCGCTCTTCATGCGGCTGTTCTGCGCAGCGAGCTCGAGAAATACCGGTCCCTCCCCCCCGCCATGGCCACGGACCCCGATGTCGGTCGCCTGCTGAGGGCGCCGGACCGAGCGGACACGACGACCTTGAACCAGCGGCTGGAGACGCTGGCCGATCAGACCCGCGCCTCAGCCATCTATGTCATCGCCGCCGACGGCGTGACGCGGGCGGCCAGCAACTGGCGCCGTCCCGTCAGTTTCATCGGCGCCGACTATGGGTTCCGCCCCTATTTCATCAAGGCCATGCGCGACGGGGCGGCCGAGTTCTTCGCCCTGGGCACCGTCAGCGGAAAGCCCGGCCTTTTCCTGGCGCGACGCGTCGTCGACCCCGCCGGGCACGCCCTGGGCGTCGTCGTGGTCAAGGTCGAATTCGACGCCCTGGAGGCCGAATGGCGCGCCTCGGGGGAACCCGCCTATGTCGCGGATCCCGGCGGCGTGATCCTGATCACCAGCGTCCCTGCCTGGCGTTTCCGCACCCTGCGTCCGATGGACGCCGCCAGCCGCAGACTGACCCTCGCCGACCAGACCCTCGGCCACAGCGCGCTGACGCCGCTGGCGTTCAGGACGCCTGACGAGGGTCATCCGCAAATCGTCGAGGCGCCGGTCGACGGCGCCCCCCGCCACTGGATGCACGCCTCGTCCCGGACCGCGACGCCGGGCTGGACACTGCACCTGCTGACGCCCACGCGTGGCGCCATCGAGGCCGCGGTCGCCAATGCCCGCGCCATCGCCGCCCTGCTCATCACCCTGGTGTTCGGCGTCCTGGCCGTCCTGCTACGTCGCCGTCAGCTGGCCGCCGCCCGTCAGCGCGCCGCGGAAGCCGCCCGTCGCGACCTGGAACGGCGCATCGCCGAACGCACCCGCGACCTCAGCGAGGCGAATGCGGCGCTGAACCGCCAGATCGAGGAGCGCCTGCGCGCCGAGGCCAGCCGCGAAGTCCTGCGCAACGAACTGGTGCAGGCGGGCAAGCTGGCGGCCCTGGGCCAGATCGCCGCCGGGGTGGCGCACGAGATTAACCAGCCGGTCGCCGCCATCCGCACCCAGGCCGAAACCGCAGCCGCGTATCTGGAGCGCGACCAGGCTCCGAAGGCGGCCCGCGCCCTGGGCCGGATCGGCGATCTGACCGCGCGCATCGGCGCCATCACCCAGGAACTGCGCGCCTTCGCCCGCAAGAGCGACGCCGGCGTGTCATCCGTCTCCGTGAACGAGGCCGTCGACGGCGCCCTGCTCCTGCTCGGCGGCCGGTTGCGTCAGGCCGGGGTCCGGCTGATCCGAAACAAGGACCAGGACGCCGTCGTCCTGGCGGATCGATTCCGGCTGGAACAGGTCATCGTCAATCTGATCCAGAACGCGCTGGAAGCCTTGGAGACCACCCCCAACCCCGCCGTCACCTTGTCCCTCAAAAGCCTGGGCGAGCAGGTGGAGCTGATCGTCGCCGACAACGGCCCTGGCCCCTCCCCTGCCATCCGCGAGCAGCTTTTCACCCCCTTCGTCACCGACAAGGCCAATGGGCTGGGGCTGGGACTCGTCATCAGCCGCGACATCGTCGCCGCCTTCGACGGCGAGCTGAATCTACGCCCCAGCGACGTCGGCGCCGCCTTCGTCGTCACCCTGCGGAGCGCATGATGGATTTTCCGCGTCTCGACGCCGTCGCCCTGATCGAGGACGATGACGACTTCCGCGCCGCCCTGGTCGAGCGGCTGGAGCTCGAGGACCTGACCGTTCACGCCTTTCGGTCCGCGGAGGCGGCCCTGGTCGAGATCGGCGCCGATTTTCCCGGCGTGGTCGTCACCGACCTGCGAATGCCCGGCATGGACGGGCGCCAGTTGCTGAGCCGTCTGCAGACTCTGGATGCCGCCCTCCCCGTCATCCTGATCACCGGCCACGGCGACATCACCGAAGCCGTGGCCGCGATGAGCGCCGGCGCCTACGACTTCGTGGCCAAACCCTTCGCCTTCGATCGCCTTCGCGCGAGCTTGAAACGCGCGCTGGAGAAGCGGGCGCTCGTGCTCGACAATCGCCGCCTGACCGCCCTGTCGTCCGAGGCCGGGCTGGAACTGCCGCTGCTGGGCGAAAGCCGGGCGATCCGGGCGCTTCGCGGCGCCATCGCGCAGATCGCGGACGCACGCATGGACGTGCTGATCGAAGGGGAAACGGGCGCAGGCAAGGAGGCCGTCGCGCGCGCCCTGCATTACAATGGCCGCCGCCGCCTCCAACCCTTCGTCGCGGTGAATTGCGGCGCGCTGCCCGAGGGTCTGATCGAGAGCGAACTGTTCGGCCATGAGCTGGGCGCCTTCGCCGGGGCCCTGCGCCGCCGCGTCGGCCATGTGGAGCGGGCCCACAACGGCACGCTCTTTCTCGACGCCGTCGACACCATGCCCCTGTCGGTTCAGGTCAAGATGCTGCGCGTGCTCGAGGAGCGAGAAGTCCATCCCATCGGATCCGACACGCCGCGCGTCGTGGACCTGAGGGTCCTGGCCTCCTCGACCGGCGATCTGGGCGAGGCGGTCGCCGACGGCCGCGTGCGGGAGGACTTCTTCTACAGGCTCAACGCCGTACGTCTGCGAATGCCGCCGCTGAGAGAACGCCGCGAAGACATTCCCCTGTTGTTCGCCAGCCTGTTGGCCCGTGCCCAGATCAGGCCGGACGGCGTTGTTCCATCGCTCACCGACGCCGTCCGCTCCCGTCTGCTGGAGTCCGCCTGGCCCGGCAATATTCGCGAGCTGTCCCACTTCGCCCAGCGTTTCGCCCTCGGTCTCGAAGACCCCGACGACGCCGCAGACGCGCCGGACAACGGGCTTGCCGACCGTGTGGCGCAGTTCGAAGGCCGCATTCTTCACGACACCCTGCAAGCGACGGCAGGGGATGTGACGCAAACTCTTCGCCAGCTGAAAATCCCGCGCAAGACGCTCTACGACAAGCTCAAGCGGCACGGGCTGAAGCCCGCCGACTTCCGCCGCCAGGAACGCCAGGCCCGCTGATCCGCACACCCGGGCGCGGCCATAGGGAAACCCTAGGGTTCCAGCTCGATGTCCCAGTACAGGAAGCGGAAAACGCCTAATCCGTCGCAATAAACCCTTGAGCGTGTTGATGAATTCCGCACCGACGTGGAGCGGAAGAACCCCGTGGTCACCCTATGGTCACCACGGCGGCGGCAATCGCGAGCGATTTCCAGCCTGCTGGAGAACCTACCAGAATGAACGACGAAAGTCGCCTCGGCCGCTCTGCGAGACGCCCCGTGCGTTCATTGCCGCAGACAAGACGTAGACACCTGAGCTAAGCGGGCCCGATGGTCTACCGACTTGCGATTTTCGATTTCGACGGCGTCCTCGCCGATAGCGCCGCATGGTTCGTCGCGCAGCTGCCAAGCCTTGCCGAACGCCACAGTTTCCGCTTCCCGGACGAAGCGGAGGTCGAACGTCTTCGGCGTCTGCCGACGCGCGAAATCGTGAAAACCTTGGGTGTGTCTACCATTCGATTGCCGGCCATAGCGGCCGACCTGCGCAAGAGGATGGCAACCGACGCCGCCCAGATCAGGATGTTCGACGAGACGCCCAGGATGCTGCGGCGGCTGCACGACCGAGGCGTCCGCGCGGCTATCGTGAGTTCGAACAGCGAACAGAACATCCGGACGATCCTCGGTGCGAGCGCCTCCCTCGTTTCTACATTCAGCTGCGGCTCCTCGCTGTTCGGCAAGAGCGCCCGTTTCTCATCGCTCCTGAAAAGGTTCGACCTCCCTGCCGATCAGGCCTGCGCTGTGGGAGATGAAGTCCGGGACATCGAAGCGGCGCATCGGGCGGGCGTCGCCGCCGTCGCCGTCGCATGGGGCTACGCCGCTCCCGAGGCCCTGGCCGCCGCTGCTCCCGACTACATTGCCTTCACTCCGGCCGACGTTGCCGACTTTCTCTTGGCTTGAAGGCCGCTGTGCGCCAGCAGCGGGTTTGGGTCCAGGTTCACACAGCGGACATGGCGACAGGCGCTTGGCGGCGCTGAGGAGGCCACGCCTCGCTCACGACACCACTGCTACGCAGTCCCGTTGTTGAAGTGACCAGTCCGAGATTGAAGCGGCCCGCCACCGCCGCGAACCCCGACCACCCCCGGCATTGTATCATGTAGGCCGAGCCTGTCCTCACTCGTACTCAGGGCATGTGTGCGGCTCGATGGACTCCGCACTGTACTCATGTTACGGGTACGAATGGTCGCCCATCCACCGTCTTCAACGCCGCCGCCCCACAGCCAGCTCGGACATGCGATCTCGGTAGCCCGGGTGCGTGCTGGTTATGCGACCCAAGCGGACTTGGCGCTCGCGCTTGGCGTCAGCCAGCAGTCGGTCTCGCGTTGGGAAGCCGGAACCCATCGCCCGGCACCGGCCCAGCTGGACAAGCTCGCCAAGGCGATTGGCCTTAAGGTTCCGGACCTGAAGGTGATGGCCGGTTACGCCACGCCCTCAGGCGTGAGCTTCGTTAAACCCCTGCCCGTCGACAGACTGGACCCGGAAACCTTCGAACAGATCACGGCTGTGGTGGTCCAGGATCTCGAGCCGGGCCTGCACGTCCGTCGGCTGGGCATGACCGGCCACGACCAGGGGGGCGTGGACGTCGAGGCGACCGACAAGGACGGGCACCGCGTCATGGCCCTCCAGTGCAAGCGCATGGCGCAGTTCGGGCCGGCGCACGTCGACGCCGTCGTCGCGGCCTTCGAGGGCGAAGCCGACCGGAAGATCATCGTCCTCAGTCGCGTCGCCAGCCCGCAGACGGCGGCCAGGGTCAATGCCCATCGCGGCTGGGAGCTCTGGGACAAGGACGATCTGACCCGGCTGTTCCGCACCCTGGCGCCCTATCGGCAGGACCAGATCGTCGACACCTTTTTTCGCGGGCAGAACCTCGAACTTCTGGGGCGGCCCGGCCCGGGCCCGTGGTCCGAGGTCGACGCCTTCTTTCAGCCGTTCAGCCAGCCCGACGCCCTGTTCACCCATGACTGGGGCCTAGTCGGCCGCGAGTCCGAACTCGACGCGCTGACCGCCAGCATGGCCGATCCAGCGACGCCAGTGACCCTTCTCTGCGCCGCTGGCGGGATGGGAAAGTCGCGCCTCCTGCTGGAAGCGGCCCGCCGCCGCCGAGACGCCGATCCGGCCACCCGCCTGTGGTTCCTCTCGACGACCGCCACTGTGGGTCATGCCGATCTGGCGGCCCTGGGGCCCGGATCGAAGATCGTCATCGTCGATGACGCCCACGACCGCGACGCCTTCGGCCTGCTGTTCGAGACCGCCGCCGACCCGGCGAACCAGACCCGCCTCGTGCTGGCGTCGCGACCCTATGCCCGCCAGCGTCTGAAGCGAGAGGCGTCGGTTTTCGGCCTGACCCCGGTCGAGGTGACACTTGACGCGCTGAACACGGAGGCCCTGACGGCGCTCGCCGGTCACATGCTGTCCGCCCTAGGCGAGAGCGACGCCTGGGCCGACGCCGTCGTGGGGATCGCCGGCGGATCGCCGCTAATCCTGTCCATGGCGGCGCGGATCCTGTCGCGCGAGCCGATGGCGCCGGAACGGGTCAAGAACCAGGAGGCCCTGCGCAATTTCGTGCTAGGCAAGTTCGCCGACGTGGTGAAGGGGCGGCTGGGATCCGGGGGCGACGAGGCGATCAGGCTCAAGGTTCTGGAGCTTCTGGCCCTCGTGCAACCTTTCCATCCCGAGGACCGGCAGCTGCTCAAGCTGTTCGAGACGGTTCACGGCATTCCGTCCCTGGACGCCGAACGTATCATGAGCGGCCTGGTCGAGGGCGGCGTGGCGCTTCGCCGGGGTGCCCAGCACCGGCTGATGCCCGACGTCATGGGTGACTATCTCATCGACGAGGCCTGTCTCGTCGGCGGCCGGCTCTCGCAGTTCGCGGAAGCGGTCCTCGCGGCGGCGGAGTCCCGCCTGCTGGTCAATATCATCATCAACCTGGGCCGCCTGGACTGGCGCCGGACCGATGGAGACACCGCCAACAGCCATCTGCTGGACGCGGTATGGCGGAGCCTCGAGTCCATCGAGACCGACTACGACGACCGGCTGGAGGCCGTTCGCACGGTCTCGGTGTTCCAGCCGCGTCAGGCGCTGCGCTTCGCCGCCCATCTGCTGAAGCGGGGGATTGGCCTCGCGATCGTCCCCGAGATCCTGCGCAACGTCGCCTACACCGCCGACCATCTGCTCGAGGCCGTCGCCCTTCTGTGGGACCTTGGCCGCACCGACTACCGCAAGACCGGCCCCCACCCCTCCCATCCGATGCGGGTGCTGACGGAGATGGCCGGGTTCGAGGACGGCAAGCCGCTCGAAATCAACGACGCCCTGCTGGCGTTCGCACTGGATCGAGCGGCCCGCAGCGACGGCTGGGACGGCGCCTACACCCCCATCGATCTGCTCCAGCCTTTCCTGGCAACCGAAGGAGTGCGCAACCGGGCGACCGCCCGGGGGGTCAGCCTCACCCCCTACCAGCTGCGCTACGACCTCCTGCAACCCTATCGTATGCGAGTTATCGAGGCGCTGTTCAGCCTGCTCGGCCGCCCCGAATCGCGCGTGGCCCGGCTGGCGGGGATGGCGTTCCAGAATGTCCTCCGCGCGCCCATGGGGCTGATGGGCAATGACCCCTCCCCCGAAGCCCAGGACCTGTACGACGTCGAGATGATCGGGGTGCTGCAGCGTCTCGAGAGCGTCGTGCGGGCCGGCCTTGGCGACACGACGGCCCTAGCCCTGGCCGCCGCGGTCTCCTGGCACGCCGATCATGGACTGAAGACACGCGCGGCCGCCGAAGCAGTGATGTCCGCGCTCCCGGACACCTTGGCCTTCCGCACCCGCGCGGCTCTCGCCGACGGCTTCGGAAACCTGTTTCTCGATCGGCAAGACATCGACGGCTGGTCGGAAAACCTCGACGCCTGGATGGCGGCCATGGGCGACGCCCTCGCCGCCACCTTCCCGCAGCCCGCGGCGCGCCTGGCCTTCGTCGAGGCCGCCATGGACGACCTCACCCAGGCGGGGACGGAGCTGACCTCCGCCCATGTGTTGATCTCGACGCTGACGCAGCGCGACGTCGCCTTCGCCGAGGCCCTGATCGCCAACGCCGAGGCGCGCGAGCAGGCGCCGACCGCCCCCTTCAGTCCGGCGGCGGCGCAGTCCATCCGGCAAGCCGATCCGGCGCAGGGCCGGCGGATCGTCGAGCGCTGGCTGGACGGGGAACGGGCGGACCTGCGTCGCGGCGCGGCCCTGGCCTATATGGGCAAGTTCGAAAGCATCCAGCCCGAGGATCTGACGCTCGTCCGGCGCATGCTCCAGGACGCCGATCCGCTCGTGGTGCTGGGCGCGCTGCGCGCCTTCTGGTCGTGGCGGCCTGCCGATCCGAGGCTCGTCCTCGACCTGGCGTTCGGCGCGCGGCTCGACGATCCCCAAGTCCTCGACCAGGTCGCCATGATCGCCGGTGGACAGGGCGGAGAACGCCTGACCCTCGCGACCCCGGCCCAGGTCGACGCCTTCCTCAAGGCGGCCGAGCCGATCCCCGAGATCGACGGCCACTGGATCAACCAGACCATCGCCGCCTTCTCGACCCTGCACCCGAGACGGACGGCCGCTTTCTTCCGCGCGCGGGTCGAACGGTCGGTGGCGGACCCCTTCGGATTCCGGGCCGCCAACTACGGCCCCTGGCGGCGGGCGGGTCTTGGCTTCTCCACCTCTGCCGCGAGCGCGGAAATCCTCCAGGAGACCTGGGACTGGTTGCGCGAGAACTGGCACCGGGGTTTCGAATTCCAGCATGGCGCGACCCATCTGTTCGACGCCATGTATCTGTCGGACGCCCACCGTCTGGTCGACTTCTTCGATCCGCTGCTCGCCACGGCGGGCGGCACGGAACTGTCCCTGATCTCGGCCTTGCTCCGCGAGGCCCACTACAGCTTCGTCCTCGACAAAGACGGCTTCGTCATCCGCTTCCTGGAGCGCTGCGCGGCGATCGATCCGGACCTCGCCCATTTGGCGCGGCAACGGCTCTACGGCGGCGCGACCTCGGGCATGTACTCGGGCGCGCCGGGCGAACCGATGCCGCGGGACATCAAGACCCTCGAGCGCGCAACGGCCATCCTCCACGACCTGTCGCCGATGTCGCCGGCCTGGGAGCTCTACGACTGGATCCGCGATCATGCGGGCAACAACATCGAACGGGCGCGCCAGGAAGGCGCGATGATGGACGAGGCATGACCCAGGCCCAGAACGAGCGACTGCGCCAGGAGCGCGAGGCCTTCGATCTCAACAAGGCGCAGTCGATCGGCTGGTTTCGCCTTCAGCTCCGCATGAGCTACCTCATCCTCAGCATCCTGGTCGTCATCGCCTTGGCCTGTTTGGCGATCCTGCTGGCGCCGCAGGGGCGCTATCCGGCCATGACCATCGGCTTCGCGGGCGGCGTCCTGTTCGGCGACCTCGTCGGCCTCGCCTTCCTCGTGGTGAAACTCGTCCTGTCGCCGGTCAAACGCCCGACCCTTCAACCGGTCTCCTCCGCGTCGAGACGTGCCTCGCTGTAGTCAATGCCAGCCAACGTCCGGATCGGCCCGTGTTCGGCGGTCCGGTCTGGGCACACGCGAGGATTCATTTTGAACGCAGCTTGACCGTGTGTTAGGTTCGAACAAATAATGAACAAGGCCATTCCATGGGTGAGAAAATTTCGTTCGCGGCCGGAGATCTTGTCAGACTGAAGTCCGGCGGGCCTCTGATGACCGTGGAGAGCGTCGGAACGCGGGCGGCGACGGGACAGACCGAGGTCTGGTGCGTCTGGTCCGACCGGGTCGGCGCCAAGCAGGTCGTTCAGCGCGACACCTTCCCGCTCGCGGTGCTTGAGCCGTCCCAACGGCCGCAAGCCACATTCGGCCGCATCATCCGCTGATGATCCGGGCCGCCTTCATTGGAATCGACCGCCATTCCGATCCCCTGGTGCGGGATCTGAACGGGGCAGTCCGGGACGCCACGGCGCTATGGGCCGTGTTGAGCGATTCCATCGACGGCATGGCGGCCGCCCTGATCACCAACGAACACGCGACCCTGGCGGCCGTCACGCGCGCACTCGACGAGACCCTGGGCGCTGCGACGGAAGACGATGTCGTTCTCCTGAGTTTCGCCGGCCACGGCACGCCCGACCACCGGCTGGTCCTGACGGACACCCGCGCGGATGATCTGCCCGTCACGACGCTCGACATGGCGGATCTCGCCCGTCGCTTCCGCGAGAGCCGGGCCCGGGCCGTCCTCCTGCTCCTGGATTGCTGCTTCAGCGGCGGGGCGAGCGCCCGGGTCCTGGACCTCGGCGTCGCGCCAAGGGCGGTTGGTCTGCCCTTGGCGGAGGTGGCGGGTCAGGGCCGGGTTCTCTTCGCGGCGTCGGCACCGGATGAACCGGCGCTCGAAGATCCGCAGACCCGGCACGGCCTCTTCACCAAGGCGATCCTCGACACCCTGCTGCTACGCACTGAACCGGTCGGCGTTCTCGGCCTGGCCGAAGAAGTCGTCGGCCTCGTCCGGGCCAGCGCCGCGCGGTTCGGCTATCAGCAGACCCCGGCGGTTTTCGGCCATGTCCAGGGGGAGCTGTCCCTGCCGCCTGGCCAGCGCGGCGCGACCTATTACGCAGCCTTCCCCGATCTGGCGCCGGTCCGCACGACCGGGCGGTTCGCCGAACTCGCCGGATACGGCCTGCCAGACGCCGTTCTCGGCAGCTGGAACGCTCGCTATCCCGACGGCCTCAACACGTTGCAGATCGAGGCGGTCAACGAACACAACATCCTCGGCGGAAGCTCTCTACTGGTCGTTGCGCCGACGAGCGCCGGGAAGACCTTCGTCGGGGAAATGGCCGCGCTCCGGGCGGTCGCGGAAGGCCGCAAGGCGGTGTTCCTCCTGCCCTACAAGGCCCTCGTCAACGAAAAGTACGAGGACTTCTCAGCCTACTATGGCGAGGAGCTGAGCCTTCGGATCGCGCGCTGCAGCGGCGACTGGCAGGATCAGGTCGGTGATGTCCTGCGCGGCAAGTACGACATCGCCTTCTTCACCTATGAGAAGTTCCTTTCGCTGTCCTTAGCCGCCCCCCATCTGCTCCACCAGATTGGTCTGGTGGTGCTGGACGAGGCCCAGTTCATCACCGAACCCGGTCGCGGGATGGTCGTCGAGCTCCTGCTCACCAGCCTGCTGTCGGCCAAGTCACGCGGCGTGGCGCCGCAACTGGTCGCGCTCAGCGCCGTCATCGGCGACGCCAACGGCTTCGAACGCTGGCTGGACTGCGGCCTGCTCATGACCACGGACCGGCCCGTCCCCCTCGCGGAGGGCGTCATCGACCGGACCGGGATGTGGCAATATCGGACGCCCGACGGCGGGATCAACAGGGACCCGATGCTCGACCGGCATCAGATCCGACAACGTGGCGCGCGCCCCTCGTCCCAGGACGTCGTGGTGCCCCTCGTGCGGCATCTCGTGGGACTCGGCGAGAAGGTCATCGTCTTCCGCAACATGCGGGGATCGGCGAGCGGTTGCGCCCTGTATCTGTCACGGGAGCTCGGACTTCCCCGGGCGGCGACCGTCATTGATGCCCTTCCCGACGGGGACCGGTCGGCGATGTCGGACAATCTTCGGACGGCCCTAGAAGGCGGAGTCGCCTTCCACAACGGCGACCTTACCCGTGACGAGCGCATTGCGGTCGAACATGGATTTCGCCGGATAGACGGCGGAGTCCAGGTGCTCGTCGCGACCAGCACCGTCGCCGCCGGCGTCAATACGCCCGCCTCGACCGTCGTCATCGTCGAGACAGCCTTTCCCGGGGCGGGCGAACCCCAGCCCTATACGGTGGCCCAGTACAAGAACATGGCCGGTCGCGCCGGCCGTCTCGGCTACGAAGCCGAAGGCAAGGCGATCGTCATCGGCGAGACGCCGTTAGAGCGCGAGCGGTTATTCCGACGCTATGTCGAGGGCGCTCCAGAATCGGTTCAGTCGTCCTTCGACGAACGCGCGCCCGGGACTTGGGTCATGAAACTCATGGCCCAGGTGCGCGAGGTCCCGCGGAACGCCGTGGTCGATCTGGTTGCCAACACCTACGGGGGATTTCTGGCCATCCTCCGCGACCCCGAATGGCGCGCCCGTATGGCCGCGCGTCTGGACCACCTGCTCGACCGCATGATCGCCGAAGGTCTGGTCAACGCCGAAGGCGAGGGTCTACGCCTGACCATGCTCGGTCAGGCCTGCGGAGAGTCGCCGCTAGAGCTGGAATCCGCCCTGCGGCTCGTCGAGCTGATCCGCGCCCTCCCCGAGGGCCGGGCGGGTCCGGAGACTCTGCTGCATCTGATTGAAGCCCTGCCGGAGCGCGACGCCGATTACACGCCGCAAAACCGTCATGGCGAAGCCGTCTGGGGCCAGCGTCTCGCCGGCCGTCTCGGCGCCGATCTGGCCCGGCTGCTGCGCCGGGGCGCCGGCACGGACCGGCTGTACTACGCCCGGTGCAAGCGAGCCCTGATCGTCTCGGACTGGATCGACGGCGTTCCGACCAGTCAGATCGAGGACAGCTATTCGACCAATCCGTTCTCGCGCATCGGGCATGGCGACATCCGGGGCTATGCCGACGGCAGCCGTTTTCTGCTCGACGCCGCGGTTCGGATCGCCGCGATCATTCTCGACGGTCAGGACGGCGAGCTCGCGGTGGATGAACTGATCAAACGGCTTGAATTGGGCATTCCAGCCGAACTGCTTCCCCTTCTGACCCTGCCGGTCGTTCTGACCCGTGGCGAGCTGCTGCAGATGAGGCAGGCCGGACTGATCCGCCTGGAACAGATCGGCGGGCAGTCCGAAGCCGCCCTACGCGGGCTTCTCGGCGAGCGGGGACGCACGCTCTTCCGCCGCCTGCATCCGGACGACGTTCCGGCGGCCTAGGTGAGCGCGGAACTCGACGCCTATCCAACGTGAAGACCGAGATCAGCCTCCACATCTTAGCCTACAATATGAAGCGGGTGATGGCGGTGCTCGGAACCAAGCCGCTGATGGAAGCCATCAGAGCCCGAGCAGGAGGCGTCCTGCGCTTCGTCTCCACCTCTGTCCCGCCGTCGCTCAGCAGTTTTTACACGGCCTCAGTCATAAAGAGGCATGATGAGATCCGCCTGACCGTTGTCGTCTTTGACTCATAGGGGATGTTCAGCTCGACCGCTGTTCGGACGGCATTGAGACCTTCGAGCCAGCGGGGTTTTCGGTAGCGCTCCTGGTTTGGTAGACGGATGCTATGATGCCCCCGCGCCGCCCGTATTCGCCAGAAGAAAGGGTTTACGCCGACGCCTGGCTCGGATGGGCGGGAGATGGCGGGTGGCTGAGTTATCACCTCCACCCGCGCGCGCCGAGCCAATTCGGCCGTAGCCTGCTAAGGGCCTTGCAGGACATCGACAGCGCGCTTCCGAATGTGGGGCTTCGTTACGTCACCGAACTCGCTGCCGTTCGGTACGTGGCGACCGCGCTAGATCCGGCGGCTTGGCGCGCAGGTTTCGAACAACTTCTACAGCTTTTCGCCGAGATCTTAGTGATCCGCGCTCTCTGCAATGCGCCATGGCCCGCGGGTCGGGCGCTGGCCTATGAACCCGTCAATCCGACCACGGGACGTCGGCCTGAGATGTCGATCGAGCTGGACGACCAGATCGTGTTGGTCGAGGTCAAATGCCCGGCTCTATTTGATCACCAGCACCGTCGCGCTGCGGTAGACTACCATGTGCCTGCGCGAGGCGTAGCGGGCGACGTGTTGCGCCAGCGGGACGGCGGCCCAGAGCTGGCGTTGCCGAGAGACAATGCGGTGAAGGACTTCCTTTTCAGCGCAGAGAGCAAGTTCCAGGACTTCTCGGCGGACAAACCTGTGAACGGCGTGCTGGTGATTGTCTGGGATGAGCATCTCTACGAGCCGATTTCCGCCTTGCTGCATGCGGAATCAGGGCTATTCACCCCGAACTCCTTCGCGCGGGATGCTGCGAATCAGCCTGTCCGGTTCGATGCGGTGGCCGGGGTCATCGTCATGGAAGGTCTTGGCCGCCTCGGGGCGGGCTCGCAAGAGGCTGGAGCGGGAGGCGGAGGCGGAGGCGACCCGTTTATCGTCGATCCGGTCGGCATGCCCGGTGCCTGGTGCCGCAATCTGCCGGACGCCGTGCTCCACCACCTTATTGCCGAGGCTCTTGCCAGCCGGCCCGTCGAGGATCTGGATCGCTTCGCGCAATTCAGACCTCAGGACTTGATCTTCTGGTTTGATCCAACCGCCCGCTAACGAAGAGTCGACCGCAACACATCGTGAGCACCGCCCTCGCCAAGTTTGCAGGCTCTCATTGAGAGCTCCTAGATGAAGAGGCGATACGGGGATCCTGAGTGAGAAAGGGCGGCCCGTTCGGACCGCCCTTCTGGGAACTTGAAAGTGGGAAGGCCCTACTTGGGCCAGAGCGTGGGTATCACCCATCCGACGATCGCGGCGGCGGTGGCGGCGAACGGGGTGCGCCACATCAGTCTGATCGCCTTCTCAAGTTCGTCGTCCCGCTCGCGGAGGATGGCTGTGTTGAAGGCGAGACGTTCGTCCAGGTCTTCGGCCATCTCGGCATAGATGTCGGCAAGCGGCTTGTCCGCGAGAACGTCAGGTTCGAAGGCCGAGGGCGGATGTCCCCGAGGATGGAACAGTCGGCGGCGGGCGCTGTGAAGCCCCCGCTTGGCGCAAAGCCCGAACAAGACCACCGCCGTCAGGCTGCCCAGCATCACGGGGTAGTTCGGCCCCTTGTCCAGAGTCGCGGCGAAAAGGCCCGCGGCGGCCGCAGCCAGAGCGGCGGCGACGCTGATGATGATCGACGCGCGCGTATCGGCGACGCTGGCGAAAGCATGGAGGTCCTGCATCCGCAGGTCCCCTTGACTATGCATCAGATATCGCAGTTCCCTGCGATCTGTCTTCAACCTCTGCGAGAGTAACATGGCTCCGGTGAAACCTCCTCCTATTGGCCGCGAACATGGCGGGTTTGTTAACGTTCCGCCACCCCCGCCGCCGCCGCCGCCGCCGCCGCCGCCGCCGCCGCCGCCGCCGCCGCGACGACCTTAGGTTTCGCTACGCAGGGGCCGCCACGGCGCGCTTGGCGGCCTTGCGGTCCAAGATGTCGCCCCAAACCGTTTTCATCCGGGCAGCGTGTTTGTAGTGCGGCCCGTCCAGATTCAGCCGGTGGGCATCTTGGCGTCGGGCTTCCGGACATAGAGCGGGATCGGCTTTTCGAGCCGACGCCGGAAACCTGACGTCTGCGGCACGGCGCACAAATTTCCGGCCGTATATTTGTCCCAGCGCGACCGTTCGCTGATGCACCCCTCGCATTTTCGGTTAGACTCGCCTGATGCGGTCCGACCTCGACCATCTTCCCGAACGCCAGCAGCGCGAACTCGAACGCGTTCGCGACCTCCTGCTCGCCGGCTTTGAGGCCGCGAAGAACGGCGGCGGCGGCGGCACCCAGACCTGGCGTCGTGGCGGCCAAGTCTACAAGATCATTCTGTTCGGTTCTTACGCGCGCACCGACTGGGTCGATGAGCCCGAGAACGGCTACCTCTCGGACTTCGACCTGCTGATCGTGGTCAACCACGAGAAGCTGACCAACATCGCCGACTACTGGTGGAACTCCGAGGACCAGATCCTCCGCGACCCCGCCATCGGCCGCACCGTGAACCTGATCGTCCACGACCTCCAGGAGGTGAACGACGCCCTGCGGCGCGGCGAGTACTTCTGGACCGACATCGTCCGCGACGGCATCGCCCTCTACGAAATCCCCGGCCATCCCTTCGCAACGCCGCAGCCGATGACACCGGCTGATGCCTCCGCAACCGCTGACAGGTACTTTGCGAGCAAAATCGCCGATCTCGATCTGTGGCTCCGCGATGCACAGAACCACATCGCCGAGCAGGCGGACGGCCAACATGTTCGGAAGCGAGCTGCCTTCGAACTCCACCAGGCCGTAGAGACGGCCTACGCCTGTTTCCTGCTCGTCCACACCTTCTATTTCCCGCGCTCTCACAACATCAAATTCCTCCGTTCTCTGGCCGAGGACGTGAACACCGCCCTGGTCGAAGCCTGGCCCCGCGAACACCGCTTCGACCGCCGCCGGTTCGAACTGCTGAAGCGCGCCTATGTCGAAGCCCGATACAGCGATCAGTACGACGCCTCGGCCGAGGATCTGGAGTGGCTGATGACCCGCGCACGCCATCTGCGCGATCTCGTCGCCGCCCTCTGCCAGACCCGCATCGCCGAGCTCAAGGCCACGGCCGCTCGCGTTTGACCTGTGGGTTTCCGCGACAGCGGCCGATCACATTCGCTTGAGGGAATGTGAAAATGAAACGCCCTGAACAGCCCTGAAACAACCCTTCCGTGACCGGCCGTTTCGGCGGGATTGACGGCCTGGGGATAAGTGCGTCGCTTGAGGATCTTCACCAAGGAGCACCCTCAATGACCCGTCATTTCCCCCAAGAGACCGAAGACGTTCTGCTGAACCGCAAGGAGGCGTCGCGCGAGCTTGCGACCCTCGGAATCCGCCGCGCGCCCTCCACCCTCGCCAAGATCTTCTGCACCCGATCCGACGGTCCGCCCTGCACCCACCTCGGCCGCACGCCCTATTATCCGAGAAGCAAACTGCACGAATGGGCCCGAAGCCAGCTGACCGGTCTGCGCTCGTCGTCGAGCCAGCCGCGCCGGCAAGGCGGCTGGGCGCAAGATGCGGATCAGTCGCCGCCGCTCTAGAGCTCCAGGCCGAGCCCCTTGCCGCGTTGCGACTGGCCGAAGCGGAAGTCCACCTGCCCGCCCTGCAGCACCCCGGTGAGCGCCTGTCCCCGACAGGCCTCCAGAGCCGGCCGCCACGGCGCCAGGGTCACGGCGGTCTTGCTCTCGATCACCGCATAGGTCCGACCGCCCATATGGGCCCGGTCCAGATAGACGCCGGAGAACCTCTGCCCCTCCTGGGCCCTGATCAACGGCTTGCCGGTCTGACCGAGTCGCTCCATCTGGCTCTCCAGCTCCAGGGCCCAGAGCTGCTGTCTTTCCCCTTCGCCGAGCCCCATCGGCGCCCCTGAGCCGATGCCCCAGCTTTTCAGCACCGCCGCCCGTTGAAGCCCGAGCGCCTTCGCCTCGTCGGCCAGCGCTCCCGCCTCGGGTCCCTTGGCCATCCCGCCCGCGACCTTGTCCAGCCAGGTCACGCCTCTGGCCTGCGGCTGTACTTCCAACGGCCGGACATCCAGCACCCGCACCTCCAGATCCACCGCGCCATGACGCGCCTGGTCCGCTGCTGAGGCCTTGGCCAGATAGTCCTCCGCAATGGCGAACCGGCCGTCGCCCAAGGCCCGACACGCCCGCTCGCGGCTCATGGCCTCCAGCCGCCGCACATGCCGCTCGATGAAGGCCGGGCTGTCGTCCAGTCGCGCGGCCTGGTGGTCCGCTGCCGAATAGACCCCGCCGCGCTCGCCCGCGATCTCGCCGATCGTCCGATCCGAGGCTCGCTCCGGCCGCGCCTTGCCACGCACCTCGACGATCGCTCGCTCGGGCACCCGGTCCAGAATCAAGGCGCTGTCCAGCGACGGCAGCCGCACATGGCCGAACCGTCCATCCATCGTCTCCATCACCAGGGCCTGGGGTCCGCTCCCATAGGGACCGATAGGCTGGACTCCGGCATATGCGCCGACCACGGTCTCGCCCGCCTTGATCTCCAACGGTTGAAGCCGCTCCACCTCTCCGCCCCATCGGCCGCCCCAGATCGCCTTGGCCGCCGCCGCGTCCCTCGCCTCGCGCTCGCCGACCCGTTGCAGGGTCTCACGGAGATCGGCGGGGACGGTCCATCGGCCCGGCCCCTCGCGCTCGACCCAGCCTCGCGTTTCCAGATGGACGAGCCGTCGTAGCGCGTCGGTTCGCTGCGCTTCCGGCAAGCTGTCCAGGCTCAGCCGCCCGTCCCGGACCTCGCCGATTAAGGTCTGATCCAGACGGGTGAATCGGTCCGCCGTCAAATCCCGCTCTGACGCCGCCCGCTCTTGCCTCGACCCGAGGATCTCGGTCGCCAGTTCTTGGGATCGCTGACGTAGCCCGTGGCTGACGTACTCGCGCGGCAGGACCAGATCCCGGCCGTCGTCACGCTTGCCCCGCAGCAGGATATGAAGATGCGGTCTGCCGGTGTCGTAGTGCTCTCCCGCCACCCATTCGAGCGGCGTGCCCATGTCGGTCTCCACCTGCTCCATGAACCGGCGCGTGAAGGTCTTGAGGTCTGGCAGATCACGCCCGTCCTCCGGATTGACGATGATGCGGAAGTGATGCCGGTCTCCCTCACAACGCCGCACGAAGCCGGACGCGTCCACCGCATCCTCGCGCGCATCAAAGAATCGACCCGGCTCGCCCTCCGCGCCAGCCCCCTCGCGGGCCACATAACGGACATGGGTCATCAGCGCCTTCTTCGCGCCCGGCGTCATCGGCACGACCCGCACCTTGACCATCACCCGCCGCATCCCGCCCGCCGCCGAACGCACCGGCCGGACGCGCTGAACCGAACCCTTCGAGGAGAAGTGTCGCGCTCTCGCACGCGGGGGCATCGACGGCGTCGCCCGGCTGACCAGACGCCCGACGGTCCAGGTCGGCGGCGCCTCCCGCCGCGCCGTCATCGGCGGCTTGAAGCCGTAGTCTTCAGGATCGCGCGGTTCGGTCATGGCGGGCTCCAGCGCCCCCGAAACCCTTCGCCTTCACCGATGTACCCGGCCGGCGATGTCCAAGGATCGCAGGCCGGATTTTATCTTGCCCTCTTAATCGGGCTCTTCTCTTTCTTCTTCGGCATGACCGTCTTCCTTTCTCTGATGGTCTCCAGTGTACTCCGATGGACGAGTAGACGCGAGAATCGACGCTTTGAGGTTGGATCCGTGTTTCTTGGGAGAAGTCGAGGCGCGCCGTGCACTCTTCCGGGCTCATCGACGGCGGGCTTGGGACCGTCTGAGCGGTCGTCGAGCCGTCGAGGCACATGCTGCTATCGGACTCGCGGGGCATCGTCACAGGCACTCGAGCGTGGTCCTGGATCACTCCGGCCACAGGCAAGATATCGTGCTTCCCGCATTCCATGGTCTGCGCCCTTTCTCTCCGCCGAAGCGGATCTCCTTGCGTTCAGGCGGCCGCAGCCGCGTCGCGTATGGGGATGATCCCGGTCATGCACAGGCTCCGAGAAGCTTGCGGTCCTTGGCCGAGGTCGTGGTCGTGGAGGTGCTGTCGGCAGGTCGGTCGAGGTACTCGGTGCCGTCGCGCCACATGGCGTGCATGATCACCGCGAGCTTGCGGGCGACCGCCACGACCGCCTTCTTGTGGCAGCGTTTGGCGAGCTTCATGCCCCAGGTCTTGAGCGCCGTCGTGCCCTTGAAGCGCGTCAGCATGGCGCTGGCGGCCTCGTAGAGCGCGCGTCGAACATCGGGGTCGCCGGCCTTGCTGATGCGGCCCTGGATGTCGATCGACGAGCCGGACTGCCAACGTTTGGACGTCAGTCCGAAGTAGGCGGCGACGTTGCGCGAGCGGCGGAACCGGGCCGGATCGTCGATCGCCGTGACGAAGGTCAGGGCGGTGATCGGCCCTACGCCGGGGATCGCCATAAGCCGTCGGCACAGGGCGTCCTGAGCGACGATCTTGACCACCAGATCGTGCAGTTTGAGGTACTGTTTCCACAGCGCGGCGCGGGCTTCGAGCATGCAGTCCATCAACTCGGCGGTCAGCGGATCGTCGGCCGACGCCGTGCGCACCGCCGCATCGAAGCCGCCGCGACCGACCTTGTTCAACCGCACGCCGAAGCTCTTCAACGAGTGGCGGATGGTGTTCTCCAGATCGAGGAACTTGCGCTTCAGGTTACGGCGCTGGATCAGCAACAGCCGCAGCCGGTAGGCCTGGTCGGTCTTCACATGGGCCTGGCGGAACCAGCCGGTGCGCATCAGATGGGCCAGGCCCAGCGCGTCGGCGGCGTCGGTCTTGTTGCGCTGGGCCGCCATTGTCGCGCGGACATGGCGGGTTTCCAGACAGACCACCGGCACGCCCAGGGCCTTCAGACCGGGCTGAAGCCACGGCGACAACGAACCCGCCTCGTGCCCGACGCGGCGCAAAGTCCGCGCGAACGGCGCCAGCACCGTCGCGATCGCTTCGGGATCGGTAAGAACGGAGCAGCGCATCAGCACCGTCCCCTCGGTATCGACGACGCACACCGCCGTCTCCTCCATCGACACGTCCAGACCGGCAAAATGCTCCACGGCTGATCTCCTCCTGCGCAGGGCGGGACGAGGGACTTCGCCCGCTGGCGGGAGTTTGGCGCCGCGACCGGGCCGCTGAAACCCGGCCGCCACTGGTGGATCGCCGAGCCCGAATACGGCGGCAGTCTCCCCTGTCGCTGAGCGCGTCGATTCCCGTGGTTGCTCGTGATGGCTCTGACCGTCCGGGCGACCAACGCAAAAAGGTCGGCTTCAGACGTTTCATCCGGATTGCACAACCAACCGCAGCAAGCGACGGCCAGCGCGATTCTCGAATTCGGATTTTGCGGGCGCTCCCTCCGAATTCTCGAAAATTAACGGAACGGGAAGTGGTTTCGAATATTTCTTTCGTTGCGATTATTTCGAATATCGTCTATTTTCCGAAGCCACCGGAGAGACCCAATATGACTATGCCAGCCTTCGCCGAGGAGCTCGGCGACCGGCTGCCGTCCGCCAACGAAAGGGCGGCGGCCAATCAACTGCGCCAGATCCTGGCCGCGCAGGCCACCAGTGACACGGATCAACGGCTTCGCGTTCTGGACGAGACCGGCAAGCCCGCCGAGATCATCCTGGCGCCGGCCCTGTCGCGGCTTTTAATGGAGCTGCTTCGGCACGTCGGAAAGGGCGACGCCGTAACCCTGGTCCCTGTCAGCCAAATGCTGACCACCCAGCAGGCCGCCGACATTCTGAACGTGTCGCGGCCGTTCTTCGTGTCCCTGTTGGAAAAGGGGGCCATCGAGCATGTGACTGTGGGTCGGCATCGCCGGGTCAAGGCGGAGAACCTGTTCGCCTACAAGAAGGCGCGCGACGCTCAACGAAGCGCCGCACTTTCCGAACTGGCTGAAATGGATGCGGAGCATCTCTAGGCCATGTTCGCCAACCGCTTCACAGCGCTGATAGACGCCTGTGCGCTTGCCGGCGCTCTGAAGCGGAACCTCCTCCTGACCTTGGCGGAGGCGGAGTTTTTCCGCATCCGCTGGTCTGACAAGATCCTCGACGAGACCGAAACCGCCATCGAAGGCATCCTGCGCGACAAGGGGGTTGAGGACGCGACGGCGCGCGCGGCCCGCGCCCGAAAAGCCATGGTCACAGCCTTTGAAGAGGCCTGCGTCGGCGATTTCACGGGCATGATGGGGGCTGTGGCGGGCCTGCCCGACGAGAATGATCGCCACGTCGTCGCGGCTGCGCTTAAGACCAGCGCCGCCGTCATTGTCACGGACAACCTCAAGGACTTCCCGGAGGCGGTCCTGACGCCACTCAACCTCGAAGCCCGAAGCGCCGACGCCTTTATCGCGGACACGATAGCGCTCGACCCTGGACGGGCCGTCGCCGCCATTCGCAAAATGCGAACAAGGTTGAAAAGGCCTGAAAAGACGGCCGACACCCTGCTTCTCGACATGGAAGCCGCAGGCCTTACCGAAACCGTAGACGCGCTTAAGCCGCACGTCCTTTCGCTCTGACACGCGCCAGCGTCGCGAAGGCTCTGGCAATCCAGTTAGCCGCGAGACGCCAGATTACGATACGGCTCGCCCCGGTCTCCTGCCTCGGCCCGGGTCAACACCCGAGTCTCGCTGGCGGCGCCGATGGCGACCTTGATGTCCCGGATGCGGACGCCGTCCACGATGGTCTGAGGCCTGCCCGTCTGCATCGCCGATAGGCTGTTGATCCAGTCGTCAATCTGGATTTCGATCAGTCCGGGCGCCTTGTCGGCATTGTCACCGGCCGCAGCCAACATTGCGTCCAAGGTGTCGTTCAGGTCGTCAGTCGTCATGCCGTCGACCTGTAGGGCGAGTCGGTCAGGGCGTCGCCGGTGCGCCGTACGGAATGGCGCTGGCCGCGATCACGCGGTTTAGACTATCCCAGCGACCCGCCCGCATAACGCCACGACAATCAGTAGGCCGGTGAGGGCCCCGACGATCTTCAGTTTAGCGACTGCCTGTTGAAAGTGGGTGGGCGGAACATACTGCAGCTTGGTGAAGTCTTAGGGCCGATAGGGCTGGGCGTGAGCTTCATCGTCTTCTCCGGGCCAATCCTGGGGTTCAGTCATGGATGATCTCCAGCGCCCCATCCGGCAGCGCCCGCTGAAGGGCCTGGGCCTCCGACCACGGTGCCGTCATCCAGGCGTCGAATTCTTCAGGTCGAGTCAGGATCACCGGCATGGCCTTGGGGTGAACCGACTTCACCGGCTCGCTGGGGTCGGTCGTCAGGAAGGCGAAGACGTCGATGGTCTCCATGCCGGTCCTGATCTTGCGGACTGTTTGATCCCACGTTTTGATGGTGTGATCCTTTCCACGGAAGGGAAGGAGGCACGATCGAACAGGTTCGTCATGGGAACGCCGCGACCACCTCGCCGACTTTATGGCCGCCTACAACCTCGCTCGCAGGCTCAACACCCTCAACGGCCTCACACCCTACGAATACATCGCCAAAATCTGGACTTCAGAGCCAGAGCGATTCATCCTCGATCCGATCCTCCAGATGCCGGGGCTGAACACCTAGAACGCACTGCCGATGAAGATGCCGATGCTCGCATTGTCGTCCTCGGTCGTCGGGCGATCGTCGTCCGTCTGAAGCTTGAAGCGCACTCCGCCACGCAGGCGTCCGTCGCCGTCCGGCAAGGCGTAGATCGTGCCTTCGACGCCCCAGACATCGCCCTCGAAGTCGTAGGCGGTTCTCACCCGGGCGCTAAGGTCGAAGCCCGCCAATGAGCCGAGGCCGCCTTTGCGGAGCTCGCCGAAAACTTTCGAGATCCGCTCCAGATCAGGCGCAGCGAAGGAGCCGGTGAAACATTCCTGGGGGCCCATTGCCGGGGCCGGTTGGCAGAGGGTGCGTGACGTGGCCGGTTCGTAGGCCTCTTCGTATTCCACGCCCACCCCGGCGTACCAGCCCGTCGCCCACTGCGCCGTACCCTGGTAGGAGCCGCCGATCTGGGCCGACAGACTGAAGGGCGTCTGGCGATCCTCGGCTTCGACCAGGGTCAGAGGTTCTCGGAACTTGTACTCTTTCGAACCCAGGCTCCCGGAGGCGGAGAAGGCCCCGACAAAATGGTTCGGCGGGACGACCAGACCGAGCGCGGCCCGGTCCGCCAAGTTCGTCACATAGGGCAAAAGCTTCTCGGCCATGGCGCTTTCGCATACGTCTTCCGATCCGCGTTGCGCCCGGCACAAAGCAGCCGCCGCAGCCATTATGGGAAAGAATCTGACTGGATCGTAGGTGTTGGTAACCCGCTCGGTCCAGACCAGCGTATATTCGAGGGTCACCGAGGACACATTGGCCAAGCCGTCGTCCGTGACGAAGTCGGCGCTGACCTCGTCATCGCCGAGCGGCGTTGTCACCTTGGCCGTCACTGTATTGAAGAACAGGGTCGAGCTGCGCGAGTCGTCCCAGCTGCGGGTCAGGCTCAAGCTCGCATCGGTCTTGTCGGTCGAGGCTTCGACGTTGAAGAATGCGGCGATCCCATCCAGACGCGATCCCAACGGCGGGCCCGCCAAGCCGCGTGCATCGCTTTCGATGGCCGCGTCGTCGACCTGAAATGCCGAAGCAGGGGTCGCTGTGGCCGCGGCGAGGACTACCGTGGCGAGCCAGGGAAGGGTTACGGCCTTCATAGGGTTTTGACCTGTCTGTCGAGGACTGTGCCGTCGCGCTTGAACTCGATCTTGAACTCGGGCTCGAGCACCCGCGACCCGACCTTGAGGATCAGTTCGACGGTGCCCTTGTAGGCGCCCATCGCCTGGCAGGAGAGGATGAACTTCGTCACTTCGACAGGGAAATCATATTCGCCCTTGTTGTTGGTCAGCTCCACCAGGTCATTGGTGATCAGCTCGTCGATCACATAGGAGATGAAAACGAAGCCCGAGGCTGTCGGGCCAGCGTCCTTGAATTTGCGTTCAATCTTGACCTTCGTCACCGCTGCCCCCCCGAGACGCCCGCCTCAAAGACCATTGTTTCGTGAAATCGCTTACATGGCAAGGCTGAATTCAACCTAGGGTCAGGCCCCATTGATGCGCTCGATATGAGTCAGGCTCTGTAAGGAGACTGGATATGAGCGACCCTGTTGGCTAACGGACGAGCAGATGGCGCGGCTGCGACCGCACTGCCCCAAGAGCCACGGCAGGGCTCGTGTGGATGATCAGCGGGTGCTGAGCGGGATCATCTTCGTCAATCGCAACGGTTTGCGATGGCGTGACGCGCTGCGGTCTACGGGTCGACAAGACGCTGTACAATCGCTGGAAGCGTTGGAGCGAGGCGGGTGCCTTCATCAGGATGATGGAGGACCTGTCCGGTGGCAACGCCGAACGCCGCACCGCGTGAAGATCGACACGACCTATCTGAAGGCACACCGCACGGCTTCAAGCTTGGGTAAAAAGGGGTGTCGGGCGATTCATCGGGCGCACCAAGGGGAGGCATGAACACCAAGCTGCACGCCGTGACCGATGCGAATGGGCACCCGATCAGCCCCTTCATGACGGCAGAGGCCAGGTCAGCGACTACACCGGTGCGGCGGCCCTGTTGGACAGCCTGCCCAAGACGCAAGGGCTGCCGGGCGACCGGGGCTATGACGCTGACAGGTTCAGAGACGCCTTGCAGGCCAAGGACATCACCCCCTGCATCCCCGGTTGGAAATCCAGGACCGCGGCGATCCGTCACGACAAGCGCCGCTAAAAATCGACCCATTTTGCCGTGCCCCGCCTCAACCCAAAGCCCAACTCGATAACAGCGCTACATCAATGAGATTGGCGCAGAGGCGAACGCCAAGCGGGCTGATGTTGGTCCGCCGAGAACGCGTTTACAAAAAGCCGTCGATGCAGGGGCTCGACGCCAAAAGCGCCTTGACCTCAAGGCCGCACATGAAGAACACTGATACGCACGACCCGATCGTGGGGAGCAACTGGGAGGGGCGAGTTGTCCATGCGTTCCCTTTACTTAGGCCCCGCCGGTCGGCTTGTCCGCTTTTGGCTAGCATCGGTCCTGATCGCTTGTGCTTTTCAGCTCGTGTTTCTCGCGGGACGTGACCGCCCACTCTTCAGCCAGATCGACTCCGGTGAAGCGACCACCGATCTGTTCCTGCGCGTGCGGTCGCTGGGTCCGCTGCCGCCGGCTCCGGAAGTCGTCATCGTGGATTTCGATGAAACAGCGTCTCGTTGGGCCGGCTGGCCGCTCGTAACGCCGCGGCCGGCGATCGTTCGAGCGATCGACCAAGCGGTGATCGAACGGGCGCGTTTCATCGTGATCGATATCGACGTTAGCCGGTCGCAAGACGAAGCCGAGTTGGACGTGGTGAGAGGCGCGCTGGACCGGGCGGAAGCGGCGAATGTGCCCGTTCTGCTGGTACGTGAGCTGTTCGATGGCCGCACCCTGCCGACGTCCCTTCTCGACAGCACAGTGCTGCCTTCCCGCAACCTTCGCTATGTCTCTTCCGCCTTCGCCGAAGAGCCTGATCAGGTCATTCGGCGCATAGCTCCGTCCGCCGCATTTTGTCGTGGTGAGACCCATGGCGTCCTGCCCGGAGTGCACGTTTACGGGGCCGCGATACTGAACGACGGACGAGACGGGCTGAATGCCGTCGACCGCTCGCGCTCTGAGAGGGCCTCTTGCGCCGAAGGTGCCGGCCATCCCCCCTTGGCGGTCACCTTGAACGGAGAGACGGAGCGCTACGCCGCCGACCGGGCTTCGACCCGCGTGGACTTCAGAAAGGCCTGGAGGCAGGACCCCGCCATCGTGCGGCTCGCCGGAAGCGCCTTTCTCTCGTCCGGAGATGTGACCCATCGGGTCATGGGGGGAAGGCCTGTGATGATCGGCTCGTCCGGTGCCACGTCCCGCGATGAATGGAGGACGCCGATCGGACCTTCGCCTGGCGTCGCCATCGCGGCGATGGCGATCCAGCAATGGTCGGTCGGTCGGATCGTGCGTGACGCCCCGATTGTCCAGTCCCTCTTGACTGCGATTCTGGTCACCACCGCGACTTTCGGCTTCTGGCTCTGGATTCGGGCTGTCTGGCCAGGGTTCAACGGCGAGCTCGCCAACGAAGGCGTCAAGTTGCTGGTGACGGGTTTCTGGACCCTGCTGGCCTGGTTGCTCCTGAGCGGCTCTGCGGTCCTGGCCGTCGTCGCTCCACAGTACCTGATGTCGATATTCTTCATTCTGGCAGCCCAACGAGAGAGACATTTCTCGGCCAGCGGAGCCTCCAGCGCATGACCACACGACGCACCGCCCTCGCTGCCGCGACAGCGGCAATCCTTCTCCCCCGCCTCGCGCGTGCGCAGACGCGCTCGGAGGCCCAGATCATTCATCTCGGGCAGCCGCGCGGCCGCGCCCGCATCAGCCGACGGGGACGCATTGTTCACGGCGGGCTGCTCGAGCCGCTATTCGATGGGGACACCGTCGCAGCGCCCCCCGGCTGCGCGGTGGCGATCGAATATGGCAGCGGCCTCGTCATTGAGCTGAGGCCCGGCCAAAGCCACAGGGTCAGGCGAGAGGCCGGTCGCAGCGGCTTCTGGTCTCTCGAGACGTTCGGGCTGGCCTTGACCGACATTTTCGACACCACGCGGCACGGCGTCGGCCTGTCCCCCGGGGCGCTTCGGCTCGATACGCCTGGCCTGCGCGCCGGCCGGGCCAAGGTAGTCGAAGGCTCGCGCCGGCTCACCATGACCTGGAGCGGCGGCACGCCTCCATATCGCCTCGAGGTCATCCACGAGTCCGGGACGCCCGTCTGGCGTGCGTCCGATCTCAGCGCTCCCCCGGCAAGCAGCAATGATCCCGTCAGCCTTGTTCCTGGATCCTACCGCCTTGATATCGTCGATGCGCAAGGCTCGACCGCGGAGGGCGCTTTCACCGTCGTCGGAGCCAGCACACTGCCCGTTTTCACCGAGCCTGCCGGAATGGGGCCTGTCGCCCGCGGCGTTATCGTCGCCCGGACGATCGGCCTCGCCGACCCGCAGATCTGGGGTTTCGAGGCGCGCCTGCGTCTCGCCGACATTGATCGCCTAGTCCCGGATCGCTTCGCCTTGGTGCGAACCGCCGACGCCGAAATCATCGCAGTCGGAAGGCTGACGGAATGACACGCTTTACCTGGATCGTCGCGCTGATGATCGTTATCGTCGGCTGCGCCGCAGCCCCACGCGCCTGGTCCCAGACTCTGAGCCCCGAAGACGATGCCTTCCTAGAGGCGATCAGCGCGACCGAGCCGACCGAAAGTCCTGCGCTTGGGTCGATGGAAGGGATGCCTTTCGAAATCGCGGCGCGATGGCGGGCTCGTCTGGAGACGATCCGTGCGTCCGGCGTCCGCGATGCGGTTCGCATCGCGGCGGGGTACTTCATGGTGGCCAGCGCGTCGGCGATCGGCGGCGACCTACCGAACGCCATGAGCGATCTAGATATTTCCTACCAAGTCGCCGGTCAGTCGAATACGCCCGAGGCTCTCACGATCCGAGCCCGGAGCGGGCTGATGCTGTGCGCGCTGTTCGCCGGTCAGGGACAGAATGCGAAGGCGATCGATTCCTGTCTCAAGGCATCCGCAGATGCGCGGGCGGCGAACGATTCCGGCCTTGCCACGGCCGCCGATGGAGCACTCAGACAACTTCAAAGCCAGGGTGTCAGTTCGGTCTCGCCGCCTACGCCGACGACGCCGAGTTCCAATGGAATCGCCCAGTCCTACGAGAGCCTCGCCGGCCTTTTTCCCGACTCCACGATCCAGACCTATTTCCAAGCCGCTGCAGCCTATTCAGAGGGTGACTTTGAGCGGGCCGACAGATTGGGCGCGGAGTTCAGGCGTGACACTGCGGATATGTTCGACCCGGCCGGCCCCTTGGTCAGCGAGCTCACGTCCGCGCCGCCAGAAGCTCTCGAGGTCATCGGTCCGTTCTGGCGAATGATCCTTGCGGGGCGGCTGACCCTTGCCGCCGCCTCCGCGACATCGACGTCCGATCCTGCGGAGAGCTTGAGAAGGCTGCGGGGGTTCAAGGACGAATGGTCCGCCCTGATCCAGCCGGGAGCATTCTTCGACGCGCCGCCCCTGGACATCCGCAGGGATCCAAACACATCAGCCATGCTGATCGGCGCATTCGCGGGCGCAGCCTATATCGCGGCCGCCTACGATGATCGCGACTTGGCTTTGGCGTTCAGCGGGTTCTACAAGGGGGTTCACGACGTCATGCCAGTCTCGGAGGCCGCGCAGGGTAGCGCCGTGCTCGCGCAACTCCAGATCGCCATCGTGCATGGCCTCTTCGTTAGTGAGACCCAAGGCCTCGAAGAGATCGCCGATCTATTTGACCTGGTGGACACGACACTTCGTTCTGACGAGTCAGTTCTCAATGCATCAGGCTTGGCCACGCGCGACAGCCCTGCGCAGATATACGGCTACGCGCTGAAGAGCATGATCGGCATCGCCGCCGATGAGCCCGAGCGCGCGCCTCAGGCGTTCATCGCCGCACAGTGGCTAAGATCGAGCGCGGCCGGCCATGCGCTTAAGGAAGCTGCGTTGCGCCGGGTGGCGACCCAACCCGGTGCCGCAGCTCTTCTAACGCGTCGTCAATCGGCCTCAACGGAGCTTTCTCAAGCCGCTGCGTCCGGCGGGGCGTTCAGCGACCCGGGACGGATCGTGAGCTTGCGCGGGGAGCTCGCCCAAGTGGAAGCGGAACTCGAAGCCGCGATCCCCGACTTTCGCATCCTGTCCGCCCCGACACCCGCGCGCCTACAAGACATCCAGTCCGTGCTGAGGGCTCGGGAAGCCCTCGTTGTCTTCGCAGAAGGCATTTCGCTCAACGCCATCCTGATCCGATCCCAGGGTCCGGCGCAGGTCATCCCTCTGGACATCACGGCCGCGGAGGCAGGGGCGGCGACTGCCAGCCTTCGCGGATCGCTGGAGTATCGAGACGGCGAAGCGCTTCCCCCTTTTGATCTGCGCGCTTCTCACATCCTCTACGGGAAGGTGTTCGCTCCGATCGAACGGCGCCTCAACGGCGTCGATCACCTCTTTATCGTTCCCGACGGATCGCTCGAATCCCTGCCCTTCTCGGTCCTGGTGACGCGAGAGGCTCCGCTCCGGGGAAGCGCCCTGGATCGCTATCGAAGGACTCGTTGGCTAGGGACTGAGCGCGCCATCAGCATGCTTCCGGACGTCGCCTCGCTGCTGACGGTTCGCGGACGCGACCGTTCGACGGACTACCCTTCGCCCCTCATTGGATTTGGCGACCCAACGCTTGGCCCGCCTTCACCCTCCGGCTCCTTGTCCGGGGCTGCGATCGATGTACGAACGCTTCCGTCAGTTCCGGAAATGGGTGAGCTCCTGCGGACCCTCCACGGCCGGTTTGGCGGCACGGTCGTCACAGGAGAGGCCGCGAGCGAGCGAGCGGTCCGGGAGGCGGGGCGCGCAGGAGCCTTCGAGACGGCCCGCATCGTGGTGTTCGCAACCCACGGCCTGCCGGGCGAGGGCGATATCGAGCCAGCCCTGGCCTTCACGCCGTCTCCCGGCCAGGCGGATCCTGAGGACGACGGCCGGCTGACCGCCAGCGACATCGTCGATCTCCGGTTCGGCGCGCAATGGATCATCCTGGCGGCCTGCGACACCGGAGGCGCCGACCGCCCGAACGGCCGCCCGTTGTCAGGCCTGGCGCGAGGGTTCTTCCTCGGCGGCGCGACGAGCCTTCTCGTGTCTCAATGGCGTGTCGAAGCCACCTCCGCCAGAAACATCGTAGAAGCCGCGGTCATCGCACAGGGCTCTGGCGCGTCCCGGGCCGTCGGCTTGAGAGACGCCATGCGTGACTTGATCCGGACGAGCGCCGAGACCGGCTATTCTCATCCGGTGTTTTGGGCGCCGTTCATGGTTAGCGGCGACGGCGGGTGATCCAAGGAGCGCCTGCGCTTCACAGCATTGCAGGGCCCCGCGTCGCGCCGTCAGCAGACCAGAAGCCCAGAAGCCCCCAACCGACGACATTCGATAGTTCAGTCGTCATCATCAGCGCCCAGCGTTGGCAGCGCAGTTCACTTCAGCCGGACGGGACCACGGCGCGCGGCGGCTGTCGAGTCAGGTGATAGTGGGTAGAGCTGTAGGGTGAGGTGAACAGCATCACCGTGTCTTCCTCGAACCCGGGGCAACCGTAGCGCCGACAGCGCGCCCAGCGGTTCCACAGCGTTACTAGAGACACCGACAGGCGGGCGACGGTGTCCAGATCGACCCAGCAGTCCCGATGACAGCGCGGGCAGCGGGCGCTGATGACCCAGCGGTCGCGCCGTAGCTGGCTCACGGTCATGTGACGGGAGACGCTGAGGTGGGGCCCCAGGGTCCGGTTCTCGGGCTTGAAGTAACCCATTCATCGCCGCTCGCGCTCCAGGGCCAGGCGGTGATCGTGCTCTGATACCCGGAAACGGCCGACACCCAGCGCCAGCGCCTGGGCAACCAGACGGGCGTTCTCGGCCGGCGGTGGATAGGTGACGTTCGATCCGGCTGCCAACGTCAGCGGCAGGCTGGGGTTTGGCAAATCTCTGGCAAGTTCATCGAGCTCGGCAGCAGACAGCGGCTCTGACATCTCAATCTCCGGCAGCGCCAACCAACCCAGAGACCGCACTTTTACTCCGAGCGGATCGGAACACAACAAGAACATATAGACTGTTTGTGGATACCCCCAGGGAGAGTGGGAGGTGGCTTACACCCATGCAGTCCACCTCTTCGCGCGATATCGGAGGGTGTCACTGACGGCGATCGAAGCAATGAGGCCTCTCTAGCCGCCGCCCTTGCACCATCGGCAGCTAGCCGATTGGCACTCGAGGACCGCCTCAACGCGGCACGGATATGCCCTGATTATTGCTTATGATAGATTGGATTTTCTGCATCTTGGGTCCCATGCGGGTCCCAGAGCCCCAGCCTAACCGGAGCAACGACAGCAAGTGTTTGAAAATATGGCGCGCCGCCGTGGATGATTCTGAGAACTATTCCACGCTCGTAGGATGGGCAGATTGAAGCGTCATTTTTCGGCGCGAACAGAGCCGTCGAGCTACTTGGGAGCCGGTCGCGATGAAACTCGCCCTTTTGGTCGGTGGGCCAAGAAGACAGCGGGGAAGCCGGTTATCCGGCCTCTGGTTTCTGGTCCGGCGCGCCCTTCGATTTGCGGAGCTCGGCGGCCAGGGCATCCCTGACTTCAGGCAAGGAGTCGCATTTCGCAGCCGCAATCCAGTCCGCCGTTTCGGCTCCGGCAGCGCCGATACGCTCAAGGGCGACAGAAAGGCGAACGCATTCTGCGCGCACGAGCGTGGCGACATCGTCAGGCATGCATACGATCGCGCCGCGAGACCATTGATCACCAAATCGGCTGTCCCCAGTCCGCCCGACGCCCCGAAGGAAATTCAGCGCGCTCTCGACTCCGCCGTCGTCTTCAAGTTCGACGGCGTCCATGAAGGGTTCGACCGCGAGGGCGTAGTGCCGGAGCTTCAACTCCAAGCTTCGTGACGAACTGCTTTAACGGTGAAATCTTCTTCAGCCTGGTCGGAGCCCAGACGATCATCAAGGCCAGGAGACGTCACTTCAACGCCATCCGCCCCCACAGTGCGCTGAAATACTGACCGCCGGTGCCGGAGGCTGTCCTCCTTCGCAGCGGACCACCGTGTCGTGACGAGCACGCCAGCGCTTGAAGGAGCGCGCTCGCCCAACCCAAACATGGCGTAAAATACGCCCATGCACCAACATTGAAACCGGATCACCCAATGGGGGGCAGCCGATTTAACCTGACAGCACCGCCACTCGACCGTCGTCAATCCCAGACCGATGGACGTGGAAAGCCTGGCTGCTGCAGCTTAACCGGATGTCCGCGACACCGGGGCAGCTCATACAGTTTCTTCATATCCAGACTCCTCAGGAGCCTGAAATCAGACCAACGTCTCACATGCTTGGGGCATGAGCCTAACTCGGCCCACTTCTGGCCGGCTGTTGTCCTGATGTCTATGGAGCAAGGGCCACGAGATTTGTCAGCAAATAACAAAACCGCGGTTGATCAAGTGATGGCTAGGCTGTTAGCAATAAAGTAGCATATTGGCTTGCGGGGGCGAATTGTGATGGCTGATATAGGAAAAATTGCGGCTCGCTGCGGCCTCGGCGCAGCCAGCATTTTATATTTGGCGGTTGGGGCTGCTGTTGTCCCGGGCTCATTTTCTTCGAATGCGGTGGCTCAAAGCCGAGTCCAATGCGACGAGGCTGGCGGCGGGTCGCGTCGATCTTCTGGCGGTTTAGCCGGCCTGTTAGGCTCTGCGGCCGGTGACTGGGCGGATAGCCAACTACGTTCGAGAGGATTGTCTTCCTCTACCCGTCGACAAGCGCGCAATTTTGTTAGCGGGTCAATTGCTTGCATGCTCACCCCCCAGGAACAAGCGGCTGCTACTGAGGCTACTACACGCGCTTTGGATGGTGGGGTGGGGTCAACGGAGACGTGGACCAGCACCGATCGACCTGGGGTCTCGGGCAGTAGTGCTGTGACGGGCGAACGCGTAAACGCCGATGGGTTGAGGTGTAGGGCCGTCACCACTGTCGCAATTTCCGATGGAGAAGAAGTAAGCGAAGCGCAGATTTACTGCTTGAGCAGTGACCGTCGCTGGGTCCGTCAGCAGGCATGATCAGAAGTATTCTTTTAGCGATATTCTTTTGTCTCCTAAGTCGGGGGGCGGTAATTGCCCAGTCATGGCCAAACTGTCCTAATTTGCCTGAGAATCAGTTTCCTGAAACTGACAGAACAGAGTATAGAATCAACTACGTGGGCGGTCAAAAGATCTTGTTTGTTGAGGGCGGTATCGATGCGACTGCGTCTTCACGATTGGACGCGTTCATAAGACTTAATATGCCTATTGACGAAATATGGTTTAACTCTCCCGGCGGCGTGGCCGTAGAAGGCACTCGAATGGGAACTATAATACGTCGATGGGGGCTGCCTACCCGTGTGCCGTCCGGGTATTGGTGTGTTAGCGCGTGCAATTTTGCTTTCCTGGGCGGCCCTATAAGAAGTATTGAATCGGGAGGACAATACGCGGTTCATATGTTCACTAGGACTCAATCCGATATCGAGTCCGGTCGAACGGCGACGGCAATCCGCGAGCGCGGCCTAGCGGGTCTCAGAGATAGACTGGCGAACTATGAGGAGTCATCCGCCTTGCTTGCGACTGAGCAAAACAATTTTCTTATTCAAATGGGCGTTTCTCGTCGGCTATTAAGTGAAATCATGTATCAGCAGCCTGCTGCTGGAGTTAGGTGTCTATCAAGATCAGAAATGGTCGAATACAACGTTGTCAATTTCTAGGATCAAAACCCAATTGACCTGCCCCCGCTGGCCCAGCGATCATAATGGGAGTCCACAGGCTTCATAGCTGATCTTGGGCTCCGGTGGGAGCGGCCGGGCGGCGCAGCTATTCACGTCGCGCAGACCGGCCGCGTGGTTCAGCCGCACGGTCTCCGGCGCGAGGCCACCATGGGCGGAGTGCGGTCGGACGTAGTTGTAGTCGTGCCGCCACCGGTCGATCACGGTCCGGGCTTCCGCCAGGGTCGTGAACACCTCCTCGTTCAGGCACTCGTCCCGGAACTTGCCGTTGAAGCTTTCGACGAAGCCGTTCTACTGGAGCTTGCTGGGATCGATGTAGTGCCAGCCGACTCCGGTCCGGTTGGCACATTCCAGCATCGCCCGTGATGTCATCTCCGTGCCATTGTCGCTGACGATCAGCGCCGGCTTGCCACGCCGGGCGATCAGCGCATCCAGCTCGCGCGCCATGCGTCGGCCGCCGATCGAGCGCTGTCTCCGGTTCAAATCGAGCGGACAGGTCTTCTGATCTTAGCCCAAGGGATGCCTGGCCGATGGTCGGGTAAGCAAGGCGGAAATGGCTACGAGGCCAGAAGTGTCGAACATACGGTCGCTTGTCTACAGTGCAAGCGAGCGCATCTTTCCGATGGCACGGTTGTGCTCCATTCGATCTTCGAGACCGCGAATCCCAAGATCGAAGACCGACAGAGCTACCCAACTGCACGAAGCGGCTCGATACGTTCAAGAGCCTCGCGATTAGCGATCGCATCGCGCGACAGATCATGCTGCGCCTGCAGATTCATCCAGAACTCCGGTGAGGTCCCGAAGACCTTCGCCAGCCGCAGCGCCGTGTCGGCCGTCACGGCCCGCTGCTCCCGAACGAGCTGTTCGATCCGGCTGCGATCCTTGAGCCCCATGGCGCGCGCCAGGCCTCCCGCCGAGAGCTTGTAGGCCGGCAGATAGTCTTCCCGCAGAATCTCCCCCGGATGGGCCAGAGGCGTGGCGAAGGTCGTATAGTCACGAACGGTCATGACGGTCTCCAGGCTCTCGCCGGCGGGGTGAATGAGAGGCCCTGACCTCCCGGTTGGTCTCAGTGGTAGTCGACGAACTCCACGTTTTGCGGACCGGATGCGCCCCAAACGAAGCAAATCCGGAATTGGTCGTTCACGCTGATCGACCACTGCCCTTCACGATTGTCGGTCAGCTGGTGGAGCCGGTTTCCCGGCGGATCTCTGAGGTCGGTCACGTCTGTCGCCGCATCCAGCACCTGGAGCTTTCGCCGCGCGCGCCTCAAGAGGTCGGCCGGAAAGCCTTTCGGGCTCGCCCCCAGAAACACCGCCTCAGTATGGCGATCTTTGAACGACTGAATCATCCTCCACGTCCATTGACGCTGGCGACCATGTAGCGCCAAACGCTACGCCCTGCAATCATTTTGTAGCGTTTGGCACTACACATGATCCGCGCCCTCGGCGGGTCGTCGCAGCAGCGCCTCAGCGACATTCCGACTGATGCGGTCGGCGGCCGCACGGATCGGGTCGTCGGCCAGGTGGGCGTATCGGCTGGTGGTCACGACATGGGCATGCCCAAGCAGCTTGCCGATCAAGGGCAAACCCTCCCCGGACGCCAGACCCGCGCTCGCGAAGCTGTGGCGCAGATCGTGGATGCGGACATCGTCGAGCCCCGCCTTTTTGCGAATACAGACCCAGGCCCAGTCCAGATTGGCGACCGGCTGATCCGGCCGACGACGGTCGGGAAACAGATAGACGCTCCCGTTAGGCTTGAGCGCCGCGACCAGTTCCAGGGCGGCAATCCCGAGCCGAATGATCTTGGGCCCGGTCTTCGAATCCCGAAGGCGGAGCAGGCCGCGCTCCAGATCCAGCTCCGACCATCTCAGACGCGCGATCTCGTTCTTGCGCGCACCGGTCAGCGCCAGCAGCCGCAAGATCGCGATATGCCGAGGGTCGCCGCCGTCCTTTTCCAGCTCGGAGAGGACATCCCCCAAACGCCCGAGTTCGGCCGGCGACAGGAAGCGATCCCTTCGATTGTCCCGATAGCGTTTCACGCCTCGAACGGGGCTCTGCGCGATGAAGCCATACTCGACCGCGAAGTTGAAGATGCCGCCCAACAGTCCGACCGTTCGCGCGGCGGCGCCCTTGCCGCCCCGCGTATGAGGCGTCGCGTCCTTGCGGATATTGCCGTTGCCCACGTCGATCATCAGGCGCTGGATATCGCTTCGCGCGACATCGGTGACCTTCATGTTCCCGATCCGGGGATTGATGTGCCGCTTGATCCGTATTCGGTCGATGTGGAGCGTCGTCGCCTTCTTGGTCGCCGTGCCCTCGGCCATATAGAGCTCGCACAGCTCCCGGACCGTCATCTCCGCGCGCCGCTCGGCCTTCGCGCCCTGCGGATCACCGCCCATGGCCGCCCGCGCAAGAGCCTTGCGCGCCTCCTCGCGCGCCTCCTCCGTCGTCAGAACGCCATGGGTCGCCAGCGTAAGCATGCGCTTTGCGCCGCCGATCGTGCGGTATCTCACGATGTAGGTTTTTCGACCCTCCGGGGTGACCCGAACGCCGAACCCTTTCAACTCGATATCCCACGCAAAATACCGCTCTGGGCCCACCACCAGGGCATCTACGGCCCGTTTGATCAATTTCGTGGTCACCGTATGGTCACCAGACATTTCGCCTCCGTCCCGCCACAGCGGGTTTTGAACGCCCATTTTGGTGACCACATGGTCACCACTTGGGAGCAAATCGGAGGATAAAGCGGTCATCCCGGGCAATCGCCCTTTGCCCAGTTTACGCCATCAAAACAGGCACTTGGGCATCAACGGGAAACATCGGGAAACCCTAGGGTTCCAGCTCGATGTCCCAGTACAGGTAGTCGAGCCAACTCTGGTGCAGATAATGCGGCGGGAACCGCCGGCCCGCCTCCTGAAGCTGCCAGGCGTTCGGGCGATAGGGTTCGCGGCGGATCGGCATCATGGCCTGGCGCGGGGTGCGGCCGCCCTTGGTCAGATTGCAGGGCCCGCAGGCGGCGACGATATTCTCCCAGGTCGTCCGGCCGCCGTGCGAACGCGGGATGACATGATCGAAGGTCAGTTCGGTCGATTCCCCGCAGTACTGGCAGGCGAAGCCGTCGCGCAGGAAGACGTTGAAGCGGGTGAAGGCGGGGCTGCGATCCTGATCGACATAGGTCTTCAGCGCGATGACGCTGGGCAGTTGCATCTCCATCGACGGAGAGCGGACCACCTTGTCATACAGCGACACCACGTCCACCCGGTCCTGATAGACCGCCTTGACCGCCTCCTCCCACGGCCAGAGCGACAGGGGATAATAGGACAGCGGCCGGAAGTCCGCATTCAGGACAAGCGCGGGAAAACCCGACGGCGGTCGGTGAAGGACCTGCATCAGGCCCTCTCGCTCGCGGCGGGGGTTATTGAGGCGACAGGATTGAAGACGCGTCTCCTTCCCTAGTCCAGACCCCTAAACCTACCCCCGATTCGAAGACGCCGCCATGACGAACCGACGACGGAACCGGTTCAATTTCGCTCGGGAAAACCCGGCAGGGTCCAACCCCAGCGCAGGGCGCCGGCGCGCAGCATGAAACCGGCGACGGCCGCGACGGCGGCGGCCGGCCAGATCGGCGCCTCGGGGATCCGCAGCACGATATAGAGGGTCGCCGCCAATATGGCCGCCGAGACGTTGATCTCGCGCCGCAGCAGGATCGACGGCTGCCCCGCCAGGGTGTCGCGCACCACGCCGCCGAAACAGGCGGTCAGGGTCCCCATGACGATGCAGATGAGGGGATGCGCCCCGGCCGCCTCGGCCTTGGCTGCGCCCATCACCCCATAGGCCCCGAGCCCGATGGCATCGAGCCACAGCAGGGCGCGAAAACGCCATTCTCGGGCGCCCGTCAGCCAGACGGCCACCGCCGTCAGCAGGCAGACGGCCATATAGCGCCAGTCCTGGACCCAGAAGACCGGCAGACCCAGCAGCAGGTCGCGAAGCGTCCCCCCCCCGACGCCGGTGATGGCGGCGAAGAAGGCGAAGGTGATGACGTCATGCTTCTCGCGCGCCGCCGCCAGGGCGCCCGTGGCGGCGAAGACCGCGACGCCGGCGAAGTCGAGCGCCACCAGCACGGTCTCCGGATGGCGCAGCGGCTCGGCCAGGGCGGGATCAATGGGGGTCATAGACTGAAGTCCTCGAGGGCGATCTCGCCGCGTCGCACGCCCCCGTACCATCCCCACAGCAGATGCGCCGCCACCCCGCGATGCGGCCGCCAGATTTCGGCGCGCGCATAGGCCTGTTTCTCGTTCGGCCTCAGTTCGGCGCGATCGGCCCAGCGCATCGCCTCCTGCAGGGCGACATCTCCGCCGGGAAAGACGTTCAGACGCCCTTCGCAGAACATCAGATAGGTCTCGGCGGTCCATTTGCCGACGCCCTTGATGGCGGTCAGGGCGACGATCGCCTCCTCGTCCGAGAGGGTCTGCATATGGTCCAGGTCGATACGCCCCTCGACCTGGGCCAGGGCGATCTCGCGTCCGTATCTGGCCTTCTGGCCCGAAAGGCCGAAGGCGCGCAGGGCGTCGATGTCGTGATCCAGCACCGCCTCAGCGGTCACCGTCCCGCCCAGGCCCTCGATCGTCCGCGCCCAGATGGAGGCGGCGGCTGCGACCGACACCTGCTGCTCCACGATCATCCGGAACAGGCCCTCATAACCGCCGGGCCGGAGACGCCATTCGAACGCCGGCGTCTGGGCGTGGGCCCGCGACAGGGCGGGGTCGGCCTCGGCCAAGGCCAGGCGCGCGGCGGCGATCTGCTCGGATGTCGGCGCGACAGGCATTCCTCCTGCTTACGGCTCCGGCGCAGCCTCGGAAAGAGCGGGGTTTCGTTCGGGTCCGAAAACCGCCGACAATCACGATGCCGAGACGTCGCGAGACGAATTCCCCCCCGTCCGATCAGCCTCTAGGATCGGGCGGATGTTCGCCACCCGTTTCGCCCCCTCGCCCACCGGCCGTCTGCATCGCGGCCACGCCTTCTCGGCCCTGACCGCCTGGACGGCGGCGAGGCGCGCGGGCGGACGGTTCGTGCTGCGGATCGAGGACATAGACCCCGTCCGCTGCCGCCCCGAACACGAGGCCGCCATTCTGGAAGACCTGGCCTGGCTGGGCCTGGACTGGGAGACCCCGGTGCGGCGGCAGTCCGAGCACCTGTCGGACTATGCGGCGGTCATCGGCGATCTGGACGCGCGCGGCCTGATCTACCGTTGTTTCCGAACGCGCAAGGAGGTGCTCGCCGGCATCGGCGATGCGCCCCACGGCGCAATGGAGACGGTTCGACCCGGTCCCCATTCACGGGAAGAAGAGGCGCGATTGCTGGCCGAAAACCGCCCCTTCGCCTGGCGCCTGTCCCTTGATCGGGCGCGCGCCCAGCTGGGCGAAGACGTCTGGACCGGGCTCAGCTTCGTCGAGGAAGGCGCCGGTCCGGCAGGCGAGACCGGCGTTCTTCCGGTCCGGGCCGAGGCGGCCGGGGACGTGGTCCTGGCGCGCAAGGACGCGGGGGTCGCCTATCATCTCGCCGTCGCCCATGACGACACCCTGCAGGGAATCGATCACGTGATCCGGGGCGAAGACCTGTTCGAGGCGACCCATGTCCAGCGGCTGATCCAGACCCTGATGGGCTGGCCCGCCCCCGTCTATCGCCACCATCGGCTGCTGACGGGGCCCGACGGGCGGCGCTACGCCAAACGGGACAGGTCCGTGACCCTGGCCGAACTGCGCGCCGGGGGGCTGACCGCTCAAGCCTTGCGCGCCGAACTCGGCTTCAGCTCCGCCGACTGAAGATCCGCGAGGCGCCATAGCCGGTCAGGGCCGCCAGCACGACGCACAGCAGGCCGTAGAGCCAGGGCCGACGGTGGGCGAACTCATAGATGTCGCGCTCGATCCCGACCTTCTCGACCGTCAGGGTCAGGTTGGACACCGACCGCGGCTCGCCGTCCTGGAACAGCCAGACCTCGGCATAGTATTTTCCGGTCGGGGCCACAGTCGGCAGCTTGACCTCGGCGCGGAACAGGCCCCGATCCACGAACTCGACCCCGTCGGGATCGGTGTCATACAGGGCCGCAGCCTCCTTCAGCCGGATCACGGCCCGGCGCCAGTCCAGATAGTCGTCGCCCAGGCGGCTGACCACCACGTCGCGGACGCCGTACCGGGTGACCGTGCGGCTTTCCTCGGGCGCGTCGATCCGCAGGTGATCGACGCCGACGCCGAGCCGTCGCAACTGGCCGAAGTCGGCGATGTCCGACAGGGGGCGGGTCGAGGCCGTCATATAGAAGCCGGGCGCCCCCTCGAACAGGACGGGGCGGCTGTTCAGCCAGACGCCCATGTTGCGCGTTTTCTTGACCAGGCGGACCGGGGCGTCGGGGCCGCGCACCACCACCACCACGTCGGCCGGGTCGGGCGTCGGATTGAAGACCGCGCCATACAGGACGATGGAGGCGCCGGTGAAGCTGGAATCGACATGGACCTGGGCGTTGGTCAGGGCGGCCGCGACACGCAGGTCGCCCGTCGTCGCTTCCGAGCGATCCGGCGCCGGGATCACGATCGCGGGCGGGGGCGCGGGCGGGGGCGCGGGCGGGGGCGGAGGGAGCGCCTGCATCAGTCCGAAACCCCCGGCGCGAGCAGGAAGATGTCGCTGGGCCGCACGAACAGGTCCAGCCCCATCTGTATTCCGACCAGAAGCACGATCAGGCCCAGGACCGCCCGCAACTCCTCGGCCCTGAACCGGCCAGCGAAGCGTGCGCCGATCTGGGCCCCGACCACCCCGCCCAGAAGCAGGATGGTGGACAGGACGATGTCGACCGTCTGATTGCGACCGGCCTGGAGCACTGTGGTGATGGCGGTGGTGATGATGATCTGGAACAGGCTGGTGCCGACCACCGCCCCGGCCCGCATTCGCAGGACATAGAGCATGGCCGGCACCAGGATGAAGCCGCCGCCCACCCCCATGATGGCCGACAGGATCCCGGCGAACACGCCCAGGCCGAAGGGCGGAAGGGCGCTGATATAAAGGCCCGACTTGGGGAATTTCATCTTCAGCGGCAGGCCGTAGAGCCACATCGGCCGCCGTCGCTCCTTGCGCGGCGCGGTCACGCCGCGGCGGCGGCGCAGGATTTCGGTCAGGCTCTCGTTCAGCATCAGGGCGCCGATCACGCCTAGGAAGATCAGATAGGACAGGGCCACGACAAGGTCGGCCTGGCCTAGAAGCCGCAGGTAGCGGAACAGTTCGACCCCCGCCAGGGCGCCCACGGCTCCCCCGGCCGCCATCACGGCGCCCATCCGGAAGTCCACCGCCCCCTGACCGGCGTAGCGGATCACGCCCGAGGTCGACGAGGCGACGACGTGGCTGGCCTGGCTGGCCACGGCGACGGTAGGGGGAATGCCCAGGAAGACCAGGATCGGGGCCATCAGGAAGCCGCCGCCGATGCCGAACAGGCCGGACACGAACCCGACCACCGCCCCCAGGATCACCAGGGTCGGCCAGTTCACCGAAACCTCGGCGATCGGCAGATAGATGTCCAAAGGACACGCCTTCGGCTGGAGCGGAAAGGGAGGCGCCGGAAGGCGACGGGTGTTCTTTAGCGGCGAGGACGGCGCGCCGCCACCCATGCACGCAAAGGTTTGGCTCGCGGTCTAGCCGCGCGCCTGCGCCTGTTGCGCGGTAAAGGCGTCGGCGGCGGTGCGCGCCGCTCGCTGGGCGGTGGCGCTGGCGGCGGGGCGAAGACGGGTGACGGCCGACTGGGCCTCGCTGTCGCCGCCGCGCGCCGCGATCATGTACCATTTCAGGGCTTCGGTCGGATTCTTCGCCACGCCCTGGGCGCCGGTCTCGTAGATCCGGGCGACATTGTACTGGCTGTCGGTCAGTCCGCGTTCGGCTGCCCTGAGCAGCCAGATCAGGCCTTCGGCCTGATTCACCGCTCCGCCGTCGCCTTCGTACAGTTGCATCCCGTACAGGTGCATCCCGCCGGGATCGCCCGATTCGGCCGCGCGGCGTCCCCATTGACGGCTTTCGACCGGATTCGCCGCGACCCCGTCCGCGCCGGTCAGATAGAGCTGCCCGAGGCGGGTCTGGGCCGGGCCATAGCCCAGATTGGCGGCGCGTTTCAGGTCGTCGACCCCTTCCATGTCGCCGCCGTCGATCCGCGCCATGGCGCGCTCGAACGCCTCGGCTCCGGCGTCCGTCGTCGGCACGGCGTCGGCGGGGGTGACCGCCATGGCGAGCGGCGCAGGGTCGGCCTGGGCCCGCGTCGCGGTCAGGCCGGACAGACCCGGCAGGTCGATCTCGGGCAGACCCGAACCGTCCGCCAACGTCAGGGAGGCGTAGGCCCCGCCGGTCAGGGCTACGGCCGTGACCGAGGCCAGAATGGCCTTCTTGACCGTAGAGCCGTCCTTGGCCGCCTGCTTGTCCAGCCGCTCCTGCAGCTTGGACTTGCCCCCCCGCTTCGGCATCAGGCCGAAGCCCTGGCGGGGCGCCGCCTCCGGCGCGGCCTGGGTGGTCATGACCGCCCGGGCGGCGTCGATGGTGTTGCGCGTCGAGGCCGCGCGACCGGCTGCAGCGGCGGCGCCCATGCTGGCGCGCAGGCGGCGGGGATCGACGAATTCCGTCTCGTCCTCGAAGGCGTCGTCGCCCTCGGCCGAGCCCGAAGTCTCAGGGGCGGTTCGGGGCGACGACCGGGTCGAGAAGCCGGTTGGGGCGGCAGTAGCCTCCAGCGCGTCCGCGACGTCGGCGCCGCCGAAACCGCCGAAAGGCTGGATCACGGGCTCGCGCTCGGCCGGTTCGACCGCCAGGGGCTCGCGCTCGGGCTCCACCGGATCGGCCAAGACCGACTTCGACGGCGAGGACGGGAAGGGCGTGGCTGAGGCCGCATCGGTCGACGCCGGGTCTGTCGACCAGTCGTCAGTCTCGTCGAAGGAGTCGTTGGGGAACGAGTCCTCAGGGAAGGCCCCGGCGCGCCAGTCGGCCTCGATGGGCGCGGAGACGCCGGCCGACCCGATGCGCTCGGGGACGGCGCGATGCGCCGGTTCAGGCCGTTCGATGTCTGGAATGTCCAGCGAACGGTCATCACGAGCTTCAGAGGGCTTGCGCGTCTCGATACTGCCCCGCGCCTCGGCCAGCAGGCGCGCGGTGCGCTCCTCGCTCATCCGCATCCGTTCGGCCAGCTCGCCCGAGGCGCGGTCATAGCGCTGCTCGATCTTCTCGGAGCTTTCGGACAGGCGGCGGGCGATGTCGTCCAGCGCCTGCTGCGAGCGGCGCTCGGACTGGGCGATCCGGTCGCTGAGCTGGTCGGAGATACGGGTGATCTCGCCGCCCAGCTTCTCGAGCGCCAGGGCGTGGCGATCATCGCTGGCGGTCAGGCGCTGGTCGACCCGATCGACGTGGCGGGCGAACTCCTGGTCCACGCGGGCGACGTGACGCGACAGGTCGGCCTCGACCTTGCGCCCGACCGCCTCCGAGACGCTGCGGGTGACCGCTTCGGCGCGGCCGGCGGCCTCGTGCTCGACGGTCTGCACCCGGGCGTTCAGGTTCTGGGCGATCTTCAGGACCTCGCGGCCCATGGCCTCCAGCCCCTGCGCCCCCTTGATCTCGGACGCGTTCAACTGGTCGCCAACGCTGCGAACCGCCTGTTCGATCCGGTCGATGCGCGCTCCGGTCTCGGCGGCGTCGAGACGTTGCATCATCTCGGCGCGGTTGTTCTCGATCTGGCGCGACAGGGTCTCGGCCAGTTTCTCGAAGCGGGCGGAGTCGCGCACGCCCTCGGGCTCGACGCGCCCCTCGGCGGCGCGCAGCCGCTGATCCAGTTCGGCGAACGAACGCTCGAGCGTCTTCAGCGCCTCAGTGGTGCGGCTCTGCGCCTGATCCAGACGCGCGCCGACCTGGGCCAGCAGGTCCGTGCCGACCCCGGGGCCGGCGGCCTTCTCGACCGCCTCCATCCTTTGCCGCAGCTCGGACACGCCGGAGCGCTGACGCTCCTCCATGTCGTACAGACGGCCGGCCAGGGCGCCGAGGGTTTGCTCGACCTTGCCGAAACTCTCCTGGACCTGGGGACCGGTGTCGCGCTCGAAGGCGCGCAGGCGGCGGTGGCCCTCGCGCAGCTCCTCGGCGATGTCGTCGATACGGCGGGCCTGGCCCTTGGTCTGGGCGTCCTGGCCGTCGAGGCGGCGCACCAGGCCGGACACGGCCTGGTCCACGCCCTGGATGGCGACGGTCGAACGACGCTCGGCGGCTTCCAGCCGGGCGGCGATGGCGTCGATCGAGGCGCTGATCCGCTGCCAGCCCTCGTCGCCGGCGTCATAGGCGTCGTCGAGACGCCGGCTGCGACCGCGACGCTCGAAACTGTCGGAGACGGACGGACGACGCGGCAGGGTGGCGTAACCCTCGTCCTCGTCCTCCATGATCATGGAGTTCAGCCATTCGCCCAGAGTCATGCCCGAGCGGCGTGCAAGATCCTTGGCCACCTCGCGGGCCTTCGGATCAATACCCTTAACGCTCCAAGGCGCCGCTGCGCTCACTGATTCGGCTCCCGACCCATGGGATGCAGGCTATAACGCCAATATCGAGGGTGTAAACGCATGGTTAACCGCAAGATGTTGCGCCGACTCGTCAGCCTGTGGACATCTCGTCGGATGGGAGGATTTTGGGCGCGACGTGGTTAATGGTGGATTAAGATTAAGACCCTGGTAACCTGTTCGGCTTGCGTCCCTGCCCCCGCTGCGCCAACTGCGGCTCATGAGCCTGACAACCACTCTGATACTGCTGGGCGCGGCCTTGGCCGTCATGGTCTTCGCCGGCTGGCGCGGCGCGCGGCCGCCCGATCCGTTCAAGGGGCCGCGCATGGTTCCCTGGCGCTTCATCATGCTGGGCGCTGCGGCCCTGGCCATGCTGCTGCTGATCCATCTGGCCACCCTGTTCGGCGCCGAACGGCCGCCTTGGGTTTCAGGTGTTTAGGAACCCGAGCGAGGTCCGACGGTTGATCCTGTGAACCCCAGACAGGAGACGCATCATGGCCGACAAACTGACCCCCGCCGAGGCGGAAACGGAATTCTGGAACAGCCTGAAAGAGTCCAACACCGGCATGCTGGGCCTGGACCAGGCCGGCTATCACCACCAGCCGATGACCGGTTTTGGCGAGCCGGAGACCGGGACCATCTGGTTCTTCAGCCGCAATGACACCGACTTCGCCCGCGACGTGGCGATCGGCGGTCAGCAGGGCATGTTCTGCTATCAGGCCAAGGACCAGAAGGTTCAGGCCTGTATTCACGGCGACCTATCGATCGACCAAGACCGAGCCCGGATTGAAAAATACTGGAACCCGGTCGTCGCCGCCTGGTACCCGGACGGCAAGGACGACCCGCACCTGACCCTGATCCGCTTCAACGCCGAGGACGGCCGGGTCTGGGTCTCGGACAAGGGCGCGCTGGGCTTCGGCTATCAGGTGATGAAGGCCAATCTGACCAAGACGCAACCGGACGTCGGCGGCGTTTCGGACGTGAACCTGCAATAGGCGGGCGCTCCGCCGGCGCGCGCATTTATGCGCGCGTTTCGGCGACAGCCTGTTGTCCGTCCCTCAACGGCGTCCAGCTGTTCAGCGCCTGTTGGAACAGCCGCACGGCAAGAGCGTCGCTCATCGGGGCGGCGGCGATACGGGCAGCCTCGGCCGCTCTCCGGCCTTCGATTTCGCGACTGAGGAAGCGAGCGGTTCCAGCGGGTTCGGAGGCGCGCTCGGCCCAGTCGGCCGCAGCCTGTTCCGGGGAGACCAGGGGTTCATCGTCTGCGGGGGGCGCCTGGACGGGGTCAGAGCGGAGGCTTTCCATCAACTGTCGGATCTCGGCCTGGCGCTCGGGGGACAGGCTGGAGACCTGGGTCCGCTGAAGCGTGCGCATTCGGCCCGCGACAAAATCGTCGATGGACAGCGGCTGATCGCGATCCGAACCCAACCGGGCCATGACGACGCGGTCGCTCATATAGCCGGCGTCATAGGCCGCCGCACGGCGCAGATCCGCCGATGCCTCGCGTTCCGACTTCGACACCAAACCGTCGCCGTCTGTGTCCGTTTCGGCAAACCAGTCGGCAAGATATTCCTGATCGGAAATGGATTCCGACCCGGACTGGGCCTGGATCAGGGCGTTCAGGGTGTCGGCGCCGAAGGTGTCGGCGGGGGTCATCTCGGCGCGGGTGACGCGACCGTCCGCGTCGGCGTCGAAGGTTTCGAAAGCCTTTGAAACCTTGGTGTTTCCAGCATCGACGGCGCTGATTTCGTCGAGGGTCAGGGCGTCGTCGCCATCGACGTTCAGACGGTCGAACAGCTTCTGATAGAGCTGTTGCGTGAGGGTGGAACCCGCAGCGGATATGGTGGTCATGGCCTCAGCCTCCCCAGGGCGCGACAAGCGTGACCTTAAGGAAGCAAAGGCCAGACCGCGCGACGCGCGGCCTGGCGATCGTCAGAACGGCGTCAGCCCGCGAAACACCAGGCCAGAACCGCCTTCTGGGCATGGATGCGGTTTTCGGCCTCGTCCCAGACCAGGGAGCGGGGACCATCGATGACGGCGTCGGTGACTTCCTCGCCCCGGTGGGCGGGCAGGCAGTGCAGGAAGACGGCGTCCGGGTCGGCGAGGTCCATCAGGGCCTCGTCCACCGAATAGGCCTCAAACGCCGCCAGGCGGGCCTCATAATCCTGGTCGCCCATCGAGACCCAGGTGTCGGTGACGACGACGTCGGCGCCCTTGACCGCTTCACGCGGGTCGCTGGTCAGGGTCACGGCGTTTCCGCCCTTGGCCAGGTCACGCAGGTCGGGGTGGTACTCTGCCGGGCAAGCGACGTTCAGGTGGAAGCCGAACTTGGGCGCCGCGTGCATGAAGCTGTGGCAGACGTTGTTGCCGTCGCCGATCCAGGCGATGGTCTTGCCCGCGATCGTGCCGCAATGTTCCTCGATCGTCTGCAGGTCGGCCAGGATCTGGCACGGGTGGGACCGGTCGGTCAGGCCGTTGATCACCGGCACGGTCGAGACGCGGGCGAAGCGCTCGACATCCTCATGGCGGTTGGCGCGGATCATCACGGCGTCGACCATGCGCGACAGGACGCGGGCCGTGTCCTCGACCGGTTCGCCCCGGCCCAACTGCATGTCGGAAGCGGTGGCGATGATGGAGGCGCCGCCCAGCTGGCGGATGGCCGCGTCGAAGCTGAACCGGGTACGGGTCGAGTTCTTCTCGAAGATCATGGCCAGGACGCGATCCTGGCCCGGCGCGTCGGCGTCGGGACGACCCTGGGGCCAGCCCTTGCGGGCGGCCTTTCGGGCGTGGGCGTCGTCGAGGATGGACCGCAGATCAGCGGCGTCCAGCAGGTGGATGTCGAGGAAATGGCGGACCATCAGGCCGCCCACTTCTCGCGGGCGACCTCGCAGGCGGCTTCGAACCGGGCGACCAGTTCGCGGGCCTCGTCCAGGGTCAGGTTCAGCGGCGGCAGCAGGCGCACGCAGTTGTCGCCGCCCCCGGCGATCAGCAGCTGTTGCGTATCGCGCGCCAGGGCCATGAACTCGCGATTGTTCGGGACCAGCTTGACCCCGATCAGCAGGCCCTTGCCGCGCACGTCGACGATGACCTCGGGGAAGCGGGACTGAAGCCCCGCCAGCTGCTGCTTCAGATAGCCGGCGATCTCGTTGACGTTGTTCAGCAACTCGGGCGTGTTGATCAGCGACAGGGCCTTCTGGCCCACGGCCATGGCCAGGGGGTTCCCCCCGAAGGTCGAGCCGTGGACGCCCACCGTCATGCCAGAGGCCGCCTTGGCCGTGGCCAAACAGGCGCCGATGGGGAAGCCGCCGCCCAGGGCCTTGGCCACCGCCATGATGTCGGGCGACATGTCGGCCCATTCGTGGGCCCACAGCTTGCCGCTGCGGCCCATGCCGCACTGGACCTCGTCGAAGATCAGCAGGACGCCGTTTTCGTCGGCCATCTCGCGCATCCAGCGCAGTTCCTCGACCGGGGTCTCGCGGCAGCCGCCCTCGCCCTGGACAGGCTCCAGGATGATCGCGGCCGTGGTCGGGTTGCGGAAGGCGGCCTCCAGCGCGGCCTTGTCGCCCCACTTCAGCTGGTGGAAGCCCTGCATCGGCGGGCCGAAGCCCTCGGTATAGCTGGGGTTGGCGGCGGCGTTGATGGCGCCATAGGTCCGGCCGTGGAACGAGCCGTCAAAGCCGTAGATGTCGATCCGCTCGGGCGCGCCGTTGGCCGAATGATATTTGCGCGCCGTCTTCAGCGCGCACTCGACCGCCTCGGTGCCCGAGTTGGTGAAGAAGACCACGTCGGCGAAGCTCGAGTCGCACAGGGCGTCGGCCAGGGCTTCCTGGCCCGGAATGCGGAAGATGTTGGACACGTGCCACAGCTTCTCGGCCTGATCCTTGACCGCCTGGACCAGTTCGGGATGGGCGTGGCCCAGGCCGTTGGTCGAGATGCCGGCGACGCAGTCCAGATACTCGGTCCCGTCGGTCGACCACAGGCGAGCGCCTCGGCCGCGTTCCACTTCCAGCGGCGCGCGATTGTAGACACCCATCAGATGGTTCGTGGACACGGGACTAAGACCTCCAAAAGCGATACGGCCCCGACGCGAGGCGCGACGGAGCCGGTTTCATAGGGACAGGCGTTGTCGGATGAGTGACAGTGTTAGTCAACACCGGCGCAGGGCCCAAAGCCGACCCGCCGGAATCAAGCTTCTAGCTCTTAAGACGCCAGCCCGAGCGGAACACCAGCCAGCAGACCGTGCCCATCACGACCATCAGCACGGCCGAGCCGACGACGCCCACGGTCAGATTGCTCTCGGCATGGCCGATGAAACCGTAGCGGAAGCCGTCGATCAGATAGAAGAAGGGGTTATAGTGGCTGATGGACCGAAACGGCTCGGGCAGGTTGTCGACCAGATAGAAGGTGCCCGACAGGAAGGTCATCGGCATGACGATGAAGTTCTGGACCGCCGCCAGATGGTCGAACTTCTCGCTCCACAGGCCCGCCAGCACCCCGGTCATGCCCATGATGAAGCTGGCCGCCAGGGCGAACCAGACGATGGCGAAGATATTGGCGACGCCCAGCGGCGCGAACGGCAGGACGCACAGAGCCGTGACCAGGCCGACCACCGCCCCGCGGGTCGCGGCGCCCAGCGTAAAGCCCAGGGTCAGCTCCAGCGGGCTTAGCGGCGGGGTCAGGAAGTCGGTGGCCGTGCCCATGATCTTGGCCTGGATCAGGCTGGAGGAGGCGTTGGCGAAGGCGTTGTTCAGCACCGCCATCATGATCAGGCCCGGCGCCACGAACAGGGCGAAGGGGGTGCCGTGCAGCGGCGGCCGGGCGTCCTGAAGCGCGACCACGAACACCAGCATATAGAGCAGGGTCGTCACCACCGGCGCCGCCACCGTCTGGGCGCCCACCTTCCAGAAGCGCCGCACCTCGCGAAGATACAGGGTCTGCACCCCGATCCAGTTAACCCCAGGATAGCGCCGCGGCTGCGGCAGGCCGGCGGGGCGGGTGGAGATCAGGTTGGGCGTGGTCTCGGTCATGGGCCGCCAGATGCGCTTTGGGACGGGGCTTCGCAAGGCCGCGGTGACTCGTGATTGGTGAATCGTGACCTTCGCTGGCTCACGATTCACGCGTCACCCCTCGCGCCCCCAGTTTAACCTTAACGAAGATTCAATATCTGGTTTCTGTGGACGGTTGATTCGCACATCTTGCGTCTCTTAACGGCTGGTTTACGATTAGTGGTAGGTCAAGACCCCGGAGGGGGAGCCTGGACCTAGATATTGAATCCAAACTCGCTGGAGGGTGGCATGACCGCAGGCTGGACCGACGACCGCGTAGGCGCGCTGAAGAAACTCTGGCTTGAGGGCCAGTCCGCGAGCCAGATCGCCAAACAACTGGGCGGCGGGGTCACCCGCAACGCCGTGATCGGCAAGGTGCACCGTCTGGGCCTGTCGGGCCGGGCCGCCCCGTCGCAGCCGGCGCGCACCGCCACGACCTTCCGCACCACCCGCCCGCGTCCGGCCGTGACCACCGCCCAGGCGCCTCAGCCCTCGGCCCCACGCCGCCTGGAAGCCGTCCAACCCAAGCCGGTTCAGCCGGCCGCCCCGGCGCCCGCCCCGATCCCGGACCTGCCGGGCACGGCCACGGTGATGACCCTGGGCGCGCACATGTGCAAATGGCCGATCGGCGACCCGTCGTCGCGCGAGTTCAGCTTCTGCGGCCGCCGCGCCTCGGAAGGCGTCTATTGCGTCGAACACGCCCGCGTCGCCTACCAGCCGCAAGTCCGCCGCGGCTCCAAGGAAAGTGGTTCCGACCTGGCCCGCAGCCTGCGTAGATATATCTAGGGGCGCTATCGCGCTTCGCGCGACTTGAGCGCGGCGCTTCGCGCGGTCATTCCCGCGTCACAGATGCTCTCTAGAGAGCCGACCTCCCCCTCGCCGGTTCGCGCAAGCGGCCGGCGAGACTCCAGGGGGCGGGGCTGCGGTTCATCCGGGTTGACGCAGCCCCATCCGCTTTCTCGCAATATCCGAGAACCGTTTCACCAAATCGAATGCTCAGTTCATTTATGGACGCCAAAGAGCTCGGCTGAAATCGTGCTGGCCTGGATACCGAGCTTCGAACTCTGCGATGAAGGCGAGCCTAGCGTCAGCAAGCGCCTTTACGGCGTTCGGGGCGTAACCTTCGTCCCCTGCCTCCGCCAACACGTCATGAAGACCGAGCAGGAAATCGTGGTATCGCGCTTGGGGGTCCAATATCCGTCCGTAAGCGTCTCGTTCAGTTGTCATTGTCGACACCACCTTCCTGATCGGTACGCCAACCGGCTTAGTTCAACACTCGCCGCGCATCGGGCGTATCAAGCGAGAAGGCCGGGATCGCCGCCTCGAAACTGCGCCCGTCCGCATCCGTCATATAATAGGCGCCGACCATGGACCCGCTGTCGGTGCTCAGCGGACAGCCCGAGGCGTAGGCGTAGCTGCCGCCCGGTTCGATCACCGGCTGTTCGCCGACCACGCCGGGGCCGCGCACCTCTTCGACATGGCCGTGGCCGTCGGTGATGGTCCAGCGGCGCGCCATCAGTTGCACCGTCGATCCGCTCAGGTTCACGATCTCGATCTGATAGGCCCAGACCCAGCGGCCTTCGTCGGGATCCGACTGACCCGCCAGATAGCTGGGCCGGACCCGGATCAGGATGCCGTTGGTTTCGGCGGTATAGGCAGGACCATCGTGCATGGGCTATATGCTCGCCCCGCCGAGCGCGGGCTGCAAGCGCGACTTGGAGACAAGCCGCGAAAACCGTGTGAGACAGACGCCATGAGCTCCTTCCAAGCGCCCCGTCCCGGCATCCTGCCCGCCCAGTCGATCGAGACGCTGATCGCCACGGGCGCCATCACGTCGGACACCCCGTTCGATCATGACCAGGTCCAGCCGGCCAGTCTGGACCTGCGCCTGTCCGACCAAGCCTGGCGCGTCCGCGCCTCCTTCCTGCCCGGTCGTCGCAAGGTCGAGGAACGGATCGCCGATGTGGCCATGCACCGGATCGAGATCACCGACGCCGGCGTCGTTCTGGAAAAGGGCTGCGTCTATATCGTGCGCCTTCAGGAGCGGCTGAACCTGCCCCAGGGCCTGATCGCGCGCGCCAATCCCAAGTCCTCGACCGGCCGCGTCGATGTCTTCGTCCGCCTGCTGACCGACCAGGGCGCCAGTTTCGACGATGTGGCCGAGGGCTATGACGGCCCCCTTTATATGGAGGTCGCGCCCCAGACCTTCTCCATCCTGGTCCGTCCCGGCACCCGGCTGAACCAACTCAGGCTGAAGGCCGGCGATCCGCCCAAGCTGGAGACCCGCTCGGTCGGCGTCGATCTGCAGGGCGGCGACATCGTCGGCTTCCGCGGGCGCCGCCATGCGGGGGTGGTCGATCTGGACCATATCGACGGCCATGACCCGCGCGACTTCTGGGAGCCGCTGACGCTGCGCCGTGGCGAACTGCTGCTGGATCCGGGCGAGTTCTACATCCTGGCCTCGTCTGACGACGTCGAGATCCCGGTCGACCAGGCCGCCGAAATGACCCCCATCGACCCGTCGGTAGGCGAGTTCCGCGTCCACTACGCCGGCTTCTTCGACCCCGGCTTCGGCACGGACGAGGCGCATGGCGCCGGCTCCAAGGGCGTGCTGGAGGTCCGCACCCACGACACGCCCTTCCTGCTGGAACACGGCCAGATCGTCGCCCGCCTGGTCTATGAACCCCTGACCGAACGCCCCAGCCGCCTGTATGGCGAAAGCGGCAGCCACTATCAGAACCAGGGCCTGAAGCTGTCGAAGCACTTCAGGGCGTGGTGAGCCACAAGCCTCTCCCTCCCCCTGCGGGGGAGGGGGGCTGAGCCGCAGGCGAAGCCGGGTGGGGCGGGCCGGGCGACGCGTCGCAGACCTCGCCCGATCAAGTCCGTGCGTCGTCGCCTAGCCGCCCCCACCCCGTCGCTGCGCGACGCCCCTCCCCCGCAGGGGGAGGGAGAGACGGAGACCTCACGTCAATCGATCCGCCTTCCTCAGCCCCGGGAACATCGCCGACCACGCCCCCGTCGCCGCCAGCGCTCCGACCCCGCCGAACACCGCCGCCCCGACCGCGCCCAGCAGCCGGACCATGACCCCGGAATAGGCCTCGCCCAGCTCGTTCGAGGCGCCGATGAACAGCATGGAGACCGAAGACACCCGGCCGCGCATATGGTCGGGCGTGGCCAGCTGGATCAGGGTCTGGCGCACATTGACGCTGATCATGTCGGCCGCCCCGCCGATCAGCAGGGCCAGGCCGGACAGCCAGACGATCTTGGACAGGCCGAAGGTCAGGGTGCAGATGCCGAACACCGCCACGGCCGAGAACATCCAGCGCCCGCCGTTCTGACGGATAGGGAAGCGGCTCAGATAGATGGCCATGCCCATGGCGCCCACCCCGAACGACGCCCGCAGCAGGCCGAAGCCCTGGGGCCCGACATGGAGGATGTCGCGCGCGAAGATCGGCGTCAGCAGGGCCACGCCCGCCAGCAGGACCACGACCAGGTCCAGCGAAATGGCGCCCAGGACGATCTTGGTCTTCCACACATAGGCCAGCCCCTCCTTGACCGAGTCGATCGGCGACAGGGGATTGGCCTGGGGCGCCGGCTTGCCGCTGGTGCGGATCAGGATGAAGGCCGCCACAGCCAAGAGGAACATGCCAAGGGACACGGCATAGGCCAGGGGCACATTGACCCCGACGATCACCCCGCCCAGGGCCGGGCCGGCGATGGCCCCGGTCTGGAAGGCGATGGACTGGGCGGCGATGGCGGGCGGCAGGGCCTTGCGTCCCACCACCATGGGCAGGAAGGCCTGGCTGGCCGGCGCCAGGAAGGCCCGCGCCGCCCCGAACAGGGCCGCGACCGCCAGCAGGCCCCACAGAGGCGGGTTTCCGTGCAGGGCCATGGCGAGAAAGGACCCGGCGCAGGCGGCCTCGACCAGGATGGAGATCCATACCGTGCGCTTGCGGTCGCGCCGGTCGGCCATGGCCCCGGCCGGCAGGGTGAAGGCCAGCAGCGGCAGGAACTGGCACAGGCCGACCAGGCCCAGATACAGGCTGGCCTCCTCGATCGGATGATCGCGCCGGGCGATCTCATAGACCTGCCACAACAGGGCCGAGGACTGGATCTGGATCGCCAGCACGGCGACCACGCGGCCGAACCACAAGAGGCGGAAATCGCGGATGCCCCACGGACTGTCGGGGCCGGCGTCAATGGAGTCTGAGGTCACGTGCGTCTGGGGAACTTCGGATAGGGCGAACCGTCGCGGTGGAAATAGCGGTCCGCACCCGCAGGCAGGACCATGTCGATGTCGGGATAGTCGCAAGGGGTGACGGTCGGGCTGCGCGTGCCGACCTCGAGCAGAACCGCGTCATGGCCGGATCGGTTCTCGATCCGGTGGCCGTTGGGGACGCCGGCCTTGAACCCGGCGCAGTCGCCGGCGCGCAGCACCGTCTCGCCGTCCTCCTCGACCAGGACGACCTCGCCCTCGACCACCATGACGAACTCGTCTTCGGCTTCATGCCAGTGGCGCTGGCTGGACCAGGCGCCGTCGGGCAGGCGCAGCAGGTTGACGCCGAACTGGCTCAGGCCCGCCGCATCGCCCAGCTTCCAGCGGCGGCGCGACAGACAGGGGCCGGCGAACTCATCCGGATAGGTCGTGCCGTCGCCTCTGGGCGCGCTGTCGATGTCGATCTTGGGCATGGGCCTTCTCCCCGTTGCGCGATGTCCGTAAAGCATAGCCGCATGAGCCGCGCATCAACTCCTGTGATCGATCCTGTCGAACTGACCCGCGACCTGATCCGTATTCCCTCTGTCACCCCCGCCGACGAGGGGGCCATGGACGTGCTGGAGCGCCATCTGACGGCCTTGGGCTTCACCTGCCGCCGGCTGGCCTTCGAGGGGCCGGGGGGTGAAGGGGTCCATGCGCGGATCGAGAACCTGTATGCACGGCGCGGAACCGCCTCGCCCAACCTGTGCTTCGCCGGCCATACGGACGTGGTGCCGACGGGGCCGTCGGAACAGTGGTCGTCGCAACCCTTCACCGCCGAGGTCAGGGACGGCCTGTTATACGGCCGGGGCGCGGTGGACATGAAGGGCGGGATCGCCGCCTGGGTCGCCGCCGTGTCCCAGATCCTCGCCGAGGGAGAGGTCGAAGGCTCCCTCTCCTTCCTGATCACCGGGGACGAGGAAGGCCCGGCGCTTCACGGCACCAAACGGGTGGTCGAGACCCTGGCGGCCGAGGGCGAGGTCATCGACGCCTGCGTGGTGGGCGAACCCTCGTCGTCGCAGCACCTGGGCGACATGATCAAGGTCGGGCGGCGCGGCTCGCTGAACACCTGGATCACGGTCACAGGCAAACAGGGCCACGTCGCCTATCCCGAACGGGCGGCCAATCCGGCCCCGGTCATCGCCAAGCTGATGGCCCGGCTGAACGACCATGTGCTGGACCAGGGGTATGAGGGTTTCCCGCCCTCGAACCTGGAGATCACCAGCATCGACATCGGCAATCCGGCGACCAACATCATTCCGGCCGAGGCGAAGGCGCGGCTGAACATCCGCTTCAACCCCAGCCATACCGGCGACGGCCTGATCGACTGGCTGAACCGCGAGGCCGGGGCCATGCAAGCCGAGACCGGGCTGCAGATCCGCCTGGAACACCTGTGTTCCGGCGAGGCCTTCCTGACCGAGCCGGGCGTCTTCGTCGCGGCGGTGCAGGACGCGGTCGAGGCCGTCGCCGGCCGCCGCCCCGAGGCCTCCACCACCGGCGGCACCTCCGACGCCCGCTTCATCCGCGCCCTGTGCCCTGTGCTGGAACTGGGCCTGGTCGGCCAGACCATGCACCAGATCGACGAACGGGTTCAGACGGCGGAGCTGGAGACCCTGACGGCGGTCTATCGGCGGGTGATCGAGACGGTGTTCGAGCGGCTGTGAGGCCGGGGAAATAGACCCAATCACGCTGTGAAAGCCAAGGGACGAACAGGCCAAGCCTGCTCGTCCCGCCGAGACCTAGTCCGCCTGGGCGGCGTCCGGTCGCTTCTTCGCCGGCCCGGGGGCGGCGGCTTCCTCAGCCGAGGGCGCACTTTGCAGGCTCGGCGCGGGCTCCGGCGTCCGTAGTGCGCCGGTCAATCCCTTAAGATCGGCTCCGGACAGGCCCACCTCGGCCATCAGCTGATCGACCAGCGGGGCCTGGGCGCGATAGCGCAGGGCGCTGCTGACGACCTGTTCCGACAGGTTGCCGTCGTGCGAGCCGCCGGCGCCCGCGCCGGCCGAAGCGCCGCCGCCGTTCAGGCCTTCGACCTGGACGATCTTGATGGAGTCGATGCTCTCCATCGGCTTGACGGACTCGGCGATGATACGGTCCAGGTTCTCGATCAGCTTGATGCGTATCTGCATGGCGACCTGTTCGGCAGACAGCAGGTTCGCCGCCGTATTCAGGGCTTGCTGGCCGGCGGCCTCGACCTCGTAGTGGACCCGCGCCGCCTCGGCGGCCGCGCGCACGGCCTTGGCCTGGGCCTCGGCCTCGATCGTGGTCTTGTCGGCCTGACCGCGCGCCTGTTCACGCAAGGCCTCGGCCTGGTCGGCGGCGGCGATCTTCTCGGCCTCGGCGGCGACGCGGACGGTGATGGCCTCGCGCTCGGCCTCCTTGGTCGCCTCGATCAGTTCGATGATCTTCTGACGATCGGCGGCCTCACGGTCTCGCATCGTCTTGACCTGCTCCTCGGCCTGGACGGCGAGCGCCAGCGCCTTGTCGGCCTCGGCCTTGGCTTCGGACTGGGCGCGGGACTTCTCGGCGACGGCGATGTCGCGATCCTGCTCGGACAGTTCGATCGCCTTGGCCTTCTCGATGTCCTGGGTCTCGACGGCGCGGGCCTTGGAGATTTCGCGCTCGGCGACTTCCTGTTCCATGGCGATGCGCTGCTGGGCGACGAGACGCTCGGCCTCAATCCTCGCCTGCTCAATCTGCTGCTGGGAGGTGATCTTGGCGGCCTCGGCCTCGCGCGCCTTCTCGGCCTCCTGGCGGGCCACGTCCGCCCCCTGTTCAGCCCGACGGTTGGCCAGTTCGCGCTCCTGTTCCAGCTGAGCGTATTCTTCGTCGCGCTGGATCTCCAGCGTACGGCGCTGGGCCTCGAGGTTCTTGGTGCGGATCTGGACCTGGGTGTCCTGTTCGATGTCGTTGCGCAGCTTCTTGCGCAGCTCGATCTCTTCGGTCAGCCGCGTCAGGCCCTCGGCGTCGAAGGCGTTGGACGGATTGAAATGCTCCATCGCGGTCTGATCGAGGCCTGTCAGCGACACGGTCTCAAGCTCCAGGCCGTTCTTCAGCAGGTCCTCGGACGAGACCTGCTGCACCTTCTGGACGAAGTGGGTGCGCTGCTCGTGCAACTCGGTCATCGTCAGCTCGGCCGCGACCGAGCGCAGGGCGTCGACGAACTTGCCCTCGACCAGGTCCTTCAGTTGCTCGGGGTGCATCGTCCGCAAGCCCAGGGTCTGAGCGGCCGAGGCGATGGCGTCGGCGCTGGGTTGAACCCGGACGTAGAACTCGGCCAGCACGTCAACACGCATGCGGTCTTTGGTGATCAGAGCCTGTTCATTGCTGCGCTGAACCGCCAGACGCAGGGTGTTCATATTGACCTGGATGGTCTCGTGCAGGACCGGCAAAACCAGGGCGCCGCCGTTCATGACGACCTTCTCGCCGCCGAAACCGGTGCGAACGAAGGCAGTCTCCTTGGACGCTCGCTTGTACAGGCGAGCGAAGATCAGGCCCAGGATCAACAGGGCGACAAGCCCTGCACCGGACAGAATGGCGATCTCTATGAGCGAGTTCATTTGAAGGGCCCCCTAAGCTTGAAAAGTCGTCAGACAGACGCGTCGAGCAGCGACGCGCTGGTGTTGTGAATGGCGAAATATTTGGCCCCCGCGTGCCGGACGAGCAGCACGCTGCCGCCCTGGGCGAAGACGTCTGTGGCGTTGTCCGGCTCGACCATGACGTAGTGCACCTGGCCGTGCTCGTCGCGAACGCGGGCCTGGGCCGCACTGGCGTGGCGCGCCTCGCCGGTGACGATGACCGCCACCCGCCCGACGAGACTGTCGCGCGAAACCGCCGAGGTCTCGTCGCGCGGCATGATCTTGGCGACGCCGCGACCGAAGACTCGCGTCACCGGCAGGCCGACCGCGAAGGCCAGCGGGGCCGCGAGAAACCAAGGGGCGGGTTGGCCGAAGATTGCGGCGACGATCCTCTGGCCGATCAGCCCCGTCATGCCAAAGGCGAACAGGAAGACGACGATCAACATCAGCAGCGGCAGCCGCCCGACATTCAGCCAGGACAGAAGCGAGGGGGTCTCGACATTGACGTCCGCGTCCACCCCGTCGAGCCCATCGCCGGCCGCCAGGCCGCCGCCGAGACCGAGGGCCTCGACCGCGCCGATCAGCATCATAAGGACGAGCGCCGCGACAAAGGGCACGTTGTCCTGCGAGAAAAGAAACCCCCACATCGGCGGCGTCAGCCCTTGTCGCCTGTGCGCGCCTTGATGGCGGCCAGACGTTCCTCGACGCGGTTCCGGCGCGCCAAACCGTCCAGTTCCGCCAGCTTGGCGCCCTGCTCGCGGTCCACGCCGCCCAGGGGCGGCGCCCCTTCGCGGGCCATCAGCCGGTCGAAGGCGCCGGTCGCGTTCTCGACGCGGCGGGTCACGCTGGGCTTGCCGTCGGAGCCCACCCCGCCCGTGGCCGCACCTGAGTCCTCGGCGCCGCGCGCCCGGGCGAGAAGCATGGACTGGAAGGCTTCCTCCATCTCCCTGCGCTTGGCGAGCAGGGCGGCGACATAGCCTTCCAACTCAATCTCGCGCTTGCCGGCGTCGGCCACCGTGGCCTCCAGGACGGGGACCTGGGCTTCGACGTCGAGTTGATGCTCGACCGCCGCGCGGGCCAGGTCCTCGCGGCCTTCACGGAGCGCCAGTTCGATCTGGCCCGCCAACTCCTCGTGGCGGCTGCTCTGTTCAGTCAGCCGTTTGTTGGCCAGATGCTTGCCGGCGATGGAGCGGCCCAGTTCGGCGCGAACATCGTCCACCGCCTTGTCGATTTCACGCAGGGTCTGCTGGACGATAGCGTCCGGCATGGCGCCTTCGATCGTGTCGATCAGCGCGTGCGCACTGCCCGAGACGATGCGGCCGACGCGAGCGCCAAGTGTATCCGCCATGCTCTTGATCCTTCCGTTAGCGCGCGGCCAGGGCCGCAGAAACAAGCCGCATCAGTTCGGCCGACTCGGCGAGTCGGCGAGAGATGACGGCAGTGTCATAGGCCGGAGCAGTGGGCGTCAGGGCCCAGCGCAACAGCTGATCGGTCATACGGGTCGCGCAGTCCACCAGCCGCGCCTCATGCCGGACAAGCTCGTCCGAAACGGTCGTCGAGCCGGGGCGCGGGGCGGTCAGGGCCAGGGCGAGGAATTCCTCGGCGATGTTCATCAGCCCCACCGCGACGTCTGAGTGACGGTCCAGATCCTGCTCGATGATGCGGACAGCACGGACAGTCGCGGCCATGTGATCGTGACTGACCGCCAGAGCCGCTGGAAAGGAATCGAGCGGCTCGGCCCTTTGCCGCGCCTGCCGGATAAGACCGCGAATCTTATCGCTGGCCGTCACTGCGCCGTCGATCTCCAGCTTCGAAAGAAAGCTGGTGTCGTCATCAGAAAGCCGGACGCTGAGAGGAGAAGTCAGTGAGGCCATGAAATTTTTGTATTACATTGTGCTCCGATTGTAAACATCGAAGTCTCCCTACGCTCGGCGGCGAACTCGGTGAGCGTCCAAGCCGTGGCTTGAGCAGCCGCTTGGTTGTCCCCCAACTTCTCAGCAGGAACCGCCGCGCGCTCAGCATTGGCAAAATGTGCACACGCAAGGTGTTTGCTCACGGCGCCGTCTGCGGGCCGCAATCGATGCCCGCCTGCGGAAGACGGGTGGCGCGGTCGGGGGTGTTGCAGAGGCCGAACCGGACGGTCGAGCGGAAGGTGCCATCCTCACCCACGTCTTCAGGCCGGGGGCGCAATCGCCTCGCGATCTGCAGCGCGGCGCGGCCGAAGCCCTGACCCGGCGGGCTCTCGGCGACGACACGGCAGTTGGACACGATGTTCCGGTCCCCAACCGCGCATTCCACCGTGGCGTAGCCGGACGTGGTGCGGTCCGGAACGGGAGCGCCCGACAGGAGCAGCATGAAAATCGGCAGCAGCATTATCCCCTCCGCTTTGCGCACGGCGGAGCCAGGATTTCCCGACGCTCGCGTGACGCGAAGCCATAGCCTCAATCCTTCGGCTGCGTCACCTCTCAGCGACGCGGTCAGAGTGGGACCAGGCCTCCGGTCGGCGGACACGTGAAAGGTGGAAGAATGGCTGGCGCCGACTTGGACGCTTAGCGATCCAACCGAACGCCGTGGTCGGAGGCGGCGCTACGAGCGGCCTGCTCAATGGCGTTCACGAGTTCTCTGAGGCGGACGTTGGCGGAGACGTCGCCTTCCTCAGGCCCCAGAATTCTGTCGTTAAGGGAGCCCATTCCTCCCGTCGCCTCGGATATGGCCATGGCTATGCCCTCAAGGTCGCCACGATCCAGTCGGTCTTTCAGCCAATCAAGCCGCTGAACCACCCAGACGTCGCCATGCCGTTCAAGGTAGCGCGCAGTCTCATGAACAGCATCGGCCAGAGCGGCGATCGTGACGTGCATTCCCCCTAACTCCGCTCCAAAAACCGCAGCGCGGTCAGCACATGCGTCTTCACGCCCAGCGGCAAGACCTTTTCATTCGGCGAGAACTCCGGCGAATGGTTCGGGGCGGACTGGGACGGGTCCACCCCGTCGGGACTGGCCCCAAGATGGTAGAAGACGCCGGGGACGGCCTGCTGGAAATAGCTGAAGTCCTCGGCCACCGTGGTCGGGGGCGTGGCGGGGTTGACGGCGCCTTCGCCCGCCGCCTCGGTCAGGACCGGGGCCAGCCAGGCGGACAGGTCGGGGTCGTTGAAGACCAGGGCGGCGTTCTGGCGGACGCCGAACTCGGCGGTGGCGCCATAGGCGGCGGCGACGTGGTCGATGGCGGTTTCAGCGCGGGCGACCAGGGCGTCGCGCTGGGCGACGTCGAAGGTGCGCAGGGTGCCCGACAGGGTCGCGCTGTCGGGGATGATATTATAGCGGACGCCGGCGTTCAGGGTGGCGATGGTGAAGACGGTCGGGGTGGTGGTTGGATCGACCGTGCGGGCGGTCAGGGTGTTGACCGTCTCGATCACCTGGCCCGCCACCGCGATCACGTCCACGCCGCGCCAGGGCCAGGCGCCGTGGGTCTGTTTGCCCTTCAGCACGATATCGACCCGGTCGGAGGCGGCCATGAAGCCTTCGGGCCGGTAGAAGACGCTGCCCGGACGGCCGGGCACGACGTGCAGGCCGAAGATGGCCTCGGGCTTCGGGTCGTTCAGCGCGCCCTCGGCGATCATCAGGGCGGCGCCGCCCTTGGGTTCGCCCGGAGGGGCGCCCTCCTCCGCCGGCTGGAAGACGAAGACCACCGTGCCGGCGATCTGATCCTTCATCCCGGCCAGGACCTGGGCCGCGCCCATCAACATGGCCATGTGCATATCGTGGCCGCAGGCGTGGGCCACCGGCACCGTATTGCCCATATAGGTTCCGGTGGCGGTGGAGGCGAAGTCGAGGCCGGTCGCCTCCCGCACCGGCAGGGCGTCCATGTCGGCGCGCAGGGCCACGACCCGGCCGGGACGGGCGCCGTGCAGGACGCCTATGACCCCGGTCTTGCCGACCCCGGTGCGGACCTCCAGTCCCAATGACCGCAGATGATCGGCGATGACGGCGGCCGAGCGGGTCTCGGCGAAGCCCAGTTCGGGATGCTGGTGGAAGTCGCGCCGCCATTCGACCACCTGGGGCGTCACGCGCTGGACGGCGGCGTCCACCGCGGCGGCCTCGATCGTCTGGGCTTGGGCGGAACCGGCTGCGAGCAACAGCGTCAGGGTGGAGACAGCGAACAGGCGACGCATGTGAAGATCCTGTGAAATCGTGAGGCCTGCAGGATGAGGGCGCCCGCCGCGCTTGTGCAACGATCATCGCTCGGCGAAAATCGAATCATGGCCAAGCCGATCACGAATACGACGACCGAGTGGCGCGACGTCGTGCTGGTGTGCCGCAAATGTTCGAAGAAGCTGGACGGCGGGTTCGGGCCGGACGGCGATCTGACCCTGAAGAAGGCCCTGCGCAAATATCTGCACCTGAAGAAGGGCAAGAAGGGGCGCAAGGGCGCGCTGACGGTGGCGGGGACCGACTGTTTCGACATCTGCCCCAAGGGCGGAGTGGTGGCGGTCAACGCCGCCCATCCCAAGAAACTGCTGATCATCCCGGCCGGCGCCGACCTGTTCGAGGTCAAGACGCGACTGGGTCTGGACGACGGTCGGCGGCTGAAGGTGGTCGCCCCCGACTGAGACGTCTTTCTTCCGCCGCCCAGTCGTGCCAGATCGGCGTCATGGACGACGCCAAGATCGAGAAACGCGCCGGCGTGCAGGCGACCTCCGACCGGATCTGGGATCTGGTCTCGGACCTGTCGCGATGGAATGCCTGGAATCCCTTTGAGACCGATGTCGAAGGCGCCATCGCCTTCGGCGGGCGGCTGGAGATGACCGAGTCCTTTCCGGGCCAGGCGCAACGCCGGGCGACGGCCCGCGTCGCCGAATGGCGACCCTATGTACGGTTGGTCTGGACCGAGAACCGGGGCTTCCTGTTCCGCAGCCTGCGCTACATCGACATCGAAGAACTGGACAAGGGCATGTGCATCGTCTCGTCCGCCCACAAGTTTGCGGGCCTGAGGGGCGAACTGTTCCACGACAAGCACCGCGTCGCCCTGCGCGAGGCGCATCAGGCCATCGTCGACGGGCTCAAGACCCAGGCCGAGGCCTGACGCGTCAGCCCTTGCTCATCGTGTCCATGATGTTCAGGACCGCCGGTCCCAGGATGACGATGAACAGCACCGGCAGGAAGAACAGGATCATCGGCACGGTCAGCTGGGCCGGCAGGGCCGAGGCCTTCTTCTCCGCCGCCGACAAACGCAGGTCGCGGTTCTCCTTAGCCATGACCCGCAGCGCCGAGGACAGGGGCGTGCCGTAGGTCTCCGCCTGGGTCATGGCCACGGCGACCGATTTGACGCCGGGGTGATTGGTCCGCTTGCCCAGGTTCTCATAGGCCATGCGGCGATCCGGCAGATAGCTGAGCTCGGCCGACAACAACGACAGCTCCTCGGCCAGGTCGATAGAGGAGGTGCCGATCTCCTGGCTGACCTTGGCGATCGCGGCCTCGATCGACATGCCCGCCTCCACGCAGATCAGCAGCAGGTCCAGGGCGTCGGGAAAGGCCTGCATGATCGAGGTCCGCCGCTTGGCGATCCGGTTCTGAAGGAACAGGTTCGGCGCATAGAAGCCGGCCACGGCGGCGGCCATGCAGGCGGTGATCTTCTGCATCGTGGGCCAGTCCACGATCTTGATCACGAACATGTAGAAGGCCGCGACCACCAGGAAGAGGAAGGGCGAGGCGAAACGGAAGAAATAGAAGGTCGTCAGCGGGCGCGGCCCGCGATAGCCGGCCTGGGCCATCTGGTCGGCGACCTTGGGGTCCTCCAGCAGCTTGGTCAGGTTCAGCCGGTCCACGACCCGCTTCTTGAACCCCCCGTCGTCGGTGTGACGCAGGGCGCTCTGCCCCGACTGGATGGCGGCCCGCGAGCGGCGCTTCAGTTCATCCCGCCGTTCGGACACGGCCTTCATCCGCTTGTCCAGTTGCACCCCGCCGGTCATCGACGACAGCAGGGTCAGGACGGTGGCGAAGACCAGCACGCCCACGCCGAGGCTGAGCAGGTTCTGCGGATCGGTGATGAAGCGGATGAAGCCGTCCATGGTCCCCGCCTCAGATCTTGAACGAGATCATGCGCTTCATCACGAAGACGCCGGTGGCCATCAGGGCGGCCGCGACCAGCAGCAGGAAGTTGCCGCGCATGTCGGTAAAGAGGGCCATCATGTAGCTGGGGCTCGTGAACATCACCATGGTCATCACCGCCGGCGGCAGGGCGGCGATGATGCCCGCCGAGGCCAGGGCTTCGGACGACAGGGCCTTGACCTTCTCGGCCATCATCCGGCGCGCGCGCAGCACGGTCGACAGATTGCCCAGGGCCTCGGCCAGGTTGCCGCCGGTCTTTTGCTGGATGGCGATGACGATGGTGAAGAACCGCAGCTCCGGCGTCGGCATCTGCTCGAACATCTTGTCCAGCGCCTGCTCCAGCGTCATGCCCACGCCCAGGGCTTCGACCAGCTTCTTGAAGGCTGGGCCGAGGGGCGCCGGGCTCTCGCGGGCGATGATCTTGAAACATTCGTGGACCGGCAGGCCCGACTTGATGCCGCGGACAATGACGTCCACCGCATTGGGAAACTCCAGCGAGAATTTCTTCATCCGCCGCTTGGCCAGGAAGCCGACAACCCAGCGGGGAAGCCCGAGACCGACGATCACGCCGGCACCGATCGCCAGCAGGACATGCAGGCCGGACACCAGGGTCGCGATCCCGGCGAACAGCCCGATCAGCCCACTGACGATATGGAACGTCCGCGCGCTGATCGTCAGTCCGGCCTGCTTCAACTTGGACGACATATTGGCGCGCGCCTTGCGTTCGCGCCGCTCGGCGTCCTGAAGCTGCGCCACGATCTGTTTGCGGCGCGCCTCGGGCGTATTGGCCGCGACGGCGGCCTTGCGGGCGGTGGCGGCGTTGCGCTTGTTCTCGCCCAGCGTCTGGGCGCGCTTGACCGCCCGGCTCGACGAGTCGTCGCCGCCCACGAAGACCCAGCCCAGGCCGCCGATGGTGATGAAGGCGAGGACCGCCGCGAGGATCGGCAGCATCGCCCTACTCCGCCGCGTCGAGGGCGTCGGCCAGTTCGCGCTCCAGCCCGTAATAACGGGCGCGGTCCCAGAAGCGGGGACGGGCGATGCCGGTGGAACGATGGCGGCCGATGACCTTGCCGTGCTCATCCTCGCCGGTGATGTCGTAGACGAACAGGTCCTGGGTCACGATCACGTCGCCTTCCAGCCCGACCACCTCGGTGATGTGGGTGATGCGGCGCGAACCGTCGCGCAGGCGGGCGGCCTGGATGATGACGTCGACCGAGCCGACGATCATCTCACGAATGGTCTTGGACGGCAGGCCGTAGCCGCCCATGGTGATCATCGATTCCATCCGGCTGATGGCCTCGCGCGGGGAGTTGGCGTGCAGCGTGCCCATGGAGCCGTCGTGGCCGGTGTTCATCGCCTGCAGCAGGTCGAAGGCCTCGGGTCCGCGCACCTCGCCGACGATGATCCGTTCAGGCCGCATCCGCAGGCAGTTCTTGACCAGGTCGCGCATGGTGATGGTGCCCTGGCCCTCCAGGTTCGGCGGCCGGGTCTCCAGGCGCACGACGTGCGGCTGTTGCAGTTGAAGCTCGGCGGCGTCCTCGCAGGTGATGACGCGCTCGGTCGGGTCGATGAAGGCGGTCAGGGTGTTGAGCAGGGTCGTCTTGCCTGAGCCCGTGCCGCCCGAGATGACGATATTGCAGCGCGAGGCGCCGATGACGCCCAGGACGCGCGCGCCCTCGGGACTGATGGACTTGTAGTCCACCAGATTCTTCATCGTCAGCTTGTCTTTCTTGAACTTCCGGATCGTCAGGGTCGGACCGTCCAGCGCCAGGGGCGGGGCGATGACGTTGACGCGCGACCCGTCCGGCAGGCGGGCGTCGCAGATCGGGCTGCTTTCATCGACGCGGCGACCGACCTGGGACACGATCCGCTGGCAGATGTTCATCAGCTGGTTGTTGTCGCGGAATCGGACATTGGTCAGCTGGACCTTGCCGCTGACCTCGATGAAGACCCGGCCCGCGCCGTTGACCATGATGTCGGCGATGTCGTCGCGCGCCAGCAGCGGCTCAAGCGGGCCGTAGCCGAGGACGTCGTTGACGATGTCCTGAACCAGATGCTCCTGCTCGGCGACCGACATGGAGACATTCTTGATCGCCACCAGTTCGGCGACGATGTCGCGTATCTCTTCCGAGGCGGCCTTGGTGTCCAGCTGGGCCAGCTGGGCCAGGTCGATGGTGTTCATCAGCGCGTTGAAGATGGTGGTCTTCGTCGCGTGGTAGTAGTCGCTCTGTTCCCGGACGATCTCGGCGACCGCCTGGGCCTTTTTCAGCTGTTCGAAGCCGGCGGTGGGCTTGGGACCGGATGCGGGCTTGCTCCCCTGCGGCGCGGCCGGCGCTTCGGGCGCGGGGGCGGGTCGTGAGGCCAGGGCGTCGAGACGGTCGGCCTTCGGAGCGCCCTGGGCGGGCGCGTCGGCGCGGGCGAAGGCTTCGGCGACAGGTTCGAAGTCGGCTCCGCCGTCAAAGGAGAAGGCTTCCGTCTGCACGCCCGGCGACGGTTGACGGGGCGCGGCCGAAAACTCGGGGGCGCCGCCCGCCTGGGGCGCGGCGTGCGACGTCGCCGCGACGACGCCAGGCTGACCTGTGCGCTTGCCAAACACCCGTCAGCGCTTCTTGAACATGGAGGCGAACAGGGATTTGGACGCCGGGGAAGTCGCCGCCTTGCCCGGCTTGGCCGCGGAACCCGCCCGGGGGCTGGCCAAGGCCGGCAGTTCGCGCTGGGACACGATCTGGGCCAGGGTCTGGAAGGCCTCGGCCGCCTTCGTCTTGGCGCCTGCGTCCAGGATCATCTGTCCGTTGTTGGCGGCCGCCCCGAAGGTCTTGGCGTCGAACGGAATGATCAGGCTGGGGTGGACGCCCAGGGCGGCGCCGAAATCCTTGGCCGGGATTTCGGGACGGCCCGGCACGCCCACCTGGTTCAGCACCAGGCGCGGCGGGGCGTCGTTCGGACGACCCGAGCGGATCAGGTCCATCATGTTCTTGGCGTTGCGCAGCGAGGCCAAGTCGGGCGTCGCCACGATCACCACCTCGTCGGCGCTGATCAGCGTGCGGCGCATCCACGGCGACCACAGGTGCGGCAGGTCCAGAACCACGAAGGGCGCCGTCGAACGGATCCGGTTCGTCACCTCTTCGAAGGCCTCGGTCGAGATGTCCCAGTCGGTGTCCAGGGTGGCGGGCGCGGCGAACAGGCTGAGCTTGTCGGTGCAGCGGACCATCATCCGGTCCAGCAGGGTTGAATCCAGCCGGTCCGGCTGACCAAGGGCGTCGGCGACGCCGCTTAGCGGATCCTGGTTGAAGTCGAGGCCGGCGGTGCCGAACGGCAGGTCGTAATCGACGATGACGGTGTTGGCGCCGATCCGCTCCGAGATCGCATAGGCCGTGTTGTGCGCCACGGCCGAGGCCCCCGCCCCGCCCCGCGCGCCGACGAAGGCGATGGAGCGGCCGACGAAGGGCTGGGCCGGGTCGTTGAACAGGCCGCCGATGGCCGCGATCAACTGCAGGGGCTGAAGCGGCCCCACGAGATACTCGCTGACCCCTCGCCGCATCAGCTCGCGGAACAGCAGGATGTCATTGGTCGGGCCGACGACGATGACCTTGGTGCCCGCATCGCAGACCTCGGCCAGCTGATCGACCTCCCACAGCAGGGTCTGGGGGTCTTTCAGGCATTCGACGATGATCAGCGGCGGGGTCGGCTCGTGCTGATAGGCGGCCACGGCGGCCATAATGCCGCCGATGCGGATCTGGGTGGTGGCGCGCGACAGACGGCGATCCTGGGCGGCGCGCTCGGCCGCAGCCAGGGTGTCCTGGCGCTCCGCGAAGACGTGGATGGCGATGCGCGGGACCGAAACTTCACCGATGGCGCTCGCCGGCGCGAGGCCGACGGGGGTCAGGCTGGAAGAGACGACGCCGACAGGGGCCGTAGCGGTTTCTGGAACCGCGGCGAAGTTGGACTGGGCCTGGGCCACCATGTCGCCGACCGGGTTGAAGGCGGCGGCGGAGGGCGGCAGGGTTCCGCCATTGACCGCCAGGGCCGGCGCGGGCGCGTGGCCCGGGCCGGGGGCGGTGAACTGCAGCGGCTCCCGCTGCGGTTCGCTCGGGAAGGCGGCGGCCTCGGAGAAGTCCATGTCGACGTCGAAATCGTCGAGCGGTTCGGGCGGTCGGGAGGCGGGGATGCTCATGGCCCTAGTCCACCGCTCGCGAAATCTGTCCCTCGATCAGCGGCTCCTGAGGCGAGGAGGTCACGATGCCCGTGCGGTAGTTGTCAAAGACCTTCCCGCGGCGCGCCGTGTCCGCCGCCGCCAGGGCCGCCGGCGCGACGATGTCGCGGGGGTTGGCGATCTGCGCGGCCAGATTGGCCGTCACGGCGCATCCGAACGCCGCAGAAGGCTGGTTGGAGAAGTTCGACACCATCCCGGACTGCGCCGCAGCGCAGTTGGGGATGGAGGCTCGCAGGGTCTCGAAGCCCGCCAGGACGGGCGCGCGGGGCGAGGGCGCCGCATAGGAGACAACCCGCAGCCGCGCCGCCGGCACGCCGAGGGAGATCAGGACGTCACGGGTCTTCCAGGCCGCCTGGGCGGCGACCGGATCATCACCCGTCGGCGCCTCGATGCGGATCACATCGGCGCGGGCCTGGTCGAACCGGCCGGCCAGGGCGGCCAGGGCTGCCTGCTGCCGGTCGGACAGTCCGTCTTCGTGAACCGCCAGGGCGATCCGGTCGACGCCGGGTTCGACCTGAAGCACATAGCGGGACGTGGCGGTCAAGGGCGGCTCCCCCGACGGTCCTGTGGCGGCGCAGGCCGACAGAAGGGCCGACATGGCGAGAACGGCGGATCTGGTCATGGCGCGGCTCATTCGATCACATAGCCCACTGGCCCGGCCCAGCTCGGCCCGGAAGCGGCGCCCGACGCCGCCCCCGGCGTGCCATAACGCTGGCTCAGTTGTCCGAACAGTATCGTCTGGGCGTCGTTGGCGATGTGCAGGCCGTCGGCGGGCGTCTGGAGCTGGCCGGGCGCCGTCGGCGACACCAGATAGGCCTCAATGATGATGACCAGCTCGGTCTCGCCCGACAGATAGTCGCGCGACCGGAACAGGGCGCCCAGCACCGGAACGTCGCCGAGCGCCGGAAGCTTGTCGACATTCTGACGCGTCGACTCGCTCAGCAGGCCAGCGATCATCAACGAACCGCCGGAAGGCAGCTCGACCGTGGTTGAGGCGCGGCGCACGGTCAGGCCCGGGATGACCAGTGTGGTCGAGTCCGTTCCCAGGGTGAAGGCCCCGTCGGTGCTGAGTTCAGACACTTCGGTCGACAGTTGCAGCGATATCCGGCCTGCAGACTGCACGATCGGCCGCACGGCCAGACGCACGCCGTAAGGCTTGAACTCGATGCCGACTTTGGAGGTCCCGTTATCTTCGGACAGGCCGACCGGCACCGGGAACTCCCCGCCGGCCAAAAACTCGGCGTTTTCGCCGTTGACCGAGGTCAGATTGGGTTCGGCCAGGGTGCGCATCAGGCCTGCGCGTTCGAACGCCTTGACCGTCGTCGACAGGCTGTTTCCGTCTCCGCTGCTGTCGGAGTAGCCGAGGCCGCCGCCGCCCAGCAGACTGCCGTTGACCGCGAAGGTCGCGGTCTGGCTCAGCGACAGGCCGTCGCCGACGCTGTTCAGAACGGCGCCGACATCCATGCCGAGTTGTTTGACCGCCGAACGCTGCACCTCAACGATCCGGGCCTTGACCGTGACCTGGTCGGACCCGGTGACGCCGATCAGATTGATGACCTTATCGGGCGCGCTGACAAAAGCGCCGGCCACGCGGCGCGCCTGGTCGGCCTGGGACGGGCTTGCGGCCGTTCCCGTCAGAATGATGGTGTCGTTGACCGCCTCGGCCTGGATCGAACCGCCCGGGATCAGGCGCGACAGCGTATCCTGCAAGGCGCTGGTTCCCGCGTCCACCCGAACCCGCAGGCTCAGGATCGTGCGTCCGGCGCCGTCCAGGAAGACGGCGTCGGTCTCCCCCGGCGCGACGCCAATGACCGTGATCCGGCGCGGCGAGTGCAGCATCGCCTCGGCCACCTGAGGATTGGACACGATCACGTCGCGGGCGTCAGCCGGCAGATCGACGGCGAACGAGGTTCCGCGCGGCAGGTTGATCAGGCGCGGGGCCGCTCCGGTCGAGACGGCGGTTCGGCTCTGGGCCAGGACCGCAGCGGGCGCGGCGCCCCCGGCGATCAGGGCGCAGGCCAGGGCGGCGGTGAAACGGCGCATCGTCGGCGTCCTCACGGCGTCACCACTTCGGGCGCGCCGCCGCGATAGATGCGAACGGTCTGAGCGGGGGCGGCGACGGCGGCGGCGCGGCGCACCGAGCCGGACGGACCGCCGGTGTCGGCGTAGGAGCGCAGCGACAGGGACAGTTCGCCCTGGGCCTTGGCCTGGGCCAGGATCTCGGCGTCACGCGGCGCGACCTCCAGGGTCGCGGTTGCGCCGACCACCGCCTGCTCGTCATCGCCGGCGCGGGTCGACTGATCAATGGCCAGGACCTTGACGTTCTGCAGCACGGCGCCGGCGACATATTTGCCTGCGCCGCCCTCGACCCCGCCCTGATCGGTCTGGGCGGTCAGGACCACGTCGACCCGGTCGCCGGGCAGAATGAAGCCGCCGGCGGCCGACTCCACCGTCACCCCGATGGCCATGGCCCGCATGCCGGGCTCAAGATAGGCGGCCAGATAGCCGCTGTCGCCGGCCCGCACGATCTTGCGGCCGACGATCGGCTCTCCGGCCAGAATGGGTTCACGCACCACTGAGCCGACATAGTCGCCCTTGGCGCCGGAACTCGCGACCTCGCGAACCACCTTGGCGGCGCCCTCGACGGCCTTGCCGGCCTTTCCTGCTTTTTCAGCGGGCGCCTCGGCTGCGGGTTTGGCCGGGAGCGGGGTCGCGCCGTCGGTGATGAAGGCCGGATTGACCTCGTCCACCGGCCAGTCCTTCCAGGCCAGGTCGCCGTCGGTCAGACGTTTGCCGGGTTCCAGGTCCTTGGCCGCAACCAGAATCCGGGCCATGGGCCGGGTCTCGACCGCGGCGGCGGCGGCCAGCGCGGGCGCGCTATTGCCCATCGCGCGCACTACAAGGGCCAGGCCCAGGGCGGAGATGGCGGCGATACAGATGACGACGATTCGAGCGGGCTTCATCCATGGAACTCCGACAGACGCCTCGACCCGGATCCGGTCCATGATGCGCTGCCGTTAACGATCATGACGGCGCCGGGTTAATGCGTTCCTAAGCTCGATGAAGACGTAGCGACGCGCCTAGATCAGTCCGTTCATCAGATCGGCGTCTGGAAAGGCCAGCAGGGCTCCGATGGCGATGGCGACGCCGTAGGGAATATCCCCCCTGGGCTCCAGCAGCCGCGCGGCCCAGCCCGGCGCGGAGGGAGCGATGAATTGGAGATACCGACGCGCGGTGATCAGCAACAGACAGAACAGCCCGCCCGCGACGCCGGTCCACAGCAGGAACATGGCCGAGCCGCTCCACCCCAACCACAGGCAGCTGGCCGCGATCAGCTTGGCGTCGCCGCCGCCGACCCAGTTCAAGGCGAACATGCCCATCCCGACGAGCAGAGCGAGAACCCCCACTCCGACATGCACGCCCATGCCCGTCAGGCCAAGACCCGCCGCCATGGCGACCGGGAAGAAGAGCGCGATCAGGGCCAGCGGGATCCAGTTCGGAATCTTCATCGTCACCAGGTCGTGCAGACCGCCGATGACGACGAGCGCAGGCATCAGGCCCAGGGCCGGAAGAAGAAGAGAGTCCATCCCTTGACCTTAGGCGCCGGACGTTAAGGCCGGGTTTCGCGCCGCCGATGTCCGGACAAGGTAAAGGACCGGAGCAGATGCTCCGGCCCTTGCAGATTTCAAGACTTTGAAGCCTTATTAGTCGGCGTTTGCGATACCGTCGGCCACTTCCTGGAACTTGGTCGTCAGGTTGTCGCCGACAGTTCCGAGCACGGTGATGATGACGACGGCGATCAGAGCGGCGATCAGGCCGTATTCGATGGCGGTAGCGCCCGACTCGTCCTTAACGAAACGCGAGATAAACTTGGTCATTGCATAGGTCCTTTGATTAAATGTCCAGCGAGCAACTAGGCGGGGGGAGCCGGTAGCCCGCTTGACCCCCAAACGCAGGATGAGAATGCACAACGCGTATTAAGGCTGAGTCACAAATTGTGGTTACACTCGGATTCACCAAATAAAATGGTGTGATGGGTGCTTCAGTCTTTGTTGAGGAACATGAGGCCATGATGCGCGCGTCCGCGTTCACGCGCCCATCGCTTCAGAGTCGCCGATGCACCGCCCTTCACTGATGCTCATTCTGGCCGCCGTCGTGGCCGCGCCCCTCCCCGCCTCGGCCCAGGCCGGCGCCCTGAATGTTGAGATCGATCGTTCGGCCCGCGTTCAACTGAACGGCCCGGCTTCGTCGGTCATCGTCGGCAACTCGGCGATCGCCGACGTCACCGTGGTCGACGCCAACACCCTGTTCATCGTGGGCAAGGGCTACGGCGTCACCGAGGTGGTCGCCGTGGACAGCGTGGGCCGCACCCTGTTCCAGCGCGAGATCATCGTCACCGGGGGCTCGACCGGCACGGTGCGCGTCTGGCGCGGCGCCCAGGCCACGGAAATGGCGTGCGGCGCCTCCTGCGCGCCGAGTCTGCGCAAGGCCGAAGCCGCCGCGTCCTCGTCTTCCGTCGCGCCCTGAAGCCCGGCCGATGACCCGCCCCTTGCGTCTTAGACTCGAGCGTCTTCGGCCCAGGCGTCTTCCGGTCCGGGGCCGCAAGGCCCGCGAAGGCGCCGCAGCGGTGGAGTTCGCCCTGGTCGCCCTGCCCTTCTTCGTTCTTCTCTATTCGCTGATCGAGCTCGGTCTGGTCTTCATGATCGACGCTGTGGCCGAAAACGCGGTGGTCGACGCCACCCGCCTCGTACGAACGGGCCAGGCCTATGAAGAGGGCTTCGACGCGACCCGGTTCAAGACCGCCTTCTGCGACAACATGAGCGTCTTCAAGAACGGATGCGCCGCGCGGACCACGATCGACGTCCGCGTCGTCGCCAGTTTCGCAGCGACCGACGAGGGAGAGGACGCCAATGGCGATGGCGTTCCGGACAATGACAATTACAATGGCGGCGACGCCGAGGACCTAGTTCTGGTGCGGGTCTGGTACCGCCAGCCGATGATCGTCCCGTCCCTGACCCAGGCGGTCTCCAAAGGCGGACCGGGGGAAATCATCATCTCCTCCACGGCCGCCTTCCGCAACGAGCCCTGGCGTGCCTAGATCGCTTGTCCGCAGACTGGCCGGCGATGTCCGAGGCGTTTCCGCCGTGGAATTCGCCCTGATCGCGCCGGTGATGATCCTGTTCTACGCAGGCCTGGTTGATTTCAGTCAGGCCTATATGGCGCTGAAACGGACCAGTCATGTGGCGGCCTCGACGGCGGACCTGGCGTCCCAGTCACTGAGCCTGACCGCCGCCGACGTCGACAATATCTTCCTGGCCGGCCCCAGCATCATGGCCCCCTTCTCTGCGGGCGCCCTGGACCAGAGGATCAGCAGCGTGACCCGCGAGTCCTCGACTACCTACAAGTTGAACTGGAGCCGCAGTTCCAAGACCACCGGCGACCTGTCGGGCGACCTGCCGGTCGCCGAATTCAACGTGCCCGCCGATTGGCTGGCCAATGGAGAATCGGTGATCATCGCCGAGGCGAACTATACTTACGAGTCGCCCTTCCAGAAATTCCTGCCCGAGTTCAGGTTCAAGCGTCGCGCCCTGCTGGAACCGCGGCGGACCACCGTCATCGCCTGTGAGACCTGCTGATCATCACTATAGGTCAGTCGACGAGGGCGCGCCGCAGAGCGGATATCTTGACCTCGGTTTCGGCCAGCTCCGCCTGAGGATCGCTGTCGGCCACGATCCCGGCCCCGGCCAGGGTGCGGAAGATCCAGCGGCCGTCGCGGCGTTCAAACGAAGCGGTGCGGATCAGCACAGAGGCGGTCAGGCCGCCGCCCTCCTCCAGGATGAACAGCGACCCGCACCAGGCGCCGCGCGGCGGCTCAAGATCGGCGATCACCTTCATGGCCTGGTGCTTGGGCGCGCCGGTGATGGAGCCGGGCGGGAAGGTCGCGGCCAGCAGGTCGGCCGGCGTCACCCCCGGCTCGGCCCGGCCGACCACGGTCGAGACCAGATGATGGACAGTGGGATGGCTCTCGATGGCGAACAGCCGCTCGACCCCAACCGACCCAACACGCGAGGCGCGGGCCAGGTCGTTGCGCATCAGATCGACGATCATCAGGTTCTCCGCCCGATCCTTGGCGCTGGCCTGAAGCTCGGCGGCTAAGGCCGCGTCCTGGACCGGATCGGGCGAACGAGCGCGCGTGCCCTTGATCGGCCGCGCCTCGATGCGCCGGCTCTTGCCGCCGAAGGCCAGAAACAGTTCGGGCGAGTTGGACACCAGGGCCCGGTCGCCGATCCGCCAGAAGCCGCCATAGGGTGAGGCTCGCCCCTGTTGCAAGCGAAGGAAGACGTCAAACGGATCGGCCTGGGGCCTCAGCACGCCGCCCCAGGCGCGAGCGATATTGGCCTGGAATAGTTCGCCGGCGCCGATGCGGGCCACGACTTCGGCCACGGCGTCACGATAAGCTTGGTCATCCGCCTCGGGCGCGAAGGCTTCGGCCGGGGTTGTGGGGCTTGCAGGCGCGACCGCCCCCTTCAGCCAGCCGGCGGCGCGGTCGGCGACGGCCTCGGCCTGGAGCGCAGTCGCCCCCCGCCCTATGGCGCGAACGCGGCGTTGAAGATGGTCGAAGCTGAGCATCGCGGGGTAGCGAGCCAGGATCAGGTCGGGCCAGACCTGAGGCCGGTCGCCCGTGGCCGGACGCGCACCGGCGTCATAGGCGGCCAGGCCCACCGTCCCCGCGCCCCAGGACGGGTCGCGCAGAGGCTCAAACAGATCGGCCTCGACCGCGCCCACATGAACCCGGTCCGGCGCGGCCGCCGCATGGGACCAACGCCCGCCGGGCCCGCCGTCGGACAGCAGGGCCAGAGCGCCGTCCGCCCCGCCGATTCCGGCCGCCACAGCCAGAGGATCCGTCCACGGATGATCGTGGACGACGACATGGGTCAGGACGTCGCTCACGCCGACAGCCGCGCCTCGATCCGCGCCCGAAGCGCGGCGTCGACGTCCAGGGCCTGGTCCAGATAGGCGTTCAGCGACCCATGCCGCGCCTCGACCTCGGCGAAGGCCGCTTCCAGATAGGCGGGTTCGACGCCGAGGAAGGCCACCACCGCATCGTCAGAGGCCACGCGGCCGGTCATCTTGTGCAGCTGCCGCGCGATGGACGGGGCGCGACCGGCCAGATCGACGGCGGTGTTGGTCAGCAGATAATCCTCGACCAGGTCGTCGCGATGGACGCCCAGCAGATGATGGGTCAGGGCGGCGAGGAAGCCGGTCCGATCCTTGCCCGCAGCGCAATGGATCAGGACAGGACGGTCCTGATCGCCCAGTGCGTGGAAATAGCGGCTGAAGACGTCGATGTGAGCGACGTCGAACGGCAGGCTGCGATAGGTTTGCGTCATGAATCGCCGGCCCGAATCCGGCGTCAGGTCCGCAGTCTTCAGGAAGGTGATGTGGGGCGCCTCCGCCCCGTCGTCGATTCCGCCCTCGATCACCAGGGCGTCGAAGCTGTCAGGCCGTCGCGACGGCTGGTCCCGCCGTTCGCCCGGTCGGCGCAGATCGACCACCGCCCCCAGGTCGAACCCCTTCAGTCGCTCCAGATCGGCGTCGCTGGCGCGGGCGTGATGGGCCGAACGCAACAGGCGGCCGGGACGCACGCGTCGTCCGGCCGCCGTGGCGTAGTCGCCATAGTCGCGGAAATTGTCGATGGCCTCGAAGGCGTGGAGACGGTCGCTCATGCCCGTCTTCTAGCGCGCGGGAAGCAGCCCCGCCATGGCGTCCAGATAGGCGACGAAGGCGGCGCGGCCCTCTTCGCTCAGCCGGGCCTCGGTCAGGGGCTTGCGGCCGACGAAACTCTTGGTCACGGCGACGAAGCCCGCCTCCTCCAGCTTTCGCAGATGGACCGACAGATTGCCGTCGGTCGTCTGCAGCCGGGCCTTCAGCGTATTGAAATCCGCCGCCTCGGCCCCGGACAGATAGGCCATGATCCCCAGCCGGATCCGTCCATGGATCACGTCGTCGATCCGGCTGATATCGAAATCATCCGCCATCAGACGATCTCCGACGGTTCCTGCCGCATCAAAATCAAACCGGGGACAAAGGCGACGGCGAAGATCATCCCTGCGAAAACCAGATACATGGCCATGTCGCCCGCAAACCAGCCCATGGCCACCGCCCCGACATAGGACCCGAGCCCGGTCAGGGTCATCCAGCGCGTGTTCGTCATGGTCCCGGCAATGATCCAGGCCGAGCCATAGGCCACAAAGACCACGATTGGCATGGCCATCATGGCCGACCAATCCCCACTGTTCAGCCCCCGGGCCATCAGACCCAGCCATGTGGCGAAGATGCCGTAGCCCACCGCCGTCCAGGCCGCCCCGACCGCGCGATTGCCTGCCGACTGATAGCCCGGCTTGCCCTTCATCCGACCAATCAGCACGGCCAGAACGGCGCCGAAGACCAGACCCGCTCCGATCCAGAGCCAGACCGGGGCCCAGCGCCCGGCGTCGATCACGCCGGTCAGCAGCGCCCACTGCCCTATATTGGCCGCGCCGAAAATGACGGCAGCCGCCACGAGAAACCGCCCCGCCAGCAAGGGCGCGCGCCGCCCCTCCTGGGCCAGGGCCCGCATATAGGCGATGTCGTCCTGAATAGTCTGCGTCTCGCGCGTCATGGCGCCCTCCTCCTGAAATCCGATGATCACAGGATGCACAATGAACTTTGTGTTGTAAAGTTCTTTTTCAACCTCCTGTCTCCTCCCCATTCATGGGGAGGTGGCGCGGCGCGTCCGCGCCGTGACGGAGGGATTCTTCAACGCACGGCCGGCGCCTGTGGGATTTCAAGAGCCCCTCCACCCCCGCGCAAGGGGCGCGGCGGTCCCCCTCCCCGCAAAGGCGGGGAGGAGACGGTTCAGATCACCGGAACGGCGGCTCGTCGAAGGCGCGGAGTTTGCGGGAGTGCAGGCGCGAGCCCTCGTTGCGCATCAGGTCCACCGCCTGGATGCCGATCTGGAGGTGTTCTGAGATCGAGCCTTCGTAGAAACGGTTGGCCTGGCCCGGCAGTTTGATCTCGCCGTGCAGCGGCTTGTCGGAGACGCACAACAGGGTGCCGTAGGGCACCCGGAACCGGTAGCCCTGGGCCGCAATGGTGGCGCTTTCCATGTCGATGGCCACGGCCCGGCTCTGGTTGAAGCGCAGCGCCGACTTGGAATAGCGCAGCTCCCAGTTCCGGTCGTCAGTGGTGACGACCGTGCCGGTGCGCAGGCGCAGCTTGACCTCGTCGCCGGGCATGCCGCTGACCGACTTGGTGGCGTCGTACAGGGCGCGTTGGACCTCGGCGATGGAGGGGATGGGGATGTCCGGCGGCAGGACCGCGTCCAGCACGTGATCGTCGCGCAGATAGGCGTGGGCCAGGACATAGTCGCCGATGGTCTGGCTGGCGCGCAGGCCGCCGCAGTGGCCGATCATCAGCCAGACATGCGGACGCGTGACGGCCAGGTGATCGGTGATGGTCTTGGCATTGGACGGGCCGACGCCGATATTGACCAGGGTCACGCCCTTATGGCCCGGCGCGGTCAGGTGATAGGCCGGCATCTGGTGCTTCTTCCAGGCCGTGTCGCTGATCGCCGCCTCGGGGTTGGGCGTGTCCCGCGTAATGATCACGCCGCCGGCGCAGGACAGGGTCTCATACGGCGTGCCCGGCGTCTGCAGCTGTTCGATGGCCCAGCGCACGAACTCGTCGACGTAGCGATTATAGTTGGTGAACAGGACATAGGACTGAACATCGTCCACCGGCGTGCCGGTGTAGTGTCTCAGCCGCGCCAGGGAGAAGTCGGTCCGCAGGCCGTCGAAATGCGACAGGGGGAAGTCGCCGCCCATGTCGAACAGGCCGTCCGCGATCTCGTCGCCGATATGGGCCAGGTCCGTGGTCGGGAACCAGCGCGCCAGGGCGGCCGTCATCGACCGGTCCAGCGCCACCTCCAGTCCGTCGGTCACATAGGGGAAGGGGATCTCCTGCTTCGAGATCCCGACCTCGAAGGTCGCGCCATATTCCTGTTCCAGCAGGCCCAGCTGTTCGGTCAGATAGGGGCGGAACAGGTCCGGCCGGGTGACGGTGGTGGCGTAGGTTCCCTGTTTCGACAGCCGGGCGTAGGCGCGCGGCTCCAGGTCCTGGGGGCGATCCCCGTCCCAGCGGATGCGAAGTTCGGGATAGGCGAACACCCCTTCGGCGCGTTTCAGCGGGTCGGGCCGCGCGCCGGTGTTGACGAAATCCCGCACGGCGTCGCGCAGGTTGGTCACGGATTGGGTGTAGAGGGTTTCGAGGCGGTCCAGCGCCGCCTGTGCTGTCATCTGTTCTGTCATGACTTCCTCTAGCGAAGCTTCTTGGCTTTGGCGAGGCGCCCGGCGGTCAACCTCGATTCGTTGCGTTGCAGCATTTTGTGACAGACGCATGGTTGCGGTCCGCAGCGTGACGGCGCATCTGGCCCGAATGTCTTCTTCCCCCGCTTCAGCGCCCGCCAAGAAGGAGCTCGGCTTCGTCGAGTTCGTCTGTCTCATCGCCCTGATGATGGCGCTGAACGCCCTGGCCATCGACTCCATGCTGCCGGCCCTGCCGGCCATCGGCGCCGACCTGGGCGTGGCCAATGAGAACAGCCGTCAGTGGGTGGTGACCGCCTATCTGCTCGGCTTCGGCGGGGCCCAGCTGGTCTACGGCCCGCTGGCGGACCGGTTCGGCCGCAAGTCCGTGCTGATGGTCGGCGTCGGCCTCTATGTGGCCTTCAGCCTGCTGGCGACCCTGGCCCCGACCTTCGACATGCTGATCCTGGCCCGTATCGGCCAGGGTCTGGGCAGCGCCTGCACCCGCGTCCTGGCCGTCTCCATCGTGCGCGACCGCTATGAGGGCCGCACCATGGCCCGGGTCATGTCCTTCAGCTTCCTGGTCTTCCTGGGCGTGCCGATCCTTGCGCCGTCGCTGGGGCAGCTGATCATGCTGGTCGGCCCCTGGCGCTGGATCTTCGCGGGCCTGGGCCTGATCGGCGTCGGCCTGATCATCTGGGCGTCGCTGCGTCTGCCCGAAACCCTGAAGCCTGAGGATCGACTGCCGATCCAGGTGAAGCGGTTGACCTCGGCCTACAAGACCGCCCTGACCGACCGCACCGCCATGGGCTACACCCTGGCCATGACGGCCATCACCGGCGCCCTGTTCGGCTTCATTAACTCGTCGCAGCAGATCTTCGCCGACGTGTTTGACGCCGAGGCCGTCTTCCCGGCCGTCTTCGCCCTGATCGCCGGGGGGATCGCCGTGGCCTCCATCGTCAATGCCCGGCTGGTGGTGAAATTGGGGTCGCGCAAGATTTCGCATACGGCTCTGATCGGCTTCACCAGCATTTCGGCGATCCACGCGCTCGTCGCCCTGAGCGGTCACGAGACCATCTGGACATTCGCCGTGCTCCAGACCCTGACCATGTTCTGCTTCGGCCTGATCGCCGGGAATTTCGGGGCCATGGCCATGGAGACCATGGGTCATATCGCCGGCACCGCCGCCTCGATCCAGGGCTTTATCTCCACCATCTTCGGCTCTCTGCTGGGCTTTGCGGTGGGGCAGCAGTTCAACGGCACGACGGTCCCCATGGTGCTGGGCTTCACCGTCTTCGGCCTGATCGCCCTGGCCATGGTCCTGTTCGCCGAGCAGGGCAGGCTGTTCCGCGCCCAGCATGCGCCGGCGAGGGCGCACTGAGGCTTTACCGACCGCAGGCTTGATCTTTTCGGCGTTTCCGCGCGTTCTCCGGCCAATCCCTACGGTCAGCCCCGGAAAGCCTCGATGAAGCGTAATGCCTTCGGTCTCGTCTCCGCCCTCGCCCTCGCCGCCGCCCTGGGGGTCAGCGCCTGTTCCACCACGACCGGAGGCGCATCGATGACCCCTCCCGCCATCGCGCCCGCCCCGGGCCCCGAGGCTGTCGACAGCCACACCTACGCCCGGCCCGAGATCGCCCGCGTCGTCGATGTGGCCCTGGACCTGACCGCCGATTTCAACGCCAAGACCCTGTCGGGCACGGCGACGCTGGACATCCTGGCCGTCCCCGGCGCCAATGAGGTGATCCTGGACATCCGCAACCTGGACATCCAGGACGTGCGCGACGCGGCCGGACAGCCGCTGCGCTATGTCGTCGGCGACAATGACGCCATCAAGGGCCAGCCCCTGACGGTCTATTTCCCGGCCTTCGCCCCCAATGAGCGGCGCAAGATCACCATCCGCTATTCCACCCGTCCCGACGCGGCGGCCCTGCAATGGCTGTCGCCCAGCCAGACGGCGGGCGGTCAGAAACCCTATCTGTTCAGCCAGGGCCAGGCCATCCTGACCCGCACCTGGGTTCCGACCCAGGACAGCCCCGGCATCCGCCAGACCTATTCGGCCCGTATCACCGCCCCCGCCGACCTGACCGTGGTCATGAGCGCCGACCAGCTGACGCCCAAGGGCGAAGCCGCCGCAAATGGCATGAAGTCCTGGCGCTTCCGGATGGACAATCCGATCCCGCCCTATCTGATCGCCATCGGCGTCGGCGACATCGCCTTCGCGCCGTTCGACGAACGGACCGGGGTCTGGACCGAGCCCAGCCGCCTGCGCGCCGCCGCCGCCGAGCTGGAGCCGACCGCCGAAATGGTGGACGCGGCCGAGACACTGTACGGCCCCTATCGCTGGGGCCGGTACGACCTGCTGGTCCTGCCGCCCAGCTTCCCGTTCGGCGGGATGGAAAACCCCAAACTGACCTTCGCCACCCCGACCATCATCGCCGGCGACCAGTCGCTGGTCTCGCTGGTGGCGCACGAACTGGCCCACTCCTGGTCGGGCAATCTGGTGACCAACGCCACCTGGAACGACTTCTGGCTGAACGAGGGCTTCACCACCTATTTCGAGAACCGGATCATGGAGTCGATCTACGGCCATGACCGGGCGGTGCAGGAACAGGTGCTGAGCTGGGACGGGCTGCAGGACGAGCTGAAGTCCCTGGCCCCCGCCGACACCCGCCTGCATCTGGACCTGACCGGCCGTGATCCCGACGACGGCATGAACACCATCGCCTATGATAAGGGTTCGGCCTTCCTGCGCACCATCGAGCGGATCGCCGGGCGCGATAAGTTCGACGCCTGGCTGCGCGGCTATTTCGACCGCAACGCCTATCGGCCCATGACCACGGCCATGTTCCTGGAGGACATCCGCACCCATCTGGTGAAGGGCGACGCGGCTCTGGAATCCGAACTGCAACTGGACGCCTGGGTCTATCAGCCCGGCCTGCCGTCCAACGCCGTGGCCCCGGTGTCGAACGCATTCACCCCGGTCGATGCGGCCGCCGTGGCCTTCTTCAAGGACAAGGGACCGGCCTCCGCCATTCCCTGGGCGGAGTGGAACACCCAGCAGCGGCAGCGTTTCCTGGGCTGGCGTCCCGAAGGTCTGGCCGCCGGCGCCGACTGGCTGACCACCGCCCAGCTGGCGGATCTGGAGCGCACCCTGAACCTGGCGAACGAGGGCAACAGCGAACTCACCTTCGCCTGGCTGCAGATCGCCCTGGCCCACCGCTATCAGCCCTCCGTCGCCACGGCGGAGACCTTCCTGACCAGCCAGGGCCGGCGCAAATTCGTCATGCCCCTGTTCCAGACCCTGTGGAACGAAGGCGACTGGGGCCGTCCCATCGCCCGCCGCATCTACGCCGAGGCCCGGCCGCTGTATCACCCGGTCACCAGCGGTTCGGTCGATCAACTGGTGGGCCGGCCTTAAGCCATCCAGCGTCTCCTCTCCACATTGTGGGGAGGAGACGGCGAAGCGATTGTTCGGGAGCTAAAGGTTGATCACGCTCGCGCCCGCTTCATCCGACAGCCGCTCCGCCAGCACGGCGCGGTGGCAACCGGCGTGATCAGCCTCGAAGCACAGCAGGGCCACGCGCTTCTCGCCCGCCAGCGCCTTCAGCCGCTCGTACTCCATCTGGGCCTGAGGCTCGGCCAGATGGTCCGCGAAGATGGCGCGCATCTCGGCGACATGACCTTTGCGGGCCGCATCCCGGCCCGCCTTGGGCGTGCCGAGGCCGCGCAGATGGAGATAGTCGATCCCCTCGGCCTTCAGGCTCTCGCCCAGAATCGTCTTGGAAAATCCGGCGCGGCGCGATGCGGCGACGGCGCGGACATCGACCAGAAGATCGACCCCGGCCGCCTTCAGCTGATCGATCACCTGCGCCTGGCTCGCGCCCTCATAGCCGATGGTGAAGACTTGCATGGACGACAGATGGGCGCGAACGCCCAGATCGCCAGCTTGACCGTCAATCGCCGCGTTGCGGCGCCGCGCCCCATCGGCTATCCCGCAGCACGGATTTCGACTGGAGCTTTCCCCATGGCTGACCTCGCCCCCGGCGTCGTGACCCTCTTCGGAGGTTCCGGCTTCATCGGATCGCAGGCGGTGCGCGCCCTGGCCCGTCGCGGCTGGCGCATCCGCGTGGCGGTGCGCAACCCGGTTCTGGCCATCGAGGTCCAGCCCCTGGGCGATCCGGGCCAGATCCAGTTCATGCGCTGCGACGTGACCGAGGCCGACGACGTGGCGGCCGCCGTGCGCGGCTCGCACGCCGTGGTCAATCTGGTCGGGGTCCTGCACGACGGCGGCGGCAAGCGCGGCTTCAAGAGCGCCCATGTCGAAGCCGCGAAGAACATCGCCCAGGCGGCCAAGGCCGCCGGGGTGGAGCGCGTCGTCCAGATCTCGGCCATCGGCGCCGACGCCAACAGCCGCTCCGCCTACGCCCGCACCAAGGGTGAGGCCGAGAACGAAATTCGCGCCGTCTATCCCGACGCCGTCATCCTGCGTCCGTCCCTGGTCTTCGGCGCCAGCGACGGCTTCCTGAACCGGTTCGCCGCCATGGCGACCTCATCGCCCGCCCTGCCACTGATCGGCGGCGGCAAGACCCGGTTCCAGCCGGTCTATGTCGGCGACGTGGCCGAGGCCGTGGCCCGCGCCGTGATCAGCGGCGACGCGGCCGGCCGCACCTACGAACTGGGCGGGCCTGACATCTATACATTCCGCGAAGTGCTGGAGCTGGTGCGCCGCGAAACCGGCCGCGACCGTCTGCTGGCGCCCATTCCCTTCCCCGTCGCCAAGCTGCTGGGATCGCTGCTTCAGACCGTCAGCCTGATCGGCCTGACCCCGCCCCTGACTCACGATCAGGTCGTCATGCTGGAGAAGGACAATGTCGTCTCGCCCGGCGCCGAGACCCTGGCCGATCTGGGCCTGACCACGCCGACCGGCATGGAGGCCATCGCCCCCTCCTACCTGTGGCGCTATCGCGACGGCGGCCAGTTCGCCGTTTCGCCCGCCCACTGAGGCTTCGTCGCGCCTGATCTGAGACCCGGCCGTGAAAACGGCCGGGGCGTCTTCGCATTCCGGAACAAATAGTGCACAACTCTCGGATGCCGGCCACGCAAACCCAGTCCCGCCCCGCCCAAGACCCGACGCTGGACGACGCCCGGTCCCTGCTGTCGCGCGTCTGGGGCCATGGCGACTTCCGGGGCCTGCAAAGCCAGGTCGTGACCGAGATCCTGGCCGGGCGCGACGCCCTGGCCGTCCTGCCCACCGGCGGCGGCAAGAGCGTCTGCTATCAGATCCCGGCCATCCTGCGCCCCGGCCTGGGCCTGGTGGTCTCTCCCCTGATCGCCCTGATGACCGATCAGGTCGAAGCCCTGAAACAGCAGGGGGTCGCCGCCGCCCGGCTGGATTCCGGCGTGTCGTTGGACGAGCGGTCGGCCATCTGGGCCGCGGCCCGCTCGGGCGATCTGGACCTGCTGTACGTCTCGCCCGAAGGCCTGGCGGCCGGGGCCATGATGGACCGGCTGGCCGAGTTGCCGCTCAGCCTGATCGCCATCGACGAAGCCCACTGCGTCAGCCAGTGGGGCCACGACTTCCGTCCCGACTACCGCAACCTGGGTCTGTTGGCCGAGCGTTTCCCCAACGTGCCCCGCATCGCCGTCACCGCCACCGCCGACGCCCGCACACGCGATGACATCCTGCGCTCGCTGCGGCTGGAACAGGCCAAGGTCTTCGTCGACAGTTTCGCCCGCCCAAACCTGCAACTGTCGGCCGAGCGCAAGGAAAGCGCCTCGCGCGCCAAGACCGACGCCCGGGTCATCGAACTGGTGCGCGAGCGGCGGGGCAAGCCGGGCGTGGTCTATTGCGGCAGCCGCGACGGCTGCGACCGCGTGGCCCAGGCTCTGCGCGACGCCGGGACCAACGCCATCGCCTATCACGCCGGCATGGACGCCAAGGAGCGGGACCGCCGGCTGGAACGGTTCCTGGCTGAGGACGGCGCCGTCATGGTCGCCACCATCGCCTTCGGCATGGGGGTGGACAAGGCCGACGTTCGCTTCGTCATCCACGCCGATCCGCCGGGGTCGCTGGAGGCCTATTGGCAGGAGATCGGCCGGGGCGGCCGCGACGGCGAACCGGCCGAGGGCATCACCCTGTACGGCCCCTCCGACATCGCCTGGACCCTGCGCCGGCTGGACAGCCGCCCGATGGCCGAGGAGGTCAAACAGGTCCAGGTGCGCAAGGCCCGCCAGCTGTTCGCCATGCTGGACGGCGCCGTCTGCCGGGCCCAGGCCGTGCGCCGCTATTTCGGCGAGACCGACGCCGACCCGTGCGGCGTCTGCGACATCTGCGGCGACCCGCCGCTTCTCTATGACGCCACTGTCCCCGCGCAAAAAGCCCTGGCGGCGGTCCAGCGTCTGGGCGGCCGCTTCGGCCGGGGCCGGATCGTCGATCACCTGACCGGCCGCACCAAGGCGGTCCAGCCGTGGGAGCAACAGCTGTCGACCTGGGGCATAGGCGCCGACATCTCGCCCAACGGCTGGCGCGACATCGTCGACCACCTGTTGTTCGAAGGCCTGCTGGTCGAGGATCCGAACGACGGCAAGCCCCTGGTCGGTCTGGGCGACGGCGAGGCGGTGCGCGCCGTCTACAAGGCCGAACGCAAGATCGAAGTCCGCCGCGTGCCCGCGGGCTTCGACGCCGGTACCCGCTCGGGCAATCCGCGCAATCGCGGCGACCGCACCGGCGAGGGCCGCAACGCCGCGCTGGAGACCATGGACGCCGACGTCCGCGCCCGGTTCGAGGCCCTGCGCGCCTGGCGCCGCGACCGCGCCTCGGAACAGCACGTCCCGCCCTATGTCATCTTCCAGGACAAGACCCTGCTGGAAATCGCCCACGCCGAACCCGGCGACCTCTCCAGCCTGGGCGCCCTGCCTGGCGTCGGCCAGTCGAAACTGGATCGCTACGGCAAGGGCGTGCTGGAGACGTTGGCAAAGGGTCTGGCGTCCGAAGAAGGTCGTCCATCCGACATCATCGACAAGGCGCGCGATCTGCGTCGGGAGATGAGCTTGCCCGAGGTCCAGCTATGGCAGGCGCTGCGGGGCGAGAAATTGGGCGGGCTGAAGTTCCGCCGCCAGCATCCGATCGCCCCCTATGTGCTCGACTTCTATTGCGCCGGCGCCCGACTGGCGGTCGAGATCGACGGCGAAAGTCATGAAGGGCGAGGCGCTCAAGACGCCCGGCGCGACGCCTTCTTGCTGGAGCAGGGCATACGCACCCTGCGGATTCCGGCCCGCGACGTCCTGAACGACCTGACCGCCGTCACCGACCATATCCATCGCGAGGCCCGCAGCCGCTAAGACCCTCTCCCGCTTGCGGGAGAGGTGGCCCGGCGTTCGCGAAGCGAACCAGGGTCGGAGAGGGGAGTCTTATTTGGAAGAAGAACTTCCCCCATCGTCAGGCGTGTCGCTGCGCGCCACGGTCTGACACTTCCCCCGCAAGCGGGGGAAGGTCGGGGCTCACCCCAGAAACCGATCCACCGCCGCCTGGAACTGCACCGGCTGGTCGATCATGACCTGGTGGCTCGCCCCCTCGATGCGGACGAAGCGCGCCGGGCGGGGCAGGTTGGAGAAGCCGTATCGATACAGGCCCTCCAGCCGATTGCGCGGATTGCTCGTATCCCGCGTCCAGCCATAGACCACCGTCACCGGGGCGGTGACGTCGCGCAGCCGCTGGCGCAGATCGATGGTCAGGGCTTCGTACAGCCCCTGGGCCAGCACCCGCCGGTCGCCGCCCTGCAGGCCCAGGCCGTCGAACACCATGTCCCCCGCCAGGCCCAGGTCGCCGCCCAGGGCCGAGACCTGGCCCTTCAGCGCCTGGTCTCCGAACAGCATCAGGGCCTGGTAGCCCAGCCGCGCCAGAGGCTCGACCTCGCGGACCGTGACCCGGGCGTCGACCAGGGCCGGGAAGAAGGGGGCGGAATCGACCACCATCACCCGACCGATCCGGTCCCGCATGTCCGCCGCCACGCGCAGCGCGATCTGCCCGCCCAGGGAATGGCCGATCAGGGCGGGGCGCGAAAGCCGCTGTTCGCGGATATAGCGTTCGATCTCCCGGGCGGCGGGCGCGACCAGGGCGCCGCCGGCGTTGGCGCCGATGTCGGTCTGGCCGAAGCCCCGGATGGTCACCAGATGGACCCGATATCGGCCCTCCAGCTTGTCCGCCGTCGAGCGCCAGGCGGCCCCGGTGGACCCCAGACCGGGAATGAAGATCACATCCGGCCCCGCGCCCCGTGTCTCGACGATGATCCGGTCGGAACGGAAGGCGGGGGCGGAGCCCAGCGATGACAGCTGGGATTGCGCCCCTGCGGTCGTGGAAACGCAGGAGCTCGCAGCCAGGACGGCGAGGGCGATCAGCAGATGACGAAGCATGTCTCCTTCTGCCCCGAAATCGCGGCGACGGCGAGGCCGTGACGCGCGCCTGCCAGTTGTTGACTCCGCCATCGCGACAATTGTAGCGTATGCGCGACAACTGAAACGGATCAGCCAATGACCTCGCCGCCCATCTCGCCCAGCGAGGCCGAACTGGACCTGCTCAAATGCTTCTGGCGTGACGGCGACCTCAGCGTTCGGGAGGCCCAGGACAGGATTGCGAAAGACCTGGGCTGGAGCGCATCCACCACCCGGACGGTGCTAGAACGGATGCGCGGCAAGGGCCTGCTGTCGCGGCGCGACGTGCATGGGGTCGCCGTCTATTCGACCGCCCAGCCGAAGACGGCCGTCATCGGCGGACTGATCAAACGCCTCGCCGCTCTGCTGGACATGGACGGCCCCCTGCCGGTCGCGGCCTTCTCCGGCAGCCAGATCCTGGACGCCGAGGACATCGCCGCCCTCAAGGCCCTGATGGACGCCGACGCGTCCGACGAGACCTCAGAAGAGGGCGACCGATGACCCCCGTCGAGCTGATGGCCGCCGCCCTCGGAGCTTCTGTGGTCGTGGCGGCGCTGGGCTGGGGCGCCGCGAGCTTGACGGAGCGTCGCGTCGGCGACCCTAGACTGCGCGAGCGTCTGTGGCGCGCCGCCTTGGTCGCTCCACTGGCGCCGCCCCTGTTGACGCCCCTGGCCCTTCTGATCCCGCCCCCGGTGCAGACTGTGGAGACCGTCCAGTCCCCCGCCCTGTCCCTGACGTCCGCGCCGCTGTCGGCGACCATACCGGCTGCGGAAGCCGGGTGGGACGTGCAGGCCGGACTGGAGGCGATGCTGGCCCATGGGGCGATGATTCTTGTCGGGCTGGCTGGAGCGGCGACAGCGATCCGCCTGGGACTTCTGATCTTCCGGGCCTGGCGACTGAACCGCCTGGTCGGCGCCTCCCGTCCCGCATCGATCCGAACCGTCGCCGTCGCGCAAGAGGCCGCCCGGCGCCTGGGCGTGCGCCCGCCACAGGTGCTGACCCACGATGCGAGCGAGGCCCTGTTGTGCGGCCTCGCCCGCCCCCGGTTGATCCTGCCGGCCGATCTGGACCCAGAGGCGGAGCGCGCCGTCTGCGCCCATGAACTGGCTCACCTCCGGCGCGGCGACCATCGCGTCGTCTGGCTGGACGAGGCGATCCTGACCTTGCTGGCTTTCAACCCGATCCTGCCCTGGCTCCGCGCCCGCTGCGCCGCCGCCCGGGAGGAAGCCTGCGACGCCCTGGCCCTGGCTGGAACAGGGCCGGCCGAGCGCCGCGCCTATGCGCGCCTTCTTCTCGCAGCGCTGGAGCGCGCCGGCAGCCCGCCTCCCCTCGCCCTCACCTTTACCGGCCGCGCCCGCAGCCGGTCGCACCGGAGACTTGTCGCCATGAAACGTCTGAACGCCGTGCTTGCGCCGCCCGCCCGCCCCAGCCGCCGGCTGCACCTGGGCGCCGCCGCCCTGATCGCCGCCCTCGGCGGGACCGCCCTGGCGGCGCCCCTGGCGCTGGCTGCGGCGCGTGAGCCGGAGATCGTCCCCAGCATCGTCGCAGAGGGTGGATCCGAAGACTTCGACTGGACCAGCGCCGCGTTGAACCCGATCTATCGCGCAGCCTGGCCCGCCGCCTGCGGCTTCGGCACGACGGGAGACGGCGACCGAGTCTTTGTCGATACAGGCTGCGACGGCTCCAACGCCGGCGAACTCCAGATCGACCGCCTGGCGGGCGCGCCGGTCTCCTACCCCCGCCAGGCATTTGAGGCCGTCCGGGACGCCTGCGCCGCCGAACGCCCGGTTCGGATCGACTATCGCCAGAATGACGAGGCCAAAACGCTCGAAGTCGCCTGCGCCTACACACCCGAGGCGCCGCCCGCGCCGGTCATTGTGACGTTGAACCTCGATTATCCGAAAAATTTCGCGCCGGACGGCGCGCGTCTGACGATCTGGATGACGGCGAGGGACTATGACCGGGGCGGCCTGCTGAGCCTGCCCTTCAGCCAGGACGTCCTCCCGGGCGATCCTCTGCCGCGGGCCTTTTCCACACGCCTATCCGGTGGTTTTCTGCCGGCCTCGGCCGACGAGCCCCTGGCGTACGAGATTTGGGTCACTGTGGATGCCCCGGGACAGCCGGCTCCGCTGAGCGGCGTGGCCCGATCCGTGATGGTGAGCCGCCATCCCGTGTCCGCCCGCGTCAGCCTGCAACCCGGCGCCGCGCCGACGGATCGGCTGGAACGATCGGCGGTGGAGGCCGCCGAACAGGTGGCGGCGGTCATCGGCCCCCGTCAATACGAAACCCCCGACGCCGCCGGACTGAAGACCATGTGCGCCAGCGCCGACCCGGGCGATGCGGGCTTCTGCAGCGGTATTCTGTTCAACACCGCCCTGGCCCCCGGCGTCTGCGCGCCGAAGACCGCCGACGGGAGGCTGGACACGGCGACGGTGGACCGCGAAGGCAAGCGCCGCATCGCCGCCCTGACGCCTGCAGTCGGACAAGGCCCCGTCCCGTTCGCGCGCCAGGCCCTGCGTCAGGCCTTCCCGTGCGGCGCCGCCCGGTCAAAAGAGATCGCCGTCACCGCCCCCTGAAGTCCGGCTTGCGCTTGTCGACGAAGGCGGACATGCCCTCCTTCTGGTCCTCGAAGGCGAACAGGGAGTGGAACAGGCGGCGTTCGAAGCGGACGCCTTCGGTCAGGCTGGTCTCCAGCGCGACATTGACCATTTCCTTGTTCATCATCACCGCCAGCGGGCTCTGGGCCGCGATCTTGGCGGCGGCGGCGCGGGCTTCGTCCAGCAGGGCGTCGGGGGCGACGACCCGGCTGACAAGGCCGGCGCGCTCGGCCTCGGCGGCGTCCATCATCCGGGCGGTCAGGATCATGTCCATGGCCTTGGACTTGCCGACCAGACGCGTCAGCCGCTGCGAGCCGCCGATGCCCGGCGCGACACCCAGATTGATCTCCGGCTGGCCGAACTTGGCCGTCTCGGAGGCGATGATGAAGTCGCACAACATCGCCAGTTCGCAGCCGCCGCCCAGGGCGTAGCCCGACACGGCCGCGATGATCGGCTTACGGAAGCGCATGATCCGGTCATGGCCCAGGGCGAAGAAATTGCCCTTGAACATGTCGGCGTAGGACTGGTCCGCCATCTCCTTGATATCGGCCCCGGCGGCGAAGGCCTTGGCCGAGCCGGTCAGGATCAGGCAGCGTACGCTGTCGTCGGTCTCGACCGCATCCAGGAAGGCCGCCAGTTCCCCGAACAGGGTCGAGTTGAGGGCGTTCAGCGCCTCGGGCCGGTTCAGGGTCACGACGGCGTAGCCGTCGGCGTGACGTTCAATCAGCAGGGTGGAATAGGCGTCGGCCATGGTCGATCTCCTCGTTCTGTCGTCGATCTAGCGTCTGGCGCGCAGCAGGGCGAGGGTCATGGCGAACCGGATCAGCTCCGACACGACGATACAGCCCATCAGCCCGTTGGCGATCAGGGTCAGCCCCCCTTCAGCCACCGCGATCAGCAGCAGGCCCAGCAGGAATAATCCGCCCATCTCACCGGCGAATTCCTCTCCGTTCAACCCGCCGGCGCCGATCTGAAGACCCATCTGCCAACCATAGAGGCCCCACACCGCCACGGTCGTGACGATGGCGATCCACAGGTGACGTTCGCGCAAGCTCATGAAGCGATCTGGCACGAAACCGACGGCGAGATGAAGGCCTAACCCCGCCTACTTCTTCTGACAGGACGGGCAGTAGAAGGTGGAGCGGCCGCCCTGGACGATCCGGGCGACAGTGCCCGTGCAGCCCCTCCCCCGACAGGCCTCGCCTTCGCGGCCGTAGACGTCGAACCGGTGCTGGAAATAGCCCTGGCCGCCCTCGGCGTTGGCGAAGTCCTTCAGGGTCGATCCGCCGGCGGCGATGGCGTCGTTAAGCACGTCGCGGACGACCGACGCCAGGGTCTCCAGCCGCGCCTTCGACACCGACCCGGCCGCGACCAGGGGCGAGATGCGGGCGCGGTACAGCGCCTCGCAGACATAGATATTGCCCAGGCCGGCGACGATCCGCTGGTCCAGCAGGGAGACCTTGATGTTCTGTGTCTTGCCGGCGAAGGCCTCGACCAGATGCGCGCCGGAAAAGCCGTTGCCGAGCGGCTCAGGCCCCAGGCCGGCGAACCAGGGGTGGGTCTCGACATGATCGGTGCGGATCAGGCCCATGAAGCCGAACCGGCGGGCGTCGGCGTAGCCGATGCGGGTCGCGGCGCCGTCGCGCACGGCGCAGCCGCTGAAGTGCTCGTGCTTGCCGGCGATGGGGGCGGCCTCCTCGAACTCGCCCGGCAGGGTTCCGTCCAGGGTGAAACGGCCGGTCATGCCCAGATGGGTAATCCAGGTCTCGCCGGTCGACAGGGGCATGAGCAGATATTTGGCGCGGCGGTCGACTCGTTCGACCGTCGCCCCCTCAAGCCGTTCGACGAACTGGTCCGGGAACGGAAAGCGCAGGTCGGGCCGGTTGATCCGCACCCGCGACAGGCGCGCGCCCGCCAGCACCGGCGTCAGGCCGCGTCGGACAGTTTCGACCTCGGGAAGTTCAGGCATGGGGCGCTCCTAGCCCGCCCAGGACCATGCGCCAAGCCAATCGTCCGCCCCCGCCCCAATCGTCGAAAAACATTGTTCGTAACGACGCTCGCGCGACACCCGGGCCTGTCATTCGACACAGAGAGCAGTCCGGGGGGAATGTGTCTCAGTCCATTCTTATTAAAGCGGGGCGGTCCCGCATCGCGCCCTTGAGCGACTTGTGGCGAGCGATCGGCATGACGCGCGACGACGGCGCGATTTTAGCGGCGACGGCGGTTCTGGCGATCAGCATCTATTTCCTGGCCTTGCCCGGCGTCGACATCGCCGTCAGCCGCCTGTTCTACCGGCCCGAGGCCGGCTTCTTCCTGGCCGACAACCCCCTGCTGAAGGCCCTGCGCAAAAGCTCGAGCCTGGTGCTGGCCCTGCTGCTGCTCGGCGTGATCGGACGGTTGGCCTGGCGCGCCCTGCGCCGCCGCGCCCTCGGCGCGACGGCGAGGCGGACCGTCTTCGTCCTGGCGGCCCTGGCGCTCGGGCCAGGCCTGGTCGTGAACACCTTGCTCAAGGGCCTGTGGGGACGCCCCCGCCCGGTCCATATCGACCAGTTCGGCGGCGAGGCCGTCTTCACCCCCGTCTGGGTGATCAGCGACGGTTGCCAGTCCAACTGCTCCTTCGTCTCGGGCGAGGGCTCCAGCGCGGCCTGGATGGTCGGGGTGCTGCTGGTGCTGACGCCGGCGAAATGGCGGCCGGTCGTCCTGCCGCTCGGCCTCGTCTACGCCTTCGCCCTGTCGATGAACCGGCTGGTCTTCGGCGGGCATTTCCTGTCGGATATCCTGCTGTCCTGGGCTTTGACGGCCTTGGTCATGGCGGGGGTCTATAGGGTGACGGTGGCCTCGCCCGGCCTGGTTCGCCGGGCGCGACGTCGGTTCCGCGGACTTCACCCCCTCCCCGCCTGAGCGTGACCGGTTGCCGCAGGCGGCGGAATGGGCTTACGTCCGCGTCGAACGTGGGAACCGATCTCGATGACTGACGCCGTCGCTGCGCCTAAAGGCCGGCTTGAACTGACCCTTCGCGCCCTGGTCCTGGGCTGCCTGCTGGCGGTGATCTTCACCGCCGCCAACACCTATCTGGGCCTCCTGGTCGGCCTGACCTTCGCCTCGGCCATTCCGGCGGCGGTCATCTCGATGGCCGTGCTGCGGGCCTTCAGGACCTCGACCATCTGGGAGAATATGACCGTCCAGACCGTGGCCTCGGTCGGCGGAGCCATGAGCTCGATCATCTTCGTCCTGCCCGGCCTGGTGATGATCGGCTGGTGGCTGGAGTTTCCCTTCTGGCAGTCGGTGGCCATCTGCATCCTGGGCGGCGTGCTGGGGGTGACCTTCTCCATCCCGCTACGCCGCGCCCTGGTGACCAACGGCGGCCTGCCCTATCCCGAGGGCGTCGCCGCCGCCGAGGTGCTGAAGGTCGGCTCGCGCGGGGCCGAACAGACCGAGAGCGCGGTGCGCGAGAACAAGTCCGGCCTGTGGGTCGTCGTCGCCGGCGCCCTGGTCTCGGCCGGCTACGCCCTGCTGGTCGCGGGCCGCGTCTTCGCGGGCGAGGCGGCGCGCTTCTTCAAGCTTCCGGCCGCCCTGGGCGGCGGGGCCACAGGCATGGGCTTCGGGATGCAGTTCGCGCTTCTGGGCGCCGGCCATCTGATCGGCCTGACCGTGGGCCTGGCCCAGCTGTTCGGCCTGATCCTGGCCTGGGCGATCGCGGTGCCCATCCTGACCAGCCCGGACACGGTGGCCTGGCTGACCGCGCACGGCATCCCCTCCATCGCCTCGACCCTGCCCGCCGGAACGGGCGCAGAGGAGCTGGCCGGACGGGTCTGGAGCCGCGAGGTCCGCTTCATGGGCGCCGGCGTCATCGGCGTCGCCGCCATTTGGACCCTGATCAAGCTGGCCGGTCCCCTGGTCGGCGGCCTGACCTCGGCCCTGGCCGCCAACGCCCGCCGCAATCACGGCGAGGCGCTTGAGCTGACCGAACAGGACCTGCCGATCAAGCTGGTCGGCGGGATCTCGGTCGTCTGCCTGATCGGCATCGCCGGCCTGTTGGCCTGGTTCGCCCAGAGCGCCCCGGCCTTGGCGGGTTCGACCCCGCTGCTGGTCATCGGCGGCCTGGTCTATGTCGTCCTGATCGGTTTCGCCGTCGCCGCCATCTGCGGCTATATGGCCGGCCTGATCGGCTCGTCGAACAGCCCGGTCTCGGGCGTCGGCATCCTGGCCGTCGTCATCGCCTCCCTGCTGATGCTGGGCGTCATGGCCATTGCGGGCGTGCCGGCCGATCCGTCGATCATCGCCTTCGCCCTGATCGTGACCGCCGTCGTCTTCGCCGTCGCCGTCATCGCCAATGACAATCTTCAGGACCTGAAGACCGGCCAACTGGTCGAGGCCACGCCCTGGCGCCAGCAGGTCGCCCTGATCGTCGGCGTCGGCGCCGGGGCCATCGTCATTCCCCTGATCCTGAACCTGTTGAACCAGGCCTTCGGCTTCGAAGGCGGCCCGCCGGCCATCGTCGAGGGCGCCAAGACCCTGGCGGCGCCCCAGGCCACCCTGATCTCGGCGCTGGCGCGCGGCGTCATCGGCGGCGACCTGCGCTGGGACCTGATCGGCCTGGGCGCCGTGATCGGCGTGGTCATCATCGTGCTGGACGCCGTCGCAGCCAAGGCCACCAAGGGCAAGGTCAAGCTGCCGCCACTCGCCGTCGGCATCGGTTTCTACCTGCCCGCCGCCGTCACGACCATGTTGGTCATCGGCGCCGTCTGCGGCTGGATCTACGACAAGGCCGTGTCCAGCACCCGTTACGCCGACGTGGCGCGCCGTATGGGCGTGCTGCTGGCCTCGGGCCTGATCGTCGGCGAAAGCCTGTTCGGGGTCTTCACCGCCGGGGTGATCGTGGCCACCCGCGACGACGCCCCCTTCGCCATGCTGCCCGACGGTTCGACCTGGCCGGCCATGCTGGCGGGGATCATCGGCTTCGCCGTCGCGGTCTTCGGCCTGTACGCCTGGACGCGGAGCCGCGCCAAGGCGGTATGACAAACACCTCTCCCTCCCCCTGCGGGGGAGGGGGGCGGAGGCGTAGCCGGAGCCGGGTGGGGGCGGCAGGGCGACACATCGCAGGCCTGGCTTGATTCAGATCGGTACGCCCGTGCCTGGCCGCCCCCACCCCGTCGCTGCGCGACGCCCCTCCCCCGCAGGGGGAGGGATATCCGTTAAGCCGCCCGGGTCGCCACCATCATATAGTTGATACCCGCGTCGTCGCTCTGGCTCCACCGGTCGGTCAGCGGGTCATAGTTCAGGCCGTACGGCCCCTCGACCGTCACAGCCTCCCGCGCCAGCATCGTCCGGATCTCGTCGGGCTTCAGGAACTGGCGCCAGTCGTGCGTCCCGGCGGGCACCCAGCGCAGGATATATTCCGCCGCCACCTTGCCCAGGGCAAGCGACTTCAAAGTGCGGTTCAGGGTGGCGACCATCATCACCCCGCCCGGTTGGACCAGGCGCGAACAGGCGCGCACGAAGGCTTCCGGGTCGGCGACATGCTCGATCACCTCCATGGTCAGGACCACGTCGAACGGCCCCGCCCCCTCGGCCTCGATCTGTTCGACGGTGGCGGCGCGATAGGCGATGTCCAGCCCGACCATCTCGGCGTGGGCCCGCGCCGTGCCGATATTCTCGGACGAGGCGTCTATGGCGGTGACGATAAAGCCCATCCGCCGCATCGGCTCGGCGATCAGCCCGCCGCCGCAGCCGACGTCCAGAAGCGTCAGCCCCTCGAACGGAGTCCGCGCCCTCGCATCCCGCCCCAGCCGAGTGCACAGCTGTTCGCGGATCAGCGCCAGCCGGGCCGGATTGAACCGGTGCAAAGGCGCGAACGGCCCGTGCGCATCCCACCATTCGGCCGCCTGGGCCGAGAAGCGGGCCACGTCGGCCGGGTCGATCGATGCGCCAAATGCGCCCTCGGACGAATTTTGCGGAAAACCATGCCCTTCGCGGGGTAGGCGAGACGGTGCGGCGTCGCTAGAAGCGGTCATGGCGCGAGGGATGAACCTTCGCGCCCTTTCACGCAAGCAGGGGGCGAAACGCCACGATGACGCGGCCCGATTCTTCACGATCCGACACCACGCGACTGGTGATGAAGTTCGGCGGCACGTCGATGGGCGACCTCGAGCGCATCCGGCGCGCGGCGCGGATCGTCGCCGCCGAGGCCGCCTCGGGCAAGAAGGTGGCCGTCGTGGTCTCCGCCATGGCCGGCAAGACCAATGAACTGGTCGCCTGGACCGACGGCGCGGGCCCGGCCGCCGCGGGCCTGCCGCTCAGCGACGACGAATATGACGTGGTGGTCGCCTCGGGCGAACAGGTGACGGCCGGCCTTCTGGCCCTGACCCTGCGCAACATGGGGCTGAACGCCCGGTCATGGATGGGCTGGCAGGTGCCGATCGTCACCGACGACGCCCACGCCCGCGCCCGGATCATCGACATCCCCGGCGAGAAACTGGGCGCCGCCGTCGACGCCGGCGAGATCGCCATCGTCCCCGGCTTCCAGGGCGTGACGCCCGAGGGCAAGATCACCACCCTGGGCCGGGGCGGCTCCGACACCTCGGCGGTCGCCGTGGCGGCGGCCCTAGGCTGCCCCTGCGACATCTATACCGACGTGGACGGCGTCTACACGACCGACCCGCGCATCGAGAGCCGCGCCCGACGCCTGGCCAAGGTCTCCTATGAGGAGATGCTGGAAATGGCCTCCCTGGGCGCCAAGGTGCTGCAAACCCGCTCGGTCGAGCTCGCCATGGCCAAACAGGTCCCGGTGCGCGTTCTATCCAGCTTTATCGAACCTGACGAAACCGGCGCCCTGCCCCACGAGGCCGGCACCCTGATCTGCGACGAGGAGGAGATCGTGGAAAAACGCATCGTGTCCGGTGTGACCATGAGCCGTGACGAGGCCCGCATCACCCTGCTGGGCCTGTCCGACCGCGTGGACGCCCCCGCCGACGTCTTCACCCGTCTGGCCGAGGCCAACGTCAATGTGGACATGATCGTGCAAAGCCAGTCGCGCACGGCCGGGGCGGTCAACCTGACCTTCACCACCGGCCGTCGCGACGCCGTCCGCGCCGCCGACCTGATGAAGGCCGCCCAGAGCGAGATCGGCATCGAGGAAATCCGGGTCGACGAGGACGTCGCCAAGGTGTCCGTCGTCGGCGTTGGCATGCGCAGCCACGCGGGCGTCGCCCAGACCATGTTCAAGGCTCTGGCCGACAAGGGGATCAAGTTCCAGGCCATCTCGACCTCGGAAATCAAGATCAGCGTCCTGATCGACGCGGCGTACGCCGAACTGGCCGTGCGCGCATTGCATTCGGCTTACGGGCTGGACGCGATATAGGATGATGTGAACCGGCGCCTCGGCGCCACAGCGCGGGAGCCATAATGCCGGCAGGCGGCGCGATGACCAGGGGACCTCGGGTCCTCCTGCGCCAGATCCGCGAGGCTCTGGGCGGGGCCGGCGCGGGTGCGACCCCGGCGCAGGACCGTCTGAACATGGTGGTGCGGATCATCGCCCGATCGATGGTCGCCGAGGTCTGCTCCATCTATCTGCGCCGCGCCTCGGGCGAGCTGGAGCTGTTCGCCACCGAGGGCCTGAACCCCGACGCCGTCCACAACACCCGCCTGCGTCCCGGCGAGGGTCTGGTCGGCGAAGTGGCGCGGATGGCCCAGCCGATCAGCCTGTCGGACGCGCCGTCGCACCCGTCCTTCTCCTACCGGCCGGAAACGGGCGAAGACCCCTATCACGCCTTCCTGGGCGCCCCCCTGCTGCGCGGCGGCCGGGCCATCGGCGTCCTGGTCGTCCAGAACCGCACCGAGCGGCGCTATGACGAGGAGGAGGTCGAGGACATCCAGACCATCGCCATGGTCCTGTCCGAGACGGTGTCCTCCGGCGAATTGCTGGAACAGGACGAGCTGCGCGACGTCGAACTGGCGCCTCATCGCCCGGAGCGTCTGAAGGGCCAGAAGTTCGGCGACGGCCTGGCGGTCGGTCGGGTGGTCCTGCACGAAGCCCCCCTGCCGCCCGAGAAACTGCTGTCCGAAGACCCGGCGATGGAGGAGGCCCGGCTGAAGCTGGCCCTGGCCTCGCTGAAGACCGGCCTGGACGCCATGCTGGACAAGGGTCAGGGCCTGGCCGGACCCTCGTTCGAGGTGCTGGAGACCTATCGGATGTTCGCCGACGACCGGGGCTGGAACCGGTCGCTGGAAGAAGCGGTCCGCAACGGCCTGACCGCCGAGGCGGCGGTGGACCGGGTCCGCAACGAACACCGCGCCCGCTTCGCCCAGGCCCGCGACCCCTATATCCGCGAACGGCTGCACGATTTCGAGGACCTGGCCAACCGGCTGCTGCGGGTGCTGGCGGGCGACAAGCCGGGCGAGCGCGAACTGCCCGACGACGCCATTCTGGTCGCCCGTAACCTGGGCCCGGCCGACCTGCTGGAATATCCGCGCGACAAGCTGAAGGGCCTGCTGCTGGAAGAAGGCTCGGCCGCCAGCCACGCCGCCATCGTCGCCCGCGCGCTTCAGATCCCCTGCGTCGGCCGTCTGATGGGTCTGCGCGACCGGCTGTCGGAAGGCGACGTCGTCATCGCCGACGGCGAAACCGGCGAGGCCTATCTGCGGCCCCGTCCCGACATGATCGAGGCGGTTCAGTCGCGGATGGCCGTGCGCGATCAGCGCCAGGTCCAGTTCGCCCAGCTGCGCGACACCCCCGCCGTGACCCTGGACGGCCAGCGCATCACCCTGCTGACCAACGCCGGCCTGGCGGTGGACCTGGAGAACCTGAACGAAACCGGGGCCGAGGGCATCGGCCTGTTCCGCACCGAATTCCAGTTCATGGTCTCGGACGAACTGCCCCGGCTGGACGCCCAGACAGCCCTGTACAAGCTGGTGCTGGACGCCGCCGGCGACCGGCCCGTCACCTTCCGCACCCTGGACATCGGCGGCGACAAGGTCCTGCCTTATCTGGAGGCCGAGCGGGAGGAGAACCCCGCGCTGGGCCGCCGCGCCATCCGCCTGGGCCTGGATCGGCCGTCCCTGCTGCGGATGCAGCTGCGCGCCCTGCTGACGGCGGCGGCGGGCCGCGAACTGCGGGTCATGTTCCCGATGATCGCCACGGTGGACGAGTTCCGCGCCGCGCGCGAACTGGTCGACGTCGAATGCGCCTGGGCCAGGCGGCGCGGCCGCGCCCTGCCCGCCCTTCTGCGCGTCGGCGCCATGGTCGAATGCCCGTCGCTGCTGTGGCATCTGGACGCGCTTCTGCCCCTGACCGACTTCGTCTCGATCGGGACCAACGACCTGTTCCAGTACATGTATGCGGCCGACAGGACCAATCCCCTGGTCTCGGATCGCTACGACCCTCTGTCGCCCCCGACCCTGCGCGCGCTTCAAACGATCCAGAAAGCCTGCGCCGACACCGGCACGCCGGTGTCGATCTGCGGCGAACTGGCGGGCCGCCCGCTGGAGGCCTTCGCCCTGATCACCCTGGGCTTCACCCGGCTGTCGGCTCCCGCTGGAGGCATCGGTCCGGTGAAACGGATGATCCTGTCCGCCGATCTGACGGCGGCGCGACGGGGCCTGAACAACCTGCTGAACCTGTCGACGGGTTCGGTCCGCAACGAGATCGAATCCCTGGCCCGGAAGTTGAACGTCGCCGCCTGACGGGCCCGACCACGTTTCGTTTCGGGAATCGCCGTTGATGGGGCGGGGATTATGGTTTATCCACAGGACGCATCAGGACAGCCCCCGGGGAGGGGCGAGCGCCGCCACGAAGACATGATAAGCGACGCGTCCGTTTTGCGTACGGAGCGGCTTCCTGCCGTTCCGAGTTTGGGGTCAGGCGTCATGGCGCTGGATGCGGGGCACGCCCCCGAAGAGTTCAAGGCTCATCCTGACTGGAAGGACATTGCGCCCTCCATCACCGAGTCAGCGACTCTGGGCGACGGCCTGCGCCGGGGCCGTGAGCAGTCCGGCAAGTCCCTGGCCGACCTGGCGGCAGAGACCAAGGTCAACCCGCGCTTCCTGGTCGCCCTGGAGCAGAACGACTGGTCGTCGCTGCCGTCGCGCGTCTTCGCCATCGGCTATGTGCGCGGCTATGCCGCCGCCCTGGGCCTGGACGAACAGCTGGCCGTCGAACGGTTCAAGCGTGAAAGCCCCGACACCTCGGCGCCGCTGAAGGCGCCGATCGGCGTGGCCTTCGAGGACGTCAAACGCTATTCGCCGCGCATCGTCGCCGGGATCGCCGTGGTGGCCCTGGCCATCGTCGGCTGGAACATCTTCCAGCGGGTCAATCTGATGCGGGCGCCGCAGCCGTCCGACATCGCCGCCCTGCCCGAAAGCTGGTCGCTGGGCGAAGTGCCGGGCCAGAACGCTCCGATCACCCTCAGCGCGCCCCGCGCCGCGCCGCCAGACCAGACCACGCCGGCCCTGTACATCACGCCGGGCCTGGAGGCACAGCTGACCGGGATAGACCCCAATGATCCGGCCGTGATCGCGGCCGCAGCCGCAGCCGACAACGCCCCGGTGCAGAAAGCCTTCAACCCGCGCGGCGCGGTCTACGGCGCGCCCGCCACCGCTTCACAGGTGGTGATCCAGGCCAAGAAGGCCGGCGCCCTGGTCGTGCGTCTCGGCGACGGCCAGGCCCTGTTCGCGCGCCAGATGGCGACGGGCGAAGCCTGGCGGGCGCCGCTGGGCGTCAGCGCGGTCATCGACGTGTCGGATCCGGCCGCCTTCGACGTCTATCTGAACGGCGAACACGGCGGCATCCTGCCCGCCGTCCTGACTCCCCTGGCCCAGTTGAACAGCCGCGCCGAACAGGCGGCCCGGCAGGTGGCTGAAGCACAGGCCCGCCGCCAGGCCCAGATTCAGGCGGACCGCATCGCGCTGCAACAGACCCAGCCCGCGCCTCAGACCTCCGCACTGCCTCTCGCCCTGACCGCAACGACGACGAACTGACCTCCGACCCGTGGCCTCGCCGCCTCCATCGGCCTATATGAGATCCCGATGAGCGACCACACCTCCGATCTCGGCCACGTCCGACCCTGGCGCCATATCGAGCGCCGCAAGAGCCGACAGATCCGCGTCGGCTCCGTCCTGGTGGGCGGCGACGCCCCGATCAGCGTCCAGTCGATGACCAATACGCCGACGTCCGACGCGGCGGCCACGATCGACCAGATCCGCCAGCTCGAAGAGGCCGGCGCCGACATCGTCCGCGTCTCCTGCCCCGACGTGGAATCGACCGAGGCCTTTAAGACCATCGCCCGCGAGGCCAGGGTCCCCTTGGTCGCCGACATCCATTTCCACTACAAGCGCGGCATCGAGGCGGCCCAGGCCGGCGCCGCCTGCCTGCGGATCAATCCGGGCAATATCGGCAGCCCCGACCGCGTCCGCGACGTGATCCAGGCCGCCAAGGACCACGGCTGTTCGATGCGGATCGGCGTCAACGCCGGCTCGCTGGAAAAGGAGCTGCTGGAGAAGTACGGCGAGCCCTGCCCCGACGCCATGGTCGAGAGCGCCCTGAACCACGCCCGGATTCTTCAGGACCACGACTTCCACGAGTTCAAGATCTCGGTGAAGGCGTCCGACCCCTTCCTGACCGTCGCCGCCTACCAACAGCTGGCGGACGCCATCGACTGCCCGCTGCACCTGGGCGTGACCGAGGCAGGCCCCTTGCGCACCGGCACCATCAAGTCGGCCATCGGCATGGGGTCCATGCTGTGGGCCGGCATCGGCGACACCATCCGCGTCTCCCTGGCCGCCGATCCGGTCGAGGAAATCAAGGTCGGCTTCGACATCCTCAAGTCGCTGGGCCTGCGCCACCGGGGCGTCAACATCATCGCCTGCCCGTCGTGCGCCCGTCAGGGCTTCAACGTCATCGAGACCGTGACCCTGCTGGAAGAGAAGCTGGCCCATATCTCGACGCCGATGAGCCTGTCGGTCATCGGCTGCGTCGTGAACGGCCCGGGCGAGGCCCTCTACACCGACATCGGCTTCACCGGCGGCGGCAAGGGCGCGGGCATGATCTATCTGAACGGCAAGATCGCCCACAAACAGGCCAACGACGGCATGATCGACCACATCGTCGACCTGGTCGAGCAGAAGGCCGCCGAACTGGATGCGGCCCGGGCGGCCGAGCTTCAGGCGGCGGAATAGGCGAGGCGACGCCTGTTGGCGCCTCAGATCACCCCGAACAGCCGCAGCGCCTGATAACCCGCCGACAGCAGCACGACCGCCCCGACCCCATAGGTCAGCACCCGGCGCGGGGCGATCCGGGCGATGACCCCGGCGAAGGGGGCGGCGATCAGGCCGCCCAGGATCAGCCCGCCGACCGAGGCGGCATGGGTGGCGATCCCTTCGGCCTGGTCCCAGTGGCCGGTCAGCAAGGCGGCCAGGAAGGTCGCGGAAATGGCCGAGGTGACGAAGAATTCCGCCGTATTGGTGGTGCCGATCGAGGCGCGGGGGTCGCCGCCCGATCCCACCAGGGTGGTGGTGACCGTGGGCCCCCAACCGCCGCCGCCGACAGCATCGAAGAAGCCGCCGACCAGGCCCAGGGGTCCCGCCGCCCGAAGCGGAAAGATTCGCTCGCGCGTCTGTCGCGTGGCGCGCCAGATGATGACGACGCCCATCAGCGCGAGATACGCCGTGATCCAGGGCTTCACCAGATCGCCGTCGATACTGGTCAGGACGAAGGCGCCCAGGCTGCCGCCGACCACCCCGCCCAGGACCAGGGGCGTGAACAGCTTCCAGTTCACATTCTTGTTCACCGCATGAGACCCGGCGGAGGCGGCTGTGGTGAAGACCTCGGCGGCGTGGACGCTGGCGGAGGCGGTCGCCGGCGGCACGCCGAACGACAGCAGAACCGTCGACGAAATCACCCCGTAGGCCATGCCCAGGGCGCCGTCGACCGACTGGGCCAGGAAGCCGACGAGGAGGAAGATGAGGAAATCTTGCATGGCGACCCCGAAATTGCGTCGTGACGGTGCGGGCTATTTCCCTACCGGGTCAATAGGAGAAAAATTCGACACGGCTTGCAGCAGACTTCGCCCCTCGAACACCGCCGCTATGGCGTCGCGCCCGTCCTGCAGCACGGGTTGAAGCGGACAGGTCTCGACGTCGGGGCAGGTCTCGCACGGACCATGGGCGGTTCGCGACGCGCAGGGCGCCAGGGCCAGCGGTCCTTCCAGCGCCCGGATCACGTCGGCGAAACTGATAGACTGGGCCGGCGCCGCCAGGGCGTAGCCGCCGGTCCGGCCTCGTTTCGACACCAGGAGTCCCTGACGCCGCAGGTCCAGCAATATGGCCTCGAGAAACTTGCGCGGCGCCGTCGCCGCCTCGGCGATTTCGCCGATCGTGGCGGGGCCCCCGCCGGGCAGGCCGGCCAGATGGATCATGGCGCGAAGCGCATAGCGGGACCGGTTGGACAGCATGGTCCGTGATCGCGTGATCGCGCGTCGGACGCAAGACGTCGTTCGCCGGCGCCCCCTTTCGCGTTAGGTCCGTCCCAGCCGGGCCACCGCCGCCAGGATCTGCGCGCCCGTGTAGGGCTTCAGCACCACGGCCTCGGCGAGATGGCGGTGGCGATCGGCGGCGGCCGTGTCGCCGGAGATGAAGATGATCCGCACGCCCCAGCGCCGGGCCAGCCTCTCGGCCAGGTCTGCGCCGCTGGCCCCATCCGACAGATGGATATCCAGCAGGGCGGCGTCGATCGCGTGCAGGGCCGCCGCCGCCTCGGCCGCTGCGGCGCTGTGGAAAGGCCCCACCACCGAATGGCCGGCCTCGCTCAGAAGCGCGGTCAGGTCGGCGGCCACGTCGGCGTCGTCCTCGACCACCAGCAGGGTCAGGCGCTCCGCGTCCGTCTTCGGGGTCAGGGCCGGGGCCTCGGGCAAGGCCTGGGGCTCGGCAGGCTGAACCGCGACGTCCTCTGCACGGCGGGACGTCTGGCGCAGCAGGACCCGGCGCAGTTCTCTCCAGATCTGGGCGGCAGGCCGATCGGCATCGAGCCCGAACAGGCCCGCCAGGGCTTCGAGATCACGCCCGTGATCGGGCGACAGCCGGCCGCCCGTCTCAGCCAGCCGGGCGTCGTAAAGACGGCACAGTCGCTCGACGCTGTCGGTCAGGTCTTCGGTCCGCGCCGTCGGGCGCTCGGCCAGGGATTTTGCGGGGGGCGTGCGATCGAACATGGCGTCCTTCTTACGAGGGTTCCACGGCCAGCTATACCGTCGAGATGACGTTCGTAACCGCGGCTGACGCCATCGTTATTGGCGATCACAAGCCCGGCGCCGCCCTCCGAAATCGGCGATGATCGACAGCAGCCCCCCAGGCGGGCTAAGGACGGCCCCTCTCATTGTCCCAGGATGTCTCCGCCTTGCGTCTGCCCCAGGCCCGTCTCGATCAGGTGCTCGACCGTTTCCACGAGGTGGAGGCCCGGATGGGCGCGGCGACAGACGGCGCCGAGATCGTCCGCCTGTCCAAGGAACACGCCGAACTCAAGCCCGTCGCCGACGCGGTCCAGGGTCTGGCCCGCGCCCGCGCCGAAATGGCGGACCTGGAAGCCATGACGGCCGACCCCGAAATGGCGGCGATGGCGCAGGACGAGCTTCAGATCCTGAACGATACGCTGCCCGGCCTGGAGCGCGAGGTCGCCCTGCTGCTGGCCCCGCGCGACGCCGACGAGAACGCCTCGGCCGTGCTGGAAGTCCGCGCCGGCACCGGCGGCGACGAGGCGGCCCTTTTCGCCGGCGACCTCTTCCGCATGTATTCGCGCTACGCCTCGACGCGCGGCTGGCGGATCGAGCTGGATTCGGCGACCGAGGGCGACGCCGGCGGCTACAAGGAGATCATCGCCACCGTCACCGGCGACGGGGTGTTCGGCCGACTGAAGTTCGAAAGTGGCGTCCACCGGGTCCAGCGGGTGCCGACGACCGAGGCCGGGGGCCGTATCCACACCTCGGCCGCCACCGTCGCCGTCCTGCCCGAGGTCGAGGACGTCGAGATCGAGATCCTGGAAAAGGACATCCGCATCGACACCTTCCGCGCCTCCGGCTCGGGCGGTCAGCACGTCAACAAGACCGACTCGGCCGTGCGGATCACCCACCTTCCGACCGGGATCGTGGCCACCAGCTCCGAGAAATCGCAGCACGTGAACCGCGACAAGGCGATGAAGAACCTGCGGGTGCGCCTGTACGACATGCAACGCCAGGCCAAGGATCTGGCCCGCGCCGACTCGCGCAAGTCCCAGGTCGGGTCGGGCGACCGGTCCGAGCGGATCCGCACCTACAATTTCCCCCAAGGGCGCGTGACCGACCACCGCATCGGCCTGACCCTGCACAGCCTGCCCCAGATCCTGGAAGGCGACCTTGACCCCATGCTGAACGCCCTGATCGCCGAGGATCAGGCGGCGCGCCTGGCGGATCTCGAGGCCGAGTTCGGCTGATCAGCCCAGCACGCCGACCGTCGGCAGCCACAGGACGATCCCGGTGGCGGCGGTGTAGCCGGTGAAGGCGTGGACCGATCGTCGGCGACAGCTGACGGCCTCGGGCTCGCCGATCCGCGGCGCCTGATCGGTCCAAAGCAGATACAGGGCCTGCACCGCCCACCCGGCCATGAAGGCGATCACGGCCCAGCCGCTGAGGGCCGCCAGCGCCGCGCCGGACAGCATGATCAGCACGCCGGCCAGAACGATCACCCCATCCCCCACATGCTCGGCGACGGGGATCGCAACCAAACCGGCCAAGGCCCTCTGCAGACGCCAGTTGAGCCAGGCCTGATACAACAGCATCAGTCCGCCCAAGACGTAGAACACCCCTATCGCGCGCGCTGCCCACTCCATGGCAGGAATAAGGCGTCATTCCTGCGCGGGTCGTAAGTGCGGAAAACCCCTTAGTCTGCGGAAAACGCCTGACCGGAGCATCCAAGACACATCCGTTGATATCTCAGACCGAGAGCGCAGCTTCCGCCTGGAGGGCCCGCACGACCGCTGGACGGCTCGCCATCCGATCGTAGTGCGCCTGAACCCGGGGAAACACGGCGATGTCGACGCCGTCGCCTTCCAGCCAGGCGGAGAAGGTGAACAGATAGGGGTCGGCGACCGAATAGGCGTCGCCCATCACCCAGTCGCCCCCGCCGTTCTGGGCCAGATCGGCTTCGATCAGGGCGAAACAGTCCCGCATGTTCTGCGTCACCTTGGCCGCCATCGAGGCCTGCGCCGCCGCGTCGTCGCTCCAGCGCGAGGCCCGCCGGCCATGGGCGTGGGCCACATGGACGGTCGAGGCGAGATAGAGGTTGAAGGCCTGCATCCGGGCGAAGGCGAACGGATCGACCGGCGCCAGCAGTCCCGACGGCGCGAGCGCGGCGATATAGGCCAGGATGGCCGGGCTCTCGGTCAGGATTCCAAGATCGGTCGCCAGGGCCGGGACCCGCCCCTTGGGATTGATGGCCAGAAACGCCGGTTGCTGCTGGTCGCCGCGGGCGAAATCGACAAGCCGGACCTCGAAGGGCAGTCCGGACTCTTCCAGCGCGATATGGCTGGCCCGGCTGCAGGATCCGGGCGCGGTATAGAGGGTCAGCATGATCAGGCCTCGCCGAGAAAGAAAAAAGGCGGCGAGATCATCGCCGCCTTTTCAGAAGTCTTACAGGTCCAGCAGGGCCCGCTGCGGATCTTCCAGCAGCTCCTTGACCCGGACCAGGAAGGTCACGGCTTCCTTGCCGTCGACGATCCGGTGGTCATAGCTGAGGGCCAGATACATCATCGGGCGGATCTTGACCTCGCCGTTGATGGCCATCGGGCGCTGGACGATGTTGTGCATGCCCAGGATGCCCGACTGCGGCGCGTTCAGGATCGGCGTCGACATCAGCGAGCCATAGGTGCCGCCGTTGGTGATGGTGAAGGTGCCGCCCTGCATCTGATCCATGGTCAGGTCGCCGTCACGCGCGGCCTTGCCCAGGGCGCCGATGCCCTTTTCGATGCCGGCCAGCGTCAGGGTGTCGGCGTCGCGCAGCACCGGAACCACCAGTCCCTTGTCGGTGCCGACGGCGACGCCGATGTCATAGTGGTTCTTGTAGATGATGTCCGTGCCGTCGATCTCGGCGTTTACGGCCGGGATCTCGTGCAGGGCCGCGACGACGGCCTTGGTGAAGAAGGACATGAAGCCCAGCTTCACGCCGTGGCGCTTCTCGAACACGTCCTTGTACTGGGCGCGCAGGGCCATGACGTTCGTCATGTCCACCTCGTTGAAGGTGGTCAGCTGGGCGGCCGTGTTCTGCGATTCCTTCAGGCGACGGGCGATGGTCTGACGCAGGCGCGTCATCTTCACCCGCTCTTCGCGCGGACCGACGGCGCGCGGGGCCGAGGGAGCGGCGGCAGGGGCGGGCGCCGGAGCGGCGGCGCCGATGGCGGCGATGGCGTCAGCCTTGGTGATATTGCCCTTGGGCCCGGTGGCGGCGATGGTTTTCGGATCCAGATTGTTCTCGGCCACAACGCGCTGAACGGCCGGCGACAGGGCCTCGTTCTTGGCGACCTGGGCCGAGCCGGTGTTGGCCGGGGCGGCGGCAGGCGAAGCCGGGGCAGAGGCGGCCGGAGCCGCAGCGGCGCCGGAACCCGAAACCGAACCGATCTTCTGGCCGGGGGTGACGGTCGCGCCTTCGTCGGCGGCGATGGTCAGCACGCCGTCAGCCGGCGCCGACACCTCGACCGCGACCTTGTCGGTCTCGATCTCGACCAGCAGCTCGTCCTTCTTGACGGCCTCGCCGTTTTTCTTGAGCCACTTGCCCATCGAACCCTCGGCGACGCTTTCGCCCATCACCGGCACGGTGATGTCGATGCTCGACGCAGCGGCGGCGGGCGCAGCCTTGGCCTCGGCCTTGGCGGCCTTGGCTGGGGCCGGAGCCGCAGCAGCGGCCGCGCCGCCTTCGGTCACCGAACCCAGGACGGTGCCCGGCACGACGGTGTCGCCCTCGGCGGCGTTGATGGCGCCCAGGACGCCATCAGCCGGGGCCACGACTTCCAGCGAGACCTTGTCGGTCTCCAGTTCGACGAGCAGTTCGTCCTTCTTGACCGCGTCGCCGACCTTCTTGGTCCATTTCGCGATGGTGGCCTCGGTGACGGATTCACCGAGGGCGGGGGTCAGGATGTCGGCCATGTCGGGTCCAGCTGTCTCTTTGGGAGTATCGTGTAGGGTGTATCAGGCGAAGGCTTCGTTGGTGAAGGTCTCGAGTTCCTTCAGGTGCCGGCTCATCAGGCCGGCGGCCGTGGAGGCGGAACCGGGACGACCGACGTAGCGGGCGCGCTTGGAGGCGACATCCAGCTTGTCGAGCGTCAGCTCCAGCCACGGATCGACGAAGGTCCAACCGCCCATATTCTTCGGCTCTTCCTGGCACCAGACCACTTCCGCCTTCGGGAAACGGGCCAGTTCCTTGCGCAGGGACTGGATCGGCCACGGATAGAACTGCTCCAGGCGCAGGATATAGACGTCGTCCACCGCCTGGCCGTCCTTGGCCTTCTTTTCGCGCGCGTCCAGCAGGTCGTAATAGACCTTGCCCGAGCACAGGATGACGCGGCGGATCGCCTTGTCGGCCTTGATCTTGATCCCGGCGACGTCGGGGCGGGTCTGGGCGTCGTCGTGCAGGACGCGGTGGAAGGACGAACCCTCCGCCAGATCCTTCATCGACGAGACCGCCTTCTTGTGACGCAGCAGCGACTTGGGCGTCATCAGGATCAGCGGCTTGCGGAACGGCCGGTGCATCTGGCGACGCAGGATGTGGAAATAGTTGGCCGGGGTGGTGCAGTTGGCGACCTGCATATTCTCTTCTGCGCACTGCTGCAGGAACCGCTCCAGGCGGGCCGACGAGTGTTCCGGACCCTGGCCCTCGTAGCCGTGCGGCAGCAGCATGGTCAGGCCGCTCATCCGCAGCCATTTGCGTTCGCCCGAGCTGATGAACTGGTCGATCACCACCTGGGCGCCGTTCACGAAGTCGCCAAACTGGGCTTCCCACAGCACCAGGGTGTTGGGGTCGGCCAGCGAATAGCCGTACTCGAAGCCCAGCACCGCCTCTTCCGACAGGGCCGAGTCGATCACCTCGAAATTGGCCTGGCCTTCGCGCAGGTTGTTCAGCGGCATGTACCGCTCTTCGGTCGTCTGATCGATGATGCCCGAATGGCGCTGCGAGAAGGTGCCGCGCACCGAATCCTGACCCGACAGACGAACGGGGAAGCCTTCGTCCACCAGCGAGGCGAAGGCCAGGCTTTCGGCCGTGGCCCAGTCCAGGTTCTCGCCCGAGGTGATCGCCTCGCGACGGCCGTCATAGACCCGCTTCAACGTCTTGTGCATGTCGACGCTGTTGGGGATGGTGGTCAGGCGATGACCCAGGTCGATCAGCTTGGCCAGGGGCACGCCTGTCTCGCCGCGCAGCTCGTCCTTGGGCGACTGGAAGCCCTGCCACTGGCCGTCCAGCCAGTCGGCCTTCTCGGCGGACCAGGTCTTGCCGGCCTCGAACTGTTCGTCGAGGAAGGTCTCGAACCGGGCGACTTCGGCGTCGATCTCGGGCTGGGTGATCACGCCCTCGGCGACCAGACGCTGAGAATACAGTTCGCGGGTCGAGCGCTGGGCGCGGATCTTCGAATACATCAGCGGCTGGGTGAAGGTCGGATCGTCGCCTTCGTTGTGGCCGAAGCGGCGATAGCAGAACATGTCCACCACCGCGTCCTTGTGGAACTTCTGGCGGTATTCGGTGGCCACCTTGGCGGCGAAGACGACCGCTTCGGGATCATCGCCGTTCACGTGGAAGATCGGCGCCTGGACCATCAGCGCAACATCAGACGGGTACGGCGACGAGCGCGAGTTCCGCGGGCTGGTGGTGAAGCCGATCTGGTTGTTGATGACGAAATGCAGGGTGCCGCCGGTGCGATAGCCCTTCAGCCCCATCAGGGCGAAACATTCGGCCACCACGCCCTGGCCGGCGAAGGCGGCGTCGCCGTGGATCAGCAGGGGCACGACCTTGGAGCGGTCCAGCGCCCATTCCGCCTCGGGCTTGCCGGCGTTGGCGTCGCGGATATCAAACGCCTGTTTGGCGCGCGCTTTGCCCAGCACGACCGGGTTGACGATCTCGAGGTGCGACGGGTTGGCGGTCAGCGACAAGTGGACGTGGTTGCCGTCGAACTCGCGGTTCGACGAGGCGCCCATGTGATATTTGACGTCGCCCGAGCCCTCGATGTCGCTGGGCACGGCCGAGCCGCCCTGGAACTCGTGGAAGATGACCTTGTAGGGCTTGCCCATAACGGCGGCGAGCACGTTCAGGCGGCCGCGGTGGGCCATGCCCAGCACGACTTCATCGACGCCCAGATTGCCGCCGCGCTTGATCACCTGCTCCAGCGCCGGGACCATGGCCTCGCCGCCGTCCAGGCCGAACCGCTTGGTGCCGGGGAAACGCTTGTGCAGGAACCGCTCGAAGCCTTCAGCCTCGATCAGCTTGTTCAGGATGGCCAGCTTGCCTTCCTTGGTGAAGGCGTTCTGCTCGAACTTGTCCGGCCCTTCGAACCGCTGCTGCAGCCAGGACTTCTCCTCCGGCTCGGCGATATGCATGTACTGGATGCCGATATTGCCGCAGTAGGTGCGCTTCAGCAGGTCCAGAACTTGACGGATCGTGCCGGTCTGAAGCCCCAGAACCCCGTCCAGGAAGATCGGACGATCCAGGTCGGCTTCGCTGAAGCCATAGAATTCCGGCGTCAGCTCAGGATTCTCGACCGGCTGTTCGATGCCCAGCGGGTCCAGATTGGCCTGCAGATGGCCGCGCACGCGATAGCTGCGGATCAGCATCAGGGCGCGGATGGAATCATGGGCGGCGGCGCGGATGGCGTCGCCTGAAACCTCGACGGGCGCAGCCTTGGCGGCGGCCGGAGCCGACGCAGGCGCTGCGCCGGGCTTCTTCGGATCGGGCTTGGGCGCCGGCCAGCGCCCGTCGAACACGGCGTTGGCTTCGTTGGGCTCCGTCGCCGTGCCACGTCCCCAGGCGCCGGCCTCAGCCGAGGCCTTCACGCTGGCGGCGTTGTCGCGCAGCTGGTCGAAGAAGGCTTTCCATTCCGCAGAGACCGAGCCTGGATCATTGGCCCATTTCTCGTGCAGCTCCTCGATATAGGCCGCATTGGCCCCGTAGAGGAATGAGGTCTCGGCAAAGACCTGGTTCAGCCGACCGGCATCGTCCGCCATCGTTTTCGCAATCCCTGGCCCCCGACGGACACATCTCCGTGAGGGGTGCGCCCGTCATATAGGCTCGCTTTCCTTATGGGTCATGACCGAAACGGGGCAATTCGGTGAGAAATTGGTCGCAGCCGCAAAGAAAAACGCCCCCGGCCTGAGCCGAGAGCGTCCAATCCTGCCGAGACCGGCATTTTTCATTCTCCCTCCCCCACGGGGGAGGGGGGCGAAGCGAAGCGGAGCCGGGTGGGGCGGGCAAGGCGACGCCCCACAGACCTTCCTTCCCCCGACCGGTAGACCCAGCCTAGCCGCCCCCACCCCGTCGCTGACGCGACGCCCCTCCCCCGCAGGGGGGAGGGAGAGGTTCGTGCGATCAGCCCTTCAGCACTTCCACCAGGGTCTTGCCCAGGCGGGCCGGCGATTCCGACATGCGGATGCCGGCGGCTTCCATCGCCGCGATCTTGGATTCCGCATCGCCCTTGCCGCCCGAGACGACGGCGCCGGCGTGGCCCATGGTGCGGCCCTTGGGCGCCGTACGACCGGCGATGAAGCCGGCCATCGGCTTCTTGCGGCCCTTCTTGGCTTCGTCGATCAGGAACTGGGCGGCGTCTTCTTCGGCGCCGCCGCCGATTTCACCGATCATGATGATCGAGGTGGTTTCCGGATCCGCCAAGAACAGCTCCAGCACGTCGATGAACTCGGTGCCCTTGACCGGGTCGCCGCCGATGCCGACGGCCGTGGTCTGGCCCAAGCCTTCGTTCGAGGTCTGGAACACGGCTTCATAGGTCAGGGTGCCCGAACGCGACACGATGCCGACCGAGCCCTTCTTGAAGATATTGCCCGGCATGATGCCGATCTTGCACTCGTCCGGCGTCAGGATGCCGGGGCAGTTCGGGCCCAGCAGGCGCGACTTGGAGCCTTCCAGGCGGCGCTTGACCTTGACCATGTCCATCACCGGAATGCCCTCGGTGATGCAGGTGATGAAGGGGATCTCGGCGTCGATGGCTTCGATGATGGCGGCGGCCGCGCCCGACGGCGGGACATAGATCACCGAGGCGTCGGCGCCCGTGGCGTCCTTGGCTTCGGCGACCGAGGCGTAGATCGGCAGGCTTTCACCGTGCGAACCCGTCCAGCTGGTGCCGCCCTTGGTCGGGTGCACGCCGGCGACCATCTGGGTGCCGTGATAGGCCAGGGCCTGTTCGGTGTGGAAGCCGCCGGTCTTGCCGGTCAGCCCCTGGACGATGATCTTGGTGTCTTTGTTGACGAGGATGGACATGGGGTCTCGTTTCGCTTGTTAGGCTTGGGTTAGACGGAAAGGAAAGGATTTTCGACCCGGACCGACCCGTAGGTCTGACCGTGATTGAGGTCTTCGGAATAGAGGATTTTCGCGCCCAGCCGTTCGGCGGCGGCGATGACAGCCCCATCCCAGTAGGAGATCTGATAGCGCTGGGACAGATCGACGGCGGCGAGGACGACGGCGGGATCGATGGACTGGCAAGGTTTCTTCGCGAGCGTCCGAACCCAGCGCCGAGCCGTTTCCGGCGTGAGAGGGCGCGCGCCCTTGCGGGTCGCTACATTGTAAAACTCGGCCAGCACCTGGCCGGATGTTCCGTACCGACCCTGAAGGATGATGCGTCGCGCGATGTCACGCTTTTCCGGCGCAACCCGCCCCCCTTGGGCCGCATAGATCAGGATATTGGTGTCGAGGAAGACTTCAGCCCCAGCGATCAAAGCGAGGCTCTCCGCTGTAGGTTTCCTCACGGCTGAACCGCCAGTCGCCCATGTCCCCTTCGGACTCGTCGATCAGCTTCAGCAATTCCTGCGTCGCTTCGTCGTGTTCGACCTCCTGCTCGACCAGCCGGGTCAGGAAGCCGCGCACCATCTCGTTGACGCTGGTCCGCTTCATGGCGGCCAGCACCCGCACTTTGTCGAGCAGGTCGTCGTCGATGGCGAGGGTCAGGTTACGGGTCACGGCCGGCTTTTACACGGGTTATGTGGAGCACACAATCCGTGCAGTAAGGTCAGCGGGCGACCGGGTCTATTTGGCGCCGACGGTCGACGAACGCGTGAGACGTATGGTCAAGCCAGACGGGTAGAGGTCAAAGGACAATGACAGCGGGTCAGACGTGCGGGTCGACCAGGCCCGGGCTTCAAGCGAGTTCGGCTTTGCGACCGCTGTGGCCGGATCCATCCCGAGTTCCGAAGCGAGCTTTTCGAGGTCTGCGCGCCATTCACCGTTCAGCTCCGTGACGGCTATGCCGCAAGAGGTCGCATGGGACGGGTTCTCGCCCCCCGTCTCACCGGACATCCAGGACTGGACGCCGCCGGCCCTCAGGCCATACATGCTCTCCCAGACGCGCGTGTCCAGGGGTTGGTCCGCCCGGACAACGCGCAGCAGCTTTTGCCATCCCCGGCTTGCGGCGAAGCTCTCGTAACCGGCGCGTTGCATGTCCGTCGCCACACACGCCTCCCGGAAATAACCGGCGGCGGTGAGCTGATCATTCTGGGTCAGACCGACGGCGCTGGAAGCCAGAAACACTGCTGCTGGAATCAACGTCAACATAGCAAGGCGTCCCGAACCATCTCATGATCGACAGAGGTCGTCACAGGAGCCTGCCCTACCGAGGCGGAAACTGGAAGCCGCCATCAAGGCTGCGGTAGATCTCCAGTCTCAGTATTCCGTCGGAGGGTCGATGCGACCAGCTGATGAAACTGCCGCGCTTGCGCCATTCCTGGCCCTCGCTGGGGACGAACCGGGCGTAGGGATTTTGGCGGTCCGGCTTGTAGAGCTTGAAACCAAGCTCGCCCGCCAACGCCTCCATATCCGCGCGCCACTCCCCGGCAGGCCGCACCATGACGACATTGCAGCTGCGGAACGCGGGATAGGTCGTGCTGCCCTGACGCCGCGTCCGGTCCGAGCCGATCAGCAGGGTCTGGGCGGAGTCCGCGATATAGCGCGAACCCCAGTCGTCGGGCGTATCGGCCGGTGCGACATAGGGTCGAGGCGACCAGCCTCTTTCGTTCGCCAGCGCGTCATAGGCGTCGCGCTCCATCTCTGTCGCCACACAGGCGTCGCGAAGCAGCTGGACAACAGGGGATGACGCAGGCGTTTGGGCTCCTGCGGAAGCCGCGAAGCCGCTCAACGCCAGGGCGAAGAGCGGCGCGCGCATGTCAGCCGACCGCCGCGACGATCTTCTGGGCGGCGTCGTCCAGATCGTCAGCCGCCTGGATGGTCAGGCCCGACTCGTTCAGGATTTTCTTGCCCAGTTCGGCGTTGGTGCCTTCCAGGCGCACGACCAGCGGCACCTTCAGACCGACTTCCTTCACCGCGGCGACGACGCCCTCGGCGATGACGTCGCACTTCATGATGCCGCCGAAGATGTTGACCAGGATGCCCTGGACGTTCGGGTCGGCGGTGATGATCTTGAAGGCCGCCGCGACCTTCTCCTTGCCGGCGCCGCCGCCGACGTCGCAGAAGTTGGCCGGCTCCTTGCCGTACAGTTTGATGATGTCCATCGTCGCCATGGCCAGGCCGGCGCCGTTGACCATGCAACCGATGTTGCCGTCCAGCGAGACATAGGCGAGGTCCCACTTGGAGGCTTCGATTTCCTTGGCGTCTTCCTCGGTTTCGTCGCGCAGGGCCTTGATGTCGTCGTGGCGGAACAGGGCGTTGCCGTCGAAGCTGACCTTGGCGTCCAGGACGCGCAGATGGCCGTCCTTCATGACGATGAGGGGGTTCACCTCCAGCATGTCCATGTCCTTCTCGACGAAGGCCTTGTACAGGGCGGGGAACAGGGACTTTGCGTCTTCGGCTGCGGCGCCCGTCAGGCCGTAGGCGGCGCTGATGGCGGCGATGTCGGCGTCGGTCACGCCCGCGCTCGGGTCGATGACGATGTTCTGGATCTTCTCGGGCGTGTCGTGAGCAACGGTTTCGATGTCCATGCCGCCTTCGGTCGAGACGACGAAGGCGATGCGGCCATAGGCGCGGTCGACCAGCAGCGAGCAGTACAGTTCACGATCGATGTCGGCGCCGTCCTCGATATAGAGGCGGTTGACCTGTTTGCCGGCGTCGCCCGTCTGGGCGGTGACCAGGGTGTTGCCCAGCATTTCCTTGGCGTGGGCGACGGCCTCTTCGACCGAGAAGGCCAGGCGAACGCCGCCCTTGGCGTCGGCCGGCAGTTCCTTGAACTTGCCCTTGCCGCGGCCGCCGGCGTGGATCTGCGATTTCACGACATAGAGGGGGCCGGGCAGGGATTTGGCGGCCGCCTCGACCTGATCGACCGACGTCACTGCGACGCCTGCGGCGACCGGAGCGCCGAAGCCTTTGAGGACCTGCTTGGCCTGATATTCGTGGATGTTCATGAGGGACCGTCGCAACCGCTGCTGGGAGAGTTGCGGGGCTTATAGGCCCCGTCCGTTCGCAGGTGCAACCGTCCACAGCCTCCCTTTAGTCGACCCAGTCCCGCTTCAACGTCCGCGAGGCCCCGATCAGCAGGATCGCCGCCAGCACATAGAAGCCCATGCCGGTGTAGATGGCCCACCTCAGGCTCTCCTCTCCGAAGCGGGGCGCCAGCAGGTCGCTCATCCAGCCGAAATAGTAGAAGCCGACCGCGATCCCCAGCAGATTGTTCAGCAGCAGGAACAGGGCCGAGGCCGTGGACCGCATCGCCGCCGGAACCAGATGCTGGACCGCCGCCGTGATCGGCCCCAGCCAGGCCAGGTTCAGGCCGGTGGGCAACAGGAAGATCAGGAAGGCCAGGACCAGTTGCTGGGTGTTGCTGCCGCCGCCCGGCAGGACCAGGCCGATCAGCCAGGGCGAGTTCATCGCCAGGATGAAACAAGGCGCCGAGATCAGGAAGGCGATGGCTGGGGTCAGGGGATAGGCGCCCTTGCCCTTTTTCGACAGCTTGTCGGCGATCATTCCGCCCAGCCAGATGCCCAGAAGGCCGCCGATCAGAACAATGCCCGAATAATACCAGCTGGTCTGACGCAGGGTCAGGTCGAAACTGCGCATGAAGAACAGCGGCAGCCAGCCCGCCACCCCATAGCCGCACACCGAAGACGAGGCCGCGCCGAGCGCCAGCAGCCAGAAGCTGGGTTTTCTGATCACCAACGAGGCGGTGCGCCGCGCCACCATCAAGGAAACGCCGATCACCCCGGCCAGCAGGCCGGCGAAGGCCAGGACCAGCGGACTGCCCAGGGACACGCCCATCAGCCAGTTCGCCGCCGCCAGGATCAGCAGCCCGGCGCCCAGGCCCAGCATGACCTGGGCCGCGATCTTGCCTGCCCGGTCGGTGCCGACCGGCGCCGCCGCCAGGGCCGCGACCTGGGCCTCGGTCTTGATCGCATCGGTCCCGCCGCGCTTGGGATCCTTCACCGTCAGCCGCAGCAGGGGCGCGACCAGCACCCCCAGCAGACCCACCACGATGAAGGCCGTCCGCCAGCCATAGGTCGCCGCGAGCAGCCCCCCGACCAGGGTCCCCGCCGCCATGCCCAGCGGAATCCCGAAGGCGAAGGCCGCCAGGGCCCGCGCCCGCTGATGCGGCGGGAAATAGTCGGCGATCAGCGAATAGGCCGGCGCCACCCCGCCCGCCTCGCCCACGCCCACCCCCATCCGGCACAGGAACAGTTGGCCGAACGACCCCGCCATGCCGCACAGGGCCGTAAAGCCGGACCAGACCGCCAGGGCCCCGGTCATGATCCACACCCGGCTGAACCGGTCGGCCAGCCAGGCCAGGGGAATGGCCAGGGTCGAATAGACCGAGGCGAAGGCGATGCCGCCCAACAGGCCGAACTGGCTGTCGGACATGCCGAATTCTTCCTTCAGCGGCGCGGCCAGGATGCCGATGATCTGCCGGTCCAGGAAGTTCAGCATGTAGATCAGGATCAGCACCGCCAGCACATAGAAGCGGTAGCCCGGTCGGTGCGGCGCGGGCGCCTGCCCGTCCGTCAGCGTGTCGGTCGTCATCGGCGTTTCCCTCGGCGTCTTCTTCTTGTTGAGGCGAGCCTAGCCCCAAGTCCTGCTTCTGCAAAGCAAAGGGCGGCGGCCCCCAAGCCGCCGCCCCAGGCCGCCGCCCTCCGTCAGGCCTCTGTCGCGATCAGAACCGGTAGGTCAGGCGCGCCGAATAGGTGGTCGGCGGGCCGTAGAAGGCGCTGATCGAGTTGTTGTAGGTCGCGCCGGGGAAGCTGTAGCCCCCGACCTTGTAGCGGACATCGGTCAGGTTGCGGCCGAACAGGCCGACCTCCCACTGCTTGCTCGGCGCGATCCAGACCACGCTGGCGTCGGCCAGCACATAGCCGTCCTGGTCCAGGATGGGGTCCGGCGTGTCGAACAGGTGGTAGTCCGACCGGTAGGACAGCGACGGCGTCACCCGGATCTCCCCGCCCATAATGTCGCCGCGCCAGGTCATGCCGTAATAGGCCGACCATTCCGGCGAGTTCTGCGGCTCGCGGGTGTCCGAGATATCGACGGGCGTGCCGGTGATCCGGGTGATGAACTCGTCGAACTCGTTCTTCAGATAGCCCAGCGAGAAGTTGGCGGTGATGTCGTCGGTCAGGAAGGCCGAACCTTCCAGCTCGAAGCCGTAGATGGTCGAGGCGCCGGCGTTGTCGACCACCGAGGCGATGCCGACGGCCGGGGCCGTGGCCACCTGCTGGGTCGTGATCTGCTGGTCCTTGTAGTCGGAATAGAAGACCGCCGAGGCGAAGTTCATCCGCCGGTCGAAGGCCGACCCCTTCAGGCCCAGCTCATAGGTGGTGACCGTCTCGGGCTGGTAGCCGTCGACCGTCTGCGGCACCAGGGCGGCGTCGCCCCGCATGTCCCAGCCGCCCGACTTGAAGCCCTGGCTGACCGAGGCGTAGCCGGTGATTTCCTCGCTGAAGTCATAAGAGACGCTGGCGCGCGGCGTGAACTTCTCGAAGCTGTCCGAGGCGGAATAATTGGTCCGCGTCGCGAAGATCGGCCGGTCGGCGCCGCCGGTGTAGGGCGTCGGCGTGGCGCCCAGATAGAAGAGGCGCAGGACCGAGGCGTCCTTGTCGTCCTTGGTGTAGCGCCCGCCCAGCGAGACGTGCAGCCGGTCGGTGAGGTCATAGCTGAAGTCGCCGAACACCGAGAAGGACTGGGTGTCCACCGAGCCCGCCGCCGCAATGGCCAGACCCAGGTTGCCGGCGATGGTGTCGAAGGCGCCGGACGAGGTGCCGTCCAGATAGAAGACGCCGGCCACGCCGGACCAGCGATCGCCGGTGAACAGGGCCTGGAACTCCTGGGTGAACTGGTCGTCCGAATAGATGGCCGGCACGTCCAGGGTCGGCAGCGGCGTCTGGTCGAAGTCGATGACGGTGGCGGTGTCGCCCGAGCGGTAGGCGGTGATCGACTTCAGGGTCAGCATGTCGTTGACCCGGTATTCGCCCGTCAGGGACACGCCCTCGGTGACCACCTTCTGCTCGCCGGTGATGCCGGCGTAGGTGTCGTATTCGCTGGCCGGGGGCGTATAGCCGCCGGTGGTCGAATTCACCTCGCGGTGGCCGTGACGGGGGCTGGAGTCGTCCTCGACCCGGTCCCAGGCCAGACGGAAGAACAGGCTGTCGTTCGGCGTCCATTCGGCGCTGGCGCGATAGGCGGTGACGTCCTTGTCGTACTGGTCCTGGCCGGTGTTCAGGTTCTCGCCATAGCCGTCGTGCTGATAGGTGGCGACCGCGCCCCCAATCGCAAAGGTCTCCCCGACAGGGACCGAGCCCGACAGCAGGAAGTTGCGCTCGTTATACGACCCGACCTCGGCCCGCGCCGTCAGACTGGGCTCGGCGCCCAGGCGTTTGGTGACGTATTTGATCGCCCCGCCGATGGTGTTGCGGCCGTACAGGGTGCCCTGCGGCCCGCGCAGCACTTCAATCCGCGAGATGTCGAAGATGTCCAGCACCGCGCCCTGGGGCCGGGCCACATAGACGTCGTCGATATAGAGGCCGACGCCGGGCTCGAAGCCCCACAGCGGGTCCTGCTGGCCCACGCCGCGGATAAAGCTGATAAGGGTCGAGTTGGAGCCCCGCGCGATCTGCACCGTGGCGTTCGGCGTCTGCTGCTGCAGGGCGGTGATGTCGGTGGCGCCGGTCTGTTCCAGCCGCTCGCCGCTGAGGGCCGAGACCGCGACCGGCACGTCCTTCAGCTGTTCGTCGCGCCGACGGGCGGTGACGACGATGTCCTCGATCATATTGGATTGCCCGGCGTTGGCCGCCTGGGCCGTCGCCTCGGCGTCCTGGGCCGTCGAAGCCCCCGCCAGCACGCCCCAAGCCGCGCCGGCCAGCAGCGCGCACTTCACATGATGTCTCATGATCCTACCCCTTCGGTTGTCGTTTCCAGCCCGTTGACGCTTTTATTCAGCGTTCAATGATTTTCCTGAACCTGACCCGGTTTCCGCCGTCTGTCAAACCCTCCCCTTCCCCCGCGTCACCGCGCCGCCGCTTCGATCCCGGGCGTGGCGCCGTTGCACCGGTGCGACCGCCCGCCTAGCCTCACGCCCATGAGCAAGTCCGACGCCTCGTCTCCCGCCGTCCGCCCCATCGCCGCCGCGCGCCGCAAATCGGCCGCCGACGCCCCGCCGGCGCGACGCGGCCGCCCGCCCAAGGCCCAGGCCAAGGCCGCCGGCGAGACCCGCGACCTGATCCTGGACGCGGCCGAGGACCTGTTCTCCAAACACGGCTTCTACGGCGTCACCATCCGCGAGGTGGCGCGCGAGGCGGGCGTGGATACCGCACTTGTGCATTATTATTTCGGGGCCAAGCGCGACCTGTTCGATGCCGTCTTCCTGCGCCGGGCCCAGGTCTGGAACGACGACCGGGTCGCCGCCATCGACCGCTACGCCGAGGCCGCCGGCCCCGACATGACCCTGGAGGGCCTGCTGGAGGCCTTCCTGCGGCCCCCGTTCGAATGGTCGCTGAAGGGCGGGCCGGGCTGGAAACACTATGCCGCCCTGGTGGCCCAGACCAACGCCAACCCCACCTTTGGCGGCGAGACCATGGCCCGCTATTTCGACCCGTCCATCCGCCGGCTGATCGAACTGATCGCCGTGGTCCTGCCGGACGCCAGCGAGGTCGATCTCTACTGGGGCTATCACAATCTGTCGGGTGCCCTGACCCTGACCCTGGGCGAGACCGGCCGTCTGGACCGGCTGTCGGGCGGTCTGGCCCGTTCCGGCGATCTGGAGACGGCCGGCGACTATATGGTCCGGTTCGCCGCCGCCGGCTTCCGCGCCGTCGTCGGCATGTCGCCCCGCTAACTGAAGAAGACCGCCCACATCAGCCGGCCGGGCAGGAAGGTCAGCGCGCCGGCGACGATCAGCCCGCCCACGAACATGCCCGTCATCGCCCGCCGGTGCGCCTGCACCCGGTGACGGCGCGCGGCATAGACCGCCATCGGCAGCCCCACCAGGGTCCAGCCGCTCAGCAGATGGATCAGCGACAGACCGGCCGGCCCGCCCGGATTGATCGCATGGATGAAGAAGGAACTGACCGCCGTCGCCCCCATGGCCAGCACCCAGGTCCAGCCCAGCGCCCGGTGCAGCCGCGTGCCCTTGATCCCCGCCAGCAGCACGATGCCGATGGCCAGGGCCGTCAGGGCCGCCGCCACATGGATCTGGATCGCGCTCGGCGCCGCCGCCAGCAGACTGAAGTCGGGCGTCCGCAGATTGAACCCCAGCAAGGCGACCCGCCCCCCGTCCGCCACCAGATAGGCGACGATAGGGGCGCCCAGCAGGACCAGGGCGACGATGGACGGGGCGAAACGGGCGAAGCGGGCGTGACGAAACAAGGGGAGACTCCGGCGATCTGTCTCGCCGCTTCTGCAGCCCGGCTGACCGTCGCGCCTCCGGTTCTGCGCCAACGACCACCTCCCCTTCGCGAACGGACGCCCCTTCCGCAGCGACGGAAATCATGATTTCAAACAGGCGTCCTTCCTTGAAAGCCGCCATGACGTCTCCCGCCGCCGACAGCCGCCGAAGTTTCCTGCGCGGCCTGGTCGTCGCCAGCCTGATCGGCGTCTTCCTGGCGACCACCGGCGCCTTCGGCAGCGGCGACGCCCCCTATCTCCAGCGCCTGGCCTACTGGGTGCTGCTGATGATCCTGGGCGGACTGTGGGGCCATCTGTGCAGTCAGGTCGTGACCCGTTTCGTCGATATCGACGACCGGCCCTGGCTGACCGTGGCGGTCTTGTCCGCCGTGATCACCGGCCCCCTCAGCGTGATCGTCTGGGCGGCGACCGGCCTGTTCTTCGCCCAGAAGCTCTATCCGCTGGCGGCGCTCCCCCAGTTGTTCGGCCCGGTCCTGGTCGTCACCCTGGCGGTCACCACCGTCAACGTCTTCCTCGGCCGGGCCCAGCCGGTCCAGACCCATGCCGCGCCGACCCCCTCGTCCTCGACGGCGTCGCCGCCTCCGGTCCGTTTCCTGGATAGGCTGCCGCTGAAGCTCAGGGGCGCGACCCTCCACGCCGTCCAGGCCGAGGATCATTATCTGCGCCTGCACACCGACCGGGGCTCGGACCTGATCCTGATGCGCCTGTCCGACGCGGTCGAGGAACTGGAGGGGCTGGAGGGCGCCCGCACCCACCGCAGCTGGTGGGTCGCCCGCTCGGCCGTGCGCGGCGTCGATCGCGGCGACGGCCGCGCCACCCTGACCCTGGAGGGCGGTCTCAGCGTCCCCGTCAGCCGCCGCTACGCCCGCACCCTGCGCGAAGCCGACTGGTGGTGAAGACCCGACTCAGCCTCAGGGCGCCGGCGCGGCCTTGAGCGCGTCGGCCGAAGCGGCGCAGCCGCTCAGGGTGTCGTCGCCGATCTCGATCCGCGCGGTCAGGGGATAGGTGCGGTCGCTCATCCCGTCCGAACATTCGGTGGCGATCAGTACCACGTTCAGCGCCGCATTCAGATCGGTAGAGGTGGCGTAGGTCGCCATCGTCCCCTGAACCGTCGCCCCGCGATTGGGGGCCCGCTGCGTCGGCTGATCCATGCGGGTATAGACGATGGCGTCGGGCGTAATCTCGACGCTCCAGAAGGGTTCGGTCCCCAGGGCCCGCACCGGCTTGCCCAGATCGACCCCCGCCAGAACCGCGGCCGCCTCGGGCGGCGGCGCCGATTCCGGCCTCTTCTCATTGCGGTCGTAGCAGCCGGCCAAGGTCAGGCTCAGGGCCAGCCCCAGCATCGGCGCGGCCAGAAGGACGGATCGGATCGGACGCATGGACGGGCTCCCCCTCGTTCGCGGTGCAGGTGTGAACGCAGGCGGCCTCGGTCAAGGGGTGTCGATGTTATCTTCTGATCCGAGCGGTGCGTTGTCCTGATGAAGAAATCCGCGATGGTAACGGCTTAGTCGAGCATAATGCGCGTCCACCGAACGCCGAAGATGCGGCGCGTCCTTCACCACGAGGATGTAGTCTACCAGCCGTTGATAATGCTCGATCTGACGAGGCAGCCGGACAGCAGGATCTTTTCTGCGGTCTCGCTCTTCTGTCGGCATAACGTTTAAAGCCTGCACGGGCGCGTAAGGCTCGACATGGACACCAGACACAGGGATCGAGCCGTTCATAAGGGGGCTTTGTGCATCGAAGGCGGCAAACAGAGCTGCTTCCAAAGCGTTGATCGCTTCGGCTCCCTCCGCAGGCCAAGCCCAAACCTCAGCCACTTCCCACACGTCGATCTGGCGATTGGCAATTATGTCCGAGCGGGCTGATGTAAGATGCCTGCGTACCCTGGACCTAATCCCATCGATCAACTGGCCAATGTAGATGGGCACGCCATCAAGATCGACCAACGCATAAACGCCGGTGTCGTTTGTCAGAGTCCTTAGCGCGTTTGCTCGATATTCCTGGCTCATTGGCCTCTAGGCTGCACGGGCCATATCTGCCTTTGTCATAGGCAGGAGCAGGCTGTTAGCCACAAACGAGACGGCAGGGACCGCCAGACCATCTCCCAAAAGATGGTAGGCGTCGTTGTAGTTCTTCGGCAGCTTGTAACTGTCCTCTAACCCCATCAGACGAGCCGCCTCTCGGGCCGATATCAGACGAGAGCGCACACCTTTGGCATCGGAGCACACCACGATTTGTCGGCTTGACCCGCCACTAGGCGTCCGCAGGCAGCCAGCGGTCCCGTCGAGCCGAATTTCGGCTCGCTGAACGCCTCCTGTCGGAGAGGGGCGAGTGCGCCTGTAAAGCGTGCCCACGACACGCTCCCCTTTGCGAACAGCGTCCTCAAGCTTACGACGATTTCGATCAGACATCATGCCCAGGAGCTTGGCAGTCTCTTCTTTGGAATGCCATGCGACGTCCTTAGGGTGCTCTTCGAAGAAGTCGATAAACTGCACATTTCGCGACGAGACATCCGGCAAGCGCCACCACACCCAAGCCCGTTGTAAATCTGGGTTCAAATGGGCGTGGGCTGTTCGAAGGGGCTTCGGATGCCAGACGTCATGAGGAGCGTCCTGAACAAAGGCAGGACCGACGTCGGTTTCGATAGACACCCCGACAATGAACACCCGCTTACGGGACTGCGGGACGAAGTGAGCTGCATCGACAACGACCGCCCCGAATCTGTAGCCGCCGTCATGCAGAGCCTGACAAATGGCCTGAAAGTCCTTTCCTTTATGGGAGGACAGCATGCCGGTTACATTTTCGAGCACCACAAAGCTTGGCTTTCTTCCCTGAGCAGTCAAGCTTTGAACCTTGCTCCAGAATGGCCAAAAGGTTCCTGACCGGGTGCCTTTGAGGCCGGCGCCGCCGCCAGCCAAAGACAAGTCCTGACAAGGGAACGACGCCCAAATCAGATCGGCATAACCAGGCAACTTCGTAGCATCGACGTTGTTCACGTCGTCTTCCACGATTTCATCGCCACCCCAGTTAGTGGAGTAGGACTCAACCTTCTTGGCATCGAAATCATTGGCGAACAGGCACTGCCATGCAGCACCCAGACCCGCACGCGCCATGCCGCCGCCGGCAAAAAATTCGTAGAAGCTTGGCATACGGTTGCTCAGTTCGTTCGCCCTATGTTCCCATAACACGAAACAAGGCACATTCGCGGACAAAATGTCGTTGAGTCGGGCAGCGATACTAGATGTGACAAAATCGAATCACCTTTTAGTGCCCGACGACTATCGCCTGCCGCCCAGCGAGAGCGCGGCCTTGAAACTGATGGGCGACGCCGTGGCGGTTCCGGTCGTGCGCGCCTTGACCGAGGGCCTGCTTCTGCCCGCCCTCACGGCGCAACGCGCGGCGGCCTGATCTCGCGCCAGCGCGCCTAATTCCGGAAAGAAACCCAGGCGATTTCAGCCGCCTGACATCAAAACTCGGCCTTGGACCTCGCACGCCTCAAATCGGGGCTAGGATAGCCTTCGGTCTTTGACAAAAGAATGCATCGGGATGGCGGTTTGGCGGTTTGTCACCCTGTTTTCAGAGCGCCAAACCGCCAAGCATGCAGCCCTCAGCTTAACGCTGGACCCACTGGCCCTGGGCGTTGCGGTACCACTGGCCCGACTGGATGCGCGGCAGCAGCTGGCTTTCGAACATCCGGGCGCCGGCGACATCGGCGGTGGTGCCCGCCTCGGCCGCGCTGCGGGCGTAGGCGGCGCGGCGGCCGGCGTTCATGGCGTCCACAGCCGCGCGCAGGGCGGCGTCGGAGGTGCTGACGCGGAAGCCGACATAGCCGTCGGCCTGTTCGCCGACCGTGCCGGCGGCCTTGGCCTGGTCGACCAGGGCCTTCTGGGCGCTGGTTTGCGCCAGGGCGGCGCCGCCGAATGACACGGCTGCGGCCAGGGCGCCGATGGCGAAGAATTTACGAAGGCTCATATCGGCCTGTCCTTTCAAAAGAAGCGAGGCGATCAGAAGAGGTTCGGGTTCTGCTGAAGCAGTTGCTGCAGCTCCTGATCCAGCCGGACGCGGACGTCTGCGTCCAATTTGGCGTAGATCTGGATCGGCGCAACCTCCAGACGGATGGTCGGGGCGCAGGCCGAGACCGCGACGACGACCGCTCCGAGGCCGACACCGGCCAATTGGCGCTTGTTGATCATTGCGAGAACTCCGGGTCGGTCAGTTTGGATGGGTCCATTAGCACGGCTGCGGGTGAACCGTCCCTGAATGGTTTGGCTTAGGGCGTGGGCGATGCGGCGGGCGCCGGCGGATTGTCGTCCTGGCGGCCCTGGCGGGCGCGGTTGACCGCCATGATGTCGGAAAACAGCTGGTTGGCGTTCAGGGTGGTGTCCAGGGTAAGATCGATCTGGGTGCCCGACGGCAAGGGCAGCTCGCGGTTCAGGAACTCCCGGCTGATCAGCTCGGCCAGGGTCAGGCGCAGCTCCTGCCTTTGCGGCGGCTCATGCCGCCCCCGGATATGGAACAGGACCGAGACCCGCCCCCCGTCCAGGCTGTTCACATCGGCGCTCAGCTGGTCGAAGGCCAGGTTCTCCATCGCCTGATAGGCCAGGTCCTCGACCATGTTCGGCGGCACCTCGGCGCCCCCGCCGCCGGCGCTCACATCGGTCAGCACCTCGCGCTGGATCGACAGCCGGCCCGGCTGGACCGCGCCCAGGGTTCCCGCCGTGATCTTCAGCCCCTCTTTCGGGTCCATGATGAAGGGCAGACGACCCGAGACCAGGGCGTCCAGCAGGACCTTGTCGGCGAACCCGCTGTCGGCCACCAGATCGCCCAGCTGAACCCGGTCCAGCACCACCACGCCGCTGTAGGCCTGGGTCGGGTCCAGCGGCACAACGAAGGGCTCGACCGAAACGGTCCCGCCGCCGGCCTGGACCGAACCGCCGGCGATGCTGATCCCGGCCCCGTCGATGGCGAAGGTCAGATCCAGAGCCGTCGCGTCCGCCCCCACGTCCAGGCTGTCGATCATCAGCCTCTGGTTCGGCGCCGTGACCACGGCGGGGCTCAGGCTGGTGAATTGGATATCCCCCCGCGCGCCCTTGACCGGCCCCGCCGGGCTGACGAAGTCCAGTCCCGGCACGCTCAGAAGCCCGCTCGAGGTCGGCTCGGCCTCCTTGGTCCAGTCGAACCGGCCGTCGAAGCCGATGGAGCCCGTCACCGGCGACTGGACGAAGGCCTCGACCATCGGGCTCAGCATCGACGGCTGCAGCCCGCCCTCGACGAAGGCCACCTCCGGCGCGGCGATGTGAATCCCCCCCGCCCCGGTCCGGCCGTCGTGGGCCAGGGTCAGCCGCCCCAGGGTGGTCGCCGCGGCCTTGCCGGTCCCCTTCAGGTCGAACCCGCCGCTCCAGCGTTCATTGGCCAGGGTCGCCTGGCCCGAGGCCGCCAGGGTCTCGAACCGTTTGGGCGTGGTCGCATCGACCACCTGGGCCTCGGCCACCGTCGCCGTCAGCCCGACCCCGGCCTTGGTCCCGTCGACCACGACCCGACCCGAGGCCTGGTCGAATCGCATGCCCAGGAAGGGCGCCTGGGCCGACACGCCCTTGAAGCCCCCCGCCACGCGCCAAACCCCGTCCTTGGACGTCAGCAAAGGGCCCGTCTCGGGACACAGTTTCCCGGCTGCCTGATGAACGTCGTTCTCGTCCAGCTCCAGCCGTTCGACCGTAAGATCGACGCAGTCGGGCGTGACATAGGTCAGCCGCCCGTCAGCCATGGCCAGCAGGCCCCGCGTCCGGGCGTCGATCCCCCGCGCCAGATCGAAGTCCAGCCGCGCCCGCCCGTCCAGCAGGGCCTCGAACCCGGTCTCGGTCAACCGCCAGTTCGTCACGGCCACATCCATCTCAGGCAGGCCCCGCCCGCGCGTCGCGGACAGGGTCAGCGCCCCGCCGCCCAGTCGGCCGGCTTCGGCGCGATAGACCCCCTCGCCAGCTTCGGCGACGGTCAGCACTCCGCCGTTGGCCGGGGTCAAGGTCACGGGCCGGGCCAGGCTGAGACGGGTCCCAGCCGATCCGGTGACGAACCGAAGCGCGGGCGCGTTCAACGCGAACGACCCCAGCGCCTGTTTCATCGCCGCCAACTCGGCGACATCATCCGGTCCCGTCGTCCCAAACAGGGGCCAGGCCCCGTCTGCTGACCGCAGCCAGCCTTCGGCGGCGATCCGGACAGCCTCGTCCTTGACCACGTCCAGGCTCAATTCGCTACGCGCCTGCTTCAGCGTCAGGTCGCCGAATCCGACCTGATCGAAGGCCGCCGTCGCCGGCCCCGTCGCCTCGAAGGCCGTGTCTCGTCCCCCGATCGACAGGCCGCTCGAACGGATCGACACCCCCCGCGCCTGCGCCTGGCCCGCCCGGCCCGAGGCGGCGGTCAGATCGAACGGCGTCTCCAGGCTCCACCGCAGGGCGTCGTCGCGTGACATCGTCAGCCGGCCGTTGGTCGCCTCGGCCGCCGTCCGGCCGATCTCCAGCCCCGGACCCTCCACGTCCGACGCCGTCAGGATCAGTCGCGTCGCCCCTTCCAGCCGGAACGCCTCTATCCATCCGGTGGTCGTTCCGTCGAAACGGGCCGTGATCTCGGCGTCCCGCGCAAGCGTCTCGCCCAAGCCCAGTGCGCCGCCGCTCAGGCGCGCCTCCACCACGGCCCGACCGTCGCCGCGCCGGGTCTTCAGGTCGGGATAGGGCAGGTCGCCGGTCAGGCTGAACCGCGCCGCCTCGCCGCGACCGAACCCGGTGGCGAAACGGTCCGCCTCAGCCTCGATCTTCAGGGCGATCCGGTCGCCGGTCGTGGTCAGGTCGAGCCTTGCCCCCAGGCAGCGCGCCGCGACCTGACCCCGGCTCAGCGACGCCGCCGGCGCCCGCGCCACGAGGCGTATCAGCTTGCCATCGTCGATCCGGGCGTCCGCCAGCACCTGGATCGGCCCATAATCTGTATCCAGCCGCCCGCGCCCGCCCTCGACGATGACCAGGGGCCCGCGCTGGTCCGGGCGCGGGGGGCCGCCAGTAAAGGCCTCGACCAGAGGATCCAGCGATCCCAACGACAGCTCGCCGCCGGTCCAGCGGGCCCGCATCACCGGCCGCACCAGCCGAATGCGGCTCGGCGTCACGCCCAGTCCCGTCTTCGACCACGGCAAGGCCACGGCGTAGTCGACCTCGACCCGTTCCACGGTGACGTCGGGATTGCGGGGATCGCCGATCCGGATGCGGCCGACGAAACCGTCCAGCTCAATCCGCTCCACCTCTACATCGGCCTGGATTCCGCGCTCCTCCAGCCAGCCGATCAGAACCTCGCGCGCCGCCGATCTGCGGTTCAGATAAAGCGTCGCGAGCAGCAGTAGCGCGATCACCACTACGGCCAGCAGGATCAGGCCGGCGCGTCGCCATAGGGCGGGGCGCCTACGCGGACGGCGCGGCGGACCTGAGTCAGGCAGGGCGGGGGAACTGGCCGGGGCTTCGGTCAAACTGACAAGTCGCGTCGATTGGAAACGGATTTCCGGACCACCATCGCCACCCCCGATGTGAATACAAGCCTCAAGCGTGGCCGTTAAACGCCTGCCGCAGGTTTCTGTTGCAGCCAAGCAGGGCGATAAGAGGGCGCGACGCGAGTCGTTCGCACAAGTCCTCGCAGGCTTTGCTGTTGGAGATACTGCAAGCGACCAGGAATCGTCTACGCAGGATTACGCAGTTTGATACGGCCCTTAACGCTTTGTAACGGTCCGTCTTCCCAAAGTGAGACAGCCGGGTTATAGGCTTCAGCTTCGCGTCCCCTGGGGCGTGGCGCGTTTCTTGGGTAATATGGTTTGACGCCGCTGGCGTTGTAGCACGATGGGACCGATGGCTCAGTTCGACCCTCGCCGCCAACCGATGCGTCTCGCGCCGCATGTCGCGACCGCCGCAGCCGCCATCTCCGTGGCCCTGCTTGCCGGCAGAGTCTATCAACCCGCCCAGGCTGAAGAGGTTCCTGTCCTCTCTTCCGCCCAGATGGCTGCGATGGAGGCCCAGGCCTTCGCCGCCGCCAACGCTCCGGCCGGCATGACCGCCCCGGAAGCCATCCCCGTTCAGATTCGTCGCGGCGAAACCTTCGAACAGGCCGTACGCCGCACCGGCGTCGCGCCGGAAGAAGCCAGCGCCGTCGCCGCCACCGTCGCCAACGCCTTCGACCTCGCCGACCTCCGCGCCGGCCTCCGTTTCGAGACCGCCATCGCCAAGCCGCGCGACGGTCGCGGCGGCGCCCGCCTGATCGGCCTGACCATGCGCACCGGCCCGGCCAGCCAGCTGACCGTGTCGCGCAGCTTCGACGGCGCCCTGCGCCTGCGTTCGCTGGAAGAAAAAGTCACCCACGAGACCGTCGTCCTCAAGGGCGATGTCGAACGCTCGCTGTCCGCCAGCGCCCGCGAACTGGGCGCCACCGCCTCGATCGTCCGCTCCGCCAGCCGTCTGTTCGCCACCAAGTTCGACATGCAACGCGACATCCGCGCGTCGGACGAGTTCACCATGGTCTTCGACCGCGACGTGACCGAGGCCGGTCGCACCGTGGGCGTCGGCGACCTGATGTACGCCGAACTGCGGGGCGTCACCTTCTATCGCTTCAAACCGTCCAACGCCAAGGAGGCGCAGTTCTTCGACGCCTCGGGCAAGAACCTGCGATCGGCGATGATGCGCACGCCGCTGCAGAGCTTCCGCCGCGTCTCGTCAGGCTTCGGCGTCCGCACCCATCCGATCTCCGGCTACAAGAAGATGCACCAGGGCATCGACTTCGCCGCCGGCACCGGCACCCCGGTCGTGGCCCCCGCCGACGGCGTGGTGGTCGAGGCGCGGCGCTGGGGCGGCTATGGCAACTGGCTGCGCATCCGCCATAACAACGGTCTCGAAAGCGGCTACGGCCATCTGTCGCGTTACGGATCGGGCATCCGCGCCGGCCAGCGCGTCAGCCAGGGCCAAGTCGTCGCCTATGTCGGCTCGACCGGCGCCTCGACCGGCCCGCACCTGCATTACGAACTGTGGCGCAACGGCCAGCGGATCAATCCGGCCGGCGTCCGCACCCAGGAAGGCACCGAACTTTCGGGCGCCGACCTCGCCGCCTTCCGCGCCGAGAAGGCCCGCATCGACCGCATCATCGCCTCGGGCGGCCAGAAACGTCCCGCCCTGCAACAAGCCTCCGCCACCGGCCTGCGCCTGGCCCAGGGCTGATCAGGCCCGAATTAGGACTTCCGGCTTTCAAAGCCCGCGTCGGCCACGACGCGGGCTTTTTGCTACGCCCGATGCAGAATCAATCCCCGGCTTCGGCCGCCCGGGCGCTTCGCCGGACCAGACCGCCGATCGTCGCCCCCTGAGCCAGGACGGAGAACAAAACCACCATATAGGTCGCCGCCAGGAGCAGATCCTTCATCGGCCCAGCCGGAAGCGACAGGGCCAGGGCGATCGATATGCCGCCGCGCAGACCGCCCCAGGTCATCACTGGAAAGGCGAGCCTGATCGGAAGCAGACGGCGCCAGAACAACAGCGGCGCCCCCACCGACAGGGCTCGGGCGAGCAGAACCAGCGGAATGGTCAGCAGCCCAAGGGCCAGAAGGCCGATCCGATCGGCCAGGACGACAGCCTCCAACCCGATCAGAAGGAAGAGAACCGCATTGAGCACTTCGTCGATCAGGGCCCAGAATTTGAGCACATAATCCTTCGTCATGTCGCTCATGGCGTAGCTGACGCCGGGGTTGCCGACGATCAGCCCGGCCACGGCCATGGCCACCGGGCCGCTGACGTGCAACGCGGTCGCCAGGGCGTAGCCCCCCATGACCGTCGCCAGCGTAATCATCACCTCGACCGAATAGTCGTCGATCGCCTTCATGGCCCGATAGGCGACCCAGCCGACCCCGGCCCCCAGCAGAGCGCCGCCCAAGGCTTCCACCAGAAACATCTCCCCGGCGTGGGGAAGCGAGAAGGTTTCGCCCCCGACCGCGCTGGCCAGCAGGATCGAGAAGACCACCACCCCCACCCCGTCGTTGAAAAGGCTCTCCCCGGCGATGGTCGCCTGCAGGGTCGGCGGGACCCTGGCCGTCTTCAGCACCCCCATCACCGCGACCGGATCCGTTGGGCTGATCAGGGCCCCGAACACGAAACACCAGATCAACGGCGCCTCAATCCCCGCCAGGCTGGTCAACGCCTTCAGACCCAGGCCGACGATCACGGTCGAGGCCGCCACGCCGATGGTGCTGAGGATAGCGATCTGCCAGCGGCCGCGCCGAAGGTGTTCGAGATCGACATGCAGGGCCCCGGCGAACAGCAGGAAGGACAGCATCCCGTTCATCAGGGTGTCGTGAAAATCGATATCCTCCAGAAACCCGCTCACTTGGGCTGAGACGTCGCTGCCTTGAAGCAGCGCGTCCGCCGCTATGACGGCCAGCGACGCCACGGCCCCCATGAGGGTCATGGCGACCGTGCCGGGGAGCCGGAAGTAGCGGTGATTGATCCAGCCCAGCAGGGCGCAGAGCACGATCAGTACTGCGGCGGCGTCGAACGGCGAGAGATGAACGGGGACCATAGTGATTCCTGACGAGGCGACCTCGCGACCTTCCACGGCCGGCCGCTTCAAATCCAGCCGGAACGTTCGTACGGACCGTCGGGGGGATGATCAAACGGCGTCGGCGCAGCCTGACGCCCAGCTCGACTCCCCGGCCTAGCCCAGCCCTCTCGCGACCTGGGTCGCCAGAGCCGCGATGTTCGGGGCCCCCATCTTTCTCAGTATGTTGGCGCGGAACACGTCGACCGTCCTTGGACTGATGCCGAGTTCCAGCGCAGTGTGTTTGCTGCTGCAGCCCTGGACGAGATGTCCGAGGACTTCGCGCTCCCTGCGCGAAAGTGTCTGATAGCGGGCGCGCGCCTCGGCCAGCTCCGGGCTGACGGCGGTGCGGGCAAGGCCCGCCATTTCGCTCTTCAGGGCGGCGATAAGCTGGTCAGGCGTAAAGGGCTTTTCCAGCACTGTGACGGCGCCAAGTTGCATGGCCGAAACCGCGATTGGGACATCCGCATGGCCGCTGATCACGATCACCGGCCAGGCCGCCGCCTTGGTGTCCTTAAGCCGGGCAATCAGTTCAAGACCATCTATTTCCGGCATCCGGATATCGGTCACAATGCAGGAATCCGGCAGGTCGGGGAGGCTGGCGAGCATGTCGGCCGGCGCCGAGAAGCATCGGACTTCAAAGCCTTGGACCGAGATCAACATGGCGAGCGATTCCAGCACGCCCTCGTCGTCGTCGACGATGACCACATGATTGCTGCTCATGCCGTCGCCTGCCGATCCGACTTGATTGTGAAGGAAAAGGCGGCTCCGCCGAGGGGGGCTTTGGCGCAGCTCATCGCGCCTCCGTGCGCCTCGACGATCGTCTTGCAAATCGAAAGCCCCAACCCCATGCCGTTCTTCTTTGTGCTGGCGAGGGGCTCGAACAACCGGTCAGCGACGTCGGGAGCGATCCCGGGACCGTCATCCTCTACGCTCAGGATGTATGAACCATCCTCCGGGTTGGAGCGGCCGTGGATCACGATGTGACGCATGCCGTCCTTGGGTGCGGCCTCCATCGCGTTGCGGACAAGGTTGGCGAGCACCTGCTGAATCTGGACCCGGTCACAGTGCGCCATCTCCAGGGCCTTCACATCGACGCTGATATTCGCTCCGAACTCGCGTGCGCTGATACGAAGTATGGGCATCAGGTCCTCGACCACGGCGAGCATCTCTTCGTTGGCGTGATAGCCTGTTTCGCGAGCCATCAGGGCCCTGATGCGCCGAATAGTGTCTCCGGCCCGCCGAGCCTGAACCTCGGCGGCCAGCAAGGCCGTAATCGCTTGCCCCGTATCAGGAGAGGCGCCGCCTAAAAGGCTGCGCGTCGCGTGCAGATAGTTGGTGATCGCGGACAGGGGTTGATTGAGTTCATGCGCCAGTATTGAGGCCATCTCGCCTAGAGAGTTCAGCCTCCAGTTGTGAGTGATCTCGTTGCGCAGCTCCTGAACGGCGGCCTCCGCGCTAATGACCGCGCTGACGTCCTGAATGAACAGAGTGACGAAGGATTCGCCGACGGCCGTGAAACGGGCCGCCTGGACATCTACAGGGACGGTCTCGCCCGAGAGGCGGCGCGCCATCATACGCCCGCCGTCCCCACCGATGCCGCGACTGCGCCTATTGAACTGGTCGACAGCCTCCTCCCCGGCGTCGCCGACAAGGTCCAGCCCCTCCACAAGGTCCGCTGCAGTAACTCGAGCTGCGGAGACATCGCCGCCGAAGAAGCGCTCCGCCGTCGCGTTGGCGCAGCGGACCACTCCGGCCACGTCAACCGCCAGAATGGCCATGGGGGCGTCCACGAGAATGCTGCTTGCGAAGGACGCTTCCAACGGCGCTTCTCCCTGGCCCCGCCGACAACACTGGGTCTTTTCGACACACTAGGTCAATTTGCGGCGCGGCATAGGTATATTTGCAGGGGTCAGGAGTGCGGACCTGGAGTCTGTCTGTAAGGCGCCATCCCGTCCGCAGGCGGATCGAGCGTCGTTGGACCCGTCGCGTCAGCACCGCGTGGCCCGCCCCACAACGGAGGCCAAGGCGGCGACATTGGGCACATCCAATTTTCTGAGAAGCTTGCCGCGGTGTATATCGACCGTCCTTGGACTTATGCCCAAGACGTCGCCTGCCTGCTTGCTCGTTCGTCCTGCCGCGAGCAGGACGGCGACCTCCTGCTCGCGGGCGGACAAGGTCCAGAAGATCTTGGCCTCCCTCGTGGTGTAAAACGCCTCGGCAATGGCAATGGCCCGCCGGACCGCGTCCAACAGCCGCGAAGCCGACGTCGGTTTCTCGAGAAGATTGATCGCCCCCGCCCGCATGATCTGAACCGCCGTCTGAATGTCGGTGGGCTCAATGACGATGACGACAGGCATTTCACCGCCGCACCGCGCCCTCACCGCCTGAACCAGTTCGACGCCGCTTCCGGATGGTATTGAAACGTCTGCGACCAGACACATCGCGCCAGAAGCGTTGACGACGGCCAACAACTCAGACCGCGACGCGACAAGTCGCACCTCATAGTTCTTTTCCAGAACGCAGGAGAGGATCTCTAATTGTTTAGGTTGTTTGCCGAAAAGCAGGACCTGGCGTTTCATTATCGCCCATTACTAACGCGGAACTTGCGGAACAAGATTCCTCGGCCGTCTCCCAGACTGGTGGATCAGCCGCATCTGGAGCCTAGTCTGCGCTATCGGCCGTGGCGTGGCGACTAGGTGAAAATACGACGGTGCATCAGATCTAAGCAGAAATTCGCATGCTTTTTGTTTGTTAACGTTGCCAACTTAGCGAATTTCTAAGCACTATTCACTAGTTAATAAATCAGAAAGCGGATCATACGAATTTCTGAAAACCTTATAGCTCGATAAAATACCAGAAGTTACATCCTCAAGGAAACATCTCCATGAAACCCTACCAGCGTAACAGCATGACACTCGGAATACGTAGATTCACTCAACGAATCCTTGCCGACTTCGGAGTTATGCTGTTCGCAGGCAGCGCACTCGCAGCCGTCGCTTCTCCTGCAGCGGCCGGAGAGATCGATGGACGGGTCGGTGTCGCCAGCCAATACCTGGGCAAGGGATTGGGCAAGAGCGACGAGGAGCCCGCCGTGTTCGGCGCCGTCCGCTGGGCGGAAGGCGGGACCTATGCGGACGTCTTCATGTCCGAAGCGACGTCGTCGAAGGGGGCCACGGCCGAACTCGTCGCCACATTGGGCCATGAGCGCGACCTCGGCTTCGCCGAGGTGGATCTGCAAATTCTCTATCGCGAGATGATCGGTGAAACGGCCGGGGTCGACAGCGCCTACGTCGAATACCAGGTCGACGTCAGCCGCACCTTCACTTCGCGATTCAGCGCCCGTCTGAGAATCAACTATGCCTCGAATACCTATGGTGCGGCGCGGGAGGCTTGGTGGATCGAGCCGCAGGCCACGGTCAAGATCACCGACGCCGACAAGCTATCGTTTGCCTACGGCCGCCGCGACCTGGAGGGTGGAACGAACTACGCCGCCTGGAACGTGGGCGTGAAACACCGCTTCAGCGACGCCGTTTCGGGCGACCTGCGCTGGTACGACACCGACTCCCATGACGTCGGCGAGCGTTACGAAGGCCGTCTCGCGGCCTCGCTGACCTACGCTTTCTGACCCTTGCTCTGAGCGTCAGCAGGCATCTTCATGCGGCCGAGCGACATTTCCATCAGTCAAAAGTCCGGCTCCGGGTCGGCGAGGTTGCGTCCGGCTCGGTCACCCGACGCCCCCCCCCTTGACCTGGCCGGACGGGACGCGCCCAAAGGCACGAGGAACCTGGCGTTCGAGCCGAACGCAAATGGGGAAGCGGGGGACGCCCTTCCTTCGATCCCTCCCATCTGACTAAGGAAATCGGAGCCGCTCGAATGTCACAAGATCAGGATCTGACGCGCCGTCTCTCATTCCTGAAGATGGACGACGGCGCCAAGGCCGCGCTGCGTTCCGCTCAAGGCCCCGTACGCCAGGCCATCGGGCCTGCGCTGGAGGCCTTCTACGCCCAGGTCCGTCGCTTCCCGGAAACGGCCGGCATGTTCCAGGGCGACGGACACATGGCCCAGGCTCAGACGGCGCAGGAGCGTCACTGGGACAGGATCATGAGCGGCGCCTTCGACGAGGGCTATGTGGAAAGCGTCCAGAGGATCGGCGCCGTCCACGCCCGGATCGGCCTTGAGCCCCGCTGGTACATCGGCGGTTACGGCCTGGTCATCGAAGGCCTGATTCGGGAATTGGTGGCCGACGCGGCCAAGCAAAGGAAGAGCTTCCTGAACCGCGATGCGAAGGACGACAGGCTGGCCGATCGAATCGGCGCGGTCGTCAAGGCCGCGTTGCTGGACATGGATTTCGTAATCTCCGTCTATCTCGAGACTGCAGAAACCGAGCGCAAGGCCGCCGAAGCGGCGCGCCGCGAGATCGAGGCCGCCCAGAAGATCGTCGTCGATGAGACAGCCAGGGGCCTGAGCGCGCTCGCCGAAGGCGATCTGGCCCATCGGATCCAGGCGGACTTTCCCGGCGACTACGCCAAGCTGAGATCGGATTTCAACGCAGCGATGGACTCGCTGGAACAGGCGATGGGGACAATCAGCTCCAACGCCCGATCGATACAGAGCGGGGCGGACGAGATCAGCCACGCGGCCGACGACCTGTCGCGACGGACCGAGCAGCAGGCGGCCACGCTTGAGGAAACGGCGGCGGCCCTGGATCAGATCACAGCCACAGTGCGTCGCACCGCCGAGGGCGCAGAGCGCGCCGTCGTGGTGGTCGGCGACGCCCGCCAGGACGCCGAAACCAGTGGCGTGGTGGTGTCCAAGGCCGTCTCCGCCATGGGCGAGATCGAACGTTCGGCCGAGCAGATCAGCCAGATCATCGGCGTCATCGACGAGATCGCCTTCCAGACCAACCTCCTGGCCCTGAACGCCGGGGTCGAGGCAGCGCGCGCGGGCGAAGCCGGGCGCGGCTTTGCGGTGGTGGCCTCCGAAGTGAGGGCCCTGGCGCAACGTTCGGCCGATGCCGCCAAGGAGATCAAATCGCTGATCTCCGCCTCCACCGGCCAGGTCAAGGAAGGGGTCGCCCTCGTCGGCCAGACCGGCGAGGCCCTCGGGGCCATCGTCGGAAGGGTCAGCGAGATCAACGGCCTGATGGCCCTAATCAACGCCTCGACCCAGGAACAGGCCACGGCCTTGGGCGAAGTCAACACCGCTGTGAACCAGATGGATCAGGTCACCCAGCAGAATGCGGCCATGGTCGAGCAATCGACCGCCGCCAGCCACAGCCTCAATCAGGAAGCCGCAGAACTGACCCGTTTGGTCGGACGATTCAAAACCGCCGCCGTCCAGACGACGGCGGCTTCGCCGCCGGTCAAGCCGGTCCAGGCGGCCCCGGCCCGGATCGCCGAGTTCGCCGGCGAGCGAGCGCCGCGCCGCGCCGTGGGCGGAGGGGCCTCGTCGGAGGTCTGGGAGGAATTCTGAGAACCGCGCCCCCCGGCATGCTCATGTCCGGCGGCAGGTGTATGTCAGTCCGCGAATGTACCAATGCGAGGCAAGCGAAGTCGCGCCCGTCGCAAACTGAGCCATTGGCGCGGCATGAAGGTTAACCCTGTCCTCCGTCCTGGGAGGACGATGTTCAACGCCTGTCGGCCCTTCGACTCGAAGCTCGGTTAACGCGTCGAACGCTGAAAAGCGCGGCTTTTCTTGCACCCGAAAGAACGCCGTCATTTCCGACGGACATCCTCTTGGGGCTTTCAAAATGACCTACAATATCGGCATGACCAGCCTGGCGGCCGCGGCCGCTCTGGGCGTTCTTGCATCCGGCGCTCACGCGCAATCTACTGTAACATCGAGCCAGAAGAACACGGCGAACGTCCGGGCTCAGCTCAATGCCGTCGTCAACGACGTCAACGGGGACGTCTCGCAGACCTCGGCGGCGATCAGCAACTCCGCGACCATCACCGGCGCCGGGCCGACGACCGTACGCAATCTTCAGGATAGCTGGGGTTCCACCACCGCGACCCTGTCGAGCAATGTCGCCGACGTGAATGGCGATGTCGCGGCCACGGCGGCGGCCCTTGGCAACTCCGCCACCGTCACCCTGGACGGCAATGTCGTGTCCAAGGTCGCCAACACCCAGTACACCCACCGCGGACAGTTTCTGGCCGACGCCAACCTCAAGGTGGCGGACATCGACGGCGCCGTGAACGGCACCGCCGCCGCCATCGCAAACTCCTTCACCACCTCGGGCGAAGGGGCGATGACCGTGACCAATACCCAGTATTTCAACGGCGACTCGCGAGCCGTGCTGAACGCGACGGTCCAGGACGTGTCCGAAACCGTGAACCTGACCTCGGCCGCCCTGGCCAATTCGGCGACCATCGACCTGCAGGGCGCGGGCAAGGGTACGGTCACCAATACGCAGATGTCCGGCTACGACCCGACCGCGACCCTGTCCGCCACGATCACCGACGTGGATGGCGCGGTGTCAGCCACCTCGGCGGCGATCTCCAACTCGCTGACGCTGAACACCGGGCCGGACACGATGCTGACGGCGACCTCTGTTCAGGACAACAAGGCCCTGACGCAGGCGATATCCACCGTCACGGTCCGGTCTGTGGATTCGGCGACGCTGACGGCGGCGGCCATCGGCAATTCGGCGACCATCAGCCGAGTGACCGGCGGCCTTTGACTGTTTTGTCGCGCGGGACGACACCGTCCCGCGCGACGGACGGCGGAACGAACCAAACAAGAAAGGCCGTCGCGAGCGTCGCGACGGCCTTCTTCAATTCGCACCAGGGAAGTCGAAAAGTTCTTGGCGGCTCAACCGCTCGCAGCCGTCGTCCCAACCACCGCTGAAGACGGCGCGGTGCGCCAGCTTGAGGGATCCAGCACCCAGCGGGCCGGCGGTCCCGCCGGGCGGGCCGGGGCGGGACGGTCGATGGGCGACTGGGCGGACGGCCGTTCAGGCTGGGGCGCAGCCGCTTGCGCCGCCCGCAGCGCCAACAGGCTCTCGCTTTGCAGCTCCGCTTCTGGTCGAGCGAGGCAGCGGTCGCGCGGTATGGCGTAGAGGTCAGCGGCGAAGTCGTACAGGCCGCGCTCGATCGCGGTCCGGACCGCGAACTGGATGGGCTCCATACCGGCGGTTCCAGCTGAAAGGTCGAAAATATTGCCGTGCGTGAAGTCGAATACGCCCACGCGGATTTCCCGGCCGACAAGCTGCTTCTGATAGGAGGCCGTAGCCACGACTTCCTGCGATTGGGTGTCGATCAGGCGAAGATCAATGGCGATGTTCATCACATAGCCGCTGGTGGTCAGCGCCCCCTTGACCCCGGTGGCCTCGATTCCCCCGGCAGAGACGTCGACCCCGGATGAGCGCAGATTATAGTTCAGCTCGGTGACCCCGCCCACGACATAGTATCGCGAACCCGCGATCTGACCGGCATAGATCGGGCGGAAATTCTCGGCGCTTTCACCGGCCGCCTCGGGGGTGTCGGACAGGAGATGGGACTGGGCATATTGTCGTTCGACCTCTGACACCCCGCGATCCTGGCGCTCCACCGTGGGCACTCCGGCCTTGGTCAGGGCTGTCACGGCGAACAGAGACGCGCCCTGGCTTATCTTGCGTCCTGTCTCCAGGTCATTGCGGCCGGTCAGGTCGGCGATGTCGCCGACGGCAAGCCGCGGCGCGCTGCGCCCCTCAGCCTGACCCGCCGAGGCCAGACATCTCAAAGCGGCGGAATAGGCGGTGTCGTTGCCGGTCGCCGGCGCGCCGCCGATGGGATTGGCGTAGAGACCGGTCGCAGGATCGTAGCGCGCGGTCGTGCAGCCGGCCAGACCGACCGCCGCGATCATCGACGCCTCCAGAAGCGGTCTCAGTCTCACGAAACGGCTCCTGCGGCGAGGGCGTAGGTCTGGACCCCGACAGGGTCGTCGGCAGGCAGGCAGCTCGCCTTGGCGCCTGGCGACTGGATGCCGGCCAACAGTTCGAAGACGCCGCGCTCGACCACCGTTCGCACAGCGGCCTGCACCGGCTCCATCGCGCCGCCGCCGGCCGTCGCGACGCCGCCGACCGATCCCTGGGTTCCGGTCAGCCCGATGCTGCGGTCCATGCCGACCACCTGTTTCTGGAAGCTGACGCTGTTCACCACCTCCTGCGAGCGCGTATCCACCAGTCTGAGATCGACCGCGACGTTCATCACATAGCGCGACGCCTGACCCAGGCCGCGCAGGCCGGTCGTGCTCACATCGCCCGCCTGGACGTTCACGCCGTCCGAGGCGATATTGTAATTCAGTTCGGTGACGCCGCCGACGAGATAGTACCGCGACCCCGCGACCTGACCGACGTGAATCGGGCGGAAATTCTCGGGGTCCTGACCGGCCCGTTCCGGGGCGTCGGACAGCAGGTGCTGGCGCGCATAGTTCAATTCGATCTCGGCGACCGTGTTGTCGAGCCGCTCGACCACCGGCGCGCCGGAGCGGGCCAGGGCCGTGATGGCGAACAGCGCGGCGCCCTGCGAGACGCGTGCGCCGGTCTGGAGATCGACCCGCCCGGTCATGTCCGCAATCCGTCCCACCGCGATCCTGGGCGGGGCGCCGCCGATCCAGCCGCCCCGTCGCGACAAGCAGGTCAGGGCCGCAGAATAGGGAGACGGATTGGCCGTGGCGGGGGCGCCGCGGATCGGACCCGGGTTCATTCCCCGCGAAGGCTCCGCCGTCGCGGCTCCGGTGGTCAGGCCGAGCGAAATCCCTATGATCGCCGCCCGCCTCATGAGCCGGACTTCCGCACATTGGCGCTGACGTCGCCGCTGTTGGTCTGGCGGCTGTTCAGCACCACGGTGTTGCCGTGGCCGATGATGGAGACGTTGACCAGGTTGCCCACGGCCGTCGCGCTGCTCGTATCGCCCAGCGCCGCCGCGCCGCTGTCGAAATAGGCGGCTCCCGACTGCGTGTTCGACCCCGTGCTGGTGTAGCTGACGCTCGTGCCGGCCTGACTGTTCACGATGACGCCGTTGAAGACCAGCCGATTGCCGTTGGCGTCGCGCGTGACGGGGTTGAAGGTCTGGGTCGCGACGGCGCCGGAACGGCCATAGCCGGCCTCCATCGAAGCCGCCCCGGCGGACTCGGTCGAGGATTGCGCGATGGCCCGCCCGGAGAGACCGGACAGGGTCAGGATTACGAGCGGCAAGAGCGGCGTCTTGGTCATGATATGTGTCATCTCAGCGGGAAGGAGAGCGGGGTGAAGCGGCGGAAAGGGCCGACGCCGCCTTCGCGGGGACGCCGGCCTGTCCATTCAGAAGCCGGTCACGGTCAAGCTGTTGCCAATGGCCGCCGCCGTGTTGGTGACGGCGCCCGAGACGTCACGCACGGTCGTGGTGGCGACGGCGGAAACCCCGGCGGTATTCGTCTGCGACGAGTTCAGCGATCCCAGCCGCGAATCGATCGTGGCGGAGTTGCTGATGGCCGCCGCCGTCGCCGAAACCGTGCCCGACACGTCGCTGATGGTGGTGTTCAGCGTGGCGGACGGGTCGTTGTAGGCCACCTGGGTGTTGGTGATCACGCCGCCCCAGTCGGAGGTCTTGATCGTCGCCGAGTTGGCGATGGCCGCCGAGGTCGCCGAGACGTCCTCGGAGACATCGCCGATGGTCGCATTCAGCTGGGACGAGGCGCCGCCCCAGGCGTTCTGAGTGTTGTTCAAGGACACCGCCGTGCCGCCGTCGATGGTCACGCTGTTGGAAATGGCGGCGGAGGTGACGGAAACCGAATTGTTCACGTCGGTGATCGTGGCGTTCAGCTGCGAGCGGACGGATGCATTGTTCGACTGGCCTGACCCGATGCTTTGAGCATGGGCGGCCCCGGCCGTCGCGACGCCGAGAACGGCGGTGAGGATGAGGATTTTTTTGGTCACGAGGTTTCTCCAGCAAGCCCGACATCGGGCCAGCCGGCTCATGCAAAAATCTATCCATTACAATGGCTAATAGAAATTAGGCATGGGTGTTAACGGGGCGATCGGCGAAGAGGACGCAAACGGTTGATTTGAAATCAAACCGCGCTCCGACAGCGTTAAGACGGCGGCTCCACAGCTTGGAGACGCCCGCTGTCTTCGGCTCATCGTGAGTACAGGCGTGTCGCAATTCGGCATGGAGCATTCGTCGCTGTCCCGGGACGGGGCGCCGGGAAGACTGCAGGCGGCGCCCTTTGGGTCAGTGCGTTTGCGGGTCGCAGCCGCATCATGTCCGCAGTGTCAGCATGGCGGAACGCCGGCTGGAGCGTCCCCGCCATCCCAGGACGGCGCAGACGCCGCAGAGCGTCGCGACAACGAGCGCCAGGTTCGACAGATTGGAGGCGTCCAGCGGGGGGGCGTGATCGGCGATCCACAGGCCGGTCATCAGACCGGAGAGGCCCAGACCAATCTTGGTGGTGGCGGTGAACAGGCTGTAGCCATAGGCCGCCGCGCCCCGGTCGGCGCCGAGATCCAGCTGGGCGAGAAGTTCGGAGAAGCGCGACCAGACCATCAGAATCACCCCGCCCACGGCGACGCCATAGGCGCCCAGCACGGCCAGGGCAGCGATGTCGCCGTGGCCGATGCCGACCGGTAGCAGAAGAACCGCCACTCCCGTCGCCAGGTAGGCCACGGCCAGGCTGGCCGACAACGGCAGGCGCGCGGTGAGGGGCGGCCATATCCAGATCGACGCCAGGCGAAGCGCTGCGATCAGCAACAGGGCGTTGGCCATAACGCCCGTGCCGGCGATGTCGAGATGAAGGATGGCCTTGCCGACCGAGGCGAGGGCGGCGAAACCGACCATCTGAACCAGGCAGAACCGAAGCAGGTCGCGACGTCGCGCCGCGTCCGTTCCGAGCCGGGCGGGCGGCGCAGACCGCATCGCCTCGCGAGGCACAGTCGCCAGCAGCCAGGGCAGAGGCGCCAGCATCGCCAGGGCGGCGCCGGCCACTGCGACCAGAAGCCATTTCGCAGTCCCCGTCCCCGCCGCATTGGCCATCAGCAGGGGGATGGCGGTCGCGGCCACGACGAGGGCGGCGCCGGCGCCGATCGCCGTCCGCCATCGGGCCACCGCGAGATGACCGTGTGTTCCGGCCAAGACGGCGGCGACCGCATTGTGCGGCACGTCCATCAGGGAGAAGGCGCAGCGAAACGCCAGCAACACCAGTCCGGCGGCCAGCGCGGCGCCCGGGCCCAGCAGCGGCAGCAGAGCGAACATGGCGCAGGCCAGGGCCCCCGCCGCCGCCGCAACGGTGGGAACTCCCGCCTGCAAAGCCGGTGTCCGGCTCAGGGCCCGACCCCACAGGCCGTCCAGCAGGGCGTTGCTGAAGGAGGCCAGGATGAACAGGCCGCCGGCCA